>PJCV01000010.1 GCA_002837415.1 Actinomycetales bacterium SN12
GAGCTCCGGGACCCAGGGGGCGAGGTCAGGGCTGCCAGGTGTGCACGGGCTCGCCGGAATGCATCCGCTGCAGGTAGTCATCGAGCATCCCGCGCAGCGCCTGCGGCCGGGACTCGCCCGCCGCTTCCCTGGCCGCGACGTTCGCCCGCTGCCAGGTGGCGCCGTTGCGGCCGGTGACGCAGCGCTGCTCGATGATCCCGAGATACCTCTCGCGCGCCGCGGGCGAGACGCCGTAGGCCTCGAGCCCCTCCTCGGCGAGTGGCAGCAGACGGCGCAGCACCAGCTCGCGAGGTCCGACCCAGCCCAGCTCGGGCCAGTACAGCTGCGACTCGATGCCCTGACGCGCCGCGGCGTGCAGATTCTCGTGTGCCGCGTCGAAGGTCATCTGGCTCCACAGCGGGCGCTCGCTGTGCGCGAGCGAGTGCAGCAGCCCGTAATAGAACGCGGTGTCGGCCAGGGCATCCGCCATAGACGGGGAGGCCGGCACCACCCGATTCTCGAGCCGCAGGTGGCAGCCGCCGTCCTGCGTGTCGTAGATGGGACGGTTCCAGCGGTAGACCGTGCCGTTGTGCATCCGCAGCTCGCTGAGGTCGGGCGCGGTGCCCGATCGCAGCGTCTCGAGCGGATCCTGGTCGGAGCTCTCCGGCAGCAGTGCCGGGAAGTACCGTGAGTTCTCCTCGAAGAGGTCGAAGATCGACGTGATCCAGCGCTCGCCGAACCACACGCGTGGGCGCACGCCC
Organism: Actinomycetales bacterium SN12; assembly: GCA_002837415.1. Classification (GTDB taxonomy): domain Bacteria; phylum Actinomycetota; class Actinomycetes; order Actinomycetales; family Microbacteriaceae; genus Microbacterium. Next base: position 741 of record PJCV01000010.1, read on the forward strand.
TGATTCTTCAGCTCCTGCGAACGCGTATCCGTGGCCTGCTCGAACATCGGGATGCGGGTCTCATGCCACAGCGCGCGGCCGGCGAAGAACGGCGAGTTCGCAGCCAGCGCCACCTGCACACCGGCGATGGCCTGCGCGGCGTTCCAGTGCGCGGCGAACTCCTCGGGCTTGACCTGCAGGTGCAGCTGCATCGAGGTGCATGCGGCCTCGGGCACGATCGTGTCGCAGATGATGTCGAGGTCTTCCGCGTCGGAGGTGTCGGTGAGGGGAACCCCGTCGAGTCGCAGCTCGATGTCCTCGCCGCGCGCGGCGAGGATCTGCTGCCCGAGCATCTTGTAGCGCGGTTCCCTCGACAGCCAGCGCTCGGTGAAGTGCGTCTCGTCGAGAGTGGGCAGCATGCCGATCATCGCCAGATCGCTGCCTGCGCTGTGCGCGCGCTCGTCCGCGGCGGCGAACGCCGAGCTCAGCACCTTCTCCAGCTCGGCGAGGCTGTCGTCGCCGAGCGGTCGCGGGGCGACGTTGATCTCGACGTTGAACCGTCCGAGCTCGGTCTGGAAGGCCGGGTTCGCGATGGCATCCAGCACCTGCTCGTTGGTCATGGCGGGGTTGCGCTCGCCGTCGACGAGGTTCAGCTCGATCTCCATCCCCAGCTGCGGCTGCGATGCCTCCTCGAACCAGCCGTCGCCGAGCATGAGCTCGAGCGCCTCCAGCCCGCGCTGCACCTGCTCCCGGAACCGGGCCCGATCCTGCCGAGTGAACCGCTGCGAGCTGATGCTGTCTCCCATGCTGGGAAGAATATCCGCTGCGACTCGATCGTTGCCGCTGATCCGGTGCCCCTTGTCGAGCGCGCCTTCGCAGTGCTAGCGCGGGCAATTTCATGATTGTGACGACCGGCACGAAACTGATACGTTCCCAGCATGGCCTCCGCCGACAATGAACGCACCCTCGAAGACGGCATCGTCACCGACCTCAGAGACCGGATGACGTACGGCTCGTACCTCGACCTCGACCGGCTGCTCAGCGCCCAGTATCCGGTCTCCCGTCCCGAGCACCACGACGAGATGCTGTTCATCATCCAGCACCAGACGACCGAGCTGTGGCTCAAGCTCGTGCAGCACGAGCTGGGCACCGCCCGTGACCGGCTGGCCGGCGATGACCTGCGCGCGGCGCTCAAGCACATCGCCCGGGTGAAGCACATCCAGGAGGTGCTGACCCAGCAGTGGTCGGTTCTCGCCACCCTCACCCCCACCGAGTACGCGCAGTTCCGCGGTGACCTCGGCAACTCGTCCGGGTTCCAGTCGGTGCAGTACCGCGCGGTCGAGTTCGCCCTCGGCAACAAGAACGAGCGGATGCTCGGCCTGTTCCGCGACCATCCAGAGAACCTCGCGATGCTCACCGCCGAGTGGGAGCGTCCCACCCTCTATGACGAGTTCCTGCGCTACGCGTCCCGGCGCGGCCTGCCGATCCCCGCGGAGGTGCTCGAGCGCGACGTGCGTCAGCCGTACCGCGAGCACCCCGAGCTGGTGGCGGCCATCCGCGAGATCTACGAGAACCCGCACGAGCACTGGGATCTCTACGAGGCGTGCGAAGAGCTCGTCGACGTCGAGGACAACTTCCAGTTCTGGCGGTTCCGGCATCTGCGCACCGTCACCCGCACGATCGGCATGAAGGTCGGCACGGGCGGCTCGAGCGGCGTGAGCTTCCTGCAGCGCGCGCTCGATCTCACCTTCTTCCCCGAGCTGTACAGCGTGCGCACCGAGATCGGCCGCTGAATGCGGGCGGTGACCTTCTACGACGGCGAAGGGATGCGCGAGGGCACCCTCACGCTGCGCTCCCAGGCCCCTGAGCTGCGATGGGCCCCTGAGCTGCGATGGGCCCCTGAGCTTGTCGAAGGGCCGGCTCCCGCCGGGACACCGCGCCTGGACGGCGTGATCACCGGTCTCTTCACCGATCACCACGTGCATCTCCAGCTGGTCGACCTGACCCTGCTGGCCGAGTCGCGACTGGGCCGGGTGGTCGACCTCGGCGCGGACCCGGCATGGATCGCCGAGGTGTCGGATCACGACTTCGCAGATTCCGACCCGGACGGTTCTCCGGAGCGACGCCGACCGATCGTCCGGTACGCCGGCCCCTTCCTGACCGCACCGGGCGGGTACCCGTCGGATCGCGCGTGGGCTCCGGCGGGTTCGGTGCGGGAGATCCCGGATGCCGAGCACGCCGCCCGCACGGTCGATGAGCTCGCTGCCGACGGTGTCTCGCTCATCAAGGTCGTCGCTCACAGCGACGCGGGCCCCGTGCTCGACGACGACACCTTCCGCGCGGTCGTGCATCAGGCGGCCGTGCACCATCTGCCCGTCGTCGCGCACGCGGAGGGAGCCGGTCAAGCCCAGCGCGCGGTGCGCCTTGGCGCCACACGCCTCGCGCACGCCCCGTTCAGCGAGCGCTTGAGCGATGCCGAGATCGCAGCGCAAGCGGCATCCGCATCCTGGATCTCGACCCTCGCCATCCATGACGGCGACACGCTCGCCCTGGCGATCGACAACGTGCGTCGCTTCATCGCCGCCGGCGGAGAGATCCTCTACGGCACCGACATGGGCAACGGCGATGCTCCCGTCGACCTTCGCGAGACGGAGATCGAGGCGCTGCGCGCCGCGGGTCTCGACGGGCTCGACCTGCTGGCATCCCTCTCCCCCGCCGACCCGCTCGCGAGCGGCCCCCTGCTGCTTCTCCTCGACGGCGACCCGAACCGTGCCCGCCGCCTCACACCAGCCGACATCGACACCGACATCCCCACCGACATCACGGAGCCGTGACATGACCGACACCGACATCACCGCCGACCTGCTCGCCGAAGCCCGCAAGCTCGACCAGGCCGACCCGCTCGCCCACCACATCGCCGAGTTCGCCGACGCTCCCGGCATCACCGCCTACCTCGACGGCAATTCGCTGGGTCGCCCGCTGCGGGATCTGCCCGAGAAGGCGGCGGCCTTCATCCGCGACGACTGGGGCACGCGCCTGATCCGCTCGTGGGACGAGCAGTGGATGGAGCTGCCGATGCAGCTCGGCGATCGCATCGGCGCGATCACCCTCGGCGCCGCACCCGGCCAGACTGTGGTCGCCGACTCCACCAGCGTGCTGCTCTACAAGCTCATGCGCGCCGGTGTCGCCGCGCGACCCGGCCGCGACGAGATCGTCATCGAGGCGGGCAACTTCCCCACCGACCGCTTCATCGCCGCGGGCGTCGCGAACGAGACCGGTGCGACGCTGCGCTGGGTCGAGCCCGATCCGGTCCTCGGCGTCACCGCCGAGCAGGTGGCCTCGGTCGTCTCCGAGCGCACGGCTCTCGTCGTGCTCAGCCACGTCGACTACCGCTCGGGCGCGCTCGCTCAGATGCCGGAGATCACGACAGTGGTGAAGGATGCCGGGGCGCTGATGCTCTGGGACCTGTGCCACTCGGTCGGCGTCGTGCCCATGAAGCTCGATGAGTGGGGAGTCGACATGGCCGTCGGCTGCACCTACAAGTACCTGAACGGCGGACCGGGCTCACCCGCGTTCGGCTACCTCCGCGCCGAGCATCACGGTGCGGTCGTGCAGCCGATTCATGGCTGGTGGGGAGCCGCCGACATCTTCGCGATGGGTCCCGAGTACGCCCCGGTCTCGGGCATCCGGCAGCTGCTCAGCGGCACCCCGCCGGTGCTGTCGATGCTCGCGATGCAGGGGATGCTCGATCTGATCGAGCTCGAGGGCGTCACCGCCCTGCGGGCGAAGTCGATCACGCTCACCGAGTTCGCGATCCGCGCGTACGACGCCGTGCTGGCCCCGCTCGGCGTGCGGCTGCTGTCACCGCGCGAGGCGTCGCGCCGCGGCGGGCATGTGACGATCGGGCACGACTCCTTCCAGGAGGTCACCAAGCAGCTGTGGACCGACGGGATCATCCCCGACTTCCGCTTCCCCGACGGCATCCGGCTCGGGCTGTCGCCCCTGAGCACCTCGCACGAGGAGACCCTGCTCGGCGTGATCGCCGTGCGCGACGCCCTGCAGTCATGACCCCCCACTCGCCGACACCCCTACTTGCTGCCGAGACCCCCACCTGCGAGCGTGAATACGAGGGGGTCTCGGCGCGAACTGGGGGTGTCGGCGGAGATGGGGCGGCCGTGCTCGATGACATCGAGGCGCGACCGGGCAGCACCACCTCGCTGCTGCGCACCCTGATCGGGCTGTACCTGCGGCCTCTCGGCGGCCGCATCCCGTCGGCCGCGCTGGTGCGGCTGGCCGGCGACCTGGGGATACCCGCGGCCCGGGCGCGCACGGCGATCACCCGCCTCAAGCAACGCGGCCTGCTGCTCGCCGCACCCGATGGCGGCTACGCCCTCAACCCGGCGGCGCTGCCCATGCTCGAGCGCGGCGACCGTCGCATCTTCGCGGTGCGGACCATGGCCGCAGGAGACGAGTGGCTGCTCGTCTCGGCGACGATCCCCGAGACGCGGCGCGACCTCAGGCATCAGCTGCGCCGCCGACTGCAGTTCCTGGGCGCGGGCGCCGTCGCGGCGGGGCTGTGGATCCTGCCAGGACACCTCGCCGACGAGGCCGAGCAGCTGCTGGCAGAGCTGGATGCCCGCACCTACACCACCCTGTTCCGCACGAGCGACCCGGTGCCGGCCGAGCCCCTCGCCGGCGCCGCTGCGCGCTGGTGGGATCTCGACGCGCTGCGCGCCGAGCACGAACGGTTCCTGGCATCCTTCGCCGATCTCGAGCAGGCCGAGCCGTTCGCCGCGTACGTGCGGCTGATCGACAGCTGGCGGGTGCTGCCCTATGTCGATCCGGGCCTGCCGTCAGCTCTGCTGCCCGACGACTGGCCCGGCGAGCGCAGCGTGCGCGAGTTCGCCCGGCTGTCGCGCGCGCTCGCCCCGGCGGCTCTCGCCCACGCGCAGAACGCCGCGGGCGAGAGCTGACAGGATCGAGGCATGAAGAACTCCGTCAAGGCCGTCATCATCACCGGCGGCCTGATCATGGTGCTGCTGGTCGGCGTGCTCGTGTGGGCCGTGGCCCAGCGCGCGGAGTCCGAGAACGACCCGAAGCCGCAGGTGCTGCGCGAGGAGTCGCACGTGCTCGACGACGGCGGAGCCGATGCGGTGACCGTCGTGGAGTTCCTCGATTTCGAGTGCGAGGCCTGCGCCGCGTTCCACCCCGTGGTCGAGGAGCTGCGACAGAAGTACGACGGGCAGATCACCTACGCCGTGCGCTACTTCCCGCTGCCTGGTCATGTGAACTCGATGGACGCCGCGCTCGCCGCCGAGGCCGCCGCCCAGCAGGGTGAGTTCGAGGCGATGTACCAGCGTCTGTTCGAGACGCAGGCGGAGTGGGGCGAGGCCACCGAGCCGAACCCGGAGCCGTTCCGCATGCTCGCCGAGGAGATCGGCCTCGACATGGCCACCTACGACGAGGCTGTCGCCGACCCCGCCACTGCCGAACGCGTGCGGCGCGACAAGTCCGAGGGGACCTTCCTCGGCGTCGAGGGCACACCCACGTTCTTCGTCGACGGCAAGATGGTCACTCTCGAGAAGCGGGACGACCTCGAGAGGGCTATTGTCGAGGCGCAGGCGCGCTGACGGGAGCGGCGGAGCCGGCTCCCGCCAGCGGGTGTCAGCCGAGCTCGCGGGCGAAGGCCTCCACGTGCTCGCGCAGCCGCATCATGCGCATCTCGCGTGCGAGCTCGCGGTCGTAGCCCTCGTACGCCAGCGGCGGCAGTCGGCGCACGTTCGCCGAGCAGCCGAAGTTCTCGCAGATGAGCGTGCCGATGGTGTCTCCGTTGCGTCCGGCACTGCCCGCCTTGCGCGCCGAGAAGAACTGCACATCGTTCTTCAGCGTGACGTCATCGCACCACGAGCACTGCGCTCGACGACCGGTGCGCTGCTCGGTGCGCTGCAGCAGGACGCCGACCGGCTCGCCGTCGACCTCGGCGACGACGTACGCCCGCTTCGACATCTTCGGGTCGAACCAGCCGAGGTAGTCGAGACGCTCGAAGTCGATCTCGTCGAAGGCGGGCGGCAGGGTGAGCGATGCGACTTCCTTGCGGGAGGCGTTGCGGAACGATGCGCGGATAGCGCGCTCGTCGATGGGATGCATGGGTGTGCTTTCTGATCAAGGTGCGGAGCGGACTCGGCGAGGAGGGAGAAGCATCCTTCAGATCGGATGCCGGATACGTCGGGACACCGGTGACGGGAGTTCCGCCGCCGGATCGCTTTCAGCCTCTGCCGTCGGCGCGGGGCGCGCCGACGATCACCTCTCGCGCCGCGGGGGCGCACTCTGCAGACAACACGGCGTCAAGTGTACGCCGCCCCTCCGTTCACCGTGTTTCGTCGCGTGTCGGCGCTGATCGACGCGCGTCCGAGCCGGACGTACTCTCGGTTCATCCCGACCGTGAGGAGACCCACCGTGAACACGCCGCCGACCCGCCTTTCGCCCCTCGAGGTGCGCGAGCGTGCGGCGTGCATGTGCGATCACGGCGACGCGTGCTCCTCGTATGCACCGGGTCACGCGCTGCATCTGATTCAGGCTCGGATGGCGTCGGCGACGCCGCTCGGCTGGACGGATGCCGTCGTCGAGACGGCGGATGCGGCATCCGGCGTTCTGCGTCTGCGCACCCTCGACGGCGACCTGCTCTCGGTGTGGAGCGCCGGCGGGGCGGCGCTGGAAGCGCCCGCGGGCACTCCGGTCGCGCTGCATACCGCGTACGACGTGCTCGCCGTCGGCCGAGTGCTCTACAACGTCGCGCGCTGACCCTTCGGCAGGCTCAGGGACCCTTCGGCAGGCTCAGGGCCCCATTCCGCCCGCGTTCAGGAGGCCATCTTCGTCATCGCGTCGCGCATCTCCATGCAGGCTTCCATGCACGCCTTGCAGGCCTGAGCGCACATCCGGCAGACGTCGCTGTGCTCGGCGTGTGCCTGGCATTCGTCCATGCACATCGCGCACATCGCGATGCAGGCGTCGAGCATCGACATCATCGCGGGCGCGGTCATGCCCTGCATCCGCAGCATCGAGCGCATCATCGTGCCGCACATGTCGGCGCAGTTCATGCAGGCGACGCTGCAGTCCATCATCTGCGTCGAGCAGACCATGCACGCCTGCTCGCACGCGGCGCACGCGTCGATGCAGGCCTGCATGACCGACATGTCCATCATCTCCATACCGGACGTCTTCATCTCGGACGCCATCGCGTCCATCATCATCGAATCCATCTCGCACCGCTCTCGTCTTCGGCTTCACGCCGGGGTCCTCAGACGGGGCTGGTCGCCCCGCCTGCGGCCAGGGTACGCCTGCCCGCGCCGCAGGTCGATGGCGGGAGTAGGGTCGCCCTGTGCCCACGTCCACCCCTGCGCCCGCGTTCAACAGCGTGCAGCGACTCGTCGTCGCGGCGGCCGTTCTGGCGTCGTTCGTCACGTTCCTCGACGGCACCGTGGTCACCGTCGCGCTGCCCGCGATCAGTCGAGAGCTGGGCGGCGGCATCGCCACGCAGCAGTGGGTGGTCGACGCGTACCTGATCACGCTGAGCGCGCTGATCCTGCTGGCGGGGTCGCTGTCGGATGCCTATGGCCGCGTGCGCGTGATGCGGATCGGGCTCATCGCGTTCGGCATCGCGTCGGTCGCCGTGGCGGCGGCACCCGATCCGCTGGTGCTGATCGTCGCCCGCGCGGCGCAGGGCGCGGCGGGCGCGATGCTGGTGCCGAGCTCTCTCGCGCTGATCACGGCGACGATGCGCGGCGAACTGCAGTCGAGGGCGATCGGCGTGTGGACGGCGTTCACCACCGGCGCGCAGCTGGTCGGCCCGCTCATGGGCGGTCTGTTCGTCGACCTGCTGTCGTGGCGATTCGTCTTCCTCATCAACGTGCTGCCGATCGCCGTGACCCTGGTGCTGCTCGGTCGGCTGGACCTGCCGGAGCACGAGCGGGATGTCCGGGTCGACTGGGTGAGCGGGATCCTCTGTGCGCTCGGCCTGGGCGCCGTCGTCTTCGCGCTGATCGAGCAGGAGCGGCTGGGCTGGGCGACGCCGGCGATCTGGATGCCCGGAGTCGCCGGTGCTGTGCTGCTGGCCGTCTTCCTGTGGCGCCAAGCCCGGTCGCGGCACCCGCTGCTGCCCCTGTCCATGTTCCGGGTGCGCAATTTCGGATGGGGCAACATCTCGACGCTCTTCATCTACGCGGCGCTCTCGCTGAACGGCTTCGTGATCGGCGTCTACCTGCAGCAGGGGCCGGGCCTCAGTGCGACGGCGGCGGGACTGGCGAGCCTGCCGGTGACCGTGCTGATGATCCTGCTGTCGTCGCGCGCCGGCGCCTGGGCAGGGCGGCTGGGGCCGCGGCTGTTCATGACCGTGGGCCCGCTGCTGATGGCGGTCGGAGCCCTGCTGCTGCTCACCGTCGGCCGCGACTTCGATTACTGGTGGCAGGTGCTTCCGTCGATGATCGTGCTCGGACTCGGTCTCGCGCTCACCGTGGCGCCGCTGACCTCGGCGATCCTCGGCGCGATCGACGAGCGCCGCAGCGGCATCGCCTCCGCCGTCAACAACGCCGTCTCGCGCGTCGCGGGCCTGCTGGTGGTCGCGCTGCTCTCGACGATCGTGGGCGGGTCGCTCGACCTCGATGGCTTCCACAGCGCTGCGCTCGTCACCGCCGCGCTGTTCGCCGCGGGTGGCGTGGTGTCGTGGATCGGCATCCGGCGCAATCCCGCCGAACCCGCCGACCCGGCACCCACGGCCGACCCGGCTCCCGCTACCGACCCGCCTCCCGTCGTCGACCCACCTTACTGAGCGCAGGGGAACACGCGAGAGCAGGCGAATCCCGGCGCGATTCACCTACCTCCGCGTGTTCTCCTCCCTCGGATGACTGCGGGCCAAGCGCGAAGAGCGCAACCCCTCGCGCAGGATGCGCGCGACATGATGTGCTGATCCCATGACACGCAGGCGGCGAGCACGAAGGCATCGGTCTTCGGCGTCGGCCGCATTCCTGGCATCCGGCATCTGCTACACCGCCAACTGTGCTCTCGGAGCCGCCGTCGCGACCCGGCTCATCGACACGCGGCGGTTCCGCTGGGTCCACCACGCGCTGTACATCGCGACCGTGTCGACCACGATCGTCGCGCTGATCGCCGGCATCCGGCGCGATCGCGCGGCCACCCTCGCCCTCGCCCCCGCGCTCGCGCCCCTCGCCGTCATCCCGTACGCGGGCACGCACACCCGCAGGCATCCCGCCATCGCACTCACCGCAGCGCCCTTCGTCGCAGCGGGCGTCATCACCTCCCGCCGAAGCCGATAGGAGCAGCATGGAATTCCTCGACGTCATCCGCCGCCGCAAGACCACGAACGGGCCGTTCCTTCCCGACCCGGTCAGCGAAGAGCACCAGCGGCTGCTGATCGAGGCTGCGAGCCGGGCGCCCTCGCAGCTGAACAGCCAGCCGTGGCGTTTCGTGGTGATCGAGCAGCGCGAGACGATCGACCGGATCGCGAAGATCTCGGGTGAGAGCATGACCGAGGTCATGTCGAACGGCACGTTCTTCGAACGGTACAAGCCGTACTTCCGGTTCAGTCAGGCCGAGATGGAGCAGAAGCGCAGCGGGATGCTGTTCGACAAGCTGCCCGCGGTGCTGCGGCCGTTCACGAGTCAGGTGTTCACCTCGCGCGGGCAGAAGCTGATGAACTCCCTCGGCGTGCCGAAGACGCTCGGGTCCGAGAACGCGAAGCTCGTCGCCGGCTCTCCGCTGCTGCTGGGAGTCATGCTCGATCGCAGCGAGTACCGTCCCGGCGAGCTGTCGTCGTTCTACTCGGTCTTCAGCATGGGCGCCGCGATGGAGAACGTCTGGCTCACGACGGTGGAGCTGGGGATGGGCATCCAGTTCATCTCCTTCCCGATGGAGGCGCCGGGCCGGTGGGACGAGATCATCGAGCTGCTGCACGTGCCAGACGACCTCGAGCTGATGGCCGTGTACCGCCTCGGCTACCTGCCGCCGGAGCAGCGGCGCCCGGCCATCGACTGGTCGAGCTCGCAGCGCAAGCTGCCTTCGCAGTTCGTCTTCCGCGAGACGTGCCAGACCCCGCAGCAGAACTGGGACGGGTGACGGTGGCGGTTCACCGGCCGGACGAGGGTGCGGATGCCCTGATCGGGCCGACCGCAGCGCCCGACGTGCACGTCATGACGTTCAACATCCGCCGCGCCGCGGACGGGATGCTGCACCGGCGGGCCGACCGGTGGTCGTGGCGCGCTCCCGCGGTGCGCCAGCTGCTCGCCTCGGAGCAGCCGACGCTCCTCGGCCTGCAGGAGGCGCTGCCCTCGGTCATGCCCCTCCTGCGAGAGGCGCTGGGCCGCGATCACCGCACGATCGGCTCCGGGCGGGGAACGGGCGGACGTGGCGAGGGCAGTCCGATCCTGTACGACGCCACGCGTCTCGAACTGCGCGACTGGGGGCAGCGTGCGCTTTCCGACCAGCCCGAGCGCGCGGGGTCGACCGGATGGGGGAACCTCATCCCGCGGATCCTCGTCTGGGCCGAGTTCGCCGAGCCCAGCTTGGGTGCGCGATTCCTCGCGATCAACACCCATCTCGACCACCTCTCCGCATCGTCGCGGCTGCGTTCGGCGCAGAGCATCCGTCAGCTCGTAGCCGAGCGCGGGCTGCCTGCGGTGCTGACGGGCGATCTGAACGCCGGAGCCGGCTCGACCGCCGTGCGCGCACTGCAGGCCGGCGGCGCTCTGGTCGACATCCGGGATGCCGCCGAGCGGAAGGCCGGCCCACGGTGGGGCACGTACCCTGGATACCGGCGCCCGCGCGTCGGCGGACGGCAGCTCGACTGGATCATGACGACGCGGGACGTGCGCGTGCGGACGGTCGCCGTCAACTCCCGCACTCCCGGCGGTCGCCGGCCGTCGGATCACCTGCCCGTGCAGGCGGTTCTGCGCTTCGGAGAGGATGCCGCGTGAAAGAGGACTTCCTGCGGCCGCCGCACACGGCGTCGGAGTGGACGGCCGATGCGCTGCGCGTCATCGGCATCCTCGGTGTGATCGCGGCCGTGATCTGGCTGAAACCGACGGATGCCGGGATCGCGGCGCTGGCGCTGCCCGCGCTCATGCTGCCGCGAATGCTGGGAATGCGCGCCTGGTTCGACGTCGCCGCCGGCGCGACCGTCCTCGCCGCCGCGTGGAGCAACGTGTTCGATCTCTACGCCGCCATCTCGTGGTGGGATCTTGCGGTGCACTTCGCCTGCACCGCTGTGCTGGCGATCCTCGCGGCGGAGATCCTCACACGTGCCGACGTCGTCGGCATCACCACATCGGCTCGCCCTCGATCGCGGACTCCCCTGGTGCTCGCGCCGTTGATCGCACTCGCGCTCAGCGCGGTCTGGGAGATGATCGAGTGGTTCGGGTCGGTCTTCATCAGCGATCAGATCCACGTCGGCTACCAGGACACGATCGGCGACATGGTGCTCGGCGGCCTCGGCGGAGTCGCGGCGGGCATGATGCTGGCGCTGATCGACGTGCGGCGAGTGCCCGACGATGTCGCCTCGGCGCCGCGTGCCATCCTGTCGAGCCGACGCGGATGATACCGCTCGAGGTGCCGGTCGTCACGGCCCTGCCCTGATCGCCCTGATCGGCTGATACTCGGAGCATGACTCAGCACAACGGAAACCCCGACGACCTGCACGACGACGCCGCAGCAGACTCCTCCGAGGCTGCTGGCGGCGCGCACGGCGACCCCCAGCCGGCCGATGAGGCGCTGCCCGACGGGCAGTTCGACAGCCAGGAGATGCCGACGACGGATGGCGAGCCGGCCTCCGGCGACGACCCCGCGGCGAGCGCCGGCGCCGAGTCTCCCGAAGAGGGCGACGCCGCCATGCAGGCGGCAGAAGACGCCACGAAGAACTGATCGCTGAGGCGATAGGGTCGCTCGCATGAGCGAAGCGGGTGACCTCGAGAGGATCGCCGCCGAGCTGTACGCCGCAGCACCGGAGCAGTTCATCGCGACGCGCAACGCGCGCGCGAAGGACGCCGGTGACGCGGCGCTCTCGGCGGCGATCCGCGCCCTGCGCAAGCCCAGCGTCGCCGCATGGGTGGTGAATCTCTTCGCCCATGAGCGCGCCGCCCGGCTCGGCCAGGCGCTGGAGCTCGCAGCTGAACTGCGCGAGGCCCAGGAGGATCTGGATGCGTCGACCCTGTCACAGCTCGGACGGCAGCGCCGGGCACTGACGAATCAGCTGGCGACAGAGGCGGCATCGCTCGCCACGGCACAGGGCGCCCGGGTGACCGACACCACGCTCGAGGCGGTGCGTCAGACGATCTCGGCGGCGTTCTTCGATCCCCATGCGGCGGCGGCCGTGGCATCCGGACGTCTGGTGCGCGATCTCGAGCCCACCGGGTCGTTCGATGTCGACTCCGTCGTCGGAGGGGGACGACCGGGAGCCCCGGTCGTCGCGAAGCCCGCGGCCGACGAGGTGGGCGCGCGGCGGCAGCGGCGCACCGCCGAGCGGGCGCTGCGTGAGGCGGAGAAGGCTCACGACAGTGCCGAGAGAGCTGCTCGTCGTGCGGACGACGAGGCGAAGGATGCGACGGACCGCGTCGACCGACTCGACGAGCGCATCGCCGAGCTGGAGCAGGAGCTGACTCGTGCACGTGAGGACGCGACGCGGGCACGGCGGGATGCAAAGGCTGCCGGCCATCGCCGACGCCAGACAGCCGAGGAGCTGTCGACGGCCGAGAAGGCCGTAGACGAGGCCCGACGCACACTCGACGCGCTGTGAGTCCATCCAGACGAGGCGATGGGGAAGACGAGAAGAGGTCGCAATGAGTTTTCAGGAGATCATCGAGAGCGTCGGCAAGGTCGTCGACGCTCTGGGGGTCGTCGCGATCGTGCTCGGTGCGCTGACCGCGATCGTGTTCGCGCTCGGGCGCCTGTTGCGCCGCGAGCACAACGTGTACGGACGCTTCCGGCGCTTTCTGGGCCGGTCGATCCTCCTCGGGCTCGAGCTGCTGGTCGCAGCCGACATCATCCGGACCGTCGCAGTGACCCCCAGTCTGGGCTCCGTAGCCGTGCTGGCAGTGATCGTCGTCATCCGGACGTTCCTCAGCTGGTCTCTGGAGCTGGAGATCACCGGACGGTGGCCGTGGCAGAAGGAGCGCGCTGCGACCGAGCCCGAACCGGGCGAGACAGGCGGAGGGCTGCTTCGCCACGAGCGATCGTGAACACGCGAAAGCGCTGAGCGCAACCCGCTCTGCTGATACGTCAGAGCACCGTAACGTCGGATCGAGCGAAGCGCTGGACCGAGAGAAGCATCGGCCCGATCAGGGAGGAGCGACGGATGGCTCAGAACGTGAGGGTGCTGCACTGCACTCCGGAAGACGTGTTCGAATCACTGGCAGACGGGTGGCTGTACCCGACGTGGGTGGTCGGCGCCTCGCGCATGCGCGCCGTGGCCTCCACCTGGCCGGAGCAGGGATCCGAGCTGCATCACTCCTTCGGCGTCTGGCCGCTGCTGATCAACGACAAGACCATCGTCGAGCAGTACGACCCGCCGCGCAGGATGGTGCTGCGTGCGCGAGGGTGGCCGATAGGCGAGGCGCGCGTGACGCTCGAGGTGCGCTCGAAGGGCGACGACTCCGTGGTGCGCATCCAGGAGGTGCCGATCGCCGGACCGGGCCGGTTCGTCCCGCGTCCGATCATGGACGTGCTGGTGCGCTGGCGCAATGCCGAGACGCTGCACCGCCTGGGCTACCTCGCCGAGGGCCGGGCGGCCGTTCGAGCCCGGCGCGGCTCGCCGTCACCGTCACCGTCGCCAGCACCGTCGCCGTCGCCATCACCGGGACCGGCTCCGGATGCAGAGGCCCGGGAATCGTGACCGACCGGCGTCGCTCCGGCGGGGGCGACCCCGACGTCGTCGTGGTCGGAGCCGGGCCGAACGGGCTCGCTGCGGCAGTGACCCTCGCCAGGGCAGGGCTCCGGGTCCGCGTCTACGAGCGCGAGAGTCAGCCAGGCGGCGGAGCCGCCACACGGGAGCTCACCCTGCCCGGCTTCCAGCATGATGTCTGCTCCGCCGTGCATCCGATGGCCTTCGAGTCGCGCTTCTTCCGCGACTTCGGGCTGCGGGATCGCGTCGAATTCGTCACCCCCGAGGTGTCGTTCGCACAGCCCCTGGACGATGGCCGCGCGGGCATCGCCTACCGGGACCTCGAGCGCACCGCCGATGCACTCGGGGTGGACGGCAGGGCGTACCGGCGACTCCTTCGCCCGCTGGTCGAACGGGCGACGAAGGTCGCCGACTTCACCGGATCGTCTCTGCTTCAGATCCCACAGCACCTGGTCACTGCGATCCTGTTCGGACTGCGCTCGCTCGAGCAGGGCAGCCCCGCCTGGAACGCGCGCTTCCGGGAAGATGTCGCACCTGCCATGCTCACCGGTGTCGCAGCGCACACGATCCTCGCTCAGCCCAGCATCGCCGGTGCGGGTGCCGGGCTGGCCTTGACCACCTATGCGCACGCGCAGGGCTGGCCGATCCCGATCGGCGGCAGTCAGGCGATCGCCGATGCCATGGTCGACGATCTGCGTCGCCACGGCGGCGAGCTCGTTCTCGACCACGAGGTCGATTCGCTGAGCGCCCTCCCGCCGGCCTGGGCGACACTGCTCGACGTGACGCCCCAGGCACTCGTGCGCCTGGCGGCCGACGTCATCCCACCCGGATATCGACGCGCGCTGCAGCGGTTCCGCTACGGCGACGGCGTCGCGAAGGTCGACTTCGCACTGAGCGAGCCGGTGCCGTGGAGGAACCCCGAACTGCGCCGCGCCGGCACGCTGCACGTCGGCGGCACGCGGGCCGAAGTGGCGGATGCCGAGAATCAGGTGCACCGCGGACGGCTCCCCGAGACTCCGTACGTGCTGGTGTCCCAGCCGACGCTGTTCGATCCGAGCCGCGCCCCTGCAGGAAAGCACACGCTGTGGACGTACACGCATGTGCCGGCCGGAAGCACGGCGGACCGCAAGGACGCGGTGATCAACCAGATCGAGCGCTTCGCGCCTGGCTTCCGCGACACCATCCTGGCGACCAGCTCGCGCAACGCTCGAGAGGTGGAGCAGCACAACCCGAACTACCCGGGCGGAGACATCGCCGCCGGGGCGCCGAACCTCTGGCAGCTGTTCCGCCGGCCGGTGCTGAGTCCCGATCCGTGGCGCACCCCGATCCCCGGCGTCTACCTCGCCTCCGCCTCCGCGGCGCCCGGACCGGGTGTCACCGGGATGCCGGGCTGGCTGGCGGCGCTCAGCGCGCTCCGCCATGAGTTCGGCATCCACGATCTCCCCGACCTTTCACCCGTGCGATCATGACGCGTCGACAGCGTGACGTGGTGGTCGTGACCGGTGCCTCCAGCGGCATCGGGCGGGCGACGGCGCGCCGGTTCGCCCGGCAGGGAGCGCAGCTCGTCATCTGCGCACGCAGCGACGCCGCCCTGCAGACGGTGGCGAAGGAGTGCCGCGATCTGGGCGGACAGGTGCTCGTCGTGCCGGCGGATGTCTCGGATGAGAGCGCCATGGTCGGCCTCGCCGATGCGGCGGTGGCGGCGTTCGGCCGCATCGACGTGTGGGTAGGCAACGCCGGCGTTTTCGCCTACGGCACCTTCGAGCAGCTTCCGTCCGACGTGTTCCGCCAGGTCATCGAGACGAACCTGATGGGCCAGATCCACGGCGCACGCGCTGTGCTGCCCCACTTCCGGCGCCAGGGCGCCGGCTCGCTGGTCCTCGTCGGATCCCTCTACTCACGGGCCAGCTCGCCGACGATCTCTCCCTACGTGACGAGCAAGTACGCGACGCTGGGGTTCGCCGAGTCCCTGCGGCAGGAGCTGCGGGGCAGTGGCATCCGGGTGCATCTCGTCCTCCCGGCGTCGATCGACACTCCGATCTACCAGCACGCCGCGAACTTCACCGGCCGTCTGGTGCGTCCGCTGCCGCCGGTCTCCTCAGCAGGGCGAGTCGCGCGCGCGATCGCGAGGGCGCCGGGGCGCCGCCGCTTCGTCACGTTCGTCGGCCGCACGCAGAAGGCCGCGCTGCTCGTGCATGACTTCGCGCCGGGCCTGCACGGCTCAGCTGCGCGGTGGCTGATGAAGCACGTCGAGCTGCACGGTCGGGCGCCGAGCGCTTCCACCGGCAACGTCTTCGAGTCGACCGGCTCCGCCGGGCAGGTCAGCGGCGGATGGCGCGCGATCGGGCTGCGCCTTCTGCTCGCCGCTGCGGGAGCGGCGGTGCTCCTGCGCCGGCTCTCCCGCTGAGTCCCGGCAGAAGCCGTCTGAACCCCAGCGGCAGCCGTCTCGGCCTCAGCGGAAGCCCTCCCGCTGCGTGCCCTCATCGGCCACACGCACGCCGTAACGGTATGCGAGCTTTCCGCCGAGGTAACCCGACAGACCGAGAGCCGCCAGTCCCACGATCGACAGGACGAAACCGGCGATGCTCACGTCATCCTCGTCTCCGGTCAGACGCACCACCAGGCTGATCGCGAAGAGCGCGGTGACGCCGAGGTTGAGCACCATGTGGACGGTCGCCGTCTTGCGCGCGGTGGTGCCGCGGGCGAGCTGCAGATAGTCCATGAAGCCGAACAGGGCCGCCAGAACAGCGCCGACGAGGCCGATCACGATCAGGATCCACGCCGCTCGCGCGTACGGTTCCGGGTCGTCGGACACCAGGCCGATGATGTCGAAGACCAGGCTCGCGACCCAGCTGCCGATCGGGAGGGTGATCAGGATCGGATGGAACGGGTG
The DNA here is from genome assembly GCA_002837415.1 of Actinomycetales bacterium SN12. Classification (GTDB taxonomy): domain Bacteria; phylum Actinomycetota; class Actinomycetes; order Actinomycetales; family Microbacteriaceae; genus Microbacterium. Next base: position 17,516 of record PJCV01000010.1, read on the forward strand.
TCCGTATGGACCTGCCAGCACCGACTTCGGCTGCTTCGCCTGCTGTTGAGCGCTCTGGTTCTGCTGAGCGGTGTTCTGCGACATGTCGCTGCTCCTCTCGATGGTGATGTCATCTGAGCAGACCGACGCCGTCTGCGCAGGAGGCTTGACATAGGGCGATCGGCCGCGGAGGGACCACTTCGCCCCACCCACCCGCGATGTACACCGTAAGCAAAGGGAGTGCAAGGGGCGTGGCCAGGCCACCAGGCGGGGTTAGACATGGTGCACCGATCCTCCGATCGGTCCGCGAAAAGGAGCACTCATGTCGGACAATTTCGAGACGACCAGCCCGAGCGGTTCGGGAACGCCCGCTTACGGCGCGGGCGCACAGCCGTACGATTCGGGCTCGCAGCCTTCGGGCTCGCAGGGCAAGGTCGATGCCGCGAAGCACGAGGCATCAGATCTCAAGGACAGCGCAACCGGGCACGCGAAGGATGTGCTGGGTGCAGCCAAGGACGAAGCCTCAGGCGTCGTCGGCGAGGCGAAGATGCAGGCGAAGGATCTGTACGCGCAGACGCAGCGTGAGCTGCGGGACCAGGCGCACACGCAGCAGCAGCGACTGGCGACGGGTCTTCGCTCCGTCGGTGACGAACTCGGAGAGATGGCCACCAACTCGAGCGGCAGCGGAATCGCCGCCGACCTCGTCCAGCAGGCATCCGGACGGGTGTCGGCAGCGGCGAGCTGGCTCGGCGACCGGGATCCGGCGTCGGTGCTGAACGAGGTGAAGAGCTACGCCCGCCGCAAGCCGGGCACTTTCATCCTGGCCGCAGCGATCGGTGGCGTCGTCATCGGCAGACTGACGCGCGCACTGGCATCCGACGCAGCCGACCAGAAGCACGCGGCCGCGCAGACGCCGGCCGTGCGGCCCGCCCCGCCGGTTCCGCCGGCGCCCCCCGTGCCCCCGGTCACCCAGGTGCACCCGGACCACTCGGTGTCCACGCCGGTGAGCGACACGGCCACGTCGGCCGCCGAGACGCCGCTGTACACCCAGACCCGCTCGACCAGAGCGGATGCCAGCGGGGAGGACGGCTATGACCGACCCCACACCATCTGAGCAGAGAGCAGCCTCGTCGTCACTCGGCGAGCTTCTCGGTGAGGTGTCGCGAGACATCTCCACGCTGATGCGGCAGGAAGTCGCACTGGCGAAGGCAGAGCTCAAGGAGACCGCGGCGAAGTCCGCCAAGGGTGCAGGGTTGATGGGCGCAGCGGGCTACAGCGCGCTGATGGCCGTGTTCTTCCTGTCGATCGCCCTCTGGTGGGCGCTGGGCACCCTCATCGGCGGCGGATGGTCGGGCGTCATCGTCGCCGTCATCTGGGCGCTGATCGCGCTGGTCCTCTTCCTGGTCGGACGTGGCCAGCTGCAGGAGGTCGAAGGAGCACCGCAGACCGTGGAGACCCTCAAGGAGATCCCGGACACGCTGAAGAGAAATGAGGAGAACCGATGAGCAATTCAGCCGATGAGATCCGCTCCGACATCGAGCGGACCCGTCAGGACCTGGGTATGGACGTCGACGCCCTGGCAGACAAGGTGACACCGTCGAAGATCGTCGATCGTCAGATGGGCAAGGTGCGGGGCGCATTCGGCTCCGTGCGCGACCGAGTGATGGGCGCCGCTGACGACGCCAGCTCGTCGATGTCCGACGCCGGCGCACACGCGGGCGACATGGCCGGTGACGTGAAGGACCGCGTCGTGGCGAAGGCCGAGGGCAGCCCGCTCGCCGTCGGACTGATCGCCTTCGGTGCCGGGCTCGTGCTCGCATCGCTGTTCCCCGCCTCGACGAAGGAGAAGGAACTCGCTTCGACGGTCAAGGACCAGGCGCAGCCGCTGATCGATGAGGCGACCGGCGTCGCCAAGGAGGTCGGTGAGCACCTCAAGGAGCCGCTGGCCTCGTCGGTCGACTCGGTCAAGGCATCCGCGCAGGACTCCGTCGCCGCCGTCAAGGACGAGGCGCAGCACGCTGCGAACGAGGTCAAGAACGACGCTCAGGACGCTCGCGACAACGTCGCGAACAACTGACCCGTCACCGAAAGGCGGGCGGGCTCCGATTCCGGAGCTCGCCCGCCTTTCGCTGTCACGTCCGGAACCCCTCCCGGGGCATCCGAGGCTCAGATCGCGCGGATCGGATGCTGGTGCACGGCCGTGCTCAGGTGCCTGCCGTTGAGTTCGAGATAGAGCTGACGCTCGGTCACCGAGACGGTCATCGTGTTGCGACGGGCGAGCGCTGCGGCGGCGTCGTCGAGGAACCCCGCGTCGAAGCTGTGCAGCACGATGGCATCCGCATCGTGGATCGTCTTGCCCGCCCAGTTGGCGATCACCTTCGCCGGGTCGCGGTAGGTGTACACGACCGTGCGGTCGGCGAGCTTGCTGCCGTAATGCAGGCGCGTGGCGTCCGGCGCACCGACCTCGATCCACGCGGTCACGCGGCCGGTGAGGTCGCGAACGAGAACCGCGGGCTCGTCGGTCGCGGCGACGCCTCCGGTGAACGCGATGCCCTCCGCGTACTCGAGGCAGTACGCGAGCAGCCGCGTGAGCATGTACACGTCGGTCTCGGACGGATGCCGTGCGAGGCGCAGGGCCAGGTCGTCGTACACACCACGGTCGACGTCCGCCAGCTGCACATCGAACGTGTGGATCGTCGCGCCTGCCGCCATGAGTCCGAGCTTACGCGTCGATCGCTGCGGGCTGATCCCGCACGATGGGCGCGGAAGAGGCACCCTCGCTATTCGCAGGCGACCCCGTCGCCGTCGCGGTCGAGCTTGCGGGTGTAGCCCGGCTCGCCAGCGCGGATCGGGGCGGCGCCTGCGGCGCGAACAGCTGTGCAGTTCTCGTAGTACACGTTGCTCGGCGCAACGGGAGCGGGAGCCGCGGGCGCAGGAGCGGGTGGCGCGGGGGCCGCCGGTGCAGGGGCGGCCGGAACGGGAGCGGCTGGCGCGGGCACTGGCGCCGGCTCTTCTGCCACCGGCGCCGGAGCCGGTTCGGGCGCGACCTCGGCGAAGGTCGACGTCGGTGCCGGCTCGTCCGGGCACGCGCTGAGCACGGCGGCGATCGCGTCGTGCTCCGGCTGCGTGACCCACAGCCCGTACGTGGCTTTCACAGCCACCTGGCGCGCGACGTAGGCGCAGCGGAAGCTCTTGTTCTTCGGCAGCCACGTGGCGGCGTCACCGTCGCCCTTCTGCGCGTTCGCCGACCCATCGACCGCGAGCAGGTTGAGCGGATCGTTCGCGAAGGTCGCGCGCTGATCAGCGGTGAGCTGCTGCGCGCCCTTCTGCCACGCATCGGAGAGCGCGACGACATGGTCGATCTGCACGAGCTCGCTGGTGCCCTGACCGCGCGTGAAGCTGATCGACCGACCGGTGAACGGATCGTTCAGGATGCCCGTCATGACCCGGCACGAGCCAGCCCGCGTGGTGGCGACCAGGTCGCGGAGCAGGATGTCGTTCCGGGTGTCGCAGCCGTTGCGGTCGACGTCCAGCCAGCGCTGACCGAACAGGTTGCGGTCGTAACCGGTCTTCACGGCGCGACCCTTGACGGGAAGCGTCGCGAGCACCTCCAGCGCCGTCGCGCCGTCGGTGCTGGAGGTGTCCGCGACAGTGGATGCGTCCCCGGTGAAGGCGACGGGATCGGCGTCACTGTCCTCCGTCGCCTCGTCGGCCTCGGTGGGTTCGGGAGACGGCGTGATGGCAGCGGGAGTCCTGCTCGGCGTGGCGGATGCCGCGGGGGCGGCCTCGTTCCCGCCGCGGCCGGTCATCGCGTTCGCGACGCTGCCGGTCAGCAGGAAGCACACCGCCGCGATGGCGGTGACGACGGCAGCGGTGCCCCTGTTCGAGAACCGCAGCCACGTCGGGGTGTTCTTCACCAGCGCGACGATGCCGGTGATGAGGACGACGAGCCAGAGCACGGTGAAGATCGGCGAGAGCAGGATGCCGACCCCGAGCGCGGCGACACCGATCGCGATCCATGCCCAGAGCGGCAGCCTCTTCCTGACCGGTTCGGCGAGGGATGCCGGACCGACGCCGGTCGCGATGAGCGAATCCCTCGACGGCGGCGGCAGCAAAGGCGCAGCAGGCGCAGGCGCGGGGAGCTGCTGGGTCTGCTCGCTCCATGTGGAACCATCCCACCAGCGCATCCGGTGCTGATCCGTCGGGTCCGGATACCATCCGGCGGCAGGTGCGCTCGTCATCTCGTCTCAATCACTCCGCCGGCACACCGAGATGCTCCAGCATCCGGGCACGACTGGCTGTCAGGTGCGCGGGGCGCACGAAAGGGCCGCGAGCTCGGTTCCCCTCAGAAGCCGGCCCGCGTCTGCGCGGAGCGCAGCATCCCGCTCATCATATGAGCGGACTCGCCGCGCATCCGCGGACACGAAGAAACCCCCGATCGCTCGGGGGTTTCTGTGGCGGTGACGGTGGGATTTGAACCCACGGTAGGGGGTTACCCTACACAACTTTTCGAGAGTTGCACCTTCGGCCGCTCGGACACGTCACCGCGGATCAGTTTACGACACGGAGGGCAGGTGCGCGAATCGAGACGGCCGGCGCGCAGGCCGGGCGCGTCGTGGACGGAGGGCGGCGCCGGGTGGGTGGCGGGTCGGGTGGCGGGGGCACCACGTTTCGACTCGCTGCGCTCGCTCAACGACCGAGGGGGTGGCGCGGGTCACCGCGTTTCGACCTCGCTGCGCTCGCTCAACGACCGGGGTGCGTCAGGGAGCGGGGAGCGGCGACGAGACCGCAGCATGGGTCTCGAGGATGCCCTCGGTGGTGCCGGCGGGCGCGCGACCGATGCCGCACTCCGTCGCGACGCCGAAAGCCGGCACCACCCGCGACGCAGCGGCGATGCGCCGCTGCGCCCCCTCGACGCCGTCCTCACGATGCACGAGCCCCAGGTACAGCTCCGCGACCGGGGCGAGAGAGCCGAGCGGCGCGTAGAACGCGTCGTCGTCGCGCTCGATCGGCACGGGCAGGTGCAGCCAGGTGAGCTCGCGCGCCGATGCGGAGATGACCGCATTGGCGAACCGCACCAGCGTCGCAGCGTCCGTCGGCTCGATGAAGTGCCGCTCGCCCGCGTCGCCGTAGCAGAGGTGCACACCCACCTCGATGCCCTCGGGCACGGCATCCACCAGGGCGCCGAGCCGCGAGACCAGCCCGTCGAACGGATCGCCGTCCCACCAGGCCTCCATCGTGCTGCCGTAACCGCCGGCGCGCTCGATGATGCCGATCTCGCTCGCGACATCCCACTGCACGGCGAGGTCACCAGCCGGGATCGCCACGACGATCTGCTCGAGCTCGCGCAGCAGCGCTGCCGTGTACACCGGCTCGATGGCATCCCGATCATCGCCGAAGAAGAACGACCCGATCACCGCGACGGGCGTCGGCAGCGACACCTGGAAGCGCACGTCATCGGCGATCACGCCCTCGGCGCGCAGCCGGCGGAAGATCTCGTACGACTCGATCGCCGCGTCGGCATATCCGAGCGGCGGCAGGCGCAGGCTCGAGGCATCCACCCCGTCGGCGATGCGCAGCGGACGTGCGTCGAGATCGCGCAGCCAGACCGGCTCGTCGCCGATCCGCTCGATCCCCTCGGCCTGGCCCAGCACGTCAGGCTGGAACATGATCCAGTGGAAGCGTCGCCCCACCTCGCCGTCGGGGATGCGCTTCAGCCGCGAGCCGAGCACCTCCGCCGCGGTGCACATGGTCTTCTCGGCGTCGTCGTAGTTCACGCTGCCGACGAGCAGCGCGCCTTGAGGCTGGGTCATTCCCCCAGCGTAGGCCGAACGGTTTTGCCCGGTCGGCACCGAGTCGCCGGATGACCGTTCGGAATAGGATCGACCCGAGAACGGATGCCGGAACGGAGACGCGCGATGGGATTGGTCACCTCCCCTGCACTCAGCGAAACGGGCTACGTCGTGCTCGACCGCCAGGACCAGTCGGGCGACCCCGCCGAGTGGCGCGACCTCGAATACGTCGGCTGGCGCTCGTCGGGCATCACCCGCTTCGCCCCGCTGGCGAGTCATGCCGGCGACATCGAGTGCAACGGGTTCTGGAATCACACACCACCGCGCACCGACAAGGACGGCGTATGGATCCCCTCTCAGGTGGCGAAGGCGCCGACGCTCCAGGCGCGGGCACTCGAGCCGGGCGCCAACGTCGGCCGCTGCCGCGTCATCGAACTGCAGCCCAACACCTACGCCGATGCGATCTACAACCTGCACCAGGACGACAACAACCGGCTCAACACCGAGGGCACCGGCTGGGTCGTGCGGGCCTGGCTCAACCTCACCGACGACCCCGACTCGCTGCTCATCCTGCGCTCCGACCGCTTCGACCCCTCGACCGAGATCCGCCTTCCGCTGCCTGCGGGCTCGCGGATCATCGTCGACACCCAGCGCTTCTGGCACGCCGTGTGGCATCAGGGCGCCGAGCCGCGATACGCGCTGATCTGCTCGTGGACGTCAGGGCCCGAGCTCGACGCGTACCTCGCCGCGGGTCACGCGGACCCGCATCCGGCATCCGTCGAGCTGCCGGCCGCCCTCGTCGCCGACGCGCAGGCCGAGATGCACCGGCGGATCGAAGAGCGCCGTCAGGCGTTCGAGGCGCACGGCATCGTGATGGAGCCGCTCGAACCGCTCAACTGACTCAGGCGACGACGCGAAGCTGAACCGTGCACTCCTCGGCACGCCGGGTCACCTGCACGCACTCGGCGGCGATGGGTCCGCCGGCCTGCGTCAGCACGCCCTGCATGAGCCCGAGATGCACCTGGCACAGCATCGGGCGGTGCTCGGGAGAGCTCGCGGCGTGCGGGCACGGCGTGAGCTCGACGGTCATGCGGCTCTCGTCGACGATCGGCTCGAAGCCGCTCTCCTCGAGATGCTCGACCAGGGCGTCCAGCTGGTAGGTCGCGTCGCGCCCGAGTTCCGAGTCGGGCTCGGACAGGATGCGGCGCATGAGGTCTCCGCGCCGGGCGGCCTCGGCGACCTTGTCGCGCGCGATCGCACTGGACGCCTCGGGAGCTCCGGTCGCCGCGCTGTAGAGAGTGCGGGGGCGACCTCGAGTGGTGCGGTGCTCGGTGGCCTGGATGACGTAGCCGCCCTCGATGAGCCGCTGCAGATGCTCGCGCACGGTGTTCGCGTGCAGACCGGTCGCCTCGCTGAGTTCGCCGATCGTGCGCTCCGGCCGCGTCTGCACGAGATGCAAGATGCGCACACGCGAGTAGCTGGAGATAGGCCCGTACGCGACCGCAGTGGTGGTCATGCTCCCATGCTCCCAGAGCCGGTCTGCGCGCGGGTGAACACGGGCCGTGAATAATCACGCGACCGCGCGATGACCTGCAGCGCGGATAGTGTGGATGCCATGACCGCCGCCGCCGTGCTCACCGTCTCCGACCGCTCGGCGGCCGGGATGCGGCCGGACTCGGCCGGTCCGGTCGCCGTGCTCGCGCTGCGTGAGGCGGGCTTCGACTGCGCGAACGCGACCGTGATCCCGGACGGCGCGGATGCCGTCGAGAAGGCCCTCAGGAAGCTGCGCGATGCGGGCATCCGGCTCATCATCACCAGCGGCGGCACGGGAGTCGGCCCCCGCGACGAGACGCCCGAGGGCACCGCCCGCGTGATCGAGAGGCAGTTGCCCGGCATCGCGGAAGAGCTGCGCCGCGCCGGCCTCGCCGCCACCCCCGCGTCGATGCTCACCCGCGGCCTGGCCGGGGTCGTCGGCGACACCCTGATCGTCAACCTGCCCGGCTCGCCGAAGGCCGTCGCCGAGGGCATGCCGGTCGTGCTCTCCGTCGCCGGTCACGTGCTCAGCCAACTCGATGGAGAGGACCACCGATGACCGTCCGACTCGCCCGCATCTCAGATCAGCCGCTGTCACTCGACGAGCACATCGCCGCCGTCGACAGCACCACCGCCGGCGCCGTCACGACGTTCGTGGGCCGGGTGCGCGACCACGATCCGGATGCCGCGGATGCCGTCGTCGCGCTCGAGTACACCTCGCACCCGGATGCCGAGTCGACGCTGCACCGCATCGCCGAGGCGGCTGCCGAGGGGACGGATGCCGTCGTCGCCGTCAGCCACCGGGTCGGGCATCTCGATGTGGGAGAGGCGGCGGTCGTCATCGCCGTGGCATCGTCTCACCGCGACGAGGCGTTCACCGTCTGCCGTGAGGTGATCGAGGCGATCAAGCGCGAGCTGCCGGTGTGGAAGCGTCAGGTCGAGGCCGACGGCACGACCGCGTGGAAGGGCATCGGCGGCTGACCACAGCCGCGAGCCGATCAGTCAGCGCGGTTCACCCGCCGGCGAAGGGCGGGAGCACGTCGATGGTGCTCGCCCCGGCGAGCGCGAAGTCGTCGTCCACGCGGGCACCGTCGACCAGCACCGCGCAGCGGGACAGGATGCCGGTGAGCGCCGGATGCTCGGCGAGCAGCTGCTGCTTGAGGGCGCCCAGCGTCCTGGCATCCGTCGTCAGCGAATCCTGACCGACGGCCTCCTGCGCCGCGGCGAAGAAGCGCACCGTGGCGCTCTGCGTCGTCGTCATCTCAGGACTCCTTCCAGTCGCCGGCCAGCTCGACCACGGCGGCGACGGCCTCGCGCACCTGCTCGGTGGTGCCGCCGGCCCGACCCGCGACGAGACCGGCGACGAATGCACTGAAGGGCGCGGCGGGCCTGGCGACTCCGTTGGCGACGTCGCGCGCGAGGTCGAGGATCAGGCTGATCGGCACGTCTTCGGCATCAAGGCCGAACCGCTCGCGCAGCGCGAGCGCCCACTCGTCGAGCGCCTCCGGGGGCAGGGTGCGGGGTGATTCGCTCACGGGCTCCTCCTCGAATGCGGCGCGCACGCGCGCCAGGTCCGCCGGTGTGTCGATGTCGGCGGTGATCCCATCTTCGTCTGCCAGCCACGTTATATCGAGACCGCCGAGCAGGGCGCGGCACGAAGCGCCGGTGAGCTCGCCGGCAGCGCCCACTGCCGCAACCAGGGCGGCGGTGCGGTAGATGCCGGCGAGCCATTGCGGATGCCCGCCCGCGGTGAACACGATCCCATCCGCGCCTGACGCGGCGGCGCACGCCGCTGTCTTCAGGCGCGCGGCGACCCGGTCGACATGCGGCAGGTCGCCGGCGAGCACGAGCATCCATTCCGGCACGCCCTCGTCGCCTGGTCCGTCGTCGAGAGCGGACACCGCTGCGGCGATGCCGGCAGCCGGACCGGCGAACGGCGGCTCCTCGCGCACCCACCGCACGGGTGCGTCGGGGTCGAGCTCTGGTCCCACGACGAGGATCGGCGCGCATCGGGCATCCGTCGCCGCGGTGACCGACCGGGAGAGCAGCGTCTGACCGCCCACCTCGAGCAGGGGCTTGAAGCCGCCGCCCAGGCGGGTGGAGCGGCCGCCGACGAGCAGGATCGCGCCGAGGGTGAACGGTGTCATTCGCCGGGCCGCCGCCACGATCCGCTGCGGCCGCCCTCCTTCGCGGTGATGCGCAGGTTCTCGATCGACGCCGACTTGTCGACGCCCTTGATCATGTCGATCACCGACAGCGCGGCGACCGAGACGGCGGTGAGAGCCTCCATCTCGACGCCGGTGCGATCGGCGGTGCGCACGGTCGCCTCGATGGCGACGCCCTCGTCTTCGATGTCGAGGTCGACGACCGCGCCGTGCACGCCGATGACGTGTGCGAGCGGCAACAGCTCGGGAGTGCGCTTGGCTGCCTGGATGCCCGCGATGCGCGACACCGCGAGCACGTCGCCCTTGGGCACCGAGCCGTCGCGCAGCAGCGCCACGGTCTCGGCCGCGCAGCGCACGAATCCGCGTGCGGTGGCGGCGCGCACGGTCGGCGTCTTCTCGGTGACGTCGACCATGCGGGCGTGTCCGGCGGAATCCAGGTGGGTGAAGGTCATCACAGCTCCATGACTTCGATGAGGTCGCCGGCGGAGACCTGCTCCGTCTCGGCGGGGACGATGGCATACGCCTCGGCGGAACCGAGACCAACGCTGAGGTGCGAGCCCGATCCGCCGGCGGTCGCGGGGCGCACGAGCGGGCAGGCGGAATCGGTGCGGTCGATCACCGCGGGGAGGTACTGCCGGCGCCCGGGCGGAGTGCGCCAGTCGGCTCCTGCGCGCAGGTGCTGCCGCGGCCGGTGGATGCTGACCCGCCCCTGCATGCGCAGGAGCGCCGGCCGCACGAACACCTCGAACGACACGGCGGCGCTGACAGGGTTGCCCGGCAGGCCGAACATCAGCATCCCGTCGGCGGTCGCACCGAAGCCCTGGGGTTTGCCGGGCTGCATGGCAACCTTGGTGAACTCCATGTCGTCTCCGAGGCTCTGCTTGACGACCTCGTAGGCCCCGGCGCTGACGCCGCCGGAGAAGACGATGGCATCGGCGCCGAGCTCTTTCGCCGCGGCTACCGCGTCGGCCGGCCCGTCACCCTCGTCGTCGACCACGCGGCGCAGCACGATCTCGGCGCCGGCTTCCGCGGAAAGCCCGGCGAGCAGGATGCCGTTCGACTCGGGGATCTGGCCGCGCTGCAGGGGCGTGCCCGGCGCGACGAGCTCGGAGCCGGTGGAGACGACGGCCACCCGCGGTCGCCGTGCGACCTCGACGCGCGCGATGCCGGCGGATGCCAGCGCCGCCAGCTGCCGCGGACCGAGCAGGGTTCCGGCGGTGAGCACGACCTGCCCCGCGGTGATGTCGCTGGCTGCGCGGCGGATGTGCGCGTTCTGAGCCTTCGGCGACCGCTGCACGACCGCGGTGTCGAGCGAGTCGGCCAGCCCGCCGGCGGTGTCCTCGAAGGGGACGATCGCGTCGGCGTCGGTCGGCGCCGGTGATCCGGTCATGATGCGCGCGGCCTGTCCCGGTGCGATCGCCGGGTCGAGCGCGCTGCCGGCCGGGATGTCCGCGATGACGCGCAGGGTGACCGGGTTCTCGGGACTCGCCTGCGCGACGTCGGCCCAGCGTACGGCGAAGCCGTCCATGGCGGAGTTGTCGAAGACCGGCACGGCGCTGACCGCGCGAGCGTCGGATGCCAGGGTCAGGCCGTGCGCCTCATCGAGCAGCACAGTGATGGGTGGGCGCCGCCGCACCTCGGCGAGCACGATCTCGAGCTGCTCTTCGACGGTTCTCATGCGGTCGCCTCGTGCTCGAGCTCTTCTGTTGGGGAGGACTTCGCGCCGTGCGGAGGAGCCTGCTCGGCGGGCTCTCCTCCCGAGGCGGCGTTCTCCTCCCGAGCGCGCGGCGCATCGGCGGGCGACGCGGCGTTCCAGGCATCCATTCCCCCGGCCAGCACGACGGCATCGGCACCGACGGCGCGCAGCGCTTCGGCCGCGCGTCGCGCGCGCACTCCGGCCTGGCAGATCACGACGGTGCGACGGGGGTCGATCGCGGACGGATCGGCGAGCACCTGCGCCAACGGCACGTGTGTCGCACCGGGGATCATGCCGGTGGCGACCTCGGCATCCTCCCGCACGTCGAGCAGCAGCGCCCCGGCTTCAGATTCGGCGCGGAGGTCGGCGACCGTGATGTGCGGAGTGGTCGGCTTCGAATCGGGGGTCGCCGTCGGGCGAGCGCGCGATGAGCGCAGCGGCACCTCGCTCGTCTTGGCTCGCAGCGCGTCGATGACGAGCACCCGGCCCAGCAGCGGATCGCCGATGCCGGTGATGAGCTTGATCGCCTCCATCGCGAGGATGGACCCGGCCTGCAGGCAGAGGGCTCCGAAGACGCCGACCGCGGCGCAGGTGGGCAGCTCGCCCACGCTCCCCTCGGGGTAGAGATCGGCGAGCACGACGGCGTCGGCGCCCTCCGGTGGCGACGACCAGAACACCGTGATCTGGGCGGCGAACTCCTGGATCACCCCCCAGACCAGCGGGATGCCGAGGCGTTCGGCTGCAGCGGCGACCAGCAGACGCGTCTCGAAGGTATCGGTGCCGTCGATTACCAGGTCGGCGCCGGCGAGCAGGTCGGCGGCATTGTCGGATGCCAGTCGCGCACGCAGCGGTGTGACGATCGTCTCCGGCGAGAGGTCAGCAGCGACGCGGACGGCGCTGTCGACCTTCGGCCGGCCGACATCGCTGCGCCGGTGCATGACCTGTCGCTGCAGGTTCGACAGCTCGACGTCGTCGTCGTCGATGATCGTCAGCGTTCCGATCCCGGCCGCGGCGAGCGCGAGCACGACAGGCGCTCCGAGTCCGCCCGCGCCCACGACGGCGACGTGCGCGGCGCGCAGCCGGCGCTGTCCGAGCTCACCCAGACCGGCGAGCACCTGGTGGCGCGCGGTGCGCAGACGCTCGGCATCGCTCAGGGCGGCGACGGGCTCGACGAGAGGGGGCAGGGACATACTCCGAGCGTACGGTTCGCACGCGTGCCGAGCCAGCACCGCTCGCCGGGAAAAGCCGGAGGCAAACGCTCGGCGCGCCGCAGATGCGGAGTTTCCTGGCTAGCAGATCTGGATGTGCGGGAATCGCACGGCTAGAGTCAGCGCATGACCTCGTATCGCATCGCCGACGCCGCTCGTCTGCTCGGCGTCAGCGACGACACCGTGCGGCGCTGGATCGACCACGGCGCCCTCCCCGTGACCGGCGACTCCCCTGCCCGCATCCCGGGAGCCGCTCTCGCCGAGCACGCGCAGCGCCTGGCCGACGCGCCCGGCGACGATTCCGATCTGCTCACCAGCGCGCGCAACCGCTTCACGGGTCTCGTCACGCGCGTGCAGATCGACGGGGTGATGGCCCAGGTCGATATCCAGGCCGGACCGCACCGGGTGGTGTCGCTGCTGTCGGCCGAGGCGGCTCGCCAGCTCGATCTGCAGCCCGGTTCGCTCGCCTCTGCCGTGATCAAGGCGACCAACGTGATCGTGGAGACGCCGAAGGGGACGTTGCGGTGATGCTGCGCCGGATCGGGATCGCCGCGCTGCTCGGCGTGCTGCTGCTCACGGGCTGCACGTCCGCGACCCGCAGCGACAGCCTCGATCCGAACGGCGAGAACTCCGGCACCGGCACCGGGCAGCCCGGCCCGACCGGCGAGGTGACCGTGTTCGCTGCCGCGTCGTTGCGCACCGCGTTCGATGAGATCGCCGTCGCGTTCGAAGAGCAGTACCCGAGCGTGTCCGTGAACGCCATCGTCTACGACGGGTCGAGCACCCTCGTGACCCAGCTGATCGAGGGCGCGCGCGCCGACGTGCTGGCCACCGCCGACGAGCGCAGCATGCAGTCGCTCATCGACAGCGGGCTCGCTGCCGACCCGCAGCTGTTCGCCTCCAACACGCTGGTCGTTGCCGTGCCCGCCGGAAACCCCGGTGATGTCGAGACGCTCGCCGATCTCGCCGACGCGGTGACCGTGCTCTGCGCCCCTCAGGTGCCCTGCGGCGCCGCGACCGCGACGCTGCTCGAGGCCGCTGATGTGCGTGTCACTCCGGCGAGCCAGGAGCAGAACGTCACCGCGGTGCTGCAGAAGGTCGCCGCGGGAGAGGCGGATGCCGGGCTCGTCTACGCCACCGACGTGATCGGCGACGATGAGGTGCAGAGCTTCGCCCCCGAGGGCGCCGACGAGGTCGTCAACCGCTACCCGATCGTGGCGCTGAAGGATGCCGCCGAGACGGGAACCCTCTTCGCCGACTTCGTGCGCGGACCCGAGGGGCGGCGGATTCTGCAGCGGCTCGGATTCGGGGCACCGTGACGGTCGATGCCGCTCCCGGCCTCCGCCCGACCGCTCGGCTCGGCGGCATCCGCGACACCGGCACCGGCACGCCGTTCACGCTGATCGCCCCGGCTGTCCTCGGCGTGCTGCTGCTGATCCTGCCGCTGCTGGCGCTGATCACCCGGGCATCCTGGGCGACGCTCTGGCAGGACATCACCTCCCCCGTCGCTCTCGACGCGCTGCGGCTCTCGCTCGTCAGCGGCCTCGCCGCCACCGCGCTGTGCCTGGTGCTCGGACTTCCGCTGGCGCTGCTGATGGCACGCTCAGGACCCCGCGTGTCGGCCCTGCTGCGAGCTCTGGTCGCGGTGCCACTTGTCCTGCCGCCGATGGTCGGCGGGGTCGCGCTGCTGTTCCTGTTCGGCAGGACCAGCCCGGTCGGGCGGATGCTGTCGGATGCCTTCGACCTGACCCTGCCGTTCACGCCGGCGGCGGTCGTGCTCGCGCAGGCGTTCGTCGCTCTGCCGTTCCTCGTGCTCGCCGTGGAGGGCACCATCCGCAGCGTCGGCGGCCGCTATGAGCGCACCGCGGCGACGCTCGGCGCCCGGCCGTGGCGGGTGCTGTGGCGGGTCACGCTGCCGCTCGCGGCGCCCGGGATCGTGGTCGGCGTGATCCTGTGCTTCGCGAGAGCCATCGGCGAGTTCGGCGCCACCGCGCTGTTCGCCGGCAACGCCCCCGGCGTGACCCAGACGATGCCGCTCGCGATCTACACCGCGTTCAACGGCGCCGGCACCGGTCGAGAGACCGCAGTGGCGCTGTCGATCCTGCTGCTCGGGACCGCGGTCGTGGTGCTGCTGATGGTGCGCGCCTGGCGACCGGGAGCGCTGAAGTGACGGGCGCTCTCGACGCGCATGTGGTCGTCGCGCACGCCGGCCTCGACGTGCGCCTGTCGCTGCGTCCGGGCGAGGTGCTCGCCGTGATGGGCCCGAGCGGCGCGGGCAAGACGACGCTGCTGGATGCCATCGCCGGCCTCACCCGTCTCGACGCAGGACACATCGACATCGACGGCGACCGGCTGGCGGATGCCTTGCGTCACACTCCCCCGTCGCGGCGCGCGATCGGCCTGCTCGGGCAGGATCCGCTGCTGTTCCCGCACATGACCGCGGTGGGCAACATCGCGTTCGCCGCACGGTCGGCTGGTTCGTCGCGCGGCGAGGCGGTCGCGGTCGCCGAGGAGTGGATGCCGCGCATCGGCCTCGATGGACTCGGCGATCGCCGGCCCGACCAGCTCTCCGGGGGCCAGCGTCAGCGCGTGGCACTCGCCCGCGCCCTCGCCGCGCGACCGCGTCTGCTGCTGCTCGACGAGCCGTTCAGCTCACTGGATGTGCTGGCCGCCGCGCAGCTGCGCGAGGTCGTCCGTGAGCAGCTGCACGGCACGACGACGATCATCGTCTCGCACACGATCGCCGACGCGCATGCCCTCGCGGACCGCCTGCTGATCCTCGAGGGCGGCCGGATGACCCAGGAGGGCCCACTTCATGAGGTGCTGGCCGTCCCGAGCACCCCGTTCGCCCAGGCCGTCGCCGCCTCCCGCTAGTACTCAGTGGCCCCGGCGCGTCCGGGCACCGCACGCTCGGGCGGAGAACTCCCTCTCGGGAGGGCTCCCGCCTCATAACCCTCCTCCGCACCGTGCGTTCTCCTCCCGAGCAGCACCAGGTCAGCAGCGAACGCCCCGTCCTCAGAGCGTTTCGACTCGCTGCGCTCGCTCAACGACCGGGGAAGAAGGCGCTCTCATGTGACCGTTTCGACTCGCTGCGCTCGCTCAACGACCGGGTAGGGAGGGCGTAGGGACGTTTCCGGAGTGAGCATTGGGGAGGAGCGAAGCGGAGGGGCCCCACTCTGCGAACGAGGGGAACGTCCCGGAGCCCGGCCCCAGTTTCCATAGACGTCCCAGAGCCCGGCCCTTCGACGGGCTCAGGGACCCAACGTCAGGGGCGGCGCAAGCGCGCGGGGTCGGGCGTCGACACCGGGTCCCAGCCGCGCTTCGGCGACCGCGAGCCGCGGTGGTCGTCGCGTGAGCGGTACACGATGTACGGCCGGAACAGGTATCCGACCGGTGCTGAGAACACGTGCACCAGGCGCGTGAACGGCCACAGCGCGAACAGCAGGCACGCCGTGATGACGTGCAGCTGGAACAGCAGCGGCACCTCGAGCATCAGCTCGGGCCGGGGCCGGAAGATCATCAGCTCGCGCATCCACGGCGAGATCGTCTCGCGGTAGTGGAATCCCGATCCGAACACCTGGTACACGAAGGTCGCCAGGGTGCCGAACGCGAGGGTCGCACCGAGGAACACGAACATGATCTTGTCCATCACGGTCGTCGCGAGGAACACGGCGGGAACCGTCCGGCGCCGGAAGATGAGGATGGCGAGCCCGGCCAGGGTCAGCACCGCGGCGAACGAGCCGAGCACGGTCGCGCCGATGTGGTAGATCTCCTCGCTGATCCCGATGGCGTACAGCCACTCGCGCGGGATGAGCAGGCCGACCACATGGCCGGCGATGACCATGAGGATGCCGAGGTGGAACATCGGCGAGCCCCAGCGCAGCATCCGGTTCTCGTAGCTCTGCGAGGATCGCGTCGTCCAGCCGAACTTGTCGTACCGGTAGCGCCAGATGTGTCCGAGGATGAACACGGCCGCGCACACATACGGCAGCGCCACCCAGAGCAGGAACTGCATGGTGTTCATGATCACTCCCCAGATCGCACAGAGCGGAAGGCGGGCATGGGCAGGCTCATGCCGACGGTCTCGGTCGGCGGGCCTTCGTTGACGAGCGCGAGCACGCGCTCGCGGGTGCGCTGGTCGACCTTCGGCAGCGACAGCGTGATGGCGCGCACGACGTCGGCCCAGGGACTGTCCATGCTCTCGAGCGCGGCGCGCAGCACCTCGATGCCCTCGCGGTGCGCAGCGAGCACGGCGTCGGCGACGTCGGACTGCGATCGTGCCGAGAACTCCAGCACCGCGGGCAGGTAGTCGGGCAGCTCGGCCGCGTCGAACTCCCAGCCGGCTGCGCGGTATGCGTCGAGGAACGTGACCAGCGCCGTGCCGCGGCGGCGGGTGTCTCCGGTGGCGTAGTAGCTGAGGTACAGCGAGCACTTGCGCTTGAGGTCGAAGGTGGTGACGTACCGCTGCTGCCAATCGGATGCCCCGGCCTCCCGCGCCCGACCCAGGAACTGCCGCATCGGCTCGGCGACGACCGCCGGCAGCGTGGCGGTGTGCGCCGCGAACACGTCGAGCCGCTCGAACCACTGCGCGTCGGGGTAGTCGAGCAGGAGGGATGCCAGCATGTGCACGGTCTGCCGCTGCGCGCCCGTGAGGGATGCCGGTGCCAGGGCATCCGGAAGCCGACGTCGGGGCGTGACGCGAGGAGGAAGGACGGTGCTCACGAGGCACCCGCCGAGTCGTCGTACTGGCGCGGTTCGGCGCGATCCGATGGCGGGAACAGCCCGTGCGGGCGACCGTTGCCGTCCCAGTTCAGCAGGTTGATGCGCCCGCCCGTCGAGGGCCGGTCGGCGGTCTGCCGGTCGGCGAGCGCGTGGAAGTTCTCCACGGCGACGGGCACCGAGGTGCCGCTGGCCGCGCCGAACGGGCCGCCAGAGCCGCCCATCCCGGGTCCGCCGTCGTAGTCGAGCGAGCAGGCCATCTCCTCCAGCTCGTGCGCGCGCTCGGAGTGCGCGGCGGGGATGACGTAGCGCTCCTCGTACTTCGCGATGGCGAGCAGCCGGTACATCTCCTCGATCTCCGTGCCGGTCATGCCGACCGCGTTCGCGATCCGCTCGTCGCGCTCGTCGTCGATGCTGACCCCGCGCATGTACGAGCGCATGGCGGCGAGCTTGCGCAGCGACGCCTCCACCGGTGCGATGTCACCGGCGGTGAACAGCTCGCCGAGGTAGCCGATCGGGATGCGCAGCTTGTCGATCGCGGCGAACAGCGTCCTGGCATCCTCCCCGTCGTTGCCCGAGCCGGTGACGACGTCGACGACCGGTGAGAGCGGCGGGATGTACCAGACCATCGGCATCGTGCGGTACTCGGGGTGCAGCGGCAGCGCCACCTCGTAGTCGTGGATGAGCCGCCAGACGGGGCTGCGCTGGGCGGCTTCGATCCAGTCCTCGGGGATGCCGTCGCGCCGCGCCGCCTCGATCACGGCCGGGTCGTGCGGATCGAGCAGCACCGACCGCTGCGCGGCCAGCAGCTCGTGCTCGTCCTCCACAGCGGCGGCCTCCGCGACGCGGTCTGCGTCGTAGAGCACGAGCCCCAGGTACCGCAGCCGGCCCACGCAGGTCTCCGAGCACACGGTCGGCAGGCCGACCTCGATGCGCGGATAGCACATGGTGCACTTCTCGGCCTTGCCGGTCTTGTGGTTGAAGTAGACCTTCTTGTACGGGCATCCCGAGACGCACATCCGCCAGCCGCGGCAGGCGTCCTGATCGACCAGCACGATGCCGTCCTCGGCGCGCTTGTACATCGCGCCGGAAGGACAGGACGCCACGCACGAGGGGTTCAGGCAGTGCTCGCAGATGCGCGGCAGGTAGAACATGAAGGCCTTCTCGAACTCGGCCTTCACCTCTTCGCTCATCTTCTGCAGGATCGGGTCGTCCTGCATGGTCTCGATCGAGCCACCGAGGTCGTCGTCCCAGTTGGCCGACCACTCGACCTTCATGTCCTTGCCGGTGATCAGGCTCTTCGGGCGGGCGACGGGGGTGTGCGCGCCGCTGGGCGCGTTCACGAGCATGTCGTAGTCGTAGGTCCACGGCTCGTAGTAGTCGTCGATCTCGGGCAGCTTCGGGTTCGAGAAGATGCGCGCGAGCTTCGCCAGCCGCCCGCCCGAGCGCAGCCGCAGCCGGCCGCGCTTGTCGCGCACCCAGCCGCCGCCCCACTTCTCCTGGTCCTCGTAGCCGCGCGGGTAGCCGACGCCGGGCCGGGTCTCGACGTTGTTGAACCAGACGTACTCGACGCCGGTCCGGTTCGTCCACGCCTGCTTGCACGTCACCGAGCAGGTGTGACATCCGATGCACTTGTCGAGGTTCATCACCATCGACATCTGGGCCATGACCTTCATCGGTACTGCACCTCCTGGTTGCGGCGGCGGATCGTGGTGACCTCGTCGCGCTGGTTGCCGGTGGGTCCGAGGTAGTTGAACGCCCAGGCCAGCTGCGCGTAGCCGCCGATCAGGTGGCTGGGTTTGAGCAGGATGCGGGTGAGGGAGTTGTGGATGCCACCGCGCTGACCGCTCATCTCGCTGAGCGGCACGTCGACCGTGCGGTCCTTGGCGTGATACATGTACACCGTGCCCTCGGGCATCCGGTGCGAGACGTTCGCGCGGGCGACGACGACGCCGTTGCGGTTGTACGACTCGATCCAGTCGTTGTCGCGCACCCCGATCTTCTCGGCGTCCTTCGGGCTCATCCAGATCGTGGGGCCGCCGCGCGAGAGCGACAGCATGAACAGGTTGTCCTGGTATTCGGAGTGGATCGACCACTTCGAATGCGGCGTCAGGTAGCGCACGTGCACCTCGGTGTGGGTGCTCTTGCCCGGGATCACATCGCCGAACAGCCGGTGCATGTCGAGCGGCGGCCGGTAGATCGGCAGCGCCTCGCCGAGCTCGTCCATCCAGTCGTGGTCGAGGTAGAAGTGCTGGCGCCCCGTGAGGGTGTGCCACGGCTTGAGGTGCTCGACGTTGATGGCGAAGGCCGTGTAGCGGCGGCCGCCGTGCTCGGATCCGGACCACTCCGGCGAGGTGATCACGCTGCGCGGCTGCACCGAGACGTCCTGGAAGCTCAGGTGCGTGCCCTCGTGCTCGTCGGCGAGGAAGGTCATCTTCTGCCCGGTGTGCTTCTCGAGCTTCTCGAAGCCCTGAACGGCGAGGCGCCCGTTGCTCGTCCCCGACATCGCCAGGATCATCTCGCAGGCGCGCTTGTCGCTGTCCAGGCGCACGCTGCCGGCGTAGGGGCTGGTGGTGACGGTGCCGTTGAGACGCTTGAGCCGCTCGATCTCGGGCTCGGCGCGGTAGGTGATGCCCTTGGTCGTGAGACCCAGCTTCTCGGTCAGCGGGCCGAGGGACTTCCACCGCTCGGCGAGGTTGGGATAGTCGCGCTCGACGACGGTCAGCTTCGGCATGGTGACCCCTGGCACGCGCGGCAGGTCCTGCACCCGACCGTGCGGGGTGGCCATCACGTCGGGGGTGTCGTGCTGCAGCGGCGTCGCGACGACGTCGCGTCGCACTCCGAGGTGCGTGCGCGCCATCTCGCTGAACTTCTCGGCGAGGATGCGGAACGTGTCGAAGTCCGTCTTCGTCTGCCACGGCGGTGCGATCGCGGGGTTGAAGGCGTGGATGAACGGATGCATGTCTGTCGACGACAGGTCGTGCTTCTCGTACCAGGTGGCCGCCGGAAGCACGATGTCGCTGAACAGCGTGGTGCTGGTCATCCGGAAATCGGCGGTCATCAGCAGGTCGAGCTTGCCCTCCGGCGCCTTGTCGCGCCAGGTCATCGACGCCGGGCGGGAGCCCTCGGGCGCCTCGTGTGCGCGCACCGAGGCGTCGGTGCCGAGCAGGTGCTTGAGGAAGTACTCGTTGCCCTTGCCCGACGAGCCCAGCACGTTCGCGCGCCAGATGTTCATCACGCGCGGGAAGTTCTCCGGGGCGTCGGGATCCTCCACGGCGAAGGCCAGCGAGCCGTCGTCGAGGCTGTCGACGATGTGCTGCGCAGGATCCTTGCCGGCGGCCTCGGCCTCGTCGGCGAGGCGGAGCGGGTTGCGGTCGAAGGTCGGGTAGCTCGGCATCCACCCGCGCTGGACGGATTCGACCAGGCAGTCGGCGGTCGTGCGGCCCTCGAATCTGCCCAGGCCCAGCGGGGATGCCAGCTGGTCGGCCGGCAGCCCGTCGTAGCGCCACTGGTCGGTGGCGAGGTAGAAGAACGCTGTGCCGATGGTGTGCCGCGGTGGCCGGTTCCAGTCGGCGGCAGCCGCGTACTGCTGGTAGCCGGTGATCGGGCGGACCTTCTCCTGCCCGACGTAGTGCGCCCAGCCGCCGCCGTTCACGCCCTGGCATCCGGTCATCGTCGTCAGCGCGAGGAAGGTGCGGTAGATGGTGTCGGAGTGGAACCAGTGGTTGGCCCCCGCGCCCATGATGATCATCGACCGGCCGCCGCTGCGCTCGGCGTTGTCGGCGAACTCCCGCGCGATGCGGGCGGCCTGCGCGGCCGGCACGGAGGTGTGCTCCTCCTGCCAGGCGGGTGTTCCCGGGCTGGAGGCGTCGTCGTAACCGGCGGCCCACTGCCCTGGCAGACCGTCGCGGCCGACGCCGTACTGCGCGAGCATGAGGTCGAAGACCGTGGTGACCGTCTTGCCGGCGACGGTGCGCACCGGCACGCCGCGGGTGACTGCGCCGGATCCGCCGGCGTGCTCCTGACCGGGCTCGGGGCTCAGGTCGAAGCGCGGCAGGCGCACCTCTGCCGCCTCACCCGCCCAGTCGGCGAGGTCGGCGACCGACAGCGGTGGGACCACATCGCCGAGGTCGAGGTTCCAGCGGCCCTCGTCCTCGGGGGTGAAACGGTGCCCGAGCGAGCCGTTCGGCACGACAGCAGTGCCGTCAGCGTCCATCAGCACGGGCTTGAAGTCGGCGCGCGGCTGCGCGGCGTCGGCGCCGTCGAGGTCGGAGGCGGTGACGAACTTGCCGGGCACCAGGCCGCCGTCGCGCTGCTCGAGCTCGACGAGGAACGGCGCGTCGGTGTATCGGCGCATGTAGTCCTCGAAGCGCTCGGTGCGCTTCTCGACGAAGTGCTCGCGCAGGATCACGTGCCCCATCGCGAACGCCAGGGCGCCGTCGGTGCCGGGATGCGGGGCGACCCACTCGTCGGCGAACTTGGTGTTGTCGGTGTAGTCGGGCGAGACGGTGATGACCTTCTGGCCGCGGTAGCGCGCCTCCGCCATGAAGTGCGCGTCAGGCGTGCGGGTGACGGGCACGTTCGAGCCCCACATGATCAGGTAGCCGGCGTTGAACCAGTCGGCCGACTCCGGCACGTCGGTCTGGTCACCGAACACCTGGGGGCTGGCGACGGGGAGGTCGGCGTACCAGTCGTAGAACGACAGCATGGTGCCGCCGATGAGGTTCATGAACCGGGATCCTGCGCCGTGCGAGACCATCGACATCGCCGGGATCGGCGAGAACCCGGCCACGCGGTCGGGGCCGTAGACCTTGACCGTGTACACGTGGGCGGCCGCCGCGATCTCCATGACCTCGTCCCACGTGGTGCGCACCAGGCCGCCCTTGCCGCGGACGCGCTTGTACGCCCTGGCCTTCACGGGGTCCTCGACGATCGACGCCCAGGCGTCCACCGGGTCGGGATGCTGCGCCTTCGCCTCGCGGTAGAGGCGGGCGAGCGTGTCGCGGATGTAGGGGTACCGCACCCGGGTCGGCGAGTAGGTGTACCAGCTGAACGCCGCACCGCGCGGGCAGCCGCGGGGCTCGTACTCGGGCGAGTCCGGACCGACGCTCGGATAGTCGGTCTGCTGCGCCTCCCAGGTGATGATGCCGTCCTTGACGTACACCTTCCACGAGCACGATCCGGTGCAGTTCACCCCGTGCGTGGAGCGCACCACCTTGTCGTGCGACCAGCGGTCGCGGTAGAACGAATCGCCCGATCGACCGCCCTGCAGGAAGACCGCGCGCAGGTCCTCCGAGGTCTCGCCCGGTCGCACGAAGCGGCCCATGTTGAGCAGTGCGTCGGCGAGCGGACCGTCGGTCGCGGCATCGCGGTGAGTACTTGTTCCGGGGGTCATCTCTGTTCCTTCCGGAGAACGGCTGGTACTCCAGCATCCTGTCCGGGAGGCGGCGATGAGGCAAGCACGCGCCGTTTTTATTCATCTCCGCGCAGGATGTTCCGCACGACTTTTCTCCGGCTCGGGACGTAGCCAGCGCGCGCGAAGCACGCTACCGTCGCCGGTATCGAAGGGATGCACGATGACTGCCGCCACCACCTCCCCCGCACCGCCGTCGACCGCGCTGAAGGGCGGTCTCGGGCAGGTGCTGCTCGCCACCCTCGCCTCGACCATCGCGTTCTGGGCATGGATGTCGATCTCGCCGCTCCAGAAGACCTACGCCACCGAGATGGGCCTCGATGAGGGGCAGATATCCCTCATGCTCGCCACACCCGTCCTCGTCGGCGCCCTGGGCCGCATCGTCGTCGGCGCGATGACCGACCGCTTCGGCGGGCGGAAGATGTTCACGTTCGTGCTGCTGCTCTCGGCGCCGGCGGTGCTGCTGGTGGCGCTCGCCGGCAGCATCCGCAGCTTCCCGCTGCTGATGATCGCGGGTTTCTACCTGGGCGTGGCCGGCACCATCTTCGCCGCCGGGGTGCCCTTCTCTGGCGCCTGGTTCCCACCCGAGCGACGCGGCTTCGCCACCGGCGTGTTCGGCATGGGCATGATCGGCACGGCCGTGTCGGCGATGTTCACCCCGCGGCTCGCGCAGGACATCGGCTATCTGCCCACCCACCTGCTGATCGCCGCCGCGCTGGTCGTGATGGCGGCGCTGGTCTGGTTCTTCATGCGCGAATCGCCGCAGTGGCAGCCGAACCACGAGAAGCTCGTGCCGAAGGTGATCGGCGCGCTGAAGCTGCCGGTGACCTGGGAGATGGCGTTCCTCTACGGCATCGTGTTCGGCGGATTCGTGGCCTTCTCGACCTTCCTCCCGAAGTACCTCACCACGATCTACCCCGACGACGTCGACGCGCTCGGCGCCGGCATGCGCACCGCGCTGTTCGCCACGGCAGCCGTGGTGGCGCGTCCGATCGGCGGCGTGCTGGCGGATCGCTTCGGCCCGAAGGTGATCTCGCTCATCTCCCTGGGCGGGATCGTGAGTCTCGCGTACATCGTCGGTCAGCAGCCGGCCGAGGGCATCGTCACCGGCGTCACGTTCATCCTGATGGCGTCGGCGATGGGCCTGGGCATGGGCGCCGTGTTCGCCTGGATCGGCCCCTCGACTCCTAAGGAGAAGGTGGGAGCGGTCAGCGGCGTGGTCGCCGCGGCCGGCGGCTTGGGCGGCTACTTCCCGCCGCTCGTGATGGGCGCGACGTACGACGCGTCGACCAACTCGTACCACCTCGGCCTGTGGCTGCTGGTGCTGGTCGGAGCGTTCGCCCTGGTCGTCGCCGGGATGCTGAAGGATGTGGGTCGCAAGGGGGCCTGAGCCGAGGCATCCAGTTGGGCGGGCAGCCGCTCAGCGGAGGATGATCGGAAGGGTCGCCCATCCCGCCAGTGGCGGCAGATGCCGGGTGGGCTGCCGGCCGTGCGCGAACTCGATGCCATCGGTGCCCTCCAGCAGGGCGACGGCGATGGCACGGAGCTCGGCGTACGAGAGATCTCGGCCGGGGCAGACGTGCGGACCTGCGCCGAAGACGAGGTTGTGCTCGGCGTGCGCGTGCGGGTCGAAGCCGGGCGAGAAGACATCCGGGTCGAGGTTCGCGGCGGTCCAGTCGAGCAGCACCGGCGAGCCGGCGTCGAGAACCACGCCGGAGGGGGTGGTCACCGGGCAGGTGGTGACCCGCTTGTTGGCCACGAACGGGTCGTCGATGCGCAGGCACTCGCCGAGGATCGCATCCAGCTCGGCAGAGTCGTCGGGCATGCGTCCCGCCAGCGTCCGCATGCGCTCCTGCCATCGGGGATGCTCCGCGAGACGGTGCACCACGACACCCACGCAGCGCGCCAGGGAACCGAGATCGCCGGCCGTCCAGTTGCGCAGGATCGAGACGAGCTCATCGTCGGTCAGCGCGCGGCCCTGCACGCGCTCGGCGAGCAGTCGATGCGTGGCGTCGTCGGCGGTGCCGTCACGCTCCGACCCGTCGCGGTGCGCGGCCACCTGCCGGCTCACGATCTCGTCGAACCACGCGGCCACTGCGGCGTTGCGTGAGCTGTCGGCCGCACGCGCGGCCGCGTAGTTCTCGGCCATCCACTCGCGCAGCTCGGCTTCGATGGAGGCGGGCCAGCCGAGCCAGCGGCACTGAGCGCGTACGGCGAACACCTCTCCGAGGTCGACGACCGCGTCGATCGACTCGTTCCTCGGCAGCGCGGCGACGACCTCGCGTGCGGTCGCCGCCAGCATCGGCTCGAGCGACGCGACGACCGCGGGAGTCATCTGCCGCTCCACGACATCGCGGAAGGCGCGATGCTCGGCACCGTCCATGCCGTTCGGCACGTGCAGGTGGTGCGACGTGCGGCTCGAGAACCGCTCTGGATCCTGCGCGGCGGCGATCACGTCGTCGTGGCGGGTCAGTCGGATGGGCTCGGTCATCGTGTCTCCTTCAGCCGCTCTCAGGCTAACGGCGAGGCCGAAGAGCGCGACCGTGAGAAAAGACCGTCGGACGAAGACGCCGCGGCCGGGCATCCCGAGATGCCGATGCCGTCGTGTCGGATGCCGAGGATAGCCTTGCTGCATGGCCACCCGCAGACCCGCCCCTCCCGCTTTCGTGTGCTCGGAATGCGGCTGGACGACGGCGAAGTGGGTCGGCCGGTGCGGCGAGTGCCAGCAGTGGGGCACGGTGCAGGAGCAGGGTGTCAAGACCGGGCTGGTGAAGCAGACCGAGGCCGTGGCACCGCTCGCGAGTCGGGCTGCCCGCCCGATCACGCAGATCACGACCGCCGATGCCCCGCGACGCAGCAGCGGGGTCGGCGAGTTCGACCGCGTGCTGGGCGGGGGCATCGTGCCCGGCGCGGCGATCCTGCTGAGCGGTGAGCCCGGCGTCGGAAAGTCGACGCTGCTGCTGGAGGTGGCGGCGTCCACCGCCCGCACCGGCCGTCGCGTGCTGTACGCGAGCGCTGAGGAATCGCCGGCCCAGGTGCGCCTGCGCGCCGAGCGCACGAACGCGCTGCACGACGAGCTGTACCTCGCCAGCGAGACCGACCTCGCGACGATCCTCGGTCACATCGATGAGGTGAAGCCCGATCTGGTGATCGTCGACTCGGTGCAGACCGTGGCATCCGGCCTGATCGACGGCGCCGCCGGTCAGCCGAGCCAGGTGCGTGAAGTGGCTGCGTCGCTCATCCGCGTGGCGAAAGACCGCGGGCTGCCGGTGATCCTCGTCGGGCACGTGACCAAAGACGGGCAGGTCGCCGGTCCGCGGGTGCTCGAGCACCTGGTCGATGTGGTGTGCCACTTCGAGGGCGATCGGCAGACCGCGCTGCGGTTCATCCGGGCTCTGAAGAATCGCTTCGGTCCGACCGACGAGGTCGGATGCTTCGAGATGACCGGCGCGGGCATCGCCGAGGTGCCGGACCCGAGCGGTCTGTTCCTCTCGCAGGGCGCAGCAGAGCCGGGCACCTGCGTCGCGATCGCGCTGGAGGGTCGGCGCGCGCTGCCGGTCGAGGTGCAGGCGCTGACGATCGAGTCGAACGCCCCCAACCCGCGCCGCGTGGTGCACGGCCTCGATTCATCGCGAGTGGCGATGGTGCTGGCGATCCTCGAGCGGCGCGCGGGCATCGCGACCTCGAAGCTCGACGTGTACGTGTCGACCGTGGGCGGTGTGCGCTTCACCGAGCCGGCCGCCGACCTGGCCATCGCGGTCGCCGTCGCCGGGTCGATCCGGCAGTGGTCCGTGCCGCGCACGGTCGCCGCGGTGGGCGAGCTGTCACTGGCGGGCGAGATCCGCCCGGTGACCCAGGCACCGCAGCGACGCGGTGAGGCCGCACGACTCGGCTACCAGCAGGTGGTCGACGACCGATCGAAGACGCTGCGCTCCGCGTTGACGGACATCCGCGCGCGGGCCACCGACCGTCGCCCAGAGGCGTCGATCCCGCCGTTCTGACGCGGCGTCGACTCAGGCTTCGAGGGCCTTGAGCAGCTCGGCGGGCGGGGCCTGCATGGGGTGCGGACCTGCGATGTCGAGGAAGACCGTGGTGATGGCGCCGCGATGTGTGGTCAGGAACGACTTCAGCCACGTGGGCGAGTAGATGCCGACGCCGGGGGGCAGGTTGGCCGGCTTGTGCTTGGCGTCGCTGAACAGCAGCAGGGCGACGTCGCCGGTGCTCGCGTCGCGGTACGTCCAGACCTCGCCGCTGTCGAGCGGGTTGTCGCGGGCGCCGGGCTTGATCAGCGGCACGACCGTGTTGCCGTTGCGGAGCGCGAGGGCAACGGCCGCCATGTCCTGCTTCTCGAGAGCCTGGGCCAGAGCCTCAGAGCGGAAGTCCTCGGGTGCGGGGCGCTTGCTGCTGCCTGACTTCTTCTTCGCCATGACACCAGCCTAAGAGTGGGGCCCTCTCGAGTCCTCCATTGGGGACTGGGGAACTTGAGAGGGCCCTCCGGCTCTCGGTCGCGGCGATTGTCGAAGCGCTGGGGACGCTGGTGTCGACACCACTGGGGATGGCTTGCCGCAACAGAACTGAGAACCTGACCTCCATGGTATCCCAAAATATCGTTCGTGTCAGCCACAAATTGAGAATGAGTTCGCGTCGGTATCGACTTTTCGCTCAGCGCAGCAGAATCTGCTTGGGCGTCTCGCTGCTGAAACCGCCGATCGACACGGCGACATGATACGAGGCCCCTCCTCCTGGTGCGCGCGGACGATTCTGCTCCTCGCATGTCTCGGCCGATGAGCGCGTGCGGTCCCAGACGACCGGCGACGCACTGGGCACCGAGGAGCCGGCCGCGAGCGTCACGATCATGTCGCTCGACTCCGACTGGCAGTCGGTCGAGCGCCACCACACATCGTCCCCGCTGCTCACGGTGAAGCTCTGCGTGCTGGAACCCACATTCAGGGTGCAATCCCTGGCGCCCGTGTTGGCCAGCAGGATCGACAGCTGCGGCAGCGCCTCGGCCGGGTACGTGTCGGCGTCGGTCACCGCGGTCACGGTCACATCCTCCGGAGTGCAGGCTGCGATGCCCGGCGTCTCGGAGGGCTCCGGGCTCGCCTCCGGTGAGGCGCTCGGGCTCCCGGACGGGGTCGTCAGCGCACTGGCATCCGAAGCGGGCGTCCGATCGGCCTGCACGGGCGCCGCCCACGGCTGCGCGATGGCGAGCCACACTCCGCCGCCGACGGCGGCGAGCACGAGAACGACGAGAAGCAGCACCGCGAGCCTGCGGCGACGGTACACGGCGGCGGACTGACGGGACATGAGTCCAGGCTAATTCAGGTGCTTGATCATCCTCGTGTTGCCGAGCGTGTTCGGCTTGACGTGGGCGAGATCCAGGAACTCCTCCACGCCCGCATCGCCGCTGCGCAGCAGCTGGGAGTACACGTCGGCGTCGACGACCTGCTCGCCGATCGGCTCGAAACCGCGGCGCACGAAGAACTCGGTCTCGAAGGTGAGGCAGAACAGCCGGGTGAGCCCGAGCTGCCGGGCGCGGTGCTCGAGGTCGGTGACGATCGCGCGCCCGACACCGTGGCGCAGATAATCGTCGCGCACGAGCAGGGTGCGCACCTCGCCCAGGTCCTCCCACATCACGTGCAGGGCGCCGCAGCCGATCAGCTGGCCGTCAGCCTCGGCGATGACGAACTCCTGCACCGCGCCGTAGAGCACGGCGAGGTCTTTGCCGAGCAGGATGCGCTGGTCGACAAGCGGCTCCAGCAGGGAGTGGATGCCGATGACATCTGTGCTGCGGGCGGGGCGGACGAGGAAGTCTGTCACGGCTCCACCCTAGATCGACGCCCCCGCCGCGAATCCGGATGTCTGCTGGGAGTCGGGATGTGCTTATGGTTGCCTGAGGCAACTACATGTAGAGTGAGAACATGCCCACCGGCGTCCCCTCCCCCGAGAACGAGCTGCTGCAGGCGCTCACGCTTCTCGTGGCGCGATGGTCGTCGCCGAATGTGCAGCGCTCTGTCGCGCAGAGCGCCGGTGTCACCGTGGACGCGGGCGACGTGTCGGCGCTGTACATCCTGGGTCTGCATGGACCCCTGCGTGCCGGCGATCTCGCCGATGCGATGCACATCAGTCGGCCGACCGTCAGCAAGCAGCTGGCCCGCCTCGAGCGCGCGGGCATGATCACTCGCGAGTCGGATCCGAACGACGGCCGGGCGACCATCGTCGCTCTCTCTGCCGAGGGCGCGTCCGCCCATCGGCGGCTGCTGGCGCAGGGCATCCGGATGATGCGTCACGCGCTGCGCGACGTCTCGCGCGCCGACGCCACCGCCCTGGCCGCTCAGGTCGCCGACCTCGTCGCGCGCCTGGGCGTCACCGACTCCCCCGGCGACTCAGCCGGGGACCTGCCGCGCTCCTACCCGGAGCGCAGATCTGAGGAGGATCAGTCATGAACCGCACCTATGTCGTCACCGGATCGGCGTCCGGCATCGGCGAGACCACCGCGCGGCTGCTGCGCGAGCGCGGCGCCCGGGTGATCGGCATCGACCTGCGCGACGCCGACATCGAGGCCGACCTCAGCACGGCGGAGGGCCGTCAGTCCGCCGCTGCTGCGGCGATCGACCTCGCCGGCGGAACCGTCGACGCCGTGATCGCGTGCGCGGGCATCTCGGCCCCGATCCCGAAGACGCTCTCGGTCAACTACTTCGGTGTCGTCGAGCTGCTCGAGGCGCTGCGCCCGGCGCTCGAGCGCTCCGACGCGCCGCGCGCGGCGGTGGTCTCGTCGATGGCCTCGCTGCAGCCGAGCCCGCCCGAGCTGGTCGATGCGGCACTGTCGGGCGACGAGGCGGCGACGCTCGCGATCGCCGAGCAGCTGACCGCGCAGGGTCCTCGCGAGGCGTACCAGGTGTACCCCGCGTCGAAGCGCGCGCTGTCGCGGTGGGTGCGCCGCCGCTCGATCTCGCCCGAGTGGGCAGGCGCGGGCATCCCGCTCAACGCGGTCGCCCCCGGCACCGTGCTCACCCCGATGACCGAGCAGCTGCTCGCCACCGAAGAGGGGCGCGCGATGGTCGACGCCGCGGTGCCCATGCCGCTGAACAGCCACCAGCCGCCGGAGTCGATCGCGAACCTCCTGATCTGGCTGACGGGAGTCGAGAACACCCACCTGGCCGGTCAAGTGATCTACGACGACGGCGGGGCGGATGTCACGCTGCGCGGCGAGGACATCTGGGCGTGGAACGACCCTCGCTGATCCCCTGAAGACGCGAAAGAGGGCGGATGCCATGGCATCCGCCCTCTTCTGCGTCTCAGCTGATCAGCCCGCCGCGAGGTCGGGCGTGGTCGAGATGCCGCCGCCGGTGTTGATGCCGACCGAGACCTTCTCGCCGCGCGGTGCGTGCTCGAACGCGAACTTGCCGTCGACGACGTCGACCTTCACGTGGTCGCCGCTGTTCAGCTGACCGTGCAGGATGCGCTCGGAGAGCTGATCCTCGATCTCGCGCTGCATGGCGCGACGCAGCGGACGCGCACCGAGGGCCGGGTCGAAGCCGATGTCGATGAGCTTGTCCTTCGCGGTGTCCGACAGCTCGACGGTCATGTCGCGGTCGAGCAGACGGTCGGCGAGCTGCTTGGTGAACAGGCCGACGATCTGACGCAGCTCGTCCTTGTTCAGCTGCGGGAACACGATGATGTCGTCGAGGCGGTTGAGGAACTCGGGCTTGAAGTGGCGCTTGAGCTCTTCGTCGACCTTGCCCTTCATCCGCTCGTACGTCGTCTGCGAGTTGCCCTCGATCTGGAAGCCGACCGGGCCACCGGCGATCGCCGACGAGCCGAGGTTGGTCGTCATGATGATCACGGTGTTCTTGAAGTCGACGATGCGTCCCTGACCGTCGGTCAGGCGACCCTCTTCGAGGATCTGCAGCAGCGAGTTGAAGATGTCGGGGTGGGCCTTCTCGATCTCGTCGAACAGCACGACCGAGAACGGCTTGCGGCGCACCTTCTCGGTGAGCTGGCCACCCTCTTCGAATCCGACGAATCCGGGAGGGGCTCCGAACAGGCGCGAGACGGTGTGCTTCTCACCGAACTCGCTCATGTCGAGGGAGATGAGCGCTGCCTCGTCGTCGAACAGGAACTCGGCGAGGGCCTTGGCGAGCTCGGTCTTTCCGACGCCGGTGGGGCCGGCGAAGATGAACGAGCCGCTGGGGCGCTTCGGGTCCTTGAGGCCCGCGCGCTGACGGCGGATCGTGCGGCTGAGCGCGGCGATCGCTTCTTCCTGGCCGATGACGCGCTGGTGCAGCGCCTTCTCCATGAAGACGAGTCGGCTGGACTCCTCCTCGGTGAGCTTGAAGACGGGGATGCCGGTCGCCTGGGCGAGCACCTCGGCGATCAGGCCCTCGTCGACGACCGCCTGGGTCGCGACGTCGCCCGAGCGCCACTGCTTCTCGAGGCGCAGCCGCTCACCGAGCAGCTCCTTCTCCTGGTCGCGCAGCGACGCGGCCTTCTCGAAGTCCTGCTCCTCGGACGCAGCCTCCTTGTCCTGGCGGACCTTCGAGATCTTCTCGTCGAACTCGCGCAGCTCGGGCGGCGAGGACAGGATGCTGAGGCGCAGACGCGCGCCCGCCTCATCGATCAGGTCGATCGCCTTGTCGGGCAGGAAGCGGTCGGAGACGTAGCGGTCGGCGAGGTTCGCCGCGGCGACGATGGCGCCGTCGGTGATCTGCACCTTGTGGTGCGCCTCGTAGCGGTCGCGCAGACCCTTGAGGATGTTGATCGCGTGCGGCAGGGTCGGCTCGTTCACCTGGACCGGCTGGAAGCGACGCTCGAGCGCGGCATCCTTCTCGAAGTACTTGCGGTACTCGTCGAGGGTCGTGGCGCCGATGGTCTGCAGCTCGCCGCGGGCGAGCAGCGGCTTCAGGATGGATGCCGCGTCGATCGCGCCCTCTGCGGCGCCCGCACCGACGAGGGTGTGGATCTCGTCGATGAAGACGATGATGTCGCCGCGCGTGCGGATCTCCTTGGTGACCTTCTTCAGGCGCTCCTCGAAGTCTCCGCGGTAGCGGGAGCCGGCGATGAGGGAGCCGAGGTCGAGGGAGTAGAGCTGCTTGTCCTTGAGCGTCTCGGGGACGTTGCCCTTGACGATCGCCTGGGCGAGGCCCTCGACGACGGCGGTCTTGCCGACGCCGGGCTCGCCGATGAGGACGGGGTTGTTCTTCGAGCGGCGCGAGAGGATCTGCATGACCCGCTCGGCCTCCTTCTCGCGACCGATGACGGGGTCGAGCTTGCCGTCGCGCGCGGCCTGCGTGAGGTTTCGGCCGAACTGGTCGAGCACCTGCGAGCCGCCCTGGGCCGCCTGCTGGTTCTCGTTGGTGGTGGCTCCGACCGCGGCCGTCTCGCGACCGGGTGCGCCGGAGAGCAGCTGGATGACCTGCTGGCGGACCTTGTTGAGGTCAGCGCCGAGCTTGACCAGCACCTGGGCGGCGACGCCCTCGCCCTCGCGGATGAGGCCGAGGAGGATGTGCTCGGTGCCGATGTAGTTGTGGCCGAGCTGCAGCGCTTCGCGCAGGCTCAGCTCGAGGACCTTCTTGGCGCGAGGCGTGAAGGGGATGTGGCCGGTCGGCTGCTGCTGACCCTGGCCGATGATGTCCTGAACCTGCTCGCGCACGGCGTCGAGGGAGATGCCGAGGCTCTCGAGGGCCTTGGCTGCGACTCCTTCACCCTCGTGGATGAGGCCGAGCAGGATGTGCTCGGTGCCGATGTAGTTGTGGTTGAGCATCTTCGCCTCTTCTTGGGCGAGGACGACCACTCGGCGGGCTCGGTCGGTGAATCTCTCGAACATGCTGTGACTCCTTTTCGCGCGGGGCGAAGTGGCGGTGGCGCCGTGTACATCGAGAGTAACGACCGCGACGGGGTGGAATGCCCGTGTTCGCCGTCGGCATACGCTTCGACGCCCGGCCGGCGGTAATTGGCCGCCCTCCCCGGTCATTGAGCGAGCGCAGCGAGTCGAAATGCTTCCCCCGACCATCGAGCACCCTCCCCGGTCATTGAGCGAGCGCAGCGAGACGAAATGCCATCCCGAACTATTGACACCCATATCGATGGTCGTTATGTTAACGAAAAGCGATAACAACGACTATCGATACAGGAGGGCATCATGAAGATCAGGGACGGCGCTCCGCCGGAGCGCACGCTGAGCAGGGGTGACACGGTCAGCCTGGCGCTGTTCGTCATCGCTGGGGTGGGGATCGCGGCGTGGACGGTGTGGAACGTGGCCGTCCGCATCGCCGAGCTGGTCGGCGGCGGCCCGATCGAGGTGCTGGTCGAGTTCCTGGGCACGATGGCGGATACGCAGATCGGCCCCACGAGCCTCACGGTCGAACTGGATCGCGGCGTCATCACCGTGGATGGATTGGGCGCCCCGGGCGTGGTGTCCGGGGTGCTGGGTCAGCTCGCGTTCGCGATCACGGTGGTCGTCGTGGTGGCCTGTCTGATCGCACTCAGCCGCAACATTCTGCGCGGGCGCGTGTTCAGCAAGACGAACACCCGCATCGCGGGGATCGGCGGCGGGGTCGGGCTGGTCGGAGCGGCGATGTCGCGGTTCTTCGACAACATGCTCGCGAACGCCGCGATGGCTCACGCGATCGATGGACCGTTCCACACGGCCGTGATATCGCTGGAGCCGTTCAACTTCGTGCTCGCCGCCTTTGCTCTGGCGGTGGTCGCTTCGGTGTTCGTCGTCGGCGACAAGCTGCAGCGCGAGACGGAAGGCCTCGTCTGATGCACCTCTCATCTGATGATCTGCTGCCGGCGCTCGGCTGGATCGCCGCGTGGCTCGGCGTCGCCGGAATCGTCGTCGCCATCTCGATCTGGCGGGCGCGTCGACAGGGCAGCACGACGCTGGCACTGGATGTGACCCGCAACGCGTCGCTGGTGTACATCGGGCTCATGGTGATCGGCGCCGGTCTCAGCGGCCTCGACATCATGGGCGGCGAGGGCGTCGCGCTCGATGACGACGCGTGGGCCTACGTCCGCGAGAATCAGAGCGCGCTCCACTCGAGCGCCTGCCCCGAGACGTACGGCGGCGAGGTGGGAATGCTGTGCGGTGATTCGTACGTCGGCCCGGTGCCGTTCGGCATCCAGCTGCTGATCTTCGCCGGCACTCTTCTCGCCCTCGCCGCCTCGGGGGCCATCGCCTGGGCGATCCACAACGCGACCCGCCGCGCGGGTCAGCGACAGCCTTTCCACCCCAGCGTCTCCCGCACGTTCGGTGTCGTCGCGATCGTCTCGATGTCTGCTGTGGTCATCGGAGATCTGCTGCATCAGATCGGGATGACGTTGGCGGTGCGCTCCCTGGACTGGAACTCTGCCGCCCCCCCGCTGAACTTCGGACTGGACGTGGAGCTGTGGCCGTTCGCCGTTGCGGTCGGGTTGTTCGCCCTGTCGGCGATCTTCCGCTTCGGAGCTCAGCTGCAGAACGAGCGCGAGCAGCTGCGGCGCGAGACGGAGGGACTGATATGACTCCGGCCGAAGCGGCCGACGAGTTCACGGGCATCCACTGCCGCCTGGATGAGCTCCTCGCCGAACGCGAGATGACCCTGACCGAGCTGAGCGCGCGCGTGGGGGTGAGCATCGTGAACCTCTCGGTGCTGAAGAACGATCGCGCGCGGGCGATCCGCTATTCGACCCTGCGTGCGGTGTGCGAGGCGCTCGACTGCGAGGTCGGCGATCTGCTCGTGCTCGCGCCACGTGAGTGATCGCTTCCAAGCGTCGCAGGGGGAGGATGCCCGGCTCGTCGGCGATGCCGATAGGCCGGGCGTTCTGCTTCCCCGCAGGCCGGATCCCGCGGGGGGCCGTCAGGCGACTGCGGGTCGGAATCGGAATGGCGGTGGGCCCAACTCACCCCAGGCGTACGAGAGGAAGCCTCTGGCACGCAAGGCGCACACTCCTCCCCCGGGATCGTGCAGCTCGAAATCACCCTTGCCCGCGCGGGCGATGCGCCACCCACCGTGGTGCAGCTCCATGTGATGGAACCGGCAGAGCAGGATCCCACGGTCGATATCGGTGCGCCCGCTGTCACGATGCCATTCGTCGATGTGGTGCGCCTCGCAGTAGGAGGCGGGGCGGTCGCATCCTGCCCAGCGGCAGCCTCCGTCTCGTAGAGCGAGGGCAATGCGCTGCCGGGGAGTGAACAGGCGCTGCTCTCGACCGACGTCTAGCGGATTGCCGCACGCGTCGACGCGGACGGGGACGATGCCTGAGTCGCAGATGTGCTGATCGATGGCGGAAGTCGGGAGCACCCCGAGTCCGTCTTCGGCATAGCCGGCTCGGGTGCCGTCTTCGCGCACCACCTGCACCAGCCGCACTCCCGCCTGCCGCGTGCCGAACACGTCTTTCGCCTCGGCGAGCGCGCCGGCGCGGAGCAGGTCGATGATCAGGTCGTACTGCAGCTGCTCATTTGTTCGCGGGTCGTCGGCCAGAGCCTTCGCTTTGGCCTGCTCTTCGGAGTCGACGAATCGCGGTCCGCCCCGGCGCGGGCGCAGCACCGAGTTGATCAGAGTGCTGATCAGGGCCGCGCCGTGGTCTTCATATGCGATGGATGCTCTGCGAACGCCGTACTGGTCGGTCCACTCGCGGTAGGAGCGCTTGTCATGCCGCTCGAGGAAGCGCCGTTCGGCGCCTTCGGGGTCGAGCAGGTCGCGAATCGCCCTGGCTGCGGCACCGAGTTCTTCGGCGGTGCGCTCGGATGCTTCTGCGATCAGCTGCTCGGCGGCTTCCGCCCACGCCTCGCGGATGCGGTCATCGGCGTCTCTGTACTGCTGTTGATCGAGTGCGCCCTCGGCGGCCGGCGGTTCGCCGAGTCCACGTTCGATGACGTCGAACTGGGTCGTGCTGATGCGCCCGTCACGGCGAGCGCGGCGCAGCGGCGCGCGCCAGTCGATCGGCCGCCATGGGGCATCCGATTCCTGGCTGCTCTCTTCCGGGGCATCCGGCTGCTCCTCATCCGGCCCAGGCGAATCGGCCTCGTCGCCGAGCATGGCCTCGCCGACACGCACCTGTCGAGAGGCGTCCGCCTTGCTCGATCCGGTGATCTTCTGCACGAGCGAGGCGGCGCTGCTGTGCCCCTCCTTCTGCGCGGCGCCGGAGTGGCCGGCATCGCGGCGCGAGCGGATGGCGATGACGCCGACTGCGATCAGGCGCAGCTGCTCGGCGTGCTGCAGCGCTTCGTTGGATTCACGCAGGACGGCGACGACCTCGGCATCCGTCATGGCAGTCACCGCTTGCAGCGCCTGCGTCAGCGACGCGCACGCGTCGCCTCGGTCGCGCAGGGTCGGGATGAGCTCCGCGACCTCGGTGAAAGTTGCCATACTCTATGGTCGCAGGGGCCACCGACATTCAAGCCTGCTCTACTCGACAGCGCCGTTCGCGCTCTTCGCGGCGGGGCGGCGCAAACGCTTCGGATCGACAAACGCTGCTGCAGCCGCGATTCCGGCGATGACGGTGAAGGCCAACGACGCCCAGGCTGCGACATCCCCCATCCCCGATAACTGCATGTCAGTCATTCGAGGTTTGCGTCGATCCAGGCTCGATGACCTCGAACTCCGGCAGCTCCGCGATCAGTCGCTGGGTCTCGAGACTCACAGTGACGAGCGAACGGATGAGCTCGACGACGTACCGCGGGTTCTCGTGTTCGCGGAGCCACGCGTTCGGATCGTTGACGATGCCGGAGGCCTTATCGACCTTCACCTGGTAGCGGTCGATCACCCACTCCAGCGGGCTGCGGCCGCCGACCTTGTACAGCGCCTCATCCTCGGGGATGCCGGTGATCGTGAGATGCGAGTTGTACCGGATGCCCGTGTGATCCTTCCGCGAGATCCACGAGAGCTTCTCGATGCGGTAGCGCTCATAGGGATCGTGGGGAGCGGTGAGCGATATCTCCTCACCGAGCGGATGCTGCGAGACAGACTCGTAGTCGACATGCAGGTCAGCGAGGGCACGGCCGATCCGCGCGTACTCGGCGAAGCCCTTGACCTGGGGGATCCGCGGCAGCATCTTCTGCAGGTCGGCGGCGTACGTCTCGCGATACGTAGGGTGATGCAGCAGCGCATAGATGCCGTAGAAGATGTCGTCCTTCGTGACGGCTTCGCCGTGGACCTTGCGGTACGCGTCAAGGGTCGCGTCGGTGATGTTGTCGACGCGTCGGTATCCGTCGACGATCTCGTCGGAATCGGATGCCGCGAGCGCCTCTAGATCGATGGCGCCATCGGGTGCGGATGCTGGTTCCCAGGTGTAACGAGGGAAGACCTGAGTGGCTCCGTTGAAGTCCAGGCTGGGCAACGAGTCGAGCGCCACGGGTGGCGTGTCGACGCGCGCATCCGTACTCACGCCAATTGCCACGTTCTGATGAGCCGGCGTGGGCCAGATCTTCGCTATCTGGGCTGGCCGGTGATTCAGCTGCCCGGTCGGGTCGAAGTACACTCGGTTTTTCGTAAAGGGTCGGTAGACGGCAAGGCGGTAGCCCGATTCGTCTACCTCAATCGGCTTGTTCCTCTTTAGGCGAGCCATCGTCGAACTCGGCCAGGCGCCCTTCGAGGGATCCAAATCTAGAAGGGCCTCGGGGTGCGCGTCGCCGAGCGCGTGCACCCGCTCTCGTTCAGCATTGAAATGGTTCGCATGTCTGGCAACGTTGGCGCTTAGCTCAGCTGCACTGAAGTTGTAGACCCACGCATCCCGATTGGTTGAGAGTCCATTCGAGAACTCTCGGAAAACCCCTGCAGTCGTCGGAAGACCCTTGGTGGCCTTCTCTCCGATCGGGCAGAAGCCGCCGAATCGCTCGTCGCGCTGATTGATCCAGTCGCCGGCGCTATTCGGCACGATCAGCGAGAAAGCGGTGCCGATGACCGAAGCTTCTGCACCGATCTTATCGAGCTTCTCCTCGCGGCTGAGGTAGTCGCCGACGTCCGCATAGTGCACGCGCGCAGGGCCGCTGTGGCTCGGATCCTTTACGAGGATGGTGATTGCAATTCCAGCTTGGCTTCCTGCGCCGAAGATCTGCCC
Organism: Actinomycetales bacterium SN12; assembly: GCA_002837415.1. Classification (GTDB taxonomy): domain Bacteria; phylum Actinomycetota; class Actinomycetes; order Actinomycetales; family Microbacteriaceae; genus Microbacterium. The sequence goes on from PJCV01000010.1 coordinate 55,063, forward strand.
GCCTTCACGGTCCCAGTCCTTCTTCCGCATGTTGCCTTTGAGGTTGTAGACGATCACGTCAGAGAACTCATTCGCCAACGTCAGACGCACGCCGGATGCAGTGGCTCCGTCAATGAAGCCAGAGTTCGACACGAAAGCGAGCACACCGTGTTCACCTAGCCGATCGGTTGCCCAGCGCAGCGCCCTGTAGTACGAGTCATAAAGACCGTTCTTGTTCGAAGCGCTCGAACGTTTTGCGAAGGTTTCAGAGATCCGCGCGTCCGTGATCCGATACTTGGCGTTCTGCACACCATCGTTCGCGCTCGATTGCCCGGTTCGGTACGGCGGGTTCATCACGATCACGTCGAACTTCGTCGACCGCTGCTTCTCGAGCCTCGCCGTGTTCTCAGGGAAGACTCCCCCGGCGAGTTGGCTGTCCCGCTCATCCATTGCGAAGGTGTCGGTCAGCGAGATGCCTTCGAACCCTCCCGAAGCCGGCTCGATCCCGTGTTCCGCGCACAGCTCGCGGTACACGCTCTCGATGTTGACGGCCGCGATGTAGTAGCTGAGCAGCACGATCTCGTTGGCGAACAGCTCCTGGGTGTACTTACGGGTGAGGTCCTCCGGCTTGATCAGCCCGGTCTGCATCAGGCGGGTCAGGAAGGTTCCGGTGCCGACGAACGGCTCGAGGATGTTCACCCCTTCATCCGACAGGCGCTTGCCGAAGTGCTGGTGCAGCACGGCATCCGCCGACCGCAGGATGTAATCGACCACTTCGACGGGCGTGAAGACGATGCCCATCCGGTCGGCGAGCAGCGGGAACGCCTTGGTGAAGAACTTGTCGTACAGCGTGACGAGCATCTGCTGCTTCGCGCGCATGCTGTCGAGCCCGCGGATCTTCTCGGTGATCCGGCTGTAGAACACGTCTAGCGGTTCCCGCTCACGCGCGAACGCGCTGTTCTCGTCGAAGGTCGCGAGCACCTGCTCCATCGCCGTCGACACCGGGTTGTCCTGCGTGAACGATCCCTCGGGGAACATCGCCTCGAAGACCGGCTTGGTGATGAGGTGCTGCGCCAGCAGCTCGATGGCCTCCGCCTCGACGACGTCGGGGTTGACCGTGGCGCGAAGCGCCTTCACGAAGCCGTCGAACGGCGTGCGGTCGGCACCGGCAGCGTTCACATGTGCGGTGATCAGCGCGATGAAGCGCTGCGCGATCAGGGCGATGTCGCCGGCCCAGTCGTCCCAGTACATGCGGTCGCCGACCTTGGCGACGAGCTTCGCGTAGACCGAGTCCTTCCAGGCATCCGCCGTCGACGTCAGTCCCGGCAGCGTCGGCGCGAGATGCGACGGGCCGTCGGAAGTGCTGGCTCCCGGGCTGTCACTCGGATCGCTTTCCGAGTCGAAGGCCGACCCCTGCCTCTTCTTCTGCGAGGTCAGAGGCACGTGCTCGATGACCACCTGCTCGGGTAGCTTCCCTGTGAACGCGGCCTGGTTGATCGCCGCGTCCAGTCGCTCATCGTGCGCGCGCAGCGCCTGCAGCACCTGCCAGACGACCTTGTAGCGCTCGTTGTCGTTCAGCGCCTCCTCCGGCGCGACACCTGCCGGGATGGCGATCGGCAGCACGATGTACCCGAGCCGCTTGCCCTCGGCGCGACGCATCACACGGCCGACGGCCTGCACGACATCGACCTGGCTCTTGCGTGGGCTGAGGAACAGCACGGCGTCAAGACTCGGAACGTCGACGCCCTCGCTCAGGCACCGTGCGTTCGTCAGCACACGGGCCACCGGACGCCCGTACTGGTCCTCTTCCGGAGCGGCCTTCAGCCAGTCGAGCAGCTCTCCACGACGCGTGGCGTTCATCGTGCCGTCGACGTGCTCGGCCTCTACCGTCAGGTCGTCGGTGTCATCGTCGTTCTCGATGTTCGAGAGATGACCTTCGACCAGCGCGGTGAAGTCACCCGCGACTCCGACGGAGGTCTTGATGTCCTTCGCGAACGCGACGGCGCGGCGCATGGGCGCGGCGTCGGTGCCGAATCCCTCCGCGATCGCCCCCGCGTTGCGCTTGGCGAGGGCGTTCCAGCACCCGATGAGTTTGGCGACATCGGTGACCGCGAGCTCCCGCCCTCCCTGGGCGAGCTCCTGCTGCAGCGACTCGACGATCTCGTCTTCGCTGATGCCCAGCACGACGACCTTGTAGTCGGTGAGCAGTCCGCTGCGCACAGCCTCGTCGAAGCCGATGCGGTAGAGCACCTTGCCGAAGAGCTCCTCGTCGTCCATCGAGACGAGCTCGGCCGATTTCTGCGAGGCGGCGTTCTTGACCTCGGGCGCGAAGATGCGCGGCGTGGCGGTCATGTAGACGCGGGCGGATGCCGGGATCACGGCGTTGTCGTGCACCTTGACGAAGTGCGACTCATCCTCGTTCGCGAGGGTCACCCCGGTCGTGCGGTGTGCCTCGTCGCAGATGACGAGGTCGAATGTGTCACCGCGGAGGCGCTGCGCCTCGGCCACGGCCTCGATCGACTGGTAGGTCGAGAAGACGACGGTGAGCCCCTCGTGCTCCTCGTCGACATCGCCGAGCAGACGGGCGAGTGTCGGGCCGTCGGTCGTCGCGGGCGCGCCGAGGTCCTCCATCATGACGCTGGTCAGGTCGTCGTTCTTCCGACGTCCGATGTTCGAGTCGGACCCGACGGCGAATGCCCGGAAGCCCATCTCGGGATCGCGCTCGCGCGACCACTCCTCCAGCGACTGCTGCAGCAGCGCGAGCGAGGGGACCATGAACAGGACGGTCGCCGCGCCTCCGGCGACCTCGTTCGTCCAGCGCTCGGCGAGCTTGAGTGCGGTGAACGTCTTGCCCGTGCCGCAGGCCATGATGAGCTTGCCGCGGTCCTGTCCGCTGCCCGGGGCGAGCCCCTCCATCACCGCGAGCACGGCCTCGTGCTGGTGAGCGCGCAGCGTCTTCAGCGCGTGCCTCTCAGGTGCCACCTCGGGCTTGAGCAGCTCGTACGTCGACCAGTCGATGGCGCTGTGGCGGAGCTCGGCGAGTGAGACGCGCCGCACCGGCTTCGTGCGGTTCTTCAGCGCCTCCTCGGCGTTCGTCGACCATGGCGCGCTGGTCGTGTCGATGACCAGGCCTTCGGTGAACGGGTCCTTGCCCATCGCCTCGAAGAAAGAGTCCAGGTCGCCCTTCTGCATCCGATGGGTCTCGGCGAAGAACTTCACCTGCACGGCCAGCAGGCCGCCGCCCTGGATCTCCGCGACGAGGTCGATCCCGGTGTCGGGCCTGTTGCCCCGCCCCGGCCAGTCCTTCCACAGCCAGACCGCGCCGAGCTGATCCGCCCAGAGCGGCTCGACGGTCAGATAGTGACGAGCCAGCTGCTCCAGGTAGCTGCCTGCCATCCGCTTGCTGTCTGCCAGACCACGGAATTCGACGAGCAGCGCGTCGAGCGCATCGGCATTGGGCGCGCCGGCCATCTGCACCTCCAGGGCGTCAACCCCGGATCGGTACTTGTACCCGGGTGCGTTAACCCTGGCACAAGATCGGGTGTGCCGAGACGCTGGTCAGGTGCCCCGCGTCCCCTCCCCTGCCGCCGCTCGAATCGGCGAACTGATCGCGGACGAACGCAGGCGCCGAGGCATCACGCAGGACGAACTCGCGGTGCTCACCCAGATCGACTCGTCGAATATCCGCGGCTATGAGAAGGGCCGCGCGCTGATGGGCATCCCGACGCTGGTTCGCATCGCAGAGGCGTTGAAAGTCGAGCCCGGGATGCTGCTGGACGGGGTCACCGCGGAGATGTTCGCCCTGTCTGCGGAAGATGGGCGACGGCGGGCGT
>PJCV01000011.1 GCA_002837415.1 Actinomycetales bacterium SN12
TCGACGTCGAGAAGCGCCAGTTCGCCGCGCTGTTCGACACCGCGGATCAGAAGGAGGGGATGGCCGCGTTCCGCGAGAAGCGCCCCCCTCATTTCCTGCACCGATGAGCATCGCCATGGAAGCACCGTCTCGTGCTGCAACGCAAGTCTCGTGCGTCAGCCGCACCGCGGCGGCGACGGAAGGTCCGGCTCAGGCGAAATGGGCGCTGATCGCGTCGTTGCGCTCCATGATCACCCGGATCAGATGACGGCGCATGGCCACGGCATCCACCACCCGCCCCAGCGGACCGAAGGGGGAACGGAAGTCGATGGTGTCGCGCATCAGCGTGCCGGCGTCGAGCGGTTCGAACTCGTGGGTGTGCAGGAACGAGCCGAACGGCCCGTGGATCTGACGATCGCGGAAGCGGCGGGGGCGATCGACGTCGAACACCAGCGAGGTCATCCGGAACCGCAGACCGAAGTGCCTGGCGCTCCAGGTGATCTGCTCGCCCTCTTCGAGGCGGCCCGAGGTGCGACCGGATGCCACGCGCTCACCGTGCGAGCGCTGCGATGCGAGATGCAGGCCGACGTCGAGCGAGACGTCGAAGACGTCTTCCGGCGGCGCGGGGATGATGCGCTCGAGGGTGAAGGACGGCATCAGAGCGGGTCCGGCAGCGGACGCGGATCGGTGAAGTCGCCGGCGTTCTTGCGCAGGCGGGCGACGATGCCGACGAGGGATGCCGCATCGTCGGCGTCGAGGCCGGGGGAGGCGAACACCTCGGTGTTGAGCGCCGCCGTGGCGCGCTCGACGAGTTCGCGTCCGGATTCGGTCAGGGTCAGCAGCGCCGCGCGGCCGTCGTGCGGATGCGGATCGCGGCGCACCAGACCGTCGCGCACCAGGCGCTCGGCGGTGCTCGTGACGCTGGTCGCGTGCACCTGCAGCCGAGCCACCACGCTCGACAGCGGCAGTGTGCCGGTGCGGCTGAACGCCAGCAGGCGCAGCACCTCGTAGCGGGCGAAGGTCACCTGGAACGGCTTGAGTGCGGCATCCACCCGCGCCAGCAGAAGCTGCTGCGCGCGCATGACCGACGTGACCACGGCCATGCCCTCGGCCGCGTCGGTCCAGCCGTGTGCGAGCCACTGCCTCTTCGCCTCGGCGAGCGGGTCGATGGGGAGCGGTCGGGGTCGGGCCATGGCTCAACGGTATCGGCAAGCCGCCCGCCGGGTGGTCGGGACTCAGTATCATGAGAGCTGATACCTGATTCCAGAAGATCGCGCGGGTAGGATCGAACCTGCGTGAGGGAGGTTCGATGAAGATCTACGTGCTGGTGAAGGAAGTGCCCGACACCTACGGTGACCGCAAGCTCGATCTCGAGACCGGTCTGGCTGATCGAGCGGCCGGCGAGGTGGTGCTCGACGAGATCACCGAGCGTGCGCTGGAGGTCGCCCTCTCGTACGCCGACAAGAACCCCGGCACCGAGGTCGTCAGCCTGTCGATGGCGCCCGCGTCGGCCACGGCATCCGTCCGCCGCTCGCTGGCGATCGGTGCGGGATCCGCCGTCCACGTCGTGGACGAAGAGCTGCGCGGAGCCGACCTAACCCTCACCGCGGAGGTGCTCGCGGCCGCGATCCGCCGCGGCGAGCCCGACCTCGTGATCACCGGCAACCTGTCCACCGACGGCGTGGGCGGCGTCATCCCCGCCATGCTCGCCGAGCACCTCGGGTACGCGCAGGCGACCGCCTTGAGCGCGGTGGAGATCGGCGAGGGGCAGCTGACCGGCACCCGCGCCGGCGACGCGGGTGCGCAGGACGTCACCGTTCCGCTGCCGGCGGTCATCTCCATCACCGAGGCGCTTCCGGATGCCCGGTTCCCCAACTTCAAGGGCATCATGGCCGCGAAGAAGAAGCCCCTCGAGGTGCTCTCGCTGGCCGACCTCGGCGTCTCGGCCGACCCCGCGGTCGCGCCGCGCACGATCATGACGAGTGTCGCGGAGAAGCCGGCGCGCGCCGCCGGCGTCAAGATCACCGACGAGGGAGACGCCGCCGCGCAGCTCGTCGAGTTCCTCGCACAGAACAGGCTGGTGTGACATGGCGTACCCCGAGAAGTCGATCCTCGTCCTCGTCGACGTCGACCCGTCCGGTGACGCCGCCAGCAGCACGGCCGCACTCCTCGGTGCGGCCTCCACGATCGGAGCGCCGGTGGCGCTCGTCGTCGGCGGCAGCCAGGCCGCGACGGACGCGGCAGCTGCGGCCGGCGCGCAGGTCGTGCTCACCGCTGCGGGCGATGCTTCGTCGCTCACCGTGCCGGTCGTCGATGCCCTGCAGGCCGCCTACCGCCAGGTGCAGCCGGATGCCGTGCTCATCTCGAACTCCATCGCCGGTCGCGACGTCGCAGGCCGCTTCGCCGTGCGCGAGAAGCTCGCGCTCGCGGTCGACGTGGTCGGCGTCTCCCGCGACGACGAGGGCGTGACCGCGCAGCACTCCGTCTACGGCGGCTCGTACCTCACCGACTCCGCGCCCACCTTCGGCGCGCCGGTGATCACCGTTCGTCAGGGCGCCGTCGACGCACGCGCCGAGGCCGTCGCCTCGCCCGTCGTCGAGGAGCTGTCGGTCACGGCATCCGGAGCGGCGGCCGCCACGGCCGGCGAGATCGCCGCGGAGGCGAAGACCTCGTCGCGGCCCGAGCTGCGCGGAGCCACCCGGGTCGTCTCGGGCGGGCGCGGGCTCGGCTCGAAGGAGAAGTTCGTGCTCGTCGAGCAGCTCGCCGACGCGCTCGGCGCTGCCGTCGGCGCGTCGCGCGCCGCGGTGGATGCCGGATACATCCCCTACGCGCACCAGGTGGGTCAGACCGGCGTCTCGGTGTCGCCGCAGCTGTACGTCGCGCTCGGCATCTCGGGCGCGATCCAGCACCGTGCCGGCATGCAGACCGCGAAGACGATCGTGGCGATCAACAAGGACGGCGACGCCCCGATCTTCGATGTCGCCGACTTCGGCATCGTCGGGGATGTGTTCACCGTCGTGCCGCAGCTGATCGAGGCGCTCGAAGCCCGGAAGAAGTGACCATGGCCGGATCGATCCGCCGCGGCCTCCCGCGGGTGAAGGGCGGCGAGCCGTGGCCTCCCGCCACCGAGCTCGACGAGCCCGCGGCTGCTGCCTCCGCGCCGTCGCGCGCCTCCGTGCCGTCGACAGCACGGGACCTCGCCGAGAGCACGGCTCCTTCGCGTGAAGAGGCCGTGCAGTCGCCGACGTCCCGTGCTCTCGACGTCCAGAGTTCGGACGCACCGGCGCTGGCGGCAGTGAGGCTGCGGCGAGGGCTTCCGCGCGTGGCCGGCGGTGAGCCCTGGCCTCCTGCGGACGCCTCGGCCGTGGCATCCGTCGTTCCTGCGGCACCCAGCACCGCTCTTGATGCGTCGAGTGCACGGGATCTCGCCGAGAGCACGGCTCCTTCGCGTGAACAGGCCGTTCGGTCGGCGACATCCCGTGCTGTCGACGCAGAGGTCGGCGCAGAGGTGGGCGTAGAGGTTGGCGCAGAGGTCGGCGCAGCTGCGACGCCGGTCGTGGCAGGCGCGGATGCCGGTGTCGCGGTGCGACGTGGGCTTCCGCGAGTCGCAGGCGGGGAGCCGTGGCCTCCTGCCGGCACCGTGCCCGTGACGGCGGACATCGGCGCTGCCGCCGCGACCCAGGAAGCTGCGATCCACGACACGGCAAGGACCACCGAGGCCGTCGCGAGCGAGGCCGCTCCTGCCACGGGGGTCGCCGCGCCCACTGACGCTCCAGCCGCCCAGGAAGTCGTCGCTGCGGCATCCAAGCCGGATGTGTCCACTCCGTTGCCGTACCAGCGCACGGTCTGGCAGGGGCGCGCGCCGCGGTACGCCGCGGAGCCCCTGCCTGAGTCATCGCCCCTGCGGCCGACGTGGCCCCGCGCCATCGGGGGACTGCTGGGCCTGGCATCCCTCGGCCTGGTGGCTGTCGCCGCGGTCTTCCTCGTCCGCACCTTCCTCAGCACCCCGTTCATGCAGGACTTCCTCGCGACCTACCCGGGCGAGTACCACCCGGCCGTCGAGGTCGAGCCCGGCTTCGCCCCGTGGGCGAACTGGGCGCACTTCTTCAACATGTTCCTGATGGTGCTGATCATCCGCTCCGGTCTGCGGGTGCGCAGCGAGAAGCGGCCCACGGTGTTCTGGACGCCGCGCCGCAACAGCAAGGGCAAGATCAGCCTCACGCTCTGGTTCCACCAGGCACTCGACCTGCTGTGGATCATCAACGGCGTCATCTTCGTCGTGCTGCTGTTCACCACCGGGCACTGGGCGCGCATCGTGCCCACCAGCTGGGAGGTCTTCCCGAACGCGCTCTCGGCGGGGCTGCAGTACGTCTCGTTCGACTGGCCCACCGACAACGGCTGGGTGAACTACAACAGTCTGCAGCAGCTGGCCTACTTCGTCACGGTGTTCCTCGCCGCTCCGCTCGCGATCATCACCGGATACCGGATGTCGGGGCTGTGGCCGAAGAAGGCCGAGAAGCTCTCGAAGGCCTACCCGGTCGAGTGGGCGCGAGCGCTGCACTTCCCGGTGATGCTGTATTTCGTGGCGTTCATCATCGTGCACGTCGCGCTCGTGTTCCTCACCGGCATGCTGCGCAACCTCAACCACATGTTCGCCGCGCAGGGCTCGGTCGATGGCGTCGCATACGCCGCGAACTGGACCGGGTTCTGGGTGTTCGTGCTCGCGATGGGCGTGATCGCCGGCGGCTGGTTCGCCGCCCGGCCTCTGGTGCTCGCCCCGATCGCGAAGCTGTTCGGGCAGGTGTCCGGCCGCTGACCCGCGGCGCGGGGGCGTCCTCGCCTTCCCGCCGCGCCAGCACCCCCCCTGCGCCGGCACCTCCTTGTAGCGCCGACACCCCCTTGTAGCGCCGACACCCCGTGCTGTGGACGTCCACAACACGGGGTGTCGGCGATTCGGCGAGGTGTCTGCCCGATCAGGCGCGCACGAACCGCACCTCGGTCAGCTGCTCGCCCAGGAACGGCTCGGTGTGGCTCTCGCCGTCGAGAGTGAAGCCATTGCGCTGGTAGAAGCGATGAGCGCGCGGGTTGTCGTCGGCCACCCACAGGTAGCACGGCTCGCTCTCGTACACCGCCGCGTCGAACAGCTTCTGGCCGATGCCGGTGCCGTGGTACGCGTCGAGCAGGTAGATGAAGTACAGCTCGCGCAGCGCCGGAGCGTCCTTGTCGCGAGCGGGACCCGACCCCACGAAGCCGACGATCTCGCCGTCGACGAGAGCGGCGCTCATGCGGAAGTCGTCACCCTGGCGGGCCCAGTTCGTCCACAGCTCCGCGAGCCGACGCGGAGAGACGCGCTCGAGTGCTGCCTCGCTGATGAGATGGTCATAGGTCTCGTGCCAGCACTGCGCGTGCACGCGGCCCAGAGCCTCCGCATCGACATCGCGGACGGGACGGACGATGATCTCGGTATGGGCTTCGGTGCTCATGTGCGTGACTCTACGCGCCGCCGTCGCGGAGGTGAAATCGGCGACGGACACATACCCGGGCCTGTGGTGATCAGCCAATGAAGTTGGGCGATCCATCGTGGATCACTACTATCGCCCCTTGTGAATGTGATCTGGCGCACCCTCCTCGTCATCCTCCGGGCCCGGCTGCGCACGCGACGCCGCGGTGCGCTCGATCCGTCGGCGATCAGCCGCATCCGGCTCACGACGCTGCCCACCGACATCGACATCCTCCGGCACATGAACAACGGCCGGTACCTGTCGCTGTTCGACCTCGGGCGCTGGGATCTGCTGATCCGCTCCGGGCTGTTCGACGCGATGAACTCCCGCGGCTGGTACGCGGTCGTCTCGAGCGAGACCGTCACCTTCCGCAAGTCGCTGCAGCTGTGGCAGCGCTTCGACGTCGAGTCGCGCTTCGTCGGTCACGACGACAAGGCGGTCTTCCTCGAGCACCGTGCTGTGGTCGACGGCGAGGTGTACGCGCGGGTGATCGTCAGATCCCGGATGCTGCGCCGCGGCGGCGGCATCGTCAGCAACGAGGAGCTGTTCGCGGCCGTCGGCAAGCCGGCGGGTCTGCCCGAGGTCGAGCCGTGGATCCACGACTGGGCGGCGGCCTCGGCACTGCCGTCGACGAAGAAGCCGGCGCCGAGCGTCTGGCGCTGACGGTCGTGTAAAAAATTCTTGACACGAGTGCGAGGCGAGCCCTACTCTCCATGTAAAGAATCCTTTACATGGAGGTCTGTCATGGTCTACCACGAACGCGTCGCCTGGTCGAGCCTCATCGGCACGACCGTGTCGACAGGCCTCTATCTCTTCCTTCTCATCGGGTTCCGAGCGACGCCGATCGAGCAGAGTGACTGGCTCTGGGCGATGCTGTGGGCGCTCGGCTTCGGCATCGGGCTCAGCATCGTGCTCAGCATCACGTGGAGCATCATCGCAGGACGCAGGGATCCGGCCGCGGCATCGGCCTCCGACATCCGCGACCGCGACATCAGCCGGATGAGCGGCCGCGTCGAACACGCGCTCCTGGTCCTCGCGGGCGTTGCCGTGCTCTCGCTCTGCGCCTTCCGGGTCGACGTGTTCTGGGTTGCGCAGACGATGTTCGCCGGATTCGTCGTCTCATCGTTCATCGGCGGCATCGCCCGTGTGATCGCCTACCGCCGGGGGCTGGCGTGATGGTCAGGCCCACCCTCGTCACCAATACCATCCGTCCGCGGCGTGAAGAGGTGGGTATGACCCAGGCCGAACTGGCCCGCACGATCGGCGTCACCCGACAGACCCTCATCGCCATCGAGCAGGGTCGGTACTCGCCCACGCTCGAGCTCGCTTTTCAGATCGCCCGGGCGTTCGGAGTCGGCATCGACGACGTCTTTCAGTACCCGGGCCCATGACGCGACCGCGAACATGAGGGCCCGGCAGCAGGGCGAGTGCGGGTGTCTGCTGGCGGCACCCAGCATCCGGATGCAAAAATAGGTGTGGCGTGCCTGTGTCGCATCTTCCCCGTGCTCCGACCGAGGAGCGGGTCGAACTTCCGCCAGGCCCCTGGACAGCGTCCGCCGCACCTTCTCCCGAGGAGCACTCATGTCCACGCCTGAAACCGCTACCCTTCGACCGGCTCAGGGGCCCAGCGATGTGGCCACCCGCACCGCGCACCGCCGCCGCTACCTGATGTGCCGGCCCGAGCACTTCACGGTCAACTACTCCATCAACCCGTGGATGGAGCCAGCGCGACCCACCGACACGGCTAACGCCGTCGCACAGTGGCAGAAGCTGTACGACCTGTACCTCGAGCTGGGTCACGAGGTCGAGCTCATCGAGCCGCTCGCCGGCTACCCCGACATGGTCTACACCGCAAACGGCGGGTTCGTCATCGGCGGCCGCGCCTACGTGCCGGAGTTCCGCTTCGTCGAGCGCCAGGGCGAGGCGCCCGCGTTCGCTGACTGGTTCCGCGCCAACGGCTTCGACACGGTCATGCCCGAGGAGGTCAACGAGGGGGAGGGCGACTTCCTGCTCGTCGGCGACGTGATCCTGGCCGGCACCGGCTTCCGCTCGACCGGAGACAGCCACCGCGAGGTCGGCGACGTCTTCGGGCGCGAGGTCGTCTCGCTCAACCTGACCGACCCCCGCTTCTACCATCTCGACACCGCCATCGCGGTGCTCGACCCGGTGCAGGGCGTCGAGAACGGCGGCCCAGAGCACGCCAACATCGCCTACCTGCCCGGCGCCTTCGACGACGCCAGCCGCGCGATCCTCGAGGAGCGCTTCCCCGACGCGATCCTCGTCTCCGATGAGGACGGCGCGGTGTTCGGCCTGAACTCCGCCAGCGACGGATACAACGTGATCATCTCGCCGCGCGCGAAGGGCTTCGAGACGCAGCTGCGCGAGCGCGGCTACAACCCGATCACCGTCGACCTGTCCGAGCTGCTGCTCGGCGGCGGCGGCATCAAGTGCTGCACTCTCGAGCTGCGCGGTGCATGATGTCGACGATCGAGACTGAGACCGTGGTGCCCGAGGGTGCGAGCCCCGAGCCCCACGTCGCCGAGAACTACCACCCGCTTCCGGTCGTGGTCGCCGAGGGCGAGGGCGTCTGGGTGACGGATGCCGATGGCAAGCGCTACCTCGACCTGCTGGCCGCGTACTCGGCGGTGAACTTCGGCCATCGGCATCCCGCCATCGTCGAGGCGCTCATCACGCAGCTGGGTCGCGTCACACTCACCAGCCGCGCATTCATGAACGACCAGCTCGAGCCGTTCGCCGCCGCGCTCGCCCAGCTGTGCGGCAAGGACCTCGTGCTGCCGATGAACACCGGGGCAGAGGCTGTCGAGACCGGCATCAAGGTCGCCCGCGCCTGGGGCTACCGGGTCAAGGGCATCGCGGAGGGCAGGGCGCGCATCATCGTCGCGGCCGGCAACTTCCACGGCCGCACGACCACGATCATCAGCTTCAGCGATGACGAGCAGGCGCGCGATGACTTCGGTCCGTACACCCCCGGTTTCGACACCGTGCCGTACGGGGATGCGGATGCGATCGCTGCGGCGATCACCGATGACACCGCGGCCGTGCTCATCGAGCCGATCCAGGGCGAGGGCGGCGTGATCATCCCGCGCGAGGGCTACCTGCGCCGCGTGCGCGAGATCTGCGACGAGAAGAACGTGCTGTTCATCGCCGACGAGATCCAGTCCGGCCTCGGCCGGGTGGGGGAGACGTTCGCCTGCGACCGGGAGGGCGTCGTGCCCGACCTGTACCTGCTCGGCAAGGCGCTCGGCGGCGGCATCCTGCCCGTCTCGGCCGTCGTCGGCGACCGCGACGTGCTCGGCGTCATCCGCCCCGGCGAGCACGGCTCGACGTTCGGCGGCAACCCGCTGGCTGCAGCGGTGGGCCGAAAGGTCGTCGAGATGCTCAGCACCGGCGAGTTCCAGGAGCGTGCCCGTCAGCTGGGCGCTCACCTGGCATCCGGGCTCGAGTCGCTGATCGGGCACGGCGTCACCACGGTGCGCATCGCGGGCCTGTGGGCGGGCGTCGACATCGACCCGGCCTACGGCACCGGCCGCGACGTGGCGGAGAAGCTGCGCGAGCGCGGCGTGCTCGTCAAGGACACCCACGGTCAGACGATCCGCATCGCGCCGCCGCTGGTGATCCGCGCGACCGAGCTCGACTGGGCTGTCGAGCAGCTGCGCCTCGTGCTCGAGGGCTGACCCCCGCGCGCGGCATCGCATCGCTCTGAGAAACCACTTTCGGCATGACGAACCACGCTTGCGCGTGTTTGTCACGCTGAAGGTGGTTTCTCGGCGTCAGGAGACCGTCACGGTGATCATGTGCCAGCCCGAGGCGCCGTCGGGGGCGGGCGGGGCGACGGCGTCGGTCTGGACGGTGCCGTCGGCGGCGATCGCGCGGCAGCGGATGCTGTGCTCGCCGGGCTCCGCACGCCAGGGCATCCGCCACTGCACCCAGGTGTCGGCGGAGAGGGCGGATGCCAGCTCGGCGCGCTCCCACGGGCCGTCGCCGATCTGCACCTCGACGCCGGAGACGCCGGTGCCCGGCTGCCACGCCACGCCGGCGATCACGGCATCGCCCGCGTCGACGGCGCGGCCCGCCCGCGGCACGTCGATGCGGGACTGCAGCTTGATCGGCCCGCGCTCCGACCAGCCGCGGTCGGTCCAGTAGGCGCGCGACCGATCGAAGCGGGTCACCTCGAGATCGGTCACCCACTTCGTCGCCGACACGTAGCCGTACAGGCCGGGCACGACCATGCGGACCGGGAAGCCGTGGGCGAGCGGCAGCGGCTCGCCGTTCATGCCGATCGCGAGCAGGGCATCCCGATCGTCGGTGAGCGCCTCGAGCGGCGTGCCGGCCGTGAATCCGTCGGCCGATGTCGACAGCACCATGTCGGCGCCGGCGTCGACACCGGCGCGCTGCAGCAGCTCCCGGATCGGGTACCCCAGCCAGACGGCCGTGCCCACGAGATCGCCGCCCACCGGGTTCGACACGCACGACAGCGTCACCGCGCGCTCGGTCGGGGGGAGTGCGAGCAGCTCGTCCCACGTCAGAATGACCTCGTTCGCGACCATGCCGTGGATGCGCAGCCGCCAATCGGCCGGGTCGACCGCCGGCACGATGAGGGCCGTGTCGATGCGGTAGAAGTCGCGGTTCGGCGTGATGAGGGGCGGAAGGCCCGCAACCTCGAGCGCGGCCCCCACCGGTGCGGAGGGCGCCGGCATCGCCGGCCGCGGCAGCCGGATGGCCTCGCGCACGGTCGACACCGCAGCCGAGCCGGCCTTGGTCAGCGCGCCGGCGAAGCCCAGCGCGACGCCGACGAGCGCGGTGCCACCGGCCCAGGCCAGGAAACGCCGCCGAGAGGGCCAGGTCGGATGATCGGATCCAAGCACTGCGCCGGCACCCGCGGCTCGCGAAGCGCCCCGCGTCGTCGCTTTCGCGAATGGGGCGCTGCGCACCAGCATCCCCAGCGCCGTCGCGGCGATCGCCCCGGCGAGCACCGACGGCAGCCAGGCCAGCAGTCCGGCATCCGCCCGGGTGAGCGCGAGCGCACCGGCGGCGACGCCGATCGCCGCGAGCGCGAACACTCCCGCACGAGACCAGCGCGCTTCGACGATGCCAGCGACGGCGGCGAGAGCGAGCAGCACGATGCCGATGCCCACGAGCAGCGCGGTCTTGTCGGCGGTGCCGAACCACGCGATCGCGGTGTCCTTCGCCCAGGCCGGAGCGGCGTCGATCAGCGCGCCGCCGATCACCGCGAACGGGCTGGCCGAGGGGGCGAGCACCGCGGCGAGCAGCTCACCCGCGCCCGCGCCGAGGGCCGCCGCCGCGACACCGGCGGCAGCAGCCATGCCGCGCCGCCCGCGTGATGCATCCATCTGTCCAGGCTACGCGCGCCGTCCCGCCCCCGGATCCGCCGCGAGACTTCCGTTGCAGCACGAGACCGAGCGCACAGCGCCATGTCTCGTGCCGGAACGGAAGTCTCGCCGGAAGCGGGCAGCCTCGACGGAAGAGGTCAGTCCTTCAGGAACGGCCCGGTGTCCTGCTGGCGGGCATCGGGATCGTCGAGTCCCGACAGCTCGTCTTCGGCGATCAGCTGGTCGACGTCGTGCGTCGACGGTGTCGCGTCGACATGGCTCTCCGCCGAGAGGGCACCCGGCGTCGCACGGGTGGGGTCAGCCGGCGCGACGGGAAGCCGGAACGTGCGCTGCACGCGCCGCACCCACCGCGGCTGCGCGCCGAACACCCCCGTCTCATCGTGTGCCTCGACCTCGAGCCCGTAGTAATCGCCGATCTTGTCGATGAACTGGGCCCGCTCGGCCTTCGCGTATGCGCGGCGCTCGCGGCTGAACGCGACCACTGTCGACCAGCACATCAGCAGCATGACGATGCTGAACGGCAGTGCGATCGTGATGGCGGCGGTCTGCAGCGCCGTGAGCCCGCCGGAGAGCAGCAGCGCGATGGCGAGCAGTGCGGTGACCCCGACGAAGAAGGTGCGGATCCAGCGCTTGGGCTCCGGATCGCCGCCGGTGGCGATCATCCCCATCACCAGCGCGCCGGAGTCGGCGGAGGTGATGAAGAAGATCGCGAGAAGCAGGATGGCGCCGATGCTCACGATCGTCGACCCCGGCACGTGCTGCAGCAGCGCGAACAGGGCGCCCTGCAGGTCGACCGCGCCCTCAGAGCCGGTGAGCGTGCCCGGCTCCCGGAGCTCGAGGGCGAGAGCCGATCCGCCGAGCACGGCGAACCACAGGATGCCGAGCAGCGTCGGCACGAGGATCACGCCGACCACGAACTCCCGCACCGTGCGGCCCTTCGAGACCCGTGCGATGAAGATGCCGACGAACGGCGCCCACGAGATCCACCAGCCCCAGTAGAACGAGGTCCACGACGCCTGCCACTGCTCGCCGGCTGCGCCCTGGAAGGCGCTGACGTTGAACGACAGCCCGACGAAGTTCTGGATGTAGTACCCGATCGACTGCACGAAATCGCGAAGCAGGAATTCGGTGGGCCCCATCACCAGCAGGTAGATGACCAGAAGCCCTGCGAGCACGAGGTTCGCGTTCGAGAGCCACTTCATGCCCTTGGTCACGCCCGACAGCACCGACATGAGCACGAACACCGAGATGATCAGGATGAGGATGATCTGGGTGAATTCGTCGGGATCGGCGATGCCTGCCGAGTGCAGGCCGGCGCTCATCTGCAGCACGCCGAGACCCAGCGAGGTGGCGACGCCGAACAGTGTGCCCACCAGGGCGATCACGTCGATCGCGTGTCCCCAGCCGCCCTCCACCTTCTTGCCGAGCAGCGGCTCGAGCGTCCAGCGGATCGATATCGGACGGCGCCGGCGGTGGATGGTGTACGCCAGTGCCAGCCCGATCACGACGTAGATCGACCAGGCGTGCACGCCCCAGTGCAGGTAGGTCTGGCCGAGCGCCGCCTGAGCCAGCTGAGCGGGGGTGCCCGTGACTCCGGGGCGGGGATTGGTGAAGTGCGACAGGGGCTCGCTGACGCCGTAGAACACCAGGCCGATGCCCATTCCCGCGGCGAACAGCAGCGCGAACCAGCTCATCGCCGAGAACTCCGGCTCTTCGTCGTCGCGCCCGAGCTTGATGTCGCCGAATCGGCTGAAGCCCATGAACAGGCAGAACGCCACGAAGAAGGCGGCGATCAGCACGTAGTACCAGTTGAACGCGTTGACGATGCTCGTCTGCACCGCCTGGAACGCCGTCTCGGCGACACCGGGCAGCAGCAGGGCGAACAGCGCGAACGCGAGGACGATGACGGCTGCGGGCCAGAAGACCCACCGCAGCACCTGCGGGGTGCGCTCCGTCGAGGTGCCGCTCGGATCCGACCCGTCTCTGCTCACGCTCATGCCGCTCACGGTACCCGGATTCCTCGGACTCACTCGGGGGAGTCGTCGGGGTCGAGCGACTTCAGCGCGTCGCGCTCGACGGCCGTGTCGGCCGTGAGCTGGTCCTCGGTGTTCTCGTCGCCGCCGAGCGGGGCATCATCGTCGACGGACTCGGAAGCGGTGTCGTCGGCGGATGCCCCGGCCTGCGCCTGCCTGGCCTCCTGCTGGCGCGGCAGGCCGCTGCCCAGCGGGTCATGCCCTGGCACGTGCGGGTGCTGGCCGTCGGGGGAGCCGTACATCGGAGTCTGCTCGTTCATGCCCGCGAAGGTATGCGCACGGCGGTGCCGGTCACACCCCCTTGACAGTGCGCGGCTGGCAGAGGAGCAGGGCCAGAGCGAGGGCGAAGGATGCCAGCATGGTGGCGCCCATGACGGTCGCGGACACCCCGAGCATCGACACGAGCGGCGGCACGAACGCGCCGAGCAGCATGGTCAGCGTGCCGAGCACAGCCGACGCGGAGCCGGCGCTGTGCCGGATGCTGCCGAGGGCGATCGCGGTCAGCGAGGGGTTGTTCACCCCGTGCGTCGCCATGGCGACGAAGAGCGGTACGAGCACCCACGGCACCGCAAATCCCAGCATCCCGGCCAGCGTCATCGCCAGCGATGCCGCGATCGCCGCGCTCAGCGTCCACCTGACCAGGCGCAGGCCCGGCACACGGCCGGCGAGGCGGCGATTCAGCTGCGCCATGGCCATGATGCCGAGGGAGTTCGCCGCGAACACGAGCGCGAACTGCTGCGCGGTGAGCCCGAACTGCTTCTGCAGCACGAACGGCGAGAGCTGCAGGTAGGTGAACAGGGCGACCGACGCGAAGCCGAGTGTGACCGCTGTCAGCATGAACGCGCGGTTGCGCAGCGCCGCGCCGATGCCGCGGAAGTCGCTGCCGATGCCGCCCGCCGTGCGATCGGCCGGCTGCAGCGTCTCGGGCACCGATGTCGCGGCGACCACCAGCAGCAGAGCGCCGATGACGGCGAGCACGATGAACACCCCGCGCCAGTCCGAGAAGGTCGCCACGGCCCCGCCGACGAGCGGCGCGAGCACGGGGGCGACACCCATCACGGCGGCGAGGGTGGAGAACGCCGCGATCGCCTCGGGCCCGGAGAACACGTCGTGCACGACCGCGCGCGCGACGACCATCCCCGCCGCACCGCACAGCCCCTGCACCATGCGGATGGCGATCAGCGCCTCGATGGTCGGTGCGAACGCGCAGAGCACCGAGGTGACGGCGAATCCCGAGATCGCGAAGATCAGCGGCATCCGGCGGCCGAAGCGATCACTGATCGGCCCCCACAGCAGCTGCCCGAGAGCGAGGCCGATCATGCACGCGCTCATGGTGAACTGCGTGAGCGATTCGGATGCGCCGAGGTCGGCGCCGAGCTGCGGCAGTGACGGGAGGTAGACGTCGAGGGAGATGGGGCCGAAGGCCGTGAGCGCGCCGAGCGCCAGCATGAGCCGGCGCGGATGCTGCCGTGCCACTCAGCTCTCGCCGTCGCGCGGCTCGGCCAGCCGGATCGGCGTGGTCGTGGTGGGCCGATCGTCGAAGGAGCCGGGGTCCATGGCGCGGATCACCGACAGCGGACGCGTCTCGTCGAGAGTGAGCCGGAAGCGCCGTCCGTCCCGGCGGTGCAGTCGGCCCGACCACAGCGTCCATCCGACGCCGATCCCGAAGGCGACGATCCCGGCGATGCCGCCGACCGCGATGGCGGTTCTGGCGGAGAACGTGTCGACGATCCACCCGGCGATCGGCGCGCCGATGGGAGTCGAGCCCATGATCACCGCCATGTACAGCGCCAGCACGCGGCCGCGCAGCGCCGCATCGGTGGTGGTCTGCACGTACCCGTTCGCGGTGGTGAGCATCGAGACCGTCGAGAAGCCGACCAGGATCAGGACGGCGGCGTACGACAGGTAGGTCGGCATGAAGGCGGAGACGAGGGATGCCACGCCGAACCCTCCTGCGGCCAGCACGAGCACCCGCACTCGGGCTCGATCGCGGCGAGCGGCGAGCAGAGCGCCGGCCAGTGAGCCGATCGCGAGCACGGAGCTGAGCAGGCCGTAGCCGTCGGCGTCGCGCCCGAATTCGAGCGCCATGGTCGATGCGAAGATCGGGAAGTTCATGCCGAACGCGCCGATGAGGAACACCATCACGAACACGACCAGGAGGTCGGGCCTGCCCCGCACGTAGCGGAAGCCCTCGCCGAGCCCGCCGCCGCCGCGCCTGCTCTTCACGCGCGGTGTCAGTTCGTTCACCCTGATCAGCGTCAGCGCGACGATCATCGCGAGGAAGGTGACCGCATTGGCGACGAACACCCACCCGGACCCGAGCAGCACGATGAGGATTCCGCCGACAGCGGGTCCCACCAGACGGGCCATGTTGAACGCCGCGGAGTTCAGCGCGACGGCATTGGAGGTGTCCTCCAGGCTGACCATGTCGGAGACGAACGCCTGCCGGGCAGGGGCGTCGAACGCGTTGGCGACGCCGAACGCAGCCGCGAAGACGAGCATGAGCGGCAGGGTCATCACGCCGGTGAGCAGCAGCGCAGCCACGCCGAGGGCGAGCATCATGAGTGCGGTCTGCGTGCACAGCAGAACCTTGCGCCGGTCGAAGCGATCGGCCACCCATCCGGTGAGGCTCACGAGCACCAGGGGAGGCCCGAACTGCAGGGCCATGGTGACGCCCATCGCCGTGGCGTCGTTGTCGGTGAGCTCGGTCAGCACCACCCAGTCCTGTGCGGTGGCCTGCATCCAGCCGCCGATGTTCGAGATGACGCCGCCGGCGAACCAGGTGCGGTAGTTGAAGCTGCGGAACGAGCGGAACATGCCGGAGGAGGCGCTCATGCGTCGGCCATCCTCTTCAGCAGGGCCGACGCCGCGTGCAGCACGGCGAGCTCGTCGCCGTCGAACCGCTGCGCGTCGACCAGGTCGGCCATCAGGCGATTCCGCTTGCGGATCGTCTCGGTCACGACACTCTCGCCCTGCGGGGTCAGCTCGACGTACACCCGGCGCCGGTCGCTCTCATCGGGCACGCGGATCACCAGTCCGAGCTCGGCGAGACCGTTCACGGTGGCGCTCATGGTCGGCGCGGTGACGTGCTCGTGCTCGGCGAGGCCCGACAGGGTGCGGCGACCGTGCGCGCGCAGCGCGCCCAGGGCGGCCAGCTGCGCATCGCTCATGGCGTCGACCGCACGGGCGGATCGAAGGCGTCGGGTGAGGCGGAACAGCGCGTAACGCAGCTCGGCGGCGGAGTCATCGAAATCAATGGTCATTACTTAGATAGTCTAACTAATGTTCTCGCCGGTGGCGCTGGTGAAAATGATGTGCACGAATCTGTCGCGTTCTTGACGCGAATGCGAGAATAATTCTCATGCTCCTCGACCTCGAAGTCGCCGTCCAGAACACCGCCGGCATGCGCATCGCACGCGAGATCGGCGCCGCACGGGTCGAGCTCACTCAGGCGCTCAGCCTCGGCGGACTCACCCCCTCGCGCGGCACCATCGAGCTCGCTCTCGAGGCGGGTGAGGGCGGCGAACCCGAGGTGCACGTGCTGATCCGCCCCCGCGCCGGCGACTTCCACTACGACCGCGACGAGTTCGCGGTCATGGAGCGCGACATCCGCGACGCGCTCGCTGCGGGTGCGCACGGTGTGGTGATCGGATGCCAGGACGCGGCCGGCACGCTCGACCGCGACGGCCTTACCCGGCTGCGCGACGCGGCCGAGGGCGCGTCCGTCACCCTGCACCGGGTGATCGACACCACCCCCGACCCGCTTGCCGCGCTGCACCTCGCGCGCGAGCTGGGACTTCGCCGCGTGCTGACCTCGGGGGCCGCCTCGCGCGCGGTCGATGGTCTCGACGTGCTGCGCGCTCTCGTGCGCGAAGCGGCGGGAGACATCGAGGTGATGGCCGGCGGCGGGATCACCGCGGCCGATGTCGCCACCGTGGCCGGCGCAGGCGTCGATGCCGTGCACTTCTCCGCCAAGCGCACCGTCACCGTCGACGGCGGGGTGCGCCTGGGCTCCGCCAGCGACGGCGTGGGCGGCCATGAGGTCACCGACCTCGAGGCCGCGCGTTCGATCGTCGACGCGCTCGCGAAGTCGCAGGCGGCCTGACGGCGGGGCGGCAGGCGGCTCGCGCCGAGCCCGCTCCGTAGACTCGAGGGCATGGCCGCCCCTCGCACTGCTGAGTTCGTCGATGCCCACGGCATCGCCATCGTCTACGACGTCTACGAGGCTGCGGGCAACGCCAGGGGCGTGGTGCAGCTGCTGCACGGCGTGGGCGAGCACGCCGGCCGGTACGTCCGCACCATCGAGGCGCTGGTCGCGGCAGGGTTTCATGTCTACGCCGACGACCACCGAGGGCACGGCCGCACGGGCATCCGGCAGCACGGCGGTCCGGCGAAGCTCGGCCGCCTGGGTCCAGGTGGCCTGCGCGCGACCGTCGACGCGTGCTGGCAGCTGACCGAGATCATCCGCGGCGAGCATCCCGACCTCCCGCTCGTCCTGCTCGGCCATTCGTGGGGGTCGTTCCTGGCGCAGATGCTGCTGAACCGGCATCCCGAGGCATACGACGCGGTCGTGCTCACCGGCTCCGCGCTGCGCACCCCGACCGATCTCAACCCGCGCCCGCTGAACGCCCGATGGAAGGGCCCCGACGCGCACGGGCTCGAGTGGCTCTCGCGCGATGAGGCGATCTGGGCGGCGTTCCGTGACGACCCGCTGACGACCGAGGTGCCGCTGCTCACCCTGTTCGGACCGGTCGAGGCGGCGCGCCTGTACGGACTGCCGAAGAAGAACCTTCTTGGGTCCCTGAGCTCGTCGAAGGGGATCCCGGTGCTGCTGATGGTCGGCCGTGACGACCCGGTCGGCGGCCCGCGCAGCGTGCACAAGCTCGCCGACGCGTACCGCAACCGGTCGGGCCTGACCGACGTGACGACGCTGGTCTACCCCGACGCGCGGCACGAGCTCTTCAATGAGCTGCAGCAGGACGAGGTGCGCGCCGACCTGGTCGCCTGGCTCGACTCGCGCATCCCGGCGAAGGCCTGAGGTGCCCGACGTCCTGCAGTGGCTGATCGACGCGTTCAACGCGCGGATCGCCGTCGGCTCGTCGGCGCTGCTTGTGCGCGAAGTCGTCGGCAACATCTTCGGTCTCGCCAGCGCTCTGGGCGCGATGCGCCGCCGGCTCTGGGCGTGGCCGATCGGGGTCGTCGGCAATCTGCTGCTGCTCACCGTGTTCCTCGGCAGCCTGTTCGGCACCGAGCACGCCGCGAACCTGCTCGGGCAGGCCGGCCGTCAGGTGATGTTCATCGCGGTGGCGATCTACGGCTGGGTGCGCTGGCGGCAGGCTCGCGACAGCGAGGGGCACGCCGTCACTCCGCGATGGGCATCAGGGCGCACGCGCGTTCTGCTGGTCGGGGCTCTGCTGATCGGGACGGCGGCACTCACCCCCCTCTTCCGGATGCTCGGCTCCTACGAGCCGGTGTGGAGCGACGCGTGGACGTTCGTCGGATCGCTGCTGGCGACCTGGGCGATGGCCAAGGGCTGGGTCGAGTTCTGGCTGATCTGGGTGGCGGTGGATGCCGTGGGCGTGCCGCTGCTGTTCTCAGCCGGCTACTACGCCACCGCGTTCATGTACCTCTTCTACGGCGGGTTCACGATCGTCGGCTTCTTCGTGTGGATGCGCGCCTCGCGCGGCGCCAAGCCGCGCATCGACACAGACCTGCCCGACCCGACCGTTCGCGGCGGGCGCGGTTGAGCCGGGCTCGGCCGTGTCCCCGCCCCCGCGGTTAAGATCGAAGAGTGCATGGTGAGTACAAGGTTCCCGGTGGAAAGCTCGTCGTCGTCGACCTCGAGGTCGAGGACGGACTGATCCGCGACTTCCGCCTCGCGGGCGACTTCTTCCTCGAGCCCGACACGGCGCTCGAGGCCATCAACGCCGCTGTCGACGGCATGCCGGTCGAGGCCGACGCCGCCACGATCGCCGCCGCCGTGCGCGCGGCGCTGCCCGAGGGCGCCCAGCTGCTCGGCTTCTCGCCCGAGGCGGTCGGCACGGTGGTGCGCCGCGCCCTGGTGACCGCTCCCGGCTGGCGTGACTTCGACTGGGAGATCGTGCACGAGAAGGCCGTCTCACCGCGCTTGAACCTCGCGCTTGACGAGGTGCTCACCGCCCGCGTCGGCGAGGGGCGGCGTCGCCCGACCCTGCGCATCTGGGAGTGGAACGAGTCTGCCGTCGTCATCGGGTCGTTCCAGTCGTACCGCAACGAGGTCGACCCGGAGGGCGCTGCGAAGCACGGCTTCGACGTCGTGCGCCGCATCTCCGGCGGGGGCGCGATGATGATGGCCGCCGGCCAGATCATCACCTACTCGCTGTACGTGCCCGCCGCGCTCGTGCAGGGCATGACCTTCGCCGACTCGTACGCCTTCCTCGACGACTGGGTGCTGCACGCCCTGCGCTCGGTCGGCATCGACGCCACCTACCAGCCGCTCAACGACATCGCCTCGCCCACCGGCAAGATCGGCGGCGCCGCGCAGAAGCGCCTGGCGAACGGCGGAGTGCTGCACCACGCGACCATCTCGTACGACATCGACGGGCAGACGATGACCGAGGTGCTGCGGATCGGCCGCGAGAAGCTCAGCGACAAGGGCACGACGTCCGCCGCCAAGCGCGTCGACCCGCTGCGCACGCAGACGGGCATGGAACGCGCCGAGATCATCGACCGCTTCAAGGCCACCTTCCGTGCGCTCACCGGTGCCGAGGATGGCGGGCTCACCGCCGACGAGTACGCGGCCGCCGAGGCCCTGGTCGAGAGCAAGTTCGCGACCGACGCGTGGCTGCACCGTGTTCCTTGAGTGCAGGGCGTCGTGAGTGTGACATCTCCCACCTGGGTCCCTGAGCCTGTCGAAGGGCCGGGCGATGCTTCGGCAGGCTCAGCAGCCCAGGAGCGGCCCGCCGCAGCAGCCCAGGATCGGCCCGCCGCAGCAGCCCAGGACCGGCCCGCCGCGACGACGGGGACCGTCGAGATCATCGAGGGTGACAACCTCGCGGCCGCCGCGTCGCTGGCATCCGGATCCTTCACCCTGATCTATCTCGACCCGCCCTTCAACACCGGCCGCACCCGCGGCCGGGAGGTGGTCACCGCGCGGCGCAGCGTGCCCTCCGAGGCCGACGCTGTCGACGCAGAGCCGCTCGAGGTCGCGAAGGAGATCCGGTACGGGTTCCATGGGCACTCGTACGAGCGAGTGCGCGGCATGCTGCGCACGTTCGACGACCGCTTCGACGACTACGGCGACTTCCTCATGCCGCGGCTCGAGGAGGCCTGGCGGCTGCTCGCCGACGACGGCACCCTCTACCTGCACCTCGACTACCGCGAGGCGCATTACGCGAAGGTGATGATGGATGCCGTGTTCGGGCGCGACTGCTTCCTCAACGAGCTGATCTGGGCCTACGACTACGGCGCGAAGTCGCGCAGTCGCTGGCCCACCAAGCACGACACGATCCTCGTGTACGCGAAGAACCCCGGCCGGCACGTGTTCAATGCCGACGACGTCGATCGCGAGCCGTACATGGCCCCCGGTCTCGTCACCGCCGAGAAGGCCGCCCGCGGCAAGCTGCCCACCGACGTGTGGTGGCACACGATCGTGCCCACGACCGGACGCGAGAAGACCGGCTACCCGACGCAGAAGCCCGAGGGAGTGCTGCGCCGCATCGTGCAGGCGTCATCGCGGCCCGGCGACCGGGTGCTCGACCTGTTCGCGGGTTCGGGTACGACCGGAGCGGTCGCCTGCGCCCTCGGGCGGCATGCGGTGCTCGTCGACGACAATCCCGAGGCGGTCCGCGTGATGCGCGAGCGGATGCCGCACGCCGAGGTCCGACCGGTCTGACTCAGCGCGCCGGCGGCCAGGCCGCCCAGGCAGCGGTCCGGCCGGCGAGGATCGGCATCGCTGCGGTCAGTCGGTCGGGCGGGAAGTCCTCTGCGCGGGCCTGCCCCGAGCTCGACCCGTTCGGGAACGTCGTATCGGACTCGACACACGAACGACGCCCGCGGTCGATGCTCTCCCGGTAGTTCCCGGTCACGACTGCGAGGACCTGCTCTTCGAGACGCTCGGCCTGGGCCGTCCACTCCTCGTCGCACGCCTCGCATCCGCAGGTCGGGTAGGGGAAGTCGTGCAGAAGTCCCGCATGCAGGAAGATGCCGGGGTACCCCGTGAACACGAAGGTCAGCGTCGCGCATGCCGGGTCACACGGCCGGATCCGCACGGCGCGGACGACGTCGGGATGCGGGTGGAGCAGATCGGATGCCACCTCGACGCCCTCCTGCACCTCCACGTCGTACGTGGTGCGGAGGTGGGCGATGAGGGCGTCGGCGACGGTGTGCAGGGGCGCGAAGCGCTCGGGATGCCGATCCACCGAGTAGGTGTCTTCTGGTGGGGAGTCCGGCCACCTGCGCCCGTACTCGATCACCCGGCCGTCCTCGTCGCGGAACACCGGCGACTCGATCGCGGGGCGGAGGTATGCGGTCACCTGCCCATCTTCACGCAGGCCGGGGAAGGCGTCTAGGGTGCGACGCGGCGGTGGGCGGCGAAGGCGTCGCGCAGCGCGGTGCGCACCACATCGACCGCCTCGTGCGCGCGCGATGCGGCGCGCACGGCGGTGAACACCTGGCGCACCGGTGAGCCGGGCAGGTCGCCGACGGAGAGCGGGCTGGGCTCGTCGCCCCAGATCAGGTCGGGCAGCATGCCGACGGCATGACCGGATGCCACCAGCCGGACGTGCGCGGTGAGGTCGGCGGCCTCGAATCGCACGTCCGGCTCGAACCCGGCGGCGCGGCACTGCTGCACGGTCCACTGCCGCACGGCGGTTCCCTCGGGCTCCATCACCCAGGCGCGATCACGCAGCTCGTGCAGGGCGACCGGGTGCTCGGCCGGCGGCAGCACGATGCGGATGGGGTCCTCGCCCAGCAGCTCGTGCATCACCCCGTCGCGCTTCTCGCGGGTCTGCCCCGGGTACTGCTCGGCGATGACCAGGTCGAAGCGCCGAGCCCACAGCTCGAACAGACTCTCCTCGGGCGGCAGCTCGGCCAGCTCCACGCGCAGCCCCGGGGCGCGCTCGGCCAGCAGGGTCAGCGCGGCCGGCACGATGGTCTGCGCAGCGGTGGGCATCGCAGCGATGCGCACCGGCTCCCACCCTGCGTGCGCGGTCAACGCGGCACGCGCCTCCTCGTCGAGTTCCAGAGCTCGTGCGGCGTACTCGGCCAGCATCCGGCCCTGCGCGGTCAAGCGCACCCTGCGGCCGTCGGGCTCGAGCAGCGCGACTCCGGCTTCCTTCTCCAGCAGCGAGAGCTGCTGTGAGACCGTCGAGGGGGAGTAGGAGAGGAAGGCCGCCACCTCGGCGATCGTGCCGCGCAGCGCCAGCTCATGCAGCAGGCGCAGCCGTCTCAGCTCGAACATCGGCGCTCCTCCCGTATTGATCGGCTACACCGAATATTATCGTTCAGAAACGATCGCTTTTCTTGCACGGTGTCCCGGGGCATCCTATAGGAATGAGCACTTCTGCGCCCGCCTCCGAAGCATCCATCGCCGAACTCGCCGCGCTCGGCGACGACGCCGTCGCCCTCGTGAAGAAGTGGCTCGTGGAGAGCCGCGACGTCCCGACGGATGCCGCAGGCGAGCGCCTCGCCGGCGTGCTGCGCGATCCGAACGGACTCGACTTCACCGTCGGATTCGTCGACGGCGTCGTGCGCCCCGAAGACCTCAAGGTCGCCGCGACCAAGCTCAAGGAGCTCGTGCCGCTGACTCCGGGGTTCCTGCCCGCCCCGATGCGCGCCGCGATCGGCCTCGGCGGCTTCACCGCCGGCATGCTGCCCGGCGTGGTCGTTCCCTCGGCCCGCGCCGTGCTGCGGCAGATGGTGCGCCACCTCATCGTCGACGCGCGCGACGAGAAGCTCGGTGCCGCCATCAAGCACATCCGCGAGACGCAGGGCGTGAAGCTCAACATCAACCTGCTCGGCGAGGCCATCCTCGGACGTGAGGAGGCGAAGCGCCGTCTCGAGGGAACCCGCCGTCTGCTCGAGCGCGACGACGTCGACTACGTGTCGATCAAGGTGTCGTCGACCGTCGCACCGCACAGCCCGTGGGCCTTCGACGAGGCCGTCGCCGACGCCGCCGAGGCGCTGCTGCCGCTGTACCGGATCGCCGCGCGTGGCTCTTCGACGGGCTCAGGGACCCCGAAGTTCATCAACCTCGACATGGAGGAGTACAAGGACCTCGACCTCACGATCGCGGTCTTCACGAGCATCCTCGACCGTCCCGAGTTCAAGAGCCTCGAGGCCGGCATCGTGCTGCAGGCGTACCTGCCCGACGCGCTCTCGGCGATGATGCGCCTGCAGGAGTGGGCCGCCGCCCGCGTCGCCGACGGCGGAGCGCCGATCAAGGTGCGCGTCGTCAAGGGCGCCAACCTGCCGATGGAGACCGTCGACGCCGAGACCCACGGCTGGCCGCTCGCAACCTGGTCGTCGAAGCAGCAGTCCGACTCGTCGTACAAGGCCGTGATCGAGTACGCGCTGCGCCCCGAGCACATCGGCAACGTGCGCATCGGCGTCGCAGGGCACAACCTGTTCGACATCGCCCTCGCCTGGCTGCTCGCCGAGAAGCGCGGCGTCACCCAGGGAGTCGAGTTCGAGATGCTGCTCGGCATGGCCACGGCCCAGGCCGAGGTCGTCAAGCGCACCGTCGGCTCGCTGCTGCTGTACACGCCCGTCGTGCACCCCGACGAGTTCGACGTCGCGATCGCCTACCTGATCCGCCGTCTCGAAGAGGGCGCCTCGCACGAGAACTTCATGTCGGCCGTGTTCGACCTCGACACCGACCCGGCGCTGTTCGAACGCGAGAAGCAGCGCTTCCTGGCATCCATCCAGACCGTCCCCGTCGAGGTGCCTGCCGCGAACCGCACGCAGAACCGCCAGTCGCCCGACCCTTCGGCGGGCTCAGGGGCCCAGGAGGGATACGTGTTCCAGAACACGCCCGACACCGACCCGTCGCTGGCCGGCAACCGCGCCTGGGCTGACGCGATCCGCTCGCGGATGGTCGACTCGACGCTCGGCGACGACACCGTCGCGGCCAACACGCTCAGCACCTCGGAGCAGGTCTCCGAGCGCATCGCCACGGCCGTGGCATCCGGCGAGGCATGGCGCGCGCTGGGCGCCGCCGGCCGCGCCGAGATCCTGCACCGCGCCGGTGACATCCTCGAGGCGCGCCGCGCCGATCTGCTCGAGGTCATGGGCTCCGAAGCGGGCAAGATCATCGAGCAGGGCGACCCCGAGGTCTCCGAGGCGATCGACTTCGCGCACTACTACGCCGAGAGCGCCAAGAAGCTCGCCGACGTCGACGGCGCGATCATGCAGCCCGTCGGACTCACCGTCGTCACCCCGCCGTGGAACTTCCCGGTCGCCATCCCGGCCGGCTCCACCCTGTCGGCGCTTGCCACGGGTTCACCGGTGATCATCAAGCCCGCCCGCCAGGCCCGCCGCTCGGGCGCCGTCATGATCGAGGCGCTGTGGGAGGCCGGAGTGCCGCGCGACGTGCTGCAGTACGTGCAATTCGATGGGTCCCTGAGCTCGTCGAAGGGCCTCGGCACCCAGCTGGTGAGCGACCCGGCTGTCGGCCGCGTGATCCTCACCGGTGGCTTCGAGACCGCCGAGCTGTTCCGTGGCTTCCGCGCCGACCTGCCGCTGCTCGCCGAGACCAGCGGCAAGAACGCCATCATCGTCACCCCGTCGGCCGACCTCGACCTCGCCGCGAAGGACGTCGCGTACTCGGCCTTCGGTCACGCCGGCCAGAAGTGCTCGGCCGCCTCGCTCGTGGTGCTCGTGCGCTCGGTCGCGAAGTCGGAGCGCTTCCGCCGCCAGCTCGTCGACGCTGTGCGTGCCTACGAGGTGGGCATGCCCGAGGACGGCACGAACCGCATCGGACCGCTGATCGGCCCGGCCGAGGGCAAGCTGCTCAGCGCCCTGACCGAGCTGCACCCCGGCCAGTCCTGGATGCTGGAGCCGAAGAAGCTCGACGACGCCGGCCAGCTCTGGACCCCTGGCATCCGCGACGGCGTCAAGCGCGGCAGCGAGTTCCACCGGGTCGAGTACTTCGGCCCTGTGCTCGGCGTGATGACCGCCGACTCGCTGACCGAGGCGATCGACATCGTCAACGACATCGACTACGGCCTCACCAGCGGCATCCACTCCCTCGACGTCGACGAGGTGCAGCAGTGGCTGGCTTCGATCGAAGCCGGCAACGTGTACGTGAACCGCGGCACCACCGGTGCGATCGTGCAGCGTCAGCCGTTCGGCGGCTGGAAGAAGGCGGCCGTCGGCGCCGGATCCAAGGCCGGCGGCCCGAACTACCTGGTCGGCCTGTCGGAGTGGACGGATGCTCCGGTGCAGTCGGCCACGTCGCTCGACACGCTCGCATCGTCGGCCGTCGCTCTCGTCGACGGCGCCGACGCCGAGTGGCTGCGCGGCGCGCTGGCCACCGACATCGACGCGCTGGCTGACGAGTTCGGTGTGGTGCAGGATGCCACGGGCCTCGTCACCGAGCAGAACGCGCTGCGCTACCAGGCCCTGCCGGTCACGATCCGCTTCGAGGGCGGCCGTGTGGCCGAGCTGCTGCGCGTCGCCGCCGCCGGAGCGCGTCTGCGCGCACGGGTGACCGTGAGCTCGGCGTCCGCTCTGCCCGCACCGGTCGTCACCTGGCTGGGTGCGCACGATGTCGTCGTGGTCACCGAGGACGCCGCGACCTGGGCATCCCACGCCCGCCGCCTCGCTGCCGCGGGAGGACGCGTGCGCCTGATCGGCGCCTCCGCTCTCGAGACCGCGACGGCCGTCGAGGGCTCGCCGAGCCTCGCGATCTACGCGAACCCGGTCGTCTCGGCCGGTCGCGTCGAGATGCTGACCTTCCTGCGCGAGCAGGCCGTGTCGATCACGGCGCACCGCTTCGGCACCCCGCACCGCTACGACATCCCGCTGCTCGATCCCGTGCGCTGAGTCGCTCGCTGCGGGCCCGCGTGCTCGCGCTCGCTGGTCCCATATGGCCGCCTTTCCTCCGGGGAGGCGGCCATATGGGCCCTGTCGCGCGACGAGCGTCAGGCGCGCCCGCGCTCGCGGGTCCCATATGGTCGCCTCTCAACGAGTGACGCGGCCATATGGGCCCTGCCGAGTCGCCGCAGACCGCGCGTCAGACGAGGGGCAGGGCGTCGTCGTAGGCTGAGCGCGACAGCGCGGGCTGGTCGCCGAACACGCGAGTCATGCCCGGCTCGGTGCGCCAAGCAGGCCAGCCCGGGTCGCCGTCTCGGATGAACGCGACCGCGGTGGCGTGCATCTCATCGGCGAGATGCTGCGGCGGATGCTCGCCCGCGATGCGCGCGACGTGCGGGTCGTCCAGGCAGTCGAACCAGAACGGCACGTCGAGGCAGTGATACGACCACCCGTTCGTCGGTGACGTCCAGGCGAACCGGTACGCCCAGGTGCGGGCATCCCGTCTGGTCTCGGCGATCCGCACCACGAGCGAGCGGAACACCCTGTCGGTCACGAAACGACCGAGTGCGGCGCCCGAACCTCGTCGAGCCCGGTTCGCCCCGCGCCAGCCGCGACGCAGCGCGCGAGTCTTCTCGACGAGCAGCAGGGCAAGCGGCACCGGCACCCAGCGCAGGATGCGCGGGGCGCGGTCGAACACCATCGTGAACTCATCGTCGGTGGCCCCGAGCAGCAGTGGCTTGTCGACGCCGATGCCGGCGGCGTACGAGTCGACGGTCGGGCCGGTGATCAGCGCGCCGTCGATCACCGGCCCCCAGGGCAGACCGTCGGTGAGCGTCGCGGTCGTCGCGGCGAGGCCCTTCTTGCCGAGCAGGGATGCCTCGTACTGGCGCCTCGTGAGCTCGCGCTCCTTCACGCCGCGGAACCCTTCGAGCGTCGGCTCGCAGCCGATCATCGACGCCAGGCGCTCGCTGCGTTTCCTCGCCCGATCGCGCGGCAGGTCGCCGAGGGCCCCGCTGATCGAGATCGAGGAGCGGAACAGATGCTGGGCCTCGGGCATCCCGAGCAGCGTCAGCACCGCACCGCCGCCGGCGGACTGCCCTGCGATCGTCACGCGGCCAGGGTCGCCGCCGAAGCCGGCGATGCTGCGCTGCACCCACTCGAGCGCTGCGAGCCAGTCGCGCACCCCGCGGTTGTCCGGAACTCCGTCGATCACGCCGAAGCCGTCGAAGCCCAGCCGGTAGGAGATCGCCACGACGACGATCCCGTCGCGCACGAAGGCGCGGCCGTCGTACCAGGGGCTGGCGGCCGAGCCCGACGAGTATCCGCCGCCGTGGATCCACACCAGCACCGGGCGTCCTTGTTCTCTGGGATCCTGAGCCTGTGGGAGGGCAGGGGTGAAGACGTTGAGGTTGAGGATCCCCGCACCCGGGATGCTCGGCTCGGGGATGATCGCGTTCGGCTCCTCGCGGCGCTGCGGCGTGGGCCCGTACTGGGTCGCATCGAGCGGTTCCGTCCACGGCGCGACCGGCTGCGGCGGCTGGAAGCGCCGGCGGCCGGTGGGCGGGGCCGCGTACGGGATGCCGAGGAAGGCGAGCGACCCGTCGGGTCGGCGGATGCCGCGCACGGGGCCCTCTGCGGTCTGGGCGATCTCTGCCTGCGACGTGTCCTCCACGGCACCAGCGTATCGACGGGCAACTGGTCCCGCGCTGTCGCCTCGCTCGCCTGCGGGGTCAGTTCGGTACGGAAAGTGGCGCTGGAACGTACGTTCTTGACCTCGCACGGCCGGTGGGGATGGAAAACATCGGTGGCGGGATGCTCGCACCGGCGTTTTCCATCCGCCGCGCGCACCACGGCGTGGATACGCGCCTGCGGGGTCAGTTCGGTACGGAAAGTGGCGTCGAAGCGTACGTTTCTGACCCCGCACCGTCAGCCCGCGTAGCTGTCGGCCACCGACAGCGCCTCGTCGATCGCCGAAAGCCCGCGAACCAACTCGTCCTCCGAGATCACGAGCGGCGGGGCGATGTGCGTGCGGTTGAAGTGCACGAACGGCCACACACCCGCTTCCTTGGCGCCCGCCGCGAACGCGCCCATGGGTGCAGCATCCGCCCCCGACGCGTTGAAGGGCACCAGCGGCTCACGGGTCTCGCGGTCGCGCACCAGCTCGACGGCCCAGAACAGGCCGCGCCCGCGCACCTCGCCCACACTCGGATGCGTCGAAGCCCACGACCGCAGCGTCGGCTCGACGATGCGCTCACCGAGGTCGCGCACCCGCTCGAGGATCCCATCGCGAGCGAACACCTCGAAGGTCGCCACCCCGGCGGCACACGCCAACGGATGCCCGGAATACGTCAAGCCTCCCGCGAACGGCGTCGTGTCGAAGTGCGCGGCGATCCGGTCGGAGATCACCACGCCGCCCAGCGGCACGTAGCCCGAGTTCACGCCCTTCGCGAAGGTGATCAGGTCGGGCTGCCCGCCGTACGCCTGGAACCCGAACCACTCGCCCATGCGGCCGAAGCCGACCATCACCTCGTCGGCGATGTACACGATGCCGTGCCGATCGCACAGCTCGCGCACCCCCTGCAGGTAGCCGGGCGGGGGCACGAGCACGCCGTTCGTGCCGACGACCGACTCGATGATGATCGCCGCGATGGTCGACGACCCCTCGAGCAGGATCGTCTGCTCGAGGTGCTCGAGTGCCCGCTGCGACTCCTCCTGCAGAGTCGACGAGTGGAACGGCGAGCGGTACAGATACGGACCGAAGAAGCGCACGGCTCCGGTGTCGCTGACATCGTTCGCCCAGCGCCGCGGGTCGCCGGTGAGCGAGATCGCCGTCGAGGTCGAGCCGTGATAGCTGCGGTACATCGACAGCACCTTCCGGCGCCCCGTCGACTGGCGCGCGAGGCGCACGGCGTACTCGTTGGCCTCGGCTCCGCCGTTGGTGAAGAACACCTTCTCGAGGCCATCGGGAGCAACGCCCGCGATGAGACGGGCGAGCTCGCCGCGCACGTCGTTCGCCACCGACGGCTGGATGGTCGCCAGCCGTCCCGCCTGCTGCTGGATCGCGGCGACGAGATCCGGATGCTGGTGACCGAGGTTCAGATTGACCAGCTGGCTCGAGAAGTCGAGATACTCGTTCCCGCTGTAGTCCCAGAATGTCGATCCCGCGCCGCCGGCGACGGGCATCGGGTCGATGAGCGCCTGTGCGCTCCAGGAGTGGAAGACGTGCGCGCGGTCGTCGGCGCGCACCTGCGCCTCGGCCTCGGGGGCGGGCAGCGCGTGGGAGACGCCGTGACGGTCGGTGTACTCGGTCATGATCGCGGATCCTCAGTGGTTGCTCGGGAAGCCGAGGTCGACCTGGGCGGGCGTGTGGTCGGGCCAGCGCGTGGTGACGACCTTCGAGCGGGTGTAGAAGCTGATCGACTCGGGACCGTAGATGTGGGAGTCGCCGAACAGCGAGTTCTTCCACCCGCCGAACGAGAAGGCGCCGACCGGCACCGGGATCGGAACGTTGACGCCGACCATGCCGACCTCGATGTCGAACTCGAACTGACGCGCGGTGCCGCCGTCGCGGGTGAAGATGGCCGTGCCGTTGCCGAACGCGTTCGCGTTGATCAGCTCGACCGCGTCGGCGTAGCTGTCGACGCGCACGACCGAGAGCACCGGTCCGAAGATCTCGTCTTCGTACACCTTCATGCCGGGGCGCACGTTGTCGAGCAGGGTTACGCCGGTGAAGAATCCGTCGCCGTCGAACTGCTTCTGCGTGCCGTCGACGACGACCGTGGCGCCCTCGGCTGCCGCGCCCTCGACGTACGAGACGACCTTGTCGCGGTGCTCGCGGGTGATCAGCGGCCCCATCTCGGAGGCGGAGTCGGTGCCGTCGCCGATGCGCAGGTCGGCGATACGGGTGCGGATGCCGTCGATCAGATCATCGGCGATGTCGCCCACGGCGACCAGAACCGAGACGGCCATGCACCGCTCGCCGGCCGAGCCGTAGGCTGCCGAGATCGCCGCTGCCGCAGCCCCGTCGAGGTCGGCGTCGGGCATGACGACCATGTGGTTCTTCGCGCCACCCAGGGCCTGCACGCGCTTGCCGTTCGCCGCAGCGCGCTCGTAGATGGACTTCGCGATCGGGGTGGAGCCGACGAAGCTGATCGCGCCGATGTCCTTCGAGTCGAGGAGCGCGTCGACGGCGACCTTGTCGCCGTTGACGACATTGAGCACGCCATCGGGCAGACCCGCCTCCTGGAAGGCCTTCGCCAGCCAGATCGCCGCCGACGGATCCTTCTCGCTGGGCTTGAGCACGACGGTGTTGCCGCACGCGATCGCCGATGCGACCATCCACAGCGGAACCATCACCGGGAAGTTGAACGGCGTGATGCAGGCGACCACGCCGACCGGCTGCTTGACCGAGTGCACGTCGACACCGCGAGAGACCTGCTCGGCGCGCTCGCCCTTGAGGTGGTGCAGCAGACCCGCCGCGAACTCGACGTTCTCGATGCCTCGCGACACCTCGCCGGCGGCATCGGAGAGCACCTTGCCGTGCTCGCTGGTGACGATCGCGGCGAGCTCGTCGGTGCGCTCGGCGAGGATCTGCCGCAGACGGAAGAACACGTCCGCGCGCTTGATGAGGCTGGATGCCCGCCACGCCGGCTGCGCGGCCTTCGCCGAGGCGATCGCCAGCTCGACCTCCTGCACGCTGGCGGCGGCGACCTTGCGGTGCGCCTCGCCAGTGGCGGGGTTGTAGACCGGCAAGGTGCGGTCGGTGGCGCCGGTCTCGGCGCCGTCGATGTAGTGACGAATCGTGGTCACAGAGTTCTCCTCATCGAGTTCTTCGGGCTGTCGCACAGACTGACCGGAGTGGTCATCTGGCTTCAGTCCGATGATTTCAGGAGACAGAATGGATGCATGGGTGCAGACCGTCTGGAAGACGACAGCATCCGGACAGACCGTCCGGACGACGTCGCGCTCCCTCGCATCCGCGACGTGCTCGACTCCGGAATGCTTGCCCGCGGCGATCCCGAGGTGCTCGTCGGCGGACCCGCGCTCGACGCTCGAGTGCGCTGGGTGCACGTCTCGGACAGTGCGGAGGTCGCCGGCCTGCTCGACGGGGGCGAGCTGCTGCTGACGACGGCAGCGGGGTGGAGCGGGACGGACACGGCACTGCGGGCTGTCGCCGCGAGCCTGGCCGATGCCGGGGCCGCGGGCATCGTGCTCGAGCTCGGGGCGCGCTTCCCGGTCGCACCGCCCGCGCTGATCTCCGCGTGCCGGGCTCACGGCCTCGCTCTGATCGCGCTCGAGCGCGTGGTGAAGTTCGTGGCGGTCACCGAGGCGGTGCACCGGCGCATCATCTCCGGCCAGCTGGAGGCGCTGCAGGAACGGCAGCGGCTGCACGAGCTGTTCACGGGACTCACGCTGCGCGGAGCTCCGGCGGACACCGTCGTGCGTGCCGCGGCGCAGACGCTGCATGCACCCGTCGTACTCGAGACTCTGGGCCGCGAGGTCGTCACCGCCGAGCTGTGGAACGAGACCGCGCGCGATGTGCTCGCCGACTGGGCGACCCTCTCGCGAACGGGCGACGGACTGCTCGCCGTGCCGGTCGAGGCCCGCGGCGTGCGCTGGGGCACCCTCGTCGCACTGCCGGGGCCCGAGCATCCGGCGGGACGGATGACCGTGCTCGAGCTCGCTGCGACCGCCCTCGCACTCGCGAGGCTGGCGGATGGGCCTGACGAATGGGCCATGCTGCCCGCGCGCGACCTGGTCGACGCGGTGCTGAGCGGCCGGCACACCGGCGATGAGGATGTCGCCGCCCGCCTGCACGCGGCGGGGCTGCCGGTGCGGGGGCGGGTGCTCTGTGTGCTGATCGCCGAAAGGGCGGATGCCACGGCGCTGGATGCCCTGGTCGCCGCGCTCACCGGAGGGGATGCCTTCGACCGCGGTGCCGTGCGTGCGCTCGGCGCCGTGCACGACGGCTCGGCGGTGGTGCTCGTGTCGTCGCCACGGCCGCTGCCTTCCACCGTGCTCAGTCGAGCGGCGGCGGACGCCGGGACCGGGCTCGCCGCGGGACCGGAGGTCAGCACGGTGGCTCAGCTGCTGGCATCCGTCCGCCCGACTCGCCTGCTCGCCGCTCGCCTGCGCGCGGGTGAGGTGCGCCGCGTCGACGACCGTCCGCTCACCCGGCTGGTGAGCGAGCTCGGCGACGACCACCGGCTGCAGGAGCACAGCGAGCGACTGCTCGCGCCGCTGATCCGGTACGACGAGCAGCACCAGGGCGATCTGCTGCGGGTGCTCGCTGCTGTGGTGGCGCACCCGGGCAGCCGCACGGCCGCGGCATCCGCTTCCCATCTGTCGCGGTCGGTGTTCTACCAGCGCCTCGCGGTGATCTCCGACCTGCTCGGCGCCGACCTCGACGACGGCCAGACCGTCGCAGCCCTGCACCTGGCACTGCTGGCCCGCGGGTGACGGGCGCCTGTGTGTCCCGCCGGGTCAGGCGACGTAGACCTTCCGGAGGGTCTCGTGCACGGTCCAGAGGGTCTGCATGCCCTCGCTCAGGCGCACGACCGACCCGGCGCGCAGCTCGACGGACGGCAGCGGCGGCTCGATGAAGTCGATCCGCGCTGAGCCGGCGAGCACCATGAACACCTCGTCAGCCTCGGTGTCGACGGCGGCGCCCTCGGTCATCTCCCAGATGCCCAGCTCGACGCCGGCGAATGCCCCGAGCGCCCGGATGCCCGTGCTCGGCGCCCCCGCCCGCACGACGTCCGAGGGCAGGTCGGTATGCCCGAGAGGGGAGTGCAGGGCATCCGTCACGACTCCGGCCGTCTCCAGCGGCAGGCTCACGAGTCGAACCCCATGCCGACGGCGTCGAGTGCCTTGAGCAGCAGGTTGCGCTTGCCCTCGTTGTGGTCGGCGTGGTCCATCGACCTGCGCACGAGGTTGACGCCGATGGATGCGGCGGGCTCGGGCGGGAAGGGGATGGGCTTGGTGCGCACCATCTGCAGGCGGGTGCGCTCGGTGTCGAGGCCCGCGAGTTCATCGAGCATGACGTCGGCGGCGAACCGGCTGGCGCCGACGCCGAGGCCGGTGAATCCCGTCGCGTACGCGACGCGACCGCCGCGAGCCGTGCCGAAGAATGCGCAGAAGCGGCTGCACGAGTCGATCGCCCCGGCCCAGCGGTGCGTGAAGCGCAGGCCCTCCAGCTGAGGGAACGTCGTGAAGAAGTGCGAGGCGAGCTTGCGGAAGCTCCCGGGCCGCTCCTCGTACTCGGCGCGCACCTTGCCACCGAAGTGATAGATCGCGTCGTAGCCGCCGAACAGGATGCGGTTGTCGGCGCTGAGCCGGTAGTAGTGGAACTGGTTGGCGCTGTCTGCCAGGCCCTGTCTGTTCTTCCACCCGATCGCGTCGTACTGCTCTGCCGTGAGCGGCTCGGTCATCAGCACGTAGTCGTACACGGGCACGGTCATCAGCCGGTTGCGCGTGAGCAGCGACGGGAACACGTTCGTGGCCAGCGCGACGTGATCGGCTGTGACGGCTGCGCCGCCCGCGACGGTGATGGTCTGGCGGCCCGAGCCGCTGATTCCGTTGACGCGGCTGCGCTCATGGATCACCACGCCCAGCTCCGTCGCCACCCGGGCGAGCTCGACGGCGAGCTTGGCGGGCTGGATCATCGCGCAGCCCGCGCGGTCCCAGTTGCCGGCGAGATAGGTGGGGGAATCGACCTCGGCGCGCACGGCGTCCTGATCGAGGAAGCCCTCGCCGTGCATCCATTCGATCTGGTGCGGCTCGACGGCGACGGCGAGCTGCCCGGTGCGCTCCCAGTCGACGTCCATGCCGTAGCGCTCGACTGACTCCTCGATGCCGTCGAGGTTCTCGAGCCCGAGTCGCTCGAGCTGCTCCATCTCGTCGGGCCAGCGGTTCATGCCGTTCTCGTAGCCGTGCGTCAGGCTGGCCTCGCAGAAGCCGCCGTTGCGACCGGATGCCGCCCAGCCGACGCGGGCCGCCTCGAGCAGGATGACGGAGCGCTGCGGGTCGCGCTCCTTGGCGCGCACCGCCGTCCACAGGCCGGCGTAGCCGCCGCCGACGATGACGAGGTCGGCGTGGGAGCTCGCGGTGAGCGCGGGGTAGCTCGGCCGCTCGATGTCGTCCAGCCAGAAGGCGGCGTGCTTGGTGTCGCGCAGGGCCGCGTCGATCAGGCCGTCGTGCGGGCGCGAGCGCTCGAACACTGTGGTGCCCATGGATCACGTTCTCTCTCGAAGGGGAGGGCGGCGCAGCTGAGCCTCAGCGCGTGCCCCAGTTGTAGAAGTCCTTGTGCAGACCGGCGTAGATGAGGCTCTCGGTGTGCTCGACCCCCGGGATGGCGCGCACGCGCATCGAGACCAGCTCGAGGAGATCCTCATCGGTCTCGCAGATCGCCTCGGCGAGCACGTCGAAGGTGCCTAGGGTGACGACGACGTAAGCGATCTCGTCGAACGCCTTGACGGCCTCCGCCACCTCCCGGGGATCGCCGGAGGTGCGGATGCCGATCATCGCCATCCGCGCGAAACCGAGCTGTCTCGGGTCGGTGACCGCCACGATCTGCATGACACCAGAGTCGGTGAGCCGCTGCACGCGCTGACGCACCGCCGCTTCGCTGAGGCCGACCGCACGGCCGATCTCGGCGTAGGGCCGGCGCCCGTCCTGCTGCAGCAGCTCGATGATCCGCTTCGAGACATCGTCAAGGGCGGTGGTCTTCGACTTGTCGGTCATGTGCTGATCTTGACATGCCAAACAGGCGTACGCAACCGTATTCGCAGAAAACGGACGAGAAAACTTCCGAATCCGCAGCTCTTCTGGCTAGAGTGGCCGCATGGCAACGACGACGCTGCAGAACCACATCGGCGGATCCCTGCGAGACGCGCACGGCACCGGAACCCTCGACCTCATCGACCCGGCCACCGAGGAGGTGTACGGTCGCGTCCCATTGTCCGACGCGCACGACCTCGACGCCGCATACGCGGCCGCCGCGACGGCGTTCCCGCTCTGGCGCCACAAGACCCCGGCCGAGCGGCAGCTCGCGCTGTTCCGGATAGCGGATGCCATGGCATCCCGCGCCGAGGAGTTCGCCGACCTCGAATCACAGGACACCGGCAAGCCCCGCGCCACCCTCGTCGCCGACGAGATCGAGCAGTCCATCGATCAGCTGCGCTTCTTCGCCGGCGCAGCCCGGAGCCTCGAGGGGCGCGCGGCCGGCGAGTACGCAGCAGGACACACCTCGTATGTGCGCCGCGAGCCGATCGGCGTGATCGGCCAGGTCACGCCGTGGAACTACCCGCTCAACATGGCGGTGTGGAAGATCGCCCCGGCGCTCGCCGCAGGCAACACCGTCGTGCTCAAGCCCGCCGAGTCGACCCCGCTGTCGACTCTGCTGCTGGCCGAGATCGTGGCCCAGCACACCCCGGCCGGAACCCTCAACGTCGTACTCGGCGCCCGTGACACCGGTGCCGCGCTCGTCGCGCACCCCGTGCCGCAGATGGTCGCCATCACCGGATCGGTGCGGGCGGGCATGGCGGTCGCGGAGTCGGCGGCATCCGACCTGAAGCGCGTGCACCTCGAGCTCGGCGGCAAGGCGCCCGCCATCGTCTTCGATGACGCGTCGATCGAGAAGGCGGTGGATGCCATCGTCACCGCCGCGTTCTTCAACGCCGGCCAGGACTGCACGGCCGCGACCCGCGTGATCGCGCACTCCTCGGTGCACGACGAGCTGGTGAAGGCCCTCGTCGAGCGCACCCGCACCCACGCGCGCACCGGCGGGCCGCAGGAGGAGGGCGTGCTGTTCGGTCCGCTCTCAAGCGCTGCGCAGCTCGCGCAGGTGCAGGGCTTCATCGACCGGCTGCCCGCCCACGCGACGATCGAGACGGGCGGGCGACGGCAGGGCGAGAAGGGGTACTTCTTCGAGCCGACGATCGTCTCGGGCATGCGGCAGGACGATGAGGCTGTGCAGAACGAGGTCTTCGGTCCCGTGCTCACCGTGCAGTCGTTCGAGATGGACGACGAGGCGCTCGAACTGGCGAACGGGGTGCGCTACGCACTGGCGGCGTCGATCTTCACGCGCGATCACAGCAGGGCGATGCGGTTCACCCGCGACCTCGACTTCGGGTGCGTGTGGGTGAACACGCACATCCCGTTCGTGTCCGACATGCCGCACGGCGGCTTCAAGCACTCCGGCTACGGCAAGGATCTCTCGCAGTACGGCTTCGACGACTACACGCGCATCAAGCACGTGATGACCGCCCTCGACTGACGAGTCATCCACGTCGGCGCCCCCTCCGGCCGTCGGCGCCCCCTCCTCGTCGCGCACGCGCGAGGGGGCGCCGACGCTGTGAGGGGGCGCCGACGGTGAGTGTGTGAGGGAGGCGCTGCGGTCAGGCGTCCCGGCGCGGTCCGTCGGAGGGATGCACGGTGAACACGTGAGGGGCGGCGAAGCCAGCATCCGGGAAGGCCTTCGTGACGGCATCCGCGATCTTCCCCACGTCCTCTTGCGGGACCAGCGCGATCGCGGCGCCGCCGAACCCGCCACCCGTCATGCGGGCGCCGACGGCGCCCTGCGAGAGCGCGGTCTCGACCGCGAGGTCGAGCTCGGGCACCGAGATCTCGAAGTCGTCGCGCATCGACGCGTGCGAGGCGACCAGCAGATCGCCGATCGCCCGCGGGCCGCTCTCGGTGAGGGTGCGGACGGTGTCGAGAACGCGCTGGTTCTCGGTGATCACATGCCGCACCCGGCGGAAGGTCACGTCGTCCATCAGCTCTGCGGCGCGCGGCAGGTCGTCGACGCCGGCGTGCCGCAGCGACGGGATGCCGAGCAGCGCAGCCCCGCGCTCGCACGCCTCACGGCGCTCCCGGTAGCCGCCGGTCGAGTGCGCGTGCTTCACCCGCGTGTCCATGACGAGCACCTCGAGCCCCTCGGCGGTGAATCCGGTCGGCACCGA
Organism: Actinomycetales bacterium SN12; assembly: GCA_002837415.1. Lineage (GTDB taxonomy): Bacteria > Actinomycetota > Actinomycetes > Actinomycetales > Microbacteriaceae > Microbacterium. The sequence continues at coordinate 36,861 of PJCV01000011.1, forward strand.
CCGCGTCTCGAGGGTCAGGCAGTCGATGAAGGTCGCAGCGTCGGGGCGGCCGAGCATCGACGCCATCTGGTCCATGATCCCGGTGGGTGCGCCGACCGCCTCGTTCTCGGCACGGCGGCCGACCTGGGCGAGGGTCACCGCGTCGGCGTCGAGGTTCCAGAGCTCGTTCAGGGCGGAGGCGACAGCGCCCTCGATCGCGGCCGACGACGACAGCCCTGCACCGACCGGCACGTCCGACGCGATCGCGATGTCGACGCCGCGCGCGGGGGCGCCCGTGACCGCGAGCCGCAGGGCCCAGGCGACCCCCAGTGCATAAGCCGACCATTCCGGCACGGCCGGCTCGACGCCCGTCGCGGTGGGGAAGAGCCTGTCCAGGTCGTCGATGCCGACCTCTACCGGGGCCTCGGCGAAGGTCGAGGCGACCCGGATGCGGTCGTCATCGCGCAGCTGCGCGGCGGCGAACGTGCGGTGCGGGATCGCGAACGGCAGCACGAACCCCTCGTTGTAGTCGGTGTGCTCGCCGATCAGGTTGACGCGTCCTGGGGCTGACCAGATGCCCTCAGGGTCGCGTCCGGTGACATGGGTGAACAGCGCGCGGGCGTCGTCAAGGGCGCTCATGCGGTCACCTCGGGAACGGATGCGATAGCCGTGCGCAGACGCTCCGCGGCCACCTCGGGAAGGATCTCGGCGGTCCACGCGCCCATGGCGGCCTCGGACCCGGCGAGGAACTTCAGCTTGTCCTCGGCGCGGCGCGGGCTGGTCAGCTCGAGGCGCATGCGCACGGAGTCGCGACCGGTGTTCACGGGGGCCTGGTGCCATCCCGCGATGTACGCCGTGGGCGTCGAGTACAGGGCATCCACTCCCCGCAGCAGACGCAGGTAGAGAGGAGCGAGCTCGTCGCGCTCGGCCTCGGTGAGAGCCGCGAAGTCGGGCGCGTGGCGGTGCGGCATGAGCTGCACCTCGAGGGGCCAACGAGCAGCGAAGGGCACGAAGGCCGTCCAGTGCTCGCCCTGCAGCACAACGCGGTCGGAGTCGCGCTCGGAATCGAGCACGCGCGTCATCAGATCGGGTGACGAGCGCTGGATGCTGTCGAGCAGCCGCTGCGTGCGCGGGGTGACGTACGGGTAGGCGTAGATCTGACCGTGCGGGTGCGGCAGCGTGACGCCGATCGCCTCACCGCGGTTCTCGAAGGGGAAGACCTGCTGGATGCCGGGCAGCGCGGACAGCGCGGCCGTGCGATCGGCCCAGGCCTCGATCACCGTGCGTGCGCGGGTGACCGACTGCGTGCCGAAGGAGCCCCGATGGTCGGGGCTGAAGCACACGACCTCGCAGCGGCCGATGCTCGTGCGCGTGCGGCCGAGACCGAGCTCTGCGAGATCGTCGAGTCCGCGCGGGGAGTTGCGGGCTTCCGGCACGCCGCCGACGGCCTCGCTCAGCGCCGGTCCGAAGGCGGGGGAGCGGTTCTCGAAGACCGCCACGTCATAGTTCGCCGGAACCTCCGACGGGTTGCTCGGCGTCTGCGGAGCCAGCGGGTCGGCGTCGGCGCTGGGCATCATGACGCGATTCTGACGCGCGGTGGCGAAGCTGATCCAGTCGCCGGTGAGGACGTCCTGCCGCATCGTTGCCGTTTCAGGACGTCCGTCGAGCGTGCGGGCGTCGAGGCCTCGCTCGGCGCGGAGGGTCGTGCCGGGGTCGTCGTAGTAGAACAGCTCGCGGCCGTCGGCCAGACGAGTGGCGCGCTTGACGACGCCAGCGCCGAGTTCGGACGTGCGCATCCCGGGAGATTCTGACGTGTTCACGTCAACACGGTAGCGCGGTCTGCGTGGTAACGTCAACACTCCGGAGCGCTCGAGAAGGGGACCTGATGTCGACGTCAGTGCGCGTGTCGATGGCGATGGTCGCCGAGCGGGCAGGCGTCTCCGGCCAGACCGTCTCCCGCGTCGCGAACGGCAGTCCGAGGGTCGATCCCGAGACGCGGGCGCGTGTCGAAACGGCCATGACAGAGCTCGGCTACCGCCCCAACCGCGCGGCGCGCGCCCTGCGCACCGGACGCAGCCAGACTCTCGGACTCGTCGCGCAGACTCTCGCCACGGTGGGCAACTCCCGCATGCTGCAGGCGGTCGCCGACGCGGCTGCATCCCGCGGCTACGCGTTGACCGTCCTCACGCTCGGCGCGGATGCCGACATCGCCGACGCGTTCGATCGCCTTCGCGATCAGGGCGTCGACGGCGCGATCGTGCTGAACGAGGCCACCGCGCTGGCGCGTGATGCCGCGTCCGCCGGCCTCCGCCTCGTCGTCGTCGACTCGCCGCCCGACGAGCGATTCACCGCGATCGGCACCGACCACGCCGCGGGCGCTCGCGCCGCGACAGAGCATCTGCTGGCCCGCGGGCACCGCACGGTGCATCATCTCTCCGGCCCGGCCGGATCGTTCGCCGCTGCCGAGCGCGAGCGCGGCTGGCGTGAGGCGCTCGCCGCCGCAGGCACAGAGCCGCCGGAGGTCGTGCGGGGAGACTGGAGCGCAGCATCCGGGTTCGAATCGGTGCACCGGATGCCGGCATCCGGCGTCACCGCGATCTTCGCCGCGAACGACCAGATGGCGCTCGGCGTGCTGCGCGCGCTCGCAGAATCTGGCCGGCGCGTGCCCGACGACGTCGCGGTGATCGGCTTCGACGACATCGCCGACGCCGCGAACTTCCAGCCGCCCCTCACGACCGTCCGCCAGGACTTCGACGCGCTCGGCGAGCGGGCCGTGGCGGCTCTCGTCGCGTGGATCGAGGGCGAGCGTCCGGACGACCTGCTGCTCGCACCCGCGCTGATCCCTCGCGCGAGCGCCTGACCGCCGCGCGCGGCCCGCTCAGAACTCGAGCATCACCTTGATCGCGCAGCGCTCATCCATCGCGCGGTAGCCCTCGGCCGCGTCGTCGACCGACAGCGTCTGGTCGAACACCGCGCCCGGGTCGATCTGGTCGTTCATGATCCGGTCGATGAGGTCGGGCAGGAAGCGGCGCACCGGCGCGGGTCCGCCGTGCAGGTGGATGCCCGAGAGGAACAGCTCCTGCCCGTCCAGGCTCACGCCGTGCGAGACGCCGACGAAGCCGACATGGCCGCCGGCGCGGGTGGAGCGGATGGCCTGCTCCATCGCCTCCTGCGTGCCGACCGCCTCGATGGTGGAGTGCGCGCCGTAGCCCCCGGTCATCTCCTTGATCGCCGCGACGCCGGCATCCCCTCGCTCCTCGACGATGTCGGTCGCGCCGAAGCGGCGGGCGAGCGCCTGCCGGTCGGCGTGCCGAGACATCGCGATGATGCGCTCGGCGCCCAGCTGCGAAGCCGCGAGGATGCCGAGCAGGCCCACTGCCCCGTCGCCGACCACGGCCACCGTCTTGCCTGGGGCCGCCTCGGCCGCGACAGCCGCGAACCATCCCGTGCCGAGCACGTCGGACGCAGCGAGCAGGCTGCGCCGACGCTCCGGCGTGATGTCTCCGGTGACCTTGACGAGCGTGCCGTCGGCCCAGGGGATCCGGGCGTACTCGGTCTGTGTGCCGATCGAGCCCATGCCGACGACGTGAATGCATCGGGACTGATACCCGGCCTCGCAGATCTCGCAGGTGTTGTCGGATGCCATGAACGATCCGACCACGAAGTCCCCGACCTGGATGTCGCGCACCTCCGAGCCGACCTGCTCGACGACGCCGATGTACTCGTGCCCCATCCGCGACGGTCGCTTGAGCGGCGAGATGCCGCGGTACGGCCAGAGGTCCGAGCCGCAGATGCAGGCCGCGTCGACGCGGATGATCGCGTCGGTCGGCTCCACGAGCTCGGGGGCGGGAACGTCTTCGACCCGGACGTCGCCGGGTCCGTGCATGATGACTGCGCGCATGCCTCTACTCCACCACCGCCGCGCGCGATGCGCGACCCCGAATCGTGCTCAGCGGATCACGCGCTGATCGCGAGCTCGGCCTGGGATACCGGATGCCTGGCCGGCGCCCCCACGACGTACGCGGCGAGCTCGTCGAGGGCGGCGTCAGCGAGTCGCCTGGTCTCGGTGCCCAGCGACCCGGCGAGGTGCGGGGTGATCGCGACGTTCGGCAGGTGGCGCAGCTCGGAGTCGGCGGGCAGCGGCTCGGGCTCTGTGACGTCGAGCACCGCATCGAGGCGGCCCGTGCGGCACTCGCCGAGCAGAGCGTCGTGATCGAGCAGCGCGCCGCGTGCGGTGTTGATCACCGTCGCGCCGTCGGGCAGCGCGGCGAGCTGCGGGGCTGCGATCATGTGCCTCGTGGCGGGCAGCGAGGGGGCGTGGAGGGAGAGCACGTCGACCTGCGGCAGCATGTCGTCGAGCGGCAGCAGCGTCGCGCCCGCCGCTTCGACGGCGGCGGCGTCAGCGAAGGGGTCGGCGACGAGGGCGCGGATGCCGTCGAACGGGCGCAGCAGCTCGACCACCCGGCGCCCGATGCGCGAGAACCCGACGATCCCCACGGTGCGGTCGACGTTGCCGATCCGTCGCACTGTCCAGGCGTTCCAGGTCGCATCGTGCGGGGCGCGCAGGTGCGTGAAGGTGCGCTTGCCGGCGAGCAGGATCGCACCGAGCGTGAACTCGGCGACCGGCATCGCGTTGGCATCGGCCGCGGTGGTGAGCCGGATGCCGCGGGCCCACAGCTCATCCGACACCAGGTGCTGCACGCTGCCGGCGGCATGCAGCACCGCACGCAACCTGGGCATTCGTGCCAGACGTTCGGCATCGAGCCGGGGAGCGCCCCACGACGTGAGCAGCACCTCCGTCTCGGCGAGCAGAACGGCGTGAGCCGGATCATCGAGGTCGGTGATCAGCATCCGGCTGCCGACGTCCGCCAGCGACGCGAAGCGGTCGCGACGCGGCTCATCGAACAGCAGCGCGAACGCATCGGCGTCCATGACGGCGTGGGCGCGGGGACGGATCCTGCTCATGACCTGCTCTCTTCGACGCACGGGGAGACGTCTGCTCGACTTCAGTGAAGTGCTCCCCGTGGAGAAGTGCAAGGCGGCGGGAATGGTTGACCCCGCGCAATGGTTGACCCCGAGCAATGGTTGAGAAATATCAACTAATCCGGTATCGTTGACGAAGATCAACTATCTTTCAGGAGCGTCACCCCGTTGAATTCCACCCCATCGCCCACCGCTGAGGCCGTACGCACGCCTCGCGAGGTCTTCACCGCCATCTCCGGCCTCATCGTCGGCATGTTCGTCGCCGTGCTCTCGGGCACCGTCGTCTCGACCTCGCTGCCCGTCATCATCGCCGACCTCGGCGGAACCCAGGCGCAGTACACCTGGGTGATCACCGCCAGCCTGCTCGCGACCGCCGTGTCGACCCCGATCTGGGGAAAGCTCGCCGACCTGCTCGACCGCAAGGTGCTGGTGCAGCTCTCGCTCGTGCTGTTCACCGCGGGCACCGTGGCGGCTGGATTCGCGCACAGCATCGACATGCTCATCGCCATGCGCGTGGTGCAGGGCCTCGGCGTCGGTGGCCTGATGTCGCTCGTGATGGTCGCGGTCGCCCTCATCATCTCGCCCCGTGAGCGCGGCAAGTACATGGGTGTCGTCGGCGGCATCATGGCGCTGGCCACCATCGGCGGCCCGCTGCTCGGCGGATTCATCACCGACGTGTGGGGCTGGCGCGCCAACTTCTTCGTCGGCGTGCCGTTCGCCGTGCTCGCGCTCGTGCTGCTGCAGGTCACCCTGCACCTGCCCAAGCCGCAGAACGTGAAGGTCTCGATCGACTACCTCGGCATCGTGCTGCTCGCAGTCGGCGTCTCGGCGCTGCTGATCTGGGTCTCCATGGGCGGCCAGCAGTTCGACTGGGACTCCGTCACCAGCTACGCGCTCGCCATCGGATCGGTCGTCGTGCTCATCGGGTTCGTCGTGGTCGAGCTTCTGGTCAAGGAGCCGATCATCCCGCTCTCGCTGTTCCTGAACCGCACCTTCACCCTCTCGGTCATCGCGTCGATCGCGATCGGCGTCTCGATGTTCGCCACCTCGGTGTTCCTCGCGCAGTACTTCCAGCTGGCCCGTGGCGCCACGCCGACCGAGTCCGGTCTGATGACCATCCCGATGATCGTCGGGCAGATGGGCGCGTCGATCATCATCGGCCAGCTGGTCAGCCGGTTCGGCAAGTGGAAGGGCTGGATGCTGCTCGGCTCCGTCCTCACCGTCGGCGGCGTCAGCCTGATGTCCACCCTGCGCTACGACACCCCCTTCCCGCTCGTCGCGGTGTACATGTTCGCGCTGGGCGCCGGACTCGGCATGGTCATGCAGAACCTCACCCTGATCGTGCAGAACGACACTCCGGCACGGCAGCTGGGCGCCGCCTCGTCGGGCGTGAACTTCTTCCGCACCATCGCCGGCACCATCGGCGTCACCATCATGGGCTCGATCCTCGCGACCAACGTCGCCGAGTACATCAAGAACGGCTTCGCCGGCTTCAAGCCGAGCTCGCCCGAAGAGCTCGAGGCGCTGAAGGAACTGGGATCGGGCAACGTGCCGAAGATCGGCGACCTGCCTGAGGCCATCCGCACCGTCGTCGAGTCCGCCTACGGGCACGGCATCGCCGACGCGTTCATCATCGCCATCCCGCTGGCCGTGATCGGCGTGATCGCCATCGCGTTCATCCGCAACAAGCCGCTGTCGACGAAGAACTCCGCCGAGCAGCTGCGCGAGCAGGCCAAGGACTCGGCGATCGAGGTCGCCGGTGCTGAGGTCGGCGCGGCCACGGGCAGCGTGCAGGTGGTGCGCTGACATGCAGACCGGGCACGCTGAGCACGAGCAGGAGGTCGACAACGTGCTTGCCGACTTCCAGGGGCATCTGAACCTCATCTTCGCCCGTGCCAGAACGCTCTGGAAGGAGTCTGCGGCTCGGGTCCACCCCGACCTGCAGCCCTCCGGCTACAAGCTGCTGTCGTACGTCGCCCGCACCGGTGATGCGAACGCGCACCGGCTGGCCGAGCTCTTCGGCATCGACAAGTCGATGGTGAGCAGGCAGATCCGGATGCTCGAGGACTTCGGTCTGCTCGAATCCCGTCCGGACGAGCGCGACGGACGACTGCGAGTTCTCACCGCGACGCCTGAGGCGCAGCGCACCCTCGCGACCCTGCGGGCCGAGTACGCCGAGCGCATGCGCGCGGTGCTCGCCGAGCTCACGCCCGACGAGGTCACCGCGGCGTCGAAGGCGTTCCGCCTGCTCGCCGAGGTCTGAGTCCCGGCATCCGGCGCCCGCGCTGCGCTGTGCGAGGTCAGTTGTGTACGTCTGGACGCCTCCAGCCGTACACGACTGACCTCTCAGCGTCGCCGCGACCATCGTTAGGCTGGCGGGATGAGTGATGCTCGCTCCGTCGGCCTCTATGCCCTGCAGGGTGCCGCGCTCGACGAGGCCGTCCACCGCGTCGAGCGCGAGCTCGGTCGCTGATGACCACGCGACCCGGCCTCTGCTCGGTGACGTTCCGCCGGCTCTCGCCCGAGCGGGTGGTCGAGCTGGCAGCCGGGGCGGGGCTCGAGGTGATCGAGTGGGGCGGCGATGTGCACGTCCCGGCAGGCGATGTCGGGCGCGCAGCTGCCGTCGCGCGGATGACGACGGATGCCGGACTCGGGGTCTGCTCGTACGGTTCGTACTTCCGCAGCGGAGCCGACGAGCCGCTCACGCCGATCCTCGACAGCGCAGCTGTCCTCGGCGCCGATCGCGTGCGCATCTGGGCCGGCGACGTCGACTCGTGCGACGCGACCCCGGCGCAGTACGCGCAGATCGTCTCCCGGCTGCGGGATGCCACCGCCGAGGCCTCCGAGCGGGGCATCGCCCTCGCGCTCGAGTACCACCGCGGGACGATCGCCGACACCTCCGACGCCGTGCTGCGCCTGATCGCCGACGTGCCAGGCCTCACGACGTACTGGCAGCCCTCGATCGACGCCCCCGACGCGGTCGCGCTCGCCGAGTACGACGCGCTGGCCGCGCAGGTGAGCGCTGTGCACGTGTTCTCGTGGTGGCCCTTCGACCGGCGCCGCCGTCTCGTCGAGAGGGAGAGCCTCTGGCATCCGCTGTTCGCTGCAGCGGCCGCTCAGCCGACGCCGCCTCGCGACGCCCTCATCGAATTCGTGCCCGACGACGATCCCGACCTGCTGGCGCCCGAGGCGGCGACGCTGCGTCGCTGGATCGAGAGTTCCTGACGCTCGACGTGAGCTCGCGGGAGGGTCAGCCGCCGAGCGCGGCGGTCACGACGGCTCGCGCCTCCTCCTGCACCTGCGCGAGGTGCTCCGGCCCCTTGAGGCTCTCGGCATACAGCTTGTAGACGTCCTCCGTGCCCGACGGGCGGGCGGCGAACCAGGCGTGCTCGGTCTGCACCTTCAGGCCGCCGATGGCCGCGCCGTTGCCGGGCGCGTGCGAGAGCTTCGCCGTGATCGGCTCGCCGGCCAGGTCGGTCGCGCCCACGGCATCCGGAGCCAGCTTGCCGAGTGTCGCCTTCTGCTCCGGCGTCGCCGGGGCGTCCACCCGCTGGTACGCCGAGGATCCGAACGCCTGCTCGAGCTCGCGGTAGCGCTCGGACGGCGTCTTGCCGGTCACGGCGATGATCTCCGCGGCGAGCAGGCAGAGCAGGATGCCGTCCTTATCGGTCGACCACACGCTGCCGTCCCTGCGCAGGAACGACGCACCGGCCGACTCCTCGCCGCCGAACGCGACCGAGCCGTCGAGCAGACCGGGCACGAACCACTTGAACCCGACCGGCACCTCGAGCAGGCGGCGACCCAGCGACTCGGCGACGCGGTCGATGATCATCGACGACACGAGGGTCTTGCCGATCGCCGCATCGCGCGGCCACTCGGTGCGGTGCGAGAAGAGGTAGTCGATCGCGACGGCCAGGTAGTGGTTGGGGTTCATCAGCCCGGCATCCGGGGTGACGATCCCGTGCCGGTCGGCGTCGGCGTCGTTGCCGGTGAGCACGTCGTAGTCGGCGCGCTTCGCGACGAGGGATGTCATCGCGCTGGACGACGACGGATCCATGCGGATCTTCTCGTCCCAGTCGAGGGTCATGAAGCGCCAGGTCGGGTCGACCTCGGGGTTCACGACGGTGAGCTCGATGCCGTGCATGTCCTTGATGAGCTGCCAGTACTCGACCGATGCGCCGCCCATCGGGTCGGCGCCGATGCGCACGCCGGAGCGCTTGATCGCCTCGATGTCGATGATCGACGGCAGATCGCGCACGTACGCATCGCGGAAGTCGTACTCGCCGATCGAATCGCCGTCGACGTCGGCGTAGCGGATGCGCGTGACCCCCTCGAGGCCGGCCTCGATCAGCTGGTTGGCGCGCTGGGCGATCCAGCCGGTCGCGTCGGTGTCGGCCGGGCCGCCGTGCGGCGGGTTGTACTTGAAGCCGCCGTCGCGGGGCGGGTTGTGGCTGGGTGTGACGACGATGCCGTCGGCGCGGGCGGGGTCGTCGGCGGCCATCCCGCGGTTGTGCGTGAGGATCGCGTGGCTGAGCGCCGGCGTCGGCACCCACGAGTCGCGCGAGTCGGTGCGCACGTCGACGCCGTTGGCGACGAGCACCTCGACGGCGCTGCGCTCGGCGGGCAGCGACAGTGCGTGCGTGTCGCGACCGAGGAAGAGCGGGCCCTGGATGCCCTGTTCGCGGCGGTAGTCGACGATCGCCTGCGTGGTGGCCAGGATGTGGTCCTCGTTGAAGCTGCTGCTCAGCGCGGAACCGCGGTGTCCGCTGGTGCCGAACGCGACCCGCTGCGCGGCGACCGACGGGTCCGGATGCCGGTCGTAGTAGGCGGCGATCAGCTCGTCGACGTCGATGAGGTCTTTTTCCTCCGCGGGGAGGCCGGCTCGGCTCGTCATGGGGATAGTCTGCCCCTCCTCGCCCGGTCGCGCACCTCAGCAGGTGACGGATGCCGAGATGGGCGGGTTCGTGGTAGTGAAACGACTCGAAGGGCCGGGAAGCGGCAGGGCTAGGCTGACGAGGTGATCGAACGCCGCACCTACAGCTATCTGGGCCCCGCAGGAACCTTCACCGAAGCAGCGCTCGACCAGGTGCCCGAGGCCCGCGGTCACGACTGGAAGCCCGTCCACAATGTCGGCGAGGCGCTCGCCGACGTGCTCGAAGACCGCAGCCACGCCGCGATGATCGCGATCGAGAACTCCGTCGAGGGCGGGGTGTCGACCACGCTCGACGCGCTGGCCACGCTGCCAGGGCTGCGCATCATCGGCGAGTACCTGGTGAAGGTGAACTTCGTGCTGGTCGGCAAGCCCGGTGTGCGGCTGGAGGACGTCGACGTCATCGCCGCGCATCCCGTCGCCTACGCGCAGTGCCACAGCTGGCTGGGGGAGCACCTGCCGCGGCACGCGCATGTTCCGGCGGCCAGCAATGTGGCATCCATTCTCGGCGTGCTCGACGGCACGACGCCCGCCCAGGCAGCCATCGCCGCGCCGGGGATCGTGCAGCATCACGATGTCGAGGTGCTCGCCGAGCAGATCGGCGACAACGACCACGCCGTGACGCGCTTCGTGCTCGTGTCGAAGCCCACCCCGCCGGGAGAGCCGACCGGAGCCGACAAGACCTCGCTGATCGTCGAGCTGCCCGATGATCGACCGGGTGCGCTGCTCGACATGCTCGAGCAGTTCTCGACCCGCGGCATCAACCTGTCGCTGCTGCAGTCCCGGCCCGTCGGAGACGCGCTCGGCCGGTACCGCTTCGTGGTGGATGCCGACGGGCACGCCTACGACGAGCGCATGGCCGACGCGCTGCTCGGCATCCGCCGGTTCAGCCCGCGCGTGGTCTTCCTCGGCTCGTACCCCCGCGCCGACCGCAGGATCGTCCACTACCCCGAGCGCTACGCCGACGGCGTGTTCGTCGAGGCCCGCGACTGGCTGCGCGCCCTGCTGCACGGCGAGCCCGAGGCGTAGCCGGCGGGCTTCCCGCGGCCGATGCCGGGTCGATTATGTACGCGAATCGACCCGGAAGCGTACGTAACTGACCTCGCTGCGGGACGTGTATGCGGCCGCGAGCGCGTGGTGCCCGGTTCTCGCAGGTGCGGGGTCGATTGTGTACGGGAACTCGCTCGGAAGCGTACGTTACTGACCTCGCTGCGGGACGTGTGTGCGGCCGCGAGCTCGTGGTGCCCGGTTCTCGCAGGCGCGGGGTCGATCATGTACGCGAATCGCCCCGGAGTCGTACACAACTGACCTCGGCAGTGCGGCGTGGGCCGACCGATCGGTCATGCCGAGCGGGATGCGATGGCGCCGCGGATGCGGTCGATCAGCGCGCCGGCGTCGTGGAGGTCCTCCTGGATGAGGCGGATCACGATCCAGCCCCTTGCTTCCAGCTCTCTTTGGCGCTGGATGTCACGCCGCCACTGCTCGATACTCGTGCGATGTCCGTCGCCCTCGTACTCGATCGCGATCTTGAGCTCCGGGTAAGCGAGATCGATACGCGCGACGAGTCTGAAGCCATCCAGCACTCTGTACTGCACCACCGGATCCGGTAGCCCGTGCGCCCGCATGAGAAGTCGCGTCTCCGTCTCCTTCGGCGATTCGACGCCGTAGCAGGCGAGGGCCAGCGCCTTCCGAATGGTGCCGCATCCGGGAAACCGGCCCCATACGTCGAGGCGCTCCGCAATGTCCTCGATCGTCACGAACGGACGGCCCAGCCGAAGTGCCGGATAGTTGTCAGCGGTGGTGAGGATCGCGTCGACGAGTGTCACGGCCTCGAGAAGCGAGAGCTCCTTCGCACACGAGAAGAGCGTGGCGACTGGATCCAGCACAGGCACGTCGTCGACCCGGTGGATGGTGAGCCGCTCGGTCGCCAGCCGGAACCCGGCGACGCCGGCGGTGCGCGGGCGGAAACCACTCGTGGGCACGAACACCTGCAGTGTCTGGTCCTCCTCCCATGCTGCGGGAACAGGCATCCGCCAGATCCGTGCTGCCGTTCTGCCACCGAAGCGCTGGTCCGGAGCGAGGCGCGGTGCGTAGGCCCTCACTCGGTCGTCGAGCGTCTCGGGTTCCGTCGTGACTCGGATGCCGTGATACGGCCGAGCGAGGTCAGGGGCATCCCGTCGCCTTCGCGGCACGCCGGCGCCGGATGCCTCTTTGACGGTGAACCGATCGCCGAGCTTGCGGGGAAGAGGGGCCTTGGCTCGCATCCGACCATGGTGAACCCGCGTGGGGCTGCGCTCGCATGCGTATGACGGTCTCGGTGGACAACGCCTGGCTCCGATTCCCCTGTGGACAAGCAAGACGCCGGAGTGCGAGGTCAATCGTGTACGGCCCCGGCTCCCGAAACGTGCACAACTGACCTCGCAGCGTGCGGGATGGGCACCGGATCCGTCGCTGGCGCGAACTGCGCTCATGGCGGGGTCACAAAGGTACGGTTGCGCGCCCGGAAACGTGCGTAACTGACCTCGCAGCGCGCGCGATGGGCACCGGAACCGTCGCTGGCGCGACCTGCGCTCATGGCGGGGTCACAAAGGTACGGTTGCGTGCCCGAAAGCGTACGTAATTGACCTCGCACCGGGCGGGATGGGCGCCAGAGCCGACGCGCGGGCGCCCTACGTAGGTGCCGGGTCAAAAACGTGCGGTCCCGACGCCGGGAACGTACTCAATTGACCCGGCAGCGACCGGACCAAGCAGCTGAGCGCCTACGCCACCAGCAGGTCGAGCGTCTGCGCGCGCCCGGTGGCGGCATCCAGCGGCTCGCCGTCGTACGCTCCCGCGACCGGAGAGATCATGATCTCGTCGACGCCGTGCTGGGTGGCGAATGCCGCCAACGACGACCGCACCTCGGCACCCTCGCCGATCAGCCAGCGCTGGCGCATCGCGTCGATGACGGTCTGCTCCTGGGCATCCGGATGCTCGGCGAGACCGCGCTGCGCCTCCTCGACCGTCTCGAGCGGCGTCATCGGCTTGTTGCTGCGCAGCCGCGCCATGGCGCGCAGCTGCGGCAGGGCCCGGGCCTCGGCCTCTTCCGCCGAAGGGGCTGCGACCACATTGGCGGTGAGGAAGGTGAGCGGAGCCTCGAGCGTGGCGGATGCCTGGAACTGCGACCGGTACAGATCGAGGGCGCGCTCGAGTCCGACTCCCGCGAAGTGGTTCGCGAACACGTACGGCAGGCCGTGCGCGGCCGCGAGCTGGGCGGAGTAGTCGCTCGATCCGAGCAGCCAGATGGTGGGGGATCCTGATGCCGCGGGCGTCGCCTTCACGCCGTACTCGCCGCCGCTGGTGAAGCGCACCGTCGCTCCGTCGGACTGCAGCATCGCGGCGATGTCCTGCACGTGCGAGGGGAACCGCTCGACGTCGCCGGCGGTCCCGGACTGGCGCAGCAGATGCGTGATGACCGGGTCGCTGCCGGGTGCACGGCCGATGCCGAGGTCGATGCGTCCGGGGGCGAGCGCCTCGAGCGCGGCGAACTGCTCGGCGACGATCAGGGGCGCGTGATTCGGCAGCATGACCCCGCCCGAGCCCACGCGAATCCGCTGCGTGCGCGCAGCCGCAGCGGCGATCAGCACAGGAGGCGTGGTCGACGCGACCGAGGGCATGTTGTGGTGCTCGGCGAACCAGTAGCGGGCGAAGCCGAGGGCGTCGGCGTGCTGCGCGAGCGCCATCGACGAGGCGACGGCCTGGGCGCTCGTCTGGCCGGTGCGCACGGGAACGAGATCTAGGACGGAGAGCGCGGGAGTAGTCATCGTCAGGAGACAACGTCCGTCACCGCGTCCGCATTCCGCATCGGGCGCATCGCAGGCGTACCCTTCCTGGAATGGAGCCCAGCATCTTCTTCATCGTCGTCGGCGCTGTCGCGGTGGCAGCCGTGGCCCGCCGGAGGGGGTGGCCCGCGCCGCTGCTCGTCACCGTCGTCGCGCTGCTGGCATCCTTCCTTCCCTTCGTGCCGGATGTCGCGATCGACGGCCACGTGCTGCTGAACATCGTGCTGCCGCCGCTGCTGTACTCGGCGGCCCTGGATGTGTCGTTCCTGAGCTTCCACCGGGCGATGCCCCAGATCCGGCGATTGGGCATCGGTCTCGTCGTCGTCACCGCAGTCGTCGTGGGGCTGCTGGCGTGGTGGATCATGCCCGAGCTCACCCTCCCCGGCGCCCTGCTGCTCGGGGCGATCGTCGCCCCTCCGGATGCCGTGTCCGCCGCGTCCATCGGACGCCGGCTGGGCCTGCCGCGCCGGGTGATGACGGTGCTGTCCGGGGAGAGCCTGATCAACGACGCCACGTCACTGACCATGTTCCGGGTGTTCGCGGCGATCGTCGCCGGCGCCACGGTGTCGCTCTGGGGCGGGATCTGGCAGTTCATCCTCGCGGTGGTGGTCGGAGTCGCGGTGGGGCTGGTGTTCGGCGTCGCGCTGCATCAGCTGCGGATGCGCGTCGACGATCCGGTCGTGAACGGCACCTTCGGCCTGCTCGCGCCGTTCGGTGCATACGCGATCGCCGAGCAGCTGCTCGGATCCGGCGTGCTGGCGGTCGTCGCGATGGGTCTGTTCGTCGGCTTCAACGCGCCGAAGACCAGCTACGCGACCAGGCAGCAGGAGGCCCCCCTGTGGCTCTCGGCCGACTTCCTGCTCGAGTCGTTCGTGTTCGCGTACATCGGACTGCAGCTGCCCCGCGTGGTCGGCGAGCTGAAGGACGGCGAGGGAGGCTCGATCATGCTGCTCGCGGTGGTCGTGCTGCTGGCGGTGCTCATCGTCCGGCCGCTCTTCGTCTACCCCGCGGGCGCGTGGGGACAGCGCTGGACGCGGTTGCGTCTGCGCAGATGGGAGAAGATGTCCGCCGCGAAGAAGGTGCTTCCCATCGCGGAGGGGCCGGGCCGGCGGCGTCGCCTCACCGAGGACCAGCTGCGCCGCCGCCTGACCGAGACCACCCTCTCGTGGCGCGATAACGCGGTGGTCTCGTGGGCCGGCATGCGCGGAGTGGTCACGCTGGCGACGGCGCTCGCCGCAGCCGATCTCGCTGGTCTCGATGCGGGGGCATCGGACGCGATCGTCGTGGTCGCGTTCGTCGTGACCGTCGGCACCCTGCTGCTGCAGGGGCTGACACTGCCGTGGCTGATCCGGGTGCTGGGCGTCGTGGACGACCAGGAGGCGCAGGAGGATGCCAAGCAGCTGGAGGCCATGCGCGAGCGCAGTCGCGATGTCGGCAAGGCCTACCTGCGCGAGGCGAGGCGCACGTGGGCGCAGGAGTACGGCGAGGATCAGCTGCCGGCATTCGACGGGTATGCCGAGCGACTGGTGCGAATGCAGGCGGGAGCCGACCAGGCGGGCGAGGAGACCGTGCGTCCCTCGCCGGAGCAGTTCGCGGCGATGGCGAAGGGATGGCTGTCGGCGCGGCGCAATCTGCTGCTCGAGGAGCGCCGCGCCGGCAACCTGAGCGAGGAGGTCATGCACGAGCTGATCGCGGCGATGGATGCCGAGGAGCTCGCGCTCGACACGAGGGTGGCGCTGCGCACCTGAGTGCCTCGTGGCGATGGTCAGGCGGCCACGAGCGCGTCGGCGGATGGTCGGGCCAGGTGGAGGCTCGTGAGGATCTGCCAGCGTGCGCTGTAGCTGTGCCCGCGGAGCTGCTCGAGAGCGGCGATGTCATCGCGGTCGAGCCCGTCGCGGATGGCCTCTCGCAGCAGGTCGTCCTTCGTGGCGGGGAACTCCATCTCGGTGAGGAACCGTCGGAGTGCGGCGGAAGGTGACATCGGACATTTCCTTTCCGGATCGGGTGGGGAGCGCCCGCGCCGGGCGCTCCCCACTGTGGATCAGGCGCTGATCGCCTCGCGGGTCTCGGTCGACTCAACCTGGATCCGGCGCGGCTTCGCGCGCTCGCTGACCGGGATGATCACCGAGAGCACGCCGCTGTCGTACGACGCGCTGATGCGCTCGAGGTCGACGCCGTCTCCGAGGGTGAACTGCCGGAAGTAGGTTCCGGTGCCCCGCTCGCGAGCGATCCAGCGCATCCCTTCGCCGGTGTCGGCAGTGCGCTGCGCGCGGATCGACAGCTGTGAGCCGTCGAGATCGACGTCGATCGAGCCGGGGTCGGCGCCCGGGATGTCGGCATGCAGGACATAGCGGTCGCCGTCGCGGCACAGGTCCACGGGCATCACGCGCGGTGCGCGTACGGAGTCCAGCACGCTAGCGGCGAATCGATCGAGCTGACTGATCGGGTCGAGGGTCATGGCCATGGTGTTCTCCTCTCACTATGGGCCGCCGGACGGCGGCTCTGCGGGTGGATGCAGGGAATCTGCATCCGTCGATGTATATTTATAGCTCCGAGTCGAACAGATTTCAAGTACCCAGAACGGATGCCAGATGGCCGATCGCGACACCGCAACCCCGCTGTACGGGATCGCCGTGGCAGCAGATCTCGCCGACGTCCCCGAGGCGACGCTGCGGCTGTACGAGCGGCGTGGCCTGCTCACGCCCTTCCGCAGCGACGGTGGCACGCGGCGCTACAGCGATGACGACATCGCGCGTCTGCGCCGGGTGGCGGAGCTGCGGGATGCCGGGGTGAACCTCACCGGCATCGGCCGGGTGCTCGACCTGGAGGACGAGAACGGCGACCTGCGCCGCGAGCTGGAGGAGCGCGGGGAGCGCTGACGCGGTTCGTGGCGAGTGACTCCTCTCGCCGGCGTGGGCTCCGCGTGCGGACAGGCGGTGAACAGGCATCCGGATGCCGAAAGCGCCCCGCCCGAGAAGGGCGAGGCGCTTTCTGGATGAAGCGGGAGGTCAGCGTGCGCCGGCCGGCTCCTTCGTGGCATCCGGCTCCGCCGCGTCTGCGTCGGCGTCGGCGTCGTCGACGTCCTCGGCGAACGGCAGGCCGTTGCGGGGAGCGTTGTAGAGCTCCTCGTCGAGGATGCCCTCGCGCTTGGCGACGATGGTCGGGACCAGCGCTTGACCGGCGACGTTGACCGCGGTGCGGCCCATGTCGAGGATCGGGTCGATGGCCAGCAGCAGACCGACGCCCTCGAGCGGCAGGCCCAGCGTCGACAGGGTGAGCGTGAGCATCACGATCGCGCCTGTGGTGCCGGCGGTCGCGGCCGAGCCGACCACCGAGACGATGACGATCAGGACGTACTGGATGAAGCTCAGCTGGACGTCGAAGAACTGCGCGACGAAGATCGCCGAGATCGCCGGGTAGATGGCGGCGCAGCCGTCCATCTTCGTCGTGGATCCGAGCGGCACCGCGAACGAGGCGTAGCCGGAGGGCACGCCGAGGTTGCGCTCGGTGACGCGCTGGGTGAGGGGCAGGGTGCCGATCGAGGAGCGGCTGACGAAGGCCAGCTGCACGGCGGGCCACACGCCCGAGAAGTACTGCTTGATCGACAGGCCGTGGGTCTTCACGAGGATCGGGTAGACCACGAAGATCACCAGAGCGAGACCGATGTAGATCGCCCCGGCGAACCAGGCGAGCGAGGTCAGCTTGTCCCAGCCGTACTTCACGACCGCAGCGCCGATGAGGCCGAAGGTGCCGAGCGGGGCGATGCGGATGATCCACCACAGCACCCGCTGGATGACCTTGAGCAGCGACTCGGTGAAGACGAGGAACGGCTCGGCCTTGCGGCCGGCCTTCAGCGCGGCGATGCCGACGACGGCCGCGACCACGATGACCTGCAGGATGTTGAAGCCCACGCTCGACGTGTAGCTGCCCTCGACGGCGCCCGGAGCGGTCGACACGGTCAGGCCGAGGAAGTTCTGCGGGATCAGCCCGAGCAGGAAGTTCCACCAGGTGCCGACGGTGCCCGGCTCGCCGGTGCTCTCGAGCCCCGCGCCGGCCTTCGCGCCCGGCTGGATGGTCAGGCCCAGCACGATGCCGATCGACACCGCGATGAACGCGGTGATCGCGAACCAGAGCAGCGTCTGTCCGGCGAGGCGCGCAGCGTTCTGCACGCGGCGCAGGTTGGAGATGCTCGCCACGATCGCGGTGAAGATCAGCGGCACCACCGCCGCGCGCAGCAGGGTGACGTACGAGCTGCCGATCCGGTCGAGGGTGTCGGACAGGGGCGTCGGGTTGGTGCCGCTGGCGCCGAGTGAGACGGCGATCAGGCCGACGCCGATGCCCAGGATGAGCGCGGCGATGATCTGGAACCCGAACGAGGTCAGCAGCTTGCGGACCGGGCCTCGGGTGTCGGGCGCCTTCTGGGCGCGCGCGGTGGAAGAAGAGGTGCTCAAGGGGACTCCAATTGTCTGCGCGGAGTGCGCTTCACGTGGGACTAAACGCTAGGCGGAACGTCGTATTCCTGCGAATGGATGTGACGAAGCGTGACGCCCCGCCCCGAGCGAGCTCCCTTCCGGCCCTAGAGCGAGCCCCCCCGGTCGTTGAGCGAGCGAA
>PJCV01000012.1 GCA_002837415.1 Actinomycetales bacterium SN12
CGGCCCCGTTCTCGGCGTCGAGAGCAGGGGACGTCGCCGACTGCACGGCTCATTCGCGTGAACGTCCCGCTCACTCGCCGAGGTCCCGTGCTCTCGACGCCAGGGGAAAGGTGGCTCGACGCGACCCGTAGGCTGGATGCATGCCCGCTTCGCCATACACCTGCATCCTCTGGGACGTCGACGGCACCATCGCCGACGCGTCCGCCGGCATCCTTCCGCGCCTGCAGCAGGTGTTCGCGTCGTACGGCTTGCCCCAGCCGGATGTCGACGCCCTGTCGCTCTGGATCGGCCCGCCCATGCTCGAGTCGTTCCAGGTGCGCGCGGGAATGGACGCCGCGCAGGCCGAAGAGGCCGTGCAGCGGTACCGCGCTCTCGCCGCGGCAGACGGCTACGCCGCCTCGGTCGACCTCTACCCCGGCGTCGCCGATGTGCTGCGCGCTGTTCAGGCCGCCGGCATCCCGCAGGCGACGGCCAGCACCAAACCCGAGAACCAGGTGCAGGCGATCCTCGACCACTACGAGCTGACGCCGCTGTTCACCGCGGTCTCCGGCGCCAGGGTCGGAAGCATCGGCAACCACGACGGCAAGTCGTTCGTGGTCGGCCAGGCACTCGAACGGCTGCGGGCCGCGGGCGTCGACGTGTCGCGTCCGGTGCTGATCGGCGACCGTCACCACGATGTCGACGGTGCGGCCGAGCACGGCATCCCGGTCATCTTCTCGGAGTGGGGCTTCGGGCAGCCCGATGAGGCCGAGGGTGCGAAGGCGCGCGCCGCCGATGCCGCCGAGCTGCACGCCCTGCTGCTCGGCTGAACCCCGCCAGCATCCGCAGACACAGAACTCCCCGGCGCCGATCGGCACCGGGGAGTTCAGGACCCGCCTCAGAGAGGGCGGATGTTCTCGGCCTGAAGGCCCTTGGGGCCCTGTGCCACATCGAACTCCACGCGCTGGTTCTCGTCGAGTGACCGGTAGCCGCTGGAGGCGATTGCGGAGTAGTGCGCGAACACGTCGGCGCCTCCGTCATCGGGGGAGATGAAGCCGAAGCCCTTCTCCGAGTTGAACCACTTGACCGTGCCCTGGGTGCTCATTTACTGCCGTTCTGCTGATTGCCATGTCGACGCAGGATGCCCCGACTGCGCTAACGCTATCCCAGCGGACCCTTCCGTCAACAGGGCGAAGTGGAAGGTGACCCAAATGTTGCATGAAAACGTGGATGGCCCCCACCGCGGGGGGAGCGGTGAGGGCCGAAGACGACCGGAGGGTGCGTCGGGATTCAGCATACACGCTTTTCGACACATTTGTCCCCCATATGGGGGACAAATCAGAGAATCAGTGCCATGATGAGAGCGGCCCCCTCGCCTCAGCTTCTGGGGAGATGCAGGCAAGGGACCAACTGCATGCGGAGATCGTCGGAAACTGGGGAGTAGCCGTCACCGAAGGGGAATCGGGAGAACAAGCGATCAGATCCCACCGCATGCACCTCAGGATACGACCTGGGGGATCAGATGGGGATTGCAGGCTCGGAGAGGAATCGTCAGCACAGCGAGGCAGACGTCCTCTCCGAGCCGCTTCATGTCGGCTCGAAGCCGACGGCAGCCTCGAGGCGTGACGAGTTCTAACGCGGACAGCTTCGGCTGTCAATCCCTTGGCCGGATTGCGCACCCCGGTGACACGCTGGCATCTCCACGTCAGACAGGGCGGTGATCCCGCCCCGAACGGAGGGAGAACCCATGGGAGCCATGGACGACGCTAAGCACAACACCGAGAAGCTCGTTGGCAAGGCCAAGGAGGGCATCGGCGACGCAACCGACGACCACAGCCTTCAGGCGGAGGGCAAGACCGATCAGGTCAAGGCCGACGCCAAGAAGGTCGGCGACGACGTCAAGGACGCTTTCGACAAGTAACCTTCGCGGCCGTTGCGCCGGACAGCGCGCCGTCGACCTCCGGGTCGACGGCGCTTGTCGTATCACCAGGGGATGAGGAGGAGCCGATGGATGCCACGCGCTTCGGCGTCGAAGAGGAATTCCTGCTGCTCGACGAGTCGGCGCTCATCCCGCTGTCGGGCAGCGGGATCGTCGATCGGGTGAAGGGCCCTGCGCCCGGCGGGGGCGTGATCACGTCTGAGTACCTCACCTGCCAGTTCGAGTGCGCCACAGATCCCGTTCGCACACTGGGCGAGGCCGGGTCGCAGCTCGGCGGGATGCGCCGGATGCTCGCAGAGCTGGCCCCCGAGAATTCACTCGTCGCCGCCACCGGCGCTCCGCTCGCGCAGTGGAGCGCGCCGCTGATCTCGGCGTCGAAGCACTACGACGACGTGTCGACGCTGCTCGGACAGCTCACCAGGCAGCACGCGGTGAACGGCCTGCACGTGCACGTCGAGGTGGTCGGCGATGAAGAGCGGGTACGCGCGCTGCGGCGAGTGCGGGCCTGGCTGCCGGTGCTGCTCGCCCTCAGCGCGAACTCGCCCTTCACGTATGGCGTGGCGTCAGGGCTGGCGAGCTGGCGCAGTGTGCTCATCAGGAGGCTTCCGGTGTCGTGGGCACCCCCGGCCTTCCACGATGCCGACGAGTACCACCGCACCGTCGAGCAGATGGTGACCGTCGGGCTGCTTCCCTCGCGCGGATCGACGTCATGGGCGGTGCGTCTGTCGGAGAGGTTCGACACCGTCGAGGCTCGGGTCGCCGACGCTCAGCTGCGCGTCGACGACGCGCTGCTGCAGGCCTCGCTGACGCGCGCGATCGCCATCGCCGACGATCTGCCGGATGCCGCTCCCCCGCCCGCCGAGCTCGACGCCGCCATGTGGCTGGCGGCTCGCCACGGCATGGACGCGCGGCTGTTCACCCCCGAGGGCGAGATCGAAGACGCCTGGGCGGCCACCGAGCGGATGCTCGACGGCATCCGCCCCGCACTCGACGCCAACGGCGACGAGAGCTTCGTCGACGAGCATCTGGGACGCCTGCGGTCGGAGGGCACCGGCTCGCAGCGGCAGCTGCGCGCGTATCAGACGGGTGGCGCCCAGTCGCTGGGGGCTCTGTACCGCCAGTGGTGACCGGAGGACTCGCGCGGCTTATCATCCAGTATGGGAAGACTGAAGTACGACAGCAGCGCCCCGCCGATCACGATCGACGATGAGACACTCGCGCATCTCAAGATCGTCATCGGCACCAAGCTGCGCCGCAACGAGAGCTTCCTGCTGACCTGGTTGCGAGGCGACGACGCCGAGGACGCCCGAACCACCATCTGGGTGCATCCGTCGATACCGATCCAGTTCGGCTTCGACACCGCCGTCCTCCCGCCCGTCGCGCCGGAGCGCGTCACGGCGATCATGACGGCGCTGAACGCCACCGGCGAACTCGTCCTCGACGAGTGCCTTGCCTCTCCCGCCGCCGTCATCGAACCGGCAGGATGACTCTTCCCACGACCGGGGACGGAAAAGGCCCCGGATGATCCGGGGCCTTTTCCATTCTGTGCGCGAGGGGGGACTTGAACCCCCACGCCCTTGCGAGCACTGGCACCTGAAGCCAGCGCGTCTACCTATTCCGCCACTCGCGCATCGTCTTGTTCCGGAGAACTCAACCTCGAAAGGCTATCACGATGGGCGGCGTGCTTCGAACCGGCCGACCTCAAGAAGCGGTTATCCAGCCCGCCTGACTACGATGGCCCTACCGGTCGGCATGCCAGAGGAACCTCGTGGGATTACTTGACAGCTTTGAGAAGGGTCTTGAACGCGCTGTGAACAGCGCGTTCGCCAAGACCTTCCGCAGCGGCATCCAGCCCGTCGAGATCGCCTCGGCGCTTCGGCGCGAGGCCGATACCAACGCGGCTGTGGTCAGCCGCGACCGCATCATCACGCCCAGCGACTACCTCGTGCGGCTGAGCCCCGACGACCACCAGCGGATGCGCGCGCTCGGACGCGCATTGAACGAAGAGCTCTTCGCGCTGATGACGAAGCACGCGCGAGCACAGGGATACAGCTTCGCCGGCCCGCTGCACATCTCGATGGAGGCCGATGAGCGCGTCGCCACCGGCGTCGTGCGGGTGAACTCCTCTTCTGTCGAGAGCACTGTCGAGTGGCAGGGCGTCGTCGAGATCGACGGCCGACGGCATCCGCTCACCAGCGCCCGCACAGTGATCGGTCGTGGCAACGACGCCGACATCACCATCTCCGACGCGGGCTCCAGCCGCCGTCATGCCGAGATCCTCTGGGACGGCGAGCGCGGGATGCTGCGCGACCTGGGTTCGACGAACGGCACCAAGGTCGACGGGCAGAAGATCCGCGAGACCGCACTCACACCTGGCACCTCGTTCACGATCGGCCGCACCGAGCTCACCTTCGACGTCGTGCCCGTGAGCCCTTCGACAGGCTCAGGGACCCAGAGAGGGACGATCCGATGAGCGAACTCGTGCTCCTGCTGCTGCGCATCGGCTTCCTGGTGCTGCTGTGGTTCTTCGTGTTCGGCGTCGTCTACTCGCTTCGCGCCGACCTGTTCGGCGTCCGCGTGCGCAAGATGCCCGCGAGTGAGGCGGCCGCTGTTCCCGCTGCCTCCCCTGCCCCCACGCCGGCGAAGCTGCCCTCGAGCGGGCGGCTCCCCACTCATCTGATCATCACCTCGGGACCCAAGACCGGACTCGAGGTCCCGCTGGGTTCGGCGGATTCGCTGTCGATCGGACGCTCCAGCGAGTCGGGCCTCGTGATCCGCGATGACTACACCTCCAGTCACCATGCACGACTGTCGAAGCGCGGCGACATCTGGACGATCCAGGACCTCGACTCCACCAACGGCACCTATCTCGACGGGCGGCGCCTCGGCGACAAGCCCCTGCAGGTCGCGATCGGAACCCCCATCAAGGTGGGCGCCACGACCTTCGAGCTACGATCGTAAGGCTCCGCATCCAGATGGTCTTCGAGGGCTCGAGCGCAGCGATCTCCCACACCGGGAAGGTCCGCTCCAACAATCAGGACTCCGGATACTCCGGAGCGAACCTGTTCGTGGTCGCCGACGGCATGGGCGGCCACGCTGGAGGAGACGTCGCCTCGACGCTTGCGATCGCGCGCATGGAGGCGCTCGATCATCCCTACGCCTCCACCGACGACGCACAGGCCGAGCTGCAGGCGGCAGCCACCACCGCCGCCGGCGACCTCATACAGGCGTCGAAGGAGCGGCCCGAGCTCGCCGGGCTCGGCACCACGCTCTGCGCCATCGTGATGGTCGACGACCACGCGGTCATCGGCCACATCGGCGACTCGCGCATCTACCTCTACCGTGACGACGCGCTCACGCAGATCACCACCGACCACACGTTCGTGCAGCGCCTGGTCGACTCCGGTCGCATCACGGTCGAAGAAGCCAGGTATCACCCGCGCCGCTCGGTGCTCATGCGCGTGCTGAGCGACATGGACATCGCTCCCGACCTCGACATGTTCGTCATGCCGACCAGGCCCGGCGACCGCTGGCTGCTGTGCTCCGACGGCCTGTCCGGCGTCGTCGACGACGAGCACATCGCCAAGGCGATGCGCCTCGGTCTCGCTCCCGGCCGCACGGCCGACAGCCTGCTCAAGCAGGCGCTCGATGGCGGTGCTCCCGACAACGTCACGATGGTGCTCGTCGACGTCGGCGGCGCGCATCCGCTCTCGTCCGGCACTCCGACGATCGTCGGCGCGGCGTCGAACCCGGCAGACCTGCCGGTGCCCGCGCCGCGACCCTCCCTCACCGGCTGGCTGCACCCCGTGCTGCAGGCGGCGAACGAGCCCAGCCACTTCGAGCCCGACTCCGACGACTTCTTCGAGGAGATCATCGAGGAGGATCGGCGTCGTGCTCGCCGGCGCCGCTTCGCCTGGCTGTTCGCGCTGTTCCTCGCTGTCCTCGCGCTGGTCGGCGCGGGTCTCATCGCCTACAACTGGACGCAGACCCGCTACTTCGTCGGGGCGGATGACGACAGCGTCGTGATCTACCGCGGTGTGCAGCAGAGCATCGGTCCGTTCTCGCTGTCGACAGAAGTGAAGGACACCGGCATCCTGCTCGCCGATCTGCAGTCGTACCAGCGCTCGTCGGTCGAGCGGACGATCAACGCCCGTTCGCTCGCCGACGCCGAGGCGATCACCGATCGCCTCGCGAAGATGGTGCTGCACGTCGAGCCACCGCAGCCCCAGCCCTCACCCACCGCGACCACGGAGGTGCCGACGCCATGACCGCCGTCTCGGCCGACACCAGCGTGCTGAAGGCGCTGAAAAAGATCCGGATGCCGCAGAAGCAGCGCAACCGGGAGTTCTGGCTGCTGCTGTTCGCCCTGCTCATCTCGGGTGCCGCACTGACCCTCGTGCAGCTGGGCGCGCTCGGCACGATCGATCCGATGATCCTCGCGATCGGCGGCGGACTCGGCGTGCTCGTCTTCGCGCTGCACGTGGTGCTGCGCGTGGTGGCATCCGATGCCGACCCGTTCGTCCTGCCCATCGCCACGGTGCTCTCCGGGCTCGGCATCGCGATGATCTACCGCATCGACATCGCCAAGAAGTACACCGGCTGGGAGATGTTCTCGACCAAGCAGCTCGCCTGGACGGCGATCTCGCTGGCCGGCGCGATCGCGATCGTCATCGCGCTGCGCAACTACCGCGTGCTCTACCGGTTCACGTACATCTCCGGTCTCGCCGGCATCGTGCTGCTGATACTGCCGTTCATCCCCGGTCTGCGTGCCCGCGGCGTCAACGCCGACGTGTGGGTGTCGCTCGGCGGCGTCGTGTCGTTCCAGCCCGGTGAGCTGGCGAAGATCTGCCTGGCGATCTTCTTCGCCGGCTACCTGGTGCGCACGCGCGAGAGCCTCAGCTCGGTGGGCAAGCGGGTTCTCGGCATCACGTGGCCGCGCATGCGCGAGCTCGGGCCGGTGCTCGTCGTGTGGCTGCTCTCGCTGCTGATCATCGTCACGCAGCGCGACCTCGGCACCGGCGTGCTGATCTTCGGCATGTTCATCGCGATGCTCTACGTCGCCACGGGCAAGACCAGCTGGGTGCTGATCGGTCTCGCCGGCGTCGCGGCCGGGGCTTTCCTCGCGACCCGCATCCTCGACTACGTGCAGCGCCGCTTCACCAACTGGCTGGATGCCTTCAACCCCGACATCATCACCCGCGAGCGTGGCAGCTTCCAGCTCGTCGAGGGCATCTTCGGACTGGCCCACGGCGGTCTGATCGGCACAGGCTGGGGGCAGGGCCGCCCCCAGATCACCCCTCTTGCGCACAGCGACTACATCATCCCGAGCCTCGGCGAAGAGCTCGGCATCGTCGGGCTGTTCGCCATCCTCTGCCTGTACATGGTGTTCGTCAGCCGCGGTCTGCGCATCGGGATGGCGGGCCAGGACGACTTCGGCAAGCTGCTCGCCGCCGGTCTGTCGTTCACGATCGCGCTGCAGGTGTTCATCATGGTCGGCGGCGTCACCCGGGTCATCCCGCTCACCGGTCTCACCACGCCGTTCCTCGCCGCCGGTGGGTCGTCGCTGGTGGCCAACTGGCTCATCGTCGCCCTGCTGCTGCGCATCAGCGACGCGGTGCGCCGCCAGCCCAGGGTGGTGATCGGCTGATGACAAAAGAGCTGCGACGCCTGAGCTTCGTGATCCTCGCGATGTTCATCTCCCTGTTCGCCGCGACGAGCTGGATCCAGGTGGTCGACGCCGACAGCCTCGGTCAGAATCCCGCCAACACGCGAACCCGACTGGACAGCTACCAGATCCAGCGCGGATCGATCATCGTCGACGGCACCGCCATCGCGACCTCGGTGCCCGCCGACGACCGCTACCAGTACCAGCGGGTGTACACCGATCCCACGCTGTGGGCGCCGATCACGGGCTACTACAACCCGGTGCTCGACTCGCGCACAGGCATCGAGCGCGCCCTGAACTCCGACCTGTCGGGAACCGGCTCGAACGCGTTCTTCGGCGAGATCGAGCGCATCCTCTCCGGCCAGCCGCAGCAGGGCCTCAGCGTCGAGCTCACCATGGACCCACGCGCACAGCGCGCGGCGTACGATGCGCTGCAGGGTCTGCAGGGGGCCGTCGTCGCCATCGAGCCCGCGACCGGGCGTGTGCTCGCGATGGTCTCGACTCCCGGCTTCGACACGAACACCCTGGCCGCGCATGACCCGCAGGCCGTCGAGGCGGCGTACGACAGTCTGTCGGCCGATTCCAGCAAGCCGCTCTACAACCGCGCCATCGGCGGCAACCTGAACCCGCCCGGCTCGACCTTCAAGGTCGTCGTGGCGGCCGCGGCGCTGGCATCCGGTGAATGGACGCTCGACTCGACGTTCCCGAACCCCGCGCGCTACACCCTTCCGGGCACGACCACGACGGTGTCCAACGCGTGGGGCGGCGCCTGCGGCGACGGCGAGACCACGACGCTGGCACAGGCGCTGAAGCTGAGCTGCAACATCCCGATGGCCGAGCTCGCCGTCGAGCTGGGCGACAAGCGCATCCGCGAGATGGCTGAGAAGTTCGGGTTCAACACCGATCTCGAGATCCCGCTGGCAGTCACGCCGTCGAGCTATCCCTCGGGGCTGAGCGACGACGCGACCGGACTCACCGGATTCGGCCAGGGCAAGGTCACCGCCACCCCGCTGACGATCGCGATGGTCGCCGCCGGAGTGGCCAACGACGGCACGGTGATGAAGCCGCGAATGGTGGATGCCGTGATCGGCGACGACTTCGCCGTGCACAAGCAGTACGACGATGAGGCGTTCGCGCAGGCTCTCGACCCCGAGACGGCCGACGCACTGACCGCCGTGCTCGTCGAGGGCGTCGCGTCGGGAGCGGCGACGGGTGCAAGAATAGACGGCGTCGATGTCGCCGGAAAGACGGGCACGGCGGAGAACGGCGGCAAGCCGTACACGCTGTGGTTCACAGGTTTCGCGCCTGCGGAGGATCCGCAGGTCGCGGTGGCAGTCGTCGTCGAAGACGGCGGTGGAAGAGGCACATCGGGCAGCGGCAACGCGATCGCCGCTCCGATTGCCAAGAAGGTCATAGAGGCGGTGCTGGGCAGATGAGGCCGACGCAGGGTGTGTCGTTCGGAGGACGCTACGAGCTGTTGTCGCGGATTGCGATCGGCGGCATGGGCGAGGTGTGGGAGGCGACGGATCACGTCATCGGACGCACCGTCGCCATCAAGATCCTCAAGGACGAGTACATGGGCGACCCCGGGTTCCTCGAGCGCTTCCGCGCCGAGGCCCGTCACGCCGCGCTCGTCAACCACGAGGGCATCGCCAGCGTGTTCGACTACGGCGAGGAGAACGGCTCTGCGTTCCTCGTCATGGAGCTCGTGCCCGGCGAGGCGCTGTCGACGATCCTCGAGCGCGACGGCGCGCTGAGCGCCGACAAGACCCTCGACATCGTCGCGCAGACCGCGTCGGCGCTGCAGGCCGCGCACGCGGCGGGTCTCGTGCACCGCGACATCAAGCCAGGCAACCTGCTGATCACGCCCGACGGACGGGTGAAGATCACCGACTTCGGCATCGCCCGCATCGCCGACCAGGTGCCGCTGACCGCCACCGGGCAGGTCATGGGCACCGTGCAGTACCTGTCGCCCGAGCAGGCCTCCGGGCATGCCGCATCGCCCGCGACCGATGTGTACTCGCTCGGCATCGTCGCGTACGAGTGCCTCGCCGGCAAGCGGCCGTTCACCGGCGAGTCGCAGGTGGCCATCGCGATGGCGCAGATCAACGAGCAGCCCCCGCCGCTGCCCGACTCGGTGCCGGTGCCCGTGCGCAACCTCGTGATGGCGATGATCGCGAAGAAGCCCGCCGACCGGCCGTCGTCAGCCGCGACCGTGTCGCGCGCAGCGCAGGCGCTGCGCCGCGGCGACCTGAACTCGGCCGCGATCGCGGTGCCGGCCATCGCGGGTGCTGGTGTGGCGGATGCCGATGACGCGACGCGGATCCTCACGGGGATGGGCGGCGAGGACACCACGCGCATTCTGCCCACCACCGCTCAGCTGCCCTCCGGAGCAGCTGTCGCCTCGACGACGACGGCCGAGCCGGAGGAGGAGAAGAAGCGCAAGCGCAGCCCGTGGACGTGGCCGCTCATCGCTCTGATCGCCCTGCTCGTGCTCGTTCTCGGCGGAACGCTGATCGCCATGCTCAGCAACCAGGACGAGGCCAAGCCCGCGGCGTCGAGTTCGACGCCTGCCAAGCCGAAGCCCAAGCCGAGCTCCCCCACTCCGAGCGCGCCGGAGAAGGCACTGGTCAACGTCGGCGACCTCGACCTCGTCGACCGGCCGTGCGAGGACGCCAGGAAGACGCTCGTCGACGCCGGCCTCGACGGCAACTGCGTTGCAGGCAACACCGCCGCCCCCTCCCCCGACCGCGAGGGCTGGGTGCAGAGCGTCAGCGAATCGGGCAACGTCGAAGAGGGCACCCTGATCACCCTCACGACGTACAAGGCCGCGGTGACCATCCCGACGCCCTCGTCGGCCCCGAGCCTCAGCGGCACGCCCACCACCGGCGCCACCGTCACGCTGAACTGGACGAACTTCGAGTGCCCGAACGGAGTCCCGGCTCTGTCGGCGTACGAGGTCAAGCTCACCAACGCGACCTTCGACGACGGCAACGCCGATCGCACGTTCGGCCGGGGCCAGCTCAGCGCTCCGATCACGATCACGGGCACCCCCGGTGCCACCGTGACGGCCAGCTACGTGGCCTACTGCGGAAACGACCTGCCCTCCCCGCGTTCTCCGCAGATGGAGAAGCAGATCCAGGCGGCCGCCACGCCGACTCCGCCGGCCGGCGGGGACGACGACGCTGAGGGCGCAGCCCCCAAGCAGTAATCTGGAGGAATCGTCCACGAGGTCTGAGGGGAGTCGTCTGTGTCGCCAGAGCCGCGCATCATCGCCGGTCGCTACCGCGTCGATGAGGTCATCGGGCAAGGCGGCATGGCCAGCGTGCACCGCGGATACGACCTGACACTCGGTCGAGAGGTCGCGATCAAGATCCTCGACCCCGAACTCGCGCGCGACACCGCCTTCCGCACCCGCTTCCGTCTCGAGGCGCAGGCGGCATCGCGCATGTCCCACCCCTCGATCGTGCGCGTCTACGACGCGGGCGACCCTTCGACAGGCTCAGGGACCCACTCGACGGGCTCAGGGACCCACTCGACAGGCTCAGGGACCCACTCCACCCCGTCCGGGATGCAGAGTTCCGGCGGCGCTGTGGAGCAGACCGAGCCGTACATCGTGATGGAGCTCGTGCAGGGCACCCTGCTCAAGGACATCATCGCGAAGGGGCCGCTTCCCGTCGCCGACGCGATCCGGTACGAGGACGGCATCCTCGAGGCACTCGAGTACTCGCACCGCGCCGGCGTCGTGCACCGCGACATCAAGCCGGGCAACGTGATGATCACCGACAGGGGCACCGTGAAGGTGATGGACTTCGGCATCGCCCGTGCCGTGTCCGATTCCTCGTCGACCGTCGCCGAGACGACGCAGATCCTCGGCACCGCAGCGTACTTCTCCCCCGAGCAGGCGAAGGGGGAGTCCGTCGACGCACGCACCGACCTCTACTCCGCCGGCGTGGTGCTGTACGAGATGCTCACGGGTCGTCAGCCGTTCCGGGGGGACTCCCCCGTCGCCGTCGCCTACCAGCACGTCAGCGAGACGCCGCTGCCGCCGACAGAGGTCAACGAGCAGCTGCCGCGGTCGATGGATGCCATCGTGCTGCGCGCTCTCGCGAAGGATCCCTACCAGCGATTCCCCGACGCAGGATCATTCCGTCTCGCCCTCAAAGCGGTCTCCGACGGGCAGGCGCCGACCAAGAGGGACATCGGCGCGCTCACCAGTGAGCTCTACGGCCCCAATCCACGGCAGGCGCAGGAGACCGCGCGGTCGCTGCGTCAGCTGAGCACCGACACCACCATGACCCGCACGCAGTCCGGTCCGCCGGTCGCGTGGATCTGGGCAGGCGTGGCCCTGCTCGCGGTGCTGCTGATCTCGGTGCTCATCTGGGTGGTCACCCTCGCCATGCAGCCGAACGACGTGCCGACGTCGTCGGTGACCGTGCCGAACCTCGTGAACCTCACAGCCGACGATGCTCAGGATGCCCTCAAGGACAGAGGCCTGGTCCCCGACATGCGCGAAGAGTCGAGCATGGACTTCGACGAAGGGCACGTCATCCGCTCGGCTCCGACCACGGGTGCCAAGCTGACGGCCGGCACCTCCGTGATCGTCTACGTCTCGACCGGCGCCGACACGGTCGAGATGCCCGGGGTGGAGGGGCTGTCGCAGGATGCCGCGAAGCAGGTGCTCGCTGAGGCTGGGCTTGAGCTCGGCACGGTGCGACCGCAGAACGACAAGGACGCGCAGGCGGGAACCGTGCTCAGCGCGAGTGTGGAGGCAGGTGCTCCGGTCGCTCCGGGAACGGCCGTCGACCTGGTCATCGCCAACGGCTACGTCACGCTCGAGGACATGACCGGCTTCTCGATGGACGCGGCGAAGGGCCAGCTCGAGAAGCTCGGCCTCACAGCGGAGCCCGTCGAGCTGGGCCCGTGTGCCGAGGGGCAGACGCCGAACGTCGTCGCCTCGATGTCGAAGTCGCCCGGTGAGGTGCCCATCCACTCCACCGTCGAGCTGCGCTACTGCGTGCCACCGGCCGCCTGATACTCGAACGCGGTCGACGGTACGGACGCGAGCCAGTTGCCGAGCAGGCGGTGTCCGTGCTCGGTGAGCACGCTCTCCGGGTGGAACTGCACCCCGGCGATCGGCAGCGTGTCGTGCTCCACCGCCATGATCGTGCCGTGCTCGGCGCGAGCCGTGACTCGCAGCGTCTTCGGCAGCGATGCGTCGTCGAGAGCGAGCGAATGGTAGCGCCCGGCCGCGAACGGCGACGGGATGCCCTCGAACAGCGCCGATCCGTCATGGCTCACCTGCGAGATCATGCCGTGCATCAGCTCAGGCGCTGAGCCGACCGTGGCGCCGAAAGCCTCGCCGATCGTCTGGTGACCGAGGCAGACGCCGAGCAGCGGCATCCCCGTCTCGGCCGCCAGACGCGCCACCGCGACGGACGCGCCGGCGTCAGCCGGTGCGCCGGGTCCCGGTGAGATCATCACCGCCTCGAACCCGCGCAGGAGTTCTCGCCAGTGGCGGTGCACCACGGCATCCGGAGCAGCGCCCGCGGCATCCGCCTCCACCATCACCACCACGGCGCCGAGCTCGCGCAGGTAGCCGATCAGGGTGTGCACGAAGCTGTCGTGGTTGTCGACAACGAGCACCCGGGGCGTCACTGCAGGTCCACCTCGCCGGGGGTGATCAGCGGACTGATCCACGGGAACACGTAGAAGAACAGGGCGTACAGCACCGCAGCGACCAGCACGAGGGCGATGAACAGGCGCACCCACCACGGTCCGGGCAGGAGGCGCCAGAGAGCTGCGTACATCAGCGGGCTCCTTCGGCAGACGGACTGGCCTCTTCGACGGATGCCAGCGAAGCGGGTGGGCCATCGGCGCGCGGCTGGAAGCTCTCGAACACTCCGTACGCGACGATGCGCTCCGCGAGGGAGTACAGCGGCGAGCAGGCCGTCAGGGTGATGAACCGGTCGGACGGAGCGACCTCCGGCATCTGCGGCACGTCGAGCAGCACGTCGCCGGCGGACGGCTTCACGTACTGCAGATTGCGGAACCGGTACGTGTACCAGCCGACCTCTGTCTCGACGACGATCGCGTCGTCGAGCCGCAGCTTGTCGATGCGGTTGAAGGGCTTGCCCCACGTGGTGCGGTGACCGGCGAGTGAGAAGTTGCCCACCTCTCCCGGCATCTTCGACTGCTCGTAGAGACCTATGCCGATCCTGTCGAGCGTCCGCTCACGCGTCGTACCGCCGGCGATGTGCACGTTGTAGTCGTCGCCGAAGCGCGGGATGCGCATGTTCGCGAAGACCTGCGCATCCCCCGGGTGCGGCAGCAGGGGTGGCTCGTAGACCGCCTCCTCCCCCTGCTGCACGACGGGTGGCGGTTCGGGGGGCGGCACCTGGGCCCACTGCTCGGAGAGCTCAGCGCCCTTGACGTTGTTCTCGGCGCCGATGATGAGATCGCCGATCCACATCTGCCAGGACACGAACAGCAGCACGAGCACCCCGGCGGTCAGCAGCAGCTCGCCGACGACGCTCGCGAACGTCGCGCGGGACCGCCGTCGAACGGGCTTCGCGTCCCGCAGCGAAGCCCGGGACGTCGCGACCGCATGCATATGGGGAAGTCTATTCGCCCGGCTAGAATGATGCGCATGGCACGTGATCGCAACCCCGAAGAGCCCGCCGTCGAGCGTCCTGAGGGCGATGCCGCTCCGAACGCCGTCTGGTTCAAGCCCGTCATGGTCGGCTTCATGCTGCTCGGCCTGGCGTGGATCCTCGTCTACTACATCTCGGGTTCACGCTTCCCCATCCCGGGTCTGGACTCGTGGAACCTCGGCATCGGCCTCGGCATCGCGCTGATCGGGTTCCTGATGACCACGCGCTGGCGCTGACACTTCGATTCGTCGGGCCTCTGCGCCCGTTCTGGGACGCCCTCTCACCGTGCGGTGAGGGGGCGTCGCGCTTTCCCCAGATGGTTGTTAACAACCCTGTCCACCTGTGAATAACACCGGTGTAATTCTCCCCAGGTGTGGACAGATCTGTGGATAACTACGGGGAATGCTGTGCAGAGCCGTGTGGAGAGCCTGTGCAGAGCGTGTGCAGAACTCGGCTCTGCCGCGCCGTCGCCTCAGAACAGGCTGCGCAGGACGACCGGAGTCACGAGGAAGGCGACTGCCAGAAGCACGACCGTGAGCACCACCAGCAGCAGGATCTGCACCGTGCGCTGGGAGTGCCGGCGCGTGCGGGCGAAGATCAGGCCGATCAGCGCGCCGACGATCGCTCCGCCGATGTGGGCCTGCCACGCGATGTTCAGCGTCTGAATGAACCCGATGGCGAGGTTGATGGCGAGGATCACCAGGATCCCGCGGATGTTGGCGCCGATGTGGCGGCCGATCACGAGAAGCGCGCCCATCAGCGCGAAGATCCCGCCGGAGGCGCCGACGGTGGCGACGACCGGATCGAGCACAGCCATCGCCACGGAGCCGCCGAGTCCGCCGATCAGGTAGAGAGCGACGAACCGCCATCGGCCGAGCATCGGCTCGAGGCTGCGGCCGATCATCCACAGCGCGAGCATGTTCAGCAGGAAGTGCGTGATGCCCGAGTGCACGAGCATCGTCGTCAGCAGCCGCCAGGGCTGGAAGGAGAAGTCACCGCCGAACATGTCGGGGAAGAGGTACGGCGTCGCGAACAGCAGGGTGCGGTTGACGATCGGTCCGAGCAGCAGCTGCAGCACGCCCACGACCGAGGTGACGGCGATGATCGCGTACGTCGCGACGGGCCGCGATGAGTCGCCCCCGGATCGCCACACGCGACTGGCTCGGCGCTGCGCCGGTGTCTGCGCCTTGCGGTCGGCCTTCATGCACTCGGGGCAGATGACCCCGACGGGCGCCTGAGTCTGGCAGTCGGCGCAGACGGTGCGCGTGCAGCGCTGGCAGAGCACGAAGCTCTGCCGATCCGGATGCCGGTAACAGAAGTTCTCGCGGTTGCGCGTGAAGTCAGGAGAGGTCATCCGGATCGGCTCGAGCGGTCGTGACTCAGTTGGCGACGACGTCGACCGAGTGCAGCACGACGTCCTCGACGGGACGGTCCTGCGCGCCGGTGCGCACGGCCGCGATCTCGTCGACGACGGCCTTCGAGGCGTCGTCGGCGACGAAGCCGAAGATGGTGTGCTTGCCCTGCAGCCACGGGGTGGGGTCGGTCGTGATGAAGAACTGCGAGCCGTTGGTGCCTTCGGCCTGGCCCGTGATGGCGTTGCGGCGCAGCCCGGCGTTGGCCATGGCGAGCACGTACGGGTCGTTGAAGTTCAGCTCGGGGTTGATCTCGTCGTTGAAGTTGTAGCCGGGGCCGCCGACGCCCTGACCGAGCGGGTCGCCGCCCTGGATCATGAAGTTCGGGATGATCCGGTGGAAGATGACGTCCTTGTACAGCGGACCCTCGCCCGGCTTGCCGGTGGCGGGGTGCGTCCAGGCCTTCGAGCCGTCGGAGAGGCCGACGAAGTTGGCGACCGTGTTGGGAGCGTGGTCTCCGAACAGGTTGATGACGATGTCACCGTGGTTGGTGTGCAGGGTTGCGACGTGAGATGCGTGAGGCATGGCTCCATTGTCGCAGAGGCGTCATGTAGGGGCGCCGCGTATTGTGCCGTTTTCGCGCTCGGATCGCCAGACTCTGCTCGTATTCAGTGTGTTGTGGTTGGATGATCAGCGGAACGGACATCGACCGACCGACGGGAGAGCAACGTGAATCTCAGCCGCAAGCGCAAGAAGGAACTGCGTCGACTTCAGCAGGACGCCGGACGACTCTGGGAGTCGCAGCAGGTTCTCGTCGGGCACGCTGCCGACGTCGCCCGTGAGGCCGGTCGCCAGCTCGGGAACTTCAATCGCGAACAGGTCATGCCCAGCGTGCACGACTCGTACGAGCGTCACCTCGCCCCTGCGGTCGACCGCAGTGTGAAGCTCGGCAAGCACGTCGTCGACCATCGGGTCGTGCCCGTCGTGGGTGGCGTCGTCGGCACCGCGATGTCAGCCTGGGATGTCGCGAACAAGAAGCGTCAGGACCTCGGATGGGGCCCGCGTCACGTCGCGCCGCCCAAGAAGAGCATGGGCTTCGGCTCGGTCGTCGCGATCGTGCTCGGCGCCGCCGCGGCGATCGGCGTCGTGGTCGCCGCATGGCAGGCGCTGCGCGCCGACGACGAGCTGTGGGTCGCCGACGACCCGCTGTCTCCGCCCAACGCATGACCCAAGCCGACCCGCATCAGCGGGTGCGTGCTGCTGCGGCCGCCCGTGGACTCGACATCGAGATCCGTGAGCGGCCGCAGGCGCACAGTCTGACGGAGGCGGCCGCTCTTCTCGGTCTGCATCCGTCCGACATCGTGAAGACCCTCGTCGTCAAACGCCCTTCACTTCGACTCGCTGACGCTCGCTCAGTACAGGCGACGGGCTCAGAGACCCAGCCGCAGTATCTCTTCGCGCTGGTGCCCGGTGGGCGCTCCATCTCGTGGCCGAAGCTGCGCGCGGTCGTCGGTGTGAACAGACTGCGTCTGCCCGAGCCGGAACTCGCGCTGGCTGCCACCGGGTACGAGCGCGGCACGATCGTGCCGATCGGCAGCACGACCGACTGGCCCGTGTACGCAGATGAGAGCATCGTGGGGCGTCGCGTCGCGATGGGGGCCGGTTCCCACGGATACAGCCTGTTCACCGAGGCCGACGATCTGATCCGTGCCTACGGCGCGACAGTTGCCGACATCTCCCAGCCCGAAGACGCCCGCGACTAGCTGTCTTCCGCCGGCAGCAGGCCGGCCATCCGCAGGCCGATGTCGACGAGCTTCACCCGCTGCAGCGTGACGACCTCGTCGAGCGTGAACCAGGCCGCCATATCCGTGGACCCGTTCTTCTCGAACCGCAGCGCACCGCCCGTGACCTCGGCCCGATAGACGATCCGAAGCGTGTGCAGCGGCACCTTCTTCTCGTCGCGGCGCACGCGGCGCGACGACGGGATCACGCGTGAGTGGATGCCCAGCAGAGCTGACGTCTCGATCCGGAAGCCGGTCTCCTCGCGAAGCTCGCGACGCACGGCGAGCTCGGGATCCTCGCCCTCCTCGAGTCCCCCGCCGGGAAGCGTCCACGCCACCCGACGCCCCTCGGTCCAGCGGGCCAGCAGCACCCGGCCGTCGTCGTCGGTGACGATCCCGTAGGCGGCGACGCGCAGGTCCATGGACTCACAGTAGTCGCCGTCGCGGGCAGCGGAGGTCAGACGGCTTCGAGTGGCTCGATGTGCTCTTCGGTCAGCAGGATGCCCCCGCTGGTGTTGGCGGACTGGGACAGCTCGTTGAGCCACTGCGGACTCAGCTCGGGCGGGATCGGTGCATCGAAGACGAACCGCAGAGGAATCGAGGGGTGCAGCCACAGCGTCGATCGACCCGAGGCATTCGGGTGCCGCCATGACAGGGTGAAGCTCTCGTTCCGCCGCAGCTTCAGGGCGATCACCACTTTGAGGTGCGCGAGCGTGCGATCGTCCACCTCGATCGGATCGGGCGAGTTGCCGTAGTAGATGAGTCCCATTTGACTTCACCGTACGATGCAGCGACGTGCTGCGCATCTTTGTCGCCTCGAATGGACCGTGGGCGCAGGGTGTCTTCGTTCTGTGGACAAGGGCTCGTCAGCCGCCGCCCAGCGTCTCCTTCGCGTTGCGACCGTATGTCTGCCGATACACGCTGTTGAAGCGGGACGAGTTGCCGAAGCCCCAGCGCCGTGCGACCTGCGCGACTGACTCGTCGCCGGCGCTGTTGCGCAGATCCCGGTGGGCGCCCTCGAGGCGCACCTTTCGCAGGTACTCCGTCGGCGTCGTGTCCAGGTTCCGGCGGAAGGAATACTGCAGGCCGCGTGTGGAGATGTGGGCCGCCTCCGCGACGTCATCGACGGTGATCGGCCGGTGGGCGTTGTCGTCTATGTACGCCAGCGCCTTGCGCACCGTCGCTGCACCGACGCCGACGCCGTCGCGCGTGATCGCCGAGGAGAACGTCGAGGGGAAGCAGCCGAGAATCGTCGTCAGCGCGTGTCGTACGAGACCGGCCTCGATCAGCTCGTCGCCGCTGTCCAGCGACATCGCCGAGGTGAGCAGGTAGTCGAAGGCGCGAACCCATTGGCGCGCCGCGAGATCAGAGCGAGGATGCACCGACGTCAGTCGCAGCGAGAGCAGTTCGTCACCGGTCACCCGCCGTGCCAGTTCCTGGGCGCGCACGCGATCGAAGATGAGGGCCGAGACCTCTGCGGCGCCGTCCCATTCCGCTTCGACCTGCGCGCTGTCCGTCGCCCAGGGGATTCCGGGCTCGATGAGCGCCCGCCGGCTGCGGAGGACGCCGTCAGCGACCACAGAACGGCACGCCAGGAGCTGATCCTCGGGCTGCACACGGGAATGCACTTCGGCGGTGAGCGAGTACCGCACGATCGACAGCTCGCTCAGCGTCGCCGAGCGCCACCGGAATGCGAAGTTCTCCGGGTCGATGCGCAGCAGCGACGCCGAAGGCACGAACGTCTTCCAGATCTGCTCGACGTCGGCGACGTCGCCGGAATCCACCCGCAGAATCTCCGCCACAGGACCTCCCGTGCGCGCCGTCGGCGATAGTGCAGCGCACCCTCAGAATAAACCGGGATCGCCGTCTTCGCCCGGAACGACGGCACCGCTGTGGGCGCGTCGGCGCTCAGCCGCGAAGAGCTACGAGCGCCGTCTCCAGCCGCCTGACTGCGGCATCGACATCGTCGAGCTTGTCGAGGCCGAACAGTCCGACCCGGAAGCTCGAGAAGCCCTCCGGCTCGTCGCAGTGCAGAGGTACACCGGCGGCGACCTGCACGCCATGCTCCTTGAAGGCGGCGGCGCTGCGCAGGTCGGGGTCCGCGGTGTGCACGACGACCACGGTGGGGGAGGCGAAGCCGGATGCCGCGACCGACGGCAGACCGTGCTCGGCGAGCAGCGTGCGCACACGCGTGCCGAGCTCGACCTGCGCGGCGCGCAGCGCGTCGAAGCCGCGCTCGCGCGTCTCGATCATCTGCTGCAGGTTGCGCGCGATGGTGTCGGTCGGCATGGTCGAGTGGTAGCCGGCCGACCCGTCGCGGTAGCCGTCGGAGATGCCGAGCCAGCGGTTGAGGTCGAGGGCGAAGCTGGTCGCGGTGCCGGATGCCACGGCATCCCTTCCCCTGCCGCTGAGCATGACGTAACCGACGCCCGGTGAGCCGCTCCATCCCTTCTGCGGGGCGGAGAGCAGCACATCGACGCCGAGGGCGCGCATGTCGACCCACATGGCACCGGATGCGATGCAGTCGAGCACGAGCACGCCGCCGACCTCGTGCACGGCGTCGGCGAGCGCGCGCACGTAGTCGTCGGTCAGGATGATCCCGGCGGCGGTCTCGACATGGGGAGCGAAGACGACCTCGGGCCGCTTCGCCCGTATCGCCGCGACGACCTCATCGATCGGCGCCGGACTCCACGCCGCCTGCACGTCTTCGCTGTCGGGTCGGGCGAGGCAGACGGTGATGTCGGAGGCGATACCGCCCATCTCGAGGATCTGCGACCAGCGGTACGAGAAGAGGCCGTTGCGGACGATGAGGGCGCGCCTGCCCGTGGCGAGATGCCTGGCGACGGATTCCATCGCGAAGCTGCCGCCGCCGTTGACAAGCACGGCGCTCTCGGCGTTGTACGCCTCGCAGAGGATGTCGATGGTCTGCTGCATGATGCCGATGAAGCGCTTCGACATGTGGTTGAGCGACCGATCGGTGAACACCACCGAGTACTCGAGCAGTCCGTCCGGATCGATGTCAGCGTGCGGCAGAGTCATACGTCCAGCCTGGCACTGTCTGCTGAGGGAGAGGACAGAGCTTCCGTGAAGCGGAAGAACGCCCCGACGATGTCGGAGCGTTCGATCTGTGGAGCCTAGGAGATTCGAACTCCTGACATCTTGCTTGCAAAGCAAGCGCTCTACCAACTGAGCTAAGGCCCCTCAACGGTGCGAGCACCGCGGTCAATGATACATGCCGCGGGGTTGGCCACTGTAATCGCCCGGCCCGCGCCCCGGATCCGCGCGTGTCGCGCAAGGGGGGACACAGGGTCAAGTCCCTCGCGATGGCCGCGAACGAGGCGGATGCTGGGGAGATGGATCCGGAGAAGACGGCCGACGGCCACCATGTCATCATCGACGGACGGCGATGGCGGGCGTGTGCGCGCCCTCGTGCGCAAGCGCCAGCCGTCGTCCATCTGCCCGAGTGACGTGGCGCGCACCGTGGGCGCGGATTCGTGGCGCTCGATCATGGACGACGTGCGCCGCGTGACCGCTGGCCTCGCGGACGAAGGACAGGTGATCGTCACGCAGAAGGGCGAACCGGTGTGCATGGCCGATGCCCGCGGGCCTGTCCGGATCGTGCGCGGCCCAGAGCTGTGAACTCGACGAAGAAGGCCCCGCCGAAGCGGGGCCTTCTTGTTGTCTTGAGTGGGGCTACCAGGACTTGAACCTGGGACCTCTTCATTATCAGTGAAGCGCTCTAACCGCCTGAGCTATAGCCCCGTCAACCTCCAAGACTTTACCGGATGATCCTGGGCAAAAGCGAATCGACGCCCGGCCTGCGCGCAGGCCGGGCGTTTCGGATTCACTGCCCGCTGCCACCAGGACGCAGAGTGGCGGATCCGGCGGAGACGTCGCCCGTGATCCGGTGACGGCTGCCGCTGCTCTGATCG
Organism: Actinomycetales bacterium SN12; assembly: GCA_002837415.1. Classification (GTDB taxonomy): domain Bacteria; phylum Actinomycetota; class Actinomycetes; order Actinomycetales; family Microbacteriaceae; genus Microbacterium. The sequence goes on from PJCV01000012.1 coordinate 21,302, forward strand.
AGGCTGCTGTCCAGCGATCCGGCGCTCGCCTGGCCGCGCAGGTCGTACTCCTGGTCGGGCAGCGTGAGCTCGAGCGCACCCGCCGACACCGTGAAGTCGACGCTGTCGGGCACGCTCAAGAGCGTCGACACCACGCGACCCGCGCTGATCCGGTACTGGGCCTGCTCGACGCCGCGCAGCTCGACCTCCGCGCGCCCCGCGTTCAGCTCGACGTCGAGGGCGCGAGCGTCACCGGTCAGGGTCAGAGATCCGGCGTTCACGTCGATCCCGAGGTCGGCGAACTCGCCCGCGACGTCGAGCTGCCCGGCCTGCAGGGTCAGCTCGGCATCCACTCCCTCCAGAGCGAGAGGCAGCACGAGCGTCGCCCGCTCGTCTCCTCGCAGCCAGTCCGGACTCCACCAGTCGAAACCGCGATCGGGGCCGCGGACCTCGAGCTGACCGCCGTCGGCTCGCAGCAGCCAGCCACTCGTCGACGCTCCTTCCACCCGGAGCTCGGCGTCATCGACGTCATCGAACATGACGCGCATGTTCGCTCCCCCGACTTCGACGTCGATCGAGCTCACGCTGCCAACGTCCGCCGTCAGCTGCCCGGACTGCGGTCCGATCTGCTGCAGCCCGGTCACGGCAGCGGATGCTGCGGAGCCGAGCATCACGACCCCGCCGAACGCGGCGACCACCACGGTGATCGCGCCGATGCTCTTCTTCGTGCCGCTCATCGCAGCCCTCCCTGGTCGTTGCGGCCGGCGTCTGCCGAGCCGTGATTCTCGATGTGGGCTAGTGCGGCCAGCACCCGCCGGTTGCCGTCTTCGGGCTCCAGCCCGAGCTTCTGGAAGATCGCGGTGATGTGCTTCTCGACGCTGGCCTCGCTGAGGAACAGCATCCCGGCGATCGCGTTGTTCGACTTGCCCTCGGCGATCAGCGCGAGCACTGTGCGCTCACGCTCGGTCAGACGCAGCATCCGCTCGTCGCGGTTGCGGCGGGTGAGCAGCTGCGCGACCACCTCGGGGTCGAGAACCGTGCCTCCGGCTGCGATCCGCTCGACCGATTCGACGAACTCGCCGACGTCGGCCACCCGGTCCTTCAGCAGGTACCCGAGGGCACCGCCCTGGTTCTGCCCGGTCTGGGCGGCGATGAGTTCGCTGGCGTAGCGCTCCTCGACGTACTGCGATAGCACAAGGATGGGCAGCGCCGGCTGGACCGCTCGGATGGCGAGTGCCGCACGGATGCCCTCATCGGTGAAAGTCGGCGGCAGACGCACGTCGAGGATCGCCAGATCCGGTGCGGATGCTGTGACGGCATCCATCAGCCCGGTCGTGTCGGGCAGAGCCGCGACCACCTCGTGGCCGGCGTCTTCTAGCAGTCGGACGAGACCTTCGCGCAGGAGGACCGAGTCCTCGCAGATCAGGATGCGCATGGCACCGACACCTCCAGGCTGGTCGGACCGCCCGCGGGGCTGTCGAGGCGGAAGGTGCCGCCTGCGGCGAGCACGCGGTTGGTGATGCCGTCGAGGCCGCCGCCGGGCTGCACCTGCGCGCCGCCCATGCCGTTGTCCTCGACGCGGGCCCAGAGTCCGCCGTCGCGGCTGCGCACCACGACGCGGCACTCGCTGGCCCGGGAGTGCTTGGCCGCGTTGGTGAGCGACTCGGCGATCGCGAAGTAGACGGCCGCCTCGGCATCACGACAGGAGGCGCCGGCACCCGTCGCCGACGGATCGATGCGCACGTCCAGCTGCACGGGGATGTGCGAGCGACCGGCGAGCGCCGACAGGGCGGCGTCGAGGCCGCGGTCGTCGAGCACGGAGGTGTGGATGCCACGGGCGAGCTGCCTCAGCTCGGTGATGGCTGCCTTGGTCGAGGTGTGCGCCTCGTCGATCAGCGCCTTGGCGACTGCCGGGTCGGCGTCGATCTTCTGCTTGGCGAGTCCCAGCGTCATGCCCACCGACACGAGTCGGGGCTGAACGCCGTCATGAAGGTCGCGCTCGATACGGGTGCGCTCGAGTTCGGCTGCGCGCACGGCACCGGCGCGCTGTGCGGTCGTGGTCCGCACCTGAGCGGTGAGCTCGGCCTCACGACTGGGGATGACGAGCGCGCGACTCAGCACGCGGTGCAGCAGTGCCAGGCCGATCATGCCGGCGACGCCGGCGAGGAGACCGAGGATGCCGATCAGCGGCGCCCACTCGACGGCCAGGTAGTTGCCGAACGGGCCCTCGATCCTGCCCTCGGAAGACAAGGGCGCGAACGCGAAGAAGACCGACCCGATCATGCCCCAGAACACCCGCAGCAGGATCGTGCCGAGGATGCACGCGAGAACGAAGTTGAGCATCATGCGCCACATGCGCCCGTCGACCGACTGGCGTGCGAGGTTGCGCAGCCATCCGCCGAACCCGGGCCTCGTGCGCTCACGCCAGCGCAGATCGGGAACATCGGCGCCGTAGAGGCTTCCCACCCGGCGCACCTCGAACCACGCCACACCGTAGATCGCATAGACGACGCCGACGAGGAACAGCAGGCCGATGCCGAAGACGAACAGCAGCGCCAGCCCGACGCCGAGCACGGCGCTCAGCGCGGCCAGCGTCGCCGAGCCGACTGCTCCGAGCGCGGCGAGCTCGAGGACGGTGAGAACGATGCGCAGCGGTGGCCGCGGGCCGTCCGCGCTCGGACGAGTCGCCGCGGGGGCAGGCGCAGGCGGCGGCGCGATGTGCGCGTCCGCAGCGCGAGGCGGTGCCGGGGGAGTCGGGTTCGTGGTCATGACTCAAAGCTACGGTTCTCGTGAGCATCCCGACACGGAGCCAGCCCGACACACGCGTTCGGGTTTTCCCTACCGTCTGCTCGGCTCCGCGAGCTCAGGCGCGGGTGACCCTCCCTGTGGTGCCGTCGACCATCACGCGCTCGCCGTCGATGAGCGTCCGTGTGCCGTCGCCGGTGCCCATGACCGCCGGGAGCCCGTACTCGCGGGCGACGATCGCCGCGTGGGACGCGACGGATCCGGTGTCGACGACGACCGCGACCGCCTTGAGGAACAGCGGCGTCCACGCCGGGTTGGTGTAGGGGCACACGAGCACATCGCCCTGGCGCACCCTGTGGAAGTCGTTCGCATCACGGACGACTCGCGCGGGGCCGGTGGCCGAGCCCCCTCCGGCGGGGGTGCCCACGGCGAGCGCATCGCGGCTGCTTTGGCGGGTGAAGACGCCCCGCAGATCGACGACCGGGATGCCCGCCAGCTCGGACCTCTTCGCCGCGCGCTGCGCGACGAGGCGGCGCAGCGCATCGACCTCCGCCGACGGGATCTGCCGCACATCGCGTATCGCGGTGACCTCGTCCCACCGCAGGTGGAAGACGTCGAACGGCTCGTCGACGACCCCGGCATCCCGCAGCCTCTCGCCGACCTCGAGCAGCGCCCGGCGCAGTGCCGGCAGCGTCGCGGTGAAGAAGAAGTGCGTGTCCTCACGCAGGGCCATCCCGCCCTGTGCGGCCCGGATCCGCCGGGTCATGACGCCGCGCGCCCACCGCGTGCGCAGCAGCGGATGGGCGAGGAGCTGAGTGCGGGCATCCGCCGAGCGAGAAGACGGGTCGTCTGCGGGGGGATGGTCGACGAAACCCGCGATCATGCCGACGACGACGCCCGGCGATTCAGCGAGCGTGGGCGGGCTGACGAGCAGAGGAGAGACGGTCTCCCTGCGACCGAACTCGCGGAGGTACGCGTCGAGCTGCGCGCTGAACTCGGGGAAGCACCCTGCCTGGAGTCCGGTCACGATCTCATCGGGTGAGCGGGCGGCGAAGAGCGCGCGCAGCTCGGCATCCGCGCGCGCGGAAGCTGCCAGCGTGACAAGTGCCCGCTCAGCTGCCGCCGTGCGCGTCGGAGCACCGCCGGTGAGATCACCCAGCATCCGGCGACGGCCGAGCAGCGTCGTCGCGATCGCGAGGCGGGCGATCGCCAGACCGGCGGCGGGTAGGTAGTCGATGCGCAGGTCGCGACTGATGTCCATCGCGGCGAGTGCTCGAGGCGGCACCTGCAGCAGCTCGCGCCAGGGCATCCGCGGCAGGTCCAGCCGGTCGAGCGCATCGGCACGATGCAGCAGCAGGGCCAGACGGGGATCCTGCTGCCACGCGTCGATCGGGAACCGGCGGGCTTTCGACGCGACCTGGAACGGGGTCAGAACAGCGGCGACGCCGAGATGCGGGTTCGGCGGCACGAACTGCACCACGACGCCGTCCTCCTCACGCAGGTAGTCACGGAACGCGCCGCGCAGTCCGTAGTGCTCGGTGATCTGCCTCATCATCTCGGCGGGCCCGTGGCCGAGCCAGGTGGTGACGTCGAGCGGATAGGGGCGCACCGGCAGATACTCGCTGAAGATCGTGCTCTGCAGGCGCTGACGGCGATTGAGCTTCTGCGGCGGGGGCGGAAGCGCCGTCATCGGTCGCGCCTGGAGGATGAAGATCCGCCCGTCGGCGATCGCCCACTCCATGTCCTGCGGACGCCCGAAGTGCTCGGCGGCGGCGCGGGCATGTCGAGCGAGAGCGCGCAGCTGATGCGCAGAGAGCAGCGGGTTCTCGGATGCCCTGCTCTCCGCCTCTTCGTGCACACCGCCGCCCGCCGCGGGGCGGATCGCGACCTCGGCGCGGCCGGCGCGGAACTCGAGCTGCTCGCCGTGCTGGTCGAGAACATGGTGATCGGGCGTGACCAAGCCGGAGACGACGGCCTCACCGAGCCCGGCGGCCGCATCGACGATCACGCGGTCTCGAGCACCGCTGACCGGATCGGCGCTGAACATCACCCCGGCGACCTCGGCCTCGACGAGCTGCTGCACGACCACGGCGATGCGGACGGTGCGCTGGTCGACTCGTCGCTCCCGTCGGTACGACACGGCCCGGTCAGTCCAGAGGGATGCCCAGCAGTCGCGCACCGCGTCGCTCACGGCGTCCACACCGATGATGTTCAAGTAGGTGTCCTGCTGCCCCGCGAACGCCGCGCCCGGGAGGTCCTCCGCGGTCGCGCTGGACCGCACCGCCACCGGCACGTCGTCACCCAGCGCCCGATAGGCCTCGGCGATCTGCACCCGCAGCTCTTCCGGCAGCGGCGCGGATGCCAGCATGCCCCGCAGTTCCGAAGGCGGCGCATCCGCCAGCCGCGACGCGAGCCCGACAGCGTCGGCCGACTGCGCATAGGCATCCGTCGTCACGACGAATCCGCCCGGCACGGGCATCCCGGCTCGGATCATCTCCCCGAGGTTCGCACCTTTCCCGCCCGCGACCTCCAGGTCATCCCGTCCGACCTCCTCGAGCCCCACCACCCACCGCATGAGCCCTCCCAGTGAACTCCCCATCCCTCCCCATACTCCCCACCTCTGCCGTCGGCACAAGAGCAGATTCATTGAGGAGAGGACGCAGAAATCCCCTTTTCGAGAGCATCGGGGAGGGACCCGCGAAGCGGGAGGGGTACCCGTTCTGCGAACGAAAAGGGGATTTCGGAGTCCGGCAAGCACCGGAGGAGAGATCAGTTCGACATGAACCCGACGAGCAGCCCGCCGGTCACCTTCACTGCCAGGTTGTAGATTCCCGCGATGACCGCGCCGAGCACGGTGAACACGATGAGGTTCAGGATCGAGACGACTGCGCCGAAGGCCATGATCTGCGGCAGCCCGATCAGGCTCGACAGATCGATGGCTCCATCGGTGAGGGTGTCGAGGATCTTGCCGACCTGCGCGATGACGTTCGTGGCCTGCAGCACGAGGTACACCAGGAAGAACGAGACCATGGTCACGATCGCCAGTGCCACCGCTCCGAGGAACGACAGCTTCACGGCCGACCAGAAGTCGACGTAGACCAGCCGCAGGCGCACCTGCTTGCCCCCGGTCTTCCGTGTGGACTTCTTCGCCAGCTTGTCAGCGACTGTACTCATCTATCGGTGCTCTCTTCGGATCAGGCTTCGGGGGTGTCAGCGGGTGGCGTGGCGGGCTCGGAGACCTCGATCTCGCCGAGAGACTCGTCATCCTCCTCGATGCCGCGCTCGCTGTTGCGGGCCACGGCGAGGATGCGGTCGTCACCGGACATGCGGGCGAACACGACTCCCATCGTGTCCCGACCCTTCGCCGGCACCTCGGCCACGGCAGAGCGTACCACCTTGCCGCTGGAGAGAACCACCAAGACCTCGTCGTCCTCGGAGACGACCAGACCACCCGCGAGAACCCCTCGTTCGTCGCTCAGCTTGGCGACCTTGATGCCCGTTCCGCCGCGCTTCTGCACCTTGTACTCGACGATCGACGTGCGCTTGGCGTACCCGCCGTCGGTGACGGTGAACACGAACGAGTCGTCGTGGACGATGGATGCCGAGAGCAGGCAGTCGTGGTCGTCCCTGAACTTCATTCCCCGCACGCCCTCGGTCGCGCGGCCCATCGGACGCAGCGCCTCGTCGGTCGCGTGGAAGCGCACGGACATGCCCTTCGCGCTGATGAGCAGGATGTCCTCGTCGGAGTCGACCAGCTTGGCGCTGACCAGCTCGTCGGTCTCGCGCAGGCGGATGGCGATGACGCCGCCCTGGCGGTTGGTGTCGTAGTCGCCGAGGCGGGTCTTCTTCACCAGGCCGCTGCGGGTGGCGAGCACCAGGTAGTCCTTCGCCTCGTAGTCGCTGATAGCGAGCACCTGGGCGATCTTCTCGTCGGGCTGCAGCGCGAGCAGGTTGGCGACGTGCTGGCCCTTGGCGTCGCGGCCGGCCTCAGGCACCTCGTAGGTCTTGGTGCGGTAGACGCGGCCCTTGTCGGTGAAGAACAGCAGCCAGTGGTGCGTCGTGGTGACGAAGAAGTGCTCGACGAGGTCGTCGGCGCGCAGCTGCGCACCCTTCACGCCCTTGCCGCCGCGGTGCTGCGAGCGGTAGTTGTCGCTGCGCGTGCGCTTGATGTAGCCCTCGCGAGTGACGGTGACGACCATCTCCTCGACGGGGATGAGGTCCTCCATCGACATGTCGCCGTCGAAGCCGTGCAGGATGTGCGTGCGACGCTCGTCGCCGAAGCGGTCGACGATCTCGGTGAGCTCGTGGCGCACGATGCCGCGCTGACGCGACTCGGTGGCGATGATCTCCTTGTAGTCCGCGATCTTCAGCTCGAGCTCGGTGGCCTCGTCGATGATCTTCTGCCGCTCGAGTGCGGCAAGGCGGCGCAGTTGCATCTGCAGGATCGCCTCGGCCTGGTCGTCGTCGATGTCGAGCAGCGTCTTCAGACCCTCGCGAGCCTCGTCGACGGTGGGCGAGCGCCGGATCAGGGCGATGACCTCGTCGAGCGCATCGAGCGCCTTGAGGTACCCCTGCAGGATGTGCATGCGCGCCTGCGCCTTACGCAGCCGGAAGCCGGTGCGGCGCACGATGACGTCGAGCTGGTGATCGAGCCAGTGCGTGATGAACCCGTCGAGACCGAGCGTGCGCGGCACGCCGTCGACGATCGCGAGCATGTTCGCGCCGAAGTTCTCCTGCAGCTGCGTGTGCTTGTACAGGTTGTTCAGCACGACCTTGGCGACGGCGTCGCGCTTGAGCACGACCACCAGGCGCTGACCGGTGCGGTCGGAGGACTCGTCGCGGATGTCGGCGATGCCGGTGATCTTGCCGTCGCGAGCCAGGTCGCCGATCTTCACTGCGAGGTTGTCGGGGTTGACCTGGTACGGCAGCTCGGTGATCACCAGGCAGGTGCGGCCCTGGATCTCCTCGACCTCGACGACCGCGCGCATGGTGATGGAGCCGCGGCCGGTGCGGTACGCCTCGTGGATGCCCTTGGTGCCGAGGATCTGGGCGCCCGTCGGGAAGTCCGGGCCGGGAACCCGCTGGATGAGACCCTCGAGCAGCTCCTCGCGGGGAAGCTGCGGGTTCTCGAGCGCCCACAGCGCTGCGGCCGACACCTCGCGCAGGTTGTGCGGCGGGATGTTGGTCGCCATGCCGACCGCGATGCCGATCGAGCCGTTGACGAGCAGGTTCGGGAACCGCGCCGGCAGGACGTCGGGCTCCTGGGTCTGCCCGTCGTAGTTGGGCGAGAAGTCGACCGTGTCCTCTTCGATGTCGCGCACCATCTCGAGCGCGAGCGGGGCCATCTTCGTCTCGGTGTACCGGGGAGCGGCGGCACCCATGTTGCCGGGGGAGCCGAAGTTGCCCTGGCCGAGCGCGAGCGGGTAGCGCAGCGACCACGGCTGCACGAGGCGGACGAGGGTGTCGTAGATCGCGCTGTCACCGTGCGGGTGGTACTGACCCATCACCTCGCCGACGACGCGCGCGCACTTCGAGAACGACTTGTCGGGACGGAACCCGCCGTCGTACATGCCGTACAGCACGCGGCGGTGCACGGGCTTGAGACCGTCGCGCACGTCGGGCAGCGCGCGACCGACGATGACAGCCATCGCGTAGTCGAGGTACGACCGCTGCATCTCGGACTGCAGGTCGACCTGGTTGATGCGGCCGTGCTCGTGGCCCGCGGTGATGTCGGGGCGTTCTTCGTCAGTCATGGTGTTCTTCTTCTCCGGATACTGCCGGACTCCGGAATCCTCCCTTCGTTCGCAGAGCGGGGGCCCCGGCGCTGGCGCGCCACCCCGATGCTCACTCCGGGAAGATTCCTCCGTCCTACGTACGTGTGTTGTTGTCCGAGATCAGCTGTGTGGGGAGGGATGTGTCAGATGTCGAGGAAGCGGACGTCCTTGGCGTTGCGCTGGATGAAGGTGCGTCGCGACTCGACGTCCTCGCCCATCAGCACGCTGAAGATCTCGTCCGCTGCGGCGGCGTCGTCGATGGTGATCTGGCGGAGCGTGCGCGTGGTGTGATCCATCGTGGTCTCCCACAGCTCCTTGGCGTTCATCTCGCCCAGACCCTTGTAGCGCTGCACACCGGCATCCTTCGGCAGACGCTTGCCGTTCTCGGCCCCGTGCTGCAGCAGCGCATCGCGCTCGGCGTCGGAGTACACGTACTCGTGGGGTGAATTCGACCACTTCAGGCGATACAGCGGGGGCATGGCGAGATAGACGAAGCCGGCCTCGATGAGCCCGCGCATGTAGCGGAAGAGCAGGGTGAGCAGGAGAGTGGTGATGTGCTGGCCGTCGACATCGGCATCCGCCATCAGCACGATCTTGTGATAGCGGGCCTTCTCGATGTCGAAGTCCTCGCCGATGCCGGTGCCGAAGGCCTGGATCATCGCCTGGACCTCGCGGTTGCCCAGGGCCTTGTCGAGGCGAGCGCGCTCGACGTTCAGGATCTTGCCGCGGAGCGCGAGGATCGCCTGCGTGTGCGGGTCGCGGCCCTGCACGGCCGAGCCGCCGGCCGAGTCGCCCTCGACGAGGAAGATCTCGCTGATCGACGGGTCCTTGCTCGTGCAGTCCTTGAGCTTGTCGGGCATCGCGGCCGACTCGAAGACGCTCTTGCGACGTGCGGTCTCGCGGGCCTTGCGAGCGGCCATGCGCGCCGTCGCCGCGTCGATGGCCTTGCGGATCACGTTCTTCGCCTGCTGCGGGTTGCGGTCGAACCAGTCGCCGAGCTGGTCGTTCACGATCTTCTGCGTGAACGCCTTCGCCTCGGTGTTCCCGAGCTTGGTCTTGGTCTGACCCTCGAACTGCGGCTCGCCGAGCTTGATCGAGATGACCGCGGTGAGGCCCTCGCGCACATCGTCGCCGGAGAGGTTCTCGTCCTTCTCCTTGAGCAGGTTGTTCGCGCGGGCGTAGCGGTTGACGAGGCTGGTGAGCGCGGCGCGGAAGCCCTCTTCGTGCGTGCCGCCCTCGTGGGTGTTGATCGTGTTGGCGTACGTGAACACGTTCTCGGTGTACGAGGTGGTCCACTGCATCGCGAGTTCGAGCGAGATCTTGCGCTCGGTGTCCTCCGACTCGAACGCGATGATCTCCTCGTTGACGACCTCGGCCTTGCGCACCTTGTTGAGGTACTCGACGTAGTCGACCAGACCGCGCTCGTAGAGGAAGACATCCGCGGGCTGACGTGTGACGACGGTGCCGTCGACCTCGTCCTCGAGGGTGGATGCCGGACGCTCGTCGCGCAGCGCGATGCGCAGCCCCTTGTTCAGGAACGCCATCTGCTGGAAGCGGGTGCGCAGGGTGTCGTAGTCGAACTCGATCGTCTCGGTGAAGATCTCGGGGTCCGGCCAGAAGGTGATGGCCGTGCCGGTCTCATCGGTCGGCTCGCCCTTCTCCAGCTTCTGCTGCGGCATCCCGCCCTCGCCGAACCTGTGGCGCCAGACGAAGCCCTTCTGCCTGACCTCGACGTCGAAGCGGGTCGAGAGCGCGTTGACCACCGAGGAGCCGACGCCGTGCAGACCGCCGGAGACGGCGTAGGCGCCGCCGCCGAACTTGCCGCCCGCGTGCAGGATCGTGAGCACGACCTCGACGGTCGACTTGTTGGGGTCGGAGGAGTGCGGATCGACGGGGATGCCGCGGCCGTTGTCGACCACGCGCACCGCACCGTCTTCGAGGATGGTGACGTCGATGTTGTCGGCGTAGCCGGCCAGCGCCTCATCGACGGAGTTGTCGACGATCTCGTACACGAGGTGATGCAGACCGCGTGGCCCGGTGGAGCCGATGTACATGCCGGGTCGCTTGCGGACCGCCTCGAGACCCTCGAGGATCTGGATCTGGTCGGCTCCGTAGTCGCCGGATACCTTCGCGGAGCTGTTCTCGGTCGCGTCGCTCATCGAAGCGTCGTCGGCGTTTTCTTCAGGCGTCATCAGAAATGGTTCTCCACATCGAAGGTACGACCCGATTCTACTGCGTTTCGCCGGTCGATATGCGCCTCAAACGCCGTGTGACGGCTTCTGAGCGCTTGAGGGTGCGGACGTGGTGTCCTACCCGTAGGTATCCCGTGGGCCCCGTCCCGGTACAACACGCGGACCCCATTTCCACGAGGGGACGTCCGGCCCGATGAAGCGGATGTTCTGCACACCGGCATCCGGATACCGATTGCCGATCTCGGTCATGATCACCGCGCGCATGAACTGCAGGTTCTTCGCCCACGCCGTCGAGTCGCACTTCACGGTGAGCACACCGCGCTCGAGCGACACCGGCTCGGAGTGCTTCGCCGTGTCCGCGCCCGCCAACTCGGCCCACTGCCTCACCAGGTCCTCGGCGGCGAGGGTCTTCTCCCAGCCGGAATCCCTGGTGAGCTTCGCCAGAACATCGCCGAGCGTGCCCGGGTCGCGCCCCTTGGTGAACGGCGCGTTGTCGTCGTCCACCTCGATGCGCTTCCTGCGCTTCCAGTTCTTCGCGCTCGGCTTCAGCCCGCGCAGGCGCAGATAGGTGGCGATGGTCTCGGGGGGCTGCGGCCCTTCGACGGGCTCAGAGACCCGGGTCATCGGCATCCTCCTCCGTCTCCCGGTCATCGGTGATCGCGCCGGCGCTGATCCGCACGACATGACGGTGCAGCGGCTCGGGGATGTCGGCTTCGACCGCCGCTGTGACGATCACCTGCTCGTATCCCGCGGTCAGCGCCGCGAGGCGCTGCCGGCGGTCGGCATCGAGCTCGGCGAACACGTCGTCGAGGATCAGCACCGGGTCACCTGCCGGCGATTCGGCTCGCAGCAGCTCGGCGGATGCCAGTCGCAGCGCCAGGGCCACCGACCAGGACTCGCCGTGGGAGGCATAGCCCTTCACCGGAAGGTCGCGGACGCGCAGGATCAGATCGTCGCGATGCGGACCGACGAGCGTCAGGCCGCGCTCGATCTCCTTGCTCCGCTTGGCCTGCAGCGCAGAGCGGAACTGATCGGCGATCTCACCGCGCGGATCGACGTCAGCATCCCCGTCATCGTCGGAGTCGTCCTCGGGATCCGCGCCACGCACCGACAGCGCCCATTCCAGCTGCGGCCGGTGATCCGCACCCGCGATGGCCGCGTAGGCGTCGGTCACCGGACCGTGCAGATCGGCGGCGAGCCGAAGCCTCGCGTGGATGATCTCCGACCCCAGTGCGATGAGCTTGTCATCCCACACGTCCAGGGTCGACAGACCCTCACCGCGCACTCCGCGGGCGCGCGCCGACTTCAGCAGCGCCGTGCGCTGGCGCAGCACGCGCTCGTAGTCGGCGATCACGCCGGCCATGCGAGGGGTGCGCTGAATCAGCATCTGATCAGCGAATCTTCTGCGCGAGGACGGGTCACCGCGCACGATCTGCAGGTCTTCGGGGGCGAACAGGACCACGTGTGCATAGCGGGGCAGCTCGTTGGTCTTCGACGGGGACCCGTTGATGCGCGCCTTGTTCGAACCCTGCCTGTTCAGCTGCACCTCGACGAGCACCTTGCGCTCACCGTGCGCGAGACGCGCACGGATGACCGCGAAGTCCTTCGCGTCCTTCACCATGGGGGCATCGGACGACACCCGATGCGAGCCGAGTGTGGCGAGGAACACGATCGCCTCGGCAAGGTTCGTCTTGCCCTGTCCGTTGCTGCCGACCAGCACGTTGGGACCGCGGTGAAGGGCCAGGTCAGCGGTCGCATAATTGCGGAAGTCGACCAGGTTCAGGTGCTCCACGATCACCGCTACAGCCTACCTTCGGGCCCCGACATCGGCCCTGGGACCCCAGCGTCTGGGTCCCTGAGCCGGTCGCCGGGTCACCGCAGCAGGAGGTTCGGCTGCAGCAGGTACTTGAACGAGTCGAGCCCGGCCTGGTCAACCGAGGTCTGGCTCGTGATGAGCACAGGGCTCAGCTTGTTCGCGTTGTCGCTCGAGGTGAAGGTCACGCGGGTGAACTCGCTCTTGACCGCACCGAGAGCCTCGAGCAGGTACTGAGGGTTGAGGCCGAGGGTCACCTCGTCGCCGCCGTTGAGATGCGCGTCGACCGACTCGGATGCCCGTGCCTGCTCGCTGCCCGAGGCATCCATCGTCACGCCGTCGGCGCCGAACGTGAACCGCAGCGGCGCCGAGCGATCGAGCACCAGCGCGACGCGGCGGACAGCCTCGATGAGCTCTGCCGTGTTGACGACGGCATAGTGGTCGGTCTGCTCGGGGAACAGCCGGCGCACTGGCGGGAAGTTGCCCTTGATCAGGAGGGAGGTGACGGTCTTGTTGCCGGCGGTGAAGGCGATGATCTCGCGATCTCCGGCTCCCGAGAAGGCGACCGCGATGGTGCCTGCATGAGCGAACGTCTTGCCCACCTCTGTCAGGGTGCGCGCTGGAACCAGGGCGGACTGCTCGGCCACCTCGCCGTCCCACGGCACGTCGCGCAGCGACACGCGGTAGCGGTCGGTGGCGACCAGGCTCAGGTTGTGATTCGCGACCTCGAGCTGCACGCCCGTGAGCACCGGAGTGACATCGTCGCGGGATGCGGCGAACGCCACCTGGGCGATCGCCGTCGCGAAATCCTCGGCCGGAACAACTCCGGTCGAACCCGTGACCTCGGGGATCGAGGGATATTCCTCGACAGGCATGGAGGCAAGAGTGAAGCGCGCCGAGCCGCAGGTGACGGCGACGCCCCCGTCGTCTTCGACCGCGATCTCGATCGGCGCATTGGGCAGTCGGCTGGCGATGTCGGAGAGCAGACGCCCGTGCACGAGGATCGTGCCGGGTTCGTCGACGGTCGCCTCGATCGTCGTGCGAGCGGACGCTTCGTAGTCGAATGCCGAGAGGGTCAGTCCCTCACCGGATGCCTCGATGAGCACACCAGCGAGGATCGGCTGCGGATTGCGCTGCGGGAGCAGCTTGACGACGAAGGACACAGCCTCGCTGAACACATCGCGGTTGACCTGGAACCTCACGGGCGCTCCCTCGTTGCCTCGGCGCACTGCAGCGAACGCACTGCAGGCGATCCCATGCTAGCCGCAGGTGACGAGCGGTCCACTACCCGGATCGGGTCGATCGGCTCGGTTCGTCCACATGCGTCTGGTCATCGGATGAACCCTGACATGAAGAAATTCTCTTAACGGTGTTAACAACTGTGGATTCTGTGGATAACTCGGTGGATATCAGCCAGGAGTAGGAAACTACACACGTGTCACATGTGGAATCCGTGAGGAATCCGCGGGATACCGAGGTGTGGGCGTCTGGACTGCTCACGCCAGTTATCCACAGGTGGGTCGTGGCGCGGGCATCCGGAACCCCATGTTTCCACAAGTTATCCACAGGGGCTGCGGAGAACCTCTCGGATTTTGCGTGGGATCAGGCGTGTCGCTGTGTCAGCGCCGGCTGATCTGAGTGGTGATCTCGGTGACCTGGTTGTACAGCGATCGACGCTGCTTCATCAGCTCGCTGATCTTCTTGCAGGCGTACATCACCGTGGTGTGATCGCGGTTGCCGAAGAGCTGACCGATCTTCGGCAGCGACAGGCTCGTGCGCTCGCGGCACAGGTACATCGCGATCTGCCGGGCGGTGGCGATCTGCTGCGAGCGGCTCGAACCGTACAGGTCGTCGACCGTGAGCTTGAAGTAGGCCGCCGTCGCCGTGATGATGTCGGTCGGCGAGATGATGTTGTCCTCGGTGGTGTCGACGATGTCGCGCAGCACCGTCTGCGCCAGCGAGATGTCGAGCATCGAGCGGTTCAGGCTGGCGAACGCGGAGACGCGGATGAGTGCGCCCTCGAGCTCGCGGATGTTCGATGAGACGACCGTCGCGATGTACTCGAGCACCTCATCGGGGATGTGCAGCGACTCGCTCTGCGCCTTCTTGCGCAGGATCGCGATGCGCGTCTCGAGATCCGGCGCCTGCACATCGGTGATCAGGCCCCACTCGAAGCGGCTGCGCATGCGGTCCTCGAAGCCGGTGAGCAGCTTGGGAGCCACGTCGCTCGTGATCACGACCTGCTTGTTGTGGTCGTGCAGCTGGTTGAAGGTGTGGAAGAACGCCTCCTGCGTCTCGGCTCGACCCTGCAGGAACTGGATGTCGTCGATGAGGAGGATGTCGACCTCGCGATATCGGCTCTGGAACGCGGCGCCCCGGTTGTTGGCGATCGAGTTGATGAAGTCGTTCGTGAACTCCTCACTCGAGACGTATCTCACCTTGACACCCGCGTAGAGCGACTGGGCGTAGTCGCCGATCGCGTGCAGCAGGTGCGTCTTGCCGAGGCCCGAGTCGCCGTAGATGAACAGCGGGTTGTATGCCTTCGCCGGTGCCTCCGCCACGGCGACCGCTGCGGCGTGGGCGAAGCGGTTGGACTGGCCGATCACGAAGTTGTCGAAGGTGTACTTGGGGTTCAGTCGCGACTCGTGCCGCAGGGGAGCGGGCTGCTGCTCCATCGGCGACTCGACGCGTGCCGTCTCGGCGATCGGGAATTCCGGAACGGCGATCGCCGCGGCCGGCTGATCGATGAGCTCGTGGTTCACGACCGTTCGGTACGAGGTGACCTCGTCTCCGAGCGCTGAGAGTCCCTCCATCATCGGCACGCGCAGCCGCTTGTTGATCTGCGCCGCGGTGAGGTCGTTGGGAACGTCCAGGTAGAGCACGCCACCCATGACGCCCGCGGGCACGACGAGGCTGAGGAACCCATGAAGCTGCGGGCTGACGCGATCGTCTTCAGCGAGTCGCTCGAGCAGGGATGACCAGATGGGCACATCGGGATGGGCGGCAGAGGTCATGGTGCTCCGGGCGAAGTTGTGGAAAACGCGCCGTCAAGCGTGATCTTCCCCTGTGGATAACGTCGGATGCCACGGTAGTCATCGGTGCGATGAACAGCAAGCCGCCCGCGGAAACATGCGGGTGTGTCGCATGTGAACCGGATCTCCACAGTTGTGGATAATGGGTGTGCGCAACTTGCCGGCCGCGGTGCCGGAATCCGGTGCGGGCGGCCGTGGGCATCCGGCCGCGCATTTGCCCTGCGCCGTGGCAGGTCGTATCCTTAGTCGGTTGACTTATGCCATTACGGCAGTACCCCCCGTCTCCGGATGTTCAGACCCGGTGACACCATCCCCGGAGTGATTCCATGAGCAAGCGCACTTTCCAGCCCAACAACCGTCGTCGCGCCAAGAAGCACGGCTTCCGCGCCCGCATGCGCACCCGCGCCGGCCGCGCCATCCTGGCGGCCCGCCGCTCGAAGGGCCGCACCGAGCTCTCGGCCTGACCGCCCAGTGCTGGCCCGACCGAATCGACTGACTCGCGGCGTCGACTACCGACAGGTGGTCCGTCGGGGAACACGATGCGGCGGGCCGCGCCTGATCACCTCGGTGCTGCGCAGCGCGGAGGATCGGGCACCCCGGTTCGGGTTCATCATCAGCAAGCAGGTAGGAACCGCTGTGGTTCGCAACACCGTTCGCCGACGCCTCAAGGCAGTGTGCGCGGAGTTCATCGACATGGTTCCTGAGGGCACGGATGTCGTCATCCGTGCCCTTCCTGCATCCGCCGACGCGGACTTCTCCTCCCTTCGCACCGATGTCGAGCGCTGTCTGCGTCGAGTGCTCGCCGGATCGGCGCGGGCATGAGCGCGTTGCCCTCTTACGCCTTCGGAACGGCGCAGTTCCAGGCATCCGACCTTCTGCGTGGCATCCTGCTCGTTCCTCGCAACGTCGTTCTCGCGATTCTCGCGCTGTACCGCGCGGTGATCTCCCCGCTCTATGGAGATGTGTGCAGGTACTACCCGTCCTGTTCCGCGTACGCTGTAGGAGCGGTTCAGCAGAACGGCGCCCTGTGGGGAGCAGTGCTCTCCGCCTGGCGCATCCTGCGTTGCAATCCGTGGAGCGCGGGTGGCGTCGACGACGTCAGACCTCACGCTCATTTCCGATACGAACTGACCCCGCGCGGGTTCGTCGTACCCGCTCGAAAGGACTGAACAGTGGGTCTTGACCTTCTGCTCGCGAACTCACCCTCGCCTGACCCGAACGCCGGCGGTTTCGACCTGTTCGGCATCATCCTGTGGCCGCTGAAGTGGGCCGTCGAGCTCATCCTCGTGGCCTGGCACTGGCTGCTGACGGCGATGGGACTGCCTGCCGCAGATGGTCTGACCTGGGTGCTGTCCATCGTCGGTCTTGTGATCGTGGTGCGCGCGGCGGTCTTCCCGCTCTTCGTCAAGCAGATCAAGAGCCAGCGGAAGATGATGGAAATTGCTCCTGAACTGCGAAAAGTTCAGGAGAAGTACCGCGGCAAGAAGGATCAGCTCTCTCGTGAGGCGATGAGCCGCGAGACCATGGCGCTGTACAAGAGGCACGGCACGACGCCGATGTCGAGCTGTCTGCCGCTGCTCGTGCAGATGCCCATCTTCTTCGCCCTGTTCAGCGTGCTGCGCGACGTCAAGATGCACGCCGAGGCCCAGATCGGCGGCGTGGGACTGCTGAGTCCCGAGCTGACCAAGGAGTTCTACGACGCCAAGCTCTTCGGCTCTGTGTCGCTGCACGAGACCCTCGGCGAAGCGTGGAACTCCAGCAACACGCCGGCCATCGTGCTGCTGGTGATCCTCGTGGTGCTGATGATCGGGTCGCAGTTCTTCACGCAGCTGCAGATCATCTCGAAGAACCTGTCGCCGGAGGCAAAGACCGGCCAGGCGTACCAGATGCAGAAGATCATGCTCTACGTGCTGCCGCTCGGCTTCATCTTCTCGGGCGTCTTCTTCCCGCTCGGCGTCGTCATGTACTGGTTCGTGTCGAACCTGTGGACCATGGCTCAGCAGTTCCTCGTCATCCGCGAGATGCCGACCCCTGGTTCTGAGGCCGCGAAGGCTCGCGAAGAGCGTCTGGCCCGCAAGGGCAAGGCGATCAACGCGCAGGGCAAGGTCGTTCCGATGGCCGTCTACGAGGCGGAAGAGCAGCGCAAGTTCGAGGAGCTCGAGAAGGCGAAGGCTGAGACGCCCAAGCGCGAGCAGCCGATGAGCAAGAAGCGTGCGAAGAAGAAGGGCTCGAACTGATGACCGATGACGTGAAGACCGCCCCGTCGGTCGAGGAGCTCGAGAACGAGGGCGACGTCGCCGCGGACTTCATCGAAGAGCTGCTCGACATCGCCGACATCGATGGCGACCTGAATCTCGATGTGCGTCAGGGCCGGGCCTATGTCTCGGTCGAGGCGGAGGGCGACGCGCTTTCGGTTCTCTCCGAGCCCGACACGGTGCAGGCCCTGCAGGAGCTGACCCGTCTCGCTGTTCAGAGCAAGACCGGAACCTTCTCGCGACTGATCCTAGACATCGGGGGGTCCCGCGACACGCGCCGGCGTCAGCTGGAGCAGCTGGTGGATGCCGCGGTCGCCAAGCTCGACGCGGGTGCGACTCAGGCTTCGCTGCCGTCGATGTCGAGCTACGAGCGCAAGCTCGTGCACGACATCGTGTCGGAGCGGGGCCTCACCTCCGAGTCGTACGGAGACGGTGCTGACCGGCACACGGTGATCTCCCGCGGTTGATGTTTCACGTGGAACGGGGAGCTTCCCCGGTCGTTGAGCTCGCACTCCCCGGTCGTTGAGCGAGCGAAGCGAGACGAAACGCACCCGCCACCAGCCCGATGAGCTCGCACCCCCGGTCGTTGAGCGAGCGAAGCGAGACGAAACGCACCCGCCACCGCTCTCCCCGCCACCGCCGCGCTCTCCGCGGGTCGAACCCTCCACCCACCGCATCCCTCGATCCCTAGGATTCTGTTCATGACCACTCCCATCGTCGAACCCGAACCAGCGGTGGCCGCCGAGCTGTTCGGCGATCGTATTGACCTGGCTCGGTCCTTCACAGCAGCCCTCGTGGCCGAGGGTGAGCTGCGTGGTCTGATCGGACCGCTGGAGCTGCCGCGGATCTGGACGCGGCACGTCCTGAATTCTGCGATCGCCGCGCCTCTCTTCTCCGGGTCGATCGCCGACGTCGGCTCCGGTGCGGGCCTTCCCGGTCTGGTCCTGGCGATCAGCCGTCCCGACGTGCAGTGGACTCTCATCGAACCGATGGACCGACGTGTCACCTGGCTGAACGAGCAGGTGGACTCGCTCCGGCTCGACAACGTGAAGGTCATGCGCGCACGTGCAGAGGATGTGGGCCTCGAATTCGATGTGGTCACCGCGCGCGCGGTGAGTGCGATGCGCACTCTCGTGCCCATCACGGCTCCGCTGGTTAAGGACGGTGGCGAGTTGATTCTGCTGAAGGGGCACAACGTGCCGGCTGAGATCGAGTCTGCGCAGAAGGTGCTGAAGAAGCACAAGGTGTCCAACGTGTCCGTTGAGGTCCTGGGGGAGGGCATCCTCTCCGAGCCCACTCGCGTGGTCCGGGCCCGCGTCCGCGCCTGATCCCGCCCCATTCCGCGGCACATCCGCCCCCCGGTCGTGGAGCGAGCGAAGCGAGTCGAAACGGCACACCGATGCGGATGCCCCATCCCCGGTCGTTGAGCGAGCGAAGCGAGTCGAAACGCAGCGCTACGCGGAAGGATCGCCCGGTACAGCTACCCGACCCCCCGGTCGTTGAGCGAGCGCAGCGAGTCGAAACGCAGCCCGATGCAGATACCCCATCCCCCGGTCGTTGAGCGAGCGGAGCGAGTCGAAACGCACCGCCACGCCGAAGGATCGCCTGGTACAGGTACCCAATTCCCCCGGTCGTTGAGCGAGCGAAGCGAGTCGAAACGCGCCGACGGCGAGTGGGTCGCTCGATACGGGTCCCCGATCACCCGGTCGTCCACCCAGCGAAGCGATTCAAAAACCCACCGTCGTGTGTAGGCTCAATCCGATTACGCCCTCCTCTCGGGCGATGCTGCCCGTTGCGTTTCACGTGAAACCGCCGCGATAGGCCCGATTGTCGGGCGGCCACAGTCAATCGCGGGCGCGCAGCCAGTAGTCGCCGGAGTGCGGGAATGTGAAGGGCGGGTACACATACGGGTCCGCTCGCGCTTTGGTGCCAGTGAACTGCGCGGCCGCATGCGCCCGTGTCGATGGAGCCACATGTGCGTTTCCAAAAGTGAAAATCGGGAGTCACGTTTCACGTGAAACACCTCGACCGCCACCTCGTCACAGACGGACACCTCCGGTCGTGGATCAAGGGAGCGGCTCCCAAGGTAGGACGCAGACCGTCCGCGCTTACCCCGCGAGTCCGCTGCGTGAACCCTCGAAGCTGGACGGCGGGTTCGCATCGCTGAGCGCGTTCGCTCCACACAGACGGGTTTTGAACAGCAGAGGGGTCGAGCAAGGAAGTGACGGCGGGTGCTCATCACGAAGCCACCCGATGTCTGCGCGACTCATCCTGCACACTGCTGCGTATCAGCACCGCTCTCCCCAGCGCCGTACTTCGAGGACCTGACCCGCCAGGGCGCCTCACTAGATTCTCTAGATGACCGGATACACGTACATCCTCCGATGCTCTGATGGAACCTTCTATGCGGGCAGCACCAAATACCTTGAGGACCGACTTGAAGCTCACCAGCAGGGCCTGGGGAGCAACTACACGACCAATCGCCGGCCGGTCGAACTGATCTGGTCAGCGGAGTTCGAGCGCATCGACGAGGCCTTTGCGTTGGAGAAGCAGATTCAGGGATGGAGTCATGCCAAGCGCTTGGCGTTCATCGAGGGTGGCTTCGACGCCATCAAGGGCTGGAGCGCTCGTGAGCGTGCCCTTCGGTCCTCGACGAGCGCGTGAGTGTTCCACGTGAAACGGGATTTCGGCTGTGGTAGTGGCGTTGGTTAGCGCCCAGGCACGCATGGTCTGCGAAGACGGCGATGTCGAGGCTTTCGTTTGGCGTGGGTTTGGCAGCAAGTTGAGAGCGCGGGAGAGTGGAACGATACGGTCGTGCGCTCGTCCTCAAGTGATCAAGCGGCCACACCGCGGGTTGCCGCGTGTTTCACGTGGAGCGGACTGCATAGGCTCAAACGGGGTACCTCGTGACTACGCCTGTGTGCCGTACGTGTCGTGGCAGGTGGGGCGACGGTCCAACCGCGCCGATTGCGAGCAGGTAAAGACTGAGGCAAGCGTTTCACGTGAAACGCGAAGCCGCCGGGAAAGCCGAACTCCGTCGATCCGGCGCTCTCGGTCGTTGAGAGAGCGTAGTGAGTGGAAACGCTCACTTCTGTGAGCGCTTCCAGGTCCTCGCTCAGGCGTCAGGGGTGCGGGGCGAGACCCACGGCATTGTGGCGTGCGTTTCACGTCGAACGCCGTGCCCAGGTGTTCTGGGCATTTCGACTCGTCGCTTCGCTCCTCGCTCAATGACCGAGGGAAGGGCTGAGGGGCATTTCGACTTGGGCTGGCGCCCTCGCTCAATGACCGGAGGCGCGGAGGGGTATTTCGACTCGGGCTGGCGCGCTGGCTCAATGACCGGGGGTGCAGGGTGGGCGCATTTCGACTCGTCGCTGCGCTCCTCGCTCAGTGACCGGAAGTACGCAGCGGAGGGGCATTTCGACTCGTCGCTGCGCTCCTCGCTCAATG
>PJCV01000013.1 GCA_002837415.1 Actinomycetales bacterium SN12
CCCCCCCCCCCCTTGGATTCCGCCCAGGCCTGCCGACTTCAGCCTGTCCAGGAGCTCCTACACAGTTGTCTCGGCGACGTTCGCCGGCTCTGACGTCTGTGGTGGCTCCGTGGTGTCTGTGGCAGACCGTCTGGTGCTCGGCTCAACTAACGACCCGGTTGTCGGCTGCGGAGCATCCGCCGGCTCGCCCTTGTCGCCTCCAGTGATCTGGGACATGACGAGCGCGAAGAGGGTCAGGGCGATAATGGAGGCGCAGAGTCTGGCAAGCAGACGCCAGGGGGCTTTGGCTTCGCGCGACGGATGATGAGCTCACCGGTGAGCTTGCCGGCCACCCAGCCGAGGTAAAGCCGCCGCGTTGCGAGACAACGCCCGCCCCCGGAAGCTACCGCGGCAGCGGGCCGAGCGGCCCTCGTACCGCGTCCTAGAATTCAGGTGCCTCGGACACCGTCCCACGATGACATCTACGAGGACGGTGACCATGAAGTCTCGATGCACTCGCAAGCGGAGGCATCCTGTCTCGCCGTACCGACGTACTGCGGGCGTAGAGCCCCGCGCGAAGAACGGCCACCCATCGCGTCCGAGGCGGGCGACGATGGAACCCGCCGAGTTACCTCGCTTGTCCCCCAAATGGGGGACAAGATCGTTGGATCTTTGGTATGTTGCATTCATACCTGGAACTGAGCCTGACGCGGGATGGGGCTGCGCCGAGATGAGGACAGGACGTCTCGCCCCCGGCGATGTCACCGCCTCAGGGATACGGATTGGGGAAACCGTGTCTTCGAGGGCGGTCGCGGCGAACGGACCCGGAGCGCGCCACCCGATGGCGACGCCAGGCATGCGCCTCACCTCATCGGAATCCGAGGCGTCGAGCGCGGCGGGACTGAGGGCGGGACGAACAGGAGGGAAGCATGGTTACTCAAGCGATTCACGTCGCGGACGCGGAAGAGCTGCGCTGGCTGCATGCCGGCTGGCTGAAGCGTGTTCGCGAGCGCACGTCGACGTATTCGGTCGTCACCGCCAGCCTCTTCCTGCTCTTCGGAGTGCTCGGCATCATCGAGCTCTTCGAGACCGACATCACACCGTGGGAGCAGGTGCTCTCCAGCGGGACGGCATTGGTCTGCCTGGGGGTCTTCGGACTCGTGGCGCTCTTCGGGATCGAACTGCCGCACTGGGTCGGAATGGCGCTCGTCCTCTCGCACGCCCTCGCCTCGGCCTACTACCTCGGCTTCTCCGATGAGCAGCAGAACGCCATCGCGGCGCTGCAGGAGTTGCCACTCATGGCCATGTTCTTCTCCTGGTTCTACGGCGCCAGGATCGCCCGCACAGGCGAGTTCGCCATCCTCGTCGTCCTGGGCCTCGCGACGGCCCTCGGCCCGTTCACTGCGGTAGCGGGCGGTCTGTTCGGCCCCGCGAACATCATCGGTGCGGCGCTGTTCACCTGGATGTGCCTCGAAGCAGGCCTCTTCGTTCGGCACCGCATCCTCCTGGAATCGCATTCGGACCCTCTGACCGGTGCCCTGAACCGTCGAGGGTTCATCAAGAAGACCGAGCTCGAGATGCGCCGCGCGACCCGTCATCAACGTCCGCTCGCCATCGCCGTGCTCGACCTCGACAAGTTCAAATCGATCAACGACGGCGGAGGTCACGCCGCCGGCGACTACGTGCTGCGGTCACTCACAGCGCAGTGGATGTCACTGTCGCGCCAGACCGACATCGTCGGCCGTCTCGGCGGCGACGAATTCGCGATACTCCTGCCCGAGACCGACGAGGACGAGGCGCGCGTCGTCATGGCGCGGCTGCGTGAATACTCGAGCCACCCGTGGTCGTGGGGTGTCACGCAGGTGCACCCCGACGACACGATTGAGGCCGCTCTCAGCCGCGCGGACGAAGCGATGTACGCCGAAAAAGGCTCGGCGACCGACGCCCCGAGTCGACGGCAGCAATCCGATACGGCCGTGCTGCTCTCAAGGTAATCGAGTTCGCCGCTAAGAGACGCCCGCGGAGGCACTCGGCGACAGCTGCACCGCTCCGATCCTCAGCCGCGAATGCCGCTCGAACGCAACTAGCGAGTCGGTGACGTGCCGCGGCGTGCGGAACTTTGGGCTGCCCAGACGTGACGGTAGTCGCGGCACTGACCTTTCTGCGGGTAGTCCAGACGGAGCGCCCGCAGCTGATCACCATTGGTTCTCAGTTGATCACGGCGCAGGCTGAGAGGTAGGGCGGGGCACTTATGCCTCGCCCTATTGCGCAACAACCTGTTGCGCAATTGCATGCAGTCTCTCGAGAGCATTCATCGTCGCCGCGAGCGTCCTGCAACGTGAGGAGCCTGGCCCGACGGGGGCGAACCGACGCACGATTCCGACTTGTCCAACGGACCGTTAAACAACTGACGGCGAGGGCCCGGCGGTGGCCGCTCCACTTGCACGCCGGGTCTCCCCATGACGCCGCGAGCGACCCTGCAACGTGGCGAGCGTGTCCTAGCTGGGTACAAACCGACGCCCGATTTCGGATTCTCCAACGGATCGTCGGAGGAATGGGGGCAGGCTCGCCGGGGGGGGGCATTTCCACCCCACGCCATCGGCCTCCCGGCCCTCCCGGGGCTTCGGCTGACGCCGCGTGGTTTTGAAGAGCACCTTGAGCGGTGCTTCGCCGGCGTTTTCCGAGGAGGGCGTATCGCGCGTAGGTGAATGGCCGATTGCGGGGTCGCGCGCTCGGGACGTGACGGCCGCGCACACGTGCCGCCGATGCTTCGAGCAGAGTCTCGCTGTTCGCTGTTGAGTTGCTAGTTGTGAGCACCCGCCCCGGCAGGAGGCCCCGCCTCCCTGCAATGGCCGCGGTACGCTCGGCAGCGCGCTGACTGCTCGACCGGGGATGTGCTCTCCGCGACACTCTCTCGCCCCATACCCTGCGGCACATCCGGCCCTCCGAAGACGAATTCACCAAAATTGGCAGCTGCCAAGCTCAAGCCAAGTTCGAAAGTCGCAAGTTTTCCCCGGTCATGCCGCAAAAAACGGCCTTCCTGCCGAGGTTGCCAAGTGCGGGGTGCCCTTATAGGGGGTTTCAGAGCGAAGTTGGGCCTATCTCTCTTACTTCTCTCTTTTTCTTCTCATATAGAGATCTACTACTTGGCAACCTTGGCAGAGGCCCCCGATCCCAAGCGAGAGTATGGGAATCTCCAGCCAAGGTCGCCTTGGCAGACCTTGCCGAACTTGGCAGAAACTGGCCCGGCAGCCGCGACGGCTGCCTGAGGGACGCCGCCAAGGGCCCTCATCTCGCTCGGTCCAGTAGCGCGTCAGCTCGACTGCATACTCAGAACGGAGATGACCTCGGCGACAGCGTTGCGGGAGGCCTCGATGGCTCCTGCCAGGTACCCGGCTTCCGTCGGACTGACCTCGCTGCCGGCGAGATGCAACATGTCTGCCCATGGCCCCTCGATCCACGTTCCCGAGTGTGGATGCCCCAAGGACGCCGCGTCCGTGGCGGTGGCGGTTAGTGGGTCGGCGGCCCAATCCTTGAGGATCGTGGCCACGGGCGATGCAGCATCCGGCCCGAATAGGCGGACGAACTGAGCGATGCCGGCCTGAGTGATCGCCTCTTCAGTCAGGGTGGAGCGTTCGGCTGCTCCAAGGCCGAGAAAACCGAATAGCGCCGCCTGGCCCGAGAGCGTCGTCGCGTCGTGGATCTCGAGCATGGGCCCGACCATGCTCTGCGCGGTGCCGGAGAAACCGTCATCGAGCCAGAACGGCTTTTCGTAGAGCGCGAAGAACTTGGCGTGCGGCGCCATCCAGGTCGGTGTCGCGCTCCACAGCGCGGCCGTGTCGCCCGGTAGTTCCGGGGCCAGGGTGATGGTTGCCTCAGCGAGGCGCGGTGGAACCGCGAGGATGACCTGACGGGCACGGAGCGTCTGCTCGACCCCGTCTCGGTGCATCGTGATCATGACCGAGTCTTGCTCATGCGACAGGGCGCTCACGGTCGTTGCGAGGAGGATGCTCCCTGGTGGCACCCGGCGGGAGAGCTCTCGCACGATCACGGCGGCGCCGCCTTCGATCCGTCGCGAGCCGGCCTCTTCGCGTCCTCCCGCGTAGCGCTGCGCGGGTTCACGCGACATTCGCTCGAACACAACGTCGCCCTGACCGCGTTGCGCGAAGGTGCGAATGCCGAGTTCATCGAGAAACGGGCCGATCACGGGTTGCATCTTGGGCCACACCCACGATGGCCCTAGATCGAAGCCGTCGCCGGACTCCGCGCCCGTGGCGTCCACCGTGAGCACTCGGCCGCCGAGTCTTCCACGTGCCTCGAGCAGTCGGACATCCAGCCCCGCGGCGACCAGCAGTCGCGCCGCGTTCAGGCCCGCCACGCCGCCGCCGATGATCGCTACATCCGTCTGGCGTGATTCCTGTCCGTCCATAGGTCGAGCCTACGACCAGGTGGAATCCCGCTGATCAAGACGACGAACGGACCCTCGTGATCCACGACGGTCCGTTCGTCATCGGCTGCACCTGACGCTTCTGATGAGCTCGGGTTCAGCTGGAGGGCGCCTGTTCGCCCGGCGCTGCGCCGCCGCCGGGGCCTCCGCCCCCGGGACCGCCGCTCATGCCCGTCGACGCCTGCTGTTCGACGCTGTTCGCGTAGTCGTTGCTTGGGTCGCGGTAGATGGTGTGGACGTGGCCCCAGCCTGAGGTCGTCACCCCGTCGATGTCAGCGCCGGCGGAGCCCTGCTGTGCCTGGAACGCTACGTAGACGTTCGGCCCGGAGATCGAGAAGTTGATGCCGTTGCCTGTGGTCATGTCGTAGGTGGTCTCCCCAGACCACGCGATGACGGTCTCATCGAGGGTGGCCTCGATCTCGGCGCGGGTGGTCGCGGTCGTCTCCTCGTCGGCCATCCCTGACCAGTTCTCGATCAGGTCGAGCAGCAACTCCCTTTGCTCGTCTGTGAGGTCAGCTCCGGTCAGGCCCGACCCGGTGGAGAAGTCACAGGTGTCGCCCGGTGCGCACATGCTCACGTCGCCCGAGGTGAGGGTGGCCTGCTGCTCCGCGGTGAGGCTGTCGTAGAACGCGAAGGCGTCGGTGTAGATGGCGTCGAAGGGCTCCACCTCGTTGCCGTCCTCGTCGGTGTAGACGGCGGGCTGCACGCCGAGGTGCGTAGGAGCGAAGGTGACCTCGTCGGTGGCGCCATCGAGGGTGGCGTTGATGCCGAGGTGGTGGCCGCCGAACTGCACCTCATAGGCGCTGGAGGGGTCGGTGGGGTCGCCGAAGAACGCGATGTAGTACTGACCGAGGGAGTCTTCAGTGCTGCTGCTGTTCTCCAGCAGGTACTGGTCGCCGTTCATGATCCCGGTGACGGTGGCGTACCCCTTCTCACTCAACAGCGCCTCGAGCACCTTCATCGCCGCTGCCCGCTGCTCCTCCGTGAGGTCGGCGAGGTTCAGGCCGGCTCGTTCGACGAACGTGACAGGGAAGTTCGACCAGGACGTCGTTTTCGTCTCGTCGTCGTAGTCGTAGAGCACCGCCTCGCGCTGCTCGTCGGAGAGCGTGGCCAGGAAGGCCTCCGCGGCGGCGGCCGTGTCGGAGATCGTGTCGGCCGTGGTGGTCGCATCGTCGGTGGTCGACTCCGTCGACGTGGCGGTCGTCTGCGAAGTGGACGTCGATGAAGAGGCGGCATCGCTGGTCACTGCCGCAGATGCACACCCGGTGAGGGCGATGGACATGAGGGTGATCCCGGTGACGGCGGTGACGACGGGGTTAGCGCGCCGGACCCGGCGAGGGCTATCGATGTCCTGGCGGCGGAGGCGGCGGAGAAAGCGCGTGTTGTTCATGTCACCGATACTGATCACCCCGCCCAAGGCGTCGCTAAGCCGAACCTTGGACGTTCCTATGAGACCTGGCAGCGATTGTTTGGGCGGATCAGAGCGGCAGAAGGACAGTGAACACGGTCTCGCCCGGTTCGCTGCGTACGGTGAGCGACCCCCCGTGCGCTGTGATGACCGCGTGGGCGATGGAGAGCCCGAGCCCGGTGCTTCCGGCGTCACGGTTGCGAGAATGATCTCCTCGGGCAAAGCGCTCGAAAAGCCGGTCCTGCACGCTGGGATCGATCCCTGGCCCGTTGTCGGCGACCTCCACCACGGCGTGGGTGTCAGTTGTGGTGAGCGACGTGGTCACGACCGTGCCGGGTGGGGTGTGCACGCGAGCGTTGCGGAGAAGGTTCGCAATCACCTGCCGGATGCGGTTCTCGTCGCCGACGACCTCAACCTGTTCCTCGGTGACGTCGAGGCGCCATTCGTGCGAATCGTCTGCCGCATGTGCATCGCTGGTCGCGTCGATCACGAGCAGCGTCAGACTGACGGGGTCGTGCCGAAGAGTCTGGCCGGAATCGAGGCGGGCCAGCAGGAGCAGGTCGTCGACGAGAGAACTCATACGTTCCGATTCGGCGGCGATCCTGTCGAAGGATCTTTCCTGCGTCGGCGTCATCGACCCGCCTTCGCCGAGCGAAAGCTGCGCGTAGCCACGGATGGATGCCAACGGAGTGCGAAGCTCGTGACTGGCGTCAGCGATGAAGCGACGAAGCTGGTCCTCGCTGTGCTGCCGCGCTGCGAGAGCATCTTGGATGTGCCCGAGGAGTGTGTTGAGAGAACTGCCGACGCGGCCGACCTCGGTGTTCGCGTCAGTGTCGTCGGAGCGGACGCGATCAACGATATCGACGTCGCCCCGCGAGAGCGGTTGGCCGGCAACGCGCTGAGCGACGGTGGCGACGCGGTCGAGGGGGCGGAGATTGCGTCGAACCACGATTGACAAGGCGGCGGCGACGATCAGAATGGTCAGGCCGGCCACAACGACGAGAATCACTGTCAGGGCCCTGAGGGTGGCGGCGGCGTCGGCGAGGGACGCCCCTGCGATCACTGTCTCTTCGTCCTCGGGCTGCGCGGCGACCCGAAACGGGCCGAGCTCTCCTCGGAGGTCGACAGAGGTCGGCGTGCGTGTCGCCAGGTCGAGTGACTCGATCACGGCGCGCTGCGCCCCCGAGAGCTCCACCTCGGTGCCATCGGTCGCGGTGTAGCTGGAGCTGATCACGTGTCCGTCATCGTCCAGGGTGATCTGCAGGGACCCCACACGGTGGGCGGGTCCGCCGTCATCGCCATTCGGGTCGAAGCCTTCCGGCAGCTGCGGGCCGCCGATGTCACCGTCGGGGCCGAGGGCGAGATCCAGCCCCTCGAGAACCTGGGCGTCGAGCCGGTCATAGACGAACGAGCGAAGGGCGAGGACCGTCGTCACGCTCGTCGCAATGAGACCGGCCGCCACCAGCGCGGCAGTGCTGACGACGAGTTTTCGACGCAGTGTCCAACGCAGTCGGATCATCGGGCCGGCTTGATCGTGTAGCCGACGCCTCGAACCGTGTGGATAAGCGGCTCCCCTATGGTGTCGATCTTCTTCCGCAGATAGGAGATGTAGATCTCCACCACGCTCGAGGTGCCGCCGAAATCATAGCTCCACACTTGGTCGAGGATCTGCGCCTTGCTCAGCACCCTGCGCGGGTTCTGCATGAGATACCGCAACAGCTCGAACTCCTTCGCGGTGAGCTTGATCGGCTCGCCGGCTCGTTCCACCTCATACGTCTCCTCATCGAGGGTGAGGTCCCCCACCTGCAGGCGCGGGTCGCTCGCAGCCGCGACCGCCACGTGCCGGCGCGCCATTCCTCGCAGGCGCACCACCACCTCTTCCAGGTTGAACGGTTTCGTGAGGTAGTCGTCACCACCGGCGGAGATCCCCGCGATCCGGTCTTCGACGGCATCCTTCGCCGTGAGGAAAAGGACGGGCAGGTCGTTCCCAGCCGATCGAAGCCGCTTGAGGACCTCCATGCCGTCGATCCCCGGCATCATGATGTCGAGCACCATCAAGTCCGGCCCGAACTCGCGGACGACATTGAGAGCCTCCTGCCCGCTGCCTGCGGTCCGTGCATCCCAGCCCTCGTGGGTCAGCGCCATGCGAAGCAGTTCGCTCAGATTTGCCTCGTCGTCGACGATGAGGGCCCGAAGCGGGGAACCATCGGGGCGGGTGAGCGGCGAGGGCCGCGAGTCGGATGCCGTCATGGGACTAGTCTTTCCGGTTCCGCAGCCAGCGGCTACCGCAGGTCGCAATCGAGGTCATTGCGCCGGGAGGGGCGCTCTTCATGGGACGAGTGTCCGGTCGCAGCCTTGGAAGAAACCAAGAGCATCCCAAGCCGGAGCTTGGAGATGAACCATCGGTGACGGCGGGGAGGAGGGGTGCGGAGGCGGGCAGCACCAAACTCTCCTGGTTGTCGCGGAAACGACTGTTTGGCGCGCTCGGTGAAATTGCAAGAAGGGCCGCGGAATTGAAGAATTCCGCGGCCCTTGCAAGATCAAACATGGCTGCTGAGAGATTCAGCCGAACCTACACAACTGCTCAGAAGTCCCAGTCGTCGTCCTCGGTGGCCTCGGCCTTGCCGATCACGTACGACGAACCCGACCCGCTGAAGAAGTCATGGTTTTCGTCGGCGTTCGGCGACAGAGCCGAGAGGATGGCCGGGTTCACGTTGGTGACGGTCGAGGGGAACATGGGCTCGTAGCCGAGGTTCATCAGCGCCTTGTTGGCGTTGTAGTGCAGGAACTTCTTGACGTCCTCGGTCAGGCCGACGCCGTCGTAGAGGTCCTGCGTGTACTGCACCTCGTTCTCGTAGAGCTCGAACAGCAGGTTGAAGGTGTAGTCCTTCAGCTCCTGGCGACGCTCTTCGGTCTCGTTCTCGAGGCCCTTCTGGAACTTGTATCCGATGTAGTACCCGTGCACTGCTTCATCGCGGATGATGAGGCGGATGAGGTCGGCCGTGTTCGTGAGCTTCGCCTTCGACGACCAGTAGATCGGCAGATAGAAGCCCGAATAGAACAGGAACGACTCGAGCAGCGTCGAGGCGATCTTGCGCTTGAGCGGGTCGTCGCCACGGTAGTAGTCGACGATGATCTGCGCCTTCTTCTGAAGGTTCTGGTTCTCGACCGACCAGCGGAAGGCCTCGTCGATCTCCTTCGTCGAGCACAGCGTCGAGAAGATCGACGAGTAGCTCTTCGCATGCACCGACTCCATGAACGCGATGTTGGTGTACACCGCCTCCTCGTGCGGGGTGATCGCATCGGGGATGAGCGAGACGGCTCCGACCGTGCCCTGAATCGTGTCGAGCAGAGTCAGACCCGTGAACACGCGCATCGTGAGCAGCTGCTCGTCGGGGGTGAGCGTGTTCCACGACTGCACGTCGTTCGACAGCGGCACCTTCTCGGGCAGCCAGAAGTTGTTCACGAGGCGGTTCCACACCTCGAGGTCCTTCTCATCCTCGATGCGGTTCCAGTTGATCGCCTGCACGTGGTCGACCAGCGTGAGCTTAGGAGACGGGGTCATTCTTGTTTCCTCTTCGAGTCGTAGATCGGGCCGTCACAGCGTGCAGGAGACGCAGGTGTCGAGCTCGGTGCCTTCGAGGGCCATCTGGCGCAGACGGATGTAGTAGATCGTCTTGATGCCCTGGCGCCATGCGTAGATCTGCGCCTTGTTGATGTCGCGGGTGGTGGCGGTGTCCTTGAAGAACAGCGTCAGCGACAGGCCCTGGTCGACGTGCTGGGTGGCGGCGGCGTAGGTGTCGATGACCTTCTCGTAGCCGATCTCGTACGCGTCCTGGTAGTACTCCAGGTTGTCGTTCGTCATGAACGGCGCCGGGTAGTACACACGACCGAGCTTGCCCTCCTTGCGGATCTCGACCTTCGACGCGATCGGGTGGATCGACGACGTCGAGTTGTTGATGTACGAGATCGAGCCGGTCGGCGGCACCGCCTGCAGGTTCTGGTTGAAGATGCCGTGCTTCTGGATGCTCTCGCGCAGCTCGACCCAGTCCTGCTGCGCAGGGATGAACTTGCCGGCGAAGAGCTCCTTGACCTTCTCGGTCGCGGGCACCCATGCCTGGTCGATGTACTTGTCGAAGAACTCACCCGACGCGTAGGTCGAGTCCTCGAAGCCGTCGAAGGTCTCGCCGCGCTCGATGGCGAGCTGGTTCGACGCCTTCAGCGCGTGGAACAGCACCGTGTAGAAGTAGATGTTCGTGAAGTCGATGCCCTCTTCCGAACCGTAGAAGATGCGCTCACGAGAGAGGTAGCCGTGCAGGTTCATCTGGCCGAGGCCGATGGCGTGCGAGCGATCGTTGCCGTCTTCGATGGAGCGCACCGAGTTGATGTGGCTCTGCGTGCTGACGGCGGTCAGAGCGCGGATCGCGGTCTCGACGGTCTTGCCCAGGTCATCGGCATCCATCGACAGCGCGATGTTCATCGAGCCGAGGTTGCACGAGATGTCCTTGCCGATCTGGTCGTACGACAGGTCGTCGTTGTACGTGGTCGGCGTGTTCACCTGCAGGATCTCGCTGCACAGGTTCGACATGTTGATGCGACCCTTGATCGGGTTCGCCTTGTTCACCGTGTCCTCGAACATGATGTACGGGTAGCCCGACTCGAACTGGATCTCGGCGAGAGTCTGGAAGAACTCGCGCGCGTTGATCTTCGTCTTCTTGATGCGCGAGTCATCGACCATCTCGTGGTACTTCTCGGACACCGAGATGTCGCCGAAGGGCACGCCGTAGACGCGCTCGACGTCGTACGGCGAGAACAGGTACATGTCCTCGCCCTTCTTGGCGAGCTCGAACGTGATGTCGGGCACGACGACGCCCAGTGAGAGCGTCTTGATGCGGATCTTCTCGTCGGCGTTCTCGCGCTTGGTGTCGAGGAAGCGCATGATGTCGGGGTGGTGCGCGTTGAGGTACACCGCGCCCGCGCCCTGACGCGCACCGAGCTGGTTGGCGTAGCTGAAGCTGTCTTCGAGCAGCTTCATCACGGGGATGATGCCGGAGGACTGGTTCTCGATCTGCTTGATCGGCGCACCCGACTCGCGGATGTTCGACAGCAGCAGCGCGACGCCGCCGCCGCGCTTCGACAGCTGCAGCGACGAGTTGATGCCGCGGGCGATCGACTCCATGTTGTCTTCGATGCGCAGCAGGAAGCAGCTGACGAGCTCGCCGCGCTGCGCCTTGCCCGCGTTGAGGAAGGTGGGGGTGGCCGGCTGGAAGCGACCCGAGATGATCTCCTCGACGAGGTCGATCGCGACCTGCTCGTCGCCCTCGGCGAGCGCGAGCGCGGTCATCACGACGCGGTCCTCGAAGCGCTCGAGGTAGCGCTTGCCGTCGAAGGTCTTCAGCGTGTAGCTCGTGTAGTACTTGAACGCGCCGAGGAAGGTCTCGAAGCGGAACTTCTTCGAGTACGCGAGGTCGTTGAGCTTCTGGACGAAGTCGAACGAGTACTGCTCGATGACCGCGCCCTCGTAGTACTCCTTCTCGACGAGGTAGTCCAGACGCTCCTTGAGCGAGTGGAAGAACACCGTGTTCTGGTTGACGTGCTGCAGGAAGTACTCGCGCGCGGCGCGCTTGTCGGCGTCGAACTGGATCTTGCCGTCCGCGTCGTACAGGTTGAGCATCGCGTTGAGGGCGTGATAGTCGAGCCCCTCGTACGCGGGGTTCACCTTGAACTCGACTGCATCGGTCACTGTCGCTTCCACCATCGTTCCAATCCGTCGCTCACGCGATCGACATCGTCTTGTGTGCCGAATACCTCGAAGCGATACAAGTGGGGCACGTCGCACTTGCGGCTGATGATCTCTCCGGCGAGGCAGAACGCCTCGCCGAAATTCGTGTTGCCCGCGGAGATGACCCCGCGGATGTGGCGCCGGTTGCGCTCGTCGTTGAGGAACCGGATGACCTGCTTGGGCACGGCGCCCTTCTCCTCACCGCGCCCCTGTCCGCCCCCGTACGTCGGGGTGACGAGCACGAACGGCTCGTCGATGAGGAGTGGCTCCTCGGTGCGGAGCAGGGGGATGCGGCGGGCAGGAAGGCCGAGCTTCTCGATGAACCGGGCAGTGTTCCCCGACGCGCTCGAGAAGTAGACCAGGAGCGGCACCGCGGTCGCGACCATGCTCACAGTTCACCCCGGTTTCTGAGCGACGTCGAAGGACGGTTTCTGAGCGACGTCGAAGGACGGTTCCTGAGCGACGTCGAAGGACTAGGCGAGACGCGCTGCGAGCTCGTCGATCTTGTCGGGACGGAAGCCCGACCAGTGGCCGTCGTCGGTGACGACGACCGGTGCCTGCATGTACCCGAGCGCTTTGACCTGCTCGAGCGCCGATGCGTCCTCCGAGAGGTCGGTGATCTGGTACTCGATGCCCTTGGCGTCGAGGGCGCGGTAGGTCGCGTTGCACTGCACGCAGGAAGGCTTGGTGTAGACCGTGATCGACATGGTGATGTCTGATTCCCCTCTGTTCCAGGTGGTTTCTCCGGCAGACCCCCGCCGGGACTTCAATACTACATATGGGGACGGACATTGGAAGCGACCACAAGGGGTAGTAGTTACATCCGTGTAGTTTTCCACTGCTCTCCCCAGATACAACACAGCTTGTCCACCGTTTCTTCCACAGCCCGCAGCCGCCGGGGAGGGCGCTCCGAGCGCGGATTCATGCGGCTCTCGTGACCCCCTTCCGGATCGATCCACAGGCAGGACGCTACGCCGGGTCACCGACACCCGATTCGCTGTGGAGAACCGCCTCCGGCGTGTCGCGGCGTGTCGTCGCTCCTCCGCATCGCGTACCCGCCCGCGCGCCGGATAACCTCTTCTGATGGCGGGATATCGGGACCTTCTTCGCACGCCCGGCGTGGCTCGGATGATCGCCGCACAGCTCGTGGCGCGCTTCCCCAACGGCATGACGAGTCTCGCGATCCTGCTGCACGTCGAGCAGCAGACCGGATCGTACGGCGCGGCGGGCATCGTGCTCGCCGCCGCATCCGTCGGCCAGGCGATCGCCGGCCCGGTCACCAGCCGCTGGATGGGCGCCTGGGGCATGCGCCGGGTGCTCACTCTCACCCTCGCCGTCTGCGTGCTGGCGGTGCTGGGGCTCGCGCTGCTCCCGCTCGAGCTTCCCGGCTACATGGTCTTCGCCCTGCTCGCGGGGCTGTCGACTCCCCCGGTGCAGGCGGCGGTGCGCACCATCTACCCCAAGCTCGTGAACGCCGGCCAGCTCACTCCCCTCTTCTCCCTCGACGCGTCACTGCAGGAGATCATCTGGATCGTCGCGCCCGTGGTGATCACCGTCGTCTCCACGCAGGTCGGCACCATGCAGGGTCTGCTGCTGGTCGCGGTGATCCTCGTGCTGGGCGGCGCGTGGTTCATCCTCTCCCCCGAGGTCGGTCGCGTGCGCATCCCGCGCAGCCGTCGCGCGTTCGGCCGCGTGGTGCTCAAGCCGCCGGTGATGCTCGCCACGGTCATCGGCTTCCTGCTCATCGGCGCTTGCTCGGCCGTCGAGGTGGGCGTCGTCGCGACCTTCGGACACGGCGGGCTGGAGGCAGGGCTTGTGCTCGCGGTCTTCTCTGTCGGCAGCCTGGCGGGCGGGCTCGCATTCGGGCACATTCCGATCGGTCCATGGGCCATGGCCAGGCGCCTGCTGATCGTGACCATCGGCCTCGGCCTCACGATGGTCTCGCTGAACATCTTCTGGCTCGGCGGCACCCTCGTGCTGGCCGGCGTCGGCATCGCGCCTGCCCTGGCCGTGCTCTTCGCGATCACCACCGCGAGCGTGAAGTTCAGCGAGACGGCGGAGGCGTTCGGCTGGGCGGGCACGGGTCAGCTGATCGGCGCTGCCGCCGGCTCAGCCGTCGCCGGCATCCTCATCGACCAGTCCGGCCCGACGGGTGCGTACCTCGCCGCCGCCCTGTTCGCGTTCGTCGGCTTGGTGGTCTCGATCGTGTTCGTTCGCTCGTTCCCCGACCTGCGTCATCGCGACCCCTCGCCCTATCCCGACACCGAGCCGATCCAGACCGCCCGGCTCTAGGCTGGTGGCGTGCCCGCACCCCTCACGCTCCCCCGCCTGGTGTGGGGCGACGGCCCGCGCCGCGCCCTCCTCGTCCACGGTCTCGGATCGTCCGCCGCACTGATGTGGCGGATCGGCACCGCGCTGGCGGATGCCGGATGGCAGGCCACCGCGGTCGACCTGCGCGGTCACGGCGACGCCCCCCGCGCCCTCGACTACTCCGTCGCGGCATACGGCGCCGACGTCGGTGCCGTCCGTCCGGACGGCGGCGGAGAGTGGGATGCCGTGATCGGCCACTCCCTGGGCGGCGCCGCCACCGTGGTCGCGGCGACCACGGCATCCGGATGGGCGCGACGCCTCGTGCTGATCGACCCGGCGATCCACGTCGCCGGACGCGACCAGGGGATCATCCGCCGCAGCCAGCAGCGCGCCTTCGCGTCCCCCGACATCGCGTCGGTGCGCGCCGAGCATCCGGATTGGCATCCGCAGGACGTGGAGCTGAAGGTGGATGCCGTGCTGCGCGCCAGCCGGTGGGCCGTCGAGCAGACCAGCGTGCAGAACGAGCCGTGGGACGTGCGCACGCAGGCAGCGCGGCTCGACATCCCGACCCACATCGTCGGAGCCGACCCCGAGGTGTACAGCCTGTTCACCGGCGAGCTGGCCGACTCCGTGCTCGGGAACCCGCACGTCACCATGTCGGTCGTGTCCGGCGCCGGCCACTCGCCGCACCGGGATCGTCCTGATGAGACGACCCGGCAGATCCTGGAGGCCCTCTCGTGAGCGCATTCGACCCCGCCCGCCACCTGCCCGACGACCTGCTCGAGCGCATCAGCGAGCGCGCCGCGGTGCACGATCGTGAGAACACGTTCCCGCAGCAGGACCTCGACGAGCTGCGCGAGGCCGGGTACCTGTCGATCCTCGTCCCCCGCGAGCGCGGCGGTGCCGGCCTCGGCCTCGCCGAAGCGGCGGTGCTGCAGCAGCGCCTCGCCTCCGCGGCTCCCGCCACGGCGCTCGCGATCAACATGCACCTGGTGTGGACGGGTGTGGCGAAGGTGTTCAGTGATCGCCGGGTGCCCGGACTGGAGTTCGTGCAGGAAGGCGCGGCGACTGGCGCGGTGTTCGCGTTCGGCATCAGCGAGGGCGGCAACGATCTGGTCCTGTTCGGCAGCGACACGGATGCCCTGCCGCAGGGCGATGGCGGCTACGCCTTCACCGGCACGAAGATCTTCACCTCGCTCGCACCGGTGTGGACGAAGCTCGGTCTGCACGGCCTCGACACCACGAGTGCGGATGCCCCGAAGCTGGTGTTCGCGTTCATCGACCGTACGGATGCCGTCGTCACGAGCGACGACTGGGACACCCTCGGCATGCGCGGCACGCAGAGCCGCACCACGCGCCTGAACGGCGCGGTCGCGGCACCCGAGCACGTGGTCCGGCGCATCGACCCCGGCCCGAACCCGGATCCGATCGTGTTCGGCATCTTCAGCGTCTTCGAGATCCTGCTCGCCTCCGTCTACACCGGCATCGCGCGGCGCGCGCTCGACCTCGCGGTCGAAGCCGCGAAGGGTCGACGCTCCAAGAAGACCGGCATGAGCTACAGCCAGGATCCCGACATCCGCTGGCGCATCGCCGACATGGCGCTCGCGTACGACGCGCTGCCTCCGCAGATCGCCGCCCTCGCGAGCGGCGTCGACGAGCTCGCCGATCACGGGGCGCGCTGGTTCACGCTGCTGTCGGGGCTGAAGCATCGAGCCGTCGTGATGGCGAAGCAGGTCGTCGACGAGGCGATGCTCGTCGCCGGCGGCGGATCCTACTTCTCGTCGAATGAGCTCTCGCGGCTGTACCGCGACGTGCTCGCGGGCATGTTCCACCCGTCGGATCCGGAGTCGGCGCACTCGACGGCGGCATCCGCCTGGCTGGGACCGCTGGAGAGCTGACAGCCTTCGGATTCTGTTGTCTTCACGCCGCTTCGGTGTCAATATCGACACATGAGCATAGAACTGCAGCGGAAAGCGAAGGAACATCTCTGGATGCACTTCACCCGTCAATCGACGATGGCGTCGTCCGATGTTCCGGTGATCGTCAAGGGCGAGGGTCATCACATCTGGGATTCGACGGGCAGGAAGTACATCGACGGGCTCGCCGGACTCTTCGTCGTCAACGCCGGGCATGGCCGGCGCCGACTCGCCGAGGCCGCCGCCGCGCAGGCGCAGGAGCTCGCGTTCTTCCCGCTCTGGTCGTACGCGCATCCGGCCGCGATCGAGCTCGCCGACCGGCTCGCCGCCGAAGCGCCGGGAGACCTTGACCGGGTGTTCTTCTCGACCAGCGGCAGCGAGGCCGTCGAGACGGCGTTCAAGCTCGCCAAGCAGTACTGGCGGCTGCGCGGCCGGCCCGGCAAGCACAAGGTGCTCTCGCGCGCGATCGCCTATCACGGCACGACGCAGGGGGCGCTGGCCATCACCGGCATACCGGCGATGAAGGAGATGTTCGAACCGGTCACCCCGGGCGGATTCCGGGTGCCGAACACGAACATCTACCGGGCAGACGAGATGGGTGCTCCGTCCGACCCCGACGCCTTCGCGAAGTGGTCGGCGGACCGGATCGAGGAGATGATCCTGTTCGAAGGGCCTGACACGGTCGCCGCGATCTTCCTCGAGCCGGTGCAGAACTCGGGCGGATGCTTCCCTCCCCCTCCCGGATACTTTCAGCGCGTGCGCGAGATCTGCGATCGCCACGACGTGCTGCTCGTCTCGGACGAGGTCATCTGCGCGTTCGGGCGCCTGGGTCACACCTTCGCCTGCGACGCCTTCGATTACGTCCCCGACATGATCACGTGCGCCAAGGGGATGACCAGCGGCTACTCCCCCATCGGTGCGACGATCATCTCCAGTCGCATCTACGAGCCGTTCGCGCAGGGTGACACGTTCTTCCCGCACGGGTACACCTTCGGCGGGCATCCGGTCTCGGCCGCCGTCGCGCTCGAGAACCTCGCGATCTTCGATGAGGAGGGGCTGAACGCACGCGTTCGCGAGAACTCGCCGCTGTTCCGCGCCGAGCTCGAGACGCTGCTGGACCTGCCGATCGTGGGCGATGTGCGCGGCGACGGCTACTTCTTCGGCATCGAGCTCGTGAAGGACAAGGCGACTAAGCAGACCTTCGACGCCGAGGAGTCCGAGCGGCTGCTGCGCGGCTTCCTCTCCAAGGCGCTCTTCGACGCCGGCCTGTACTGCCGCGCCGACGACCGCGGCGACCCAGTCATCCAGCTCGCCCCGCCGCTGACGATCGGTCCTGCGGAGTTCCGCGAGATCGGCGACATCCTGCGCGGCGTGCTCGGCGAGGCCGCTCGCATCATCTGACGCCGAGACCTGCGCTTCCCGCCGAGACCTGCTGCTCAGGTCTCGGCGGGAACGGTGTGCGGGGGCGGGTCAGCCGCCGCCCATGGTTCGGGCGATGTCGGATGCCGAGTCGCCGGCGCGCTTGAGCACGAAGGCGACAAGTGCGAGCGATGCCAGTGTCAGCACCAGCATGATCGTCGACACCGCCGCGATCTCGGGGCGAAGTCCGCTGCGCAGCGCGCTGAGCACGTACACCGGCCACGGCGTCGTCCCCGAGACCTGCACGAAGGCCGAGACGACCGTGTTGTCGAGTCCGAGGGTGAACGAGAGCAGGAACCCGGCCAGCACGGCAGGCATGGCGAGGGGGAGCGTGACCTTCAGGAATGTGCGCAGCGGCGGCGCGTACAGATCAGCCGACGCTTCCTCCAAGCTCTCGTCGAGGCCGACCAGGCGCGCGCGCACGATGTACGAGACGATCGCGATCGAGAAGAGCGACTGGCCGATGACCAGACGGACGCTGCCGTCGTTGAACACGCTCATCCCGGCATCCTGCCCGAGGAACACCATCCACGGCAGCAGGGCGACGGCGTCGACGATCTCGGGCGTCACAGCGATCAGCAGCAGGATGCCCAGGAACCAGTACACCCACTTGCCGGGGTTGCGGGCCATCGCGATCCCCGCCAGCGTGCCCAGGAAGGTGGCGAGCACCGCGGCCATCAGCCCCGTGCGCACCGAGACGAGCACGGCGTCACGGATGGCGGGCTTCGTGACGATCGCGGTGAACGAGTCGAAACCGAAGTGGTCCCATGAGACGAGGAGGCGACCCACGTTGAAGGAGTAGATGATGATCACGACGATCGGCAGGAACAGGAAGACGAACACCAGCGTCGACCACACCGGCAGGATCCAGCGGCTCATGATTCAGCTCCCAGCCTCAGAGTGTGACGTCGTCGCATCGGGATCGTGACCAGCCACAGCAGCAGCGCCGCCACGGCGATGGAGATGCCGATCATCACGATCAGCAGCACCGCCATGGCCGACCCGAGCGCCCAGTTCTGCGCGGTCTGGAACTGACTGGCCACGAGCTGACCCACCATGGCTCCCTTGGCACCGCCCAGCACCGTCGCGGTGATGTAGTCGCCCATGAGCGGGATGTAGACCAGCAGCACGCCGGCGATGATGCCGGGACGGGCGAGCGGGATCGTGACGCGGGCGAACGTGACGATGCTGTTCGCGCCGAGGTCCTTGCTCGCCTCGCGCAGTGGTCCGCTGACTCTGTCGAACGCCACGTACAGCGGCAGGATCATCAGCGGCAGGTAGTTGTAGACGACACCGAGCAGCACCGCACCTCGCGTGTTCAGCGCGTCGAGCGGACCGGGGATGACGCCGATGAACTGCAGCATTCCCGACATCCATCCCTCCGGCGCGAGGATCACCTGCCAGCCGATGGTGCGCACGAGGAAGTTCGTCCAGAACGGCACCATCACCAGTGCGAGCAGCATGCCGCGTCGCGACGGCGGCGCCTTCACGGCGATCCAGTATGCGACGGGCGCTCCGATGATGAGGCACAGCAGGGTGCCCAGCACTCCCACCCACAGCGTGTTCTGGAATGTGACCAGGAACGTCGGCGAGAGTGCCTCGACGTACCTGTCGAAGGAGAGGATGTCGTTCGAGTTGGTCGAGAAGATGCTCGGCTTGTACCCGAAGCTGTACCAGACCACGACACCGATCGGCACGATGAAGAAGATCGCCAGCCACACCCAGGCGGGCAGGGCGAGCGCATACGGCAGTCTGACTCTACGCACCGGCGGCCACCTTCACCCTGTTCCAGATCGACACGATGCGCTCCTGCGCCTCGGTGAACTTCTGCTCGTGCATCGTCTTCACCTGCTCGTCGCTGAAGTAGACCATGTCGAGGCGGTCGAGCTCGGCCTCCTCGGCCTTCTGCTGCGTGCCCTGCACCCCGGTGTCGTATCCGATGTAGTCGACCTGCTGCACCTGGATGTCGGGGGAGATCATGTAGTCGATGAACGCATGCGCGGCCTCGGGATGCCGGGCTCCCTTGGCGATCGCCCAGTTGTCCATCCACAGCTCCGTGTCCGGGGCGCCGAGCACCCACTGCCAGCGCTCGGGGTCGTCGGACTCGTCGATGCCGATCCGCGCGTCGCCGCTGTAGGACTGCACGAGCGCGGCCGTCGCCTGCGGGATGACCTGGCCGCCGGGCGCGGAGTCGAAGATCGAGATGTGCGGTGCGAGCTCGTTCACGAGGAACTTCTCGCAGGCATCCAGATCCTTCTTCCTCGTCGTGTTCCAGTCGATGCCGTGCGACCAGTGGTAGATCCCGCAGAGCGGCGCGGGATCGTCGAGCACCGACGTCCGACCGGATGCCTCGTTCTGCGCGGCATCGATGAAATCGGACCAGTCGGTGAGCTCGCGGTTGATCACGCGCTTGTCGTACACGAAGCCGGTGGTGCCCCAC
The DNA here is from genome assembly GCA_002837415.1 of Actinomycetales bacterium SN12. Classification (GTDB taxonomy): domain Bacteria; phylum Actinomycetota; class Actinomycetes; order Actinomycetales; family Microbacteriaceae; genus Microbacterium. The sequence goes on from PJCV01000013.1 coordinate 19,702, forward strand.
GCCTTGCAGATCGAGTACGAGTTGTCGGGGTCGAACGTGCGGTGGATGAATGCAGGATTCATCGTCGAGAAGTTCGGGATGAGGTCGAGGTCGAGCTTCTCGAGCAGCCCGTTCTCGGCCATCGGCATGACGAACAGCCCGCTGGGCACGACGATGTCGTAGCCCGAGGTGCCGCGGGCGGCGACCAGCTTCGCGATCAGCTCCTCGTTGGAGTTGAAGGCGTCGACGACGATCTTCGGCCCTGCCTGCGAGGTGAACTCGGAGAGGATCTCTGGGTCGTCGTAGTCGCTCCAGGTGTAGATCGAGAGGCGATCCTCAAGCGGGCCGCCCTTCGCCTGGGGCGCCGTTCCCACCTGACCGGGCGCGCACGCGGTGAACAGCATCGTGCCTCCCGCGGCGAGCGCGGTCGCCAGGAAGCCGCGTCGGGTGAGCTCGCTGCGCAGGATGCCCGCCGCGCCGCTGTGGGCGAGCACCCGCACCGGTTCGGGCCTCATCGGACGGCTTTCGGCAGGGCGATCACATGCGTGGCCGCGGTCGGCGCGCCGTCGGCGGCGAACAGTCGGACGTCGGATGTCGACCAGAGGCAGCGCACATCGTCACCCACCGCGACGCGGGCGGCCGTCGGCGCCGGCGTGCGCACGAGCAGCGTCTGCCCTTCGCCCGCACTCACGACGACCTGCAGCGTCTCGCCCAGGTACGACACGCTGAGCACCCGGCCGTCCGCTCCCGCTCCTGGCGCGCCGGGCGCGGCGAGCCGGATGAGCTCAGGACGGATCGTCGCCACGGCGCCCGTCCCTCTTCCGACGCGGTCGCGGCCCCACCGCCCGTCGATCGTCCCCAGCCCGGTCTCGAGGCTGTTGGGGACGTCGGCGACTGTGCCGGCGATGAAGTTCTGCTGGCCGATGAAGGACGCCACATACGCCGAGGCGGGCTCGCTGTAGACGGCATCGGGCGCATCGAGCTGCTCGATCCGACCTGCGCGCATGACGGCGATGCGATCGCTCATCGACAGGGCCTCGCCCTGGTCATGGGTGACGAAGACGAACGTGATCCCGAGACGCGCCTGCAGCAGCTTCAGCTCGACCTGCATGTCCTCACGCAGCTGACGGTCGAGTGCGGCGAGCGGCTCGTCGAGCAGGAGCACGCTGGGACGGTTGATGAGGGCACGGGAGAGCGCGATGCGCTGCTGCTGCCCGCCCGAGAGCATGGTGGGCTTGCGGTCGGCGAACCGGCGCAGCTGCACCATGTCGAGCGCCTCTATGACGCGCTCGCGCTGCTCTGCTTTGGGAACCCTGCGCTGCTGAAGTCCGTAGGCGACGTTCTCGGCGACGGTCATGTGCGGGAACAGCGCATACGCCTGGAAGACGGTGTTCACCTCGCGCCGGTGCGGCGGCAGTCCGAGAACGCTGCGGCCCGAGATGCGGATGTCGCCGCTGTCGGGATGCTCGAAGCCGGCGATCATGCGCAGGGTGGTGGTCTTGCCGCATCCTGAGGGACCGAGCAGCGAGAGGAATTCGCCGGCCCGGACGGACAGGTCGAGGTCGTCGACGGCGATGCTGTCGCCGTACCGCTTGGTGACGCCGACGATCTCGACGCCTCCGTTCGCGGTGCCGGAGTCGGGTGCGGTCGCCGCGGGTGCGGAATCGGTCATGGAACCTCCACGGTGAGATCTGACTGTCGTCAGTCAAGCACAGGAGGAGGCCCAGGTACAGCGAAAAACGAAGATTGAGGCGAATATGGCGACGATATCCGTCGTCAACTGCCGGATGGACAGCGGATATGACTTACCTGCGGTCGAAGTCGAAGGCCTTGAGCAGTTCCCCGACCGCGGTCTCGCGCTCGTCGCCGCCCTCTTCGAACATGTGCGTGACATGCGTGCGCAGGTGGTTCTCGAGCAGCAGGCGATTGAGCGACTCGAGCGAGCGCTGCACGGCGCGCGACTGCGTGATGATGTCCATGCAGTACTCCTCGCTCTCGATCATCCGCGCGATGCCGCGCAGCTGACCCTCGAGGATGCTGGTGCGGTGCAGTGCACGCTTTTTGATGTCGTCGATCACCCTTCCAGCGTAGTCACCGTGAAAGGATGTCGGCATGTCGCGAACACCGATGGCGCTGCTCTCGCCCGCCGATCAGGAGCGGCTGCGCGGCCTGCGCCGGATGAAAGCGGTGGCCCTCGGTGCGCTGATCTTCATGGCCGTCGTGTTCGTCATCTCCTTCTGGCTCGAATCGAGGCATCCCTGGCTCGGCTACGTGCGCGCGGCCGCTGAGGGAGGCATGGTCGGCGCTCTCGCTGACTGGTTCGCCGTGACGGCGCTGTTCCGCCGCCCGCTGGGGCTTCCGATCCCGCACACCGCGATCATCCCCAACCGGAAGGACGAGATCGGCCGAACCCTCGGTGAGTTCGTCGAGACCAACTTCCTCGCCGGCGATGTCGTGCGCGCGAAGCTGTCGACGACCGCACTCTCGCAGCGGCTCGGCGAATGGCTCACCGACGAGGCGCATGCCCAGCGCGTGGCGTCCGAAGCCTCGACGGCGGCGTCCGCTGTGCTGCGCGCGCTGAGCGACGACGACGTGCAGAGCCTGATCGCCGACCTCGCGCGCGAGCATCTCATCGAGCCCGACTGGGCGCCGTCGGCCGGCACCTGGCTGCAGCGCATCGTCGAGGCCGACGCGCATCGCGGGGCCGTCGACCTCGCCGTCGACAGTCTCGGCGCGTGGCTCGAGAACAACGCCGCGGCCTTCCAGGGACTCATCTCCCGACGCCTGCCGTCGTGGGTGCCTCGTCTGGCGCACCGCTTCGTCGACGAGACGGCGTACAGCGAGGCCCTGAAGTTCGTGCGCGCCGTGCACACTGATCCTCGGCATCCGGCCCGGATCGCCCTCGACGGCTACCTCGGGCGCCTCGCCGACGGTCTGCAGCACGACGAGGCCATGCGCGACCGACTGGAGAGCGCGAAGACGACGCTCTTCGACAGCCCCCGCGTGGGTGAGCTCGCTGCGCAGGTCTGGAACACCGCCAAAACCGGGCTGCTCGACGCCCTGGCCGAACCCGAGAGCGGGCTGCGCCGCCGCGCAGCGGCCGCGATCGCCGAGACCGGGCAGCGGTTGGCCACCGACCCGGCGCTGCAGGCGCGGGTCGACGGCTGGGCCACGGACGCCGCCGTCTTCCTCGTCGACCGATACCGGCACGACATCGCGTCGATCATCACCGACACCGTCGAGAAGTGGGATCCCGCGGAGACGACCGAGAAGATCGAGCTGATGGTCGGCCGCGACCTGCAGTACATCCGGCTCAACGGCACCGTGGTCGGCGCGCTCGCGGGGCTGGCGATCTACGCCATCGCGCACGCCCTCATCCCCGGCGCCTGATCCGGCGCCGGGGATGAGGGCGTGTCTCAGGCGCGCAGCGCCTCGGCGATCGGCGTATCCCCGTCATTGAAGAGGATGGTCCGGCCGATGGTGGCGTCCTCGACGAGCACCTGCGCGATGACCTGAGCGACGTTCGCGCGCGACACCTGGTCCGACTCACTCGAGGTGACGTCGATGCGCCCCGTTCCCTCCTCGAGGGTGAGTCCGCTCGGGCCCAGCACCGTCCAGTCGAGCTGCGACGAGCGCAGGTGCTCGTCTGCCGCGGCCTTCGCCTCGGCATAGGTGTGGAAGGGGTTGTCCTCCGGGATGCCGTGATCGGGCGATGCCCCGAAGTACGACACCATCACGTAGCGGCGCACCCCGGCATCCGCCGCCGCGTCCATCGACCGCACGGCCGCGTCGTGATCGACGGCGCGCGTGCGCGCGGCATCCCCACCCCCGGCACCCGCCGACCACACCACGGCGTCGTGCCCGGCGAGCAGTTCGGCGATCGCCGCCTGGTCCTGATGCTCGACGTCGAAGACGACCGGCTCAGCGCCTGCCGCACGGACGTCGTCGGCGTGGTCGGGATTGCGGATCACGGCCGCCACCTCGTCACCACGTGCTGAGAGAAGAGGAGCGAGCAGCAGGGCGACCTTTCCGTGGCCGCCGAAGATCAGGATTCGAGTCATGGCTCCACGCTACGCCGTCGTCATCCGCCGCGGGCCGGCGCGGCCGTGCCCGTGAGAAACCACAACGCGCATGAGAAACACGCACAGGGGTGCTTTCTCACGCGAGATGTGGTTTCTCGCCGATGAAAGCGCGACCGGGCCAGGGCTCAGCGGGCGGCGAGGCCGGCGAGCAGCTCCAGCACGCAGAGCGCCGCGAGGCGCACGGTGCGCGCGTCGTCGGCATCCGCGGTGGCATCCACCTCTGCGATGTCGGCGCTGACCACCTTCTCATCCGCCGCGATGGCGCGCACCAGCGCGCGCAGCTCCCCCGCGGCGAGGCCGCCGGGGACGCTGGCCGGGCAGCCGGGCGCGACCGAGCGATCGACGACATCGACATCGATGTCGAGATGGATGCGGGAACCCGCGCCGGCGACGGCGAGCGCCTCCGCCACCACCGAGGGGATGCCCTTCTCGCGCACCTCGTCGAGGGTGATCACGCTGATCCCCCACTCGGCGGCGCGCTGCGCGTAGGCGGCGGAATTCGCGAAGTCGGCGATGCCGATCTGCACGATGCGGGTCGGGTCGATGCGCTCACCCTCGGGAGCGTCTTCGACCAGGCGACGCACCGGTGAGCCGTTGGAGACCCCGTCACGCAGGTCGAGGTGCGCGTCCAGCGTGATGAGGCCGTCGGCTCCGGCGCCGCGGGCGACAGGGTAAGTGAGCGAGTTGTCGCCGCCGAGTGCGATGACGAGGCGGGTCTGCTCGGCGAGTTCGCGCACCCTCACGACGGCGCGCTGCACGCCCTCGTCGCCGTCTGGTTCGTGCACGTCGCCAGCGTCGACGATGCGCAGGGTCTCGTTCAGGTCGACCATCGGCGGCCCCATCAGCGTGGCGCTGTAGCGCGGCAGCGCATCGCGGATGGCCGCCGGCGTCGCGTGCGCGCCGGTCGGTGACAGCGACGTGCGCCAGGTCGGGACGCCGATCAGCGCCGCATCCGCCCCCTCCCCCGCCTTCGGCGCGGGCCATGACCCCGCGCGGGGCCAAAGCTCGTCGTGCGAGAATGCCATGCTCATCCCTTCCGCCAGACGGACGCGCCGTCCTTCCACACCCGCTGCACGAGGGGCACTCCGGGCCGGTACGCCAGGTGCACCCGCGTCGGGGCATCCAGCAGGACCAGATCGGCCCGCGCGCCCGGTGCGATCACGCCGATGTCCGAGCGCTGCAGCGCCGCCGCTCCCCCGGCCGTGGCCGCCCAGATCGCTTCGCCCGGCGTCATCCCCATGTCGCGCACGGCGAGCGCGATGCAGAACGGCATCGACGAGGTGAAGCTCGAGCCGGGGTTGGTGTCGCACGCGATGGCGACCGTGACACCGGCGTCGATCAGGCGGCGGGCGTCGGGGTACGGCTGGCGGGTCGAGAACTCCACGCCGGGCAGCAGGGTGAGCACGGTGTCGGATGCGGCGAGCGCGGCGACGTCGTCGTCGGTCAGGTAGGTGCCGTGATCGACCGAGGCGGCACCGAGCTCGATCGCGAGTTGCACCCCCTCGCCGGGCCCCAGCTGGCTGGCGTGCACCCGCGGTTTCAGGCCACGGCCGATGCCCGCCTGGAGCACCCGCCGCGACTGCGCGACGCTGAACGCGCCGGTCTCGCAGAACACGTCGATCCATTTCGCGTGCAGGGCGCAGGCATCCAGCATCTCGCCGATCACCAGATCGACGTAGGCGTCGCTCCGGTTGGCGTACTCCGCGGGCACGACGTGCGCGCCGAGGTAGGTGACCTCGTCGGTCACCTCGGCCGCGAGACGCACCAGGCGCTGCTCGGTCTCGACGTCGAGCCCGTAGCCGCTCTTGATCTCGACCGTCGTCGTGCCCTGCGCGAGCATCTCGTCGAGAAAACCGCGCACCCGTGCTCGCAGCTCGCCGTCGCTCGCCCGCCGGGTGGCGGCGACAGTGGAGCGGATGCCGCCTGCGGCGTACTTCTGGCCCGCCATGCGCGCCTCGAACTCGGCTGCCCGATCGCCGCCGAACACGATGTGGCTGTGGCTGTCGACGAAGCCGGGGATCACCGCGCGTCCTCCGGCATCCACGATCTCGTCGGCGGCCGGCGTCGACTGCGCCCCTGAGCCGCCTTGGGCTCCTGAGCTTGCCGAAGGACCGACCCACGAGATCAGGCCGTCCTCGATGAGAACGGCCGCATCGTGCAGTGTGCCGTCCTCATGCGTCTGGGTTCCTGAGCCCGTCGAAGGACCGACGTTCGTCGTCAGCTCCCCGATGTTCGTGATGAGCATGGTGATCACAGCATCGGCACCTTGAGTCCGCGCTCGCGGGCGATGTCCCGCGCGTGCTCGTAGCCGGCATCGACGTGGCGCATCACTCCGGTGCCCGGGTCGTTGGTGAGCACGCGCTCGAGCTTCTGGGCCGCGAGTTCCGAGCCGTCGGCGACGGTCACCTGACCGGCGTGGATCGAGCGGCCGATGCCCACGCCGCCGCCGTGGTGCAGCGAGACCCAGCTGGCGCCCGACGAGGTGTTCAGCAGCGCGTTGAGCAGCGGCCAGTCGGCGACGGCGTCAGAGCCGTCCTTCATGGCCTCGGTCTCACGGTACGGAGATGCGACGGAGCCCGAGTCGAGGTGGTCGCGGCCGATCACGATGGGCGCCGAGAGCTCGCCCGAGGCGACCATCTCGTTGAACTTCAGCCCGGCGAGGTGACGCTCCTTGTATCCGAGCCAGCAGATGCGAGCAGGAAGCCCCTCGAAGTGCACCTTCTCGCCGGCCTTGGCGAGCCAGCGGTGCAGCGCCCTGTCGTCGGGGAACAGCTCGGCGATGGCGCGGTCGGTCCGGTAGATGTCCTCGGGGTCGCCGGAGAGTGCGACCCAGCGGAAGGGCCCGCGGCCCTCTTCGAACTGCGGACGGATGTAAGCCGGCACGAACCCGGGGAAGTCGAAGGCGCGATCGAAGCCGCCCAGCTGCGCTTCGGCGCGGATCGAGTTGCCGTAGTCGAAGACGGCCGCCCCGGCGTCCTGGAACGCGACCATGGCAGCGACGTGCGCGGCCATCGCCTCGCGCGCGCGCCGGGTGAAGTCCTCGGGGTCGCGCTCCGCCTCGGCCTTCCAGTCCGCCACCGAGACACCGAGCGGCAGGTATGCGAGCGGGTCGTGCGCGCTGGTCTGGTCGGTCACGACGTCGAAGGTCAGCTCACCGGCATCCTGACGGCGCTTGAGCTCGGGGAAGATCTCCGCGGCGTTGCCGACGACACCGACCGAGAGCGCCTCACCGGCCTGCTTGGCGGCGACGACGCGAGTCACAGCCGCATCGAGGTCGGTGGTGTACTCGTCGAGGTAGCCGTGGTCGACGCGGCGCGCGAGGCGCGACTCGTCGACATCGACGATCAGCACGACGCCGTTGTTGAGGGTGACCGCGAGCGGCTGCGCGCCGCCCATGCCGCCGGCGCCGGCGGTGAGGGTGAGGGTGCCCGTGAGGGACTCCCTGCCCAGCGAGCGGGCGACGGCCGCGAAGGTCTCGTAGGTGCCCTGCAGGATGCCCTGCGTGCCGATGTAGATCCACGAGCCGGCGGTCATCTGGCCGTACATCATCAGTCCCTCGGTCTCGAGACGGCGGAACTCGGGCCAGGTCGCCCAGTCGCCCACGAGGTTGGAGTTCGCGATGAGCACGCGCGGCGCCCACTCGTGGGTGCGGAACACTCCGACCGGCTTTCCGGACTGCACCAGCAGCGTCTCATCCGGCTCGAGCTCGTCGAGGGTGCGCACGATCGCGTCGTACGCCTCCCAGCTGCGGGCAGCTCGTCCCGTGCCGCCGTAGACGACGAGATCCTCTGGATGCTCGGCAACCTCGGGGTCGAGGTTGTTCATCAGCATCCGCTTGGCCGCCTCGGCGCCCCAGCTCTTCGCCGTGCGCTCGTCGCCGCGGGCGGCGCGGATCTTACGGCTGGGGTCGTGCGGGGTGTGTTCAGACATTCGCATGCTCCTTCGCAGTGCGGAGGACGGCGCCCGAGCGGACGAGCTCGGTCACGGCCTCCATGTCGGGTGAGAGGAAGTGGTCGGGTCCGGGACCCGCGGCCACGGTGCGGACGAGGTCGCGGACGGCACCCGTCGCGGGCCCGGCCTGCAGGGGTGCGCGCAGGTCGAGGGCACGGGCGCCGGTGAGGATCTCGATGGCGAGCACGCGCGTGAGGCCGTCGATGGCGCGCCGCAGCTTGCGCGCACCCGACCAGCCCATCGACACGTGGTCCTCCTGCATGGCGGATGACGGGATCGAGTCGACCGATGCCGGCACGGCGAGGCGCTTGAGCTCGGAGACGATGCCGGCGGCGGCGTATTGGGCGATCATCAGACCCGAGTCGACGCCCACCTCGTGGGCGAGGAAAGGCGGCAGGCCGTGACTGCGGGCAGGGTCGAGGGCGCGGTCGGTGCGGCGCTCGGAGACGGATGCCACATCGGCGACCGAGATCGCGAGGAAGTCGAGCACCGCGGCGATGGGCGCTCCGTGGAAGTTGCCGTTCGACTCGATGCGGCCGTCGCTGGTGATGACCGGGTTGTCGATCACGGATGCCAGCTCCCGCTCGGCGATCAACGCCGCGTGCGCCATCGTGTCGCGGGCCGCGCCGTGCACCTGGGGCGAGCAGCGCAGCGAATAGGCGTCCTGCACGCGCCCGTCCTCGGGCCCCTTGTGGCTGTGCACCATGGGCGAGTCGCCGAGGAAGGCGCGAAGGTTCGCAGCCGAGGTGCCCTGACCCAGCTGCGGACGCAGCGCCATCAGGTCGGCCGCGAACACCGCATCGGTGCCCAGCTGCGACTCGATCGACATCGCGGCGGCGAGGTCGGCCGTCGTGAGGAGGTTGTCCAGGTCGTGCAGGGCCAGCAGCAGCATCCCGAGCATCCCGTCGGTGCCGTTGATGAGCGCGAGGCCCTCCTTCTCGACGAGCACGAGCGGGTCGATGCCGGCGGCGGCGAGAGCGTCGGCGGCGGGGACGAGGGCACCCTTGGCATCTCGCACATCGCCTTCACCCATCGACGCGAGTGCGACGTGGGCGAGCGGGGCGAGGTCGCCCGAGCAGCCGAGCGAGCCGTACTCGCGGACGACCGGGGTGATGCGGGCGTTGAGCATGGCCGCGTACGTGTCGACGACGACGGGACGCACGCCTGTGTGCCCGGATGCCAGGGTCTGCAGGCGAAGCAGCTGCAGCGCGCGCACGACCTCGGTCTCGATTTCGGCTCCCGTGCCGGCGGCGTGGGAGCGGATCAGGCTGACCTGCAGCTGTCGACGCCGTTCCGGCGCGATGAAGGTCGTGGCGAGGGCACCGAAGCCGGTCGATACCCCGTAGTGCGGATCGGGGTCGGCGGCCAGGCCGTCGATGACGGTGCGCGCGGCCGCGACACGGTCGCGGGCAGAGCCGGCGATCTCCACGCGGGCGGAGCGGCGGGCGACGGCGACGACATCGGCGGGCGACAGAGGAGCGGCGCCGACGACCACGGGTGAGGAATGCTGCATGTCTCGATTCCACACCGTCCCCGCTTCTGATGGGGAGCGGAATGGCAGACTGTGTCTGTGATCCCAGACACACCGGATGCGCAGATGGCCCGTCCGCAGGTGCCGGCAGCCGACCAGACGCTGCGCATCCTGCGTCACCTGGCCCGGCGTCCCGCACCGATCGCGGCGACAGCGCTCGCACGGGAGCTCGGGATCCCGCGTTCGACCGTGTATCACCTCCTCGCGACGCTCGAGGCGCACGGCTTCGTCGTCCACCTTCCGCAGGAGCGGCGATGGGGGCTGGGCACCAGCGCGTTCGAACTCGCGGGGGGCTACGCCAGACAGGAGCCGCTGGCGCGGCTCGGACGGCCGATCCTCGCCGCTCTCGCCGACCGCGTCGGCGAGAGCGCCCATCTGGCGGTGATGAGCGGGCGGGATGTGCTGTACATCGTTGAGGAGCGCGCTGCGCGACGCCCCGCCCTGGTCACGGATGTCGGCGTCCGGCTGCCCGCGCATCTGACCGCGACCGGACGAGCGATGCTGGCGGCGCTCCCCCGCGCGCAGGTCCGGGCGCTGTATCCGGATGCCCATGCCTTCACCGACCGGACAGGCAGCGGCCCCGTGCGCCCATCCGAGCTGCGTGAGGTGCTCCGTGAGGTGCGACAGACCGGTCTGGCCACAGAGGATGGCGAGGTGACGCCAGGTTTCCGGTCTGTGGCCGTGGCAGTGCACGACCATGGCGGATGGCCCATCGCGGCGGTCGCGGTGACGTGGGAGGGCGAGCGGGATGCCCCTGCCGAGACCGAGGTGCAGGAGGCGGCGCGGATTCTGCAGACCAGGCTGGGATACGACCGCCGCTGAGACGACGAAGGGCGTCGGGAGCCTGCGGTACACAGTCTCCACGACGCCCTCGACGAGCCGGGGTCAGCCCGATGCGCCCTTGCGGGGCTTGAGGAAGGACTCCGGTTCGCGCTTCGCGCGCTTCTCTGCTCTCTTCTCCTTGAGTGAGAGCTGGGGTGCCTTCTTCCCGGCTCGTGACTGCGGTGTCTTTCCAGACATGTACTCGCTTCCCCTCTTTCGGCTGGCGGGTTCGGTAACCACTGACCATAGCCCGTCCGCAGGGGAAGTCAAATCATGCGCACTTAACGCAAAAGAGCCACCCAACAATGGGTGGCTCTTTCACAGAAGAAGTCCGGCGGTGTCCTACTCTCCCACAGGGTCCCCCCTGCAGTACCATCGGCGCTGTGAGGCTTAGCTTCCGGGTTCGGAATGTGACCGGGCGTTTCCCTCACGCTATGGCCGCCGTAACA
>PJCV01000014.1 GCA_002837415.1 Actinomycetales bacterium SN12
CCCCCACAGCCCTCGGGCCGGCCCCCGATGCCGTGAATGTGCCGGAGTCTCACACTCGTATCAGACGCCACCTGGCACATTCACGATGAAGGGGTAATCGATCATGGCTCTCGACGGCAACGCCAACTCTTCCGGAGCCCAGTGGAACCTGGGCATCGCCAACTCCGGAAACACCGACGACAACTCGGACAACTCCGACAACTCGGTCAGTGACAGCAGCGACAGCTCCGACAACTCGGTCACGGACAACTCCGACAACTCGGTCACGGACAACTCGACGACCGACAACAGCGACAACTCGGTGAACGACAACTCGGACAACAGCGACAACTCGGACAACAGCGACAACTCAGACAACAGCGACAATTCGGACAACTCCGACAACTCGGTGAACGACAACTCCGACAACAGCGACAACTCGGTGGCCGACAACTCCGACAACAGCGACAACTCCGACAACTCGACCAACGACTCGTACAACGACAACTCCGACAACTCCGACCACTCGTGGCGGGACAACTCGGATCACTCGGTGACCGACTCGTACAACACGCTCTACGACAACTCCGTCACCTCGGGCGTGCGGCAGTTCAACTCGGGCTTCGGCGACGTCAGCATCGGCGCGGGCGGCGGTGGCATGGGCGCCATGGCCGGCGCGGGATCGCTCAGCATCGACGGAAGGACCACGCTCAACGACCAGTCGGTCAACCAGAGCATCTCCTCCGGAGGCGACGTCGGCCAGCACTTCGGGCAGAGCAGCAACATCGCATCCGGAGATGGCTCGGCGGCAGCTGGCGGCGACGCGACGGTCATGAACGTCGACACCGACATCAGCATGGGTGATGTCTGGACGGGCAACACCTGGAACACCGACTCGTTCAACGAGGACTACTCGCAGGACTGGTCGTTCACCGACTCGTTCAACGACAACTCCGACAACAGCGACAACTCGGACAACAGCGACAACTCCGACAACTCCGACAATTCGGACAACTCCGACAACTCGGTGACGGACAACTCGCAGGACTGGTCGTTCATCGACTCGTTCAACGACGAGTCGATGGTGGACAACTCCACCAGCTGGACCGTCGACGACTCCTACCAGGACAACTCGACCAACACGTCCGACTTCGACATGACGGTGAACGACTCCAACCTCGGCAGCCCCTTCGGGGACGCGTCCGACGTCGCCCTCTGACGCATCGAGCGGCGCACGACCTGCCTGGCCGCCCTCTGGTGGGCGGCCAGGCACACCACTAGGCTCCTGAGCACTCGAGGGGAGTGAGAGCCATGTCTGACGAACCGGATGCCACACCGTCGGACGACGCGCCCTGGGGAGATGCGGGTCTTCTCGATCCGTTCGGCGCCGACGCCTTCACTCAGGAGATCGCGAACATCTCGGAATCCGATTGGGACCTGGACGCCGACGAGATCTGGGGAGGTCTCGCCGGCGGTCTGGATGGCGGGGGAGACCTGCCCGGGCCCGAGCTGTTCGCCTGATCCGCATCGGACGCGACGGAAGGGGATGCACGTGCCGGGAGAGCATCCAGCTGGGGAGGCGAGGATCGTCGACGTCATCCACGACGTCGGCGATCTCGCCGCGTCCGCGGGGAGGAAGGATCTCGCCGCTCGACTCGCGAGCACGAAGCACCGCCTGGAGGATCCGGCGGTGCGCGTGATCGTCGTCGGCGAGTTCAAGCAGGGCAAGAGCAAGCTCATCAATGCGCTCGTCAACGCTCCCGCCTGTCCGGTCGACGATGACGTCGCCACGAGTGTGCCCACCACCGTCGGCTACGCCGACCAGCCCTCGGCGTGGGTGATCGAGCGACCCGCAGGAGCTGCGGCCGAGCCGCAGCGTCGGCAGATACCCCTCGAGGATCTCGCCCAGTACGTCTCCGAGCGCGGCAATCCAGGCAACGAGCGCGGCATCCTCTCCGCCGAGGTGCTGCTTCCGCGGGAGATCCTGCGCGGCGGGCTCACGCTCGTCGATTCGCCAGGCGTCGGGGGGCTCGAGTCGTCGAACTCGCTCGCCACCCTCGCCGCGCTCTCATCCGCGCATGCCGTGCTGCTCGTCTCGGACGCCTCACAGGAGTACACCGAACCCGAGGTGCAGTTCCTTCGCCACGCGATGCGCATCTCGCCCAACGTCGCCGCGGTCCTGGCCAAGACCGACCTGTACCCGGAATGGCGACGCATCGAGGAGATCGACCGCGCGCACCTCAGCGGCGGCGACGACATCCCGATCTTCTCCGTGTCCAGCGACCTGCGGCTGCTGGCCGCCGAACTGCAGGATCGCGCGCTGAACGACGAATCGGGCTTCCCGGCCCTGGTCGCGCATCTGCGACGCGAAGTGCTCGGCAGGGCCGAGACCATCCACGAGCGCGGCGCTGTGCACGACCTCGTCTCGGTGGTCGATCAGCTGGAGATGTCGCTGCGGGCCGAGCTGAACGCCCTGCTGAATCCCGAGGACACTCCGCGGATGATCGCGGAACTCGAGGTCGCCAAGGCGAAGGCGGATGACTTCCGCGGGCGCTCCGCACGATGGCAGGTGCTGCTCACCGACGGCATCGCCGACCTCGTCGCGGACATGGAGCACGATGTGCGCGATCGACTGCGCAAGGTGCAGAGGGAGGCCGAGCGCGCGATCGACGAGGGCGACCCAGGGCCGATCTGGGATCAGATCCGCGAATGGCTCGATCAGCGCGTCACCGCCGCCGTGTCGGAGACGTTCGTCTGGACCGATGAGCGCTCCCGCTGGCTCTCGGAGGAGGTGGCCGAGCTCTTCAGCCAGGATCAGGACGACATCCCCGTCAGCGATGTCTCCGACATCCGCGGCGTGCTCGACCCTGTCGAGGAGATCGCCGGACTCGAAGCGGGTCAGCTCAGCGCCGGCGAGAAGATCTACATCGGCGTGCGCGGCTCCTACGGAGGCGTGCTGATGGTGGGGCTCGTCACCGGGCTCGTCGGCATGGCCCTGATCAACCCGCTCTCACTTCTCGCCGGGGTGCTCGTCGGCCGCCGGGCATACCGCGAGGACATGGGCAACCGGCTCAGCCGCCGCCAGCAGGAGGCGAAGATCATCGTCAGGCGCTACATCGACGAGGTCACGTTCCAGGTGGGCAAGCAGCTCAAAGACCGTCTGCGTCTGGTGCAGCGCACCGCGCGCGACCACTTCGGCGCGCTCGCGGAGGAGCTGCACAGCTCTCTGTCGGATGCTCTGCAGCGGGCCCGTCAGGCGGCATCCGGATTCACCACCAGCCGGGACCAGCGCGTTCTGCTGCTGAAGAAGCGTCTCAGCGAGCTCGAGCGGGCGCGCCGCAGCATCCCGGCACTTCCGCCGGCTCCGGTCGCGATCGGCCAGTCGCCTCGCGCCGCTGCCAGCACGATGCCGGCGGCGCATCAGCCGATCACGCGGTTCGCACCCGCCCGTCGGGCGGCCGTCGGCGAGAAGGCGGGGGAGTGATGCCCGCCGGGGTCATCGCCGACACGGAGGAGCTGCTGCGCACCACGCGGGCGGTGTACGTCGGCGACCGCGATGCGCTCGCGCTCGTGGACCAGCTGGAAGCGCGGCTGCACGAGCCGCTGCGCCTCGCCATCGCCGGGATGGTGAAGGCGGGGAAGTCCACGCTGCTCAACGCAATGCTGGGGGAGCGGATCGCGGCGACGGACACCGCCGAATGCACCCGCGTCGTGACCTGGTACCGCTACTCGCCCACGCCGCGACTCACCATGCATCTGCGCGACGGAACCACCGCACGCATGCCGGTCCGGCGGGAGCGCGGGCTGCTGGCCTTCGACCTGGGCGGACGCACCGCGGAGGAGATCGAGTGGATCGACGTGGGCTGGCCGCTCGAGGGGCTCTCGTCGCTCATCCTCATCGACACGCCGGGCATCGCGTCGCTCTCCACCGACACGTCGGCGCGCACCGCGCGCTTCCTCACCCCCGAGGACGCGCCGTCGGCCGCGGATGCCGTCGTGTACCTCATGCGTCACCTGCACGGCTCAGATGTGCGATTCCTCGAGGCGTTCCGTGACACCGCCGCGGGAGCCGGAGCGAGCGTGTGCGCGCTGGCGGTGCTGTCGCGATCGGACGAGGTCGGCTCCGGCCGCATCGACTCCCTGCTCTCGGCCCGCCGTGTCGCGCGGCGCTACGAGCGCGACGGCGCCCTGGGCGCCCTCGCTCTGGGGGTCGTGCCCGTCGCGGGTCTGCTCGCCGAGGGGGCGCGCACCCTGCGCGAGAGCGAGTACATCGCGCTGCGCGAACTCGCCGGCCTCGAACGGGCGAAGCGCGAGAGCCTGCTCGTCTCCGCCGACAGATTCGTCCGCGAGAGCTCGGCCACCGGACTCAGCGTGTCGGTGCGCGAGGAGCTGCTGAGCAGGTTCGGCATCTTCGGCGTCCGTCTCGCGGCGGCGGTCATCCGGGGCGGCGTGTCCAGTTCGTCGGAGCTGTCGGATGCCCTGATCCAGCAGAGCGGGCTCATCGAGCTGCAGGAGTTCGTGCAGCGGCACTTCCGACCGCGCGCGGACGTGCTCAAGGCGCGCAGCGTCGTGCTGCAGCTGCAGGCACTGATCCGTCGTGCGCCGAAGCCGGGATGCGAGGCCGTCCTCGCCGGGATCGAGCGCTTCCGGGCATCCGCCCACACGCTGCGCGAACTCGCGCTCCTCGCCGAGGCCAGGGCGGACGGCCTGCCGCTGCCGGAACCGCAGGCGCGAGAGGCCGAGCTCATCCTCGGCGCGGCGGGCGTCACGGCATCCGCTCGCCTGGGCCTTCCCGAGGGTGCGCCGCCGGAGGAGATCTCCCGACGCGTGCACACGCAGATCGACCAGTGGCGACGGCTGAGCGCCGACCCGACCGCGGATCGGGCCAGGAGCGACGTGGTGAACGCCGTGCTGCGCAGCCTCGCCGCGGTCGCCTCAGAGACCGTCGCGACCAGAGCCCTCCGGCGCGCGGCGCACGTCGATTCGCCGCGCCGACCAGGCGATCCCGCGGGGCAGGATGCTGCACAGCAGAGCGAGGAGAACGAGGGCGGCCTGCGCCGCAAGAAGCGGCTGCAATGGTTCTCCCTGGGCGCCCAGCGCCACCCACTCGGGTGAGAGCACGACGAGAAGCGCGAGCAGGGCGAAGGTGAGCAGCTGCCACCAGCGCACGTTCGGGCGCCGGCCCATGAACGACACCAGCAGAGTGATCTGCAGAAGCAGCAGTCCGACCAGCGCGCCGAACACCACCCAGAACACGATGTCGGCAGCCGTCTCGTAGGTCTGCTCGCTGCGGCCCGGCGTGACTGTCTTCGCCGACTCGGTGATGAGGGGCAGCAGATCCTTGCGGATCACGAAGAGGTACACCGCGGTGAACCCGCCGAGGGCGAAGCTGGCGATCCACAGGAACTGGCTGAACCGGATCGAGAACGGCGGGGTCGCCTTCACCATCACCGGCGCCGCATTGAGGTTCGTCAGCGGCGGACGAGCGGGCAGCTCCCGTGAGCGGTACGGCGCGAACGCTCCGCCTGCGGCATCCCCTGTCCGGGGCGCCGCAGGCGGATCCGCTCGCCGGGCCGCGTCAGTCATCCTCGACCGGGATGTCGACAGGCTGGTCGTCGAGCGCTGCGCTCGCCGAGTCGGAGTCGTACGCGTCTGCTGCGCCGGCGGTCATGTCGCTCTCCAGCAGATCGGCGGGTTCGGGGACGTCGGCAGGAGGGGGCGCGGGCTGGGCCGCGACCGGGGCGGTCTCGGCTCCGGCCTGCACGGCCGTGTCGACCGCCGCCCCCACCGCAGCGACCGCCGCCTCAGGAGCGTCGGAGTCGGCGTCGCCTGCGGAGGAATCGGGCTGCGAGGCTCCGTCTGCCGCTCCGCCGGGTCCGCCCGGTGCGCCGGCGGTGTCGTCGTCATCGGAGGGGCCGCTGCCGGTCTGGTTGAAGCTCCCGTCGTTGGTCTCGTTCCCGACCGACACATCGCCCACCGTCACATCGACATCCGAGTCCACCACGGTGGCGTCGCCGCCTGCGGCGACGGCGTTGTCGCCGGAGGCGATGACGGCCTCCTGATCGAACACCTGGGTGACGTCGCCGCCCTCGGTCCAGATGTTCTGGTTGACCGACTGGTCGAGGATCGTCGAGCGCGCGTCGATGTGCGTCGTGTACTGCTGGATCATCCGCACGATCTCGCGTACGGCCCCGTCACCGGAGGCACCGGCGGGGTCGGCGGGCGGTGGAGGCGGCGGGCTCGACTGGTTGATGACGTGCGGATGGTCGACGATGACCGGCCTGACCGCCGCGACGTCCGCCATGCACACGTCCTCGAGCCCGTTCCGCGCCAGCGCGGCTTCCGGCGAGGCCACGAAGCCCTCCGCGGCGTCGGGATCGCGCAGCAGGCTCAGGATGAATGCGATGAGCGCATCGGCGATGGTCTCCACTGGCGATGTCATCTGAAGCCCCTTTCGACTTCGGCCGGGTCAGGCGTCACCGCGCCCCTGCAGCCAAGACCCCCGAGCAGTCGGGAACGATCGGTGAATCGCATGCTATGCGCGGAGGCACCCGCGCGGCATCGGGGGTTTGCCCGATGTCCGGATGGGGGATCACGGGGGTTGTGTCGTCTGCCCCGCGCCCACGTCGTTGTCCCCGAGCAGAAGGCGAAGCCGGGCGAGCATCTCCGAGCGTGAAGCGGCGCCGATGCGCCGCCGGATGTGCGCGATGTGGTGCTCGGCGGTGCGTGGTGAGATGAAGATCGATGCGCCGATCTCGGCATACGTCTTGCCCTGAAGCACGAGCCGCGCGACCTCGATCTCCCGGTCGCTGAGCACCTCTTCGGCGGCGGTGCGCTCGACGGCGTCGGCGTCGCCACCGGCCGTCGGCTCGGGGCGCCTGGTGCCGTCGGTGGGGTGCAGCTCTCGAGCGCAGGCGAGGAGCTGTGCGGCGACCCTGCGGTCGGCGGTGCGGGCAGCGCCGTGGCCGGCGAGTCGCGCGGCGTCCCACATCAGTCCGACGGCGGCCAGCTGCTCGGCGGCGGTCGTGACGGATTCTGCGGCCACGGATCCGGCGAGCACGTCGGTCCAGACGCGGCCCGCTCTGGCCATCCCCGCCGCCACTCGGCTGTGCGGCGCCGCGGCCACGAGGGCCTTCGCGTGCGGCGTCAGCCGGTCGGGTCGACTGAGCAGGATGCCCTGCTGGATGACCGCCCAGTGCAGGTGCGCCGCCCACAGCGGCGGACTGCCCAGTCTCTCGACCATCTGCAGTGCGGCGCGCACCTGCGGCTCGACGCGGTCGGCGTCGCCGGCTCTGGTGCCCGCGGTGATCAGCTCTGCGAGCGGATGCAGCAGGTAGAGGTCGATATCGGTGCGAAGCAGCACGGCCCGCGCGCGCTGCCAGGCGGCATCCTGACCTGATGCGTCCTCGTATCGGCGGGCGATGGCGACGCGCACGGCCTGCAGCATGAACTCATCGCGGGTTGCGAGCCTCGCGGTGCCGGTCGCCTCGACACGCCGCAGCAGCTCGCGGGCCTCGGCCGGATGCGCGCGCTGCACCGCGACCCAGGCGCTCCACAGCAGCAGGCGCCTGCGCGCCCAGGGGCCACCGTGATCGCCGTCGATGGCGTCTTCGAGAACGGACTGCGCCGTGACCAGCCGGCCGAGGTTCAGCGCCACCACTGTCGCGACCACTGCCGGCAGCTCGCACAGGGCGTCGCTGCGCCTGGTTCTGGTGTACATCTCCGCCGCGCGAATCAGATCCGCGAGGGCCGACTCCGTCGCATCCGGGCCTGTCGTGGCCTGCAGACCGCTGCGCAGCAGCGCACTCGACACGCCGAGCGCTGTGGGCAGGGCGTTCGGCATCGACGCGACGGGAGGGTCGTCTTCGCCGACCCCGAGGGCGGCGACGGCCGCGTTCACGCGCGTCACCTCGTCGGTCGGCGGAACCACCTGATGCACGCGGTGCGCCTCGCGCATCATGGCGCGCGCCGCCCATGTGGCCGCCGCGACAGCGCTGACCTCCGACGGCACGTCCTCCGGTGCGGAGGAGATCGCGTCCTCGACCGCGAGCGCCGCCGCATCGAGGTCGCCGCTCGACCAGGCCGCACCCGCGCGCCGCGCCGACAGGGCGTGCTCGGGGGCACCGCACCGCACCGCCGCGTCGTAGAGCGCGGACGCCTGTCGAGGATCCTCCCGCAGCATCCGATCGGCGGTCGAGATGAGAGCATCCGCCACTCGCGAGTCGCGCAGAGCGGGCAGCCCTGCGGGGTCGCGAAGAGACTCCGGGTGGCTGACGCACAGGTCGATCAGGCGTCGCGCCGGAAGCGCCTGCCGCACCGCGGTGCGCACGAGCGGGGCGGCCTCGCCGCTGCGCACCAGCAGCCCGTGCGCGTACCCCTGCAGCGCCCAGTCGTCGGGGTCGCCGTCTTCGGTGCGGATGGCACCGGGGGCGGCGATGCACACCTCCTCGATCTTCCGCCGCAGACCGTCGTCGATGGTGTCGAGGCGGTGGATGATCAGCTCGGCCACCGAGGCGTCGAGACTCTCGTGATCGCGATCGTGTGCGCAGTCCCGGGAGTCGTGGTGCTGCACGGCGGCGGCGGCAAGCCAGGCCACGCCCCGAGTGGTCCGCACGATGTGCTCGATGCAGAACTCGGGCAGCCGCTGTCCTCGGGCGTCGAGGTGGTCGAGGATGTCGGCCCGGGTGACATGCCCGAGCACGATCGCCGGCGCGTGCTGCTCCAGCCGCGCGGTGATGGCACGCAGGGCGGGCCGCGCGGGCCACGGGCGGCGCGCGACGATGAGCGAAGCCTCCGGGTCCTGCGCACGCTCACCGAGGTGCTGCAGCTGCGTGTCAGAGAGCAGGTGGGCGTCGTCGACGAGCAGGATGTGCTGCGCGGGGACGTCGGCGACCGCTGCTGCGCTCTCGTGCAGCACCCGCACCTCGCGGGCCTGGCCGGTGAACAGCTCGTACAGCTGCTGCAGGCCGCTCGATTTGCCGGCTCCGGCCGTTCCGATCAGCGCCGCTCGCGGGGTGCGGCGACCGATCGCGCCACGAACCGCGCCGATCTGGCGCTCCCAGCTGAGGGGCGACGCGCTCGGGTTGTGCTCGTCGAGAGCGGCAGCGGGCTGGATCATGATCGGGGTGCCGGTCTCGGATCAGAGGGCCGCGATCTCGGCTGACGGATCGGATGCCGTGAGCGGCGACTGCACAAGCGAGGCGTCCGCACTCGCCTGCTCGGAGGCGGAGGCAGGAGCCGCTGTCGTCTCCGGTGCGGGTTCCGGTGCCGGCTCCGGCGCGGGCTCCGGCGCGGGCGTCGGCGTGGGCTCCGGAGCTGGTTCCGGTTGCGGGGTCGGCTCCGCTGCGGGCGGTTCCTCCTCGGGCTGCGCGGGCGGCGTCTCGGCGGATGGCGATGGCGGGGCCGGGTCGGTGCGCGGTGCGGGTGCGGCGCCCGACGCGATCGGCCGGGCCGAGCCGTCGCGCGAGTCGGACGGCGGCCGCTCGACCGTCGCCCCTCCGCTGCGTGGCGTCTGCGTCGTCGGGAGCTCGTCGTCGATATCGGCATCCGAGGATCTGCCCGGATGGGAAGGAGCCCTCTCCTCGTCAGCACCGTCGGGGTCGTCGCCGAGGGCCGTGGCGTCCGCCACGGAGAATCCGGATGCCGGTCGCAGCACCGACAGCGCTCCGCTGCCGGCCGTCTCGTCGGCAGTGGCGCCGTCGGCGCTGTCCGCCCCGCCGCCGAGCGGCGTCGTCGCGGCGAAGACCATCCCGGCGGCGATGATCACCGCGCCGGCGGCCAGGGTGGCCGCCGCGCCATAGGGGATGTGCACGCGCACCGGTCGGCGTGGCGCAGCCGGCCGTGCCGAGGCGAGGTCCGGGAGGGGTGCGGCGGACGCCCGCTCCGCCTGCAGACTGCCCCACGACCGGAGCGCGGCGGCCATCGCCGCGGCGAGCGCCGGGTCGTCCGGGACGGTGAGGGGCACGTCCAGCCGCGCCGACAGCATCTCCGCCACAAGGGGCACTCGCGCGGAGCCGCCGATCAGGATCACCTCGTCGAGGTCAGCGGCCGTGAGCCGCTCGCTCTCCAGTGCCTGCTCGACCACTTCCACCGTGCGCGCGATGGGCGCGGCCGCCATGGACTCGAGCTCGGCCCGGGTGATGCGCACCGATGCGCCACGTCCGCCCCGCGACACCGGCACCGATACGTCGGAGCGGTGCGAGAGTCGCTCCTTCGCGTCGATCACCGCGCGCCGCGCGGCCAGGAGCTCGGCGCGCGTGGCGTCGACCCCGGCGGCTTCCGGAAGCATCCCGAGCACGTGCGTCAGCAGCGCGGCGTCGATCTCGACCCCGCCGATTTCGGCGGTCTGCGGCTCACCGAGCATCCGGCCGCCACGCAGCAGCGTCGCCTCGAAGCGCGCGCCGCCGAGGTCGTAGACGCAGACGGTGTGCGACCGCGACCCGGCGGTGGCATGCTGCTGCGCCACCGTGGGAGCTGCGGGGAACAGGGTCACCTCGAGGTCGAGCTCGCGCAGGCTGGCGCGCACGGCATCCGCCCGGTGACCGCACCACGACGTCGGATGGACGAGCGCGATCGCATCCGGACGTCCGCCCTGATCGGCCGCAACGGTGCGGATGATCCACAGCACCATCCGTGCCAGCAGCTCGTCCGCGCTGACGGAGAAGCCGCTCACCACGAGGGGCACGTCGTCGCCGATCCAGCGCGTGAAGCCGTACACGACGCGCTCGGGCTGATCGCACCCGCGTCGCTCGGCTTCGGTGCCGAAGATCGCGTCGCCGTCCTCGGTGATGAAGGCGAGCAACGGTATGTCGGCCCGCTCGCCCTCGACCGCGAGTGGTGCCACCTGCAATTCCTCATGCGCATCGATGCGGGCGATGACCGTTCTCACACTGGTCGTGCCTACGTCGAGCGCGAATACGAACTCGCCCATCAGTTCCGCCGATTGTCCCCAGTATCCATCCCTTGGATGCCGCTCACTATAGGCCGATCCGCAGGGCAGGGGAAGGGCGATCTACTCGGATGGGCAGAGCGAGATCGGAACCCGCGCGACCGCCGCGCGGCGACGGCAGCCATGGCGCGGAATAGGGTTCTCAGGTGACCCCTGAACTCCCCGCTCGCTCCGCCGGAGCGCGATCTGCACGCGGCGGGATCGTCGACACGATCGGCGCCTACCTGATCTGGGGAGTGCTTCCGCTGTACTTCCTGGCACTCGCTCCCACCGGCGCCTGGGAGGTCGTCGCCTGGCGGGTGCTGCTCTCCTTCGTGTTCTGCTGCATCCTGCTGACCGTCATGCGCGGGTGGCCGGCCCTCATCGCCATCGTCCGCCAGCCACGGCTGCTGTGGTGGACGGCGCTGGCCGGAGTGCTCATCTACGTCAACTGGCAGACGTTCCTCATCGGCACGCTCACCGGCCACGTCATCGAGACCAGCCTGGGCTACTTCATCAACCCGATCTTCACGGTGCTGCTGGGCGTCTTCGTGCTGCACGAGCGCGTGCGCCGACTGCAGTGGATCGCGATCGGCGTGGCAGCGCTCGCTGTCGTCGTGATCGTCGTCGCCTACGGGGCATTCCCGTGGATCGCCCTGACCCTCACCGCATCCTTCGGCATCTACGGACTCGTGAAGAAGCAGATCGGCGCTGCGGTGGATGCTGTCAGCGGACTGACGCTCGAGTCGTTCTGGCTCATCCCGATCGCGGCGGTGACGCTCATCATCGTCGGGCAGACCGACGGCATCACGTTCGGCCAGGTCTCGCCGCTGCACACCGTGCTCGTCGCGGGTGCCGGCATCGCCACCGCGGTGCCGCTGCTGCTGTTCGCGGCGGGCACCCGGCGGATCGACCTGAGCCTGGTCGGGATGCTGCAGTTCATCACCCCGGTCATGCAGTTCCTCGTCGGCTGGGCGCTGCTCGGCGAGCCCATGCCGCTCGAGCGCTGGATCGGCTTCATCATCGTCTGGATCGCGATCGCCGTGTTCGTCGCCGACCTGCTGCTGCACAGCCGCCGCACGCGCGCGGTCGCACCCGTCGATCTCGTCTGAGCGGGTGCCGCCACGCCCGAGGTGATCGTTAGGTGACCGAGACAGAACGCGCTCATGCGAACCAATAGGGTGAGATCACCCGAAGTGGATTTCCACGTTCAGTTACGCAAGGGAGCAACATGAACGCAATGAAGGGCTCGCGTCCCGCGAGGATCTTCGCGGCGGCTGCGATGGTCAGCGCCTCCGCACTCATCATCGCCGGCTGCAGCAGCACGCCCGCCGACAAGTCCAGCGACAAGCCTTCGGGCGAGAAGCCGGCCGCGGCGGACCTCACCCTGAAGCTCGGATCGCTGCTGCCCGTCTCCGGCCAGCTCGCGTTCCTCGGCGCGCCGATGGAAGCCGGTGTCGCACTGGCCGTCTCGCAGATCAACGACGCCGACGCCGGTGTGACGGTCGAGCTCACCAACGCCGACGAGGGCGACCTCGACAACAAGGCGTACGAGACGTCGATCACCAAGCTGCAGAGCGCCGGCATCACCGCCATGATCGGCGCCGCGTCCTCCTCGGTGTCGAAGCTCATCCTCGACAGCAACGTCGGCGCGGGCATCGTGACCGTCTCGCCGTCGAACACCTCGGCCGACTTCACGGGTCTCAGCCCGATGTACTTCCGCACGGCGCCCAGCGACAACCTGCAGGGCGAGGTGCTCGGCAACCAGATCGCTGAGGACGGCAACACGACTCTCGGCATCATCTACCAGAACGACCCGTACGGCACGGGCCTGGCAGAGGCCATCAAGGACACCTTCGAGTCCGCCGGTGGCAAGGTCGTCGCCGAGGCTTCGTACAACCAGGGTGACGGACAGTACAACGCGCAGGTGCAGACCATCTCGGCCGCCAAGCCCGACGCTGTCGCCATCGTCTCGTACGAGCAGTTCAAGACGATCGCCCCGCTGCTCGGCAACGCCGGTGTCGACACCGGCAAGCTGTACATGGTCGACGGAAACCTCTCGAACTACGGCAAGGACAACCTGCCGATCCAGCTCGAGGGCTCCAAGGGCACGCGTGCCGGCGCCGAGCTTCCCGAGGACTTCCTCGAGCAGCTGAACGAGGTCTGGACCAAGGCCGGCAACGACGAGATCAACGACGTCACCTACTCGGCTGAGGCCTACGACGCGACGATCCTCGTCGCGCTGGCCGCGCTCGAGGCCCGCTCGGTCGAGGGCGAGGACATCGCCTCGAAGATGCGCGAGGTCTCCGGCGGCGAGGGTGACGGCGAGAAGTGCACCTCGTTCGAGGAGTGCGCGAAGATCATCAACGACGGCGGCACCGCCGACTACGAGGGCCTGTCCGGCTCGGTCACGTTCGACGAGGACAACGACCCGAAGGGCGCGGCCATCGGCGTCTACGAGTACGGCGCAGACAACAACAACGCCCGCATCAAGTAAGCAGCGGGCAGAAGGGCTCCGGATGCACGGCATCCGGAGCCCTTCTGCCCGCTGC
>PJCV01000015.1:0-1702 GCA_002837415.1 Actinomycetales bacterium SN12
GTCGTTTTCCCGATTGTGTATGCATTTCTTTTTTACGGAGAGTTTGATCCTGGCTCAGGATGAACGCTGGCGGCGTGCTTAACACATGCAAGTCGAACGATGAAGCCCAGCTTGCTGGGTGGATTAGTGGCGAACGGGTGAGTAACACGTGAGCAACCTGCCCCTGACTCTGGGATAAGCGCTGGAAACGGCGTCTAATACTGGATATGTCCCGTCACCGCATGGTGTGCGGGTGGAAAGATTTTTCGGTTGGGGATGGGCTCGCGGCCTATCAGCTTGTTGGTGAGGTAATGGCTCACCAAGGCGTCGACGGGTAGCCGGCCTGAGAGGGTGACCGGCCACACTGGGACTGAGACACGGCCCAGACTCCTACGGGAGGCAGCAGTGGGGAATATTGCACAATGGGCGGAAGCCTGATGCAGCAACGCCGCGTGAGGGATGACGGCCTTCGGGTTGTAAACCTCTTTTAGCAGGGAAGAAGCGAAAGTGACGGTACCTGCAGAAAAAGCACCGGCTAACTACGTGCCAGCAGCCGCGGTAATACGTAGGGTGCAAGCGTTATCCGGAATTATTGGGCGTAAAGAGCTCGTAGGCGGTCTGTCGCGTCTGCTGTGAAATTCCGAGGCTCAACCTCGGGCTTGCAGTGGGTACGGGCAGACTAGAGTGCGGTAGGGGAGATTGGAATTCCTGGTGTAGCGGTGGAATGCGCAGATATCAGGAGGAACACCGATGGCGAAGGCAGATCTCTGGGCCGTAACTGACGCTGAGGAGCGAAAGGGTGGGGAGCAAACAGGCTTAGATACCCTGGTAGTCCACCCCGTAAACGTTGGGAACTAGTTGTGGGGTCCTTTCCACGGATTCCGTGACGCAGCTAACGCATTAAGTTCCCCGCCTGGGGAGTACGGCCGCAAGGCTAAAACTCAAAGGAATTGACGGGGACCCGCACAAGCGGCGGAGCATGCGGATTAATTCGATGCAACGCGAAGAACCTTACCAAGGCTTGACATACACGAGAACGGGCCAGAAATGGTCAACTCTTTGGACACTCGTGAACAGGTGGTGCATGGTTGTCGTCAGCTCGTGTCGTGAGATGTTGGGTTAAGTCCCGCAACGAGCGCAACCCTCGTTCTATGTTGCCAGCACGTAATGGTGGGAACTCATGGGATACTGCCGGGGTCAACTCGGAGGAAGGTGGGGATGACGTCAAATCATCATGCCCCTTATGTCTTGGGCTTCACGCATGCTACAATGGCCGGTACAATGGGCTGCGATACCGTAAGGTGGAGCGAATCCCAAAAAGCCGGTCCCAGTTCGGATTGAGGTCTGCAACTCGACCTCATGAAGTCGGAGTCGCTAGTAATCGCAGATCAGCAACGCTGCGGTGAATACGTTCCCGGGTCTTGTACACACCGCCCGTCAAGTCATGAAAGTCGGTAACACCTGAAGCCGGTGGCCTAACCCCTTGTGGGAGGGAGCTGTCGAAGGTGGGATCGGTAATTAGGACTAAGTCGTAACAAGGTAGCCGTACCGGAAGGTGCGGCTGGATCACCTCCTTTCTAAGGAGCATCTGAAGTCTTCGGACTTCCAGAACCCAGTTCGAAGGCACACGTTCTTCGCTGGGAGCTCATGGGTGGAACATTTGACATGGCATTCAGACCAAGGGGTTTGAGTCAGTACGCTGCTTCGGCAGTTGGAACGCTCT
>PJCV01000015.1:1799-4177 GCA_002837415.1 Actinomycetales bacterium SN12
GGTCGTTCTGTTTCCTTGTGGCCCTTACTTCTGTTGCCGTTTGGCAGTGGTTGTGGGGGACCGCCCGTACTTTGAGAACTACACAGTGGACGCGAGCATCTTAAAGAAAACCGAACCGGATCTTTTCCTGGATCTGGTTCATCTCATGTGATTTCAAGTCTTTAAGAGCAAACGGTGGATGCCTTGGCATCTGGAGCCGAAGAAGGACGTAGCA
This sequence comes from Actinomycetales bacterium SN12, assembly GCA_002837415.1. GTDB lineage: Bacteria > Actinomycetota > Actinomycetes > Actinomycetales > Microbacteriaceae > Microbacterium. Next base: position 2,014 of record PJCV01000015.1, read on the forward strand.
ATCTGCGATAAGCCTCGGGGAACTGATAAGCAAGTTTTGATCCGAGGGTGTCCGAATGGGGAAACCCCGCCAGGCGTTTGTGCGACCTGGTGACTCCCGCCTGAATATATAGGGCGGGTAGAGGGAACGTGGGGAAGTGAAACATCTCAGTACCCACAGGAAGAGAAAACAACAGTGATTCCGTGAGTAGTGGCGAGCGAAAGCGGATGAGGCTAAACCGGGTGTGTGTGATAGCCGGCAGGCGTTGCATGCCCGGGGTTGCGGGACTTTTCTTATCATTCTGCCGAGTGGTGAACGTGATGTGACGATATAGACGAACCGTCTTGAAAGGCGGGCCATAGTGGGTGCCAGCCCCGTAGTCGAAATGTTGTGTGCAGCGTGAAGAGTATCCCAAGTAGCACGGGGCCCGAGAAATCCCGTGTGAATCTGTCAGGACCACCTGATAAGCCTAAATACTCCCAGATGACCGATAGCGGACAAGTACCGTGAGGGAAAGGTGAAAAGTACCCCGGGAGGGGAGTGAAATAGTACCTGAAACCGTTTGCTTACAAACCGTTGGAGCCTCCTTAGTAGGGGTGACAGCGTGCCTTTTGAAGAATGAGCCTGCGAGTTAGTGATATGTGGCGAGGTTAACCCGTGTGGGGTAGCCGTAGCGAAAGCGAGTCTGAATAGGGCGTTTTCAGTCGCATGTTCTAGACCCGAAGCGAAGTGATCTATCCATGGCCAGGTTGAAGCACGTGTAAGAGCGTGTGGAGGACCGAACCCACTTAGGTTGAAAACTGAGGGGATGAGCTGTGGATAGGGGTGAAAGGCCAATCAAACTTCGTGATAGCTGGTTCTCTCCGAAATGCATTTAGGTGCAGCGTTGCGTGTTTCTTGCCGGAGGTAGAGCTACTGGATGGCCGATGGGCCTCACCAGGTTACTGACGTCAGCCAAACTCCGAATGCCGGTAAGTGAGAGCGCAGCAGTGAGACTGTGGGGGATAAGCTTCATAGTCGAGAGGGAAACAACCCAGACCACCATCTAAGGTCCCAAAGCGCGTGCTAAGTGGAAAAGGATGTGGAGTTGCTTAGACAACCAGGAGGTTGGCTTAGAAGCAGCCACCCTTGAAAGAGTGCGTAATAGCTCACTGGTCAAGTGATTCCGCGCCGACAATGTAACGGGGCTCAAGCACGCCACCGAAGTTGTGGCATTGACATTTTTGGTAGGCCTTCGTGGTCCAGCCGTGTTGATGGGTAGGAGAGCGTCGTGTGGCGAGTGAAGCGGCGGTGTAAACCAGCCGTGGACGCCACACGAGTGAGAATGCAGGCATGAGTAGCGAAAGACGTGTGAGAAACACGTCCTCCGGAAGACCAAGGGTTCCAGGGTCAAGCTAATCTTCCCTGGGTAAGTCGGGACCTAAGGCGAGGCCGACAGGCGTAGTCGATGGACAACGGGTTGATATTCCCGTACCGGCGAAGAACCGCCCCAGTCAATCCAGTAATGCTAAGTGTCCAAAGCCATCCATCGAACCCTTCGGGGTTCACCGGGTGGTGGAGCACACGACCCTATGCTGGTGCGGCTAGCGTATTAACAGGTGTGACGCAGGAAGGTAGCCCAGCCAGGCGATGGTTGTCCTGGTGCAAGTGCGTAGGCCGAGTCATAGGCAAATCCGTGACTCATACAGGCTGAGACACGATGCGAATAAAAAGTGGGTGATCCTATGCTGCCAAGAAAAGCATCGACGCGAGGTTCAAGCCGCCCGTACCCCAAACCGACTCAGGTGGTCAGGTAGAGAATACCAAGGAGATCGAGAGAATCGTGGTTAAGGAACTCGGCAAAATGCCCCCGTAACTTCGGGAGAAGGGGGGCCACCCGCTTATACGGACTTGCTCCGAAAAGGGTGTGGTGGCCGCAGAGACTAGTGGGTAGCGACTGTTTACTAAAAACACAGGTCCGTGCGAAGACGCAAGTCGATGTATACGGACTGACGCCTGCCCGGTGCTGGAAGGTTAAGAGGACCGGTTAGCCGCAAGGCGAAGCTGAGAATTTAAGCCCCAGTAAACGGCGGTGGTAACTATAACCATCCTAAGGTAGCGAAATTCCTTGTCGGGTAAGTTCCGACCTGCACGAATGGCGTAACGACTTCCCAACTGTCTCAACCGCGAACTCGGCGAAATTGCA
>PJCV01000016.1 GCA_002837415.1 Actinomycetales bacterium SN12
TCGAGAGCACGGGACCTCGCCGAACGCACGAGGTGTTCGCGTGAACGAGTCGTGCGCTCGCCGAGGTCCCGTGCTCTCGACGCAGGGGGCAGGCAGGGGGGGGAGATATCCACAGGGGGGAGTTGTGCACAGATCGTGGGATCGGCGGGAGGGAGCGGATGCCAGGGCGCTGAGGATGACGGACATGGCATTCGAACAAGACGCGCTCATCGCTCGCATCCGTCGTGCCGGGTCGGATGCGCTGCTGCCCGACCTCGTCCGCTCCCGCGAGCACCTGCTGCTCGACGGATGGACCGATCGTGAGATGGCGCGTGCAGTCGCCGAGGGAGCGCTGCTCCACCTCCGACGAGGCTGGTACGTCGACGCCGACGCTCACGCGTCACTCACGCCGGAACAGCGACATCGTGTGCAGATCATCGCCGTCGCGCGTGATGGCCACGGCGGCGCGGCGATGTCGCACACCTCTGCCGGCGTGCTCTGGGGGCTGCCCTTCTACCGCATCGATTTCGCGCGAGTGCACATGACGACGGATGCGCCTCGCCGCATCTCGAGCGCTCCTGACGTGATGCGACACGTCGCGCCACTCGGCGCTGATGACCTGGTCGTGGTCGACGGCATCCGGTGCACGAGCCTTGATCGGACGGTTTTCGATCTCGTGCGCATGCTGCCGTCGGAAGCAGCCGTCTGCGTGGCCGACGCCGCCGAACGTCTCATGGCAGAGCGGATCCGCGAATGGGATCAGGATGCCGTCGCGTCATGGAGAGCCAGCCTGACGGACCGGCTCGAACGCAATGCCGGAGCCCGCGGGATACGGCAGGCGCGCTGGATCTCGGAGTTCGCGGACGGGCGCGCGCAGCTGCCGGGTGAGAGCGTGAGCAGGCTGCAGCTTCACCGGCTGGGGTTCCCGGCTCCGGACCTGCAGGTTCCGGTTCGCGGGCCGAAGGGGAAGATGTACTTCGTCGACTTCGGACTCGACGGATGCAACAGCTTCGGGGAGTGCGACGGCGAGCAGAAGTACCTTGACGAGGCCCTGCGGTCCGGCCGCACTGTGGAGCAGGTGCTCCTCGACGAGAAGCACCGCGAGGATTGGATCCGAGGTACGACAGGTCGGCGCTTCGCTCGGTGGGGCATGGCCCACATCCGCTCGCCCAGGACGCTGGCATCCCGTCTCTCGCATTTCCACATAACGCCACCCTGATCACCGGCCTCTTCTTCGCGTCGAGAGCACGGGATCTCGCCGAACGCACGAGACGTTCGCGTGAACGACCCGTGCGCTCGCCGACGTCCCGTGCTCTCGACGAAAGAAGGGGAAGGGGCCAGGG
>PJCV01000017.1 GCA_002837415.1 Actinomycetales bacterium SN12
AGAAGAAGTCCGGCGGTGTCCTACTCTCCCACAGGGTCCCCCCTGCAGTACCATCGGCGCTGTGAGGCTTAGCTTCCGGGTTCGGAATGTGACCGGGCGTTTCCCTCACGCTATGGCCGCCGTAACACTATTGACGTTTCGGCAACGCACACGTTGAGTGTGGTTGTTCGGTTCCGACCGTACGTCGAGAACCACAAAGTGGACGCGTTCATCTCGCAGAAAGGAGTGTTATCAAGTCATCGGCTTATTAGTACCAGTCAGCTGCACGTGTTGCCACGCTTCCACATCTGGCCTATCAACCCAGTCGTCTGGCTGGGAGCCTCTCACCCCGAGGGGTATGGAAGTCTCATCTTGAGGCCGGCTTCCCGCTTAGATGCTTTCAGCGGTTATCCATCCCGAACGTAGCTAACCAGCGGTGCTCCTGGCGGAACAACTGGCACACCAGAGGTTCGTCCAACCCGGTCCTCTCGTACTAGGGTCAGATCCTCTCAAACTTCCTACGCGCGCAGCGGATAGGGACCGAACTGTCTCACGACGTTCTAAACCCAGCTCGCGTACCGCTTTAATGGGCGAACAGCCCAACCCTTGGGACCTACTCCAGCCCCAGGATGCGACGAGCCGACATCGAGGTGCCAAACCATGCCGTCGATATGGACTCTTGGGCAAGATCAGCCTGTTATCCCCGAGGTACCTTTTATCCGTTGAGCGACAGCGCTTCCACAAGCCACTGCCGGATCACTAGTCCCGACTTTCGTCCCTGCTCGACCTGTCAGTCTCACAGTCAAGCTCCCTTGTGCACTTACACTCGCCACCTGATTGCCAACCAGGTTGAGGGAACCTTTGGGCGCCTCCGTTACTTTTTGGGAGGCAACCGCCCCAGTTAAACTACCCACCAGGCACTGTCCCTGAACCGGATCACGGTTCGAAGTTAGATATCCAATATGACCAGAGTGGTATTTCAACAATGACTCCACCGTAACTGGCGTCACGGTTTCACAGTCTCCCACCTATCCTACACAAGCCACACCGAACACCAATACCAAGCTGTAGTAAAGGTCACGGGGTCTTTCCGTCCTGCTGCGCGTAACGAGCATCTT
>PJCV01000018.1 GCA_002837415.1 Actinomycetales bacterium SN12
TCTTCGGACTTCCAGAACCCAGTTCGAAGGCACACGTTCTTCGCTGGGAGCTCATGGGTGGAACATTTGACATGGCATTCAGACCAAGGGGTTTGAGTCAGTACGCTGCTTCGGCAGTTGGAACGCTCTTCCTGCGGTGTGGGTGCCTGCACGCTGTTGGGTCCTGAGGGACCGGGCCGGCTTCTTCTTTCGGGGAGTTGTCGTTCTGTTTCCTTGTGGCCCTTACTTCTGTTGCCGTTTGGCAGTGGTTGTGGGGGACCGCCCGTACTTTGAGAACTACACAGTGGACGCGAGCATCTTAAAGAAAACCGAACCGGATCTTTTCC
>PJCV01000019.1 GCA_002837415.1 Actinomycetales bacterium SN12
TCTTCGGACTTCCAGAACCCAGTTCGAAGGCACACGTTCTTCGCTGGGAGCTCATGGGTGGAACATTTGACATGGCATTCAGACCAAGGGGTTTGAGTCAGTACGCTGCTTCGGCAGTTGGAACGCTTTTCCTGCGGTGTGGGTGCCTGCACGCTGTTGGGTCCTGAGGGACCGGGCCGGCTTCTTCTTTCGGGGAGGGGTCGTTCTGTTTCCTTGTGGCCCTTACTTCTGTTGCCGTTTGGCAGTGGTTGTGGGGGACCGCCCGTACTTTGAGAACTACACAGTGGACGCGAGCATCTTAAAGAAAACCGAACCGGATCTTTTCC
>PJCV01000001.1 GCA_002837415.1 Actinomycetales bacterium SN12
GCATCCTGCACGACCCCTTCCTGTCCCTGTTCCGCGGCGCTCAGGGGAGTCGCGCGTCGCGGAACAGGGACAGGAAGGGGTCGTGCAGGATGCCGTTGGTGGCAAGCGTGGACAGCGCCGACAGGGTCTCGGTTCCGTCGAAGGCGGTCATCCGGCCGCCGGCCTCTCGGACGATCGCCACGGCCGCGGCGATGTCGTACTCCTTGACGTCGAACTCGGCGACCATGTCGATGCGGCCCTCGGCAAGCAGCATGTAGCTGTACACGTCGCCGTACGCCCGATCGCGCCACACTCGGTCGGCGACGGCGTGGAGCTCGGGTAACCTGCCGGCGTCGGCCCACTGCCCGATGCTCTGGAAGCTGACGCTCGCGTCGTCGAGCGTGTCGACACCGGACACCGACAGGCGACGTGGAGCGTCGGCGGTGTTCGTCCACGCACCGAGAGCGTCAGCCGCCCACCAGCGGCGCGACAGCGCGGGCATGCTGACCACGCCGACGCGGGGAACCCCGTCGATCGCGAGGGCGATCATCGTGCCCCACAGCGGCACGCCGCGAAGGAAGTTCGCCGTGCCGTCGATCGGGTCGATGATCCACTGTCGGTGGGTGTCGCCCTCCGCGCCGTACTCCTCGCCGAAGATGCCGTCGGCGGGGCGCTCAGCGGCCAGCAGCTCGCGGATCGCGCGCTCGGTGGCGAGGTCGGCATCGGTCACGTGCGAGCGGTCCGCCTTGCGGGAGACCTGCAGATCGGCGGCGTCGAACCGGGGGAGTGACTGTGCGTCCGCCGCGTCTGCCAGCCGCAGAGCGAGCGCAAGATCGGCAGCGAGGTCGGCGTCGTCGCGGGTGTCGGTCACCTATCCAGGATAAGCGCGGCTCCTCGGCCGAACCGGTCCGCAGGATATCGGTCCAGACACGAAACGGACCTTCGGGCGGGCAAGGTACGGCCCGGGAGCCTCAGAGGTACGGCACGAAGGAGGAGGGGACGGCGACGTTGTCGGGGACGCCCGCGAACAGCGGCGCGACCTGCTCGGGCGTGTACCCGGCGATGCCGCAGCCGACCGGGGTCAGCAGGAAGCGGAGGTCCGGATGCTCGGCCGCGAACTCGACGAAGGCACGCGCTTCACGCGCGAGGACGCCGAGGCCGCTCATCGTGTCGATGGCATAGCTCTGGCCGTGCAGGCCGTGTCCTTCGCCCCACACGGCGCCGAACTTCTCGTAGGCGACGCGGGCGGCGCCGCCGCCGTGCTGCCCGGCCGCGTTGCTGCCGAAGACGAACACCTCATCGGGGCGCAGGGTGACGACGACGTCGGGCGTGATCTCCATGCCGGAACTCTACGTGCCGGGTCACGCGGCGAGGCCGAAAGCAGAAAAGCCCCGGAAACTGGCGAGAGTTTCCGGAGCTGATCCGTGCACCCCCAGGGACTTGAACCCTGAACCCACTGATTAAGAGTCAGTTGCTCTGCCGATTGAGCTAGAGGTGCGTGGCCCGGGAAGATTTCCCCGGCCGAGGAATTACATTACCAGCGGCCGGGGGTCGCGCCAAATCGCACTGGTCAGCCGGGCGGGTTGCGGCATCAAGCGCCTGCGGATGCCAGCTCGGCCGCCTCCTGCACGGTGTCGACGAGGTGCACATGGTGCTCCATCGGCCGATTTGAGGCGAGCGCCTGCAGCAGCGGCCAGGCGGGGTACTGCTCCGTCCAGTACTCGCGTCCGACGAGGATCATCGGAGCGACGGACGACTCGTCGGCGTAGTAGTTCTCGCACGCGTCCTGGAAGATCTCCTGCACTGTTCCGCCTGCTCCGGGCAGGAACACGATGCCCGCCTGGCACACCTCCAGCAGGATCGCCTCGCGCTGCGCGTTGCGGAAGTACTTGGCGATGGCGCTGGCGAACGGATTCGGCGGCTCGTGCCCGTAGTGCCAGGTCGGGATGCCGAGGGATTCGCCGCCATCGGGGAACTCCCGCCGCACGGCGAACGCCGCGTCCGCCCATGCAGCGATGCTCGGCGTGAAGTTCGGCACGGCGGCCAGCATCGTGAGCGCCTGCTCCCGGGCATCCGCTCCTCGATAGGCGAGATACCCGCCGAGGTTGACGGCCTCCATCGCACCGGGGCCGCCGCCGGTCGCGACGGTGAGGGTCTGAGAGAGACGCTGTCCGAGTTCGACGCCGTCGGCGTAGTCGCGGCTGCCGCGCACCACCCCGTGTCCGCCCATGACGCCGACGAGGCTCCTGCCTGACACCCACTCCGAGAGCGCGAGATCGATGGCGTGATCGTGCAGCGACTTCGCGAGTGCGGCATCCCTTGACGTCTCGTGCTTCGACCAGGCGTAGGTGCGCGCGTCGAGGCTGTCGTGGTAGTCGGCGGTGCCGAAAAGATCAGCCGGCGTGTACAGGGCGGTGCGGTAGGTGTCGATCGGGATGCCGGGGAGTGCGGGGAACACGACAGCGCCCCGGGCACGCACCGACGACTCGTCGGCGAGAGTCAGGCGGCAGCCCAGGAACAGCGATCCCGTGACGTCGACCGACCGCAGCGCGCTGCCGCGCTGGGTGAGGTCCAGCGCGCGCATCCGCCAGCCGGAGAGCGAACGGACGCCTTCGGCGAGACGGCGGTCGAAGTCCTCGAGCGTGTCGACATCGACGACTCGTCCGCGCGTTCTTCTCATGTGACGACCCTAGAACAGCGCCGCAGCCGCACCGCGTCGAGTCCGGCTCTTCCGTCTCGGGCGCACCGGTGAGAACATGGCGGACAGGAGGTGGCTCTCATGATCGATCTCGATGACATCGACACCGATGAGGACGGCGCGCTCACCGCGTCCGTGGAACTGCCCGGAGGGCGACGCGTCACCGTCGAGTACGAATTCGACGAGGAGTTCGACTACGACGACGAGGACGAGGACAAGGGCGACGAGGACGACGAGCCCGTCGAGCGGGAGGATCTGCCCGACCTCGACACGATGCAGGAGACCGTGACGCACGCTCTGGCACGGCTCACCGAGGAGATCCTCGAGGCACGCGAGCTCGAGGTCGTCGAAGAGCTCACCGAGGCAGCCTACGAGGACGACGACGAGGTCGACATGGCCGAGGCGCTGTCCGCGCTGAAGGAGGACATCGCCCTCGACGGTGTGATCGTGTTCGGCGACGGCGGGATCACGCTGCTCTTCATCGCGCCGGAGGAGTACCCCGACCTGATCATCTACTGCCTGCTCGATGAGGATCTCGAGATCGACGACCTGATGGTCGAGTGATCACCGCGCCCGCACGATCCATCCGGATGCCGCTCAGGCGGCGTCGCCGATGAGGACAGCCGCCGCATCCTCGGCCTCGCCCTCGGCGGGATCGTCGATGTGGGCAAGAGCGCGACGACCGAGAAGCACCGTCAGAGCGGCGAGCAGCACCGCGCCGGCGGCGAACAGGTAGGGCACCGTGTCGCCGTACCCGTTGGCCAGAGCCGCGGCCACCGGCGGTGCCATCGCGCCGCCGAGGAAGCGCACGGCCGAGTACGCCGACGAGGCGACGGAGCGGGGCAGGTCGGTGGCCTCCATCACGGCCTCGGTGAGGACGGTGTTCATCACGCCCAGCAGCAGGCCGCCCACGACGATGCACACCACCAGAGCGGCAGGATCGGCGACGACCAAGCCGGCCGCGATGAGATCGACGGCGAGCAGGGGCAGCGTGGCGAGGATGATCGACGTGCGCGAGGTGCGGCGCATCAGAGCGGGTGCAACCCAGACGCTCGTCACGGCGAGGCCGAGGCCCCACCCGAAGAAGGTCAGTCCGATGCCCATGGCTCCGAAGCCGAGCGGGAAGGGCGAGAACGCCAGCAGCACGAAGAAGCCGATGTTGTAGAACAGGGCGGTGACGGCGAGCACGGCGAGCGCGGGCCGGCGAAGCGCGCGGAACGGCGCGGAGAACGGCATCGGCTCGCGGCGCTCGCCGTCGGTGCGCACGAGTGTGAGCACGGCGATGAAGCCGATCGCCATCAGTGCGACGACGCCGAAGAACGGGCCGCGCCAGCTGAGCTCGCCCAGCAGTCCGCCGAGCAGGGGGCCGACGGCGATGCCGAGGCCGAGCGCGGCCTCGTAGAGGACGATGGCGGACCCGCTGCCCCCTGTCGCTGCGCCCACGATGGTCGCCAGAGCGGTGGAGATGAACAGTGCGTTGCCCAGACCCCAGCCGGCACGGAACCCGATCACCCAGTCGACGCTGCCACTCACCGCACACAGCAGTGCGAATGCCACGATGAGGCCGAGGCCGACCAGCAGAGTCGCCTTGGCGCCGATGCGGCTGGAGATCCAGCTGGTGATGAGCATGGCGAGGCCGGTGACCAGCAGGTAGCTGGTGAACAGCAGCTCGGTCTCGACGGGGGAGGCCTCGAGGGACTCGGCGATGGCGGGAAGGATCGGATCGACCAGGCCGATGCCCATGAACGCGACGACGCAGGCGAACGCGACCGCCCACACCTGTGCCGGCTGCCGCCAGATCGATCCCTGTGGTGATCCGCTCATTCGTGTGCTCCTGTCGTGTCGTCTGATGTGCTCTGTGCGCGCTCGCCGAGGATGGCAGCGGTGCGCTCGATCGCACGCCAGTCGTCATCGCTGAGGCGGTCGAAGCGCGGGGCGAGAGTGGCGCCCAGCTCGGTGCGCCATTCGTCGAGGGCGCGGATGCCGGCCGCCGTCGCGTCCACGACGGTGGCTCGGGAGTCAGTGGGGTCGGTGGTGCGCTCGACGAGGCCGGCGTGCTCGAGGGTGCCGACCAGCCGAGTCATGCCCGGCTGAGTGGTGCGGGCGGCGGATGCCAGGGCGCCGAGGCGCATTGCGCCCCGCTGGTCGAGGATGCTGAGGGCACGCCACTGCGCGGACGGGGCGTCGTTCCCGGCGTCATGCGCCGCGATCCGGGCCAGCGCGTGCGCGGCGAGCACGATCGCGGTGATCGCTTCGGACTTATGCATACCGACAAGTATATACCCGCTGGTATCTAACCGGTTCTGTGTCGACTGCCTGCGACCCGCGATGAGAGCTGGTGAGCGTGTGCAAGGAGGGTGCGGCCGAGCTGTGGAAGCCGGTCCGGGGCGAAGCGGAACTCGACACCGGTGATGCTGAGCGCCCATTCCGGCCGGCCCTCGCGGTCGAACACCGCGGCGGCCATGCCCCACGATCCCTCGACGATCAGGCCGGGATTGACCGAATAGCCGCGGGCCTTCGTCTCGTGCAGCCGGCGCCGCAGCGGCGCGTCGCCGTGCACCGTGCCCCACCGGTCCTCGAGCTCCGGATGCCGTTCGAGATAGGCATCCACATCGTGGTCGGGAAGGAAGGCGAGGATGGCGAGCCCTGCGCTCGCGACACCGAGGGGAAAGCGCACGCCCTCGCTCAGCACGAACGAGCGGATGGGGAACGATCCCTCCTCCCGAACGAGGCACACGGTCTCATCGGCGCGCCGGGTGGACAGGAAGGCGCTCTCCTCCGTCTTCACGGCGAGGGAGCGCACGATGTCGCGAGACAGCTCGGTGATGTCGTACCGCGCGGCGGCCACGGTTCCCATCAGATACAGCTCCGGTCCGGGCATCCAGCGGGCGGTCGCGGGATCCTGATCGACGAGCCCCTCGGCGCGCAGAGCGGTGAGCAGGCGGTGCGCCGTCGAGCGACTGAGGTCGGCATCCCGGGCCAGCGACTGCAGCGGCGCACCGTCGGCCGATGCCGAGACCAGACGCAGCAGAGCTGCTGCCCGCGCGACGGACTGGGCACCCGGCACGGTGCGACGCGAACTGCCCTGAGGTTCCACAATGTGGACGCTAGCCCGCCCCGCGACCACATCGCAAGCGTCGCCTTGCCCGGCCGCGCCGGGCGGGCGGATGCTGGGAGCACCGCACACGAAGGAGTGGTCTTGATCGACAAGCAATTCGCATCCGCGGCCGAAGCCGTCGCTGACATCCCCGACGGCGCCTCGCTCGCCGTCGGCGGCTTCGGTCTCTCCGGCAATCCCATGAACCTCATCGAGGCGCTGCACGCGCAGGGCACCGGTGAACTCAGCGTCGTCAGCAACAACTGCGGCGTCGATGACTGGGGGCTGGGCATCCTGCTCGCCTCGAGGCGGATCCGCGAGATGACCTCTTCCTACGTCGGCGAGAACAAGGAGTTCGAGCGGCAGTTCCTCGAGGGCGACCTCGAACTCGAGCTGACGCCGCAGGGAACCCTCGCCGAGAAGCTGCGCGCCGGCGGGTCGGGGATCGCCGCCTTCTTCACGCAGACCGGCGTCGGCACGCAGGTCGCCGAGGGAGGGCTGCCGCGGCGGTACAACGCCGATGGCTCGATCGCCGTGGCGTCACCCGTCAAGGACGTGCGCAGCTTCGATTTCCATGGCGAGCAGCGCGACTTCGTGCTCGAGGAGGCGATCACGACCGATTACGCCCTCGTGCACGCGCTCAAGGGCGACCGGCACGGCAACCTGATCTTCAACAAGGCCGCGCGCAACTTCAACCCGCTCGCCGCGATGGCGGGGCGGGTGTGCATCGCGCAGGTCGAGGAGCTCGTCGAGCCCGGAGAGCTCGACCCCGACGACATCCACCTGCCCGGGGTGTACGTGCACCGCGTGGTCGAGGTGGGCAGCGACATCGAGAAGCGCATCGAGCGCCGCACCGTCCGCCCTTCGACAGGCTCAGGGACCCAGGAACCGACAGGCTCAGGGACCCAGGAACCGACAGGCTCAGGGGCCCAGGTACCGACAGGCTCAGGGACCCAGGAAGGGAAGAGATGATCATGGCGCTCACCCGCGACCAGATGGCGGCCCGCGCCGCGCACGAGCTCGCCGACGGCGAGTACGTCAACCTCGGCATCGGCCTGCCCACCCTGGTTCCCAACCATGTTCCGAGCGATGTGACGGTCGTGCTGCAGTCCGAGAACGGCATCCTCGGCGTCGGGCCGTACCCCACTGAGGAGAACGTCGACCCGGACCTCATCAACGCCGGCAAGGAGACGGTCACGCTGCTGCCCGGGGCGGCCTTCTTCGACTCGTCCACGAGCTTCGGCATGATCCGCGGCGGCAAGATCGACGCCGCCATCCTCGGTGCCATGCAGGTGTCGGCCACCGGCGACCTGGCGAACTGGATGATCCCGGGCAAGATGGTCAAGGGCCCCGGCGGCGCGATGGACCTCGTGCACGGCGCTCGTCGCGTCATCGTGCTCATGGAGCACGTCGCGAAGGACGGCTCGGCGAAGATCGTGAACGACTGCTCTCTGCCGCTCACCGGCAGGGGAGTGGTCGACCGGATCATCACCGACCTCGCGGTCATCGACGTCACCGACGACGGGCTCGTGCTCGTCGAGACCGCACCGGGCGTGAGTGTGCAGGACGTCATCGACGCCACCGAACCCGAACTGAACATCGCAGAGAACCTGAAGGAGAACTCATGAGCGACATCGTCATCGTCGCCGCCGCCCGGACCCCGCAGGGGCGACTGAAGGGGCAGCTGGCGGCGTTCACCGCACCGCAGCTGGGCGCGCTCGCGATCCGCGGCGCTCTCGAGCAGGCCTCTGTCGCACCGGATGCCATCGACGCGGTCATCATGGGACAGGTGCTCGCCGCAGGATCCGGTCAGAATGCCGCCCGCCAGGCGGCGATCGGCGCGGGCATCGGCTGGGACGTGCCGGCGAGCTCGGTCAACAAGGTCTGCCTCTCGGGCCTCACGGCCATCATCGACGCCGCGCGCATGATCAGCACCGGTGACGCGACCACTGTCGTCGCCGGCGGCATGGAGTCGATGACGCACGCGCCGCATCTGCTGATGGGCTCACGGGACGGATGGACGTACGGCAGCGTCGAGGTGCTCGATCACATGGCCCATGACGGCCTCACCGACGCCTACGACCGCGAGAGCATGGGCGCGTCGACCGAGCGGCACAACCCCCGCTTCGAGCTGACCCGAGAGATCCAGGACACCGTCGCCGCGCTGTCTCACCAGCGCGCGGCGGCCGCGCAGGCCGCCGGTGTCTTCGACGCTGAGATCGCCGAGGTGACGGTGCCGCAGCGCAAGGGCGGCGCTCGACAGGCTCAGGGACCGGTTGTACTGGCGAAGGACGAGGGCGTCCGCCCCGACACGACCGTCGAGTCGCTCGCGGGTCTGCGGCCTGCCTTCGCCGAGGGCGGCACCATCACTGCGGGCAACGCCTCGCAGATCTCCGACGGCGCTTCGGCCGTCATCGTGACGACCCGCGAGAACGCCGACGCCCAGGGGTGGCCGGTGCTCGCCGTGATCGGAGCGAACGGGCAGACAGCAGGGCCCGACAACTCGCTGCAGGCGCAGCCGGCGCGTGCGATCGAGCGCGCGCTCGAGAAGCAGGGCATCACTGTCGAGCAGCTCGACATCGTCGAGATCAACGAGGCATTCGGTGCGGTCGTCGCGCGCTCGCAGCAGGAGCTGGGGCTGTCGAGCGACATCGTCAACGTGCACGGCGGCGGCATCGCCATCGGGCATCCGATCGGTGCGAGTGGAACGCGCCTGGTCGTGCACCTGGCGCATGAGCTCGCCAAGCGCGGATCAGGGACCGCAGTCGCAGCACTGTGCGGCGGAGGCGGTCAGGGCGAGGCGCTGATCCTCACTCGCTGAGCAGGCGTCGCCGCGACGGCATCAGCGCTGCTTCGAGAGGCGCTTGACCTCGTCGCGGCGCTTCTCGCGCAGCTCCTTCTTGTCGGGCTTCGGCGCGAACGGCGAGTCCGCTGCGACCGCGAGGCCCTTCTCCTGACGGCGCATGTCCTTCACGGCGCCGATGGCGAGCGAGAACGTGATCGCCCAGCTCACCCAGGCGAGGATCGCCCGCCACGTGAACTTCTGACCGCGCGAACCGCGCAGCAGGGTCCACCCCGTGGAGATGGCGCTGAAGAGTCCGGTGCGAAGGAGATAGCGCATGCCCCCACGCTATCCGAGGGCACCGGGTGCTCGGGTAGGGTTGACAGCAGATCCTGCTGTGTATCTACCGGCCGCCGGCATCTCGGCGGACAACGGCGGCACCTGACCCGCGTCCTCTGACGCGTGAGAGCCACATGACACAGATCACCGCCTCTTCGCCGAGCCTGCTGCGCCTGACCGGCATCCCCTACTTCGTGATCGCGTTCATCGCGCGACTGCCGTTCGCCATGATGGTCGTCGGCGTGCTGACCATGGTCGTGACCGTGCGCGGCTCGCTGAGCCTCGGCGGGCTCACCTCCGCAGCCGTGGGACTCGGTACCGCGCTGGTCGGACCCTTCCTGGGCGCCGCGGCCGACCGGTGGGGTCAGCGACCCGTGCTGCTGCTCTGCGGCGTGCTGAACGCGGCGATGCTCGCCGTCTTCGCCCTGATCGTCTACGCCCCGGCGGCTGACGCGGTCGTGCTGGCGTCGGCGTTCACCATCGGCGCGACCGCACCGCAGGTCTCGCCGATGTCGCGTTCCCGGCTGGTCACGATCATCGCCGAGCGGATGCCCGAGATGCAGCGCGCCCGCACGACCTCGGCGACCATGTCGTACGAGTCAGCAGCCGACGAGACCGTGTTCGTGTTCGGTCCGTTCCTCGTCGGCATCCTCGCGTCGTTCATCGCCCCGTGGGCGCCCATCGCGATCGCGTCGGCGCTGACGCTGCTCTTCGTCGGCGCCTTCGCCCTGCACCCCACCGGACGCCACGTCTCCGTCGAGCGCGACTCCGACGGCCGTGCGCCGTCGTCGGTGCGCGAGCTGTTCCGACCCGCCCTGCTCGTCGTGGTGATCGGGATCTTCGGCATCGGGCTGTTCTTCGGCGCGGCCCTCACCGCGCTCACCTCGTTCATGGCCGACCGTGGCGCCGCCGAGCAGGCGGGGCTCCTGTACGGGGTGATGGGCGTCGGGTCAGCGGTGCTCGCGCTCGCCGTCGCGTGGCTGCCGCCGCGGTTCACGCTGCACGCGCGCTGGATGGTGTTCGCGGCGATCCTCGTGGCGGGGTCCGCGCTCTTCGCGACCGCGGAATCCGTGCCCGCGATGATCATCGCGCTCGCTCTGGTGGGCATCGGCGTCGGGCCGACGATCGTCACGCAGTACAGCCTGGGCGCCGCGCGGAGTCCGCGCGGGCGCTCGGCGACCGTGATGACGATGCTCGGCTCGGGCATCGTCGTCGGGCAGGCGGCTGCCGCCGCCGGCACCGGTGCGATCGCCGAGAGCGCCGGGACGCAGCTCGCGCTCGTCCTGCCGCTGGTCGCGGCATCGATCGTGCTGCTCGCCGGCGTCGTCAATCGCCTGATCAGCCCCGTGCAGCGCTGAGGCAGGCGCGTCAACCCCCGTAACCCTCGCTGCGGGCATCGGTAGCCTGGAGTCACCGAGCAGAGGAGTCTCATGGTCGCCGCAGAGTTCGTGGTCGTCGCCAACCGCCTTCCGGTCGATCGGATCATCACCCCCGACGGCGAGGAGATCTGGCGCACCTCTCCCGGCGGACTGGTGGCGGCTCTCGAGCCGATGATGCGCAGCGTCGACGGCGCCTGGGTCGGATGGGCGGGGCAGGCCGACCTCGAGATCGAGCCGTTCGAGGCCGACGGCATCCGGCTGCTTCCGGTGACCCTCAGCGAGCAGGAGATCCAGGACTACTACGAGGGCTTCTCGAACGACACGATCTGGCCGCTGTACCACGACGTCATCGCGCCCCCGCAGTATCACCGCGAGTGGTGGGAGGCGTATGTCGCCGTCAACCTCCGCTTCGCCGAGGCGGCAGCCGATGCCGTCGCAGAGGGCGGCACCGTCTGGGTGCACGACTATCAGCTGCAGCTCGTGCCCGAGATGGTGCGGGGGCTGCGTCCCGACGTCACCATCGGATACTTCCATCACATCCCGTTCCCCTCGCACGGGCTCTACGCTCAGCTTCCCTGGCGCGACCAGGTGCTGCGCGGACTGCTCGGCGCCGATGTGATCGGGTTCCAGCGGGGGCAGGATGCGGCGAACTTCCTCGCGGCGGCGAAGCGCCGGCTGGGACACGAGACCAAGGCATCCAGCATTACCCTGCCCGACGGCCGGATGCCGCTGGTGAAGGCGTTCCCGATCTCGATCGACACGACCCCGTACCGCGAGCTGGCGCAGCGCCCGGACATCCGCGCGAGGGCGCTCGAGATCCGCAAGGGCCTGGGCAACCCGAAGCACATCCTCCTCGGCGTCGACCGGCTGGACTACACGAAGGGCATCCGGCACCGCATCAAGGCGTACGGCGAGCTGCTCGACCAGGGGCGCATCTCGGTCGAGGACGTCGCCTTCATCCAGGTCGCGAGCCCCAGCCGCGAGCGGGTCGATGCCTACATGCACCTGCGCGACGAGGTGGAGCTCGCGATCGGGCGCATCAACGGCGACCACGACACACTCGGGCACACCGCCATCCGCTACCTGCACCAGGGCTTCCCGCGTGAGGAGATGGTCGCCATGTACCTCGCCGCTGACGTGATGCTCGTGACCGCGCTGCGCGACGGCATGAACCTCGTCGCCAAGGAGTACGTGGCCACCCGCGCCGACAATCGAGGCGTGCTCGTGCTCAGCGAGTTCACCGGGGCCGCCGACGAGCTGCGGCAGGCGCTGCGGATCAATCCGCACGACATCGAGGGCGTCAAGGAAGCCATCGTCGGCGCGATCGAGATGCCGCGCGCCGAGCAGGGCAAGCGCATGCGCGCACTGCGCAAGCGCGTGCTCGAGAACGACGTCACCGCCTGGTCGCAGTCGTTCCTGCGTGCGCTCGAGCAGGCCGGGCGCAACCGCCACCGTCGACACGAGGGAGCACACGGATGACCCGCGACTGGCAGCCGGGCGCATCCGACCCGGCCGTGTCGGCGATCGCCCGCACGCAGACTCTGCTGGTCGCCCTGGACTTCGACGGCACGGCATCCGAGCTCGTCGCCGACCCCATGGCGGCGCGGGCGATCCCGGCGGTGAAGACGGTGCTCGCCGAACTCGCCGCCCTGCCGCACACGACCGTCGCCTTCATCTCCGGGCGCAGCCTCGTGCACCTGCGTGAGATCGCCGAGCACGACGACGACTCGCCGATCGTGCTGGCCGGCTCCCACGGGGCGCAGTACTGGTATCCGGGGGAGAGCGAGGCGGATGCCGAGGCCGGCGACCCCGACCGGATGCTGCGCGACGCGCTGCTCGACGAGCTCGCGCCGCTGCTGACGAACTACCCGGGCGTCGAGCTCGAGAGCAAGACGTTCGGGATCGGCATCCACGGACGCCCCGCGAGCGCCGAGGTGGAGCGAGAGGCCTTCACCGCGGTCGACGAGGTGTTCGCGCGCCGCGCGCGGCACTGGCGCCGCCGCACCGGCGACCGCATCCTCGAGTACTCCTCCCGCGACGAGGGCAAGGACACCGCGATCGCCGTGCTGCGCGAGCACACCGGCGCGACCGGCATCCTGTTCGCCGGTGACGACGTCACGGACGAGGATGCGCTGCGCGTGCTCACCGCCGACGACCTCGGCGTGCGCGTCGGGGCGGGGGAGACCGCTGCCACGCTGCGTGTGGAATCCCCACAGCAGATCGCCGAACTTCTGGAAGTCATCGCGTCGGAACGGGCCACCCGACCCGCATAGACTTCCGTCATGTCCACCCGCGATTCTCAGCCCGGCATGTCGGGCGCCCAGCCAGACATCGACATCAAGCCCCGCAGCCGCGTCGTCACCGACGGCATCGAGGCGACCACTTCCCGCGGCATGCTCCGCGCGGTGGGCATGGGCGACGCCGACTGGGACAAGCCGCAGATCGGCATCGCCTCGAGCTGGAACGAGATCACGCCGTGCAACCTGAGCCTCGACCGGCTCGCGCAGGGCGCCAAGGAGGGCGTGCACTCGGGCGGCGGGTACCCGCTGCAGTTCGGCACCATCTCCGTCTCCGACGGCATCTCGATGGGCCACGAGGGCATGCACTTCTCGCTGGTGTCGCGCGAGGTCATCGCAGACTCCGTCGAGACGGTGATCATGGCCGAGCGCCTCGACGGCACCGTGCTGCTCGCCGGCTGCGACAAGTCGATCCCCGGCATGCTGATGGCCAGTGCCCGGCTGGCTCTGTCAAGCGTGTTCCTGTACGCCGGATCCATCGCTCCCGGCTGGGTGAAGCTCTCGGACGGCACCGAGAAGGACATCACGATCATCGACTCCTTCGAGGGCGTCGGCGCATGTCGCGCGGGGCGGATGTCGGAAGAGGACCTCAAGCGCATCGAATGCGCGTTCGCCCCCGGTGAGGGTGCGTGCGGCGGCATGTACACCGCCAACACCATGGCTTCCGTCGCCGAGGCGCTCGGCCTGAGCCTGCCCGGCTCGGCCGCCCCGCCCGCCGCCGACCGCCGCCGCGACTACTTCGCGCACCGATCGGGCGAGGCCGTCGTGAACCTGCTGCGTCAGGGGATCACGACGAAGGACATTCTCACCAAGGAATCGTTCGAGAACGCCATCGCCCTGGCCATGGCCCTCGGCGGGTCGACGAACGTCGTGCTGCACCTGCTCGCGATCGCCAACGAGGCGGGCATCGAGCTTTCGCTGCACGACTTCAACCGGATCGGCAGCCGCACCCCGCACGTCGCCGACATGAAGCCGTTCGGCAAGTACGTCATGAACGACGTCGACCGGCACGGTGGCATCCCGGTCATCATGAAGGCGATGCTCGACGAGGGCCTGATCCACGGCGACGCCCTCACAGTCACCGGCAAGACGGTCGCCGAGAACCTGCGCGACCTGAACCCCGACCCCGTCGACGGCGACGTCATCCACACCTTCGACAACCCCATCCACGCATCCGGCGGCATCACGATCCTGCACGGATCGCTCGCCCCCGAGGGCGCTGTGGTGAAGTCGGCCGGCTTCGACGCCGACGTGTTCGAGGGACCGGCGCGGGTGTTCGAGCGCGAGCGCGGTGCGATGGACGCTCTGGCCGCCGGGGAGATCAACGCCGGCGATGTCATCGTCATCCGCTACGAGGGTCCCAAGGGCGGGCCCGGCATGCGGGAGATGCTCGCCATCACCGCGGCCATCAAGGGCGCGGGCCTCGGAAAAGATGTACTACTCTTGACAGACGGACGATTCTCAGGCGGCACAACCGGCCTGTGCATCGGCCACATAGCACCCGAAGCGGTGGACGCTGGTCCCATCGCCTTCGTGCGCGATGGTGATCTGATACGGGTCGATATCGCGGCTCGCTCCCTCGAGCTACTCGTTGAGGAGGCTGAGCTGAGCTCCCGCCGGGAAGGCTGGGAGCCGCTTCCCCCGCGCTATACCCGTGGCGTCCTCGCCAAGTACTCCCGTCTCGTGCGCTCTGCCGCGCAGGGCGCGGTGACTGGCTGACCCTTCGACAGGCTCAGGGACCCAACGCCCAGAGCGTATGAGACACCAAGGATGCGAAATGACTCCTGAATCCGCGCCCGCCGTGCCGCGGCCGCCCGCACGACCGTCCACCACCCCGGAGATCTCCGGCGCAGAGGCTGTCGTCCGCTCGCTCGAGAACCTCGGCGTCACCGATGTCTTCGGGATCCCCGGTGGCGCGATCATGCCCGTCTACGACCCGCTCATGGACGCCTCGGGTCTGCGCCACGTCCTCGTGCGCCACGAGCAGGGCGCCGGCCACGCCGCCGAGGGTTACGCCGCAGCGACCGGCAAGGTCGGCGTGTGCATCGCCACCTCCGGCCCCGGTGCGACGAACCTCGTCACCGCCATCGCCGACGCCTACATGGACTCGGTGCCGATGGTGGCGATCACCGGTCAGGTGTTCTCGACCCTGATGGGAACCGACGCGTTCCAGGAGGCCGACATCGTCGGCATCACCATGCCGGTGACCAAGCACTCCTTCCTGGTGAAGCGGGCAGAGGACATCCCGGGTGCCCTCGCCGCCGCGTTCGAGGTCGCCTCGACGGGCCGCCCCGGCCCGGTGCTCGTCGACATCACGAAGGACGCCCAGCAGCAGGTCGCGTCGTTCGTGTGGCCGCCGCGCATCGACCTGCCCGGGTACCGCCCGGTGACGAAGGCGCACGGCAAGCAGATCCAGGCCGCAGCGACGCTGCTCGCCGAGGCGAAGAAGCCGGTGCTGTACGTCGGCGGCGGCGTGATCCGCGCGCACGCCTCGGCCGAGCTGCTGACGCTCGCCGAGTCCACCGGCGCTCCCGTGGTCACCACGCTGATGGCACGCGGCGCTTTCCCCGACTCCCATCCGCAGCAGCTCGGGATGCCCGGGATGCACGGCACCGTTCCCGCGGTGCTCGCCCTGCAGGAGTCCGACCTCATCGTCTCGCTCGGCGCGCGCTTCGACGACCGCGTCACCGGCAAGGCGGCGCTCTTCGCCCCGAACGCCAAGGTCGTGCACGTGGACATCGATCCGGCGGAGATCTCGAAGATCCGCACGGCCGACGTGCCGATCGTCGGCGACGTGCGCGATGTTCTCGTCGACCTCGACACCGCGTTCCGGGGCACGATCGGCAGCGGCAAGCCGGACACCGAGGAGTGGTGGTCGTACCTCGACGGGCTGAAGTCCGAGTTCCCGCTCGGCTACGCACAGCCCGATGACGGCCTGATGTCGCCGCAGTACGTCATCCAGCGCATCGGCGAGCTCACCGGCCCCGAGGCGGTCTACGCCTCCGGCGTGGGACAGCACCAGATGTGGGCGGCCCAGTTCATCAAGTACGAGCGTCCGAACTCGTGGTTGAACTCGGGTGGCGCGGGCACCATGGGCTACTCCGTTCCGGCCGCCATGGGGGCCAAGGTCGCCGAGCCGGATCGCGTGGTCTGGGCGATCGACGGTGACGGATGCTTCCAGATGACCAACCAGGAGCTCGCGACCTGCGTCATCAACAACATCCCGATCAAGGTCGCGATCATCAACAACTCCTCGCTCGGCATGGTGCGCCAGTGGCAGACGCTGTTCTACGACGGACGCCACTCGAACACCGACCTGAACACCGGGCACGGCACCGTGCGCATCCCCGACTTCGTCAAGCTCGCGGAGGCCTACGGCTGCCTCGGTCTGCGAGTGGAGAAGGAGGAGGATGTGGATGCCGCCATCCAGACGGCGCTGGACACCAACGACCGGCCGGTCGTGATCGACTTCGTCGTGAGCGCCGATGCCATGGTGTGGCCGATGGTGCCGCAGGGCGTCAGCAACAGCTACATCCAGTACGCGCGTGAGCACGCCCCGGCATTCGATGAGGAGATCTGAGCCATGTCCACACACGTGCTGAGCCTTCTCGTCGAGGACACCCCTGGCATCCTGACCCGCGTCGCCGGACTGTTCGCCCGCCGCGGCTTCAACATCCACTCCCTCGCCGTCGGCGTGACCGAGGTGTCGGGGATCTCCCGCATCACCGTCGTCGTCGACGTCGACGCCCTGCCGCTCGAGCAGGTCACCAAGCAGCTGAACAAGCTGATCAACGTGATCAAGGTCGTCGAGCTCGAGGCGTCGAGCTCCGTGCAGCGCGAGCACATGCTCATCAAGGTGCGCACCGACAACAACACCCGCTCGAACGTGCTCGAGATCGTGAACCTGTTCCGAGCGTCGATCGTCGACTACGCACCGGATGCTGTTGTCGTCGAGGTCACCGGCGACCAGGGCAAGGTGCAGGCGCTGATGCGGGCGCTCGAGCCCTTCGGCATCAAGGAGCTCGCCCAGTCGGGCCTGCTCGCCATCGGCCGCGGCGGCAAGAGCATCACCGAGCGCGTCCTGCGCGGCTGACAGAACTTACGAACCACTAGCAAGGAGAAACAACACCGTGAGCACCGAGATCTTCTACGACGCAGACGCCGACCTCTCGATCATCCAGGGCAAGAAGGTCGCGATCGTGGGCTACGGCTCGCAGGGCCACGCCCACGCGATGAACCTTCGCGACTCCGGCGTCGAGGTCACCATCGCCCTCAAGGAGGGCTCGAAGTCGATCGCCAAGGCGGAGGAGGCCGGCTTCCCCGTCAAGAACGTCGCCGACGCCGCCGAGTGGGCCGACGTCATCATGATCCTCGCGCCCGACCAGCACCAGCGCACGATCTACAACGAGTCGATCAAGGACAAGCTGACCGCGGGCAAGGCCCTCGCCTTCGCGCACGGCTTCAACATCCGCTTCGGCTACATCGACGCTCCCGAGGGCGTCGACGTCATCCTCATCGCCCCGAAGGCCCCTGGGCACACCGTGCGTCGCGAGTTCGTCGCGGGCCGTGGCATCCCCGACATCATCGCCGTCGAGCGCGACGCGTCGGGCAAGGCCTGGGACCTGGCGCTGTCGTACGCGAAGGCGATCGGCGGCACCCGCGCCGGCGTCATCAAGACGACCTTCACCGAAGAGACCGAGACCGACCTGTTCGGCGAGCAGGCCGTGCTCTGCGGTGGCATGAGCCACCTCGTGCAGGCCGGCTTCGAGACGCTCGTCGAGGCGGGATACCAGCCGCAGATCGCGTACTTCGAGGTGCTGCACGAGCTCAAGCTCATCGTCGACCTGATGTGGGAGGGCGGCATCGCCAAGCAGCGCTGGTCGATCTCGGACACGGCCGAGTTCGGCGACTACGTCTCGGGCCCGCGTGTGATCGACGCGGGTGTCAAGGAGCGCATGCAGGGCGTGCTCGCCGACATCCAGTCGGGCGCGTTCGCGAAGCGCTTCATCGAGGACCAGGACAACGGCGCCCAGGAGTTCCTCGCCCTTCGCGAGAAGGAGCAGGGTCACCCGATCGAGGCGACCGGCAAGGAGCTGCGCTCGCTGTTCGCATGGAAGTCGCAGGACGAGGACTACGTCGAGGGCAGCGCCGCGCGCTGATCCCGTTCGTGGAAGGGGGGCATCCGGTTCGCCGGGTGCCTCCCTTCTCGCATCTCCCGGCTGGGTACGCTGGAGGGATGAACTCCGACCCCGAGGATGACGCTCTCAGCTGGGAGGGCGACGACGCACTCGAGGCGCGCCGCCCCGGCCCGCGCCGTGAGCAGGCCCCAGACGTCGCGCGCGAACGCTCAGCGGCGCAGCGACCCGCAGACGGCGATGTCGTACCCGCGTCTGTCGATTCGACACGGGACACGGACGTCGACGACGTGCCTCAGGGGATCGGCACCGCGACACTCGTGCTGCTCGGCATCTTCGGCGGCGTGTACCTGCTGTACACGATCGGCTGGGCGATCGGAGGAGTGGGGATGCAGGCGAAGGCGATGTTCATGCTGCCGGCACCGCTGTACCTCGCGAGCATGTGGATCGCCGTGCTCGCTCCTGCGCTGTGGTTCATAGCCACGCTCATGCTGACCCGCGGGGGCAGGGATTGGGTGCGCATCAGCGCCCTGGTCGTCGGGGCTGCTCTGCTCGTGCCGTGGCCCTTCGTCGTGGCCGGGGGAGGAGGAGCGCTGTGAGCGAGACCACTCCGGCCGCTGCGCCGACAGCATCGCGTCTCGTCAGCCTGGTGCGCGGGTTCGTCACCGGCATCCTCGGGCTGGCCTACGCGTTCATCATCTGGAACGCCACCTTCTATCTGATCGAGATGGCACAGGCGGGCATCAGCGGATACGGGTGGGCCGTGCTGGTCATGCCCGTCATCGTTCCGATGATCGTGTTCACGGTGGCGCTGCTGCTCACACGCCGTCGCGCACTCGGGGTGTTCATCGTCGTGATGCTCGCGGGGCTCGGCCTGAGCGCGGTGTTCTGGCTCGACACGCTGAGCTATGCACTGCGCAATGGCGCATCGCTGCTGAGCTGACCGACGGCATCCGCTGCTCGACTCGAGCCGTCACACGGTCGGGGCGGCTGCCGACGCTGCGGTAAAGTGTGTCGCGATTGCGCCCCGACGGCGTGTGGCGCATCGGCTGACCCCCGCTCGTCCTGCCCCGAAGGATATCTGTGCCGAACAACACCGCCACCAAGCCCGTCGTCCTGCTCGCAGAGGTGCTCTCGCCCGCGACGATCGAGGCGCTCGGACCCGACTTCGACGTGCGCGAAGTCGATGGAACCGATCGTGAGGCGCTGTTCGCGGCTCTCGCCGATGCCGACGCCGTGCTCGTGCGCTCCGCCACGCGCATCGACGCCGAGGCGCTCGCCCACGCCCCCAAGCTGAAGGTCGTCGCCCGCGCCGGCGTCGGACTCGACAACGTCGACATCAAGGCGGCCACCGCCGCAGGCGTCATGGTCGTCAACGCACCCACGTCGAACATCGTCTCGGCGGCCGAGCTGACGGTCGGGCACATCCTCAGCCTCGCCCGTCGCATCCCCGCAGCTCACGGCTCGCTCTCCGGCGGCGCCTGGAAGCGCAGCTCGTTCACCGGCGCCGAGCTCTTCGAGAAGACCGTCGGCATCATCGGCCTCGGCCGCATCGGCGCTCTCGTCGCCGCGCGGCTGAACGCATTCGACATGCGGGTCATCGCGTACGACCCGTACGTCACCAGCGCCCGCGCCCAGCAGCTGGGCGTGCAGCTCGTCACGCTCGATGAGCTCGTGGCCGAATCGGACTTCGTCACCATCCACATGCCGAAGACGCCGGAGACGACCGGCATGATCGCGGCCGAGCAGTTCGCCGCCATGAAGCCGACCGCGTTCGTGGTCAACGTCGCGCGCGGCGGTCTGATCGACGAGGCGGACCTGCACGAGGCTCTCGTCGCCGGCGAGATCGCCGGCGCCGGCCTCGATGTCTTCACCTCCGAGCCGCCGGCCGAGGGCAGCACCGCCCAGGCGCTGCTCGGCCTGCCCAACGTGGTCGTCACGCCGCACCTCGGAGCGAGCACGGACGAGGCGCAGGAGAAGGCCGGTGTGTCCGTCGCACGGTCGGTGCGCCTCGCGCTCGGCGGCGACCTCGTGCCCGATGCGGTCAACGTGGCGGGTGGCGTCATCGACCCCTACGTGCGCCCGGGCATCCCGCTGGTCGAGAAGCTCGGCCAGATCTTCTCCGCGCTCGCACAGTCGCCGATCACCAGCCTCGACGTCGAGGTGCACGGCGAGCTCAACAACTACGACGTCAGCGTGCTGCGCCTGGCCGCGCTCAAGGGCGTCTTCACCAACATCGTCAGCGAGACGGTGTCGTATGTGAACGCACCGCTGCTCGCCGAGCAGCGCGGTATCGCCGTTCGCCTCCTGCAGGACGAGATCAGCGAGGAGTACCGCAACGTGATCACGCTGCGCGGCGCTCTCTCCGACGGGTCGCAGCTCGCCATCTCGGGCACGCTCACCGGGCCGAAGCAGATCGAGAAGCTCGTGTCGATCAACGAGCACGCGATCGAGCTGCCCATCGAGAAGCACCACGTCGTGATGCTCTACACCGACCGTCCCGGCATCGTCGCGGTCTACGGCCAGAAGTTCGGCGACGCCGGCATCAACATCGCCGGCATGCAGATCGCGCGAGAGGCCGCCGGCGCTCAGGCGCTCAGCGTGCTGACCCTCGACTCGCCCGTCTCGGACGAGCTGCTCGAAGACGTCAGTGCGGCGATCGACGCCGATCTGTTCCGCCAGATCGAGATCGCCGAGGTCTGATCCCTCTGCTGTGCTGACGCGGGCTCCGGTTCACTCCGGAGCCCGCGTCGTCGCTTCCACCACCAGGGCGATCAGCTGATCGAGGGCGGCGCCGGTCGGCACGAACTCGCTCAGCGCGCTCTGCTCGTCGCCGGGCTCGGCCAGCGAGTTGTTGAAGTAGAGGCCGTCGCTGAGCAGCATGACGAGGTCGAGCGCGGTCTCGTCGCGCACGTGCGGTCGGATGGCGTCGGCCCACCGCATCCGCACCTCTCGCAGTGCTGCGGATGCCGCGGCGGACCCGCCCTGCGCGAGGCGTGTCGTCGCGATCAGCGCGCGATCGAGGGCGTCATCCTCCATGACGGAGGTGCGCACGTAGTACGCGATCGGGCCGTCTTCGGCAGCCGACATCCGCTCGAGGTCGTCGTCGGTCAGCGCCGCCAGCCGGGTGACGAGACCACGGGCCAGATCGTCCTTCGAGGCGAAGTGGTAGAGCAGCCCGCCCTTCGACACCCCGGCTTCGCGGGCGACTGCCTCGAGGGTGGCGGCCCGCTCGCCGTCGGCGATGAGGATGCTCTGATAGGCGTCGAGCACGCGCTCGCGGGCAAGCGGGGGACGGGACATCCATACTCCAGACGATCGGGCTGCCGTGTTACTGTACCAGCCGGACGGTTTAGAAACTCGACCGCTCCAGACACAGAAGAGGTGCAGGCATGTCCGTCACAGCCCCGATCCGGCTGACCCACGAAGACGGCGCACGCGTCGGCGCGAGAGGGTGGGCGGCGCTGGCCGTGCTGATGCTGCCGGTGCTGCTGGTCTCGGTCGACAACACGGTGCTCAGCTTCGCCCTGCCCGAGATCTCGCTGGCCCTGCGTCCCTCCGGCGCCGAGCAGCTCTGGGTCATCGACGTCTACTCGCTCGTGCTCGCGGGTCTGCTCGTCACCATGGGCGTGATGGGAGACCGGTTCGGGCGACGCCGGATGCTGTTCATCGGCGCCACCGGATTCGCGGTCGTCTCGGCGCTGGCGGCGTTCGCGCCGACCGCCGGGCTGCTCATCGCCGCCCGCGCCGCGCTCGGCTTCTTCGGCGCGATGCTGATGCCGTCGACGCTGTCTCTGCTGCGATCGCTCTTCCCCAATCGCGACCAGCGCCGGCTCGCAATCGCGATCTGGGCGTCCGGGTTCTCGGCAGGGTCTGCGCTCGGGCCGGTCGTCGGGGGATTCCTGCTCGAGCACTTCGCATGGGGATCGGTGTTCCTCATCGCCGTGCCCATGCTCGTGCCGCTGCTCATCGGCGGGTACTGGCTGCTGCCCGAGAGCCGTGACCCGAACCCCGGGCGCATCGACCCGATCGGCATTCTGCTGTCGATGGCGGCGATGATTCCTGTCGTCTACGCCATCAAGTCGTTCGCGGTCGACGGGCCGACGCTCACCGCCGTGATGCTCGTGATCATCGGCGTCGTGATGGGCTGGCTGTTCGTGCGTCGCCAGCTGCGTGCCGAGACACCCATGCTCGACATGAGCCTGTTCCGTCGCGGCGGCTTCAGCGGCGCGATCCTGGTCAATCTGCTGAGCGTGATCGCACTCGTGGGGTTCCTCTACTTCGTGCCTCAGCAGCTGCAGCTCGTCCTCGGGCTCTCGCCGATGACCGCCGGTCTGGCGCTGGTACCCGGCATGGCGGCCATGATCGTCGCGGGCCTCGGAGTCGTGCCGATCTCGCGCAGGGTGCCGCCGCATATCGTCGTGCCCGTCGCCCTCCTGCTGTCGGTCGGCGGATACCTGATCGTCGCGTTCACCGCCCAGTGGAACAGCGTCGCCTGGCTGATCGTGGCCTTCGTCGTGCTGGGAATCGGGATCGGCGCGGCCGAGACCATCTCGAACGAGCTGATCCTCGCGCATGCGCCGGTCGAGAAGGCGGGCGCCGCCAGCGCCGTCTCCGAGACCGCATACGAGCTCGGAGCGGTGCTCGGCACCGCGGTCCTGGGCGGGATCATCACGGCCTTCTACCGCGGCGCGCTGATCATCCCGGGGGGCGTGCCCGAGGCATCCGCAGCCCAGGCTCGCGAGACGCTGGCCGGCGCCTACGCAGCCGCCCAGGACCTGCCGACGGCGCAGACGGATGCCCTGTGGCAGGCCGCGGGGCATGCGTTCGACTCCGGCATCGTCACGACCTCGCTCATCGGCGCTCTGCTGGTGGCATCCGCCATCGTCATCGCCGCCACCGCGCTGCGGCCGACGCGCTGACATCCGGCGTGACGCCCGCCTGGGCGCCGGTACGCTGGAGGCAGTGTCCGCGGCGACCCGCGTCGCGGACGAGCAGCGCTCAAGGAGACCCATGTCGCGCGTCGTGAAGCTGGCCGTCATCCCCGGTGACGGCATCGGACGAGAGGTCATCGTCGAGGCTGAGCGGGTGCTCGACGCGGTCACCGCCGGTGGCGACGTCACCTTCGAGAAGACGCCGTTCTCGCTCGGCGCCGATCGCTATCTCGCGACCGGCGATACCCTCACCGACGAGGATCTCGAGGCGATCCGCTCCCACGACGCGATCCTGCTCGGCGCCGTCGGCGGAACGCCCGGCGATGAGCGGCTGAAGGATGCCAACATCGAGCGCGGTCTGCTGCTGAAGCTGCGCTTCGAGCTCGACCACTACGTGAACCTTCGCCCCTCGAAGCTGTTCCCCGGCGCATCCGGTCCACTCGCGGAGCCCGGTGAGATCGACTTCGTCGTCGTTCGCGAGGGAACGGAGGGACCGTACGTCGGCAACGGCGGCGCCATCCGCAAGGGGACACCGCACGAGGTCGCGAACGAGACGAGCGTCAACACCGCCTTCGGCGTCGAGCGCGTCGTCCGCTACGCCTTCGACCTCGCCGAGCGACGACGCCACAAGCTCACCCTGGTGCACAAGACCAATGTGCTCGTGCACGCCGGGGCGATCTGGAAGCGAATCGTCGATCAGGTGGCATCCGAGCATCCCGCCGTCTCCGTCGACTACCTGCACGTCGACGCCGCCACCATCTTCCTCGTGACCGACCCGGCACGATTCGATGTGATCGTCACCGACAACCTCTTCGGCGACATCCTCACCGACCTCGCCGGTGCCGTCACCGGCGGCATCGGCCTCGCCGCCTCTGGGAACATCAACCCCGACGGCGCGTTCCCCTCGATGTTCGAGCCCGTGCACGGCTCGGCGCCCGACATCGCGGGACAGCAGAAGGCCGACCCGACCGCAGCGATCCTGTCGGTCGCCCTGCTGCTCGACCACCTCGGCCTGCGTGAAGAATCCGCGCGTGTGCAGCAGGCGGTCGAAGCCGACATCGCGAGCCGCGACGGCGCTCGCACCACCGTCGAGACGGGCGACGCGATCATCGCCCGTCTGCAGGCGTAATCTGAGAACACGCGCGCATCGTCGCCGCATCCGACAGAGGACAGACATGACCGACACCGCCACCACGGCCAGCTCCGACACCGCTGAGCTCACTTTCGCCGTGACGAAGAACCTCGCCGCCAAGAGCCCCGCTCAGCGCGAGGAGATCCTGCAGAACCCGGGCTTCGGCACGAACTTCACCGACCACATGGTCGACATCTGCTGGTCTGAGAAGGGCGGCTGGCACCGCCCGCGCGTGCAGCCCTACGGCCCGATCTCGCTCGATCCGGCAGCCGCCGTGCTGCACTACGGGCAGGAGATCTTCGAGGGCATCAAGGCGTACCGCCACGCCGACGGCTCGGTGCACACCTTCCGCCCCGACCGCAACGCCGAGCGTCTGCGCCGCAGCGCCCGTCGCATGGCCCTGCCCGAGCTGCCCACCGAGCACTTCGTGCAGTCGATCCGCGAGCTGATCGCGGTCGACGGCGGCTGGGTTCCCTCCGGCGCCGACCAGAGCCTGTATCTGCGTCCGTTCATGTTCGCCAAGGAGGCGTTCCTCGGCGTGCGACCGGCGAAGAAGGTGGCGTACTACCTGATCGCGTCGCCGGCCGGCGCGTACTTCACCGGTGGCGTGAAGCCGGTGCGCATCTGGCTGTCGAAGAACTACGCGCGCGCGGGCAAGGGCGGCACGGGAGCGGCCAAGACCGGCGGCAACTACGCGTCGAGCCTGCTGCCTCAGTCCGAGGCTTCGGCGCAGGGCTGCGACCAGGTCGTGTTCCTCGACCAGGACGGCAACGTCGAAGAGCTGGGCGGCATGAACGTGATGTTCGTCTACAAGGACGGTCGCATCGTCACCCCGCAGTCCGACACCATCCTCGAGGGAATCACGCGCGACTCGCTGCTGCAGCTCGCCGAGGACCGCGGGCTCACGGTGGAGCGCCGTGCGGTCTCGCTCGATGAGTGGCGCCAGGGGGTGGCATCCGGCGACATCGTCGAGGTGTTCGCCTGCGGCACCGCCGCCGTGGTCACCCCGATCGGAGCCCTCGTGTCGGACGACTTCGAAGACCAGCAGCCCCTCGGCGAGCTGGCCATGTCGCTGCGCGAGGAGCTGACCGACATCCAGTACGGCCGTCGCGAAGACAAGCACGGCTGGCTCGTCCGCGTCGACTGACGCTTCTTCTTTCGCCGACACCCCCACTTCGCGCCGACACCCCCACGTGTGGACGTCCGTACGTGGGGGTGTCGGCGTCTATTGGGGGTGTCGGCGGGAATGATTCGTCCTGCACAGTGCCGCTCGGGAGGATCGGGCTGTGGAGGGCGGCATCCGGGCAGTCGGACGTCCGCATCATGGAGCGATGCGTCGACGAATCGACATCGCTGAGGCAGGTCGGATGCTGCTCACCCGCGAACACCTCCGGAACAACGGTGTCACCGAGCGGCAGCTGCGCGATGCCCTGCGCGCGCAGAGCCTGCGGAGGGTGCATCGCGGATCATACGTGCGCACGAAGGACTGGACGTCGCTCTGGTGGGAGGGTCAGCACCTGCTGAAGGTGCTGGCTGTGAAGGCGGCGAGCCCGGGGAGAGGGCCGCTGTTCACGCACGCCTCGGCGGCCGTGCTCTGGGGCCTGCCGATGTACCGGATGGGCGATCAGCCGGTGCAGATCGTCGTCGACGGGACACGCCACAGCCGGGTGATCGCCGGAGTTGTGCGCCGCGACATGCGCCTCGATGACGGGGATATCACCGAGATCGGAGGCTTCCGCGTCACGTCGCTGATCCGCACGACTTTCGATGTCGCGCGCACAGCGGCGTTCGACACCGCGGTGAGCTGCACCGACGCGGCCCTGCGCCAGCGCGCGGTGAGTGGGCAGGTGGTCGATGCCGAGGCGGATGCCCTGTGGCGCGCAGAAGCGCTGCGTCTCGCGCGTCCTGGCTTGCGGGGCGTGCGTCAAGCCCGGGAGGTGCTCGACTTCGCCGACGGACGGTCGCAGCTGCCGGGTGAAAGCGTCAGCCGCGTGCGGCTGCATCAGCTGGGCTTCTCGAACTATGAGCTCCAGGTTCCCGTCACCGGCGCACAGGGCGATCGATACTGGGTGGATTTCGCTTTCCTGCGGGCGCGACGGTTCGGCGAGTTCGACGGGAAGGGCAAGTACCTCGATCCCGATCTTCGCACCGCCGCGTCATCGGATGAAGCGGTGCTGGCCGAGAAGCGCAGAGAAGATGACATACGAGGTGTCACCGGGTGGGGCTTCGCCCGTTGGGGATATGAGCACATCCGCACACCTGACGCCTTCGGTATGCGCCTCGCTGCCTTCGGCATCCGTCCGCCGGGCTGACCCCGCGCACCATCCGCCGCGCCCTCTCCCTCGCCCTTAGCCTGCGCCGACACCCCCACTTCGCGCCGACACCCCCACGTGCGGACGCTTCTACAGGGGGGTGTCGGCGGGAACTAGGGGTGTCGGCGGACCGGGCGGAGAGGGAGGCGGGAGAGGGAGAGGAGAGAGGGGAGGAACAGCGCGGGGTTAGGCTGACGGGGTGAAGATCGCGCGTTTCAGTCACAACGACGGCATCCGGTACGGCATCCTCGACGAGGAGGAGATCGTCGTGCTCGACGGCGATCCGATGTTCGCCGGCTACGAGCCCACGGGGGAGCGCGTGCCCGTCGCTGACGTCGCGCTGCTCGCCCCGGTGATCCCGCGGTCGAAGGTCGTCTGCGTCGGTCGCAACTACCACGACCACGCAGCCGAGTTCGGCAACGTCGCACCCGAGGAGCCGCTGCTCTTCCTCAAGCCCAACACCGCCGTCGTCGGCCCCGGCGACAGCATCGTGCGACCGACGATCTCGGAGCGCACCGAGTTCGAGGGCGAGCTCGTCGCGGTCATCGGCCGCATCGCCAAGAACGTCAGCGCCGCGAACGCCCTCGACTACGTCTTCGGCTACACGGTCGGCAACGACGTGACCGCGCGCGACCTGCAGCGCAAAGACGGTCAGTGGACGCGCGGCAAGGGCTTCGACACCTTCTGCCCGCTCGGACCGGTCATCGAGACCGAGTTCGATGCGGCGACCGCACGACTCGAGACCCGGGTGAACGGCGAGATGCGCCAGCAGGCGCCGCTCACCGACATGGTCCACTCCGTCGCCGACATCATCGCGTACGCCTCCGCCGTCTTCACCCTGCTCCCGGGAGATGTGATCATGACCGGCACCCCTGCGGGCGTCGGCGAGGTCGTCGCAGGCGACAGCGTCGAGATCGAGATCAGCGGGATCGGCGTGCTGCGCAATCCCGTGCGCGACGCCGCTGCCAGCGCGTGAGCGCGGTGACCACCCCGCCGATCGAAGACCTCCGCGCCGTTCAGCGCCGCACTGTCGGCGTGCTCGCCGCCGGGCAGGTGCTCGGCGGCATCGCGTTCGGTGCGACCGTCTCGCTCGGCGCCCTGCTCGCCGCCGACCTCTCGGGCGATGACGCCCTGTCGGGTCTGGCGACCGCGTCCGTCACCCTGGGCGCTGCCGCTTTCGCGATCCCGCTGGCGCGCTTCGCCGCACGCCGCGGACGCCGGATGTCGCTGACCGCGGGCAACCTGCTCGCCCTCATCGGCATCGGCATCGTCATCACGTCGGCCGCGCTGCGCTTCTTCCCACTGCTCCTGGTCGGCATCATCATGATCGGCATGGGCAACGCCGGCAACCTGCAGTCGCGTTTCGCCGCCACGGACCTCGCCCAGCCCGCGCACCGCGGTCGCGACCTCTCGATCGTCGTGTGGTCGACCACCGTCGGCGGGGTGACCGGACCCCTGCTGCTGCCGCTCGGCGAAGAGGTCGGCGCGCTGATCGGGATGCCTCCGCTCACCGGCTCGTACCTCTTCTCGCTCGTCGCTCAGGCGGCCGCGCTCGTGCTGTATGTGATCGCGCTGCGCCCGGACCCGCTGCTGACCGCTCTGAGCCTGGTTGGATCAGCGGCCCGGGGCGCTGTGCTCGGCGCCGATGTGGACCGCCCGGTCGTCGCGCGCTACGCGATCTTCGCCGTGTCGGGGTCGCACGCCGTGATGGCGTCGGTCATGGCGATGACCCCGATCCACCTCAAGCACATGGCGCACGGCGGCGGGCACGGAACGACCCAGGAGGTGACGCTGCTGGTCGGAGTCACGATCGCCCTGCACGTTGCCGGCATGTACGGCCTGTCGCCGCTGTTCGGGATCCTCGCGGACCGGTGGGGGCGCATCCGGGTGGTGCTGCTCGGTCAGGCGGTGCTCACCGCTTCGCTGCTCACCGCCATCTTCGCGGGAGAGCATCCGGCGGGTGTGATGGTCGCACTGATCCTGCTCGGCCTCGGCTGGAGCGCGGCGACGGTGGCCGGGGCGGCACTGCTGACGGAATCGTCGACCGTGCTCATGCGCCCGCGACGTCAGGGCATCAGCGACTCGCTCATGAGCCTCACCGCGGCGGTCGGCGCCGCAGGAGCGGGGATCGTGCTCACGCAGTTCGGCTACGGCGGGCTCGCCACCGTCGCCCTGGTGCTCGTGATCGCCATCACCGCCCTCTCTCCGTTCGGCCGCATCCGCGACGCGGCATGATCCGCGAGAGTGCACCGAGCGGGCCGGGTCACGGCATCCGCCCCGGATAGAATCAAGGGGATATGGCTACCGTGCATCCCCTCACCACCACCGCCACCGGATCTGACGTCCGAGTGCGCTTCTGTCCCTCGCCGACCGGCCTGCCGCACGTCGGCATGGTGCGCACGGCGCTGTACAACTGGGCGTACGCCCGCCACAATGGCGGCAAGCTGATCTTCCGCATCGAAGACACCGATGCCGCGCGCGACAGCGAGGAGAGCTTCCGTCAGCTCGTCGACGCGCTCACCTGGATGAAGATCGACTGGGACGAGGGCGTCGAGGTCGGCGGCCCGCACGCGCCGTACCGTCAGTCCGAGCGGCACGACATCTACCGCGGCGTGATCGAGAAGCTGCTGGCGACCGGTGCGCTGTACGAGAGCTACTCGACGGCGGAGGAGATCGACGCCCGCAACGAGGCGAACGGCCGGGCGAAGCAGCTCGGCTACGACAACTTCGACCGCGACCTCACCGACGAGCAGAAGGCCGCGTTCCGCGCCGAGGGCCGTCAGCCCGCGCTGCGCCTGCGGGTGCCGGATGAGGACCTGACCTACGTCGACCTGATCCGCGGCGAGGTGACCTTCCCGGCGGGCTCCTTCCCCGACTTCGTGGTCGTGCGCCCGAACGGTGTGCCGCTGTACACCTTCGTGAACCCGGTGGACGACGCGCTGATGGGCATCACGCACGTGCTGCGCGGCGAGGACCTCATGCCATCGACCGCACGCCAGCTCGCGCTGTATGACGCGCTGATCCAGGCGGGCGTCACCACCTTCGTGCCGCGCTTCGCGCACATGCCGCTCGTGCTCGGCGAGACGGGCAGCAAGAAGCTGTCCAAGCGCGACCCGCAGGCCGACCTGTTCCTGCACCGCGAGCGCGGCTTCATCCACGAGGGCCTGCTGAACTACCTCGCGCTGCTGGGCTGGTCGATCGCCGCGGACCGCGATGTGTTCTCGCTCGACGAGTTCATCGCCGCGTTCGACATCGCCGACGTCAACCCGAACCCGGCGCGCTTCGACCAGAAGAAGGCCGAGTCGATCAACGGCGACCACATCCGGATGCTGGATGAGAAGGACTTCGCCGAGCGGATGCTTCCCTACCTGGCCGCCGCGGACGTGTTCGGCGGCGAGCCGACGCACGAGCAGATCGTGCTCGCGTTCCGCGCGGCGCCGCTCGTGCAGGAGCGCATGCAGCTGCTCGGCGAGTCGGCCGGCATGCTCGGCTTCCTCTTCACGGACAACGTCTCGTACGAGGCCGATGCGCTGAAGGGCCTGCCGGCGAACGCCGCCGAGGTGCTCGAGGCGTGCGCCGCGGCTCTCGAGCCGGTCGAGGATTTCACTCCGGATGCCATTCAGTCGGCGCTCTCGGCCAAGCTCGTCGACGAGCTCGGGCTCAAGCCGCGTGTCGCCTACGGTCCGCCGCGCGTCGCCCTGACGGGTCGGCGCGTCTCGCCGCCGCTGTTCGAGTCGATGGAGCTGCTGGGCAAGGACGAGTCGCTGCGGCGACTGCGCATGCTCGCTGACTTCCTGGCGTGAGCCGTCAGGCGCCGGATGCCGTGATGCCGGCAGCCGAGACGGATGTCATCCTCGGCGATCTGGGTGTGCTGCTGCTCGAGTGCGGCACGTCGGTCACCGACGTCCGCGGATCTCTCGAGCAGGTGAGCCGCAGAGCGGCACCCGAGACGACCCTCGAGTTCGCGATCCTGCCGGAGATGGTCATGGTCAGCCGGCCAGGTGCGGCGTCGGCGACGACCACGGTGATCGGCAAGGGCGGGGCGCTGACCTTCCGCCAGTCGGCGCGCGCCAGCAGGCTGGTGCGCGATCTGGAGATGGGCGCCGTGCCGTTGGCATCCGCGCCCGAAAGGATGGCGGCGATCCGCGCGACCCCGCGCCGGATGCCCGGTCTGCAGAGCGTCATCGGCTGCGGTCTGCTCTCCGTGTCGCTGGCCGTGCTGTTCCGCTGCCCGTGGTGGGCGGCCATCGTCGCGCTGGTGGTCGGCTTGCTCGTCGGCGGACTGATGATGCTGATGATGCGGGTGCGGGCCGCAGCGGCGGTCGCTCCGTTCGTGTCGGCGTTCGCGTCGACCCTGCTGGTCGGCGTGGTGGCGAACGCGTGGGATCTCGGACCCGTGCCGTTGTTCGCCGTGTGCGCACCGGTGGCGATCCTGGTGCCGGGCGCGTTGATCACCAACGCGCTGCTGGAGCTGACCTCGACCGATATCGTCACCGGCGCTTCGCGGCTGATGTACGGGCTGATCATGCTCGCGTTCATGGCAGCCGGGCTGTACTCGGGTGCCTACCTCACGGGGCTCCGGGTCGACTCGGCGTCGGCGGCGCTGGTCGGGGAAGCCGTGCACCTGTCGAACGAGAGCGCGGGGTGGGAAGCGCTGCCGCCGCTGTGGACCGCGTGGTTCGCGGTGGTCGTGCTCGCCATCGGCATCGGCCTGGCGTTCGGATCCGGCTTCCGCCTGACGGTCGTCTGCATCGTGGTGATGACGGGCACGTACGCGGTGCTCGCGCTGTTCAGCCCGCTGGTGGGCAGCGTCGTGGCGACCGGAATGGCAGCGGCGGTGCTGTTCGTCGCCGCTCGCATACTCGAGCGGGTGACGCTCGCCGTGCCGGCCACGGTGTCGTTCCAGCCGGCGTTCCTGCTGCTCGTGCCGGGCACGATCGGTCTCGTATCGCTGGCGAGCTTCGACGCGCAGGCGCTGGCATCGGCGCCCATGATGTTCCTCAGTCTGTGCATCGGCACGAAGGTCGGCGCTCTGCTGGCGGATCTCGCGCGGATCACCCGGTCGACGGTGTTCCTCCGGTGGACGAAGCCGGCACGTATGGGGGAGCTGTGAGCTTGGCGGTTTCGCCACGCCCGGGCATCCGCTGTCGATTCGCCATCTGCACGCCGCTCGGGTAAGCTTGACTCTCGGTGCGAGGCTCCGGTTTCGCCCTTGGGGTATGGTGTAATTGGCAACACGGCTGATTCTGGTTCAGTTGTTCTTGGTTCGAGTCCAGGTACCCCAGCAGAGAAGAACCCCCGCTCAGGCGGGGGTTTTCTGGTTCTCAGCCCGGTGGGTCAGCTCACGGCGATCAGCGACCGCTGCCACCCCGTGGATCCATCTGGTGCGATGGGGGCGGCTTCCTCGACCTGCATCTCGCCGTTCTTGTTGATCGCCCGCACGGCGACGTAGTGATTGCCGGGTTCGGCGTCCCACTCCAGGAACCACTGCACCCAGGTGTCGGTGTTGATCGGAGTGGACAGCGTCGCACGCTGCCAGTCGCCGTTGTCGATGCTGACTTCCACGGCCTCGATGCCCACCGTCTGCGCCCAGGCCACGCCCGCAATCGGGATACGGCCGGCCGCGACGCTCTTGCCGATCTTCGGGGTGTCGATGCGGGATGAGAACTTGATGGGCGCTTCGGCACTGTAGCCGCGCGGCGTCCAGTACGCCTCGTCCTTCTCGAACGTGGTGACCTTCAGCTCGGTCACCCACTTCGTGGCCGACACGTACCCGTACAGGCCCGGCACCACCATGCGGACCGGGAATCCGTGCTCGAGGGGGAGCGGCTGCCCGTTCATGCCGACGGCGAGGATTGCGTCGAGCCCATCATCGGTGAGCGCCGACAGGGGAGTGCTGGCGGTGTAGCCGTCGACGCTGCGGGACAGCACCATGTCGGCGTCGGCGTGCGGGGAGGCCAGCCGCAGGACATCCCGGATCGGCACGCCGAGCCACATCGCGTTGCCCACCAGGTCGCCGCCGACGACGTTGGAGACGCAGGTCAGCGTGATCGCGTACTCGTCCAGTCCCATCTCCACCAGCTCGTCGAAGGTGAGCTCGATCCGCTGGTCGACCATCCCGTCGATCACCAGTCGCCAGCTCGCGGGGTCCACGGTCGGCACGGTGAGGGCTGTGTCCACCCGGTAGAAGTCGGCGTTGGGGGTGAACAGCGGGGAGATGCCGGGGATGTCCAGCTCGGCGCCGTCCGGGATCGTCACCGACGTTTGAGCTGCAGGCAGGCGAAGCCCCTTGCGGATCGCCGCCACGGATGAGGCCGTCGCGCTGACGACGCGAGAAGTGACGCCGACGATCAGCGCGGATGCGCCGGCGATGCCGGCGAGCGCGAAGAACCGGCGTCGGTCGACGGCCACGGCGCTGCCGGCACCATGGGTGCTGTCGCCGGAGTCGCCATCGGCTGCGGGCGCGGTGGCCGAACGCTGCCAAGCGCGAAGCCGCCGGCTGAGGAAGACGAGAGCCGCGATTCCGGCGATCGCGCCGATCACCGACGGAAGGAACGCGAGGGGGGTGACACCGGCGCGCGTCGTGGTGGCGGCCACCGATGCCGCCCCGGCGATGCCGAGCACGATCATTCCGACCGGCGGCCACAGCAGCTGCAGGATTCCGGCCGCCGCCGACGCGATCACGACGGCCAGACCGAGTCCGATCAGCAGCGCGACCTTGTCGAACTCACCGAACGTCGAGATGGCGAACTCCTTGAGGGGCTGCGGAACGATGTCGATGACGAACGAGCCGACCGCCAGCAGCGGGCTCGCATCCCGCGCCACCAGCAGCGCCGACAGCTCCGCAGCGGCAAGGAACACCACACCGCTGATCACGCCTGCGACTGCGGCGAACACGATGAACGCCTCGCGTCGATTCTGTTTCGACATTGCTCCCCGATCCTCACACCGGCCCGAGGGCCGCTTGCTGAGTGATTCGGAGGCGGCTCCGAATCGGATCGGATAGGCGAGTCGACTCGCAGGGGCCCTTGTCTGAACCTATGAAGCCAACGACCCATTGTGTGTGGGAATCAACGGGTGCATACTTCGTCTACCTGGGGTGAACTCGCAATGTTGGGAGTGAGATGGCCAACACGTTCTTCGATCTTCTGTTCCTGCGAACGCGGCAACGATCCTCCGCGGCCGCCGCGGTCGCAGTCACGGTCTGCCTGGTCGTAACCGGCTGTGGGTCAACCGCTGGCTCTATGCGAAGCGCTCTATCAACCGGAATCCGCGATGCACGTGCCCTGGTAGGGGGCTATTCCGACGACCTGCCCAGGCTCGCTCGCAACACTTCGATCGAGATTCCTGCTGCCCTCGACGACGCGGTCCGTGGTGCGGCCCGTAGCAACCTCACGGACGAGGAACAAGCGCTTCTCAAGACTGGCGAACGCTGGGTCACAGCGGTGAAGGGCTTGAACAGGTTCTTAAAGCTGGCCATCGACTGGGAGGCAAACATCCCTGACGACGCGATTCGCCTCGTGAAAGCGCGTACGTTGCAGGAGCCGACGCCGCAGTTCTCCGCGAGAGTGAACGAGCTGGAGCAGAGCGTGCTGAAGGGTCTGATGTGTCAAGCTGCACGCAGGGGGCTCGACGCCGCAGGAGAGAGCCAAGCCGAACAAGCCACTCCGGACTACGTTGAAGTCGGCGTCGAGACGTACCAGGTCCAGTACTACCTGGAAGTCAACCTCACGGCATTCTCTGAAGTGTCTGAGGCGCTCGACATCACCGGGGTGGCGGAGGATTCGATCCTAGAGGCCAACGCTTACATCAAGGGAATCAACGACATCATTGAATCCCCAGATGGTGGGATAGCGGCAGCGAATGTGGTCTACTTCCGGAATTGCGTTCTGCGGCAGTAGAGTACCCCCCTCAGCTGACCGCGGCGAAGGTGGTACTGGTTGACGCAGTGAGGGCCGTCTCAGAGCGGTGAGGCGGTTTCGACTACACTCCGATCAGGCTGCACGATCATCGCGGTCGCGCCGTACGAGATGGATGTCGAAGCCATCGTCGGGCCGATGCCCTCCCACCCGCGATGGTCCGTGTGCACAGTGCCGGCCACCGCCTTTCTCGAAGGAGCGACCGGATGGCTGACCTCGGGCTCTTCTACGTCGGCGCCGTGCTGATCATCAACGGCCTCATGCTGCTCGGCGCGATGACCGCCCGAGCCGCTGCTCCGCTCAACCTCTTCGTCGGCGCCATGCAGGTCGTCACACCGACCTTCCTGGTCATGACCGCGGACGGTGACCCTGAGGTGATCTTCGCCGCCAGCGGCCTGTATCTCTTCGGCTTCACGTATCTGTGGGTGGGCATCAACGCTCTGGCGGATCTGCCCGCGACAGGTCTCGGCTGGTTCTCGCTGTTCGTCGCCGTGGCTGCGATCGGATTCGCCGAGAGGACCTGGGCTGCCGGCGGCCGGGTCTTCACCGTCATCTGGGTGCTCTGGGCGCTGCTCTGGCTGCTGTTCTTCCTGCTGCTCGGCCTGGGCAGGGATCACCTGGCGCGCCTCACGGGTGCCGTCGCACTCGGGGAGGGCATTGCGACGGCCGCTGTCCCTGCGTGGCTCTCGCTCACGGGTTCGTTCGTCGATTCCGAGATCGCTGCGCTGATCCTCGCCGCGACTTCGGCCGTCGCTGTGATCGTGCTCTACCTGCGGCTGGGCAGGACGCGGCGGGCCGCTCCGGCCGACGTGCGCGCCACCTCCTAGCATCCGCCTCCTCCGGTCGCCAGGCCCTTCGCCTGCTCGCGCCGTCGTCGCACACTGGTGGCTCGACGCGAGAGGAGAAGACTGCATGAGCACCCGTCTGAACAAGAAGGCTCTCGACCACGCCCGCGAACTCCTGCGCAAGGGCGACGTCGTGCACGACGAGCGCGACGACTGGAGCGAGCACGCGCCGAGCACAGCTGACGAGAACGCATTCATCGACAAGCACGGCATGGACCAGTTCGCGCTGTGGCACCTCGGCGAGGACACCAGCGCCACCGAGGGCACGAAGGGCCGATACAGCTTCCCTTACGGCGACTTCCGTCGGCTGCACCGCTGCGCGGTGATCTCGGCCGAGAGCAGAGCCGGTCAGTACGACCACACGTCGATCGAGAAGGCGCTGAAGGACCTGCTCGCCGACATCGACGACGCCTGAGTCGCACCTCGCGCCACCGGCCGGTTCCGGCCGCCTCAGAGACACCACAGGGGAGAAGCACATGAATGCCACATCACCGACGTCAGCGCCCGCGTCCGAGCATGCCGACCCGCTGCTGACAGCCGAGGCGTATCTGCTCGATGTCGACGGCACGCTCATCGATTCGAACTACCTGCACGTCATCGCGTGGCAGCGCGCGCTGCGCGATGCGAACACCGCCGCCCCAGCGGCATCCATCCACGCGGCCATCGGTCTCGACTCCGCCAAGCTGCTGGATCGCATCGCTCCGGAAGCCGATGATGAGCAGCGCGACCGGATCTCCTCGAGGCACTCCGCGCACTACAGCGACCTGTCCGAGGAGCTCGCGCTGCTGCCGGGGGCGCGCGAGCTGCTGCGTCTCCTGCATGAGCGCGGCACACGGGTGGTGCTCGCGACCTCCGCACCTCAGGAGGAGGTCGACCGTCAGCTCGAAGTGCTCGATGCCGAGCAGTGGATCGACGCGATCACGACCGCGGAGGACGTGGAGACCGCCAAACCCGAACCGGATGTCTTCGCCGTCGCGATCGAGCGTGCCGGCGTGCCGGCTGAGCGCTGTGTGGCGATCGGAGACGCGCGCTGGGACATGATCGCCGCAGCGAAGGCGGGCGTCGTGGCCGTCGGCGTCGAGACGGGCGGCACCGATGGCGGCGTGCTGACCGAAGCCGGTGCCGTGTCGGTGCATCAGGGCGTGCAGGAGATCGTCGATCTGCTGCAGCGCTCGGCGTGAGCCGGCACCGACAGTGACCGCATGAACAAGAACGGCAGACGACAGGAGAACCAGATGTTCCGCCCAACCCTGCACCTCAGCACCCGCACGACTCTCGCGCGCACCGGCATCGGTGTCTGCGCCGTCGCTCTCGCAATCGGGATGGCCGGATGCACCCCGGAGAGTGCCACGCCGTCGCCGTCCGGCTCGGCCGCCAGCACCCCATCCCAGAGCAGCGGGGAGCCCGCCGCTCCGAGCGGATCGGCGACCGCCGCCGGAGCCGACACCGACCTGCGAGAGACGCAGCTTCCGATCAGCGCGGAGGACGCGATGAAGACCGCGATGGATGCCGTCGGCGCCGGGTTCATGCACAGCATCGAACTCGACTACGACGAACGCGACGCGGCCTGGGAGTGGGAGGTGAAGATCCTCGACGGCACCACCGACCACGAGATCGAGATCGATGCGAGCAGCGGCGAGATCGTCTCGCAGAAGAAGGACACCACGGACGACCAGGAGAAGGAAGTCAGCCTGGAGGACCCGATGAGCTACGACGAGGCGCTCGATCTGGCCACCGCGAAGGTGGACGGGCCGCTGCGCGGGTGGAAGCTCGAGTGGGACGACGGACGCCGGGAGTACCAGTTCGACCTCATGCAGGGGTCGGATGAGGTGGAGGTCACCGTCGACGCCGACACGGGCGAGGTCATCCTCGATTGATCGGCGACGCTGGTGCGGAACCAGCCCGCGCCGTGGCGCTCACTCCTGGTCGCGGCGCAGCTGATCAGCTTCGAGATCGCGTGACTGGTCTGCTGTCCGCTCATCCGCGATCACGTACCTGTGGATGCGGATCCGCTTGCGGGGAGGGCGCTGGTCGTGCACGACGATGGGATCGCCCGTCAGAGGGTCTTCTCGGCTCGTGACCCGGTCGTCCGCCCGCCGACGCGCATCGTCGTCGGAGCTGTCCACGCGGGACCCGTCCACTCCGGAGCGGTCCACGCGGGAGCCGTCCACTCTGGAGTCGTCGTCCGAGTCGTCGGCGTCCCCACCCTCGTAATAGTGCTGAATGCGGTCGATGTCTTCGTCGGTCAGGATGCCGTCGGCATCGATGCGAGGGGCGTTCTTGACCGTGTCCTTGTCGTGCTCGACATGAAGCGCCTCTCCATCGAAGTCGGCGTCACGCAGCGGCACGAACGACTCCGACTTGCCGAACCAGCCGGTGGTGACGCCGA
This sequence comes from Actinomycetales bacterium SN12, assembly GCA_002837415.1. GTDB lineage: Bacteria > Actinomycetota > Actinomycetes > Actinomycetales > Microbacteriaceae > Microbacterium. The sequence goes on from PJCV01000001.1 coordinate 37,238, forward strand.
CGAACAGCGGCTGACCGCCGTCCGGATCGACGTACACGTGCTTCACCGTGCCGATCTTCGACCCATCGGTGTCGACGACATCGGCGTCGAACAGACTGTTGATCTTGTGTGATTCGATCATGGGCTTGCCTTCCTGTCAGGCGGCGACAGAGGCGGTGGGCCTCTGCCGCCGGTGGTTCACCGTCCGAGTCCTGTGCGGTCCACCCGGCGGTGGTACCGCATGCCGCCGATACCGCCGAGGATCGCGCCGCCCAGGCTGACGAGAGCCACGACGATCGCCGTGATGATGCCGGTGACCGTCAGATCGCCCTCATCGATCGGGATCCGGGGGAAGCTGTTCAGCTGACCGAGGACGTTGAACTGCGCACCGGCCACAGCGGCGACGATGGCGACCACGATCGCGATGACGATCGCCCAGATCCACACGGCCAGTCCCTGCTTGACCCCCGAGAACCGTGCCATCCGGCCGGCCACGTAGCCGCCGCAGTAGTAGGCGACGAACAGCACGACGGCCAGCGCGATCGCGCCGACGATGGTGACTGTCTGCGCATTCCCGCCGATCTTGTCCGCGGCATCCTCGACGTCGCCTTCCGCGACACCGAGGCCGAGACCGGCACCGACCGCGCTCAGCAGCGCCGTCAGCAGAACCGCCGTGCCGGTCGCGGTGAGCCAGCCGAAGAAGGCCGAACCCCACTTGAACCCTCCGAACCGCTCCTGCTGGCGTCCCAGCACCTCTTCGCGCTGTGTGGGTCCTCGCTCGGCCGAGACCGCTGCGGGCTCATGGCCACGAGGATCCGAATTGGATGTGCTCATCTCGACTCCTGACGTCGGGCGGGCGGAGCGGATCACGCCCACGTGATCTCTCCCAGAGTCCGCTCTGCGGCTCCCGACAGGGAGGGGGTTGACCCCGGGGCATCCGAAGTGCCATCCATCGCGACCGGACCAGCACCAGCGCCGCCCATGCGACGGTGGTGAGACGCCGGCTTCCCTCGCGGTTCAGTCCTGTCGAGCCTTGATCGCGGCGACGTGCTCGCCGCGGCGCTCGACGACGTGCTGCTGGTACTCCGGATGCTTGGGAAGCCAGGCCACGACGTACGGGCAGACCGGCACGATGCTCTTCCCCGCGGCGATCACGTCATCGACGACGGCGCGGAGCAGCTTCGAGGCCAGCCCCTGCCCGCTGTACTCCTCGGAGACGGCGGTGTGGAACAGCACGCGTTCATCGCCGACGTCGACGTACGACTCCTCGCCGATCTCCGTCGACTGTGCGCCGTCGTCGCCGCGATCGATCAGGACATACCGCGACTCGTCCGGCAGCTCGCTCACGACGAAGCGCTCTTCGGTCATGACAGCACCTTGCCGTCGTCACCGCGCGGGCGCACCGGGTGCTCGCTGAGGATCGAGATCCGGTTGAACATGTTGATGGTGAGCGCGACCCACTCCGCGGCGGCGAATGCGGCGTCGCCCAGCACGGCCCGCGCACCGGCCAGATCGGCCTTCGACTCCTCGGTCAGGGGCATGCGCGTCGCGGCCTCGGCGACGGCCAGCACGGCGGTCTCGCGCTCGGTGAAGAGCGTCGTCTCCCGCCACGCGGGAAGCAGGTCGATCTTCTGCTGGGGGATGCCCGCGCCGCGAGCTTCGCGCGTGTGCAGATCGAGGCAGAACGCGCAGGCGTTGATCTGCGACGCCCGCACCTTGATGAACTCGCTCTCCTGCAGCGAGAGTCCGCTGCGCTCGGCCTCGCTCGCCACGGCCCGGGAGTACTCTCCGGCGGCCTTCCAGACGTCAGGTGCGGACTTATCGAGATAGGGACGCATTTCTCATCTCCTCGGATGCGATGACCGGCCGGGAAGCGGCTCTGAGCACCAACTTAGACCGCGTGCGCCGCATTCCTGTCGGGTGGGCGCCCGCGACCGGCCCTCCTTCGGCGGAGCGGAGGCAGAATGGAAGACGGGGCACCCGAGCCCTGTCACGAGACACGAGGAGACGAGCATGACCAGCGGAACCAGCGACACCGGAGAGATCACCCGCCGCGCAGGTCTGGACACGGCCGTGCTCGCCGGCGGGTGCTTCTGGGGCATGGAGGACCTCGTCCGCCGCCAGCCCGGCGTCGTCGCCACGCGGGTCGGCTACACCGGCGGCGAGAACGATCACCCGACCTATCGCAACCATCCCGGGCACGCCGAGGCACTCGAGATCGTCTACGACCCCGCCCAGACGACGTACCGGGACATCCTCGCCTTCTTCTTCCAGATCCACGACCCGTCGACTCTGAACCGCCAGGGCAACGACATCGGCACGAGCTACCGCTCGGCGATCTTCCCGCTCGATGACGAGCAGGAGCGCGTCGCGCGCGAGACCATCGCGGATGTCGACGCGTCCGGCCTGTGGCCCGCGCCGGCCGTCACCACCATCGAGCCGGCAGCCCCGTTCTGGGAGGCCGAGCCGGAGCACCAGGACTACCTGGTGCGCTACCCCAATGGGTACACGTGCCACTTCCCGCGTGCGGGCTGGGTGCTGCCGCGTCGTGAGGCCGGCACGACCGCCTGAGCGAGCGTTTTACCGGCACCATCGCCCCGGTGTCAAGGCATGTGCGCGGGCCGACGCCCGCCTCTACCTTCGTGAGCATGGACACCGCTGAGAACCCACCCCGCCTGCGCCGAGCGATCAGCGGGCCGATGCTGTTCGCGTTCATCCTCGGTGACGTTCTCGGCGCCGGGATCTACGCCCTGATGGGCGTGCTGTCCGAGAGCGCGGGCGGCATGCTGTGGGCGCCGCTGATCGTCGCCCTGCTGCTCGCCCTGCTCACCGCCGGCTCCTACGCCGAGCTGGTGACGAAGTATCCGCGGGCCGGGGGAGCCGCGGTGTTCGCCGAGCGGGCTTTCCGCAGCCCCCTGCTGTCGTTCCTGGTCGGGTTCAGCATGCTCGCCGCCGGCGTCGTCAGCGCGGCCGGTCTCGCCATCGCCTTCTCGGGCGACTACCTGGCCACCTTCATCGACGTGCCCGTGATCCCCGCCGCGATGGTGTTCCTCGTTCTGGTCGGACTGCTCAACGCCAGGGGCATCCGGGAATCGATGGGCACGAACCTGGTGATGACGGCCATCGAGCTCAGCGGGCTCGTGATCGTGATCGTCGTGGTGGCGATGTTCGTCGGCGGGGGTGGGGGAGACCTCGGCCGAGCGACCGAGCTGCCCGAGGGCGTCGGCGTTGCGGGTGCGGTGCTGGGCGGCGCGATCGTCGCCTACTACTCGTTCGTCGGGTTCGAGACCTCTGCGAACGTGATCGAAGAGGTCAGGAAGCCCAGCCGGGTGTACCCGCGCGCACTGTTCGGCGCGCTGCTCACCGCCGGCGTCGTCTACGTGCTCGTCGGCGTGGCCAGCGCGGCCGCACTGCCGACCGACGAGCTGCAGGAGTCGACCGGACCGCTGCTCGCGGTCGTCGAGGCCACCGGCGTGAGCGTGCCGTCGTGGCTGTTCAGCCTCATCGCCCTGATCGCGGTCGCCAACGGCGCGCTGCTCACCATGATCATGGCCAGCAGGCTCGCGTTCGGCATGGCCGAGCAGGGGCTCCTGCCCTCCGCGCTCGGGCGTGTGCTGCCGAACCGGCGGACGCCCTGGGTGGCGATCATCTCGACGACGGTCGTGGCGATGCTGCTGACGCTCGTCGGCGACCTCGCGACCCTCGCCGAGACCGTCGTGCTCCTGCTTCTGCTGGTCTTCATCAGCGCCAACGTGTCGGTGCTGGTGCTGCGTCGCGACAAGGTCCAGCACGAGCACTTCCGCGTCTGGACCTTCGTGCCCGTGCTCGGAGTGATCTCATGCGTCGTGCTGCTCAGCCAGCAGCGACCCATCGTGTGGCTCTTCGCGGCGATCCTGCTGGCCGTGGGCGTGGTCCTGTGGCTCAGCACGCGGCGCTTCGCCGGACAGCCCGTCGCAGACCGTCCTGACGAGATGTCCGCGGAGCACTGAGTCTCATCGGCGGGGGACGACGCCCGCACCCTCGCGCAACTCGAACACCAGCTGCGTCTCGGTCGCCCTGACGATGTCGTGCACCGTGATGCGCTCGAGCACGATGTCGCGCAGCGCTGCGGCGTCGGCCACCGCGACGTGCACGAGGAAATCGTCGGCTCCGGCGATATGGAAGACCTGCAGAACTCCGCTGGTCGCGGCGAGAGCGTCGAACAGCGACTCGACGCCGTCCCTGCTGTGGCTGCCCAGCCGCACGCGGATCATCGCCTGCACCGGAGCGCCGACGCTCGCTGGATCGATCTCGAGTCGTGGGCCCGTGATCACGCCACGGCTGCGCAGGGTGCGCAGCCGGAAGGCGCAGGTGGATGCCGGGATGCCCAGCGCCACCGCGAGATCCTTGATGGGAGCCTGCGGGGCGTCGATCAGCGCCGCGAGTATGCGCAGATCGAGCTCGTCTACGACACCCTGCTGTGCTGAGGCCAACTTCCGCTCCTGACATCGACGTTGATCTGCTCAGAGAACAACATACGCACGCTCTGTGACTGCTCGCGACAACATACCTGGACTCTGGTGAGTGTGGGGAGCAGGATCGACGACATGTCCGACATGCCGCTGCACCCCGACACCGTCGCCGTCCACGCCGGCCGCGCCGACTTCGGCGCCCTCGGTGTCCACGCCGCCCCGATCGATCTGTCATCGACCAATCCCCTGCCCGACATCCTGCACGGCGGGGACTCGTACGAGTCGATGGCCACCGGCGGTCACCCCCTGCCCGACGGTGGCAACGTGTACGCGCGGCTGTGGAACCCCACCGTCGCACGCTTCGAGGAGGCACTGTCCGAACTCGAGCACTCCGAGGCGTCCGTCGCCTTCGGCTCCGGGATGGCGGCCATGACCGCCGCGATACTCGCGCACACGACCGCCGTGGGCAAGCGGCACATCGTCGCCGTGCGACCGCTGTACGGCGGCACCGATCACCTGCTCGACTCCGGGCTGCTGGGCGCGGAGGTCACCTTCTGCCATGAGCACGAGGTGTCCGCCTGCGTTCGCCCCGACACCGGCATGATCGTCCTCGAGACACCCGCGAACCCGACGCTCGACCTGGTCGACATCGCGGCCGTCGTGGCGCAGTCCGACGGCATCCCGGTGCTCGTCGACAACACGTTCGCCACGCCGCTGCTGCAGAACCCGCTCGATCTGGGAGCGGCGATGTCGATGCACAGCGCGACGAAGTACATCGGCGGTCATGGTGATGTGATCGCCGGCGTCATCTCCTGCAGCGAGAAGACGGCCGAGGCGCTGCGCAGGGTGCGCGCGATCACGGGCGCTCTGCTGCACCCGCTCGGGGCATATCTGCTGCACCGCGGTCTCGCCACTCTGCCGATGCGCATCCACGCGCAGCAGAACTCCGCCCGCGCGCTCGCTCTCGCGCTGCAGCAGAACCCGGCGGTCAGCGAGGTGCTCTACCCCGAGTTCGGTGACGAGCGCGGCCTGATCGGCCGGCAGATGCGCGGCGGGGGAGCGATGATCGCCGTACGGCTCGCTGGCGGATACGCTGCCGCGGAGGCGCTGACCGGAGCGGTGCGGCTGTTCACCCATGCCGTCTCACTCGGCGGCGTGGACTCGCTGATCCAGCATCCCGCCGCGCTCACCCACCGCCCGGTCGCACCGGAGGCGCGACCGGGGGCCGATGTCGTGCGGCTGTCGATCGGTCTCGAGAACGTCGATGATCTGCTCGCCGACCTCGAGCAGGCGCTCGCGAAGGCGCCGGTGCGGACCACCTCGTGAACCGCACCGGCGACATCGCGCGCGGTCTCAGGGTGTGGGCATGCCGCCGTTCACGTTGAGCGTCTCTCCGAGGACGTAGCTGGACTCCGGTGAGCTGAGGAACACGTACGCCGGGGCGAGCTCGGTGGGCTGACCGGCGCGGCCCAGGGGAGTGCTCTTGCCGAACTCGGGCAGAGCATCCTTCGGCTGCCCGTCCGAGACCTGCAGGGGCGTCCAGATCGGACCGGGCGCCACCGCGTTCACGCGGATGCCCTTCTCCGCGACCTGCTGTGCGAGGCCCTTGGTGAAGTTGTTGATCGCGGCCTTCGTCGAGGCGTAGTCCAGCAGGTGCGGCGAGGGCTCGTAAGCCTGGATGGACGTGGTGTTGACGATCGTGGACCCGGCGGGCATGTGCGCGAGAGCCGCCCGGGAGACGCGGAACATCGCGATGATGTTCGTCGTGAACGTCTCGGTCACCTGGTCGTCGTCCAGGTCGGCGATGTCCTCGACCGCGATCTGCTTGCCGGCGTTGTTCACCAGCGCGTCCAGTCCGCCGAGCGCCTGCACAGCCTGGTCGACGAGCTGCTGGCAGAAGTCGCGGTCGGTCAGGTCACCGGGGAACAGGAACGCCCGACGTCCGCAGTCCTCGATCACGGACTTCACGTGCTGGGCATCCTCCTCCTCTTCCGGCAGGTACGACAGGGCGACGTCGGCGCCCTCGCGAGCGAACGCGATCGCCACCGCCGAGCCGATTCCGGAGTCCGAGCCGGTGATGAGGGCTCGGCGCCCCTCGAGCCGCCCGGTGCCCCGGTATGACTGCTCGCCGCGGTCGGCCTTCGGCTCCAGCTCCTCGTCGAGGCCGGGCTCGGGCTGGTCCTGCTTGGGTGGGCTGATCGAGGGGAAGCGATCCACCGGGTTCTGGAAGGTCAGCTGGTCGTTGGTGTTCTCGTCGGTCATGTCAGCTCCTTTTCGCGTAGGCGTGCGTGAGCCACGCTCGCCTTCCTCGTCACGCACGGGAAGGGGGTTGCGCTCGCGGCGCTGGTCACTGCGTGAGCAGTCGCGACGTGACACGATGGACGAATGAGCTCTGCCAATCTCTCCCGCGATGAGACCTCCCGTCGCGCAGTGTCGATCACGCTGCGCGAGGTGCGGGTCGAACTCGACCTCGCCGGCGCCCCCGAGCGCGCCCGCACCGGCTTTCCCACCGCGACGACGCTGACGTTCGACGCGACCGAGGCCGAGACCTGGCTGGACTTCATCGGGGAGTCCGTCGACCGCGTCATCGTCGACGGTGACGAGCGGGAGGTCCGCTGGGACGGCGCCCGCATCCTGCTCGACGGCCTGGGCGGCTCGCACGTGGTCCGCGTCGAGGGCGTCGCGGCGTACAGCCGCTCGGGTGAGGGCATGCACCGCTTCCACGACCCGGTCGACGGGGAGACGTATCTGTACACGCAGTACGAGCCGGCCGACTCCCGCCGCGTCATGGCGTGCTTCGAGCAGCCTGATCTGAAGGCCGCGTACACGTTCCACGTGGTCGCTCCCGCCGGCTGGCACGTGCTCTCGAATCAGTCGCCCGCGCACGTGACACCCGGGATCGGCGTGCAGACGGTGGAGTTCGCCCCCACCCTGCCCATCTCCAGCTTCATCACCTCCATCGCCGCCGGACCGTACGCCAGGATCGACGGCGAATGGACGCGCGACGACCAGCGGATCGACCTCGGCGTGCTGTGCCGCGCATCCCTCGCCGAGCACCTGGAGGCAGACGAGATCCTCGAGGTCACCCGTCAGGGTCTCGACTTCTTCACCGACGCATTCGCGTACCCGTACCCGTGGGGCAAGTACGACCAGATCTTCGTGCCCGAGTACAACCTCGGCGCGATGGAGAACCCTGGCCTCGTGACGTTCACCGAGGCGTACATCAGCAGGGGAGCCGCGACCGACGCGCAGCGCGGCGCTCGCGCCAACACGATCCTGCACGAGATGGCCCACATGTGGTTCGGGGATCTCGTGACGATGCGCTGGTGGGACGACCTGTGGCTCAAGGAGTCGTTCGCCGACTACATGGGGACGCATGCCTCCGCCGCCGCGACCCGGTTCACCGATGCCTGGGCGCGATTCGCGAACAGCCGCAAGACCTGGGCGTACCGGCAGGACCAGCTGCCGACCACCCATCCCATCGTCGCCGACATCCCCGATCTCGAAGCCGCGAAGCTGAACTTCGACGGCATCACCTACGCGAAGGGCGCCTCGGTGCTCAAGCAGCTGGTCGCATTCGTGGGCGAGGACGCGTTCTTCGAGGGCGCGCGCCGCTACTTCGCCGCGCACGCGTTCGGCAACACCACTCTCGGCGACCTGCTCGACGAGCTCGAGGCGGCCTCCGGCCAGCCGCTGCGCGACTGGTCGCGGTCGTGGCTCGAGACCAGCGGGGTCTCGGCCCTCTGGCTCGAGACGGATGCCGAGGGACGACGCGTTATCGTGCAGGACAGCGGCGACGTGGCCCCGCGCCCGCACCGACTGCGCGTTGGGCTGTACGACCGCGTCGACGGCGCACTCAGCCTCCGCGAGCGCATCGAGCTGACCGTCCACCAGGAGCGCACCGAGGTCGAGATCCCGGATGCCGACCTCATCCTGCTCAACGATGACGACCTCACCTACGCCAAGGTGCGGCTCGACGAGCGCTCGCTCAGCACCGTCGCCGCCTCGCTGTCGTCGCTGTCGGATGACCTGGCCCGCGGCCTCATCTGGTCGTCGCTGTGGAACGCGACAAGGGACGGCGAACTGGCCGCGACCCGGTATCTCGAGATCGTGCGCATGCACGCGCCCGCCGAACCGAACGTCGGACTGCTGAGCGCGACGCTGCTGAATGCCGCGTACGCCATCGCGCACTACGTCGTCGACGACGAGCGTGCAGAGCAGCGCCGTTCCTGGGTCGACTCGACCTGGGCGGCGCTGCAGAGCGCCGACCCCGGCAGCGATGCTCAGCTGTCGTGGGCACGCGCCTTCGCCGCCGCGTCGTCGTTCGACGACTCCCGCGCCGACGACGTACGTGCCATCCTCGACGGCGACGCCCCGCAGGGGCTCCCGATGGATGCCGACCTGCGCTGGCTGCTGCTCACCGCGCTGGCCACCACGGGACGTGCGGACGCCGAGGCGATCGCGGCAGCGCGCGCGGCCGATGACACGGCCGCCGGCCGTACCGCGGAGATCCGCGCCCTGGCATCCCGGCCGGATGCCTCGACCCGCGCCGCGGCGTGGGAGGCGGCTTGGAACGACCACAGTCTGAGCAACGACCACCTCGACGCGACCATCTCGGGCTTCCGCGCCGGCGGGCGTCGCGACCTCATCGACGGTTTCGACGCGCAGTACTTCGAGCGGATCCGCGGCGTATGGGCCGAGCGCAGCATCGAGCTCGCGCAACGACTCGTGCTGGGCCTGTTCCCCGCGACGGAGAGCACCGACGCCGTCGACGCGTGGCTCGAGCAGAACGCGGATGCTCCGGGTGCGCTGCGTCGTCTGGTGATCGAGTCGCGCGACGATCTCGCACGCGATCTGTGGGTGCGGGCGGCTCAAGCCGGGCTGTGAGCGCGGTCCGGCCCTGAGTCAGACGTCGAGGCTCTCGGCCGGGTCGAGCTCGAAGAACTTCCCGCCGCCCTGCTCTGTCGCCCACTGCAGACGCTGGCGATGCATGGTGCGGCCGATCGTCGACAGCGTCATGTCGTGCGTGCCGAAGCAGCGCCGCGGGGCCGCGGCGAGCACGAAGTCCATCGCCTCGCCGATCTTCAGCCAGGGAGCGCCCAGCGGAGCAGCGAGGGTGCTCACGTCGACGCCGTCGGGGATCGCGTAGGAATCGCCGGGGTAGTACAGCTCATCGTTCACGAGCACACCGAGGTTCTCGATCTCCGGCATGCTCTCGTGGATGACGGCGTGCTGGCCGCCGAAGAACCGCAGGCTGAACGCGCCGACCGTCATCGCGTCGCCCGGTGCCACGACAGTGATGTCGTAATCGGATGCGGCAGCAGCCACGCCTGCCGTGCTGAAGATCGGGATGCCCGGCGCAGCGCGAAGGATGCGGTCGAGGTGCGCGGCCGTCCAGTGGTCGGGGTGCTCGTGCGTGATGACGACAGCCACGACTGGACCGAGGTCGTCGAGCGGCATGGTGAACGAACCCGGATCGATCAGGAGGGTCTCGCCGCCCTCGTCGATTCGCAGTGCTGCGTGCTCGTATTTCGTGATGCGCATGAGCGCAGTCAACTCGGCCGACCCGGTTCGGGCAAGCCCGTCGACGCGACACGCCCGCGATGTATGCGCCGTCGCCGTCGATTTGGAGTGGTCGCGCCCGGCGTGACAGAATTGCACGGTTGCCACATCGGCCCTCAGGGCCGAACGGCCCCATCGTATAGCGGCCTAGTACGCCGCCCTCTCACGGCGGTAACGCGGGTTCGAATCCCGCTGGGGTCACAGCGACACAGAAGGCCCTCCGAGCGATCGGAGGGCCTTCTGCGTACGCGGCGGCCGGCCACCCGGCCGTGCTGCAGGCGTGGGCCAGGGCTGATTTTGTGCGGCGGGATCGGTCATGGCATACTTGAACGGTTGCAGTGACGGCCCCATCGTATAGCGGCCTAGTACGCCGCCCTCTCACGGCGGTAACGCGGGTTCGAATCCCGCTGGGGTCACCGACATGAAGAAGGCCCTCCGGAATCCGGAGGGCCTTCTTAGCGTCCGGACGGGCGTTCAGCCCTCACGCCAGGAGTCGTCGGCGAGATGCGATCCAGCCTGCGGGCCCATCTGCAGCATCCCGCCGTCGACGCTCCAATCGGCGCCGGTCACGTAGCTCGCCTCCGCAGAGGCGAGGAACGCGATCACCGCCGCCACCTCCTCGGCCTTCCCCGGCCGGCCGAGCGGCACGCCTGGCCGGTGCGTGCGATCGGCGTCGGCGGACGTGCGGCCGCTCGCAGCCGTCGCGATCTCACCCGGCGCCACGGCGTTGGCGGTGATGCCGTGCTCGCCGAGCTCCTGCGCCATGGTCTTGATGAGTCCCGACAGTCCGTGCTTCGCCGCGATGTAGGCGGCCAGGCCCACTCGCGGCTGGTGCGCGTGCACGCTGGTCACGGCGATGATCCGGCCACCTGCGCCTGCGGCGACCATGCGGCGTGCCGCGGCCTGCATCCCGGCGAAGGCCCCATCGAGGTTCAGCGCCACCGTGTCGCGCCATTCGCTCAGCGGCACCTCGAGAAAGGGACGAGGCACGCTGGCGCCGGCGTTGTTCACGAACACGTCGAGCCCGCCGAGCCCTTCCGCGAGATCGTCGACCACCCCCGCGACGCTGCCGAGGTCGGTCGCGTCGAACCGGGTGACACCGCCGTGCGACCTCGCTCGCGCACCCCAGAGGCCGTCCGCTCGGCGCCCTCTTCGTCGCTGTGCCAGGTGATGCCGACATCCATCCCGGCATCAGCGAGCGCGAGAGCGGTGGCGGCCCCGATCCCGGAATCGGATGCCGTGACGATCGCGTACCGGGGAGAGAAGGACTTCACTGTCATGGCCGCACGCTACCGGACGCGAGTGCGGGCGCGGAAGGGTGTCGTCCGGATGCATCGATGCGGCTTCAGTCCGTTGTTGCGCTGCGACGCCGGCGTCGGCGGATGAGCCACACGACCACCAGCACGAGCGCGGCGATGCCGAGCCACGGCAGCAGGAAGCCGATGACGACGACAAGGCCGTTCATGCTCGCGATCAGCCCGTTCCACCCGGCCAGCAGCCCGTCGCCGAAACCGGCGGGATCCGCCCCGGCAGCAGTGGTCTGCTCGGTCAGCTGAATGGAGAGCGTCGACAGGGCGACCTGCTCGTCCAGGCTCTTCAGCTGCTGCTCGTAGCTCTCGAGCTGCGCCTGGCGCTCGCTCAGCGCCGATTCGGCGGCGATCAGGTCGGCCACCGATCCCGACTTGCTCATGAGCTCCGTCAGCCGCTCGACCGAGGTGCGCGCCGAGGCGATCCGAGCCCGCAGATCGACGGCCGTGGAGGTGACGTCGCCGCGTGAGATCGTCGAGCGCAGCACCTCGGCATCCGCGCCCACGGCAGTCATCACCTCATCGAGGTCAGCCGCGGGGATCCGGATGCTGATCCACCCGGTGCCCGGCTGTCGCGGCTGCTGGGGGAGCAGCTCGCCCCCAACGGGGTCGAGACCGAGCGAAGCGGACTCGACGAAGCCGCCGTGCTCGGCAGCCAGAGCCGCGATCTTATCGGCAGCGTCCTTCGCGTCGCTCACCTGAAGTGTCATCTCGGCAGTCACGATGATCTCCCGGGTGCCGTCGAGAGTCGCGAACGGCACGTCTGCGCCCTTGTCGCCGCTGTCGTCACGCGGGGCGACCGCCCCACCCGACGAGATCGCGTCGCTGCCGTCAGCATCGCCTCCGGATTCGGCCTGGGGAGCAGGCTGGACCTCGCTCGCGGCATCGCGCGCCGGTGCAACGGCCGCCGAGTCGCCCGCGCTGCTCGGCATCGCCGATCCCAGTCCGTTCAGCAGCGGCGGCGCGATGAGCGCGCCGGCGGCGAACGCGGCAGCCACTCCGAGAGCTGTGGCCCACCCGCGTCGACGACGACGTCCGTCAGCCGCCGCGCGCGTGCTCCCGTGCGCATCGTGGGCGATCCGATCGAAGATCGTCCGCTCCATCTCCGCGATGCTCTCGTCGCTCAGCGGAGGCAGTCCGCTCTTCTCGCTCATGCGTCTCTCACTTCCTTCACCGCGCCGCGAAGTCGCGAACGCACCCGGGAGAGACGATTGCGAACAGCGGCGTGGCTCACCCCGAGCTGCGCGGCAGCGGCCTCGTAGGCGTACCCCTCCACCGCGCACAGCCGGAAGATCTCCCGGTCGGTGTCGCCGAGGCGCTCCACTTCTGCCGTGATCCGCTCGGCGAGCGATGACGCGATGACCTGGTCCTCGACGCTCACCGTGCCCGGGAGCATCTCGTCCACGGCATCCGCGGTGTTCGCGCTGTCGCGGCGCAGCCGACGAAGGCGGTTCGCCGACTGGAAGCGGCAGATGGTCGCGAGCCACGGCAGCAGGGAATCGCCGAGCAGCTCGAGACCGGGCAGCTTCCGCCAGGCGACCACGAACGTCTCCTGCACCACATCCTCGGCGTCGGAGGGCGAGCCGAGGATCCCGTGGGCGATCCAGTAGACCGCGCGCACATGGGCGCGGTAGATCGCCCGGAACGCATCCTGATCCCCGGATGCGGCTCGAGCGGCCCACTCGCGGTCCTGCGTGCTGTTCGGCATCCCTCTTCCGTTCGCCGTCGCCTGTCTGAGTGTCTCTCATATGCAGGTGTCCCGGAACAGGAGACCGTCTCAGAATCCGCTACGATCGATGCAGCGAGGGGGAGTATCCCGACATCGCGCGGATCGTCATCACGAGCACCATCAAAGCTGCTCCGGCCGCGCGGCGCATGTCACACATGCGGGGAGAGACTTTCGGTACTCACCGCACCCCCGAAAGGCTCCAGTCCTTTGATTCCCATCTGGTTCGAAGTCACGTCCCTCATCGTGCTCACCGTGATCCTCATCGCGGACCTGCTGCTGATCCTCAAGCGGCCGCACATCCCCTCGACCAAGGAGTCCAGCCTGTGGGTGGCGTTCTACGTCACTCTGGCGCTGATCTTCGCGGCCACGCTCGCCTTCTTCGGCGACACGAAGTCATCGCTCGACTTCCTCACCGGGTGGGCGATGGAGTACAGCCTCTCAATCGACAACCTCTTCGTCTTCGTGCTGATCATGACGCAGTTCTCGGTGCCGCGTCGCTATCAGCAGGAGGCGCTGATGGTCGGCATCATCATCGCGCTGGTGCTGCGCGCGATCTTCATCCTCATCGTCGGCGCTGCGGTCGAGCATCTCAGCCCGATCTTCTACCTCTTCGGAGCGTTCCTCGTCTTCACGGCGATCCGTCAGGCCATGCCGGAGAAGGAGGAGGACGACGCGAAGACCGAGAACTTCATCGTCCGGCAGATCCGCAGGGTCATCCCGATCAGCGACGAGTACGACGGGCCCAAGCTGCGCACGGTCGTCAGCGGCAAGAAGATCTTCACCCCGATGCTCATCGTGTTCGTCTCGCTCGGCGTCACCGATCTGATGTTCGCCGTCGACTCGATCCCCGCCATCTTCGGCGTGACGACCAACCCGTTCATCGTCTTCACGGCGAACCTGTTCGCGCTGATGGGCCTGCGTCAGCTCTACTTCCTGCTCGGCGATCTGCTCGACCGCCTGCGCTACCTGCACTACGGGGTGGCGTTCATCCTCGCGTTCATCGGCGTCAAGCTGATCCTGCACGCCATGCACGAGAACGAGCTGGCGTTCATCAACGGCGGTCAGCCGATCGAGTGGGCTCCGGACATCAACAACTGGGTGTCGCTCGGTATCATCTTCGCCTCGATGGCCGTCGCCACCATCGCCAGCCTGATGGCTTCGCGACGCGACAGGAAGGCCGCCCTCGAGAGCTGAGCATGACCGGTTCCGCTGTGTGAAACACACCGGAGGGCCACCCGTCGACGCCGTGTAAACTGACCGGCATGCGGCGGGTGGTTCTTCTTCTTAGCAGCCGCGACGGGACCTCGATCTAAGGCCTTCCTCGTCGCGGAGTCCATCATGGGCCGACTCTTCGAGCCATCTAAGGAACACACCGCATGACCAGCAGCACAGCGCCGCGCACTCTGGCCGAGAAGGTCTGGGACGATCACCTCGTCGTCAAGGGCGAGAACGGCGAACCGGATCTCATCTACATCGACCTGCACCTCGTGCACGAGGTCACCAGCCCGCAGGCGTTCGACGGGCTGCGCGCCGAGGGGCGTCCGCTCCGCCGGCTCGACCTGACGATCGCGACCGAGGACCACAACACGCCGACCCTCGCCATCGACAAGCCGATCGCCGACCTCACCAGCCGCACGCAGATCGAGACGCTGCGTCGCAACGCCGCCGAGTTCGGCGTGCGCCTGCACTCGCTGGGCGATGCCGAGCAGGGCATCGTGCACGTGGTCGGCCCGCAGCTCGGGCTCACCATGCCCGGCATCACCGTGGTCTGCGGCGACTCGCACACCTCCACGCACGGCGCTTTCGGCGCGATGGCGTTCGGCATCGGCACCAGCGAGGTCGAGCACGTCATGGCGACCCAGACGCTGCCTCTGAAGCCCTTCAAGACCATGGCGATCAACGTCGAGGGCACGCTGCGGCCGGGGGTCACCGCGAAGGACATCATCCTCGCCGTGATCGCGAAGATCGGCACCGGCGGGGGACAGGGCTACGTGCTCGAGTACCGCGGCAGCGCCATCCGCGCCCTCTCGATGGAGGGCCGTATGACGATCTGCAACATGTCGATCGAGGCCGGTGCGCGCGCCGGCATGGTTGCCCCCGACGAGACGACCTTCGCGTACGTGAAGGACAAGCCGCATGCTCCGCAGGGGCAGGACTGGGACGACGCGGTCGCCTACTGGCGCACGCTGCCGACCGACGAGGGTGCGACCTTCGACGCCGAGGTGTTCATCGACGCCGACCAGCTCGAGCCCTTCGTCACCTGGGGCACCAACCCCGGCCAGGGAAGCTCGCTGTCGTCGTCCGTGCCCGACCCGGCCGCGATCGCCGACGCCAACGAGCGCGCAGCCGCAGAGCGTGCGCTCGAGTACATGGATCTCACTCCCGGCACCCCGCTGAAGGAGGTGCAGGTCGACGCCGTCTTCATGGGGTCGTGCACGAACAGCCGCATCGAGGACCTGCGCGCCTTCGCGTCGATCATCGACGGCAAGAAGAAGGCCGACGGCGTTCGCGTCATGGTCGTTCCCGGATCCGCCCGGGTGCGCCTCGAGGCCGAGGCCGAGGGCATCGACAAGATCGTCGAGGCGTTCGGAGCCGAATGGCGATTCGCGGGATGCTCGATGTGCCTCGGCATGAATCCCGATCAGCTCGCCCCCGGTGAGCGATGCGCGTCGACGTCGAACCGCAACTTCGAGGGACGTCAGGGCAAGGGCGGTCGCACGCACCTGGTCTCGCCTCTGGTCGCAGCCGCCACCGCGATCCGAGGCACGCTGTCGAGCCCCGCAGACCTGGAAGCGAGCATCTGATGGAGAAGTTCACCACCCACACCGGCATCGCCGCTCCGCTGAAGCGCTCGAACGTCGACACCGACCAGATCATCCCCGCGGTGTTCCTGAAGCGGGTCACCAAGACCGGCTTCGAGGATGCCCTGTTCCACGGCTGGCGTCAGGATCCGGAGTTCGTGCTCAACCAGGCCCCGTACCAGGGCGCATCCGTGCTGGTCGCCGGGCCCGACTTCGGTACCGGATCGAGCCGCGAGCACGCCGTCTGGGCACTGCGCGACTTCGGATTCTCGGTCGTGCTCTCGTCGCGCTTCGCCGACATCTTCCGGGGCAACTCCGGAAAGCAGGGTCTGCTGGCGGCGACCGTCGAGGAGGCCGAGATCGAGCGGATCTGGGAGCTGATCGACGAGCGACCGGGTAGGTCGGTCACGGTCGATCTCGAGGCTCGCACGGTGACCGTGCCCGGCGAGAGGCCGGGCTCCGAGCCTGTCTTCCAGGCCGCCATCGGGATCGACGATTACACTAGATGGCGGCTCCTCGAAGGGCTCGATGACATCGGGCTCACTCTGCGCAACGAAGACAAGATCGCGCAGTTCGAGGCCCGTCGCGAGTCGTGGCGGCCACGTGCGCTTCCGGTCCGATAGGGCGGGACATCGTGGGCCGGGGGCCACAAGCCCTGCGGCATCCGCCGTGAGACACACAGACATCGCGGCGAACGCCGCGATGTCCCGAAGAAGATGAGGCCCGAATGACGACATCGCCGCGAGTTGCTGTAGACGACCGGGTTCCGGCTCCCGCCGGATCTGTCCTCGCGATCCGCGGCGGCAGACCGCTGCGCGGACGCGTCGATGTCAAGGGCGCCAAGAACCTCGCCACGAAGGCGATGGTCGCGACCCTGCTCGGTGAGACGGCGAGCACGCTGCGCGATGTCCCCGACCTCAGCGACGTCGCCGTCGTCCGGTCGCTGCTCGAGGTGCACGGCGTGACCGTCACCGAGGGTGACGAGCCCGGTTCGCTGATCCTCGACCCGAGCGACGTCGAATCGGCCCACTACGAGGAGATCGACGCGCACGCCGGCGCGTCGCGCATCCCGATCCTGTTCTGCGGGCCTCTGCTGCACCGGCTCGGTCAGGCGTTCATCCCCGACCTCGGTGGATGCCGGATCGGCGACCGGCCGATCGACTTCCACCTCGACGCGCTGCGCAAATTCGGGGCGGTCGTCGAGAAGCAGCCGAGCGGCATCCGTCTCTCCGCACCCAACGGTCTCAAGGGCGCGAACATCCACCTGCCGTACCCGAGCGTCGGCGCCACCGAGCAGGTGCTGCTGACGGCCGTGCGCGCCAAGGGCGTGACCGAGCTGCGCAACGCCGCCATCGAGCCCGAGATCATGGATCTCATCGCCGTGCTGCAGAAGATGGGCGCCATCATCTCGTACGAGCCGAACCGGGTCATCCTCATCGAGGGTGTCGAGACCCTGAGAGGCTACGACCACCGCGCCATCTTCGACCGCAACGAGGCCGCGTCGTGGGCGTGCGCTGCGCTGGCCACAGACGGCGAGATCTTCGTCGGCGGCGCCAAGCAGCAGGAGATGCTCACCTTCCTCAACGTCTTCCGCAAGGCGGGCGGCTGGTTCGACGTGCAGGAGGACGGCATCCTCTTCCGTCGCGACGGCGAGCTCAAGCCCGTCGTCGTCGAGACCGACGTGCACCCGGGCTTCATGACCGACTGGCAGCAGCCGCTGATCGTGGCACTGACCCAGGCGCCTGGCCGCTCCATCGTGCACGAGACCGTCTACGAGAACCGCTTCGGTTTCACTCAGGCTCTGGTGAAGATGGGCGCCGACATCGAGGTGCACCCGCACGGATTGCAGGACGGACCCCGTCGCGTGCCGCGTCGGGAGCTCGAGCAGGCCGCCGTCATCACCGGCCCCACGCCGCTGCACGCGGCTGACATCGTGGTTCCCGACCTGCGCGGCGGCTACAGCCACGTGATCGCCGCCCTGACGGCGGAAGGCGAGTCGCAGGTCTCGGGTGTCGACATCCTCAGCCGCGGGTACGAGAAGTTCCTCGACAAGCTCCGCGCACTGGGCGCTGACTTCGACGTCGTCCGGTGAGCTGATGGCCGCCTCAGAACGCAGCCGCCCCAGTCTCTTCTGGCCGCTCGCGGCGATCGTGATCCCGCCCGTGTCGCTGCTGGCCAAGGTCACCGTCTCCGGCGCCGAGAAGCTGCCCCGCACGGGCGCCTTCGTGCTGGCGCCGAACCACTACTCCGAATTCGACCCGCTGATCGTGGCGATGTCGGTGTACCGCGCCGGGCGCCTGCCGCGGTTCATGGCGAAGGACAGCCTGTTCCGCGCCCCCGTCCTCGGCTGGGTCCTGCGGAAGACGGGGATGATCCCCGTCGCCAGGGCATCATCGGCATCCGGTGCGAAGCAGACGCTCACGCAGTCGCGCGACCTGGTCGAGAACGGTCGCGGCGTGATCGTGTACCCCGAGGGGACGCTGACCCGCGATCCCGCGATGTGGCCGATGCGCGGCAAGTCGGGCGCCGTGCGCCTCGCGCTCACCGGCGACATCCCGCTGATCCCGATGGCGCAGTGGGGCACCCAGCAGATCATGGGGCGCTACCAGAAGGGGCTCAGCCTCTGGCCCCTGCGCAAGCCAGTGCGCGTGCTGATCGGCGATCCGGTGGATCTGTCGGACCTGCGCGGCCGCGCCGGTGAACCGGGTGTGCTGAACATCGCGACCGAGCGTCTGATGGCCGCCATCACGGCCCTGCTCGAGGAGCTGCGCGACGAGAAGGCCCCGGAGAAGCGCTGGAACCCGGGCGACCACGGTCAGAAGGAGACGGGCCGCCTTGATTCATAAGCGCACACCGCAGCCCTCCGGCACTCGTGCCGCCGTGATCGGCGCCGGCAGCTGGGGCACCACCTTCGGCAAGATCCTCTCGGATGGCGGCGCCCAGGTGACGATGTGGGCGCGTCGGCCGGAGCTCGCGCAGGAGATCGCCGAGGCGAAGCGCAACTCGAAGTACCTGCCCGGCATCAACCTGCCCCGCACCATCGACGCGACGCACGAGCTCGCGCATGCCCTCGACGGCGCGCAGCAGGTGTACCTGTCGGTGCCGAGTCAGACCCTGCGCGAGAACCTGAAGGCGCTGCGCCCGCTGCTCGCCGGCCAGGACATCCCGATCATCAGCCTGATGAAGGGCGTGGAGCGCTCGTCGGGTCTGCGGATGAGTCAGGTGATCGAGCAGGAGCTGGGATGCGATCCGGATCGGATCGCCGTGGCATCCGGACCCAACCTCGCGCTCGAGATCGCGCGAGAGCAGCCCACCGCAGCCGTGATCGCCTCCCGCAGCCAGGAGACAGCGGATGCGGTGGCGCGCACCGCCCGCAACCGCTACTTCCGCTCGTTCGTGAACACCGACGTCATCGGCACGGAGTTCGGCGGCGTGCTGAAGAACCTCATCGCGGTCGCCATCGGCATCGTCGACGGCGTGGGGTACGGCGAGAACACCAAGGCGTCGATCATCACCCGCGGTCTGGTCGAGATGACCGACTTCGCAGTGGCGAATGGAGCCCGCCCCGAGACGCTGCAGGGTCTGGCGGGACTCGGGGATCTGATCGCGACGTGCCAGTCGCCGCTGAGCCGGAACAACACCGCCGGGCGGCTGCTCGGGCAGGGGTACAGCTTCCACGATGTGGTGAAGCAGATGAATCAGACCGCGGAGGGTCTCGCCTCGGTCGCTCCCATTCTCCAGCTCGCACACGAATCAGAAGTGCACATGCCCATCGTGCAGCAGGTGAAGATGGTGCTCGACGGGCGGATGGACCCGCGTGATATCGCGCCGCACCTGACCACCGACGACGACACTCCGCAGGAGGAGATGACCAATCATGGACAAGCAGACGGTGGTGGTGCTCTTCGGCGGGCGTTCCAGCGAGCACTCGATCAGCTCCGCAACGGCGGGCGGGGTTCTGGCGGCGATTGATCGCGATCGCTACAACGTGATCCCGGTCGGGATCACCCGCGAGGGCGCGTTCGTGCTCGAGCAGGATGACCCCGCGAAGTTCGCGCTGGATGCGGCGAACATGCCGGAGGTGCGCGACAACGGCACGCGGATCCGGTGGCCGGAGGCCGGTGGCGACCGCGTGCTGCGCGTCGTCGCGCCCGATGGCTCGCTCGTCGAACTCGCTGCCGTCGACGTGGTGCTGCCGATCCTGCACGGCACGCACGGTGAGGACGGCACGATCCAGGGCTTCTTCGACATCCTCGAGATCCCGTACGCCGGCGGCGGAGTGCTCGACTCGGCAATGTGCATGGACAAGCACTTCATGAAGGTCGCACTCGAATCCGAGGGCATCGCCGTCTCGCCGTGGGTCACGGTTCGCCAGCGCGCCTGGCAACAGGATTCGGCGCCGCTGCGCGCCGCGATCGCCGAGCTCGGCCTGCCGCTGTTCGTCAAGCCCGCCCGGGCGGGATCCAGCGTGGGCGTGTCGAAGGTCGAGACCCTCGGCGAGCTCGATGCGGCTCTCGAGGTTGCCTTCGCGGAGGACGAGAAGGTGCTCGTCGAGACGGGCATCGTCGGCCGGGAGATCGAGGTCGCGATCCTCGAGACCGCCGACGGAGTGCGCGCATCGCTGCCGGGTGAGATCGTGCTCACCTCGCGCGGCTTCTACGACTTCGAGGGCAAGTACCTGGGCGGGGAGGGCGTCGACGTCGTCTGCCCGGCGGAGATGTCGGATGCCGAGATCGCGGCCGTGCAGCAGATCGGCGTGCGCGCATTCGAGGCGGTCGACGGCAAGGGCCTCG
Source organism: Actinomycetales bacterium SN12 (assembly GCA_002837415.1). Lineage (GTDB taxonomy): Bacteria > Actinomycetota > Actinomycetes > Actinomycetales > Microbacteriaceae > Microbacterium. The sequence goes on from PJCV01000001.1 coordinate 57,860, forward strand.
CGCGGGTGGACGTGTTCCTCGCAGCCGATGGCGAGATCGTCGTGAACGAGCTGAACACCATGCCCGGTTTCACTCCGATCTCGATGTTCCCGAAGTGCTGGATCGCGTCGGGCCTGAGCTACGGCGAGCTGATCACCGAGCTGATTGAGGGCGGCCTGCGCCGCTGAGCCGCGCTGGGCCCCTGACCTCCGCTGGGTCCCTGACCCCCGCTGGGTCCCTGACCCCCGCTGGGTCCCTGAGCTTGCCGAAGGGCTAGTCGGTCAGCTCGTCAGGGGCCGTGCAGGCGCTCTCCGCATCGATCATCCGCACGCCGGAGACGATGCCCGGGCTGGTGAGCACATCGTTGGCGCTGACGACCTCGGTGTCGACGAAGACCTGCACGGCAGGACTGCGGCCATAGGTGGTCATGCGCATGCGGGGGGCCTCTGATTCATCGACGAGCCAGTCGATGCCCTCGAGGGTCACGCACTGCAGATCCGCGGTCGGCCCGGGAACGGCGACGCCGCACGTCAGGATGACGCTCGTCTTCCCGTTCGTCCCGTACGCCCCGGTGGCCTGCGCGTCGGTCCAGCGGCGGTCCTGCCCGGCCACGCTCTGCGGGAGGCGCACGGTCACCTCGGCGCATGCCGGGTCGTTCGCGTCGGCGGCCGGGGTCAGGGCGACGGTGGTCGAGCAGCCGGTGAGGGCGAGCATCGCCGCCGCACCGGTGATCAGGGCGAGACGGCGCAGCATGATTCCAGGCTACCGTTGTCGGCATGGCATCCGGCTCCGACGACGACCCGCGCATCGGCGACATCTCGGAGGGAGCGGTACTGCGCGCCATCCTCGCGCGCACCGCACCTGCTGCGCACGCCGTGCTCGGTCCGGGTGACGACGCGGCAGTGATCACCGCTCCGTCGAGATCCGTCGTCGCCACCGCGGACACCCTGGTCGAAGGGCCGGACTTCCGCCTGGCCTGGTCGACCGGCTACGACCTCGGCTGGAAGTCGGCTGCGGTGAACCTCTCCGACATCGCCGCCATGGGCGCGGTGCCCACCGCCCTGCTCGTGTCGCTCGCCGTGCCCGCCGGCACCCGGCTGTCGTTCGTCGAGGCGATGGCCGACGGCTTCCGGGAGTGCTGCGCTCAGCTGGCACCGGGATGCTCGGTCGTCGGCGGTGACCTCACGGTCTCGGAGCTGCTGATGATCGCGGTCACGGCGCTGGGCGATCTCGGCGGGCGCTCCGCGGTGACGCGCGCCGGAGCGCGGCCCGGCGACGTCGTCGCCCTCGCGGGGGATCTCGGCGTGGCCGCCGCGGGTCTCGGGCTGCTGTTCGCCCGCTTCCGCGACGGTGCGACCCCGGTGCCGGTCGATCGCTCAGCTCTGGATGCCGTGCAGCAGCGTGCCCTCGATCGGCAGCTGCGGCCGGTGCCCCCGCTCGCGCTCGGACCGATCGCGGCGGATGGCGGAGCAACGGCCATGATGGACGTCTCCGACGGCCTGGCACTGGACGGCTCTCGCATGGCGGATGCCTCCGGTGTGACGATCGCGCTCTCCGGCTCCGCGCTGGACGCGCTGGCGTTCGGGGGCGATCGCGGTCGGGCGCTGGGTGGGGGAGAGGATCACGGCCTGCTGGCGACCTTCGCTCCCGGTGAGGTCCCCGACGGCTTCACGCCGATCGGCCAGGTGCTCACTCGCGGGGACGCGCCGGTGCTCGTCGACGGGGAGCCGGTCGCCGAGTCGGGGTGGGACCCGTACCGCGACTGGGATCACGCGCGCTGACAGCGCAGCGCGTGCGGCGTCAGGCCTGCTCGCCCGACGGCTCCGCCCACCACACGCGGGTGTCCCCGTACGCCTTCTCCCTCAGCAGAGTGAGGCCGGCGGCATCGAGGTCGGGTGGCGTCGCCCGCTTGCCGCGCTCGATGACGACCACGGCGTCCTCCGACAGCAGAGCCGCGAGCGCGACCAGGTCTGCCGTCATGGCCGCGTCGTCGAGATCGTACGGCGGATCGATGAACACGAGATCGAACGGACCCTGCGCTCGTGAGAGGTAGGCCCGGACGGCGCTCTGATGCACCTTCGCCGCCGGCTCCGCGCTCATGGCCTTGGCGACCACGGTGACGTTGCGGCTGACGATGTTCGCCGCCGTGCGGGAGATCTCGACGAGATCGACGCGCTGGGCGCCCCGGCTCCATGCCTCGAGTCCGAGCGCACCGCTGCCGGCGTACAGGTCGAGCACACGGGCACCGTCGATGGCATCCATCGACTCCAGCGCTCCGAAGAGCGACTCGCGCACGCGGTCGCTGGTGGGGCGGGTGCCGGCGCCCGGCACGTCCAGGCGTGCGCCACGCGCGGCGCCGGCGATGATCCTCGTCACCCGATCACGATACGACACGGCGGTCGATGTCTCCGGCGCTCCCTAGACTCGAACCATGTCCTTCGAGCTCGACACGCCGCTGACGACCGCCGTCGGCGCGTCCACGGCCAAGACCCTCGAGAAGGCGTTCCGGATGACGAGCGTCGGGGATCTGCTGGGACACTACCCGCGACGCTATGCGGATCGTGGTGAGCTGACCCCGATCCTGGAGCTGCCGATCGGCGAGACCGTCACCATCGTCGGCGAGGTCATCTCGGCAACTGCCCGCGAGATGCGCAACCGACGCGGCGCGATGCTCGAGGTCGTCATCGGCGATGGCGTCGGGCAGATGTCGCTGACATTCTTCGCGAAGAACCTCGGTCAGGCGGAGTGGCGCAGGAAGGAGCTGTCGCTCGGGCGCCGCGGCATCTTCTCGGGCAAGGTCGGGATGTTCAAGGACAAGGTGCAGTTCGCGCATCCCGATTACCAGCTCTTCGACGACACCGAGAGCGCCTACCGCCAGGCGGATGCCCTGCAGGACGTTCCCATCCCGATCTACCCGGCGACCTCGGCGATGCAGAGCTGGCAGATCGCGAAGCTGATCGGCATCGTGCTCGACCAGCTCGGGGACGTACCCGACCCGCTCTCCGACGACATCCGCGCTCGCGAGGGACTGCTCACCGCACGGCAGGCGCTCGACGCCATCCATCGTCCGCGGCGCAGGGGCGACATCGAACCGGCCGTTCGCACGCTGCGCATGCACGAGGCGCTCGTGCTGCAGACGGCGCTGCTGCAGCAGCGCATCCAGGTGCGCTCGCTCACCGCCACCCCGCGTACGGCACGTGCCGGAGGGCTTCTCGAGCGCTTCGACGCGACGCTGCCGTTCACTCTCACGCCCGACCAGCAGCGCGTCGGGGCGGAGATCGCGGCCGATCTGAGTGCCGATCGGCCGATGAACCGGCTCATCCAGGGCGAGGTCGGCTCGGGCAAGACCCTGGTCGCGCTGCGGGCGATGCTCCAGACGGCTGAATCCGGGGGTCAGGCCGCGCTCATCGCCCCCACCGAGGTGCTCGCCGCGCAGCACCTCCGCTCGATCACGAAGATGCTCGGCCCCGACATGGCGGCCGAGCTCATCCCCACGCTGCTCACCGGTCAGATGTCCGCGCCGGCACGGCGCAAGGCGGCGCTGCGCGTGGCATCCGGGCAATCGCTCATCGTCATCGGCACGCACGCGCTGCTCTCCGAGAAGACCACCTTCGCCGACCTGGCGCTCGTCGTCGTCGACGAGCAGCACCGGTTCGGCGTCGAGCAGCGCGAGATGCTGCGCGCGAAGGGCACCGCGCCGCACGCGATCGTGCTGACCGCGACCCCCATCCCGCGCACGGTCGCGATGACGGTGTTCGGCGACCTCGACACCTCCGTCATCCGCTCGATGCCGGCGGGGCGTGCGGGGATCACGAGCCACGTCGCACCGCTGGCCGAGCATCCGGAGTGGTTCCAGCGGGTCTGGGGGCGCGCTGCCGAGGAGATCGCAGAGGGTCGGCAGGTGTTCGCCGTATGCGCGGCCATCGACACCGCGAAGGACTCGGTCGAGGTCGATGACCAGCCGCCGCCGGACGTCGAGGGCAAGGGCCCGCGCTGGGGTGTGGTGCAGCTCGAGCAGCTGCTCGCCACGCATCCGGTGCTGGGAGGCGTGCGTCGGGCCGTGCTGCACGGCAAGATGCCGGCGGAGGAGAAGGATGCCGTGATGCGCGCGGTCGCGCGCGGGGAGATCGACCTGCTCATCGCCACGACGGTGATCGAGGTGGGCGTCGACGTGCCGAACGCCTCGACGATGGTGATCATGGATGCCGATCGGTTCGGCGTCTCGCAGCTGCACCAGCTGCGCGGTCGTGTGGGCCGCGGTGAGCACGCGGGCCTCTGCCTGCTGGTCACCGACGCTGAGGGCGGCTCTCTGGCGCGCGAGCGCGTCGAGGCGGTCGCCGCCACTCTCGACGGATTCGAGCTGGCCGAGGTCGACCTCGAGCTGCGCGGTGAGGGCGACGTGCTCGGGGCCGCGCAGGCGGGCGTGAAGTCGTCGCTGCGGCTGCTGCGGGTGGTGAAGGATGCCGGGCTCATCGCCTACGCGCGCGATATCGCCGCCGACATCCTCAAGGACGACCCGATGCTCGTCGAGCATCCCGGTCTGCGCGTTGCGATCGCCGGCCGGGTGAGCGAATCGGATCGGGCGGCCCTCAGCAAGAACTGAGGGCACGATGTCATAGGCTGAAGGCGTGAATTCTCGGATCGCCGTCGTTCCCGGATCGTTCGACCCGCCCACGCTCGGGCATCTCGACGTGATCTCGCGGGCTGCCCGCCTCTATGACGAGCTGCACGTGCTGGTCGTGCACAACCCCGGCAAGGAGGCGATGCTCCCGATCGCGCAGCGACTGAGCCTGCTCGAGCAGTCGATCGCCGAGGCCGGCGTCGAGGGTCACATCATCGTCGGGTCGTGGAGCATGGGCCTGCTCGTCGACTACGCCCGCGATGTCGACGCCGGAGTGCTGGTCAAGGGCATCCGCTCGCAGGTCGACGTCGCATACGAGTCGCCGATGGCGATCGTGAACCGTCACCTGGCCGACATCGAGACGGTGTTCCTGCTGCCCGATCCCGCCCACGCCATGGTGTCCAGCTCGCTGGTGCGTCAGGTTGCCGCCCTCGGCGGCGACGTCTCGCCATTCGTGCCGCCCGTCGTCGCGTCCTTCCTCGACACGGGAGCCCGCGGGCTCTGAGTCGTTCGGCCCCCGTCCATCTGCGACCGGTAGCATGGCGGGGTGAAATCCCGAGTGAACGGTCCCTTCTTCCTCCCCGTCCGCGACATCGTCCGCAAGCCGGGGGAGATGCGCGAGCATCGCTTCGAGGTCACCCTCCGCGAGAAGTGGGGTGAGGGCATCGTCGCTGTCGAAGCCGGCGAGATCCTCGATCTGGACGTGCGTCTGGAGTCGGTGCACGAGGGAATCCTCGTGTCCGGAACGGCCGATTCGGAGTACTCCGGCGAGTGCGGTCGCTGCCTCACAGAGATCTCTGCGCCCGTCGAAGTCGAGTTCCAGGAGCTTTTCGCGTATCCTGGAGAAGAAGAAACTGACTTCGAGGTTCAAGACGACCACGTGGATCTTGAAACTCTGGTCAGGGATGCGGTTGTACTGTCGCTTCCATTTCAGCCGGTGTGTCAGCCGGATTGCCCGGGTCTCGATCCGAACACGGGCGAGAAGCTGGCCGTGAGCACCGACGCAGAGAGCACTGCTCCCATCGATCCTCGATGGAGCGCGCTCCGCCAGATCACAGACCAGGACGCCCCGGCAGACCGCCGCGGCGCCGAGAAAGAAGAGAGCTAGTCATGGCCGGTAACCCCCCGAAGCGCAAGGTCTCCCGTTCCAACACCCGCTCGCGCCGCGCGCAGTGGAAGGCGGAGCCCACCGCTCTGGTGAAGACCATCGAGAACGGCAAGGTCGTCTACAGCCGTCCGCACCAGGCGAAGGTCGTCACGGACTCGCAGGGCACCGAGCTGTTCCTCGAGTACAAGGGCCGCAAGGTCGCCGACATCTGATCGGGTCGGTGATGTCCGAGATTCTCACGGGGCGAGCCTCGCTGGTCGAGAAGCTCGGCGTCGACATCGATCCTGAACTGCTGGAACGTGCGCTCACGCATCGTTCCTATGCGTACGAGCACGGTGGCATCCCGAACAACGAGCGTCTCGAGTTCCTCGGAGACTCGGTGCTCGGACTCGCGGTGACCGTCATGCTCTTCACCACGCTTCCCGACCTCGACGAGGGCGAGTTGGCCAAACGGCGCGCAAGCGTCGTGTCGACCGTCGCCCTCGCCGAGGTCGCTCGCGCTATAAGCCTCGGTGAGCACCTTCGTCTCGGACGAGGCGAGGAGCAGACCGGCGGCCGCGATAAGGATTCGATCCTCGCCGACACGATGGAAGCCGTCTTCGGTGCGACCTTCCTTTCTGCCGGACCGGATGCCGCGACTGAGCTGGTGCTGCGGCTGACCGAGCCGCTGCTCGCCGATCCCGAGCGCTACGGCGCGGCGATGGATCCAAAGACCAGCCTGCAGGAGCTGGCGGCCCGCCTCGGGTCCACTCCGCCGGTGTACTCCATCGAGTCCGCCGGCCCGGACCACAACCGCGTGTTCACCGCCACGGTGCGCGTCGGCGACCTGGCGAGCACCGGAGTCGGCACGAGCAAGAAGACGGCCGAGATGGCTGCCGCGCTCACGGCGTGGCGGCTGCTCAGCGACCGGGTCTGATCTCGCGTGCCCGAGCTTCCCGAGGTCGAGGTCGTGCGCCATGGCCTCGCGCCCGCGGTCACCGGCTCGCGCGTGCTCTCGGTCGACGTCCTCGATGAACGCGCCCTCACCAGGCATCCGCACGGCGCCGCCGACTTCGTCGGCCGTCTCGAGGGGCGCGAGGTGCACTCCGCCGCGCGACGCGGCAAGTTCCTCTGGCTGCCGCTCGCGGACAGCGCGGGGGAGCCGGAGGCTCTCGTCGCGCATCTCGGCATGAGCGGGCAGATGCTGCTTCGCGACCCGGATGCCCCGCTCGAGCGTCACGAGCGGGTGCGGATGCGCATCGAGCATCCGGGTCACGGCGTGCTCGCCGTCGTCTTCGCCGACCAGCGCACCTTCGGGTCGCTGGCCGTCGACCGGCTGCTGCCCACTCCGGATGCCGCCCCCGGCGGCTACGGCACCGCCGATCCGCTCGTGCCGTCGCAGGTCGCGCACATCGCCCGCGATCCGCTCGATCCCGCGTTCGACGAGCGCGAGGTGATAGCCCGCATCCGCCGGCGATCCAGCGCGATCAAGCGCATCCTCCTCGATCAGTCGCTGGTGAGCGGCATCGGCAACATCTACGCCGACGAGTCGCTGTGGGCTGCGCGCATCCACCCCGAGACGCATGGCACGGCGATATCGGTGCCGGCGCTGCACCGGCTGCTGGCCGAGGTGCGCCTCGTGCTCGAGAAGGCCCTGGCTGAGGGCGGCACGAGCTTCGATGCGCAGTACGTCAACGTGAACGGACAGGCCGGTTACTTCGCGCATTCCTTGAATGCGTACGGTCGCGGGGGACAGGCGTGCCCGCGCTGCGGCGCACCCATCCGCCGTGAGGCGTTCATGAACCGATCGAGCCACTACTGCCCGCGCTGCCAGCGAAGGCGCTGAGCCCGTCGTCGGTCCTGGAGGACGATCACGTGGATCGTCCTCCAGGACCGGTTCAGGTCAGCTTCTTCTGCCACGCCCCCGCGTACGAGGCCGGCTGGAAGCCCATCGCCTCGTTGATGTCGAGCATGGGACGGTTCTCCTCGGCGTTGAAGGTGGTGATGCGCGGCGAGTCGGGCGCGATCCCGCGCCAGCGCAGGATGTTCGCGCACTTCACGATCTGACCGAGACGGTGCCCACGGTGCTCCTTGAGCACCAGCGTGCAGTACTGGTGCGTCACTCCGGTCGGATCCGACCCGATCACCAGCTCGTTGAACGCGGCGAGCGTGTCCGTGGGAACGTGCTTCACCGCGGCGACCGAGACCGTCTGGCCGCCCTCGACGAACCTGGCATCGCGCCGGGCGATGCGATCGGCATCCCAGATCTCCTCATCCATCTCGAGATCTCCGCTGGGGGCATCCGTCGACATCCGCGAGAGCGCCCACGCGTACCCGGACCGCAGCTCGGGCGGGGTGGGCACCGTCCACTCGACCAGGCGGTACTCGTCGCCGGCGACGGCGAGCGCGTCGGCGAGCATCCTCTCGATCGGCGCGAGATCACCCTGCAGGTCGAAGGCGCTGTTGCGCTCCACCTGCTCGAGCGTGAAGCCGTCGTCGACGAGCAGCTGAGCGTGCGGGGTACGCGAGATGTGACCCCATCCGGTCTTCGGGACCAGGGGCGAGTCACCGGGGGCGGCGCGGTGCAGAGTCCAGGACTGGATCACCTTGCGGCCGAGCCGTCGCACCTCCGCCTCGGCCTCGGCGAGCAGCGCGTGCTCGATGCCACGGCCCCAGTTCTCGGGCGTGACCATCAGATCGATCTCCGCGCTGGTCGGCTCGGCCGTCGCGTGGCTCACCGTCACAGCTCCGACGATCCGTTCGCCCTCTCGGGCGAGCAGGGTCTGCTGCACGTAGTCGGTCGAGGCGCGCCACTGCGGCAGCATCTCGTCGGCGGTGCGACCCAGGTCGTGCTGTCCCGTATCGCTGACGCAGATGGCGTTGTTCAACGCGACGAACGCGTGGAAATCAGCCGCGTCAGGGCTGTCCAGCGTCTCCGGCACCGTCAGTGCCGTGATGAGCAGTGGGGTCGTGATGGTCGTGCTCATGAGAGATCCTTTCTTCGCGCCCTCGTAGGCGATCGGGGTGAAGCCGATGGCTTCGTGGATGGAGTGCATCGGAAGGGCTGCTCCTGCGCGGGGATGAGCGACATCATCTGCCTCTCAGAGCTGATTGCGCTGGTAGCCCCAGACCAGCAGGCTGATCGCCTCGGTCTCGCGGATCGGCCGGCGGTCGAGGTCCGGAGGCGGTGAGTAGGGCTTCTCGTCACGGGTGCGGGTGCTGCGCTGCAGCAGCCACAGCCCGATGCGGAAGGCGAGCCGGTCGACGTGCGTCAAGCGCTGCAGACCGTCTCGGTCGGGGATGGTGAGGATCTGACGACCCTCGGTATCCGGTGGATGGATGGACGTGGATTGCTGCCGGTGATCGGTCAGCAGAACGGTGCTCACGATGTGTGCGCTTTCTGTGGGTGTGGCTGGGCTCGTCGTCGCCGGCACGGCGAAGACGGTGCCCGGGAACGCAGCGTCCGAAGCGGTCGACGAACGGGGAGTCCTCGTCGAGGCGTCAGGATGCTGACGGGCGAGGCCCGCGGTGCGGGCGGAGGTCGACTGCCGGTGAGGCGGCGACGGCGATCATCGATCTGACGCAGGGATGCGTCGGAGAGACCGGGAGAGGCGGTGTGGTTCTAGCCCTGAGAACGGGCGAAGGTCACCGACACGGCGGCGTATGGCGCACGCGCAAGCGGCATGGTGAAGAACCAGGCGGCGTTGTTGTTCGTAGTCATCGGTGACCTCCTCTCTTGTGATCGGACGCCACGCTAGTGAAGGCGCACAGCTGCCGTCAAGCATTTTCTTCCATCCCGGCGTGTCGCCTGTGCGTCATCGCGGTGCTGAACGCTCGGAGTACGGCGCGGAATCCGCGCCGTGGCGCGTGATTCCGGTAGCGTCTGACCCGTGAACCCCCTGACCACGAAGGCGCCGGCATGCATCTGAAGAGCCTGACGCTCAAGGGCTTCAAGTCGTTCGCGCAGCCGACCTCCTTCGTGTTCGAACCAGGCGTGACCTGCATCGTCGGGCCGAACGGATCGGGCAAGTCGAATGTCGTCGACGGGCTCGCCTGGGTGATGGGCGAGCAGGGCGCGAAGACACTGCGCGGCGGGAAGATGGAGGACGTCATCTTCGCCGGCACCTCGACCCGCGGTCCTCTCGGACGCGCGGAGGTGCAGCTGACGATCGACAACAGCGACGGCGCTCTGCCCATCGACTACGCCGAGGTGACGATCAGCCGCACGCTGTTCCGCAACGGCTCGAGCGAGTACGCCATCAACGGCTCGAGCTGCCGGCTGCTCGACGTGCAGGAGCTGCTCAGCGACTCGGGTCTCGGCCGCGAGATGCACGTCATCGTCGGTCAGGGACGCCTCGACACCGTGCTGCAGGCGTCGCCGGAAGACCGCCGCGGCTTCATCGAAGAGGCCGCCGGCATCCTCAAGCACCGTCGTCGCAAAGAGAAGACGGTGCGCAAGCTCGACGCGATGGAGACGAACCTCACGCGGCTCAGCGATCTCGCCGGCGAGATCCGTCGCCAGCTGAAGCCACTGGGCAGGCAGGCCGAGATCGCCCGCGAGGCGCAGACGATCGCGGCGGTGGTGCGAGATGCCAAGGCCCGCCTGTTCGCCGATGACGTGGTCGCCCTGCGCACGGCTCTCGCCGACCACACGCGTACCGAGCACGAGCGGCACACCGAGCGCCTCGTGCTCTCCGAGCAGGCGGAGGGCGTTCGCACGGGCATCCAGCGGCTGGAACAGCAGCAGAACTCCGCCGCCGTCGACCGCGCACGCAGCGTCGCCTTCGCACTCGAACAGGCCCAGGAGCGCATGCGCAGCCTGTACACGCTCGCCAACCAGCGCCTCGCGCTGCTCGGCAGCGAGGCTGACGACGCGGTCACCGCGATCACCGTCACGCAGGATGCCATCGACGAGGCCTCCGACGAGATCACGCGCATCTCGGAGGGCCTCGGCGACGCGCAGGATGCCGCGGTCGCAGCGAGCCGAGAGGTCGTGAACGCGCGCGCCGAGCTCGACACCCTCGACGTCGACATCGCCGAGCAGAGCGCTCTGGTGTCGCAGTACGACATGCAGCTGAACACGCTGCGCGGCAACGCCGACGCGGCGGCATCCGCCCTCGCCGCCGTGCGCGGCGCGGTGCTGCGACAGGAGCAGGCACTCGAATCGGCGCACCAGCGTCGCCGCGAAGCGGCCGATGCGCTCGAGGGAATCGACGACGCGCACGCGCCCGAGGGCTCGGCCGCGGAGTACACCGCCGCCTATGACCAGGCGCAGAAGGAAGTCTCCGCCGCGGAGTCCGAGCGCGACTCGCTGCGCGAGCGGCTGCATGACGCCGAACGTGAAGCCGACGCGCTGACGGCGAAGGCTGCGGCGCTGACGAGCGCCCTGTCGCTGTCGGGCGGAGCGGCCGAGATCGTGGCATCCGGAGCCGCAGGTGTGCGCGGACTGGTCGGCGACGCGGTGCAGGTGCAGGCAGGCTACGAGAGCGCCATCGCCGCCGTGCTCGGCCCGCTCGCCGAGGGCGTGCTGGTCGATGGTGCCGACGACGCGTTCACGCTCGTGGCGCAGGGGGCGCGGGGGACGGTCGATCTGGTGATCGCCGGGGGCACGGTCACTTCGGCCGTCGTCGCTTCCGGCGTAGACGACGCGATTCCCGCTGTCGATGTCGTCGATGCGCCGCACGGTGTGCGGTCGCTGCTCGCGACCGTGCTCATCGTCGAGGATCTCGACGGCGCGCGGAATGCACGTCGTGCCCTCGACGCGCTCGGCGATGACCGCACCACGATCGTCACGAAGACCGGCGAGGTCGTCACCGCCCACAGCCTCCGCGCCGGATCCGGAGAGACGTCGCGTCTCGAGCTCGCCGCGGAACGGGACGCGGCGACCGAGCGCCTCGCCGAGGTGCGCACGATCGTCGACGCGCTGCGCGAGGCGCGGGTGGACGCGACTGACCGGGTAGAGATGGCGCGACGAGCAGCGAAGGACGCCCTGCGCGCGCTGCGCGAGCATGACGCCGCGCTGGCGAATCACGCCGAGCAGGTCAACCGCGTGACCGTGCAGCACGAGGCAGCCGTCGCGGAGTGCGACCGACTCGAGTCGAGTCTCGCGCAGGCGCAGTCGGCTGTCGCGGATGCCGAGCAGAAGGCGGCAGCGGCGAAGAACGAGCTCCAGGCGGCAGAATCGAACCCGCGGCCCGTGCTGGATGCCTCCGCCCGTGACGGACTTCTCGAAGCGCTGGAGTCGGCTCGAGAGAGCGAGGTGCGCGCTCGCCTCGAGATCGAGACCCTGCGCGAGCGCGTGCGCGCGGCCCAGGCGCGGGTGATCGCTCTCGAGCGTCAGCGGGAGCAGGAGCGGGATGCCGCGGCTGAGGCTGCCAGGCGTGCCGTGATCCGACGGGCGCAGCGGGCAGCCGCATCTGCGGTCGCCGAGGAGCTGCCGCGCGTGCTGGACTCGATCGACCGATCGGTGAGCGAGGCCCGCGTGGCCCTCGCCGCCGCCGAGGCCGAGCGCTCAGCCCACAACGAGGAGCTCGTCGCCCTGCGCAAGCAGGAGAGCTCGCTGCGTGACCGCCTCGCCGGTCTCACCGAGAGCGTGCACGGACTCGAACTGCAGATCCACGAGAAGAAGCTCCACCTCGGCAGCCTGCTCGACCGGGTGGCGTCGGAGCTCGCGCTCGACGAAGACATCCTCATCGCGGAATACGGACCGGATCAGCTGATTCCGCGAGACCCGGGAACGGAGGCCGACGACGAAGACGCGTCGGGCATCCCGTTCGACCGGCGCGTGCAGGAGAGGCGACTGAAGGACGCCGAGCGCAAGCTCGCACAGCTGGGCCGGGTGAACCCGCTCGCGCTCGAGGAGTTCGCGGCGCTCGAGCAGCGGCACGCCTTCCTCACCGAACAGCTCGCCGACCTGACGAAGACCCGTCAGGATCTGCTCACGATCATCGCCGAGCTCGACGAGCGCATGCAGACGATCTTCGCCGCGGCGTTCGAAGACACCAAGCAGGCGTTCGGGGAGGTGTTCCCGCTGCTGTTCCCCGGCGGCTCCGGCAGCATCTCGCTCACGAATCCGGACGACATGCTGACCACGGGGATCGAGGTCGCCGTGCGACCGGTCGGCAAGAAGATCGAGCGGCTCTCCCTGCTCTCGGGTGGCGAGCGCTCGCTCGCAGCGGTCGCGCTCCTCGTCGCGATCTTCAAGGCGCGGCCCAGCCCGTTCTACATCCTCGACGAGGTCGAGGCCGCGCTCGACGACGCGAACCTCGGCCGGCTGCTCACCGTCTTCGAGCAGCTGCGTGAGAGCTCGCAGCTGCTCGTGATCACGCACCAGAAGCGCACGATGGAGATCGCCGACGCGCTGTACGGCGTGTCCATGCGCCAGGACGGCGTGTCGGCCGTGGTCGGCCAGCGCGTGGGCGACCGCGCCGCGGCCTCCGCCTGATCCGGCCCACCGGCGCGAACGCCTAGGCTGGGGGCATGGCGGAGAAGTCCTGGTCCCTTGGTCGCGCGCTGCGCGGCATGTTCGTCAAGCCCACGATCGATGAGACGACGTGGGAGGACCTCGAGACGGCGCTGATCACCGCGGACTTCGGCCCCGACATCACCGAGCAGCTTCTCGATGAGCTGCACGAGAAGGTCGACCGCTACCGCACCACAGACCCTCGAGACCTGCAGCGCATGCTGCGCGAGACCCTCGAAGAGCGCTTCGCGAAGTTCGACACCACGCTCAAGCTCACCGAGCGCCCCGCCGTCGTGCTCGTCGTCGGCGTGAACGGCGTCGGCAAGACGACGACGATCGGCAAGTTCACCAAGTTCCTGCGCGGGTTCGAGCGCAGCGTCGTGGTCGGCGCGGCAGACACCTTCCGCGCGGCGGCCGTCGAGCAGCTCGCGACCTGGGCGCAGCGCGGGGGAGCGGCCATCGTCCGCCCGCAGCAGGAGGGCCAGGATCCGGCATCCGTCGCCTTCCAGACGGTGGAGTACGCGAAGAACCAGGGCATCGAGATCGCCATCATCGACACTGCCGGACGCCTGCACACCAAGAGCGGTCTGATGGACGAGCTGTCGAAGGTGCGCCGCGTAATCGAGAAGCAGGCGCCCATCAGCGAGGTGCTGCTCGTGCTGGACGCGACGACCGGTCAGAACGGCGTCATGCAGGCGGAATCGTTCCTGCAGCATGCTGGGGTCACCGGGCTGGTGATCACCAAGCTCGACGGCTCCGCCAAGGGCGGCTTCGTCCTCGCTGTGCAGGAGCGCACGGGCATCCCGGTGAAGCTCCTCGGCCAGGGTGAGGGGATCGATGATCTCACCGGCTTCACCCCCCACGTGTTCGTGTCGTCGCTCGTCGGCGCGTAGGACTACCGCCGCGGCGGAGAGGCTGGTTTCATAGCGTTATGGCGATCGAACACGACTACTTCGGGGTTCTCTCCTCGGGGCCCGACGGCGCCATCTTCTGGAGCGAGCAGGTGGACGTCGGCGACCAGTCCGTCACCGTCGACCTCACCGCCCCCGACCAGGACGACGTGTCGATCGCCGCACTGGACGTCGCGGCGGCGCTGATCGCCGGGATCGAGGACCTGGATGCCACGGTGCGCGGCGCGATGCTGACCGAGGTCGACGACCGCACCAGCGAGGTGACCGAGTACATCCTGCAGCAGCAGGAGGCTTTCGGCGACGAGCTCGAAGACGTGCTGGTCGACGTCAGCGGTGACGCCGCGGTCGACATCATCCGGTCGCTGCGGCTCTCGAGCATGACGATCCTCGCGGACGAGCACGGCGGATCGGAGCCGTTCGCGGTGCTCGAGTACGCGCTCGACGCCGATGAGACCGACGAGGTGCTGCTGGTCAACCTGGCATCCGACGGCTCGGTGCAGTCGGTCACCAGCGCCGACTAGCCTGCGCCGACGGGCTGCGAAGCCGGCGCCCAGCCCGGCCAGTCGGGTCGGTCGACGACGCAGAACCTGTTGCCCTCGGGGTCCTCCATCACCACGTAGTCGGCGTCGGCCGGGCGGTGGTCCCAGGGGATCACGCGAGCGCCGAGCTCGCTCAGGCGCTGGATCTCGGCGCGCTGATCATCGGCGTAGATGTCGAGGTGGATGCGCGGCAGCATGCGAGCAGACTACGTCCGGGCGGGAGCGGTGACCACACCCCTTGCGGGCTCCGCCCCGCCCCCGTCCCGGCTCGTCTCACACGGCCTGAGCGAATCCGAGGTCTGCGCTCTCAGCGATGTGCGCGAGGTGCGGCGGGATCTCTCGGCCCTTCGAGATCATCGACTGAGCCCACAGACGTCCGGCCCGGTACGACGAGCGCACGAGGGGACCTGCGAGCACGCCGAGGAATCCGATGCGCTCGGCCTCGGCCTTGAACTCGACGAACTCGTCCGGCTTCACCCACCGGGCGACCGGCAGGTGGCGCGGCGTCGGGCGAAGGTACTGCGTGATGGTGATGATGTCGCATCCGGCCTCGCGCAGATCCTGCAGCGCCTGCACGACCTCCTCCGGCTCCTCGCCCATACCGAGGATGAGGTTCGACTTGGTGATGAGCCCCGCGTCGTGCCCCTGCGTGATCACGCTCAGCGAGCGCTCGTACGTGAAGGCGGGGCGGATGCGCTTGAAGATGCGCGGGACCGTCTCGACGTTGTGCGCGAAGACCTCGGGGCGCGCGTCGAAGATCTGCCCCAGGAAAGCCGGGTCGGCGTTGTGCTCGTTGGCAAGCAGCTCGACGCCGGTGTTCGGGTTCAGCGCATGGATCTGACGAACGGTCTCGGCGTTCAGCCACGCGCCCGTGTCCGGCAGGTCGTCGCGGGCGACGCTCGTGACGGTGGCGTAGCGCAGGCCCATCCGCTGCACGCTCTCCGCGACCCGACGCGGCTCGTCGATGTCGTAGGCGTCGGGCTTGCCCGTGTCGATCTGGCAGAAGTCGCAGCGGCGGGTGCACTGCGAGCCGCCGATGAGGAAGGTCGCCTCGCGGTCTTCCCAGCACTCGAAGATGTTGGGGCAGCCGGCCTCCTGGCAGACCGTGTGCAGATCCTCGGTCTTCACCAGCGACTGCAGGGCCGTGTACTCCGGTCCCATCTGCGCCTTGGTCTTGATCCAGGCGGGTTTGCGCTCGATGGGCGTCTCGGCGTTGCGGACTTCGAGGCGCAGCAGCCTGCGTCCGTCGGGGTGGGCGGCGCTCATGCGGCGACTCCTTCGTTCTCGGTCGCGTACTCGGCGATGAAGGCGTCGGCGACCGCGCCGACCATGTCGCGCGGTGCGACCGGCGTTCCGGTGACCTCGCTCACGGTCGTCACACCGGCATCGGCGATGCCGCAGGGGATGATGCCGCGGAAGCCGGCCAGCGTGTTGTCGCAGTTGATCGCGAAGCCGTGCATGGTCACTCCCTGCTGCACGCGCACGCCGATCGCGGCCACCTTGTCCTCGCCGAGCGGGCGACGCACCCAGACTCCGCTGCGCCCGTCGACCTGGTAGCCGTCCACGCCGAGCGGCTTCAGGATGCTGATCAGCAGCCGCTCGAGTCGACGCACGTGCGCGACCACATCGATCGGCTCGTGCAGCCGCACGATGGGGTAGCCGACCAGCTGACCCGGACCGTGCCAGGTGATCTTCCCGCCGCGGTCGACATCGACCACCGGCGTGCCGTCCTGCGGTCGCTCATGTTGCTCGGTCCGCTTCCCCGCGGTGTAGACCGCCTCGTGCTCGAGCAGCAGCAGCGTGTCGGTCCTGGTGCCGGCGACGACATCGCGATGGACGCTGCGCTGCAGCTCCCACCCGTCGAGGTATGGCACGTAGTCGGGTGCGAGACCAGGTGTCTGGATGTCGAGCATCGGGGCTTCTCCCAATTGTTGGATGGCGTCCAAGAACAGGCGTCGCTCCCACAATACGCGGTCGACGGGATCGATGGGCACGACGCGCGGCTACGCTGATCGCTATGAGCACGGCTTCGCGAGCAGGACGTCCCCGGGCGTCGTCTCGCGAGACGCTCGCCGAGGCGGCCTGCGAGCTCTTCCTCGAGCAGGGATACGAGGCGACGTCCATCGTCGACATCACGCGTCGCGCCGGAGTGAGCCGGTCGAGCTTCTTCAACTACTTCTCATCGAAGAGCGACGTGCTGTGGTCGGGGTTCGACGCGAGGGTCGACGCGGCTCTGGTCGCGCTGGCGCGCCTGGGAACGGATGCCGACGGCGCGGCCGTGCGAGACGCGCTGCGTCCCATGCTCCACGATCTGGCACCGGACCCGCTGGCACTCGCCCTTCGTCACGCGAGTGCGATGGGCGTCGAAGCGGAGCTGATGCGCGACACCGGGCTGCGCCATGCCCGGCTGGCTTCGGCGATCGCCGCGACCGCGCGCAGCGCCGGCATCGAGGCGATCCGCGCCGACATCCTGGGTTCAGCTCTGGCTGCCGCCGTGCTGTCGTCGGTACGGGTGTGGGCGGAGCAGGGTGCCGGTCAGGCGTCGCTCGAGGCGCGGTTCGAGGATGCGATGCGCAGCGTGCACGATCTTCCCTGGCGCTGAGCGGACGACGCCCGCCGCTCGCGTAGAATCGGAGGCACCATGGCTACCTTTGGCACGCTCTCCGATCGGCTCACCGAGACCTTCCGCAACCTGCGCACGAAGGGAAAGCTGACCCCCGCCGATGTCGACGGCACTGTCCGCGAGATCCGGCGCGCTCTGCTCGACGCGGATGTCGCGCTGCAGGTCGTCAAGGACTTCACGTCGAAGGTGCGCGAACGCGCCCTCGGGGACGAGGTCAACAAGGCGCTGAACCCGGCGCAGCAGGTCGTTCAGATCGTGAACGAGGAGCTCGTCGCGATCCTGGGCGGCGAGCAGCGCCGCCTCGAGTTCGCCAAGAACCCGCCGACGGTGATCATGCTCGCCGGTCTGCAGGGCTCGGGCAAGACCACGTTCGCCGGCAAGCTCGCCAAGCAGCTCGAGGGCGAAGGACACACACCGCTGCTGGTCGCCGCCGACCTGCAGCGTCCGAACGCCGTGAACCAGCTGCAGGTCGTCGCCGAGCGCGCGGGAGCCACCATCTTCGCTCCGGAGCCCGGCAACGGCGTCGGCGACCCGATCCGCGTCTCCAAGGACGGCGTCGACTACGCCCGCCGGCACCAGCACGATGTCGTCATCATCGACACCGCCGGACGCCTCGGCGTCGACGCCGAGCTGATGAAGCAGGCATCCGACATCCGCAAGGCGACCAGCCCCGACGAGGTGCTGTTCGTCATCGACGCGATGATCGGACAGGACGCGGTCAACACCGCCAAGGCGTTCCAGGAGGGCGTCGACTTCACCGGCGTCGTGCTGTCGAAGCTCGACGGCGACGCCCGCGGTGGCGCGGCGCTGTCGGTGGCCTCGGTCACCGGACGCCCGATCATCTTCGCCTCGACAGGCGAGAACCTCGAGGACCTCGAGCCCTTCCACCCCGACCGCATGGCGAGCCGCATCCTCGACCTCGGCGACATCCTCACCCTCATCGAGCAGGCGCAGCAGGCCTTCGATGAGGAAGAGGCCATGAAGATGGCCGAGAAGCTCGCCAACGAGGCCTTCACACTCGAGGACTTCCTCGAGCAGCTTCAGCAGATGAAGAAGATGGGCTCCATGAAGAAGATGCTCGGCATGCTGCCGGGCATGGGGCAGATGAAGCAGCAGCTCGAGGACTTCGACGAGCGCGAGATCGACCGCACCGAGGCGATCATCCGCTCGATGACCCCCGGTGAGCGTCGCAACCCGAAGATCCTCAACGGCTCCCGCCGGCTGCGCATCGCCAAGGGCTCGGGTATGACCGTCACCGACGTCAACCAGCTCGTGCAGCGCTTCGAGCAGGCGGCCAAGATGATGAAGACCGTCGCACGCGGCGGCACGCCGAACATCCCCGGCATGGGGCCGATGGGCAAGCCGGGCGCGTCGAGCAAGCGCGGCAAGAAGGGCGGCAAGGGCAAGAGCGGCGGCTCGCGGTCCGGCAACCCGGCCAAGCGCGCCGCAGAGAACGCCGGTCTTGCGACCGCGAACACTGCGCCGACCGGAACCGGTTTCGGACTCGGCGGGCAGAAGGCGCCGAGCGAGGCCGACCTCGCAGAGATCCAGAAGCTGTTCGGCAAGGGCTGATCGCCCTCGCAAGACTCGCAAGACTCGCAAGACGAAGCGGGCCCGGAGATCGCTCTCCGGGCCCGCTTCGTCGATCAGGGATCACCTCACGTCGGCGTCCACCCAGTCCATCGACTTCGAGACCGCCTTGCGCCACAGGCGCAGCTGGCGGTCGCGCTCATCGGCATCCATCGTCGGCTCCCAGCGCTTGTCCTCCTGCCAGTTGGCCGACAGGTCGTCCAGCCCGCTCCAGAAGCCCACGGCCAGGCCTGCGGCGTACGCCGCACCGAGGGCGGTGGTCTCAGCGACGACCGGGCGCACGACAGGCACGCCGAGCACGTCGGCCTGGAACTGCATGAGCGCGTCGTTGGCCACCATCCCGCCGTCGACCTTCAGCTCGGAGAGATCCACGCCGGCATCGGCATTGACCGCGTCCAGCACGTCTCGCGTCTGGAATGCGACCGCCTCGAGAGCGGCACGCGCGATGTGGTTGCGGTTCGAGTAGCGGGTCAGGCCCACGATGGCGCCGCGGGCATCCGGACGCCAGTACGGCGCGAAGAGACCCGAGAACGCGGGCACGATGTACACGCCGCCGTTGTCCTCGACCTGGCTGGCCAGGTCTTCGACCTCGGGAGCCGAGCTGATGATTCCCAGCTGGTCACGCAGCCACTGGATCAGCGACCCGGTGACGGCGATCGAGCCTTCGAGCGCGTAGTGCGTCGGGCCGTCACCCAGCTTGTAGCCGACGGTCGTGAGCAGACCGTTCTTCGAGTGCACCATCTCCTCGCCGGTGTTGAAGATGAGGAAGCAGCCCGTGCCGTAGGTGTTCTTGCTCTCGCCCGTGTCGAACGCGGCCTGGCCGAACGTGGCGGCCTGCTGGTCTCCGAGGATGCCCGCGATGGGTGTCTCGCGCAGCAGCGACGAGCTCTCGGCCGCGCCGTACACCTCAGACGACGAGCGGATCTCGGGCATCATCGACCGCGGCACACCGAACGCCTCGAGGATGTCATCACGCCACTCGAGCGTCTCGAGGTCCATGAACATCGTGCGCGAAGCGTTGGTGACATCCGTGGCGTGCACGCCGCCGTCGGTGCCGCCGGTGAGGTTCCACAGAACCCAGCAGTCGGTGGTGCCGAACATCAGGTCGCCGGCCTCGGCCTTCTCGCGCGCACCCTCGACGTTCTCGAGGATCCAGGCGATCTTCGTGCCCGAGAAGTAGGTCGCCAGCGGCAGACCGACCACCGGCTTGAAGCGCTCGACACCGCCGTCGGCCGCGAGGCGGTCGACGATCTCCTGCGTGCGGGTGTCCTGCCAGACGATCGCGTTGTACACCGGCTTTCCGGTGTTCCTGTCCCACACCACCGCGGTCTCGCGCTGGTTCGTGATGCCGACCGCGGCGATGTCGTGGCGGGTGAGGTCGGCGCGGCTCAGCGCCAGGCCGATGACCTCCTGCACGTTGCGCCAGATCTCCAGCGCGTCGTGCTCGACCCAGCCCGCCTTGGGCAGGATCTGCTCATGCTCCTTCTGGCCGGTGGCGATGATGCTGCCCTTGCGGTCGAAGATGATGGCACGGCTCGACGTGGTTCCCTGGTCGATTGCGATGATGTACTCAGCCATTGTGTTTCTCCTTTGAAATCGATGCGGGTCAGGCGAGGCTCAGCAGCGCCGGTGCGAGAAGGGCGGCGATCGCGCCGCCGATGAGCGGGCCGGCGACCGGAACCCACGAGTACGACCAGTCGCTCGAGCCCTTGCCCTTGATCGGCAGGATGGCGTGCGCGATGCGCGGACCGAGGTCACGCGCCGGGTTGATCGCATATCCGGTCGGGCCACCGAGCGAGGCGCCGATGCCGACGACGAGCAGGGCGACGGGCAGTGCGGTGAGCGGGCCGAGGCCGCCGGGAGTGCCCACCTCGATGTCGCCGTAATCCGCGAACGCGAGGATCACGAACACCAGCACGAACGTGCCGATGATCTCCGTGACGAGGTTCCAGCCGTAGGAGCGGATCGCGGGGCCGGTCGAGAACACGCCGAGCTTGTTCGCGGCATCCGGCTCGTCATCGAAGTGCTGCTTGTACGCGAGCCAGACGAGCACGGCGCCGACGATGGCGCCCAGCAGCTCCGCAGCGGTGGCGACGAGGAACGCGGCGAACGTGATCTTGCCGGCGATGAGCAGGCCGATCCCGACCGCGGGGTTGATGATCGCGCCGGAGTAGGCGGAGACGAGAACACCGGCGAACACGGCGAGACCCCATCCCCAGTTGACCATGAGGAATCCGCCGGCGTAGCCCTTGTTCTTGGCGAGCGCGACGTTGGCTACGACACCGCAGCCGAGCAGGATCAGCATGGCCGTCCCGACGAACTCGGAGAGGAAGTACAGTCCGAGGTTGATATCAGTCATGTCTTCATTGACCTTTCGTGCGCACGCGCTCTCCCCAAGCGCGTGCAATGAGTGAATTCATGTCGTGAGGAGTACGACGGTGGGTCCTTCAGCCGTTCTGGTGGGAGGGCAGTGCAGGAAGCTCGAGCCCGTGCCGTTCGTTGAGCAGGGCGCGCGTGTCCTCGAGTTCGGCCGCGCGACGCTCTGCATCCCACTCGAGCAGAGGAGCCATGGCATCCGCCAGCTCGACGAGCATGTCACCGGTGACGTCGCCCGTGAACGCGAGACTGGTGCGGCGCAGGATGACATCCTGCAGCCGGACGGCGTGCTCGCGCTCGATCATCCAGGCCAGCTCTCGGGTCGAGAGCTCGCCGCCGGCGAGCGGCGCATCGTCGCCCTCGCGGATGAACTGCCATACGTCTGCCGCGCGCGTGCCGTAGCGGGTGAGGAGGCGCTCGGCGCGATCTCCCGCTCCCGGGAGATTCTTCTCGAGCCAGCTGTGCCGGGCACGTGCGGTGCGCGGGAAGCCCTGTCCTCCGCCGATCGCACGACCGAGCGTCGACACACGACGACCGCGGTTGATCAGCCCGAGCACGACATCCGAGAGCGACTCGCCCAGGGCGCGGAAGGTGGTCCACTTGCCGCCGACGAGGCTGACCAGCGGCACCTCTCCGCCGCGGTCGACCTCGACGCGGTAGTCGCGCGAGACGAAGCCGGGAGCGGTGTCCTCGTGGCGGGGGAGCGGACGGATGCCCGAGAAGGTGTACACGATCTGATCGCGAGAGACGGCGATCGACGGGAACACGTGATGGATCAGCTCGAAGAAGTAGTCGATCTCCTCATCCGTGCACACCGGCACCTCGCGCGGATCGGCGTCGATGTCGGTCGTGCCGACGAGCACGCGACCCTTGAGCGGGTAGATGAGCACGATGCGTCCGTCGGAGTGCTCGAAGAAGATCTCCCTGCCGGCGGTCGCGTCGAGCAGCTCCGGGTGGTCCAGCACGATGTGCGAGCCCTTGGTGCCGCCCATGAAGCGGGTCTCCTCGCCGAGAGCGTCGTTCGTGAGGTCGGTCCACGGTCCGGATGCGTTCACGACCACATCGGCCGACACCGTGAACTCGGTGCCGGTCTCGAGATCGCGCAGCAGCACGCCGTCGCCCGTGCGCCCGACGGCCTCGACGTAGTTGAGCGCCACGGCACCCGAGTGCGCGGCCAGACCGTCCTGCAGCACGTCGAGCGCGAGGCGCTCCGGGTCGTGCATGGACGCGTCGTAGTAGGTGGCGGTGTACTTGATCTTCGGATCGAGCGAGGGCAGCTCCGCCAGCGAGCGCTTGCGCCCGAGGAAGCGGTGACGAGGTACGACCCCGCCATCACGCGAGAAGGTGTCGTAGATCGTGAGCCCGACCTTGATCAGGAAGGCTCCGCGCTCCTGCGGCTTCCCGCTGCGGTGCGTGAGGAAGCGCAGGGGAGCGGAGAGGATGCCCGAGAAGGTCGAATAGATCGGGATCGTGGTCTGCAGCGGCTTGACGTAGTGCGGCGCGATCTTGAGCAGGCCGTTGCGCTCCTGGACGGATTCGCGCACGAGGCGGAACTCGCCGTTCTCGAGGTAGCGGATGCCGCCGTGGATCATGTGACTCGATGCCGCCGAGGCGCCGGACGCGAAGTCGCCGCGCTCCACGAGCACGACGTCCACGCCCTGCAGGGCCAGATCACGGAAAGCGGCGATGCCGTTGATCCCCGCACCGATGATGAGAACCGTGGTGCGTCCTGATTCGCGCACCGCTTCGACCTGCTGGCGCTCGCGTGATGAGTGCGTCGACTCGATCATCTTCGACCTCCCTCTTCTCTGGATGCTCCCAGCATCGACCTGAAGCGCGCCACGTGCAACCCCGATGCACATATGTGCAAGAATCGCGGCGGAGGATGTCATGGCCACCGACACCGCACGCGACCGCAAGCTCATCGCCGCGCTGACCGCGGCGCAGCTGTATTACATGCAGGACCAGACGATGGATGTCATCGCCCGCGAGCTCGCCACGTCGCGATCGTCGGTCTCGCGGCTGCTGCGCTTCGCTCGCGAGGTCGGTTTGGTCGACATCCGCATCCACTCGCCCCTGGAGCGGTTGGGGATGCTCGAGCAGCGGCTCAACGATCGGCACGGCATCACCGCGCACATCGCCCCGATCCCGGAGCGGGTGAGCGAGGTGGAGCGACTCGAGCGCGTGGCGCTCACCGCCGGGCGCCTGCTCTCGCAGTTCATCGAGTCCAACATGGTCGCGGGCGTGGCCTGGGGCTCCACGATCAGCGCGGTCAGCCGCTCGCTGACCCCCAAGGAGACCCACGGAACGACCTTCGTGCAGCTCAACGGCGCCGGCAACACGCAGACGAGCGGGCTGGAGTACTCCAGCGACATCCTGCAGCGCTTCGGTCACGCGTTCGGCGCCCAGGTCGAGCAGTTCCCCGTCCCCGCCTTCTTCGACAGCCCCGACACGCGTGAGGCCATGTGGCGCGAGCGCAGCACCCGGCGGGTGCTGGCCTTCCAGGCGAAGATGGACATCGCCGTGTTCGGCCTGGGCTCGCCCGAGGCCGACGTGCCCAGCCGCGTCTACGTCGGCGGCTACCTCGGACGCGACGACTATCGCAGTCTGAAGGAGGATGCCGTCATCGGCGACGTGGCGACCGTGTTCTTCCGGGCGGACGGCAGCTGGCGGGACGTGCGGCTCAACGCACGTTCGACCGGGCCCGGGCTCGACCGGCTGAGACGCGTGCCCCGCCGGGTGTGCGTCGTCTCGGGTGCGGCGAAGCTCGGCTCGCTGAAGGCCGCGATCGGCGCCGGTCTCATCACCGATGTCGTGCTCGACGATTCCCTTGCTCGCCGGCTGCTCGACAGCGACTGATCGAGAGTGCGGCGGCGGCGCTCAGCCGGCGACCGAGCGCTCCGGGCCCGCCCGGAACTCTCGGATCAGGTGCTGGACGACCTGCCGGAGATCGCCGTTCGCCGCATCCGCCGCCGCGAGCTGACGCGAATAGCTCGCACCCTGCTCGACGATCGTGCGCACACCCTGCAGCTCGTCCGTGCAGCGCAGATCGGCGGCGATCGGCATGAGATCCTCGACGACTGCAATGATGTGCTCGCGCACCGGCACCTGCGATCCCGCGCGGTCGACGATCACCCTGGCATCCAGGCCGTATCGGGCCGCCCGCCACTTGTTCTCCCGATGGAACCAGGGCTGGAGCGTCGGCAGCTGCCTGCCCTCGTCGAGCTCACGGGAGAAGAACTCCACGAGTGCCTGGGTCAGTGCGGCGACGGATGCCAGTTCACTGAGCGTCGACATGCCGTCGCACGCGCGCACCTCGATCGTTCCCCACTTCGGTGCTGGACGGATGTCCCATCGGATCTCGGACGGGTCCTCCATCACCCCGGTGCGGGTCATGTCGTCGACGAAGGTCTCGAACTCCTGCCAGTTGGAGATGGACCAGGGGAGCCCCGCGGTCGGCAGCTGCTGGAACACCAGGGCGCGGTTCGACGCGTAGCCGGTCCGCTCACCCGCCCAGTAGGGACTCGAGGCGGACAGCGCCTGAAGGTGGGGGAGAAACCCCGCCAGTGCGCCCATGATCGGCAGGACCTTCGCCCGATCGTCGACACCGACGTGCACGTGGATGCCCCAGATCATCATGTTGCGGCCCCACCACTGGGTGCGCTCGATGAGCTTGTGATAGCGGTTCTTGTCGGTCACGCGCTGATCGAACCACTGCGCGAAAGGGTGGCTGCCGGCCGACAGCAGCTCGATTCCCGCGGGGTCGGTGGAGCGGCGCACGGCGGCGATGGCGGCGGCGACGTCGTCGACCGCGTCGGCGACCGTGGCGCCCACACCGCTGGTCACCTCGATGGTGTTCGTGAGGAGCTCGCCGGTGACGGTGTGCCGTTCTGGGGCGCTCTGCCGCTCGAGACGGGTCAGCAGCTCGGGCGCGCGCCCGACGAGATCACCCGTGGCCGGATCGGCGAGCATGACCTCCCACTCCAGCCCGACTGTCGAGCGGGCGGAGGAGGCGAATTCGATCGGCACGCGCACAGTCTGACACGGTGCGCCGACGCGCCCCACAACCCGTGACGTGTCGTTTCGCGGACTGCGCCCGAATCTGGCAGAATAGAGGGTCGGACGGCTGCTCGACCCTCTATCCAGCATCCGTCACCCCTTTCAGAGCTTCCGCCCGATGTGCACCCCACTCTCCAGGCGACCGGTTCATCTTTCTTTCCACACCATTCAGGAGAATCGTGGCTGTCAAGATCCGTCTCAAGCGCATGGGCAAGATCCGTGCACCGCACTACCGCATCGTCGTCGCCGACTCGCGCACCAAGCGCGACGGTCGCGTGATCGAGGAGATCGGTCAGTACCACCCCACCGAGCACCCTTCGGTGATCACGGTCGACTCCGAGCGTGCGCAGTACTGGCTGTCGGTCGGCGCGCAGCCGACCGAGCAGGTCGCCGCGCTGCTGAAGCTGACCGGTGACTGGGGCAAGTTCAAGGGCGACAAGGACGCGAAGTCCACCGTCCAGGTCGCGGAGCCGAAGGCGCCGTTCGAGATCGACTCCGCCAAGAAGTCGGTCATCAAGCCCAAGGCCGAGAAGAAGGCCGAGGAGGCCCCGGCCGACGCTCCTGCCGACGCGGAGGCCGCTGAGGCTCCCGCCGCCGACGCAGAGTAATCCGCTGTGCTCGCCGCCGCGCTCGAACACGTCGTCAAGGGGATCGTCGATCACCCGGACGATGTCCGCATCACCGCATCCGCGTCGCCCCGTGGCGACCTCCTCGAGGTGCACGTGCACCCGGATGACCGTGGTCGCGTGATCGGGCGCGGCGGTCGCACCGCCAAGGCGCTGCGCACGCTCATCTCCGCCCTCGCCGACGGACGTCGTGTCCGCGTCGACGTCGCGGACGACTGACGTGGCCGCCGAGAAGAACCAGCTCCGCGTCGGCCGTCTGCTCAAGGCACACGGACTCAAGGGCGCGCTGAAGCTCGAGCTGTACACCGACAACCCGGAGCGGCGCTTCGTTCCCGGGGCCGAGTTCACGCTGCAGGTTCCCGAGGCCTCCACCTGGCACGGCAAGACCGTCACCATCCGGGAGTACCGCGAGATGAACGGCAACTCCGTCGTCTTCCTCGACGGCGTCGAAGACCGCACTGCGGCCGAGTCGCTGGTACGGGCGATCCTCTGGATGGACGAGGATGACGAGGTCGAGGACGACGCGTGGTACGCGCACGAGCTCGTCGGTCTCGACGTGGTGCGCGACGACGTCGTCGTCGGTCGCGTCGCGCGAGTCGAGCACCTCCCCGCGCAGGATCTGCTGATCGTGAAGACCGAGTCGGGCGAGGTGATGGTCCCGTTCGTCGAGGCCATCGTGCCGACCGTCGATGTCGCCGCCGGCCGTGTCATCGTCACGCCGCCCGCCGGGCTCTTCGAGGAGCTGCCGGCAGCGGACCCGGGCGACGACGCGCCATCAGAGTGAGCCGCGGCGTCCACCGATGAGAATCGACGTCGTCTCGATCTTCCCCTCGTACTTCGACGGGCTCACCCTCTCCCTGCTCGGGAAGGCCCGGGACTCGGGCATCCTCGATCTCGACGTCCACGACCTCCGGGACTGGACCTCGGATCGGCACCGCACCGTCGACGACACCCCGTACGGCGGCGGCGCCGGCATGGTGATGAAACCGGAGCCCTGGGGCCTCGCGCTGGACCAGCTCGCGGATTCACAGAGCGGGTCCCTCAGCTCGTCGAAGGGCGGGCCGACCATCATCTTCCCCTCGCCCGCGGGCGAGGTCTTCACGCAGGCGACCGCTCGCGAGCTCGCCACCCGGGAGCATCTGATCTTCGGCTGCGGGCGCTATGAGGGCATCGACGAGCGCGTCTTCGAGTACGCCGCCGACCTCGGCGAGGTGCGCCTGATCAGCCTCGGCGATTACGTGCTCAACGGGGGAGAGGTCGCCGTGATGGCGATGGTGGAGGCGATCGGCCGCCTCATCCCGGGCGTGGTCGGCAACCCCGAGAGCCTGGTCGAGGAATCGCACGAGGACGGCCTGCTGGAGTATCCGTCCTACACGAAGCCGTCGGTGTGGCGCGATCGCGAGGTTCCGCCGATCCTGCTCAGCGGCAACCACGGCGCGATCGCCGGGTGGCGTCACGAGCAGCAGCTGGAGCGCACCCGCGTGCGCCGTCCCGACCTCCTCTCCGACTGAGCTCTCGAGCGGTCAGCGGCCGGAGGACACCGGCACCTCGCCGGTGTGGACGTCGCTCGCCTCCGGCGTCGCGCCGGTTCTGCGCTTCGCCCGAATCGAGCGGATGCGCATGCCCGCGAGCACGACGAGCGTGACCGCCACGACGATGATGACGACGTTCTGAACCACGTCGACGTACTGCTCGACGATGTGCCAGCCCGAGCCGAGGAACCAGCCGCAGAGGATGAACGCGGTGTTCCAGATCAGGCTGCCGGCCGTCGTCAGCGCACCGAAGCGCCACAGCGGCATGCGCGCGACGCCGGCCGGTATCGAGATGAGGCTGCGGAAGATGGGGACGAACCTGCCGAAGAAGACCGCCTTTCCGCCGTGACGGTGGAACCACGCGACCGTGCGGTCGACGTCGGACACGTCGATGAGGGGGAGGCGATGTGCGACGCGTCGCAGGCGATCCAGGCCCAGCCACGCGCCGAGTCCGTAGAGGGCGAGCGCGCCGACCAGCGATCCCACTGTGGTCCACGCGACGGCCTCCCACAGGCCGAAGGAGCCGTCGTGAGCGGCGATCCCCGCCATCGGGAGGATCGCCTCACTCGGCAGGGGCGGAAAGAGGTTCTCGAGCGCGATCGCGATGCCCGCGCCGATCGGACCGATGGTGTCCATCAGACTGATCACCGCGTCGATGAGCGAGCCCAGCCAGGAGGTGTCGGTCGTGGAGGTCGTCATCGTGCGGCGCATCCCTCGGGTCGTCGGGCGGTGTCGGAGCCGAGCCTAGGGCGTTCTGCATGCGAGAGGTCTGGGAGCATCGGCCCGGCCGCGTTCGGACCGCCGTCGCCGAGGAGTTCTCCGGTCAGTCGACGCCGAGGAAGCTGCGATCCGTCAGCACGATCGGCCCGTCCTTCGTGACGGCGACGGTGTGCTCGGAGTGCGAGCCGCGGGATCCGTCTGCGCTGCGCAGCGTCCATCCGTCGTCGTCGGTGACGAGCTCGTCGGTCGTGGCGAGGAACCACGGCTCGAGCGCGAAGACGAGGCCCTCGCGCAGCGGGAATCCTCGGCCAGCGCGGCCGTCGTTCGGCACATGCGGGTCGCCGTGCATGATGCGGCCCACGCCGTGCCCGCCGAAGTCGGTGTTGATCGAGTAGCCCTCACCGTGCGCGACCGCGGCGATGGATGCCGAGATGTCGCCGATCCGGTTGCCGATGACGGCGGCGGCGACAGCGGCGTCGAGAGCGCGCTCGGTGGTGTCGATGAGCCGCAGATCCTCGTCGCGCGGGGTGCCGACCACGAACGACACCGCAGAGTCGGCGACCCATCCGTCGAGGGAGACCGCGAAGTCGAGCGAGACCAGATCGCCGTCGCGCAGCGCGTAGTCATGCGGGAGTCCGTGCAGCACCGCATCGTTCACCGAGGTGCAGATCACCTTGCCGAACGGCCCGCGACCGAATGAGGGGGCGTAGTCGATGTAGCAGGACTCGGCACCGGCGCGCCGGATCAGGTCGTGCGCTCTGGCGTCGATGGCGAGCAGGTTCGTCCCCACCTTCGTCTCATCGCGCAGCGTCGCCAGGGTCTCGGCGACGAAGCGGCCGGCGGCGCGCATCTCGTCGATCTCGGCGGGGGTGCGCAGTTCGATCATGGGTGTTCCTCTCGTCAGCATCCATTCTCCCCGATGCGCACCCTGCCGATGCCCACAGCGAACACCTGCCGGCGGCGGCGGGTGTGGACGTACCATCGGAGCATGGACCTGCGACGGCTGTTCTTCCGCTGGCTGCTGCCGGCATCGCTCGCCCTTCCGGCGTGGATGCTGATCGGCTGGGCGATCTTCGGGCAGAGCGGCTGGGCGCTGCTCTGGGTGCTGCTGATGGCGGTCCCCGGTGTCCTCGTCACTCAGCTCGTGCTGACCCTGCTGACGCGCTCGCGTCCGTCGGTGCGTGCCGAGCGCGCCGTGTCATGGCTGGATGTCGCCGGCTTCGCCGTCTGGCACGTCCTGACCATCCTCGTCGGCTTCTTCATCGAGGGTGCCTTCCCCTGGCTGCTCGCAGCCGCCATCGTCGCAGCGATCGGCCTCTTCTGGATGCAGGTCTGGCAGCTCTGGAACGAGGCTCGCGGTGCCGGAGCACGTCTGCGGGAGACGCTGACGTGGTCGACGATCGCTCCGCAGCAGCGCAGTGATCGCGCATCGGGCGAGCCGGGCGTCGTCATCATCGAGGAGTCCCGTTCGAGGGATCTCTGAGGCGCGCGCTCGAGTGGCGCGGGGCCGCGCTTCATGGCAGAATAGATGTTTGTGCCGTGACCCGGTTCTGCCTCAGGGGAACCCGCGGACGCATCGCGCGCCGCTCGGCACACACCCGTTCTCATCCCTTTGATTCATGCACCCGACCTGTGGCGAGTGCAGAGAGAGACGATCATGCAGATCCTCGACGCCGTCGATGCGGCTTCGCTCCGTTCCGACATTCCTGTCTTCCACCCCGGTGACACCGTCAAGGTGCACGTGAACATCACCGAGGGTGCCCGCTCGCGTATCCAGGTGTTCCAGGGCGTCGTCATCGGCCGTCAGGGCGATGGCGTGCGCGAGACCTTCACGGTCCGCAAGATCAGCTTCCAGGTGGGCGTCGAGCGCACCTTCCCGGTGCACTCGCCGGTGATCGACCACATCGAGGTCGTCACCCGCGGTGACGTGCGTCGCGCGAAGCTGTACTACCTGCGCAACCTGCGCGGCAAGAAGGCCAAGATCAAGGAGAAGCGCGACAACTGACGCGCCGCATCCTTGCCACAGAACCCCGGGACACTCGTCCCGGGGTTCTGTCGTTCGGTCGCGGGTGTGCGACGCTTGTACTGCCGCGTGCGCGGTGAGTCGATGAAGAGGAATCACATGACATCCGATGCCCCCGCGGCAGTCCAGCCACCGCAGCGGCGTCGGGGTGCACTGGTCTTCCTGCGCGATGTGCTGGTCATCATCCTCATCGCCGCGCTGGTGTCGTTCGTGGTCAAGACCTTCGTCGTGCGCTCGTTCTACATCCCGTCGGGATCGATGGAGCGCACGCTGCTCGTCAACGACCGCATCCTCGTCGACGAGCTCACGCCGCGCTGGAGCGGATACGACCGCGGAGACGTGGTGGTGTTCAAGGACCCCGGCGGCTGGCTGCCGGCGGCTCCGCAGACACCGGCGCGACCCCCGCTCGTCGAGGCGGCCGACTGGGCGCTCACCTTCGTGGGCATCTCGACCACAGATGCCCAGGACCACCTGGTCAAGCGCGTGATCGGCATGCCAGGAGACCACGTGGTCTGCTGCAATGCGCTGGGGCAGATCACCGTGAACGGCTCGCCGATCAACGAGCTCGGGTACCTCAACCTCCCCGAGGGCGACACGGCCGCCTCGAACATCGAGTTCGACGTCACCGTGCCCGAGGATCGCATCTGGGTGATGGGCGACAACCGCGACCGTTCGCAGGACTCCCGTGCGCACCAGGAGCTGCCCGGAGGCGGCTTCGTGCCCCTCGAGAACGTCGTGGGACGTGCCTTCCTCACCACCTGGCCGCTGGACCGGTTCGGGTCCGTCGACACGCACGACGAGGTGTTCCGCGCCGTGCCCGCACCGGAATGACGGTGGTCGCGCCGACGCTCACGCTCGAGCGCCGTCTGCTCAAGGAGTTCGACCTCATCATCGCCCTGGACGAGGTCGGCAGGGGAGCACTCGCGGGTCCCGTCGCCGTCGGGGCTGCGGTGATGGATGCCGCAGGCTCTCGCCGGCGCGTGCTCGACGGGCTGCGCGATTCGAAGATGATCACGGAGAAGCGCCGCCCCGAGATGGCCGAGCGCGCCCAGGCCTGGGTGCCGGTGTCCGCGGTCGGCTGGGCCAGCGCGGCGGAGATCGACGAGGTGGGCATCATGGGCGCCCTGGGCCTTGCTGCATCGCGCGCGGTGCAGGCGGTCGTCGACGCCGGGGCGAGCCTCGAGCGCACCCTCGTGATCCTCGACGGCAACCACGACTACGTCTCCCGTGTGCACCCCGTGCCGCTCACCGTGCGCACGATCATCAAGGGCGACCGCGACTGCGCCTCCGTCTCGGCGGCGTCCGTGATCGCGAAGGTCGCGCGTGACACGCACATGACCGCGCTGCACCCCGAGCATCCCGACTACCAGTGGGAGCGCAACAAGGGCTACGCGAGCCCGGAGCATCGCCAGGCGATCCGCGAACGCGGTCTGTCGCCGCTGCACCGATCGTCGTGGGCGATCGCAGACGCGCCGACGCTGTTCTGAGGAATCCGCATCGGAGGCCGTCTGCTCATAGGATGGAGACATCATGGATGAGGATGCCTTCGACGACTACGACCGCGAACTCGAACTCGCGCTGTTCCGCGAGTACCGCGACG
The DNA here is from genome assembly GCA_002837415.1 of Actinomycetales bacterium SN12. Lineage (GTDB taxonomy): Bacteria > Actinomycetota > Actinomycetes > Actinomycetales > Microbacteriaceae > Microbacterium. Next base: position 89,608 of record PJCV01000001.1, read on the forward strand.
TCGTCGGCCAGTTCCAGTACGTGGTCGAGACCGAGCGCAGGTTCTATCTCGCCAACGAGGTGAACGTCGTCCGTCGCGACACCGAGCACGACTTCTACTTCGAGATCTCGATGAGCGACGTCTGGGTGTGGGACATCTACCGCGCCGATCGCTTCGTCAAGGCCGTGCGTGTGCTCACCTTCAAGGACGTGAACGTCGAAGAGCTGCAGCGCCGGGAATTCGAACTGCCCGAGGAGCTGTCGCTCGACGGCAAGTGACGATCGTCCCCAAACCGGGGATGTCGGCGAGTTCTTCACAATCGCTGTGAACGCCGAGCACCGAGGTCGGTGCTGCCGCGCAGGCTGTCGTCATGGCAGCGAAAGACGACTTCGGGCGAGCGGGCGAGGAGCGGGCGGCGCAGCATCTGAGCGCCTGCGGCTACGAGATTCTCGAGCGCAACTGGCGGTGTGCGCAGGGCGAGATCGACATCATCGCCGTCCGAGACGGTCTGCTCTGCCTGATCGAGGTGAAGACCCGGCGCTCGGAGCGCTTCGGGCATCCGTTCGAGGCCGTCGACGAACGCAAGCATCAGCGCCTCTGGCGCCTGGCTTTCGCCTGGGCGCGATCCCACCCCGAGCTGTCCAGGGGGCGGCGCATCAGGATCGAGATCATCGGCCTGACCGGTCCGGATGCCCGTGAGGCACGACTCGAGCATCTCGAGGATCTGCGGTGAGCACCGCGCGCACGTGGGCGGTCGCTCTGACCGGAGTGGATGGCCACATGGTCGAAGTGGAAGCCGACCTCAGCAACCAGACCCCGGGCTTCCAGATCATCGGTCTGCCCGACAAGGCTCTGGGAGAGGCCGCGCAGCGGGTGCGCAACGCGTGCGTGAACGCGGGACTCGACTTCCCGCGCCGTCGGCTCACCGTGAACCTGTCGCCCGCGAACCTGCCGAAGGCGGGGAGCGGCTTCGATCTGAGCGTCGCGGTGGCGACGCTGGCGACCGGGGGAGCGCTGCGACGGGATTCGGTGCGCTCCACGGTGCACATCGGCGAGCTGGGCCTCGACGGCAGGCTGCGACCTGTTCCGGGCGTGCTGCCGGCTGTCTACGCTGCCGCGCGTGCTGGTTTCACTCGAGTGATCGTGCCGCACGCCAACGCCACCGAGGCCCGGCTCGTGCCTGGCGTCGAGGTGCACGCTGCGGTGTCGCTCGCCGAGGTCGCGGTTGCGCACGGCGCCGACATCGAGGTCGATGATGCCGAGCCAGTCCGGCTGCCCGCCCGTGCTGATCGCGCAGATGAGAGTCTGGACCTCGCCGATGTGATCGGGCAGGACGAGGCGGTCGACGCGCTGATCACCGCTGCAGCCGGCGGGCACCACATGATGCTCAGCGGTCCTCCCGGTGCGGGCAAGACCATGCTGGCGCGACGCCTGCCGGGGATCCTCCCGTCGCTGACCGAGCCCGAAGCACTCGAGGTCGCGGCGATCCGATCGCTCACGGGCGAGGCGGTCGCCCGGCTCGACGCACTGCCCCCGTTCGAGGCTCCTCACCACACGGCGTCGGCTGCCGCTCTGGTCGGCGGCGGCTCACGCGTGCCCCGGCCCGGCGCCATCGTGCGCGCGCACCGTGGCGTGCTCTTCCTCGACGAGACGCCGGAGTTCCAGCGGGCGGCGCTCGACGCGCTGCGCCAGCCGCTGGAGTCCGGACGCATCGAGATAGTGCGGGCAGGCTTCGTGGCCAGCTTCCCCGCGCAGTTCCAGCTGATCCTCGCCATGAATCCCTGCCCCTGCGGCAACTACGGCGTCCGGGGAGCCGAGTGCACCTGCCCGCCGACGGCCATTCGACGCTACGCGGGGCGGCTGTCCGGGCCACTGCGCGATCGCGTCGACATCGACCTGCAGGTGATGCGCGTCGCGGCATCCCGTGCGACGTCAGGCGAGCGATCCGGGATGTCGACCGACGAGGCGCGCGCTCGAGTCGCTTGCGCTCGGGCGGCGGCAGCAGAGCGATGGCGTGCCAGCCCCTGGCGCGTGAATGGCCAGGTGCCGGGGGAGCGGCTCCGTCAGGGCGCGCTGCGCCTTCCACCCGCGGTGCGGGCGCCCCTGGATCGCGCGCTGGAGCGAGGGGCGGTCACGCTGCGCGCGTACGACCGGGTGCTGCGGATCGCGTGGACCCTCAGCGACCTCGCCGGCCTCTCCTCGCCCGGAGCTGATCAGCTCGGGCACGCGCTGTTCCTCAAGAAAGGGCTCCTGGCATGATCGGCACCGGACTCGAACTGATCGATGACCCAGAGGTGCGCTCGGGCGCTCGCCTGCTGCGGCCCGATGCCGACCCGGGGGAGGTCGCTGCGCGGGTCGCGTGGTCGGTGCTCATCGAGCCGGGAGACGGGGTAGCCGGTGCTCTGCTTGAGAGCCTCGGGGCCGTGGAGGCACTGCGCGCCACGTTCGGGGAGACGAGCCTCATGCCGCCCGGAGTCATAGCGGCACGGCCTCTCGCGGACGCGCTGGCGCGATGGCGGCCACGCGCGAGCGCTCGCGCCGTGCGGGATGCCCTCGTCTCGGCGCAGAGCGTGGGAGCGCGCCTGCTGCTTCCCGGCGACGAGCTCTGGCCGGAGGGCCTCGGCGACCTCGAGGTGCATCAGCCCGTGCTGCTGTGGGCGCGGGGCGATGCGGGCGTGCTGGGCGCCGAGACCGCGGCGGCAATCGTCGGCGCGAGGGCCGCCACGGGGTACGGCGAGAACGTCGCCGCGGAACTGGCCGGAGACCTCGCCGCCGGTGGGACCCTGGTCGTCTCCGGGGGCGCCTACGGGATCGACGGGGCGGCGCACCGCGCGGCGCTGGGCGTCGGCGGGGCGACGGCCGCGTTCCTCGCCGGCGGCGTCGACCGCGCCTACCCGATCGGGCATCAGCAGCTGTTCGACAGGATCAGGCAGTCCGGCGTGGTGCTCAGCGAGGTGCCCTGCGGGTCGGCGCCGACGAAGTGGCGCTTCCTCGCCCGCAACAGGCTCATCGCGGCCTCGACCCTCGCGACGGTGGTCGTCGAGGCGGGCTGGCGCAGCGGAACGCTCAACACCGCGGGGCACGCATCGTCGCTGGCACGTCCGATCGGCGCGGTCCCGGGGCCGATCACCTCTGCAGCGTCGGCGGGATGCCATCGGCTGCTGCGGGAGTACGACGCCGTGTGCGTCACGAGCGCGCAGGAGGTCAGGGAGCTGTGGGGAGAGACGGATGCCGCAGCTGCTGCACCCGCTGCGCCGCATCATGACCGCACGCGGCTGTTCGATGCGATGAGCACGCGCACCGCACGGGAGACGGCGGACATCGCACGCCGCAGTGGCCTCTCCATCGAGCGGGTGCGCTCGCTCCTCGGCATGGTCGGCCTGGAGGGCGGAGTCGTTCAGCGCGACGGCGGGTGGATCCGCACCGAGTGACGACCCGCCGGCGCGGCACCGCACGAACGGCAGTGGCGGCACTCCGGCGCGGCAGTCGGCGACGCAGCGAGGGAGCGGCATGCTGGAGAGGTGAGGTATCCGGAAGCGGTGACATCCTTCACGTCGTATCTCGATCGAGTGCGACGGCTGTCACCTGCCACCGTGCGGGCCTACCGGTCCGATCTCGCCGACCTGGGCGCAGTGGTCGAAGATGCCGACCTCCGCGAGATCGACCTCGAGATGCTGCGCGAGTGGCTGTGGCGGGCCACGCAGCGTGGAGATGCGCGATCGACCCTCGCACGACGCGCCGCCACTGCTCGGTCGTTCTTCGGGTGGGCGCACGAGAGCGACCTCATCGCCGTCGATCCCAGTCTCCGCCTCGTCACGCCGAAACGCGCGAAGACCCTTCCCGTCGTCGCCTCCAAGGAGGGCATGCGCGACCTGCTCGACCAGCATCGTGCGGCAGCGGCCGAGGGCGACCCCATCACTCTTCGCGACCACGCGATGCTCGAGGCGCTGTACGGCAGCGGCATGCGCGTCTCGGAGCTGTGCGGCATCGACATCGACGACGTGGACATGCACCGTCGCACCGTGCGCGTGCTGGGCAAGGGCGCCAAGGAGCGAGTGGTTCCGTTCGGGGCACCCGCAGCCGAGGCCATCGGCGCCTATCTCAGCCGGGGGCGCCCGGCGCTGATCACCCGCGCCGAGAAGACGACGCCTGCGCTGTTCCTCGGTGCGCGCGGCTCGCGTATCGGCTCGCGCACCGTCTACGCGCTCGTCGCCCGCGTGCTCGGCCCCATCGTCGGAGCCGATCACGTCGGCCCGCACGCGCTCAGGCACTCCGCCGCCACCCACCTGCTCGATGGCGGAGCAGACCTGCGCGCCGTGCAGGAGATCCTCGGGCACGCCAGCCTCGGAACGACGCAGATCTACACGCACGTGTCGGCCGAGCGGCTGCTCGCCGGGTACCGCCTCGCCCATCCGCGCGCATGACCCGCCGGAAGCCTGTCGCCGCGGTCATCCCTCGCAGCAGGGGAGCAGGATCGCCCGGGGCACCTCGCCGAACAGCGGCAGCGGATTGATGTAGCGGCCGTCGAGTCGCACGCCCACATGCAGCGCGCCGCGCGTCGTGTGCCCGCCGGTGGCCACCGTGCCGATCAGGTCTCCGGTGGCGACCACATCTCCTGGCGACAGGGTCGGCGACACGGGTTCCCATGTGCTCACGCGACCGCCGCCGTGGTCGATCGTGATCAGCGGACGGTCGACCACGGTGCCCGAGAACGCCACTACGCCGGCGGCGGGCGCCATGACGTCCGCGCCCGCAGCGGCGGCGACATCCATCCCCCGATGACCTGCGCCGTATTCGTGCACGGGAGCGCGGAAGGGCTCCACCACCGACCGCGCACCGTCAACCGGCCACACCCAGGCACCTTCGACGTCGGCCGGCCCGCTCGCGACGCTGCCGCCGGAGAGGGCGAGCGAGAGGACGAGGGCGATGAAGCGGGCGGCCATCGTCTCACCCTGGTCCATCTCGCCTCATCTCCAGGCGCGGGATGCCGATGATCGGGGATAAGCGGCCGATCGACCCGCCTGTGCAGGGCGTTCCCGCTGAGCCCGATCCTGTACACTGGGGGAGCACCTCGAAATCGAGGTGACTACGCGTGCCCACAGCGACTCAGGTCGTGGCATCCACTCCCACAGGTCCCGCTTCTCCGAGCGGGCGGGTGTGCGCCGGGCACCAGGATTGCCGGTCGATCGATCGGCGAGATCAACCTCAACGACGCGACAGCGTCAGAACAAGGAGACGACCATGGCTGTGGTCACCATCCGCCAGCTGCTCGACAGCGGCGTGCACTTCGGACACCAGACCCGCCGGTGGAACCCGAAGGTGAAGCGCTTCATCCTGACCGAGCGCTCGGGCATCCACATCATCGACCTGCAGCAGTCGCTGGCATACATCGACCAGGCGTACGACTTCGTCAAGGAGACCGTCGCACGCGGCGGCACCATCCTCTTCGTCGGCACCAAGAAGCAGGCGCAGGAAGTCCTCGCCGAGCAGGCCGACCGCGTGGGCCAGCCCTACGTCAACCAGCGCTGGCTGGGTGGCCTCCTCACCAACTTCTCCACCATCGCGAAGCGTCTCGCTCGCATGAAGGAGCTCGAGGAGCTCGACTACGAGAACCCCGCCGCCTCGGGCTTCACCAAGAAGGAGCTCCTGCTCAAGAAGCGCGAGCTCGACAAGCTGCACAAGTCGCTCGGCGGAATCCGCAACCTGTCGAAGACCCCTTCGGCTCTGTGGGTCGTCGACGCCAAGCGCGAGCACCTCGCCATCGACGAGGCCAAGAAGCTCGGCATCCCCGTGATCGGCATCCTCGACACGAACGCCGACCCGGACGACTTCCAGTACCCGATCCCCGGCAACGACGACGCGATCCGCTCCGTCTCGCTGCTGACGCGCATCGTCGCCGACGCCGCAGCCGAGGGCCTGCAGCAGAAGCACAACCCCGACGCCGGCGACGCTGAGCCGCTCGCCGAGTGGGAGCGCGAGCTGCTCGAGGGCGGCGAGGCTCCTGCCGCTGAGGCCGCTGAGGCTCCCGCTGCTGAGGCTCCTGCCGCCGACGAGGCCGCTGCTGAGGCTCCTGCCGACGAGGCCACCGCTGAGGCTCCCGCCGCCGAGGCTGCTGAGGCTCCTGCCGCCGACGAGGCAGCCGCTGAGGCTCCCGCCGCCGAGGCAGACGCCAAGTAAGTCACCCCACACGTTCAGATTCGAAGCAAGGAGCCACCACACATGGCCAACTTCACCATCGCCGACATCAAGGCGCTGCGCGAGCAGCTCGGCACCGGAATGGTCGACACCAAGAAGGCGCTCGAAGAGGCTGGCGGAGACGTCGAGAAGGCGACCGAGATCCTTCGCCTCAAGGGCGCGAAGGGCAACGCGAAGCGTGCCGACCGCTCGACCAGCGAGGGCCTCGTCGTCGCTCGCGAGACCGACGGCGCCGTGACGCTGATCGAGCTCGCGTGCGAGACCGACTTCGTCGCGAAGAACGAGCGCTTCATCACGCTCGCTGAGAAGGTCGCCGACGCCGTCGCGGCTGTCTCCGCCGACTCTGTCGAGGCAGCGCTCGCTGCTCCGGCCGGTGAGCAGACCGTCGAGCAGCTGATCTCGGACGAGGCGGCGATCATCGGCGAGAAGGTCGAACTGCGTCGCGTGCGCACCGTCACCGGAGACGCCGTCTCGGTGTACCTGCACCGCACCAGCAAGGACCTTCCCCCGCAGATCGGCGTCGTCGTCGCCTACAGCGGCTCGGACGCCGAGACCGCTCGCAGCATCGCGCAGCACATCTCGTTCGCGAACCCGTCGTACCTCTCCCGCGAGGACGTCCCGGCCGCCGAGGTCGAGAAGGAGCGTGAGATCGTCACCGAGATCTCCCGCAACGAGGGCAAGCCCGAGGCGGCTCTGCCGAAGATCGTCGAGGGTCGCGTCACCGCTTACTTCAAGCAGGTCGCGCTTCTCGAGCAGGACTACGCGAAGGACAACAAGCTGTCCGTGGCCCAGGTCGCGAAGGATGCCGGTATCACCGTCACCGACTTCGCTCGCTTCAAGGTCGGCGCGTAACAATCCCCAGGGGGTTCGGATCTGAGATCCGGACCCCCTTCTTCATGCCCAGAAGGCACTATCTTGAATCGGGACGAGAGGAACCCATCCATGACCGAAGGCACCGGACGCCGGCGCGTCCTCCTGAAGCTCTCCGGCGAAGCGTTCGGCGGAGGCCAGCTCGGCGTCAACCCCGACATCGTCGGCCAGATCGCCCGTGACATCGCGGCAGCCGTCGACCGTGTCGAGATCGCGATCGTCGTCGGCGGCGGGAACTTCTTCCGGGGCGCGGAGCTCAGCCAGCGCGGCATGGACCGTGGGCGCGCCGACTACATGGGCATGCTCGGCACCGTCATGAACGCCCTCGCACTGCAGGACTTCCTCGAGCAGGCAGGCGCCGCCACGCGCGTGCAGTCCGCGATCTCGATGACGCAGGTCGCCGAGCCGTACATCCCGCTCCGCGCGGAGCGCCACATGGAGAAGGGCCGCGTCATCATCTTCGGCGCCGGCGCAGGCCTGCCGTACTTCTCCACCGACACGGTCGCCGCCCAGCGCGCCCTCGAGATCGGCGCAGACGAGGTGCTGGTCGCCAAGAACGGTGTCGACGCCATCTACACCGCCGACCCGAACAAGGATGCCAGCGCCGAGCGCATCGAGCGCGTCACCTACCGCGACGCCCTGCAGCGCGGACTCAAGGTCGTCGACTCCACCGCGTTCAGCCTGTGCATGGACAACAACATGGACATGCGCGTGTTCGGCATGGAGCCTGCGGGCAACGTCACGAAGGCGCTGCTCGGCGAGCCCATCGGCACGCTCGTCACACCCTGACCGCCCCGTCGCTCAGGGTTCTGCGGCATATCGCCGGATAGAATCGTTCGAAAACCACGACTTGAAGGAGCACCCGTGATCGCGGACGTCCTCGCAGATACCACCGCACGCATGACCCGCGCGGTCGACGCCGCCAAGGAGGACTTCGCCACGGTCCGCACCGGTCGCGCGAACCCCCAGCTCTTCCAGAAGCTGATGGTCGACTACTACGGCTCCCCGACGCCCATCGCGCAGCTGGCGTCGATGGCGAACCCCGAGGCGCGCACGCTGATCGTCACCCCGTACGACAAGAGCGCGCTGCGAGCCATCGAGCAGGCCATCCGCGACATGCCCAACCTCGGCGCCAACCCGACGAACGACGGCAACATCGTCCGCGTGACGATGCCCGAGCTGACCGAGGAGCGCCGCAAGGAGTACGTCAAGCTGGTGCGCTCGAAGGGCGAGGACGCCAAGGTGCAGGTGCGCGGCATCCGCCGCAAGGCCAAGGATCAGCTCGACGCGCTCAAGAACGAGGTCGGCGAGGACGAGATCGCTCGTGGGGAGAAGGAGCTCGACGCACTGACCCGCCAGTACGTCGACGCGATCGACGACGCGCTCAAGCGCAAAGAGGCAGAGCTGCTCGAGGTCTGACGGCATGGCAGGCGACAGCGATCCCGGCGAACAGCCGCTCACGCGGCGAGAGGCCCGACACGGCGATGCTCCCGCTGACGGCGATGCGTCGGCGCGCCCGGCTTCCGGCGGCGACAGCGTCGGCGGATCCGACTCGGAGCGTGCTCTCTCGGATTCGGCGTTCCCGGCCTTCGATGCCGGGCGCATCCCGCCGCGTCCGCCGATGCCGGCCGCCGACGGCGTGGAGTCGCATGCGCTTCGCGAGCAGTGGCGCGCCAGGCGCGGAGAGTTCGAATCGCACGTCACGCAGGCCCGCGAGCAGTTCGACCAGGCCAACGCGCGGATCAAGCAGCGCACGGGTCGCGATCTGATCGTGGCCATCCTGATCGGCATCGCGTTCGGTGCCGTTCTGGTCGCCTCCCTGCTCTTCATCAAATGGCTCTTCCTGCCCATCGCGATCGCGGCCGGGCTGCTCGGCACCTACGAGCTCTCCCGTGCTCTTCGCGCGGGCGGTCGGAGGGTGGACATCGCGCCGCAGCTGATCGCGGGCGCGGCGGTGCTGCTGACCGGCCCGTTCGCCGCACTGTGGCTGAGCTGGGTCGTGCTCATCGTGGCCGTCGCGTTCGTCAGCGTGTGGCGGATGATCGGGCAGATGATCGCCGCAGACGGTCGCACCTACGGCGCCGTGCTCGCCGATGTCGTGGTCGGGGCGTTCGTGCAGGTGTACGTGCCGTTCCTGACCTCTGTGGCGCTCATGCTGCTGAGCCGCGAGAACGGCGAGTGGTGGGTGCTGGGCTTCATCGCCGTCGCCGTCGCCGCCGACACGTGCGCGTACGCTGCGGGGCTGGCGTTCGGCAAGCATCCGATGGCGCCGCGGATCAGCCCGAAGAAGACGTGGGAGGGCTTCGGCGGTGCGGTCGTCGGGTCGCTAGCCGTCGGCGTGCTCCTCGCGATCTTCCTGCTCGAGCTTCCCTGGTGGTGCGGTCTGATCTTCGGGGCGGCGATCCTCATCTGCGCCACGCTGGGCGATCTGGGCGAATCGATGCTGAAGCGCGACCTCGGCATCAAGGACATGAGCTCCTGGCTTCCGGGGCATGGCGGCCTGCTCGACCGTCTCGACAGCATCCTGCCCTCCACTGTTCCCGCCCTCGCGCTGTACTACCTCCTCACTCCTCTGATCGGATCCTGATGACTGAGTCAGACCTCGAGGCGCTCACGGCGCCGCGCGACGAGGCGCCGCCGGCCTTCCCCCTGACGACCGGCAGGCAGCGCGGCTATCACCGCACAGCCGTCGACAGCTTCCTCGACTCCGCTCGAGCGGCGTTCGAGGAATCGCGCACCGATTTCGGTGCGGACGACGTGCGTGCGGCATCCTTCCCGCTGGTCAGGGGAGGGTACGTCATCGCCGATGTCGACGCCGCGCTCGCCCGTGTGGAGGATGCCTTCGCCCAGCGCGCTCGAGAGCGGGCCATCGGCCGCGTCGGCGTGGATGCCTGGGTCGCGCAGGCGCGTGAGGACGCGCAGCAGGTGCTCGATCACCTCACCCGGCCCCGGAGGAAGCGGTTCGCTCGCACGAGCATCCTGACCTTCGGCTACCGCCTGGATGAGGTCGACCACGTCGGCGACCGCATCGCGGCCTTCCTGCGCGACGGCGATGCGCTCGACGTCGATCAGGTGCGAGCTGCCGCCTTCCGCATGCAGCGCGGCGGGTATCGGGAAGAGCAGGTGGATGCCCTTCTCGACGCCACGGTCGAAGTCCTCCTCTCGGTCCGCTGACCCGTTCTCGGTGAGTTCTCATGGATGTGGTGCCGAGGTGTGCGTAGACTGTTGGCCATCGTGACTCCCGATAACGAATTGATCTCGAACGTGACGCGCCCGAACGCCTCGCGCACGAAGAAGACGAACAAGACGCGCCACCGCGCCAGTGCTGTGCTGGCCGGGCTCGCGGTCGTCGGCATCTCCGCGGCCATGATGGCACCGAGCGGTGTCGCCGTCGCCGATCCCGAGCCGACCGACACGCCCGTGACGGCATTCTCGCTGGCTGCCGCCGACACGCAGAGCATCACGGTCTCCGTCGAAGGTGCAGACATCGCCCCCGTCACCCGCAACGGCTTCGAGGTGTACGTCAAGCCGAAGCCCACGCCGCCTCCGGCGCCCAAGCCGGCTGCCAAGCCCGCGGAAGCCGCTCCGAAGAGCAGCGCGCCCTCGACGCCTGCCTACACGGGCGGCGGCTCCAAGGAAGAGTGGATGTCGGCCGCCGGTATCGCGAGCAGCGACTGGCCGTACGTCGACTACATCGTCTCCAAGGAGAGCGGCTGGAATCCGAACGCGACCAACAAGTCGTCCGGCGCGTGCGGGCTCGTCCAGGCGCTGCCCTGCAGCAAGGTTCCCGGGAACGGCTACAACCCGGTCGACAACCTCCGCTGGGGGAACGGCTACGCGGTGGGACGCTACGGGAGCTGGGCCGGAGCGTACAACTTCTGGTCGCGCAACCACTGGTGGTGAGCGGGCACCATGCCACGCTCCCGTCGACGCCGGCCTGAGCGCGCCGCATCCGGTGATTCCTTCGACCGGCTCCTCGCGGGCTGGAAGCGCACGGAGACCCGGCGTGGCCGGGAATGGACCGTGCAGCCGATCTCGGCCGGCCAGGCCCTGAAGGACTACCGGTGCCCCGGCTGCGCGGGCATCATCTCTCCCGGCACGGCGCACGTCGTCGTGTGGCGTGCAGACGGCGTGATGGGCGAGAGCGCGGATCTCGCCGCCCGACGGCACTGGCACGCGCACTGCTGGCGCATCGCCTGAAGGCGCAGCTCCGGCTCAGCGCTCGTTCATGCGGGGGATCAGCACCTGCCGGTAGATGATCAGCACGCTCGCGGCGACCGGGATCGCGATCAGCGCACCGAGGAGTCCGAGCAGCGCGCCGCCTGACAGCGCCGCGATGACGACGACCGCTCCGGGAACCGACACCGCGCGGCTCATGATGCGCGGTGCGATGAAGTAGGCCTCGACCTGCATGTAGATGAGGTAGTAGATGGCCGCGGCCAGAGCGGTGCCAGGGGAACCGACGCCGGGAAGCAGACACGCCAGCACGATGATGGTCGAGCCGGTGAGCGTCCCGACGAGCGGGATGAGGGAGAAGAAGAAGGCGACGACGGCGAGCACCGCGGTGAACGGCGCGTCGATGATCGACAGGTACACCATGCTCAGGATGCCGTTGATGACACCGAGTGAGACCTGCCCCATCACGTAGTGGCCGACGGAATCGGTGATCTGGTCTGCGATGTCGATGAAGCGCTCGCGCTTGGAGGCGGGCACCAGCTGGTAGACGGCGCCCTTCAGCGAGGGGGTCGAGGCCGTCATGTAGATCGTGAGGATCAGCACGATGAACGCGCCGAACGCGCCGGTCAGCACTGCCCCGCCGACGACCCAGACGCCCTCGCCGATCGTGGTGCTCCACTGGGTCACGCTCTTGGTCCACTCCTCGGAGGCGATCCAGCTGTTGATGTAGTCGAAGACGAGATTGACCTCGAGGTTGGGGAACGCTTCGGTGAGCCACGCCTTGATGTCGCTCACGGTCTGCTCGCCATTGACGAAGAGCGGCGTGATGCGCGTCACCAGCTGCGTGATCTGATCGGTCACGACGGGCAGCACGATCAGGACGACAGCGGCGAAGACGCCCAGCACGGCGAGGATGGTGAGAAGCACGGCGGCCCAGCGGGGGAGACCGCGGCGCTCGAGGGAGGTGACCAGCGGGTCGAGTCCCAGGCTCAGGAACAGGGCCGTGCCGATGTAGAGGATGATCGTCGACAGGGCCTGCACGCCGGTGAGCAGCAGGAGGCCCAGACCCACGCCGAGCGTCGCCACCAGCGCGGTGCGAAAGGGACTGTGAATCTTCATGGCTCTCCTGGTCGACCTGCGAAGATCCTAGTTGCTGCTCGCGGCGGGTCCTCGGCGACGGGCCGCAGCGCGTGACACCGCAGCCCGCGCATGCCGCTTCGTGGGCAATGCCCAGGTGCTTTCGCTAGTCTGAAACGTCGAGCGGACTGCGGCGGATGCCCGGTCGCGTAAGGAGTTGATTCGTGCGTTTCGTATGGGCCGTCGTGGCCTTCGTGCTGGCCACGGTTCTCATCGGAGCCGGGATCGCCCAGCGCACCATCTTCATGGGGCCCACCGAGCAGAGGATGGCGCTGTCGGTCGACGAGCCGCAGCCGTACCTGCTCGTCGATGCGGAGGTGCTCGGCGCCCACCCCGGGCTTCAGAAGCTGCTCGTGCGCGGCGAGGGCGAGATCTTCGTGGCGTACGGCCGGACCGCCGACGCCGAGGCATGGCTGTCGGACACGAGTTACACGAGTGTCACGCTCGGGAAGGACGACGAGCCGGACAGCAAGACCGTCGCGCCTCAGCAGCCGCCGGCCGGAGGAGGCGAGACCTCGGGCCGCAACCCGGCAGGCTCCGATCTCTGGCTCGATTCGTATGCCGAGGAGGACACCCTCGTGACCGAGATGCAGCTCACGCCGGGGCATAGCGTGCTCATCTCGCGCGACGGCATCGAGCCGGCTCCCGACGAGGTGCTCGTGAGCTGGGGACTCGACACCCGCACCCCTCTGGCGGGTCCGCTGATGACGGCCGGCGGTGTCCTTCTGCTCGCCGGTCTCGTGCTCTACATCCTGGCGATCCGTCACCAGCGTCGCGGCCGCGGACCGCTGCGCAAGGGGCCGGGTCCGCTGCCCGAGACGCAGCCGATCGAGATGCAGGGCACTCCGCGACGCCGAGCGATCGAACAGGGCCCCGCGGATGCCGCTGATCCCGACCGCACAGCGACCGGGCGGATCGACGCTCCCTCTGCAGACTCCGAGGGGGAGGAGCGGTCGCCCGGGCAGGCGCATCGCGTTGCGCTGCGGCGCCGCCTCGCACTGGGCCTGCCCGCGCTGACGCTGACCGCCGTGCTCGCGACGGGCTGCTCGGCGGAGTCCTGGCCGGAGTTCGGCGCTGAGACCCCGACGCCGACCCCGACGCCGACGGTGGTGACCCCCGAGGATCAGAAGCCGCCGGTGGTCACGAAGAAGCAGGGCCAGCGCATCGTCTCCGAGATCGCCCAGGTCGTGCAGCAGGCCGACGAAGAACTCGACATCGCTCGCGCGGAGACGCGTATCGCCGGGGCCGCTCTCGAAGGCCGGCGCACCGAGTACACACTCCGCGAGAAGATCTCTGAGCGCACGCAGGCACTGACGTCGCCGCGCGACAAGGTCAAGATCCTGCTGCCGGAGGCGACGGACAGCTGGCCGCGCTCGGTGCTCGCGCTGACCGTCTCCGAGAAGGACGACACCGCGGCGCCCGTGCTGCTGACGATGACGCAGGACGATCCCTGGTCGAACTACCGCATCTCGGAGATGGCCGACATGCCTGCCGCCTCCGAGTTCCCCGACGTCGCGCCGGCGTGGCTCGGCACCACCCGCATCCCCGCCGAGTCTCCGTTCCTGGCGCTTCCGCCCGAGCAGGTGGCGGACGCCTTCTCGGACTTCGTCGACAACGGCGACAAGAGCGAGTTCGCCGGGCGTTTCGACGCCACTGCCGAGAAGCTGGCGCAGAGCGTCCGCGACAGCCGTACCGCCGTCCTCACCAAGCTCAAGGAGAAGCAGGCCGACACCACCTCCACGGTCGCGTTCGACATGAAGGCACCGGAGGAGACGCCGCTCTCCCTGGCCACGCTGGGCAGCGGCGCGGTGGTGGCTGTGCGTGTCGATGACATCGAGACGATCACCGCGACCTCGGCCGATGCGGTGATCCGGATCGGCGAGAATCAGGAGGCGAGCGCGCTGACCGGCGTGAAGGAGTCCGCCAAGGGCTTCACCACGATCTACGGCATCCAGCTGTTCTTCTCCGTGCCCGCTCAGGGCTCGAAGGAGCAGATCCGTCTGCTCGCATACCATCAGGACCTCCTCAGCGTGAAGGTGAACCAGTGACCGAGATCTCCGCTGCCGCTCTGCGCGGCGCAGTCGACCTGTCCTCTCTGCGCAACCGGCCAGCCGGCGCCCAGGCCCCCACGGGAGCCGCGGCCCCCAGTGCGCCGACCGATGGCGCGCCCGATGTGGTCGTGGATGTCACCGACCAGTCGTTCGGCGGGATCCTCGAGCTCTCGCGCTCGGTCCCCGTCGTCGTCGACCTCTGGGCGGAGTGGTGCGGGCCGTGCAAGCAGCTCAGCCCCATCATCGAGAAGGTGACCCGCGAGCAGCGCGGGCGCGTCGTGCTCGCCAAGGTCGATGTCGATGCCAACCCTCAGGTCGCACAGGCCTTCCGCGCGCAGTCGATCCCCATGGTCGTCGCCCTGATCGGCGGACAGCCCGTACCGATGTTCACGGGCGCCGTTCCCGAGGAGCAGGTGCGCGAGGTCTTCGCCCGCCTGCTCGAGGTCGCCGCGCAGAACGGCGTCACCGGATCGGTGCCGGTGGGCGACGACGGCGCCCCGGCCGCCGACGACGAGCCCGCACCGCTGCCGCCTCTGCACGCCGAGGCGTTCGAGGCCATCGAGGCGGGGGACTACGCGCGCGCGATCACCGCGTACGAGAAGGCCCTCGCCGAGAACCCGCGCGATGACGACGCGAAGGCGGGGCTGGGTCAGGTGCGCCTGCTGCACCGCGTGCAGGGCCTCGACCTGCAGCAGGTCCGCGCGGCGGCGGCTGCTGCGCCGATGGACATCGACGCGCAGTTCCAGGTCGCCGACCTCGACCTCGCCGGCGGCCATGTCGACGACGCGTTCAGCAGACTGCTCGAGCTGTTCAGCGCGGCCGACGCCGGCAGCCGCACACGCATCCGCGAGCGGCTGGTCGAGCTGTTCGAGCTGATCGGTCCCGCTGACCCGCGCGTGACGTCGGCGCGCACGAGGCTCACCTCGCTGCTCTTCTGACCCGCCCCCTCATTCGACGATGAGCGCCCGACCCCTTTCTGGGGTCGGGCGCTCATCGTTCACCAGCGGCTCGGCGTCGGCAGGTGCGGGTCGGGCTGGTACCGGAACCACAGCGTCGACAGCGCCGGAAGCGTGACGGTCGCGATCGCGGGATCGTCGTCGTTGGCTCTGTGGGCGCTGATCATTCCGAGGTTCCCGGCGTCGTTCCCGCCGAAGGCGGCGGCATCCGTGTTCAGGATCTCCTGCCAGGAGCCCTCGACAGGCAGGGCGATCCGGTATCCCGTGCGTGTCACGCCCGCGAAGTTCGAGATGACCACCAGGCGGCCGCCATGGGCATCCCGCCGCTCGAACGCGATCACGCTGGGATCCCAGCTGGGCGCTCCCAGACGCGAGAACGACGAGCCGTCGTTGTCGCGCTCCCAGAGCGGGGCCTGCGCACGGTAGACGGCGTTGAGCGAGCCGACCAGCTGCTGCAGCTGGGCGTGCGCCGGCTGGTCGAGCAGCCACCAGTCCAGCTCGCGGTCGACCGACCACTCGCCGATCTGACCGAACTCCTGACCCATAAACAGCAGCTTCTTGCCAGGGTGACCCCACATGAAGCCGAGGTACGCGCGCAGGTTCGCGAGCTTGTGCGCGTGGTCGCCCGGCATCCGCGAGACCAGGGTGCCCTTGCCATGCACGACCTCGTCGTGGCTGATCGGCAGCATGTAGTTCTCGCCGAAGGCGTAGACGAACGAGAACGTCATCTCACCCTCATGGTGCGCGCGGTGCAGTGGGTCTCGCTTCATGTACTCGAGCGAGTCGTTCATCCACCCCATGTTCCACTTGAACCCGAAGCCGAGTCCGGCGTGGTTCGTGGGGGCGGTCACGCCGGGGAATGCCGTGGACTCCTCGGCGATCATGACGACGCCCTTGTGCTTGCGGTAAGCCGTGGCGTTGACCTCCTGCAGGAAGTGGATCGCCTCGAGGTTCTCGCGTCCGCCGTGGATGTTCGGCTCCCACTCGCCCGCCTTGCGCGAGTAGTCGAGGTAGAGCATCGAGGCGACGGCGTCGACGCGCAGACCGTCGATGTGGAACTCGCTGAGCCAGAACAGGGCGTTCGCCACGAGGAAGTTGCGCACTTCGCTGCGACCGTAGTCGAAGACCAGCGTGCCCCAGTCCTGATGCTCGCCGCGCCGAGGATCCGCGTGCTCGTACAGCGGGCTGCCGTCGAAGCGGGCCAGGGCGAACTCGTCCTTCGGGAAGTGACCGGGCACCCAGTCCATGATCACGCCGATACCCGCCTGGTGGAGCCGGTCGATCAGGTACCTGAGGTCGTCGGGCGAGCCGAAGCGGCTCGTCGCGGCGTAGTACCCGCTCACCTGATACCCCCACGATCCACCGAACGGATGCTCGGCGAGGGGCATGAACTCCACGTGGGTGAACCCCGTCGCCAGGACGTGCTCGATCAGGGGATCCGCCGCGTCTCGGTAGGTGAGACCGCCGCGCCACGAGCCGAGGTGCACCTCGTAGACCGACATCGGCTGGGCGACCGCATGTGCGGCGGCGCGCCGGGTGAGCCAGGCCTCGTCGTTCCAGCGGTAGGCGCTCAGCGTGACGACCGAGGCGGTCGCCGGCGGCAGCTCGGCCTGCTGCGCCATGGGGTCGGCTTTCTGCCGCCAGTGCCCGTCGGCGCCGAGGATCTCGTACTTGTAGCGCGCTCCGACGGGCACGTCGGGGATGAACAGCTCCCAGACGCCGCTGCCGCCCATCGAGCGCATGGCGTGACCTTCGCCGTTCCAGCCGTTGAAGTCGCCGACCACGCGCATCGACCTCGCGTTCGGGGCCCACACGGCGAAGTCCACGCCCTGCTCGCCGTCGAGAGCGCGCGGGTGCGCTCCGAGCACCTCCCACAGACGCTCGTGGCGTCCCTCGGCGATCAGGTGGATGTCGAGCTCCCCGACAGCGCTGAGGTGACGGTACGGGTCTCCGGCGATGGTCTCCTCGCCGCCGGAGTACGTCGTCGCAATGCGGTAGGGCACGGGCGATCCGCTGTGGCTGCCCTCCCAGATCCCGTGCGCCACATGGGCGAGGTCGAGCCGGGAGCCGTCGTCGAAGACGGCCTGCACAGCTTCGGCGAACGGCCGGCGCGCGCGTATCGCGGTGATGGTGCGACCGACGGAATCGGTGCGGGGATGCGCGCCGAGCACAGCATGCGGGTCGTGATGAGTGGATTGCGACACCGCCATCCACTCCGCCGACGCAGACACGTCTTCGAGATAGCTCATGATCGCTCCTTCACCTTCAGGATGTGCACCGGCTCGGCGAACGCGTCCAGCCGCACATAGTTGTGGTCGGTCCAGGTCCAGACTGCTCCGGTGAGCAGATCCTCGACCTCGAACGCGTCACCGGGTTCGATGCCCCAGACCGTGGTGTCGAGGTGAACGGTCGTCTCGCGCACGGAGTGCGGGTCGACGTTCGCCACGACGATGATGGTGTCCGCGTGCCCGGTGCCGGTGAATGCGGCATCCAGATGCTTGGAGTACACCAGCACGGCGTCGTCATCGCTCCAGTGCGCGGAGAAGTTGCGCAGCTGACCCAGCGCCGGATGCTCGCGCCGGATCTCGTTCAGGCGCCGCAGCAGCGGCGCGAGGGACTCGCCGCGCTGCTCGGCGCCGTCCCAGTCGCGGAACTTGTACTCGTACTTCTCGTTGTCGATGTTCTCCTCGGAGCCGGGCCTGGCCACGTTCTCGATCAGCTCGTAACCCGCATACACGCCCCAGATCGGAGCCGCGGTCGCAGCGATGCAGGCCCGGATGCGGTACGCCGCGCGCCCGCCGAACTGCAGGTACTCGGTGAGGATGTCGTGCGTGTTCACGAACAGGTTCGGTCGCATGTAGTCGCTCGTCTCGTGCGACACCGAGGTGAGGAACTCCTCGAGCTCGTCCTTTGTGTTGCGCCAGGTGAAGTACGAGTAGCTCTGCTGGAAGCCGACCGCGGCGAGGGCCCGCATAACAGCAGGCCGGGTGAACGCCTCGGCGAGGAAGATCACGTCGGGGTCCTTCCGGTTGACCTCGGCGATCAGCCATTCCCAGAACTGCAGCGGCTTGGTGTGCGGGTTGTCGACGCGGAAGATCTTCACGCCGAGCGACACCCAGTGCATGACGACGCGCAGCATCTCGGCGTAGCTGCCGGCCGGGTCGTTGTCGAAGTTGATCGGGTAGATGTCCTGATACTTCTTCGGCGGGTTCTCGGCGTACGCGATGGTGCCGTCGGGAAGGGTGGTGAACCATTCCGGATGCTCGCTCACCCAGGGGTGATCGGGCGACGCCTGCAGCGCAAGGTCGAGGGCGACCTCGAGGCCTTCCTTCGTCGCGGCCCGGATGAAGGCGCGCAGATCCTTCTCCGTGCCGAGCTCCGGGTGGATCGCGTCGTGTCCGCCTTCGGGGGAGCCGATCGCGTACGGCGATCCTGGATCGCCGGGCTCGATGGTCAGGGTGTTGTTGCGACCCTTGCGATTCGTCGTGCCGATCGGGTGGATCGGCACGAGGTAGACCACGTCGAAGCCCATGCCCGCCACGCCAGGCAGGCGCTGGGCGGCGGTGCGGAACGTTCCGCTCTTCACCGTGCCGTCCTTGCGGCGCACCGCTCCCTCGGAGCGGGGGAAGAACTCGTACCAGGCGCCGACGCCTGCCCGCTGCCGCTCGACGCGCAGCGGCATCCAGTCGATGACCGATCCCAACGCGGCGAGGGGGCGGGCGGCGAACGCCTCGCCGAGCGCCGCATCGACGGCGACGGCGCGCAGCGCCTCGGCATCCGACGCCTTCTGCGCCTTCCGCAGCATCGTCGCCGCAGCCCTCAGGATGCGGGTCTCGGCAGGGGGCCGGTCTGTCTCCTTGGCGGCTGCCGCGAGCAGCCGCACGCCCAGTGCGCACATCACCGGGATGTCGACTCCAGCGAGCGCCTTCACGTCGGCGGCGTGCGCCCACGTGCCGAAGTCATCCGAGAACGCCTCGAAACGGAAGCGCCAGTCGCCCGCGAGATCGAGCGCGACCGTCGTGCGCCACCGATCGCTGCCGTCGTCGAGCGGGGTGAGCCGGTGCAGCGTCTCGCGCCCGTCGGGGGACGAGAGGCGCAGATGCACGCCGATGAGGTCGTGCCCCTCGCGGAACGCCACGACGTCAAACGGCACGGCCTCTCCGACGAAGGCTTTCGCGGGGTACCCCTGAGGCACATGCGGTGTCGGCGAGAAGACCGGGATGCGCCCGGCTCTCAGGCCGGGATCGTGGGTCGTCTCGGCGGCAGGGCGCAGAGGGATCTGGGCGGGGCTTCTCAGACCCGCAGAGTCACGTGCTGTCGGTGCTGCCACACCTCGAATGTACCGTGCCTGGTGGTATGCGTCACTCGACCCGGAAGAGCTGCATCGACGTGCCCGCGATCGGGAGCACCTCTCCGGGCGAGTACCGGCGCTGCTCGTCGCGTGGCGTCTCATCTGCGCTGGACCAGAGCGACGTGAAGCCCGTCGCCCCTTCCAGCCCGTCCGGCAGGCGGACGTCGATCGAGGCCTCGGTGCCGTGCACGATCAGCAGGATGCGGTTGCTCTCGCCATCACGCGGGTCGCTCGTCGCGACGTACTGCAGGGTGCGATGGCGGGGGTCGTTCCACTGCTCGGACGCCATCGTCTCGCCGTTCTGGTCGAACCATTCCATCTCGGATGCCTCCGGGACGTGCTCGCCGAGCACCGCGAAGCGTGCGGGCCGCAGCGCGCGATTCTCGGCACGCAGGCGCGTGAGCCGGGTGACGTGCGCCAGCAGATCCTGCTGCCACGGCTCGTGAGACCAGCTCAGCCAGGTGAGGGGGGAGTCATGGCAGTAGGCGTTGTTGTTGCCCTTCTGCGTGCGCCCGAACTCGTCGCCCGCGGTGATCATCGGGATGCCCGCTGAGAGCAGCAGGGTGCCCATCAGGTTGCGCATCGCTCGGCGTCGTGCTGTGAGGATCGCGGGATTGTCGGTCTCGCCCTCGACGCCATGGTTGAACGACCGGTTCACGTCCGCGCCGTCGCGGTTCTGCTCGCCGTTGGCTTCGTTGTGCTTGACGTCGTAGCTGACGAGGTCGTGCAGCGTGAAGCCGTCGTGAGCGGTCACGAAGTTGATGCTCGCCAGCGGACCGCGCTCCTGCGAGTAGGTGTTGGCGGAGCCGGCCAGACGATTGGCGAATCCGCCGATGCCGACGGGCGCGGTCGCGCGCCGGGCGTAGTCGATGTCACTGAGCCAGAAGTTCCTGGCGCGGTCGCGGTAGCGGTCGTTCCACTCACTCCATCCGGCGGGGAAGTTGCCGGTCTGCCAGCCACCGAGTCCCACATCCCACGGCTCGGCGATGATCTTCACGTCCTGCAGCGCCGGGTCCGCGCCGATGGCCTGCAGGAGGGGATGCTCGCGGTCGTACTCATGGCCGGCGTCGCGGGCGAGAGAGGTGGCGAGGTCGAAGCGGAAGCCGTCGATCTGCATCTCGGTCGCCCAGTAGCGCAGCGAGTCGAGCACGAGACGCGCGGGCGCGTCGACCGAGGTGTTGAGCGTGTTCCCGCATCCGGTGGTGTCGACGTAGGCGCCGTCCTCGAGCTGGCGATAGTAGAGGGCGTTGTCGATGCCGCGGAAGCTGGCTCGCGGGCCGCCGAGGCCCTCCTCGCTGGTGTGGTTGTAGACGACGTCCAGGATCACCTCGAGGCCCGCCTGGTGCAGCAGCTTGACCATGCCCTTGAACTCGGCGAGCACGGCCTCGGGGCCGGCGCGGCGCGCGGCCTCTGTGGCGTAGGCGGTGTGCGGCGTGAAGAAGTTGAGGGTGTTGTAGCCCCAGTAGTTCGTGAGTCCGCGCTCGAGCAGTCGAGGCTCGGGCACGAACGCCTGCACGGGCAGCAGCTCGACGCTGGTGACGCCCAGCTGCGTCAGGTACTCGGTCATCGCCGGGTGGGCGAGGCCGGCATACGTGCCGTGCAGCGCGGCGGGCACACCGGGATGACGCTTGGTGAGGCCCTTGATGTGGCCCTCGTAGATGACGGTCTCGTCCATCGGCACTGCGGGCTTTCGCACATCGCCCCAGTCGAAGCCGTCGGCGATCACCACCGAGCGCCACTCCTGATACCCGCCGCCCTGCGCGAGGCCCCGGGAGTACGGGTCGAGCAGGAGGGTCTCGGAGTTGAAGACGTTGCCGGGACCGAGCGGTCCGTCCACGCGCAGCGCGTAGCGCGCACCAGCCCGCAGGAGGTCTGTCGTCACCTCCCAGATACCGCCCGTCCGCCGCTCGAGCGGCAGCGTGGCGATCTCCCAATCGAGGTCGTCCCCGTCGAACACCACGAGTTCGATGGACGATGCGTTCCTGGACCAGACGCGCAGCGTTCCGCCACCGTCGTGCAGCCGCACGCCGAGGTTGTCGAGAGCGTCGCCGCCGAGGGGCGGTGCGGGCAGAGCGGGCATGGCCACCAGCCTAAACTGCCGACCCTCTGAAGATGAACCTGCGTCCCGCAGCAAATGATCCTCAGTCCCGCCGGGCGGTGCAGTGCGAGGATGGGACGATGCGGCACTACCTCGATCACGCGGCGACGACTCCGCTGCGCGCCGGTGCCCGGGACGCCTGGATCGCGGCATCCGAGATCGTGGGCAACGCGTCGTCGACGCACGGCTCGGGCCAGGCTGCGCGCCGACTGCTCGAGGACTCACGCGAGCGGGCAGCCGCCGTCATCGGCTGCGATCCGATAGAGGTCGTGTTCACCTCGGGCGGCACGGAGTCGATCAACACCGCCCTTCGCGGCCTGTGGCGCTCGCGCCCCGCGGGCACCGCGGCGATCGTCCTCCCGGATGCCGAACATCACGCCACCATGGACACCGTCGCGGCTCTCGAGCGGGAGGGCGCCCAGGTGCGTTCCGTGCGGGTGGACGCGCTCGGCCGGATCGACGTGCCCCTGTTCACCGGCGCGCTGCGCGGCGCGGCGCTGGCCACGGCCCTGGTCGCCAACAACGAGGTGGGCACCGTCAACGACGCGCCGGCGCTCAGCTTCGCCGCCGCCGCAGCGGGTGTTCCGCTGCACCTGGATGCGGTCGCCGCCTTCGGTCACCTGCCGCTCGCGTTCCGCGAGCTGCGAGGCGATGCGCCCGCCGGTGCCGGACTCGTCGCGATGAGCATCGCCGGTCACAAGATCGGCGCGCCGGTCGGAACGGGTGTGCTGGTCGCGGCCCGCAGCGCGCGGATCGCGCCGCTGCTGCACGGAGGATCGCACCAGCGCGGGCTGCGTGCGGGAACGCAGGATGTGCCCGGCGCGGCGGCCCTCGCCGTGGCGCTGGAGGAGAGCGACGCCGAACGCGAGCGCGAGAGCACCCGGCTCGCCGCGCTGCGGGACCGGCTCGTGGCGGGCGTCCTCGCCGCCGTCCCCTCGGCGTCGCTGCTCGGCGATCCGATCGGTCGCCTGCCCGGCAATGCGCATCTGCTGTTCCCGGGGGCGGTGGGGGAGAGCCTGCTGTTCCTGCTCGACATGGCGGGCATCTCGGCGTCCACCGGCTCGGCCTGCCAGGCCGGGGTGGCCGAGCCCTCGCACGTGGTGCTGGCGATGGGGCGCCGCGAGCAGGATGCCCGGAGCGTGCTGCGGTTCACGCTCGGATCGACGTCGACCGAGGCGGATATCGCCGCGGTGCTCGCCGCGATTCCGGATGCCGTGGCGCGAGCCTCGCGCTGAGGGGCGTCGCCCAGCCCGTCGCTCGTAGACTGGAGTCCATGCGAGTTCTGGCGGCGATGAGCGGTGGTGTCGATTCGGCGGTGGCGGCGGCGCGCGCCGTCGATGCCGGGCACGATGTCGTCGGTGTGCATCTGGCGCTGTCCCGGGCCGGCGGCACACTGCGCACGGGCAGTCGCGGCTGCTGCACGATCGAGGATGCGCTGGATGCCCGGCGCGTGGCCGATCTGCTCGGCATCCCGTTCTATGTCTGGGACTTCTCCGAGCGCTTCCGCGACGACGTCATCGAGGACTTCATCTCGGAGTACAAGGCCGGCCGCACGCCCAACCCCTGCCTGCGCTGCAACGAGAAGATCAAGTTCGCGGCCCTTCTCGAGCGCGCCATCGAGCTGGGCTTCGACGCCGTGTGCACCGGTCACTACGCGACCCTCGTCGACGGCTCGGGCGGGCTCGAGCTGCACCGGGCGTCGGATTCAGCCAAAGACCAGTCGTATGTGCTCGGGGTGCTGAACGCCGAGCAGCTCGCACGCACCTACTTCCCGCTCGGCGACACGCCCTCGAAGGCGCTGGTGCGCGCGGAGGCGGCAGAGCGCGGCATCACGGTCGCCCAGAAGCCGGACAGCCACGACATCTGCTTCATCCCCGACGGCGACACGCGCGGATGGCTGGCCGAGAAGGTCGGCACCGAGACCGGCGACATCGTCGACCGCAGCGGCGGGGTCGTCGGCACGCACGAGGGCGCGCACGCGTTCACCGTCGGTCAGCGCCGTGGTCTGCGCCTGGGTGTGCCTGCTGCCGACGGAAAACCTCGCTTCGTGCTCGAGGTGCGACCGGTGTCGAACACCGTGGTCGTCGGTCCGAAGGAGGCGCTGGCGATCGCCGAGATCGCGGGGGAGCGCTTCTCGTGGGCGGGTGCTGCGCCCGTGGCGTCAGACTTCGCGTGCGAGGTCCAGATCCGCGCCCATGCCGAGCCCGTGCCCGCTCGCGCGCAGGTGACCGACACCGGGGTGCGCGTCGTGCCCGAGGTGCCGCTCGACGGCGTGGCGCCCGGTCAGAGCGCGGTCATCTACGTCGGCACCCGGGTGCTCGGGCAGTTCACGATCGACACCACGGTGTCGGCCGTCCCGGTCGGCGCCTGACGCCGGTCGGGCACTGCACGCGCGTGCGGCGTCAAGCCCCCTGGCTTGTCGGTGCTCGCTCGTAGACTTGGCGGGTGCCTGAGAACATCTCGCTGACCGACGCCCGCGCCGAAGCCGAAGAGCTCACGACCCGCATCCTCGAGGCGAAGGACGCCTACTACGGGCGAGACACGTCGCTCGTCGACGACGCGACGTACGACGGCTGGATGCGGCGGCTCGAAGAGCTCGAGCGTCTGCATCCCGAGCTGCAGGGGCAGGACTCGCCGACCCAGATGGTCGGCGCCGCCGAGGCGACCGGTCTCGCCACGATCGAGCACGCCGAGCGGATGCTGAGCCTCGACAACGTGTTCTCACTCGACGAGCTGCGCGAGTGGGCGGCGAAGACCCAGGCATCCGCCGGGCGAGAGGTCGCCTGGCTCACCGAGCTGAAGATCGATGGTCTGGCGATCAACCTGCGATACGAGAACGGTGTGCTGACCTCGGCCGCGACCCGCGGCGATGGTCGCGTCGGCGAGATCGTCACCGAGAACGCCCTGCGTCTCGCCGACATCCCCGAGCGGCTGAGCGGCGAAGGCCACCCGGAGATCGTCGAGGTGCGTGGCGAGGTGTTCATCCCCGTCGCGGCCTTCGAGCGCCTCAACGCCGCGCAGGCGTCGTTCCGCGATCGCGTCTACGCCGAGGCGCGCGATCGGTGGGAGACGCGCGGCGGCGCGAAGAAGCCCTTCGACGATGAGAAGGCCCGTACCGCCGCGGCCCGCCGCTTCCCTGCCTTCGCCAACCCGCGCAATGCCGCGAGCGGTGGCCTGCGGCAGCAGATCGACAAGAAGACGGGTCTCGAGCTCGAAGCCGGTCTGCTGCGCATCGAGTCGCTCTCGCTGTACGTGCACGGCGTTGGCGCCTGGACGAACCCGCCGGTCGCCGCGCAGAGCGAGGTGTACGAGCTGCTGGCCGAGTGGGGCCTGCCGACCAGCCCGCACACCAAGGTGTGCCGCAGCATCGACGAGGTCGAGGAGTACGTGGCGCACTTCGGCGAGCACCGCCACGACATCGAGCACGAGCTCGACGGCATCGTGGTCAAGGTCGATGAGCTCGCGTTGCACGACGAGCTCGGCACGACCAGCCGTGCCCCCCGCTGGGCGATCGCCTACAAGTACCCGCCGGAAGAGGTGCAGACCCGGCTTCTCGACATCGTCGTCTCGGTGGGACGCACCGGTCGCGCGACCCCGTTCGCGGTCATGCAGCCGGCGCAGGTCGCCGGCTCCGTCGTGCGCCAGGCGACCCTGCACAACAAGGACGTCGTGAAGGCGAAGGGCGTGCTGATCGGCGACACCGTCGTGCTGCGCAAGGCCGGCGACGTGATCCCCGAGGTGCTCGGCCCGGTGGTCGACAAGCGCGACGGCACCGAGCGCGAGTTCGTCATGCCCGACGAGTGCCCCGAGTGCGGCACGCCGTTGCGGCCCATGAAGGAGGGCGACATCGACCTCCGCTGCCCGAACGCGCGGTCGTGTCCTGCCCAGGTGCGCGGTCGTGTCGAGCACATCGGTTCGCGTGGTGCGCTCGATGTGGAGGCGCTCGGCGAGGTGACCGCTGCGGCGCTGACTCAGCCCACTCGCCCGGCTGATCCGCCGCTGGAGACCGAGGCGGGCCTCTTCGGTCTCACGCTCGAGCAGATCGTGCCCATCGAGGTGGTCGTGCGCGACTCCGAGACCGGACTGGCCAAGGAGGACGACGACGGCGTCGTCAAGATGCGGGCGCCGTTCCGCCGCAATGCCAGCGCAGCCGAGAAGAAGCAGGGACTCGACGGTCCCCAGCCCTCATCGCAGGCGGCGAAACTGCTCGCTGAGCTCGAGAAGGCGAAGAGGAAGGAGCTCTGGCGGCTTCTCGTCTCGCTGAACATCCGCCACGTCGGCCCGGTCGCCGCCCGCGCGCTCGCGCAGTGGTTCGGCTCGCTGGATGCCATCCGCGCGGCGAGTCGCGACGAGCTGGCCGCTGTGGAGGGGGTCGGCGGGATCATCGCGGATTCGCTGCTCAGCTGGTTCGAGGTCGACTGGCACCAGGAGATCGTGCAGCAGTGGGCGGATGCCGGGGTGCAGTGGGCGACGCCAGGGCATCCCGGTCCCGGAGCCGCCACCGTCGAGGGCGGAGTGCTCGACGGACTCACCGTGGTCGCCACGGGAAGCCTGGAGGGCTACTCGCGTGAGGGCGCGCAGGAGGCGATCATGAAGGCCGGCGGCAAGGCGGCATCCTCCGTGTCGAAGAAGACCGATTTCGTGGCTGCTGGTCCCGGCGCCGGCTCCAAGCTCGCCAAGGCCGAAGCGCTCGGGCTACGGATCCTCGACGCCGCACAGTTCCACATCCTCGTCACCCAGGGCCCGGACGCGCTCGACGCCTGACCCGCGTCAGGGAGCACTCCGCACAGAAAGCGCCTCGCGCGGACGGATCCTCAGCATCCGTCCGCGCGAGGCGCACCGTCCCGTACCCGGCGCACGCGAGCGTGCGCCGCGGGGTTCAGTTCTTGTGGCGTGGCTTGCGGGCCGGCCGGTCGTCGCGCGCGTGGTCATCGCGGGAGCCGCGGTCGTCGCGGGAGTAGCCGCGGCTGCCCCGGTCGTCCCGGTCGTATCCGCCGCGGTCGTCGCGGTCGCGCGGTGCGCGGCGGTTCGGCACGCCGCGGTCGGGGCGGATCTCGATGAGCTTGCCCGAGATGCGGGTGTCGCGCAGCTTGTCGAGCACGGACGGATCCATGTTCACCGGCAGTTCCACGATCGAGAAGTCCGGCTTGATGGCGATCGCGCCGAAGTCGTCACGGCCGAGGCCGCCCTCGTTCGCCAGGGCGCCGACGATCTGACGCGGCTCGACGCGGTGACGGCGGCCGACCTCGATGCGGTAGGGCGCGTAGTCGCCGCGGCCGCGACGCTCCCGCGGAGCCCGGTCGCCCCGGTCGCCGCGGTCGTTGGACCGGTCGCTGCGCTCGCGCGGCGGACGGTTGTCGCGCTCCACCGCGCGAGACAGCTCGTCGTTCTCGGGGTCGAGCAGCAGCGGCGTCTCACCCTGGGCGACCACCGCCAGCGCCGCGGCGACATCCGCCTCGGGAACGTCGTGGTTGCGCACGTAGTGCGCGATGATGTCGCGGAACGCCTCGATGCGGCGGGTCTCTTCGAGAGCGGACGTGATGGCGTCGTCGAAGCGGGCGAGACGGGTGGTGTTCACGTCTTCGGTGGTCGGCAGCTGCATCTGGGCCGGCGCCTGGCGCGTGGCCTTCTCGATGTGCTTGAGCAGGTAGCGCTCGCGCGGGGTGATGAAGCTGATCGCGTCTCCGGTGCGGCCGGCGCGGCCGGTGCGTCCGATGCGGTGCACGTACGACTCGGTGTCGGTGGGGATGTCGAAGTTGACGACGTGGCTGATGCGCTCCACGTCGAGGCCGCGCGCGGCGACATCCGTGGCGACGAGGATGTCGAGCTTGCCGTCCTTGAGCTGGTTGACGCTGCGCTCACGCTGCACCTGCGGCACGTCGCCGTTGATGGCGGCGGCGGAGTAGCCGCGGGCGCGCAGCTTCTCGGCCAGGGTCTCCGTCTCGTTCTTCGTGCGGACGAAGACGATCATCCCGTCGAAGTTCTCGATCTCGAGGATGCGGGTCAGGGCATCCACCTTCTGCGCGTACGAGACGACGAGGTAGCGCTGAGTGATGTTCGTGTTGGTCGCGGTCTTCGACTTGACCGTGATCTCCTCGGGGTCGCGCAGGTACTGCTGCGCGAGCCGGCGGATGCTGGCGGGCATGGTCGCCGAGAACAGGGCGACCTGCTTCTCCTCCGGCGTCTGGGCGAGGATCTGCTCGACGTCCTCGGCGAAGCCCATCTTCAGCATCTCGTCGGCCTCATCCAGCACGAGGTACTTCAGTTCGGAGAGGTCGAGGGTGCCCTTCGCCAGGTGATCCATGATGCGACCCGGGGTGCCGACGACGACATCCACGCCCCGGCGCAGCGCCGACAGCTGCACGCCGTAGCCCTGCCCGCCGTAGACGGGCAGCACGTGCACGCCCTTCATCTTCGTGGAGTACGCCTCGAACGCCTCGCACACCTGCAGCGCCAGCTCGCGGGTGGGAGCGAGCACGAGTGCCTGCGGGGTCTTCTGGCCGGGCTCGAGGCGCTCGAGCACGGGGAGTGCGAATGCCGCGGTCTTGCCGGTTCCGGTCTGCGCCATGCCGACCACGTCGCGGCCGCGCAGCAGAGTGGGGATGGTCGCCGCCTGGATGGGGGAGGGCGTCTCGTAGCCCAGATCCTTGATCGCCTTGAGCAGCGATCCGGTGATGCCCAGCTCCTCGAATCCGGGAGAGGTCACGATCTCGTCGGAGGTCGCGGGCGCGTCGGGTGCAGGGGCGATGTCGTCGGCAGTCACCTGTCAACGATAGTGGGTGCGGATGTGAGAGTGCTGGCCACTCAGCTGCCCGAGGTCAGCGCCAGCAGGCGCTCCTTCACCTCGCGGCGCAGCACCTTGCCGATCAGCGACGTCGGCAGCTCGTCGACGACGAAGAGTCGCCGCGGCACCTTGTACGGGGTGAGGATGCCGCGGACGAAGGCGCGGATCGCCTCGACGTCGATGTCCTTGCCGTCCTCCACGACGATCGCCGCGACGACCTCCTCGCCGGAGCGGTCGCTGGGCAGGCCCACCACGGCTGCGTCGATGACATCCGGATGCTGGCGCAGGGCGCCCTCGACCTCGGTCGGCGCCACATTGAAGCCGCCCGTGATGATGAGCTCCTTGATGCGGTCGACGATGCGCACGAACCCGGCGTCGTCGATCGTGACGATGTCGCCGGTGCGGAACCAGCCGTCGACGAACACCGCCTCGGTCTCCTCCGGCTTGCCGTAGTAGCCGGAGAACACCTGAGGGCCGCGCACGATCAGCTCGCCGGCAGAGCCGGCAGGCACGTCGACGGTCGGGTTCTCGGGGTCGACGACGCGGCACTCGGTTCCCGGCAGCGGCAGGCCGACTGTGCCGGCCACGCGATGGCCGGCGACCGGGTTGGCCATCAGCACGGGGGAGCACTCGCTCAGACCGTAGCCCTCGACGAGGTAGCCGCCGGTGGCCTCCTCGAAGGGCACCACGAGCTGGTGCGACAGTGCCATCGCACCGGAGATCGCGACCTCGGTGCCGGCGAGGGAGACGCCCTTCTCCTTCGCCGCGGCCAGCAGCCGCTCGGCGATCGGCGGCACCAGGGGCAGGAAGGTCGCCGGGTGCTTCTTGGCGACCTGCAGAACGAGGTCGGGTTCGAACTTCGGGAAGAGCACGAGCCGCGCACCCATCGACATGGCGAAGGTGAGGCACAGCGTGAGTCCGTACGCGTGGAACATGGGCAGCACGGCGTACACGACGCAGCCGTCGCCTCGTGTGATCGACGGCACCCACGCCCGCGCCTGCGCGGCGTTGGCGAGCAGGTTGCGGTGGGTGAGCGAGGCGCCCTTGGGCGTGCCCGTGGTGCCGGAGGTGTACTGGATGATCGCGAGGTCGTCGGTGCCGGGTCGCGGGTGCGATGCCGGCAGCGGTGCCGACTCCACGAGCGAGTCCCAGCTGATCGCCCCGCGCACCTTCGCGGTCAGCGCGGCACGCGACTCGCGGGCCTTCGCGATCGGCAGTCTCAGCATCAGCTGCATTCTGCGCGGCATGGCCGTCGTCACGTCGACCGAGATCAGGCTCTTGACCGCCAGATCGGCGGGGAACGCCTGGACGGTCTCGACGACCTTGCTCCAGACGATGGCGTGCCTGGCGCCGTGGTCTTCGAACTGCTTGCGCAGCTCTCGGGGCGTGTAGAGTGGGTTGTGCTCGATCACCACAGCACCGAGACGAAGCACGGCGTAGAAGGCGACGATGTGCTGCGGGCAGTTCGGCAGGACGATGGCCACCGGGTCGCCCGGGCCCACACCGAGATCGCGCAGCCCGGCGGCGGCGCGCTCGATGGCATCCTGCATCTCGCGGTAGGTCGTCTCGCGTCCGAAGAACTGCAGCGCCGGGGCGTCCGGGTAGTCGCGCACCGAGGCCTCGACGATGTCGATCAGCGAACCGGTCACCTCGGGAAGGTCCTGCGGGACCCCTTCGGCATAGCTGGCGGTCCATGGGCGAGGAGGAGCGAACTCGGTCACGCGTCTCAGCTTACGTGTGCGCGGGTCGCGCTCTCGTAGACTGGTGTGGTGTCTGAAATCACCCCTGATCTTGTGCGCCATCTCGGCGTGCTCGCGCGCATCCAGCTCTCCGACGGCGAGGTGACTCAGCTGACCGGTCAGCTCGACGCCATCGTCGACAACATCGCCAAGGTGGCGCAGGTCGCCACGCCTGACGTCGCCGCCACGAGCCACCCGATCGCGATGAGCAACGTCTACCGCCCCGACGAGGTGGGCCAGCCTCTCACGCTCGAGCAGGTGCTGCAGAACGCCCCGGATGCCGCCGATGGCCGCTTCCGCGTGACCGCGATCCTGGGAGAAGAGCAGTGAGCGACATCATCCGACTGACCGCCGCCGAGCTCGGCGAGAAGATCTCCACGGGCGAGATCTCCAGCGTCGAGGCCACTCAGGCGCATCTCGACCGCATCGCCGCCGTCGACGGAGACGTGCACGCATTCCTGCACGTGAACGAGCACGCACTCGCGGCGGCCGCCGAGGTTGACGCGCGCCGTGCGGCGGGGGAGCAGCTCGGCCCGATCGCCGGCGTCCCGCTCGCGGTCAAGGATGTGCTCGTCACCACCGACATGCCCTCCACGAGCGGCTCGAAGATCCTCGAGGGCTACATGTCGCCCTTCGACGCCACCGTCGTGGCGCGCTCTCGAGCGGCCGGCCTGGTGCCGCTCGGCAAGACGAACATGGACGAGTTCGCCATGGGCTCGTCGACGGAGTTCTCCGCCTACGGTCCGACCCGCAACCCGTGGGACCTCGACCGCATCCCTGGGGGCTCCGGCGGCGGCTCGGCAGCTGCCGTCGCGGCCTTCGAGGCACCGCTCGCACTCGGCTCCGACACCGGCGGATCGATCCGCCAGCCCGCCCACGTCACCGGCACCGTCGGCATCAAGCCCACGTACGGCGGCGTCAGCCGCTATGGCGCGATCGCGCTGGCATCCAGCCTCGACCAGGTCGGACCGGTGACCCGAACCGTCCTCGACGCCGGGCTGCTGCACGATGTGATCGGCGGTCACGACCCGCAGGACTCGACCTCGCTCGCGCAGGAATGGCCGTCGTTCGCGGCGGCAGCGCGCGAGGGCGCCACCGGTCAGGTGCTCAAGGGGCTCAGGGTGGGCGTGATCAAGGAGCTGCCTGACTCCGGCTTCCAGGCCGGCGTCGCGGCGTCGTTCCGCGAGTCGCTGGCCGTCATGGAGGCGCAGGGCGCGGAGATCGTCGAGATCTCGGCCCCGCACTTCGAGTACGGCGTCGCCGCGTACTACCTGATCCTGCCCGCGGAGGCGTCGAGCAACCTCGCCAAGTTCGACTCGGTGCGCTTCGGTCTGCGCGTCACCCCCGACGGCAACCCGACGGTCGAGGACGTCATGTCCGCGACGCGCGACGCCGGCTTCGGTCCTGAGGTCAAGCGGCGCATCATCCTCGGCACCTACGCTCTGTCCGCCGGCTACTACGACGCGTACTACGGCAGCGCGCAGAAGGTGCGCACGCTCATCCAGCAGGACTTCGACGCCGCCTTCGCGCAGGTCGACGTGATCGCCACGCCCTCGGCGCCCACGACGGCGTTCCGCATCGGCGAGAAGGTCGACGACCCACTGCAGATGTACCTGAACGACCTGACGACGATCCCCGCGAACCTCGCCGGTGTGCCGGGCATCTCGATCCCCTCGGGCGTGGCAGCCGAAGACGGTCTTCCCGTCGGCATCCAGTTCCTCGCGCCTGCGCACGAGGACGCTCGTCTGTACCGCGTCGGCGCCGCTCTCGAGGCCGCGCTGGTCGATTCGTGGGGTGCGCCGCTGCTGTCGAAGGCGCCCGCCCTTCGACAGGCTCAGGGACCCAAGCAGGGAGGAACCCGCTGATGGCAACCGCCAAGCTCATGGACTTCGACAAGGCCCTCGAGATGTTCGAGCCGGTGCTCGGCTTCGAGGTGCACGTCGAGCTGAACACCCGCACCAAGATGTTCTCGGATGCCCCGAACCCGGCGAACGACGAGTTCCACGGCGCCGAGCCGAACACGCTCATCGCCCCCGTCGACCTCGGCCTGCCGGGATCGCTGCCTGTGGTCAACGCGACCGCGGTGCGCTCGTCGATCAGCCTGGGCCTGGCGCTCGGCTGCTCGATCGCCGAGTCCAGCCGCTTCGCGCGGAAGAACTACTTCTACCCGGACCTGGGTAAGAACTACCAGATCTCGCAGTACGACGAGCCGATCGCGTTCGAGGGGTCGGTCGAGGTCGAGCTCGAGGACGGCACTCTGGTGACGATCCCCGTCGAGCGCGCGCACATGGAGGAGGACGCCGGCAAGCTCACCCACATGGGCGGAGCCACCGGCCGCATCCAGGGTGCCGAGTACTCGCTGGTGGACTACAACCGCGCCGGTGTCCCGCTCGTGGAGATCGTCACCAAGCCGATCTTCGGCGCCGAGCACCGTGCCCCCGAGTATGCGAAGGCGTACATCGCCGCGATCCGCGACATCGTGCGCGGCCTCGGCATCTCGGAGGCGCGTCTCGAGCGCGGCAACCTGCGCTGCGACGCGAACGTGTCGCTGCGCCCCCGTGGCCAGGAGAAGCTCGGCACCCGCACCGAGACGAAGAACGTCAACTCGATGCGCTCGGTCGAGCGGGCCGTGCGCTACGAGATCCAGCGCCAGGCCGCAATCCTCGCCGACGGCGGGACGATCATCCAGGAGACGCGTCACTGGCACGAGGACACCGGCACCACATCGCCGGGCCGTCCGAAGTCGGATGCCGACGACTACCGCTACTTCCCGGAGCCCGACCTGCTGCCCGTGCAGCCGTCGCGCGAGCTCGTGGAGGAGCTGCGGGCCGCGCTGCCGGAGCAGCCGCTGGCGCGGCGCCGTCGCCTGAAGGCCGACTGGGGCTTCACAGACCTGGAGTTCCAGGACGTGCGCAACGGCGGTCTGATCGACGAGGTCGAGGCGACGATCGCGGCCGGTGCCGCACCGGCCGCTGCGCGCAAGTGGTGGACGGGTGAGATCACGCGCATCGCGAACGCGCAGGAGCGGGAGGCCCCTGGTCTCGTCTCGCCCGCCGATGTCGCGGCTCTGCAGGGACTGGTGGATGCCGGCACGCTGACCGACAAGCTCGCCCGTCAGGTGCTCGAGGGCGTCATCGCCGGCGAGGGATCGCCGCAGCAGGTCGTCGACTCGCGCGGCCTGGCCGTCGTCTCGGACGACGGCGCGCTGATCGCCGCGATCGACGACGCGTTCGCCGCGCAGCCGGATGTGCTGGCGAAGATCAAGGATGGCAAGGTCCAGGCGGCGGGCGCTGTGATCGGCGCCGTGATGAAGGCGATGAAGGGTCAGGCCGACGCTGCGCGCGTGCGCGAGCTGATCCTCGAGCGCGCCGCACAGTGACCTCTGCGGTGCCACCGACGCGATGTCGGTGGCACCGGACAGGATGGACGCATGGGACGCGGTGACGGATCGGGCCGCATCGTCTCGCCCGAGGGCGCTGACGACACGGGCACGGGCATCCTGCATGTCGACATGGATGCCTTCTACGCGGCGGTCGAGGTGCTGTACGACCCGTCGCTGCGCGGCCTGCCGCTGATCATCGGCGGTCCGGACGGGCGCTCGGTCGTCTCGAGTGCGTCGTACGAGGCGCGACGTTTCGGGGTGCGCAGTGCGATGCCCGTCGGACAGGCGCTGCGACTCTGCCCGACGGCGCGCGTCGTTCCACCGGACTTCACGCGCTACCGGGCGGTCTCCGCGCAGGTGATGGAGGTCTTCCAGAGCATCACCCCGCTCGTCGAGCAGCTCTCGATCGATGAGGCGTTCCTCGACGTGCGCGGAGTGCGGCGCCTGTGGGGGAGTCCCGGCGAGATCGCGGCTCTCATCCGACGACGGGTGCGCGATGAGGTCGGCATCACGTGCAGCGTCGGGGTGGCGGCCACGAAGCACGTCGCGAAGATGGCATCCACCGTCTCCAAGCCGGACGGGATGCTGGTGGTTCCCGCCTCGCGGACGCAGGAGTTCCTCGATCCGCGACCGGTCGGAGCCATGTGGGGCGTCGGCCCGAAGGCTGCCGAAGCGCTGCAGCGTCGGGGTATCCGACTCATCCGCGATGTCCGTGAAGCGCCGGCCGAAGCGCTGGAGCGCGCGGTCGGCCCTGCGCTCGGGCAGCGGATGCAGCACCTCGCCCGCGGTCTCGATGCCCGCCCTGTCGAGACGGAGCGGGTCGAGAAGAGCATCGGTCACGAGGAGACCTTCGACCGCGACATCGAGGATCGGGATCTGCTTCGCTCGGAGCTGCTGCGCCTCTCTGATCGTGTCGGAGCACGCCTGCGCACATCGGGGTGGCATGCCGGAGCGGTGGCGATCAAGATCCGCTTCGCTGACTTCACCACCCTGAGCCGCACCCTCTCGCTGCCCGAGCCGACCGATGTGGGACAGCGCATCGGCGAGACGGCGACCACGCTGTTCGCCCAGATCGAGCGCAGGGATCCCGTGCGGCTGGTCGGCGTGCGGGCTGAGAAGCTGCGCCCGGCCGGGACGTCGGCGATGGCGCTGTGGGATGACGATGAAGACCAGCGTCGCCTGGAAGGCACACTCGACGACGCGCGGGCGAAATTCGGGGTCGGCATGATCACGCGCGCCCGTCACGTCGGAGCAGCGGATCGGCGCGGCACGAGCGGCGTCGAGCCCCGGCCGTTCGGCCGGGAGTGACCGACGGCGCGGTTCGATAGCGTGGTGTCATGCCGACAGCCTCTGCCACCGACCCCTTCGGAGAGCGTCTGAGGGAGGGGACGGCGCGTATCTGCGATGCGGTCACCGCGGTGTCGGCATCGAACCCGGTCGTGGTCATCGACGGTCGCAGCGGTGCCGGCAAGAGCAGTCTCGCTGCGCGCGTCGCCAGGGCATGGCCGCTGCACACGCCCGTGCAGCTGCTCGCACTCGACTCGGTCTATCCGGGATGGAGCGGGCTCGAACGCGGCGCGGAGATCGCCCGGGAACAGGTGCTGCGTCCGCATGGGCGCGGTCTGATCGGCATCTGGCGGCGCTGGAACTGGGAGCTGGAGGAAGAGGCCGAGGCCCATGCCGTCGACCCGGCGCTCGGACTGATCGTCGAAGGCTGCGGTGCGCTGACGCCCGCGACGGCAGCGCTCGCAGACGTCACCGTCTGGGTGGACGGACCGCACGAGTCCCGGCGTCGACGCGCGCTCGAACGCGACGGCGACGGCTTCCGCAGCCACTGGGACATGTGGGCAGCGCAGGAGGATGCCCACATCGCACGACACGCCCCGCAGCGACTCGCTCAGGTGCAGGTGTCTACGCCGTAGACGCGGCTTCGTCGTCGGCGTCGTCGGCGCGCTGAATCAGGTCATCCAGTCGATACCCGAGCCAGTCGTACACGTGGAACCGCGGGTCCTCCGGGTCGTGACGGTCGTCGTGGTCGACGCCGAGGCGCGACGCGACGACCAGCCTGATCGCGGTGAGGGTGCGCATCCACGGATCGACGTGCGCGGGCGCGATGTCGACGTCGTGAGGGGCGAGAACATCCCGTCCTCCGGCGTGGTCATCGCCATCGTCGAACTCGACGAGGTCCTCGCGCATGACGAGGGCGTCCTTGCGGCGGCGGTCGAACAGCTCGTCCCTGGTTCCGCGACGGAACTCGGCAGCTGCGGCGTCATCATCGGGGTAGGCGACGGGCGCGAGTCGCGCCAGCGCGGGGTCGGCGCTCGTGCGCGGACCGGCGACGAGCTCGAGGAACTCGTCGATGAGGTGCAGCAGATTGCGCCCTTCGATCCAGGCGATCGAGATCGACACGCTCACTGCGGAACCCTTCGGATGGTGGCCCACAGCCCGAAGTCGTGCATCGCCTGGGCGTGCACCTCCATGGTCTCCCTCGGACCGGTGGCGACGACCGCATGTCCTTCGTTGTGCACGGCGAGCATGAGCGCGGTGGCCTGCTCCTCGGGGTATCCGAAGTAGCGGCGGAACACGCGAACGACGTAGCTCATGAGATTGACGGGGTCGTCCCAGACGACCAGCTGCCAGGGCACGAGCGGGGCGACCGTGAGCTGCTCATCGAGCAGGGGAGTGGATGCGGGGGTGCTCATGCCCACCCCAGCTCATGCAGCTGCTCGTCGTCGATGCCGTAGAAGTGCGCGATCTCATGGACGAGCGTGGTGTGGACCTCGTCCCGCAGCTCCTCCTCGTCGGCGCAGGCGGCGAGATGCGCGTGACGGTAGATGATGATCCGATCCGGCAGCTCGCCCATGCCGTACTGGCCGCGCTCGGTGAGCGCGAAGCCCTCGTACAGACCGAAGAGGTCACTGCCGTCTTCCGGTTCGTCCTCGACGACGAAGACGACGTTGTCGAGCCCGTCGACCATGTCGTCGGGCAGTCTGTCCAGTTCCTCGACGACAAGCACCTCGAAGGCCTCGGCGGTCATCTCGATGCCACCGTCAGGCAGCGCCTGCGCGTCGGGATCGAGTGAGGAGGACATGCTTCGATGCTAGCTGGGGCGCGCCCGGTGCCGGGCGCCCCTGCCGACGACTCATAGCCTCGATGGGTACCGTCGCGGTGAGCAGAAGGCTCGGCGACATCGGCGCGCCCGTCGGGGCCGAGCATGAAGGAGCTGTCACGCACCGACGTCCGCACGGTCATCGACCGGCTGGATCGTGCGCCGATCAGCGAGCGGAACGATGCGGTCTCGGCATCGATCCGCACCGACCGCGTCGTGCTGAGCGAGGACGGCGACCAGATCGAGATGGCGATGCCGGACGGCTTCACCTACATCTCTTTCGCTCCGTACCGCTCGCAGACCCACGACTGCACCTTCCATGCGCCGAGCTCGTGCGTCGGCGAGCTGCGCAACACCGAGCTGCACCTGACGATCACCGATCTCGCCACAGGGGAGACGTATGCCGACGAGCAGACCCGCACGTTCGACAACGGCTTCATCGGCGTGTGGCTTCCGCGGGGCATCACCGCTGACGTCGTGATCGTCATCGGCGACAGCGAGGCCAGGTCCGTGATCTCCACCATGAACGAGGAAGACCCGACCTGCATCACGACGATGCCGTTGAAGAAGCGCGGCTGAGGCAGCACCGCGGGCGCGATCCCGTGTCAGAGAGCGGAGCCGAAACCGGTGGCGGCGAGATAGTCGGTCACGAGCTCGGCACACGAGCCGGGAGAGTCGAGCCACGGTGCGTGTCCTCCTGGCACCACCTCGAGCGTGGCGGAACGGATCTCGGCAACGGCAGGGCGTGCGTGAGCCGGGGCCAGAAAAGGGTCGTCGGCGCCCCAGCAGAACAGCGGTTCGGCGGTTATTCGCCGGCGTTCACTCTCGCTCAGGACACTCGCGGGGCGAGGGCGTCGGAATCGGTTGATCGCGTGCATCAGGGAGGCGACTGTCGCGGCGTTTGCGGGCCGACGAGCCGCGAACCGCAGCGAGTCGACGAGTTCGTCTGGTGCGCTCGCGGCTGCTCCGGGGCTGAGCCCCTGGCCGAGAAGACGCCGGTACAGCGTTCTCGACAGTGGAACCCTCAGCATCGCCGTTCCGAGGATCGGGACCGTCATCGGCGAAAGAGGCATCCGGACACGCACCCCGGGGAATGCCACCGCGGGGTCGCCGATAGCGGTCAGAGAGCGGATCCGTCCGGGCCTGGATGCCGCGTGCCAGAGGGCGAACATGCCGCCGAGAGAGTGAGCGATGACCGCCGCCTCGTCAAGCGCGAGTGCGTCGAAGAGGGCATCCAGCAGCTTGACGGAATGATCCCGAACCGTGCGCACGTCGTACGACACCGGACCGGACAGGCCGTGGCCGGGAAGGTCCACCAGGAGAACGCGATAGTCGGCGAATTCATGGAGCCATGGCGCCCACACCGCGCTGGACAGGCTCACCCCGTGGAGAAAGACGAGTGAGGGGCCTGATTCGATGCTCTGCACGCGAAGCCGAACCCCGGCCTCCGCGAGGTCGACGAAGAATTCCTCGCGCTCCAGGCCGTAGCGCGCAAACAACCGCATCTCGGCATCACGGAGTCTGCGGTCGGCATCCACCCGCCCATTGTGGCGCACTCGATGGAAAAAGACTCGGACCAGGACAAGACTTTGCCCCCGGCTCAAGAGCCGGGGGCAAAGTGATTGGGGTGAGTAACGGGGCTTGAACCCGCGACCCCCGCGACCACAACGCGGTGCTCTACCAGCTGAGCTATACCCACCATGCGCCTGCCGAAGCGGGCAACTCGATAAGTCTATTACATGTTCGGAGTGAACTCCGACACCGTGCGGGCCGCGATGTCACGCGCCTGTTCGGAGGACGGGCCGGGAGCATCGATGAACACCGCGGAGCGGTAGTAGCGAAGCTCGCGGATGGACTCGAGGATGTCGGCCAGGGCTCGATGACCGCCGTGCTTCTCGGGAGCCTGGAAGAAGACCCGCGGGTACCAGCGGCGCGACAGCTCCTTCACGCTGGACACGTCGACGTTGCGGTAATGCAGGTACTGGTCGACCTCGTGCATGTACTTGGCGAGGAACATGCGGTCGGTGCCGATGGTGTTGCCCGCGAGCGGCGCCTTCCGCTCGAGCGGAACGAAGCGCTTGATGTATGCGAGCGTCTGCTCCTCGGCCTCGGCGACACTCACGCCGTTCGGGATCTCATCGATCAGGCCCGAGGTGCGGTGCATGTCGGTGACGAAGTCGTTCATGTTCGCGAGAGCCGCATCGCCGGGCTTGATGACGATCTGGAAACCGGGGTCCAGCAGGTTCAGCTCGAAGTCGGTGACCACGACCGCGATCTCGACGAGTTCGTCGACCGAGAGGTCGAGGCCCGTCATCTCACAGTCGATCCAGACGAGCCGGTCGTTCTCAGTCGCAGAAACCATGGTTCGATCCTAGCGACGGGGCCCGACACGGTAATCTGGAGCAGCACGCCTCCTTAGCTCAGAGGAAGAGCATCGGCTTTCTAATCCGTTGGTCGCAGGTTCGAATCCTGCAGGGGGCACCGTGTCAGTTGCGCAGCGCGGCGACCGCATCGTCGGCATCCCAGAACTCGCCGACCAGGCGGAAGGCTCCGGATGCCAGATGCAGGCGCTCCGCGCGGTAGCGGATGCCCAGCGGATCGGCGATCACGCGAAGGTGTCCGCGTATAGCGCCCTTGGCGTCGACCACGCGCCAGAGATGGTCGCCGGCTCTGTCGAGGTGCTCCGCGTGGGTGCGCAGAGATGGCGTCTCCCACAGCAGAGCGGGGTGTGTCTCGGTCGGTGAA
This sequence comes from Actinomycetales bacterium SN12, assembly GCA_002837415.1. Taxonomy (GTDB): domain Bacteria; phylum Actinomycetota; class Actinomycetes; order Actinomycetales; family Microbacteriaceae; genus Microbacterium. The sequence continues at coordinate 129,180 of PJCV01000001.1, forward strand.
GCCATGGTGTCTCCTTCCTTGATTCGAACATAAGGACGGCCACCGACATTCCTTCCCGTAGACTCGGCGGCATGACCGCGACCTCCCCGTACGCCGCTCGCCTTGCCGAGATCCCGGTCGAACGCCGAGAGGTGCAGGTGCTCGGATCGACCACCGCGTACTGGGTGTACGGCGACGCGGCCGAGGACGCGCCGACGATCGTCGCGGTGCACGGTTTCCGCGGCGAGCATCACGGGCTCGAGCCGGTCGTGGCGTACCTGCCGGGCATCCGGATCATCTCGCCCGACCTTCCGGGCTTCGGTGAGACGCCTCCGATCCCGGACCGCGAGCACGACCTCGGTCTCTACACCGGGTGGCTCTGCGAGTTCGCCCGGGCAGTCGCCCCCGGGGCGATCATCCTCGGGCACTCCTTCGGCTCGATCGTCTCGGCCGCTGCGGTCGCGAGCGGCCTGGAGACGCCCGAGCTCATCCTGATCAACCCGATCGGCGCGCCCGCGCTCGAGGGTCCGAAAGGGCTGCTCACGCGGATCGCGGTGCTGTACTACGCGCTGGGCGCTCGCCTGCCCGAGCGGTGGGGGACGGCCCTGCTACGGCACCCGCTCACGGTGCGCGTGATGAGCATGGCGATGGCCAAGACCCGCGACCCGGCGCTGCGCACGTTCATCCACGACCAGCACGACACCTATTTCTCGCGCTTCGCCGATCGCGACGTGCTGCACGACGCCTTCGTGACCAGCGTCTCGCACGATGTGCGGGCCTTCGCGGGCGTGATCGACGTGCCGACGCTGCTGATCGCGGCCCAGCGTGACGACATCACCCCGATCGAGGCCGAGCGACGCCTGGCGATGATGTTCCCGCACGCGGAGCTGGTGGAGATCGCCGAGGTCGGACACCTCATCCACTACGAGACTCCGGCCGAGGCGGCCGGCGCGATCCGGCGCTTCCTCAGGCTTCCCGTCGTGCCAGGCCGATGAGCCCTGCCACCCGGAAGGGGATGACCTCGCCCATCGCGAGCGAGGTCTCGGTGCGCTCCACGCCATCGATCGACAGGATCCGGGCGTCGGTGTCGAACAGGTGACGAGCGTCACGGCACGCGACTCGTGCGAGCAGATCGATCGATCCGCTCAGCCCGTGCGCCTGCACGATCTCGGGAACCCGTGACAGCTCGGCGATGATCCGCGGCAGCTCCGTCTGCCGCACGCCGATGCTGATGAACGCCTGGAGAGGGAAGCCGAGCACCTCGGTCGAGAACGAGCGCTCGTACGACTCGAAGACTCCTGTCTGCTCGAGCCGGGCCATCCGCGCCTGGATGGTGTTGCGCGACAGGCGAAGCCGATCGGCCAGTTTCACCACGGTTATGCGGGGATCCTCCGCGAGGGCGGTGAGCAGTTCGAGGTCTGTGCGATCCAGGACGGGCATAGTGCCACACGATATCAGGGACCCGGACCGGCGAATTGCGCAACATGCTCAGCAGTCGCAAACATGGTTGAGCGACGTGTCAACTCGACGTAGCATTCGAGCAAGCCCGACGCAGCAGTCGGGAAGCCGTGCATGCCCCACGAGGGCCGCCACGTCAGGAGGACGCCGATGTCACCGAACACCAGCCCGATCGTCGACGCACAGAACGATCTCGAACTCACGGAGCGCATCATCGCTCCCGACGGCACCCGCGTGTCGAACCCGCAACTCGACCGTTGGATCGACGACATCGACTACGCGGCGATGCGCGAGCTGCACCGTGACATGGTGGTGCTGCGACGCATCGACTCGGAGGGCGTGGCGCTGCAGCGGCAGGGTCAGCTCGGGCTGTGGGCGCCGTGCAACGGCCAGGAGGCCGCCCAGATCGGCACCGGCCGTGCGCTCGCGCCGAAGGATTTCGTCTTCCCCAGCTACCGCGAGACCGGGGTAATGTACACCCGCGGTGCGGAGCCGGGGGACTACGTGCGCATGTGGCGCGGTGAGGAAAGCGCGGCGTACGATCCCGCCCGGCTCAGCATCGCTCCGCTGCAGATCATCATCGGAGCGCAGACCCTGCACGCGGTCGGCTACGGCATGGGCATCCTCCACGACGGAGCAGACGACGTCGCCGTCACCTACTTCGGCGATGGCGCCACCAGCCAGGGCGACGTCAACGAGGCGATGATCTTCGCATCGTCGTACCGCGCACCCGTCGTGTTCGTCTGCCAGAACAACCACTGGGCGATCTCCGAGCCGGTCGGACTGCAGTCGCAGTACCCGCTGGCCGGCCGCGCGCCCGGATTCGGCATCCCCAGCCTGCGTGTCGACGGCAATGACGTGCTCGCCTGCATGGCGGCCATGCGCTGGGCGCTCGACTACGCGCGATCCGGAAAGGGACCGGCGTACCTGGAGGCGGTCACCTACCGCATGGGGCCGCACACCACCGCCGACGACCCCAAGCGCTACCGCGACGACGCCGAACTCGCCCTGTGGCGCGATCGCGACCCGATCGCGCGTCTCGAGGCGCACCTCCGCGCCGCAGGGGAGCTCAGCGATGAGCACCTCGAATCCGTTCAGAAGTCCGCCGACGACGTCGCCCGCGAGATGCGCGCAGCGTGCATCGGCATGCAGACCCGCCCTGCCCTCGCCGTGTTCGAGCGCGTGTACGCCGAGCCGCACTCCGGACTCGAGCGTCAGCGCGACGACTACACCGCGTACCTGGCGTCCTTCGAGGAGGCCTGAGATGACGCAGATGACGATGGGCAAGGCCCTGAATGCGGGCCTGCGCCAGGCGATGCTCGACGACGAGAAGGTCGTGCTGATGGGCGAGGACATCGGCACGCTCGGCGGGGTCTTCCGGATCACCGACGGCCTCAAGGATGAATTCGGCGCGAAGCGCGTGATCGACACTCCGCTCGCCGAATCGGGCATCGTCGGCACCGCGGTAGGACTCGCGTTCCGCGGCTACCGTCCTGTGGTGGAGATCCAGTTCGATGGGTTCATCTACCCGGCGTTCGACCAGATCGTCTCCCAGGTCGCGAAGCTGCACTACCGCACGCAGGGGCGGGTGAAGATGCCGATCACGATCCGCGTGCCCTGGGCGGGCGGCATCGGCGCCGCCGAGCACCACTCCGAGTCGCCGGAGGCGTACTTCGTGCACACCGCCGGGCTGCGTGTGATCGCGGTCTCCGACCCGCAGGACGCGTACCGCTGCCTGCGGCAGGCGATCGCCAGCGACGATCCCGTGCTGTTCTTCGAGCCGAAGCGCCTCTACCACCACAAGGGCGAGGTCGACCTCGCCGGCTCGCTCGCCGACGCCCCGCCGATGGGGCTCGCTCGCGTCGTGCGTCCGGGAGCGGATGCCACGATCATCACGTACGGCGCGATGGTGGGCACAGCTCTCGACGCGGCCGCCGCTGCAGAGGACGAGGGCCTCTCGCTCGAGGTCATCGACCTGCGCTCGCTCTCACCCATCGACTACGAGACGGTCACCGCGTCGGTGCGGCGCACCGGCCGCGTCGTCGTCGCGCACGAGGCATCCCGCGAGGCGGGAGTGGCGGCGGAGGTCATCGCGAGCATCACCGAGTACTGCTTCGAGTACCTCGAGGCCGCACCCGTGCGCGTCACCGGCCACGACATCCCGTATCCGCCGGCCAAGCTCGAGAAGTTCCACCTGCCCGATCTCGACCGCATCCTCGATGCCGTCGACCGCGTGCTCGATCGTCCGCACAGTCTGAGCACTGCCGACGCGAAGGGGGACGAGCGGTGAACGCCGAATTCCGCCTGCCCGATCTGGGCGAAGGACTCACCGAAGCCGAGGTGGTGCAGTGGCTCGTGCAGCCCGGTGACGCCGTCGTGCTGAATCAGACGCTCGCCGAGGTCGAGACCGCGAAGGCCGTGGTCGAGCTGCCGTCGCCCTACGAGGGCAAGGTCACGACACTGCACGCCGATGCCGGCGAGACCGTGGCGGTGGGTGCCCCGCTGATCGCCTTCGACGTCGCCAGCGAAGAGCCCGACGCTCCCTCGGCTCCGCCCGCGGCCGAGGCGGAGGAGAAGGCGCAGCCCAACCTCGTCGGATACGGCGCGGCACCGGCATCCGGGGATCGTCCTGCGCGACGCGCCAGACGAGGGGGTGCGGCCCCGGCGGCCGCTGCCGATGCCGACGTGCTCGTCGCGGCCCCACACGACGTGCTGCCGCCGAGCGTCGCCGAACCGGCCGTGGGGGAGCGGCCCCGCTCGACGCCACCCGTCCGTGCCCACGCGAAGCGCCTCGGCGTCGACCTCGCGCTGGTGGCAGCTGAGGTCGGTGACCGGGTGATCACCCGCGAGGACGTGAATGCCTATGCGGAGCGGACCGGTGCGACCGCTGCAGCGACTGAAACGGCGCCGGTCTCGTCGCCGACGCCGCCGGCGGTGCCGTCCGGTGATCGTGCGCAGACCCGCATCCCGATCAAGGGCGTGCGCAAGCACACCGCCCAGGCGATGGTGCAGAGCGCGTTCACCGCTCCGCACGTCACCACATTCCACACCGTCGACGTCACGGCGACCATGGAGCTGATCGATCAGCTCCGGGCCGACAGAAAGCTCGCTGAGCACCGCATCGGACCACTCGTGGTGATCGCGAAGGCGGTGACTCTCGCTCTCGGCCGGAACCCGTCACTGAATGCGACCTGGGACGAGGTCGCCGGTGAGATCGTGCACAACCACTTCGTCGACCTGGGAATCGCGGCAGCGACCGAGCGCGGACTGATCGTGCCGATCATCCGCGACGCCGAGCGGCTCTCCCTCACCGGAGTGGCCGATGCACTCACCCAGCTCACGCAGACCGCGCGCGCAGGGAAGACCAGCCCAGCGGAGCTCGTCGGCGGCACCTTCTCGATCACGAACATCGGCGTCTTCGGCATCGACGCCGGCACGCCGATCCTCCCGCCAGGGCAGTCGGGCATCCTCGCCGTCGGCGCGGTGCGACGCCAGCCCTGGGAGCACCACGGCGAGATCGCGCTGCGTCAGATGATGACGCTGAGCCTGTCGTTCGACCACCGACTCGTCGACGGGGCGGAGGGCGCGCGCTTCCTCAAGGACGTCGCCGACATCCTCGAGCAGCCCGGCCGAGCGCTGCTGTACTGAACCGCGCGCCGTCGGCTCGGATCGGCCGCCGATGTGAGACCATCGGCGGCCGATCTCGGTCGGTCGCCGAGGCGCAGCCGCGCCTGATCAGCCGTCGGAGGCCGTCAGGGCCGCCATCGCCATCTCCGCGAGCAGGCGCGCGGTGTCGGTGCGTGCGCGCAGTGCGGCAGAGGTGCTGTGCGGGGTGGAGTTCAGCAGTCCGAAGCACGCCTGCACGCGCAGCCTCAGCTCGTCGCGCTCGGCGCTGACGAGAGCGCCGAGCGCGTCGATCCACAGGCCGATGTAGGTGCGCTGCAGGCGTCGCACGTCCGACCGCGAGTCCTCCGTCAGGTGCGAGAGATCGCGGTCCTGCACACGGATCACGTCGGCGTTGCGCAGCGCGAAATCCACGTGGAAGTCCACGAGCATCGCCATGCGCGTGCGGTCGTCGGACGCGCCGCTCACGACCGCCGTGCCGCCGGTCACGAGGTCTTCACTCACACCGATCAGCAGCGCGCCGAGGAGGGCCTGCTTTCCGGCGAAGTGCCGGTAGACGGCCGGACCCGAGACGCCGACGGCGGTGCCGATGTCCTCCAGGCTGACGCTCGAGTATCCCCTGGCGCCGAACAGCGCGGCGGCCGCGATGAGGATCGCATCGGTGCGCTCTGCTTTGGCGCGGTTGCGTGGCGTGACGGTCATTGTCATTTCGGTTAATCCTCGCTAACCTGAATTGCCGGGGTGAGTGAACACTAGCCCTTCTGGCGCGATTTTTCCGCAACGGTCAAGGAGGACCCGCGATGCCGGTCACCCAGCAGGCTCTCGCCGACGAACTGCGCGAGCGTCTCGCCGCCGCAGCACTCGGCGGTCCGGAGCGCTCCCGCGAGCGCCATCTCTCCCGTGGCAAGATGCTGCCCCGCGATCGCGTCGACAGACTGCTCGACGAGGGCAGTCCGTTCATCGAGGTCGCCCCGCTCGCCGCGAACGGTCTGTACGGCGACGAGGCGCCGGGCGCCGGGGTGATCGCCGGCATCGGGCTGGTGCACGGGCGGCACGTGATGGTCGTCTGCAACGACCCGACCGTCAAGGGCGGCACCTACTTCCCGATGACGGTGAAGAAGCATCTGCGGGCCCAGGAGATCGCACTCGAGAACCACCTGCCGTGCCTCTATCTCGTCGACTCCGGCGGCGCCTTCCTCCCGAAGCAGGACGAGGTGTTCCCCGACCGTGACCACTTCGGCCGGATCTTCTTCAACCAGGCGCGCATGTCGGCGGAGGGCATCCCGCAGCTGGCCGCCGTGCTGGGATCATGCACCGCCGGCGGGGCGTACGTGCCCGCGATGAGCGATCAGACCGTGATCGTGCGGAACCAGGGCACCATCTTCCTCGGTGGTCCGCCGCTGGTGAAGGCCGCGATCGGCGAGGTCGTCACCGCCGAGGAGCTGGGTGGGGGAGAGCTGCACGCCCGCCGCTCGGGGGTCGTCGATCACCTGGCCGACGACGACGAGCACGCCCTCGAGATCCTCCGCGACATCGTCGCGACCCTGCCTCAGCCGGCGCAGCCGGCGTGGCACGTCGGGCCGAGCATCGCACCGCGCGAGGCAGGAAGCCTTTACGACGTCGTGCCCGTCGACGTGAACGCCGCGTACGACGTGCACGACGTGATCGACCGGCTGGTCGATGCCGACAGCGTCAGCGAGTTCAAACCCGAGTACGGCACGACACTCGTCACCTCGTTCGCTCGGCTGCACGGTCACCCGATCGGAATCGTCGCCAACAACGGCGTGCTGTTCAGCGAATCCGCTCAGAAGGGCGCGCACTTCATCGAGCTGTGCGACCAGCGCGGCATCCCGCTGCTGTTCCTGCAGAACATCACCGGATTCATGGTCGGCACCGACGCCGAGGCCGACGGCATCGCCAAAGACGGCGCGAAGATAGTCACCGCCGTCGCCACCACCCGTGTGCCGAAGCTGACCGTCATCATCGGGGGCTCGTTCGGCGCCGGCAACTACTCGATGTGCGGCCGCGCGTACTCGCCGCGGTTCCTCTGGACCTGGCCTGCCAGCCGCATCTCGGTGATGGGGGGTCCGCAGGCGGCATCCGTCCTCGCCACGGTGAAAGAGGACCAGCTCGCCGCGGCCGGAACGTCGTGGACCGCCGACCAGCGCGTCGAGTTCGAGGCGCCGGTGCGCAGCCAGTACGAGGCGCAGGGCGAGCCCTACTACGCCACGGCCCGGCTGTGGGATGACGGGATCGTCGACCCCGACCAGACCCGCGACCTGCTCGGACTCGCGCTCGACGTCGTCTCCCGGACACCCCTGCCCGACCCGCGCTTCGGCCTCTTCCGGATGTGATCCCCATGACCATCGACACCGTGCTCGTCGCCAACCGCGGCGAGATCGCCCGCCGCATCATCCGCACGCTGCGCGACCTCGGCATGCGCAGCGTCGCCGTGTACAGTGACGCCGATGCCTGCGCGCCACACGTGCGCGAAGCCGACCAGGCCATCCACATCGGCGGCTCCGCCGCTTCGGATTCGTACCTGAACGTGGATGCCATCATGGCCGCCGCACAGGCATCCGGAGCTCAGGCCATCCACCCCGGATACGGCTTCCTCTCCGAGAGTGTCCAGCTGGCTCGCGCGTGCGCAGCCGCGGACGTGATCTTCATCGGGCCAGAGGAGAGCGCCCTTGAGATCATGGGCGACAAGGCCACCGCACGCGACCACGTCGCGCGGCACGGCGTGCCCGTGGTTCCCGGTTTCGCCGCCTCAGGCCTGGACGACGAGCAGATCCGCGCACGCGCCGATAAGGTCGGCTATCCGCTGCTGGTCAAGCCCAGCGCCGGTGGCGGCGGCAAGGGCATGGAGATCGTCCGCTCGGGTGACGAGCTCGCCGGCGCACTGGCGACCGCACGGCGCGTCGCCATCGCCGCCTTCGGCGACGACTCCATGGTGCTCGAGCGTCTCGTCCAGCGACCGCGCCACATCGAGGTTCAGGTCTTCGGCGACGCCCACGGCACCGTCATCGCGCTCGGCGAACGCGAATGCACCCTGCAGCGTCGTCATCAGAAGGTCATCGAAGAAGCGCCGGCAGCGCATCTTCCCGATGCCGTGCGCCAGCGCCTGCTCGACGCGGCGGTGGCCGCCGCGAAGAGCGTCGACTACGTCGGCGCCGGCACGGTGGAGTTCCTCGTCGAGGCGGATGCGATGGACGACGTGTTCTTCATCGAGATGAACACCCGTCTTCAGGTCGAGCACCCCGTGACCGAGGAGGTCACGGGCCTGGACCTCGTCGCACTGCAGCTGCACATCGCGGCGGGCGGCGCGATCGATCCGGCTCCTGCCGTGCGCGGTCACGCCGTCGAGGCGCGGGTGTACGCGGAATCGCCGGAACGAGGGTTCCTGCCATCCACCGGGCGCGTCCTGCTGTTCGACCCTCCGCGCGACGTGCGAGTGGATGCCGCGATCGAGACCGGATCGGAGATCAGCGGGTTCTACGATCCGATGATCGCGAAGGTCATCGCGTACGGTGCCGACCGGGCGACGGCCCTGCGCCGTCTCGATGCCGCGCTCGCCCGGACCGTCGTGCTCGGAGTCGAGACGAACATCGCATTCCTGCGCGCTCTTATCCGCGATGAGCGAGTGCGTCGGGGCGATCTCGACACGGGCCTGATCGAGACGATGCTGCCGTTCGCCGCTCCGCGGCCGACGCCTGCCATGCTGGCGGCGGCCGCGGCACCCCAGACCGCGCAGGTGAGCCGCCCGAGGCCCGCTGCCGACATCTGGCACGAGCTGCCCGGCTGGCGCCTCGGAGCGTCGGCCGCGCCGCGGCGCACCGAGTTCGTCACCGACGACGACACGATCGTCGAGGCGCCGGCAGCGTACGTGCACGGCGTCCCGACGGCGACCGACGATGACGGCGCGGTCTGGGTCTTCGCCGACGGTGTGACGGCGCGCCTGCGCCCGCTCTCGCGCCGTGGACGCATGCAGCGCCGGCTCGCCGAGCGGGAGCGCGCATCCGGACCCAGCCAGCCGGAGGGGCGTGCCCCGATGCCGGGCAGCATCGTGGCCGTCCATGTCGCCGACGGCGACGTGGTGCAGGCGGGAGACCCGCTCGTCTCGATCGAGGCGATGAAGATGGAGCATCCGGTGCTCGCGCCGCACGACGGCACGGTGCATCTGCTGGTCGCGCTCGGCGACCAGGTGCGACGGGACCAGCCCGTCGCACGAGTCAGCGAACAGGAGACAGCATGAGCACTCAGACCGAACTGACCGGTGTCGACCTGAACGAGGAGCAGCGCGAGCTCACCTCGATGGTGCGCGAGTTCGCCGAGGAGGTCGTCGCGCCCCAGGCGTACGAGGCCGATCGCACGCACACGCTGAACCTCGATGTCGTGCGGCAGATGGGCGAGATGGGCCTGTTCGGTCTGCCGTTCTCGGAGGAGTACGGCGGGCAGGGCGGCGACTACCTCGCACTCGGCCTCGCGATCGAAGGCATCGCCCGCGTCGACCAGTCGCTCGCGATCACCCTCGAGGCAGGTGTCAGCCTGGGCGCGATGCCCGTGTACCGCTTCGGCACCGAGGAGCAGAAGCAGGAGCACCTTCCTGCACTGCTCGCGGGCGAGGCGCTGGCCGGCTTCGGCCTCACCGAGCCGGAGGCGGGAAGCGACGCGGGCGCCACGCGCACCACGGCGCGCCTCGACGGCGACGAGTGGGTGCTCAACGGCAGCAAGCAGTTCATCACCAACTCGGGCACCGACATCACCCGCTTCGTCACGATGACCGCGGTCACCGGTACCGCGGAGCGCGCCGGTGGCGGGGAGCGCAAGGAGATCTCGACGATCATCGTCCCGAACGGCACGCCAGGGTTCACTGTCGAACCGCCGTACGACAAGGTGGGCTGGAACGCCTCCGACACGCATCCGCTCACCCTGCAGGACGTGCGGCTGCCCGAGGAGAATCTGCTCGGTGAGCGCGGGCAGGGATTCCGCAACTTCCTCAGCATCCTCGACGAGGGGCGCATCGCGATCGCGGCTCTCGCGACGGGCGCTGCCGAAGGATGCCTGGAGGCCGCCGTCGACTACGCCAACAAGCGCACGGTGTTCGGCGCGGCGCTGAGCACCAGGCAGAACGCCCAGTTCACCCTGGCCCGCATGCGGGCTCGAGTGCACACCGCACGCCTCGCCTGGCATCACGCGGCACGCCTGCGCGACGCCGGCCGACCGTTCGCCGAGGAGGCGGCGATCGCCAAGCTGGTCTCGGGCGAGGCCGCGATGGACAACGCACGCGACGCGACGCAGATCTTCGGCGGCAACGGCTTCATGAACGAGTATCCGGTGGCGCGGCACTACCGCGACTCGAAGATCCTCGAGATCGGCGAGGGCACCACCGAGGTGCAGCTGCTGGTCATCGCCCGGTCGCTGGGCCTGGTCGGATAGCGTGCGGTCATGACCGACATCGTTCAGCGCGGTCTGTACTTCGAGGAGTTCGAGGTCGGCGCGCGCTACCTGCACCGGCCGGGACGCACGGCGACCGAGGCCGACAACGTGCTCTTCACGACGCTCACCATGAACACGCAGGCGCTGCACCTCGATGCGGCGTTCGCCGACGGGCAGCAGCCATTCGGTCAGCGGCTGATGAACTCGATGTGGACGCTGTCGACGATGGTCGGCGCCTCTGTGGCGCAGCTCACCCAGGGGACCCTGGTCGCGCAGCTGGGGCTCGGCGACATCTCGTTCCCGCACCCGCTGTTCCACGGCGACACGCTGTACACCGAGAGTGTGATCGTCGACAAGCGCCTCTCGGCATCCCGTCCCGGCCAGGGCATCTGCACGATCGAGCACACCGGACGCAATCAGGACGGCGTGGTGGTGGCGAAGGCCACCCGCACCGCGCTGATGCGATGCCTGCCGGAGGGGGAGCGATGACCCTCGGCATGGGTCCGGCGCTGCTGTTCTGTCCGGCGGACCGCCCTGAGCGGTTCACTGGCGCGCTGCAGAAGGCGGACGCGGTGATCCTCGACCTCGAGGATGCCGTGCTTCCGGATGCCAAGGCGCAGGCCCGCAGGAACATCATCGCCGCCGAGCTGGACACCGATCGCGTCATCGTGCGGGTGAACGCACCCGGGACCGCGGAGTTCGAACGGGACATCGACGCGCTGCGGCAGACGCCGTTCCGGACGGTGATGGTGGCGAAGAGCGAGGACCCGGCGGCGTTCGATGCGTTCGGTGCGGAGGTCGAGCTGATCGCGCTGTGCGAGACCGCGCGCGGCGTGCACCGGGCGGGGGAGATCGCCGCTCACGAGCGCACCGTCGGCCTGATGTGGGGAGCCGAGGATCTCGTGGCATCCCTCGGCGGGATGTCGAGCCGCTTCCCGGACGGGCGCTACCGCGATGTCGCGCGCACGGCGCGTGGCCAGGTGCTGCTCGCGGCCGGCGCGTACGGTCGGACGGCGATCGACGCCGTGCACCTCGACATCGACGACGTGGATGGCCTCGCCGCTGAGGCCGCGGATGCGGTGGCATCCGGGTTCGGAGCGACCGCATGCATCCACCCGAGTCAGGTCTCCGTCATCCGCGACGCCTACCGACCCGACCAGGGGACGATCACGTGGGCCGAGGCGGTGCTGACGGCGGCTGAAGAGGAGCGCGGCGTGTTCCGATTCGAGGGGCGGATGATCGACGAGCCCGTGCTGCGGCACGCCCGCGCGGTGCTCAGCCGACGCTGACCTACAGGACGACGGCTTCTTCGAGGAGCCGCAGGGTGTCGGGCGCGGCCTCGAAGCGGTGCAGCGAGCCGTTGCCGAGCACGCTGCCCAGCGCGGGCAGTGTTCCGCCGGAGGCGTGGTCGATCAGCGAGCGGATCACCCCACCGTGGGTCACGACGATCACCGACTCGGCGGTCGGTGCCGAGCGGCGGCGAGCGTCGCGGGCGATGGTGTGCAGCGCCGCCATCGCTCGTGCGCAGACTTCATCGAGCGTCTCCGCGCCGGGCACCTCGGCGTGCCAGTCGCCGTATCGTCCGAGGTAGTCGGCGACGAGCATGCCCTCACCGACCCCGAACTCACGTTCGCGCATGTCGGGAACGAGGGTCGGTGCGTCCAGCCCCAGCTCAGCGGCGATGATCTCGGCCGTCTCTCGAGCCCGCACCAGGGGGCTGGCGTAGATCGTGTGATGCTCGCCGCGCGAGAGCTTGTGCGCGGCGTATCGGGCGTCGTCGCGTCCGGTGTCGTTCAGCGGGATGTCGGTGGTGCCCTGGATGCGACGGGCGAGGTTCCAGTCGGTCTGTCCGTGGCGTACGAGTGTCAGCAGGGTCACCGTTCGAGCCTAGAGGAGGCTCCCGTGAGCACGACTCAGAGAGCTCCGAGCCGGGCTGCCAGCGCGGTGAGCACCTCGGTCGTCCCACCCTCGATGACCTCGTCGGCCCAGGCATCCGCTCTCGTCGGCTCATGATTGACGATCACGATCGGCATGTCTCGCCGTCGTGCGCGTTCGATCACCCGGATTCCGGAGTTCACCATGAGGGACGTGCCGGCGACGACGAGAGCGGAGGAGGCGTGCACCAGCGACTCGGCGAGTGCGAACCGGGCGATCGGCACGAACTCGCCGAAGTAGACCACATCGGGCTTCAGCATCCCGTCGCAGATCTCGCAGGTCGGGATGACGAATCCCGCCGTGCTCTCCGGCGACACATCGCCGTCGGGATTGAGCACGATGTTCTCGGGAACGAGGATCCACGGGTTGAGCTGCTCGATGCGCTCGGCGATCGCCCGCCGGTCGTACACCTGGCCGCAGTGCAGGCAGAGGGTGCGGTGCATGGTGCCGTGCAGCTCGATGACCCGCCGGCTGCCGGCCCGCAGGTGCAGACCGTCGACGTTCTGGGTGACCACGCCGGTCGCCGCGCCCATGCGCTCCAGAGCAGCGAGCGCGAGATGTCCGCCGTTCGGGTCGGGCGCGGTGAACGCGCGGTACCCGAGATGCCCGCCGAGCCAGTACCTGCGACGCGCGGCCTCATCGGAGAGATACGTCTGGATCGTCATCGGCTTCGAGCGCGGCGGTGCGTCCTTGCCGCGGTAGGCGGGGATGCCGGAGTCGGTCGAGATGCCCGCTCCGGTCAGCACGGTGAACGGTCGGCTCTGCAGCAGCCCGGCTGTGCGCTCGACGGCGTCGGAGACCGTGTCCGAGAGCTCGAGCGACTGCACCCCGGAAGTCTATGCGGGTGCGCGGCACAGCGGGGCCGTTTCGACTGACAGCATGGACGGATGCAGCTGCACCACCTCCGCGACCCGCACGACCCGGTGCTCGACGACTACCGATCGCTCACCGACACGGCGCTGCGCCGCGTGCGCGAGCCGGCCGGCGGCATGTACATCGCCGAGTCGGCGAAGGTCATCGAGCGCGCTCTGCAGGCGGGGCACCGCCCGAGGTCGGTGCTCACCCAGCAGAAGTGGACGGATGCCGTCGCCGAGCTGCTCGGCGACCGCGACGTGCCCGTCTACGTCGTGACCGATGAGGCCGCCGAGAAGCTCACGGGTTTCGCCGTGCACCGCGGAGTGATGGCGGCCATGCACCGGCCCGAACCCCCACGCCTCGCCGATCTGCTGTCGCAGGTGAACGCTGACCGTCCGCGTGTCGCCGTCCTGGAGGGACTCACCGACCACACCAACGTCGGGGCGATCTTCCGCTCGGCGGCAGCGCTGGGCGTTGACGCGGTGCTGGTGAGCCCCACCTGCGCCGATCCGCTCTACCGCCGGTCGATGCGCGTGTCGATGGGCACGGTGTTCCAGGTGCCGTGGACGCGGATCGAGAGCTGGCCGGACGGCATCGATGATCTGCGCTCCGCAGGGTATCTCGTCGCGGGAATGACGCTCGGAGGCGGCGCGATCGCGCTCGAGGATCTCGTGGCGGAGTCGCCGGAGCGGCTCGCGCTGATCTTCGGCACCGAGGGCGACGGCATCCGGCCCGAGACCGACCGCCTGCTCGACCGAAGGGTCACCATCCCGATGGTGGGCGGGGTCGACTCCCTCAACGTCGCGGCGGCGTCAGCGGTGGCGTTCTACGCGACGCGCTGAGCTCGGCAGCGGTCGGGTCTCAGTCGAGGTCCCCGCGCAGGAAGGGCATCGCGTCGGGGCGCTTCGCGACGACGGTGTCGCCCGACGACTGGTGACGCAGCCGTCGCAGCACCCACGGCACGAGGTGCTCGCGTGCCCAGCCGATGTCTTCGGTACGCGCTTCGCGCCAGGTGCGCACGGGCATCGGCTCCGGCTGCATCGGCTGCAGGGCGTTCGGCACGTTCAGCGCACGCAGCACCATGCGGGCGACCTCATGGTGGCCGAGCGGGTTCAGATGCAGCCGGTCATCGGCGAAGAACCGGGTGTCCTGGATGACCTTCAGGGCCCACTGGTCGGCCACGATGCAGTCGTGGCGGTCGGCGATGGCGCGCACGTTCTCGTTGTAGATCGCGACCTTGCCGCGGAAGGGGCGGAGCACCGGCGTGAAGTGCGTGTCGATGCCGGTGAACAGCACGATCGCCGCGCCCGTGGAGGCCAGACGCGCGACGGCGTGCTCGAGCTGTGCGGCGATCTCGTCGGGGTCGGTGCGCGGACGGATCACATCGTTGCCTCCCGCGCAGATCGACACGAGGTCGGGCGTGAGGGCGACCGCCGGTTCGATCTGCTCGGCGGCGATCTGCGCGATGAGCTTGCCGCGCACCGCGAGGTTGGCGTACGCGAAGTCGTCGACGTCCTGTGACAGCACCTCGGCGACTCGATCGGCCCATCCCCGGTGACCGCCGGGAGCCGCATCGTCGGGATCGCCGATCCCCTCGGTGAACGAGTCGCCCACCGCCACGAAACGCCGCCAGGGGTGCGGACCCTCGTTGGCGACGTACGAGCGTCGCGTCGAATCCTGATCGAGCATCGTCTCTCCTTCGACAGGAAGTGCAGCGGGTGCGCCCGGAGCACAGCATCCGAGCCTACCCGGGTGCCGAACCGAACTGTCGGCGGCCTGGATTATCGTAGAGCGGTGCTCTCTCCGTCCTTTCCTCAGCGCGCCCCGTGGGGTACCGCCGACAAGCTGAGGGCGTGGCAGCGAGAGGCGCTCGACCAGTATTTCCAGGCCGATCAACGCGATTTCCTCGTCGCCGCGACGCCTGGCGCCGGTAAGACCACCTTCGCTCTGACGCTGGCGGTCGAGCTGCTGCGAATGGGCGAGGTGAACCGCATCATCGTGGTCGCGCCGACCGAGCACCTGAAGACGCAGTGGGCCGACGCCGCGGCGCGTGTGAACATCCGCCTCGACCCACGGTTCCGCAACAGCCACTGGGCGCCGTCGCGCCAGTACCACGGTGTCGTCGTGACCTACGCGCAGGTCGCCGCGAAGTCGTCGGTGCACCGGCACCTGACCGAGGATGCGAAGACACTGGTGATCCTCGACGAGGTGCACCACGGCGGCGACGCGCTGAGCTGGGGCGATGCGATCCGCGACGCGTACGGTCCGGCGAAGCGGCGGCTGCTGCTCTCCGGCACGCCGTTCCGCAGCGACACCGCGCCGATCCCGTTCGTGGAGTACCTGCCCGACGAGTCCGGCGCGCGGGTGTCGAGCACCGACTACGCCTACGGCTATGGCCGTGCCCTGGCGGACGGCGTGGTGCGGCCGGTGCTCTTCCACATGTACTCCGGCAAGATGCGCTGGCGCACGAGCGCCGGCGACGAGCTCGAGGCGCACCTCGGCCAGGACAACACCAAGGACGTCACCTCGCAGGCCTGGCGCACGGCGCTGGATCCGGAGGGGGAGTGGATGCCCGCGGTGCTGCGCGCCGCCGACCGGCGCCTCTCCGAGATCCGCCATCATGTGCCCGATGCCGGAGGTCTTGTGCTGGCCACCGATCAGACGGTGGCCCGCGCCTACGCGAAGATCCTGCACAGCATCACCGGGCAGCAGCCCACCGTCGTGCTCAGCGACGACGCATCGGCGTCGGAGCGGATCGAGAAGTTCAGCGCTGACGACAGACGGTGGATGGTCGCGGTGCGCATGGTGTCCGAGGGCGTCGACGTGCCGCGGCTCGCCGTCGGCGTGTACGCGACCTCCTCGTCGACCCCGCTGTTCTTCGCCCAGGCGATCGGGCGCTTCGTGCGCGCCCGCCGTCGCGGTGAGGCGGCGAGCGTGTTCCTGCCGAACGTGCCCGTGCTGATGACGCTCGCCAACGAGATGGAGAAGCAGCGCGATCACGCGCTCGACCGCCAGACCAAGGACGACGACGGGCTCGAGGACTCGCTGCTGGAGAGCGCGAATCGCGAGGACGATGCGTCGGATGCTCTCACGCAGGAGTTCAGCTACCAGGCGATCTCCTCGCTCGCGCACTTCGACAGGGTGGTCTTCGACGGCGCCGACTTCGGCGAGCTGGCTGAGCCGGGCACGCCCGAGGAGGAGGAGTTCATCGGGCTGCCAGGGCTGCTCGAGCCGGAGCACGTGCACGACCTCCTCATGCAGCGTCAGGCCAGGCAGAGCAAGCTGCGTCAGGCCCGCGAGGCCGCCGCCCCTCCTGAGCAGGAGTCGACGCTTCCCGCACCGCTGCACCGCACGCTGCGTGAGCAGCGGCAGCTGCTCAACAGCCTGGTCGGGCTGTACGCCCGACAGAGCGGCGAGCCGCACGGCGCGGTGCATGCCGAGCTGCGGCGCGTATGCGGCGGACCTGCCGTGCCGCAGGCGACCGTCGCCCAGCTGCAGTCGCGGATCGATGTGCTGCGCAAGCGCGTGCGCTCCTGAGCAGGTGCGCTTCGGGCATCCGAAATCCTGTCAATCGGTGTCCTGACGCGGTTGCAGCCCGTCGCCGTCGATACCGTTGACTGTTCCCCACAGCACGGAGGATGCATGAACGCGCCCGCACAACCCACCCCCGCCGACCGACGGCAGTGGGCCCGCTACCTGGTCGAGGAGCGCGCCGAAGGCGCCGTCTACGCGAACCTCGCCGCTCGCCGCGACGGCGAGGAGCGCGAGATCCTGCTCTCGCTCGCCGAAGCCGAGCGCCGGCACGAGCAGCACTGGCTCGACCTTCTCGGCGGAGAGCCGCAGCGACTGCCGAAGGCCGGCATCCGCTCGCGCATGCTCGGCTGGATGGCATCCCGCTTCGGGTCGATCTTCGTGCTCGCGCTCGCGCAGAGCGCCGAAGCGCGATCGCCGTACGACACCGAGAAGTTCGCGACCCCGGCGATGCGAGCCGATGAGAAGGTGCACCACGAGGTCGTGCGCGGTCTCGCGGCACGGGGACGCCGCCGCCTGTCCGGGTCGTTCCGTGCGGCCGTGTTCGGGGCGAACGACGGACTCGTCTCCAATCTCGCGCTCGTGCTCGGGATCGGCGCGACCGGCGTGAGCGGCGGCTTCGTGCTCTTCAGCGGCATCGCCGGCCTGCTGGCCGGAGCTCTCTCGATGGGTGCCGGGGAGTTCGTGTCGGTGCGCTCCCAGCGCGAGCTGCTGGCCTCCACCGAGGAGAGCAGCGATGCCGATGCCGCCGCGGGCGACCTCGACATCGACGCGAACGAGCTGGCTCTCGTGTACCGCGCACGCGGGATGGCGTCGGATGAGTCCCTCGCGCGCGCGCAGCGCGTCGTCGAGGCGGCTCGTGCCGGCATCCGCCGGGATGCGACAGGGCCGATCGGGACCCACACCGATCACGATCTGATCGGCAGCGACTGGACGGCCGCGATCTCGAGTTTCCTGCTGTTCTCCTCGGGAGCGATCATCCCTGTCCTGCCGTGGATCTTCGGCCTCAGCGGTCTGACGGCGATCGTCGTCGCGCTCGTGCTGGTCGGCATCGCTCTGCTCACGACCGGCGCGATGGTGGGCATCCTCTCCGGCGGTCCGCCCCTGAAGCGCGCCCTGCGCCAGCTGGGGATCGGCCTGGGCGCGGCGGCCATCACCTATGCGCTCGGGCTCATGTTCGGCGTCGGCGCGGTCTGAGTCGACCTCCTTCGGCGTCGCCGTCAACCCCCTCCCGCGATCGAGCGCAGTGCGGCTGACTGAGATCTCCATCCCAGAAGCGAGGAGTTGAAGATGCCCCAGATCATCGAGACCGTCGACGTGAACGTTCCCGTCACCGTCGCATACAACCAGTGGACGCAGTTCGAGAGCTTCCCCCACTTCCTGGACGAGGTCGTCTCGATCACGCAGATCGACGACACGCACAATCACTGGGTGGTCAATGTCGGCGGGGCCGAGCGTGAGTTCGACGCCGAGATCACCGAGCAGCACCCGGACGAGCGCGTCGCATGGCGCAGCCTCGGCGGCGAGACCGAGCACGCCGGAGTGGTCACGTTCCACAAGCTCGACGAGAACACCACGCGCGTCACCGCCCAGATCGACTGGGACCCTCAGGGCCTGCTCGAGAAGGTCGGCGCGCTGGTCGGCGCAGGTTCGCACGCCGTCAAGAAGGACCTCGACAACTTCAAGAAGTTCATCGAGGGTCGTGGCGGCGAGACCGGCGCCTGGCGCGGCGACGTCGACGCCTGAGCATCGTTGCGTGTGTCGGTCGTCATCCCGGTGCGGGATGACGCAGAGCTGCTGAAGCGCTGCCTCGCCGCATTGGGCGAGCAGACGCGACAGGCCGACGAGGTGATCGTCGTCGACAATGCATCCTCGGATGCGTCGGCGACGATCGCCGCGTCAGCGGGTGCCCGTGTGGTGCCCTGCGCCCAGATCGGCATCCCCGCAGCAGCGGCCGCCGGATACGACGCGGCGTCCGGAGACCTCATTCTCCGGCTCGACGCCGACTGCGTCCCGTCGGCGACGTGGGTGGCGGACGCGGAGGCGACGTTCTCGCGTTCTCCGGACATAATCGCGGCGACCGGCGGTGCACGCTTCATCGACGGCCCGCGCGCCCTGCGCTGGACCGCTGCCGTCTACCTGGGCGGGTACGCGGTCGTCGCCGGTGCCGCACTCGGGCATCGTCCGCTGTTCGGGTCGAACCTCGCGATGCGGGCGGATGCCTGGCGATCGGTCAGCGCCGTCGTGCACAGAAATGATGCCGAGACCCACGACGACCTCGACCTGTCCTACCACCTCGGAGCGGTGGGGAGAATCGGGCGGATCACCGGCGGGCGGATGGGCATCTCGATGCGGCCGCTCTGGCCGGGCCGCGGCTTCAGACGCCGGGTGCGGCGCGGCTTCCGCACCGTGCGGATGCACTGGCCGGAGGACTTCCCGCCGTACCGATGGCGGCGGCTGCGGGAACAGAGCTGAAACGAAGAAGACCCGGATCCGCTGGATCCGGGTCTTCTTCATTCTGTGGGTGTGTTCGTTTATCGAGAGCGGCCTTGGGTCTCGAGGGGTCCGCGCACCAGTTGCGGAGCCGATTCCGCGCTTAGCTTCGGAAAGTTCCACGGAAGCTTGCTACCGCCCGGTCAGCGCGAGTTTCACCGAGCGCGCGCACTGAGTTCCTCAATGCCGGTGTGACAGTGACCGAAAGCCACGCGCTTAACAGGCTCTTCACGAACGAGGGTGCAGTGCTGGTCTGAAGCCGCCCGATTCGAGCAGGCTTCGTGCAACGTAGTTCGTCAGGTTGCGAAAGCCGAGCGCGGAGCCTCGGAGATGTTCGAGCCTGCCGTTGATGGCTTCGGTCGGCCCGTTCGAGGTGCCTGGCCGGTCGAAGAACGCGAGCACGTCAGCGGCGCGTTGCTTCAGGGTGCGGCCGAGCTTGCGGATCTCGAGGAGCGCGGCGGGAACGCCAGCGCTGACCGCGTCGATGACGGCTTGCATCATCTGCTTGCCGAGGCTCTTGTCGGGCTCTCGGTAGGCTGCGATCATGCGCTGGTAGATCCCCCAGGTCGCTTTGACTTGGACGTGTTCGTCCGTCCCGAACAGCTCCTTCAGCCGGGTCCTCTGCCGGTCGGTGAGCAACGTGCCGCCGGTGTGCAGGGTGCGGCGCGCCTGGTAGAGCGGATCTCCCTTCATCCCGCGGTGACCATGCAGCTCTTGCTGGACGCGGCGGCGACAGACATCGAGCGCGTCACCGGCGAGACGGACCACGTGGAACGGGTCCATCACCGGGACTGCGTCGGGGAGCTCCTCCGCGGCGGCGGTCTTGAATCCGCTGAACCCGTCCATCGCGACGACCTCGATCCGCTTTGACCACTCCTTGGGTCGGGCGGCGAGCCAACGCTTGAACACCGCCTTCGAGCGACCCTCAACCATGTCCAGCAGCCTGGCCGGTCCCGTCTTGTTCCGCGCTGTGGTGAGGTCGATGATCACGGTCACGTACTTGTCGCCCTTGCGCGTGTGTCGCCAGACATGCTCGTCCACGCCGATCACACGCACCCCATCGAATCGGCGCGGGTCATCGATCAGCCGCCGCCGTCCTTCGGCGAGGACGGCATCGTTCGCGGCCGACCACGACACCACGAGGCCGACTGCGACTCTGGTCACGGTGAGGTGGTCAAGCACGAGCGATTCCAGTGCCCACCGCAGCCCGCCGCGGGAGATCTTCGCCCGGGCCGGCGTTGCCCGTGTAGTGTCTTGCCGCCACACGCGTCCGCACCCCGTGCATTTTTAGCGGCGTACGCGCAGCAGCAGCGTCGTCGGCCGGTGCCCGAACGGCTCATGCGCGAGCCGACGAGCTTGCGTGTCTCTCGGCACACCCTCAGCACCGCACTTGCGACACCACCGGTCATCATCGACAACCCGGCACTCGAGCACGGCACCAGCAGGGCCGAGATCCTGCCCAACGGCGACCAGACCGAGCTCATCGAGCCGGCAGAACGTCGTCAAGTCAGGGCGCGCGAAAGTACGGTGGGACACGTCGAGGTCTTTCGGGATGGGAAGCGTGAAGAACTTCCATCTTCCGGGAGACCTCGACCCCTACCCGATCAACGACCCGATCAACCGACTACACCCTCGTTCGTGAAGAGCCGCTTAACAACGCTTCCTGACACGGAGTCGCCCCGAATAAGAATCATCGGCGAATCTTTGATGAAGAACCAGCGACATCACGAATTCGGCGCTGGCCCGCACGACAGCGTCATCTATTGTTGAGCACGATTTGAGAGGTCGGGTTTGAAGAATGGCAGTAGAAGGACGCCCTCGCCGGTGGCCATGGTTTGTTCTCACCGCGATAGTGCTCCTCATCGCTGGGGCAGCAGGCTCATGGGCGGTGCTCACCGTCCTCCGCCCCGCGGAAGATCCACTCGCATCTACCGACCACACGTATGTTGAGGTGACAGCAGGTTCCGTAGGGGCGTCAATCTCCTTGAACACTGTCGCCGAGTGGACCCAGGTTCCTATTGGGGCCAACCAAGCGACAGGAATCGTCACAAGCGTCGACGTTGCTGCGGGCGCGGAGGTGGCGCAAGGGACCGCGCTTTACTCCGTCGGCTTGCGCCCGGTTGTTGCGGCCGAGGGCGAAGTGCCGATGTTCCGGCAAATCGCAGAGGGGACGACGGGCACCGACGTCACTCAGTTGCAGCAGATGCTCACCGCGCTTGGTCACTATCGCGGGGCCATTGATGGGAGGACCGAGGCGGCAACGACAACTGCTATCAAGCACTGGCAGAAGACCCTCGGTCTCGCTCAGACCGGGTCGGTCGATGTCGGCGACATCATTTTCCTCCCACAGCTCCCGACCCGCGTAGCGCTCGACCCCGAGATCATCCACCGCGGCGCTTCTCTTGCTGGCGGCGAGGACACGGTCCTCGGACTGCCGACCGCACCGCAATTCTGGATCCCCGCGACCGAGGCGCAGGCGGCAATGATGCCCGTAGGAAGCGTCGTCGAAGTCACTGCTCCGGACGGCGCCACTTGGCAGGGGGCCACCGGCGAGCAATCGCGTAACGCCGAGGACGGAACCATCAGTGTCGCAGTGACCGGGCCCGACGGGGCGATCCTTTGTGCCGACGTGTGCGCGAGTGTCCCCGTGTCAGGACAGACCACGTTGTTGTCCAACATTGTCACCGTGGAACATGTGGAAGGACTCGTCGTGCCTTCCGCGGCGCTCGTGACGACCGCTCAAGGGCAACCTGCGGTCGTGACTGCCGATGATGAGAGAGTGCCCGTCGATGTCGTCGCATCAGCGAAAGGGATGTCGGTGGTCACGGGCGTCGACGACGCGACGCGAGTGCGCATCCCCGCAACAGACAAGTCGGCGGGATGACCGACCACGCGCAAAGTTCCGGAAACATCCTGCTGGAGGCGCGGAACATCGACTTCGGGTACACGCGCGACGCTCGTGTCCTGCAAGGCTGGTCTGCCCAATTCTCAGCCGGCGCACTGACCGCGATGACCGGCCCATCGGGCCGAGGTAAGTCAACCCTGCTGTACCTTCTCGGCCTAATGCTGCACCCGGCGGGGGGTGACGTGTTGGTCGAGGGAGTGTCCTCGACCAAGCTGCGCGACGCAGACCGCGCCCACCTTCGCGCGCTCAAGTATGGGTTTGTCTTTCAGGACGCTGCTCTCGATGCCACACGCACCGTGCTCGAGAATGTGACCGAGACCGCTCTGTACCGTCGGGAACCGCGACGAGCCTCAGAACATCGCGCACAGGAGCTCCTCGAGCGGTTCGGCGTCGATGTGCCTGCTCGGCGCAAGCCCGGTCAGGTTTCTGGCGGTCAGGCTCAACGCATCGCATTGTGCCGGGCGCTACTGAATAACCCACGCATCCTGCTCGCAGACGAGCCCACCGGGAACCTCGACCCAACGACCGCCGACATTGTCGTGCAAGCATTGCGAGAGCACGCTCACGCGGGCAACGCCGTCATTGTGGTCACGCATTCCCCCGAGGTAGCCGCTGCCAGCGATGCGGAGATTCGACTCTGATGTTCGCCGTACTCCGAGAATCGGCGCTGTCGGCGCGGTCACAGCCCGTCGCCTCTGTCGTCACCATCCTCATGGTCGTGGGAATGACCCTCACCGTCATGCTCACCACGGGGCGGACGGTGGGAGCGGAGCAGCAGGTGCTGGGCTCTATCGACTCAGCCGGGACGAGGTCCATCACAATCCGCGCCGAATCCGGAGCAGGCGTGACCAGCAGCGTTCTTGAACGCATCTCGCAGATCGAAGGCATCGAATGGGCGGCGGGGTTTTCGTCCGCTCGGGATTCCACCAACGCGAGGATCCTCGACGGTACCAAGGTGCCCGTACGGCAGGTGTACGGATCTCAGCTCGATGTTCTCGGGATACCGGAGACTTTTCCCGTCCCCGGTGAGCTCGCCTGGGCATCGAGTACTGCGCTCGAACAACTTGGCATGCCCGAGGTCGCGGGGGGCATCACCCTGACCGATGGCTCCTCGTACGGTGTGGGTGGCCGCATCACCCTCCCCGACTTTCTCAGCGGCTTCGAACCCGCAGTCTTCGTCCCCCAGCCGAGTCCGCAAGGAAACGAAGACCTGAGCGTCCTCGTCGTCATCGCCGACGACCCGGACCTCGTTGCACCTGTGAGCGACTCCGTCCTGTCCGTTCTCGGCGCGGACGACCCCACGAAAGTGACTTTGCAGACCAGCGAAGCGCTCGCGCAACTGCGCGGGCTTATCGAGGGTCAGCTCGGCTCTTTCTCTCGGGGCCTCGTGATTGCGTTGCTGAGTCTCACGGGAACACTCGTTGCCGTCCTGCTGTATGGCCTCGTGATGATGCGTCGCAAAGACTTCGGTCGCCGGAGAGCGCTCGGGGCTACACGCGCTCTCATCATCGGGCTGCTTCTGACCCAGACGGGACTCTTGGCCCTGATAGGCATCACCATTGGCACTGTAGTATCCGCGGTCGTCCTCGCCATCAGCGGCGACCCTTGGCCGGGAACGGGGTTCACGGCCGCACTGGGCATCCTGACCTTGCTGACAGCGCTGGTGGCCGCTCTAATCCCCGCCACCATCGCCAGCCGCCGTGAGCCCATCCGCGAGCTGCGGGTGCCCTGACCGAAAACCCCCCAGCGCCCGGATGAGGCGTTGAGGGGTGACCGCTCGGACGGCGCGGAGTTAAAGCGACGGTTGCGGGCAGATGTCGTTCAGTTCCTCCCAGCGGTCCTGCGCCACCTCCCCAACGAAGCTGTACGACGTCCAGGGCTCTGACCCTTGATACTTCTCCACGAAGACCTGCTCCGAAGGAACCTCCGGAACGGCGACCCCGTCGTCGCGCAAGCACTGTGCGGTCTGCGTTTCCATCACATACAGCTCAGCCCACTGAGCATCGGTCAAGTCCGCGAGCGTGGGTGCGTCATCGGGCATGCACTCTTCCTGATCTGCCTGGTACTGGTCCATCTGTGCGGTGGCACCTTCGAACCGGACTGCCCCGTCCTTCTCGCTGACAGTGACCTCCCAGCCCTTCTCGTTCAGGCAGTCAGCCAGAGCGTAAGAAGCCTCGAACTCATCACGAGCGCTGTCCTGTTCCTGAACGGGAGCTCCGGTGGGTTCCGGCGTTACCGCCGACGGCGCACATCCTGTCAGCAGCGCGGCCACAGCCACGCTCGCAAACGTTAAGCGGACGGGGACCGATTTGATACGACGCATGTTCATCCTTTTCGGCAGGATGGGAGCTGCCGGGTTCCCGGCAGCTCCCATTGTAAGAATCAGTGTGGTCAGAGGTCGCAGCCCTGGCGCGCCGAGGAGATAGTGCCCGGGGTGGTGACCTGCGCCGACGTCGAGGCGTAGAACCCGGAGTACAGGGTGTTCGTCTTGGAGATTGCGCCGTTCGGGTACGTGTTGCTCTTGCTCGCGCCGCCGGCACTGACGTACATGAACGTGTTACCCGTGCTGGTGGCGGTGAGCTTGACAGTGCCTGCCGCACAGCTGTGAGCGCCGAAGTTGTTCGTGGCGGCCATTGCCGGCGCGGCTGCGAGTGCGCCGAAGCCCAATCCGAGGGCGAGCGCCGCAGAGATGACGACGTTCTTCTTGCGTGCCATGTGAGTGTCCTTTGAATGTGGAATGACGGTCATCCGGCAAACACGCTATCGTCCGAAAAGAATGAACCTGATCTCGTTCTTTGATTGTTCACCTTCGGGATCGAGGTGAGCGTGGTCAGCTATTTATTCGAAAATCCGGGGATGCTTCCACAAGTCATTGACTACCGTCCGCGAATAGGGCGCGCCGCAGAGTGTTCACCGCCCGGGACCTGTTTCTGATGCCCCTGAGGATCGTCGCGTCGCTTTTCTGGTGGAGCGCGCGTCCGCCGCAGCAACGACGGCAGCGCTAGTCCGGCGCACCGACCGATGGGGCCGCGAGTTGCTCACTCCTGAAAACCAGCAGATCGGCACACCACGCTGTAGCCGACGGCTCCGTGCGGTTATCCGGGAGCGCGCGTCGCGCAGCGGAGACGAAACACTGTCAATCGCTCAGGACGCGGCACCTGTTGGACCCTCTGGCTTAGGAATTACGACCGGGATCAGGTTGAGAGTGACGATCTGCTCATGGTCGTGCTGAGCCCTGAGCCGGTAGACGTCCTTACCCTTGTCTTCGACGAGACGCGGATGCGCGACGATGACGGCGCGGGCCTTATCGATGGCCTTGGTCACATCCTTGATGTCTCTGATGAACAGGACGAGCGCGACCCGCGTCGCCCGCCACACCGTGTAACACTCCAGCAGCTGCGTGAGGCCTTTGGCGAACAGCGCCTCCCCTCGCCAAAACTTGCACTCCGCTATGAAGGCGTCTCGATCCTTCCACCGCAGGAGAATGTCTGTCTTCCCCTTATCGAGGAAAGTCTCCCCGGTCACCGCGCCCTGCCAGTTAGCGTTCAGGATGAACAGCAGCACATCACGGATGTTCTCCTCGTCCTCACCCAACAGTCGGTGTGCGGTGGTGCTTGAGCGCTCCAGCGAACGGCTGAACGCGCGGATCATGTCGACGAGTTCATCAGCGATCTTCTCAGCCAGCGCCGCCTCGTCGCCGGCCCTGGCCTTGTCATTCGCCCTCTGCAGCGGCCCGGACCAGCGCCGCGCGGCGGTCATGCCGCACTCCGACAACATCGGCGACCGCAGCCCGCAACACCTCTCGTTGTTCGGCGATGATGACATTCGCCTGCGCCTGGGCCTCGTGCATCGCCTCAAGCCATTTCGTGGTGAACGTCGCGAGTCCCTCGGCGTAGTCGTCGTCCAGGACCTGCAGCTCGATGTGCACGGTCCCCTCGTCTCCCTGCGACTGGCCTCCGTGCGTATGGGCGTTCACGTCGTGGAGCACGCTCACCGCGCCACGGCACGGAAGCGTGAGCCACAGGCTCAGAGGCATCGGCGACGTGGGCAGATCAAGACCTTTCGGTGTCCGCTGTTCTCCCAAAACTCCACAGACCGAGCACGAGGATAATCCCGACGTGCAGCGCGACAGCGAGGATCACGGCGACCTTTCTCAGGCGAGCGGTCCCGAGAATACACACCGCAATGAAACCCCGGTCAGACAGGAAATGACCCGGTTTCCAAAAGGAAACCGGGTCAATTTCGTAAACAGATCGGGTGCATAACCTAAACGCACCCACTGTTCTGTGCGCGAGGGGGTGTCTGGTTTCAGGACATCGTGAACGGGTGTCTCGGGACATCGTGAACGTTTGGCATGGATCGTCGTTGATGTTTCAGGACATCGTGAACGGGTGGCCAAGTACGAGATCCTGATCAAAGCCGTCACCGTCCAGCACCTCTCCTATGGGGAGGTCGCTGCTCGCTACGGAGTGTCGAAGACCCTCGTGCACAAGCTCCATCACCGCTGGCTCGCCGAGGGCGAAGCCGCGTATCAGCCACGATCTCGACGACCGAGATCCACTCCCAACCGCACTCCAGAATCCGTCCGGCTACGAGTGATCGCGCTGCGCGACGAGCTCGTCGAACGCGGACTGGACGCCGGCGCGGACACCATCGCCGCACATCTCTCGCACGAGAACATCGAGCTATCTCGGACCACGATCTGGCGCATCCTCACCGCCACGGGCAAAGTCACGCCACAACCGCAGAAACGACCCCGCTCATCCTGGCGACGATTCTCTGCCGAGCGCCCCAACGAACTCTGGCAATCCGACTTCACCCACGTCACCCTCACGGACGGCACCGACACCGAAGTCATCGGCTGGATGGACGACCACTCCCGCTACATGCTCCACCTCAGCGCCCACCGCCGCGTCACCGGCCGCACCGTCACCGACACTTCACCGCCACAGCAGCCCACCACGGCCATCCCACCGCCACACTCACCGACAACGGCATGGTCTACACCACCCGCCTCGCCCGCGGAGGACGAGGACGAGGCGACGGCACCGGCAACGGCTTCGAAACACTCCTCGCCGAACTCGGGATCACCCAGAAGAACGGCAAGCCATTCAAACCAACCACCCAAGGCAAAATCGAACGCTTCTGGCAAACGCTGAAGAAATACCTCCACGCCCACCCCGCCGCATCACTGACACAGCTACAAACCACCCTCGACACATTCCGCGACTACTACAACAACACCCGACCCCACCGCGGCATCGGACGCAGAACACCCGCCTTCGCCTACCAGCTCATCCCCAAAGCCACCCCCACCCGCCCCGCCGACCCGAACATCTGGCGCGTCCGCTACGACACCATCGACAACGACGGCAAGATCACCCTCCGCCACTCCGGCCGACTCCTGCACCTAGGCATCGGAGGCGCCCACGCACGCACCGAGATCATCTGCCTCGTTCACAACAACAACGCCACCGTCATCACCCACAGCACCGGAGAACTCATCGCCGAATTCACCCTCGACCCCACCCACAACTACCAACGCAAAAACGACTGAACCCCCGGTCTCCCGGGGGTTCAGCCGTTCACGATGTCCTGAAACATCACAACTGTGCGCGAGGGGGGACTTGAACCCCCACGCCCTATTCGGGCACTAGCACCTCAAGCTAGCGCGTCTACCTATTCCGCCACCCGCGCAGGTGTTGAAATGTTCGTTGCCGAACGAAGATCGACTCTAGCACGCCGTTCGGAGCTGTTCGAACCAGCGCGACTCCCGGGCGTGGCACCCCGGTTGGGTAGCCTGGGCACATGCCCGAGACTGAGCTGCCCGAGGTCGTCCGCATCGCCCGCGACCTGATCCGCATCGACACGTCGAACTTCGGCGGCGGCAGGGCCA
The DNA here is from genome assembly GCA_002837415.1 of Actinomycetales bacterium SN12. Classification (GTDB taxonomy): domain Bacteria; phylum Actinomycetota; class Actinomycetes; order Actinomycetales; family Microbacteriaceae; genus Microbacterium. The sequence continues at coordinate 157,295 of PJCV01000001.1, forward strand.
ACGGCGAGCGGGAGGCAGCCGAGTACGTCGGCGCCTGCCTGCAGGGCCTCGGTCTCGAGCCCGAGTACTACGAGCCGATCGAGCGGCGCACCAACGTGATGGCCCGCGTGCGCGGGCGCGACCCTGAGCGACCCGCGCTTGTCGTGCACGGTCACCTCGATGTCGTCCCCGCGGTCGCCGCCGACTGGAGCGTCGACCCGTTCGAGGGCGTTGTGCGCGACGGGATGCTGTGGGGGCGCGGCGCGGTCGACATGAAGAACATGAACGCCATGATCCTGACCGCCGTCGCCGACATGCTCCGGGCGGGGGAGCAGCCGGAACGCGACCTCATCCTGACGTTCTTCGCCGACGAGGAGAACGGCGGCGTCGAGGGCTCCGCCCTCGTGGTGAAGGAGCGGCCCGACTGGTTCGCCGGCGCCACCGAGGCGATCAGCGAGGTCGGCGGTTACTCGATCACGGTCGACAACCGCCGCGCCTACCTGCTGCAGGTGGGCGAGAAGGCGCTGCTCTGGCTGCGTCTCGTGGCGAAGGGCCGCGCCGGGCACGGCAGCCGCTATCACGACGACAACGCGGTGACGCGGCTCGCCGAAGCGGTGGCGGCGGTCGGACGCACCCGCTGGCCGATCCGGCTCACACCGACCACCCGCGCCCTGCTGGACGGCCTGAGCGAGCTCACCGGCCGTCCGGTCGACGACCCGGATGCCCTGGCCGCTGCCGCGGGACCGGCCGAGGCGTTCCTGCGCTCCACGTTCCGCACCACGACCAACCCGACCGCGTTGACCGCGGGCTACAAGCACAACGTGATCCCCGAGACGGCGGAGGCGCTCATCGACGTCCGCGTCATCCCCGGAACCGAGGACGACGTGCTCGCGGAGCTGCAGCGGATCGTCGGTGATGACATCGAGATCCAGACGGTCGTGCGCGACATCGGGATGGAGACCGCGTTCGAGGGAGACCTCGTCGACGCCATGGTCGCCGCGCTCGGGCGCCACGACCCCGGCGTGCCCGTGATCCCCTACCTCCTGGGGGCGGGGACCGACAACAAGGCACTCGCCTCGCTGGGCATCACCGGGTACGGGTTCGCCCCGTTGCGTCTGCCCGCGGATCTGGACTTCACCGGGATGTTCCACGGAGTCGACGAACGCGTGCCCGTAGACTCGCTTGTCTTCGGCCAGCGCGTGCTGGCCGATCTGCTGCGCAGCTGCTGACCAGTCCCTGCTCGCGCGCCACGCTCACCCGGCCCTGTCAGAAAGCGACGCATGAACCTGCTCGAAGCGCTCATCCTCGGCATCGTGCAGGGACTCACGGAGTTCCTGCCCATCTCCTCCAGCGCGCACCTGCGCATCGTCGGCACCTTCCTGCCGTCGGGGGAGGACCCGGGCGCCGCCTTCACCGCCATCACGCAGATCGGCACCGAAGCCGCGGTGGTCGTGTTCTTCTGGCGGGACATCGTGCGCATCATCGCCCAGTGGTTCCGCTCCCTCACCGGCAAGGCGCCGCGCAACGATCCCGACGCGCGCATGGGCTGGCTGATCATCCTCGGCAGCATCCCCATCGTCGTGCTGGGGCTGCTGTTCCAGGACTCGATCGAGACGGTCTTCCGATCATTGTGGGTCGTCGCGATCATGCTGATCGTCTTCGGCGTGCTGCTCGGCATCGCCGACCACGTCGGCGCGAAGCGTCGCCAGCTCGACCAGCTCACCTACGGCCACGGCGCCGCCTTCGGGTTCGCGCAGGCACTCGCACTCGTTCCGGGCGTCTCCCGCTCGGGCGGCACCATCACGATGGGGCTCTTCCTCGGCTACGAGCGCGCGGCCGCCGCACGGTACGCCTTCCTGCTCGCGATCCCCGCGGTCTTCGGCAGCGGCTTCTATCAGCTGTTCAAGCACGGGGGAGACGCGAACCAGCACTTCGGTCTCGGCGAGACCTTCGCCGCCACCGGCATCGCATTCGTCGTCGCGCTCGGCGTGATCGCGTTCTTCATGAACTGGATCTCGAAGCGCAGCTTCCTGCCGTTCGTGATCTACCGAGTGCTGCTCGGCGTCGCGCTCATCGTGCTGCTCGCCACCGGCGTCGTCCCCGCCGTCTGACGGATCAGCGCTTGTCGGGACCGTCGCCGCGGCGGCGCAGATAGCGCTCGAACGCCTGCGCGATGGCATCCCCCGACGCGTCCGGCGAATCCCACGTGTCACGGGTGCGTTCGAGCTGCCTGATGTACTCCGCCATGTCCTCGTCCTCCGCCGCAGCCGCGTCGATGGACGCCTCCCACGCTGCGGCCTCGGTGCGCATGTGCTCGCGCTCGGGCCCGACACCGGTCAGCTCTTCGAGACGGTCGAGCAGCGCCAGCGTCGCCTTGGGGGAGGGGGACGCGGTCGCGACGTAGTGCGGCACGCTGGCCCACAGGCTGGCGGCCGGGATCTCCGCCTGGCTGAAGAACTGGTCGAAGACGCTCAGGATCCCGACCGGTCCCTCGTAGCTCGACCTGTCCAGCCCGTGCACGTCCCGCACCCGCTCGTCCTGGCTCGAGGCGAAGACTGAGATCGGACGGGTGTGCGGAACGTCCGAGAGCATCGCCCCGATCGTGACCAGACCCGTGACGTCGTCGCGGAGCGCGACATCGACGAACTCGTTCACGAACGCCTGCCAGGCGCGCGCCGGCTCCGAGCCGGTCAGCAGCCAGAGCTCAGGGCCGCCGACGCTGGGGCGGGTGGGCCGCCACAGCGTCGCGTCCGGCCACCGCAGCTCCCGTCGTCCGTCGGCGTTCACCTGGGTCGATGGACGCGTGTACTGGTAGTCGAAGTACAGCTCGGGGTCGACAGCGTGCACCTTCTCGTACTCGCCCGCTGCACGCAGCGCGGCGATGGCACCACTCGCCGCCTCGCCGGCATCGTTCCAGCCGTCGAACGCGGCCACGATGATGCGAGAGCCGAGGACGTCCATCCCTCTCCTTCCGGGAGCCGAGTCGATCACTCCAGGCTAGACCTCAGCACCAAGACAGGGGCGGCGACCCGGCTAGCATGGGTGCAATGAGCAGAAAGCCCGCCGCGGTCCTGTGGGACATGGACGGAACCCTCGTCAACACCGAGCCCTACTGGATGTCCGTCGAGACCGAGCTGGTCGAGTCCTACGGCGGAACGTGGACGCACGACAACGCGATGCAGCTGATCGGCAGCGGCCTGCTCGAGAGCGGCCGTGTGCTGCAGCAGGCGGGCGTCGACCTCGAGCCCCAGGAGATCGTCGACCTGATGACGGATCGCGTCGCCGAGCTGCTCCGCACGCAGGGTGTGCCGTTCCGGCCCGGCGCGCGAGAGCTTCTCGCGGATCTGCGCGCTGAGGGCATCCCGACGGCGCTCGTGACCATGTCGCTGCGTCGCATGGCGCTCGACGTCGTGGCGCAGATCGACTTCGCGGCGTTCGATCTCGTCGTCGCCGGCGACGAGGTCGAGCGACCCAAGCCCTTCCCCGATCCGTACCTCGCCGCTGCCGCGCAGCTCGGCATCGACATCGTCGACGCCGTCGTGATCGAGGACTCCCCGACCGGCGTGGCCTCGGGAGCGGCATCCGGCGCGGTCACCCTCGGCGTGCCGCACATCGTCTCGCTCGACGGGTACGGTGCAGACGAGCTGTGGCCCACTCTCGAAGGGCGCACGACCGCCGACCTCACCGACCTGCACGCCCGTTTCACGAAGGAGGGCGCCCGATGAGCGCCGCACGTCCCAGCGGTCCCTTCCGTGAGGGTGACCGCGTTCAGCTCACCGGCCCGAAGGGTCGCCTGCACACCATCACGCTGCGAGCAGACGGTGAGCTGCACACGCACCACGGCGTGCTGCGCCACGCTGACCTGATCGGCCAGCCCGACGGCTCGGTCGCGACGAACAGCGCGGGGCACGACTACCTGGCACTGCGCCCGCTGCTGCGCGACTTCGCGATGTCGATGCCCCGCGGCGCGGCCATCGTCTATCCGAAGGATGCGGCACAGATCGTCATGCAGGCCGACATCTTCCCCGGCGCCGTGGTCGTGGAGGCCGGTGTCGGCTCCGGCGCCCTGTCCCTCGCGCTGCTGCGCGCGATCGGCCACGATGGCAGGCTCACCTCTTTCGAGCGCCGCGAGGACTTCGCCGAGGTCGCGAAGGCGAACGTCGAGACCTTCTTCGGTGAGACCCCGGAGACGTGGAACGTCGTGGTCGGAGACCTGGCCGAGGAACTGGGCGCCCAGCATCAGCCGGGAACGGTCGATCGCGTGGTGCTCGACATGCTCGCCCCATGGGAGTGCATGGACGCCGTCGCCGAGGCGCTCACGCCGGGCGGCGTCGTGATCTGCTACATCGCCACCGCCACGCAGCTGTCGCGAGTCGCGGAGTACATCCGCGGCACCGGCCTGTTCACCGAGCCCGACGCATCCGAGACGATGGTGCGCGGCTGGCACGTCGAAGGCCTCGCGGTGCGGCCCGATCACCGCATGATCGCCCACACCGGCTTTCTGCTCACCGCACGCCGTCTGGCGCCGGGCGCGGTGCCGCCCGAGGTGCGTCGCCGTGCGTCGAAGTCCAGCTACGGCGACGAGGATGTCGAGCTGTGGACACCAGGTGCGGTCGGTGACAGGCAGATCACCGACAAGAACCTGCGCAAGCGTGTGCGCGAAGCGCAGAAGGCGGCGGGCGGCGCGCGGATCGCGGCGGCATCGCGCGAGGGCGAGCAGGCATCCGAATAGACTGGGGCGCGTGCGTAAAACGACCGCTGCCCTCTCGGCCCTCGCCCTCTCCACCATCGTCCTGACCGGATGCTCGGCCGCAGCGCCGACATTCGAGGGAGCGGCGTGCGAGCGCGACAGCTCGGTGGCGCTGCAGAAGTCGGTGAATGTGAGCGGCGACTTCGGCGCCCCGCGCGTCGAGATCGAGCTGCCTGTGCACACGGGCAAGCCCGCCTACGCCGACATCGTCACCGGTGACGGCCGGGCGATCACCGACAGTCGACAGGAGGCGATCCTCGCCCGCGTGCTGGTGAACGGCACGACCGGGCAGACGCTCGACGCGCAGCTGAAGCTGTGGAGCCCCGAATCCGCGGGTGCCGAGCTCGCAGGTGCCGACGAGGCACTGAAGTGCGCGACGGAGGGCAGCCGCATCGTCGCGTCGATCCCCGCCGCCGACCTTCCCGAGGGCGCCGCGCAGCAGATCGGCCTCGACGCCGACGACAGCCTGGTCGCCGTCTACGACGTGCGCTACACCGCCCTGGCCAAGGCCGACGGCTCCGCCGTCTTCAATGACGCCCCCGGCCTGCCCTCGGTGGTGCGCGCGCCCGACGGCCGCCCCGGTGTCATCATCCCCGACATCGCGGCACCGAAGAAGGCGACCACCGAGACGCTGCTGAAGGGCGAGCACGAGAAGGTCGGGGACGGCACAGCCCTCATCCGCTCGACCTCCGTCGGCTGGACGAGCCGCAGCGTCGGGCAGACCACCTGGGACGGCTCGGTCACCAGCACCGACGGCCTGCCCGCCGAGGTCGCAGAGGCGGTCTCGAAGTCGCGCGTCGGATCGCAGCTGATGGTCGTCGTGCCGACGCAGTCCGGCGACGACGCCACCGTGCACGTCGTCGACGTGCTCGGTGTCATCCCCCAGGAGCTGTTGAGCCAGTGACGCCCGCCCGGATCCCCGCAGAGGAGCGCCTGACGAATCTCGTCGTGGCGCTGATGGCCACGGAGATCGGGCTCACCAAGCAGCAGATCATCGAGAACGTCTCGGGCTACCGGCAGCGCGTCGAGGCGGGCGCCAAGCCCGATGCCCTGGAGAAGATGTTCGAGCGCGACAAGGACGAGCTGCGTTCGCTCGGCGTCCCGATCGAGACGATCGGCGACCCCGCCGATCCGCAGGATCTGCGCGAGGCGCGCTACCGCATCCCTCAGGCGGATTACGACCTGCCGGCTGACATCGAGTTCACCCCGGCGGAGCTCGCCGTGCTGCGCCTGGCGGGGAGCGTGTGGAGCACCGAGTCGGTGTCGTTGGATGCCCGATCCGGCGTGCGCAAGATCCGCGCGCTCGGCATCGACGGCGACGAGCCGATCATCGGCTTCGCTCCGCGTATCGCGGCCCGAGATGCGGCGTTCCCCGCGCTGCAGGAGGGGATCGAGCGGAACCGGGTCGTCGTCTTCGAGTACCTCAAGCCGGGGGAGAAGGCGCCCACCCGCCGCCGCGTGCGTCCGCTCGCGCAGGTGGAGTACGAAGCGCGCTGGCATCTGTTCGGCATCGACATCGACGCGGATGCCGAGCGCACATTCCTGCTCAGCCGCATCGTCAGCGATGTGAAGGTGACCGCGCAGACCTTCGACGTCGCCCTGCGTGAGGGCGCGACCGCCCGAGCGCTGGCGGGGCTCGAGGAGGTCGTCGCGTCGCAGATCGCCCTGCTCGAGGTGACGCCGGGCACCGAGGCGGCGCTGCGCCTCGGTCGTCGTGCGACGCCGCGCGCGCAGGGGATCGCCGTCGGCTACGTCGACCGGCACATCTTCGCCGACGAGCTGGCATCGTACGGACCCGAGGTGCGGGTGGTGAGCCCGGCCGACCTGCGGGATGCGGTGATCCAGCGTCTCCAGGGAATCGCCGAGCATCATGCCGTCGACCAGGACACCGTCGATCGGAAGGACACATGAGCACCTCGGGCGCACCGCTTCTCGCCGCCGACCGCGTGCGGCTCTACCTCACGCTCGTGCCGTACCTGCTCGAACGCGGGCAGGTCACGCTCGACGAGGCCGCGGCCGACTTCGGCGTGACCCGCGAGGCTCTGCGCGGGATGGTCGAGAAGCTCACCGTCATCGGCCTGCCGGGAGACTCCGGCTACTGGCAGCTGCCCCAGGAGATGTTCGACATCGACTGGGAGCTGCTCGACGAGCACGACATCATCGAGATCACCAACGACGTCGCGCTGCGGCGCGTGCCGCGGCTGACCGCGCGCGAGGCGGCTGCCCTGCTCGCCGGGCTGCAGATGGTCGCGTCGGTGCCGGCCGTCGCGGACTCGGGCCTGGTCACCGGACTCATGGCCAAGCTCTCGCGCGGATCGGCCGATGCCCCGCCCGACCTCGTCGTGGCGCCGGCTGCTGTCACGGAGGTGCAGCGCGTGGTCTCGCAGGCTCTGCGCGACGGCGTCGCCGTGTCGTTCCGCTACCAGGCTCCGGACGCTCAGCCCACCACCCGCACCGTCGATCCCGCGCAGATCCGCATCGACAACGGCCAGTGGTACCTGCAGGGCTGGTGCCATCTGCGCACCGCCATGCGCACCTTCCATCTCGACCGAGTCAGCGACGCCCGTCTCACAGACATCCCGATCACTCATGCCGACGCTGCCGTGCCCGCCGAGTTCGGCCGCGGCGACGGACCCGAGGGCGAGGTGGTCGTGCGGATCCCCGAGCGGCTCGTGCCACTGATCGGATCGTTCCCGCAGGAGGAGGTCGAGCGCGGCGAAGGCCTCGTCACCCTCCGCATCCGGATGGCCGACCCCCGGGGCATCAAGCGCGTCGCCGCACGCTTCGGCGGCGCTCTCGAGGTGCTCGATCCACCGCTCGCGCGCGCGACGACACACGACTGGGCGGCTGCCGGACTCGACCTCTACAAGACGCCTGAGCCGCAACCCGCCCAGGTAGACTGATCGCACCCACGATTTAGGAGCCCCACATGCTTGCTGGTCTCAACGGATGGCACCTGGTTATTCTCCTCGTCGTCATCCTTCTTCTCTTCGGTGCGGCGAAGCTGCCGGCGCTGGCCAAGAGCATGGGCCAGTCGGCTCGCGTCTTCAAGGGCGAGATGAAGGCCATGCGCGAGGAAGACGCTGCCGACACCACCAAGAAGAAGGATGCCGTGAGCGACGTCGACCCCGACGCGCCCGCTGGTCCTGATCGCACAGTCTGATCACCGTGGCTGCGGTAGACGCTCGCGCCGCGAAGGGCAGCCAGCCGCGCGGTGAACGGCGCATGTCGCTGGGGGCTCACCTTCTCGAGTTCCGCAAGCGACTGATGCTGGCGGCTGCCGGCCTGCTGGTCGGCATGATCATCGCGTTCATCGTGACCGATCCGATCATCGCCTTCATCACCGAGCCGATCAATCAGGTCGCGAAGACGAGCGACACACTGGTCGCGCTCACCTACGATTCAGTCACGGCCCCGTTCGACCTGCGGATGCGCATCGCCTTCTCGATCGGCATCTTCCTGTCGGCGCCGATCTGGATGTGGCAGATCTGGGCGTTCATCATGCCTGGACTGACGCGCAAGGAGATCAAGTACACGCTCGGGTTCCTGGCCGCGGCGCTGCCACTGTTCTTCGCCGGATGCTACGTCGGCACGCTGATCGTTCCGCACGTCATCGAGCTGATGGCGTCCTTCACTGCCGAAGGCGCCACCAACCTCTACGAGGCGAAGAAGTACTACGACTTCGTCTTCAAGATGATGATGGTCATCGGCGTCGCCTTCGTGCTTCCGGTGTTCCTCGTCGTGCTGAACTTCGCCGGCATCCTCTCCGGCAAGGCGATCCTCAAGGGCTGGCGGGTCGCGGTGCTGATCGCGACCACCTTCGCGGCTCTGGCCACGCCCGCTGCCGACGTGGTCAGCATGCTGCTGTTGGCGGGGATGCTGACCGTGCTCTACTTCGCGGCCGCCGGCCTCACCGTGCTGCTGGACAAGCGGCGTCGCAAGCACAGGATCGCCGCCGGCCTCGAGACCCGGACTCGCTGACAGCATGAGTTCTCCCGCCGAGCGCTACGCGGCCGCCAGGGCGGCGGCCGAGCATCCGCACACGCAGGCTTTCGCCGAGCGACAGCGTTTCGCGCTCGACCCGTTCCAAATCGACGCCTGCTACGCGCTCGAGCGCGGTCGCAGCGTCCTGGTCGCAGCGCCGACGGGGGCGGGAAAGACGATCGTCGGCGAGTTCGCGATCCACCTGGCGATGCAGACCGGCAACGACAAGGCCTTCTACACCACGCCGATGAAGGCGCTCTCGAACCAGAAGTTCCGCGAGCTGGTCGACGTGTACGGTGCGGATCAGGTCGGTCTGCTCACCGGCGACACCAACATCAACGGCAACGCGCGTATCGTGGTCATGACGACCGAGGTGCTGCGCAACATGCTGTACGCCGACTCCGACGCGCTGCGCGGACTTCGGTACGTCGTGATGGACGAGGTGCACTATCTGGCAGACCGCTTCCGCGGCCCGGTGTGGGAAGAGGTCATCCTGCACCTGCCCGAGCAGGTGCGCCTCGTCTCGCTGAGCGCGACCGTGTCGAACGCCGAGGAGTTCGGCGACTGGCTCGACACCGTGCGCGGCGACACAGACGTGATCGTCTCCGAGATCCGCCCCGTCCCGCTCGAGCAGCACGTGCTCGTGCGCGACGACCTGCTGCCGCTCTTCGACGAGCGCGCCGGCGTCGCGACTGCGCAGGTGAACCAGGAGCTGCTGCGCATCCGCTCCTTCACCGGCTCGCGCCACGAGAGCAACCGTCGCGCGCAGGAGTACCGCAGCAACCGGCATGCCGGCCGGGACGCGCACCGTCCGGCGCGCGGCGGGAAGCGCCCCGTGCGGGCAGCGAACATGAGCCGCATCGAGCGGATGGACCGGCCCGAGGTCGTGCGCCTTCTCGAGCGCGCCAACCTGCTGCCCGCGATCTTCTTCATCTTCAGCCGGGTCGGCTGCGACGCGGCGGTGCAGCAGGTGCGCCGCTCCGGTGTGCGCCTCACCAGTCAGGAGGAGCGCGCTCTGATCCGCGAGATCGTCACGGATCGCACGCGCGCGCTGCTCGACGAGGATCTCGATGTGCTGGGCTTCTGGCAGTGGCGCGACGATCTCGAACGCGGCGTCGCCGCGCACCACGCGGGGATGCTGCCGGCGTTCAAGGAGGTCGTCGAGGAGCTGTTCCAGCGCAAGCTCGTGAAGGCTGTCTTCGCGACCGAGACGCTCGCACTGGGCATCAACATGCCCGCCCGCACCGTGGTGCTCGAGAAGATGGAGAAGTTCAACGGCGAGGCCAGGGTCGCGATCACCTCGGGGGAGTACACCCAGCTCACCGGGCGCGCAGGTCGGCGCGGGATCGACATCGAAGGTCACGCCGTCGTCCAGTGGACGGAGGGGATGGATCCTCAGGCCGTTGCGGCACTGGCATCCCGCCGCACCTACCCGCTCAACTCCAGCTTCCGTCCGACGTACAACATGGCGGTCAATCTCATCGACCGGTTCGGCAGGTCGCGGGCACGCGAGATCCTCGAGTCGTCGTTCGCGCAGTTCCAGGCCGACAGGTCGGTCGTCGGGCTCGCCCGCAAGGTGCGGGAGGCGGAGGACTCGCTGGCCGGCTACCGCGAGGCGATGACGTGCGAGCACGGCGACTTCCTCGAGTACGCCGCGATGCGGCGTGAGCTGAGCGATCTCGAGAAGAAGGATCGGCGGGATGCCGGAGGGCGTGCGGTCCGCGACAAGCGCATCAAGAAGATCGAGGGACTGCGCACGCGGATGAGGCGGCACGCCTGCCACAGCTGCCCCGACCGTGAGGCGCACGCCCGCTGGGCCGAGCGGTACTTCTCACTCAAGCGCGACACCGACCGCATCCGTCGGCAGATCGAGACGCGCACCGGCACGGTCGCCCGGATCTTCGACCGGGTGATCGATGTGCTGCAGGTGGTCGGCTATCTCGACGGCGAGGGCGATCGCCTGTCGCTGACCGATGCCGGCCGGACCATGCGGCGCATCTACGGCGAACGCGACCTGCTCGTCGCCGAATCCCTCCGTCAGGGCCTGTGGCGCACGCTCGATGCACCGTCGCTGGCCGCGATGGCCAGCTGCCTGGTCTACGAGCCGCGTCGTGACGAGCAGAACATGGGCGAGCGCGGCCTGCCTCGCGGCGCGTTCCGCATCGCGTACGACGCGACGACGAGGCTGTGGGCAGAGCTCGACGACCTCGAGCACGACTACTCGCTGCCGCGCACCGAGCCGCTCGCGCCGGGACTCGCCGCGGCCATGCACGCGTGGGCGCGCGGCGGCTCCCTCGATCGGGTGCTCATCGACGCGGACATGGCTGCCGGCGACTTCGTGCGCTGGGCCAAGCAGACCGTCGATCTCCTCGACCAGCTCTCGATCGTCGCCGAGGACGGCGACCTGGCGCGGACAGCCCGCAGGGCGCTCGACGGCGTGCGCCGCGGCATCGTCGTCTACACCGCGGTGTGACCGGGATGAGCGACACCGACGCGCCTTCGGCGAGCCGTGCCATGCCGCTGTGGGCCGCCATCGGCATGGCGGCGGCAGCCGGGATCCTCATGGCGCTCGCATTCCCCGCCGCCGCTGTCTGGCCGCTCGTCTTCGTGGCTCTGGCCCTGCTGCTGCCCGCGCTGGGCCGACGCCGTGTCGGCGGTGCTCTGCTCGTCGGCCTCGCTTACGGTCTGGTGTTCTTCGCCCTGCAGGTCTCCTTCACGGCGCGCTATCTCGGTCCGGTGCCGTGGCTCGCGCTGACCGTCGTGGAGGGCGTGCTCACGGCCGTGTCGCTCGTCCCGATCGCCCTCGCATACCGCTGGATGCCCAGAGCGTGGCCCCGCAGCAGGCCTGTCGCGCTGCCGCTCGTCGTCGCCGGTCTGTGGACGACGCACGAGCTCTTCCTCGGCAACTGGCCGTACGGAGGTTTCCCCTGGGGGCGGCTCGGGATGACGCAGGCGCAGGGTCCGTTCGCGCCGGTCGCCTCGTGGCTGGGGGTGAGCGGGCTGACGTTCCTGATGGTCGCGCTCGTCGCGCTGCTGATCGAGCTGTTCCGGATGCACGGGTGGCGCCGCCCGATGAACCTCATCGCCCCTGCGGTCACCCTGCTCGTGCTGCTGCTGACGCCGCTGTTCCCGACGACGCGATCGGGTGAGATGCGCATCGCGGCGGTGCAGGGGAACGGCACCACCGGCTACTTCGACGAACGAGAGCCGTACGGCGTGATCAGCGCTCAGATGGATGCGACCAGGACGATCGGCGAAGAGGACGTCGGCCTGCTCGTCTGGCCGGAGGGCGGCATCGACTACGACCCGTTCCAGGACGAGTCGACCGCGCGGCGGCTCACCCGCCTCGTGAACGAGTTCGACGCGCCTCTGCTCGCCAACACCGCCACCGAGCGCGGGAAGCGCATCTTCAACACCTCGTTCCTGTGGACTCGAGAGGGCGGTGCCTCGCAGCTGCACGACAAGAGGCATCCGGTGCCCTTCGGCGAGTACGTCCCCGACCGCGACTTCTACTACGCGCTCGCACCTGACCTCATCGGGCTGATCGGCCGCGAGTACACCCCCGGCACGAACCCGCCGCTCGTGCGGGTCGACGGCACGGGCGTCGGACTCGCGATCTGCTTCGACGTCATCTACGACGAGGTCATCCGCGAGAGTGTCGCCGAGGGCGCCGAGGTGCTGGTCTTCCAGACGAACAACGCGGACTTCCGCGGAACCGACGAGAACCTGCAGCAGCTCGCATTCGCCCGCATGCGCGCCATCGAGACCGGACGCAGCGTCGTGAATGTCTCGACCGTCGGCACGAGCCAGATCATCCGGCCCGACGGGTCGACCGTCTCTACCCTGGACGCAGATGAGGCCGGAGCGCTGCTCGAGGGTGTCGAACTGCGCTCCGGCCTCACTGCGGGGGTCGTGCTGGGGCCGTGGATTCAGCTGGGGATGCTGATCACGCCGGTCGTGCTCGTCGTCGCCGGACTGCTGTCGCGACGGCGACTCTGAGTCACGCGCCGATGCGGTGGCGGGTGGGGTCGTCTCCCGCGCCGCGGCGGGCGCGGACGTAGGCGAGGCGCTCTGCGAGGAGCTCTTCGAGCTCGTCGCGGGTACGGCGCTCGAGCAGCATGTCCCAGTGGGTTCGTGCCACCTTCTCGTCGTTGTCCTCGATCTTGACGGGCGCACCGTCGACCTGCAGCACCGCTTCGGCGCCGCAGTGACGGCACTCCCAGGTCTGCGGGGCCTCGGCGTCGGCGGCGAACATCAGGGTGGTCTCCTGGCCGCACGTGTCGCACTTGTACGCGGTGGCGCGTCGCTCCATGAAGACGACGCCCTCCTCGCTCTGAAGGCTCTGGGCACCCAGCCGGATGCCGCGAAGGCTGCGATCTGCCATTGTGTGGTCCTCTCGTCGCTGTCAGGTATAACGTCTGCGCCTGTGCGATTCATCCACGGTGGTGATAACCGGCTCGGACTCACAGGGGAATCCCAGGGCATGCGGGCGCCGCGGAACCGTCAGGAGAGAGTTCGCACCGCCACACCGGCGCGATCGGTCACGATGCCGTCGGCGCCGGCGGCGACCAGCCGCGCCATCTCGGCGGGTTCGTTGACCGTCCAGACGTGCACCTCGACTCCGTGCCGGTGAGCGGCGCGCAGCAGCGAGGGAGTGAAGAGGCGGACGCCGCTGTGGGATACCGGGATCTGCACCGCGTCGACATCGCGCAGCACGCGGGCGGGGGAGAGGCGGATGGCCGAGAGCGCTCGCAGGCGTGTGATCACCGAGCGACCGCCCGACGTGGCCGGCCTGATCTTCGCTCCCGCCTCGATCGTCGCCTGGAGCGCGGCGAGGCGATGACGGTCGGAGAAGCTGGTGACCAGCACCCGATCCGCGTGCGGCGCGACCGCGGCGCCGAGCGGGACGGATGCCTGTGCCGTCTTCACGTCGATGTTGAACCTGATGCCGGGGAAGGCATCGAGGGCGTCTGCCACTGTGAGCAGTCCGCCGTGCTCGGCGAAGAGGCGCTCCAGCTCTCTCGTGCGCACCGAGCCCACGCGGCGCGGGTCCCCGGCCAGTCGCTGCAGTGTCTCGTCGTGGAAGAGGACGACATCTCCGTCTGCCGTGACCCGGCAGTCGGTCTCGATGTACTCCGCGCCGGCCGCGTGCGCGGCGGCGAACGAGGCCGCGGTGTTCTCCCACACCGCAGCGCCTCCGCCGCCCGCGACGATCAGTCCGCGGTGGGCGAAGACGCGAGGGTGCCTGGTGCCGACGAAGAACGGATGCGTCACGCGCCGCGCGGCGGCTCGCCGGCGGCGTCGCCCCGGGGTGTGAACGCCGATCCGATGCCCTTGAGCGCCTCGGTCAGCTCGCTCGGGATGATCCAGAGCTTGCTCGACTCGCTCTCGCTGATCTTGGGCAGCATCTGCAGGTACTGGTACGCGAGCAGCTTGTCGTCGGGCCGGCCCTGGTGAATGGCGCTGAACACATTCTGAATGGCCTCGGCCTCGCCCTGGGCGCGGAGCACCGCCGCCTGCTTGTCGCCCTCGGCTTTGAGGATAGCTGCCTGACGCTGCCCCTCGGCTTCGAGGATCTGCGACTGCTTCGAGCCTTCAGCGGTGAGGATGGTGGCACGACGCTCGCGCTCGGCGCGCATCTGCTTCTCCATCGAATCCTGGATCGAGACGGGCGGGTCGATGGCCTTCAGCTCGACGCGCGAGACGCGGATGCCCCACTTGCCGGTGGCCTCATCGAGCACCACTCGCAGCTGGCCGTTGATCTCGTCGCGGCTGGTGAGCGCCTCTTCGAGGTTCAATCCGCCGACGACGTTGCGCAGCGTCGTCGTGGTCAGCTGCTCGACGGCACCGAGGTAGTTCGCGATCTCGTAAGTCGCGGCACGGGCATCCGTCACCTGGAAATAGACGACGGTGTCGATCGACACCACCAGGTTGTCCTCGGTGATGACGGGCTGCGGCGGGAACGAGACGACCTGCTCGCGCATGTCGATCAGCGGACGCAGCCGGTCGATGAACGGCACCAGGATGTTCAGCCCCGGCTGAAGGGTCTTGTGATACCGGCCGAGGCGTTCGACCACGCCGGCCGTCGCCTGCGGGATGATCCGGATCGCGCGGGCGATCGTGACCAGCACGAAGATGATGACCGCGATGGCGAGGACCCACGCGATGGCGGTCGGAATGAACGAGGAGTCGTTCATCATGCTCCTATTCGGTGACGGGACGGACGATGGCGGTGGCGCCGCTGATGTCGGCGACCGCGATGCGGGTGCCGGCGATGATGGGCGTGCCGTCGAGGCTGCGGGCGGTCCAGATGTCGCCGTTGCTGAGCTTGACCTGACCGGTGATCTGGGTGATGTCGAGCAGCGCGGTGCCGCCCAGGCCCATCAGCGCATCGACGTTGGACTTCGCGGGATCCTCTCCGCGGCGCAGGCGGTGAAGCAGAGGAGGGCGGAGGAAGAAGATGAACAGCGCTGCCGCCACGGCGGCGACGATCAGCTGCGCCCACCACGGAAGTCCGAGAAGTCCGGCGATGAGGCCGAGAAGACCGCCGAACGACAGCATCAGGAAGGTGAAGTCGAGGGTGAGCATCTCGATCACCAGGAAGACGGCGATCAGCACCAGCCAGGCGATCCACGCCCACTGCCCGATGTCGGCTAAGAATGTCGCCAGACCGTCCATACGCCCTCCTGAGCGTCAACCTACCACGCTGGTCAGGACCGGGCCGCGGAAGGGCGCCGTTGTATGGTGGGATGTCGCCATCCCCGGCGACCGCGCGCATCCCGAGGAGCAGAGATGACCCAGGTCCTTCCCGCCGGATCCCTCGACGGCAAGGTGGCTCTCGTCACCGGCTCGTCGCGCGGCATCGGCGCTGACACCGTCCGCTACTTCGCCGAGGCCGGCGCCGACGTCGTCATCAACTTCCGCAACAAGGCTCCGCGCGCGGAGAAGCTCGCGAACGAGCTGCGCGCCCTCGGACGCCGTGCGCTCGTCGTCGGCGCGGACCTCACCGACCCCGAGTCCGTGTCCGCGATGTTCGACCGGGTGCGCGAGGAGTTCGGTCGCCTCGACGTGCTGGTGCTCAATGCCTCCGGAGGCATGGAGTCCGGTATGGCAGAGGACTACGCGCTGAAGCTCAACCGCGATGCGCAGGTGAACGTGCTGCAGACCGCAGAGCCGCTGCTGGGCGACGGCGCTCGGGTCGTGTTCGTCACCAGTCACCAGGCGCACTTCATCCGCACCACGCCGACCATGCCCGAGTACGAGCCGGTCGCTCGCTCCAAGCGCGCGGGCGAAGACGCGCTGCGCGAGCTGATCCCCGGTCTCGCCGAGAAGGGCGTCGGGTTCACGGTCGTCTCAGGCGACATGATCGAGGGCACCATCACCGCGACGCTTCTCGAGCGCGCCAACCCCGGCGCGATCGCGGACCGCCGCGAGTCGGCGGGAAAGCTCTACAACGTCTCGGAGTTCGCCGCAGAGGTGGCGAAGGCCGCCGTGGACCCGGTGCCGGTCGACAACACCCGTCTCGTCGGCGACACCTCGGATTTCGCCGCGGAGTGACGTTCGAACGAAGAGGGAGGCGACCCGCCGGGGTCGCCTCCCTCTTCTTCTGTCGGCCTCGGCTCAGACCACGACGTCCGGCGCCTGCACAGAATCGACGGGCTTCAGGGTGAGCGCCCGCACCAGCTGCACGACCCCGAGCGCGACCAGCGAGATGCCGAGAATCAGCCACAGCACCGTGGCGGCGTAGAGCGGCGAGAGCAGCACGACGATGCCGGCGACGATGCCGAGCAGCGCGTACAGCAGCGTCCACACCTTGGACGCGTCGTGTCCCATCAGGCTCAGCGCCACCACGCCATCGGCGATCCAGCTCACGCCGATGAAGATCGCGACGATGATCGCAAGCGTGACCGTCGCCGCACTGAGGTTGGCGAATGCGATGATGCCGGTTGCGATGTACAGCAGGCCCAGGACGACATGGCCGGTTCGCACCCAGCCGCCGCCCCTGCCCGAGAACACGGCGAGTCCGAGGTAGACGAGACCGCCGATGATGAGGTAGCTGGCGAAGATGCCGGTGACGATCACGGCCGATTTCGCGGGCCAGATGAGCAGCACGAGCCCGGCGATGAGAGTGATGGCCCCGGCGATGCCGAGGAAGAGACGGACGGAGCGCAGAAAACCGGGATCGGCGAATCGCAAGGCGGCCATGATTGTCCTTTCGTACGAGGGACGCTACGCGCACACGCTATCGGATGCCAGGATCGGGATGTGCCACAGGTTGATGAGGACGCGTATCGACTCGCGGAGCTGATCAGGCTGCGTCGGGTGCGCGACCGGATCGATCGCGAGTACGCCCGCGCGCTCGACGTCGAGACGCTGGCACGCGGGGAGCACATGTCGGCGGGCCACCTCAGCCGCAGATTCCGCCAGGTGTTCGGCGAATCCCCGTACTCCTACCTGATGACGCGCCGCATCGAGCGGGCCATGGCTCTGCTGCGGCGCGGAGACGTGAGCGTGACCGAGGCGTGCTTCGCGGTCGGCTTCTCGTCGCTCGGCACGTTCAGCACCCGCTTCAGCCAGCTCGTCGGTCTGTCGCCGAGCGCCTACCGGCGGGAGCCGGGACCGGGCCCGGGCATCCCGTCGTGGATCGAGAAGCAGGCGACAAGACCGATCAGGAATCGAGAAGCGGCGTCGCACGGGCGTGAGTAGCGTCGACGCCATGAACAACATCACCATCAGCGTCAGCTTCCTCCCGCACGTCGACCCGGAGGCATCCCTCGTCTTCTATCGCGACATCCTCGGCTTCGAGATCCGCAAGGACGTCGGCTACGAGGACATGCGGTGGATCACGGTGGGGCCGGCCGGTCAGCCCGACACGTCGATCGTCCTCACCCCTCCGGCAGTCGATCCGGGAATCAGCGATGACGAGCGCCGCACGATTCTCGAGCTGATGGCGAAGGGCAGCTACGCGGGCGTCGTGCTCACGGCCGACGACGTGGATGCCGCGTTCGCCGAGATCGAGGCGAAGGGCGCCGACGTGGTGCAGGAGCCGATCGATCAGCCCTACGGTGTGCGGGACTGCGCGTTCCGTGATCCTGCGGGTAACTTCGTCCGTATCAACCAGGCGATCGCCTGACGAGTGCGCCGCCCGGCATCCGCCCCCGCCCGATCGAAGGAAGCACCGTGCCACAGGACCACCCCGCCGACAGCCATGATGTCATCCGCGTCGAGGGCGCCCGCGAGAACAACCTGAAGGACGTGTCGGTCAGCCTGCCGAAGCGACGCCTGACGGTGTTCACCGGGGTATCCGGCTCGGGCA
This sequence comes from Actinomycetales bacterium SN12, assembly GCA_002837415.1. Lineage (GTDB taxonomy): Bacteria > Actinomycetota > Actinomycetes > Actinomycetales > Microbacteriaceae > Microbacterium. The sequence goes on from PJCV01000001.1 coordinate 175,324, forward strand.
AGAGCTCACTGGTGTTCGACACGATCGCCGCCGAGTCGCGGCGGATGATCGACGAGACCTACAGCGCGTTCGTACAGGGGTTCATGCCGTCCGTGCCGCGGCCTGACGTCGATGTGCTGGAGGGTCTCACCACCGCGATCATCGTCGATCAGGAGCGCCTCGGCGCCAACCCGCGCTCGACCGTCGGCACCGTGACAGATGCCAACGCGATGCTGCGCATCCTGTTCTCCAAGTTCGGCGAGCCGTACATCGGCGGGCCGACCGCCTTCTCGTTCAACATCCCGACGCAGAAGGCCAGCGGGGTCATGACCGGGCCGAAGGGCGAGAAGAAGATCGTGAAGGACGTCGTGTACCTCGGCGGCATGTGCCCGCGCTGCGAGGGCAGGGGAGCGGTGTCGGACATCGACCTGACCCAGATCATCGACGAGTCGAAGTCGCTCGACGAGGGCGCGATCATGGTCCCCGGGTACACCGCCGACGGATGGATGGTGAAGGGGTTCTCGCAGTCGGGCTTCTATCCCGCCGACAAGCCCATCGCGAAGTTCACCGAGAAGCAGCGCCAGCTGTTTCTGTACGGCGAGGTAACCAAGGTGAAGATCTCGGGCATCAACATGACCTATGAGGGGCTGATCCCCAAGATCACCAAGTCGATGCTCTCGAAGGACATCGACGCCCTGCAGCCGCACATCCGGGCGTTCGTCGAGCGGGTGGCGACGTTCCAGACGTGCCCGGAGTGCGACGGCACCCGGCTCACCGAGGGGGCGCGGTCATCGAAGATCGACGGGCGCAGCATCGCCGATGTGTGCCGCATGCAGATCACCGACCTCGCGGAGTGGGTGCGGGCGCTGCAGCTGCCGGGCGCCGGGCCGTTGTTGGACGGTCTGCGGGCGAACCTCGACGCATTCGTCTCGCTGGGTCTGGGGTATCTCAGCCTCGAACGCCCATCTGGCACATTGAGCGGGGGAGAGGCCCAGCGGATCAAGCTGCTGCGGCACCTGGGATCATCGCTCACCGACGTGACCTACGTCTTCGATGAGCCGACGATCGGACTGCATCCGCACGACATCCAGCGGATGAATGCGCTGCTGCTGCAGCTCCGCGACAAGGGCAACACGGTGCTCGTCGTCGAGCACAAGCCCGAGACGATCGCGATCGCCGATCGCATCGTCGATCTCGGCCCGGGAGCCGGCAGTGGCGGGGGCGAGATCTGCTTCGAGGGGACACTCGAGGAGCTCACCGCCAGCGACACACTGACCGGTCGTCACCTGCACGACCGCGTGGCGCTGAAGGATGCCGTGCGCGAGCGCACCGGGGTCATCGAGGTGCGCGGAGCCGACACGCACAACCTCCATGATGTCGATGTGGACGTGCCGACCGGGGTGCTCACGGTGGTCACCGGCGTCGCCGGATCGGGCAAGAGCTCCCTCGTGCACGGATCGATCGCGCCTCGCGAGGGCGTCGTCGCGATCGATCAGACGGCGATCAAGGGGTCGCGGCGCAGCAATCCGGCGACCTACACAGGCCTGCTCGAGCCGATCCGCAAGGCGTTCGCCAAAGCCAACGGGGTGAAGCCGGCGCTGTTCAGCGCCAACAGCGAGGGCGCCTGCCCGACCTGCAAGGGGTCGGGTGTCATCGTCACCGAGCTCGGTTTCATGGACACGATCGAGACGCCCTGTGAGGACTGCGGGGGCAAGCGATTCCAGTCGGCGGTGCTGGAGTACCGGCTGGGCGGGCTCGACATCACCCAGGTGCTCGATCTGCCCGTCGCGGAGGCGCTGACGTTCTTCGCGGCACCGGAGACGAGGATCCCCGCCGCCGTGTCGATCCTGTCTCGCATGGCGGACGTCGGGCTGGGGTACCTGACGCTCGGCCAGCCGCTGGCGACGCTGTCGGGCGGTGAGCGCCAGCGGCTGAAGCTCGCCATCCAGATGGGGGAGACGGCCGAGGTGTACGTGCTCGACGAGCCGACCACCGGTCTGCACCTTGCCGACGTCGAGAACCTGCTGGGTCTGCTGGACCGACTGGTCGATGCCGGCCGGACGGTGATCGTCATCGAGCACCATCAGGCCGTGATGGCGCACGCAGACTGGATCATCGACATCGGACCGGGCGCCGGTCACGACGGCGGTCGCGTCGTCTTCGAGGGGACGCCCGCCGACCTGGTGCAATCGAGGTCGACGCTGACGGGGGAGCACCTCGCGGAGTACGTCGCGTGACGCACCAGGACGCCATCGACGCGCGCATCCAGTCGTACTACGCGGAGGTGTTCGACGAGCACGCGCGCCTGACCACGCGTTCGCCACAGGGCCCGGTAGAGTTCCTGCGCACGCAGGAGATCGTGCGGGCGCGTCTCGCGCCCGGTCGCGTGGTCGACATCGGCGGCGGCTCGGGAATCCACGCACGCGCGCTGCAGCGCGACGGCTTCGACGTGCAGCTGATCGACCCGGTGCCCCGGCACGTCGAGCAGGCCCGGTCGGACGGTCTGCACGCGCAGGTCGCGGATGCCCGCGCGCTGCCGTTCCCGGACGCCGTGTTCGACGGTGCTCTGCTGCTCGGACCGCTCTACCATCTGTCCTCCCGCGACGACCGGCTGCAGGCGCTGCGGGAAGCGGCTCGGGTCGTCGCACCGGGCGGTTTCGTCTTCGCCGCCGGATTGTCCCGCTACATCGCCTTCGGCATGGCGAGCCTCGGGCGGCCCGTGCCCGAGCCGTATCCGGCGGAGTGGACGGCGCTGACCGCGCACGGGACACCGCCGGCCGGCCTGCGGTTCCCTGCCGGTCATTTCCACACTGCGGAAGAACTGGGGGAGGAGGTGAGCGCTGCGGGGCTGCGGCTGCTGGAGGTCGTGGGCGTGGAAGGGCCCGCCGGCGCGCTGCTGGAATCCGTCGAAAGCGCCAGCGCTGAGCTCATCGAGGCCTCGCTCACGGTGGCGCGCGCCGCGGCATCCGTCCCGGGCATCCGCGACATGAGCGCGCATCTCATCGCCGTGGCGCAGGTGGACGCACGTAGGGTGTGAGCATCCGGACGGAAGGATCAGTCATGTACGAGGACGAGCATGTGAACACGGGCGACGAGCCGACGCAGACGCAAGTGCCCGCGCCGGGCGAGGCGACCGTTCCCGAGATCGAGCAGGACGAGACGATCGCGCCGCGCCCCGAGGAGGAGATCGCCGACGTGCTGCGTGCAGAGCCCGACACGGCGGACCATTCCCGAAACGGATAAGCCGACGCCGATTCTCAGAAGGAGCGTGTTTCACCAGCACGATCGCGGTATCCTCGCGCAACCTCCCCTTCGATCACCTGTTCGACTCGGTCAGCGAGGTCCGCGATCAAGTCCCGGTCTGCTGGCACGACTTCATCCGCAATGCCGGCCAGAACGAGGTCGCGTTGGCGGCGTATCTCCTGTCGCTGCTCCTCGTCCCTGGCAGTGCGGGCGCAGTCACGAAGCAGTCGCAGAAGAGCAGTCAGCACGATCGGTTCGCGCGATCCATATCGTCTTACCGGCGCGCACACCAGGTCAAGGTAGTAGCGGTGATCGCGGTCGGGCGTGAGGACGCGAACATTCCCTGCCGCGTCGTGATGGGCCTGCGTGCCGAGCTGTCTACTCTGCAATTGAGTGAGGAGATCCGCGGAGTGACCAAGGCTGGTGGCAGCGGTGACCGGATCGTTGATTCCGGGAGAGATCGCCTTCACGGCGATGTCGGTCAACTGGCGCAACCCGAATGCGACGTCCTGGTCTGACGTACGCTCGGAACCGATTTCGATTGCGACTGCCGCGCGGTCACTGACGGCTTTCACGGCGTTCGGTGCCGCGCCCTTTCCCCAGACGATACCGAGGGGTGCCCCTGCCACCACGTGGTCGCCAGGGCGGACGTCGAGACGCACGATGAGGTCATGCTTGTGCGCCACCTCGACGAGGACCTCGGGATGGATTTCGCGGACGAAGCCGCTTCGCGCGGCCCCGAACACGGTCCCTTTCACGTGCTGCTCGAGTCCTGATTCTGGCTTCTTGCTGGTATCTCCGTAGCCTGGATAGGTCTGGGCTATTGTTCTGGAGGCCTCCTGATGGACGGCCACCATCATCGTGTCAACTCGCAGCGTCCGGACGAGGTGCCCCACGAACGCCAGGAGGGCCCCGGCCGAGGCGATGCCCAACACGTAGACCAGAACGATGACGGCCACGGGCAGCGGCTGCTCCGTCCGGATACCCCGCAGCGCGGTGAGTGACACTACGAATGTCGAGAGCATCACCGCGAGCACGGCTTGCGTGACCGGATCGCGTGCGAACTCGCGGAGCAAGCGCGGTGAGAATTGCTGAGAGGCAAGTTGCAACGCGACTACCGTGATGGAGAAAGTTAGCGTCGCGGCTGCCATCACTGCAGTTCCGACCAGCTGCACGAGGGCGGAAGCTCCTGCGGCGTCGCCTGGCCACAGCCAGGACTGATGCCCGACGGGCGACTGGATGGGCATCAGAGCGAGCGTGAGCACGAGGGCCAGCAGGGACGCTGACATCGGCCAGAACCACATGGAGGCTCTGAGGCTCTCCCACGAGATCCGCACCTTCACCCTCGTTCCCCGTCCTCGACCATGGCTTCACACTAGCGACCGAGGTTCCGTCAGATGAAGTTCGCTCTTCTGTCCGGTGCATCCGCACAGCAACGATAAGCCGATAATGCACATTATGTCAGATCAAGCAGGAACGGACCTCTCCTGCTTCGACTCTGCGGAAGGCAGATAGAGATCCAGGTTGCGCATCATCTCGACGAGCAGCTCTCGGAGCTGGTCCAGCTGCCCTGAGTCCAGTCCTCCGTCGTAGCGGTCGCCTTCTCGCGTGGTTCGCTGCACGGCATGCAGCAGCTCGGTGCCCGCTTCGGTGATGAGGCACTCCAGGATCCTGCCGTGCGAAGGATGTGGAGTGCGCTCGACCAATCCCCGCTCCACCAAGCCGGAGATCGCCGTAGACATCGACTGCGGCGTCACGCCCGAGCGCGCGCTCAGCGTCGCGCCGGACAGTCCCCCAGGGTGAGCGACGTCGAGGATCGCCAATGCCGAGAGCTGTGACTGCGTCAGTCCGAATGCGCGCAGATCCTCGTCCAGCCGTTGCGACAGCGCCGCGTTCACGCGCCGCAGCAGATAAGGCACTCGCCGCCCGAAATCCTCCGCCATCTCTCCCCCTTCGTCGTTCACAACATATCAGGCGCCTGATATGTTGTGAATCCTGCCGAACACGCAGGCCAGAACAGACAGGACCGCTGTATGAAACTCGCCTCCATTCGCCTTCTCACCAGTCGCCTCGACGAGATGGTGGAGTTCTACGACCATCTCACCGGATCGACGTTCCAACGGCCCGCCCCCGTCTTCGCGGAACTCGTCACCGCTGGTGGATCTCTTGCGATCGGCTCCGACGCGACCCTCCCCCTCTTCCCCGGTACGGGACTGACCGTGGCATCGAATTCGAGCGCGATCATCGAATTCCAGGTCGACGACGTGGACCAGGAACGCGCGCGGCTCAGCGATCACGTCGAGGTGCTGCAAGAGCCGACCACCATGCCCTGGGGCAACCGTGCCATGATGCTGGCTGACCCCGACGGCAACCGAGTCAACCTCTACACGCCACTCACACCAGAGGCGAAGGCCCGCTTCGCCGGGAGATGAGCGCTCCTCCGGGAAGCTTGTTCCATGACTGAAGGCGAGCAGAGACCTTGAATCACCAAGAACTGGAAACCCTAATTCTGACGATCATTCCCGATCGCTCGTCGACCCCCTGCCTGTTCGTCTGGGCTGCGAGCGGCCAGCCGACTCCCGCATACATCACTCTGATTCCTCGATCGGACGGAACTGTGGGCGCCACGGTCGGAGACGACCGTGCGTCATGGCGGCCGTGGGTGGATGAACACGCCAATGAGCTGGTATTTCCTGATGAAGACACGGCGTGCCGGTGGGCTTGGGAGAAGATCAAGCAGTCTCGACGTCCACAGCGTCCGCGAACGCCAGAGGAGGAGGCGAAGGCTCTCCAGGACGGGGAAGAAGCGCGCCGCCGCTACGCGGCTATCCTCGACGAATCCTCACCAGGAACAAGGGGTCCTTCGCAATCGTGACGTTTGCTGATCTCTGAGAAGCATGAATCACAACGAACTGAAGCATCTCGTCGAGGACCTCGTGTCGCCGGCTTTCGCTCCCTACATGTTCACGTGGGTGGAGCGCGGTGACGCCCCACCTTCGTTCGTGAGCCTGATTCCGCAGGATGACGGCACGATCATCGCGACCTACGGGGATCAGCGAACGAAGGCGGAGCCGGTTCTCGACGATTCTGGCGCTCGCGTCGTCTTCTCCGACGAGGATCGTGCGTGCCGGTGGGCATGGGCGGAGATCAAGGAAGCGCGGACGCCCCCGAGCGCCTCGACTGAGCCACAGCAGCGGCGAGCCGAGAAGAGCGCGACTCAGCAAGACGAACGCATGCGTGCTCTTGAGCACGGGGAGCCCGGCGAGCAGCTCCGGCGCCCCTAGCTGGCGGATGGCTGCGGGCTCGACAGGGTCACACCGTCCAGCTCCCCCTCGACTCCCCCTTCCGGCGTCGGCTCCGCCTCGTCCTCTTGCTGCTCCTCCGCGTCGTCGGCGTCCTCCCGAGCTTTCTCCGCATCCTTCTCAGCCTTCTCCGCGGCCTTGCGCTGCTCTTCGGCAGCCTTCTCCGCGGCCTTGCGCTGCTCTTCAGCTGCCTTCTCCGCGGCCTTGCGCTGGTCTTCGGCAGCCTTCTCCGCTTCTTTCGCAGCCTTCTCCTGCGCCTTGCGATCCGAGTTCGCGTCCGTGTCGGTCTGCGGGTCGTCTGCCTGTTCACCAGGCGCGTTCGCGGGCACGGCCGGCGTTGCGGGTGCGGATGGTCGGGTGTCGGCGGGGTCGGTTGCCGCAGGCTCCGGCGCGCCACCTCCCAGCATCCATGCACCCGCGAGCACAGAAGCGGCGATCGCCGCAGCTGCCGCCGTCCCGATGACCCCGACCCGTCGCCGCTTGGCACGGCTCTCGACATCTGACTTCTGCGACGGCGTCGGCAGCACGCCCGTCGACACCGGAGCAGGGGCCGCGCCCGGCTGCACGCGCGTCGGCGTGGTCAGCGCGGCTGTCGCCGCCTCCGCTGAGACCGTCGAGGCGGCTGCGGCAGGCGCGCCCGCAGCCAGCGCAGCGGCCGCGACGGCGGCTGGCATCGGTGGTCGTGGCGGCGGCGCGGAGGCGGCGGCGAGATCGGATGCTGCGGTGAAGGCCTCCGATGCGAGCGGGCGGTCGCCTGGATCGAGCGCCGTCATGGACGTCAGCAGGTTCGACCATGCCGGCCCGAGGTCTGTCGGGACCTCCGGCGCCGTGGTCAGCCTCGCCATCGCGGCGCCGATGCCCTCGGACTGCGGGAACGCGCGGCTGCCGGTGAGCGCCTCGAGCATCACGAGTCCGAGCGAGTAGATGTCTGCCGGCGGCGCGGGCATCGCGCCCTGAAGCTGTTCCGGGGCGATGTAGGCGGCCGTTCCGATCACGATGCCGGGAGATGTGAGGCGGGCTGCATCGACCAGGGCCGAGATGCCGAAGTCGGCGAGCTTCGCCCCCGACCGGCTGGCGGGAAACGGCGCCTGGGATATGAGCACGTTCGACGGCTTGATGTCCCGATGCACGATGCCCGCACTGTGCACGATGTGCAGTGCCTCCGCGAGATCAGTGGTGAGCGCCGCGACATCTGCGGGAGCGAGGGGCCCCTGAGCGATCCGTTCGGCCAGCGTCGGCCCGTCCACGAACTCCATCACCAGGTATTCGGGGCGTCCTGGTACGAGCTGCGCGTCGTAGAGAGTGACGAGCGCCGGGTGATTGAGCGAGGCGAGGGCGGTCATCTCACCCCGCGCTCGACCCGCCGACGCGTCGTCGCCTTCCAGTTCGCTGCGCAGCAGCTTGATCGCGACGGTGCGCCCGAGAAGGGTGTCCTGCGCGCGGTACACCCGCGCCATCCCTCCCTGGCCGACGCACTCGAGGAGCTGGTAGCGCCCGTCGATCAGGCCAGAGGTGGGCAGCGAATCATGGCCTGTCATCGAGTCCTCCCGTCGCCTGTTCGGGTGCCCGGCGACGACAGCACTCTAGGTCGACGCGGGCGGCAGCCCGATGGCCTTGACAGCCGAGGAGCCCGCATTCGATCAGATTCGTCCCCGTACCGGGGTGCGCTCGACAGGGTCGCCGCCGGCGGGCATGGTCATCTCCGCCCGCACACCGAGCAGGCGGACCTCGCGCGCGGGATCCAGAGAGGAAGCAAGACGCAGGGCGGCGTGCACGAATCCGCCGCGATCAGAGGTCGGAGCAGACAGCTTCCGGCCGAACGTCCTGGTGTCGAAGGGCGCGTATCTCACCTTGAGGTGCACGCGCTCGACGAGGCGGTCCTCCGCTGCGCAGTCGTCGAACGCTCGGCTCGCCAGCTCACGCACCGCCGCAGCCACCTGCTCCGTCGTCGTGAGGTTCTGCTGATACGTCGTCTCGCGGCTGTGACTCCGCGCCACCCAGGGCTTGTCGTCGACCACCGCTGGACCCCGGCCGAACCCCAGGTCGCCGTACCAGAGTCCCATTCTCGGTCCGAACTCCGCGACGAGCTCTCCTCGATCGGCATCCGCCAGGTTCCGCACGGTGCGGATGCCATGACCGGCCAGCCGCTTCTGCACTCGCGGGCCGATGCCCCACAGCTCACGGGTCGACCGCTCCCCCATCACCTCGAACCAGTTCTGCTCGGTGAGACGGAACATCCCCCGCGGCTTGCCGAACCCGGTCGCGATCTTCGCACGGATCTTGTTGTCACCGATGCCGATCGAGCAGTGCAGCGCGGTGGCCGCGAGCACCGCCTGGCGTGCTCGCCGTGCCACCTCCTCCGGCTCGTCGGTCATCACCCCGAGAAAGCACTCGTCCCACCCGATGATCTCGAGCGTCACACCCGGCAGCCCGCGCAACGTCGCCATGACCGTGGCCGAGACGCTCTCGTAGGCAGCGTGGTCCACTGGAAGGAACACCGCGTCGTCGGGTGCTTTGCGAGCCGCGACCTTCATCGGCATGCCGGACCCGATCCCGAACTCGCGCGCCTCGTACGAGGCGGTCGCCACAACCGCGCGCTCGGTGGGGTCGCCGTTCCCGCCGACGATCACCGGCCTGCCGACGAGCTCCGGCTGGCGCAGAACCTCGACGGCGGCGATGAACTGATCCATGTCGACGTGCAGCACCCAGAGGCTCATGCTCCGAGTCTGCGCCGTCGGCTGCGTCATGTCACGCGACCAGCAGGACTAGCCTTGATGGGTGAGCGCTACTCCCCTTCCCCGCACGACTCCCGGATGGCGCGGTTGGCTGGTGTGGGGCGTGGCGGCCGCCGCCTACGTCCTTGCCATCACGAACCGCAGCTCGCTCAGCGCGGTGGGTGTGGACGCCGCCGAGCGCTTCCAGGCCGACGCGGCGACGCTCTCGCTCTTCGCCGTGGTGCAGCTCGCCGTGTACGGCGGCCTGCAGATCCCCATCGGCGTGCTGCTCGACCGCTACGGCTCCCGTCCGATCATGGTGGTCGGGATGCTGCTGATGGCCCTCGGCCAGTTCGTGATGGCGGTGTCTCCAAGCATCGGCATCGCGCTCATCGCGCGCGTTCTGCTCGGCGCGGGCGACGCAGCCGTCTTCCCCGCGGTGCTGCGCCTCGTCGCAACGTGGTTCCCGGCCCAGCGCGGACCCGTGATGGGGCAGCTGACCGGCCTCGTCGGGCAGACCGGTCAGCTCATCGCGCTCACTCCGCTGGCCGTGCTGCTGCACTCCACGAACTGGACGATCACGTTCGGAAGCATCGCCGGACTCGGCCTGCTGTTCGCCATCCTCGTCTGGATCCTGGTTCGCAACCACCCGCCCGAGCGCAGCTCGGATGTGACCGTCAACACCGAGACGGGCGTCGTACAGGTCATCACCTCGGTGATCGACACCGGTGTCGGCATCCGCGCGGCCTGGGCCCACCCTGGCACCCGCCTGGCGTTCTGGTCGCATTTCACCACCCCGTTCGCCAGCACCGCCTTCCTGCTGCTCTGGGGCATGCCGTTCCTCACCGCAGGACAGGGGCTGTCGCCTGCAGGCGCTGCCGGCATCCTGTCGATCACGGTCCTGGTCAGCATGGCGCTGAGTCCCGTACTCGGGATGCTGTCACGACGCATCCCCACTCGCCGGTCACTCGCGCTCGTGCTGCCGAGCATCGCCGTTCAGGTGATCGCGTGGAGCACGGTGATCCTCTGGCAGGGACCAGCGCCGATCTGGCTGCTGATCGTGCTGGTGGTGTGCCTGGCCGCAGGCGGACCGGCATCCATGATCGCCTTCGACCACGCCCGCACGCACAACCCGGCTCACCGCCTCAGCACCGCCACCGGCGTGACCAACTCCGGAGGATTCCTCGCGGCGCTGATCGCGATCTTCTTCATCGGTCTCACGCTCGATCTCCAGGGCGCCGGCACGCCCGACACCTACTCGCTCGACGCTTTCCGCTGGGCGTTCGCCACGCAGATCCCGCTATGGCTGCTCGGTGCTTCCTTCATCATCCGCGAGCGCAAGAACACGCGCATCCGGATGGGACTGGACCCGGAGCGCAGGCGTCACCGCTGATCGGGAGGATCAGCCCCCGAAGCCGCCGAGCCGCAGCGCCTGGAAGGTCTCCAGGATCAGCTCGACGCTGAGATGCGACGGGATGCCCTGATCGCCGTCCTCGAACTCCGCAAGCTCGACACCTCGCACGCGCGCGGGGTCGATCGCGGCGAAGATCGCCGCGATCTCGTGCGGCAGCATCCCTGCATCCACGCGGTACGCGGCAGGGATGTAGCCGGGCTGCAGCACGTCCCAGTCGACGTGGATCCAGACGTCCCGGCCGGCGACGATCTCGTCGATGCGCGCGGGGGTGCTCTCGCTGGGAGGCAGTACGGTCACACCGTGCTGATCCAGCAGCGTCCGCTCGTCCGGGTCGATGTCACGGCCGCCCACGATGACCACCTGCTTCGGGTTCAGCCCCGCCCCGTGTCCGCTGTCCCACAGCCCGCACGCGGCCGCCACGACCATCCCGCCGAGGTATCCGGAGCCGGTGGTCTCAGGCGTGTTGAAGTCTCCGTGCGCGTCGATCCAGAGCACGACGGCATCGGGGAACCGCTCCGCAACCGTCGGCAGAGTGCCGATGCTCGCACCGCAGGTGTTCGTGGCGAGCACGGGGGTCGCGTCGCGGTCGAACGCGTCGCGAACGGCGTCGCGCAGCGCGTGCAGTGTCTCCTCCGCCGCCGGCAGGCACTCAGACCAGTCGTCCTCCTGCGCCGGGGCAGCGGTGCCGACCACGAGTGGCTCGATCCCGAGCATCCGCGACAGCGCGTGCCCCGTCTTCAGAGCGCCGGGGATGGCTCCGCCAGTGCGGTCGCCGACGCGTCCCTGCGAGATGATCAGCTCGATCGGCATGGTCATGGGTGCTCCTTCTGAGATCGGTGTATGTCGTGTCCGCGGGGGTCAGCGGCGTGCGGTCCAGCCGATGGGTCGCGCTCCCCCGCGCCCGCCGTGCTCGACATCCGCCTGCGCCGACCAGCCCTGAGCGGCATCCGTGCCGTCGTAGCCGCCGCGCGCGAGACGCATGCCGACGTCGTCGTGGTGCATCCGCGGACCGCCCCCGCGGCGGACCGATGCCCGCACGCTCCACGTGTCATCGGCGAACCCGCCGCCGCGGAACACGCGGTAGTCGTCGTAGCGTTCGGGGTCGAGGAAGTCCCAGCACCACTCCCACACGTTGCCGAGCGTGTCGAACAGTCCGTTCAGGTTCGGCAGCTTCATGCCGACATCCTGTGGCGCTTCGACGCCGTCGAGTGATGTCCAGGCGACCTCGTCCAGCGGACCGTACTGCGGCCCGACCGAGCCGGCTCGGCACGCGTACTCCCATTCCGCCTCGGTCGGCAGGCGGTATCCGTCGCTGTCGACGTGCCAGGTGACGTCCTCGCCGTCGAAGGAGTACGCAGGGTCGAGGCCTTCCCATTCCGAGGCGGCGTTGCAGAACCGGATGGCGCGGAACCAGGTGAGATCGCGAGCCGGACGCCGCGGATGCTGGGCGGCGATGCCCAGCACCTCCGCGAGCTGCCCTTCGGTGACGGCGAACGCGCCGATCTCGAAGGGCTCGAGCTCGACGGTCCGGTGCTCCTTCCGGCGTGCGTCGTGAAGGGTCACCACCCCGGCGGGCAGCGCCCGCATCTCCCAGAGATCCACGTTCAGCCCTCCACGGGCACCGGCCCGGTGCTCGGTGTCGGCTTCGGGTCGAGCGGAACCGCGAACACCCGCAGGAAGAACTGGCAGAGCGGTCCGACCAGCAGGGCGAACAGCAGCGTTCCGATGCCGACGATGCCCCCGAGCGCCCAGCCCAGCAGCACGACCGTCACCTCGAGGCACGTGCGCACCAGCCAGATCGGGCGACGCAGTCGCACATGCAGCCCGGTCATCAGCCCGTCGCGGGGGCCGGGCCCGAAGTGCGCGCCGATGTACAGCCCTGTAGCGGCCGACAGCACGACCAGGCCGATCGCGAAGAGCAGCACCCGCTGCCACAGCTGCTCCCCCACCGGGATGAAGAGGAACCCGACGTCAGCGGACGGTCCGACCAGAACCGCGTTCACGATCGTGCCCACCCCGGGCTTCTGACGGATCGGGATCCACAGCAGCAGCACGATGCCGCTGACGATGGTGGTCACGATCCCGAAGCTGAGCGGCACGTGGCGGGTGATGCCCTGGGTCAGCACGTCCCACGGTGCGGCGCCCAGCGCACTGCGCACGAGGAAGGCGATTCCGATGCCGTACAGGAACACGCCGATGAGCAGCTGGGCGATGCGTCGCGGCAGTCGTCTGCCGCGAAGAGAGATCACGCCGGCGTCCGCTCGACCCAGGTGGGGTGCTTTGCGACGCGTCCGTCGCCGGATGAGGTGCGCGTCACCCGGCGCCGTACCCAGGGACCGACGAACTGCCGGTAGTACGCGAGACCGACGGGACCGGCGGGATGATCGGTGCTCGGCGACCACCACTCCTCCGGGGGCTCCGCTCCGACCGAGTGGAGCACCCGTGCTGCGACGCGATGGTGGCCGTTCGCGTTCATGTGCAGGCGGTCCTGCGACCAGTAGCGAGGGCGGGACAGCTCGGCATCCGGCCAGTTCAGCGCGCGGATCACATCGGGGCGGTCCTCGACGCGCCGCAGCACCGCCGCCGACAGCGCGTCCCCCCGACGCTGGAACACCGGCCCCATCGGAAGCTGCGCACTCGGATTGGCCCCGGAGAGCAGGATCAGCGTCACGCCCTCCTCGTCGCAGCGGCGCAGCACCCGGGAGAACGCGTCGGCGATGTGCTCGATATCCGCGTTCGGGCGGAGGATGTCGTTGCCGCCGCCGTTGAACGACAGGTGCGTCGGCCGCAGCGCGAGCGCCGGCTCGAGCTGCTCCTTCACGATGGGCCAGATCAGGCGACCGCGAATGGCGAGATTGGCGTACTGGATGGGCTCGCCCGTGGCATCCGCCCATCCTTGCGCGGCAAGATCCGCCCACCCCCGCACGCTGCCGTCGGGCAGCTCGTCGCCCACTCCCTCGGTGAAGGAATCGCCGATCGCCACGAACCGCACAGCCGTCATGGTCTCAGCCTATTGCGGCGCGGGCGCAGCCGAGGTCGCGTCCGGCGATCACCGCTCGTCGAGCGCCCGGCCCCGAAGATCGGCGAGCCCCCACGCGGCGATGGTCGCGACCACGAAGAACCCGGCGAACACCGAGAAGGTCAGCGGTGCCCCGCCCGTGGCTAGCAGCGCGGGCACGAGCAGCGGCGCGATGATCGACGCCAGGCGGCCCACCCCTGCAGCCCAGCCCGAGCCGGTGGCGCGCAGCGACGTCGGATACAGCTCGGGGGTGACGGCGTACAGAGCACCCCACGCGCCGAGATTGAAGAACGACAGCGCCATGCCCGTCGCGATGATGGCGCCCTCGGTGCCGGCGGTGCCGAACAGCACCGCCGAGATCGCCGATCCGGCGAGGAACACCGACAGCGTCGCCCGTCGGCCCCACACCTCGATCAGCCACGCCGCGACGGCATAGCCGGGCAGCTGAGCAAGAGTGATCAGCAGAGTGAACCCGAACGAGCGCACCAGGTCGTACCCCGCCTGCACGAGGATGCTGGGGATCCAGATGAATGCGCCGTAGTACGCGAAATTCACGCAGAACCAGACCAGCCAGATGCACAGCGTGCGCGTGCGGAACTCGGGCGACCACAGCGCGCTCATGCGCTGCGCGCCGGTCGCGGCGACTGTCTGGGCAGGGGCATCCGGCGCAGGGACGCTCAGCGCAGGGGCATCCGGCTGCGACCCCGGAGACCGCTGCAGGTCTGCCGCGGTCTCGAAGGCCGACACGATCCGCTCGGCCTCGGACAGGCGTCCTCGAGAGGCGAGCCAGCGCGGCGACTCCGGCAGTCCCCAGCGCACCACGAGCGCGTACGCCGCCGGGATCGCCCCGAGGGCGAACGCCCAGCGCCAGCCGTCGTCGGATGCCGGGATCACGAAGTAGCCGATGAGAGCGGATGCCGTCCACCCGACAGCCCAGAAGGCTTCAAGGATCACGATGACGCGACCGCGGATGGCCGCGGGGGCGAACTCGCTGACGTAGGTGGACGCCACCGGCAGCTCGGCGCCGAGGCCGAGCCCCACGAAGAAGCGCAGCACCAGCAGCATCGCGATGCCGCCGACCAGCGCGCTTGCTCCGGTGGCGAGACCGTAGATCAGCAGCGTGAGAGCGAACACGTGCCGTCGACCGAGGCGATCTGCGAGCAGACCGCCGACGCTGGCCCCGATCGCCATCCCGACGAACCCTATCGAGGCGATCCATCCGGTCTCCCCCGGCGTCAGCTGCCACTGCTGCGCGAGCACCGCGATGATGAACGAGATGAGTCCCACGTCCATGGCATCCAGCGCCCAGCCGAGACCCGAGCCGGTGAGCACGCGAAGGTGCGGACGGGCGAAGGGCAGAGCGTCGAGTCGGGACGCGATGGATGCACGGCTCGGGAGCGCGGTGTGCGGCATCCTCTCATCGTAGAGGCGCCGCACACCCGCTCTCAGCCGATGACGGCGGTGCGGAGGGTGTCGAGACCGACGCCTCCGATGTCGAGCGCGCGCTTGTGGAAGTCCTTGAACGAGAAGGCGTCGCCCTGCTTCTGCTGCACGGCATCGCGCACCTGCTCCCAGATGCGCTGGCCGACCTTGTACGACGGCGCCTGTCCCGGCCATCCCAGGTAGCGGTTGACCTCGAACCGGCGGAACTCGTCGGGCATGTTCACGTTGCGCCGCATCTCCTCCAGCGCGTAGTCGTGGTCCCAGATCCCGTCGCCGGAGAGGCGCGGCTTGCCCAGGTGCACCCCGATGTCGAGCACCACGCGCAGGGCGCGCATCCGCTGGCCGTCGAGCATGCCGAGGCGATCAGCCGGGTCGTCGAGGTAGCCGAGCTGCTCCATGAGCCGCTCGGCGTACAGCGCCCAGCCCTCCGCGTGGCCGGAGGTGCCGGCCAGCACCCGCCGCCAGGTGTTCAGCTCGGCGCGGTTGTACGTCGCCTGCGCGATCTGCAGATGGTGACCCGGAACGCCCTCGTGGTACACGGTGGTCAGCTCACGCCAGGTGTCGAACTCGGTGACCCCTTCGGGCACCGACCACCACATGCGGCCTGGACGCGAGAAGTCGTCGGTGGGGCCGGTGTAGTAGATGCCGCCCTCCTGGGTGGGGGCGATCATGCACTCGAGCTCGCGGATCTGCTCGGGGATGTCGAAGTGGCTGGCACCGAGATCGGCGATCGCGCGGTCGCTGGTCTCCTGCATCCACTTCTGCAGCGCATCGGTGCCGTACAGCTTCCGGGATGGGTCGGCCTCGAGGTGCGCGACGGCCTCTTCGACGCTCGCGCCGGGCAGGATCTCGTTCGCGATCGCCTCCTGCTCGGCGATCATCCGCTGCAGCTCCTCGCGGCCCCACTCGTAGGTCTCGTCGAGGTCGATGCTCGCGCCGAGGAAGCGGCGCGAGTTCAGTGCATACAGGTCGCGGCCGACGGCATCCTGCTCGCCGGCGACCGGTGCCAGCTCGCTGATCAGGAACTGGCGCAGATCGTCATAGGCCACTCGCGCGGCGCCGGCATGATCGGCGATGTTGCGGGCGAGGGATGCCGGAAGCTGGCCGTCACGCGGCCCTGCTGTCGCCGCGAAGGATGCGAAGAATCCCTGGTCGGCGCTGTACCGGGCGATCTGGGTGGCGACTTCGGTGACCTGGCGGCGCGCGGGCACGACGCCGTGCCGGATGCCTTCGCGCAGCGTCTCGACGTAGCCCTTGAGCGCGGTCGGCACCGCGGCGAGCCGCTCGCAGACGACGGTCCAGTCGTCGATCGTCTCGGTCGGCATCAGGTCGAATGCCTGGCGGAAGTCCTGCGGGGCGGAGGCGATGACGTTCAGATCGCGCAGGTGCCACTGCGCGTCGTGCAGCTCGATCTGCAGCCGCAGCTCGGCCGACAGGTCGGTCTTGGTGACCTCGTCGATGCTGTCGACCGGGATCTCGGCGTCGAGCGCGGCGAGCGTCTCGCGCGTCGCGGCGATGCTGCGCTCATGCCCTTCGGGGCTGACGTCGTCGAGGCGGGCGCCTGCTTCGTTGCGACCGATGTAGGTGGCGAGGATCGGTGAGAGGTCGACCAGGGTGTCGACCCAGTTCTCGGCGATCTGATCGATGGCAGAGGGGGTGCGAGGCTCGGAACTCATGATCTCGAGCCTAGCCTCGCACCCCCTCTGCACCGGGGATCAGTGCGCGGCTTCGTTCCAGTCACGGCCTCGGCCGACCTGCACCTCGAGCGGCACGGTCAGCTCGGCGGCGCCGGCCATGCGCTCGCGCACGATGCTCTCCACCTCGTCCCACTCCCCCGCCGCGACTTCGACGACGAGTTCGTCGTGGATCTGCAGCAGCGCGCGCGAGTCGAGCCCGCGCTCGCGCATGTCGGCGTGAATGCGGTTCAGGGCGATCTTCATGATGTCGGCGGCGCTGCCCTGGATGGGTGCGTTGAGGGCGGCACGCTCGGCGTTCTCGCGCAGCACGCGGTTGGGGCTGGTGAGGTCGGGGAACGGGCGCCGTCGACCGAAGATGGTCTCGGTGTAGCCGTCTTCCTTCGCCTGCATGACAGAGGCACGCAGGTAGTCGCGCACTGCGCCGAAACGGGCGAAGTACTCCAGCATCAGCTGCTTCGCCTCGGACTGCTCGATGCGGAGCTGCTTCGACAGACCGAACGCGCTCAGGCCGTAGACGAGGCCGTACGACATCGCCTTGACCTTCGTGCGCATGGCGGAGGTGACCTCTTCGGGTTCGACACCGAAGACGCGAGCGCCGACGAAGCGGTGCAGATCCTCACCGGAGTTGAACGCCTCGATCAGACCCGGATCGCCCGAGAGGTGCGCCATGATGCGCATCTCGATCTGCGAGTAGTCGGCGGTCAACAGCGTCTCGTACCCTTCGCCGACTTCGAAGGCGCTGCGGATGCGGCGCGACTCCTCGGTGCGGACGGGGATGTTCTGCAGGTTCGGATCGGTGCTCGACAGGCGTCCGGTCTGGCTCCCGGTCTGCACGTAGGTGGTGTGGATGCGGTGATCGTCGCGGATCGCGGTGTCGAGCGTCTCGATGATCTGACGCAGCTTGCTCGCCTCGCGGTGCTGCAGCAGCAGCGCGAGGAACGGGTGCGGATGCGTCTCCTGCAGATCGGCCAGCACGGCGGCATCCGTCGAATACCCCGTCTTGGTCTTGCGCGTCTTCGGCAGCTGCAGGTCTTCGAACAGCACCTCCTGCAGCTGCTTGGGCGAGCCGAGGTTGAACTCGCGCCCGACGACGGCGAACGCCTCGGCGGCGAGCCCGTCGGTGCGCTCGAGCAGCTCGCCGGAGAAGGTCGACAGCACGTCGTGCGAGACCGACACGCCCGCGGACTCCATGTCGGCCAGTGCGATGACGGCCGGCAGCTCGATGTCGGTGAGCACGGCAGCGACCGACTCGGGCATCGCCTCGCGGATGGCGATCGCCGCGCGCAGGGTGAACCACGCCTCCTGCGATGGTGTGGCGCCGTCTGTCTCGGGCACGAGCTGGGTGGGGTCTGCCTCGGGGAGCTTCTCGTCGAGGTAGCGGCCGACGAGGTGAGCGAGGGTCTTGTCGGGGAAGCTCGGACGCATCAGCCAGCCGGCGAGCAGGGTGTCATGAGCGAGTCCGCCCAGCCGGATGCCGTCGCGCAGCAGCGCCTTGACCTGCGGCTTGGCGTCATTGAGCACCTTCGGGGCATCGGACTCGAGCCACGCGGTGAGCGCCGTCGCCGTCTCAGGGTTCCAGCTGCACTCGTGCAGCTCGCTCTCGGTCGCCACGCCGACGCGAGTGATCGCTCCGCTGACGAGCGTGAGCAGCAGCGCCACCTCGCCCTGCTGCCGGCCGAGCCAGGCTGCGACATCGGCGGCGGATGACTCCGTCGCGGCGGGCACGTCGATGGCGGGCTCGTCGTGAACGGGCTCGTCGGGCGCGCCCGCCGCCTCGAACACCCGAGGCAGGAGCGTGCGGAACTCGAGTCGGGCGAAGATGTCGCGCACCGCCTGTGCGTCGATCGGCTTGACGATCAGGTCGTCCGGGGCGACAGGCAGCTCCACGTCGTTCAGCAGGCGGTTGAGCTTGCGGTTG
This sequence comes from Actinomycetales bacterium SN12, assembly GCA_002837415.1. GTDB lineage: Bacteria > Actinomycetota > Actinomycetes > Actinomycetales > Microbacteriaceae > Microbacterium. The sequence goes on from PJCV01000001.1 coordinate 194,053, forward strand.
CGGCGCACATCCTCGATGTGCTCGCGCAGGTTGCCGCCGACGACGCCCTTGATCTCATCGGCGCGGGCGAGCAGCTCGTCGAGGCTGCCGAACTGCGTGAGCCACTTGACGGCGGTCTTCTCGCCGACCTTGGGCACACCGGGCAGGTTGTCGCTCGTCTCGCCGACGAGGGCGGCGATGTCCGGATACTGCTCCGGGCGCACTCCGTAGCGCTCGTGCACGGTGGCCGGGTCGTAGCGCTTGAGCTGCGACACCCCCTGCACGTTCGGGTACAGCAGCGTGACGTCGTCGTTGACGAGCTGGATGGTGTCGCGGTCGCCCGAGACCACCAGCACGTCGTAGCCCTGCTCGGAACCCTGCTTCGCGAGGGTCGCGAGGACGTCGTCGGCCTCGATGCCCTCCTGGGTCAGCACCGGGATGGACATGGCGGCCAGGCAGTCCTGCAGCAGCGGGATCTGACCCTTGAACTCACCGGGAGTCTCGGAGCGCGTCGCCTTGTACTCGGGGTACTCGTCGGTGCGGAAGGAGTGACGTGACGTGTCGAAGGCGATCGCCATGTGCGTCGGCTTCTCGGCCTTGATGAGGTTCACCAGCATCGACAGGAAGCCGTAGATGGCGTTCGTGTGCTGGTTGTCCTTCGTGGTGAAGTTCTCGACAGGGAGGGCGAAGAAGGCCCGGTATGCGAGCGAGTGGCCGTCGACGACCATGAGGGTAGGCTTTGCGGAGTCCGTCACCCTGCAAGCCTAACGAGGGCGACGGACACGCGCTGAGGAGGAGCATTGACCGAGCAGACCGAGATGACTGGACTCGAGTGGGCGACGCATCGCGGCATGGGCGCGCTGGCCGAGAAGATGGGCATCGAGTTCACCGAGTTCACCGTCGAGCGCGCCGTCGCGACGATGCCGGTCGAGGGCAACACTCAGCCCGTCGGCCTGCTGCATGGCGGCGCCTATGTGGTTCTCGGCGAGTCGCTCGGATCCATGGCGGCGAACCTGCACGCCGGCCCCGGACGTCTCGCTGTGGGCATCGACATCAACGCGACTCACACGCGCTCGGCGACATCGGGCTTCGTCACCGGGGTCTGCACGCCCGTGCACCTCGGACGCAGCATGACCGTGCACGAGATCGCCGTCTCCGACGAGCAGGGCCGACGCTGCTCCACCATCCGCATCACGAACCTGATCAAGACCGTCGACGCCTGACGGCGGAATGCAAAACGGCCCCCGACGTGGTGTCGGGGGCCGTTTCGCTGTGCGAGCCGGTGCGGCTCAGACAGAAGTCATTTCTTGGGCGCGAGCTGCTCGATGATGGCCTTCGCGACGTCCTGCATGGTGAGACGGCGGTCCATCGACGCCTTCTGGATCCAGCGGAACGCCTCGGGCTCGGACAGGCCCATCTTCTCGTTCAGCAGGCCCTTGGCGCGGTCGACGAGCTTGCGGGTCTCGAAGCGCTCGACCATGTCGGCGACCTCGGCCTCGAGCGTGATGATCTGCTCGTGACGGGCCAGCGCGATCTCGATGGCCGGCAGCAGGTCGTTCGGGGTGAAGGGCTTGACGACGTATGCGAGGGCGCCGGCCTCGCTCGCACGCTCGACGAGCTCCTTCTGGCTGAACGCGGTCAGCAGCACGACGGGGGCGATGTTGGCCTTGTGCAGCTTCTCGGCGGCGCTGATGCCGTCGAGCTGAGGCATCTTCACGTCCATGACGACGAGGTCGGGCCGCAGCTCGGTGGCCAGCTGCACGGCGGTCTCGCCGTCGCCGGCCTCGCCGACGACATCGAAGCCGTTGTCGCGCAGGATCTCGACGATGTCGAGGCGGATCAGCGACTCATCCTCAGCGACGACGACGCGACGCGGGGCGGATGCCGTGGGCTGCTCGGGCTGCTCTTGCTCAGTCACCCGTCCATCCTAGTCGAAGGCCGCGCACGTCGGCGGAAAGCGCGCGCGGGCTGCCGTGCCGGCTGCGATACAGTCGTATGCGCGGTGTGCCGGCCGGCGTGGCGGAATGGCAGACGCGGAGCACTCAAAATGCTCTGTCCGAGAGGGCGTGTGGGTTCGAGTCCCACCGCCGGCACATGCGCAGGAGGGCCGTCCCGCAGGGGCGGCCCTCCTGCGCACTCACACGGGGCCTTCGCCGCCGGCGGCATCCGCGTCGATCACCCCGGGTATCGGCGAGCTGCCAGGAAAGCTGTCGCGCAGCACGTCCACGCCGTGCTGCGGGTGCGCGTCCGCTGTCAGGTCCTGGCGCTGCTCGCGTCGGGGCGCGGAGTCCAGCCCCATGGTCTCTTCGCGGTCCTGCTCGAGACGTGGGTCGCTCTCCCCATCCCGGTTGAACGACCACATCAGCATCGGCTCACCGAGCGGCAGCGTGTTCCCGCCGCCCAGATCGTGGCGACCCGTGTGCCAGGTGTGCCAGGTCTTGCCGTAGCTGTTGAGCAGCCTCTTCATCAGCGCCTTCTCGGCGGGCGCCGGCAACCCGGGAGCGATCAGTGAGCCGGAGAGCACCTCGTAGTTGTGCGGATGCCAGTACTGCTGCTCGTCTGCGGGAAGGGTGTGGAACAGCTTCTCCGAGATGATGTACTCGATGCCGATCAGGTTCGCGTCGGCGGTGTTGCCGTCGAACAGCGTGGCCTGGATGAAGTCGTCGTTGACCACCCGGCAGAAGTGATGTGCCTCCATCTGCATGGCCGGGTCATCCTTGGCCGGATGGAATCCGACCACGTACACGTCGAACTTCTTCAGCGGCGTCGCACTCTGCAGCGCTTTCGCGCCCAGCTCCAGCGCCGAGAGCCAGAGCCCCTTGTCGTCGCCCGCGGGCTGCAGCGGGCTTCGTCGATCAGTCATCATCATCTCCTCACTCGTCGTACGGCCAAGGTGGCACAGCGGGACGAGTTTCGGAGTGCGGTTGATTTATCTCAGACGATCACTCCGCGAGAGCGGCGACCTCGGCCATCACCCGGGGATTGGCGAGCACGCGGAAGTGGCCGCCGGTGTCCAATGGCACGTTCTTCGCCCCCGGCAGTTCACTGCCCTCGGGGATGTGCGGGTCGAAACGGGCGTACACCGAGACGATCCGCGCATTGACCTCGTGCTGCGCCGAGAGGTGGACGATCGAAGGGTCGCGCGGCGAGAGCGCCCGCAGGTTGCGCGGCAGCATGAGCCGGGCGTAGCGCGATCCGCCGAACGGCGTCGCGACCGCCACCATGCCACGGATCCGCTCGCGCTCGAAGCCCAGCATGGCCAGCTTCCCCGCCAGGCCGCCCTTGCTGTGCGCGAGCAGCACGACGTCCTGCAGCGAGTGGGCGGCGAGGTAGGCCGCGACGCCATCGGCCATCTCCGCCACGGGCTGCAGATTGCGGTGCAGCGAATCCAGCACGTGCACGGGATGCCCCAGCTCGTGCACGCGCAGCGCGAGCGGCTGCATGAACTTCCAGGTCTCGTAGATCCCCGGCAGCACCACGATCGGCGTGCCGGTGCCCGACAGGAAGCTCTCCGGATGCACACGGCTCGCGAACGCGCGCGCCTGCCAGACAGCGGCGTAGGCGTAGTCCTCCGCCCACCACACCGCTCGGCGCAGCACGCCGCTCACGCGTCGCGGCTTCCCGCTAATGGCGCCGGTGCCTGCCCCGGCTGCGAGCCGAGCAGATGGCCGAGAGTGTGGACGATCGCTGCGGTCACCGCTCGCGGTGCCGAGTGCTGCGCGTTGTGTGCGCGCCCGGGGATCTCCACGAGCGCCACGGGCGCTCCTCGCCCGCGGGCGTCACGGAGGCGCCGGCACCAGTCGCGCCCAGCGATCGGGTCGCGTGAGCCGCGAACGATCAGCAGCGGCCCGCGCAGATCGCGCACACGCTCCTCGATCCGGTAGCGCAGCATGTGTCGCAGCTGGGCGAGGTACCAGACCGGTCCGCAGCGCAGATAGTCGCCGAACACGAGGGCATTCGCACCGGGCGGCTCCCGCAGGGTGTCCAGTGCCAGCAGAGCTGCCTGGGCCAGCACAGTGCGACGGCGGTCGTCTGTCACCGGGCCGATCAGCACGACGGCGTCGCTGAGCTGCGGGTGCCGCGCGGCCAGCTCGGTGACCCACTGGGTTCCCATCGACTGCCCGACCAGAATCAGGCTCGCGGGGCGGTCGGGCATGAGCTCGTCGAGAACCACCGTCAGCGCATCGGCCATCCTCGTCACGTCCACGTCCTGCTCCGGACGAGCCAGGCCCGCGAAGCCGGGCAGATCCACCGACACGACAGTGGCGTGCGCGGTGAGGCGGCCGTGCAGGCGCGCGAGATAGCGGTGCGACATGCCGATGCCGTGCACGAGCACCACGGTGGCAGGGCCCGGTCCGGGCGAGGTGAGCGTGCGGAACACCAGCTCGCCCACGCGGTGTCGGCGGGTCGAACGCTCCTGGCTCATCTCAGCACCGTATCGCGTCTGACAGACACGAGCGCCGAGGGGCGGCCCGTCGGCCCGCCCCTCGGCGCTCGGATGCTGCTCAGACTCCGGTCTTGTAAACGGGAGCCGCGCCGCCGACGGCATCCCCGACCTTGTGGACTCGGATGTCGTTGGTCGAGCCGATGATCCCGGGAGGGGATCCGGAGATGACGACGATCACATCGCCCTCCTCGGCCAGACCGCTGCCCAGCAGGTACTCGTCGGCCTGACGGTACATCGAGTCGGTGTGCTGCACCATCTCGACGAGCGTCGAGCGGATGCCCCAGGTCATGGCCATCCGGCGGCGGATGTCGGGCTCGGGCGTGAACGCGATCATCGGGATGCGCGAGCGCAGACGCGACAGGCGGCGAGCGGAGTCGCCGGACTGCGTGAACACGCACAGATACTTCGCGCCGACGAACTCTGCCACCTCGAGGGCCGCGAGCGTGATCGCTCCGCCCTGCGTGCGGGGCTTCGTGTTCAGCGGCGAGATCCGCTCGAGCCCGTGCTCCTCGGTCGACTCGATGATGCGCGCCATGGTCTCGACCACGACGATCGGGTACTCGCCCACGCTCGTCTCGCCCGAGAGCATGACCGCGTCCGCACCGTCGAGGACGGCGTTGGCGACGTCGGAGGTCTCGGCGCGGGTGGGCACCGGGCTCGAGATCATCGACTCGAGCATCTGCGTCGCCACGATGACCGGCTTGGCGTTGCGGCGAGCGAGTTCGACGGCGCGCTTCTGCACGATCGGGACCGCTTCGAGGGGCAGCTCGACGCCCAGGTCGCCGCGGGCCACCATGATGCCGTCGAACGCGTCGACGATCTCCTCGAGGGCGTCGACGGCCTGCGGCTTCTCGACCTTGGCGATGACGGGGACGCGCACACCCTCTTCGGCCATGATCTCGTGCACGCGGTCGACGTCGGCGGCGTTGCGCACGAACGACAGGGCGATGACGTCGGCGCCGATGCGCAGACCCCAGCGCAGGTCGTCCTCGTCCTTCTCACTCAGCGCGGGAACGTTGACGGCGACTCCGGGCAGGTTGATGCCCTTGTTGTTGGACACGGCGCCGGCGACGATGACCTTCGTGGTGACGACGGTGCCGTCGGTCTCGACGACCTCCACGCGCACCTTGCCGTCGTCGATCAGCAGGAAGTCGCCGGCGTTGACGTCCTGCGGCAGGCCCTTGAACGTCGTGCCGCAGATCTCACGGTTGCCGATGATGTCTTCCGTGGTGATCTTGAAGATGTCACCGACCTCGAGCTCGTACGGACCGTCCTCGAAGCGGCCGAGCCGGATCTTCGGACCCTGCAGGTCGACGAGGATGGCGACAGCACGTCCCGAGTCCTCGGCGGCGCGACGGACGTTCGAGTAGTTGGCCTCGTGCACGGAGTAGTCGCCGTGGCTGAGGTTCAGACGGGCGACGTCCACACCGGCGTCGATAAGGGCACGGACCTTCTCATAGGTCGAGGTTGCAGGGCCGAGTGTGGCGACGATCTTCGCGCGTCTCAACATCATCTCCAGGGTAAGAGGGCATAAATCAACATGGCGACGTTGCCGCGCCCAGCCTACGCGGGCTGAACGCTGAACGCGACATCTGTGACCGCCACCGGGGCGGGCAGCACGGTGGCGCCCATCAGGTGCCGGTCGATGGCTGCGGCCGCCGACCGCCCCTCGGCGATCGCCCAGACGATGAGCGACTGTCCGCGTCCGGCGTCGCCCGCCACGAAGACGCCCGGAACCGTGGTCGCGTATTCGCCATCGCGCTGCAGGCTGCTGCGCTCGGTCGCCACGGGCACGGTGTTGCCGCCGAATGACGCGGTCTCGGGCCCGGTGAATCCCATGGCGATGAGCACGAGCTCAGCGGGGATCTCGCGCTCGGTGCCGCTGCGCGGCACGCGCCGGCCGTCGATGTACTCGGTCTCCGCCACGCGGACGGCACGGACGCGACCGTCCGAGTCGCCGAGGAACTCCACCGTGGACGCGAGGTAGGTGCGCTCACCGCCCTCCTCGTGCGCGGACTGCACCTCGAACAGCGTCGGCATGGTGGGCCATGGCTGCTCGTCGGACCTGACCGTGCCCGGCTGCTTTCCGATCGCGAGGTTGGTCACGCTGCGCGCGCCATGACGATGCGCCGTCCCGATGCAGTCGGCGCCGGTGTCACCGCCGCCGATCACGACGACGTGCCTGCCCGCAGCGGTGATCTGGTCGGCGACCTCGTCGCCGGCACCCACCCGGTTGGAGGGCACGAGATAGTCCATCGCGAAGTGCACACCCTCGAGGTCCCGTCCGGGGATCGGAAGGTCACGGGGCACCGTGGCTCCGGTGGCGATCAGCACGGCGTCGTAGCGGCCGCGAAGGTCGTCCCACGACAGGTCCCGGCCGATCTCCACGCCCGGGCGGAAGCGCGTGCCCTCCTCCTCCATCTGCCGCAGGCGGATGTCGAGGTGCCGCTTCTCCATCTTGAAATCCGGGATGCCGTAGCGCAGCAGTCCGCCGATGCGGTCGTCGCGCTCGAACACGACGACCGTGTGCCCGGCACGGGTGAGCTGCTGGGCCGCGGCGAGACCGGCAGGTCCGGACCCGACGACAGCGATCGTGCGGCCGGTGAGACGCTGCGGTGGCTGCGGCTCGACCCATCCGTTCGCGAACGCCTGGTCGATGATCGAGACCTCGATCTGCTTGATCGTCACGGCCGGCTGGTTGATGCCGAGCACACAGGCGCTCTCGCACGGCGCAGGGCACAGCCTCCCGGTGAACTCCGGGAAGTTGTTCGTCGCGTGCAGCCTCTCGATCGCTGCCCGGTCGGCACCGCGCCAGGTGAGGTCGTTCCACTCCGGGATGAGGTTGCCCAACGGGCATCCGGAATGGCAGAACGGCACACCGCAGTCCATGCATCGGCCTGCCTGGCGCTTCAGAACCGTCCGGTCGCCGGGTTCGTAGACCTCTTTCCAGTCCATGATCCGGACGGGCACCGGCCGGCGGGCCGGCAGCTCGCGTTCGGTCGTCTTCAGAAAGCCCTTGGGGTCAGCCACCGGTCACCTCCAGGATCCGGTCCCAGATGACGTCGCCGTCGGGGTCGATCCCCGCGGCCTCGGCCTCCTGGCGCATGGTGCGCACCGCCGCGTAGTCGCGGGGCAGCACCTTCGTGAATTCGTTGAGGACGCTCTCGAAGTCGTCCAGGAGAGCGGATGCCAGCGGCGACGCCGTCCGCTCGACGTGCTCGACGAGCAGCTCGCGCAGCACCTCGGCGTCGTCGCGCTCGAGCGTCGTGAGCAGCAGCTCTCCGCTCTGCAGCGCCTGACTGTTCACTCGCGCCGCGCTGAGCCGCCGCACGTACGCGACCCCGCCGGACATCCCCGCACCGAGGTTGCGACCGGTGTCACCGAGGATGACTGCGACGCCACCCGTCATGTACTCCAGCGCGTGATCTCCGACGCCTTCCACGACCGCGGTCGCTCCGGAGTTGCGCACGAGGAACCGCTCCCCCACCACACCGGAGATGTACATGCTGCCGCTGGTCGCGCCGTAGCCGATCACGTTGCCGGCGACGACGTTGCGGTGCGGCTCGAACCGGGCATCCCGAGCCGGACGGATGGTGATGTCTCCACCCGAGAGACCCTTGCCGACGTAGTCGTTCGCGTCGCCCTCCAGCCGCAGCACGATGCCGGGCGGCAGGAAGGCCCCGAGTGACTGGCCGGCGGTGCCGTGCAGGGTGATGTCGATCGTCTCGCGGGGAAGACCCGCCGCGCCGTGTCGTGCGGTGACATGGTGGCCGAGCATGGTGCCGACGGCTCGCTCGGTGTTGCGGATGGGCAGCTCGATGACCACCGGCAGCGCGCTGTCGAGGGCTTCGGTCGCATGCACGAGCAGCGCCGTGTCGAAGTGCTTTTCGAGCTCGTGCTCCTGCGCTCGCGCGCTGCGCCTCGGCTCTCCGGCAGGAAACGCCGGACCCTCGAGGATCGGCGCCAGGTCGAGGCCGTTGGTCTTCCAGTGCCGCACGGCCGGATCGGTGCGCAGCAGGTCGCTCCGGCCGATGATCTCGTCGATCGAGCGGAATCCGAGGGCGGCGAGCAGCTCGCGCACCTCTTCGGCGATGAACTCCATGAAGTTCACCACGAACTCCGGCTTGCCCGTGAAGCGCTGGCGCAGCACCGGGTTCTGGGTCGCCACGCCCACCGGACAGGTGTCGAGGTGACACACCCGCATGAGGATGCAGCCGCTGACCACCAGAGGTGCCGTCGCGAAGCCGAACTCCTCCGCTCCCAGCAGTGCGCCGATGATCACATCGCGCCCGGTCTTCAGCTGCCCGTCGACCTGCACCACGACGCGGTCGCGCATGCCGTTGAGCATGAGCGTCTGCTGCACCTCGGCAAGACCCAGCTCCCAAGGGGTGCCGGCGTGCTTCAGCGAGTTCAACGGGCTCGCGCCCGTGCCGCCGTCGTGACCCGACACGAGCACCACGTCGCTGAGCGCCTTCGCGACGCCGGCCGCGACCGCCCCGATGCCCGACTGGCTGACCAGCTTGGTGTGGATGCGCGCCTTGGGGTTCGCGCGCTTCAGGTCGAAGATCAGCTGCTTGAGATCCTCGATCGAGTAGATGTCGTGGTGCGGTGGCGGGGAGATGAGTCCCACGCCCGGGGTGGCGTGCCGCGTGCGGGCCACCCATGGGTACACCTTCTGCGGCGGGAGCTGCCCGCCCTCGCCGGGCTTGGCGCCCTGGGCGAGCTTGATCTGCAGATCGTCAGCCTCGGTGAGGTACTGGCTGGTCACGCCGAACCGGCCGGAGGCGACCTGCTTGATCGCGCTGCGCCGCTCGGGGTCGGTGAGGCGCTCGGGGTCCTCGCCGCCCTCACCGGTGTTCGACTTCGCTCCCAGGCGGTTCATCGCGATCGCGAGGGTCTCGTGCGCCTCCTGCGAGATCGACCCGTAGCTCATCGCACCGGTCGAGAATCGCTTCACGATCGCGCTGACCGGCTCGACCTCGTCGAGGGGCACCGGCGGGCGCTCGCCGGTGCGCAGCTCGAACAGTCCGCGCAGCGTCTTCAGCTCGCGCGCCTGGTCGTCGACCAGACGGGTGTACTCCCGGAAGATGTCGTAGCGGCGGTTTCGCGTGGCGTGCTGCAGCCGGAACACCGTCTCCGGGTTGAACAGGTGCGGTGAGCCCTCTCGCCGCCACTGGTACTCGCCGCCGGTCCACAGCCGCTCGTGCGCGCGGGGCGCGCCGTCCTGCGGGTAGGCGTAGTCATGGCGCTGCTGATTCTCGGCGTAGATGTCATCGATGCCGATGCCGCCGAGCTTCGTCTCGGTGCCGGTGAAGTACCGGTCGATGAGCTCCTGGCCGAGCCCGATCGCCTCGAAGACCTGCGCTCCGGCGTAGGACGAGACCGTCGAGATCCCCATCTTCGACATGATCTTCAGCACCCCCTTGCCCAGCGCGTGGATGAGGTTGTGCACGGCCTGATCGGGCGTGATCCCGGTGATGAAGCCGGTGCGCACCAGATGCTCGACCGTCTCCATGGCGAGGTACGGGTTCACGGCGGCCGCACCGTAGCCGAGCAGCGTCGCGACATGGTGCACCTCGCGCACGTCGCCGGCCTCGACGATCAGGCCGACTCGCATGCGCGTCTCACGCCGGATCAGGTGGTGATGCACAGCCGAGAGCATCAGCAGCGACGGGATCGGCACCAGGTCCTTGTCGGAGTCGCGGTCGGAGAGGATGAGGAACTCCGCTCCGCGCTCGATCGCCGCATCCGCCTCTGCGCACATCGCCTCGAGCCGCTCGGGCAGCGACTGGGGGCCGGCATCGAAGTGGTACAGACCGGAGATCGTCGCACTGGTGCGACCGGGCAGCGCCCTGTCGACGTGCTTGATCTTCGCCAGCTCGTCGTTGTCGATGACGGGGAAGTCGAGGCTGACCGTACGCGCATGCTCCGGGCCCCACTCCAGGAGGTTGCGCTGCGTTCCGAGGCCGAGCCGCAGGCTGGTCACGACCTCTTCGCGGATGGCATCGAGCGGGGGGTTGGTGACCTGAGCGAACTGCTGCACGAAGTAGTCGAAGAGCAGCCGGGGCCGTGCGCTGAGCGCGGCGATGGGGGTGTCGCTGCCCATCGCACCGAGCGGCTCAGCGCCGGTCTGCCCCATCGGGGTGAGCAGCACCTTCACCTCCTCCTCGGTGTAGCCGAAGGTGCGCTGACGGCGGGTGATCGACGCCGCCGGATGCACGATGTGCTCGCGCTCCGGAAGATCGGCGAGGCGCACCGCACCGGCATCCAGCCACTCCTGCCAGGGATGCAGGGTCGCGAGGTCGCGCTTCACCTCGGCGTCCCCGATGATCCGCCTCTGGGCCGTGTCGACGAGGAAGAGGTGGCCGGGGCGCAGACGGCCACGCCGCTTGATGCGCTCCGGCGCGAACTCGAGCACCCCGGTCTCGCTGCCGATGACGACCAGTCCGTCGACCGTCTCGGTCCAGCGGCCGGGACGGAGGCCGTTGCGGTCGAGCGTCGCGCCCACCTGGGCGCCGTCCGTGAAGATCAGCGCGGCCGGGCCATCCCACGGCTCCATCTGGATGTCGTGGAACTCGTAGAAGGCGCGCAGGTCGGGATCGATGTCGGCCTGCTTCTCCCACGCCTCCGGCACCATCATCATGATCGCGTGCGGCAGGCTGCGCCCGGTGAGGGTGAGCAGCTCGAGAACCTCGTCGAAGGAGGCAGAGTCGCTCGCGCTGTCGCTGCAGATCGGCAGCAGCGGGCGGATGTCGCCCAGGAGGTCGGACCGCAGCTGCGATTGGCGGGCGCGCATCCAGTTGCGGTTGCCGCCGACGGTGTTGATCTCGCCGTTGTGTGCGAGCATGCGCAGCGGCTGTGCGAGCGGCCAGGACGGGAACGTGTTCGTCGAGTAGCGCGAGTGCACGACCGCGAGCTCGGAGGCGAAGCGCTCGTCCTGCAGGTCGGGGTAGAACGGCTCGAGCTGCAGCGTCGTCAGCATGCCCTTGTAGCCGAGCGTGCGGCACGACAGCGAGACGAAGTAGGCGCCGAGTTCGTGCTCGGCGCGCTTGCGCAGCCGGTAGGCGACGCGGTCGAGGGTCAGCGGGGAGCCTGCGCTCGCGCCGGGGATGCCGACGAAGAGCTGCTCGAACGCCGGACGGGCCTCGTCCGCGAGCGGGCCGAGGTGCTCGTTGGCGGTGGGAACGACGCGCCACCCGAGCACGTCGAGCCCCTCTGCGGCGGCGATGCGCTCGATGCCGGCCTTCTGCTCACGGCGGGCGCTCGACTCCCGAGGGAGGAACGCGAGTCCTGCGGCGTACTCGCCTGCAGGAGGGAGGTCGAAGGAGACGACCTCTCGGAGGAACGCATCCGGCATCTGGGTGAGGATGCCGGCGCCATCGCCGGTGCCGGCATCAGAGCCGATCGCACCGCGGTGTTCCAGGTTGCGCAGCGCCTCGAGCGCCAGCGCGATGATGTCATGGCCGGGTTCCCCGCGGAGCGTTGCGACCATGGCCAGGCCGCAGGCATCCTTCTCGTGGGCGGGGTTGTACAGACCCTGTTTCGGGGGGTAGGCGCCGGAGGCGCCGTAGGGAGGCTGGAAGTACACCAGTCACCGTCCTCAGATTTCAAGTGAACCCGGGGACGCCATCGGCCCGTGCGTTCAGTGCGATCTCTCGCGCGGAAGGAGGGTCCAGGCGGACCCTCGCGTGACGGGAGCGGTGCTTGTGGCGATGGCTCCTAGTTGGCTTCGGCCGAGACGGGAGGCTCACTCACGTCGACGAAGTCGGAGGAATTGTCCTGCGATTCTACATCGGCGATCTGCGGTTCCCGACCGCGCACATAGGGCGACGGCTCCACACCGGGGTGGCGACGGGTCTGCACGATGAGGATGACGACACCCACGATGACGCCGATGATCGCGGCCCACACGTTGCTGCGCAGCCCGAACAGCACCTCGCTCGGGTCGATCCGGATCGACTCCCACACGATGCGGCCGGCGCTGTACCAGATGAGGTAGAGCGCGAACAGCTTGCCCCACTGCAGGCGGAAGCGGTGACCGGCCCACAGCAGCACCAGCACGCCGAGGCCGTTCCAGAGCACCTCGTACAGGAAGGTCGGGTGGAACAGAGTGCCCTCAGCCAGTCCCGGAGGGAAGGACGGGTTGGTGGGCTCGATCTCGAGGCCCCAGGGCACATCGGTCGGCAGACCGAACAGCTCGTGGTTGAACCAGTTGCCGAATCGGCCCATGGCCTGTGCCAGCAGGATGCCGGGTGCCAGAGCATCGGCGAATGTCCAGAACCGGATGCCCGTCCACTTGCAGCCGAGCCAGGCGCCGACGGCGCCGCCGAGAAGCGCGCCGAAGATGGCGATGCCGCCCTCCCAGATCGCCCAGACGGAGCCGTACTCGAACGGGTTCCAGGTGTTCCTGCCGGGGCCGAAGTAGAAGTTGGGGTGGGTGAGCACGTGGAAGATGCGCGCACCGATGATGCCCAGAAGCACAGCGGGGATAGCGATGTCGATCACGACCCACTTCTCCGCACCGCGTCTGGTGAGGCGGTGGTTCGTCAGCAAGCCGGCGGCGATGATGCCCGCGATGATGCACAGCGCGTAGTAGTGGATCGTCAGCGGGCCGATCTGGAAGCTGCTCTCCGGTGGGCTCGGGATGCTCGCGGGCACGATGGAAAGGCTGCTGAAGGGCGCGAAGGGCATGAGAGAGATCCTAGTATCGCGTCGTCGGCGTGCCGCCGGCGAGGGTTCTGGTGGTTGCGGCGAGGGCGTCGAGTCCGCCGTCGCGGAGCGCCTTGACGAGGGCCGTGCCGACGATCGCGCCGTCGGCGTACTCGACGACGCCCGCGACCTGATCGGCATTCGAGATGCCGATGCCGACGCAGGCGAGCACCTCGCCACGGGAGCGCATGCGCTCGACGAGCGTGCGCGCTGCCAGGTCGAGCGCAGCGCGCTCACCCGTGATGCCCATCGTCGACACGGTGTACACGAACCCGGTCGACGACGAGATCACCAGGTCGAGTCGCTCGTCGCTGGATGTCGGTGCGGCGAGGAAGATGCGGTCGAGGCCCGTGCGCTTGCTGGCCTCGATCCACTCCTCCGCCGCCTCCGGTGTGATGTCGGGGGTGATCAGGCCCGCGCCGCCGGCGGCGAGCAGGTCGTCGGCGTAGCGGTCGACGCCGTACTGCATCACGGGATTCCAGTACGTCATGACGACGACCGGCACGTCGGTCTCGGCGGTGATCGCCTGCACGGCGGTGAACAGGTCGCGCATCCGGAAGCCGTTTGCGAGCGCATGCTGCGTCGCCTCCTGGATCACCGCGCCGTCCATCACCGGGTCGGAGTAGGGCGGGCCGAGCTCGATGATGTCGACGCCGTTGCGGGCGAGAGTGAGGGCGGCCTGGATGCTCGTGTCGAGATCCGGGTAGCCCACGGGCAGGTAGCCGATGAACGCGCCTCGTCCTGCGGCGTGCGCCTTGCGGATGGCATCCTCGACCCGGCTCACTCCGTGGTCCCCTCAGCGTCGGTCGTCGTGGCGTCGTACAGCTCGAAGTACCGTGCGGCGGTGTCCATGTCCTTATCGCCGCGCCCCGAGAGGCAGATCGCGATGAGGCCGTCGGAGCCGAGTTCGCGGCCGATGCGCAGGGCGCCGGCCAGGGCATGCGCCGACTCGATCGCGGGGATGATGCCCTCCGTCCTGCTGAGCAGCCGCAGAGCCTGCATGGCCTCGTCGTCGGTCGCGGGGATGTACTCGGCGCGCCCGATGGCGCTGAGCCACGAGTGCTCGGGCCCGACCCCCGGGTAGTCGAGACCCGCCGAGATGGAGTGCGACTCCACGGTCTGTCCGTCCTCGTCCTGCAGGACGTAGGTCTTCGCACCGTGCAGCACACCAGGCCGTCCGCGTCCGATCGACGCCGCGTGCCGCGGGGTGTCGACGCCGTCGCCTGCTGCCTCGACGCCGTACAGCTTCACGTCCTGATCGTCGAGGAACGCGTCGAACATGCCGATGGCGTTCGAGCCGCCGCCGACGCAGGCGACGACCGCGTCGGGCAGCCGGCCGGCCTCGGCGAGCAGCTGCTCGCGGGCCTCTTCGCCGATGATCTTCTGGAAGTCGCGCACCATCGCGGGGAACGGATGCGGGCCCGCCGCCGTGCCGAAGATGTAGTTGGTCGTCTCGACGCTCGCCACCCAGTCGCGATACGCGTCGTTGATGGCATCCTTCAGCGTGCGCGAGCCGGTGGTCACAGCCACCACCTCGGCGCCGAGCAGCCGCATGCGCGCGACGTTGAGCGCCTGACGCTCGGTGTCGACCTCGCCCATGTAGATGGTGCAGTCGAGGCCGAACAGGGCGGCTGCCGTCGCGGTCGCCACGCCGTGCTGACCGGCGCCCGTCTCGGCGATCACGCGGGTCTTGCCGAGACGCCTGGTGAGCAGCGCCTGGCCGAGCACGTTGTTGATCTTGTGCGAGCCGGTGTGGTTGAGGTCTTCCCGCTTGAGGAAGACGCGTGCACCGCCGGCGTGCGCGGCGAATCGCGGCACCTCGGTGATCGGCGAAGGGCGCCCGGCGTAGGAGTGCAGCAGCGTCGCGAGCTCGGAGCGGAACGCTGGGTCGGCGATCGCGTCCTCGTAGGCGGCGGCGAGCTCGTCGATCGCGGCGACGAGCGATTCGGGCATGTACCGGCCGCCGAAGTCGCCGAAGAACGGCCCATGCTGGTCGCGCAGACTCATGACTTCCTCCTGCCTCGCACCGGGGTGTCACCGGCGGCGAGGAATGCGTTGAGCGTGGCGACCGGGTCGCCGGTGACGAGCGCCTCGCCGATGAGCACCACGTCGGCGCCGGCGTCCCGATACCGGGTGACGTCGTCGGGCTGCAGCACGGCCGATTCGGCGATGCGGATCGCCGAGTCCGGGATGCGGTCGGAGAGGCGGGCGAACAGGTCGCGGTCGAGCTCGAGAGTGTGCAGGTTGCGCGCGTTGACGCCGATGAGATCGGCGCCCAGATCG
Source organism: Actinomycetales bacterium SN12 (assembly GCA_002837415.1). Classification (GTDB taxonomy): domain Bacteria; phylum Actinomycetota; class Actinomycetes; order Actinomycetales; family Microbacteriaceae; genus Microbacterium. The sequence goes on from PJCV01000001.1 coordinate 209,471, forward strand.
ATCGCGACCTCGAGCTCCTCGGCGGAGTGCGTCTCGACGAGCGGGGTCATCCCGAGATCCGTGATCAGGTCGTGCAGCTCGGTGAGAACCGTCTGCGACAGACCGGCGACGATGAGCAGCACGAGATCGGCGCCGGCGGCGCGCGCCTCGAAGACCTGGTAGGGCGTCGCGATGAAGTCCTTGCGCAGCACCGGCACGGAGACGCGCTCGGTCACCGCCTCGAGATCGGCGAGGCTGCCGCCGAAGCGGCGCTCCTCGGTGAGCACGCTGATCGCCGAAGCGCCGCCCTGCTCGTACAGCGAAGCCTGCAGCGCGGGATCGGGGATCTCAGCCAGGGCACCACGCGATGGGCTGGCGCGCTTGACCTCGGCGATGATCTTCACCCGGTCTGCCGGCGCGAGTGCGGCGAGCACGTCACGAGCGGCGGGTCGTGCGGCGGCCTCGCGCTCGACAACGGCGAGCGGTCGCGACTGGGCGCGCCGCTCGGCATCCTGCACGGCGCCGGCCGTCAGGTCGGCGAGCACCATCAGTGCGCCTTCGGCGCGTACTTCGGGCCCTTCACACCCCAGCCGGCCTTCGCCATAGCCCACCCGACGATCGCTCCGACCACCACGACGGCGGCGCAGACCCAGACGGCGACCGGCAGGCCGGCGCAGAAGAAGACCGTGCCGGCGGTGAAGCCGACGAGCATGATCACGACGGCGGTCCAGGCAGCAGGCGAGTGTCCGTGGCCGGGATCGGCGATCGGGTTGGTCATGTTCTCCTCCGGGTGGCTAGGCGATGCTGACAGTCTATCGGGCTGAGTCCGTCGGATCCGTGCCGTGCGACAGCTCATCCCACGAATCGACGGAGTCGAGCGGGCCCGAGCTGCGATGCGCGCCCTCGCCCGCCGAGCGATAGCGACGGCCGCCGGTCGGCCAGCGGCGCGCGGTGAGGAGCACGAAGACGGATGCCAGAGCGAGCACCACCCAGCAGAGCAGGGCGATCACGGGCCACGGCGTCGCCGTGACGTCCGCGACGACCTGTCGCAGCGATTCCTCGCCGCCCAGGCCGGTCGCCTCGGTGACCGCGGGCGCCACGGCCGAGATCGGCGCCGACCCGATCAACGGCGCGGTGCCGAGGATGAGAACGGCGGCGGCTCCGACGCCGAGCACGGCGAGGATGTGGCGCAGCACGAGGCCGGCGATCGAAAGCGCGGCGCCCAGCGCCAGCACGGCGAGCGACAGCGGAGCCAGCAGCGGGTAGATCACCGCGCCCGTGACGGTGAGGGTCTCCCCCGCATCGGCACGCTGCACCGTCGCCCAGATCTGGGTGGACGAGATGATGCCGATCCCGCCGGTGAGCAGGAATGTGAGGACGCCGAGCATCCGGGCGCGCCGCAGCACGTCACGCCTCGCTCATGGGCAGCTCGCGCCCGTCGAAGCAGGTGCGGCTGCCGGTATGGCAGGCGGCGCCCTGCTGATCGACCTGCAGCAGGATCGTGTCGGCATCGCAGTCCACAGCGATGCGGACGACGCGCTGGGTGCTGCCCGAGGTGTCGCCCTTGCGCCAGTACTCCTGACGCGATCGCGACCAGTAGACGGCACGGCCACCGGTGAGCGTGCGACGCAGCGCCTCGGCATCCATCCAGGCCAGCATGAGGACCTCTCGGGTGTCATGCTGCTGCACGATCACGGGTGCGAGTCCCGCGTCGTTCCACGCGATCGACGTGACATCGGGCGAGCTCATCGCACCACCACGCCGTCGGCCCGCAGCGCGTCCTTGACCTCGCCGATCGTGAGCTGTCCGCTGTGGAACACGCTCGCTGCGAGCACGGCATCCGCCCCGGCGGCGATCGCGGGGGCGAAATCTGCCACGTCGCCCGCTCCCCCGGACGCGATCACGGGAACGGCAGAGACCTCGCGCATCAGGCGAACCAGCTCGAGGTCGAAGCCGTCCTTCGTGCCGTCCGCGTCGATCGAGTTGACCAGAAGCTCACCGGCGCCGCGCTCGATGGCCTCGCGCGCCCAGTCGAGTGCGTCGAGTGTCGTCTCGGCGCGCCCGCCGTGCGTCGTGACGACGAAGCCGGAGTGCGTCGTCGACGACCGCTTGACGTCGAGCGAGAGCACGAGCACCTGGGCGCCGAAGCGGTCGGCGATCTCATCGAGAAGCGCCGGACGGGCGATCGCGGCGGAGTTGACCCCCACCTTGTCCGCACCGACCGACAGCAGGCGCGCCACGTCGTCGACGCTGCGCACCCCGCCGCCCACGGTGAGCGGCACGAACACGTTCTCGGCGGTGCGCTGCACGACGTCGTGGGTCGTCGCCCTGGCATCCACCGTGGCGGTGACATCGAGGAAGGTGATCTCGTCGGCCCCCTGTGCCGCGTAGTGCGCGGCGAGCTCGACGGGGTCGCCCATGTCGCGCAGGTTCTGGAAGTTCACGCCCTTCACGACGCGACCCGCGGCGACGTCGAGGCAGGGGATCACGCGGGCTGCGAGCGTCATCAGAGCCTCGCCGCGTCGATCGCGGTCACCAGGATCGCCCGAGCGCCGAGGGCGTACAGGTCGTCCATCACCTGGTTGACGCCCTTGCGCGGCACCATGACCCGCACGGCCACCCACTCGGGGTCGCGCAGCGGCGAGATGGTCGGCGACTCCCGCCCTCCGGCGATCTCGACCGCCTGATCCACGAGGCGGGCCGGGAGGTCGTAGTCGAGCAGCACATACTGCCGGGCCACCATCACACCCCGCAGACGGCGCAGCAGGCGGTCGGTTCCCGGCGCATCCCCCGGCCGGCTGATCAGCACGGCCTCGGACTGGATGATGATCGGGCCGAAGATCTCCAGGCCGGCCTGACGCAGGGTGGTGCCGGTCTCGACGACGTCGGCGATCACATCGGCGACGCCGAGCTGCACAGCCGACTCCACCGCGCCGTCCAGAGGGACGAGGTGGGCGGTCACGCCGTTCTCGCGCAGGAAGTCGTCGACCAGGCCGGGGTAGGCGGAAGCGACGCGAACGCCCTCGAGATCCTCGATCGACGAGTATCTGCCGGGAGGGGCCGCGAACCGGAAGGTCGAGCGGGCGAAGCCCAGCTGCTCGATCTCCCTGGCGTCGTCCTGACGGACGTCGAGCAGCAGGTCCCGACCGGTGATGCCGACGTCGAGGGCACCGGATGCGACGTAGGTCGCGATGTCGCGAGGACGGAGGTAAAAGAACTCGACGTCGCTGTCGGCGTCGATGACGTGCAGGGTCTTGGGGTCGCGGCGGCCGGTGTATCCGGCCTCCGTCAGCATCTCGGCGGCTGTCTCGGAGAGCGAGCCCTTGTTGGGAACGGCGATGCGCAGCATGGATGTCTTTCGTCTCTGGTGAACGGTGTCTGAGCCTCGCTCACAGATGTCGGTAGACGTCCTCCAGAGACAGTCCCTTGGCGAGCATCATCACCTGCAGGTGGTAGAGCAGCTGCGAGATCTCCTCGGCGGCCTCGTCGTTCGACTCGTACTCGGCGGCCATCCAGACCTCGGCCGCCTCCTCGACGATCTTCTTGCCGATCGCATGCACTCCGCGATCCAGCTGTGCGACGGTGCCCGATCCCTCGGGACGCTCGAGCGCGGTGGCGCTGAGCTCGGCGAACAGTTCGTCGAATGTCTTCACGATTCCAGGCTAGCCGCTCGTGCACGCTCACGAAGACCGATGACCGCGGCCTCGATGTCGGCGGCCCCGTACACCGCAGAGCCGGCGACGAACGTGTCGGCGCCCGCCGCGGCGGCCTGCGCGATCGTGTCGTCGGAGATCCCGCCGTCGACCTGCAGCCAGACGCCGGACCCTCGCCTGCGCGCCTCGTCATGCAGCGCCCGCAGCTTCGGCATCGTCTCGGGCATGAAGCCCTGGCCGCCGAAGCCCGGCTCGACGGTCATCACCAGGATCTGGTCGAACTCGTCGAGGATGTCGTAGAGCGCCTCCCCTGCCGTGCCCGGTTTGATCGCGATACCCGCGCGCGCCCCGATCGAGCGAAGGCGGCGGGCGAGCGCGACCGGGTCGGCGGCGGCCTCGAGGTGGAAGGTGACGCTGGCGGCGCCCAGCTCGGCGTATCCAGGCGCCCACCGGTCGGGATCGCTGATCATCAGGTGCACGTCGAGCGGGATGGGACTGGTCGCCTGGATGCGCTCGACCATCTGGGGACCGAAGGTGAGGTTCGGGACGAAGTGGTTGTCCATCACGTCGACGTGCGCGAAGTCGGCCGTCGCGATCCGGGCGAGCTCCGACTGCATGTTGGCGAAGTCCGCCGCGAGGATGCTCGGGTTGATCCGCGGCGCGGTGGGGAGGGTCACGAGGTGGTCCTTTCCGGATCGGTGCGCTGCAGCAGCGCGAGGAACATGGCGTCGGTGCCGTGGCGATGCGGCCACAGCTGCACGCTGCCGCTGCCGGGACCGTCGTTCACGCGCGGGGATAGGTCGATGGGCGATCGGGCGACTCCGGCCATGACCGAGCGCGCGTCGAGCTCGACGATGTCGTCGCGACGGCGCAGGATCTCCGTGACGACTCCCGTCGTCTCGGCCAGATGCGGCGAGCAGGTTGCGTAGCCGACGATGCCGCCGGGCTTGAGCGCGTCGAGCGCGGCATCGAGCAGCTGCATCTGCAGCTCGACGAGCTCAGGGACGTCCTCCGGGGACTTGCGCCAGCGCGCCTCCGGACGCCGTCGCAGCGCGCCGAGACCGGTGCACGGCGCATCCACGAGGATGCGATCGAAGGATGCCGGATGCTGTGCAGCGAGCACACGTCCGTCCTCCTCGTGCACGGGCACCTCGATCGGCAGCGGACGCACCGCATGCCGGACCAGCCCGGCGCGCGCGGGAACGACCTCGTTCGCCTCGAGATCAGCACCGGATCCGAGCGCGAGCGCGGCGAGCATCGCCGTCTTCCCGCCGGGCCCTGCGCACAGGTCCAGCCACCGCTCCCCCGTCTGCACGGGTGCGGCGGCGGCCAGCGCCAGCGCGACGAGCTGCGAGCCCTCATCCTGCACGCGGACGGTGCCGTTCGCGTCGGCGATCACCCGACGAGGGTCGCCGCCTGGCGAGCCGAACGCGGTCGACGCGTACGGGCGTCGCGGGCTGCCCGGCTCGGCGAGCCCCGGGAGCGCGGCGAGGGTGACCTCGGGTGCGACGTTGTCGGACACCAGTAGCGCGTCGAGTTCATCCCCTCGCCCCTCGGCGGTGAGGGCGCGTCGGAGGGCCCGGATCACCCACACGGGATGCGCGGTGCGCAGCGCGAGGCGCTCGTCGTCGGAGCGCGCGCCCGCTTCGATCCGCTGCTGCCAGGTGTCGGCGTCGTCTCGGCCGATCCGGCGCAGCACGGCATTGGCGAATCCGGATGCCCCGCGTCCGACCTCGGCTGCGACCAGCGAGACCGACTCGTTGACCGCCGCGTGCGCGGCGACGCGGGTGGAGAGCAGCTGATGCGCGCCGAGGCGAAGGGCATCCAGCACCGCAGCGTCGATCTGCTCGACGGGCCGGCCGGCCGCCTCGGCGATGATGGCGTCGTAGGTTCCGCGTCGACGCAGCGTGCCGTAGGTGAGCTCCGTGGCGAGACCGGCGTCCTGCGGGTCGAGGTTCGCTTCGACGATCAGCTTGGGCAGCAGCAGGTTCGCATACGCGTCGTCGTCCGACACGGCTCGCAGCACGTCGTAGGCGACCCAGCGGGCGGCCTGGATCTTCGGGGCGCTCACGATCCGACCCTCGCGGATCCGCCGTCGCGCAGACCGCGCCACCAGTCGGCGGCGTTCATCGATCCCTTGCCCGCCGGCTGCACACGGGTGACCGCGAGCGGTGTCGTGCCCGTGCCGATGAGCACGGCGTCCTTGGTGCCGTGCAGCAGGCCCGGCGCGAGGGGCGGCGCGTCGATCGGCCCGGGTGCGGCGCCGAGGATCTTCAGCCGAGCGCCGGCGATGGTCGTGTGCGCGCCGGGTTCTGGCGTGACGCCGCGGTAGCGCGCGTACACCTCGTCGAATGCTGCCTGCCAGTCGATCACGCCGTCGTCGAGCGTGAGCTTCGGGGCGAGGGAGGGATCGCCCTGCTGCGGCTGCGCGCGGGCGGTGCCATCGGCGATGCCGGCCACCACGTCGAGGGTGAGCGCGGCGCCGTCCTTCGCGAGCACCTCGAGAGCCACGTCGGCGGTCGCGTCATCGGGCACGGCGACGGAGCGCATGGCGAAGACGTCTCCCGCATCGAGCGCGGGCACGAGCTGGAACACGGCGACGCCGAGCTCGGCATCGCCGTTGATCAGAGCCCGCTGCACCGGGGCTGCGCCGCGCCACCGCGGCAGCAGCGAGAAGTGCAGGTTGATCCAGCCCTTCTCGGGCGTCGACAGCAGCGGCTCGCGCACGATCCCGCCGTAGGCGACGATCACTCCCAGTGCAGCGTCGAGGGCGTCGATCTGCTTCGTCACGTCTTCATCGAGCCGGGCTGCCTTGATGACGGGCAGTCCGAGCTGCGCGGCGACCGCGGCGACGGGCGACGGGGTCAGCACGCGCTTGCGCCCGAGCGGGGCATCCGGACGGGTGATCACCGCCGCGATCTCGTGCTGCGCGGCGAGGGCACGCAGGGTGGGGACGGCGACGGCGGGGGTGCCTGCGAAGACGAGGCGCATGAAAGGTTCTCCGGTCGGTCGAGCTTCGGGTGATCAGATGTCCGGTTCGAGGATATCGAGATGCACCGAGAGCGGGATGCGCTGCCTCCCCCGGCCACGCCGGCTCTGGGCGGCATCGGCGACGACGCTGGCGCGCAGCGTGTCAGCGACCTCCTGACCGGCGGCGTAGGGGAAGCGGACGAGGGCGCGCACGCGCCCGTCCTCGTCGATCGGCACGGGTCCCAGCACCGCGTCCGGGGGGATGCCGATGCCCGAGAGCACGTCGATCGCCGCGCTCACCGAGCCCGGAACACCCTCGAGCTGCGCGAACCGCGCCGTCGGAGGCATGTGCAGCGGCATCCGCGCCTCCAGCTCGGAGCGGGCGTAGGCCGCGGCCGACCAGGTCGCGAGGGCGCGAGCCACCGGGCCGTCCACGCCCACGAGATGCACGGGTGCTCGCGGGGCTGCGAGGGCGGCGGCGTTCGACCACCAGCGCAGGCACGACTCGCCGATCCGCAGCTCCGGCGCCTGCAGCATGCGTGCGCCGTCGAGCAGGATGACCGCCCGGTAGCCGCCGCAGGCGACCGGCTCGGCGCCGCGGGTGGCGACGACCAGCGCGGGACGATCGTGGACGTGCTGCACCGGGTGAGCGCCGTCGGAGACGATCACCCGCACCCCGGGGAAGGCGCGTCCGAGTTCCTCGGCGGTGCGCTCGGTGCCGGAGGACGCCAGCCGCACCTGCTCGGACGAGCATTCCACGCACCGCCAGGAGTGCGCGGATCGACCGCACCACCCGCACACGGGCACTGCACCGCGACGTCGGGCGCCCAGCGGCCCGCCGCACTGCCGACACCGCGCGGGATGCCGGCATGTGGCGCACACGAGCGTGGGAGAGAAGCCGGGGCGGGCGACCTGCACGAGCACCGGCCCTTCCGCCGCCGCCGCGCGCGCACTGGCGAAGGCGCTCGAGGGCACCCGCTGGCCGATCGTCCGCTCGAGCTCCTGCGGCGTGCTCAGACGCACGTTCGGGATGACCCGCCGCGCGGCGGTGACATCGCGCAGCCACGAGTGCTGCACGAGCCGCTCGACGTCGGTCGAGCGGGTGTGCGCGACGAGCAGCAGCGCACTGCCCTCCTGCTCCTGCCGGATCAGCGCTGCGTCGCGAGCGTGCACGTAGGGGGCGAGCGGTTCGGCGAGCAGCGGGTCGGAATCGTCCCAGATGACCACGAGCGCGGCGCGAACCGGAGAGTAGACGGCGGAGCGGTTGCCGACCACGACGCAGGGCGCATCGTCGAGGGTGCGCAGGAAGGCGCGGTAGCGGTCGGGATTCGTCTGCCGTGCGTCGTGGCGCGCGATCGCCTCTGCCGGCACGAGCTCCGCGAGCGCCGTGAGCAGCAGCTCCTGGTCGCGGTAGTCGGGAACCACCAGGACGCTCGACCGACCCGCGGCCAGCTCCGCAGCGGCGGCACCGGCCAGCAGCGCCGCCCATCCGGGCTCGGATCCGCTCTGGACGGGGATGGCCTCGACGGCAGCCCGGCCCGACTCGGCGATCACCTCTGCCAGGCCGTCGTAGCGGGCGACGGTCTCGCGTGCTCGGGTCAGGGCATCCGGATCGATCTCGATCGTCTCGTCGACCGGTGTCCACGCCTTCTCGACCCGGACCTGCCGCTTCGGGATGGCCAGGCGCAGGACGTCGGATGCCGAGCCCGCCGCCCGATCCGCCGCTCGCCGTGCCAGACGGTACAGGCGATCGGGCATCACGACGGTCGACGAGACGACGCTCTCGATCTCGGAGAGCGTGCGAGTGGCATCCGGCTCCACGTCGATCTCGACGATGAAGCCGTCGACCACGCGACCCGCAGTGCGCAGCGGCGCCTTGATGCGCACTCCGGGGACGACATCGCCGAGCTCGTCAGGCAGGGCGTAGTCGAACAGCCTGTCCAGCTGCGGCAGCGGCGAGTCGATCAGCACCCGCGCGATGCGGCGCCCCTCCCCCGGGCGGGCCTCCGCCCGCTCGGGACGAGCCTCGGACACGACGGCCTCAGAGGCCGGCTGCGCGACGCAGATCGTCGGCGCGGTCGGTGCGCTCCCAGGTGAAATCGGGCAGCTCGCGGCCGAAGTGCCCGTAGGCAGCGGTCTGCGCGTAGATCGGGCGCAGCAGGTCGAGCTCTTCGATGATCGCCTGCGGACGCAGATCGAACACCTGCGAGATCGCCTCGGTGATGGTCTCCTCCGACACCCGGCCGGTCCCGAAGGTCTCGACGTAGAGCCCGACCGGACGCGCGACGCCGATGGCATACGCGACCTGCACCTCGGCGCGATCGGCGAGCCCGGCGGCGACGACGTTCTTCGCCACCCAGCGCATCGCGTAGGCGCCCGAGCGGTCGACCTTCGACGGGTCCTTGCCGCTGAACGCACCGCCGCCGTGCCGGGCGGCCCCGCCGTAGGTGTCGATGATGATCTTGCGACCGGTGAGGCCCGCGTCGCCCTTCGGACCGCCCGTGACGAAGGGTCCTGCGGGGTTGATGTAGTACTTCAGGTCGTCGGCGAGATCGAGACCGGTCTGCTCGAGAACCGGGTCGATGACGACGTCGCGCACGAGCTGCTTCAGCTCGTCCTGTGAGATGTCGGGGTGGTGCTGGGTGGAGAGCACGACGGCGTCGACGCTCTTGGGGGTGAAGCCGTCGTAGCCGAGGGTGACCTGCGTCTTCCCGTCCGGGCGCAGGAACGACAGCTCGCCGGAGCGGCGCACCTCGGTGAGACGCTCGGCGATGCGATGCGCCGTCCACGCGGCCATCGGCATGAGCTGCGGGGTCTCGTTCGTCGCGAAGCCGAACATGATTCCCTGATCGCCCGCACCGAGCAGGTCGCGGGGATCGGTCGATCCTCCGTCTCGCTGCTCCTGCGCCTGGTCGACGCCGTTCGCGATGTCGGTCGACTGCTCACCGACCGAGATGCTGACACCGCACGACGAGCCGTCGAAGCCCGTGTCGCTCGAGGTGTAGCCGATGCCGTTCACGACGTCGCGCACGATCGTGGGGATGTCGACGTAGCCCTCGGTGCGGATCTCACCGGCGACGTGCACGAGCCCGGTCGTGACGAGCGTCTCGACCGCTACGCGCGAATCCCGATCGACCGCGAGGAGCCCGTCGAGGATGCTGTCGGAGATCTGATCGCAGATCTTGTCGGGGTGTCCTTCGGTGACGGACTCGGACGTGAACAGGCGCAGCGCGCTCATCGGGGCTCCAAAGCGGGGTCGTGTGGCGGAGCCGGTGACGGCTCGACGCCAGTGTGCATGAAGCCGCCGACATCCCGATGAGGACGTCGGCGGCTCACAGTGCGAGTGCGATCACTCAGCGTGACGGATGCGCAGCTTGTCCTCGTTGATCTCGTGCAGAGCGATCGTGAGGGGCTTGTCCTCGACCGAGGAGTCGACGAGCGGGCCGACGTTGTCGAAGAGGTTTCCCTCGTGCAGGTCGGAGTAGTAGTCGTTGATCTGGCGTGCGCGCTTCGACGCGTAGATCACGAGCTCGTACTTCGACTCGACGCGCTCGAGAAGGTTGTCGATGGGCGGGTCGATGATGCCGTTGTTGTGTCCGGCCATGGTGGACCTCCTGGTCAGGCGACGGTGGCGTCGGGGTGACGATCTGTCGCGAAATCGATGCGGCGCGCGGTCGGAAGGGCTCAGTGAGCCGAGCGACGCGCAGAGTCTGTGGACAATTCTACGACCTCTTCGGCCGCGGTGGCGACGTCGGCGTTCACGACGAGGTAATCGAACTCGTTCTGCGCGGCCAGTTCGACCCGGGCGGTGCGCAGCCGGCGGGCGCGCTCCTCGGCATCCTCGGTGCCGCGGCCGACCAGCCGCTGCACGAGTTCGTCCCAGCTGGGCGGCAGCAGGAAGACGAGGGATGCCGATGGCTCAGCCGCACGAACCTGCCTGGCGCCCTGCAGATCGATCTCGAGCAGCACCGTCCTGCCCTCGGCCAGAGCGGCGTCCACGGGCCCGCGCGGGGTGCCGTAGCGGTGCCTGTTGTGCACCACCGCGTACTCGAGCAGCTGCTCGTCGGCGATGAGACGGTCGAACTCGGCGTCGTCGACGAAGTAGTAGTGCACGCCGTCGACCTCGCCGGGGCGGGGGGCGCGCGTGGTCGCCGACACCGACAGATGGATCTCCGGGTGGGTCTCGCGGATGCGCGCGGCCACCGTCCCCTTGCCGACCGCGGTGGGTCCGGCGAGCACGAGCAGGCGACTGCGGGCGGGGCGGGGCCGGTGCGGCGGGAAGCGCTCGTCGAGCCACGTGCTCAGCGCCGTGCGCTGGCGCACTCCGAGCCCCCCGAGCCGCTTGACGGGCGCGATGTGCAGCTCCTCGAGCACACGGTCGCGCTTGCCGGCGCCGATCGCCGGAAGGGCCATCAGGAAGTCGGTGACCCGCATGGTGGCGGCGTCGGAGTCGGCGTCTTCGATCGCCTGGCGCAGCACCGCCTGCGGCGCGATGACCCGTGTGCTGAGGTCGCGCTTGAGTGCGGCCCGCGCCCGCCTGCGCTCGAGGGCGCGTCGGGATGCGGCGAGGCGGTCGACATCCGGGACGGCGGGTCGTTCAGTCACGGAGGACCTCCTGGTAGCGCGCATTGCGGGTGCTGATCGCCTGGGCGATACCGTCGGCTCCGGCGGCGAGGATGCTGCGGCTCTCGCTCGCGAGCACGTTCGCGGCCACCGCGCCGAACCGCGCGGTCAGATCCTCGGCGGTGGCGCCCTGCGCTCCGAAGCCGGGCGCGAGGATGGGCGTGTCGGCGAGCAGCTCGTCGTCGAGGCCGAGCTCCGAGCGGTCGACCGTCGCGCCGATCACCACGCCGACCGGGCCGAGTGAGCCGTCGAAGGCCGATGAGCGATTGGCCCAGGTGACGTCCCGGGTGACCCTGGCGGCGACGGTCTGCTCGTCGCCGCCGGCCACGTCGATCGTGCGCGCGGTCTGCAGCGGGGCCGCCTCCGGGTTGCTGGTCGCGGCGAGCACGAACACGCCCTTGTCGGCGCGGACGGCGGTCGTGAGCGTGTCGCGCAGCGAGTCCGGACCGAGGTAGGGGCTGATGGTCACCGCATCGGCCTCGAGGGGCGATCCCGCCTCCAGCCACGCGGCCGCGTAGCCGGCCATGGTCGAGCCGATGTCGCCGCGTTTGGCGTCGGCCAGCACGATCAGTCCGGCATCCCGCGCGGCGGCCATGACGTCCTCCAGCGCGGCGAATCCCCGCGAGCCGAAGCGCTCGAAGAACGCGACCTGCGGCTTCACCACGGCCGCTCGGCCTGCCGCGGCATCCACCACGGCGAGGCCGAACGCGCGCAGTCCGTCGGCGTCCTGCGCAAGACCCCACTGGTCGAGCAGAGCTGCGTGCGGGTCGATGCCCACGCACAGCGGACCGAAGCGGTCCATCGCTGTGCGCAGGCGCGCTCCGAACGATTCCGTCATCGAGCGGCCTCGCGGTCGGCGGCGTACTCCTGCAGGCTGCGCACGTCGAAGCCCGACTGCGTGGCATCCATGCCGGTGACCGCAGCGCCGAGCACGGCCATGGTGGTGAACAGCGCCTTGTCGGCGGCGACCGCCGCGGCGCGGATCTCGTACCCGTCGGCGCGGGCTGCGCCGCCGGACGGGGTGTTCACCACGATGTCGATCTCGCCGTCGTTGATCAGGTCGACGATGTTCCGCTCGCCGTTCTCCTGCGTCTCGCTGTACTTCGCCACGACCTGGGCCTCGATGCCGTTGCGGCTGAGGATCTCGGCCGTGCCCTCGGTCGCGGTGAGCGTGAAGCCGAGCTGCTGCAGGCGGTGCGCCGGGAGGATGACCTCGCGCTTGTCGGCGTCGGCGACCGAGATGAACACGGTGCCCGACGTCGGCATCCCGCCGTACGCGGCCGACTGGCTCTTCGCGAATGCGGTCGGGAAGTCGCGGTCGATGCCCATGACCTCGCCGGTCGAGCGCATCTCGGGGCCGAGCACGGAGTCGACGACCTTGCCGTCGTGGGTGCGGAAGCGCTTGAACGGCAGCACCGCCTCCTTGACGGCGACCGGCGCGCCCAGCGGCACACGCGAACCGTCCTGCGCAGGCAGCATGCCCTCGTCGATCAGCTCGGCGATCGTCGCGCCCGCCATGAGACGGCTGGCGGCCTTCGCCATCGGGATGCCCAGCGCCTTCGACACGAACGGCACCGTGCGGCTGGCGCGGGGGTTGGCCTCGATCACGTAGAGCACGCCCGCGCTGATCGCGAACTGCACGTTCAGCAGGCCGCGCACGTCGACGCCCTTCGCGATGGCCAGGGTTGCCGTGCGCACGCGATCGATGTCGGTGCGGCCGAGCGAGACCGGCGGGAGGGTGCAGCTCGAATCGCCGGAGTGGATGCCGGCCTCTTCGAGGTGCTCCATGACGCCGCCGATGTACAGATCGGTGCCGTCGTAGAGCGCGTCGACGTCGAGTTCGATCGCGTCGTCGAGGAAGCGGTCGACGAGCAGCGGCTTGCCCTCCTCGATGATCACCTCGCCGGCGGTGCGCACGAAGTAGTCGCGCAGCGACGGCGTGTCGTAGACGATCTCCATGCCGCGGCCGCCCAGCACGAAGCTCGGACGCACGAGCACCGGGTAGCCGATGTCCTCGGCGATGCGCACCGCACCGTCGACGTCGATCGCCGTGCCGTTGCGCGGGGCGACGAGACCGGCGTCGTCGAGCAGGCGGGCGAACAGCTCGCGCTCCTCGGCCAGGTCGATCGCGGCGGGGCTGGTGCCGAGCACGGTGTAGCCGGCTGCCTCGATGCCCTTGGCGAGCCCGAGCGGGGTCTGGCCGCCGAGTTGGCAGACGACGCCGAGGATGGTGCCGCTGCGGGCCTCAGCGTCGAGCACCTCGAGCACGTCCTCGAGCGTCAGCGGCTCGAAGTACAGGCGGTCGGAGGTGTCGTAGTCGGTCGAGACCGTCTCGGGGTTGCAGTTGACCATGACCGTCTCGTACCCGGCATCCGACAGCGCGAACGAGGCGTGCACGCACGAGTAGTCGAACTCGACGCCCTGCCCGATGCGGTTGGGGCCGGAGCCGATGATGACGACCTTGGTGCGCTCGCTCGGCGCGACCTCGGTCTCGAAGTCGTAGCTCGAGTAGTGATACGGGGTGAGGGCGGGGAACTCGCCCGCGCAGGTGTCGACTGTCTTGAAGACCGGTCGCACGTCCAGGCGGTGGCGGATGCCGCGCACCTCGGCCTCGCCGAGACCGCGCAGCTGCGCGATCTGAGCGTCGCTGAATCCGTGCTCCTTGGCGAGGCGCAGCGTGTCGCGGTCGAGCTCGTCAGCCGCGGCGACGCTGTCGGCCACCTCGTTGATCAGCACGATCTGGTCGAGGAACCACGGGTCCATGGCTGTCGCGTCGAAGGCCTGCTCGATCGTCGCGCCCTTGCGCAGCGCCTGCTGCAGCACGACGATGCGACCGTCGGTCGGGGTCTTCGAGACCTCGAGCAGCTCGTCCACGGAACGGCTCTCCTCACCCCAGTGGAAGCTGGAGCCGCGCTTCTCGAGGGAGCGCAGGGCCTTCTGCAGCGCGGTCGTGTAGTTGCGGCCGATGGCCATCGCCTCACCCACGGACTTCATGGTGGTGGTGAGCGTGGCGTCGGCTGCGGGGAACTTCTCGAACGCGAAGCGCGGCACCTTCACCACGACGTAGTCGAGGGTCGGCTCGAAGCTCGCGGGCGTGACGCCGGTGATGTCGTTCGGGATCTCGTCGAGGCGGTAGCCGAGCGCGAGCTTCGCGGCCAGCTTCGCGATCGGGAATCCGGTCGCCTTGGATGCCAGCGCGGACGAGCGCGAGACGCGGGGGTTCATCTCGATGACGATGATGCGGCCGTTGGACGGGTCGACGGCGAACTGGATGTTGCAGCCGCCGGTGTCGACGCCGACCGAGCGGATGATGTCGATCGAGATGTCGCGCATCTTCTGGTACTCGCGGTCGGTGAGCGTGAGCGCCGGGGCCACGGTGATCGAGTCGCCGGTGTGCACGCCGACCGGGTCGACGTTCTCGATCGAGCAGACGACCACCGTGTTGTCGGAGGTGTCGCGCATGAGCTCGAGCTCGTACTCCTTCCACCCGAGGATCGACTCCTCGAGCAGCACCTCGTTGGTCGGCGAGTCGTGCAGGCCTGCGCCGCCGATGCGGCGGAGGTCGGTCTCGTCGTACGCGAAGCCCGAGCCCAGGCCGCCCATCGTGAACGAGGGACGTACGACGAGCGGGTAGCCAAGCTGTTCTGCACCGGCGATCAGCTCGTCCATGGTGTGGCAGATGACCGACTTGGCGACGTCGGCGCCGGCCTCGATCACGAGCTCCTTGAACACCTGGCGGTCCTCGCCGCGGCGGATCGCGTCGACCTTCGCGCCGATCAGCTCGACGTCGTACTTCTCGAGGATGCCGCGCTCGTGCAGCGCCATGGCCGCGTTCAGCGCGGTCTGCCCGCCGAGGGTCGGCAGAATGGCATCCGGCTTCTCCTTGGCGATGATCGTCTCGATCACCTCGGGGGTGATCGGCTCGATGTACGTCGCGTCGGCGAAGTCGGGGTCGGTCATGATGGTGGCCGGGTTGGAGTTGACCAGGATGACGCGCACGCCCTCCTCGCGCAGCACACGGCACGCCTGGGTTCCGGAGTAGTCGAACTCGCAGGCCTGGCCGATGACGATCGGGCCGGAGCCGATGACCAGGACGGAGTTGATGTCTTCACGCTTCGGCATCAGTTGGCGCCCTTCTTGTTCGCGACGACGAGTTCGCGGAATCTGCTGAACAGGTAGTGGGCGTCGTGCGGACCCGCCGCCGCCTCGGGGTGGTACTGCACGGAGAAGGCCGGGATGTCGAGGGCGCGAAGGCCCTCGACGACCTGGTCGTTGAGGCCGACGTGGCTCACCTCGACCTTCCCGTAGCCGTGCGGGCTGTCGAATTCGCCCTCGAGCGGGGCCTCGACGGCGAAGCCGTGGTTGTGCGCGGTGATCTCGACGCGGCCGGTGGCCTTGTCGATGACGGGCTGGTTGATGCCGCGGTGGCCGAAGGTGAGCTTGTAGGTGTCGAGTCCCAGTGCGCGCCCGAACAGCTGGTTGCCGAAGCAGATGCCGAAGTACGGGATGCGCGCGTCGAGCACCTGTCGCAGCACGGCTACCTGCTCATCCGATGCCGAGGGGTCGCCGGGGCCGTTGGAGTAGAACACGGCGTCGGGCGAGGTCGACGCGATGTCCTCGAAGCTGGCGGACTGCGGCAGCACGTGCACGTCGAAGCCGAGCGCGGCGAGGTTGTCGAGGGTGGACTGCTTGATGCCCAGGTCGATCACGGCGACGTTCCCGATGCGCTCGGTGGTCGCGGCGATGACGACCGGCTCGGCGACCGAGACGGTGGCCGACAGGTTCTGACCGGCCATCTCCGGAGCGGCGGTCACCTGGCGCAGCTGCTCCTCTGCGTCCAGCGCCGCGGCGTCGCCGGAGAAGATGCCGCCGCGCATCGAGCCGGTGTCGCGGATGCGGCGGGTGAGGGCGCGCGTGTCGATGCCGCTGATCCCGACGATCCCCTCGCGCACGAGCGCGTCGTCAAGGCTCTCCTCGGAGCGCCAGTTCGACACCCGGCGGGCAGGGTCGCGCACGATGTAGCCGGCGACCCAGATGCGCGAGGACTCCTGGTCCTCGCGGTTCATGCCGGTGTTGCCGATGTGCGGCGCAGTCTGCAGCACGATCTGGCCGGCGTACGACGGATCGGTCAGCGTCTCCTGATACCCGGACATGCCGGTGGCGAAGACGACCTCGCCGAGAGTCGTGCCGCGGGCGCCGTATGCGCGCCCCTCGAAGCGGGTGCCGTCCTCGAGCACGAGAACAGCCGCATTCTGGGTCCCTGAGCCTGTCGAAGGGCCCTGAGCAGTCTGGTCGGGGGATGTCACGAGTTGTCTCCGTTCTCCGCACCGGCGCAGAGGCGCTCGAGCTGCGGCAGGATTTCTGAGGGCCCGCCTGAGGTGGGCCGGATGAAGGAATCGACGTGGACGTCGTCGGTCGCGCGCCATACGAGGCGGATGAGACCGTCGCGCTCCACGACGCGGTCGATGGCGACGGTCGCGCGGTCGGCGGCGATCAGCCGCGCAGAGGACAGGAACACGGTCGGCGCACCGTCGAGGCTGAGTGCGACGCCCCGGTCGGTGAGCACGAGCTCCCCTCGCGCGCGGTACGTCAGCGGGCTGACGGCGAGCCGCTCGAGCGGCTGGTCGTGCTTGGTGGTGGCGACGTACAGGATCTCGTATCTGCCGGTCACATCCGCATGCTCGGGAACGCCGAGCGGTGCGGTGAGACCGGAGTCCCGTCGCAGACGCCTGCGCCAGGCGAAGAACATGGCCAGCAGGATCAGCGCGGCGACGAAGCCGATGATCAGCGCGGCGAGCTCGCGGGTCACAGTGACCTGCTCCGCGCAGCCCGCGTGTCGAGCTCCTCGACGAGGGCTCCCCCATCGACGGTCACGACGCCGCCGTGGATCGTCCACAGCACGCGGCCCGGCAGCTCGCGCCCGAGGTACGGGGAGTTCTGGCTGCGCCCATGCAGGTCGGCCTCGGTGAAGACTCCCGGCACGTTCGGGTCGTACAGCGTCACGTGCGCGGGACGTCCGACCTCGAGGGCGCCGAAGCCGTCGAGGCGGCCGATGCGAGCCGGAGCACTGCTCATCACGCGCGCGATGTCGGCCCAGTCGAGCTGACCGGTCTGCACCATCGCCTGGTGGACCACGCGCAGCGCGCTTTCCAGCCCGACCATGCCGTTCGCGGCGGCCTGCCATTCGCAGGCCTTGTTCTCGGCCGGGTGCGGGGCGTGATCGGTCGCGACGATGTCGATCGTCCCGTCGGCCAGGCCCTCGCGCACGGCCATCACATCTTCGGCGGTGCGCAGCGGCGGGTTGACCTTGTAGCGCGCGTCGTAATCGCGCACGAGGTCGTCCGTCAGCAGCAGGTGGTGCGGGGTGACCTCGGCGGTGACCTGGATGCCGCGCTTCTTGGCCCACCGGATGATGTCGACGGACCCAGCGGTGGAGAGATGGCAGACGTGCAGGCGGGAGCCGACGTGCTCGGCGAGCAGCACGTCGCGGGCGATGATCGACTCCTCGGCGACGGCGGGCCATCCGGCCAGGCCCAGCTCGGCCGACACGACGCCCTCGTTCATCTGCGCGCCCTCGGTCAGACGCGGGTCCTGCGCGTGCTGCGCGATGACGCCGCCGAAAGACTTCACGTACTCCAGCGCGCGCCGCATGATCAGCGGATCCCACACGCAGAAGCCGTCATCGCTGAACACGCGCACGCGGGCGCGTGATCCGGCCATGGCGCCGAGTTCGGCGAGACGCTCGCCCTTCTGCCCGACCGTGACGGCGCCGATCGGCTGGACGGTCGCGTAGCCGGCTGCCTCTCCGAGGGCGAGCTCCTGCTCCACGACGCCAGCGGTGTCAGCCACGGGCTGGGTGTTCGGCATGGCGAAGACCGCCGTGAAACCGCCCGCCGCCGCCGCCTGCGTGCCGGTGAGGACGGTCTCGGAGGCTTCGAATCCGGGTTCGCGCAGATGCGTGTGCAGGTCGACGAGACCGGGGAGCGCGACCAGTCCTGCCGCGTCGATGACGCGCGCGCCCGATCGGCTGAGACCGGTGCCGATCTCGGCGATGACACCGTTCTCGATCACGATGTCGGCGCTTTCGCGCCCGAGCAGCTGGACGCCTGCGATGACGAGGGTCTGGCTCACTTCACTTCCCCTCTTCGTCGTTGCGCTCGCCTGCCAGCAGCAGATAGAGCACGGCCATGCGCACGGAGACCCCGTTGGTGACCTGCTCCAGCACAGTGGAACGCGGCGAGTCCGCGGCTTCGGATGAGATCTCGAGTCCGCGGTTCATCGGCCCCGGGTGCATCACAATGCTATCGTCCGGCAGGGTCGCCGCGCGCACTGCGTCCAGGCCCCACAGTCGGGAATACTCCCGCTCAGTGGGGAAATAAGCGTGGTGCATCCGCTCCGCCTGGATGCGCAGCATCATGACGGCGTCCGGCCCTTCGGCGAGAGCGGCATCGAGGTCGTAGAGCACCTGCACCGGCCACTGCGATACGTTCTGCGGCACGAGCGTCGGCGGCGTCACCAGCGTGACCTCGGCGCCGAGCAGCGACAGCAGCCACACGTTGGAGCGGGCCACACGGGAGTGCAGCACGTCGCCGACGATGACGACGCGCAGCCCGGACAGGTTGCGGCCGCGGCTGTCCTTCCCATAGCGGCGCTTGCGGATGGTGAACGCGTCGAGCAGCGCCTGAGTGGGATGCTCGTGCGTGCCGTCGCCGGCGTTGACGACGCCGGCCGAGATCCAGCCGCTGGTCGCGAGGGTGCGCGGGGCTCCGGATGCCGAATGGCGCACGACCACGGCATCCGCTCCCATCGCCTGCAGGGTCTGGGCGGTGTCCTTCAGGCTCTCGCCCTTCGAGACGCTGGATCCCTTCGCCGCGAAGTTGATGACATCGGCGGAGAGTCGCTTCGCGGCCGCCTCGAAAGAGATGCGGGTGCGGGTGGAGTCCTCGAAGAAGAGGTTGACGACGGTCTTGCCGAGGAGCGTGGGGAGCTTCTTGACCTCGCGCGACTGGGTGTCGGCCATGTCCTCGGCGACATCGAGGATGCGCAGGGCCTGCTCGCGATCGAGGGTGCGGGTGTCGAGCAGGTGCCTCATGATTCGATCGTCACCTCGTCGGCCCCGTCGAGTTCGCGCAGGCGCAGGTTGACGCGCTCCGCGCGGGACGACGGGATGTTCTTGCCCACGAAGTCGGGCCGGATGGGCAGCTCGCGGTGGCCTCGGTCGACGAGGATCGCCAGGCGG
The DNA here is from genome assembly GCA_002837415.1 of Actinomycetales bacterium SN12. Classification (GTDB taxonomy): domain Bacteria; phylum Actinomycetota; class Actinomycetes; order Actinomycetales; family Microbacteriaceae; genus Microbacterium. The sequence goes on from PJCV01000001.1 coordinate 228,935, forward strand.
ACCGCCGACGGGCGGCCGATCGACTGCAGGGCGTCCAGCGCTGCGCGGATCGTGCGGCCGGAGAACAGCACGTCGTCGACGAGCACGACGGTCTTGTCGTCGATGCCGCCGGCGGGGATCTCGGTGCGCTTCGGCGCACGAGTCGGGTGCTTCGAGAGATCATCGCGGAACAGCGTGATGTCGAGCGATCCGACGGGGATGTCGGTCTCGGCGATGCCGGAGATGACCGAGCCGAGCCGCTCGGCCAGCGTCACTCCCCTGGTCGGGATGCCGAGGAGCACGAGCCCTTCGGCGCCTCGGTTGGACTCGAGGATCTCGTGGGCGATGCGCGTCAGAGCGCGCGCGATATCGGCTTCGTGCAGCACTGTGCGTGCAGACAACGGCCACTTCCCTTCTCCGCCTCACAGGACGGTGTTAAAGGTTCGGTGATGCGGCAAGTCTAACGGAGACCGTCGGTGATCGTTCTCACCGCCAGCCGAGCATGTCCCGGACGACATCCTGAGACGCCGGACAGCCGTCGTTGCGGATGCCGCGCAGAGTCTCGTGCGACACGAGTGCTGAAGCGTCCGTCGCCATGCGCGTCATCGCATCGATCGCCGCGTGGATTCGCGGTGCCGCAGCGAAAGCGTGCTGAGGATCGCCGGCTCGGGACGCATGGGGGTACACGACCAGCTCGGAGGTTCCGTCGCCCGTCGGCCTGGCGGCCGCGACGACGAGAGTGGGTGGGATGCTGTGCTGCAGCGACCTCGGAAGCGGAAAGGGCAGCTCGTCGGCGATCAGTCCGGTCCAGAAGGTGCGATTGGACCTCTTCGCGTCCCCCATCTCGGCGGCGACGGCCCTCCACGGGCTGCCCTGCTGCTGGAGGCGCCGATCGAACTCGTCATCTCGGAGGACGAATCCCTGTTCGGCCAGCTGTTCTCCCGCGAGCCGCACCGCATCCTCGGGGGCGTACCGTACGAGCAGACGTGCGCCGCGAAACGGACCCTTGTACTGCAGGCGGGATGTTCGGGCATCAGCACCCACACCCAGCCGTGGCATCCGGGGTCTCACCCGATGCTCCACAGCCGCCCGACGCGCTCGTCGGCATCCGCGTATACCTCGGCGGCCGTGCGAGCGGCCTCGGCCGCCGCCTGAAGAGCCCGAGCGTGCGCAGCCATCTCCTGTGACCAGTCGGCCTGACGCGCCTGATACGCATCCGCGGCGTCGCCACGCCATTGCCCGGCCAGCGCGCCCGCACGTGCAGACAGTGCGCTGAGACTGCTGTGGATGCTCGATGCAGAACCGTCCAGGGCTGAACCGAGGGTCTGCACCAGCGGCGGGGTCACGGAGTAGTCAGTCATCAGAGGGTCCCCTCCCGGCGAAGTCGTTCGTTCAGGACAGCCTCGATGTGCGCCGCCGCCTGCTGGTAGTGCGCGGCGGAAGCGGTGCGCACCTGATCCAGAAGGTCGAGCGGCGTCGGCTCATCCTCTCCGTCCTCCTGCTCGTCCCAAAGTTCACGCAGACGAGCGAAGTTGCTGCGTGCAGACCGGCGCAGAGCGTCCGCTGCCGGGCTCTCGTCCGCTCCGGAGAAGACCTCCTCCAGGGTGGTCTGGTTCAAGTCGATGCGCTGCTGCACGGCGCGCCAATCGGGTCCGAGAGCGCCGGCGCGTGCGCGTCGCGCCCGCTCCTCGTCAAGGCGCTCATGCTCCTCGTGCTCCGCGATCTCCAGTGCATCCAGGCGTGCACTCTCAGCCTCGACACGGCGCATCAGCTCGATCACCCGCTCGCCGAAATCGACAGGAAGCGGCTGCTCGTCCGCGCTGAATTCGTTCATGCCGTCAGATCCTCGCCGCGGCTCCGCGAGCGAGCCCTTCGTACAGGTCGGCCATGCGGAACGAGTTGTCGACCATGTCGGCCACGTTCGATGCCATGCCGGAGACGAGATCGTAGATGCGGTTCAGCCACTTATAGATCGTCATCGCGTCGTTGATGAGGTCATACACGGCGAATCCTGCCTCCACGGCCGCCGCGGCCCAGCCGACGAGCGGCACTGCCGCTTCGGCAGCCATCCGGGCGAGCTTCTGCTCGAGCCGCTTCAGGAGCTTCAGAATCAGCCCGGCGATCTCCTTGCTCAGCATGACCAGAGCCTTCAGCGCGGTGCTGATGGTTCCTGTGGGTCCTGCGACAGCAGTATGCACCTGAGAGATGAGTCCGGCCGCGGCGAGGAATGCCTCCGACCCTCGTCCGGTCCAGGACGCCATCGCCGGCAGCATCCCCATCGCATTCTGACCGAGTCCGCGCAACGCGTCTCCCGTGTGAGTCCAGGCGAAGGACGCTTCGCGGATCCTGACCCAGTTTCCGGCGAACGGCTTCGTAGCCTCTTCCAGAAGAGAGAATCCTGCGAGCTGCTCGAACAGCCAATCGACAGATCCGAAGATGACTCCTGCCTTCCATCGGATGTTCTCGATCTCGGGATCTTCCGCGTGCGGGGTTGGCAGGTAGGAGCGCACGTCCACGGTCTCGGAGACGGTGCGCGAACGCGCTAGTCCGTCTGAGACCCGGTCGCGCAACTGCTCACCGGTTCCCTGAGCCCACTCACCCATCGAGTACCCGTCCCAGAAGGCCTGATTGAAGACGTTGCCGTCCGCGTCGTCGTACCGCGACGGCGCCTGCTGCTGGGCGGGTCCAAGCGAGGGCGCCGTGGGCGAGGGATAGTCCGGTCTGGTCTCTCCCAGGGAGACGGCGACCGCACCGGCCGCGGCGTGGGCGGTGCGGTCGGCTTCGAGATAGATCTCGCGCGTCTGAGTCATCTTTTCAGCACCGATGCTGAATGCCTTGCCGGAGTAAGCGGCAACCGTGACGCCGGCGTTCACCACCGCTTCGTTCAGCGGCTGCAGCAGCTGCAGGATCAGTCCCAGATCGCCGTTGCTCAACCGCGCGAACGTCGAGAGATGCTCGCGCACCGCCCCCGCATGATCCGCCTGCCGCTCCAGCACCTGTGCCGCAAGCGACATGTTCGAGAGAACGATGTCCATGTGCCCCCCCTGGGTAAACGCCAGAGCCCAGCGTAGCGGCTCGGAACAACGCGGAGGACGTCACGCGCCGGCTCAGGATGCGGCGGCTGGCTCCCGCTCATCTGTCGCGCGCGAACCGGTCTGGATGATCCGCGAAGCGCGGACGGGGTGTCCCGTCGTCGTCAGGCACTTGCCCGTCTCGAGGTCCCACTTCCAGTCGTGCATCGAGCAGGTGAGCACCCCGTCCTCGATCTTGCCGGTGCGGGTGAGGTCGGCGCGCAGGTGCGGGCAGCGGCGCTGCACGACCCAGTCATCGATCTCGGCGTCCTCGGTCTGGTCGGTCTGCTCCTGGTACCAGTTCTCGACGTACTCGATGCGATCCACCGAGAGGCACTTGAGGAAGGTGGTGAGGAACTCGTTGAACTTGCCGCTGCGCCCGACCGAGAACTGCATCGAGAGGAAGATCGAGTTCGACCAGTCGATCTCGTGGTCGCGGATGTTCGTCGAGACGAGGTCGGCCGGGATCGTGTACCAGTAGATGCACTCCTCGCCCGCGTACTCGCGGACCTTCGCCTTGGGGAAGTCGACGACCATGTCCAGATCGCCGATCCGGAAGCGCACGTTGCCCCCGACGCCGAGGCGGATGGTCCGTGACTTCTTCAGCAGCGGCTCCCACCACTCCTTGATCGCCGCGAGCATCTCGGCCGGCGGGATGACCTCGGCGCGAGTGGCCTCCTCGTCGATGATCTCCTGCTGGCGCGATGCGCGCTGCTCTTCGAGGTACTCCCACTTCTCGTCGAAGATGTGTGCGATCTCGGCTTCGGAGTACAGGCTCTGCGAGACGTTCATCTCACCGTGGTTCATGTCGACCACGGTGCCGGGGATGAAGAGGTGGCCGTCGTACTTCGGGGCCAGCTCCTTCATGTGCGCCAGGAACTCCTTCTGATCGGTGAAGATCGAGTCGTCGTTCTGGCCCTTCCCGTTGAACTGGAAGAGCTCCTCGCGCAGGAACATCGGAGGTCCCGCCATCGGGAAGACGTGGGGTGCATCGACCTTCTCGATGTAGTACATGGCGCGCTTGTTCTGCGCCTCGCGCTTGAGCGCGGCGAACTTCTGCTTGGCGTCCTGAGGCAGGTCGTAGACCATGGGCCACCAGATCGCGCCGGACACCTGGGTGAAGTACGCCTCCGGTTTGCCGAACGACAGCAGCGTCTCCAGATCCAGCGGGTGCGAGTCGTTCTGGTTCAGGATCGATGCGGTGCCGTCGTCCACGCTCAACGAGGAGTCGCCGATCGGGCCGTCGCTCGGGGCGCGCAGCGGCGTGATCATGATCTTCAGCTCGCCGCGCTCGATCACCTGGCCGGCGGGCGCGTAGGTGATGTTGTCGTAGCCCAGCTTGCGGATGTCGACCTCGAGGTCGTCGGTGACGTACTCGGGCAGCAGCACCTCGATGTCCTTCGAGATGTACTTCTCGAGCAGGTTCGGGTCGAAGTGGTCGCGGTGACGGTGCGAGATGTACAGGAAGTCCGCTTCGCGTCCGAGACGCTCCCAGTCGAGGCCGCGGTTGTCGGGGAACGGGAACCAGGAGCCGTAGAAGGAGGGTCCGAGAACGGGGTCGCAGATGATGTTTCCGCCGACCGTCTCGATGAACATCCCGGCGTGGCCGAGTCCCGTGATCCGCATGTCTCTCCTCAGGGTTGGACAGCGTCGATTCTACCGAGCGCTCGCTGAGCGCGGCCGGTGACCGGCCGTGGTTATCCGGATGCTCGTGGCGTGTCGCTCACAATTCGAGCAGCCCGCGGATGTCGTCAGCGGTGAGCGACTGCGAGAACAGGGCCTCATCGTCCATCACGGCGGTGAACAGTCGCGCCTTGCGCTGCTGCAGGGCGAGCACCTTCTCTTCGATGGTGCCGGCGGCGATGAGCCGGTACACGATCACCGGCTGCGTCTGTCCGATCCGGTGGGTGCGATCGATGGCCTGCGCCTCGGCAGCGGGGTTCCACCAGGGGTCGAGCAGCAGGACGTAGTCGGCCTCGGTCAGGGTGAGCCCGAACCCGCCGGCTTTCAGGCTGATCAGGAACACCGGAGCATCCCCCGAGCGGAATCCGTCTATGACATCGTCTCGACGTCGGGTCGAGCCATCCAGGTAGTCATAGGCGATGCCTGCGTCGCGCAGCCGCTCGGCCGCCATCTCCAGGTAGGACGTGAACTGGCTGAAGACCAGCGCACGATGCCCTTCCGCGCGCAGCTCCTGCACGTGCTCGAGCAGCACGTCCAGCTTCGCGGACGACGCGTCGTCGGCATCCGCATCGATCAGCCGCGGCGACAGCGCGAGCATCCTCAGCATGGTGAGCGAGCGGAACACGATGAAGCGGTTGCGGTCGAGGTCGGCGAGCAGGCCGAGCACCTTCTGACGCTCGCGCTGCAGGACGGTGTCGTAGACGGCGCGGTGCGCGGGGCTCAGATCGACGAACAGCTCCTGCACCTGCTTCTCGGGCAGATCGCTCGCGACCAGCTCCTTCGTCCGTCGCAGCATGAGGGGACGGATGCGATGCCGCAGCCGCTCCAGACGCCGCTGCCGGTACGGCGCCCCTTCCTCATTCTCGGGAACCTTGCCCTGCTCGATCGGCTGCACGTACTCCTCGCGGAAGCGGCGCGCAGACGGGAAGAGACCCGGCGCGGTGAGCGAGAACAGCGCCCAGAGGTCGGTCAGGCTGTTCTCGAGGGGCGTCCCGGTGACGGCGATCGTGACGACCGATCGCAGCTGCGCGATCGCCTGGTGCACCTTCGTGGCGGGATTCTTTGCGAACTGGGCCTCGTCGATGATCACGCCCGCCCAGTCGATGCCCTGATACTCCTCGGCATCGAGTCGCAGCAGCGTGTAGGACGTCACGATGATGTCGGCCGCAGCCGCCATCGCGCCGATCTCATCCGCCCGCCGCGATCCGGTGCCCTCGACGATGCGGACGCGCAGGTCGGGCGTGAACCGACTCGCCTCGCTGCGCCAGGTGCCGAGCACGGAGGTGGGCGCGATGACGAGGAAAGGACGCTTCTCCCCCGCCTCGACGGCGTGCGCCACGAGCGAGAGCAGCTGGAGCGTCTTTCCCAGGCCCATGTCGTCGGCGAGGATGCCCCCGAGCCGGTGCTGCCAGAGGAAGGCCAACCAGTCGAGCCCCTGCTGCTGGTACGGGCGCAGCTGTGCGCGCAGGCCCGTCGGTGGCGCGGTGCCGGGCACGCTCTCGATACCGCGCAGGCCTTCGGCCGTGGCTCGCCAGCCGACTGCCTGCTCGGATTCGTCGGCGAGGTCCTCGAAGTCCTCCCAGAGTGCGGTCTGGTAGCGGCTGATGCGCGGGCCCGTCTCCCACTCGGTGAGCGCGCCCGCCTCGTCGATGAGCTCGCGCAGCTGCTGGAGAGCAGGATGCGCGAGCGAGAAGTACGTGCCGTCGACGAGCATGAGCTTCGTGCGCCGCATGCTCAGCGCGGTGAACAGCGGCGTGAACGGGATCGAGTGCCCGTCGATCTTCACGAGCACGCCCAGGTCGAACCAGTCGGCGTCGGTCGACTCGACAGTGGACACGGAGATCTCGGGCGTTCCGGTCAGCTCTCTGTACCGCGTCCGCCGGCCGGTGACGACGACCTTCACGTCGGTGGCTTCGAACGCCGGCAGCACGTGTGCGGCCCACTCGGCGGCGGCGAGCTGCTCGAGCTCGGCGCGATCGCGGAACGCGTCGCGGGTGGCGCCGGCCCAGATCGCTTCGAGGTCGCGGAAGCGCCGGTGCTCGGCATCCGGATCACGGAAGGTCTCGGAGCCGCCGACGAACGCGACCGAGCCGTGACCCGCGTACTCCCACTCGAATCGGTAGGCGATGCGGTGCCCTTTTCGGAACGCCACCCGCAGCACCGGTTCCGGCACGGCGAGAGACGGAAGCGCCAGATGGTCGGGCGCCGTCACCACCGTCTGCCTGGCCAGAACCGGGTAGGCGTCGGTGAGGAATCCCTCGCGGTCATGCGGCGGCACGTCGATCGGGGCAGGAGCGTTGATCGCGTTGAGCACCGCGGGCGCGAGCGCGATGCGCGCGATGGCGACGTCGATGCCGGATCCCACGAGGTTCCACCGGTACAGCCCGATGCGTCCGATCGGACGGAGATGCGATGCCGGTGCAGTCTGCCCGTCGATCACCGCGTCGACACTGACCGCGAGCCCCCCGCCGTCGACCGGCTCGACGCGCAGACCGATCGCCGCGTCGTCCGCGAGGCGGACGGCGGTGTGCTTCTGCGTCGAGACGATGGGGATGCCGAGATCGGTCAGCGCGTCGAGGTGCTGCCACAGCAGCGGCGTCTCGACCCGGTCGAGCGCGATCCAGTCGCCCGCGGTGCCGGAGAGCAGCGAGTCGCGAGCGATGTTCAGGAAGTCGGTGAACCAGCGCGCCTGCTCTGGATGGAAACGACCCGACGAGCGCCGCACCGAGTCCCAGGAGGCGTCGCCCTGGATCCACCGTCCGGTCGACGCGCTGCGCATGAGCGGGCGGACGCAGAGCAGCAGCTCACCGTGCTCCCCGGCGAGGTCGCGGGGTGTCGCCGTCTGCAGTGCTGCCGGCCCCCATCTGTCGAACGAGTGGCGCGGACGCACACGCAGCTCGATTCCCAGCGCGAGGGGCAGCGCGGCCAGTCCCGCGATCGGGGCGTTCAGCAGTGCCCGCCACGCCGGCGGCGGGACGGGACGCGCGAACGCACCGAACTGCTCCCACGGCTCGCGCGGCGGCGGTGGTGCCGGCGGCGCGGGAGTCGGGTCGGCGGGCGGCCGGGAGGCCGGGTCCGACATCTCATCCGCAGCGGCTCCGATGAGGATCGCGGCGATCGCGTGCTTGCAGGCCGAGGCGACCGGGCACGTGCAGCTGGTCGTCATGATCCGCTGCCCGTCGAAGCGGACGCGGCACCGGTACGGAGCGCGTTCGCTGCCGAACACGTCGGCGGTGAGAGTCTGCGATCCGGCATCCCACCGCGCGCCGACGACGCGACCCCGGCGGGCGTAGTCGAGACCGCGCTGGTACCCGCCGTCTCCCGCGAGCTCGCGCAGCGCGGTGGCGGAGGGACGAGGAGAGCTCATGACAGCATCCTCCCCGTCACCACCGACATGCGCTCATCATCAGCGACACGAGCTGGGCGCCGGCTGCGACTCAGATGGAACGGGCGATGCGGGCCAGTACGCCGTGCACGAACGCGCCGGAGTCCTCGGTCGAGAGCTCCTTGGCCAGCTCGACGGCCTCGTCGATCGCGACGGCCGTGGGAACCTCGTCGTTGTAGACGATCTCCCAGGTGCCGATGCGCAGCAGGGCGCGGTCGACGGCGGGCATCCGGTCGAGCTTCCAGTCGTTGCTGTGCGTGGTGATGTGCTCGTCGATCTCGTCGCGGTTGTCGATGATGCCATCGACGATGTCGCGGGCGTACAGCCAGGAGGCTTCACGAGACGGCTCGCTGGCGGCGCGCTTGGCGGCTGCGGCGAGCACGACCGAGAGCTCCTCGCCGCGCACGTCAGCCGAGAAGAGGATGTCGAGGGCGCGCTTGCGCGCCTTGGTGCGGGCGCTCAAGGTCAGTCGTTGACGCGGCCGAGGTAGTCGCCCGTGCGGGTGTCGACCTTGACCTTGGTGCCGGTCTCGAGGAACAGCGGAACCTGGATCTCGTAACCGGTCTCGAGGGTCGCGGGCTTGGTGCCGGCCGACGAACGGTCGCCCTGCAGGCCGGGCTCGGTGTAGGTGACCTCGAGCACGACCGAGGCGGGCAGCTCGATGTAGAGCGGGTTGCCGTTGTTCAGCGCGATCTGCACCTGCTGGTTCTCGAGCATGTAGTTCTTCGCGTCGCCGACGGTCGCCGCGGGGACGTTGATCTGGTCGTAGTCCTCCTGGTCCATGAACACGAAGCTGTCGCCGTCGGTGTACAGGTAGGTGAAGTCGCGACGATCGACGTTCTCGATCTCGATCTTGGTGCCGGCGTTGTAGGTCTTGTCGACCGACTTGCCCGTGACGACGTTCTTCAGCTTGGTGCGGACGAAGGCGCCGCCCTTGCCGGGCTTGACGTGCTGGAACTCCACGACGCTCCAGAGCTGTCCGTCGATCTTGATGACGACGCCGTTCTTGATGTCTGCGGTGGATGCCATGGTGATGGGGGTCCGTTCGTTCAGAAGTTTGGAGGGCCGGGCGCGGTTGCGCGCAGAGGGTGGCCGAGAAGCGATTCTATCGGATGCCCTGGATCGAGCGATTTGATCCGGTTTCACCCTTCCTTTTCTCGTAGATTTGTTCTATACTGGTGTCATGTTCATCGATGAGGAGCTCGGCGCGATCCCGCAGTCTGCGGGTGATGTGCTGGGGGTGCTCCTCGATGATGTGACGTGTTCTGAGGTGGATGCGAACCGGTATGCGGCGCGGCAGGCGGAGCGCGTGGTGGAGGCGGTGCAGTTCGCGCGCCAGCATCCGGAGATCTACACGATCGACGCCGACGTGCAGATGGCCGAACGCGCTGTCGTGCTGGAGCTGTCGCTGCGGCTGCGGATCTCGCAGGAGCGCGTGCGCGAGCTGTGCGTGGTCGCCGAGACCGCGGCGCGGGATCTGCCGCTGCTGTGGCAGCGCGCCCGCGACGGGTTCGCCTCCATACACAACGTCGGTGTCGTCGTGGCAGCGGCGGGTCCGCTCGCGTCTCCGGTCGGTGCGTTGCGGGGGGTGCGGGATGCTGAGGCTGCCGCGCTCGCGAAGCTGGACCGGGCGGCGCATGAGTGGGTGCTCACCTGCTCGTCGGCGGTGCTGCGGCAGCGGGCGAAGAAGCTGGTCGATCGGATCACCGGCGACACCGCCGCACGCCGGCACACCCGCGCGATGGCCGACCGGCACGTCACTCTCTCCCCCGCCGGTGACGGGATGTCGTGGATCACGGCGCTTCTTCCCACCCACGAAGCGGTTGCCGCGATGCAGCGTCTGACCTCGACGGCGAAGCACATCCAGAAAGACAAGCGCGAAGGCAGAACCCGCAGCCAGATCCGCGCCGACCTGTTCAGCGCCTGGCTGCGCGGAATCGGCACCCCCACCGCGGTGAAGACGAAGCTATTCGTCACCGTGCCTGTGCAGCTGCTCGCCGGCGAGCCAGTCCCGGTGGAGCAGGCGAGCATCGTCGGTGGGGACACGATCGACCCTCTCACTGCCAAGCAGATGTTCCTCGACGCCCGCGGCTTCCGCCGCGTGATCACCGACCCCGTCAAGGGCGTGATCATCGACATGGACCGCCGCACCTACCGCCCCACCCGCGCCCAACGCGACTGGCTGACCCTGCACCACGGCACCTGCTCCCGCGACGGCTGCACCCGCCTCGCCATCGACGCCGACCTCGACCACGACCGCCCCTGGGCCAGAGGCGGGACGACAGATCTGCACCAGCTCCGCCCCCTCTGCCCCCGCGACCACACCCTCCGACACCGCACCCGCATCCGGTATCGGACCAGACCTGATCACACCGTGCAGGTCATCTCCCCGACCGGATACACCAGCACCGCACCACCACCCTTCTGACGATCAACCTGCAGAGCATGATCGAAGTCATAACGGTCCGCGCGAACTCCGCCTCTTCCAGCGAGGGTGGGGCCGTGCGATCGAGATCACTTTATGAGCGATCGAGGGAACTGGTGAAGCTCGTGCATTGGGATGGGTTCAGCATTGCTGAGGCTTCCCGCCTTCTCTCGATCAACGAGTCCCCAGCACGCACAAGGCATGGGAGAGCCCTGCAGCGTCTTCAACGGCACCTCGAAGACGGGAACGAGGAATCGAGCGTCAGCCGCCGCTCGTCCCGGTTTCACAGGAGACCCCTGGCCGCAGATGCGAACAACTAGGAATCGAAGGGACCGAGCGAAGCATGCAGACGCTACCCAATACCTCGTGGGGCCTGATCGCAGGCGCCGTGATCGTTCTGGCACTCGTGATCAGCGCAGCTGCTGGCCTTGGCGCGTCCTCGCGAATTTTCGGTTTGCATGTTCCCTATATCTCGCATAGTGCCGGTACGTGGATTGGTGGGCACCGCGCCGCACTCTGGATGGTTGTCCCCTGTAACGGTGCCGCGCTTGTGCTCGCACAAAGCGATCCACTCCTCATGGCCGGCTGGCTCGCCTGGGGTTGCGGCATCGTGGGCGGCAGACTTGCGGCGACGCTCCAGGCCCGCCGCTTGATGAACGACGCGCAGTGAGCTGCGCACCAATGCGCGCGAGGGAACAAGGGCGACCTGCATCCTGCCGTAAACGATCGTTTACGGCGCTTAGCGAGCGAAACGCGATTCTACGAGCTCGGTCTCGAAGCTGTCGGGCAGCGGATCGAGGCAGGCCGGGCGGTGATCGAGTGTCGCGTGATCGAGTCGGATCCATGGTGTCGCAAGTGCGGCGCCGAAGGCGTCGTGCGCGACACTGTGGTGCGGCCTCTGGCGCATGAGCCGTTCGGCCACCGGTCGACGCTGCTGCTGCTAGTGCGGGTGCGCCGATACCGGTGCTATCACTGCCGGCGCACCTGGCGTCAGGACACGACGGCTGCCGCCGCGCCGCGGGCGAAGATCTCCCGTGGCGGGCTGGGGTGGGCGTTGGAGGCGATCGTGGTCGACCATCTCACCGTGTCCCGTGCCGCCGCCGGTCTTGGCGTGTCCTGGCACACGGCGAACACCGCGATTCTCGCGGAGGGCCGTCGGCGTCTTATCGATGACCCGACGAGGTTTGACGGCGTCACCACGATCGGCGTCGATGAGCATGTCTGGCGGCACACCCGCTTCGGTGACAAGTACGTCACGGTGATCATCGACCTGACCCCGAACCGGAACAAGACCGGGCCGGCCAGGCTGCTGGACATGGTCGAGGGCCGCTCCAAAGCGGTGTTCAAGCAGTGGCTCGCCGCCCGTCCAAAGAAGTGGCGGGATCGGATCGAGGTCGTCGCGATGGACGGGTTCAGCGGGTTCAAGACCGCCACCGCTGAGGAGCTGCCCGACGCGATCCCGGTCATGGATCCGTTCCATGTGGTCCGTCTCGCCGGTGACGCGCTTGATGTCTGCCGCCGCCGCGTTCAGCAAGACATTTTCGGGCGCCGCGGGATGAAGGGCGACCCGCTCTACCAGGCCCGCCGCACCCTGCACACCGGCGACAAGCTGCTCACCGACCGGCAGAGGACCCGACTGAAGAAGCTGTTCGCCCACGACGACCATGTCCAAGTCGAAGCGACCTGGGGCATCTACCAGCGCATGATCGCCGCGTATCGGGAACCTGACAAGAAGCTCGGCAAGCAGATGATGAAGGCAGTGATCGACGCGGTCAGCACCGCCGTCCCGACCGGCCTCGCCGAGCTTCGCAAGCTCGGCCGCACCCTCAAGCAGCGCGCAGCGGACATCCTCGCGTTCTTTGACCGTCCCGGAACGTCGAACGGACCAACGGAGGCGATCAAGGGCCGGCTCGAGCACCTCCGCGGCTCTGCCCTCGGCTTCCGGAACCTGACGAACTACGTCGCCAGATCGCTACTCGAAGCCGGAGGATGCAGATCCCACCTACACCCCTAATTCCGAAGAGCCGGTTTAGTTCCCCTCAAGGCGGGCGAATGGAAATTCCCGGACTACAGCCACCTGATCTTGATGCCATTGATGTCGGTCGCCCTGATCGCGCAGTCGGCTCTGTCCGCGGACGTGCTGAGACCTCGCACGGTCATCGTTCTTTTCGGCACGCTCGGAGGCATCGGAACGCTCTTGGCATTGACCAAAAGGCTGGTTGATACTCTTCGGTGCACCGCTGGGTCAGATTCGTCTAATTCACTAACTCAGGCAAATCGTGCCTAGGGCGTCTGCTTTCACCTGTGCGGCGCAGCGTCCCCAGCGGTCGCGGCCTCGGCGTCCACGGCGCTCACTCAGTCAGCGTCAGGAGAAGAGCTGGCGAAGCGCGTCGAGGTCGCCGGAGTCGACGACCTTCTGGACCGCGTCGATGGTGTCCCGGTCGCCGAACATGCCCTTGAGCGTGTCGTTCCAAATCGCTCGCACTCTGTCCACGTCACCGGCGTCGACCGCGGCGCCTGCAGACTCGATTGCCTGCTGGTACGGAATCTGCTGGAACCCAGCAGGCGCGTCCCAAGGGCTGTAGTACGGCACCCAGGGGAGGTCGGGGTTGGGCGTGAGCCAGAGCACCTGGCCGGGGTGAATGTCCCGCCTGTGGTTCATCGAGCCGAGGGTTGGGTACGCGCAGAGCCGTTCAGCAACCACGGCTTCGACGTCGCCGGGCTCAACGGTATACGTCAAGGGAGTGCCATCCGCATCTACTGTCACCTCGCCCCGCGCGAACTCGCGTGCGCCTAGATCCCGGAGCGTACCCTGGCGCTCCCAATACAGACCGCCGCCGTCGCCGTAGACCTCAGACATGCCGGAGCACGCTTCCGGCTCGGTCGATTCCGGCGTCGGCGTAGCCTCGGTAACCGGCTCGGCGACAGCCGTGGCAGCGGGCGCCTTGGATGTCTGAACTGCCGCTGGTGCTGTGGCGGCGCACCCCGCCAGCGCGGCAGCCGTCAAAGCGAGTGCGGCGACTACAGGGGCGAGTTTGTGTGTGCCGGACATGACGCCATACTGGCAGACCGGTTCCAACTTCAGGACGTCAGCCAGGCGGGCAGGCGTCGGTGCGGCCGGTGCTCAAGCGCCACAACCCGCAGATAGGAACCACCGTCGCTACCGTTGGAGCGGGGCCGATGATCGCAGCATCCGGCGCATCGCCATGCTCGTATCTCTCGTTGTCGTGACCGACAAAACGCTGCGCGCGTCTACAGCGGGCAGATGACGCCCAGCCGAAGACCTCTGCCGATCGGCGATTCTGAAGGACGTTCGCGGCGACCATTCCGGTCCATTCCACGACTTCACGCCGAAAACGATCGTTTACGGCGCATCTCTCGTTTGGTGCCCGCTTGTCACGCCGGTAACGTTCTCCGAAACTTGATTCCGGCAGACGTTATCGGCGGGTCCATGGGTGCTGTGTAGAGAACGGTGGCGACCGGACGACGTGGATCTTCAAGGCGTGATCGCGTACACGTTCTCTGAGATCTTCATCGCGTTGTCGGGGACGAACCCATTGTCGGGAATGACGGCGAAGCTACCAGCTTGCCCTTGTGTCGCAACCCCGGAGGTGCCTCCACACGAGATGGAGCCCTCTGAGTCTCCAAACAGGGCGACGAGACAGACGGACGACGCCTTAATACCCTCAGCTATCCATAACGACGTTCCCTCGTGCTCGCCAAGATAACGGGCCGTAGAAAAGTCAATCGTTTCGCTCGGGTCTTCGTCGAGCGCAGGCAGCTTGTCTTGACGCGTGTGCGGTTTCCGAAGGTCGGCAAAGTCGTCTTTCACTGAAGCCGAGCACCCGGAAAATACCAGGATCCCGCTCGTAACGAGCGTGAGGACAAGCAGTTCGCGTGCCTTAAGCATGGCTACAGTATGTCGGAACGTGTGCGTCGGCGTCACCGTAAACAATCGTTTGCGGCGCGGGCGCGGTAACGGGCCCAGGAAGCTTGCCCATAACGGTCAGCACAACGGACTATCGGCAGCCGTTTTCGGCGGGAGCATGAGAAAAGGACACGTTACCCGCCCTGCCTTTAGTGCTTCCGTCGATCTGATTGCTCGTTCACACAAATGAAGCTCACGAGGTCGACCGTGATTGTCGGCGGCAATAGGAGATCACTCGGCTGCGGACCCGACGATGAAGGCTCGACGGTCATGCGTTCACTCCCAGCATCGCTCGTAGTTGCTCCTTCGCGCGTGCGTATCGTGCGCGGGCGGTTGAGGCGGCGCAGCCCGTAATGATCGCTGCTTCGGCGAGGGTGAAACCGTCCCAGTGAACGAGCTGAACTATCTCAGCGAGTTCGGGCGCAAGGCGGGCAATCGCGTCGCGGACGTCTCCGCCGTCATCCGCGGTCGGCGCGGCCGACACTGCTGGCAGGTGTGCCCGCATCTTGTCGACCAACGCAGATCGACGTCGTTCCCCGCGACTGTGATTCAGCAGCGTGCCGCGCGCGAGTCCGAAAAGCCACATCCGCACCTCGTCGGGATCAGTGGGGAGATCATCAACGCGCCGCCACGCGATCAATAGAGTCTCCCCGAACAGGTCTGGGGCGTCCTCTGCTCCCACACGCCGATGCAGGAATCGGAGGATGTCTGCGTTCGATTCCCGCAGGACGGTGGTCAGGAGAGTGCGTTTGCGCTTTGCCGCATTCACGGGGCAACCGCCTCGCACTGGACTTGCGCATCGGACGTCCACCAGCCGTCAATGCCGGTCCTAGCGGACAGCTCATTCGTCGCGTCCGTGAGCGCGGCATAGTGAGCGGCCAGATACCAGTCGTCTTCGTCGGGCCGGTCCTGGGCGCTCGCGTCCGTCAACTGGCCCTGCGCGTCGATCACCTGGACGATCGAGGTCGGATTCGAGTGCATCGCGTTTGCACGTCGCTCAACGGCAGCTTCGTCTACTCGAACTTGCCCGATCTCCGTGACGAAGGTCGCCCAGTCGCCGTATTCCTCGGTCTGGTCCAGGACGATCCGCGCTTCACAGCCGCGCCCGCTCGGGAGCGTAAAGGTATACGAAACGTCGGGATCCTGTGCCCATGGCAACCAATCGAAACCACCCGCAGCGAAGGCAGCCCCGCCGCTGGCGCTCAGAAGCACCGCGAGCCCCACGCCAGCGGCCAGGCGATGAGTTCTCCGAGTAGCGGGGCGTTCCGCCGTCACGTGAGCAGACGTCGCGTGAGAGACGGTGTGCATTTCGCGCATCAAGGCGGAGTCGATCACGATCGCGGCTGGCGCTGAACGCTCAAGCAGCAGGTCAAGCCGATCATCAGTATCCATGTCATTCCCATCGTGAAGGGTCGTTACATGAGATATGTCCGGCAACACCCCCGATGATGACTTGCTTCAAAGATCGCTTGATGGTCACCTGCCGAAAACGATCGTTTTCGGCAGCCTCGCCGAGACTGACGACCAGGTGCGCGACACGCCGAGAAACGGTCCGCCGGAACCCCCTGCCGAAACCGGATCGGCCGAAAGCCCTGCAGCAGCGTTATCGGCAGCCGCGAGTCCAACTGCGTGCACTGCCCCTCGCACCAGACGCTGTCTCTAGGATTGGACGCGAGGAGCGCGATGACGAGATCAGATGAGACCGGCGACGGAACGCAGTTCACCGCTGCGTCGAAAGCACCCGCGACGAGCGACACCTTCTCCTCCTCGACTCCGTACGGTATCTGCGAGTACTTTGCAGCGGGCAGCATCAGTCGGGAGCAGCTCATCGACGAACTCGTACGCTTCCCGTACGTCCCGGGCGGGACGACCGACGGCTATGACTCTCTCCTCGTCGATCCCTCGGGCACTTGGTCTGAGGTCGCGGATGCTGCGCGGCGAGGTGTCATCGATGACGCGGTCTATGCGGAAGTCTTCCGTCGCAGGCATCCGGAATACGCCGCTGCGATCGCGGCGGAGTAGCGCGTACTCGGCGGAGGTGTGATGCATGGCCGAATTGTTCGCCTCTCAGGACTGCATCCCGGAGCGCGCTGCGATCGACGCGGACCTCGTCCGTACCCTACGACTGGATCGACGGACACCGCCCCGAACCTGCGCTGCTCAGCGGCGACGAGACTGCCGCTGCTGCTCTCGGCGACTTCCTCAGCTCTCTGCAGCGGATCCAGGCATCGGACGGGCCCGTGTCCGGTCCGCACAGTGCGTGGCGCGACGCGACGACCGCACCCGCCCACGAAGCGGCGGTGTGGCTGCACGGCGATGTGGCGATCGGCAACCTGCTGGTCGACGACCGGCATTCGCTTTCCGCTGTGCTCGATTTCGGATGCTCGGCAGTCGGCGACCCGGCATGCGACACGGTGATCTTCTGGACGCAGTTCCGAGGAACCGCGCGTCAGGCATTCCGTACCAGCCTCGGACTCGATGACGCGGCATGGGCACGGGGCGCCGGGTGGGCCCTATGGAAGGGACTGATCATGCTGACCAACGTCACTCCGGGAGAGTCCGATCTCGCACGTCGTGTGCTGCACGAGCTGCTCGATCCGGAATGATCCGCGCGCGCCGCGGCCGCGATGTCAGAACCGTGCCGAGAATCCGCCGTCGGTGTGCAGCAACTGCCCGCTGATCCAGCGGCCCTCGTCGGAGAGCAGGAATGACGTGATCCCTGCGATGTCGCGGGGCGTACCCGAGCGGCCGAGCGGGTGCTGGGCTGTCAGCATCCGTCGAGTCTCGTCGTCCATCCATCCGGTGTCGATCGGCCCGGGGTTCACGACGTTCGCGGAGATCCCGCGGGGTCCGAACTCGCGGGCAGCGGAGATGACGATGCGGTCCAGAGCGCCCTTCGATGCGCCGTATGGCAGATTCCCCGTCACGTGATCGCTCGTGAATGCGACGATCGCTCCGCCGGTCTCACCGACCTGCCGCGCGAAGGCCGCGATCAGGAGGAGAGACGCACGGGCGTTCACGGCGACATGCTGGTCGAAGCTCTCGGCCGTGGTGTCGAGAATGCCGGACTCCACATCATGCGCATGACTGAGCACCAGAGCCGAAATGGTTCCGCGCTCTCGGGTGATCGTCTCGATCAGGGCGGTCGGCGCCTGCGCATCCGAGAGGTCGCAGGGATAGTCCCCGGCGTCGAGATCGCTGGTCACGACCTCCCACCCGTCGGCGCGGAGGCGAGGAACGATGCCGGCGGCGATGCTGTTCGAACGTGCGGCTCCGGTGACCAGTGCGAGGGGCATCCCTCGACGCTAGCAGCGGCACGCGTGGTGCCGCACGGCGGCTCTGTACAGGCACCTGGGTCGCATGGTGGACTGGCGGCGTGAGCTTCTTCCCACCCGATCCCCCGATGCCAGAGCAGGACGACGACGAGCCACCCCAGCCGCGATGGTGGCAGGTTCCGGAGGACGAGCTGCCAGTCCTGATCCCGGCATCCGAGGTCCTGGCTGTGACCGACCATGTCGCGGTGGCCCTCGTCGCCGTCGCCGTCTACTCCGATGGGATCGAGCTCCGCATTCAGCGACGCCTGCGCCGCAACGGCATCGCGATCGAGGACTGGAACGAGCTGACCGGCGCCTTCATGGAGCATATGGGTTTCGGCTCAGGCAATCCGGCAGGGCGCTTCCGCGTCGGCGTGGTGCTGGCCGACGGCACGAAGGTGACCGGCGTCTCCCCATTCTCCGGTGGCGGCGATCCGATGGCTGAGCCTGAAGGATTCACACTCAGCCGACGCGAGCAGGGCGGCGGTGGCGGTGCGCACGCCTACTCGTCGGGCGATCACCTCTGGTTGTGGCCGCTGCCACCAGACGGAAGGATCGAGGTCGTCGTGCAATGGCCGGCGTTCGACATCCCTGAGACACGCGTGACCATCGATGCCGGCTCGGTGTCAGAGTCGAGCGCGCGGGCCCGCCGGTTCTGGGCCGACTGACTTCAGAGCAGCGCGGCCAGCTCCCGCACGGCGCGCGCGTAGCCGTCCACTCCCTCGCCGACCACGCGCACAGCGGCGACGTCATCCAGGTAGGAGAAGTGCCGGAACTCCTCCCGGGCGTAGACGTCGGAGATGTGCACCTCGGCGAACGGCAGGCCGACGCCGGTCAGAGCGTCTCGCAGCGACACCGAGGTGTGCGTGAGCCCGCCGGGATTGATGATGATCGCCGCACAGTCCTCTCGGGCGGCGTGGATCGCGTCGATCAGCACACCCTCGTGGTTGCTCTGCAGCGCACGCAGCTCGTAGCCGGCCTCCGCCGCGGCAGCCGCCGCGAGCTGCTCGACGTCGGCCAGCGTGGCGGTGCCGTAGACATCGGGTTCGCGCGTGCCCAGCAGGTTGAGGTTCGGACCATTCAGCAGCATCATGCGACGGGCATTGGTCATCCGACGATCTCCTGGTACGCGGCGAACATGAGCGACTCGTCCGGTGCCTGCACCACGGTCGGCTTCGCGATGTCGTCGAGCAGGATGAAGCGCAGCATCCCGCCCCGCGCCTTCTTGTCGCGCTGCATCGTCGCCAGCAGCTGCTGCCAGGCGCCGGCGCGGTAGGTGCTGGGCAGCCCGAGCGATTCGAGCACCGACCGGTGCCGGTCAGCTCCGGCATCCGACAGCCGCCCGGCCAGACGCGACAGCTCGGCGGCGTACATCATGCCGATCGAGATCGCCGCACCGTGGCGCCACTGGTAGCGCTCGGCGTGCTCGATCGCGTGCCCGAGGGTGTGGCCATAGTTGAGGATCTCCCTCAGCCCGGCTTCGCGGAAGTCGTCCGAGACGACCTTGGCCTTCATCTCGATCGCGAGCTCCACGGTGCGGCGGAACTCATCGGTCGTCGGATCGACAGCCCGCTCCGGCGACGCCTCGATGATGTCGAGGATCTCGGGAGCCCAGATGAATCCCGCCTTCACGACCTCCGCATAGCCCGCAGTCGCCTCGTTCGCGCTCAGGCTCTGCAGCTCGTCGAGATCACCGACGACGGCCCGCGGCGCCCAGAACGCGCCGACCATGTTCTTGCCCTCAGCCGTGTTCACGCCGGTCTTCCCGCCGACGGCGGCGTCGACCAGGCCGAGCACCGTGGTCGGCACCTGCACGACCTGCACGCCGCGCAGCCAGGTCGCGGCGACGAAACCGGCGACATCGGTCACCGAACCGCCGCCGTAGCCGACCACCGCGTCGGTGCGGGTGAAGTCCGCCTGACCCATCACCTGCCAGCAGAACGCCGCGACCTCGATGCGCTTGCCGGCCTCGGCATCCGGGATCTCTGCCAGCAGCACCTCGATTCCGCCGTCGGACATCAGACGCTCGCGCAGCTCTGCTGCGCGCTTGCCGAGGGTCGGCGGATGAACGACGAGAACCTTGCGAACCGCGGGGTCGAGCGCCGCCTGCACGCGGTCGAGGATGCCGCGCCCGACGGTGATGTCGTAGGGGGTCTGTCCGGAGACGCTGATCGTGGTCGTGGTCATGGCTGCTTCCTCCTCCAGGCGGCGATCTCCTCCGCCAGTGCCCGCATGGGTCTGCGGGATGTGTCGACGGTGAGGTCGGCGACCTCTTCGTACCAGCTTCGTCGCTGATCGAAGATGGTGCGCCAGCGCTCCACCGGGTTCTCGTCGCCCGCCAGAAGCGGGCGGGCGCTTCCGCTGATGCGCCGCTCGACGGCGTCTGCGGTCACGGTCAGGAAGACGACGGGATGCCGGTGCAGCAGGGCGCGAGTATCGGCATCCATCACCGCTCCCCCGCCCAGCGAGACCACGCCGCCCTCTGCGACCGCCACCGCGACGGCTTCGCGCTCGAACTCACGGAACCGCGCTTCGCCGTGCGCGGCGAAGATCTCGGGGATGGGCCCGTGCTCAGCGGCGATGCGCTTGTCGGTGTCGGTGAAAGGCACAGCGAGCAGACGCGCGACCTTCCGACCGACGCTCGTCTTGCCTGCAGCCATCGGGCCGACCAGCACGAGGGTCAGCGGATGCTCAGACGAGCTCATCATGGGCGAGCAGCGCCGCCTCGGATGCCGGTGCGGTGCGCAGCGACTCGGGGATCGCGGCGAGGTAGGAGTCGAGATTGCGTCGTGTCTCGCGGATGCTGTCGCCGCCGAACTTCTCCAGCAGCGAGTTCGCGAGTTCGATGGCGACCATCGCCTCGGCCACGACACCGGCCGCAGGCACCGCGCAGACGTCGGATCGCTGGTGGTGCGCGGTGGCGGTCTCGCCGGAGGAGACATCGACGGTGCGCAGAGCGCGGGGCACCGTGGCGATCGGCTTCATGCCGGCGCGGACGCGCAGCACGGTGCCGGTGCTCATGCCGCCCTCGATGCCGCCGGCGCGGTCGGATGCCCGTGTGATGCCGTCGCTCGCGGAGAACAGCTCGTCGTGGGCGGCCGAGCCGCGGCGGCGGGTGGTCTCGAAGCCGTCACCGACCTCGACGCCCTTGATCGCCTGGATGCTCATCAGCGCCTGCGCGAGGCGGCCGTCGAGCCGGCGGTCCCAGTGCACGTGCGAGCCGATGCCGGGTGGGAGGCCGTACGCGAGCACCTCCACGATGCCGCCGAGGGTGTCGCCGTCCTTGCGGGCGGAGTCGACCTCCTCGACCATGCGCGCGGAGGTCTCGGCGTCGAAGCAGCGCAGCGGATCCGCATCGAGCGCGTCGACGTCGTCCGGCGTGGGCAGCGCGGCGTCGTCCGGAGCCTGCACCGGGCCGATCGAGAGCGTGTGGCTCACGAGGCGGATGCCGAGCTCCGACAGGAACGAGCGGGCGACGGCGCCGAGGGCGACACGCGCGGCGGTCTCCCGCGCGCTGGCACGCTCGAGGATCGGCCGGGCCTCGTCGAAGTCGTACTTCTGCATGCCGACGAGGTCGGCGTGACCTGGCCGCGGTCGGGTGAGCGCCGCTCCCCTGCCGCGGGACTTCTCGGTCAGCTCGGTGGGCGCCGGGTTCATCACCTCGGTCCACTTGGGCCACTCGGTGTTTCCGATTCGCAGCGCGATGGGGCTCCCGAGGGTGAGGCCGTGGCGAACGCCGCTGGAGATGGTCAGCTCGTCCTGCTCGAACTTCATGCGCGAGCCGCGACCGTAACCGAGCTTGCGGCGCTGGAGATCGGCCTGGATGGCCTCGGCCGTGACCGTCACACCGGAGGGCAGACCCTCGACGATGGCGATGAGTTCGGGGCCGTGCGATTCGCCGGCAGTGAGCACGCGGAGCATTGCTCTAGTCTTCCATGCCCGCCGACCGCATGATGTCGACTGTGACGGCCTCGTCGGGCAGCTCGCTCTGCTGGTCGCCATGGCGGAAGATGCGGATCTGGCGGACGGCCTGGAACAGCAGCATCTCGAAGCCCGAGATGACTCGCTTCGAGGGCCAGAGCGCTGCCAGAGCAGAGGGCCACGGCGCGTATGCCGCTTCGAAGAGCGTGCCGCCGACGGCTGCGAGCGGCATCGCGATGCCGGGGTCGAGTACGGTGCCGCTCGGCAGAGTGGCGACGGTCGCATCGACGTCGGATGCCGGGGCCGCGAGGTCCGCGGTGCTGACCTGCACGCCGAGGGCCTCGGCGGTCGGGCGCAGGCGGTCGACCGCCTCAGGGCGCCGCGCGCGGAACTCGACCTCGGTCGCCCCGAGATCGCTCAGCGCGACCAGCGCGGATGCCGCGGTGGCGCCGGCACCGAGGATGCGCGCGCGCCGCACGCCCGTGACTCCGGCATGGGTGAACGCGTCGACGATGCCGCCCACGTCGGTGTTGAAGCCGCGGAGGGTCTCGCCGAGAAGCAGCGTGTTCACCGCCCCGGTGAGGGCCGCGTGACGGTCGAGCTCGTCTGCGGTGTCGTGCGCGACTTCCTTCAGCGGCATGGTCAGCGACAGCCCGCGCCACGACTCATCGAGCGATGTCAGGGCAGCGGGGAAACCGGCTCTGTCGACCTGACGACGCTCGTACGTCCACTCGAGTCCGAGATGCCGGTAGGCCGCGGAGTGCAGCTGCGGCGAGCGGCTGTGACCGATCGGGTCGCCCCAGACGGCGAGGCGCGTGCGCCCGACCACGTCAGCAGCCCTTGTAGTCGGTGTTCGCCGAGCACCACGCGCGCATCTTCTTGATGCCCTGCTGATGCTCTTCGTAGGTCTCGGAGAACTGCGTCTCGCCGGTCGAGAAGTCGACGGTCACGAAGTACAGCCACGGCCCGTCGACCGGGTGCATGGCGGCGTCGATCGCGGCGTCGCCCGCATTCGCGATCGGCGTCTTCGGAAGCCCGGTGATGACGTACGTGTTCCACGGGTTGTCATCATGCTGCGCGGCTTCCGAGGTGCTCGCCTTCCCGGCATGCAGCTCCCCGTAGCCGTATTGCGCGGTCGAGTCCATCTGCAGCATCATGCCGTCAGCGACACGGTTCGCGATCACCCGCGACACCTTGGGGAAGTCGGCGGTGCGGGCCTCGCGCTCGATGATCGAGGCGATGGTCAGCACGCGCTGCACGTCGTCTGCGGGGACGCCCGCCTTTGCCAGCGATTCGCGGGTGCGATCGACCATGGCGGCGATCACGTCCTGCGCGCTCGAGCCGGGATCGAATGTGTAGATGGCCGGGAACAGCCAGCCCTCGAGGTTCTCTGCGGAAACGCCGTACGCTCCGGGATCCTGAACGGCGGCCTGCAGATCCTCGATCGGGATGCCGACGCCCTCCGCGATCCGCGGCAGCGACGAGGCGACGGTGCTGCCCTCGGCGATGCGCACGGTGTTGGCCATGCGATTGTCGGGGTTCGAGAGCGCCTTCAGCGCCGCCGACGCCGTCATCTTCTGCTGGAGCTTGTACACGCCGGGATAGAAGGTGACGTTGGGGTCGTTCTCGATCAGGTAGTCGTAGAACACCCGGTCGGTCTTGGTGACCTTGGCCTGGAAGAGCGCTGTCGACACGGGCGCGCCGGTGTCGCCCTTCTTGATCGTCACGAAGGCCTCGCCGGTGGCGATGCCCGACTCGTAGTCCTTCGGCTCGCCCCACCCCATGATGTCGTCGATCTGTGTCTGGTAGGTGTTGTAGACCCAGACGCCGGCCCCGGCGATGACGCCGCCGATCACCAGCAGCACGACCAGCGCGATCAGGCAGCCGCGGCCGCGACGCTTGCGGGGGACGTGGGTCGCCGCCTCGGGGGCGAACAGCGAGTCGAGGGACTGGTGGTCCGGTTCATCGTGCGCGATCGGGGCGCCGGACGGCGTCACCGCGATGTCTGCGGACCCCTGGCCGTCGCCTCGGCCTGCCGGCCGCGGCGAGACGGTCGCCTCGGGCTGCGCGGGGACGGCCGGGGCGTCGTCGCCCGTGACGTGCGGAGCGCTGTCTCCGCCGGCCGATGTCCGGGCACGGGGCACATCGCGCTCTGCCGCGTCGCGAGCGGCTGCTTCGCGCAGAGCCCGACGCGAACCCGGAGCGGGTTCGTCACGTGCGTCGCGTTCGGGCAGCGGCGTGGCAGCCGTGGGAACGTTGTCGAAGAAGTCACCGAGCGAGTCGGGTCTGCGATCGTGCGGATCAGACATCGCGCGGCGGCTCCTGGGCAGGGGGGATCAACGCACCGGCGGGCTTTCCGGTGCTCTTCTCGGTGTCCACGGCATGCTGCAACAGCACCACTGCGGCCACTTGATCGACAATGCTACGAGACTTCTTCTGCGTTCGCCCAGAAGCGCGCAGTGCGGTGTGAGCGCTGACCGTGCTGAGCCGCTCGTCGACCATGCGGACAGCCAGGCCCGAGCGGTGCTGCAGCTCTTGCGCGAAATCGCGCGCATCCGTGGTCGACAGCGTCTCCTCGCCGCGCATGTTCACGGGCAGGCCCACCACGATCTCCAGAGGCTCCCACTCGGCGACGAGCTGAAGGATGCGATCGATCGACGTCTCCGCCCGCGGCACGGTCTCCACCGGCACAGCGAGCATCCCGTCGGGATCGCACCGGGCGACGCCGACGCGCGCCTTGCCGACATCGATCCCGATGCGGGTTCCGCGGCGGAAGCCCGTCACGCTCCTGCGAGCTCCGAGACGATCCGCGCAAGCGCGGCATCCAGAGCCGAAGCATCGGTCCCGCCACCCTGAGCGACATCGTCCTTCCCGCCGCCGCCGCCACCGAGCAGGCCGGCGGCGATGCGCACGAGTGCGCCCGCCTTCGCGCCGGCGGTGCGGGCGGCGTCGTTCGTCGCGACGACGACGATCGGCCGGCCGCCGACCACGCCTCCGAAGGCGACGACCGCGGGGTCGGAGCCGAGGCGCTCGCGCACGCTGAGGGCGAGCGTTCGGATGTCATCTGCTGAGCCGATCTCGCCCAGGGACGTCGAAGCCACCCGGTATGCGCCGATGCGCGATGCGGCCTCGACGAGAGCAGGGACTCGACCCTCGCGCTCCTTCGCCTCGAACTGCGCGATGCGCTTCTCAGCGGCCTTCAGGTTCGCCTGCAGCTCTTCGATGCGGGCGCCGAGCTGGTCGCGCGGCGCCTTGAGCGCAGAGGTCAGCTGCGACACGACGGTGCGCTCGGCAGCCAGCTCCCGGAAGGCGTCCTGTCCCACGAGAGCCTCGATGCGGCGGTTGGATGCTCCGACCGACGACTCGCCCACGAGGCTCACCAGCCCGATCTCCGAGCTCGTCGTCACGTGCGTGCCGGCGCAGAGCTCACGCGACCAGGGCCCGCCGATGTCGACCATGCGCACCACGTCGCCGTACTTCTCGCCGAACAGCGCCATGGCGCCGGCCTCCCTGGCCTCGTCCAGCGAGACGATGCGGGTGGTCACCTCGAGCGCGTCGTTCACCGCGCGGTTGGTGATCTCCTCGATCTCCGAGCGGGTCTCGAGCGAGAGCGGCTGCGACCACGCGAAGTCGAAGCGCATGTACCCGGCGCGGTTGAGCGATCCAGCCTGAGTGGCGGTCTTGCCGAGCGTGTCGCGCAGAGCGGCATGCACCAGGTGCGTGGCCGAGTGCGCCTGCTGAGCCGCACGACGATTCGCCGCGTCGACCACGCTGGTCGCGCGGTCATCCACCGAGACCGACCCGGTGGCCACGTGCACGGTGTGGCTGATCAGTCCGGGCACCGGACGCTGCACATCGAGCACGTCGAGTTCGAACCCGGCGCCGACGATCGTACCCTTGTCGGCCACCTGGCCACCCGATTCGGCGTACAGCGCGGTCTCGGCGAGGATGACCTCGGCGACCTGACCCTCGGACGCCGTCTGCGCGGGGGCACCGTCGACGATCAGTCCGAGCACCCGGGATTCGGTCTGCAGATCGGTGTAGCCGGCGAAACCCGTCTCGCCCAGCGCGCGGAACTCGCGATACACCGACACATCGGCGAGCTGGCGCTTGCGGTTGCGGGCGTCGGCCTTCGCACGGTCGCGCTGCTCCTTCATGAGCGCGTCGAACGCCGGGCGGTCGACGTCGAGCCCCGCCTCCTCGGCGACCTCGAGTGTGAGGTCGATCGGGAACCCGTAGGTGTCGTGCAGCAGGAAGGCCTCGGAGCCGCTGAGGGTGGCTGCGCCCTTCTTCTTCGTGTCGTCCAGCGCGAGGTCGAGAATGGTCGAGCCCTGAGCGAGCGTGCGACGGAAGGTCTCCTCCTCGGCGAACGCGGCGGAGGAGAGCGTCGACCACTCCGTCTCCAGCACGGGGTACGCCGACTTCATCGCGTCCCTCGACGCGGCGAAGAGCTCGGGGAACGCCGGCGCGTCGACGCCGAGCAGGCGCATCGACCGCACGGTGCGGCGCATCAGACGGCGCAGGATGTAGCCGCGGCCCTCGTTCGAGGGGCGCACGCCGTCGGAGAGGAGCATGAGAGAGGAGCGCACGTGATCGGCGATGACGCGGAAGCGCACGTCGTCCTCATGCACGGCGCCGTACCTCTTGCCGGAGAGCTCCACGGCGCGGTCGAGAACCGGACGCACCTGGTCGCTCTCGTACATGTTCTCGACGCCCTGCTTGAGGAAGGCGACGCGTTCGAGCCCCATGCCGGTGTCGATGTTCTTCATCGGCAGTTCGCCGACGATGTCGAACTCGGTCTTGCTGCGGACGTTCTCGACGAACTCCTGCATGAAGACGAGGTTCCAGATCTCCAGGAACCGGGAGTCGTCCACGGCAGGTCCGCCGTCCTTGCCGTAGGCGGGCCCACGGTCGAAGAAGATCTCCGAGTCCGGGCCACCGGGGCCGGGCTGCCCGGTGTTCCAGTAGTTGTCGGCGCGCCCGAGTCGCTGGATGCGCTCCGGCTTCAGCCCGATGATGTCGCGCCAGATGGCCTCGGCCTCGTCGTCGGTCTCGTAGACGGTGACCCACAGGTCCTTCTCGTCGAATCCGAGGCCGCCGTCGGCTTCGGAGGAGGTCAGCAGCTCCCAGGCGTAGCGGATCGCGCCTTCCTTGAAGTAGTCGCCGAACGACCAGTTGCCCAGCATCTGGAAGAACGTGCCGTGGCGGGCGGTGCGCCCGACCTCTTCGATGTCGTTCGTGCGGATGCACTTCTGCACATCGGCGATGCGCGGGTGCGGAGCGGGAACGACGCCCGTGAGGTACGGGATCATCGGCACCATGCCGGCGACCGTGAAGAGCAGCGAAGGGTCGTCGCTGACCAGGGATGCCGACGGGACGATGAGGTGGTCGTTCTTCTCGAAGTAGTCGAGGTACCGCTGCGCGATCTCCGCAGTTTTCATAGAGCTCGTGGCATTCCTTGCGTGGGAGCGCCGCGTCGGGATGCGCGGCGAGTGTGAATCGGGATCAGTCGTCTGCGGGGTCGGACAGGCGGGCTTCCTGCTGCCGATACGCGTCGCCGATGACGGCGGTGACCTGGGACAGACGGGCGTCGAGGTCGGCGAAGATCTCCTGCCCGCGAGGGTCCTTGTTCATGAAGTGGGCGGCGACGAAACCGCCGATCACGCCGGTCAGGAACCAAGACAGTCTCTTCATCGCTCCATCCTACGACGAGAGGCGCCGGGGAATCCCCGACGCCTCTCGTGCGAGCCTTCGACCGGCTCAGGCACCCAATGTCTTATCGAGCTGCGTAGTACTCGACGACGAGCTGCACTTCACAGGTCACGGGGACCTCGGCGCGCTTCGGACGACGGACCAGGCGGGCCTGCAGCTTGTCGAGCTCGACCTCGAGGTAGCCCGGAACCGGGGGCAGGACCTCGGCGTGACCGCCGGCTGCTGCGACCTGGAAAGGCTCGAGAGCCTCGGACTTGGCCTTGACGTGGATGAGCTGACCCGGCTTCACGCGGAACGACGGGCGGTCGACGAGCTGACCGTCGACGAGGATGTGACGGTGCACGACCAGCTGGCGAGCCTGCGCGGTGGTGCGGGCGAAGCCGGCACGCACGACGAGGGCGTCGAGACGCATCTCGAGCAGCTCGACCAGGTTCTCACCGGTCAGGCCGTCCTTGCGGCGGGCCTCGTTGAACGCGATGCGCAGCTGCTTCTCGCGGATGCCGTACTGCTCGCGCAGACGCTGCTTCTCACGCAGACGGACGGCGTAGTCGCTGTCAGCCTTGCGCTTGGTGCGGCCGTGCTCGCCGGGAGCGTAGGGACGCTTCTCGAGGTAGCGGGCGGCCTTCGGGGTGAGCGGGATTCCCAGCGCACGGCTGAGACGGACCTTGCGGCGGTCCTGGGACTTCGTGACCACGAAGTGTTCCTTCCGTGACGTGGACGCGTCTTTCGCGCCTCACGGGCGTATCGCCTCGCTTCCTCCTTCTCGACGCGCACGCCGGGGCGCGACAGGAAGTGGTACAGGAGAGAGGGATGCCCGAAAACTGTGTTTCGAGCCGCTCAATGGTAACAGATCGGGCTGAGCGTCTCAGCGGTCGCCGAGGATCCTGCGGATGCGCTCCAGCCGCGGCGCGATGTCGCGCTCGGCACCGAGGTTCTTCGGCTCGTAGTACCGGCGCCCGACGAGTTCGTCTGGAAGGTACTGCTGCGGAAGGATGCCCGCGTCGCTGTCGTGCGGATAGCGGTAGCCCTTCCCGTGCCCCAGGCGCTTGGCTCCCGCGTAATGCGCGTCACGGAGGTGGATCGGAACCCGCCCGAAGCCGCCCGCCCGCACATCGGATATCGCCTGGTTGATCGCCGTGTAGGCGGCATTCGACTTGGCGGTGGTCGCCAGGTAGATGGTGGCCTCGGCCAGCGGGATGCGGCCCTCGGGCATCCCGATGAAGGCGACGGCGTCGGCCGCCGCGGTCGCGATGCTCAGCGCCTGCGGGTCGGCGAGACCGATGTCCTCAGCGGCGGAGATCACCAGCCTGCGGGCGATGAAGCGCGGGTCCTCCCCCGCCTCGATCATGCGCGCCAGGTAGTGCACCGCCGCGTCGGGGTCCGAGCCGCGGATCGACTTGATGAACGCGCTGATCACGTCGTAGTGCTCGTCGCCCTGCCTGTCGTATCGCAGCAGCGCGCGATCCACGGCCTGTGCGACGTCCTCATCCGAGACGACCACGCCATCTCCGTCTTCCTGCTTCGACAGCGCGACGGCCGCCGCGGCTTCGAGGCCGGTGAGGGCGCGACGCGCATCGCCCGACGCCAGCCTGATCAGCGCGGCTCGAGCGTCGTCCGAGACCGCGACCGCTCCGGCCAGGCCTCGCGCGTCGGTCACCGCGCGGTCGAGCAGAACGCCGATGTCATCGTCGGTGAGGGGCTTCAGCGTCAGCAGCAGCGAGCGGGAGAGCAGCGGCGAGATGACCGAGAAGGACGGATTCTCGGTCGTCGCCGCGATGAGGATGACCCAGCCGTTCTCGACGCCGGGCAGGAGGGCATCCTGCTGCGCCTTCGTGAACCGATGGATCTCGTCGAGGAAGAGGATCGTCGTCTGCCCGTACAGGTCGCGCTGCGTGACCGCCTCCTGCATGACCTCGCGCACGTCCTTCACGCCCGCGGTGATCGCGGACAGCTCGACGAACCGGCGCCCGGAAGAGCGCGCGATCGCCTGCGCGAGGGTCGTCTTGCCCGTGCCAGGCGGTCCCCAGAGGATGATGGACACGGCGCCGGGCGCCTTGGCATCCGGGTCGGCGAGGGCGACGATCGGCGAGCCCGCGCGCAGCAGATGCTGCTGCCCGGCCACTTCGTCGAGCGAGACCGGTCGCATGCGCACAGCGAGCGGAGTCTGTCCCGACAGGAGGGGCGCGGAGGTCATCGTTCCAGGCTAGCTGGCAGGGCGGACACCGGGCGTGCCCGGGTAGGCTCCTGACGATCGCATCAGGAGGACACCCCATGGCAGCACGCGGTTCCCGCAACCCCCAGCGCACGCGTACCGACGCGGAGCGCGCCCGGCTGTATGCGGCGCGCAGCGCGTGGAACGCCAAGAACATCCGGCGTCGTCGGCGCGACACGATCGTGGCCACCGTCATCGGGTCGCTGATCGTCGCGGGCGCTGTCGCCAGCCAGGCCGTGCACGCGCAGATGACCGCACCGGAGCCCGCCCCGACCCAGACGTCGACTCCCGCGCCGACCCCTTCTCCTGAGCCGTCCGAGAGCGCTGATCCCGACGAGACGCCGGCGCCCGCGCCGACGCAGACGCCGGGCGAGTGAACTAGGCTGAGCAACGTCCTTTCCCACTCCCGCGGAGCGACCGCGCAAGGAGAACATCGTGTCTGACAACGACGCCCCCACGCCCACCCCTCCTGTTCCCGGACCGCCTGTTCCGGCTCCGCCGCGCAAGCCGATGCCCACGGTGGCAGCGGCAGCGCCAGCAGCACCGGCCGTCGCGCCGGTCACCTCGGACGCCGCCGAATGGGGCCGGGTCACCGAGGACGGCACGGTCGAGGTGCGCGAGGGCGAGAGCTGGCGTCCTGTCGGCCAGTACCCCGACGGCACCGCGGAAGAGGCGCTGGCGTACTACGGCCGCAAGTACGACGACCTCGCCGTCAAGCTGGGCACGCTCGAGACCCGCGCGCAGAGCGGCGGCGCATCGGCGACCGACCTGACCAAGCAGGCCACGCACCTGAAGGGCGAGGCCGCGGAACCCGCCGCCGTGGGCGACCTGGTCTCGCTCCGTGAGCGCATCGAGACGCTCCTCGCCTCGCTCGCCGACTCCGCGGCCAGGGAGTCGGCCGCCGCGAAGGAGGCGCTGGACGCCGCCATCGCCGAGCGCACCACGATCGTCGAGAAGGCCGAGGCCATCGCGGGCCGCGATCTGGCGAAGGTGCAGTGGAAGCAGGTCACCGCAGAGATGACCGAGCTCTTCGACGCATGGCAGGCGCACCAGCAGAACGCGCCTCGCCTGCCCAAGGGCGTGGCGCAGCAGCTCTGGAAGCGCTTCCGGGATGCGCGCACCACGGTCGACAAGGCACGACGGGCGTTCTTCTCCGAGCTCGACGATGCCCACCGCAGCGCCCGTGATGCCAAGGCTCGTCTCGTCGAGCGCGCGGAAGCGCTGGCACCCCGCGGTGTCGACGGCATCCCCGCTTATCGCGATCTGCTCGACGAGTGGAAGGCATCGGGTCGTGCCGGCCGCAAGGCCGATGACGCGCTCTGGGCGCGGTTCAAGGCAGCTGGCGACGCACTGTATTCCGCACGCGCAGAGCAGGCCGCCGCTGAGGAGGCTGACTCGGCTCCGAAGATCGAGGCCCGTGAGGCACTGCTCGAAGAGGCGAAGGCCGTCGCCGACGAGCCGAACCTCAAGCGCGCCCGCGCCCTGCTCACGCGCATCCAGCATCAGTGGGACGAGGTCGGCCGCATCTTCCCGCGCGAGAAGGAGCGGGCGCTCGACGACCGCATGCGCTCGATCGAGCAGGCCCTCAAGTCGCGTGAGGACGTCGACTGGAAGAAGAACAACCCCGAGACGAAGGCTCGTGCGAACGACATGAGCTCGCAGCTGCTCGAGGCCATCGAGAAGCTCGAGTCCGAGCTCGCCGCGGCGGAGAAGTCCGGAGACAGGCGCGCAGTCAAGGAGGCCACCGAGGCCCTCGCCGCGCGTCGCTCGTGGTTGAGCGCGCTGGGCGGCTGAACCTCGCCGGCTGACCGGCATCCGCCGTTGTCCACAGTATGAGCCGCGACGTCCTTTTGGTGGGCGTCGCGGCTCATACTGTTGAGCGTGCATCCTGCCCTGTTCTACCGTCCGGGTGGCCGGCTGAGCCTGACCGAGCTGAGCGCTGCACGCCTCGACGGCGACGTCGTCGAGGTCGGCGAGGGATACATGCCGGCGGACACCATCGAGGGAGCTGGCGCCAGAGCGCTGAGCCTCTCGCCACTCGTCCCGCCGGGAACGGCAGTGAGCGGCGTGAGCGCCGCCTGGGTGCACGGGGCCGGCGACGCTCCCCCGAGCGTTCACCATGTGTCCCGGATCAGCGTCAGCCGCCAGCGCATCGGTCCGTCGATGCGCGTGGTGCATCACGAGAGACGGCTCGCCGCCGACGACATCCGATCGATTGCCGGAGTATGGGTTCAGACGCCGGAGGCGACCGCCGTGTCGCTGCTGCTCAGCTCGGCGCGCAGCGCTGAGGACGAGATCTGGCTGCATGCGCTGATCGGCGTCTCGCCCGGGTTGATCGACGCCGTTCGCGCGCGGGTGCTGCCGCTGGGCAGGCGGCCGGGCGCCGCCCACGCCAGACGGATCCTGGAGAGCTGGCGGCTCAGGACGTGGTGACGCGGTAAACGTCGTAGACGGCATCGATGCGGCGGACGGCGTTGAGCACCCGGTCGAGGTGCACCGAGTCCCCCATCTCGAAGACGAATCTGCTGAGAGCGAGACGCTCGTCGGTGGTCGAGACCGTGGCCGAGAGGATGTTGACGTGGTGCTCGCTGAGCACGCGCGTGACGTCGGAGAGCAGGCCGGAGCGGTCGAGCGCCTCCACCTGGATCTGCACGCGGAACACGCTCTTGGTCGTCGGTGCCCACTCGACCTCGATGAAGCGCTCCGGGTCGGAGCCGAGCGCCTTCACGTTCACGCAGTCCTGACGGTGCACCGAGACGCCGCTGCCCCGCGTGACGAACCCGACGATGGGGTCTCCGGGCACCGGAGTGCAGCAGCGTGCGAGCTTGACGAGGATGTCCGAGGCACCTCGCACCAGCACACCGGAATCGCTCGTGCGGGGTTCGCGCGCCGGGGCGCGGCCCGGCAGCTCGATGGCCCCAGTGCTGGTGTCCTCATCGGCGGCGACGAGAGCGGTGACCTTCTCGAGCACCGACTGCGTCGAGACGTGCCCCTCGCCGACAGCGGCGTACAGCCCGGAGACGTCCTCGTAGCGCAGCTGACGCGCGACCTCGGCGAACGACTCCTGGTTCATGAGGCGCTGGAGGGGCAGGTTCTGCTTGCGCATCGCCCTGGCGATGGACTCCTTGCCCTGCTCGATCGCCTCCTCGCGACGCTCCTTCGTGAACCATCCCCGGATCTTGTTGCGCGCGCGGGTGCTCTTGACAAAGCTCAGCCAGTCCTGGCTGGGTCCCGCGTCGGGGTTCTTCGAGGTGAACACCTCGACCACGTCGCCGCTCTTCAGCTCGGTCTCCAGCGGCACGAGCCGCCCGTTGACCTTGGCGCCCATCGTGCGGTGCCCGATCTCGGTGTGCACGGCGTACGCGAAGTCCACCGTCGTCGCACCGGTGGGCAGGCCGATGACCCGCCCCTTCGGGGTGAAGACGTAGACCTCCTTCGCGCCGATCTCGAAGCGCAGCGAATCGAGGAACTCGCTCGGGTCAGCCGTCTCCGCCTGCCAGTCGGAGATGTGCGCGAGCCAGGCCATGTCGGCGTCGGCGGCACGGGCATCCACCTTGCCGCCGTTCATCCGCTCCTTGTACATCCAGTGCGCGGCGACGCCGAACTCCGCCTGCTGGTGCATCTCGTGCGTGCGGATCTGGATCTCGACGGTGCGGCCCGACGGCCCGATGACCGTCGTGTGCAGCGACTGGTAGAGGTTGAACTTGGGGGTGGCGATGTAGTCCTTGAAGCGGCCGGGCAGCGGCGTCCACCGGGCGTGGATCGCTCCGAGCACGGCGTAGCAGTCGCGCACCGAGTTGACCAGGACGCGGATGCCGATCAGGTCGTAGATGTCGTCGAACTCGCGTCCGCGCACGACCATCTTCTGATAGACCGAGTACAGCTGCTTGGGGCGCCCGACCACCTTGCCGCGGATCCGCAGCTCGCGCAGATCCTCGTTGATCGACTCGACGACGCTCTGCAGGTACTTCTCGCGCTGCGGGGTGCGCTGCGCGATGAGGCTGTTGATCTCGGCGTAGATCTTCGGGTGCAGCACCGCGAACGAGAGATCCTCGAGCTCGGACTTGATCGTCTGGATGCCGAGACGGTGCGCGAGCGGCGCGTAGATCTCAAGGGTCTCCTTGGCCTTGCGCGCCGACTTCTCGGGCGGCACGAAGCCCCAGGTGCGGGCGTTGTGCAGGCGGTCGGCGAGCTTGATCAGCAGCACCCGGATGTCCTTCGACATCGCCACGATCATCTTGCGGACCGTCTCGGCCTGCGCGCTCTCGCCGTACTTGACCTTGTCGAGCTTGGTGACGCCGTCGACGAGCATGGCGACCTCGTCGCCGAACTCCGCCGTCAGCTCGGTGAGCGCATACCCGGTGTCCTCGACGGTGTCGTGCAGCAGCGCCGCGGCGATGGCACGCGGGCCGAGGCCGAGCTCTGCCAGGATCTGCGCGACGGCGAGGGGGTGCGTGATGTACGGCTCGCCGCTCTGGCGGCGCTGCCCCTCGTGCTTCTCCTTGGCGACCCGATAGGCCCGCTCGATGATGGGCAGGTCTCCGCGCGGGTGGTTCGCGCGGACGGTGCGGATCAGATTGTCGAGGTCGTTGACCCTGGGTGCGCGCGAGAAGATGCGCGGCACCAGCCGGCGCAGGCTCGACACCTGCGTTGTCGCCTGAGAATCCGCCATCTTCTGCTCCCGTTCCCGATCAGATCATCCTACGCGCGGCCGGGGTCGTCCCCGGCCGCGCGGGGGCGATCACACCGCTGCGACAGCGCGCTCGCGCGCCTCGTGCACCTTCGCGTCGTGCGCGACGATGGCAGGCTCCTTCTCGCGGAACAGCGAGTAGAGGGGCGCCGCGACGAACAGCGTCGAGTACGTGGCGACGATGATGCCGACGAAGATCGACAGCGAGATGTCGGTGAGCGTCTCGGCGCCGAACCACAGCGAGCCGATGAACAGGATCGCGCCGACCGGCAGAGCAGCGACGACCGACGTGTTGATCGAGCGGATCAGCGTCTGGTTCACCGCGAGGTTCACGGACTCGCCGAAGGTGCGCGACGTCTGATTAACGTCCTCTGTGGTGTTCTCGCGGACCTTGTCGAACACGACGGTGGTGTCGTACAGCGAGTACGCCAGGATCGTGAGGAATCCGATCACCGCCGCGGGCGAGATCTCGAACCCGGCGAGGGCGTACACGCCGACCGTGATCAGGAGCACGTCGAGCAGGCCGATGATGGCGGCCGCCGACATCTTCCAGGTGCGGAAGTAGATCGCGAGGATGAGGAAGGTCAGGGCGAGGAAGATCGCCAGGCCCCACAGCGACTGGCGGGTGACGTTCTCGCCCCAGGCCGGCCCGATGAACGAATCGGTGATCTCGTCGGCCTTCACGTCGTACGCGTCAGCGAGGGCGGCCTTGACATCCTGCGTCTCGTCCGGCGTCATCTGGTCGGTCTGCACCCGCACGTCGCGGTTGTTGACCGTGACCACCTTGGCGGCCGCGTCCGGCACGACCGAGCGCACCGCGTCGGTCGCGAGGGCCTGATCGGTGGATGAGGGGGCGGAGACGACGAACTGCGATCCGCCGGTGAACTCGATCGAGAACTGCACGGGACGTATGAGCGGCACGAGGGCGGAGCCGACGACCAGCAGGATCGCGATGACGAACCACAGGCGCCGCTTCCCGACGAACGGGAACGAGGTCTTGCCCGAGTAGAGGTTGTTGCCGAACTCATTCATGGAGAACATCAGGCGTCGGAGTCCTTTCCGGCATCCTTGGATCCTGCGAGAGCCTCAGCGCGCTTGCGCTCGGCGATGGTCTGCCGCTTCTCGGCCTCGCCGCGCGCGCCCTTGTTGCGGGCGGCGCGTCCGGACGAACCGGTGTGCACATCGCGGAACTGCGCGCGACCGCGGTAGACCGCTCCGAGCGCATCCGGGTCGAGACCCGAGAGCTTGTGCCCCCCGCCGAAGAACCGGGTGCGCGCGAGCAGCTGCATGACCGGGTGGGTGAAGATCACGAAGATGAACACGTCGATGAGCGTCGTGAGACCCAGGGTGAACGCGAAGCCCTTCACCGTGGCGTCGGCCAGCACGTACAGCACGACGGCGGCGAGGACGTTGATCGACTTCGAGATGTAGATGGTGCGCTTCGCGCGCCCCCAGCCGTCTTCGACGGCTGCGACGATCGACTTGCCATCTCGCAGCTCGTCTCGGATTCTCTCGAAGTACACGATGAACGAGTCGGCCGTGAACCCGATCGACACGATCAGACCTGCGACGCCGGCGAGCGACAAGCGGAAGCCCATCCGCCACGCGAGGATGGCGATGACGATGTACGTCAGCACGCCCATCACGCCGATGGATGCCATGATCACCCAGCCGAGTGCGCGGTACGTGATCAGCGAGTACAGCGCCACGAGCCCCAGCCCGATGAGACCGGTGATGAGGCCGATCTGCAGCTGCTGCGAGCCGAGCGTCGCCGAGATGGTGTCCGAGCTCTCGACGGTGAAGCTGAGCGGCAGCGCGCCGTAGCGCAGCTGGTCGGCGAGGGCCTTCGCGCTGTCCTGCGTGAAGTTGCCCGAGATGCTGGGCTTGCCGTTGAGGATGACCGCCTGCATGGTCGGCGCTGAGAGCACCTTGCCGTCGAGCACGAACGCGAACTGGTCGCGGGGCGACTGCTGCGCGAGGCGGTTGGCGTTCAGCCGCTGGCTGACCTCGCCGAAGATCTGGGTGCCCTTGGCATCGAAGACGAGGTTGACCGTCCAACGGCCGCTCTGCTGCTCGCGTCCGGCCGTGGCGTCGTTGATCACGCTGCCGTCGAGCTCCACGGGTCCGAGCAGGTACTTGTAGCTGCCGTTCTCCTCGCATGCGATCAGCGGCTCATCCGCGGGGGCGTTCGCCGAATCGTGCTTCGCGGAGCAGTCGTAGGCCTGCAGCTCGGCCACTCGCCGGTCGGTGACCCAGTTGGGGTCGGACTTGTCGGTCGGCTCGGCCGTGGGCGTCGCGTTCATCGCGTCGTCCGGGGTCGGGTACGCCGTCTCCTGACCGTCTTCGCCGACGAACGAGGTCGCCGGGGCGGTGGCCAGGATCACCGGGCGCAGCTCGAGCTTGGCGCTGGCCTGGATGCGATCGCGGGTGGCCTGGTCGGCGGCGCCGGGGATCTGGACGACGATGTTGCGGCCGCCCTCCGTCGTGATGTCGGCCTCGGCGACACCGGAGGCGTCGACACGCTGGCGGATGATCGCAGCGGCCTGATTGAGCTGATCCTCCGTGGGGGCGGCTCCGTCAGGCGACTCGGCACCGAGGATGATCTGCGTTCCGCCCTGCAGGTCGAGCGCGAGCTCAGGGGCCCAGGAGCTGGCCGGCTCTCCGGCGTCGGTCTTGAAGACGTATACGCCGAGAGCATTGATGCCGAACAGCACGGCCGTGACGATGAGCAGGCCGAGGAGGACTCGCCAGGCATGGCGAGTCGGAGATGTTGATGCCACTGAGTTCCGCTTTCGAGTGAGGTGCCGGCGCGTCAGTTCTCGTCGTTGCGCTCGAGTCGCGCCTTGGTCTCTTCGGGAGTCTCGACCTTGATGGACTCGATGCCGTCGGTCCGGTCCTGAGCCGGAGCGTCGACGTCGGTGAGGGGCGCGTCGATGATCACGTCGCCCTCCGCAGTCTCATCCACGAGGCGCAGGATCGCCTGGCTGTGCACCTCGATGACGACGCCGGGTGCGATCTCGACGCGAGCGGGCTTGTCGAGGTCGACCGGGTCGTACGAGACGATGGTGCCGTACAGGCCGCCCTGCAGCAGAACCTTGACGCCGGGAACCGTCTTGGTGGCCTTCTCCTCCTGCTGCTCCTTCATCTGCTTCTGGCGCTTGCGGGTGTTCAGGAACATGAACACGAGCATCACGGCGAGAAGACCGAAGAGCATGAGGGACATGGGATCCATAGGGATGGGCCTTTCAAAGAGCGCACGCCGATGAGCGCACAAGGGTTCGGGGAGGCTTCAGCGATTATAGGTCATCGAACAATGCCACGCCTTCGGGGTGCGCGATGCCGAGGTGCCGGTAGGCCTCGGGCATGGCGATCCGTCCGCGCGGGGTGCGCCCGAGGAAGCCGATGCGCACCAGGTAGGGCTCGACGACGCTCTCGACGGTCTCGGCCTCCTCGCCGACGGCCACGGCCAGGGTGCTGAGTCCCACCGGCCCGCCGCGGAACCGACGCACAAGCGCCTCGAGCACCGCGCGGTCGAGCCGGTCGAGGCCGATGGGATCCACATCGTAGAGCTCGAGCGCCGCCTGCACGTCGGCGATCGACGCCGACGCCCCACCGCCGTGAACCAGCGCGTAGTCACGCACGCGGCGCAGCAGGCGGTTCGCGACGCGGGGCGTGCCGCGAGAGCGGCGCGCGATCTCGCTGAGCGAGTCGTCGGGCAGCCGCACACCGAGCACACCCGCCGAGCGCGCGATCACGCGCTCGAGATCGTCGTCGTCGTAGAACTCGAGATGGCCGGTGAATCCGAAGCGGTCGCGCAGCGGATTGGGCAGCAGGCCGGAGCGGGTCGTCGCGCCGACGAGCGTGAACGGAGCGAGTTCGAGCGGGATGCTCGTGGCGCCGGCGCCCTTGCCGACCATGATGTCGATGCGGAAGTCCTCCATCGCGAGGTACAGCATCTCCTCGGCGGAGCGCGCCATCCGGTGGATCTCGTCGATGAACAGCACTTCCCCCGGCGTGAGGCTCGACAGCAGGGCTGCGAGGTCGCCCGCGTGCTGGATGGCGGGACCGCTGGACAGGCGCAGGGGCCGGCCGCTCTCGTGGGCGACGATCATCGCGAGCGTGGTCTTGCCGAGCCCTGGGGGACCTGCGAGCAGGATGTGGTCGGCCGGGCGCTCCTGGATGCGCGCGGCTTCGAGCAGCAGCTGCAGCTGACCGCGCACCTTGGGCTGCCCGACGAACTCGTCGAGACTGCTCGGCCGGAGCGCGCCCTCGATCGCAAGCTCCGTCTCGTCGAGCGCCTCCCCTGCCTCACGCGCGTCGTCAGCCACGCTTGGCCCCCGGTCCCATGGCGGCGAGCGTGCGGCGCAGCAGCGCCGGAACCGACTCGCGCTCGGCGTCGGTGGCATCCTCCGCCGACTGCGCCGCAGCTTCCGCGGCGACCTTCTCCGACCAGCCCAGTCCGACCAGCGCCGCGGCGACCTGCTCGACGGTGGCGGTGGCGGGAGCCCCGGCGGGGGCGAATGCCACACGAGGCTGCACCTTGCCCGCCAGCTGCACGACGATGAGCTTCGCCGTCTTCGGGCCGATTCCCGACACGCGGCGGAACGGTGCGTCGTCCTCTGCGGTGACAGCCTCGGCGATCTGATCGACGGTGAGGTGCGACAGCACGCCGAGTGCGGACTTCGGCCCGACGCCGGTGACACTGAGCAGCTGACCGAAGATCTCGAGCTCGTCGCTGTCGCTGAAGCCGAACAGGGTGAGCGCGTCCTCGCGCACGATCAGGTTGGTGTGCAGCTGAAGCTGGTCGCCGACCACGGCGGTATGCGCCACATCGCCGGGGACGAAGACCGAGAACCCGACTCCGCCGGTCTCGATGACGACGTGGGTCGAGCCGGCGTGCAGCACCGTGCCGCGCAGAGACGAGATCATGCCGCCAGCCTATCGAGCAGGTCGTACATCCGTTCGACCGACACGGGCGCGCGCAGGCAGCGACCGGCTCCGGCTGCCGCGCTCGGCGTCTGCCCAGGCCTGCTGCGCCGGGGTGAGGCTCGTGCCGGCAGCCGTTGCGGCGGAGCCGCCGCGCCACGCGTGACAGAGGGCGATCGCGAGGGCGTCGGCGGCATCGGCGGGCTGGGGTGGGGCATCCAGTCGCAGGATCCGCGCGATCATCGACTGCACCTGGCGCTTGTCGGCGGAACCGTATCCCGTGACGGCGGCCTTCACCTCGCTGGGCGTGTGGGTTGCGGCGGGAAGCCCCGCTTCCGCGGCGATGAGGAGGGCGACACCGGATGCCTGGGCCGTGGCCATCACGGTCTGGACGTTGTGCTGGGCGAAGACCCGCTCCACCGCGACCGCGCCCGGCTGGTGCTCGTGAATCACCGCGCGGATGCCCGCGGCCACCGCCGCGAGCCGCGTCGACAGGTCGGCATCTACGGGAGTCCGCACGACCCCGACATGCACGAGGGATGCCCGACGCGACCGGTCGACGTCGACGACCCCGATGCCGCAGCGGGTGAGGCCGGGATCGATGCCGAGGACGCGCAGGGAGCTCACTCCCCCAGGCTATGAGCACGCAGGAGGCCCCGGGCGCAGGCGCGCCCGGGGGCCTCCCGTGTCGTGGCCGTTCAGCTTCCCGGCGTGGGTTCCTGAGCCCGCCGAAGGGGGTTCCTCAGCTTCCCGGCGTGGGTTGCTGAGCCCGCCGAAGGGGGTTCCTCAGCTTCCCGGCGTGGGTTGCTGAGCCTGTCGAAGGGCTACTCCTCGTCGTCGCTCTCGAGCTCGGCCTGCACCTCGGGAGTCAGGTCGAAGTTGGCGAAGACGTTCTGCACGTCGTCGCTGTCTTCGAGCGCGTCGATGAGGCGGAAGACCTTGCGTGCCGTGTCGGCGTCGATCTCGACCTTGAGGTTCGGCACGAACTCGATGTCGGCCGAGTCGTAGTCGATGCCGGCGTCCTGCAGGCCGGTGCGCACGGCCACCAGATCGGTCGCCTCGGCGATCACCTGAAAGCCCTCGGCGTGCGGCTCGATCTCCTCGGCGCCGGCCTCGAGGGCCGCCATCATCACGTCGTCCTCGGTGGTTCCCTCGGAGCCGACGACGATCACGCCCTTGCGGGTGAAGTTGTAGGCGACGGATCCGGGGTCGGCCAGAGTGCCGCCGTTGCGGGTGAGGGCGGTGCGCACCTCAGCCGCAGCACGGTTCTTGTTGTCGGTCAGACACTCGATCATGAGGGCGACGCCGTTGGGTCCGTATCCCTCGTACATGATCGAGGTGTACTCGACGGCCTCGCCGCCGATGCCCGCACCGCGCTTCACCGCGCGGTCGATGTTGTCCTTCGGAACCGACATCTTCTTGGCCTTGAGCACCGCGTCGAACAGCGTCGGGTTGCCGGCCTGGTCGGGTCCGCCGAGCTTCGCGGCGACCTCGATGTTCTTGATGAGCTTCGCCCACGACTTGGCACGGCGCGAATCGATGACGGCCTTCTTGTGCTTGGTCGTGGCCCACTTGGAATGCCCGGACATATGTCTCCGCTCGTCGTCTGCGCCTGGAGTCGCCTCCAGGGCGCCGTCCATTCTATCGAATAGCACGGGATGCGCTTCAGCGCCGCTCGCCGACCCTCCGCAGGAACCGCTCGTGGAACCGCGTCTCGCGGGAGATCTCCGGATGGAAGCTCATCCCCAGCAGGTTCCCCTGCTCGACCGCGACCACCGTTCCATCCTCCAGCGACGCCAGCACCCTGGCATCCGGACCCACCGCCTCGACCACCGGTCCCCGGATGAACGCCGCGTGCACCGGTTCATCGCCGAGCGCCGGCACGGCGACCGGCCCCTCGAACGAGTCGACCTGACGGCCGAAGGCGTTGCGCCGCACGGTGACGTCGAGCCCGCCGAACGTCTGCTGTCCCTCGATCGCGTCAGCGAGGCGATCGGCGAGCATGATCAGTCCGGCGCAGGTGCCGAACACGGGCATCCCGCCGCGGATGGCGGCCCGGATCGGCTCCGCCAGCCCGAACATGCGGGTGAGCTTGTCGATCACGCTCGACTCCCCGCCGGGGATCACGAGACCATCGACGGCGGCGAACTCCTCCGGCCGGCGCACGCGCACGACCTCTGCGCCGAGGTGCTCGAGCATGGCGGCGTGCTCGCGCACGTCACCCTGCAGCGCGAGCACCCCGACGCGCGCCATGGTCACCAGCCGCGCTCGGCGAGGCGGTGGGGTGCGGGAAGGTCGGTGACGTTGATGCCGACCATGGCCTCGCCCAGGCCGCGTGAGGCCTCGGCGATGACCTTCGGGTCGTCGAAGAACGCGGTCGCCTTGACGATCGCCTTGGCTCGGGCGACCGGGTCACCCGACTTGAAGATGCCCGACCCCACGAAGACGCCGTCCGCACCCAGCTGCATCATCATCGCGGCATCGGCCGGGGTCGCGACACCGCCGGCGACGAACAGGACGACGGGCAGTTCGCCGGTCTCGGCGATCTCGGCGACCAGCTCGTACGGCGCCTGCAGCTCCTTGGCGGCGACGTAGAGCTCGTCCTTCGACAGGGCGCCGAGGGCGGCGATCTCGCCGCGGATCTTGCGGATGTGCTTCATTGCCTCGGAGACGTCTCCGGTGCCGGCCTCGCCCTTCGAGCGGATCATCGCCGCGCCCTCGGTGATGCGCCGCAGCGCCTCGCCGAGGTGAGTGGCACCGCAGACGAACGGCACGGTGAACGGCCACTTGTCGATGTGGTTCACGTAGTCGGCGGGCGAGAGCACCTCGGACTCGTCGATGTAGTCGACGCCGAGCTCCTGCAGCACCTGCGCCTCGACGAAGTGCCCGATGCGGGCCTTGGCCATCACGGGGATCGAGACCGAGGAGATGATGCTGTCGATCATGTCCGGGTCACTCATCCGGGATACGCCGCCCTGGGCGCGGATGTCGGCCGGCACGCGCTCGAGCGCCATGACGGCGACGGCGCCCGCGTCTTCGGCGATCTTCGCCTGCTCGGCGGTGACGACGTCCATGATGACGCCACCCTTGAGCATCTCGGCGAGACCGCGCTTGACACGCTGCGATCCGGTGGTCGGGTTCTGGTCGGTGGATGCCATGATCACTCCTCGTTGTGACAATCCGCGCTTTGGCCTATGCCAAACGATAGCACCATAGAATCGGGGTGATGGACGCGACGATCACCGGAACCTCCGCTGCCGAGATAGCGGACAGCGTGCGCGGTCTGCGCGAGCGCGGGTCGCTGCGCCCCGGCGACCCGCTGCCCCCGGTGCGCGAGCTCGCGACCACCCTCGGCGTGAACCGCAACACCGCCGTGGCCGCGTATCGCCAGCTGGCACAGGCAGGGCTCGTCGTCTCCCGCGGTCGCGCCGGGACGATCATGGCGGGCGGTGAGCCCGTGGCGCAGGAAGGCGTCGCAGACACCGTGCTGCGCGACGTGGCATCCGGAAACCCCGACCCGACCCTGATCCCCGACCCCACGCCCGCGCTGGGGCGGATCGTCGGGCGGCCCGTGCTGTACGGCGAGCCGGTGATCGACGCCGGACTCGAGCAGTGGACTCGCGAGTGGATGCTCGCCGACCTCCCCCGCGACGACCTGCGCGTGATCGTGACCAGCGGTGCCGTCGACGCGGTCGAGCGGCTGCTCGCGCAGGCGCTCACGCGCGACGATGCGGTCGCTCTGGAGGACCCGTGCTTCCTCTCCAGCATCCACACCGTCCGGCTCGGCGGCTATCGCGCCGTCCCCGTCGCCGTCGACGAGGAGGGCATGACCGTCGACGGCCTGCGCGCGGCCCTCGACGCAGGGGTTCGCGCCGTCATCAGCACGCCTCGCGCCCAGAACCCGACCGGCGTGAGCCTCTCCCCCGC
Source organism: Actinomycetales bacterium SN12 (assembly GCA_002837415.1). GTDB lineage: Bacteria > Actinomycetota > Actinomycetes > Actinomycetales > Microbacteriaceae > Microbacterium. The sequence continues at coordinate 272,108 of PJCV01000001.1, forward strand.
TCGCGCCGCGGCCCTCCGGGAAGTGCTCGCCGATCATCCCTACGTCCTGATCATCGAGGACGATCACTTCTCACTGCTGTCGTCGCATCCTCACGCGTCACTGATCGGCCCCGATCATCGCCGGTACGCACTGATCCGCTCGGTGTCGAAGTTCCTCGGGCCCGACATGTGCCTCGCCCTCGCCGGCACGGATCCGACGACCGCGGAGCGGCTGGCGATGCGTCTCAGCCCTGGCACCACGTGGGTGAGCCACCTGCTGCAGCGTCTCGCGCACGCGCAGCTCACCGACCCCGACGCCCGAGCGCAGATCTCCCGCGCTGCCGCGCACTACGCCGACCGCAACGCGGCATTCGCCAAGGCGCTGCAAGCCCGCGGCATCCGGACCGTGTCGACCGACGGGCTGAGCCTGTGGGTGCAGCTCGACACGACCGCACGCATCGCCGCCGAGCGGCTGATGCGCCGTGGCTGGCTCGCCCGCCCCGGCGATGAGTTCCTGCTCGACGAGACCGCGGGTCCCTCCCGTCATCTTCGCCTCACCGTGCACGATCTGACGGATGCCGAGAGTGCCCGCCTCATCGATGACCTGGCTGCGGCTGCAGTGAGAGGATGAAAGGATGAAGATCCTCTCGATCCAGTCGGCGGTCGCGCACGGTCACGTCGGAAACTCCGCGGCCGTCTTCCCACTGCAGCGCCTCGGCGTCGATGTGCTGCCGGTGTACACGGTCAACTTCTCCAACCACACCGGCTACGGCTCCTGGCGCGGACCGATGATCGACCCGTCGGACGTGCGCGAGGTGATCAGCGGCATCGAGGAGCGCGGCGTCTTCGGCGAGATCGACGCGGTGCTCAGCGGCTACCAGGGCGGCGAGGGCATCGCCGACGTGATCATCGACGCCGTCGCTCGGGTGAAGGCCGCCAACCCGGATGCGGTGTACGCCTGCGACCCGGTGATGGGAAACGCGAAGTCGGGATGCTTCGTCGCCCCGGCGATCCCCGTGCTGCTGCGCGACAGGGTTGTGCCCGTCGCCGACATCATCACGCCGAACCAGTTCGAGCTCGGCTTCCTGACCGACACCGATCCGTCGGATCTCGAGTCCACGCTCGCCTCGGTCGACGCCGCGATGACCATGGGTCCCTCGACCGTGCTGGTGACCTCTGTCGAGCGCCCCGACCGCGAAGAGGGCACGATCGAGATGCTGGCCGCCGATGACAAGGGCGCCTGGCTCGTCGCCACGCCGCACCTGCCGATGAAGGCGAACGGCTCAGGCGACGTGACCGCAGCCCTGTTCACCGCGCACTACACCTCGACCGGCGACGCGAAGCTCGCCCTCGAGCGCACGGTGTCAAGCGTCTTCGACCTGCTGCAGAACACCCTCGACTCGGGAGACCGCGAGCTTCGTCTCGTCCAGTCGCAGGAGGCCTACGCGAACCCCCGGATGCAGTTCACCGCGCACCAGGTGCGCTGACTGCTGCAGTCGGACTCAGCGGCCTCAGCGCGGCCAGGCGTTCGCGACAGCCTCGCGGATCTCGCCGAGCAGCTGCGGCAGGGCCTTGGTCTTCGCGATGATCGGGAAGAAGTTGGCATCCGTCGCCCACCGCGGCACGATGTGCTGGTGCAGGTGGGCGGCGACGCCGGCGCCGGCGACCTCGCCCTGGTTCATGCCCAGGTTGAAGCCGTCGCAGCGTGACACCTCGCGCAGCACCCGCATGCCCGTCTGAGTGAGTGCGCCGATCTCGGCGACCTCCTCCGGTGTCGCCTGGTCGTACGTGCCGATGTGGCGGTACGGGCACACCAGCAGGTGACCGGAGTTGTACGGGAACAGGTTGAGCACGACGAAGGCGGTCTCGCCGCGTGCGACGATGAGCCGCTCCTCGTCCGGATGCTTCGGAGCCTCGCAGAACGGGCACTCGTCACGAAGCGGCTGCGGGCCCGCCTTGATGTACGCCATCCGGTGCGGCGTCCACAGGCGCTGGAACTCGTCGGGCACGCCGGCCAGACGACTGCCGTCTTCGAGTTCGGTCAAGCGAGGTCCTCCGACGTCATGACGCGCGCGTGGTTCGCGATCGCCGAGCGGATGCGCGACCCGGCATCCGCGACCGGCACACCGTTCTCCTGCGACCCGTCGCGGAAGCGGAACGAGACCGTGCCGGCGGCGCGATCCTGCTCGCCCGCGATGAGGATCACCGGCACCTTCGCGGTGGTGTGATTGCGGATCTTCTTCTGCATCCGGTCGTCGGAGTGGTCGACGTCGGCACGGACCCCGGCCTCACGCAGCTGGGCGACGACGCCGTCGAGGTACTCGCCGTACTGGTCGGCGACGGGCACGCCCATCACCTGCACCGGAGCCAGCCACAGCGGGAAGTCACCGGCGTAGTGCTCGAGCAGGATGGCGAAGAAGCGCTCGACCGAGCCGAGCAGCGCGCGGTGGATCATCACCGGGCGGTGCTTCTGGCCGTCGGGGCCGGTGTACTCGAGCTCGAACCGCTCGGGCTGGTTGAAGTCGAGCTGGATGGTCGACATCTGCCAGGTGCGTCCGATGGCATCACGCGCCTGCACCGAGATCTTCGGGCCGTAGAACGCGGCTCCGCCCGGGTCGGCGACCAGCTCGAGACCCGACTCGAGGGCGACCTCGCGCAGGGTGTCGATCGCGGTCGTCCACTGCTCGGGGTCGCCGAGGAACTTGTCGTTGCCCTCTTCGTTGGTGGACAGCTCGAGGTAGAAGTCGTTGAGGCCGTAGTCGCGCAGCAGGGTGAGCACGAGGTTCAGGTTGGTCGCGAGCTCCTCGCGCACCTGGTCCTGCGTGACGTAGATGTGCGCATCGTCCTGGGTCAGGCCTCGCACGCGGGTGAGCCCCGACAGGGTGCCGCTCTTCTCGTAGCGGTACACGGTGCCGAACTCCGCCATCCGCAGCGGAAGCTCACGGTAGCTGCGGCCGCGCGAGCGGAAGATGAGGTTGTGGAACGGGCAGTTCATGGGCTTCAGGTAGTAGTCCTGGCCCTGCCGAGTGATGTTTCCCTCGTCATCACGCGCCTCATCGAGGTGCATCGGAGGGAACATGCCGTCCGCATAGGTCTGCAGATGGCCGGAGGTCATGAACAGGTCCTTCTTGGTGATGTGCGGGCTGTTCACCACCTCGTAGCCGTTGCGCAGCAGATGGCGACGCAGGTTCTCCTCGATCTCGTAGCGGATGATGCCGCCCTTGGGGTGGAACACCGCAAGGCCCGAGCCGATCTCGTCGGGGAAGGAGAACAGGTCCATCTCGACACCGAGCTTGCGGTGATCGCGACGCTCGGCCTCGGCCAGACGCTCCTGATAGGCGCGCAGCTCGTCCTTGGTCGGCCATGCCGTGCCGTAGATGCGCTGCAGCTGCGGGTTCTTCTCGCTGCCGCGCCAATAGGCGGCCGCGACGCGGGTGAGGTCCCAGCCGTTGCCGACCATGCGGGTGCTCGGCACGTGCGGGCCACGGCAGAGATCCTTCCAGGCGACCTCGCCGTCCTTGGTGACGTTGTCGTAGATGGTCAGCTCGCCGGCTCCGACTTCGACGGATGCGCCTTCTGCGGCATCCGCGCCGGACCCGGGGCCTCCCGCGAGGTCGATGAGCTCGAGCTTGAACGGCTCGTTCGCCAGCTCCGCTCGTGCTTCGTCTTCGGTGACCACTCGGCGGGTGAAGCGCTGACCCTCGCGGACGATGCGCTGCATCTCCTTCGAGATCGCCTTGAGGTCCTCCGGGGTGAAGGGCTCATCGACGCCGAAGTCGTAGTAGAAGCCGTCGGTGATGAACGGACCGATGCCGAGGTTCGCCTGCGGGCGGATGCGCTGTACGGCCTGGGCCAGCACGTGCGCCGTGGAGTGACGCAGGATGGCGAGCCCGTCGGGGCTGTCGATGGTGATCGCCTCGACGACGTCGCTGTCGACGACGGTCGCGGCGAGGTCCTTCAGCTCGCCGTTCACGCGCATGGCGATGACGGAACGATCGGTGAACAGGGCGAAGCCGTCGCGCTTGTCGGCACGAGGCTGGGCGATGTCTGACACGGGTTTCTCCAGATAGACGATGGAAGTGGACCACTCAGCTGCAGGCGCGAACGCGCCCTGCCCGCTCAGGCGTCCGTAGTTCGCGCGACGACAGCGGTGACAGAGGTCACGAGAGCGGTCGACGCGGATTCCATGTTCTGAAGTCTACGCCGCCGGCGTCCTGGCATCCCGCATCCGCTCCCCGGACACAGGAAAGCCCCGGTCCGCGAGCTCTCGCTCTGCGTACCGGGGCCGAGCGCCGATCGTTTACCCGTTGACGATCGACGCGGGGTCGGAGGTCACACGCTCGTGTTACGACCCGAGACCGCCCTGATGAGCCACGCGATCACCGCGAGCGCAAGAAGGACCAGTCCGACCCACAGCAGGAAGTTCAGGGACTGCACCAGTCCACCCGTGATTGCCAGGATGACCGCGATGACCGCGATGATGATGAGAAGGGGATTCATGACCGCTCCTTTCCGTTCTGGAGCTCACCTGAGCTCCGATGTGACCACCGTAGGGCGGCGCGACCGCCCGGCCGTAGGGGGTTGACTCTGCGAGTCGAACCGTGCGAACGCTGCCCTGGTACGCGGCATCTGGGATGCTGTGCGCATGACGTCCCCCTCGATCGTGTGGTTCCGCGACGACCTGCGCCTGGCAGACAACCCCGCCCTGCGTGCGGCGATCGACCGGGACGAGCCGATCATCGCCGTGTACGTCCTCGACGAGGAATCCCCCCGCTTCCGGATGCTCGGGGGCGCCGCCCGCTGGTGGCTGCATCACTCGCTCGCATCTCTGCGCGACCGCGTGATCGAGCGCGGGGGGGCGTTCGTGCTGCGTCGAGGTGCTGCGGCGCCCGTCATCGCGGAGCTGGTCGCCCAGACTGGCGCCGGTGCCGTGTTCTGGAACCGGCGCTACGGCGGGCCGCAGCGGGACGTGGACACGCAGATCAAGACGGACCTGCGTGAACACGGAATAGAGGTGCGCTCGTTCGCGGCATCGCTCCTCTTCGAGCCGTGGACGGTGCGGACAGGCAGCGGCACCCATTTCTCGGTGTTCACGCCCTTCTGGCGCGCGTGCCAGGCTCTTCCCGCGCCGCGCGCTCCGCTGCCGGAGCCCCGCGAGATCCAGGGACCCGCACGGATCCCGGCATGCGACGATCTCGACGACTGGTCGCTGCTGCCCACCGCTCCGGACTGGGCGGGTGGTCTGCGCGAGATGTGGGAGCCGGGCGAGCCGGCTGCGCGCGCACGGCTGAGGGATTTCCTCCGCGAAGACCTGGCGCAGTACGACACCACGCGCGATGAGCCGGCGGCGGGCATCACCTCCCTGCTGTCACCGCGACTGCGGTGGGGCGAGCTGAGCCCTTTCACCGTCTGGCACGCCGCGACGGAGCACGAGGGTGCGGGGCGCTTCCTCTCCGAGATCGGCTGGCGCGAGTTCGCCTGGCACACCCTGTTCCACTTCCCGGAGCTTGCGACCCGCAACCTCCGCCCCGAGTTCGATGCGTTCCCCTGGCCGCGGCTGAAGCCGGGTCGGCTGGCCGCGTGGCAACGCGGCGAGACGGGCATCCCGCTGGTGGATGCCGGGATGCGCGAGCTGTGGCATACCGGCTTCATGCACAACCGGGTGCGGATGGTGACGGCGTCGTTCCTGATCAAGAACCTGCTCATCGACTGGCGCCGCGGCGAGGAGTGGTTCTGGGACACGCTCGTCGACGCCGACGACGCCTCGAACCCGTTCAACTGGCAGTGGGTCGCCGGCTCGGGCGCTGACGCCGCGCCGTACTTCCGGGTGTTCAACCCCGAGCTGCAGGCGAAGAAGTTCGATCGCGATGGCCACTACGTCCGGGAGTGGGTCGGGGATGCCCGGCTCGAGCCGATCGTCGACCTCGGCGAGACGCGCAAGGCGGCGCTCGCCGCGTATGAGAGCATGCGCCGGTCCCGCTGAGCGGGCCTCGCGCTCGGGTGCTACAGGAGATCCGCGGGCAGGTCGTCGAGTCCGGCCGGCGGCACGATGTCGAGCGCATCGAGACGATGCGGCAGCACCGCGATCCGTACGCGGCTGTGGGGCGAGAGCAGAACAGACACCTCTGCCCCCTCGGCGGTGCGGAAGTCCACGAACCGGCTTTGAGCGGCAGCCTCCTCGATGCGGCCCTTCAGGGCGCCGATGTCCTGGTCGCGCTCGAGAGGGATGCTGTCGTCGTCATCGATCAGAATGATCGCCTGCTGCATCTGCACCATGGTCATGCAGCGAAACTAGCGACCTCGTTCGACATGTGAGAGGGGGTTGCGCTCGCCCGATCGACCCGCAAGGCAAGCTCCTCCGCGAAGAGCACCTGGAAACGAGAAAAACCCCCGGGGTCATCCGGGGGTTTCTGTCTGTGCGCGATACTGGGATCGAACCAGTGACCTCTTCCGTGTCAGGGAAGCGCGCTACCGCTGCGCCAATCGCGCCTAGAAGGCTGTTCAGTTGTCAGAGAGGTGGCGACGGGATTCGAACCCGTGTAAACGGCTTTGCAGGCCGGTGCCTAGCCTCTCGGCCACGCCACCGCGAGGTGGATTCGAACCCACATGCCGAAACCCCCTGAAGGGGGCTCCTGCACTCGAGCGGATGACGAGACTCGAACTCGCGACCCTCACCTTGGCAAGGTGATGCGCTACCAACTGCGCTACATCCGCATATTCTGTTGTCGTTCCCGGCGTCCCGGGCACTTGAAATACATTAGCCCAGGATCGGCGCATCGCCAAACCGCTCCACGCCGCCGGGCGTGTCTTTCCACCCCGCCCCAGTCGCCACGCCCGGCCTCCCGCAGGGTGTCTGGACGCCCGCAGGGATCGGGTATGCTTTCTGACTGTGCCACCGTGCACGACACAACTCCACATGGGCGATTGGCGCAGTTGGTAGCGCGCTTCCTTCACACGGAAGAGGTCATCGGTTCGAGTCCGGTATCGCCCACCATCCAGGAACCCCGTCAGTGATCTGACGGGGTTTCGTCTTTCAGTTGCGCGCAACCGTAGCAGGAGACCGCCTAGCACAGACGGCCGCGAATCGCGCCCCCGTTCACACATCCGCGCGCGGTGTCCAGGCTGGTCGCATGCTTCACCGGATCGCAGACGACGCTCCCCTTCTCCTCGTGCACGGGTACGACCTCGGCGCCCGCATCTGGTCGCGGGTCCGCGACGGAGCGCGCGGCGCCCCGATGCGACTTCTCGGCCATCGGGCGGCGTTCGTACGCGGCGCTGAGGGCGTCAACCTGTTCTACGACGGGTCCCGTATCGCCCGCCACGGCGCCATGCCCCGTTTCGTGCAGGAGACGCTGTTCGGCCATGGTTCGGTGCACAGCCTCGACGGCTCCGATCACCGTCATCGCAAGGCCACCTTCGTGGACGTCGCCTATGAAGACGAGCAGGTGCGGCGCCTGCAGCCGGAGCTCGAGCGCGAATGGCGGCGGGAGCTCGACGAGTGGATCGCGGGCGGCGACCGCACCGCGTACGACGCGGCAGTCGGCGCCTTCGGCCGGGCCGGGATGCAGTGGGCCGGGCTCCCCGGCTCCGACGAGGCCCGCACGAGATGGGCGACTCGGCTGGCGCAGATCGTCGACGGGTTCGGCAGCCCGTTCTCCCCCGCGTTCGGCGAGGCTCTGTTCAACCGGCTCTGGTCCGATCGCCGTGCGGCGAGGCTCATTCACGACGTGCGCGCCGGCAGCCTCACCCCGCCGGAGGGCACCGCGCTGCACGAGTGGGCGTGGCACCGCGGACCCGATGGGAGGCTGCTCCCCGAACGGCTGGCGGGCGTCGAACTGCAGAACAGCATCCGTCCGCTCGTCGCCGTCGCACGCTTCGTCGCCTTCGCAGCCAAGCGGCTGCTCGAGAATCCCGACTGGCGCCTGCGCATCCACGCCGAGAGCGCACGCAGCGGCGAGCTCGTGGGCGGGCAGCTCGCCGTGGCCTTCGCGCAGGAGATCCGGCGAACGGCGCCCTTCGTGCCGATGCTGCCGGGCCGGGCTCTCACCGACATCGACTTCGATGGCCAGCACGTCCCGGCAGGTGGACGGGTCGTCATGGACATCCTGGGCACAGACCTCGACGACGCGTCGTGGGACGACGCTGCTGAGTTCCGTCCTGAGCGCTTCATCCATCGGCCCGATTACGAGGCCATCCCGGCGTTCATCCCGCACGGCGGCGCCGGTGTCGCCACCGGTCACCGCTGCCCCGGCGAGAAGCTCGCGATCGCCGGGCTCTCCGCGGCGATCGCCGCTCTCAGCGACCCGCGGGTGCAGATCGCGCCGGAGGGTCTCGACGTCGATCGACGTCGACTGCCCACCATGCCCGCGTCCGGCGGATGCGTGCACGCGGCAGCCGCACGAGAAGCAGAACCCACCACCGATCATCAGCACGACGAGCAGAGGACCCTCTCATGAAGGCATTGACCTGGCACGGCAAGCGCGATGTCCGCATCGAGCACGTGCCCGACCCGAGCATCCTCGAACCGACTGACGCCATCATCCGCGTCACCTCCACCGCGATCTGCGGCTCGGATCTGCATCTCTACGAGCTGCTCGGGCCGTTCATCGACCGAGGTGACATCCTCGGCCACGAGACCATGGGCGAGGTCGTCGAAGTCGGCTCGGAGATCCGCAATCTGACACCCGGCGACCGCGTCGTCATCCCGTTCAACATCTCCTGCGGCACCTGCTGGTTCTGCCAGCGCGGTCTGCAGTCGCAGTGCGAGACCACACAGGTGCGCGAGTACGGCAGCGGCGCTGCGCTGTTCGGGTACACGAAGCTGTACGGCCAGGTGCCCGGCGGGCAGGCGGAGTATCTGCGCGTGCCTCTGGCCGACTACAACCACGTGAAGGTCGGCGGCGATCTGCCCGATGACCGCTACCTGTTCCTCAGCGACATCCTGCCCACCGCATGGCAGGGCGTCGAGTACGCACACGTCCCCGCCGACGGCACTGTCGCCGTGCTCGGGCTCGGCCCCGTCGGCCAGTTCGCGGCCCGTATCGCACGCTCCCGCGGGCACCGGGTGCTAGCCGTCGATCCCGTACCTGAGCGCCGCGCCATGGCCGCGCGTCACGACATCGAGGTCTTCGACCTCGACGACGATGCCATCCCGCATCTGCGCGACCTCACCGCCGGCCGTGGCCCGGACTCGGTGATCGACGCAGTCGGACTGGAGGCGCACGGCAGCCCGGCGATCTCCCTGGTGCAGCAGGCGGTGGGGCTGCTGCCCGACCCGCTGTCGCGACCGGTGCTCGAGCACGCCGGCGTCGATCGGCTCGCCGCACTGCACGCCGCCATCGAGCTGGTCCGCCGCGGCGGCACGGTGTCGCTGAGCGGTGTCTACGCGGGCGACGCTGACATCCTGCCGATGAAGACGATGTTCGACAAGCAGATCTCTCTGCGCATGGGCCAGTGCAACGTCAAGCGCTGGACCGACGAGATCCTCCCTCTCGTGGAAGACGATGCTGATCCGCTGGGCGTGATGGACCTCGTCACGCACCGGGCCCCGCTCGACGATGCACCCGACCTGTACCGCACGTTCCAGCGCAAGGAGGACGGCTGCATCAAGGTCGTGCTGAGTGCCGGAGCATGAACGACTCACGCATCGTCGTCTCGGGAGCGAGCGGCCTGATCGGCAGAGCGCTCACGCGATCGCTTCGCGCAGACGGCATCCGCGTGGTGCACCTGGTGCGGCGCCCCGCCCGCAGCAGCGACGAAGTCGAGTGGCTCACGGGCAGACGGCTCGACCCCGACGTGCTCGCCGGGGCGGCGGCCGTCGTCAACCTCAACGGTGCGAGCATCGGCAGGCTGCCGTGGGGCCCGCGCTACCGGGGCATCCTGCGAGAATCGCGCCTGCGGCCCACCTCGGTCCTGGCCGACGCGCTGCTCGCCCTGAAGACGGATGCACCGGCCCTGCTGTCGGCATCGGCCGTCGGCTACTACGGCGATCAGCCCGGCACCCGTCTCGATGAGACGGGTGCTCCCGGCGAGACCTTCCTCGCCGGGATCTGCGTGGAGTGGGAGCGGGAGGCCATGCGCGCGGCCCCTGCCACCCGGGTCGCGCTGCTGCGCACCGCGCCGATCCTGCATCCGGATGCCGTGCTGAAACCCATGATCGCTCTCACGCGGCTGGGGCTGGGCGGGCCGCTCGGCTCTGGGCGACAGGTGTGGCCCTGGATCTCGCTGCACGATGAGGTCCGTGCGATCCGGCACGTCATCGACTCCGACATCCACGGTCCGGTGAACCTGACCGGACCGCATCGGGCGACGGCGGGCGGGATCGGGCGCGCTCTGGCATCCCGGATGCATCGGCCGTACCTCGTCCCCGCACCGGCGTGGGCGCTGCGTCTGGGCCTCGGTCGAGCCGCCGCCGACTCCCTGCTGCTGGCGGATGCCGACGTCGCGCCCGCCGCACTCACCCGCAGCGGCTTCGATTTCCGGCATCCGACCGCGTCAGAGGCTCTCGCCGCCGCGCTCGGCTGATCGGCGGCCGGTGAGCTGCGCGTCGGGCGTCAGTGCGCTCCGGCGCGCAGCGCCTGGTCGATCGCCACGCCGATGCCGTCCGTCCACGGCTCTCCGTGCCCTGGGAGCACGACAGCGGGATCGACCGCGCGCAGCGCATCCAGCGATGCCAGCGCCCTCGTGCTGTCGGCGGTCGCCGCTCCCGCGACGATCTGCGGCCCCTGCGTGCCCGTGTACGGGTCGAGGGTGACGATCGCGTCGCCGCAGAGCAGCACACCGGCCTTCTCGAAGTAGTAGCCGCAGTGTCCGTTCGTGTGGCCGGGCGTCCAGATCGCCCGAGGATGACCTGGTACATCGATCACCTCGCCGTCGGCGACGACGGGTTCAGCCGCCACGCCCTTCACCCGGAGCGCGCCGGCCTGCACCATCGACACCACCGTGGGCAGGATGCGCGGGTGGCGCAGCGGGTATGACCAGATGGGCTGCTCGTGCGCATAGCGGTACGGGTGCTGGGCCAGGCGCTCATCGTCCGGATGCACGAGCGAGCCGACGCCGCGGTCGGCGAGCGGGCGCGCCATCCCGACATGATCGAAGTGCCCGTGGGTCAGCAGCACGGCGTCGATATCGCGCACTCCCGCGCCGATGCGCTTCAGCAGCGCTCCGAGCAGCCGGCTGGAACGCGGCAGTCCGGCATCGACGAGGGTCAGTCCGCCCTCGGCTTCGATCAGGTAGCAGTTGACGTGCGCGACATCGAGCCGGTGCACGCCAGGAGCAGGTTCCGTCCATCCCGTCGGTGTGGTTCTCATGACACCACTGTGGGGCGACGGCGCGCGGCACGGAGGTGCCTTGCCGTCGCCCCGCGGGGGTGATATCGGCGCGGGCTCAGGCCCGAGCGGTCGCGAGAGCCGCGCGTGCGGGCTGCGGCTCGGAGAAGGTCACCACGATGATCACCGTGATGCCGACGACCACGTGAGGAACCCACGCGTTGGGCGCGGCGGAGATGAAGCCGAACAGCCACGGCGAAAGGGCGAGGAACAGGCTGGCGACGACGTCGAAGACGAGGTGCACGGGCATCGGAATGAGCTTGAACGGACCCCACTCATAGCTGGTGAACAGGCTGTAGACGATCAGCCCGACGCCCAGGACGATCGGGACCACGACGGCGGGGCCGCCCATCGCGGCGAAGCCGAAGAGCCAGGGAGCGACGATGAGGGCGGCGCCCACCAGGTAGTCGAGCACGCCGTGGACTTTCGTGGGGATGAAGCGCATGATTCCTCCTTGATCGGTCGAGTCCTGGTTGGGGACTCGCCGGGGGTTCGTCTCCCCCGGCCCGATCGGATTGGATGCCATCGCCGCGGCGTCCCACGGCGCCACTCGCAACCGTCAGACGCGCGCCCACCCGTAGCGGCGGAGAAGGGTCTGTGCGACGCGGCCATAGCGACCGGCGTCGAGGACGGCGGCCTCGCGACGCATCCCGTCATGGTGCACGCTGTACAGCTGCTCGATGTCGACCCACGAGTCGCGCCCCTGGGAGTCCCAGCCACCCGACCCGATCGGGACGAAATCCCGGTCGCGATCGTGTGCTCTGCTCGTCATCCGCACGGCGTACACGCGGTCGGCGCTCTGCCGGCCGATCACGAGCACCGGCCGATCATTGCCACGGCCGTCGTTCTCCTCGTACGGCACCCAGGTCCAGATGATCTCGCCGGAATCCGGCAGGCCATTGCGGGACGGCGAGTAGCCGACGCTCACACCTCGGACGCGCTCCGGATCAACCCGGACGGTCTCGGATCCTGGCATCCGTCCCGCGTCGGCCGCCGTGTGCTGCTCCGCGCTTCTCCCGTCGGGGCGAAGCGTGGCGCGAGGGCGGGGGCGGCGGTCGCCGCCGCGCCGTGACAGCGCCCTGCCGAGGATGTCGGCGATGACCGAGAGGAACCTGCTGCTCGAACTCACCCGCTCACCCTAGCCGCCGGTCATCGCGCCAGCAGGTAGCCCGCCTCGCCGTGCACCGCGAGGTCGACACCGGCGACCTCATCCTCCTGAGTGACGCGGAACCCGATCGTCTTCTCGATGACGAATCCGATCGTGTAGGCGATCACGAACGAGTAGAGCATCACTCCCCCGGCTGCGACCACCTGTACGGCCAGCAGCCGCGCGTCACCGCCGGTGAGCATCCCGTGCCCGGTGGCGAAGAAGCCGAGGTACACCGTGCCGAGCAGGCCGCCGACCAGGTGAAGGCCCACGACATCCAGCGAGTCGTCGAACCCGAGACGGAACTTCAGCTCGACGGCCAGCGCGCACAGGGCGCCGGAGAGCCCGCCCAGCAGCAGCGCCCAGCCCGGCGCGAGATCGGCGCACGCCGGCGTGATCGCGACGAGGCCGGCGACCAGCCCCGACACCGCGCCGACGGAGGTCGGCTTGCCGACCCGCAGCTTCTCGACGAGCACCCAGCCGAGGATGCCGGCGGCCGCGGCCCCCAGGGTGTTGATCGCGATCAGGCCGACTCCGCCCATGTCATCCGAGAGCCACTCCGCTCCGGCGTTGAAGCCGAACCAGCCGAACCACAGCAGCGCGGCACCGAGCAGCGTCAGCGGCACGTTGTGGGGCTTGCTCAGCTCCCGCCCGAAGCCGATGCGCCTGCCGAGCACGAGTGCGAGCGCGAGCGCGGCCGCACCGGCGTTGATATGCACGGCCGTGCCGCCGGCATAGTCGATCACGGCGATACCGCTGTCCTCACCGAACAGGGTCGTGCCGAGCTGCATGATCCACCCGCCGCCCCACACCCAGGCGGCGATCGGGAAATAGCCGATCGTGCCGAAGACGCCCACGAAGATCAGCCATGGGCCGAACCGTGCGCGGTCGGCGATCGCCCCCGAGATCAGTGCGACGGTGATGATCGCGAATGTCGCGCCGTAGGCCACGCCGAGCAGGGCGACATTGGCGCCCGGCGCCGAAGAGGCGGCTGCCAGACCGAGATCCGCGAACGGATCGCCGGCGAAGTGCGCGGGCGACGACACCGTGCTCATCGAGTAGCCGTACAGCACCCAGAGCACGGCGATCAGGCCAATCGCCCCGAAGCTCATCATCATCATGCTGACGACGCTCTTCGCCCGCACCAGACCGCCGTAGAAGAACGCGACCCCCGGCGTCATCAGCAGCACGAGCGCGGTCGCGGTGATCACCCAGGAGACGTTGCCTGTGGCATCCATGTCGAAACCTCCTCCGTAGAACGAACGAGGTCAGTCTGTGCGTGCGATGTTTCCGGCGACGGCGCGCCGTGTTGCGGGCGTGTTACACCCGAGCATCCGGTGTGACGATCGTGTTACCCGGCGGCGCCCGTCACTCGGCAGCGGAGTGGGTCAGTGCGTTGAGCCGCGAGATCGCGCGCAGGTACTTCTTGCGGTAGCCGCCGGCGAGCATCTCGTCGGCGAAGACCTGATCCAGCGGCACCCCGGTCGCGACGATCGGCAGCTGCGCGTCGTACACCCGGTCGACGAAGGCGACGAAGCGCAGCGCCTCGGACTGGTCGGTCAGGGTGCGCACGTCGCGCAGTCCGACCAGCGACAGCCCGTCGATCAGGCGGATGTACCGCGACGGATGCACCTGGGCCAGGTGCTGGATCAGCGTCGCGAAGTCGTCGTCCGAGGCGGCGCCGGATGCCGAGGCGCTCTCGACCGCCTGCGCGTAGCGCGCATCGTCCGACACGACCGCGCTGCCGTCGATCGAGCGCTGCCGGTAGTCGACGCCGTCGATGCGCAGCGTCTCGAAGCTCTCGGACATCGCGTGGATCTCGCGCAGGAAGTCCTGTGCGGCGAAGCGGCCCTCGCCCAGCGCGTTCGGCGGGGTGTTCGATGTGGCCGCCAGCTTGGTTCCCGACGAGACGAGCTCACCCAGCAGCCGCGTCATCACCATGGTGTCGCCCGGATCGTCGAGTTCGAACTCGTCGATGCACAGCAGATCGGCGCCGCGCAGCAGATCGACGGTGTTCTTGTAGCCCAGCGCGCCCACGAGGGCCGTGTACTCGATGAACGAGCCGAAGTACTTCCGCCGGGCGGGAAGGGCGTGGAAGACGGACGCCAGCAGGTGCGTCTTGCCGACGCCGAACCCGCCGTCGAGGTACGCCCCTGGCTTCATCGGCGTCTCCTTCGGCGCGCGACGGAACAGGCCGGCCTTCTTCGCCGGAGCGGCCGCCTTGCCGGCGAAGCGCTGCAGCAGCTGCTTCGTCGCCTCCTGGGACGGGTAGCGGTCGTCGGAGCGATAGCTCTCGAAGGTGGCATCGTCGAACTGCGGAGGAGGTACGAGGCTCGCCAGCATCTCGGTTCCGGTCACGACGGGCGTGCGTTCGGTGAGGTGCACGACGCCCGTGCTGATCTGCTGAGTCATCACGTTCCTGAGGTCATAGTCTTACGGTCCGGATGCGGGTGCACGCCAGGGGATCTATCGTCATAGGGGACGGCACAACTTTACGCCGTCGCCATGCCCACCCGAGCCCGACCCCTGAGGAGCACCCGTGGCCGTCGATCACGACACGTCATCCCCCAAGTTCGCCGAGTACGCCGCGCCCGGCCGCCTCGTGACCACCGAATGGCTCGCCGCCCGGCTCGACACCCCCGGTCTCGTGGTCGTGGAATCCGACGAGGACGTGCTGCTCTACGAGACCGGACACATCCCCGGAGCGGTGAAGATCGACTGGCACACCGAGCTCAACGATCCGGTCGTGCGCGACTACGTCGACGGCGAGGGCTTCGCCGAGCTGCTGAGCCGCAAGGGCATCGCCCGTGACGACACCGTGGTCATCTACGGCGACAAGAACAACTGGTGGGCCTCCTACGCGTTGTGGGTGTTCTCGCTGTTCGGCCATGAGGACGTGCGCCTGCTCGACGGCGGCCGCGACCGCTGGATCGCCGAGGGACGCGAGATCACCACCGACAAGACCGTGCGTCCGGCGACCGAGTACCCGGTGGTCGAGCGCGACGACTCGCAGCTGCGTGCCTACAAGGAGGACGTGCTCGCTTTCATCGGCACGGGGCCGCTCATCGACGTGCGCTCCCCTGAGGAGTACAACGGCGAGCGCACCACCGCGCCGGCCTACCCCGAAGAGGGCAGCCTGCGGGCCGGTCACATCCCCACCGCGCAGAGCGTGCCCTGGGGGAAGGCGGTCGCCGAGGACGGCGGCTTCAAGTCCCGCGCCGAGCTCGAGGAGATCTACCTCGACCAGGCGGGCATCGATGACGCCGACGATGTCATCGCATACTGCCGCATCGGTGAGCGCTCGAGCCACACGTGGTTCGTGCTCAAGCACCTGCTCGGCATCGAGAAGGTCCGCAACTACGACGGCTCGTGGACCGAGTGGGGCAGCGCCGTGCGCGTGCCCATCGTCAGCGGCAGCGAGCCCGGCTCGCTCTGAGGGCGGGCTCGCTGAGCGCCCTGCCCGGCGACGGGTGGGATGATGGCAGGGATGACCGACACGCACGTCCCCGCCACCCTCGCCGAGTTCCGCGACGAGTTCCTCGAACTGCCCGAGCCCGATCGACTCGAGCTGCTGCTCGAGTTCGCGAACGAGCTCCCGCCCGTCTCCGATGAGATCGCCGCCCATCCGGAGATGGGCGAGCGCGTAGCCGAGTGCCAGTCGCCCGTCTACATCTTCGTCGAGGTGGACGACGGCGTCGTCACCATGCACGCGACGGCGCCGCCGGAAGCTCCGACCACGCGCGGCTTCGCCAGCATCCTCGCGCAGGGGCTCACCGGCCTCACCGCCGACGAGGTGCTCGCGGTGCCCAACGACTATCCGCAGAGCATCGGGTTGACGCGTCTCGTCTCCCCCCTGCGGATCGGCGGCATGACCGGGATGCTGATGCGTGTGAAGCGTCAGGTCGAGGCGAAGCGCTGAGGGGCGTCCGTCGGCGAGACCGCGAGGTCAGAGCAGGTTCTGCGCCGTCGTCCATCCGGTGATCGCCGCCGACCAGCCGTCCTCGTCGTAGTTCCAGATCTTGGTGTGCCGCGCGACATGGAATTCCGGCATCGTCACGAGGTCGGGTCGCGCCTCGGCGAGGGCGTGGGATGCATCGGCCGGAACGAACCCGTCGTCGTCGCTGTGCAGGATCAGGATCGGGGCGTCGAGCTCTGAGGCGCGCGCGACCATGTCCAGCCTGTCGAACGGGATCGCCTCCTCGGCGCCGCTGAGCCGGGCGAGGAACGTGTTCCCCAGCGCTCCCATCGCGAGTCCTGGCAGCGGTTCGCGCAGTCCCGACTCGCGAGCCTGGAAGCGCAGCACCGTGCGCCAGTCGACGACCGGCGAGTCGAGGATGACGCCGGCGATGGCATCCCGATGCTCGGACGAGATCGCCGTCTGCAGCGCGATCGCTCCTCCCATCGACCAGCCCATGAGCACCACGCGCTGCGCGCCCTGCCGCAGCGCGTAGCCGATCGCCGAGTCGACGTCGCGCCACTCCGACGCGCCGAGCGCATAGCTGCCGCCGCGCGTGCGCGGCGCCTCGCCGTCGTTGCGGTACGACACGACCAGGGTGGGCAGACCCAGCGCGTTCAGGACGGGGACCGCACGCAGGCATTCGGAGCGGAGCGTGCCGCGCCCGTGCACCTGGATCACCCACGTCGACGAGTCGGCCGGGAACAGCCACGCAGGGCATGGGCCGGCGGGCGAGCCGATGAGCACGCTCTCCCAAGGCAGGTGCAGCTCGCTCGGCGACACGTGGTACCAGCCGCTGAACGCCGCATCGCGGTCGACCCGGGCGCCGGGCTCGATCTGGGTGAGCAGCTTGCGGCGCACGCTGGTGGCGTCGGCGCTGAGCACCGCCCCGAGCTTGACGTAGCCGTAGGTTCCGGTGGTGAACAGACCGTAGCGTCCTGGCAGCTCGGTGTCGGGCGTGCGCGTGAGCTCGATGGTCTGAGCGCCGGTGTCGACCGCGAGGATCTGCGTGTCGTTCCTGCGCACGGAGGGCATGACGACGCGGCGGGCCGTCGCGAGGACGGCGGCTGCCCCGGCCGCGGCTCCTGCGGCGATGACAGCGGGGACGGCGAAGGCTACGGCGTGCCTGAGACTCTTCATCGCCTCCCGACTCTAGCCTGTCCACGTGAGCGCACATCCGGATGCCGCAGCGCTGTTCGATGCCGCGGCGGCAGAGCTTCGTGAGACGGCGTTCCGCACCGACATCGTCGTGCGGGAGATTCCGTCGCCCGCCGGGCTGGCGCCCTTCTCCCTGGCCCTCGCGGCCGACGTGCGACCGGACGATCACGGCGACTCGGTGTACGGCACCGGGCGCTTCGTGCTGCTGCACGACCCGGACGAGCCGGATGCGTGGGGCGGCGCCTGGCGCATCGTCGCGTTCGCTCAGGCTCCGCTCGAGCCCGAGATCGGCACCGACCCGCTGCTGGCGGACGTCGCCTGGTCGTGGCTGGTGGATGCGCTGGAATCCCGCGACGCGGGCTACCACTCGGCGTCCGGCACCTCGACGAAGATGCTCTCGAAGGGGTTCGGGGCGCTGGCCGCAGAGGGCGACGGCGCCCAGATCGAGCTGCGCGCGTCATGGACCCCGGATGCCCCGCTGCGCCCGCATGTGGAAGCATGGGCGGAGTTGGTCGGGATGCTCGCAGGACTCCCGCCGGGATCAGAGGACGTCGCCGTGTTCGGCGCGAGAAGGGGCGCACGTGGCTGAATACTCCGTGATCGACGACCGTGCGGAGTTCGAGAAGGCGGCAGAGGCGCTCTCCCGGGGCTCGGGTCCGGTGGCCGTCGATGTGGAGCGGGCATCCGGATTCCGCTACTCCCAGCGCGCCTATCTGGTGCAGGTGTTCCGCCGCGACGCGGGGGTGTTCCTGTTCGATCCGCCTGCGATCGGTGATTTCCAGCCGCTTCAGGATGCCATCGGCGACGCCGAGTGGGTGTTCCACGCGGCCAGCCAGGACCTGCCCTCGCTTCGCGAGCTCGACCTGGTGCCCGCGCGCATCTTCGACACCGAGCTCGCCTCCCGGCTGCTGGGCAGCGACGGCTTCGGTCTCGCCGCGGTCGTAGAGCACACGCTGGGCATCACCCTCGCCAAGGCGCACTCGGCCGCCGACTGGTCGACGCGCCCGCTTCCCGACCCCTGGCTGGAGTACGCCGCACTCGACGTGCTGCACCTCGTCGACGTGCGCGATGCGCTCGTCGCCGAGCTCGAGGCGGCGGGCAAGTCTGAGATCGCCGCCGAGGAGTTCGAGGCGACGCTGCACCGCCTGCCGAAACCTGCCCGTGAGGAGCCGTGGCGACGCCTGAGCGGCCTGCACAAGGTGCGCGGAGCTCGCCAGCTGGCGGTGGCGCGTGAACTGTGGACGGCGCGCGAACAGTACGCCGAGCAGATCGACGTCTCGCCCGGTCGTCTCGTGCCCGACCGCTCACTGCTGGCCGCCCTGCTGGCCGCCCCGCGCTCGAAGCAGGAGCTCGCGGGTCTGAAGGAGTTCAACGGGCGTGCGAGCCGTACCCAGATCGATCGCTGGTGGGCGGCGATCGAGCGCGGTCGCAGCACCGAGGATCTGCCTCGCGAGCGCGTGCCGAGCGATGCTCTTCCACCGCCCCGCGCCTGGGCCGATCGCAACCCGGAAGCCGACCTGCGCCTGAAGGCTGCGCGTCCCGTGGTCGAGGCCCTGGCCGAAGAGCTGCACATGCCGACCGAGAACCTGCTCACCCCTGACCATCTGCGCCGCATCGCCTGGCAGCCGCCGGCCGAACTCACGGCCGAGTCAGTGGGCGCGGCGCTCGCCGAGCTGGGTGCACGCCCCTGGCAGATTGCGCATACCGCACAGAAGATCGTGGATGCATTTGTAGAGGGGCCGCAAACCGCCGTCGAGGGCTTCCCTACCGCTTCGTAGGTTCGACCCAACCGATTCCTGGCGCATAATCCGCGCTCCTAGGCTGGAGGAGAACCCCAACCTATGGAGGCAGAGTGGCCGAGATCTCGGACGTCTACTTCGTCGATGGAGTGCGCACCCCGTTCGGGCGCGCCGGCGAAAAGGGCATGTACTGGAACACCCGCGCTGATGACCTCGCCGTCAAGGCGACCATCGGCCTGATGGAGCGCAACGCCGCCGTCCCGGGCGACCGCATCGACGACGTCGCCATCGCCGCGACCTCGCAGACCGGCGACCAGGGCCTGACCCTCGGCCGGTCGGTCGCCATCCTCGCGGGCCTTCCGCAGACCGTTCCCGGTCTCGCCGTCGAGCGCATGTGCGCCGGAGCGATGACCAGCGTCACCACGATGGCCGCGTCGATCGGCGTCGGCATGTACGACTTCGCCCTCGCGGGCGGCGTCGAGCACATGGGCCACCACCCCATCGGCGGCAACGCCGACCCGAACCCGCGCTTCGTCGCGGAGAAGATGGTCGACCCCGGCGCGCTCAACATGGGCGTCACCGCCGAGCGCATCTTCGACCGCTTCCCGCATCTCACCAAGGAGCGCTCCGACCGCTTCGGCATGCTCAGCCAGCACAAGGTGCAGGCCGCATACGACGCGGGCAAGATCCAGCCCGACCTCGTGCCGGTCGCAGTCAAGGCCGCCGACGGCGCCTGGGGCCTCGCGACCGAAGACGAGGGTCGCCGCCCGCAGACCACCATGGACGACCTCGCCGCCCTGAAGACGCCGTTCCGTCCGCACGGTCGCGTGACCGCAGGCACCTCCTCACCTCTCACCGACGGGGCGACCATGTCGCTGCTGGCCGGCGGCAGCGCGGTGAAGGAGTTCGGGCTCACCCCGAAGATGAAGATGGTGTCGTTCGCGTTCGCCGGCGTGCAGCCCGAGATCATGGGCATCGGTCCGATCCCCTCGACCGAGAAGGCCCTGAAGAAGGCCGGCCTCGACATCTCCGACATCGGACTGTTCGAACTCAACGAGGCCTTCGCGATCCAGGTCATCTCCCTGCTCGACCACTTCGGCATCGCCGACGACGACCCGCGTGTGAACCAGTGGGGCGGCGCCATCGCCGTCGGACACCCGCTCGCGGCATCCGGAGTGCGCCTGATGATCCAGCTCGCCGCGCAGTTCGCCGAGCGGCCCGACGTGCGCTACGGCCTGACCGCCATGTGCGTCGGTCTCGGCCAGGGCGGGTCGGTCATCTGGGAGAACCCGTTCTACGACGGCAAGAAGAGGAAGTGACCCCGATGGCCGACACGATCAACGAGCAGTACGCCGGCGTCGACTTCACGCCCCTCTCCGCCCTCGCCGACGGCGAGGTCGTCACGCACTCCCCCGTTCGCGACATCCGCCTCGCCTCGGGCAAGGTGCTCGCCCTCATCACCCTCGACAACGGCCGCGACCACACCCGGCCGAACACGCTGGGGCCCGCGACGCTCACCGAGCTCGGCGAGACGCTGGCGTCGCTGAAGGCGCGCGCCGCCGCAGGAGAGATCCAGGCGGTCGGCATCACCGGCAAGCAGTACATCCTGGCTGCCGGCGCGGACCTCTCCGACATCAGCCGGCTCGGCTCGAAGGACAACGCCCGCCTGATCGCGCAGCTCGGACACAAGGTGCTCGGCTCGCTGTCAGAGCTCGGCGTGCCCTCGTTCGCCTTCGTGAACGGGCTGGCGCTGGGCGGGGGCATGGAGATCGCGCTGAACTCCACCTACCGCACCGTCGACGCGTCCGCCGCGGCGCTCGCGCTGCCCGAGGTCTTCCTCGGCATCATCCCCGGCTGGGGCGGCGCCTACCTGGTGCCCAACCTCATCGGCATCGAGAAGGCCCTCGAGGTCGTCGTCTCCAACCCGCTCAAGCAGAACCGCATGCTCAAGCCGCAGCAGGCATTCGAGCTGGGTCTGATGGATGCCATCTTCCCGGCATCCACCTTCCTCGAGAGCTCGCTGGCCTGGGCAGACGCGGTGCTCGGCGGCAGGAAGGTCGAGCGCAAGAACGAGCCGGGCAGGATCGAGCGCACGGTCAAGTGGCCCATCGCGATCAAGACGGCCGGCGGCATGCTCGAGTCGAAGATCGGCACGATGCCCCGCTCGCCCTACGTCGCCCTCGACCTGCTCGAGAAGGCGAAGAGCGGCACGAAGGCCGAGGGCTTCGCGCGTGAGGATGAGGCACTCGCAGAGCTCGTCACCGGCGATCAGTTCGCCGCGTCGATGTACGCCTTCGACCTCGTGCAGAAGCGCGCCAAGCGCCCCGTCGGCGCTCCCGACAAGGCGCTCGCGAAGAAGGTCACCAAGGTCGGCATCATCGGTGCGGGCCTGATGGCCAGCCAGTTCGCGCTGCTGTTCGTGCGCAAGCTGCAGGTGCCGGTGCTGATCACCGACCTCGACCAGGCGCGTGTCGACAAGGGCGTGTCGTACATCCACGACGAGATCGGCAAGCTCGAGCAGAAGGGTCGCCTCGACGGCGACACCGCGAACAAGCTGCGCTCGCTGGTCACCGGCACCACGGACAAGACCCAGTACGCGGACTGCGACTTCGTTATCGAGGCCGTGTTCGAGGAGGTCGGCGTCAAGCAGCAGGTGTTCGGCGAGATCGAGAAGATCATCGCCGACGACGCGATCCTCGCGACGAACACGTCATCGCTGTCGGTGGAGGAGATCGGCTCGAAGCTCGCCCACCCGGAGCGACTGGTCGGCTTCCACTTCTTCAATCCGGTCGCGGTCATGCCGCTGATCGAGATCGTGAAGACCCCGCACACCGCAGAGGCCGCGCTGTCGACCGCGTTCGTCGTCGCGAAGGGCCTGGGCAAGAACGCGGTCCTGACCGCGGACGCTCCCGGCTTCGTCGTGAACCGTCTGCTGGCGAAGGTCATGGGCGAGGCGGCACGCGCCGTCTACGAGGGCACCCCGATCGCGGACGTCGAGCGCGCCTTCGGCCCGCTCGGCCTGCCGATGGGTCCGTTCCAGCTGATCGACCTCGTCGGCTGGAAGGTCGCAGCCCACGTGCAGGACACCATGGTGCGTCACTTCCCCGATCGGTTCTACGCGAACGAGAACTTCCATGCTCTCGCCGAGCTGGACGCCGTCGTCGAGAAGGACAAGGGCGGGCGCGTCACCGGCTGGACCAAGAGCGCCGAGAAGGTGCTCAAGGGACATGTCGGCAGCTCCCCCGCATCCGCCGACACGATTCTGCAGCGCGTGCAGGACGGGCTCGCTCAGGAGATCCGTCTCATGCTGGACGAGGGCGTCGTACCCGAGGTCGAGGACATCGATCTCTGCCTGATCCTCGGCGCTGGATGGCCGTTCATCGATGGCGGCGCGTCGCCGTACCTCGACCGCGAGGGTGCATCGGAGCGGGTGTTCGGCGGCACGTTCCACAACCCGCCGATCCGCGGCATCGCGCAGAGCTGACGCTCAGTGCACAGGGGTCGCACCTTCGGGTGCGGCCCCTGCTGGCATTCCGGCCGGATGCCGAGCTCAGCGGCTCTCGTGCAGCGGGAGCTCGATCGCGCCGGTCTGGCCCGGAGCCTTCGCCACGGGGATCCGGGTGCCGCTCACCTGCGCGACGATGTCGGCCGTGATCTTCTCGGCCGTGAGTCCGGCATCCTCCAGGATCTGCTCCCGGGTCGCATGCTGGAGGAACTCGTCCGGCACGCCGAGCTCGTCGACGCCGGTGTCGATCCCCGCCTCACGCAGCACCTGACGCACACGGGTGCCGATGCCGCCGGCGCGGATGCCGTCCTCCAGGGTGATCACGAGACGATGCCGTGCCGCCAGCGAGACGACCGAGGGCTGCACGGGCACGGCCCACCTGGGGTCGATCACCGTCGCGCCGATGCCGCGGGCGCCCAGCCGCGCGGCGATGTCGACCGCCACCTCGGCGAACGAGCCGATCGCGACGATCAGCACGTCCTCCTCGTCGGCGCGGGCGAGCACATCGGTGCCGTCCTCGAGGCGCTCGATCGCGGTGATCGGGTCGGGCACCTCGCCCTTGGGATAGCGGACCACGGTCGGTGCGTCGTCGATGGCGACGGCTTCGGCGAGGGACTCGCTCAGCCGCAGAGCGTCGCGCGGGGCGGCGATCCGGATGCCAGGCACCATCTGCAGCATCGCGAGATCCCACACGCCGTTGTGGCTCGGACCGTCCGGGCCGGTCACGCCGGCGCGGTCGAGCACGAAGGTCACACCGGCGCGATGCAGGGCGACATCCATCAGCACCTGATCGAAAGCGCGGTTCATGAAGGTGGCGTAGATCGCCACCACGGGGTGCAGGCCTCCGAATGCGAGTCCTGCGGCGGAGGCGACGGCATGCTGCTCGGCGATGCCGACGTCGTACACGCGGTCGGGGAACCGCTCGGCGAAGGCGGCGAGTCCGGTCGGGCGCAGCATGGCCGCGGTCATCGCGATGACCCGGTCGTCGCGACCGCCGATCTCGACGAGAGCATCCGAGAAGACCGAGGTCCACGAGGTGCCCGACGAGGACGACAGCGCGCCGCCCGTCTTCGGGTCGATCCGACCCACGGCATGGAACTGGTCGGCCACATCGTCGAGGGCGGGCTGGTAGCCGCGACCCTTCTCGGTGATCGCGTGCACGATGACCGGGGCGCCGTAGTCCTTGGCGTAGCGCAGCGTCTCGATGAGCGCGTTCACGTCGTGACCGTCGACCGGACCGAGGTATTTGATGTCGAGGTTGGAGTACAGGGCGACGTTGTTCGCGAATCGGGAGAGGAAGCCGTGCGTGCCGCCGCGCACGCCGCGGAAGACGGCACGCCCGAGCGGACCGAAGGCGCGGAACAGCCGGTCGGATTTCCGGTGCATCTCGCGGTACATGCCCGCGGTGCGCACGCGGTTGAGATAGCGGGACATGCCGCCGATCGTGGGCGCGTAGGAACGGCCGTTGTCGTTCACGACGATGACGAGGTTGCGCTCGTTGTCGTCGCTGATGTTGTTCAGCGCCTCCCAGGTCATCCCGCCGGTGAGGGCGCCGTCTCCGACGACCGCGACCACGTGTCGGTCCCCGCGGCCGGTCGCCGTGAGAGCCCGCGAGATGCCGTCGGCCCAGCTCAGCGAGCTCGACGCATGCGAGGACTCCACGACGTCGTGCACGCTCTCGGACCGCTGCGGGTAGCCGGCGAGGCCGCCGCGCGAGCGGAGCTTCATGAAGTCCTGACGACCGGTGAGCAGCTTGTGGACGTACGACTGGTGTCCGGTGTCGAAGATGATCGGGTCATCGGGAGAGGAGAACACCCGGTGCAGAGCGATCGTGAGCTCCACCACGCCCAGATTCGGGCCGAGGTGCCCGCCGGTGCGAGCGACGTTCTCGACCAGGAATGCTCGGACCTCGGCCGCCAGCTCGACCAGTTCCCCGCTGGAGAGTCGATCGAGATCTCGGGGGCCGGTGATGCTCGGCAGGATCGGCATAAACGTCCTTCCGCGACGTTGATCGCCCGCCGGAGAAGGCGCGCGCATCGGAACATTCTATCTCGCGATGCTCGAGAGGCTCGGTGGCCCGCGCATCGAGAGCTGACGCGGGATGCGACAGGGGCCCGGATGCCGAAGCATCCGGGCCCCTGTCGACTCGGGTCAGACCAGCGAACGCAGCACGTACTGCAGGATGCCGCCATTGCGGTAGTAGTCGGCCTCACCGGGGGTGTCGATGCGGACCACCGCGTCGAAGGTGATGGGCTCGCGGCCCTCCGCCGAGAACTCGCTCGGGGTGGCCGTGACCTTGACCGTCTTCGGCGTGGTGCCCTCGTTGAGTGCCGTCAGGCCCTCGATCGAGATGACCTCGGTGCCGTCGAGGCCGAGGGACTCCCAGGTCTCGCCCGCCGGGAACTGCAGCGGGACGACCCCCATGCCGATGAGGTTGGAGCGGTGGATGCGCTCGAAGCTCTCGGTGATGACCGCCTTGACGCCGAGCAGGTTGGTGCCCTTCGCCGCCCAGTCGCGCGACGAGCCCGAGCCGTACTCCTTGCCGCCGAAGATCACCAGCGGAGTGCCCTGGTCCTGGTAGTTCTGCGACGCGTCGTAGATGTACGCCTGCGGACCGCCCTCCTGCGTGAAGTCACGCGTGAAGCCGCCCTCGATCTGCTGCCCGTCGTTGACGGCCTTGACCAGCGCGTTCTTCAGGCGGATGTTCGCGAACGTCCCGCGGATCATCACCTCGTGGTTGCCTCGGCGCGAGCCGTACGAGTTGAAGTCGCGCTGCTCGACGCCGTGCTCGGTGAGGTACTGCGCGGCCGGGGTGCCGGCCTTGATGTTGCCGGCGGGCGAGATGTGGTCGGTGGTGACCGAGTCGCCCAGCGTCGCCAGCACGCGAGCGCCGGTGATGTCGGTGACAGGAGCCGGGGTCAGCTCCATGCCGTCGAAGTACGGAGCCTTGCGCACGTAGGTCGACGCGTCATCCCACTCGAAGATCGGGCCGGTCGGCGTGGGCAGGTTCTTCCAGCGCTCGTCGCCGTCGAACACGGTGGCGTACTGCTTGATGAACTGGTCACGCGAGATCGACGAGTCGATGATCTGCTGCACCTCTTCGGTGTCCGGCCAGATGTCCTTCAGGAAGACGTCGTTGCCGGCCTCGTCCTGACCGAGCGGGTCGGTCTCGAAGTCGAAGTGCATGGAGCCTGCGAGGGCGTACGCCACGACCAGCGGCGGGCTGGCCAGGTAGTTCATCTTCACGTCAGGGCTGATACGGCCCTCGAAGTTGCGGTTGCCCGAGAGCACCGCGGTGACGGCGAGGTCGTGCTCGTTGATCGCCTCGGACACCTCTTCGATCAGCGGCCCGGAGTTTCCGATGCAGATCGTGCAGCCGTAGCCGACCGTGTAGAAGCCGAGGCCCTCCAGGTCCTTGTCGAGGCCGGACTTCTCGTAGTAGTCGGTGACGACCTTCGAACCGGGGCCGAGAGTCGTCTTGACCCACGGCTTCTGCTTCAGGCCCTTCTCGCGGGCCTTGCGGGCGAGAAGACCGGCGGCGATCATCACCGACGGGTTCGACGTGTTGGTGCACGAGGTGATGGCGGCGAGGGTGACCGCGCCGTTGTCGAGGATGTAGTCCTGTCCCTCGGGAGTCGTCACCTTGACCGGGTTGGATGCGCCGTGGTCGCCGCTCGAGGCGAGCATCGAGTGCTGGTGCGCGCTCTCGTGCTGGTACGAGACGCCCTCCTCCGACACGTGCTCGCGCTCGACGCCGGGCGCGTTGCCCGGGTCGGATGCCGGGAACGTGCCCTCGACCTCGACCGAGGCCTCGTTCGCGGAGGTGTAGTTCAGGATGTCCTTCTCGAACTGGCTCTTCGCCTCGGCGAGCAGGATGCGGTCCTGCGGGCGCTTGGGCCCGGCGATCGAGGGGACGACCGTCGACAGGTCGAGCTCCATGTACTCGGAGTACGCGGGCTCCTTGTCGGCGTCGTGCCACAGCCCCTGGGCCTTGGCGTACTGCTCGACGAGCTCGACAGCCTGCTCGTCGCGTCCCGTGAGGCGCAGGTAGTCGAGCGTCACGTCGTCGATGGGGAACATCGCGGCGGTCGACCCGAACTCCGGCGACATGTTGCCGATGGTGGCGCGGTTCGCGAGCGGAACGGATGCGACGCCCGCGCCGTAGAACTCGACGAACTTGCCGACCACGCCGTGCTTGCGCAGCATGTCGGTGATCGTGAGCACCACGTCAGTGGCGGTGACGCCGGCGGGGATCTCGCCGGTGAGCTTGAAGCCGACGACGCGCGGGATGAGCATCGAGACCGGCTGGCCGAGCATCGCGGCCTCGGCCTCGATGCCGCCGACGCCCCAGCCGAGCACGCCCAGGCCGTTGACCATGGTGGTGTGCGAGTCGGTGCCGACGCACGTGTCGGGGTAGGCACGCAGCACGCCGTCGACGGTGCGGTCGTAGATGACCTTGGCGAGGTGCTCGATGTTGACCTGGTGCACGATGCCCGTTCCCGGGGGCACGACCTTGAAGTCGTCGAACGCCGTCTGGCCCCAGCGCAGGAACTGGTACCGCTCGCCGTTGCGCTGGTACTCGATCTCGACGTTGCGCTCGATCGCGTCCGGACGGCCGAACAGGTCGGCGATCACGGAGTGGTCGATGACCATCTCAGCGGGCGAGAGCGGGTTGATCTTGTTCGGGTCACCGCCGAGGGCTGTCACGGCCTCGCGCATGGTGGCGAGGTCGACGATGCAGGGCACGCCGGTGAAGTCCTGCATGACCACGCGAGCGGGCGTGAACTGGATCTCGGTGTCGGGCTCCGCAGTGGGGTCCCACGATCCGAGCGCCTCGATCTGCGACTTGGTGACGTTGGCGCCGTCCTCCGTGCGCAGCTGGTTCTCGAGGAGCACCTTCAGAGCGAAGGGGAGCTTCTCGTGACCCGGGACCGAGTCGATGCGGAAGATCTCGTAGTCGGTGCTGCCGACTGTCAGGGTGCTCTTGGCACCGAAGCTGTTCACCGTGGACACGAATCCGTCTCCTTCTGAATCGGATGGGAGCGACAGGCGCTTCCATCTTGCTCGCCGAGTGAGCGCCACGGCTAGCAAGGCCTGCCTTACCAGTCTGCGCCGGACGACCGCTCGGCGGAATGAGCAATTTATCTTGACGTCAAGATAAATCTACCAGACCGGGTGTCTGTCGGCGGCTACTCGGCGCGCCGGTACAGCGCGCGGACGACGAGCCAGGTGACCGCGACCATGGGCGCGAAGAGAGGCAATCCCATGACCAGCTTGAGCGTGCCGAGAAGCGTCACCTGATCGGTCAGGTAAAGCGGGAGCTGCACCGACAGGCGCAGCAGGAAGAGCGCGCCCCAGGCGAGCCCCAGCCAGAAGAAGGCGCGGCGCTTGCGGCGGTCCTCGCGCCATGCGGTGCCCTCGCCCATCAGGAAGCCGACCGCGAGTCCGATGATCGACCAGCCGATGAGGGCGGCGACGACCATCGCCGTGCCGTAGAGGGCGTTCGTGATCAGACCGGGGACGAAGTTGTCGGCCCCGCGCCCCGTCCACAGCGCCAGGCCTGCCGCCGCGCCGGCGGCGACCAGACCGCCGACAGCCGCAGCGGGCGGCGACTTCTGCACGAGACGGATGATGGTGAACACCGCGGCGATCCCGACCGACACCCCGAGGGACAGCAGCAGGGGGTCGGGGCGGAGAGTGAAGAGGATCACGAATGCGAGGCTGGGGAGCACCGACTCGATGATCCCGCGCCAGCCGCCCATCGCACTCCAGACGATCCGCTGGGTGCTCTCTTCTGTCTCCGAGCTCAGGCCGGCGCGGCGGGCGGCACCGCTGAGTGCGGCGCCGAAGACCTCCGACGCCGACGGCTCCGCGGAGCCGGCCGGCTCCGACGCCGGGCGCGACGGCGTGGGCGTGTCGTCTCGATCGTCTGTCTGCGTCACGCCGATCCCGGCGTGGAGGGCATCTTCAGCGGGATCAGGTCACGCGGCGGCATGGGGGTCGCGCCTCGCACGACGACGATCGAGCGGAACAGGTCTTCGACCTGCTCGGCAGCTGCGGGGTCGGAGGCCGCGTCGCCGCCGATGACGCCGCGCAGGAACCACCGCGGTCCGTCGACGCCGACGAACCTCGCCAGGCGCATGCCCGAGCCCTCCGCAGCCGTCGCCGGCACCTCCGCGAGCAGCTCCTTGCCCAGCGTCCCCTCGCGCTCTTCGACCCGACCGCCCTGCGTGCGGATCTGGTCGCGCAGCTGCACGCGCGTCTCATCCCACAGACCGCGCGAGCGCGGGGCGGCGAACGGCTGCACCTGCAGCGAGGAGCCGGCGTAGTCGAGGCCCACGGCCACGATCCTCTTGCTCTGCTCCTCGACCTCGAGGCGCAGATTCAGGCCCTCCCGCGGCAGCACCTTGATGCCGCCGAGGTCGATGTACGGGCGAACGGGGTTGGCCTCGCTGTCATCGAACGGGCCCGCGGTCGCCCGGTCGGCCGGTGCGGACTTCAGCGTGGGTTCGATCTCTTCAGTCATTCGCTCTTTCCCTGGGTGTAGCCGGTCGACCCGAATCCGCCGTCACCGCGGACGCTGTCGGGCAGTTCGTCGACGGGCTCGAAACGCGCCTGCACGACGGGCATCACGATCAGCTGGGCGATCCGGTCGCCGACCGCCACATCGTACGCTTCCCTGCTGTCGGTGTTCAGCAGGCTGACCCTGATCTCGCCCCGATAGCCCGCGTCGACGGTGCCGGGCGAGTTGACCACGGTGATGCCGTGCTTGGCGGCGAGTCCGCTGCGCGGAACGACGAAAGCCGCATACCCCTCGGGCAGCGCGATGCGCACGCCCGTGCCGATCAGCGCCCGCTCACCCGGCTCGAGCCGGACCGCCTCGGTCGACACGAGATCGGCCCCGGCATCTCCGGGGTGCGCGTAGAACGGGACGTTCGCCGAGATAATGGGGACGGCAACGGAATGAGTCACCCCATGAGGCTAATGCAGAACATCCACCCCGACACGCGCGAGACCTATCGTGAGCGACTGGCCCCCGGCCTGTGGCTGCTGGTCATCATCGCCCTCGCCGGCCCGATGGTGTCGCTCGTGCTGACACCGCTCGATGCGAGTCTCGCGCTGATGGTCGGTGCGGTCGTCTCGCTCGTGCTGGTCACGCTGAGCATCGCCCTGTCCCCCACGATCCGCGTGATCGACGGCGTGCTGCACGCGGGGCGTGCGCACATCGACGCGGTCTGGCTGGGCGAGCCCCTCGAGTTCACTGGGGAGGATGCCAGGGCCCGGCGCACGCACCAGATCGCCAGGGACGGCTGGAACCTGCTCCGAGGCGGCATCGACGGCGTCGTCGTCGTACCCGTCACCGATCCAGACGATCCGGTGAACAGCTGGACGATCTCCTCGCGCACGCCCGACCGGCTCGCGGCGGCGATCAGGGCGGCGCGCGCGCAGCGCCGCTGACGAGCTGGAACGCAGAACGCGCCCCGAGCCATGAGGCCGGGGCGCGTGCGTGTCGGTGGTCAGGCGGCGCATTCCTTGCAGATCGGGCCGTCCGCGCCGTCGTGGTCGAGCTGCGAGCGGTGCTTCACGAGGAAGCAGCTCATGCAGGTGAACTCGTCCTGCTGCGCGGGCAGCACGACGACATCGAGTTCCATGTCGGAGAGGTCGGCGCCGGGAAGCTCGAACCCCGTGGGGTTGTCCGAGTCCTCGACATCGCCGGCGCCGGACTGGGTGCTCGGCACGCGCTCCTTGAGGGCTTCGATCGACTCTGAGTCGTCTTCGCTCTTGCGAGGGGCGTCGTAATCGGTTGCCATGCGGTGATTCTCCACTTCCGTGGTGCGTGTGATCGTGGGGTGGGGGGATCCGATTTCGGGTGATCGGCGGGCCATAGTTTGCACGACTGCGCACCATTTAGCAAATGCCGGTCGGCCCGGTCGGGAAAACTCGCGGCACGCCCGCGATATTCCCCGCGCGATCAGGGTGCGCGTGACACCATGAACGCACACCCATCAGAGGGGCATTGGCATGGAAAACGTCACCATCGTCGGAACGGAAGCGGGAGTCCTCGTCCTCGCGACCGAGTCCGGGCAGCGCTTCGCGCTCCCCATCGACGACGTCCTGCATCGCGAGGTGCGTCGAGCGACCCGCGAGGCGGAGCCCGCACCGGCACGGCTGGCCGCGAGCCCGCGCGACATCCAGGCGCAGATCCGCGCCGGGCTGTCTGCCGTCGAGGTCGCCGCGCTGCTCGGTGTGAGCGAGTCCGATGTGGCGCGCTTCGAGGGACCGGTGCTCGCCGAGCGCGAGCACATCGTCAACCAGGCACTCGCGGTGCCGGTGCTGATCGGCAGCGAGGTCGAGCCCGACGCGCAGCCCACCTTCGGCACGGCCGTGCGCGCCAAGCTGGCCGACCTCGCCGCGTCCGACGAGCGCTGGGCCAGCTGGAAGGACGAGTCCGGCTGGATGGTGAAGCTCGAGTTCACGGCGAACGAGGTGGCCCACGACGCTCGCTGGACGTTCGACCCGCGCCGCAGCACGCTGTCTCCGATGAACGCCGACGCCGCCCAGCTCTCCCGGCAGGGCTCGCTTCCCGAGGGGCTCATCCCGCGACTGCGAGCCGTGGACGGGGAGCGCGTCTCGCCGTACAAGGACGACAGCCGTTTCGATTCGGGTGCGTTCGGCCCGCGGCTGCTTCCGCAGCCGGAAGAGGGCGAGGATGCCCCTGTGGCCGAGCACTCCAGCGCCGCGGTTCAGGATGCCGCCGCCCGCCGCGCTCCTGACGAGCACCGCACGAGCTCGGAGACCGCGGACCTGCTCGAGGCGCTGCGTCGCCGTCGGGGTCAGCGCGAATCGGCACCGCTGTTCGACGAGGGGCACGACGACGAGGCATCGCCGATCGCGCTGTTCGACGCACTCGACGAACCCGACGAAGAGCCCGCCGAGGCGAAGCCCGACGACACGAAGACCGCTCCCGAGCCCGCCGCCGAGCAGCCCAGCGGGCGACGGAAGCGTCGCAACGCGATGCCCTCCTGGGACGAGATCGTGTTCGGAGCGCGCACCGACGAGTGACCCTTCGACAGGCTCAGGGACCCAACCGCCTCAGCGCCGGAAGGCGCCGAGTCGGATGAAGGGCACCCGCCATTCCTCGGGTGTCAGCGCACCGTGCTGTCCCACCATGCCGCGGCCGCGCTGATCCTCGGCCTCGGCGTCGTAGAGGGCGACGTTGCCTCGCGCGATCACGAGCAGGTCGCCGATGCGCTCGCGCACGGCATCCGAGACCACCGGACCGAACAGGCCCGCACCGATCGCATCCGCTCGGCTGACCACCTCGGCCGAGCCCTCCAGGTCCCGCCGCCAGCGCATCAGCAGACCCGCCTGGTCGGCATCGGGCTCGGCGTAGACGTGCAGCATCCGCGGCTCGCCGCCGATGTGGCGGATGCCGTCGTGCCAGCCGCTCGCCGCATCCAGCACGAGCTGACGGTGGTGCGGCACGTCGATCATCCCGTGATCGGCGGTGACCAGCACTCCCACCCCGTCCGGAACGGGTCGCGAGAGCGCGGCGTCGACGTCCTCCAGTGCGGCGACCCACTCGGCCGAGTCGACGCCGTGGCGGTGCCCTGCTTTGTCGACCTCGGGCAGGTAGCAGTAGACGAGGGCTCCGTCGTGGGCATCCGCGAGCTCCCACGCGAGCTCCACCCGCTCGGTCGCGCTGCGTGCCGAGCGGAAGTCGGCACCGCGCAGCGTCGCCCCGGAGAATCCGCTGCCGGCGTAGGCCGGGATGCCGACGGCGAAGGCGGGATGCCCGGCCGCTGCGGCCTGCTCGAAGAGCGTGGGGCTGCTCTGCCACTGCAGCGGGTCGATGCCTCCGGCGTCCCATCCGCTGAGCAGGTTCACCAGGGCATCGGACTCGGGGTCGCGCACCCGGTAGCCGACCAGACCGTGCGTTCCGGGGGCGGTTCCCGTGAGCAGACTGGTCAGTGCGGCCGCAGTCGTGGTCGGGAACACCGACCCCGCGACGTCCTTCTTCGCCATGGCCGACGACAGCGTGCGTGCGTGTCCGGCATGCGCGCGCAGCGGCAGGACGCCCAGTCCATCCACGACCACCAGCACAGTCGAGCGAACGGCGGTGAGGTCGGCGGATCCGCCTCGCAGCGCGGTGAGCAGCTGCGACGCCACCCCGCTGATGTTCCGCGTCGAATCAAGGCTGGTCGGTAGGATGAGAGGCATCCGGGTCAGTCTCGCACAGGTGACCCGACGCACCGCGCCCGAGCGCCGTCGCGAGTCCCGCACCGAGCGACCAGCAGGAAGTCCATGCCAAAGCCCTCGTCATCCGAGCCCGTTCAGGAGCGCATCCAGGACATCGACCTCTCGCAGGAGATGCAGGGCTCGTTCCTCGAGTACGCCTACTCGGTGATCTACTCGCGCGCCCTGCCCGACGCACGCGACGGCCTGAAGCCCGTGCAGCGGCGCATCCTGTACCAGATGGCCGAGATGGGGCTGCGCCCCGACCGCGGCCACGTCAAGAGCGCGCGCGTCGTCGGCGAGGTGATGGGAAAGCTGCACCCGCACGGCGACTCCGCGATCTACGACGCGCTGGTGCGCCTCGCCCAGGACTTCGCGCTGCGCGTGCCGCTGGTCGACGGGCACGGCAACTTCGGCTCCCTCGATGACGGACCGGCCGCCTCGCGGTACACCGAGGCGCGTCTGGCGGCATCCGCCCTGGCCATGACCGAGAGCCTCGACGAGGACGTCGTCGACTTCGTGCCCAACTACGACGGCCAGTTCCAGCAGCCCGCCGTGCTCTCGGCCGCCTTCCCCAACCTGCTCGTCAACGGAGCCAGCGGCATCGCCGTGGGCATGGCGACGAACATGGCGCCGCACAACCTCATCGAGGTCGTCGCGGCAGCCACCCACCTGCTCGAGAACCCCGAGGCGACTACCGCAGAGCTGATGGAGTTCGTGCCCGGTCCGGACTTCCCCTCCGGCGGCATCCTGATGGGCCTCGACGGGGTCAGAGACGCGTACGAGTCCGGCCGCGGCGCCTTCCGGCTGCGTGCCAAGACCTCGATCGAACCGCTCGGGCCGCGCAAGACCGGCATCGTCATCACCGAGCTGCCGTACCAGGTCGGACCCGAGCGCGTCATCGAGAAGCTCAAGGACGCGGTCACCGCGAAGAAGCTGCAGGGCATCAGCGATGTGCAGGACCTGACCGATCGCAAGAACGGCCTGCGGCTGGTCATCACCGTCAAGACCGGCTTCGACCCGGCGGCGGTGCTCGAGCAGCTGTTCCGCTTCACCCCGCTCGAGGAGTCCTTCTCGATCAACAACGTCGCGCTCGTCGACGGTCAGCCGCGCACCCTGGGCCTCAAGGAGCTGCTGCGGGTGTATCTGCAGCACCGCGTCGAGGTCGTCACGCGGCGCAGCCGCTACCGCCTGGCGCGGCGCAACGAGCGGCTGCATCTCGTGCGAGGCCTGCTGGTGGCCATCCTCGACATCGACGAGGTCATTCAGGTCATCCGCTCGTCCGACGACTCCGAGACCGCCCGCTCGCGCCTGCAGCAGGTCTTCGAGCTCGACGAGGTCCAGGCCGAGTACATCCTCGAGCTGCGCCTGCGCCGCCTGACGAAGTTCTCGCGTCTCGAGCTCGAGGCGGAGCGCGACAAGCTGCTCGCCGAGATCGCCGAGCTCGAGACCCTGCTCGCCGATCCGGCCCTCGTCCGCGCTCAGGTCGCGCGCGAGCTGGACGCCGTGGCCGAGCAGTTCGGCACCCACCGGCGGACCCTGCTGCTCAACGCCGCCCCGCCCAAGGCGCGCACGACCAAGTCGGCTGCGGAGCTGCAGATCGCGGATGCCCCCACGACGCTGCTGCTGTCGACCACCGGTCGCGCCGTGCGCGTCGACCTCGAGCCGGGCGCGGTGATCACCACGCCCCCGCGTCGCAGCAAGCACGACGCGATCCAGGCCCGGCTGGAGACGACCACGCGCAGCGAGATCGGAGCGGTCACGACCGCGGGACGCGTCGTGCGGTTCACTCCCCTCGACATCCCCGCCGTCCCCGCCTCGTCGGTCGGGCTCGGCGCCGGGGTGCGCATCTCGGACTACCTCGGGCTGACGGATCGCAGCGAACGGGTCATCGCGCTCATCCGCTTCGACGACGACACGCCGCTCGCCCTGGGCACCAGGGACGGCGTGGTCAAGCGCGTCGTCCCCTCGACCCTCACGGTGCGACCCGAGCTGGAGATCATCGGGCTGAAGCCGAAGGATGTCGTCGTCGGTGCGGCGCCGGCTCCGGATGACGCCGAGCTGGTCTTCGTGACCTCGGATGCCCAGCTGCTGCACTTCTCGGCGTCGAGCGTGCGCCCCCAGGGAGCGCCGGCCGGAGGGATGGCGGGAATGAAGCTCGGTGGGAAGAGCCAGGTCATCTCGTTCACCGTGGTGACCTCGGTCGAGGACGCCGTGGTGGTGACCGTCTCGGGCTCGGAGGGCACTCTCGCCGGCGCTGACGCCGGCCGGGCCAAGGTCTCGTCGTTCGCCGAGTTCCCCGCGAAGGGCCGGGCGACTGGAGGGGTGCGCGCGCACGCGCTGCTGAAGGGCGAGGACGGACTGCGCCTCGCCTGGGTGGGAGTCGATCCGCGCCCGGTCGGGACCGATGGGGCGGCTCGCGTCCTGCCGCCGTCGGGCGCCAAGCGCGACGGCTCCGGGCAGCCGCTGGATGCCGTGATCGGCTCGGTCGGCACCGCGATCGGCTGACCCTTCGACAGGCTCAGAGGCCCATGGGAGGTCAGGGCCCTTCGGCAAGCTCAGGGACCCATGGGGGGCTCAGGGCCCTTCGACAGGCTCAGGGACCCATGGAGGCTCAGGGGACCCAGGGACGGGGTCGGAGACTGCCGGCGGGGTCAGGCGTCGATCGACTCGCGGCTGAGCCGGTCGCTCGAGCTCATGATGAACTCGCGGCGCGGAGCCACCTCGCTGCCCATCAGCAGCTCGAAGGTGCGCACCGCGGCATCCGCCGACTCCGCGTCCTCGATCGTCACGCGACGCAGCAGACGGCCGGACTTCTCCATGGTGGTGTTGGCCAGCTGATCGGCATCCATCTCGCCCAGGCCCTTGTACCGCTGGATCGGGTCCTGCCAGCGCTTGCCGGCCTTCTGCAGCTTCGCGAGCAGGGCGTGCAGCTCGGCCTCGGAGTAGGTGTAGATCGTCTCGTTCGGCTTGGAGCCGGGGTTCATGACGATCACCCGGTGCAGCGGCGGGACGGCGGAGTACACGCGGCCCGCCTCCACGAGCGGACGCATGTAGCGGAAGAAGAGGGTGAGCAGCAGCGTGCGGATGTGCGCGCCGTCGACGTCGGCGTCGCTCATCAGGATCACCTTGCCGTAGCGCGCGGCGCTGAGGTCGAAGGAGCGGCCGGAGCCGGCGCCGATCGTCGTGATGATCGCCGCGCATTCGGCGTTGCTCAGCATGTCGCTGATCGACGCCTTCTGCACGTTGAGGATCTTGCCGCGGATCGGCAGCAGCGCCTGGAACTCGCTGTTGCGGGCGTGCCGGGCGGTGCCGAGCGCGGAGTCGCCCTCGACGATGAACAGCTCGCTCTGCTCGAAGTCCTTCGACCGGCAGTCGACGAGCTTCGCGGGCAGCGACGACGACTCCAGCGCCGTCTTGCGCCGCTGGGTCTCCTTGTGCGCACGCGCGGAGACACGGGCCTTCATCTCGGAGACGATCTTGTCGAGCAGCATCGACGCCTGGTTCTTGTCGTCGCGCTTGGTCGACGCGAAGCGCTCGGCGAGCTGCGTGCGCACCACCTGAGCGACGATCGTGCGCACGGCCGGGGTGCCCAGCACCTCCTTGGTCTGCCCCTCGAACTGCGGTTCGGGCACCGTGACGGTGAGCACCGCCGTAAGCCCCGCGAGCACGTCGTCCTTCTCGAGCTTGTCGTTTCCGACCTTGAGACGCCGCGCGTTCTGCTCGACCTGGCTGCGCAGGGTCTTCAGCAGCTCCTGCTCGAAACCCTGCTGGTGGGTGCCGCCCTTGGGCGTGGCGATGATGTTGACGAACGATCGGATGGTGGTGTCGTAGCCGGTGCCCCACCGCAGGGCGAGGTCGACCTCGCACTCGCGCTCGACCTCGGTGGCCTTCATGTGCCCATCGGCCTGGAGCACGGGCACCGTCTCGGTGAAGCGTCCGCTGCCCTGGATGCGCCACGTGTCGGTCACCGGCGCATCGGACGCCAGGAACTCGACGAACTCGGAGATCCCGCCCTCGTACAGGTAGGACGTCAGGCGCGGCTCCGCCGGCGCTTCGCCTTCGGATGCCGGGGCCGCGAGCGGGCGCTCGTCGCGGACCTCGAGCTCGAGACCAGGCACGAGGAACGCCGTCTGACGCGCGCGCGTCTCGAGCTCGGGGAGCTGGAAGGCGGCGTCCTTGGTGAAGATCTGCCGGTCGGCCCAGTAGCGCACCCTGGTGCCGGTGACGCCCTTGGCCACCTTGCCGATCACGCGCAGCTCGCTCTGCTGCTCGAACGGCGTGAACTGGGCGTCAGGGCGCGGCTCGCCGTCGTCGGCGAAGAAGCCGGGCTCGCCGCGGTGGAACGACATCGCGTAGGTCTTGCCGCCGCGATCGACCTCGACGTCGAGGCGCTCCGAGAGCGCGTTCACGACCGAGGCGCCGACACCGTGAAGACCGCCGGATGCCGCATACGAGCCGCCGCCGAACTTTCCGCCGGCGTGCAGCTTGGTGTACACGACCTCGACGCCGGTGAGCCCCGTGCGCGGCTCGACGTCGACAGGAACGCCTCTCCCGCGGTCGGCCACCTCGACGCTCCCGTCAGCGTGCAGCGTGATGTCGATCTTCGAGCCGTTGCCGGCGACGGCCTCGTCGACGGAGTTGTCGATGATCTCCCACAGGCAGTGCATGAGACCCGGCGACCCGTTCGAGCCGATGTACATGCCGGGGCGCTTGCGCACGGCCTCGAGGCCCTCGAGAACCTGGAGATGGTGGGCGGAATACTCGGCAGTCACAGTCATCGATTCTATTTCCGGACGAGCAGGGGCCGGACCGCGACACTCCCCGTCGGGGCAAGGCCGACGGCCCCGCGTACGCGCACAGCGAAACACGCCGCGATCCGGGCATGCATACCGGTGGCGCGTGGTTGTATTGAGCACGATCTCAAAGGATCCGAACCGCTGAGGAGGCACCGAGATGAACGCCACGACTGAGCGCGAGACTGCCGAGTACCGCCTCACCGCGATGGACCGCTGCGACTCCTGCGGAGCGCAGGCGTACATCGCCGCCGAGGTCAACGGCACCGAGATGCTGTTCTGCGCACACCACGGACGCAAGTACGAGGAGAAGCTGCGCGCGATCGCCACCTCCTGGCACGACGAGACCGCTCGTCTCATCGAGGCCTGAGGCGATCAGTCGACCACAAGTCGACGTACCGCGGGAGTGAGCCTGGTGATGATCTCCTCGCCGACCGTGTCCACGTGCTCGGCGAGGGCGGTCGCATCCGGCTCGCCCGCCGCACCCGGCCCGAAGAGCACCACGCGCTGACCCGCGGTCGCTCCGGCCCACGGCTCGACCGTCAGGGTGCTGCCGCTGATGTCGATGATGCGGCGCAGTCCCCCCGGTGT
The DNA here is from genome assembly GCA_002837415.1 of Actinomycetales bacterium SN12. GTDB lineage: Bacteria > Actinomycetota > Actinomycetes > Actinomycetales > Microbacteriaceae > Microbacterium. Next base: position 310,541 of record PJCV01000001.1, read on the forward strand.
CGCGATCTGCGCGCCATGCAGGATCGACGGCAGACCGTGGAAGGCCCCGATGCCCACCCGGATGGCGTCGGCATCGACCTGCTCCACGGGCGCAGTGAGCCGGGCGATCAGGCTGAGATCCTCGAGCGCGGGGCCGCCGGCCGACCGGATGCCGTAGCAGAAGGCTCCGATGCGGCTCAGCGAGCCGCGCAGCTCAGGGCGCCACCATGCCGCGGCGGACGCGGTGAGGTGCAGCACCTCGGGCTCCCCGCCGGCGGCGACGAGCTGTGCGACCGCATCCAGGAACACCCGCTGCGCGGCGTCGTCCTCGGCGTCGCTGGCCTCGGAGAGGTGGCTCCACACGCCCGACACGGTGATGCTGCCGCGACGTTCGGCCGCGACTGCCGTGTCGATGGCGTCGTGCCACTGCTCGGGACGGAAGCCGTTGCGGTGCAGACCGGTGTCGATCTTCAGGTGCACGCGCACCCGTGCGCCTGCGGTCTCGGCCTCGGTGATCACATCGTCGAGATAGGCCGCCGACCCGACGCCGAGGTCGATGTCCGCCGCGATCGCCTGCGCGATCTCGGAACGCGATGACGTCGCCCACGCGTACACGCGCTGCTCGGTGAGCGCGCGGATGCGCAGCGCGGTGGGGATGTCGTAGCCACCGAACCAGGTCACCCCGACCGCGGACGCCTCGCGCACGGCCCAGTCGATGCCGAGGCCGTACGCGTCGTCCTTCATCACGAGCAGCAGGTCCGACGGCGACAGGCGTCGCTGGACCGCGGCGATGTTGCGCCGGAACGCGCCGCGCGAGATCTCGAGCACGGGTCCTGTCATGCGATCCACTCCCCCTGGCCGTGCCGCCCGATGACGACGGCCATCTCCAGCGGTGTGAGCCCGCTCACCGCCGACCACTGTGCGAGCGCTTCGCGGGCGCCAGCGGCGCCGCCGAAGTAGACGACGGACGTGCCGTCGTCGACATCGCCGCCCTCCAGGTCGACCACGCACACGTCCATGGCGATGCGCCCCACGATGGGGAGCATCCGATCGTGGATCTGAACCCGCACCCTGTTTCCGAGCACCCGGGGGATGCCCTGCGCGTAGCCGCCGGTGACCAGCGCGACGCGGGTGTCCTCGGTTGCGCGGTGAGTGTAGCCGTACGAGACGGCCTCGCCGGCTCGCAGGGGCTTGGTGGAGAGCACGCGGCCCTGCAGGCTCATCACCGGGTCGAGAGGGTCGGACCCGGTGGCATCCGGGATCCCGAGCAGAGCGACCGGGCCGACGTCGGGCAGACCCTCGGTGCGCACGCGCAGCCCCGAGCGGGAGGAGACCACCTCGACGTGCTCGGGGTCGACGATCACGTCGGTGGCCCCGGCGTCGGCGAGGACTCGGGCGACCTCAGCCGCACCGTGCCCGTACCCGTCGTGCCGGAGGTCGACCAGCGCACCGGGCCCGACATGCGCACGCGCCGCTCGCTCGAGCGCTCCTCGTGAGAGGAGCACCCGTGGCAGCGCGCTGCTGACAGTCATGACGATCTCCCGCTCTCAGAGCTGGATGGTCTTGAAGCCCTTGTCGTGGATGAAGCGCTCGATCGCATCGCGTGCGCCCTTCGCGTACTCGTCGAATGAGCTCGGCGTCGCGCCGGGGAGGTCGAGCCCGCGACGAGCGGCCACCGTCGAGACGAGCACATCGGCCAACGCGGGGTTCAGCGGCAGCACGGGGCCCTGCACGTTGCCGGTGACGGCGTTGCGGTGGCGGACGAACTCTCCGCGGCTCTCGCCACGCGCGTAGCTTCCGCGACCGGCGACGACCGTGCCGTATCCGGTGGTCGCGTCGGTCAGCGTCCACTCGGAGGCGTGGTCTTCGAACCCGACGACCGCGGCGTCCGGCGTGCGGACGGTGATGTACCCGACGCGGCGGTCACGGGTGCGAGCGACCCGGTACGGCATGACGCCGAGACCCGCGACGCTGTCGCCGTCGGTGAGATCGATGCGCTCGCCGAGCAGCTCGGCTGAACCGCCGACAGCGAACAGCGTGCGGTCATCCGCGATGAAGGAGCGCAGCTCCTCGGCACGGGCGACGAAATCGGCATGCACGCCGCGCAGCGCAGAGAGCGGACCGTTGCCGATCACGACGATGTCGGCGTCTTCGGGCATCCGCTCGCCCATGCCGACATGCGCGGTGGTCGACTCGACGCCCCTTGCGCGAAGGCGCTGCTCGAGGGCGCGGACATTGCCGCGGTCACCCGTGATCCCGAGCTCGGCGGGATACAGCTGAACGATGCTGATCTGCGTCATCGGCGCGCCACCTCCTGATCGCCGTACCCGAGGATGCGGCGACCGATCATCATCAGCTCGTAGTTGACGAACCAGGTCTGCCTGCGCGTCGTGGTCTCGGGGAACGAGCGCATGATCGCGACAGCCTTCTCCATGTCGGGCTCCACGGCGCCGATCTCCACGCCGGCGTGCGCCAGGGCGAGAGCCAGCTGGTGGGCCTTGTCGCCGGTCACCACGTCGACGCGCGGCAGCGCCGTGAAGTCGACGTCGTACAGCCACGACACGTCGGGGGTTCCCTCGTCGATCGCGATCAGGGCGCGTTTCGGAGTGCCGTCGAGGGCATCCAGGTTCATCTGGATGCTCGGAGCGTTCTTGAACATGACGAATTCGACCTGCTCACCGGAGGGGTCGCGGCGCAGCGGGATGACCTCACCACGGCCGTAGGCCGGTGCCATGCTCGCGAAGCCCGTGGCCGCGCGCTCGGCGTCGAACTCGGCTCCGAGCACTCCGGATGCCACCGCAAGGGCAGCGGCGGCATCGGCGGCGTAGTGCAGCCCGCGGGCAGGCAGGGTGATGCGGGCATCCGCTCCCCCGACATTCACGACCACGTCGCGGCCGGCGACCTCGCGGACCTCGGAGAACGCCTCCCGGTCGATGATCCCCGCCGTGCCGCTGCGCGTGTCGACCGCGTTGGCGAGGCCGTGCGCGGCAGAGGCGACGATGTCGGACGCGACTCCGAAGAACGTCACGGGGGCGCGCATCGCGTCGACGTCGATCTTCGAAAGGTACGGGTCGTCGCGGTTGATCACGACGTGCGCCGAGGCGCGCGTCGAGGCCTCGAGCATCATGTCCGCCACGCGCTCGGTCTCGTAGAACCGATACAGCTGATCGACCTGCACGTTCAGCGACAGGATGACCGACGGCGAGAGGCGGTCGGCCAGATCAGCGGCGAAGCCCTCGTCGATCTCGAGCACGGCGACGTCGGCCCGGATGCGACCGGTGAGGGTCGCGTCGGCGAGCAGCGCGCTGGTGACTCCCTGCGGCAGGTTTGCGCCGGTCGGGTTGGTGAACACCTTCAGCCCGTGCGCACGCAGCACCTCGCTGATCATGTGCGTCGTCGTGGTCTTGCCGTTCGATCCGAGCACGAAGACCACGCCGTAGCGGAACTGGTCGGCGAGCGTCGGCAGCAGCGTCGGAGCGAGACGATTGGTGAGGTAACCGGGGAAAGCAGAGCCTCCCCCGCGCAGACGGGTCGCGAAGCGCGCGAGCTTGCCCGCCAGCACGGGGAAGACGTACCGCAGGCCGGCTGAGCGCGCCTGAGGTGTCGCCGGCATCATTCGAGGTAGTCCCGCAGCGACTGCGACCGGCTCGGGTGCCGCAGCTTGGCCATCGTCTTCGACTCGATCTGACGGATGCGCTCGCGCGTCACGCCGAAGGTGTCGCCGATCTGGTCGAGGGTCTTCGGCTGACCGTCTCCGAGACCGAAGCGCATCCGGATCACGCCGGCCTCGCGCTCGGACAGGGAGTCGAGCAGCTGCTCGAGCTGACGCTGCAGCATGGTGAACCCGACCGCGTCCGCGGGGACGACGGCCTCGGTGTCCTCGATGAGGTCACCGAACTCGCTGTCGCCGTCCTCGCCGAGCGGGGTGTGCAGCGAGATCGGCTCGCGGCCGTACTTCTGCACCTCCACGACCTTCTCGGGAGTCATGTCGAGCTCGCGCGAGAGCTCCTCGGGCGTGGGCTCGCGGCCCAGGTCCTGCAGCATCTGACGCTGCACGCGAGCGAGCTTGTTGATGACCTCGACCATGTGCACCGGGATGCGGATGGTGCGCGCCTGGTCGGCCATGGCACGGGTGATCGCCTGACGGATCCACCACGTCGCGTAGGTCGAGAACTTGAAGCCCTTGGTGTAGTCGAACTTCTCGACTGCGCGGATCAGGCCGAGGTTGCCCTCCTGGATCAGATCCAGGAACTGCATGCCGCGACCGGTGTAGCGCTTGGCGAGCGAGACGACGAGGCGCAGGTTGGCGCCCAGCAGGTGGCTCTTCGCGCGCTGGCCGTCGCGAGCGACCCACTGCAGGTCGAGCCCGAGCTGGCTGGACTTCTCGGCCGCCGACATCGTCGACAGCTTCTCCTCGGCGAACAGACCGGCCTCGATGCGCATGGCGAGCTCGACCTCTTCGGCCGCGTTCAGCAGCGCGACCTTTCCGATCTGCTTCAGGTAGTCCTTGACGGGGTCGGCGGTCGCGCCGGTGATCTGCGTGGAGTAGACGGGGACGTCGTCCTCGTCCTTCGACGTCAGGACGATCGCGCCGGTGGGCAGCGGCTCGGTGAAGGCGGGCTTCTTGTCGCCCTCCTCCTCGTCGCCGTCCTCGGTCTCGACGGCCTCGTCGACCTCCGCGGCCTCGTCATCCTTCTTCTTCGCCGTGCGACGGGCGGGGGCCTTCTTGGCGGGCGCCTTGGCGGCGGCGGCCTTCGTCGCCTTCTTGGGCGCCGGCTCAGCGGCTTCCAGCACCTCCGCCTCGACGGCGGCGGTCTCGGCAGCGGTCTTTTTGGTCGTCCGGGAGTTCTTGCTCGTGGCAGGAGTCACGTTTCGCCTTTCACGGAGCGGTGCACGCGCTCCGAGCCGTTTCGGACACTAGTAAGACCCTTGTCAAGTGCATCCGTGAGGAATCTGTTGACAACGGGTCGAGCATCCATTATCACACACGACCGCGCCGGCTTTCTCCGATTCCGGGAATCCGCCGCTCTCAGCGCTGCTTGTCGTCGTCTCCTGGACGGCGTGTGGCGAGGTACCGCTCGAGTTCGGCGGCGAGTTCGTCGGCGCTCGGCAGGTCGCGCTCGTCGAAGCCGCCCTCGTCGCCCGTGTCGTCCCGGCCGGCCATGTACGCGTCGTAGCGCTGCTCGAGTCCGCGCAGCATCTGCACCAGCTCATCGCTGCCCTGCACCTGTTCGGCGACGCGGGCGTGGAACTCCTCGCTGCGCTCGTGCACGGCATCCATCCGCAGGACCAGCCCCGTGCCCGCCATCAGCTTGTCGGCCGCCGCGACCACCGTGTCGGGATAGTCGGTGTCGGCGAGGTAGTGCGGGACGAGCAGGACGAACCCCGCCACGCGCACGTCGTTCTCGGCCAGGCGGAACTCGAGCAGGTGCGCCGCGGTGGCCGGCACCTGCGTGCGCGGCCGCCATACCGAGTGCACGGCTGTGAGGTCGCGTCTGTTGCCGCTGACCGTGACACCCAGCGGCCGGGTGTGCGGAACGGGCATGGCGATCGAGTGCACCCACGTGACCGTCGAGACCTGGAACGCGTCGACGAAGTCGACCACGGCGCGCGCGAAGGCATTCCACGCGAAATCGGGCTCGTAGCCGGAGAGCAGCAGGAACGACTGGCCGAGGGCGTCGTGCGCCAGGGAGAGCTCGAGCCGCGCCGGGCGGTATTCGGTGAGGTGGTCCTGATCGAAGAGCACGATCGGGCGCCGCGCCCGGTAGTCCAGCAGCACGTCGTCGTCGAAGACGGCGAGCGGCTTCGGGTCCGTCGTCGCATTGAGGTGCTCGATGAGACCCGCGACGGCGCTGCCGGCATCGGTGAAGCCCGTGAGCAGGATGACCAGGGGCAGGCCCGTCGGCACGTCCGGAGCCCCGGGAACCGACTCGAAGAGGTCAGCAGGTGACGGCATATGTCCATGCTACGAGTCGCATCCCGAGCCCGGGCGGCGCCGTGCATGCTGACAGCGAACACGGCCGCAGCGCCTCGGCTGCGCGAGAGAGGCCGTCCATAGGATGGAGTCATGACGCTTCCCGTGATCACCCACACGACCGATCCGTTCCCCGGAGGCATCGCAGACGCCGCCGTGCTCGTCATCCCCGATCTCTCCTCCGCAGCCGACGCGCTGAGCGGGTACGAGGGTCTCGCCGACACCCTGGCAGGCATCGGATACAAGGGAACGGCTTCCGCCTACGCTCGCGTGCACGTGCCGACGGTGACGTCGCTGCCCCTCGCGGTCGTCAGCGTCGGATCGCAGCCGGATGCCGCCGCCGTGCGCGACGCGGTGGCGACGGCCGTGCGCTCGCTGACCGGCTTCGCGACGGTCTCGATCGGGTTCGCCGGCGACCTCGAGCAGCACGCCGATGCGGCGGCTGAAGGTGCGCTGCTCGGCGGCTACCGCTTCGACGACTACCGCTCGGAGAAGAAGCCCTCTCGCGCTGAGACCGTCGTGCTGCACGCCGCATCGATCGGCGACGAGGCGCTCGAGCACGCCCGCGCGGTGGCCGAGGCCGTCGCACTCGTGAAGGATCTCGTCTCGGTTCCTGCCGAGTGGCAGAGCCCCGCTCAGCTCGCTGACGAGGCCGCCAAGGCCGTCGCCGATCTGCCCATCGAGGTCGAGGTGCTGGATGAGAAGCAGCTCGAAGAGCAGGGCTACGGCGGCATCCTCGGCGTCGGCCGCGGATCCGACCGTCCGCCGCGACTGGTGCGTCTGTCGTACTCCCCCGCCGAGGCCGCTCGTCACATCGCGCTGGTCGGCAAGGGCATCACGTTCGACACGGGTGGCCTCTCGCTCAAGCCCGCCGCCGGCATGGTCGGGATGAAGTTCGACATGGCGGGCGCCGCCACCTCGCTCGCAGCGATCCGCGCCGTCGCCGCTCTCGGCCTGCCGGTTCGGGTCACCGCCTTCCTGTGCATCGCCGACAACATGCCCTCGGGTCGGGCGACCCGTCCGGGTGACGTGCTGCGGATGCTCGACGGCCAGACCGTCGAGGTGATGAACACCGATGCCGAGGGCCGTCTGGTCATGGCGGACGGTCTCGTCGCCGCCAGCCGGGAGAACCCCGACGTGATCATCGACGTGGCGACGCTCACCGGTGCCATCATCGTCGCGCTCGGCATGCGCCACACGGGCGTGATGGGCGACCACGACGCGGTCGCCGAGTACCTCGCCGCAGCCGAGTCGGTCGGCGAGGATGCCTGGCCGCTGCCGCTCCCCGAGTTCATGGAGGAGAGCCTCGACTCGCAGATCGCCGACATGGTGAACGCGAACATGGCCGACCGCTCCGGCGGATCGCTCTTCGCCGGACTGTTCCTGCGCCGCTTCATCGGCCGGACCTCGGATGCCGAGGACGCGCCTCGCATCCCGTGGGTGCACCTCGACATCGCCGGTTCGGGCGAGCACAAGGGCGCACCGTACGGCTTCACGGAGAAGGGGCCGACCGGCGCGGCCGTGCGCTCCCTCATCGCGTTCGCACGAGCATCGGCGAAGGAGTCCTGATGGCCACGCACGAGTTCGACCTGGTGATCCTCGGCGGCGGCAGCGGCGGCTACGCGGTCGCGCTGCGCGCCAGCGAGCTGGGCAAGAAAGTCGCGCTGATCGAGAAGGACAAGGTGGGCGGCACCTGCCTGCACAGGGGGTGCATACCCACCAAGGCTCTGCTGCATGCGGCGGAGGTCGCCGACCACGTCCGGTCCGCGGCATCCGTCGGAGTGACGGCGACCTTCGAGGCGGTCGACGCCGCAGGGGTGCGCACGTACCGCGAGGGCATCGTCGCCAAGAAGTTCAAGGGCCTGGAAGGGCTCATCAAGGCGCGCGGCATCACCACCGTGCACGGAGCGGGGCGTCTGGCCGCCGACCGCGCGGTCGTCGTCGGCGATGACCGCTACGTGGGCACGGACGTGGTCCTCGCCACCGGCTCGTACAGCCGCTCGCTGCCCGGACTCGAGATCGGCGGGCGGATCCTCACCAGTGAGCACGCTCTCGCGCTCGACGAGGTGCCCGGCAGCGTGATCATCCTGGGTGGCGGCGTCATCGGCGTCGAGTTCGCCAGCGTGTGGAAGTCGTTCGGAGCAGAGGTCACGATCGTCGAGGCGCTGCCGCACCTCGTTCCGAACGAGGACATCGCGATGAGCAAGGGACTCGAGCGCGCGTTCCGCCGTCGTGGCATCAAGTATTCGCTGGGCACCCGCTTCGCGAAGGCCGAGCAGGACGACGCGCAGGTGACCGTGACGCTCGAGGACGGCAAGACCGTCACCGCCGACTATCTCCTCGTCGCCGTCGGGCGCGGACCTGTGACCGAAGGGCTCGGCTTCGAGGAGGCCGGTGTCGGTCTCGAGCGCGGGTTCGTGACGGTCGATGAGCAGCTGCGCACCGCCGTGCCCGGCGTCTGGGCGGTCGGCGACATCGTGCCGGGCCTGCAGCTCGCGCACCGCAGCTTCCTGCAGGGCATCGCCGTCGCCGAGCGCATCGCCGGGCTGGACGTGCCGACTCCGCCGGAGTCGCAGATCCCACGGGTGACGTACAGCAGCCCCGAAGTGGCATCCGTCGGCATCACCGAGGAGGCGGCGGTGGCCGCGCACGGCGCGGACGGCGTCGTCTCGTACGAGTACAACCTCGCCGGCAACGGCAAGAGCGAGATCATCGGCACGGGCGGCCTGGTGAAGGTCGTGCGCCGCAAGGACGGTCCTGTCCTCGGCGTGCACCTGCTCGGCGACCGCGTCGGCGAGCTCATCACCGAGGGCCAGCTCGCCGTAGCCTGGGAGGCGCACCCGGAGGACATCGCGCCGCTCATCCACGCGCATCCCACGCAGAGCGAGGCACTCGGAGAGGCTTTCCTCGCACTCGCCGGAAAACCGCTGCACGCCCTGTAGGAACGCACCAATATCCATAGACTCCCAGGTCACTAAGCTTGGGGCATCACAATTTTCCGAAGGAGACTCGACATGAGCACAGCCGTGGTCCTCCCCGCACTCGGGGAGAGCGTCACCGAGGGCACGGTCACTCGCTGGCTGAAGCAGGTCGGCGACACCGTGCAGGCTGATGAAGGCCTGCTGGAGATCTCGACCGACAAGGTCGACACCGAGATCCCGTCCCCCGTCAGCGGTGTGATCGAGGAGATCCTCGTCGCAGAGGATGAGACCGTCGAGGTCGGCGCGCTGCTCGCACGCATCGGCGACGGCAGCGGTGCGGCACCCGGCGGCGACGCGCCGGCCGAGGAGGCACCGGCCGAGCATCAGCAGGCGCCGGCCGAGCAGGCGCAGTCGACGGCAGCGCCGGCCGAGAACGAGGTCGAGGCCGCGCAGCAGCAGGCGCAGAGCGACTCGCCCGCGCCCGCAGCGTCGAGCGACGCCACCGATGTGGTTCTGCCGGAACTCGGCGAGAGCGTCACCGAGGGCACCGTCACCCGCTGGCTGAAGCAGGTCGGCGACGACGTCGCCGTGGATGAAGCGCTGCTGGAGATCTCGACCGACAAGGTCGACACCGAGATCCCGTCGCCCGTCGCGGGAACCCTCCAGGAGATCCTGGCCGGCGAGGACGAGACCGTCGAGGTCGGCGCTGTTCTCGCCCGCATCGGCTCGGGTGCGCCCGCAGCCCAGGCTCCGGCGCAGGAGGCACCCGCGCAGGAGGCACCCGCACAGGAAGCGCCCGCTCAGCAGGCACCCGCACAGGAAGCGCCCGCACAGCAGGCACCCGCACAGGAAGCGCCCGCACAGCAGGCACCCGCGCAGCAGGCACCCGCGCAGCAGGCACCCGCCCAGGAAGCGCCCGCTCAGCAGGCACCCGCTCAGCAGGCACCCGCTGACTCCGATTCCGACTCGCTCTACGTGACCCCGCTGGTGCGCCGCCTGGCCAGCCAGCAGGGCATCGACCTGTCGACGGTCACCGGAACCGGCGTGGGAGGACGCATCCGCAAGGAGGATGTCCTCAAGGCCGCCGAGTCGAAGTCGCAGGCACCGGCCGCCGAGGCCGCAGCTCCGGCGGCACCCGCGCTCGAGGTCTCGCCGCTGCGCGGCACGACGCAGAAGATGTCGCGCCTGCGCAAGGTCGTCGCCGAGCGCGCCGTGGCCTCGATGCAGCAGACCGCCCAGCTGACGACGTTCGTCGAGGTGGACGTCACCAAGCTCGCGGCGTTCCGCAACGCGAAGAAGGACGAGTTCAACCAGAAGACCGGTGCGAAGCTGTCGTTCCTGCCGTTCTTCACGCTCGCCGCCGCTGAGGCGCTGCAGGCCTTCCCGATCATCAACTCGACCGTCGACGGCGACTCGATCGTCTACCCGGCGAGCGAGAACATCTCGATCGCGGTCGACACCGAGCGCGGCCTGCTCACCCCGGTCGTCCGGGATGCGGGCACGAAGAACCTCGCTCAGCTCGCGCAGGAGATCGCCGACCTGGCGGCCCGCACCCGCGACAACAAGCTGAAGCCCGACGAGCTCGCCGGCGGCACCTTCACGGTGACCAACACCGGCTCGCGCGGCGCGCTGTTCGACACGCCCCTGGTGTTCCTGCCGCAGTCGGCGATCCTCGGCACCGGCGTCGTGTTCAAGCGCCCCGGCGTGGTCACGGTCGATGGAGTGGATGCCATCGCGGTCCGCTCGTACGTCTACCTGGCGATCTCGTACGATCACCGCACGATCGACGGAGCGGATGCAGCCCGCTTCCTCGGCGCGATCAAGAGCCGCCTCGAGTCGGCGGAGTTCGCCGCGAACCTCGGGATCTGAGCGCGCTCAGCCCTGACCGGATGGCTGGTTCGCGACGTCGTACACGTCGCGGACCAGCCATCGGTCTTTCTGCATGACGAGCACGAGCATCTGCTCCCCGCGCTGCCCCGACTCCCCGAGGCGCAGCACGCCCACATCGCCGTAGTCCTCGACCGCGGCGATCGTCCGCTTCGCTTCGGTTCCCGCCAGGCGCTCCTGCACCGCCGCCCCTGCGCCGTCGACGATCGCGTCGGCGCACACCGCATCACCTCTCCGCCCGCACTCCAGCACCGTCGTCAGCAGCGCCGCAGCGCGCTGCTCGGCCGAGCCGTCGATCATGGCATCCGGCGCCTCAGACGTCTCCACGTCCCGTTCCGGGGCGGCATCCGGGGCCGCGGTCGGCGTCACCGCCGGCATCACCTCCCCCACTCGCTCGGTCGCCGCCGAGTCCTCCTTCCCTGTCGGCCACATCAGACCGCCGACCAGCACCAGCGCGGCCGCCGCTCCGCCGACGATCAGCATGCGACCGCGAGGGGCGCGTGCCGCCGGCTCCCCCGGGCGCCCCGACCTCACGACCGCTCTTCGATCACGCCTGAGGCCGGTCCTCAGCCGGCGCGCCATGTCCTGTCCCGCCTCGATCAGGCGGTCCTGCACGCGGCCCAGCGCTCCCGGCTCAGCGGCCAGCAGGTCGGCATCCTGATCCAGACGCACAGCGTGCGCATCGATCGCGACCACGCGCTCCGGTGCGAACACCTCTCGCACCAGAGCGCGGGGAGCGGCGAGCTCGGTCAGCTCGCGCTCCCACCGCTCGATGGACCGGCGGACCATGCGCTGATCGCCCGCCGCCGTCTCGATCTCGCCGAGCAGCCGGTTCAGCGCGCGATCCGGACACCCCTCCCGCAGACGAGCGATGAGCGCGACAGCCGACGCGGTGCAGGCCACGCCCTCACCCGGCGCGAACACCGGCCGCGCCTCATCGGTGAGCCACCACTGCCCGGTGAGGCTCCGATCGCCGATCTCCACGATCCCGCGCAGCAGGCTGCCGACCAGCGTCACCGTCTCCCCCGCCGACAGCGCGCTCTCCACTGCCGCGCGGCGTCCGAGGAACACCTCGATGCGATCCGCGCACCACGGCAGCACCGCGTCGTGTCCGTCCGGCCTGCGCAGCAGGTCGCGCACGCCGGCGACATGCTCGGCGCCGGCGTGCAGCCACAGCGGCTCGGGTACGGCCTCGACGTCCACGCGCACACCGCGTCGCTCACCATCCGTGATCAGCTCACCGGGATAGGCGGATTCCTGCGCATCCAGCATCCGGATCGAGCGATGCGCGCCCGGTGTCAGAGCTGCCGTCTCATCCATCCCACCATCTCAGCGCGCGACGCCATCCAGCGCGGCCACGAACAGCGGAACGGGGGACGATCGACCCGATCTCGCCGGCTGTGCAGGAAGAACGTGCATCCCGGAATCGGTAGGCTGTACGCATGGCAAAGAGTGCTCCCGTCACCGAGAAGCGGCCCGGCTTCTTCTCGCAGATCCGTTCCCTGTTCCGTTTCACGCGGGACGTGTACGGCTGGCTCCCGTGGGCGCAGATCGCCATCCTCGTCGCCGGAGTGCTGATCGGTCTGATCATCGGCTTCCTCATCAGCGGCACCTCCGTGCTCGGCCTGATCCTCTGGGGCTTCACCGGTCTGCTGTTCGGAATCCTCGGCGCCATGTTCCTCATGACGCGCCTGTCCACGACGGCGATGTACGCGAAGATCGACGGGATGCCCGGCGCGAGCGGCCACGTCCTCAGCACCAGCCTCGGCCGCAGCTGGTCCGCCTCGGACACCCCCGTCGGGGTCAACCCCAAGACCCAGGAGGCCGTGTACCGCGTGGTCGGTCGCGGCGGCATCGTCATCGTCGGCGAGGGCGCCCGCGGCCGTCTCACCCGCCTGATCAACGAAGAGCGCCAGAAGGCGCAGCGCGTCGCGCACGGCGTGCCCGTCACGGTGCTCTACGTCGGTCACGGCGACGACGATGTCGCGATCGCCGACCTGTCGAAGACCATCAAGAAGCTGCCGAAGGCGATCGACAAGGCCACGATGGCCGCGGTCATCCGCCGCATCGAGTCGGTGTCGCAGTCGCTGTCTTCGCTGCCCATCCCGAAGGGCATCGACCCCACCCGTGTGCGCTCGCAGCGCCCGCGCTGATCCGCGAACAGCGCTGAAAACGCAGAGCGGCTCCTCTCGATCGAGAGGAGCCGCTCTGCATGTCTCACTCGCCCAGCGGCTCCTTGGGCAGCCGGCGCACGCGGGGACGACGGCGCCGCTTCTCGGGGATCATCGAGCGCATCTCCTCGAGCTTGCCGAAGCACAGCAGACGATCCTCGGCCTCGAGCTCGACGTGCTTGCGCGGGTTGGGGATCACGCTGACGCCGCGGTGCAGCGTCAGCACCGTGATGTCGCGATCCCACAGTCCGAGATCCCCGAGCTTCATGCCCACCTGCTCCGCGCCGGAGTGGATGAGCAGCTCGGCCACGCCGTAGCCGGTCGACACGCTCAGCCGCTGACGGACGTCGATGTCGGGGAACGCCACCTGGTTGGCGATGTAGTCGATGATCGCGCCGGCGACGTCGAGCTTCGTCGCAGTCTCGATGCCCTGCAGACCCGGTGAGGAGTTGACCTCCATGACCAGGGGGCCGTCATCGCTCTCGAGCATGTCGACTCCCGCGACGCGCAGACCCATGATCTGAGCCGAGCGCACCGCCGTCTGCTCGTACACCGGGTCGAGGGTGACCGGCTCCACCCGACCGCCGCGGTGCACGTTCGAGCGGAACTCGTCGCCGTCGGCGACGCGGCGCATGGCGGCGACGACGCGATCGCCCACCACGAGCGCGCGGATGTCGCGGCCACGGCTCTCCGCGATGAACTTCTGGATGAGCACGTTCTGCTTGGTCGAGTGCAGGGTCTCGATGATCGCCTCGGCGACCTTGACCTGCGGGGCGAGGATCACGCCGATCCCCTGCGTGCCCTCGAGCAGCTTGATGACGACGGGAGCACCACCCACCCGCTCGATCGCGGGGCGCACATCGGCGCGGTTGCGCACGAACGCGGTCGGGGGCATCGCGATGTTGTGCCGGGACAGGATCTGGTTGGCGCGGAGCTTGTCGCGGGCGCTCGAGATGCCGTTGGCCGTGTTCGGTGTGTAGACGTCCATCTGCTCGAACTGACGCACCACGGCCGTGCCGAAGTAGGTGATCGAGTTGCCGATGCGCGGCAGGATGGCGTCGTACTCGCTGAGCTGCTTGCCGCGGAAGAACAGGTCGGGTGCGTCAGCGGTGAGGTCGATCGCGAAACGCAGCGTATTCAGCACCTTGACGTTGTGTCCGCGCTGCTGCGCGGCGGCCCGAAGACGCTGCGTCGAGTACGAGTGCGGGGCGCGCGAGAGAACAGCGATCTTCACAGAGGTTTCCTGCCAGGATGTACGAGTGACACGGTCCTCTCATTCAAACACGTCCACCGGTTGGCGGGAGTGGGTCGGTCTGCCGGATCTCGGGATCGACTGGCTCAAGGCCAAGATCGACACGGGCGCGCGCACGTCGTCGCTGCACGCCTTCGATGTCACCGAGTTCGAGCGCGACGGCGAGGACTGGGTGCGCTTCGCCGTGCATCCCTGGCAGGACAGCACCGCCGACGCCGTCGTGCACGAGACGCGGGTGCACGACCGCCGCGCCGTGCGCAGCTCGTCGGGTCACACCGAGCACCGCATCGTGGTGACGATGCGGGTCCGGCTGGTCGGCAGAGAGGTGGATGCCGAGGTCACCCTCACCAATCGGGATGAGATGGGCTTCCGGATGCTGATCGGTCGCGAGGCCCTGCGTCGGGGATTCCTCGTGGACCCGGCAGGCTCGTTCCTCGGCGGCCGCGCACCGCGCGAGATGCGCAACCGCAACCGCGGCCGCTGACGCTTCGACAGGCGCAGCGCCCTTCGGCAGGCTCAGGGGCCCATGATAAGGCTCAGGGCCCTTCGGCAGGCTCAGGGGCCCAGAATGAGTCTCAGCCGCGAATCAGCACCGTGCCGGCGATCTTGTCGTGCAGGCCCCGCTGATCGGCATCCCAGATCACCGCCGGGATCACGAACACCAGCAGCAGCGTCCGCACGATCGGACGCCACAGCCCCACCCACGCACCGTCCACACGCAGCACGCGCATGCCCAGCATCCGGTGCCCGGGGCTTCCGTTCGCCGTCGGGAGGAAGACGATCTGCAGCACGGCGAAGACCATCATGGGCGCGAACTGGCGCCAGCCCGCTTCGGCGGGCAGCTCGAGCGGGTCGTAGCCGAGGAAGCCGATCGCGATGACCGTGGCGGCGAAGTAGTCGATCAGCAGGGCGGCGATCCGGCGTCCGGGACGGGCGATGCTCCCCGGTCCTGAAACGGGCATTCCGAGGCGTTCGCCGGGGTAGTCACTCACCCGTCCAGCCTACCGAGCGGCCGTAACATGCCCGAAACACAGCGGACACGGCTGAGAAACTCCATGCGCATAACCTGCGTAAGGTTGATGCAACCGATACCCGATCAGGAGTCGTACATGTTCACAGAGCCCGCTGAGGTCATCCGCTACATCGAGGAGAACGACGTCAAGTTCCTCGACATCCGATTCACCGACCTTCCCGGGGTCCAGCAGCACTTCAACATCCCCGCCTCCACGGTCGACGACGACTTCTTCCGCGACGGACAGCTCTTCGACGGGTCGTCGATCCGCGGCTTCGCGAGCATCCACGAGTCGGACATGCAGCTGATCCCCGACGTCACGACCGCGTACGTCGATCCCTTCCGGGCCGCGAAGACCCTGGTGATGGTCTTCGACATCCACAACCCCCGCACCGGCGAGATCTACAGCAAGGACCCGCGTCAGGTCGCCAAGAAGGCCGAGAAGTACCTGGCCTCGACCGGCATCGCCGACACCGCGTTCTTCGCTCCCGAGGCCGAATTCTACATCTTCGACGACGTGCGCTACTCGGTGACCGGAGGCGAGAGCTTCTACAGGATCGACTCCGAGGAAGCCGCATGGAACTCCGGTCGTGAGGAGGAGGGTGGCAACCTCGCCAACAAGACGCCGTTCAAGGGCGGCTACTTCCCCGTCGCCCCCGTCGACAAGACCGCGGACATCCGCGACGACATGACCCTGCGCCTGATCGACTCCGGCTTCCACCTCGAGCGCTCGCACCACGAGGTCGGAACCGCCGGTCAGCAGGAGATCAACTACCGCTTCGACACGATGGTCAGCTCAGCCGACGACATCCTGAAGTTCAAGTACATCATCAAGAACACCGCCGAGGAGTGGGGCAAGACCGTCACCTTCATGCCGAAGCCGCTGTTCGGCGACAACGGCTCGGGCATGCACACGCACCAGTCGCTGTGGCTCGACGGCAAGCCGCTGTTCTTCGACGAGGCCGGCTACGGCCAGCTCAGCGACATCGCTCGCTGGTACATCGGCGGTCTGCTCAAGCACGCGCACGCCGTGCTCGCATTCACGAACCCGACGCTGAACAGCTACCACCGCCTGGTGAAGCACTTCGAGGCGCCGGTGAACCTGGCCTACTCCGCCGGCAACCGCTCGGCCGCGATCCGCATCCCGCTCACCGGCTCGAACCCGAAGGCGAAGCGCATCGAGTTCCGCGTTCCGGATGCCTCGTCGAACCCGTACCTCGCGTTCGCCGCGCAGCTGATGGCGGGCCTGGACGGCATCAAGAACCGCATCGAGCCGATGGAGCCGATCGACAAGGACCTGTACGAGCTGCCCCCGGAGGAGGCCGCGAACATCCCGCAGGTGCCGAACTCGCTGCTGGACTCGCTCGAGGCACTCCGCAAGGACCACGACTTCCTGCTCGAGGGCGGCGTGTTCACGCAGGAGCTCATCGACACGTGGATCACCTACAAGTACGAGCAGGAGATCCTGCCGATGGCGCAGCGCCCGCACCCGTATGAGTTCGAGCTGTACTACGGCTGCTGAGCTTCGGGTCGTCTGAAACGCCAGCCCGCCGAGAAACCACTTCCTGCCCGAGACACCACGTGTGAGCGTGTGTCTCACGCGGGAAGTGGTTTCTCGCGTCTGAGGGCGAGGGCACTCAGCAGAGCACGCGCAGCGCAGCGGGCTGCACGCGCACGGCGAGCTTGGAGATGTCGCCCGCCTCTTCGCCGTCGATCTCGAAGGGCACCGGTCCCGACAGCGCGACGGCGATCGCCTCGCCCGTCAGGTGCTGCGTGACGTCGGTGCTCACGGTCTCCTCGCCACCGCCGAGCAGGCGCCGGATGCCGTTGTCCCAGACCACCGTGCGCAAGGTCTGCAGCCACTGCACGACGTTCTCAGCGCTGATCACCAGCAGGTCGAGGCGTCCGTCATCGACCACCGCGTCCGGCAGCAGGGTGAACCCTCCCTGGATGTCGCCGCAGTTGCCGATGAGCAGCGTGTGACCGCTGAACGTCTGCTTCTCGCCGTTATCGAGGGTGATCTGGAAGTCGACGGTCTCAGAGGCGGTCACCGCGCGTCCCATCGCCGCAACGTAGGCGAGCCAGCCGGCCTTGCCCTTCAGGTCGTCATCGGTCTCGGCGAGCATGTGCGCGTCGAGGCCGAAGCCGACCATCACCAGGAACCCCGTCTCGACCTCGGCGTCGTCGGTCCTGGTCCAGCCCATGTCGATGCGGCGCTCGTTGCCGGTCGCGATGACGTCCATCGCCTTGGGGATGCTGCCGACCGGGATGCCGAGGTTGCGGGCCAGCAGGTTTCCGGTGCCCTGCGGCACGATCCCGAGCGCCGGAGCGTCTTCCACCGAGGCGAGGACCTCGGCGACCGTGCGCACCGTGCCGTCGCCGCCCACGGCGATGACGACGTCGCAGCCGGCGTGTACGGCCTCGGCCGTCATCGCGCGACCCGGGTCGTCGGCGGCGGTCTCCCACCACATGAGCTCGGTGTCCGCCGGGACGGCAGCCGCCACGGCATCCCGAAGCGCGTCACCCTCGATCTTGGTCGGATTCCAGATGATCCCGAAACGCTGTGCCATCCGCTCCCCCTTCATCACGGCTGAGTGTCAGCCGTAGAACTGCTTCTCGAAGACTCGCCGCGCCCGGCGCGTGACCCGGAGGTAGTCCTCCTCGAGCACGGTGGCGGCGCGGTCAGGATATCCCAGAAGACGGCCGACCCCGTCGAGCTCGCGGATCTCGACCGGCAGCACGTCCTTCGTCTGGCCGGTGAGCAGCGTCATGGCCGAGCGCAGCCGACTGGCGAGAACCCATGCCTCTCGCAGTCGCTCGGCATCGTCGGCGGGAAGGAGATCGGCGAGCACCGCCGCATCCAGCGCCTGCAGGGTGGACGTCGTGCGCAGGTCCGGGACCCGGTGCCCGTGCTGCAGCTGCAGCACCTGCACCATCCACTCGACGTCGCTCAGCGTGCCGGGCCCGAGCTTGAGGTGCCGTCGCGGGTCGGCTCCCTGCGGCAGGCGCTCCCCCTCCACACGCGCCTTGATGCGCTTGATCTCGCGCACGTCCTGCAGCGACACGCTCTCCGGGTACCGGATGCTGTCGGCGAGCTCGGTGAACCGCGCGATCAGCTTCATGCTGCCGGCGATCCCCCGCGCGCGCAGCAGCGCCTGCGCCTCCCAGGACAGCGACCAGCGGCGGTAGTACTGCGTGTACGCCTCGATGGTGCGGACGATCGGTCCGTTGCGACCTTCGGGGCGCAGGTCGGCGTCGAGCTCCAGCGGCACGCGCTGGTCGGCCAGATGCTCGCGCAGACCTGCCACGATCTTGGCGGCGTGCTGCTGGGCACGCTGCGGATCGACGCCGTTCGGGTCGTAGATGAACAGCACGTCGGCGTCGGAGCCGAAGCCGAGCTCGGCGCCCCCGAAGCGACCCATCGCGATGATCGAGAAGTCCATCGCGTCGTCTTCCGGCGGCACGACCTCGCGCCGCACGGCGCGCAGCGCCGCCTGGATCGCGGCCTCGGTGATCTCGGTGAGCGCCCTCGCCATCTCATCGACGCCGACCTGATCGAGCACCGCCCCCATGGCCGTGCGCAGCAGCTCGCGTCGGCGGAGCGCTCGCACGGCCCGCAGCGCGGCCTGCGTCGTCGCATGCCGGGTCTGGATCGCCCGGGCCTCGTCATCGAGCGCGGGCCCACCGCGCGGACGCAGGGCGGCAGGCGTGTCGAGCCACGCCACCGACTCGGGAATCCACTCCATCAGCTCGCCGACGAAGCGAGAGCTCGAGAGCAGCCGCGTGAGCCGCTCGGCCGCGCCGGACGAATCGCGCAGCATTCGCAGGAACCAGTGCGTGTCACCGAGTCGCTCGCTGATGCGCCGGAACGCGAGGAGACCGTAGTCCGGATCGGTGCCGTCGGCGAACCAGCGCAGCATCACCGGCATGAGGTGCTTCTGGATCGTGGCCTTCCGGCTCAGCCCCGATGTGAGAGCGGCGATGTGCCGCAGGGCGCCGGCCGGATCGCGGAATCCGATCGCCGCGAGACGCGAGCCCGCCTGCGCGGTGGAGAGCGCGCGTTCCTCGGCGGGCAGCGAGGCGACAGCCGAGAGCAGCGGCCGGTAGAAGAGGCGGACGTGCTGATCGCGCACCGCCCGTCGCACCTCGTCCCATATCGTCTGCAGCCCGGACGCGCTGTCGGCCAGGGCAGTGGCCCGAGCGAGGCGCCGCATGCCCTCGTCGTCGCGCGGCATGAGGTGCGTCCGCGTGAGGTCGTGCAGCTGCAGCCGGTGCTCGAGCAGCCGCAGGATGCGGTACTGCTCGCCGAAGGCGCTCGCCTCCGCGCGCCCGATGTAGCCGCCCTCGACGAGCGCGTCGAGCGACTCCAGCGTGCCGCGCGTGCGGATGCCCTCGTCGCTGAGTCCGTGTACGAGCTGCAGCAGCTGCACGGTGAACTCGATGTCGCGCAGACCGCCAGGGCCGAGCTTGATCTGATACGGCACGTCCTCGGCAGGGATGTGGTCGGTGACGCGCTCGCGCATGCGCTGCACGCTCTCGACGAAGTCCTCGCGTTCCGCGCTCGTCCAGACCTTCGGCTGCACGGCGGCGATGTACTCCGCGCCGAGCTCGGCGTCGCCCGCGAGCGGGCGCGCCTTGAGCAGCGCCTGGAACTCCCAGCTCTTCGCCCAGCGGTCGTAGTAGGCGAGGTGGGATGCCAGCGAGCGCACCAGCGCACCCTGTTTCCCCTCCGGGCGAAGGGCGGCATCGACCTCCCACAGCGGCGGCTCGATCTCGAGGCCGTTCAGCGCGGTCATGGTCTCGCGTGCCAGGCGCGTGGCGATGTCGATCGCCCTCGCCTCGCTGACGACGCTGTCGTCGGCCGTTCCCGCGACGAAGATGACGTCGACATCGCTGAGGTAGTTCAGCTCGCGTGCACCCGCCTTGCCCATGCCGATGATCGCCAGCCGTGTCGCCGCGATCTCGTCGCGGGTGCCCGCGCGCCCCGAGCGCTCGACCACCGTGCGCGCCACCGCCAGCCCGGCCTCCAGCGCCGCCGCGGCGGCATCCGCAAGTGCGGCCGAGACGCCGGCGATCGCGGCCGTCGCCGACTCCGCGGCGAGGTCTACAGCCGCGATCTCGCTCAGACAGCTCCGATACTCGACTCGCAGCGCCGTCACCGGGTCGGCGGCGCTGGCGAAACCCTCCTCGGCGTCGACGGCCGCGAGCATCCGCGCGGTCAGCTCCGCGGCATCCGGGAGGTCGGGGCGCAGCAGCACGTCGGCGTGCAGGCGCCCGGGATGTCTTTCGAAGAACGCGCCCAGTGCCCGCGACGCCCCGAACAGCCGCCACGCCGCCTTCCGCGCCACCGGGTCGGAGAGCACCCTGGCGACCTGCGCGGCGTCGCGTCGCGCCACGGCGACGAGGCCGCGCACCGCGGCATCCGGATCGGCGGCGACCATCCCGTCGGCGAGCTCGACCCGCTCGAGGCCGGTGAGCTCGGCGAGCTCGCTGAGGTCGGCTGACGCCGAGGTCAGCTCGACGAAGCCGAGCCGCGCCAGTGCCGACAGCGATACGGACGCATCAGGACGCGCCATCGCCGCCTCAGAGCAGCCCGAGGTTGTTCTTGAGCTCGAACGGCGTCACCTGTCCGCGGTAGGCCTCCCACTCCTTCTGCTTGTTCAGCAGAACGTAGTTGAAGACCTGCTCGCCGAGCGTCTCGGCGACGAGCTCGGAGTCGCGCATGTACTCCAGGGCGTGGTCGAGACTGGCGGGCAGCGGCGCGTAGCCGAGAGCCCGGCGCTCGGAGTCGCTGAGCGACCATACGTTGTCCTCCGCCTCGGGCGGCAGGTCGTACTCCTCCTCGATGCCCTTGAGGCCGGCGGCGAGCATCAGCGCATACGCGAGATACGGGTTCGCCGCCGAATCGAGCGCGCGGTACTCGATGCGCGTGGACTGGCCCTTGTTGGGCTTGTACATCGGCACGCGGATCAGCGCGGAGCGGTTGGCGTGGCCCCAGGTGACGAAGCTCGGTGCCTCGTCGCCGCCCCACAGGCGCTTGTACGAGTTCACGAACTGGTTGGTGACCGCGGCGATCTCGTTCGCGTGGCGCAGCAGACCCGCGATGAACCGGCGACCGGTGAGCGAGAGCTGGTACTCGGCGCCGGCCTCGTAGAACGCGTTGACGTCGCCTTCGAACAGCGACATGTGCGTGTGCATGCCGCTGCCGGGGTGGTCGTTCAGCGGCTTCGGCATGAACGTCGCGTAGACGCCCTGCTCGATCGCGACCTCCTTGACCACGGTGCGGAAGGTCATGATGTTGTCGGCCGTCGTGAGCGCGTCGGCGTATCGCAGATCGATCTCGTTCTGCCCGGGCCCGCCCTCGTGGTGGCTGTACTCCACCGAGATGCCCAGGTCCTCGAGCATCCGCACGGCACTGCGGCGGAAGTCGTGCGCGGTGCCGCCGGGGACGTTGTCGAAGTAGCCGGCGCTGTCGGCGGGAACCGGCCCTTCCGGACCGAGCTGGGAGGACTTCAGCAGATAGAACTCGATCTCGGGATGCGTGTAGAACGTGAATCCCGCGTCCGCCGCCTTCGCGAGCGCGCGTCGCAGCACGTTGCGCGGGTCGGAGACCGCGGGGCGGCCGTCGGGCGTGGTGAGGTCGCAGAACATGCGGGCGGTCGGGTCGACCTCGCCGCGCCAGGGCAGGATCTGGAATGTCGTCGGATCCGGCTGCGCGAGCAGGTCGGACTCGTAGGTGCGGGTCAGCCCCTCGATGGCCGAGCCGTCGAAGCCGATGCCCTCGGCGAATGCGCCCTCGACCTCAGCGGGGGCGATGGCCACCGACTTGAGCGTGCCGATGACATCGGTGAACCAGAGCCGCACGAACTTGACGCCGCGCTCCTCGATGGTGCGCAGCACGAAGTCGCGCTGCTTGTCCACCCTCACCGGTCCGACTCGAGAGAGCTGGAGCCCCACCCGTCGTCGGCCGCATCCTCCTCCGCCCAGGCACGAGAGCGCTCGCGCATGGTCTCGGGGGCACGGGCCGCGTCCTCCCTGGTGTCGAACGGACCGACCCGGTCGACGGATGCGGACTGCATGCCGAACTCGACCTCGCCCGTGCTGAGGTTGTACCAGTACTTCTCGTCGCCGTCGGACATGTCAGCTCCTTCGTCGGGATCTCGTCACGATCCTAATCGCTGGGTCGCGCATGGCTAGGCTATTCGCCATGGCACAGGCAATCGGCGTCGACATCGGCGGAACGGGCATCAAGGCGGGCATCGTCAACCTCGAAACAGGCACTCTGGAATCGGACCGGGTGCGTGTCCCCACGCCCGAGGGCGCCCACCCCGCCGACGTCGTCGAGACGGTGCGCGAGGTGCTCGGCACCCTGGGCGTCGCCGATTCCACGCTGCCGCTCGGCGTCGCGTTCCCCGCCATCGTCAAGTACGGCAGGACGCTCTCGGCCGCCAACGTGTCGAAGGAGTGGGTCGGCTTCGAGGCCGAGAAGTTCTTCGAAGAAGGACTGGGCCGCAGCATCACGTTCGTCAACGATGCTGACGCAGCCGGCGTCGCAGAGGTCCGTCACGGGGCGGCGCGCGATGCCCGCGGCCTCACGATCATGACAACCCTCGGCACCGGCATCGGATCGGCATTCCTCTACAACGGCGAGCTGATCCCGAACACCGAGCTCGGGCATCTCAACCGCGACGGCGAGTCGATCGAGCGCTGGACCGCGTACTCGGCGATGGAGCGCGAGAACCTGTCGTGGGAGGAGTGGTCGGCGCGGCTGCAGGAGTTCTACTCGCACGTCGAGTTCCTCTTCAGCCCCGACCTGTTCGTCGTCGGCGGCGGCGTGTCGAAGCACCCCGAGAAGTTCCTGCCGCTGCTCGATCTGAGGACCCCGATCGTGTCGGCCGTGCACCGCAACGCCTCCGGCATCATCGGCGCTGCCGCACTCGCCGCAGGCTGACCAGCACATGCCAGGAAGGCCCGGTCATCGACCGGGCCTTCCTGCGTGTTCGGTGCGAGTGGGCCGGCCTGTACGCCGGGTTCTGTTCAGGAGTTCTTCGCTCCCTTGACGGCCATCTCTCTCGACGACACGTTGCCGTGTCGTTCCAGCGACCTACCCGAGGACTCGGCGAGCCGCGTCAACGTCCTCTGTCTGGTCTTGCTCCGGGCGAGGTTTACCTGGCGGAGCGCGTCACCGCGCTCCCCGGTGGTCTCTTACACCACCCTTTCACCCTTACCCATCCGCCCTGCGACCCTTCGACAAGCTCAGGGACCCAGGTGTCGGACGGGCGGTCTTCTCTCTGTGGCACTGTCTCGCGGATCACTCCGGGTGGGTGTTACCCACCGCCCTGCCCTGTGGAGCCCGGACGTTCCTCGGTGCGCTCACGCGCCACGCGGCCGTCCGGCCGACCCACTCGCCCCTCGATTCTACGCGCCCTTCGCCGCGTCCTCCGCGACGTGCACGTCGAGCGGGACGTCGATGGCGAATCCGGGGAAGAGCCGTGCGGTGGCGGCATCCGCAGCATCTCGCAGGATGCCCGCGACCGCCTCCGCCTGTTCAATCGGGGCGTGCACGATCACCTCATCGTGCAGGAAGAACGCGAGATGCGCGCGGTCGCGGAAGACCGGACCGGATGCCGCCGCCGGCACGGATGCCGGTGGCAGCGCCATGAGGCGGTGTCGGACCTCGGCGAGCCATAGCAGCGCCCACTCGGCGGCGGTGCCCTGCACGATGAAGTTGCGGGTGAAGCGGCCACGATCTCGTGCCCGGCTGCGTGCCCGGCTCTCCTCGGCGCCCGCGGCGTCGGGTCCGCTGGCCTGGGTCTGGGCGAGGCGCCACGCGTCGTCCGGCCGGGGCGAGCTGCGGCCGAGCAACGTGCTCACCACCCCGCCCTGCTCACCGCTTCGGGCGGCGGCGTCGACGAGCCCCATCGCCCGCGGATACACGGTGCGCAGCCTCGGCACGAGCTGTCCGCTCTTGCCCGTGGTCGCGCCGTACATGGCTCCCAGAACCGCGTACTTGGCCTCGTCGCGGGTCGCGACCGCTCCGGAGCGCACGACGCCCTCGTACAGGTCGCGCCCTCGCGCGGCCTCGACCATCGCGCTGTCGCGGGACATCGCGGCGAGCATGCGCGGCTCGAGCTGAGCGACGTCCGCGTCGACGAGGGTCCAGCCGGCGTCGGCCCGGACGGCGCTGCGCAGCTGGCGAGGTATCTGCAGCGCTCCGCCACCGGACGAGGCCCAGCGCCCGGTCACCACGCCGCCGGTGAGGTAGATCGGGCGGAACCGCTCGTCGTGCACCCATTCATCCAGCCACGCCCAGCCGTTCGCGGCGAACAGCCGGGCGAGCTTCTTGTACTCCAGCAGCGGTGCGACCACCGGATGCTCCACGCGCGAAAGCTCCCAGCGCGACGTGGAGTCGACGAACACGCCGGCACGGTGCAGCGCCCGCAGCAGACGGGGCGGGCTGTCGGGGTTCAGGGTGGGGTCCTCAAGACAGCGCCCGATCTCGGCTGCGAGCACCGCCATGCGCGCGGGTCGCGCACCGCGCAGCGGACGGGGCCCGAGCTGCTGCTCGAGGATGCCGTGGTGCGCTGCCGTGCTCCAGGGCAGACCGGCGGCCGTCATCTCCTCCGCGATGAGGGCTCCGGTCGATTCAGCCGCGCACAGCAGCGCGAGGCGGGAGTCGGGTGCGGAGGCCAAGGCGGTCAGCTGGCCTCGCCACTGCGCGCGCACCTCATCGATGCCATCGTCGCGTTCTGCGCTCACCGCGCCCGCGTCGAACAGGCTCGGCTGCGCGGCGGCGTCCTCGACGCCATCGGCCCGCAGCCAGCGGCCCGATGGGGGCAGCGGATGCGACAGCGATGCGGTGTCCCGCAGGATCGCATGACAGAGCAGCAGGTCGTGCGCCCGTCGCACCCGCACCCCTGCGGCGAGCAGCGGAGGGTAGAACGTGCGCAGGCTCCGCACCGTCCAGCGCGGCGAGAGGCGCTGCTCGAGCTCGCGCACCTGCGGGACGAGATCACGCTCCGAGACCTCGGTGATCACCCCAGCGGCATCGACGTCCGCGTGCAGCGCGATGACCCATCGGCCGCTCGGTGCTCGCGCCACCAGGGCATGCGGCGGCCCGGCAGCGGGAGTCACAGCATCCGGTCTATCACCCGCGTCCGACATCGGCTCCGTCGCCGAGGCCGGGAAGGATCATCACAGACCGGACTCCTCGGTGCGCACGAGGATGCCGCCGCACTCGGGGCACGAGAGCACCTCATCGGCCGCGGCGTTGCGCACCGCGTTCAGCTCGATGCCGGCGAGCACCATCTGGCAGCCCTCGCAGATGCCGCGGCGCAGCAGACCTACGCCGATGCCACCGCGTGCGGCGCGGCGGGTGTACTCGGCGAGCAGCTCTGCGGGGATGCTCGCGGCAAGAGCCGCACGATCGCGGGTGAGGTGCTCGCCCTCGGTCGCTGCGGCAGCCATGTCGGCCTTGGCGGCAGCGGTCAGCTGCGCCCCCTCGGACTGGGTCTGGTCGAGCAGCGCCTGCTGCGCGTCGACGGACGCCTGTGCCTCTTCGACGCGCGCCATCACCTCGAGCTCGGAATCCTCGAGCATGCTGATGCGCCGACCGAGGCTCTCGATCTCGTTCTCGAGCGCCTGCGCCTGCTTCGGATCGGTCGCCGCGGCAAGCCGCTCCGCATCCCTGTCGCGCCGCTGCGCGGCGAGGGCGACATCGGATTCCAGGCGCGCGAGCTCGGCGTTCGCATCGTCGAGCACCCCGGTGAGCCCGGTCAGCTCGCCCAGCTGCTGCTGGCGCAGGGCCGCGAGCTCATTGATGCGGGCACCCTGCGCGGGGGTGGTGCGGGCGCGCTCGGCCTGGGCCATCTTCCGATCGAGGTCGGCGATGTCGAGGAGGCGGCGCTGGTGCTCGGGGCTGGCTTTCACTCCTCAAATCTAGCCGTTGCGGGTGACACCGTCGACGTAGAGCCAGAGCCGGTTCTCGCGCACGAAGCGGCTGCGCTCGCGCAGCGTGCCGCGCCCCTCGTCGTCACGGTAGAACGCCTCGAACTCGACCACACCGCGATCGTCGAACGGACCGCCGTCCTCCTGATCGAGGATGTCGAGGCGCTGCCACCGGATGCCGTCGTCGAGATCGAGCCGGTCAGGACGCGTGGACGGATGCCAGGTGCGCAGCAGATGCCCGTCGTCGCCGATCGCGAACGCCGTGAACCGGGAGCGCATCAGCCGCACGGCGGTCGGCGCCGAACCGGATGCCAGCACCGGGCCGCAGCACGAGCCGAACACGTCTCCGCTGGTGCAGGGGCATCGCTGATCGCTCGCGGGTATCGACATGCCTCCATGCTGACACGCGAGCACGGCGCAGGCCCGGCCCTAGGTGTTCTTCCCTAGGCTGGGCGTGACCGACGACCCGGAGGACCACCATGACCACTGTTCCCGTCTTCACCGCCCACAACGGATTCCAGCTGCCCGCAGTGGGGCTGGGCACCTACCGGCTGAACGGGGAAGCCGGTGCGCAGTCGGTCGCCTCGGCGATCGGGCTCGGCTACCGCCTGATCGACTCGGCCTTCAACTACGAGAACGAGGGCGCCGTGGGCGCCGGAGTTCGCGCATCCGGAGCCGACCGTTCCGATCTCATCGTCACCACCAAGCTGCCCGGCAGGCATCACGAATCCGGCAAGGCGCGCACCAGCATCGAGGAGAGCCGGTTCCGACTCGGACTGGACGTGACCGACCTGCACCTCATCCACTGGCCCAATCCGATCACCGGCCGGTACGAGCAGGCCTGGCAGGGCCTTGTCGACGCGCAGCAGCGCGGAACCGTGCGCCAGATCGGCGTGTCCAACTTCCTTCCCGAGCACCTCGAGCGGATCGAGTCGGCGTCAGGCGTCCGCCCGGTCGTGAACCAGATCGAGGTGCACCCGTACTTCCCGCAGGAGGAGGCGCTCGCGTTCCATGCCGACCGCGGCATCCTGACCGAGGCGTGGTCGCCGCTCGGGCGTGCCCAGCAGGTTCTCGACGAGCCGGTCATCGTCGAGATCGCCGAGCGGCACGGCATCTCCCCCGTGCAGACCATCATCGCCTGGCATGTCGCTCGCGGCACCGTGTCGATTCCGAAGGCATCCTCGCCCGAGCATCAGCGCACCAACCTCGAGGCGGCATCGGTCGTGCTCGACGCGGCCGAAGTCGACGCGATCACCGGGCTCGGTCGTGCCGACGGTCGCCTGTTCGACGCCGACCCGGCCACGCACGAGGAGATGTGAGATCGGGATGCCCGTGACCTCGCTCTTCGAGCTGCCGCGCCGAATCGCCCTGGCGAAGCCGGCATGACGTTCTTCGAGCAGCCGCCCGTGCGTGGCAGCGCGCTCGGCAGACGGCGGTCGGTCGTCGGGCTGATCAGCACCGCAGCGGTGCTCGTCGTGCTGGCGCTGGTCACCGTGGGCGGCCTGTGGCTGATGTCGGAGGACTCGAACGCCGACGAGCCGCTGCTCACGCGGATCTTCCCCGCGCTGGCCGCCCCCGCTCCCCCGTTGACCGCCGAGTTCGCCGACCTTGCCGATCGCATGATGCTGACCGCGGAGGGCCGGGAGGTCTTCGCCTTCACGCAGCCGCGATACGCCGACGCCGACGAGATCGCCGAGCTCTGCGGAGACGATTCCCACGACCGCGGCGAGGAATCCACACTCGGCTGCTTCAGCGGTCTCGTGCAGTCTCGCGCGCAGGATCGGATCTTCATCTACCGCCCGGCCGACGAGCGCCTCGCCCAATCGGTGGTCACGACGGCTGCCCATGAGCTGCTGCACGCCGTGTACGCGCGCATGTCCACAGAGGAGAAGGCGCACGTCGCCGAGCTGGTGGCGTCCGCGACAGCGCGCGTCCCGTCGGACGACCTCGTTCACGACCAGATCGCCGCCTCCATGGACGGCGACGATGAGGACCGGGCGACCGAGCAGTTCGCCTACCTCGGCTCGCAGGTGCACCCCGACGCGGGGTTCCCCACCGAGCTGGAGGAGATCTACGCGCGCACGATCGCCGATCGCGCCGCGCTCGTCGAGACGCACCGGCGAGCTGTGGCTGTGCTCGATGACGTGCGGGCGGCGGTTGCGCGCGCGTGGGAGGAGCTGGCCGCAGCCGAGCAGGCGAACGCGCAGACGCGTGCTCAGCTGGAGGCCGACACCCGTGCCCTCTCCGAAGCCGCCGCACGATTCGCCGATGATCAGGCGGAGTTCGATGCGACGCCGCCGGAAGAGAGAGCGCGGTGGCGGGTCACTCTCACACCGATGAACGGCGAACCGCTCACGATGTCGTGGGAGGAGTCGATCGCATATCGCGATGACGATCTGAACCGCATCCGGGGCGAACACCACGCCCGCCGGGCCGAGCTCGAGCTCGCCGAGGCGGAAGCGGCCCGCCTGCGTGCGGACACGCAGGCCCTGCAGGATGACGCACTCGCTCTGCTGCGCGACGCATATCCCGGCCAGACGTTCGAGGACTGATCTCAGCCGCCGCACCATAGAACGTCAGCTCGCCACGGTCAACGCCCTCACCGTGTTGTGAACCAGCCGCCTAGCGTTGCCTGTGCTCGTCGCCGCCGCATCGGGTCCGACACACGGGCGCGACAGGGTTCGGTGGCACCTCGGGCACGGAGGAGAACCGATGCGCGCGATGACCTACCGAGGCCCGTACAAGATCCAGGTCGCCGATAAGCCGATTCCGGCGCTCGAGCATCCGGGTGATGCCATCGTGCGGGTCACGCATGCCGGCGTCTGCGGCTCGGATCTGCACCTCTATCACGGCATGATCCCCGACACCCGCATCGGCCACACGTTCGGTCACGAGATCGTCGGCGTGGTCCACGAGGTCGGCTCCGGCGTGCAGAACCTCGCACCGGGCGACCGCGTCATGGTGCCGTTCAACATCTACTGCGGGTCCTGCTACTTCTGCTCGCGTGGCCTGTTCTCCAACTGCCACAACGTCAACCCGAACGCGACCGCTGTCGGCGGGATCTACGGCTACTCGCACACCGCCGGCGGATACGACGGCGGCCAGGCGGAGTACGTCCGCGTTCCCTTCGCCGACGTGGGCCCCAAGCCGGTCCCGGATTGGCTCTCGGCCGAGGATGCGCTCATGCTCACCGATGCGTTCTCGACCGGATACTTCGGGGCGCAGCTCGGCGACATCGACGAGCGCGACACGGTCGTCGTGTTCGGCGCGGGGCCGGTCGGTCTCTCCGCAGCGCGCTCCGCGTGGTTCCTGGGCGCCGGTCGCGTGATCGTCATCGACCACATCCAGCATCGCCTCGAGAAGGCGCGCGACTTCGCCTATGCGGAGACGATGCACCTCGCCGAGCACAAGGACATCGTGCTGGCGCTGAAGAGGGCCACCGACGGCCTCGGTGCGGACGTCGTCATCGACGCCGTCGGAGCAGAGGCGGATGGGAGCGTGGTGCAGCACGTCACCGGCGCCAAGCTGAAGCTGCAGGGCGGCTCGCCCGTCGCGCTGAACTGGGCCATCGATTCAGCACGCAAGGGCGGCACGGTGTCGGTGATCGGCGCCTACGGGCCGCTGGTGTCTGCGGTGCGATTCGGAGATGTGGTCAACAAGGGCCTCACCCTGCGAGCCAACCAGGCCCCCGTGGCACGTCAATGGCCGCGGCTGCTGGAGCACATCCGCTCCGGACACCTGCGTCCCGGCGAGCTGCTGACGCATCGCTTCCCCCTCGAGGACATCGGAGAGGCGTATCACGTCTTCTCATCGAAGCTCGACGGCTGCATCAAGCCCATCATCGTCGTCGGAGAGGAATGACCATGCCGTACGAAGCCGCGAAGCCGAACCGCAGCCCGAGCGCCGAAGAGCTGCGCGAGAGGATCCCCGGCTGGGGCGCCGACTCCGATCCGGAGCATCGCCGCACCTGGCAGCAGAGAGACGACATCGGCGACACCGGCGCGCATTGGGACCTTCCCGAACGCCAGCCGGGCGGCGAGCGGCGCGAGCGCTCGATAGAGCACATGATGCTGCCGCCGGTGTTCGGCACCGCGCAGCCGCTGCACGGCATATCCGGGCGGATCCGGCGCTTCGCGTACGACCGGCTGGGCGAGACGAAGAACACGCGGTGGCTGCTGCTCGTGCTGGGCGATCGGGTGGAGGCGTGGGGGGCGCATCTGCGCTCCTTCGTGAGCGCGCATCCCGACAATCCGGTGACCCAGACCGGAGTGCTCGCCGAGCCGCGCCGTCATCCCCTGAGCTCGCGCTTCGGAACGGGACGCCTGGACGTGCGGCACACGTGGATGGATCCGCTCATCGTCGCGGGTCCGTGGCTGGCAGCAGTGGTGCTGATCGGAGCAGTGACGCGGCGCGCCCGCGGACGGCGGTGACGACGAATGAGCTGCGACGGGTGACGGTGGGCCCTGCCGGGATCGAACCGACGACATCCACGGTGTAAACGTGGCGCTCTACCAGCTGAGCTAAAGGCCCTGGTACCCCTATTCTACGGTGCGGAATTTGCGGAACCGGTCTTCGGAACGGATATAGGCTGAGCACAGCGCGCGTTGTGCGGTGCCGACAAGGTCCGCCCGCGCCGCATCCCGTTCCTTGGCACGACCTGCCAGCTTGACGAAAGGCTCCACGTGACCGTCCACGATCAGGATCCGTACTCCCAGGCACCTCTGGACAGCGACCCAGAGGAGACCGGCGAGTGGCAGCAGTCACTCGACGAGCTGGTGGATGCGAAGGGTCCCGGCCGCGGCCGGGAGATCATGCTCAGCCTCCTCAAGCGCTCGAAGGAGCGTCACCTCGGCGTGCCGATGGTGCCGACCACCGACTACATCAACACGATCGCCGCGTCGAATGAGCCGGAGTTCCCCGGCGACGAGGAGATCGAGCGCCGCTACCGCCACTGGATCCGCTGGAACGCGGCCATCACCGTGCACCGCGCGCAGCGCCCCGGCATCGGGGTCGGCGGGCACATCTCCACCTACGCCGGCGCCGCGTCGCTGTACGAGGTCGGCTTCAACCACTTCTTCCGTGGCCAGGACCACCCGAGCGGCGGCGACCAGATCTTCATCCAGGGCCACGCCTCCCCCGGCATCTACGCGCGCTCCTTCCTCGAGGGACGCCTGAGCGAGGCCGACATGGACGGCTTCCGGCAGGAGAAGTCGCACGCCGGTCACGCCCTTCCGTCATACCCGCACCCGCGGTCGATGCCCGAGTACTGGCAGTTCCCGACCGTCTCGATGGGCCTCGGCCCGATCAACGCCATCTACCAGGCGCAGTCGAACAAGTACCTCACCAACCGCGGCATCAAGGACACCGGCGATCAGCACGTCTGGGCCTTCCTGGGCGACGGCGAGATGGACGAGGTCGAGAGCCGCGGGCAGCTGCAGGTGGCCGCCAACGACGGCCTCGACAACCTCACCTTCGTGATCAACTGCAACCTGCAGCGTCTCGACGGTCCGGTGCGCGGCAACGGCAAGATCATCCAGGAGCTCGAGTCGTTCTTCCGCGGCGCCGGATGGAACGTCATCAAGGTCATCTGGGGCCGGGAATGGGACGACCTGCTCGCCCGCGACGACGACGGCGCCCTGCTGAACATCATGAACGCCACCCCCGATGGCGACTACCAGACGTACAAGGCCGAGTCGGGTGCGTACATCCGGGAGAACTTCTTCGGCCGCGACGAGCGCGCCGCCGCCCTGGTGAAGGACCTCTCGGACGACGAGATCTGGCACCTGCGCCGCGGTGGTCACGACTACCGCAAGGTCTACGCGGCCTACAAGTCGGCGATGGAGCACAAGGGCCAGCCGACCGTCATCCTCGCCAAGACCGTCAAGGGCTACGGTCTCGGACCGCACTTCGAGGGCCGCAACGCGACCCACCAGATGAAGAAGATGACGCTGGACAACCTCAAGACGTTCCGCGACACCATGCAGATCCCGATCACGGACGCGCAGCTGGAAGAGAACCCGTACCTGCCTCCGTACTACCACCCGGGCAAGGACGACGAGACCATCCAGTACATGCTGGAGCGTCGTCGCAACCTGGGCGGCATGATCCCCGAGCGCCGCACCTCGCACACCGCGATCACGCTGCCTGAGGAGTCGACCTACGCGCTGCCGCGCAAGGGCTCCGGCACTCAGGAGATCGCCACGACGATGGCGTTCGTCCGCCTGCTCAAGGATCTGCTGCGGGCGAAGGACTTCGGCAACCGCATCGTGCCGATCATCCCCGACGAGGCGCGCACGTTCGGCATCGACGCTTACTTCCCCACCGCGAAGATCTACAACCCGAACGGCCAGCACTACACCTCCGTCGACCGGCAGCTGCTGCTCGCCTACAAGGAGAGCCCGCAGGGCCAGATCGTGCACGTCGGCATCAACGAGGCCGGCGCCGTGGCGGCCTTCACCGCCGCCGGCACGTCGTACTCCACCCAGGGTGAGCCGCTCATCCCGATCTACATCTTCTACTCGATGTTCGGGTACCAGCGCACGGGAGACGCGCTGTGGGCGGCCGGCGACCAGATGGCCCGCGGCTTCATCATCGGCGCCACGGCCGGACGCACGACGCTCACGGGCGAAGGCCTGCAGCACGCCGACGGACACTCGCCGCTGCTGGCATCCACCAACCCGGCGACGGTCTCGTACGACCCCGCGTACGGCTACGAGATCGCGCACATCGTGCGCTCGGGTCTGGAGCGGATGTACGGCGGATCGCACCCCCACCCCGATGTCATGTACTACATCACGGTCTACAACGAGCCGCTCGTGCAGCCGGCCGAGCCGGAGGATGCGGACATCGACGGCATCGTCCGCGGCATCCACCGCATCAAGCCCGGCACGGGCGAGGGCCACAAGGCGCAGCTGTTCGCCTCCGGCGTCGGCGTGCCGTGGGCCCTGGAGGCTCAGGAGCTGCTGCGGCAGGACTGGGGCGTCAGCGCGGATGTGTGGTCGGTCACCTCGTGGAGCGAGCTGCGCCACGACGGTCTCGCGGTCGACGAGCACAACTTCCTGCACCCCGAGGAGGAGCCGCAGACCGCGTACCTCACGCAGAAGCTGCAGGGAGCAGAGGGCCCGGTCGTCGCGGTCAGCGACTTCATGCACGCCGTGCAGGACCAGATCCGTCCGTGGGTGCCCAACCCGTACTACACGCTGGGCGCGGACGGCTTCGGCTTCTCGGACACCCGTGCCGCCGCGCGTCGCTTCTTCAAGATCGACGGCCCCTCGATGGTGGTGCGCACTCTGCAGGCGCTGGCGGACGAGGGCAAGATCGACCGCTCGGTCATCGGCCAGGCGATCGAGAAGTACCGCCTGTTCGATGTGAACGCCGGCACCAGCGGGAACGCAGGCGGCGAGAGCTGAACCTGTGAGCAGTACCTCCCAGCAGGCCATGGACAAGGCCGCGACGCTCGCCTGGCTGCGCCGGATCTCCGGTGACATCGCGACGGTGACGATCAAGCGGCTCGAGGACACCCTGCCCTGGTACGCCGACATGCCACCGGCCCGACGCTCCGCCGTCGGGCTGGTGGCCCAGGCCGGGATCACGTCGTTCATCCAGTGGTACGAGGATCCGACGTCGACCCCCTGGATCGCCGCCGACATCTTCGCGGCCGCCCCTCGTGAGCTGCTGCGCAGCGTCAGCCTGCAGCAGACCCTCCAGCTGATCCGCGTCACGGTCGAGGTCACCGAGGAGCGCGTCGCGGGGCGCGGCGAGGATCTCCGCGAGGCGATCCTGCTCTACTCGCGCGACGTCGCGTTCGCGTCGGCCGACGTGTACGCCCGTGCCGCCGAGGCTCGGGGACTGTGGGATGCCCGGCTCGAAGCCCTCGTCGTGGACTCGATCCTCACGGGCGAGGCCGACGAGGAGCTGCCCAGCAGGATCGCCGCCCTCGGGTGGCACGGCCACGGCGAGGTCAGCGTCATCGTCGGCACCACTCCCCCGCAGTTCGACGTCGACCTCGTCAGACGCACCGCCCGGCGCATGTCGGTCGACGTGCTGATCGGCGTACAGGGATCGAGACTCGTGCTCGTGATCGGGCGCGCCCGCGTGGCAGGCAAGGATGACGAACCAGAGGAGCTGCCGTTCAGCGAGATCGCACAGCGCCTGGAGCCGTCCTTCGGCCCCGGGTACGTCGTGCTCGGCCCGCCCGTGACCGCACTCGTCGACGCCGGCCAGAGCGCCCGCGCGGCGCTCGCGGGCTTCGCCGTCGCCCGCGCCTGGCGAAGCGCACCGCGGCCGGTCGAGGCCGACGACCTGCTGCCCGAGCGCGCCCTGGCGGGCGACACCCTGGCGAAGCAGACGCTGATCGAACGGATCTTCCGCCCCCTCGAGGCGCATTCCACCGACCTGGTGACCACGCTGTGGAGCTACCTCGACAACGGCCGATCACTCGAGGCGACGGCGCGCGAGCTGTTCGTGCATCCGAACACGGTGCGCTACCGGCTCAAGCGCGTGACCGAGGTGATCGGCTGGGACGCGACGGGCCCCCGCGAGGCGCTCATCCTGCAGACGGCGCTGATCCTCGGATCGATCGGCACCGCGGAGCCTGCACGGCGACGCGCCGTGCACCGCCGTCGCTGACCCGTCGCGGCAACGCCACGGCCCCTCCGGCGCCGAAGATGTGCGCCACGCACAATCGATTCGCCGATTGTTGTGATGTTTCATCCACCACCCTCGTCCGATCGTTGGCAGACTAGTGTGGTGATCGTCGTCGCCTCGCCCGGACAGGGCTCTCAGACTCCTGACTTCCTCGCCCCCTGGCTCGAGCTGGACGGCGTCGCCGAGCAGCTCGCCGCGTACTCCGAGGCGGCCGAAGTGGATCTGATCGCGCACGGCACCGAATCGGATGCCGACACCATCCGCGACACGCGCATCGCGCAGCCGCTCATCGTCGCGGCCTCGCTGATCGCCGCCGAGCAGCTGACCCGCCGCGCCGGCCGTCGCCCCGACGGCGTCGCCGGCCACTCGGTTGGTGAGCTCGCCGCCCTGGTCGGCGCCGAGGTGCTCGTTGCCGACGACGCGATGCGCCTGGTCGGCGTGCGCGGACGCGCGATGGCGGATGCCGCAGCTCACACGCCCACGGGAATGAGCGCGGTGCTCGGCGGCGACGCCGAAGAGGTGCTCGCGCTGCTCGACGCGCTGGAGCTCACCCCCGCGAACTACAACGTCGCCGGTCAGATCGTCGCCGCAGGTGCGCTGCCCGCGCTCGCGCAGCTCGCCGAGCGGGCTCCGCGCGGCGTGCGTGTCATGCCGCTGCAGGTCGCCGGCGCATTCCACACCTCGTACATGGCTCCTGCCGTCGATGCGCTGCGCGCTGCCGTGTCGGACGTCTCGTCGACCGACCCGACCGTGACGCTCTGGTCGAACCGGGATGGCGCCGTCGTCGGCGACGGGCAGGACGCCCTCGACCGCATCGTGACCCAGGTGTCGTCCCCGGTGCGCTGGGACCTCTGCATGGAGGCCTTCTCCGCTGCAGGGATCACCGGGTTCATCGAGGTCGCCCCGGCCGGTGCGCTCAGCGGTCTCGCGAAGCGCGGACTGCGAGGCGTCCCCAATGTCGCAGTGAAGACCCCCGACGACCTGGACGCAGCCGTGGAGCTGCTGAGCGGGTCATCGAAGAACGGAGCAGTCTCGTGAGCACCCTCAAGCAGGCCACCGGCCCCGCACACACGCGCATCTACTCGGTCGGCGCGTCGCGCGGCGAGAACGCCGTGCCCAACGACGACCTGATCGGCCCGATCGACTCCAGCGACGAGTGGATCCGGCAGCGCACGGGCATCATCACCCGCACCCGCGCGGTTCCCGAGACCAGCGCCGTCGACCTCTCCACCGCGGCTGCGAAGGAGGCCGTCGAGCGTTCGGGCATCGATCCGGCCGAGATCGATCTCGTCATCGTCGCCACGATCAGCAACCCGCAGCAGACCCCGTCCGTCGCCGCGATCGTCGCCGACAGCATCGGCGCCACCCCCGCCGCCGCGTACGACATGAACGCCGCATGCGCGGGGTATGCGTACGCCGTCGCGCAGGCAGACGCGCTCATCCGCGCCGGAGCAGCCCGCCACGCGGTCGTCATCGGCGCCGAGAAGCTCTCGGATGTCGTCGACCCGACCGACCGCAGCATCTCCTTCCTGCTCGGTGACGGCGCCGGGGCGGTCGTCATCGGCCCGAGCGAGACGCCCGGCATCTCGGCGACCGTGTGGGGCTCGGACGGCTCGAAGTCCGACCTCGTCGGCATGAACCACACCCTCACGGACTTCCGCGACGGCAAGGCGCCCTGGCCGACCCTCCGCCAGGAGGGCCCGAGCGTCTTCCGCTGGGCGGTGTGGGAGATGGCCAAGGTCGCCCGTCAGGCGCTCGAGCGGGCCGGCATCGAGGCATCCGACCTCGCGGCATTCATCCCGCACCAGGCGAACCTGCGCATCATCGAGGAGTTCGCGAAGCAGCTGAAGCTGCCTGAGACCACCGTCATCGCGCGCGACATCGAGACGACCGGCAACACGTCGGCCGCCTCGATCCCGCTCGCGACGCACCGCCTGCTCGAGGAGCACCCGGAGCTGAGCGGCGGTCTGGCACTGCAGATCGGGTTCGGCGCCGGTCTGGTCTTCGGCGCGCAGGTGGTCGTGCTCCCCTGATCGGGCCCACGCCTTCCCTAGACTGTTCACCGGTTCATCCCATTCCGAGAAAGTAGGAAACACCATGGCTCTCACCAACGACGAGGTCCTCGCCGGCCTCGCTGAGCTTGTCACCGACGAGACGGGCATCGACGCGTCCGAGGTCACGATGGAGAAGTCGTTCACCGACGACCTCGACATCGACTCGATCTCGATGATGACGATCGTCGTCAACGCCGAGGAGAAGTTCGGCGTCACCATCCCCGACGACGAGGTCAAGAACCTGAAGACCGTCGCCGACGCCGTCAACTTCATCGTCGCCGGCCAGGAGTAAGA
This sequence comes from Actinomycetales bacterium SN12, assembly GCA_002837415.1. Classification (GTDB taxonomy): domain Bacteria; phylum Actinomycetota; class Actinomycetes; order Actinomycetales; family Microbacteriaceae; genus Microbacterium. Next base: position 347,678 of record PJCV01000001.1, read on the forward strand.
CCCGCGGATGCCACCCCCGCGGACCGCGGGGTGTGGCACCCACATGCACTGATACCCCTCCTCACGAAGGACTCCCATGACCAAGCGCATCGTCGTCACCGGCATCGGCGCCACGTCCGCTCTGGGCGGCACGGCTCCCGAGAACTGGGCGAACCTGCTCGCAGGCCAGTCCGGCACCCGCACGCTGCCGCACGACTGGATCGAGAAGTACCAGATCCCCGTGCACTTCGCCGCGGAGGCCATCGTCCGCCCCGAGGAGGTGCTGCCTCGTCACGAGGCGAAGCGGCTCGACCCCTCGACGCAGTTCGCGATGATCGCGGCGCGCGAGGCGTGGGAGGATGCGGGCGCCCCCGAGGTCGATCCCGACCGCCTCGGTGTCGACTGGGCGACCGGCATCGGCGGCGTCTGGACGCTGCTGGATGCCTGGGACACCCTGCGTGAGAAGGGCCCGCGGCGCGTCATGCCGCTGACCGTGCCCATGCTGATGCCGAATGCCGGCGCCGGCAACCTGTCGCTGCACTTCAACGCGAGGGCGTTCGCCCGCACGGTCGTCAGCGCCTGCGCGTCGAGCACCGAGTCGATCGCGAACGCCTACGACCACCTGCAGGACGGCCTCGCGGATGTCGTGATCGCAGGTGGCGCTGAGTCGGCGATCCACCCGATCACCATGGCGTCGTTCGCCTCGGCACAGGCGCTCTCACGGCGCAACGACGACCCGGCGACGGCATCCCGACCCGGCGCGATCGACCGCGACGGCTTCGTGATGGGCGAGGGCGGTGCAGCCCTCGTGCTCGAGACCGAGGAGCACGCCAAGGCCCGCGGCGCGAAGATCTACGCGTACGTCGTGGGTGGCGGCGTGACAGCCGACTCGTACCACATCACCGGAAACGATCCCGAGGGCACGGGCGCCGCACGCGCCGTCGAAGCGGCTCTCGCCCAGGCGGGCGCGTCGCCCGACGAGGTCGCGCACATCAACGCGCACGCGACGTCCACCCCCGTCGGCGACCCCAACGAGTATGTGGCGCTCAAGCGCGTGTTCGGCGACCGGGTCGACGAGATCCCGGTCTCGGCGACCAAGGCGTCGACCGGGCACCTGCTCGGCGGCACCGGAGCACTCGAGGCCGTGTTCACCATCCTCGCGCTGCGCGACCGCGTCGCTCCCCCGACGATCAACATGACCGAGCCCGACCCGGCTGTGCCGTTCAAGCTCTCGACGTCACCGCAGCCGCTCGGCGACGGCGAACTGCTGGGGATCAGCAACTCGTTCGGCTTCGGCGGCCACAACGCGGTCGTCGCGTTCCGCAGCGCCTGACGCCCGACCTCGCCCCGCACTCGCGATGAAGCCCCCGCCTTCCCCGGCGGGGGCTTCATCCTGATGCGTGGGATTCGCTTTCCCGGTCTCCGGGTGCGACCACCGGATCCCGCTACTCGCGCCTCCCCCGCACGTCCTTCCGGTTGCCGCGGCTCCTGCGGCTACCCGACCTTGTGCAGCCAGACGACGTGCGTGTCGTCGCCGGCATGCCGGAACGGCTCGAGCTCCTCGTCCCAGGCCGAGCCGAGTGCCACGTCGAGTTCGCGCTGCAGCTCGGCCACGTTGCCCGCGGCGATCTCCATCGCGTAGCGGATCCGGTCCTCGCCGATGACGATGTTGCCCGCCGAATCGGTCTGGGCGTAGTGGATGCCGAGATCGGGCGTGTGCAGCCACCGACCTCCCTCGCTGCCTGGCGTCGGATCCTCGGACACCTCGAATCGGAGGTGCTCCCAGCCGCGGATCGCCGTCGCGAGCGCCGCGCCGGTGCCGGCCGGCGCGTCCCAGTAGAACTCCGCCCGGCGGGTGCCCTGCTGCACAGGCTGGTCACTCCACTCGAAGTTGACGGCACGACCGATAGCGCGTCCCACCGCCCATTCGAGGTGCGGGCAGAGCGCGCGTGGAGCGGAGTGGATGAACACCACTCCGCGTGCGTATCCCGTCGCCATGATCTCTCCGTTTCATCAGGTACGTCTTCCCCTACGACCTGATCCGAAGATGCGGCGAACTATGCGGTTGTACCGCGATTATCGCCCAGAACAGCACGAATCACAAGCGTGTCATTCCGGATGCCAGGACGGCCCCGGTCGTGATGACCGGGGCCGTCCTGGTGTGAGCCTGTCGAAGGGCGGTCCCTGAGCCTGTCGAAGGGTTACGCCTCGCTCATCGCGAGCTTGGCCTGCTGGCCCTTCGCGGCGTAGTAGGCAGCGCGAGCGGCATCGCGACGGGCCTGCTCGGCGTAGCCGGCCTCGAGCACGTCCTGCGCGACCTCGACCTGCTCGTGCTGGTCGGTGCCGTTGTACTTCTCGATGTAGGCGTCGAGCTCGGGGCCCGACTCCCACGAGGTGATCAGGCAGTAGCGGGGCTCGGTGCCGTTGTGGGTGGTGGCGTGCCACAGACGCTGGGTGTCGACGATGAGCTGAGCGCCGGCCGGAAGGGCGATGCGGTACTCGACGCTCGGGTCGGTGCGGTTCTCACGCAGGACAAAGTAGCTGTCCTTGTCGTCGGTGAGGTTGAAGAACCCGCGCACGACCCAGCCGGTGCCGTCGGGGTTGAGACGGTTGTTGTCGTCCTGGTGCAGGTTGTAGAGGCACTCGCCGTACGGGGTCGGCTGCAGCTCGATGACGCGGCAGCGACCGACGTTGGCACCCGGCTCCTTGGCGCGGGCCGTCAGGGTCGGGGCGATCGCGGTCTGCGAGTCGATCCAGACGCCGTCCTTGTCGGTGCGCGGCGGCTTGTGGTTCCAGAAGCCGTTGCACTCGATCTCGCCCTTGGCGCTGGCGAGAGGCGAGAAGCGGGTGTCGCCCGAGGACTTCCAGTCGACATACTCGATGTCGAGCCATTCCTTCGGGTCCATCTCCCCGCCGTAGCTGTCGAGGATGACGAATCCCTTGTCTTCGAGGGCTGCGGACTTGATGTATCCCATGATCTGAGTCATGTCCTTTCGTAATGGGCCAGCACGTTTTAACAGGCCCTACTTAGGCAAGCCTACATCCGGGTCCTGGACGCACCCCGGCGGCTCGGCCGGAGAAAACGGCCCCGGACTAGACTCGATCCGGCGGACAGTCACCCCGCCATCCGGAGGAATCACGCAGCCATGGCAACGGCGACCAATGTCGAAGCGCACGCGACGGGAACGATCGAGTGGCTCTCCGCTCCGACGACCAACATCGTCGTCCCGGTCTATCAGCGCCAGTACCGATGGGACATCGGCGGCTGCGAGAAGCTGCTCTCCGACATCCGGGCGGTGGCCGGTGAGGATGACGGTCACCGGCACTTCATCGGCTCGATCCTGTCGGGCCGGGATGCCGCGCCCGGCGCTGCCGGTGCGGATGCGGAGGATGACGATCTGATCCTCATCGACGGGCAGCAGCGGATCACCACGATCATGCTGCTCATCGCCGCTCTGCACCACACCGTCCGCGAGAGCGACCCGTCATTCGCGGCCGAGCTGCAGCGGGTGCTCGTGCGCGCCGACGATCCCGCGCGCACGAAGCTGCGCCCGCACGACGCGTGGGCCGGACTCTACGAGTCGGTCGTGCTGGACCGACGTGATGGCGCGGACCGCGAGTCCCGCTTCGACGACAACTACGCCTTCTTCCGCAGCCAGGTCCACGCCGATGAGGCGCCCGCCGTCTGGCGCGGGCTGCAGCGTCTCGAGCACGTGTCGATCACCCTGGGGCCGCAGGCCAGCGCCCAGCAGATCTTCGAGAGCCTGAACTCGACCGGGCAGCCGCTGCGCGACCACGAGCTGATCCACAACTACATCCTGATGGGTCTCTCGCACGCCGAGCAGCTGCGCATCGAGCGCGAGTTCTGGCTCCCCATCGAGCAGCACACCGGCGAGACGATCGGAGCCTTCTGGCGCCACTTCCTCGTGATGACCACCGGGCGTGAGATCGACGCGGCGGGTGAGCACGGCGTGTATGCGGCGTTCCGCGGGTCGTTCCCCCGGCTCGATGTCGAGCATCTCCGCGCCGATGCGTCGGTCTGGCGCGAGTACGCCGAGATCTACGGCATCCTGCTCGACCCCTCTCGCGAGCCGGATGCCGGCCTCCGGCTCCAGATGCAGCTGCTGAACACCTTCGGGCGCACCTCGTATCCGCTGGTGATGAGCGCCTACGGGGACTACCGCCGCGGCGCCGTCCCCCGCGAGCAGCTCATCGACGTGCTGGAGCGGGTGCAGGCGCTGTTCCTGCGCCGCGCGATCGTGGGACTCCCCACCGATCGGCTGATCGCGCGGCTGTGCCGTGCTCGCACGGAAGGTCACGACGCGCTGATGCGCGCCATCGGCCGCATCACGCCGTCCGACGAGCGGGTGAGCGCCGTGCTGAAATACGGCGAGCTGCCGCACCCCGCGTACGTGCTCGGGCGGATCGAGGGCGTCGAGGACCTGACCGACTTCGACGTGGAGACCATCGTCCCGCCCGTTCCGGCCACCACCTGGAGCGGCGACGGCACCCGGCCGTGGAACGAGTACAGCGAAGACGAGCAGAACGCACACCGCGCACTGACGCCGACGCTCGGCAACCTCACGCTGCTGGAGGATTCGCTCACCCTTCGCGTCTTCGGAGCATCGTTCCCCGAGAAGCGCGACCTGGCCTACGCCCGCAGCTCGATCTCGGCCACCAGAGAGCTGGCCGAGATCCCGGCATGGAACACCGCGGCGATCGCGGCACGCACGGTGCGGCTGACCGCGGAGCTGCTGAGGATCTGGGCGCGCCCAGATGTGGGCGAGATCGACGACGACGGGTTGACCCCGGTGCTCGACGCGGTGCGTCGCCGGGGCTGGCCGGCCGGGTGGGATCGCGAGTTCGACTACTGCGAGTACCGCGGCGAGCACTGGGAGATCAAGGACGTTCGCGCTCTGTTCAACCGCATCTTCCGCCGCGCGTGGACCGACGACCGCGCCGCCGCCCTGTCGTACAGCGCGAAGCACGGCGGTCCGCTTTACAGCGAGATGGCGTGGAAGGGTCAGTGGGATGAGTTCGACGAGTCGCACTTCCTCTACATGGGCTGGGATTCGCACTACATGATGACGGCGCTTCAGGGGGTGCTGGAGGAGTCCGGCATCGCCGCGGAGGTGTTCGTGAAGTACTCGTACATAGGGAACGTGATGTGATGACCGCCACCACCACCGCCAAGACCACTGTCCGGCGCATGCAGGACCTCACCGTGGAAGAGCACACGCTCACCCTGCCCCTGGTGTGGGGCGACGCCGCCGACACGCGCACGATCGACGTCTTCGCGGCCGTCGTGAGCCGTGAGGGCGGCGAGAACCTGCCCTACCTGGTGTTCCTGCAGGGCGGGCCCGGCCACGAGGCACCTCGCCCGTTCCATTCGCCGTCGAGTCCGTCGTGGCTGGATGCCGCTCTCGCTGAGCACCGCGTCGTGCTGCTCGACCAGCGCGGCACGGGGCGCTCGACGCCGGTGGGAGATCAAGACCTGGCGCGCGGCGCTGAGGCGGTCGCCGAGCACCTCACTCACCTGCGCGCGGATGCCATCGTGCGCGACTGCGAGGCGTTCCGACAGCACCTCGGCGCGGAGCGCTGGAACGTGCTCGGGCAGTCGTTCGGCGGTTTCACGACCCTCGCCTACCTGTCGACCGACGCGTCATCGCTCGAGCGGGTCTACATCACCGGTGGCCTGAGCACCCTCGACCGCACGCCCGACGAGGTGTACGCCCTGTGCTACGACAAGATGCGCGACGCATCCGAGAGGTACTACCGCCGCTTCCCGCAGCACCGCGACCGGATGCGCCGGCTCGCCGACCTGGCCACCGCCGGTGACCTCACCCTGCCGGACGGCGAGGTGGTCTCGCTGTCGAGGCTGCGCTCGGTGGGCTCCGCCCTGGGCACGAACGACGGCTGGCAGTCGCTGTGGTCGCTGCTGGAACTCGATCCCACCTCGAATGCCTTCCGCTACGACCTGGCCGCCGCGATGCCGTACGACGGGCGCAACCCGCTGTACTTCGTGTTCCACGAGTCCAGTTACGCCTCCGGCCATGCCACTCGCTGGTCGGCGGAGCGCGTCGAGCCGGCGGACTTCGCGGCTGACCCGACGCTGTTCACCGGCGAGCACATCCGCCGTGACTGGACCGAGACGGTTCCCGCCTTCCGCCCCTGGCGCGACGTCGCGCTGGCTCTGGCCGAGCATGAATGGCCGACGATCTACGACGCGGCCGCCGTCCAGGCATCCGGAGCCGTCGGCGCAGCCGCCGTCTATGTCAACGATGTCTACGTGCCCTACGAGTTCTCGATGGAGACCGCGCGCCTGCTGCCCGGCGTGCGCACGTGGGCGACGAGCGAGCACGAGCACAACGGCCTGCGCTCCGGCGATGTGCTTGCGCGCCTGATCGACCTCGCGCATGACCGGCGCGTGCGCTGAGCGCCGCCGGCGCTGGAGTCAAGGCCGTAACTGCGCTGGCGGCCGGCGCCTAGTCTCGGAGAGATGACACCACCCGACGCGTCCCCGAGCCGGCGCCCTCGCATCCGAGTGGGCACCTCCGGCTGGCGGTACCGCTCGTGGCGCGGCGACTTCTATCCCGAGGGCCTGGTGCAGCGGGCGGAACTCGAGTACATCGGCGAGCACTTCTCGACCGTCGAGCTCAACGGCTCGTTCTACTCGCTGCAGCGGCCGCAGAGCTATCTGCGCTGGCGCAACGCCGTGCCCGATCACTTCACCTTCGCGGTAAAGGGATCGCGATACATCTCGCACATGCTCCGCCTGCGCGACACCACCACCGCGCTGGCGAACTTCTTCGCATCGGGGGTGCTCGCGCTCGGTCCCACCCTGGGCCCGATCCTCTGGCAGCTGCCGGAGCGGCAGAAGTTCGACCCGGACGTCCTCGACGACTTCCTCGCCGGGCTGCCGCGCACCACCGCAGAGGCCAGAGCGCTCGGACGACAGCACGACGAGCGGATGAACGGACGCACCTGGCTGGAGGATGCCGAGGATCGCCCGCTGCGCTACGCGCTCGAACCACGCTCGGACACCTTCGACGACCCTCGGCTGGCGGAGATCCTCAACCGGCACGGCGTTGCTCTCACTGTCGCCGACACGGCGGGCAGATGGCCCCAGTTCGAGCCCGGCGGCGCGGACCTCGTCTACGTGCGGCTGCACGGTGCATCCGAGCTGTACGCGAGCGGATACACGGCTCAGGAGCTTCAGGAGTGGGCCGAGCGATGCCGTCGCTGGGCGGAGCAGGGCCGCGGGCGCGACGTCTTCGTCTACTTCGACAACGACGCGCGCGGCCACGCACCACACGACGCGCTCGCGCTGGCCGGGCTCGTCGGCGACGCGCCTGGCGGCCGCTGACCTCATTCAGCGTCGCGAGCGGCGCAGCCGGCGAGCGAGCCGCTCATCGGCGACATCGTTCTCGGCGGTCTTCTCGAGTCGCTTGGTGTCTCGCAGCGACACCTGCAGATCGCGCTCGGCAGGCACGCCGCGGCGCAGCTCGCGCACGCGCTCGAGCTCCGCGTCGAACAGCGCGCCGACGAGCAGGGAGATGTTGGCGATCCACAGCCAGAGCAGGAAGATCACGACGCCGGCGAACGACCCGTACACCCGGTCGTAGTCGGCGAGGTGGCTCACGTAGAAGCCGAAGCCGACGGATGCCAGCGCGAAGGCCCCGATCGCGACCAGCGCGCCCACGCTCATCAGACGGAAACGCGGATGGGCGACGTTCGGCGCGAAGTAGTACAGGATCGCGACGATCAGGCACACGACCAGTGCCACGGCCGGCCAGCGGGCGATGCGCCAGATCGTCAGCGCGACCTCCCCGGCGCCGATGGACTTTCCGAGCGCCTGGGCGAGAGGCCAGCTGAGAGCGGCCAGCACACTCGCGATGGTGACGAGCACGAACACCGCGAACGTGACGATCAGGTGCGTCGGCTTCGCCTTCCAGAACATCCGTCCCTCCGGCACGCCGTAGATGCTGTTCATCGCGCGCCCGAGCGTGGTGACGTACCTGGCGACCGACCACAGCGCGAAGACGAGCGCCAGGACGATCACCCAGCCGGCGCCGGCCGTCGATGCGACCTGCTCCAGGGGCTGCTGCAGCACCTTCACGGTGTCTTCCGGGGCCACCTCGCGCAGCAGGTCGAGCACGGCGTCAGCCGCACCCCGCTTCTCGCCGAACACGCCGATCACCGAGAACGCCGCGATCAGAGCGGGGAACATGGCCAGGATCGCGTAGAACGTCAGCCCGGCGGCGGCATCAGGACAGTAGGTGCGGAAGAAGCCGCGCGCCACGCGCTTGACGATGAGCGTGGTCGCCTCTCGCCGCTCACCGTCGCGGCGGGTGTCGGATGCCGGAGCGTCTGGGGCCATGTGCTCAGGATGGCGCATCTCGGCGGTCACAGCACCCGCCTTGCATCCGGGAGAAGCAGGATGCTATCCCGGCTTGCTCGCCGGTCAACCCCTTTGCCTGCTGGCTGTCCACCGGCCAGCGTGGAGGAGGAAAGGAGCAGACATGTCGAACATCCACGAACAGCCCGATGAGGAACCCACCACCGAGGAGCTCGAGGAGCCGAGCACCGAGAAGGAGCCGGGCGAGGAGCCGAAGGTCGAGCAGCCGGACGACCCCGAACCCGACCACGACGCGGTGGGCATCGGCGTCATCGGCGGTCCGCAGAGCGACACCGCCGACCAGGACTCCTCGAGCCCGGATGCCGATCAGCCCGGCTGACGCTCTTCACGCAGAGAGCTGCGGCCTGCCTCCCACGCGTGCAGGATGTGCTCGCTCGCCCATCCGTCCACGGTGAGGCAGGCTGCAGCTCCGAAGAGGATGTCGTCGAGAAGCTCGGGCGAGTCCTCGGCCAGGGAACCGGCGAGGTCGCGCCCGGCGATCTGCTCGTGCACGGCATCGGCCTCGACGTGCTCGTCGTAGTACGCCGTCACGTCCTCCCCGAAGCCGACTCTCCGCAGACCGTCGGCGATCGCCCGACACGGCAGCGAGGAGGTCATCTCGAAGGCGGCGAGGTGCCCCACAGCCGCCCCACGCAGCCTCCGGTTCAAGCCGAACATCGTCATCAGGTTGAAGGACGCGAAGGTGATCGCCGGCACCGAGTCGGCGTACGCGCCGTAGGTGTCGTCGAGTCCGGCGCCGCGCATCGCCTCCGCGAACATCACCTGGTGCATGCGCTCCACCCGTCCCCCGCCGTACTCGTCGGCCTGGATCTCGATCAGGGCCGCCTTGGCGCGACCGGTCAGTCGCGGGATGGCCCACGAGTGCGCATCCGCCTCGCGAAGCGTGTAGATGCTGCGCTGGATCAGCAGCTCGCGCGCCTGGTCGGCGTCGGCCTTGCGGCTGACGAAGTGCGACAGACTCGGCCCCGGCTGCGGGGCGGTCAGAGCGAACAGTGCCGCCGCGACGGACTCGCGCGTCGCCTCCGGCGTCTCGGGCATCGGCGCTGCGGCGCGGACGGCATCCTCGAAGGCGCGTTCCAGGACGGCACGGGTGGTGAGCAGCGAGACGTCCCATTCCCAGTGCGCGCCGAACTGCGGCAGTGAACCGTATGCCGCGGCGTACAGCAGGAAGAGCGAGAGCTGCACGTCGTCGTCGGTGATCGGATCTTCCACCAGGACCGCATCGCGGGCCAGCTGCGGCAGGCCTTCTGCCCGCTCGGGGGCCCGGTCGGTCAGCACTTCAAGCAGTTCGGCGCTGAGGGGGCCGCGCGGGCTGACGGCGATGGCCGTCGCGTCGGAGGAGAGGCTGAGCGTCATGGGGCTCCTTCGTCAGGCGGTGATCCGGCCGGATCATCCGTGTGCGACCACACTAGGGCGGGGCGGATTCGCGATCACCGGCCTTGACACGACCCACGCCCGGCCGTCAAGTCCCTGCCCGCCGCTGCAGCCTGACGCAAGACTCGGATCTCACCGCGATGAGGAGTGCACATGACCGCGAGAACCGAGGCGCCGACGATCACCGCCTGCACCGATGGACCGCTGCTCGTGCGGGGAGACGTCGACCTGCAGTCCGCGGCGGGGCGGCCCATCGAGCGCCACCGCCGCACCATCGCGCTGTGCCGCTGCGGCCTGTCGTCGATCAAGCCGTTCTGCGACGGTGCGCACAAGACATCCGGATTCCGCACGGACGACTGAGCCTGCAGCCGCAGGAGAGTAGGGCGGGTCGGACTTGAACCGACGATCGATGGGTTATGAGCCCACTGCCTTAACCAGCTTGGCCACCGCCCCGTAGACCAACAGCCTACCGTCCGAGCGGCGCGCTACCCCGCCTGTGCGGCCGCGTGCGTGCGGGTGTGTTCGAGGTAGATCTCCGCGTTCTCGATCAGTCCGCGGCGCTCTTCTTCGGTGAGCGGCCTGCGCACCTTCGCCGGCACGCCGGCCACCAGCGAACCGGCGGGAACCTCTGTGCCGCCCAGCACCACCGCGCCGCCGGCGATCAGGCATCCGGCGCCGATCACCGCCCCGCTGAGCACCACCGCGCCCATGCCGACAAGCGAGCCGTCGCCGATCGTGCAGCCGTGCACGACCGCGTTGTGGCCGATCGAGACGTCGTCGCCGATGACCACGGGATGCACACTGTCGACGTGCACCGAGACGTTGTCCTGCACGTTGCTGCGCGCGCCGACCGTGATGGATGCCGAGTCCCCGCGCAGCACCGCGTTGTACCAGACGCTCGCCGCGTCACCCAGCACGACATCGCCGACGATGCGCGCACCGTCGGCGACGAATGCGTCGGCGGGGATGCGGGGAACCTGCGTTCCGAGACTGATGACGGAGGCGTTCTCGGCGATGGTCATGAAGGTGAGACTACCCGCACTTCCGCGTGATCACGCGGAAGTGCGGGCCGGTAAGCGTTGCCTACGCTTGCTTGCGGAATGGTTCACGCTGAGTACCGTTGTACTCAGAAGACGTGGCAGCAGACATCTCGGAGGTTCACATGAGCAAGGCCCAGACCATCCCCAGCATCGCCGTCGACCCGACCGTCGCCGCGGCCGCAGCGCAGTTCCTCTCCCCCGTGGTGCACGGCCTGCAGGCCCTCACCGTCAACGGCAAGCAGGCGCACTGGCACGTTCGCGGCGCGAACTTCGTCGGCGTGCACGAGCTGCTCGACACGATCGTCGAGCACGCCGGCGACTTCGCCGACACCGCCGCGGAGCGCATCGTCGCCCTCGGCCTGCCCATCGACGCCCGCGTGCAGACCGTCGCCGAGCGGGCCGGCCAGACCGCCGTTCCCGCCGGCTTCGAGCAGTCCGACGAGCTCATCCGCGCCGTCATCAGCGACATCGACGCGATCCTCGTCGACGTGAAGTCCGCGGTCGACGGTCTCGACGAGGTCGACCTCACCAGCCAGGACGTAGCGATCGAGATCCAGCGCGGCCTCGAGAAGGACCGCTGGTTCCTCATCTCGCACATCGCGGCCTGACACCGCACCACAGAGAGGGGCGCCGCAGCATCGCTGCGGCGCCCTTCTCTGTGTGCACACCGGCACGTTCAGTCCAGGTGCGTGAGCGTTCCGCCGAGGAGAGTAGCGGAGACGGGCATCCGGCTCAGCTCGATGCGATCGGCGGTCAGCGGGTCGCTGCCGCACAGCACGAGGTCGGCCACGCCGCCGAGCTCTATGTCGGTCTCGCCGTGGCGGCTGCTCGCGCGCAGCGCGGACTCGACGCTGACCCGCTCGCCCGGCTGCCACGGTTCGCGGTCGTCGCCGGTGCGGTGCACCGCCGCAGCGATCGTGAGCCACGGATCAAGGGGTGCGACCGGGGCATCCGATCCGAAGCGCACGGGGATGCCCGCCTCGAGCAGCGAGGCCAGCGGGTGGCTCAGCGCCTGCTGATGCTGCCACAGGCTGCCGACCATGTCGCGGTCGTCGACCGCGTGCTCCGGCTGCACGCTGGCCACGACGCCGAGTCGCGCGAAGCGCGCGAGGTCCGCATGCCGCACGAGCTGGGCGTGCTCGATCGTGCCTCGGGCCTGGGTGAAGGTGAAGGCGTCGAGAGCGGATGCCACGGCGCGGTCCCCGATGGCGTGCACGGCGACGTCGATTCCTGACGCCGTGGCTTCGGTGAGCAGACCGCGAAGACGGTCAGACTCGATCGTGAGCACGCCGAAGTTCGCGGGATCGTCGTCGTAGGCGTGCGAGCACGCGGCGGTGCGAGTGCCGAGCGAGCCGTCGGTGATGAGCTTGAGGGGACCGACATGCGCGAGCCCGCGGGTGCCCGTCAGCTCCTCCCCCGTGCGGAGTCCGTGCGCGATCGCGCGCGACAGGTCCGCGGCGTAGAAGGCGAACTCCACCCGGTGCGCGGCGAACCCGGCATCCGTCCGGCGACGCCAGGAATCCGCATTCCACGCCATGTCGAAGTCGACCAGGCCGGTGATGCCGCGCGCGGCGGCGCGGTCGCCGGCTCGCCGCACCGCGGCGTCGGCTGTGGAATCGTCCGCGGCGTTCAGCCGCCGGGAGATCTCGAAGGCGTCCTCCTCGCGGAGCATCCCGTCGTCGGTCGGGGTGAAGCCCTCGCGCTGGAATGCGGCGGTGTTCAGCCACACGCTGTGCACGTCCGCGTTGATCAGGTACGTCGGCTCGCCGCCGGTCCGCTCGTCGAGCAGAGCGAGAGACGGGGCGTCCGGCCACAGGGCATCCCGCATCCCGGCGCCGACGCGCCGCCCGTCCGTGAGAGCCCGGGCATCGCCCATGACGCGGGCGGCCTCGGCGGCGCTCTGCATCTCGCCCAGCGGCACGCGATCGGCGTTCAGGGCCCACTGCACCGTGTGCACGTGGTGATCCCACAGACCGGCGACGACGCGGCGGCCCTCCCCCTGAAGCACCAGCCCCCGGGCCTGCAGAGACCCCGTCGGTGCGATGTCGGCGATGCGGCCATGCTCGATCACGAGATCGACGGGCTCGTCGCCGAATGCCGGCGCCAGTGGCCCGCTGAGCCGAACCGCACGAAGGAAGTCGACGCGATCGCCGCGCGCGATCATGAGCGGCGTCCGGAGCGAGCGTCGCGGGCACGACGCATCTCTGCCGCCAGCGCCGGGTTGGCGTGTGCGCCGGTGCCCTCGAGCGCAGCGATCACCTCGTCTACGGTCTCGGCCGGCTTGTTCTGGCTCAGCTTGCGCTTGGCGACGACCTTGGCGGGGGTGAGCCGGAAGCCGACCGTCCCCGCAGCGAGACGACGCACGAACGCCTCATCGTTGGGCAGCTGCCACATGCCGCGCGGGCTCGGCATGCGGTTCTCGAAGACATCGACCATCCGCTCGAGCACTCGCAGGTTCTCGGCGTCGGAGAGGATCTCCGGTACGCCGCTGAGATGGACCGAGGCGTGGTTCCAGGTGGGCACGGCCGGCACGTCGCCGTACCAACCCGGTGAGATGTAGCCGTGCGGGCCCTGAAAGGCGATGAGGATCTCCCGCTCGCCCAGTCCGTGGATCAGATCGTCCGGACGTCCGACGTGGCCCACCACGGTGAGGTCGTCGCGCTCGTCGTCGAGCAGCACCACGTAGTGCGAGGCGACGAGCCCGTCGTCCGCATCGCTGACAAGAGTAGCCCACGGGTTGAGCTCGATGAGCCGGCGCAGTTCGGCCGGGTCTGTCATGGCGAAGCTGGGGTTCTGACGCACCCTGCAAGCCTATGGCCGACCCGGCCGAACGAGCTCTCACCGCCTGGTCTTGACCACCGGGATCGCCTGGGTCTTCCAGTCCTCGAATGCCTGATCGCCCGCCATGAACGCGTTCACCTCTTCGGGCGTCGCCGTCAGCTTCGGATCGTTGTCGAGGTACTTCTTCGTCTCGCGCGCCACGAGACCGGAGAGGAGGAGCAGCCCGATAAGGTTCGGCAGCGCCATGAGGCCGTTCATCACGTCGGAGAACGCCCACACCACGCCGAGCTGCACCGTGCAGCCGACGAACACCACGAGGGAGAACAGGATGCGGAACGGCATCACGGCCTTGCGTCCGATCAGCCGCTCGATGCTGCGCTCGCCGTAGTACGACCAGCCGAGGATCGTGGAGCCGGCGAACAGCACGAGACCGATCGTCACGATGTAGTGTCCCCACTCGCCTGGCAACCCGTTCGAGAAGGCCTCCCCGGTCATCAGCGCGGCACTGATCTGGTCGCCGTTCTCGTCGGTCAGCTTCCACGCGCCGGTCGTGATGATCACGAGGCCGGTGCAGGTGACGACGATGATCGTGTCGATGAAGGTCTGGGTCATCGACACCAGGCCCTGTCGCACGGGGTGGCTGGTCTTGGCGGCCGCCGCGGCGATGGCCGCCGAGCCCATACCCGACTCGTTCGAGAAGATGCCGCGGGCGACACCCATCTGCACGGCGATGATGATGGCAGAGCCGGCGAAGCCGCCGATCGCGCTCGTGCCGGTGAAGGCGTCGGTGAAGATCTCCGCGAAGGCGGCGGGCACGCCCCCGATGTTGGCGATGAGGATGTAGATCGCGCCGAGCACGTAGAAGATGATCATCACGGGCACCAGACCCGCGGTGACGCGGCCGATGGACTTGATGCCGCCGACGAGCACGAGCAGCGCGAACACGGTGAGCACGATGCCGGTCACCCAGGTGGGCACGTTGAAGCTGTTCTCAAGGTTGGCCGAGATCGAGTTGCCCTGGGTCATGTTGCCGATGCCGAAGCACGCGATCACGGCGGCGACGGCGAAGAAGATCGCGAGGAACTTGCCGAATCCGCCCGGGATGCCCCGCTCGAGGTAGTACTGCGGACCACCCGACTTCTCACCGGCGGCGTCGGTGGTGCGGAAGCGCACGCCGAGGAACGCCTCGGAGTACTTCGACGCCATGCCCAGCAGGCCGGTGATCCACATCCAGAACAGCGCGCCCGGTCCGCCGATGCCGATGGCCGTTGCGACGCCGACGATGTTGCCGGTGCCGACCGTGGCGGCGAGAGCCGTGGTCAGCGCCTGGAACTGCGAGATGTCGCCGTCGGCACCGGGATCCTTGCGGGTGAACAGGCCGAGGCGCAGCGCTGCGCCGAGGCGGAGGAACTGCAGACCCCCCAGGCGGATGGTCAGGTACAGGCCGGTGCCGAGGAGCAGCGGGATGAGGATCCACGGTCCCCAGATCCATGAGCTGATGTTCTCGAGCACGCCCTGCAGCGCGGAAAGGTCCATGTGGTCTCCTGTCGTGCGACGTTGCAAACGGACTCAGCCATCCTATTCACAGCGGGCACCCAGGTTGGATCATCGCGCGCGGGTCGCGATCAGCGCTGGCAGTACGGGCACCAGTACAGCTTGCGGGCGCCGATCTCCTCCAGGGCGATCTCCGTGCCGCACACCCGGCACGGCAGTCCCGCCCGGTGGTAGACCCAGTGCCGGTCGTCGCGGCTGGCCATGGCCGCCCGATACGCGTCACCGGTGAGGCCGTCCATGGTCATCATCTGACCGGTCTCGACCCCGATCGAGAGCAGCTCGACCCAGTCGCGCCACAGCTCTCGCACGACCTCCTCGGGCACGTCGCGTCCGGGTGTGTGCGGCTCGAGCCTGGCTCGGAACAGCATCTCGGCGCGGTACACGTTGCCGATCCCGCTGACCACCGCCTGGTCCATCAGCAGCAGCGCGATCGGCGTGGGCTTGCGGCGCACCGTGCGCACGAAGCGCTCCTCGCCCTCCGCCAGGTCGCCGACCAGCGGATCCGGCCCCAGCTTCGCGACCGAGGCGAGCATCTCGTCGGTGGTCTGCAGCGCGCAGGCCGTCGGTCCGCGCAGGTCGGCGCAGGTGGTGTCGTTCAGCAGACGCAGCCGCACCTGGCCGACCACGGGCGGCGGCCATTCGTCGACCTCGTCCGCGAGGCCGCTGGTCTGCTCCGACATCCGCACGTGCACCCGCGACTTCCGCGGAGCGCCGATGGAGCTCAGCGAGTTCTCGCCGGCGTCGTCGTAGATCGCCTCGTCTTCGGTGTCGAGGTCGGTGCCGCGCTGGTTCGTCTGCCCCATGCGACCGTTGGCGGATGCGATGGTGGCGTCCGCCACGATCTCGCCGGCGAAGTCCCATGCGCCGTAGAGGCCGAGGTGCACGCGCAGCCACACGGCGTCCTCGAACTCGAGGAACATCTGCTTGCCGACGGCCATCGCCTGCAGCATCTCGCGGCCGTCGAGGACCGCCGCGCCCTCGGCGAAGCGCCCCTGCGGGCTCGACGCCCTGACGGGCCGGTTCACGAAGTTGCGCGCGAACTGGCGGGCGATGCGGTGGACGGAATGACCCTCGGGCATGTCAGGCGCGCCCGTCGGCGGAGCCGACACCCCCCTCACGCGGGTCGGGAAGCAGCGACCCGTCCTTCTCGAAGTCGGCGATCTGGCCGATCCGGCGCACGTGGCGCTCCTCGTTGGAGAAGGGCGTCGCGATGAAGCGGTCGATGAATGAGGTGACCTCGTCGAAGCTGTGCTGGCGCGCGCCGATCGAGATCACGTTCGCGTCGTTGTGCTCGCGGGCGAGCTCTGCGGTCGAGAGGTTCCACACCAGTGCCGCACGGATCCCCTCGACCTTGTTCGCGGCGATCTGCTCGCCGTTGCCCGATCCGCCGAAGACCACGCCGAGCGCCTCCACGCCGGCGCCCTGGTCGGCGACCACGGCCTGCGCAGCGCGGATGCAGAAGGCGGGGTAGTCATCGAGCGCGTCGTACTCCACGGGACCGTGATCGATGACCTCGTGGCCCGCCTCGCGCAGGTGCTGCTGCAGGCGGGTCGAGAAGTCGAGTCCGGCGTGGTCGGTGGCGATGTGGATGCGCATACCGCCATCCTATTTCGACGTGAAGGGCACGTGGCGAGGGGGCCATGCGCCCCGGAGGCTCAAGACAGCGCGAAGCGATGTCTTGAGTGGGGCGTGGGGATCAGGGGGCGATGCCGGCTGCCGCCGGCTTGAAACCGGCGCGGATGTTCTCGCAGCATCCGGGACGGCACACGTCGAACCACGGTCCGAGGTCCGTCACGTGTGCGCGGTCGGCGGCGGGACGCCCCTCCAGGCGCTCCTGCACCAGGTCGACGATGCCCGCGACGAACGCCGGCGAGACACCGGGGGTCGGTGTGCGGGCGAAGGCCAGCCCTGCGTCCTCCGCCGCCTCCTTCGCCTCGGTGTCGAGGTCCCAGAGAACCTCCATGTGGTCGCTCATGAATCCGACCGGAACGACGACGACCGCCCGTCGTCCTCGCTCGGGCAGCTCGCCGATGACGTCACAGACATCGGGCTCGAGCCACGGCTGCGAAGCGGGGCCGGAACGCGACTGGTACACGAGCTCCCAGGGCACATCGGCGGCGGCGGGTGTCAGTTCTGCCACGCGCGCCATCACCCATGCGCTGACGGCTTCGTGCTGCACGGCATACGCGCCGCCCTCGCCCCAGTCGACGTCTCGGGGGCCGGAGCGCACGGCGTCGTCCATCGGGATGCTGTGGGTCGAGAAGAGCACCTGGATCTGCTCCGGCGCGAGTCCCTCGTCGAGGCGCTCGCGCACGGCATCGTGCACCCCCTCGACGAACGCCTGCACGAAGCCGGGGTGATCGAAGAACGGACGGATCTTGTCGATCGTCACGAGACCGTCGTATTCCGTGCCGTCGAGGATGCGAGAGAAGTCCTCGCGATACTGACGGCAGCTCGAGAACGAGCTGTACGCGCTGGTCGCGAACGCCAGCAGCCTGGTGTGCTCGTCGGCGACCGCCTCGGCCACGGCGTCCTCGAGGTACGGCGCCCAGTTGCGGTTGCCCCAGTACACGGGAAGGTCTATCGATCGCGCCGCGAGCTCCGCCTCGAGCGCCGCCTTCAGCGCGCGGTTCTGCGCGTTGATGGGGCTCACACCGCCGAAGTGACGGTAGTGGTGCGAGACGTCCTCGAGCCGCTCGTCGGGGATGCCACGGCCGCGCGTGACGTTGCGCAGGAACGGGATCACGTCGTCCTGGCCTTCGGGCCCGCCGAATCCGGCGAGCAGGATGCCGTCGTAGGCGACGGGAACCTCGATGTGCGCGGAGCCGGTCGATGCGGCCGGCGAGGCGTGCGGAACGACGATCTTCTCTGAGGAGCTCACGTGATCCATCCTGTCACCGACTCGCTATGAGCCAGCATCGAGATCTGCACCTGCGCGCGGCGCTGGCGTAGGCTGTCCTGGTTGCCGTCGGCGCCAGCAGCGCCGACGCACCTCGACATCCCCTCCACCAATGGGAGAAATCAGCTGTGCCTGGAGAAAACCTCACACGTACCGAAGCGCAGGAGCGCCGTGCCGTCATCGACACGCAGTCGTACGAGATCTCACTCGACCTGACCAAGGGTGCGGAGGTGTTCGGCTCGCGCAGCGTGGTCCGCTTCACCGCGACCCCTGGCTCGTCGACCTTCATCGACCTCATCGCACGCGACGTCCGCGAGATCACGCTCAACGGCGAGCAGGTCGATCCGAGCGCCGCCTTCGAGGACTCGCGCATCGCGCTCGACGGCCTGCAGGCCGATAACGTCCTCATCGTCGACGCGGACTGCCTCTACACCAACACCGGCGAGGGACTGCACCGATTCGTCGACCCCGTCGACGGCGAGGTGTACCTCTACTCGCAGTTCGAGGTGCCCGACTCCCGCCGCGTGTTCGCGGTGTTCGAGCAGCCCGATCTCAAGGCGACGTTCCAGTTCACCGTGACCGCGCCTTCGGCGTGGAAGGTCGTCTCGAACTCCCCCACCCCCGAGCCGATCGTGCACGACGCGTCGTCGGGCTCCGAAGATGTGGCCACCTGGGGCTTCGCGCCCACGCCGCGCATCTCGTCGTACATCACCGCGCTCGTCGCGGGTCCCTACGAGGCCACCTTCTCCGAGCTCACGAGCGCGTCGGGCAAGGTCATCCCGCTCGGCGTCTACGGTCGCAGGAGCCTGTGGCAGCACCTCGACGCCGACTACATCTTCGACAAGACCAGGCAGGGCTTCGAGTACTTCGAGGCGAAGTTCGGCGTGCCGTATCCGTTCGAGAAGTACGACCAGCTGTTCGTGCCCGAGTTCAACGCGGGCGCCATGGAGAACGCCGGCGCAGTCACCTTCACCGAGACCTACGTGTTCCGCAGCAAGGTCACCGACGCCGTCAAGGAGCGTCGCGTGGTGACGATCCTGCATGAGCTGGCGCACATGTGGTTCGGCGACCTCGTCACCATGAAGTGGTGGAACGACCTGTGGCTGAACGAGTCGTTCGCCGAATGGGCATCCACCATCGCCACGGCGGAGGCGACCGAATGGAAGGCGGCCTGGACGACCTTCAACGCGATGGAGAAGACCTGGGCCTACCGTCAGGACCAGCTGCCCTCCACTCACCCGATCGTCGCCGAGATCAACGATCTCGAAGACGTGATGGTCAACTTCGACGGCATCACCTATGCCAAGGGCGGCTCGGTGCTCAAGCAGCTGACCGCGTGGGTGGGCATCGATGCGTTCTTCGCCGGTGTCGGCCAGTACTTCCAGAAGCACGCCTGGGGCAACACCGAGCTGAGCGACCTGCTCACCGAGCTCGAGGTGACCAGCGGACGCGAGCTGACCACCTGGGCGAAGAAGTGGCTGGAGACCGCCGGGGTGAACACGCTCGCCCCGGTCATCGTCGATGATGCAGCAGGCGTCATCACCCGCTTCGCGGTGACCCAGACTGCTCCCGCCGACTATCCGACCATCCGTCCGCACCGCCTCGGAATCGGGTTCTACAACCTGAGCGACTCCGCCGGTCGGTCGGAGCTGGTGCGCACGCACTACGTCGAGGTCGACGTCGACGGCGACCGCACCGAGATCCCCGAGCTGCAGGGCCTCGCGCGCCCCGACATGGTGCTGCTCAACGACAACGACCTCGCCTACGCGAAGATCCGCCTCGATGAGCGCTCGCTGGCCACGGCCATCGAGCATCTGTCCGACATCTCCGACCCGCTCGCGCGCTCGCTCGTGTGGGGTGCGGCGTGGGACCAGACCCGGGATGCCGAGACCGCCGCCGGCGACTACATCGACCTCGTGCTCGGCAACATCGGCCACGAGACCGAATCGACGACGGTGCGGACGACGCTCTCGCAGCTGCAGCTCGCGGCGAACATCTACGTCGCGCCCGACACCCGTCCGGCGGCCCGCGAGAAGATCGCCGACGGACTGTGGGCCCTCGCCCACCAGGCCGAGCCCGGAAGCGACAGTCAGCTGCAGCTCGTGACGGCGTTCGCCAACTCGATCGCCACCCCCGAGCAGGCGGGCATCATCGGCCGTCTGCGCGCCGGCGAGGACACCCTCCCCGGACTCGAGATCGACGCCGACCTGTCGTGGCTCCTGCTCGTCGGCCTCGCCGCCGCCGGCGCGACCGACGCCGCCGCGATCGACGCCGCGCTCGCCGCAGACAACACGTC
This sequence comes from Actinomycetales bacterium SN12, assembly GCA_002837415.1. Classification (GTDB taxonomy): domain Bacteria; phylum Actinomycetota; class Actinomycetes; order Actinomycetales; family Microbacteriaceae; genus Microbacterium. The sequence continues at coordinate 368,020 of PJCV01000001.1, forward strand.
CAAGGGCGCCGAGTTCGCGGCTCAGGCACGTGCCGCGCTGCCCACCGCCGAAGCCAAGCAGACCGCCTGGTCGTCGCTGATCGACAACGGCGACCTGCCGAACACCATCGTGCGCTCGGCCACCCTCGGCTTCGTGCACCCGTCGGGTGTCGACGTGCTGGGAGCGTTCATCCCCAAGTACTTCGAGATGCTGCTGCCGATCTGGGAGGAGCGCACCTACCAGATCGCCGACTACCTGATCGTCGGCCTCTACCCGCGCTCGCTCGCGAGCATCGAGCTGCGCGACGCGACCCGCAGCTGGCTCGCCGAGCACCAGGATGCCGCTCCCGCGCTGCGCAGGCTCGTGCACGAGAACCTCGCCGACGTCGAGCGGGCGCTCGCCGCGCAGTCCCGCGACGCCGAGGACTGATCCCCACGGCCCACTCCAACCGTCGCTCCGCGCCGGCCGGAGCCTCGGGGCCGCGGGGCCCCTCTCGTTTCGCGGTGTGCATCGAGATCTGACAGCTCCGGTCCGGATGAGGGCCTCAGCGCACAGTGTGCGCTGAGGCCCTCTCGCTAAAATCGAGGTGATGGACATCCGCTTCGCCACCGAGACTCCCGCACCCGACCCGACCGACCCCGTATGGTGGGGCGGCTTGCTCGAGATCCTGCTGAAGATCGGCGGGAAGGCACTCACCGTGGCCATCATCATCGCGAGCTGCGTGGCCATCGCGTTCATCCTCCGCCTCGTCATCCGCCGCGTGGTGCAGCGCATCGTCAACAGCGCGAAGTCGAAGGCGCGCGTCGACGACACGCAGGCTCTCGAGCGCTCCCCGCTCGCCGACATGCGTCTCGTCCAGCGCACCCGCACGCTCGGCTCGATCCTGCAGAACATCGTCAACGTGATGCTCGTGGTGATCGCCCTCGTGCTCACCGTGAACGCCATCGACCAGAGCCTGCTCGGCTCCCTCACCCTGCTCACAGCCGCGGTGGGTGCGGGTCTCGGCTTCGGGGCGCAGAACATCGTGAAGGACGTGCTGAACGGCATCTTCCTGGTGGCCGAGGATCAGGTCGGCATCGGCGACGTCGTCGACCTGGGACTCGCATCCGGCGTCGTCGAGTACGTCAGCGTGCGCATCACCCAGGTGCGCGACGTGAACGGGACGCTCTGGTACGTGCGCAACGGCGAGGTCACCCGCATCGGCAACATGTCGCAGGGCTGGGCACGCGCCATCGTCGACCTGGGCGTCGCGCCGGATGCCGACCTCGAGGTCGTGGAGAAGTCCATGATGGAGACCGCTCAGGGGCTGGCCAAGGACCCGAAGTGGCGCACCCGCATCATCGCGAAGCCCGAGATCTGGGGTCTGGAGAGCATCGACGGCGATGCCCTGGTCGTGCGCGTGGTCATGAAGACCCGGGCCAACGCGATGGACGACGTCTCGCAGGAGCTGCGTCGCCGCCTGCGTGCGGATCTCCTCGAGAAGGAGATCGACGTGCCACGCCTCGCCGCGGTCACGCTGACGGGCCTGGATGGCGCCCGCCGCGTGCGCGGCGCGAATCCGCCGGTCACCAAGCCGAACGCGGTCACCGGAGTCCCCCGGATCGTCGATCGCGGCATCTGGCGGCGCAAGAAGACGGGCGATGAGGAAGGCGGCGCACAGTGACGTTCTACGATGAGGTCGGCGGGCAGGAGACCTTCGAGCGCCTCGTGGCGGTGTTCTACCGGGAGGTCGCGCTCGACCCCGTGCTCAAGCCGATGTACCCCGAAGAGGATCTGGGCCCCGCCGCCCAGCGCCTCACCTGGTTCCTGGCGCAGTACTGGGGCGGCCCGAGCACGTACGGCGAGCAGCGCGGCCATCCGCGGCTGAGGATGCGGCACATCCCGTTCCACATCGACCCCGACGCGCGGGATCGCTGGCTGCGCCACATGCGCACCGCACTCGACGAGGTGCAGCTCTCCCCCATGCACGAGGCCACCCTGTGGGACTACCTCGAGCGGGCGGCGTATGCCATGGTGAACACATTCGAGCCCTCGGGCATCGGCGCAGGTCCCCAGGGCCGCCCGACGCTCGAGCACCGCGCAGCCCCGGAGTCGACGGAGACCACATGACATCCCTGCCCCGCACCCCCGCGACCGACGTGCTCGTGATCGGCTGGGGGCTGGCGGGGCTGGTGGCCGCCGCCGAGGCGCTCGCGGCCGGCAAGCGGGTGACCCTGATCGATCAGGAGCCACGCCAGAACCTCGGCGGACAGGCGTGGTGGTCGTTCGGCGGCCTGTTCCTCATCGACTCCCCCGAGCAGCGCCGGATGGGCATCCGCGATTCGCTCGAGCTCGCGCGGCAGGACTGGTTCGGAGGCGCGGGCTTCGACCGGCCGGAGGACTCGTGGCCGAAGCGGTGGGCGGAGGAGTATCTGCAGTTCGCGGCCGGCGAGAAGCGCAGCTGGCTGCGTGAACGCGGCGTGGGGTTCTTCCCCGTGGTCGGCTGGGCCGAGCGCGGCGGCGGTGGCGCGATCGGACCGGGGAACTCGGTACCGCGCTTCCACATCACCTGGGGCACGGGCCCCGGCATCCTGGCGCCTTTCCTGGCTGCCGTCGAACAGAGCGAGGCGGAAGGACGAGCGACGATCCTCTCGCGGCATCGCGTGACCGATCTCCTCGTCGAGAACGGCGGCGTCGTCGGGGCCCGCGGTGCGGTGCTCGAAGACACGCTCGCCCCCAGGGGTGTGCCGACGTCGCGTGAGCGCGTCGCCGATTTCGACATCAGGGCGGATGCCGTGATCGTCGCCTCCGGCGGTATCGGCGGCGACCACGATCTCGTGCGCGCATTCTGGCCGGAGCGCCTCGGCACGGCTCCCGAGCACATGCTGACGGGGGTTCCGGCCTACGTCGACGGCTCCATGCAGGCGGTGACGCGGGCGGCCGGAGCCGACCTGATCAACACGGACCGCATGTGGCACTACGTGGAGGGGATCGAGAACTGGGATCCGGTGTGGCCGGGGCACGGCATCCGGATCCTGCCTGGGCCGTCGTCGCTGTGGCTCGATGCGACCGGCAGCCGTCTCCCCGTGCCGCTGTACCCGGGCTTCGACACGCTGGGCACGCTCGCGCATCTGCGCCGCACCGGGCACGACCACTCGTGGTTCGTGACGTCGCTGAAGATCGTCGAGAAGGAGTTCGCGCTGTCGGGCAGCGAGCAGAACCCCGATCTGACCGGACGGGACGTCGGCCTGCTGCTGAGATCGCGGCTCGCGAAGGGGCCGACCGGTCCGGTGCGGGCGTTCCTGGACGAGGGCGCGGACTTCGTCGTCGAGGACGACCTCGAGTCGCTCCTCGCGGGCATGCGAGCCATGTCGGGCGGCGAGGTGCTGGATGTGGACCGGGCGCGCGAGGAGGTGGTGGCGCGCGACAGTGAGCTCGACAACGAGTTCACGAAGGACGCGCAGATCGCGATGCTGCGCTCGATGCGCGGGTACCGCGGCGACCGGCTGATCCGCACCGCTGCGCCGCACCGTCTGCAGGATCCAGCGGCGGGGCCGATGGTCGCCGTGAAGCTGCACGTCCTCACCCGCAAATCGCTCGGCGGCATCCACACCGACCTCGACGGCCGCGCTCTGGATCTCAGCGGGAGCGCCATTCCGGGGCTGTTCGCCGCCGGCGAGGCGAGCGGTTTCGGCGGCGGCGGGATGCACGGCTACCGGGCGCTGGAGGGCACCTTCCTCGGCGGATGCCTGTTCTCCGGCCGGCAGGCGGGGCGAGCCGCCGCGCGCTGACTACGGGGTCTCTGAGCCTGCCGAAGGGCGTGTGCTGCGCACGGCGGTGAGGCCGGTCACGGCGGGGCCGCGGCTGAGCACGTGCCCGCGGGCGAAGGCGAGCCGCGTCCATCGGCCCGACTGTGTGAGCCGCACCTCCTCGGCGCCGTTGATGAATCCGAAGGCATGCGCGGCGAATGCGACACCGCGCGGCAGCCCCGACAGGGCGTCGTCGGGTTCGCCCCAGATGCGCGCCCGCAGAGCGCGCACGGCCTCCTCGCCGGAGCCCGGTGCGGTGCCGTGCGCGACGGCCGAGATGCCCCACTGGGCGCGCTCGGCGACGGTCTGCGCGGTGAGGGCGCCCGCGTGCATCCATTCTCCGCGAGGCGGGGCGACGCCCGCCCAGGCCGGTGCGCGGCCGGTGTCGGGCAGGGTGAGCTCGTGCGGGTGCTCGCCCTCGGCGAGCTCGTCGACGACGATGTCGCAGTGCAGCTCGGGATCCGCGCGCACGATGCGCATCGCGAGCACCGTGGGCGTCTGGTCGAACAGGCTCTGCGGTGCGAGCGCCGCGGAGGTGAGCGCGAGCACGCCGTCGGCGGCCTGCAGCCGCACCCCGTCGGCGCCGGCTTGAGCTGCTCGCCCGGCGAAGGTGAGCACGTCACGTGCGGTCTGGGCGTCGGCGAGCACGAGCGGTCTGGTCACTCTTCTAAGTTAGTCGGATGACCGCTGGCCGAGAGGCCGCAGGTCCGTCGACCTGAACCAGCCGGATGCCCGCTGGCCCAGAGCCCGCCGGTCCCGAGAACTAGACTGGTCTGATGACCGCTGAGCAGGATGCCCGCCGATCCGTCGACGCCCTTCTCGGCGTCCTGGACCTTGCGGAGTCGGAGGCGAGGACCACGGAGGACATCTTCACCGGCCGCTCCCACTTCATGCCCACGGGGCGGGTCTACGGCGGTCAGGTGCTGGCGCAGTCGCTGGTGGCGGCCGAGCGGACGCTTCCCGAGGATCGCGTGGTGCATTCCATGCACGGCTACTTCCTGCGACCAGGCGACACCGCGAGCAGGATCACCTTCTCCGTGGACCGCATCCATGATGGGCGCTCCTTCTCGACGCGACGGTGCCAGGCGTTCCAGGGCGGGGTTCCGATCTTCTCGATGATCGCCTCGTTCCAGGACGAGGACCCCGGTGCAGAGCACGCCGAGGCGATGCCCGAGGGCATCCCGGATCCCGAGCAGCTGCGTCCCGACGAGGAGCTGGTGGGAGAGGTGCATCCGCTGACGAGGAAGATGCTCACCGAGCGTCCTGCCGATGTGCGGCACGTGGAGGGACCGCTCTACGTCGACGCCGCCGGCGAGCGAGTCGCGCATCAGGCGGTGTGGATGCGGATGCGCGCCGCTATGCCGGATGACCCTCGCCTGCACCGCGCGGCGCTGGCATACCTCAGCGACATGACCATCCAGGAGCCGATCCTGCGCCGTCACGGCGTGACCTGGAGCACCCCGGGGCTCAAGGTCGCGAGCCTGGATCACGCCATGTGGTGGCACCGCTTCGGCCGGGCCGACGAGTGGGTGCTGTACGTGCAGGAGTCGCCCAACGCACGCGGCGGGCGCGGACTCTCGACGGGTCGGATCTACGACCGCGAGGGGATGCTGCTGGCCAGCGTCGCGCAGGAGGTCATGGTGCGTGCGCCTCAGCCCGAGGCCTGAGCGTCACCGACGTGCGTAGCTGATCGGCTCGCCGACGTACGGCTCCCATGCCTGGCGCATCTCGGGACTGATCCGCACCGGGCGACCAGTGCCCGCATCGACGAGCACGATCACGGCGGTCGAGCGCGCGTACAGGATGCGCTCGATGCTGGCCGGATCGTTGTGCACCTCGTAGCAGACCTCGAGGCTCGAGCCGCCGAGCTTGCCGAACCACATCTGCACCTCGAGAGGGCGCCGCTGGTACGGGACGGGCGCGAGGTACTCGATCTCCTGACGGGCGATCAGGGTCAGAACCCCCTGGTCGATCCCCGATTCGAGGATCGCCGTCGCGGGCGCCTGCTCCCCCGGCTCCGGCTTCCAGAAGGCGCGCACGCGCGCCTCCTCCAGCAGCTTGAGCATCGAGGTGTTGTTGACGTGGTTGAACGCGTCGAGGTCACCCCACCGCAGATGGATGGGGATGTGCAGGCGCCGGCCGTCGGTCATCTCGGAGCGATCAGTCGCGGGTCAGCTTGCGGTGCGTGGTGCGGTGCGGACGCGACGCCTCCGGGCTCATGCGCTCGATCTTGTTGTTCTCGTACGCCTCGAAGTTGCCCTCGAACCAGTGCCACTGGGCGGGGTTCTCGTCCGTGCCCTCGTAAGCGAGGATGTGCGTGGCGATGCGGTCGAGGAACCACCGGTCGTGCGTGATGACCACGGCGCAGCCCGGGAACTCGAGCAGGGCGTTCTCGAGCGAGCTCAGGGTCTCGACGTCGAGGTCGTTGGTCGGCTCGTCGAGAAGCAGCAGGTTGCCGCCCTCCTTGAGGGTGAGAGCGAGGTTCAGACGGTTGCGCTCACCACCGGAGAGCACGCCGGCCTTCTTCTGCTGATCGGGCCCCTTGAATCCGAACTTCGACACATAGGCGCGCGACGGGATCTCGATCTTGCCGACCGTGATGAAGTCGAGGCCGTCGGAGACGACCTCCCACAGCGTCTTGTTCGGGTCGATGTTCGCGCGGGACTGGTCGACGTAGCTGATCTTGACGGTCTCGCCGATCTTCAGGTCGCCGCCGTCGAGCGGCTCGAGGCCGACGATCGTCTTGAAGAGCGTGGTCTTTCCGACGCCGTTGGGACCGATCACGCCGACGATGCCGTTCGGCGGCAGGCTGAAGCTCAGTCCATCGATCAGCACGCGGTCGCCGAAAGCCTTGTGCAGCTTCTTCGCCTCGATGACCACGCTGCCGAGGCGGGGCCCGGCGGGGATCTGGATCTCTTCGAAGTCGAGCTTGCGGGTGCGCTCGGCCTCGGCAGCCATCTCCTCGTAGCGAGCCAGACGCGCCTTCGACTTGGTCTGGCGGCCCTTGGCACTCGAACGCACCCAGTCGAGCTCGTCCTTCAGGCGCTTGGCCAGCTTGGCGTCCTTCTTGCCCTGGATGTCGAGGCGCTCGGCCTTCTTCTCGAGGTAGGTCGAGTAGTTGCCCTCGTAGCCGATCAGCCGACCGCGGTCGACCTCAGCGATCCACTCGGCGACGTTGTCGAGGAAGTACCGGTCGTGCGTGATCGCGATGACCGCGCCCTTGTAGTCCTTGAGATGCTGCTCGAGCCAGAGCACGCTCTCGGCGTCGAGGTGGTTGGTGGGCTCGTCGAGCAGCAGCAGGTCGGGCTTCTGCAGCAGCAGCTTCGCGAGCGCGACGCGACGCTTCTCACCACCGGAGAGAGGGGCGATCTCCGCGTCGGCCGGCGGGGTGCGCAGGGCATCCATCGCCTGCTCGAGCTGGGAGTCGAGGTCCCAGCCGTCGGCCGCGTCGATCTCCTCCTGCAGCACGCCCATCTCGGCGAGCAGTGTGTCGAAGTCGGCGTCGGGGTCGGCCATCAGTGCAGAGATCTCGTTGAACCGGTCGAGCTTGGGCTTGATCGCCACGCCGTCCTGGATGTTCTCGAGAACGGTCTTCGTCTCGTCGAGCTCCGGCTCCTGCATGAGGATTCCGACGCTGAAGCCCGGGGAGAGCTTCGCCTCACCGTTCGAGGGAGTGTCCAGCCCCGCCATGATCTTCAGAATCGTCGACTTGCCGGCGCCGTTGGGGCCGACCATGCCGATCTTGGCGCCGGGCAGGAACGCCATCGTCACGTCGTCGAGGATGAGCTTGTCGCCGACCGCCTTGCGCGCTCGCACCATGGAATAGATGTACTCAGCCATACCTTCACCGCTCCTCTGGAAGACCTGTCTCAGCGCCCGTGGTCCGGCGCAGCGCATGCCGGGTGCGGGATGCGCGAAGTGTGTGCGGCCGATCACGGGGCGCTGCCCTGTCCGGTCGGCTCGGCTTCCCAGCCTACCGGTCGAGGCGTGCGGCCGCGCTCAGGCGCCGCGCAGGCCCGCAGAGCCGTCGATCACCAGTCGATCGGCTGGGTCCCGCCCACGAGGCAGGCACCGTCAGCCAGTCGTGGGAGCACCGCGGTGACGGGCTCGCCGGTCGACGGCCCGACCTGGCCCACCAGGCACTGCGTGTCATCCCACGCGACCGAGAACTGCAGGCTCTCCGCGGCGTTGCCGACTGTGCTGCGGTCGGCAGTGACCTGCATGGAGTCCTTGGCGAAGCCCGCCTGCTCGAGCGCGTCGATGTAGGCGCGTCCCTGCGCTCGCGAGTCCGATGCCCACACGCGTGCGGTGACCTCGGCGAAGGAGGCGAGCGCAGCATCCGCCCCGGTCGGTGCGGCAGAGGGTGCGACGCTGATCTCGGGTGTCGCGGAGGGGTGCGACGGGGTGACGGACGGCGTGGCAGGAGCCGCCATCGGGCCACACGCCGTCAGCGCGAGCACGACGGCTCCCGCGCCCCCGAGCAGCGAGCAGGACCGCGCGCCCCGCCGGACGGAGACGGAGGACCTGTGACGCACGCCTAGAGTCTAGGCGCTCGGATCTCCGTCCCCGTCGCGCCGGACGTCACGCGAGGGTCAGAGCATCATCGTGAGACTCGCCGGAAGCGTCACCGGAACCCGTCTCTGCGGTCAGCCGCAGGCCCGCGCCGGCCCAGGCATCCTGATCGGCCTCGCTGGGCTCGTCGAAGACCGGTGATTCGTCGCCCGCGGGCGCGACGCTGACCTGCTCGGGGCGCGGGCGACGCACGAACGCGCTCGTGCCGCGACGCAGGTCGTGGCCGATCGCATCGGCGGTGAGCTCGACGTCGATGCCCTTCTTGCCGTTCGCCTCCCACTCCTTCTGACGCAGGCGCCCGACGACGACGACGGGATCGCCGCGGTGCAGCGACGCCCTCGCGTGCTCGGCGAGCTTGCCGAACGCCGACACCGCGTACCAGTTGGTGACGCCGTCGACCCAGGCTCCGGTGCGCTGATCGAAGTAGCCCGACGATGTCGCCACCCGGAAGTTGATCACCGCCTTGCCACTGCGCGTCTCGTTGCTGATCGGATCGTTGCCGATGTTCCCGGCGATGGTCAGGACGTCGTTGGTGATGCTCATAGGGTGCTCCTTCGTTGCCGGGACCAGCCCGGGTTCGACCAGAGTGCATGCCGACGTGGGACCTCAGGAGCCGGATTCGCGGTGACGGTGAAGAACTCGAGGGGAAAGCAATCGGTGCAGGAACACCGGTTGTGCGGAAGCCGCAAGGCTGGGACGCGGTCAGTGCAGGAACAGCAGCAGAGCGGCGATGGCGATGAAGAGCCCGCCGAACACGGTGTTCAGGATGCGCTGGCCACGCGCGTCCTGCGTGAACCGCCGGAAGGATTTGGCAGCGGCGGCGAAGAAGAACCACATCACCAGGATGTCCACGACGATCACGGTGCCGACGAGCACGAGGTACTGCGGCAGCGGCTCTCGATCCAGTCTCACGAACTGCGGCACGAAGGCGAGGAAGAACACGACCGCCTTCGGGTTCAGGAGGTTCACCCAGAAGCCGCGCCGGAAGATCGACCAGGCTCCCTCGCGCACCCGCACGGCCGGACCGAGGCTCTGCGCCTCCGGCCGCGTGAGGATGAGCCGCACGCCGAGGTAGACCAGATACGCGGCACCCGCATACCGGATGAGCCCGAACAGCAGCGGCGACCGGGAGACGAGCAGCCCCACCCCTGCGGCCACGATCACCACGTGCACGATGAGTGCCACCTGCTGGCCGAGCACGCCCCAGAGCGAGCGACGCGAGCCCTGCACGAGGGCGTTGCTCATCGTGTTGATGGCGCCGGCCCCGGGTGTGAAGCTGATCACCACGCATGCCGCCAGCAGCGAGAGCCACACCGTCCAGGTCACCAGCACAGCGTAGTGACCCTGCGCGGTCGTCGCGCATCCTGCAGTGTCGGCGCCCACTCCTATGGTGTGGCCATGACCATTCCGCTCGATGCTCCGGCCTGGCTCACCCGCGTGGGTGTGTTCGATCTCGAGACGACCGGCGTCGACGTGACGCAGGATCGCATCGTCACCGCGCACGTCGGGGTGCTCGACAGGCACGGCAGAGAGCTCGCCGCACGCGACTGGCTGGCCGACCCCGGGGTGCCCATCCCCGACGGCGCGGCGGCCGTCCACGGGATCAGCACCGAGCATGCCAGGGCGCACGGTCGCCCCGCCGCAGAGGTGGTGGCCGAGATCGTGCACGCTCTCCGGGCGCTGTTCGCGCAGGGGCTGCCGATCGTCGCGTACAACGCCTCGTACGACTTCTCGCTTCTCGCGCACGAGGCGCGCCGCCACGGCATCTCGGAGCTGGAGGCTCCCTCGCCGGTCATCGACCCGCTGGTGATCGACAAGGCATTCGACAGGTACCGCCCCGGCAAGCGCACGCTCACCATCGTCGCCGACCACTACGCGGTTCTGCTGGATGACGCGCATCAGGCGTCAGCGGATGCGGTCGCCGCGGGGCGGGTGGCACTCGCGATCGCACGGGAGTTCGCGCTGCCCCGCTCGGCTGCGGAGCTGCACACCAGGCAGATCGGGTGGGCGCGACACCAGGCGGCGAGCCTCACCGACTACTTCGTCAGCATCGGCCGGATCGAGCCGGACGAGCCCCTCGACGGCACCTGGCCCGTTCGCGGCTGAAGCGCCCCTTCGCGGGTGAAGCCGCGCGGGTCCGACAGCTGCCGACGACCGGATGCGGGTACGACGAAGGCCCCGCCGGAGCGGGGCCCTCGTGGTGGCTGCTTACTTGGAGGAGCCGCCGAAGTTCTTGAAGCGCTGGTTGAACTTCTCGACGCGACCGGCCGAGTCCATGATGCGCTGCTTGCCCGTGTAGAAGGGGTGCGAAGCCGACGAGATCTCGACGTCGAGGACGGGGTACTCCACACCGTCAAGCTCGATCGTCTTGTCGCTCGTGACGGTGGAGCGGGTGAGGAAGGTCTCGCCCGAGCCGAGGTCGCGGAACACGACGGCCTGGTACTCGGGGTGGATGTCAGTCTTCATGGGATTCCTTACGTGGTGCCCTGGATTCTGCCAGAGACGAGGGAAGTCTGCGGTGCGATCGCACCGAGGGTCTACTTTACACCACTCAGGCAGCGCGCGCGGCGTAGCGGCCGCCGTCCTGCGTGAGCGCGATCGGCATGCCGAACGCCTCCGTGAGCGCCTCCGCCGTCAGCGTCTCGGCGAGCGGGCCGGCAGCCACGACACCGCCGTCGCGCAGCAGCAGCACGTGGGTGAAGCCGACGGGGATCTCCTCCACGTGGTGGGTGACCATGACCATCGCCGGCGTGGTCGGCGAGGCGGCGTAGCCACCGAGCAGCTGCAGCAGCTCCTCGCGTGCGCCGAGATCGAGGCTCGCGGTCGGCTCGTCGAGCAGAAGCAGCTCCGGATCGGTCATCACCGCACGCGCGATCTGCACGCGCTTCTGCTCACCGTCGCTGAGCGTGCCGAACAGACGCTCCGCGAGGTGCTCCAAGCGCCAGTCGGCGAGCACGCGCCGCGCCCGACGCTCATCGACGGCCTCGTAGTCCTCGTTCCAGCGGCCGGTCACCGAGTAGGCGGCGGTCATGACCGTGTTCAGCACGGTCTCGTCGCGCGGGATGCGGCGAGCCATCGCCGAGGAGGCGAAGCCGATCCGCGGACGCAGCTCGAACACGTCCGTCCGCCCGAGGGTCTCCCCGAGAATCGTCACGGTTCCCGACGTCGGGTGCATCAGCGTGTCGGCGAGCTGCAGCAGCGTCGTCTTGCCGGCGCCGTTCGGCCCGAGCACCACCCAGCGCTGATCCTCGGACACAGACCAGGTCACCCGGTCGACGATGTTGCGGCCTTCACGACGCACAACGACATCGGTGAGATCCAGAGCGCTCGACATGATGTCAGCCTATCCGCTCAGGCGGTCAGCTCCTCGTACAGCGCGCGCGTGGTGTCGGCGATCGCGCCCCAGCTGAACTGACTGCGGGCTCGCTCTCGTCCGGCTTCGCCGTACTGCCGTGCCCGTGCGGGATCACCCGTCACCTCGGTGAGCGCGGCCGCGAGATCCGACACGTAGCGCTCCGGGTCGACGGGCGTTCCGGTGCCGTCCTGCAGCTGCTCGATCGGCACCAGCCGGCCGGTCACGCCGTCGTCGACGACCTCGGGGATGCCGCCGGTGGCGGTGCCGACGACCGCAGCACCGCACGCCATCGCCTCGAGGTTCACGATGCCCAGCGGCTCGTAGACCGACGGGCACACGAATGTGGTGGCGGCGGCGAGGATCGCCGACAGCTCGTCCCGCGGCAGCATCCGCTCGATCCAGATCACGCCCTCTCGCGTCTGCTGCAGCAGGCGGACCCCCTCCTGCACCTCGGCCATGATCTCGGGAGTGTCGGGAGCGCCGGCGCAGAGCACGAGCTGCACGTCCTTCCGCAGCAGCTGGGCTGCCCGCAGCAGATACGGCAGTCCCTTCTGCCTGGTGATGCGGCCCACGAAGACCACCGACGGACGCGACGGATCCATGCCGATGCTCGCCAGGAACTCGGCGTTCTCGACCGGACGCCAGCGCTCGACGTCGATGCCGTTGTGGATGACGCGCACGCGCTGGGGGTCGACCTGCGGGTAGCTGCGCAGGATGTCCTGGCGCATCCCGTCGCTGACCGCGACGATGGCGGCGGCGTTCTCGTAGGCCAGCCGCTCGATGCCGCTCGAGACGGCGTAGCCGCCCCCGAGCTGCTCGGCCTTCCACGGGCGCAGCGGCTCGAGGCTGTGCGCCGTGAGCACGTGCGGGATGCCGTGCAGCTGAGATGCCAGATGTCCGGCGAAGTTCGCGTACCAGGTGTGACTGTGCACGAGGTCCGCCCCAGCGACGTCGCCGACCATGACCAGATCCGTGCCGAGCGTCTGCAGGGCGGGGTTCGCTCCGGCAAGCTCCGACGGCGTGCGATACGACCGCGTCCCCGGCTCGGCGCGCTCGGCCCCGAACGCCCGGACCTGCACGTCGATGCTGCTGCGCAGCGCCGCCACGAGCTCCGCGACATGCACGCCGGCACCGCCGTAGATCTCCGGCGGATATTCCTTCGTGATGATGTCGACTCGCATGTCTGCACGGTAGTACATCGGCCGCCGGGCGCTCTATGGTGGACGCATGTCGGCTCCAAAGAAGGTTTTCGGGATCATCCTCGCCGGCGGTGAGGGCAAGCGGCTCATGCCACTCACCGCAGACAGAGCCAAACCGGCGGTGCCGTTCGGCGGCCAGTACCGGCTGATCGACTTCGCGATATCCAACCTCATCAACTCGGGCCTCAGACAGGTCGTCGTGCTGACGCAGTACAAGTCGCACAGCCTCGACCGGCACGTCTCGCAGAACTGGCGCATGTCGGCGCTGCTCGACTCCTACGTCACCTCGGTGCCCGCGCAGCAGCGTCTCGGCAAGCGGTGGTTCTCGGGCTCCGCGGATGCCATCCTGCAGAGCCTCAACCTCATCAACGACGAGAAGCCCGACATCGTCGCCGTGATCGGCGCGGATCACGTCTACCGCATGGACTTCCAGCAGATGATCGACGCGCACATCGCATCCGGCGCTCCGGCGACCGTCGCGGGCATCCGTCAGCCGATCGCCCTGGCCTCGCAGTTCGGCGTGATCGACGCCGACCCCGAGACGGGACGCATCCGCGACTTCCTCGAGAAGCCGGCCGACCCGGTCGGCCTCGCCGACTCCCCCGACGAAGTCCTCGTCTCGATGGGCAACTACGTCTTCGACGCCGACGCCCTCGTGGCGGCGGTGGAGGCGGACGGCGAATCAGCCTCCTCCGGGCATGACATGGGCGGCGACATCATCCCCTACTTCGTCCAGCGCGGCGAAGCCGGCTACTACGACATGAAGCAGAACGACGTCCCCGGCTCGTCGCCGCGCGACCGCTCGTACTGGCGCGACGTCGGAACCATCGACTCGTACTTCGACGCCCACATGGACCTCATCTCGACGCTGCCGATCTTCAACCTGTACAACACCGACTGGCCGATCCGCACGCAGAACGTCAACATGCCGCCGGCGAAGTTCGTGCGAGACGCGGTCGGCCGGATCGGCAACGCGATCGACTCGATCGTCGCCGCCGGCTCGGTGCTCTCGGGCACGCACATCGAGCGAAGCGTGATCGGGCTGCGTGGCGTCGCGCTGGGAGGGTCGACGATCACGGACTCCGTGCTGCTCGACAACGTGCACATGGGACTGGGGTCGCGAGTGCGCCGGGCAGTGCTCGACAAGAACGTCATCCTCGAGGACGGCGCGACCGTCGGGGTGGATCGCGAGCGGGACCTGGAGCGCGGCTTCACCGTGACCGACTCGGGCATCACCGTCGTGGGCAAGGGCGTTCGCATCACTCGCTGACCGCTACGCTCGACGGGTGACCGCTGCGCGATTCCTCGTCGTCCTCGATGCCGATTCCACCCTCATCCGCAACGAGGTGATCGAACTGCTCGCCGACGAGGCGGGTCGCCGTGCCGAGGTGCAGGCGGCGACCGAGGCGGCGATGCGCGGCGAAGTGGACTTCGCGACGAGCCTGCGTTCTCGCGTCGAAGCACTGCGCGGCGTGCCGACGACCGCCTTCGACCGGGTGCGCGCGCGCATCGAGCCGACGCCGGGCGTGCGCGATCTGACCGCCGCGGTGCATGAGCGCGGCGGTGTGGTCGGCGTGGTGTCCGGCGGGTTCCACGAGATCCTCGACCACATCGCGCCCGGGCTGGGCGTCGACCGCTGGCGCGCCAACCGGCTGCTGCTGGACGGAGAGCTGCTGGCCGGCGCCGTCGACGGCGAGATCGTGGATGCTGCCGCCAAGGCGTCATCGCTGCAGGAATGGGCCGCCGAGCTGGGCGTCGCCCCTCGCGCCACGATCGCCATCGGCGACGGCGCGAACGACCTTCAGATGATGGCCGTCGCCGGACTCGGCATCGCTTTCAACGCCAAGCCCGCCGTCCGCGCAGCGGCGTCGCTCGTGGTCGGTCCTCAGGACCTGTCCGAGGTCATCCCGCTGCTGCCCTGAGTGGCGTCCGCCTGCCTGGCCGAGGCTGGACGATGTCGGCGCCGGCGCGTAGCGTCTGCGCATGGACATCATCCTCGTACCCGGTCTCTGGCTCGACGCGTCCTCCTGGGATCCGGTCGTGCACGCGCTGCGCGCCGCCGGACACCGACCGCTCGCACTGACCATGCCTGGCGTGGGCGAGCCTGCCGCCGCGTCATCCGACATCGGCATGGCGGAGTGGATCGACGCGGTCGTGCGGCAGATCGACGAGGCCGATCAGCTCGTCGTCCTCGTCGGCCACTCGGGCGGCGGCAACGTCGTCTGGGGCGCAGCCGATGCCCGCCCGGAGCGCGTGCGACGGGTCGTCTTCGTCGACACCATCCCGCCCGCGCCGGGGCGCGAGATCAGCGACTTCCCGCTCGTCGACGGGGTCGTCCCCTTTCCCGGCTGGGACTTCTTCCCCGATGAGGACGTGTACGACATCGACGACGAGACCCGCGCGCGCACGCTTCCGCTGACGCACAGCGTGCCCGCTCACGTCCCGAGAGACCCCATCGCCCTCACGCATGAGAGCCGGCACGGCATTCCGGTGACGATGCTGATGGGCTCGTACGATCAGGCGCGCGTCGACGCCGAGGCGGACGACTGGGGTGCCTATGGTCGGGAGTACCGGGCCATCGCGAACGCCGAGGTGGTCAAGATCGGCTCCGGCCACTGGCCGCAGTTCACCGTGCCGGATCGGCTGGCCGAGCTGCTGGTGGCCGCCGTCGACCGGTGACCGACGCCCAGCGGGACGGGCTCCGGATCGGCCTCAGTGGCCCATCCCGAGACCACCGTCGACCGGGATGACGGCTCCCGAGATGTAGGCCGCATCGTCGCCCGCGAGCCACACGACGGCGCCGGCGACCTCGTCCGGCGTCGCGAAGCGTCCGGCGGGGATGCTCGCCTTGTACTGCTTCTGCGTGTCCTCCGGCAGCTCCGCCGTCATATCGGTCTCGATGAACCCCGGCGCGACCACGTTCGCGGTGATCCCGCGCCCGCCCAGCTCACGGGTGAGAGAGCGGGCGAAGCCGACCAGCGCGCTCTTGGATGCCGAGTAGTTGACCTGCCCGGCCGAGCCGTACAGGCCGACGACGCTGGAGATGAGGATGACGCGGCCGAAGCGCGCACGCAGCATGCCCTTCGACGCCCGCTTGACGACGCGGAAGGTGCCGCCGAGGTTCGTCGCGACGACGCTGTCGAAGTCGTCCTCGCTCATGCGCATGAGAAGGGTGTCCTTGGTGATCCCGGCGTTGGCGACGACGATCTCGATCGGGCCCAGCTGCTGCTCGACCTCGGTGAACGCCGCGTCGATCGCGGCGGCGTCGGTGACGTCGGCGCGGACGGTCAGCGTGCCCTCTGGACCCTCACCGCTGCGCGCCGTGACGGCGACGCGATATCCGTCGCGGACGAAGCGTTCGGCGATGGCACGGCCGATGCCGCGGTTTCCGCCGGTGACGAGGACGACGCGCTCAGCGCTCATGGGGGCTCCTGACTGGGTATCGGATCGCAGGCAATCCTACCGAGCGCGACGTCACCGGACGGCGTCCGGTGTGCTGGGCGCGGCGTAGGCTGGAAGCACCGTGAAAGAGAAGCGCCGGGCCCCCGCTGTCACCTCCCTGCCGCAGTCGCCGCAGGCCGAGGCAGACCACCGCGTGCGCCGTTACGCGCTGACGATGGTCATCCGCACCGTGTGCTTCCTGCTCATGGTCCTCGTGCAGCCGCTCGGGTGGTGGACGTGGGCATTCGCCGTCGCGGCGATCTTCCTTCCCTACATCGCCGTGGTCTACGCCAACGCGGGCAGCGACAGCACGCCCAGCGCCGTGGAGTCGCCCACCGCGCAGCTCGAAGCGCCACGCGCATCCGCCCCCGACCCGATCAGCGCAGAACCGGACGTGATCAGGATCATCGAAAGACACGACGACCGCGAAGCCGGCGAGCGATGACCGCCGAACTCGAGTGCGCGCGGGCCGAATGCCGTGAACCCGCCACACACCACATCGTCTGGCGGAACCCTCGCATCCACGCAGAGGATCGGCGCAAGATCTGGCTCGCGTGCGATGCGCACGTGGGATTCCTGAGCGACTACCTCAGGGCCAGGGACTTTCCGGTCGCCGTGCACGAGGGGACCCCTGCGTGAGCCGTCTGATGCGCTGGGGCGTGTATCTGCTCGTCGCCATCGCCTTCGCCATCGCGTGCGCGTTCCTGTCGCAGTGGCAGTTCGACCGCAACGAATCGCGGGCGGAGCAGATCGCGCTCGTAGAGCGCAACTACGACGCGGAACCCGTGCCCGTCGCCGATCTGCTCGATGCGGGCGGAGCACTCGCGCCGGCGGATGAATGGCATCCGGTGCTGCTGCGCGGGCAGTACCTCGCCGACGAGCAGCTTCTCGTGCGCAACCGGCCGCACGGCGGCACGAGCGCGTTCGAGGTGCTCGTGCCCTTCCGCGATGAGAGCGGCCTCGTGCTGCTGGTGGATCGCGGCTGGATCTCCCCCGGCGAGGACAGCGTGCCGAGGACGGTGCCCGCTCCCCCCGACGGAGAAAGCACCGTGGTGGTGCGACTGCGCCCTGGTGAGCGTCTTCCCTCGTCCGGGCGCAGCGCGCCCGAGGGACAGGTCCCCACCATCCACCTGCCGACGATCGCCGATCGGGTCAACCCGTCGCTCGTGACGAGCGCCTACGGACAGCTGGTCTCCGAGGACCCGGCCGCGACGTCCGCCCTGGGCGGCTTCACCTCACCCACCGACGACCCAGGCCCGCACCTGTCGTACGCGATCCAGTGGATCCTGTTCGCCATCATGGGCTTCGCGTTCATCGGCTACGTCATCCACATCGAGATCGTGAAGGCGAAGGAGGATGCCGGAGAGCGCCCGGCACGGGAGCCGCGCCGCCGCGATCGGGATGCGGACGACGAGGACGCCCTGCTCGACGCCGCCTCTCGCTGACAGGTCGAGACAGGCCGGGCATCGCCGCGGCGTCGGCGTCTTCGACGCCGTTCAGGCGGAGGCGGACGCCGGACCCGCTTCCGCGGGCGCGATGGCCTCGCGCTTGGTCTTCGCCCAGCTCTTCGAGCCGGTGAGCTGACGCAGCAGCGAACGGTAGACGACCGGGTAGATCAGCCAGGAGTAGATCAGGTACAGGTGCGCGAGAAGCAGGCCGACGAAGAACTCGCCGATCCCGCTGCGCCGACGCGCGAGCAGCACCCCGATCACGCCGGGCATGGCGGAGAACACGTACGCGAGCACGACGATGAACACGGTCAGCGGCGGTCGCGAGATGCCGGTCGTGAGGAACACGATGCTCAGCACCACCGAGAGCCCGACCCACGCCTGCACGACCGGGGTGAGCAGATACCAGAGCTGATCGAGCTTCGGTCCGAAGCCGACATGCCGATTGCGCGCTGTCGGTCCGAGCAGATCGAGCACCTGCCAGCCGCCCTGCGCCCATCGCGTGCGCTGACGGTAGAGGGCGCGCAGCGAGTGCAGTCCCTGCTGCTCGATGATCACCTTCGATGACTGCGCGCCCCGCCAGCCGGCCTGGATGAGGCGGAGTCCGATGTCCTGATCCTCGGTGAGCCGTCCGGCGCGCCACGGTCCGATGCGTCCTTCCGCGTCCTCCACCGCGATGTCGTCCAGTGCTGCGAGCCGGTTGAACTGGCCGTTGCCGCCCATGTTCGCCGTCCCCCAGCCGGTGCGTCCGAGCTGGAACACGGTTCCGAAGACCCCGAACTCGAGGTCCTGCGCGACGGTGACCAGACCACCGCGGTTGTAGATCCGCACCTGCGACTGCACTCCGCCGACCCGCTCGTCGTCGAAGAACCGTGCCGCGCGCCCCGCCATCCGATCGAGCCGGCCGTCGGCGTCGACGATCGTCACGATCACGCGAGCCGGGTCCCACCCGCGATAGCGGCCCTCGCCGAGCACCACCCGGTGCAGATAGCGCCAGGCGTCGTTGAGGGCTTCGGACTTGCCCTGGCGGGCGTTCGGCGCCACCCGGGTCAGCACGGTCAGGTCGGGTTCGGATATCCCCGCCAGCACTTCGCCGGTGCCGTCGTCGGACCCGTCGTTGATCACCAGGATGCGCTTGTGCGTGACCTGCACCTCGGTGAGGCGGCCCACGGAGTCGGCGATGACCGTCTCCTCGTTGAGCGCGGGCACCATGAACACCCAGAGGTACTCATGCTCCCCCGCGAGGTCAGCACCGGATGCATCGGCTCGCGCGGCTCGACGCAGCTGCGAACCCGCCCTGATGCCCAGGATGAACAGCGAGATGGTCGAGATCGCCACGAGGACGACGGCGACGAGGAAGATCGGCAGCGCCCAGATGGGCAGTCCATCGTAGATGTGCGAGACGAAGTCGACGATCTCGCCGAACCACTGGCTGAATGCCGCCCAGCTCACGTCAGTTCCCGGCAGCGGCGGCGGCGTCTTCGAACCCGAGTCTGCGACGCACGGCCATGCGCAGCCCGTCCCCGCTCAGCTCCTGCGGAGCCGGTCCGTCGCGCAGCACGTTCTCGAGCGCCTGCACGATGCGCTCGGAGGCCCGGCCATCACCGTAGGGGTTCGACCGAGCGGCACGGCGCGCATGCTCGAGGTCATCGTCGATCAGCACGGTCGCCTCGCGCACGATGCGGTCGGTGTCCGTGCCGACGAGCACGAGCGTGCCCGCCTGCACGCCCTCGCCTCGTTCGGTGGTGTCCCTCGCGACGAGCACGGGTGTGCCCAGCGACGGAGCCTCCTCCTGCACTCCCCCCGAGTCGGTGATGATCAGCCGCGCGGCGACCATCAGCCGAGCGAAGTCGGCGTACTCGCGCGGTTCGACGAGGTGGACGTTGTCGCAGTCGCTGAGCGCGTCGAGCAGCGGCTGGCGGGCGACAGGATTGGGATGCATGGGAACGACGAACCGGGCGTGCGCGTGGCTCTCCGACAGGCGGCGCACCGCTGCGGCGATCCGCGCCAGTCCCTCGCCCCAGTTCTCGCGACGGTGCGCGGTGACGAGCACGAGAGGATGCGCCTCGTCGACCTCCAGCGATTCGAGACCCTGCCCGAACCCGCCCTCCTGCTCGGACGCCCACTGCAGCATGTCGATCGAGGTGTTGCCCGTCACGACGATGCGGTCGTAGTCGACGCCCTCGCGCACGAGGTTCATCTTGTTCTGCGTGGTCGGGGCCAGGTGCAGCGCGGCGATGCGGGAGATCAGCTGCCGGTTGCCCTCCTCGGGGAAGGGTGAGAGCAGGTTGGACGTGCGCAGTCCGGCCTCGACGTGCACGACGGGGATCTGCAGGTTGAACGAGGCCAGTGCAGCGGCGGCGGCCGAGCTCGTGTCGCCGTGCACGAGGCACGCGACCGCGCCTCCCACGCTGCGACGTCCGTCGGCGAGGTACTCGTCGGGCACGGTATCGCTCGCCCACACCCGGTCGATCCCGACCATCACACGGGCGAACACCTTGTTGAGGGTGGGTCGCACGCCGTCCACCGCCTCGGAGGCACGCAGATTGGCATCCACCCTCATCCCGACGCTGTGGATCAGAGTGTCGACGAGGTCGGTGTGCTGCCCGGTGGAGATCACCACAGGCCGGAAGGTCCCGGAATCCTGCAGAGCCCTGATCACCGGGATCATCTTGATCGCCTCTGGTCTCGTTCCGATCACCACGAGAACTCGAGTCCGCTCACTGTACGGGATCACGCGTGCCCTCCTCATCGCATGGTCTCGTCGACTGACGACACACTCACTCCACCCTAAAGGCTCACGCGAGCTCGATGAGGTCCTGGTACTCCTTGCTCCAGATGTCCTCGACGCCGTCGGGCAGGATCAGCACGCGCTCGGGGTTGAGCGACGCGACTGCTCCCGGATCGTGCGAGACGAGCACGACCGCACCCTCGTAGTGCGCGAGCGCCCCCAGGATCTCCTCGCGGGAGGCGGGGTCGAGGTTGTTCGTCGGCTCGTCGAGCAGCAGCATGTTGGCCGATGACACGACCAGCGTCGCGAGCGACAGACGCGTCTTCTCGCCACCGGAGAGCACGCCGGCGGGCTTGTGGACGTCGTCGCCGGTGAAGAGGAAGGAACCGAGCACCTTGCGCGCCTCGGTCTCGTTCAGATCGGGAGCCGCGGAGATCATGTTCTCGAGGACGGACCGCTTCACGTCGAGGTTCTCGTGCTCCTGCGCGTAGTAGCCGATCTTCAGGCCGTGACCCGGCTCGAGCTGACCCGTGTCGGGCTGGTCGACGCCGGCGAGCAGACGCAGCAGCGTGGTCTTGCCCGCGCCGTTCAACCCCAGCACCACCACCTTCGAGCCCCGGTCGATCGCGAGATCGACGTCGGTGAAGATCTCGAGCGAGCCGTACGACTTCGACAGACCGGATGCCATCAGCGGGGTCTTCCCGCACGGTGCGGGCTTCGGGAAGCGGAGCTTCGCGACGCGGTCGACCTGGCGCACCTCGTCGAGGCCCGAGAGCAGCTTCTCGGCGCGGGCGACCATCTGGTGAGCAGCGGCGGCCTTCGATGCCTTGGCCCCGAACCGCGCGGCCTGCAGCTGCAGCTGGGTGGCCTTCTTCTCGGCGTTCGCGCGCTCCTTCTTGCGGCGCTCCTCATCGGCCACCCGCTGGCGCAGGTAGTTCTTCCAGTTCATGTTGTAGATGTCGATGACCTGACGGTTCGCATCGAGGTAGAACACGCGGTTGACCGTCTCGCCGACGAGCTCGACATCGTGACTGATCACGATGAGCCCGCCCTTGTAGTTCTTCAGGAACTCGCGCAGCCACACGACGCTGTCGGCGTCGAGGTGGTTCGTGGGCTCGTCGAGGATCATCGTGTCGGCGTCGGAGAACAGGATGCGCGCGAGTTCGATGCGCCGGCGCTGACCGCCGGAGAGGGTGCTCAGCGGCTGATCGAGGATGCGGTCCGGCAGCGAGAGGTTGTTCGCGATGGATGCCGCCTCGGCCTCCGCGGCGTAGCCGCCGAGCGCCTCGAAGCGCTCGGTGAGGGTGCCGAACTTCCGCATGGCGCGCTCGGCGATCTTGGGGTCGTCGGATGCCATGTCGTGCGAGGCCGTCGCGATGCCGAGCTGGATGGTGCCGAGACCGCGCGCGTCGAGGATGCGGGTTCTGGCGAGCATCTCGGGATCGCCGATGCGCGGATCCTGCGGGAGGTAGCCGATCTCGCCCGATCGGGCGACCTTGCCCTCGGCGGAGAGGAGGTCGCCGGCGAGCACCTTCGTCAGCGTGGTCTTGCCGGCGCCGTTGCGGCCGACGAGGCCGATCTTGTCGCCGGCGGCGACCCGGAACGAGACGTCCGACATGAGCACGCGTGCTCCGACGCGGATCTCGAGGTCATGCACGGCGAGCACAGCGGTATCCGTTCGTAGGGGGGAGAGTGGCCGAAGGGCCAGCCTCCCAGTATAGTTCGCGGGCGGCTGAGCGCCCCTCCAGGGTGGGAGGGCCTCTGATACCGCAGAGGGATGCGGAGCAGTCGGGCCTGCTCGTACCGTGGGACGATGCCTCCCCTCACCTTCCTCTGCGTCGTCCCTGCGGCCGGATCGACCTGCGCGTCGCCGCTGATGGCAGCGATGCGAGGATGGCGGTCATGAGTCCCATCCGTCGCCCGTCGCGGCGAGCGGTCACGCGCTGGCTGGTCGGCACCGCGAGCGTCGCGCTCTACGCCGTGCTCGTGCCGATCCATGCGACGCTGTACGCGGTCGCCGTGCCGCTGGCCTTCCTCATCGGCGCCGGAGTATGCATCGCGCCGGCGCTGGCATTCCGGTGGCCGCGCACAGCCGTCGCCGTGTTCGCGATCGCCGCATGGACGCTGCCGCTCGCAGCTCTTGCGGATGACGGCCTCATCTGGCCGTGGCCGTGGTCGGTTCCGGCGATGCTCGCATTCGCCCTGTTCGTCCTGGTGGTCGCGATGCTGCGCGGCTGGCGCTTCGGACTCGCGGCGATGCTGCTCGTGTATCTCGGGTCGCTCGCTGTGCCCCTGGTGCGCCCCGGCGCGGCAGATCCCGCGGCCGTCGAAGTCGACCTCATCGTGGCCGGATCGATCGCCGCCGCCGCCCTTCTGATCGGGTCTCTTCTCGCCGCGCGCCGCCGGCTGAACACGGCGCTCACGCGTGAGCGCGAACACGCCGCGGTCGAGCAGTCCAGGCGCGAGCTCGCCGAGGAGCGCACCCGCATCGCCCGGGAGCTGCACGACGTGGTGGCGCACAGCATGTCGCTCATCCAGGTGCAGGCCTCCACCGCCCGCTACCGCGTGGACGGCCTGTCCGCGGGCGCGATCGAGGAGTTCGACTCGATCGGGTCATCGGCGCGCGCAGCGCTCGGCGAGATGAGGCGCATCCTCAGCATCCTGCGCACCGACGACCACACGGCCGAGCTCGCACCGCAGCGCGGCATCGACGACATCCCGGCGCTCGCCGAGTCGACCCGCCGTGCCGGGGCTCGAGTCGACCTCGCATACGAGGTGGAGGGCGATGTGTCGTCCGCGGCGCAGATCGCGGCGTACCGCATCGTGCAGGAGTCGCTGAGCAACGCCCTGCGTCACGCTCCCGACTCCGCGATCTCGGTGTCCGTGACCACGGATGCCGAGAGCGTCGAGATCCTCGTGCGAAACGCGGCGCGCGAGGCATCCGGCGGCGGTGGCGCAGGTCACGGCATCCGGGGCATGATCGAACGGGCCGAGCTGCTCGGCGGCGAGCTGACCGCGGGTGCGGACGACGACGGGTGGCGCGTCAGCGCCCGCATCCCCCGCCACTTCGACCCCGCACTCACAGAGGGAGCCCGATGACGATCGACGTCCTCATCGCCGACGATCAGGCCATGGTCCGCGCCGGCTTCGCCGCACTGCTCGACGCGCATGACGGCATCCGCGTCATCGGGCAGGCGGCCGACGGCGCCGAGGCGGTGCGGCTCTCGGCGCGGCTCGATCCGGATGTCATCCTGATGGACGTCCGGATGCCCGAGTTGGACGGCATCGAGGCCACCCGGCGGATCCTCGGTCCTGCGTACCCCGCGGCGAAGGTGCCTCGGATCCTGATGCTCACCACCTTCGACATCGACGACTACGTGTACGACGCGCTGGAAGCCGGAGCCAGCGGCTTCCTGCTCAAGGATGCCCTCGCGGACGAGCTCGTGAGCGCGGTACGCGTCGTCGCGCAGGGCGATGCCCTGCTGTCGCCGCGTGTCACCCGTCGGATGATCGAGCACTTCGCCGCTCGCCGCCCCCGGCCCCCGCATGCGCAGGCCGCTCTGCAGGAGCTGACGGAGCGCGAGCGCGACGTTCTCACCCTCATCGCCCGAGGGCGCTCGAACACCGAGATCGGCTCCGAGCTCTTCATCGCGGAGCAGACCGTCAAGACGCACGTCGGCAAGGTGTTCGCCAAGCTCGCGCTGCGCGACCGCGTGCACGCGGTGATCTTCGCGTACGACGCCGGTCTCGTCGAACCCGCCTGAGCGCCCTCTCATACCGCGGTATCGAGGCGGACGGCACCACGGCGGGATGAGCGCGCGGGTACCGCCTCCCTAGCGTGCGGAGCATGACGCTCACCACTCCCCCTCCGGCTGCCACCTCCCACCGCGACCTCGCCATCGACCTCGTCCGCGCGCTCTGCATCGGCGCCGTCGTGGTCCTGCACTCGCTGATGGTGGGGGTGACGGTCACCTCCTCGGGTCCGGTCTTCGAGAACGCCGGCGACACCGGCACCTGGCTGGTGCCGGTCAGCTGGATGCTGCAGGTCATGCCCCTGTTCTTCGTGATCGGCGGGTTCTCCGGTCTCACAGCGCTGCGCGCGGCTCGGCGGCGTGGAGCGGACACGAGCTCGTTCGTCGTCGACAGGATGCGGCGGCTGCTCATCCCCGCGGTCATCGCCGTGGCGGCGGCGGGCGCGCTCCTGTGGACGCTGCAGCGCGCCGATGTCGCGCCCGCGCTGGTCGAGATGGCGGGCTACCGCTACGGTCAGCCGCTGTGGTTCCTCGGCGTCTTCCTGCTGTGCCAGGCCCTGCTGCCGGCCATGGCCGCACTCCACGAGCGCGCGCCGCTCGGCACTCTCGCGACTCTGACCGCAGCCGCCGCGGCGGTGGACGTGATGCGTGCGGTCAGCGGCATCGATGGAATCGGCTTCCTGAACCTGGTGTTCGTGTGGTTCGCGATGCAGCAGCTCGGCTTCGTGCTCGCCGACGGCCGCATCGACGCCCTCGGTCGAGGGGTGCGCACCGGAGCGGCGGTCGCCGCGGCCGCGCTGCTCGCCTGCTCGTTCACCGCGGGATGGTTCTCTCCGGATCTCATCGCCAACATCAACCCGCCCACCACCGCCCTGATCCTCGTGGGCGTGATCCAGACGCTCCTGTTCTCGCTGCTGCGACCGGCTCTGTCGCAGGTCGCAGCGCGACCCCTGGCCAGCGCTTTCACCCGATTCGTGTCCGCGCGCGCGATGACGATCTACCTGTGGCACATGCCCGTGCTGCTCGCGCTCGCCGGCCTGTGCGCCCTGATCGCCGGCGCGACCGGCATCGTGCTGCCCGCTCCCGACACCACCGGGTGGTGGCTCACGCGCCCTGTCTGGCTGATCTGCGCGCTGGGGATCACCGCTCTCATCGCCCTGCCCCTCGCCCGCATGGAGCGGGTGCGCCTGACGCGCTCGTCGGCGCCGGCGGCGGTCACGGCGGCGGGCGTGCTGCTGGCCGCCGCAGCGGTGGTCGCTCTGCTCGTCGTCGGGACGTCACCCGTCACGGCCGCCCTCGCGGTGGGTGTCTGGCTGGTCGCCCTCGCGCTGACGGCGGTGCCTGCGCCGGCACGTGCCGGCGTGAGCGCCCTCGAGTCTCGCCTAGCGAGGGCGTAGAGCCGTCACCGCCCACGGCCGGAAGCGGCCGATGTGGCGAGAGGGATCGACCGCGTCAGCGGCCGATCCCTCTCGCCGTGAGCGCGTCGCCGACGTCGTCGGCATGCTTCATCGCGAGTACGAGCAGCGGTACGGCCGCGCGCACGCCGAGCCGCACTCCCCTGGCTCGCTGCGCGTCACGCACCTGCTCGAGCAGGCCGGCGAGCACGGGCACCATGGTGATGGTCAGCGAGACGGCGAGGGCCGGGGTCTCCGGGTCGACACCGAACGCGCGCAGCGGCCGGAACAGCCGGCGCAGCACGTCGAGCAGGTCGCCGGTCCTCGTCGTCCTCGTCATGGCCTCCGCCAGCAGCAGCAGCGCCACCACGCGGCCGGTGTTCTGCACGGCCGCGGCGGGGCTGACGAAGACGACGAGCGCGCCGCCCAGCACGAGGATCAGCCAGCGCAGACGCCACCAGGCGAGGAGCAGGCCCCGCACCCCGGCGCCCGTGACGAGCAGCACGACCGAGGCGACGCCGAGCAGCACGAGCGTCCCTGCCGCGCCGGGACGCACGGTCGAGATCACCAGAGCGCTCAGCGCCAGGCCGAGCAGCTTCGCGCCCGCAGGAATCCGATGCAGGATGCTGTCGCCGGGCTGATACAGCGAGATCATGCGCTGAGTCGGCGATACATCTCGATCACTCCGGGGGGCGCTCCGATCGCGACCAGCCGCCCGTCGTCGAAGAGCACCGCCTCGTCGCAGCGCGCTGCGAGATCGAGGTCATGTGTGACGATCACGGTGGGCACCGCGAGCCCCAGAAGCAGGTCCGCGATCCGGCGGGCGTTGCGCAGGTCGAGCAGGGTGGTCGGCTCATCGGCGACGACGAGCTGCGGGTCGGTGCACAGCACGGCCGCCAGCGCCAGCAGCTGCCGCTGGCCGCCCGACAGCTCGGAGACGGGCTGATCGCCTCGCCCCGCCAGCCCGTACTGCTCGAGGATCTGCTCGACGCGCGTCGCACGCATCGCTCGCGGCACGGAGCCGAGGGAGAGCGCCAGATCCTCGGCGGGCGTCGGCAGGAGGATCTGCGCCTCGGGGTTCGTGAACACGAATCCGACACGTGATCGCACCCGCATCCCTTCCGCGGCCGGGTCGAGCCCCAGCACGCGCACGCTGCCCGATGTGGGCTGACGCAGTCCGTTCATCATGCGAGCGAACGTCGACTTCCCCGAGCCGTTCGCGCCGATCACGGCGGTGCGCCTCGCGCTCAGCCGCGCCGTGACGCTGCGCAGGATGGGAACATCGTCGACCACGCAGGACACGTCGTCGAAGGCGATGTGCGCGTCGGTCACTGCGCGGCGACGGCGCCGGTGCCGGCAGCACCCGCGGCCGCGCGTGCGCCGACGGCCTTCGGGAACGCGCGGGGATATGCCCGGCGCAGGGCGACCGCGAGCACGGTCGCCAGCGTCGCCTTGATCAGGTCGCCGGGCAGGAAGGCGATGGTCGACAGCGCTGTCAGGTCGAGCGGCACCCCCGTGACCGCAGCCTGCACCGGGATCCCGAAGAGATAGACGACGAGGATGCCGCCGATGAGGGTCGCGGTCGCCGCACGCCACCACGTGAAGCGCCCGCTGTGCGCGATCAGGCCGATCACGACGGCCCCTGCGACCCAGCCCAGCATGTATCCGGCGGTCGGCCCGACGAACGAGCCGAGGCCGCCGCGACCGCCGGCCAGCACGGGCAGTCCGATGGCCGCGAGTGCCAGCACGAGCAGGATCGAGAGCGGAGCACGGCGGGCGCCCAGCACGAGTCCGGCGAGCATCACTCCCAGTGTCTGACCCGTGATCGGAACCCCGCTCGGCAGCGGCACCATGACAGTGCCGAGCACGATCACAAGAGCCGCGAAGACGGCGATACGCGCGAGATCAGCGCTGAGGGGACGGCGGTCGGGAGTCATCGGTCCTCCGGGGTCGTGGGCTCTGTGCACCGAAACGGCGATCACGTTGTCGATTCCCACAGTATTGAGCCCATCGCCGTCGGCGCACCACGACACCTACAGTGTGGCCGGGCAGATCTTGTCCGTCACCCCCATCGCTCGTCAGCGGACCGGAGCACCCATCCTGAGCCCCGGCACCAGGGCCACGACGGCGAGAACCGCCGCGAAGGCGTAGACGGTCGCGAAGCCGCTGCCCAGCAGCGGAAGGGCGGTGAAGCCCAGACCCGCCAAGGCCACCGCCACCGCAGAGCCCGTCGCGTCCGAGATCGACAGTGCCGACGAGTTGAAGCCCTCGTCGCGGGTCGTCGAGTAGGCGAGCGTGAGCACGGTCAGGCGCGGATAGAGCAGCCCCATTCCGGCGCCCGCCAGGCCCCACCCGACGACGACGATCCAGGGTGCACGCCAGGCGAGTGCCACGGCCAGCACACCGGCGAGTGCCGAGACGAGGAGCGTGAACGTGATCAGCATGATGCGGTGGCTGCCCAGGCGATCGCCCCACCGTCCCTGCACCGCCGATGCGCTCGACCAGCCGAGAGCCGCGAGGGTCAGCGCCAGGCCGGCGATCGACGGCGAGAAGCCGTGCTCGTCCATCAGCAGCTTCGGGATGTACGCCTCAGCGGCGAAGAAGGCGCCTGCGATGAGTCCGCGGGTCAGCACGACGCTCGGCAGGCCTGGCGCAGCACGCAGGGTGCGCACCGGCAGCAGCGGCAGCAGCGCGACGCCGATCACGATGATGCCGATCACAGCCAGCGGTCCACCGACGCGGAACGGCAGCTCGACGGTGAAGCCGACGCCCACCGCGCAGACGGCGACGACGACAGCCAGCAGCATGCGCGTCGCGAACGACCCGCGTGCCGCGGTCGCGGGCTCGGCGGAGCGGGCATCCGGCTCGGCGTCACCCGCGTCCGCCTCCAGGGAGACTCCGCTCAGGCGCTGCGCGACGAGCACGAACGCGCCCGCGGTGAGCACGGCGACCCCGAGGAACGTCCAGCGCCAGTGCAGCAGCTCGGTCACGAGCCCCGCGAGGAACGGCCCGATCATCGACGGGACGACCCAGGCTGCGGCGTAGGCGGCGAAGATGCGGCCGTGCAGCTGCGGCGGGTAGACGCGCGCGACCACGACGTACAGCGCGACGGTCTGGCCGCCCGCCCCGAGCCCCTGGATGAGCCGGCCGGCGAGGAAGGTGTACATGTCGGGGGCGACGCCGGAGACGACCAGTCCGACCAGGAAGAGCGCGACCGAGGTGTACAGCGCCGCCCGGGGTCCTGACCGGTCGCTCCACGTTCCGGCCGCCACCATGCCGATGACGCTCGTCGCGAGCGTTCCCGAGAACGCGACCGCGTAGAGCGCCTCGCCGTGCAGATCCGCGCTGACCACGGGCATCACCGTCGTGACGGCGAGTGCCTCGATCGCCGCGAGGAAGATGAGCACGACCGAGCCGATCGTGATCCCGAGGCGGGTGGCATCCCAGATCGTCGCGGCCGGAGCGCCGGCTCTCACGCCTCCGCCTCGTCCATCCGCACGACGAAGAGCGGGAGCACCCCTTCCGGGTGCTCCCGCTGCTTCTCGCTCGTGCGCTGCCGCAGCTCTGCCGGAGGAAGAGCGACGACGTGAGCCGTCATGTCAGATCGCGAATCCGAGGGCGCGCATCATGTCGCGCCCGTCGTCGGTGATCCGCTCCGGACCCCACGGGGGCATCCACACCCAGTTGATGCGGAACTGGTCGACAACCGAGTCCAGCGCCTGGGCGGTCTGCTCCTCGAGCACGTCGGTGAGCGGGCATCCGGCGCTGGTCAGCGTCATGTGGATGACCAGGGCGTCGTTCTCGTCGTCCCAGGAGAGGTCGTAGATCAGGCCGAGGTCGACGACGTTGATCCCGAGCTCCGGGTCCATGACGTCCTTGAGAGCCTCGGTGACCTCGTCGTACTTCTCGGGAGTGAGCGTCGCGGTCATGCTCCCAGCCTACGCTTCGATCGGCTCGGCGGAGTCGAGGAAGCGGTCGTAGCCCTCCTCCTCGAGACGGTCGGCCAGCTCGGAACCGCCCTCCTCGACGATCCGGCCCTTGACGATCACGTGCACGAAATCGGGGCGGATGTAGCGCAGGATGCGGGTGTAGTGCGTGATCAGCAGCACACCGAGGTTGGTCGCCTCCTTGGCGCGGTTGACGCCCTCCGACACGATCTTCAGCGCGTCGACGTCCAGGCCCGAGTCGGTCTCGTCGAGCACCGCGAACTTGGGCTGGAGCACCTCGAGCTGCATGATCTCGTGGCGCTTCTTCTCGCCGCCCGAGAAGCCCTCGTTGACGTTGCGCTGGGCGAACTTCGGGTCCATGCGGAGGTTCGACATGGCCTCCTTGACGTCCTTCGTCCACTGACGGATCGAGGGCGCCTCGCCGTCGATCGCGGTCTTCGCGGTGCGCAGGAAGTTCGTCACCGTGACGCCGGGAATCTCCACCGGGTACTGCATGGCGAGGAACAGGCCCGCGCGAGCGCGCTCGTCGACGCTCATCTCGAGCACGTCCTCACCGTCGAAGGTGATGGTGCCCTGCGTGACGGTGTACTTGGGGTGCCCGGCGATCGTGTAGGCGAGGGTCGACTTGCCGGAGCCGTTCGGGCCCATGATGGCGTGCGTCTCACCGGTCTTGATGGTGAGGTCGATCCCGTTGAGGATCGGCGTCACGCCCTGGTCGGTCTCGACCGTTACATGAAGGTCGCGGATCTCGAGAACAGACATTCAGACTTCCTTAGTGACAGTGGGGTCGATGAGCACGTCGTCGCCGTCGATCTCGACGACGAACACCGGGACGGGCTCGTAAGCGGGGAGGTTGAGGGGGTGGCCGGTCTCCAGCGAGAACGCCGAGCCGTGGGCCCAGCACTCCAGCGTCTTGCCTTCCACGAAGCCCTCGGAGAGCGAGATGTCGCCGTGGGTGCAGCGATCGCCGATCGCGTGGATCTGGTCGTCGCTGTCCTTCACGATCGATATGGCGATGCCGTCGAGCTCGACGCGCAGCGGCGTGTCCTGCTCGAGCTCGCTGGCGCTGCAGGCGCGCTGTGCGCTCACTTGCTCACCGCCTCGAGCTCGGCCTCGAGAGCGGCGGTCAGCTCGTCCTGCAGCGACGGGATGCCGATGCGCTGCACGACCTCGGTGAGGAAGCCGAACACGACGAGGCGACGCGCCTCCTCCTCGGAGATGCCTCGAGCCTGCAGGTAGAACAGCTGCTCGTCGTCGAAGCGACCCGTGGCACTGGCGTGGCCGGCCCCGGCGATGTCGCCGGTCTGGATCTCCAGGTTCGGGATCGAGTCGGCGCGGGCGCCCTCGGTGAGCACGAGGTTGCGGTTCGCCTCATAGGAGTCGGTTCCGGTGGCGTCCGGTCCGATCAGCACGTCG
Organism: Actinomycetales bacterium SN12; assembly: GCA_002837415.1. Classification (GTDB taxonomy): domain Bacteria; phylum Actinomycetota; class Actinomycetes; order Actinomycetales; family Microbacteriaceae; genus Microbacterium. Next base: position 399,043 of record PJCV01000001.1, read on the forward strand.
CCGATCCACACGCTGTGCGCGCTCTCGCCGTGCAGAGCGCCCTTGTAGAGGACATCGCCCGTGGTGTGCGCGCCCTTGTGGTGCAGGTAGACCTGGCTCTCCAGGTGCTGCCCCGAGTCGGCGAAGGACAGACCGTACAGGTACCCGTGCGATCCGGTGCCCGCGAGCTCGACGTTCGGGTTCACGCGCACGACGCCGCCGCCGAGGCTGACGACGATGTGCGTGAGCTCGGCATCGCGGTCGACGCGCGCCTGGTGAGCGGCCGCGTGCACCGCGTCATCCTCCCAGCGCTGCACGGTGACGAGCTTCAGCTTGGCTCCGTCGCGCACGATGATCTCGACGTTCTGCGCGTACTCAGCGGTGCCGCCGTGCTGCAGCACCACCGTCGCGACGCTGTGACGTCCGGCCTCGATCACGAGGTGGGCGTCGGCGCGGCCGCCGGTGCCGTCGATCGAGACGAGGATCGGCTCGGCTACCTCCTCATCGGCGGGGATGCTGAGGTGCAGAGCCTCAGCGGCGCCCTGCCAGGCCACTGCGGAGACGACGTCCTCCGGGACGAAGAACTCGCCCCGCGGCGTCGCGCCGTGCGCGAGCGGCGTGCTCACGTACTGCTCGTGGCTGAAGGTGTACGAGACGCCGTCGTTCGCCTCGGCCGTGCCGAGCAGCGTCTTCAGCTGCGCGACGGGCGTGTGCTTCCAGTTGACCTCGCGCCCGGTCGGGGCGCCGAAGTCGTCGGGGTCGAACGACCGGGGCCGCTCCGAGCGGGTCTGCACCGGCACGAAGCCGGCGTCGGCCACCTGAGCGGCGGGGTCGATGTGCGCGTTCGTCTGCGGCGCCAGCTCGGGCGCCTGTGTGGGGGCCGTCATCAGCCGACCGATCCTTCCATGCCCATCTCGATGAGCTTGTTCAGTTCCATCGCGTACTCCATGGGCAGCTCGCGCGCGATCGGCTCGATGAAGCCGCGCACGATCATCGCCATGGCCTCGGTCTCCTCGATGCCGCGGGACTGCAGGTAGAAGAGCTGCTCCTCGCTGACCTTCGAGACCGTGGCCTCGTGACCGAGCTGCACGTCGTCGACACGGATGTCGATCGCCGGGTACGTGTCGGAGCGCGATTGGGTGTCGACGAGCAGTGCATCGCAGACCACCGAGTTGGCGGAGTGGTGCGCCGCCGCGTCGACGCGGACCTCGCCGCGGTAACCGGCTCGTCCACCGCCGCGGGCGATCGACTTCGAGACGATCGACGACTGCGTGTACGGCGCCATGTGCACCATCTTCGCGCCGGCGTCCTGGTGCTGACCGGGACCTGCGAAGGCGACCGAGAGCGTCTCGCCCTTGGCGTGCTCGCCCATCAGGTAGATCGAGGGGTACTTCATCGTCACCTTGGAGCCGATGTTGCCGTCGACCCATTCCATCGTGGCGCCCTCATGGGCGACCGCGCGCTTGGTGACGAGGTTGTACACGTTGTTCGACCAGTTCTGGATCGTCGTGTAGCGCACGCGGGCGTTCTTCTTCACGATGATCTCGACCACGGCCGAGTGCAGCGAGTCCGACTTGTAGATCGGGGCGGTGCAGCCTTCGATGTAGTGGACGTAGCTGTCCTCGTCGGCGATGATCAGGGTCCGCTCGAACTGGCCCATGTTCTCGGTGTTGATGCGGAAGTACGCCTGCAGCGGGATCTCGACGTGGACGCCCTTGGGCACGTACACGAACGAGCCGCCCGACCAGACGGCCGTGTTGAGCGCGGCGAACTTGTTGTCGCCCGTCGGGATCACGGTGCCGAAGTACTCCTCGAAGAACTCGGGGTGCTCGCGCAGCGCCGTGTCGGTGTCCATGAAGATGACGCCCTGGGCCTCGAGGTCCTCACGGATCTGGTGGTAGACGACCTCGGACTCGTACTGCGCAGCCACACCGGCGACGAGACGCTGACGCTCGGCCTCGGGGATGCCGAGTCGCTCGTAGGTGTTCTTGATGTCGTCGGGAAGGTCTTCCCAGCTCTGCGCCTGCTTCTCCGTGGAGCGGACGAAGTACTTGATGTTCTCGAAGTCGATGTCGCTGAGGTCGGCGCCCCAGGTCGGCATCGGCTTGCGGCCGAAGAGCGACAGGCCCTTGAGGCGGGTCTTCAGCATCCACTCCGGCTCGCTCTTGAGAGCCGAGATGTCGCGCACGACGTCCTCGGAGAGACCGCGACGTGCGCTGGCACCCGCAGCATCTGCGTCGTGCCAGCCGAACTCGTACACCCCCAGCCCTTCGAGTTCCGGGCGGTCGATCAGGACATCCGACATGACACACTCTCCTCAACATGGCCCAGACGGTGTCATCCGCCCCGGCACACCGGTTCCCCGTCGAGTCTTCAGGGAATGGATGCCGCTCATGGGCCCTCATCTTCGGCGCAGGACTCGCGCCTAAACTGTCGGTGAGGGAATCCGCGCTGTATGCGCCCCTCATCACAATCCCGATTCTACAGGTTCCGCCTCGCGGGCGGGCCGCGCCCGCCTGTCGATTCCGCGAACCGGAGGCACCATGAACCATACCGCCGCCCCGGATACCCTGCCGGGCACACGCACGTCCGGCGACACCCTGACGTGGCTGCCCACGACGATCGGCCGGCGGCTGCGTGTCTTCGCGTGGCTGTCGTTCATCGCCGAGGTGCTGATCATCGGCACCGGCGGCGCCGTGCGCCTGACCGGCTCGGGCCTCGGCTGCTCGGAGTGGCCGCTGTGCACCCCCGAGTCGCTCGTGCCGATCCTCGAGGTGCAGGGCGTGCACGGCGCGATCGAGTTCGGCAACCGGGTGATGACCGGCGTCGTCGGCCTGCTCGCCCTCGCTGTGCTCATGCTCACGCTGCATGTCATCAGCGGGCGCCGCCTGGTCGTGCGAGCTGTGTGGTTCGCGCTCGGCGGAATCGTGGCCGGCATCGCCGTGTACGTCGTGGCCTCCGCGCTCGACCTTCCCAGCGCAGCGCTGATGTCGGCCGTGCTGCTGCTGGCCGTGCTGGTCGGCGCGGCCGATTCGCTGCGTCAGACGACCCAGCGACGCGACCTGGCGGTGCTGGCCTGGGTGGTGCTGGTGGGCGTCATGGCTCAGGCCGTCGTGGGCGGCTTCGCGGTGATCAGCAGCCTCAACCCGTTCATCGTCGGATTCCACTACACCGTGTCGCTGCTGCTCGTCTGCGTCACCGCACTGTTCCTCGTCCGCCTGGGTGCTGAACCGGGGCCCCGCGCGGCCGCCGTGCCGCTGTGGTTCTCGATCACCGCGCACGTCACCGGGCTCGCGCTGGCGCTCACGATCATCTTCGGGGTGCTGACCACCGGCTCCGGCCCGCACTCGGGTGACGGCGAGATCCTTCGACAGGGCTTCGACGCCAGCATCCTCGCTCACGTCCACTCCTGGCCCGGCTACGTGCTGGCGGCTCTCGTGCTGGTCCTGGCCGTCTCGGCCTGGGCCCTGAGGCTTCCGCCGCGCCGGTGGACGCTCGTGCTCATCCTGGCGATCCTCGTGCAGGTGGGCGTCGGCGTCCTGCAGGCGCGCACCGGTCTGCCGCCGGTGCTCATCGGCATCCACATGGTGCTCGCCGCGCTGTCGGCTGCGACGTACACCGTGCTCGTCACGAAGCTGAAGAAGCCCGTCGGCTGAGACGGATCGCACCTGAAGCGAGAGGCCCGCACCGATCCGGTGCGGGCCTCTCAGCGTCTCGTGCTGAAGGTCAGAACGGCAGCAGCGGGTCGACCGCGACCGCGAGGAAGATCAGCGTCAGGTAGGTGATCGACGCGTGGAACACGCGCATCGGACGCGCCTCGCCGCCGTGCACGGCGCGGTTGTAGAGGCGGTGCGACTCGTAGATGAACCAGCCGCCGAAGACCAGGGCCGAGACCGTGTAGACGAGTCCCATGTGCGCGACCGGCACGAGCAGCATCGAGCACGCCACCGTTGCCCAGGCGTACAGGATGACCTGCAGGCCCACCTGCGAGGCCGAGCGGGTGACGCCGAGCATCGGCACGTCCACGTCGTCGTAGTCGTCCTTGTACTTCATCGACAGCGGCCAGTAGTGCGGCGGGGTCCAGAGGAAGACGAGCACGAACAGCACGAACGGCGGCCAGTCCAGCGAGCCCGTGACGGCGCTCCAGCCGATCAGCACCGGGAAGCACCCGGCGATGCCGCCCCAGACGATGTTCTGCTCGGTGCGGCGCTTCAGGATCATCGTGTAGATCACGACGTAGAAGAAGATCGCGGTCACCGAGAGCGCCGCGGCGAGCCAGTTGGTCGTCAGCAGCAGCCAGACGGTGGATGCCACGGCGAGCAGCCACGAGAACACGAGGGCTCCGCGCGGCGAGACCTCCCCCGTCACGAGGGGCCGGTTCTCGGTCCGCTTCATGTGCACGTCGATGTCGCGATCGAGGTACATGTTGAAGGAGGCCGCAGACGAAGCGCTCATCGCACCGCCGATCACGGTCGCGATGACGAGCCAGATGTCGGGCATCCCCCGCTCGGCGAGGAACATCACCGGAACGGTGGAGACGAGCAGCAGTTCCAGCACGCGGGGCTTGGTGAGGGCGATGTACCCGCGGATCTTCTGGCCGAACGAGTGATGAGTCGCGGCGGCCTGCGATGTCGTCGAGATCGCGATCCCCTCCTTATACATGGCGGACGTCCCCCCATTCTATGCCACCCGGCGTGTCGTGCCGGGTCGTCGCACGTGCGACTCGGCACGGGGTCCTCAGGCCCGAGGAGGGGGGATTATCCGCTCATCCGCAGACGCACGCAACACACTCTGGTCGCGCACGTGCGCCCCGCTATGCTGAAACCCACTCGCGCACCCGCTGCTGTGCACATTCCACTCCGTGAAGACGCGGAAGGCGCAGGAATGCGGGAGCGTCCCAAAGCGTCTTAAGGAGTATGGCTGTGGCAGAACTGCACTGGGATGAGATCGATCGGCGCGCGGTGGACACCGCCCGACTGCTGGCGGCTGATGCCGTCGAGAAGGTGGGCAACGGTCACCCCGGCACGGCGATGAGCCTCGCTCCCGCGGCGTACCTCCTCTACCAGCGCGTCATGCGCCACGATCCCGCCGACACCGACTGGCTCGGCCGCGACCGCTTCATCCTCTCGGTCGGCCACTCGTCGCTGACGCAGTACGTGCAGCTGTACCTCGGCGGCTTCGGACTCGAGCTGGAAGACCTCGAGTCGCTGCGCACCTGGGGATCGAAGACCCCCGGTCACCCCGAGTACGGGCACACCAAGGGCGTCGAGATCACCACCGGCCCGCTCGGGCAGGGCCTCGCGTCGGCCGTCGGCTTCGCCTACGCCGCGCGGTACGAGCGCGGGCTGTTCGATCCGGATGCCGCTGCCGGCACCAGCCCGTTCGACCACTTCGTCTACGTGATCGCCGGCGACGGGGACATGCAGGAGGGCATCACCAGCGAGGCGTCGTCGCTCGCCGGACACCAGGAGCTCGGCAACCTCATCGCCATCTACGACTCCAACCAGATCTCCATCGAGGACGACACCGACGTGGCGTTCACCGAGGACGTGGCCGCGCGCTATGAGGCGTACGGCTGGCACGTGCAGACGGTCGACTGGAAGAAGACCGGCCAGTACGTCGAGGACGTCGCGGAGCTGCACGCCGCGATCGCCGCCGCGCAGGGCGAGCAGTCGAAGCCCTCGCTGATCATCCTGAAGACCATCATCGGCTGGCCCTCGCCCGGAAAGCAGAACAGCGGCAAGATCCACGGATCGGCGCTCGGCGCCGACGAGCTGGCCGCGACGAAGAAGGTGCTCGGCTTCGATCCCGAGCAGCACTTCGTCGTCGACGACGACGTCATCGCGCACACCCGCGAGCTCGGACAGCGCGCAGCCGACGCGCGCGCCGAGTGGCAGAAGTCGTTCGACGCGTGGGCCGAGGCGAACCCCGAGCGCAAGGCGCTGCTCGACCGTCTCGAGGCGCACGAGCTGCCCGAGGGCATCGTCGACGCGCTGCCGGTGTTCGAGGCCGGCAAGGACGTCTCGACCCGCGCTGCGTCCGGACAGGTCATCAACGCCCTCGCCGCCCAGCTGCCCGAGCTGTGGGGCGGCTCAGCCGACCTCGCCGAGTCGAACCTCACGACCATCAAGGACGCGCCGTCGTTCATCCCGACGGAATGGTCGACCCACGAGTGGAAGGGCAACCCCTACGGTCGGGTGCTGCACTTCGGCATCCGCGAGCACGCCATGGGCGCGATCATCAACGGCATCGTGCTGCACGGCCCGACCCGCGCATTCGGCGGGACGTTCCTCATCTTCAGCGACTACATGCGCCCCGCCGTGCGCCTGGCCGCGCTGATGAACGTGCCGAGCATCTTCGTCTGGACCCACGACTCGGTGGCGCTCGGCGAGGACGGCCCGACGCACCAGCCGATCGAGCAGCTCGCCTCGCTGCGCCTGATCCCCAACTTCACCGTGGTGCGCCCCGCCGACGCCAACGAGACCGCCGCAGCGTGGCTGGAGCTGCTGCGACGCCACGGCGGCCCCGCCGGCATCGCGCTGACGCGGCAGAACATCGCCGTCTTCGAGCGCGGCGACGGCGATGCCTCCGGAGACACCTTCGCCTCTGCCGCGAACACCGCCAAGGGCGCCTACGTGCTCGTCGACGCGCCGAACGGCACGCCGGACGTGATCCTCATCGCCACCGGCTCCGAGGTGCAGCTCGCCGTCGCCGCACGCGAGACGCTCGCCGCCGAGGGCGTGGGAGCGCGCGTCGTGTCCGCCCCGTCGCTGGAGTGGTTCGCCGAGCAGGACGAGGCGTACCGCGAGTCGGTGCTGCCGGCATCCGTCACCGCACGCGTCTCGGTCGAAGCCGGATCCGTCGCCAGCTGGCGCGGCGTCGTCGGAGACCGTGGCCGCTCGATCGGCATCGACCACTTCGGTGCGTCGGCCGACTACAAGACCCTGTTCGAGAAGTTCGGCGTCACCGCCGAGGCGGTCGTCGAGGCCGCCCGCGAGACCATCGCCGCGGCACGCTGAGCGCTGCAGAAGGAGAACGAGAGACATGAGCACCCCCACTGAGAACCTCGCCCAGGCCGGCGTCAGCATCTGGCTCGACGACCTGTCGCGCACCCGCATCAGCTCCGGAAACCTCAAGCAGCTGATCGACACCCGCAACGTCGTCGGCGTGACCACCAACCCCACGATCTTCGCCACGGCGCTGATGGATCAGAACGACACCTCCTACGACGAGCAGACCCACGAGCTCGCCGTCGCCGGCGCCAGCGCATCCGAGGCGATCTTCGCCGCGACCACGCAGGATGTCGCGGACGCGCTCGACGTCTTCCGCCCGGTGTGGGAGGCGACGAACCACGTCGACGGTCGCGTCTCGATCGAGGTCTCCCCCGACCTCGCGCACGACACCGAGGGCACTGTCGCGTCGGCCAAGGAGCTGTGGCAGAAGATCGACCGCCCCAACCTGCTCGTGAAGATCCCCGCCACCGAGGCCGGCCTGCCCGCCATCACCGAGGCGATCGCCACCGGCATCAGCGTGAACGTCACCCTGATCTTCAGCCTGGAGCGCTACAACGACGTCATCGACGCCTACCTGACGGGACTCGAGCGCGCCCACGCCGCCGACTTCGACCTGGCGAGCATCCACTCGGTCGCCTCGTTCTTCGTGTCGCGCGTCGACACCGAGACCGACCGGCGTCTGGAGGAGATCGGAACCGAAGAGGCGCTGGCGCTCAAGAGCAAGGCAGGGCTCGCCAACGCGCGCCTCGCCTACGAGCTCTTCGAGAAGAAGTTCGCCGAGAAGCGCGCGCAGGATCTCATCGCCCTGGGCGCCAACCTGCAGCGTCCCCTGTGGGCCTCCACCGGTGTCAAGGACCCGAACCTGCCGGACACGCTGTACGTGACCCAGCTCGTCGCTCCCGGTGTCGTGAACACGATGCCCGAGAAGACGCTCGAGGCGACCTTCGACCACGGTGAGGTGACCGGCGACACCATCACCTCGACCTACGCCGAGTCGCACGAGGTCATGGCGAACCTCAAGGCCGTCGGCGTCGACTTCGACGACGTCACCCGCCTGCTCGAGGAGGAGGGCGTCGCGAAGTTCATCGACTCGTGGCACGGCCTGCTCGACAGCGTCGCGAAGGTTCTGGAAGCAGCACGATGACCGTCTCGGTGCACGTGTCGCAGGCGGCGCAGGCCGCCGTCGAGCAGCTCGTGTCAGGGCTGGTCGACGACCTCGTCGCGTCACGTGTCACCGCTTCGGACAGCGACCTGTGGGGAGCGGATGCCTCGGCCGAGGCATCCGTGCGCCTCGGCTGGGTGGACGCCGTCTCGAACTCCCGTCCGCTCGTCGCGGAGATCGTCGCCCTGCGCGACGATCTCCGCGCGCGCGGCGTCGACCGCATCGTGCTGGCCGGCATGGGCGGCTCTTCGCTCGCCCCTGAGGTCATCGCGAACACCGCCGGCGTGCCGCTGACCATCCTCGACAGCACGGCGCCCGCGCAGGTGCTGCGCGCCATCGATGAGGGCCTCGGACGCACGGCCCTGGTCGTCTCGTCCAAGTCCGGCTCGACGATCGAGACCGACTCGCAGCGGCGCGCCTTCGAAGCAGCCTTCAGCGACCTCGGCATCGACCCGGCGGAGCGCATCGTCGTCGTCACCGACCCGGGATCTCCGCTGGAGACCTCGGCTCGGGATGCCGGATACCGGGTGTTCACCGCCGATCCGAACGTCGGCGGACGCTACTCCGCGCTCACGGCCTTCGGGCTTGTTCCCGCAGGGCTCGCGGGCGCCGACATCGGCGAGCTGCTCGACGAGGCGGAGGCCTCGCTGCTGCAGTTCGCCGTCGACTCGCCCGAGAACCCGGCGCTCCGACTGGCCGCTGCGATCGTGTGCGCCGAGCCGCGTCGCGACAAGCTCGGGCTCATCAGCGACGGCACGCACATCGAGGGCCTGCCCGACTGGATCGAGCAGCTGATCGCCGAATCGACCGGGAAGGCCGGCACCGGCATCCTCCCCGTCGTGCTGCTGCCCGTCTCCCCCGAAGTGGAGTCGCATCCGGCCGATCTGCAGATCGTGCGGCTCGCGGACGACGCCGGAGAGTTCCACCGGCGCCACCACGACGAGATCCTCGTCAGCGGAACCCTCGGCGCGCAGTTCCTGCTCTGGGAGTACGCGACTGCGATCGCCGGGCGCCTGCTCGACATCAATCCGTTCGACCAGCCCGACGTCGAAGCGGCGAAGACCGCCGCGCGGGGGCTTCTCGACGCCCGCCCCGCAGCGACCACGGCCGCCTTCGTCGAGAGCGGCATCGAGGTGCGCGCGTCCGATCCGGCGCTGCTTGGCCCGGGTACGCTGGCCGGCGTCCTCGACGCCCTCTGGACTCGCCTGGGCGCCGACGGCTACGTCGCGATCCAGGCCTACGTCGACCGCACCGGCATGCCGCAGCTCCAGGGGCTGCGCGAGATGGTGGCCGCGGACTCCGGGCGGCCGACCACGTTCGGGTGGGGTCCGCGCTTCCTGCACTCGACGGGCCAGTACCACAAGGGCGGCCCGGCACAGGGCGTGTTCCTGCAGATCACCGAGCGCACGGATGTCGATCTCGAGATCCCGGGACGGCCGTTCACGTTCGGACAGCTGATCGAGGCGCAGGCGGCCGGCGACGCGGCGGTGCTCGCAGGACTCGGTCGCCCCGTCGTCACCCTGACCATCACAGACGCCGTGGATGACGTGCTGGCGCTCTTCGAAGCCGCCCAGTGAGATCATCCTCACGACTTGGAGATATTTCCCACCGATGACTGCCACCATCTCCCGCGGACACAACCCCCTCCGCGATCCCGATGATCGCCGGCTGAACCGGATCGCCGGTCCCAGCGCCCTGGTGATCTTCGGCGTGACCGGCGATCTGTCGCGCAAGAAGCTCATGCCCGCGGTCTACGACCTCGCGAATCGCGGCCTGCTGCCGCCCGGTTTCGCCCTCGTCGGCTTCGCCCGTCGCGACTGGGAGGACCAGGACTTCGCGAAGGTCGTGTACGACGCCGTCAAGGAGCACTCCCGCACCGAATTCAGGGAGGAGACCTGGCAGCAGCTGCTGCAGGGCATCCGGTTCGTGCAGGGCACGTTCGACGACCCGAAGTCGTTCGCACGGCTGCGCGAGACCGTCGAGACCCTCGATGTCGAGCGCGGCACCATGGGGAACCACGCCTTCTACCTGTCGATCCCGCCGAAGGACTTCCCCACGGTCGCGCGCCAGCTGAAGGAGTCCGGGCTGGTCGGCGAGCACAGCGACGACGACACCTGCTGGCGTCGCGTCGTGATCGAGAAGCCGTTCGGCGACGACCTGGAGTCCGCTCGCGCGCTCAACAGTGCGCTCGAGGTGGCATTCCCCGCCGACTCGATCTTCCGCATCGACCACTACCTCGGCAAGGAGACGGTGCAGAACATCCTCGCGCTTCGCTTCGCGAACGAGCTGTACGAGCCGATCTGGAACCGCAACCACATCGACCACGTGCAGATCACCATGGCCGAGGACATCGGAGTGGGCGGCCGCGCGGGCTACTACGACGGCATCGGAGCGGCGCGCGACGTCATCCAGAACCATCTGCTGCAGCTTCTCGCCCTCACAGCGATGGAGGAGCCGATCAGCCTCTCCGCCGAACATCTTCGCGCAGAGAAGGAGAAGGTGCTGGCGGCCGTGAAGCTGCCCGAGGACCTGTCGCTCGCCGCAGCGCGGGGGCAGTACGCGGGCGGCTGGCAGGGCGGCGAGAAGGTGAACGGCTTCCTCGAAGAGGAGGGCATGAGGCCGGACTCGACGACCGAGACCTACGCGGCGCTCAAGCTCGAGATCGCCACCCGCCGCTGGGCGGACGTCCCGTTCTACCTGCGCACGGGCAAGCGGCTCGGGCGCCGGGTGACCGAGATCGCCGTCGTCTTCAAGCGCGCACCGCAGCAGCTCATGGGCCGCGCCTCCGAGCTCGGCCAGAACGCACTGGTCATCCGGGTGCAGCCGAACGAGGGTGTCACGATCCGCTTCGGCTCGAAGGTGCCCGGCGCCGGTGCCGAGGTGCGCGACGTGACCATGGACTTCGGGTACGGCCACGCGTTCACCGAGGCGAGCCCCGAGGCGTACGAGCGCCTCATCCTCGACGTGCTGCTCGGCGACCCGCCGCTCTTCCCGCGGCACGAGGAGGTCGAGCTGTCGTGGAAGATCCTCGACCCCATCGAGCAGTACTGGGCATCGCTCGACGAGCAGCCCGAGCAGTACGCCCCCGGGTCGTGGGGCCCTGCCTCGGCCGATGACCTTCTTGCCCGCGACGGACGAGTCTGGAGACGCCCGTGATCATCGACATCCCCGACACGACGATCAGCCAGGTCGCCAAGCAGCTGGTCAAGGTGCGCGAAGAGGGCGGCGCTGTCGCCCTCGGCCGCGTGCTCACCCTGATCATCGCCGCTCGCAATGGTGTGGCCGAAGAGGCCATCGAGGCGGCCAACGACGCCTCGCGCGAGCATCCGATGCGTGTCATCGTCCTCACCGTCGGTGACGGCGACGCTCGTCTCGACGCGCAGATCCGCGTCGGCGGTGACGCGGGCGCCAGCGAGGTCGTCGTGCTGCGCGCCTTCGGCGATGCCGCGAGCAACGCCGAGAGCCTCGTCACGGGCCTGCTGCTGCCGGATGCCCCTGTCGTCGCGTGGTGGCCCGACCACGCGCCGGCGGATGCCGCGGACTCCCCGCTCGGCCGGATCGCGCAGCGCCGCATCACCGACGCCGCGAGAAGCTCCGACGTGCGCGAGCGGCTGACACAGCTCGGCCACATGCACGCACCCGGCGACACGGACCTCGCCTGGACGCGCCTGACGCACTGGCGCGAGCAGCTCGCCGCAGTGCTGGACCAGCCTCCCTTCGAGGACGTCACCGCCGCCGAGGTGCGCGGTGCCGCCGCTTCGCCGTCCACCGCGCTGCTGGCCGCCTGGCTGCAGATGGCGCTGGAGGTGCCGGTGACGTGGTCGTACGAGGACCCGAGCGAATGGGAGGAGGGCATCAAGTCGGTGCGCCTCACCCGCGCGAGTGGCGACATCCTGCTCGAGCGCCCCTCGCCGAGCATGGCGGTGCTGACCCAGCCCGGCCAGCCGGATCACGAGCTGCACCTGCCGAGGCGCACGCTGCGCGAGTGCCTCGCCGAGGAGCTGCGCCGCCTCGACGCGGATCTGCTCTATGGTCGTGTCATCACCGAGGGCTGGTCGCGCCTCGGTCCGCCCGAGCAGGAAGCGTGATCGAATGAAGGTGCAGGGATCAGTGAAGTCCGTCGTCGTCGAGGAGACGCCCGCTGCGCTCGCGGCGCGCGTGGCTGATCGCTTCATCACTCGCCTGCAGGCTCGCACGCGCAACGGCCGCATCGCGCACGTCTGCCTCACGGGCGGCTCGATGGGCGGAGCGGTTCTCGCCGCCACCGCTGAAGACGCCCGCTCCGCGGACATCGACTGGTCTCTGGTGCATTTCTGGTGGGGCGACGAGCGGTTCGTCGAGCGCGACGATCCCGATCGCAACTCGCTGCAGTCTCGCAGGGCTCTGCTCGACCACATCCCGGTGCCGGCCGAGAACGTGCACGAGGTGGCCGCTCCCAGCGACGGCGTCACCCTCGACGAGGCGGCTGAGGCGTATGCCGCGGAGCTCGCCCGCTTCGCCAGCGTGCACGGCGAGTGGCCCTCGTTCGCCGTGTGCTTCCTCGGTGTGGGCCCGGACGGGCACATCGCGTCGCTCTTCCCGGATCGCCCCGAGGTGACGGTGACGGATGCGGCGGCGCTGCCGGTGCGGAACTCCCCGAAGCCGCCGCCCGAGCGCGTCACGCTGACCCGCCCGGTGCTGAACTCCTCCAAGCGCGTCTGGCTCGTGCTGACCGGTGCCGACAAGGCATCCGCCCTCGGCCTCGCCCTCGCCGGCGCGAGCTACGCCAGCGTTCCCGCTGCGGGTGCGAAGGGGCGTCGCCGCACGATCTTCTTCGTCGACGAGGCCGCTGCCGCCGAGGTCTCCCCCGAGCTCATCGATCGGGATTACTGAGCCCGGCACCCCCTGGGTCCCTGAGCCTGCCTTGGGTCCCTGAGCCTGCCGAAGGGCCCTGAGCCTGTTAGGGCCCTGAGCCTGCCTTGGCCCCCTGACCCTCTTGGGTCCCTGAGCCTGCCGAAGGGCCCTCAGCCCTCCTATGCCCCGGAATCCGGGGACGGGTCGCTTCCTCGGCGGATCCCGAGGTCCTGGCTGTCGCTGAGCACCTGCGGGTGATAGCGCGCCAGGCTGAAGACGCCGAAGATGGCGATCGCCCCGGCGACGACGAAGAGCACGACCACCCAGAGGGGCGCGGCAGCAGCCTCGCCGAGCACCAGCGCTCCGATGAGCACAGCGACGATCGGGTCGACCACGGTGAGCCCCGCGATGACGAGGTCGGGTGGGCCGGAGCTGTACGCGGTCTGCACGAAGTACGCGCCCACTGCGGCGGCCGCGATGAGCGCGATCACGCAGACCACGGTCAGCCACTCGAAGTTCCCCGCCTGGATGCGGCTGATGACCGCCTTGGCGAGGGTGGCGACGAAGCCGTACAGGATTCCGGCAGCGGTGACGTAGAAGAGCGCGCGCATCCGGCGGCGCAGGATCAGCCAGCACGCGCCGAGCACGATGATCACGACCAGCAGGGTCGTGAGGATCATGAACAGGTCGTCGTTGCTGATCGGCCGCTCGGTCGCATAGAGCGCGGCGAGGACGACGAACAGGAATATGCCGCCTAGGCACGCGCCGATCGCGATCAGCGACTGCCTGGTCGGCGTATGCCCGGAGATACGAGCGTTCAGAAGCGTGGTGACCACGAGCGCGATCGCGCCGAGGGGCTGCACGACGATGAGCGGGGCGATGGCGATCGCGCTGAGCTGGCACGCGATGGCGAGGCCCAGCATCAGGGTCCCGATGATCCATGAGGGACGGGTGAGCAGGGCACGCAGCTGCGCGCCGCTGAGACCCGTCGCGCCCTGCGTGCCGCTGAGCTGCTCGACCTTCTCGACGCCGCGATGCTGGTACTGGGCACCGAGAGACATGAAGACGGCTCCGGCCAGCGCCAGCGGGATGCCGAGCAGCAGGGCGGGGTTCTGGAACACCCCGACAAGCTGATCACTCACGTTCCCTGCGAAGTCCACCCCATGCTGCACCGTCTCACCCTACCTGGCACTTCCCGCCCGTTAGGGTTGTGGCGTGGCTGTTCTTCCGATTCGCATCATGGGCGATCCTGTCCTGCACGCACCCGCGAGCGAGGTCGGCGAGGTGACCGACGAGATCCGCACGCTCGTCGCCGACATGTACGAGACGATGGACATCGCTCCTGGCGTGGGGCTGGCAGCTCCCCAGGTGGGCGTCGGCCTGCGCATCTATGTCTACTCGTACGTGGACGACGACGAGAACCCCTGGCGCGGTGAGATCATCAACCCTTTGCTGTGGATGGCCCCTGTCGAGCCCGGCTCCCCCGACCCGGATGAGGAGTCCGAGGGGTGCCTGTCGTTCCCTGGCGAGCGCTTCGCGCTGCGCCGTTCCGACCGTGTGCTCGTCACGGGCACCGACCTCGAGGGCCGCGATGTGCGGATCGAGGTCGACGGCTGGCGGGCGCGCATCATGCAGCACGAGTTCGACCATCTCGACGGCGTTCTGTACGTCGACCGGCTCGACGACTCCGACTGGAAGACCGTGCAGAAGATCGCCCGCAAGCGGGGCTGGAACCGCGGCTCGCACAGCTGGATGCCCGGGGTCGACGACCTCGAGGGCTGAGCCGCGCTGAACGGCAGACCTCTCCCGCTCGGAACAGGAAGAAGCAGCATGAACGCACCTCTGCGCATCGGCATCGTCGGCTACGGCAATCTCGGACGAGGAGTCGAGCGCTCCCTCGCGTTGAACGCCGACATGCAGCTCGTCGGCGTGTTCACCCGGCGAGACCCCGCTTCTGTCTCTACGGTCTCGCCCGATGTCGCTGTGCGGCGCATCGACGAGCTCGACGCGATGCAGGACGAGGTCGACGTGCTGATCCTGTGCGGGGGCTCGAAGAGCGACCTGCCAGAGCAGACGCCGGCACTGGCTTCGCGCTTCTCGGTCGTCGACAGCTTCGACACGCACGCGCGCATCCCCGAGCACTTCGCCGCTGTCGACACCGCCGCGCGTGCCGCAGGGACGACCGCGGTGATCTCGACCGGCTGGGACCCTGGTCTGTTCTCGCTGCAGCGGCTGTACGGCGAGGCGATCCTGCCGCAGGGCGAGACGTACACCTTCTGGGGTCGAGGGCTGAGCCAGGGCCACTCCGACGCCGTCCGGCGCGTACCGGGTGTCGCCGGCGGCGTGCAGTACACGATCCCCTCCGACGACGCCGTGTCGCGCTTGCGCGCCGGCGACCGGCCGGAGCTGAGCACACGCGACAAGCACAGCAGGGAGTGCTTCGTGGTGCTGGAGGACGGCGCAGATCCGGATGCCGTGCGCGAAGCCATCGTGACCATGCCCGACTACTTCGAGCCGTACGACACGACGGTGCACTTCGTGTCGGCGGAGGAGCTCGCCCGCGACCATGCCGGGGCGCCGCACGGCGGCTTCGTGATCCGCAGCGGAACGACCTCGGATGGCGTCTCGCAGACCGTGGAGTTCCAGCTCGCGCTGGAGTCGAACCCGGAGTTCACCGCGAGCGTGCTCGTGGCATACGCCCGCGCCGCTGCGCGTCTCGCGGCATCCGGCGATCACGGCGCGAAGACGCCGTTCGACATCGCGCCCGGGCTGCTCTCCCCCAAATCCCCCGAGCAGCTGCGCGCCGAGCTGCTCTGACGCGCGGACTGCTCGGAGCGGCGTCGCTGTCGCGCGCCTCGGGCCTGTCAGCCGCGTCGTGCTGTCAAAGGCCTCAGATGATTGGAGCTGTCATCAGCGTGCCGGAGCACGCACCCGCATCGACTCGCCGGATGCCGAACGTCCAGTCTGAGATCCCCGACGGGGCCGCCGTCTCCGAGGCGTTCTCACCAGTCGCGCGGCCCCCGCGGACGTTCCTCGAAGAATGAACCCGTGGGCGGGCGAGGTCGCACCGGACGTACATCCTTGACCTTTCTGACGCTGCCGGTCGACTGCCATCGAGCGGTATCCATGGTTCCGTGACGAACGGCGAGCCGGATCAGCCAGTAGACGCCCCAGATGATCAGCGCCGTCAGAACTGCCCACATGAGGAGGGCTGTGAGGCCGAAACCGAGGAATGCACTCAGCAGGCCCACGCCCGAATCGCCGGACTCTTCCGGAACAGAGGGCACGTAGGGCAGGGGTGACACGGGCGGCGGAGTCGGATTCACGAGTTCACCATATCGATGGAGTTCAACGTCGACGAATGAACAGCGCATTGCCGATCCAGCGATTCGCGTCCGCTGTCAACGCCGCGTGAAGTCCGTCCACTGATCCTCATCGGGGTCCCGCGGAATCGATGCGCGGGCGGACTCCCACTCGAGTCTTTCGATCCGACGTGACTGCGAATCCATGGTCGTGCGAACCGCTTTCAACTCCCGCTCCTGCCGCCAGATCAGGAGCAGCAGGACGAAGGAGAACAGGGCGATGCCTGCCAAAGGTTCCATACGCGCACCATAACGCAGGAGCGTGTGAGCTTGGCAGCGGTCGAAAACGGGGCGAAGCCCCGCACCAGGTGGACCTGGAGCGGGGCTTCGTGAGCTCCCCGGCTTGGACTCGAACCAAGAACCTGCCGGTTAACAGCCGGCTGCTCTGCCAATTGAGCTACCGAGGATCATTCGGTAGTTCCCCGCTGTGCGGGCAACTCCCCCAGCTTAGCAAACTCCGTGAGCGCTGCTGAACACGGGCGTCGCCCGGGCGTGGCGAGGTCAGTGGCGGGGTCAGGGACGGCGTCAGCGGGCGACGTCGCCTTCGGCGTTCGGCGCCCAGATGAGGTTCGAGCCGATCCCCCGGGCCACGACATGACCCGCTCGCAGCAGCAGCGCCTCGGCGTCGAGTTCGCGAATGAAGGCGGCGTCGTTCGTGACCAGCAGGGCCGCCATGGAGCGCTCGGTGCGCCGACGGGTGATCGCGTCGAAGACGACGGGACGCACCTCGAGGTCGAGGTTGGCGAGCGGCTCGTCGGCGATGAGCACGTGCGGCTCGAGCATGAGCGCCCGGGCGATCGCGACGCGCTGGCGCATGCCGGCGCTCAGCTCGTAGGGGAACTTCGAGGCGAGCCCGAGCGGCAGATGCAGCTCGTCGAGCAGCGACGCCACCCGGATCGCCAGCGCCCTGCCGTTGACCTTCTTCTCACGCGAGGTGATCGGCTCGGAGATCGCCTCGCCGACCGTGAGCCGGGGTGGCAACGACGCCCCGGCGGCCTGCGCGAGGTGGCCGCTGAGGGCGGTGAGCGTGCGGCGCCTGCGCCCCGGCTTGCGGATGTTCACGCCGCACACCGTCGCCCGGCCGCCGGCGACCTTCAGAGACGCGTCGCCCATTCCGGCCAGCGCGGTGACGAGGGTCGATTTGCCCGCACCCGTCGCACCGCCGATGCACATCAGCTCGCCGGGCTTCAGCGAGAACGTCACTCCGTCGACGGCGCGGGTCGTCCCGCCATGCCCGATCCGGTCGATGACCAGGTCGTGGCAGTCGATCGCGAACTCGCTGTCGGCAGGCATACCGTCCATCCTGCCGGGTTCTCAGACCGAACGCGCTCAGGACTCGGCGAACCTCAGCCGCTCGACGTCCACATCGCGCAGCCGCATGCGCAGCGCGCGCCCGCCATCGGAGTCAGCGGGCACCCGCTGCACGGCGCCCAGCAGCTCCTGTTTCTCTCGTTCGATGCTGCGCAGGATCAGCCGCCGGCACAGGTCCGACGACGAGGCCAGCGCTCCCTCGTCGTCGCGGGCCGGGAAGGGCATCATCAGCAGCTCGCCGGCAAGACTGCGATACGGCTCGCGCACGGCATCCGCCGCTGCCGTCGCCCAGCCGACACGCGTGCGGTCCCCGTGAGATGCCACGGCGTCGCGCACCGCCTCCAGCGCCGGATGCCGGAAGGGCTCGCTTAACGCGCGAGCGAGCGTCTGCTGGTCGAGCCGGTGCCCGTACTGCAGCACGCCCATCAGCGCGTCGCGCTCGAGCGCGACCTCGGGCGTGCGCGGCAGATCCGCCAACCGAACGCGCGAGATGGCCTCGACGCCGTCACCGGCCGGGGTCTGCTGACGCTGCACCGGCTGCTCGCGCTCTCCGCGGGCGGCGCGCTGCACCTGCTGGTGCACGGCCGTCGGGTCCATACCCAGTCGGCGGGCCAGCACTCGCTCGTAGCCGGGACGAAGCAGCTCATCGCGGATCTCCGCGACGATCGGCGCTGCGGCGCGCAGTGCGCCGACCTGGCCCTCAACCGTGGAGAGGTCGTACCCCGAGAGCTTGCGATCGATCGCGAACTCGAACATCGGCACCTTGGCATCCATCAGCCCCCGCACCGCGGCATCCCCCCGCTGCAGACGCATGTCGCAGGGATCGAGGCCGTCGGGCGCGACGGCGACGAAGGTCTGCGCGGTGAAGCGGGAGTCCTCCGAGAACGCCCGCAGGGCCGCCTTCTGGCCGGCCTCGTCGCCGTCGAACGTGAACACCACCTCGCCCGCCGCCGAGTCGTCGCCCATCACCCGGCGAAGCACTTTGATGTGCTCCGTCCCGAACGCGGTGCCGCAGGTCGCGATCGCGGTCGTCACCCCCGCGAGGTGGCAGGCCATGACGTCGGTGTACCCCTCGACCACGACGACGCGACGCGGGTCTCCCCTGCTGATGTCGCGCTTGGCCAGGTCGAGGCCATAGAGAACCTGCGCCTTCTTGTAGATCGGCGTCTCGGGAGTGTTCAGGTACTTCGGGCCCTGGTCGTCGTCGTAGAGCTTGCGGGCGCCGAAGCCGATGGTCTGACCTGTCACGTCGCGGATGGGCCAGACGACCCGGCCGCGGAACCGGTCGTACACGCCGCGCTGGCCGGCCGAGACGAGGCCAGCGGCCGTGAGCTCGTCGCGGGTGAAGCCCTTGGCGCTCAGCGCCTTGAGCATGTTGTCCCAGCCGCGTGGCGCGTAGCCGACGCCGAAGTGGGCTGCGGCTCCCGCGTCGAAGCCGCGCTCACCGAGGAAGCGCCTGGCGCTCTCGGCCTCCGGGCTCAGCAGCTGCGAGCGGAAGTACTCCCCCGCCGCCGTGTTCGCGGCGTACAGTCGGCTGCGCCCGCTGGTCTCCGGGGCCGCGCCGCCGTCCTCGTAGTGCAGCGAGTAGCCCGCACGGGCCGCGAGCTTCTCGACCGCTTCGGTGAAGCTGACGTGGTCCATCTCGCGCAGGAACGAGTACACGTCGCCCGAGGCACCGCAGCCGAAGCAGTGGTAGTACCCGACCTGCGGGCGCACGTGGAAGCTCGGGCTCTTCTCGTCGTGGAACGGGCAGAGGCCCTTGAGCGAGCCGACGCCGGCGGACTTCAGTGCGACCCGCTCGCCGACGATGTCGGCGATGTTCGTCCGGGTCTTGACCTCTTCGACGTCAGCTTGCAGGATGCGGGGCATCAGACGGCCCCTTCGACGACCACCCGCGACTCGGCGCGACGGTGCACGCCGGGGCGCGCGTGCCGCGGCGACCAGATCCCGACCTCGGCCGGATCGATCTCGCCCACCAGGCGGTTGTGCCAGTCGACGGCGGTCTGATCGGTCAGGCTCGCGATCTGGTCGACGACCACCCGTGCGCGCTGTGCATCGGTGTCAGCGGCGAGGAAGTCGGCCGAGAACGCGGGCTCGAGCACGTCGGCGCCCGCCGACCACAGCGCATCCGTCGACCACAGCGCATCGGCCAGGCGGTGCAGCACGCGACGCTGCTCCTTGTAGACGCCCTTGCGGGCATCGATCGTGACGATCGCCTGCCCCATGATGCCCTTGAGCACCGCGATCTCCGTCTCGACCTCGCGTGGGATCACCACGTGCGCGCTGTACCGTGCGAGGGTCTCGCCCGGGTAGGCGGCCCTGGTCGCGGCAACCGAGCCGCGCGCGAAGCGGCCGATCATGTCGCTGGTGAGGTTCTTCAGGCGGGCGAGGTCACGACGCGAGCGGTCGAACGAGCGCATCCACATCGTCTCGCGGGTGAGGCGGTACAGCGCATCGGCCAGCTCGTCGCGGGTGTAGTCGTAGCCGACCCACTGCTGGATGCGGCCGACGAGCGGATGGTGCTCGACCGGATCCGACAGCTGCCCCACGTCGACGTAGCCGTTCACGATCGCGTCCTCGAAGTCGTGCACCGAGTAGGCGATGTCGTCGGAGAGGTCCATGATCTCGGCCTCGATGCAGCGCTCGCGGCCGGCTGCACCCTCGCGCATCCACCGGAACACCGGCTCGTCCTCGGGGTACACACCGAACTTGAGGCGGCCGCCCGGGTCGGGCACGGGCTCGTCGACGGTCCACGGGTACTTGCAGGTCGCGTCGAGGCTGGCGCGGGTCAGGTTGAGCCCGACCGAGTGGTCCTCGTCGTCGAGCACCTTGGCCTCGAGTCGGGTCAGGATGCGCAACGACTGGGCGTTGCCCTCGAAGCCGCCGATGTCCTCCGCCCACTCGTTCAGCGCCCGTTCGCCGTTGTGTCCGAACGGCGGATGCCCGAGATCGTGGCTCAGGCAGGCCGTGTCGACCACGTCGGCCGAGACGCCCAGGGCACTCGCGAGCTCTCGTCCGACCTGCGCGACCTCGAGCGAGTGCGTGAGCCGGTTCCGCGCGAAATCGGCGGTGCTGGCGGGGCTCAGCACCTGCGTCTTCGCCGCAAGACGGCGCAGCGCGGCGGAGTGCAGCACGCGTGCGCGGTCGCGGGAGAAGTCGTCGCGCTCGGATCGATGGGTCTCCGAGAAGAGGCGCTCGGCGTCATGCTCGCTGTAGCTCTGGGCTCCTGAGCGTGTCGAACTCTGGGTTCCTGAGCTTGCCGAACTCTGGGTTCCTGAGCTTGCCGAAGGATCAGCCGCCATCGTTCTCGGTCTCCGCTCCGCGCATCATGTCGCCCACGCCCTCGCCGATCTCACGCGAGTCGAGCCACCCCTCGGGCAGGGCGGTGCGCTTGGGCGATCCCGCGCGTCCACGCTGACCCTCGGCGCCGACACCGGGGTACGGGGCATCGCCGATCGTGCCGAGCAGATCGTCGATCTCCTGCAGAGTGGATGCCCGTGCCAGCGCCGCACGGAGCTCGCCGCCCACCGGATATCCCTTGAAGTACCAGGCGACGTGCTTGCGGATGTCCTTGCAACCGCGATCCTCGTCCTCGAAGAACTCCACGAGCAGCTCGGCATGCCGGCGGAAGGCATCCTTGACGAACCCGAGGGTGGCGTCGACGACGGGAGCGGAATGGGTCCCTGAGCCTGCCGAAGGGCCGAGCGCGGCGGCAAGCTCGCCGAACAGCCACGGTCGGCCCAGGCATCCGCGTCCGACGACCACGCCGTCGCAGCCGGTCTCGTCCATCATCCGCACCGCATCGGCCGCCGACCAGATATCGCCGTTGCCGAGCACGGGGATGCTGGTGACCGCCTGCTTGAGCTCGCCGATGGCGCTCCAGTCGGCGTGGCCGGAGTAGTACTCCGAGGCGGTGCGCGCGTGCAGCGCGACGGCGGCGGCACCGGCATCCTCAGCCGCGCGACCGGCGTCGAGGAAGGTCAGGTGGTCCTTGTTGATGCCCTTGCGCATCTTGACCGTCAGCGGGACGTCGCCGGCCGCCTTCACCGCCCGCTGGACGATGTCGGAGAACAGGCCGATCTTCCACGGCAGCGCGGCTCCCCCGCCCTTGCGGGTGACCTTGGGCACCGGGCATCCGAAGTTCAGGTCGATGTGATCTGCCCGGTCTTCGGCCACGATGATCCGCACCGCCTCGGCGATCGTCGCCGGGTCGACGCCGTACAGCTGGATCGATCGCGGCGTCTCGCTCTCGTGATGCTGGATGAGCCGCATCGTGATGGCGTTGCGTTCGACGAGCGCGCGCGAGGTGATCATCTCGCTGACGTACAGACCCGCACCGTACTCGCGGCAGAGTCGGCGGAAGGCGGTGTTGGTGATGCCGGCCATCGGGGCCAGCACGACGGGCGTGTCGAGTGCGATCGGGCCGATGCGCAGAGCGGGAGCCGGCGCGGCAGTGGGTCCCTGAGCGCGTCGAAGGGCAGCGGCGATAGTCATGTCTCCCCCATTCTCCCAGACGGCGGCCGCGCCCGGGCACAGCGCGCATAGGCTGTAGAGATGGCCGATGCGACCCTGCGACAGATCCCGTTCACCGATGCGGAGGGTGTCGAGAAGACCCTCGACGACACCGGCGCCGACGTGCTGCTGGTGGTCAACGTCGCCTCGAAATGTGGGCTCACCCCTCAGTACACGCAGCTCGAGCAGCTGCAGCAGCGGTACGCAGACCGCGGCTTCAGCGTGATCGGCTTCCCGTGCAACCAGTTCTTCGGCCAGGAGCCGGGGTCGGTCGAGAAGATCCTCGAGTTCTGCTCGACGAGCTACGGTGTCACCTTCCCGATCAACGACAAGATCAAAGTGAACGGGCGCAGCGCGCACGACCTTTACAAGGCGCTGAAGGATGCTCCGGATGCCGACGGCAAGGCCGGCCGTGTGGAGTGGAACTTCGAGAAGTTCCTCGTCGGCGCAGACGGGTCGGTGCAGCGCTTCCGCCCGAAGCAGCTTCCCGACTCCGTCGAGGTCGTCTCTGCGATCGAGACGGCCCTCACGGAGGCGGGTCGCTGATCAGCTCGCGGCGGTCTTCTGCGCCCACACGTCGCGGATGACGTTCTCGAACGCCTCCGGCGGCTGGGCGCCGCTCACGCCGTACTGTCCGTCGATGACGAAGAACGGCACGCCGTTGATGCCGTAGGCGCGCGCCTGTGCCTGGTCTGCGTGGACGGCGTCGAGGTAGGCCTCGGATTCGAGCGCTGAGCGCGCCTCATCGGCATCCAGCCCCACTTCCTCGGCCAGCGCGGTCAGGTCGTCGATGCGGCCGACGTGCCTGCCCTCGGTGAAGTAGGCGGACATGAGCCGCTCCTCCATCTCGTGCTGCAGGCCCTTCTCCTTCGCGAAGTGCAGCAGTTCGTGCGCCTTGACCGTGTTCGTGTGCTGCAGCAGATCGAAGCGGTACTCCAGCCCCGCTCCCGCGGCGACGTTCGTCACGTGCCCGAGCATCTGCTCGACCTGATCACGGGGCATGCCCTTGTGCCCGGCGAGGAAGTCGATCTCGTCGCCGTCGAAGTCGACCGGGGTGTCGGGCGAGAGCTCGAACGAGTGAAAGGTGACCTGCACCTGCGGCGCGTCGTCATCGCCTGCTGTCGCGGCGAGTCCCTTCTCGAGGTTGCGCTTGCCGATGTAGCACCAGGGGCAGGCGATGTCGGACCAGATGTCGATGGAGATGGGTTCGCTCACATGAGTGGACAACCGCATGCCCCGGCGCGCATATTCCCGATCGGGTAGCCTTCTCCAGTGCTGAACGCCACCGACGCCCTCCCGATCCAGCCGTCGCGCGTGCTGATCGCGGGAGTCACCGGCTCGGGCAAGACCACTCTGGCGCGACGCGTCGCCTCGCTGTGGCGTCTTCGTCATGTCGAGATCGACGCACTCTTCCATGGGCCGAACTGGACACCCCGGCCGGAGTTCCTCGACGACGTGCGGACCTTCGCCTCCGAAGAGCGCTGGGTCACCGAGTGGCAGTACACGAGCAGGGGCACGGAGCAGATCCTGGCGCCTCGTGCGCACCTGGTGCTGTGGCTGGACTACCCCTATCGCGTGGTGCGCACGCGTCTCGTGCGCCGCACGCTCGCTCGGCAGGTGCTGCGCACCGAGCTGTGGAACGGCAATCGCGAGCGCGGGATCTCGAACATGTTCCGCCGTGATGCGGCGGACAACATCCTGCTGTGGCAGACGAGAACCCTGCACAAGTGGACGGAGCGGATGCCGGATGTCGAGGTGCGGCATCCGCATCTGACCGTTGTGCGCTTCCGCCATCCCCGCGAGACCGAACGCTGGCTGACGCGGATTGCGGCGGCCGATTCCTGAGCGTCCGCCGACCTTGCGGAGAGCTGATTCCCGCCCGCCCTCGCGTCCCAGCAGCTCGCGTCCGGTGGCGGCAGCCTGCGTTCGCGTCCCGTGCCACGAAAGCGCAAGACGAAAGCGTCAGGCTGAAGCGTCATACGCCGACGTCAGGCTGAAGCTTCGGGTGTGTCCACCGCACCGCCGAAGCGACGATCGCGCGACAGGTAGATCTCGATCGCCCGCCACAGCTCCTCGCGGGAGAAGTCCGGCCAGAGCGTGTCGAGGAAGACCATCTCGGCGTAGGCCGCCTGCCAGAGCAGGAAGTTCGAGGTGCGCTGCTCGCCCGAGCTGCGCAGGAACAGATCCACGTCGGGCATGTCGGGCACGTACAGGTGCTTGCGGATCTGCTTCTCGGTGATCGCGCTCGGGCGCATCCGGCCCGCCTTCACCTCTTCGGCCATCGCCCGCATGGCATCGACGAGCTCGACGCGGCCGCCGTAGTTCACGCACATGGTGAGGGTGAGCACGTCGTTGTCCTTGGTGAGCTGCTCGGCGAACTGCAGCTCCTTGATGACAGAGCCCCACAGACGCGGCTTGCGTCCTGCCCAGCGCACGCGCACGCCCCACTCGTTGAGCTGATCGCGTCGACGATGCAGCACGTCGCGGTTGTAGCCCATGAGAAAGCGCACCTCCTCCGGCGAGCGGGCCCAGTTCTCCGTCGAGAAGGCGTACACCGACAGGTGCTTGACGCCCGCCTGGATGGCGCCCGCGACGACATCCAGCAGCACCTCCTCGCCGGCCTTGTGCCCCTCGACACGGTTGAGCCCGCGACGGTTCGCCCAGCGCCCGTTGCCGTCCATCACGATCGCGACGTGCTCCGGCACGGCGGGGAACGCGGGCGGGGTCTTGCCCGTCCAGTCGAGCGGGCGAAACGGCACCGCGTCCTTATGCGTGTACGGCTTCGGGGTCACCGTGCTCCAATGCTCGACGGGTGGGTGACGTGCTCGAGCGAGCGGATGCCGCGTTCGAGGTGCCACTGGGCGTATGCGGCGACCGTGCCGGATGCGGCGGCCGTGTCGGCCGGCGATGCAGCATCCACCATCGTCCAGTCGCCGCCGATCAGAGCCCGAAGCAGCGACAGCGTCGACGACGAAATCCGCGGGCTGCCCGCAGGGGCGCACGCATCGCACACCGATCCGCCCAGCTGCGCACCGAAGTGCCGGTGCGGTCCCGGTGCGCCGCAGCGGGCGCAGTCGTCGAGGGCCGGCGCCCAGCCCGACAGGGCCATCACCCGAAGCAGGTAGGAATCCAGGATGCTTCGCGCGGCATGCTCGCCGCGAGAGAGCGACCGCAGCCCGCCGACGAGCAGCAGGTACTGCTCAGCGGTCGCCTCAGCCTCGTTGAGCCGGTCGGCGGTCTCGACCATCGCACTCGCAGCCGTGAAGCGGTCGTAGTCGACCGCGATGTCTGCTCCATACGCGCCGAGGGATTCGGCCTGCTGCACGATGTCGAGCGAGCGGCCCTTGTACATCTGCACGTCGGCGACCATGAACGGCTCGAGTCGTGAGCCGAACTTCGAGGATGTGCGCCGCACGCCCTTCGCGACCGCGCGGATCTTGCCGTTGCGCCGCGAGAGCATCGTGACGATGCGATCGGCCTCGCCCAGCTTGTGGGTGCGCAGGATCACCGCTTCGTCTCGATAGGTGGGCACTCAACGATTATCTCCCGGGCACGAGAGAATGGACGGGTGACGGAACCGCTCTTCACCATCCCGCTGTGGGCTGATCTTCTCGGCGTCGGGCTCGGTGGCATCCAAGGGGCCATGTTCGCCTCCGGCTTCCAGGGTCAGCGCCGCCTCGACTGGCTCGGCGTCGCGATCATCGGCGTCATGATCGGCATGGGCGGAGGTCTCATCCGCGACCTGCTGATCGGTCAGCCGCCCGCGACCCTGCAGAACGACTGGTACCTCATCACCGCCGCCGGTGCCGCGCTGCTCGGGATGCTGCTCGCCGGCGTCTTCAACCGCATCAACACCTTCATCGTCGTGCTCGATGCCGCCGTGATCGGCATGTTCGGCGCCTTCGGCGTCAGCAAGGCGATCGCGTTCGGCATCCCGCCCGTCCCCGCCGTCTTCATCGGCGTGTGCGCCGCCGTCGGCGGCGGCGTGCTGCGCGACGTGCTCATGGGATTGCCGGTGGCGATCATGCATGTCGGCTCGCTCTACGCCGTCGCAGCGGGGGTCGGATGCACGGCGATCGTGATCCTGCACGCGTTCGACGTCTCGATCACGCTCGCGGCAGTGATCGGCATCGTCGTGACGGCCGTGATCCGGGTGCTCGCGGTGGTGTTCGACTTGTCGCTGCCGGAGCAGCGGCGTCTCTACCGCCGCAAGGTCGCCACCGAGACGGGGATGATCCCGATCATCAAGCCGTGACCTGCGGCAGGCTCAGGAACTCACGCTCCTTCGCCGAGACCCCCGCTTCCCGCCGAGACCCCCGGCTGCGGACGTCTGCAGCCGGGGGCCTGGACGGGAGATGGGGGTGTCGGCGCGGCGAGGGTCAGACCGCGACGAGCTCGGCGGCAGCCTCACGCGAGCGGATCGAGCGGTTCACGCACGAGACGATCGCCTTGAGCGACGCGGTCGAGATGTCGCCGTCGATGCCGACGCCCCACAGCCGCTGGTCGTCGACCTGCAGCTCGACGTAGGCGGCCGCCTGCGCGTCACCGCCGGTCGAGAGGGTGTGCTCGACGTAGTCGTACAGCGAGATCTCGAAGCCCCGCTCGCGCAGCACCTCGATGAAGGCCGCGATGGGGCCGTTGCCGCGACCCGACGCCTGCTCGCTCGTCTCGCCGTCACGCAGCACGACATCGAGCGACACCTCGCCCGACATGTCGCTGCGGGTCTGCGTGCCGAGCAGCTCGAAGCGGCCCCACTTCGCGGTGTCCTCGTCGGCCGGCAGGTACTCGTCGTGGAAGATCGACCAGATCTGCTCGCTGGTGACCTCGCCGCCCTCGGCATCCGTCTTCGCCTGCACGACTCCCGAGAACTCGATCTGCAGCTTGCGCGGCAGGTCGAGGGCGTGGTCGGTCTTCAGCAGGTAGGCGACCCCGCCCTTCCCCGACTGGGAGTTGACGCGGATCACGGCTTCGTACGAGCGGCCGAGGTCCTTGGGGTCGACGGGCAGGTAGGGCACACCCCACTCGATCTCGTCGACCGACACGCCCTGCTCTGCGGCCTTCGCAGCCATGGCCTCGAAGCCCTTCTTGATCGCATCCTGATGCGATCCGCTAAAGGCCGTGAACACCAGGTCGCCGGCCCACGGGCTGCGCTCGGGCACGGGCAGCTGGTTGCAGTACTCGACGGTGCGCTTGACCTGGTCAATGTCGCTGAAGTCGATCTGCGGATCGATGCCCTGCGTGAACAGGTTGATGCCCAGCGCCACCAGGTCGACGTTGCCGGTGCGCTCGCCGTTGCCGAACAGGCATCCTTCGATGCGGTCGGCGCCGGCCAGGTACCCGAGCTCGGCCGCGGCGATCGCCGTGCCGCGGTCGTTGTGGGGATGCAGCGACAGGATCACGTTCTCGCGGTGCGCCAGGTGACGGTTCATCCACTCGATCGAGTCGGCGTAGACGTTGGGCGACGCCATCTCGACGGTCGCGGGCAGGTTGATGATCACCTTGCGGTCGGGCGTCGGCTCGAGCACGTCGAGCACTGCGTTGCAGACCTCGACGGCGTACTCCAGCTCGGTGCCGGTGTAGCTCTCGGGCGAGTACTCGTAGTAGATCTGCGTGTCGGGGATCCGCTTCTCGAACTGCCGGCACAGACGCGCGCCTTCCAGCGCGATCTGCTTGACGCCCTCTCGGTCGGAGCGGAAGACCACCTCGCGCTGCAGCACGCTGGTCGAGTTGTAGAAGTGCACGATGGCCTGCTTGGCCCCGACGATCGACTCGTAGGTGCGCTCGATCAGGTGCTCACGGCACTGCGTCAGCACCTGGATGGTGACGTCGTCGGGGATGAGGTCCTCTTCGATCAGCTGCCGCACGAAGTCGAAGTCGGTCTGGCTGGCCGAAGGGAACCCGACCTCGATCTCCTTGTAGCCCATGCTCACGAGCAGCTCGAACATCACGCGCTTGCGCTCGGGCGACATCGGGTCGATCAGGGCCTGGTTTCCGTCGCGGAGGTCGACGGCGCACCAGCGCGGCGCTTCGGTGATGCGCTTCGACGGCCAGGTGCGGTCTTCGAGATCGATGCGGATCTGCTCGTGGTACGGACGGTACTTGTGCACCGGCATCGAGGTGGGCTTCTGGTTGTTCTTCATGATGGGGCTGCTTCTCTTCGTCAGAAAACGTGCTCAGGCCAACACAAGCGCCGCGACGAGAGAGGCCCGATTGTCAGGACTCGTCGCGGCAGCTAAGAAGAAGCAGACCGCCCAGAGGCATGCATCGATGCTAGCACCCTGCTTGGCAGGATGCTCACCCGCGAGGCGATTCAGGGGATCAACGCGAGCTTTCCGCCCGGATGCCCCTCTGCGAGGAAAGCGAGCGCCTGCGGCGCCTGATCGAGCGGATATTCGCGGGCGACGGGGACGATGAGCTCTCCCCGCTCGGCCGCTTCGACGAGCTCGATGCGCACCGCATCGCGGTATCGGGCGGTGTCCGGATCGGAGCCGGCGCTGATCAGGAACCCGTGCTCGGCAGCGGCACGCGGGTCGACGATCGTGACGATGCGTCGACGATCCTCCACGAGCGCGAGGGAGGTCTCCGTCGCCTCGGTGGTCCCCGCCGCGTCGAGGGCGGCGTCGATCGCCCCGATGCCGGCGTCCGCCATCGCGGCACGGATGCGCGACAGCAGACCGTCACCGTACTCGACCGGGATGCCGCCGAAGCGGCGCACTTCCTCGAAGCGCGCAGGGCCGGCGGTGCCGATGACCCGGATGCCCCGCATCACGGCCTGCTGGAGCACGCTCACGCCGACTGCGCCGGACGCGGCGTGCAGCAGCAGCGTCTCCCCCGGCTGCGCATCCACCGCGTGCAGCATGGCGGATGCGGTCGTACCCGCGAGCAGCAGGTTGGCCGCCTCCGCGTGACTGAGGGTCGCGGGCTTGCGCAGCACCTTCTGCGCCGGCACGGTGAGTTCCGTCGCGTATCCGCCGCTCACACGGAACGCGATGACTTCGTCGCCGACCGCGACGGGCCCGGTCACGATGTCGGTGCCGGGGCCCACTGCCGTGACCACGCCCGAGACCTCGTATCCGATCGGCACCGGCAGGTCGACGCCCGGCCTCGACGAGGCGACGTGCTTCGCGTCCGCCGGATTCACACCGGCGGCCTGCACGCGGATGGTCAGCTCCCCGGCATCCGGAGCCGCGACCTCGTACTTCTCGAAGCTCCACCCGTCCGGCGAGCCCCACTCGCGGGCGACCCAGTGCGCGGCCATCTCAGAACCCGAGACGTCCCAGCTGCTTCGGATCGCGCTGCCATTCCTTCGCCACCTTCACATGCAGCTTGAGGAACACGCGGGTGCCGAGCAGCTCCTCGATGCCCTCCCGGGCGACCGCGCCGACGTCGCGCAGCCGGGCGCCCTTGCGCCCGATGATGATCGCCTTCTGGCTGTCGCGCTCGATGACGATCGACGCGTAGACATCGGTGAGATCGCTGTCCTCGCGGGGTGCGATGTCGTCCACGACGACCGCGATCGAGTGCGGCAGCTCGTCGCGCACGCCCTCCAGCGCCGCCTCGCGGATGATCTCGGCGATGCGGTCCTCGTCCGACTCGTCGGTGACGATGCCGTCCTCGTACAGCCGTGGGCCCACCGGCATCAGCTGCAGCATCTCGTCGGCCAGCACGTCGAGCTGCTCGCGGGTGAGCGCCGAGAGCGGGATGACAGCAGCCCAGTCCTCGCGCAGCGAGTCGACCTCCATCAGCCGCTCGATGATCGCGTCCTTATCGGCGGCGTCGGTCTTGGTCACGATCGCGACCTTCTTCGCCCGTGAGTAGCCGTCGAGGGATGCCGCGATGCGGCGGTCGCCGGGTCCGACCTTCTCTGTGGCCGGAACGCAGAAGCCGATCACGTCGACATCGCCGAGCACCTGCTCGACCAGGTCGTTCAGCCGCTCGCCGAGCAGCGTGCGGGGCTTGTGGATGCCGGGGGTGTCGACGATCACGAGCTGGCCGTCGGGCCGGTTCAGGATGCCGCGGATCGCGCGCCTCGTGGTCTGCGGCTTCTCACTGGTGATGGCGATCTTCTCCCCCACCAGGGCGTTCGTCAGCGTCGACTTGCCGACGTTCGGTCGCCCGACGAACGTCACGAAGCCGCTGCGCGTCTTCTCCTGGTCTGCTCGTCCGGTCTGCTCAGCCATCGCCGTGTCCTCCATCGCGTTCATCGTCCCAGCCTCCCGGCGCCCGCTCCACGAACACCGTGGCGATCCCCCTGCCCCGACCGCGCGAGGCGCCGCCCGTGAGCACGAGGCCCTGCACGGTCACCGTGGCACCCGGCTGCGGGATACGGCCCAGTTCCTTCGCCAGCAATCCGCCGATCGAGTCCACGTCGTCGTCTTCGAGCTCGAGCCCGAACAGGTCGCCCACGTCCTCGAGACCCAGGCGCGAGTTGACGCGGTAGCGACCGTCGGGCAGCTCGACGACCTCGGCAGGCTGGCGGTCGTACTCGTCGGCGATCTCGCCGACCAGCTCCTCGATGAGATCCTCGAGCGTGACCAGCCCGGAGATGCCGCCGTGCTCGTCGATCACCATGCACACGTGCACGGCGTCGCGCTTCATCTGCTGAAGCAGCGTCTCGGCGCGCATCGACTCGGGCACGTAGACCGCCGGACGCGCGATCGGCCGCACCGGCCGCCCGCGCCACGCGCTCTCGTCGCGGTAGGCGAACTGCACGAGATCTTTGAGATAGAGCACGCCCACGACGTCATCCGCGTCATCGTCGACCACCGGCATGCGCGAGACGCCCGTGCGCAGGAAGAGCTCCATCGCCTCGGTGGTGGTCGCCTCGGCATCCACCGTCATCATCTCGGTGCGCGGCACCATCACCGCGCGCACGAACTGATCGGTGAAGTCGAACACCGAGTGGATCAGGTCACGGTCGTCCTCTTCGATGAGGAGGTTGGACGCGGCTTCGTCGACCATGCTCAGCAGCTGCTCCTCGGAGGCGAAGCTGCTGCGCCCGGTCCCCGGCGTCACCCGCTGGCCGGCGGAGACGAGAGCCTGGGCGAGCGGCCCGAGCAGGATGCGCATGCCGCGCACGACCGGCGCCCAGGTTCGCAGCATCGTCGTCGCGTGCAGGCGACCGAACGATCGCGGGCTGGATCCGACGAGCACGAAGGTGATGCCGGTCATCAGCACGGCGGCCGCCAGCATCGCCCACCAGATGCTCGGCAGCAGGGCATCGAGCGCGACGGTGACGAGCACCGCCGCCGTGGTCTCGGAGAGCACGCGCATGAAGGCGACGGCGTTCACGTGCGGTGCAGGATCGGCGGCGATGCGCGCGAGCGCCTCGGCGTTGCGGCCATCGGCCGACATGTTCTCGAGGTCGCTGTTCGAGCTGACCGAGAAGGCGGCGTCGACGGCGGCCATCAGGCCGCCGAAGGCGACCAGCAGCACGGCGGCTGCGAGGAGTATCGCGGGTGTCATCGACCGCGTTCGACGCGCGCGAAGCCCTCGATCAGCGACTTCTGCAGCCCGAACATCTCACGCTCCTCGTCGGGTTCGGCGTGGTCGAAGCCGAGCAGGTGCAGCAGACCGTGCGTGGTGAGCAGGATGAGCTCGTCCATCAGCGCGTGTCCGGCGGTCTGCGCCTGCGCTTCGGCGACCTGCGGGCACAGCACGATGTCGCCGAGCAGGCCGGGAGCCGTGGGGTTCTCGGGGCTGCCGGGACGCAGCTCGTCCATCGGAAAGCTCAGCACATCGGTGGGTCCCGGCTCGTCCATCCACTGCACGTGCAGCGACTCCATCGCGCCCTCGTCGACGAGCACGATCGCGACCTCGGCGTCGGGGCTGACGTTCAGCTGCGCGAGGTTGAAGTCGGTGAGCCGCTGCAGCACGGTCTCGTCGACCGCGATCGCTGATTCGTTGTTGATCTCGATCACTTCAGGCCTCGCTTCGGCATGCGGTCTCGGGGTTTCTGCGGCTGCGCGCTGCGGCGCTCGGCGCGGTTCGCGAACTGATGCGCCTGCTCGCGCTCCACGCGCGCAGCGGTGCGCTGCTCGTCGTACTCGCTGTACGCATCGACGATGCGGCCCACCAGCGAGTGCCGCACGACATCGTCGCTCGTCAGCCGCGAGAAGTGGATGTCGTCGATGTCGCCGAGCACCCGGGTCACCAGACGGAGTCCCGAGGCGCCCTGCGGCAGGTCGACCTGGGTGATGTCGCCGGTGACGACCATCTTCGTGCCGAACCCGAGACGCGTGAGGAACATCTTCATCTGCTCGGGAGTCGTGTTCTGCGCCTCGTCGAGCACGACGAACGAGTCATTGAGCGTGCGACCGCGCATGTAGGCGAGAGGCGCCACCTCGATGGTGCCGGTCGCCATCAGGCGGGGCACGACCTCGGGGTCCATCATCTCGTTGAGCGCGTCGTACAGCGGGCGCAGGTACGGATCGATCTTGTCGGTCAGCGACCCGGGCAGAAATCCGAGGCGCTCCCCCGCCTCGACCGCGGGCCGGGTGAGGATGATGCGCTGCACCTCTTTGCGCTG
Organism: Actinomycetales bacterium SN12; assembly: GCA_002837415.1. Lineage (GTDB taxonomy): Bacteria > Actinomycetota > Actinomycetes > Actinomycetales > Microbacteriaceae > Microbacterium. The sequence continues at coordinate 431,743 of PJCV01000001.1, forward strand.
CAGCGCCTGCACGGCCTTCGCCATCGCCAGGTAGGTCTTGCCGGTGCCGGCGGGTCCGATGCCGAACACGATGGTGTTCTGCTCGATCGCGTCGACGTACTCCTTCTGCCCGAGGGTCTTCGGGCGGATGACCCTGCCGCGAGTCGACAGGATCGCCTCGCCGAGCACCTCGCTCGGCCGTGGTCCGTCGTCGCGGCGCAGGATGCGCGCGGAGTGCTCGACGTCGCTGGGCGCGAGATCGTGCCCGGAGCGGGTCATCTCGATCAGCTCGTCGACGAGTCGCTTCGCCGCGGCGACGTCGGCAGTGGATCCGCCGAGCGTGATCTCGTTGCCTCGCACCATCACCTGCACGCTCGGATGCTGCTTCTCGAGCATCCGCAGCAGGCGGTCCTGCGGACCGAGCAGCTGCACCATGGCGATGCCGTCGGCGAAGATGCGCTCGGTGCGCTCGGGCTGTGCGGGGAACCGCGGGGGTGCGCTGTCAGAGTGTGCGCTGTCGTCAGAAGCCAACGAGCTTGCCCTCCTCGATGTTGCCGAGCACGTGCGCGTGGACGTGGAAGACCGACTGCGCGGCGCTGGCGCCGTTGTTGAAGATCAGGCGGTACTCGCCGTTGGCGTGCTCGGTGGCGACCTGCTTGGCGAGGGCCACCATGTCGGCCATCAGCCCGGGGTCGCCGGCGGCGAGCTCGGTGACGTCGCGGTACTGCTCGGTCTTGGGGATCACGAGCGCGTGCAGCGGCGCCTGCGGATCGATGTCGCGGATCGCGAACACGCGGTCGGTCTCGGCGAGGATCTCACCGGGGATCTCCCCGTTCAGGATGCGGGTGAAGATCGAGGGTTCGCTCATGCTTCCAGCTTATCTGGGTCCCTGAGCCTGTCGCAGGGTCACCAGCGGCCCAGGTTGGCCGAGAGCACCGCGATCGCCGCGGGGCCCGCCGTCGAGGTGCGCAGCACCGTGTCGCCCAGACGAACCCGCTCCGCACCCGCGGCCTCGAGACGCTCCAGCTCGTCGGGAGCGATCCCGCCTTCCGGCCCGACCACGAGCACGAGGTCGCGCCCGTCGGGGCGGATGCTGGTGAGCGGCGTCTGCGTCCACGGATCGAGCACGAGCAGCCGGGCATCGGCGGCTCGTGCGGCGAGCTCTGCAGTGGACCGCACGGGCGCCACGTCGGGAACCCACGCACGATGCGCCTGCTTGGCCGCTTCCCGAACGATCGTCGCCCAGCGCTCCCGGCCCTTGGCCGCCTTCGACCCCTCCCAGCGCGACACGCTGCGCGCGGCCTGCCAGGGCACGATCTCGTCGACGCCCAGCTCGCACGCCGCCTGCACAGCCAGCTCGTCCCGGTCGCCCTTCGCCAGCGCCTGCGCGAGCACGATGCGCGTCTCAGGACCGTCCTGTACACGGCGGTTCGTGACGCGCACGCTCACCTGCGACGCGGTGACGTCCTCGGCCTCGCCCTCGAGCCACACGCCGCGCCCGTCGCCGATGGTGATGGTCTCGCCGACGCGCACCCGGCGCACCACCGAGGCGTGCTTCGCCTCCGATCCCGTCAGGCGGATGAGTTCGCCGATGGCGGCGTCGGTGCAGTCGGGTACGACGAAGTGCAGGGCCATGGGGCTCCGATCGGCTGTGGTGCGGGGGTCAGTGGCTGCGGAAGCGGTCGCGCAGCTTCGAGAAGAGCCCCTGCTGGAACTGCGCGAGTCTGGGAGCCGGGGCCTTCGCCTTCTTGGCGAAGTCCTCGATGAGCTTGCGCTGCGCCCCGTCGAGCTTGGTCGGAGTGACCACCTGCACGCCCACGCGCAGGTCGCCGCGCTGGGATCCGCGCAGGGGCGTGATGCCCCGGCCGCCGATCGTGAGCACGTCGCCGGACTGCACGCCCGCGCGCAGCTCGAGGTCGACCGTGCCGTCCAGACCCTCGATGGTCGTGGTGGTGCCGAGGATGGCATCCGTCATCGCCACCTCGAGAGTCGCCAGCAGATCGTCGCCGTCCCGGCTGAAGACCGGATGCGGCGCGACCGCGACCTCCACGTACAGGTCGCCGTTCGGGCCGCCCGCGCGGCCGACCTCTCCCGAGCCGGGCAGCTGCAGGCGAAGTCCGGTCTCGACGCCGGCGGGGATGTCGAGGGCGACCGTGCGGCGGGACCGCACGCGGCCCTGGCCGGCGCACGACCCGCACGGGTTGGGGATGACGGTGCCGTAGCCCTCGCAGGTGCCGCACGGCTGCGAGGTGACGACGTTGCCCAGCAGGCTTCGCACCTGGCGCTGCACGTGGCCGCTGCCGCCGCAGACATCGCAGGTGACGGGAGACGTGCCGGGTTGGCAGCAGCTGCCGTGGCAGGTCTCGCACAGCACCGCGGTGTCGACCTCGATGTCCCTGTGCACGCCGAACACGACGTCGCCGAGCTCGAGGTCGAGGCGCACCAGGGCATCCTGACCCCGCTCGCGGCGCGACCGCGGACGCGCCGAACGGGCGCCCCCTGCCGCGCCGAAGAACGTCTCGAAGATGTCGCCGAACCCGCCGAAACCGCCGCCGAAGCCGCCGTTCTGGTCGCCGCCCATGTCGTAGCGGCGCCGGGAGTCCTCGTCGCTGAGCACGTCGTATGCGTGCGTGACGAGCTTGAACTTCTCAGCCGCGTCGTCCCCCGGGTTCACGTCCGGGTGCAGCTGCCTCGCGAGCTTGCGGTATGCCTTCTTGATCTCATCCTGGGAGGCGTCCTTCGACACCCCGAGGACCTCGTAGTGATCCGCCACGGTCACCTTTCTTCGTGTGCGTTCGTGTGTGCGGCCGACCGCATCAGCGGGCCGCCTCGTCTTCTTCGAGCATCCGCGAGAGGTAGCGGGCCACGGCCCGCGCCGCGGCGAGGTTGCTCGGATAGTCCATGCGGGTCGGCCCCATCACGCCGACGCGCGCCGTGCCGCCAGGGGCGGCGTAGTTGCTGGCGACGATCGATGCCTCGCCGAGCCCGAACGGCGCGTTCTCGGTGCCGATGCTCGTGGCGAGACCGTGCTCGTCCGTCACCATCTCGCTCATCAGCCGCAGCAGGGTCACCTGCTCCTCGATCGCCTCGAGCAGAGGATGGATGCTGCCGCGGAAGTCCTGCTCACGCCGCGCGAGCGTGGCTGCGCCCGCCATCACCAGCCGCTCCTGCCGGAACTCCGCCAGCTCCTCGGCGATCACCGCGGCCAGTGCCGCCAGCGCCGGCTGCAGGCGGGACCCGGCCTGCGGGTCCATTGCCGATGCGATGCGCTCGGAGGCCTCTCCGACCGCGCGGCCGGTGATGAGCGCGGCGAGCTGAGCGCGCAGCACCGCCAGGTCGGCGTCGTCGATGTCGATGGGCAGCGGCGAGATGCGCTGCGACACGCCGCCGGCGTCGGTGACCAGCACGACCAGCATCCGATTCGGCGCCAGCGCGACGAGCTCGACGTGGGTGATGCTCGCGCGCGCGAACGACGGGTACTGGGCGAGGGCGACCTGGCCGGTGAGCTGGGTGAGCACCCGCACCGTGCGCGCCATGAGGTCGTCGAGGTCGCTGGGTGCGGCGAGGAACGATTCGATCGCCGTGCGCTGCGGCACGGAGAGCGGCCGAACCTGGGCGAGGTGGTTGACGAAGACCCGGTAGCCCTTGTCGGTGGGCACGCGCCCCGACGAGGTGTGCGGGGCGGTGATGAGCTCTTCGTCCTCGAGCTGCGCCATGTCGTTGCGGATCGTCGCCGCGGAGACGCCGAACGCGTGGCGCTCGACGATCGACCTGCTGCCGACGGGCTCGTGCGTCGCGACGTAGTCCTGCACGATCGCGCGGAGGACCTCAAGGCCTCGTTGTGTGACCATCATCCCTCCCGCTGGCACTCGAACGTTCCGAGTGCCAATCCTACCCGTTCGAACCTGGCCGTCGGCTCGCCGGCGCTGCGCGGGTCGCGCCCGCTAATCGGTGAGTGCGCGCACCACGGCATCCGCCAGCAGCCGACCCCGCAGGGTGAGCCGCACCCGACGCTGTCGCAGAGCCGCAGCCGGATCGACGAGTCCGTCCGAGATCAGCTCGGCCACCCGGTCCCGGCGACCCTCGGCGATGTCGTCGATCGGCAGCCCCTCGGCGAGACGGCTCTGCAGCAGCACGCGCTCGAGCGTGCGCGCCTCGAGATCCGGCCGCTCGCGGCCGGCGGCGGGTGATTCGCGGAGGGCGAGCCGCTGCGCGTACGCAGCCGGATGCTTGACGTTCCACCACCGCAGGCCGGCGACGTGGCTGTGCGCGCCGGGTCCGAAGCCCCACCAGTCCGACCCGCGCCAGTAGGCCATGTTGTGGCGCGAGCGGTGGTCCCTGGACTCCTGGGTTCCTGAGCCTGTCGAAGGACGCGCCCAGTTGCTCACCTCGTACCACTGGAAACCCGCGGCGCCGAGCCGCTGATCGGCGGCCTCGTACATGTCGGCCTGCAGGTCGTCGTCGGGAGCCGGCACCTCCCCGCGCCGGATCTGCCTGGCGAGCTTGGTGCCGTCCTCGATGATCAGGGCGTATGCCGAGATGTGATCGGGCTCCAGGGCGAGAGCCGCGTCGAGGGACTGCTCCCAGTCAGCCAGCGTCTCCCCCGGTGCGCCGTAGATGAGGTCGACGCTCACATCGAGGCCGGCGTCGCGCGCGGCGTCGACGGCTGTGCGGACGTTCTCGGGCCGGTGCGTGCGGTCGAGAGCGGCCAGCACATGCGGCACGGCCGACTGCATCCCGATGGAGAGCCGGGTGACCCCGGCATCCACCAGAGTCCGCACCACCTCGGGTGTCACCGTGTCGGGGTTGGCCTCGACGGTCACCTCCGCGCCGTCGCGGATGCCGAACGTCGATGTCGCCGCGGCGAGCATCCCCGCCAGCTCGCCGGCGGGCAGCAGAGTGGGCGTGCCGCCGCCGAAGAAGACCGTGTCGAGCGGGCGGATGCCACCGGCTTCGCCGAGCACCGCGCCCGCAAGCGCGATCTCGCGGATCAGCGTGTCGGCGTACTCGTCCTGCTTCGCCCCGCGCAGCTCGGTCGCGGTGTAGGTGTTGAAGTCGCAGTAGCCGCAGCGCACGCGGCAGAACGGCACGTGCAGGTACGCCGAGAACGGCACCGAGCGGTCGACCGGGAGGTCATCCGGAAGCCGGCCATCGGCCGGCGCCGGATCCCCCAGCGGAAGAGGCCCGGCCATCAGAGTGCCCGTGCCATCAGAGTGCGTGCGCCATCAGATCGGGGTCGCGTACAGCGGCGAGATCGCGCGCAGGTAGAGGGCGAACAGCTCGCGCCGGCGACGGCGCACCATGCCGGGAAGGCGGTACAGCACGGCCACCGGGGCGTCGAACGCCCGCACCGTGAACCACACCTCGTCGGTGTCCTCGCGCCATTCGATGTCGAACGACTCCTCGCCGCTGACCACCGAGCCGCCGACGGTGCCGAGCACGAAGCCGATGCGACGGCGCTCCTCGGTCACCGAGATCACGCGCAGCTCGGCATCCGCCTTCATTCCCTTGACGCGGCCGTGCAGCCTGAGGGTCATGCCCGGCGCGACGAAGGGCGTCCCGTCGGCGGCGAACCGCTGCTCGACCTGCGTGCGGTTCGGGGCGATCGGCGCGCCCTCGGCATCGAAGCTGACGCCGGTGTACGCCGAGCCTGCGGCGGGGCGCACATCGCGCAGCTCGAGGCCGGCGGCGCGCTGCGCGGTCCACGACAGCAGCGATTCGCCGGCGGTGCGGAAGCGGTCCTCACCGCTGCCCAGACGCCAGGATGCCTCAGCAGGAATGCTGCGTTCCGGCGGGTACTGCATGAGGTCGGGTGCGTGGGTCGCACCCACCGCGGCATAGTCCACCGTGCCTTCTCGGAAAGTCCCCCGACGCATGATCTCCAGCCTAAGCGACCTGTCTGAACAGTCTCCGAACGACACCGCGTCCCGAGCGACCTACTTCTTGTCCTTGGTCTCGACATCGCCCGACAGCGCCGCGATGAAGGCCTCCTGAGGCACCTCGACGCGACCGACCATCTTCATGCGCTTCTTGCCCTCCTTCTGCTTCTCGAGCAGCTTGCGCTTGCGGCTGATGTCACCGCCGTAGCACTTGGCGAGCACGTCCTTGCGAAGGGCGCGAATGGTCTCGCGCGCGATGATGCGCGCGCCGATGGCCGCCTGGATGGGGACCTCGAAGTTCTGCCGAGGAATGAGCTTGCGGAGGCGCTCAGCCATCATCGTCCCGTAGGCGTAGGCCTTCTCACGGTGCACGATCGCACTGAAGGCGTCGACCTTGTCGCCCTGCAGCAGAACGTCAACCTTGACCAGATCGCCCTCCTGCTGCCCGTCGGGCTCGTAGTCCAGGCTCGCATAGCCCTGCGTCTTGGACTTCAGCTGGTCGAAGAAGTCGAACACGATCTCGCCGAGCGGCATGCGGTAGCGCAGCTCGACGCGCTCCTCGGAGAAGTACTCCATGCCCAGCAGGGTGCCTCGACGCGACTGGCAGAGCTCCATCACCGTGCCGACGTAGTCCTTGGGCAGCAGGATCGCGGTCTTCACCATGGGCTCGGACACCGACGCGACGCGCCCGTCCGGGTACTCGCTCGGATTGGTGACGATGACCTTCTCGCCGGTGTCGGTGTCGACCTCGTAGATCACGCTCGGCGCGGTGGTGATGAGGTCGAGTCCGAACTCGCGTGACAGGCGCTCGGTGATGATCTCGAGGTGAAGCAGCCCGAGGAATCCGCAGCGGAAGCCGAAGCCGAGCGCGACGGACGTCTCGGGCTCGTACTGCAGCGACGCGTCCGACAGCTTCAGCTTGTCGAGCGCCTCACGCAGCTCGGCGTAGTCGCTGCCGTCGATCGGGTAGATGCCCGAGAAGACCATCGGCTTCGGGTCGGTGTATCCGGCGAGGGCCTCGGTGGCGGCTCCCCGAGCCGTCGTGATGGTGTCGCCCACCTTCGACTGGCGCACATCCTTCACGCCGGTGATCAGATAGCCCACCTCACCCACACCGAGCCCACTCGAGGGAACCGGCTCAGGGCTGGAGACGCCGATCTCGAGGAGGTCGTGGGTCGCCTTGGTCGACATCATCTGGATGCGCTCGCGCGGGTTCAGCTTGCCGTCGACCATGCGCACGTAGGTCACGACGCCGCGATACGAGTCGTAGACCGAGTCGAAGATCATGGCGCGCGCCGGGGCATCCGGATCGCCGACCGGGGCGGGGATCTCCTGCACGATGCGGTCGAGAAGGTCCTCGACGCCGACGCCGGTCTTGCCCGAGACGCGCAGCACGTCCTCGGGCCTGCCGCCGATGAGGTCGGCGAGCTCCTTGGCGAACTTCTCTGGATCGGCGGCCGGCAGGTCGATCTTGTTCAGCACGGGGATGATGTGCAGGTCGTTCTCGAGGGCCAGGTACAGGTTCGCGAGAGTCTGCGCCTCGATGCCCTGCGCCGCATCGACCAGCAGGATCGCTCCCTCGCACGCAGCCAGGGAACGGGACACCTCGTAGGTGAAGTCCACGTGTCCCGGCGTGTCGATCATGTTGAGCGCGAAGACCTCTTCGCTGGGTCCCTGAGCCTGTCGAAGGGCCCAGGGCATCCGCACTGCCTGGCTCTTGATCGTGATGCCCCGCTCACGCTCGATGTCCATGCGGTCGAGGTACTGGGCGCGCATGTCGCGATCCGCCACCGAGCCCGTGACCTGCAGCATGCGATCGGCCAGGGTCGACTTGCCGTGATCGATGTGGGCGATGATGCAGAAGTTGCGGATCTGCGTGGCGGGCGTCGCCGCAGGCGACAGCGGGGTGAGAGCGCGGGGTGACATGTGGTCCTTGGTGCGTCCGAGAGGGTTCAGGCAAGTCTACGTTCAGCCCGGCTCAATCCCCATTCGAGTGCACCGGTGATAGTCTCGCGAAGTTGCCCGGGGCGACCCAGTGAGACTGAGTTCCGCCGACTATATGACTCCGTCACAGCCCTCCTGCACGTGTCGGCGTAGGCTTGAAGAGGAATGACGCAGAACGTCATCCCGACTCAGCGTCGCGTCGGAGATCCCGGGCAGGCTGTAGAAGAGAAAGACCCTCCACCTTGATCAAGTATCTCGTGCGCCGGACCCTCGGCTGGCTGCTCATGATCGTGGTCGCGACGAATGTCACCTACCTCCTTGCCTGGTCATTCCTCGATCCGCGAAGCAACTACGTCGGCCGCAAGCCGCCCCTCAGCTCAGAGCAGATTGAGAATCTGCTCCGCCCGCGCAATCTGGATGCGAGCGTTCCGCTGATCGAACGGTGGTGGACCTGGTTCACGGGAATCCTGCTGCGCTGGGACTGGGGCGTGAGCCCCACAGGTGGATCGGTGAACGAGCAGGTCGGGTTCCGAATGTGGGTCAGCGCCGAGCTGGTTCTCGGCGCCACGATCATCGCCACTCTCCTCGGCATCTGGATCGGCGTCTACACCGCATCCCGCCAGTACAAACTGGGCGACCGGATCTGGCAGGGCATCTCGATCATCACCATGAACGTGAACATCATCGTCGCGGGCCTCGCGGTGGTGATCCTGGCGATCAACTTCAACAACTGGGTGGGCACCCGCGTCTTCTACGTGACAGGGTCCTCCTCAGAAGGCGTGACCGGGTTCTTCCCGGTGATCATCGACGCGCTGCAGCACCTGATCCTGCCCACGATCGCGCTGGTGATCATCGGCTACGCGCAGTATCACTTCCTGCAGCGCACGCTGCTGCTCGACAACATCTCCGCCGACTATGTCCGCACCGCGCGGGCGAAGGGCCTCACCAAGCAGCAGGCCATTCGCCGGCACGCGCTCCGCACCTCGCTCATCCCCGTGGCGACGCAGGTCGCGTTCTCCATTCCGGCGATCTTCACCGGCGCGATCCTGACCGAGACGATCTTCGCCTGGCAGGGCATGGGTCGCTACTTCCTGACCACCATCAACGGAAACGACGTGCACGGCGTGGTGGCCGTCGCCGCCTTCGGCGCCGTGCTGACAGCCATCGGCGCGCTGCTCGCGGACATCGCCGTCGTGGTCCTCGACCCCCGAGTGAGGGTGAGCTGACATGAGCACCGAAATGATCGATCCCGAAGTTCAGCCGCCCGTCGGCCCTGACACGACGGCCGAGCGCATCCCCGCCAAGCAGCTGAGCAAGTGGACGCTGTACACGCGACGCTTCATGCGCAACAAGCCGGCCGTGGTCGGCGTGATCATCTTCATCCTGATGGTGATCTACTCGATCGTCGTGCCGCTCACGTCGCCGTACGCGATCGACGATCAGGATTTCTTGAACCTCAGCACCGGCCCTTCGGCGGAGCACTGGTTCGGAACCACCACCGGCGGCAACGACACCTGGACGCTTACCGCGGTGGGCCTGCAGCGCTCGCTGATGATCGCCGTCACGGTCTCCGTCGGCGTGACCGCACTCTCCGCCATCGTCGGCACTGCGGCTGCGTACTTCCGCGGTCGCATCGAGCAGTTCACCCTGCTTCTCATCCACTTCCTCATGGTGGTGCCGACCTTCCTGATCCTGGCTCTCATCTCCAACAGCGCGGGCGGCGACTGGCGCGTGATCTCGCTGGCGATGATCTTCGTGAGCTGGTTCTTCCCCGCTCGCGTCATCTGGACGCTGGCTCTGTCGCTGCGCGAGCGCGAGTACATCGACGCGGCCCGCTACATGGGCGTCCCCGGCATGCGCATCGTGCTCCGCCACCTCATCCCGAACATCGGTTCGCTCCTGGTGATCAACTTCACCCTCGGCGTCGTGGGCGCGGTCATGACCGAGACCGGTCTGTCGTTCATCGGCTTCGGCGTGAAGCTGCCTGACGTCTCGCTCGGTTCCCTGATCGGCACCGGCGCGGCGAGCGTCACCAGCGCCCCGTGGCTGTTCTACTTCCCGGCGCTCGCCCTGACGCTTCTCACCGTGTCCATGGCGCTCGTCGCCGACGGCCTGCGCGACGCCCTCGATCCCACCTCGGCGGCAGGAGGCCGCGCATGAGCACCCCCACCTCGAAGACCGTTCTCTCCGTCCGCGACCTCAAGGTCAGCTTCGCCTCCGAGGCCGGCCGTGTGGACGCCGTCCGCGGCGTCTCCTTCGACCTCGAGGCGGGCAAGACGCTCGGCATCGTGGGCGAGTCCGGGTCGGGCAAGTCCGTCACCTCCCTCGCGATCATGGGCCTGTTGGACGAGAACGCGAAGGTCACCGGCTCGATCCAGTTCGAGGGCCAGGAGCTGCTCGGCAAGAGCGACAAGCAGATGTCGATGATCCGCGGCAACGGCATGGCGATGGTCTTCCAGGACCCGCTCACCTCGCTCACCCCCGTCTTCACCGTCGGCGACCAGCTGATCGAGGCGCTGACCGTGCACCGCGGGCTATCCAAGCAGGAGGCGTGGAACCGGTCGCTCGAGCTGCTCACCGTTGTCGGCATCAGCAACCCGGAACGACGGATGAAGTCGTTCCCGCATGAGTTCTCGGGCGGCATGCGCCAGCGGGTCGTGATCGCCATCGCCATGGCCAACAACCCGCGCCTGATCATCTGCGACGAGCCGACCACGGCTCTGGATGTGACCATCCAGGCTCAGATCCTGGACCTGATCGAGAAGGCACAGGACGAGACCGGCGCCGCGGTGATCATGATCACTCACGACATGGGCGTGGTCGCGCGCACGGCCGACGACGTCATGGTGATGTACGCGGGCAAGCCCGTCGAGCATGCCGGGGCGCATGAGCTGTTCCACAACACCCGGATGCCCTACTCCATCGGCCTGCTCGGTGCCATCCCTCGCGTCGACAAGGCGGTGAAGGAGCCGCTGATCCCGATCAAGGGCAACCCGCCGCTGCTGATCGATCTGCCGGATGCCTGCCCGTTCGCATCCCGCTGCCCGATCGCCGTCGAGGCCTGCCTGACGCGTGAGCCCGACCTCGCCCCGGTGCACGGCGATCCGTCGCACCTCGCCGCGTGCATCCGCGCCGAGCAGATCGACTCGGACGGGCTCATCGGCGGGCTGCCGGTGTACCCACCGCCCGTCATCCCCGAGAGCGAGCTGACGCGCAGGCCGCGTGAAGAGCGTCCGGTGACGCTCGAGGTGCGCAACATGGTCAAGACCTTCCCCCTGCTCAAGGGCGCGCTGTTCAAGCGCAAGGTGGGCGAGGTGCAGGCCGTGAAGGGCATCAGCTTCGACGTGCGTGAGGGCGAGACCATGGCCATCGTCGGCGAGTCCGGCTCCGGCAAGACCACCACGCTGCTGCAGATCATGGACTTCGAGAAGCAGGCGGAAGGCGACATCGTCATCGCCGGCACCAGCGTCAACGAGCTGCACGACCGGAAGGTGGAGCGCCGGCTGCGACGCGACATCCAGATCGTGTTCCAGGACCCGATGGGTGCCCTGGACCCCCGGATGACCGTTTCAGACATCATCGCGGAGCCGTTGCGTGCCATCGGCACTTCCAAGGAGGAGACGCAGGCACGCGTCCAGGAGCTGATGGATCTGGTGGGCCTGAACCCCGCGCACCGTGATCGCTTCCCCGGCGCCTTCTCGGGCGGGCAGCGTCAGCGCATCGGCATCGCCCGTGCCCTCTCGACGAACCCGAAGATCGTCGTGCTCGACGAGCCGGTCTCGGCGCTGGACGTGTCGATACAGGCAGGTGTGATCAACCTCCTCGAGGAACTCAAGGTCAAACTCGGTCTGTCGTACCTGTTCGTCGCGCATGACCTGTCCGTCGTGCGCCACATCGCCGACCGCGTGGCCGTGATGTACCTCGGCGAGTTCGTCGAGCACGGCGACGTGGACGAGGTGTTCGACAACCCGAGGCATCCCTACACGCAGGCGCTGCTGTCGGCGATCCCCGTGCCGGACCCCGACGTCGAGCGCACCCGTCAGCGCGTGGTCTTCGACGCCGAAACCATGAGCACCCGGCCGGCGACAGTCTGATCCACCGATGTCGTCCGCTCCAGCGCGGCACCCGTCGGGTCACTCTCCGATAACAGTTAGTCGAGATTCACTCGCGGTCGTGTCGCCCTCCTGCAGGGCGAACTAGTCTCCCCTTATGACACGCCGAAAGGCGAAAGGAGCACCATGAAGCAGCACAAGCTGATGGGAGCGCTGGCACTGACCGGCGCTTTCGCACTCGCTCTCAGCGGGTGCGCAGCCGACTCCGGTAACAGCGGAGACGGAAGCGGCAACGGCGGCGACAAGGCCACCACCAACTTCGCGGACTACAACCCGCAGCCTCGCGAGAACCTCAAGGAAGGCGGCGTCGCCAACTTCCCGATCAACGAGGTCCCCGAGCAGCTGAACCAGTTCAACGGCGACGGCAGCGCTGACACCGCGCGCATCGCAGCCTGGTACATGCCGCAGCTCATCCTGTTCAAGGACGACGGCACCCCGTACAAGAACGACGCGTACCTCGACGAGTGGAAGACGGAGGTGAAGGACGGCAACACCGTCATCACCTTCACCTTCAATAAGGACGCGCACTGGAACGACGGCACCGACATGGACTGGACCGCCATCGACGCCACGTGGAAGGCGAACCGCTCCGACGAGGACGGCTTCGTGCCCAACGCGACCAGCGGCTACAAGGAGGTCAAGTCCGTCGAGATGGGCGACACCGCCAAGACCGCTGTCGTCACGTACGACGGCGAGTACCCCTGGATCGCCAAGGGCTTCACCATCCTGCTGCACCCGGCGATCAACACGCCTGACCTGTTCAACACGGCGTTCATCGACAACCCGCACGCCGAGTGGGGCGCCGGCCCGTTCACGATCGACAGCTTCGACGCGAACACCGACTTCATCTCCTTCAAGCCGAACCCCGAGTGGTGGGGTGACAAGCCGCTGCTCGAGAAGGTGACGTTCCAGGGCATGGACGCCCAGGCCTCGATCAACGCCTTCAAGAACGGCCAGATCGACCAGGTGGGCGTGAACAGCAAGGACCGTCTCGCTCAGGTGTCGGACATGAAGGACATCACGATCCACCGCGCCACGCAGACGGCCAACACCCTCCTCGAGGTCGACGCCGAGAAGCCGCAGTTCGCGGACGTGGAGGTCCGTGAGGCCTTCTTCAAGGCCGTGAACATCGAGCAGCAGAAGCAGATCGCGTGGAACGGCCTGGACTACGAAGAGGCCGATGCCGGCTCCTTCGTGATGTACCCATTCCAGCCGGGCTACAGCAACTCGCTCGAGAAGGCGGGCTGGAAGCACGACCCGAAGGCAGCCAACAAGCTCCTCGATGACGCCGGATGGGAGAAGGGCTCTGACGGCATCCGCGAGAAGGACGGCGTGAAGCTCTCGGTCACCTACCCGATCTTCAGCGACGACCCGACCCAGGCGGCTCTCGCACAGTCGCTGCAGAAGTCCGAGAAGGAGATCGGCATCGACGTCAAGATCGATGTGCGCCCCTCCAACAAGTTCGCCGAGGACTACAACGGCAAGAACTGGGACATCGCGAGCCTGCGCTTCACCTCGTCCGACCCTTACGGCGTCGGAGACTTCTTCCAGATCTACGGTGCTGACCAGGGTCTGAACCTGTCGGGCGTCTGGAGCGACGAGACCGACGAGAAGATCCACGAGGTCGAGAAGATCAAGGACGGCGACGACCAGATCGCTGCCGCGATGAAGCTCGAGCCCGAGCTGCTCAAGGGCTGGGGCCTGATCCCGCTCTACAACGGCCCGACCATCTCGGCCGTCAAGACCGGTCTCGCCAACCTCACCCCCGAGCCCTACGTCGGCCTGGACGGCTTCGGCATCCAGCCCGTCGAGAACGTCGGCTGGGAGAAGTAAGCACTGCACGGTATGGGCGGGGCCGGTGGATCATCCACCGGCCCCGCTTTCTTCATATCCTGGAGAGGTGACCGTCCACGTCGTCCTCGTCCACGGCATCCGCACGTCCGCGACGATGTGGCGCTCGCAGGTCGCCTGGCTCGCCGAGAACGGCATCCCGTCGACCGCGGTCGACCTTCCCGCGCATGGCACGCGAATGGATGAGGACTTCACCCTGCACGAGGCGCTGCACACGATCGATGCTGCGGTGCGTGCCGCCGCAGCCGACGGGCCCGTGCTGCTCGTGGGTCACTCGATGGGCGGGCTGCTCTCGCTCGCCTACGCCGGCGGCGAGCAGACGCCGGCGGTCGCGGGTGTCGTCGCTGTCTCCTGCACCGCCCTCCCCCGCGGGACGGCGCTGCGGGCCTACCGTGTGCTGGCCGGAGCGATGAATTCGCTGCCGGGCCGCGGGCAGTGGCTCACCGATCGGGTACTGGCTGCGACCCTCCCGCTAGACACCCGCGGCGACTTCGCCGCGGGCGGGTACGCGTTCGACGCGCAGGATGCCGCGCTGAGCAGTCTCGCCGCCCTCGATCTGGAGGCCGCGCTGGCGCGCATCCGGGTGCCGCTGTGGTTCGTGAACGGACAGTTCGATCAGCTGCGCGTGAACGAGGCGCTGTTCCAGCGGCTGGCACCGCACGCCGAGCTGATCGTCGTGCCCCGGGCCTCGCACCTGGTGACGGCGATGCGCCCGTCGGTGTTCAACGCGGTGCTGCGGCTGGCGCTGGCGACGCTGGATGCCGAAGCTGAGGGCACGCTCGATCAGGCGCGCCACTGACCGGTTCAGCACCTGCCCCTCGCTCCTGGTAGTATTGGTTCTTGGCTTGCGTGTGGGTTCGTCCCTCACGACCGCTGTGCGGCGTCCCTCTACCGTCGGCAGCACTCCGAATCCCATCCAGACAGAAAGTGTCCACACGTGGCAAACATCAAGTCGCAGATCAAGCGCAACAAGACCAACCTGAAGGCTCAGGAGCGCAACCGCGCCGTGAAGAGCGAGCTGAAGACGCTGGTCCGCAAGACCCGTGAGGCCATCGCCTCGGGCGACAAGGAGGCCGCAGAGGGCGCTCTCAAGGTCGCGGCCGTCAAGCTCGACAAGGCCGTCAGCAAGGGCGTCGTGCACAAGAACCAGGCGAAGAACCGCAAGTCGGCCATCGCCAAGAAGGTCGCCGCTCTCTGACCCTTCGACAGGCTCAGGGGCCCAGATAGGCCCAATGCTTCGAAGGCCCGTCCCGTTCGCGGGGCGGGCCTTCTGCGTACCCGAGAGTGCGAGAGACGCTCCGGCGGCGCTTGTACTGGGCCGCGTCAGCGCGTGAAGGCGTCGCGGGTGGCGATGACCGTCACCATGCGCTCGAGTGCGAAGATCGGGTCGCGTGCGGCGCCTTTGACCTCGGCGTCGGCGCGCGCTGTCGCCTGGATCGCCATGCCGAGAGAGCGCTCGTTCCACCCCGCGAGGTCCTTGCGTGCGCGGTCGATCTGCCAGTCCTTCATGCCGAGCTGCTGCGCGAGCTGGCGGCTCGGTTCACGGCGTCCGGCGACGCGCGCCATGGTGCGCAGCTTCATCGCGAAGGCGGCCACCATCGGCACGGGGTCGGCTCCGGATGCCAGGGCGTGGCGCAGCGCGACGAGGGCGTCGCCGTAGCGACCGGCGATGGCCGTGTCGGCGACGACGAAGGCCGACACCTCGACGCGACCGCCGTAGTACTTGGTGATGATGTCGTCGGTGATGTCGCCTTCGACGTCGCCGATCAGCTGCTGGCAGGCGGCGGCGAGCTCGGTGAGGTCGTCGGCGAAGGCCGAGACGAGGGCGCGCAGCGCCGTGGGCTGGATGCGCTTCTTCACGGCCTTGAACTCGCCGGCGGCGAAGTCGACGCGATCGGAGTCGCGCTTGACCGCCGCACACGGGATCTCGATGCCACCGCCCGTTCCGGCTCGCACGGCGTCGAGCAGCTTCTTGCCGCGCACCGTCGCGCCCGTGTGGCGGAGGATCACCGTCGCGCCGTCCTGAGGCGCCTCGAGGTAGCGCACCGCCTCCTGCAGGAAGGCGTCGGTGCACTTCTCGACGCCCGCCACGCGCACGAGCCGCGGTTCGCCGAACAGCGAAGGCGAGGTGAGGCCGAGCAGCGTGCCGGCGGCGTAGTCGTCGGCGCGGATGTCGCTGACCTCGAGCGCCGGGTCCTCGGCGCGCAGGTAGTCGCGGACGCCGGCGATCGCGCGCTCGGCGAGCACCTCTTCCGGGCCCGAGACGAGCACGATCGGAGCGGGCCGCGGTTCACGCCACGACACCTGCGGAACCTTGGTGCCCTTGGCGGCCGTGCTGCGTGCCGAAGAGCGAGGAGCTGCCATGCTCTCAGCCTACCGGCGGGTACGGACCTTCACTCCTGACGCTCAGTCCACACGACCAGTCGTCCTTCCTTCTCTCCGAGCAGCACGAGACCGCGCTGATCGGTGCGCAGAGTGCGCGAACCTGCCGCCTCGAGGATCGCCAGTGTCTCCTTCCGCGGATGTCCGTAGTCGTTGTCCTCCCCCACGCTGACCAGCGCGGCAGGCGCGGCGATCTGCGCGTACAGCGCCGGCTCCTGGTCACGGCTGCCGTGGTGGGCGACTTTGACGACGGCGTACTCGCCCCGGACGCGTCCGTTCGACAGCAGCTGCCGCTGCGGAGCAGCCGAGAGGTCGCCGAGCATGAGCATCCGGGGCACTCCCCCGCCGGCGATGTCGACGACGATGCTGGCGTCGTTGCCGCTGGGGAAGGCCGCGGAGTCCGGTGGCGGCCAGACGACGCGCCACTCGGCCGCACCCAGCGATCCGTGTGTGCCCACGGCTCCGCCCCGCAGAGCTGCGCCACCGGCCGCCAGCTCATCGAGGATCCGCTGATCGTCGGGCTCGGCCACCGGCCCGTGCAGCACCGTGCCGACACGACCGGCGAGCGAGGTCGCCGCGCCCACGTGGTCGAGGTCGAAATGCGTGAGCACGAGCAGGTCTATCCGATCGATGGCTGTCTGCGCGAGACACTCCCCGAGAGCATCCGGGTCCGCACCTGTGTCGACGAGCGCCGTCTGCGAACCCGAGCGCACGAGCACCGCATCGCCCTGCCCGATGTCGCACGCGGCGATCGTCCACTCGCCGGGAGTCGTCGTCGATGCGAGCGGGCCGGTGAGCAGCATCCGTGCGATCGAGGCCGCCGATGCGATGACGACCACGGCGGTCGCTCCGAGGCGCAGCCGGCGCGAGCGCGGGCGGACGAGAACCAGCGTCGCAGCGGCACTGAGCACGGCGACCACGGTCGCGGCCACGGGACCGGCGGGCACCGCCGCCGTCGCGCCGGGCAGGGCGGACGAGACCGTCGCGGTGGTCTGGATCCACGCGGCGGGCAGCCAGGCGGCGGCCGCGAGCAGATCTGCCAGGGCTGGCACGGGAGAGGCGAGACAGGCCAGCAGGCCGATCACGGTCGCGATGGGGGCGGCGGGTGCGGCCAGGAGATTCGCGATGACGCCGATCACAGACTGCGTATCTGAGAACAGCGCGACGATCGGACCGCACACCAGCTGAGCGGCGAGTGGCACCGACAGTGCGAGGGCGAGCGGCATGGGCATCCAGCGGGCGAGCCCGCGCAGCAGCGGACGCGACAGCACGAGCAGCGCCGCTGTCGCGGCAGCCGACAGCGCGAAGCCCGGTGTCGCGGCCAGCCAGGGGTCGGCGATGAGCAGTCCGCAGGCGGCCAGCGACAGCATCGCCAGACCGGCGCTGGGCCGTCCGAGCAGCACGGTGAGCATCGCGAGCGCCGCCATCACCGACGCCCGGATGACGCTGGGCTCGGGCGTGACGAGCACGACGAACGCCCCCAGTGCGAGCAGCGAGAGCACGATGCGCAGCAGACGCCCGCCGCCGAGCAGCGAGACCAGCCAGAACACGGCCGCGACGACGATCGCGCAGTTGGCCCCGCTGACGGCCGTGAGATGACTGAGCCCGGATGCCAGCATCGCGGCGCTCACCTCCTCCGGCACCGCTCGCGTGTCGCCCACCGCGAGGCCGGGGAGAAGGCCGGCACCGGGCTCGGGCAGTCCGCTCGCACGAGCGATGAAGTCGGCGCGTGTGGCCGCCGCGACGGCGAAGATCCCGGATGCCCGCTCCGTCACCTCTGCGCGCGTGCCGAAGATCACGAGAGCGGCCCGCTCGCCGGCATCCGTCCGCTTGCCCTGGCCGTTGATCTGCAGCACGGCGCCGAGATCCACCCCGTCGGTCGGTTCAACGCCGGCCCGCACCGGAGCGGAGATGCGCTGCGGATGCCCGGGCGGGCCGATGTCGATGGTCTGGGCGTCGAACCAGAGCCGACCGTCGCTGCCGAGCGAGGCGGATGAGGTGACCTCGACGAGCGCCTCGATCACGTGCCCGTCCTGCTCTCCGAGCGCGTCGCGGGCCGGCTGCGCACCGGCGATGGTCGTGGCGAGACCCGCACCGCACAGCAGCACGAGCACGCCGAGGCCCGCTCGGCGGCGGCGGGTCGCCACGAGCAGCACGACACCGGTGAGCGAGACCGGGATCGAGGCCACGACAAGAGCCGGCACGTGGATGAGCAGCAGCGCTATCCCCCAGAGTGCCGCCGCCAGCACGGAGGTGCGCAGATCCTTCACACCCGCACCTTCTCGCGCATGCCGGCGAGCAGCTTCTCACCGATCCCGGGCACGGCCAGCAGGTCGTCGACCGATCGGAAGCGCCCGTTCTCATCACGCCAGTCGATGATCCGCTGCGCCAGCGCCGGGCCGATGCGCGGCAGAGTCTCGAGCGCGGTCTGATCCGCGGTGTTGAGGTTCACTACGCCATCTGCGCCGGCGCCGCCGCCACCTCCCCCATCCGGGGCACCTGGCGGCGTCTCCGCGCCGATCTTCGGCACGACGATCTGCTCACCGTCGCTCAGCGGACGAGCGAGGTTCACAGCCTGCAGGTCGGCGGATTCGAGGGTGCCGCCGGCGGCGGCCAGGGCATCCACCAGCCGGGCATCCGGATCGACGATGTACAGACCGGGAGTCGTCACCTCGCCGAGCACATGCACGTACAGGCCCTCAGGCGGCGCCACAGCAGAGCCATTGCCAGAGCCGTCGCCGGTGTCAGCCGACGCCGATGAGCTCCCGTCCAGCCCGATGCTCTCGGTGGGCGCTGCCTGCCCGCGCAGAATGCCCCAGCCGACCGCGGCCGACAGCACGACCAGTCCCAGTGTCACCGCGGCGCCGATGCCCAGCCTCAGGCGCGGCCGCACCCGGGCATCCGGCGGTGCGGGGTCGTCGGCTGACACCCTGTCACGCTAGGCGAGCCGGCCCAGGCCGCGCCGCACGGAACCCGGCGACTGTGCACAACTCACGCCGAAGGGCGAGCTGTGCGAAGTCCCCGACGGGAGCGGATCAGCCCTTGACGGCGAAGTTGACGATCTTCGGCGCGCGCACGATCACACGCACGATCTCCTTGCCCTCCAGCGCACGCTGCACCTTCTCGTCTGCGCGGGCCGCGGCCTCCAGGTCAGCCTCCGAGATGTCGGCGGCGACCTCGAGGGTCGCGCGCACCTTTCCGTTCACCTGCACCGCCACGGTCGCCGTGTCCTCGACGAGGAGGGCAGGGTCGGCATCCGGCCACTGCACGGCACTGACCGAGGGCTGGTGACCCAGCCGGGCCCACATCTCCTCGCCGGTGTGCGGGGCGATGAGCTCGACGATCATCGCGACGGTCTCGACCGCTTCGCGCACGGCCGGGTCGGCGGCGCCTGCTCCGGTGTCGATCGTCTTGCGGATGCCGTTCACCAGCTCCATGAGACGCGCGACGACGACGTTGAACTTGGTCTGCTCGACCAGAGCCGGCGCATCGGCCAGCAGGCGGTGGGTGATGCGGCGCAGGGCCGTGTCACCGGCATCCGGAGCCGTTCCGGGCTCGCTCGCCACTTCGTCGGCGACCCGCAGCGCGCGGGAGAGGAACTTCTGCGCACCCGACAGCGAGACGCCGTTCCACTCCTTGTCGTCCTCCACCGGGCCGGCGAAGGCCAGGCCCAGGCGCAGGGCGTCGGCGCCGTACTGGCCGAGCAGATCGGACAGCTCGACGAGGTTGCCCTTGCTCTTCGACATCTTCGCGCCGTCCATGATGACCATGCCCTGATTCACCAGGTTCGAGAACGGCTCCTCGAAGTCGATCAGGCCCAGGTCGAACAGCACCTTCGTGATGAAGCGCGCGTACAGCAGGTGCAGGATCGCGTGCTCGACGCCGCCGAAGTAACCGTCGACCGGTGCCCAGCGCTTGGCCTCGGCGGGGTCGAACGCGAACTCGGAGCTGTTCGGCGACAGGAAGCGCAGGAAGTACCACGAGCTGTCGACGAAGGTGTCCATGGTGTCGGCGTCGCGCAGCGCGGGCTCGCCAGACGCCGGGTCGACCGTGCGCACCCACGACTCGGCCGCGCCCAGCGGCGAGGAGCCCTTCGGGCGCAGGTCGAGGCCCTCGACGCTGGGCAGCTGCACGGGCAGGCGGTCCTCGGGCACGGGCACGACGCTGCCGTCGTCGAGGTGCAGCATCGGGATCGGAGTGCCCCAGAAGCGCTGGCGCGAGATCAGCCAGTCGCGCAGGCGATAGTTCTTCGCCTCGCGACCCGTGCCCGCCTCGCCGAGCTGGGCGATGGTGCGAGCGATCGCCTCGTTCTTCTCCAGGCCGTCGAGCTCACCCGACCCGGTCATCCGGCCGTTGCCCACCAGCGCGACACCGGTGGCGGCGGGGTCGAGCTCAGCGAGGTCCTCTCCCTCGTTCGCGCCGCCGGCGACGGTCGTGTCGAGCACGACGCGGATCGGCAGGTCGAAGGCGCGGGCGAAGTCGAGGTCGCGCTGGTCATGCGCGGGCACGGCCATGACCGCTCCGTGGCCGTAGTCGGCCAGCACGTAATCGGCGGCCCAGATGGGCATCCGCTCGCCGTTGACGGGGTTGACCGCGTAGCGCTCGAGGAAGACGCCCGTCTTCGGGCGGTCGGTCGACTGGCGCTCGATCTCCGTCTGCTTCTGCACCGTCTCGAGGTAGTCCTGGAAGCGCATCCGCACGTCTGACGACGACCCGGATGCCAGTTCTGCAGCGAGGTCGGAGTCCGGGGCGATCACGAAGAAGGTCGCGCCATGCAGCGTGTCAGGACGCGTCGTGAAGACGGTCACGGGCTCATCGCGGCCCTCGATGACGAAGTCGACGTCGGCGCCGGTGGAGCGGCCGATCCAGTTGCGCTGCATCTGCAGCACCTTGTGCGGCCAGTGTCCCTCGAGCGAGTCCAGGTCATCGAGCAGGCGGTCGGCGTACTCGGTGATCTTGAAGTACCACTGCGTCAGCTTCTTCTTCACGACCTCGGCGCCGCAGCGCTCACAGCGGCCGTCGACGACCTGCTCGTTGGCGAGCACGGTCTGGTCGTTGGGGCACCAGTTGACGGCGCTCTTCTTGCGATACGCCAGCCCGCGCTCGTACAGCTTCAGGAACAGCCACTGGTTCCACCGGTAGTACTCGGGGTCGGAGGTGTGCAGCACGCGCGACCAGTCGTACGACATGCCGTAGCCGCGGAACCCGGCCTTGTGCTGGTCGATGTTCTTGTACGTCCACTCGCGCGGGTCTGCGCCGCGCTTGATGGCGGCGTTCTCGGCGGGCAGGCCGAACGAGTCCCAGCCGATCGGGTTGAGCACGTTGTGCCCGCGGTGCCGCCAGTACCTGGCGACGATGTCCGGGTAGAGGTAGTTGATGGCGTGCCCCATGTGCAGGTCACCCGACGGGTACGGGAACATGCCGAGGATGTACTTGCGGGGCCGCTCGTCTCCGTCGCCGCCCGCCACGAACGTCTCGTTCTCGGCCCAGTACTCCTGCCACTTGAGCTGGATGTCGTGCGCGGACATCACTTCAGGGGACTCGGCGTGGGACGCGTGCTCGGTCAAGGAACGGCCAATCTGACGATGCGGGACAGCCCGGAAATCGGGCCCTTCCAGGGTATCGCGAGTTGTCGCGTTCCCCTGCCGCAGCCGTACGCTGTCGCAGTCATGTGCGAGCGCGGGCGAGAACGAGTGCCAACGCTGTCCCATTTCTCTGTCGTACAAAGGTTCACTACTACCGCTGCTTCTCCTCTTCTGCAAGCCACTTCTCCTTCTCCTCGTTTCGCTGTTGAGTGTGCTTCGGACGCTTTCAGCGCTCAGTGATGATCGAGAGAAGGTGGATATGTCGCACCCCACGAACCGCCGGCGCCACCGCCGCACCCCTGAGGAGACGCAAGCCCGCAACGCCCGATCGGTGAAGATGCTCATCAGCGCCCGATCCCTGCCTGAGCCCGCACGCCGGCGTGTGCATCAGCGGGTCGTGCTGGAGTACCTCGACGTGGCCGATGCCGTGGCCAGCAGATACCAGTCCTCCGCTCAGGACAGCCGGGATCTCCGCCAGGTGGCGTATCTCGGGCTGAC
The DNA here is from genome assembly GCA_002837415.1 of Actinomycetales bacterium SN12. Classification (GTDB taxonomy): domain Bacteria; phylum Actinomycetota; class Actinomycetes; order Actinomycetales; family Microbacteriaceae; genus Microbacterium. Next base: position 453,973 of record PJCV01000001.1, read on the forward strand.
GAAGGCCGTGCAGCGGTTCGAGCCGACGCTGGGCGTGGATATCGTCTCCTTCGCGGTGCCCACGATCTCCGGCGAGATCAAGCGCTATCTGCGCGACAGCAGCTGGGTGGTGCGCCCGCCCCGGCAGCTGCAGGAGCTCAGCGTGGAGCTGCGCAGCGAGGTTCCACGGATCGCGCAGAGTCTGGGCCGCGAGCCGTCACTGGAGGAGGTGGCGGAGGAGCTGGACCTGCCCGTCGAGCGGGTCGCGGAGGCCATGGCCTGCGCTCAGGGCCGCAGGCCGGTATCGCTGGACACGCCGCAGCGCGGCGACTGGACCGAGGGACTCGCGCTGGGTGACACGCTGCGTGCGGGCCATGACGACTTCGCCCGAGCAGAGCTGAGTGTGGCGGTCGAACGAGCATGCGCCACACTCACGCCCCGGGAGCGGAAGATCATCCACCTGCGGTTCGTGCGGGAGTACACCCAGTCCGAGATCGCACGTGAATGCGGTGTGACGCAGATGCAGATCTCGCGTCTGCTGACGAAGATCATGACCACCCTCCGATCGCACCTGAGTCCGGAGCTGCTCGCGGCCTGACGGCCGTGCTCAGCGGAGCCTGGGGCTCAGCGACGCCGCACCGAAAGAGCCGCCTCGATCACCTGGTCGGCCGTGACCGCCAGCAGGGCGGGGTCGGGCTCGGATGAGAAGGTGTCGCCCCTGCGCAGCCGGGCATCGGTGAGCACGATGTGCGGACCCGCCGGCGGCCCCCACTCCTCGGGCGGAGCGGGACCGAACACGATCGTGGACGGCGTGCCGTAGGCGGATGCCAGATGCGCGGCGCCCGTATCGACGGAGACGAGCACGGAGGCGTGCGCGATGAGTGCAGCGAGATCGGTGAGATCGTCCCGGCCAGCGCGCACCATGCTCTCGTCGAGTCCGGCCAGGCTGGCCACGGCATCCGCCCTCTCGCGATCGGCCGGGCCGCCGGTGATCACCACGACGGCACCGTCCTCCTGAAGCGCCCGCACCACCTCCGCGAAGCGCTCCACCGGCCAGGCGCGCGAGCCGTAGAAGGCTCCCACGTGCACCACGGCCGCGCCCTCCACGAGCGGGGCTCGCTCGGGTACCGCGATCGACACCTCGTCGGCGTCAGCGGGCACGCCGTGCCCGCTGACGAGGCGCGCCCAGCGCCTCCGCTCCAGGATGCCGTCGAGCCAGGGCACCCCGTCCGGATCCGTCTCGGAGCGATGCACGATCCGCCGCCGCGGCTGCAGGGCGTCGATGATGGCTCGGCTCTCGGGGCCGTTGCCGTGCAGGTTCACCGCGACATCGACTGAGCCGGCGGGCAGCGGCAGCAGATCGTCGAGGCCAGGGGTGGGCAGCAGGGCATCCACCCCTGGGACGAGCTCCGCGATCGGCTGCAGCCAGCCCGGCACGGCGAGCACGAGCTCGTGATCGGGAAAGGCACGGCGCAGGCCGTGCAGTGCGGGCACCGCGACGAGAAGGTCGCCGAGTTTCAGCGCGCGCAGCGCCAGGAGGACGGGCCGGGATCCGGCTGCGGAGAACAGGCGCATGCGCTCATCCTGGCCGCCGCCGCACTCTCGCGGAAAACCCTTGCGTGAAGGGCGGTCGAACTGGCAGAGGCGCGGCCGTCATCGGCGACCGTCGAGAAGAACTTCTTCTCGAGGAGTTTGCTTCTCCGCCGAAGGGGGAAGTGCTTCTCTCATGGATGTCCTTCAGCCCCGCCTGCGTGCGATCCTCTTCGATCGCGACGACACCCTCGTCGAGGATGTGCCGTACAACGGCGATCCCGACCGTGTGGTGCCGATGCCGGGCGCGCTCGACGCGCTGCAGCAGGTCCGCCGCGCCGGGCTGCGCACAGGCGTGGTGAGCAACCAGTCCGGTATCGCTCGCGGGATCCTCACCGTCGCGCAGGTGGATGCCGTGAACGCTCGTGTGGAGCGGATGCTGGGCCCGTTCGACCTGTGGCGCTACTGCCCGCACGGCAGCGAGGACGGATGCCGCTGCCGCAAGCCTGAGCCCGGAATGATCCTCTCCGCGGCCGAGCAGCTGGGTGTCTCCCCCGCGGAGGTCGCGATGATCGGCGACATCGGCGCTGACGTTCAGGCGGCCGCAGCGGCCGGCGCGCGGGGAGTCCTCGTGCCGACAGCCCGCACCCGCCGGGAGGAGGTGCAGGCGGCAGCGGTCGTCGCGCCCGACCTCGTGTCGGCCGTCGCACTGCTGCTCGCCGGCGCCCCGGCGGAGGCCGCGTCGTGACCCGGCGCGTGCTCGTGGCGCGGCTGGACAGCATGGGAGATGTGCTGGTATCCGGCCCCGCGGTGCGCGCAGTGGCCAGGCAGGCCGAGGTGGTGATGCTGTGCGGCCCACGGGGCGCGGATGCCGCAGCCCTGCTGCCGGGCGTGCATGCTCGCATCGTGTGGGATGCCCCGTGGATCTCGGCGCCCGCTCCCCACGTGCACGTGGACGCCGTAGAGGAGCTCGTCGCCCAGGTGCGCGCGGCCGGGGTCGACGAGGCCGTGATCCTCACCTCCTTCCACCAGTCGCCGCTGCCCCTGGCGCTGCTGCTGCGCCTCGCCGGGGTCTCCCGGATCACCGGCGCCTCGGTCGACTACGCCGGTTCCCTTCTGGACGTGCGGCTGCGCCCCGGCGAGGATCTGGACGAGAGCATCCCGGAGCCCGAGCGTGCTCGGCGCGTCGCGGAAGCCGCGGGCTTCCCGCGCGACGACGACGACCGGCTGCGGCTGGGTCCGCTGCCGGACACATCGACGCTCACCCGGGGCACCGGCTACGTCGTCCTGCATCCCGGCGCGGCGGTGCCCGCCCGGATGTGGACCGCCGACGGCTTCGCCCGCACGGCGCGGCTGCTCGCCGACGCCGGCCGCCGCGTCGTGATCTCCGGCGGCGACGCTGAGCGCGACCTGGCCAGCACCATCGTCTCCGCCTGCCCGGAGGCGATCGATCTGACCGGGACGTGCGACCTGGCGCACCTGGCCGGCGTGCTCGCCGGCGCGGACGCCCTCGTGTCGGGCAACACCGGTCCTGCCCACCTCGCCGCTGCCGTCGGCACGCCTGTGGTCAGCCTCTTCTCCCCCGTCGTGCCGGCGGAGCGCTGGGCGCCGTACGGCGTGCCGGTGGAGCTGCTCGGCGATCAGCACGCTGCGTGCCGCGGCACGCGGGCACGCGAGTGCCCCGTGCCCGGGCATCCCTGCCTGACCTCGGTGACGGCAGAGCAGGTCGTCGCCGCGGTTCACCGGCTGAGTGCCGACCGCGGAGCAGAGGCGCAGCGCGAGGCGCGAACAGAGGCGTCAGAGCGATCCAGCACACATGAAGGAGTGAGCGCATGAGGGTGATGGTGTGGATGGTCCACGGCGGGTGGATGGACGGTTTCCTCCGCGGGCAGCACGAGTACATCGTGCCGTTCGCCGGCGATGAGCCTCCGCAGCTGCCCGCCGGTGTGCGGGCAGTCCCCGAGCGCGCGCTGCGCGAGGAGGACGTCGATGTCGTCGTGCTGCAGAGCATGGCGGAGCTGGAGGCAGCCGAGCGCCTGCTGGGCCGCGTGCCTGGACGCGACATCGCTGCGGTGTTCGTCGAGCACAACACCCCCAAGCAGCATCCGACCGAGCAGCGTCATCCGCTCGCCGATCAGGACCGCATCCCGGTCGTGCACGTCACGCACTTCAACCGCCTGGTGTGGGACAACGGCGACGCCCCGACCCGCGTGATCGAGCATGGAGTGCCCGATCCCGGCCCGCTGTACAGCGGAGAAGTGCCGGCGCTGGGCGTCGTGATCAACGAGCCCGTCCGGCGCTGGCGGGTCACCGGCACGGATCTGCTGCCCCGATTCGCGCAGGTCGCGCCGCTGCACGCGTTCGGCATCGACTCGGATCTGCTGCCCGCGGCGCTGGGTCTGCCCGAACAGAGACTGCGGATCGTGGGCGATCTGCCCACCGGCCGGATGCACGCCGAGCTGGCGACGCGACGCGCCTACCTGCATCCGTTCCGATGGACCTCTCTGGGTCTCGCCCTGCTCGAGGCGATGACGATGGGCATGCCGGTGCTCGCACTGGCGACGACGGAGGCGTCGCGGGCGGTGCCGCCCGAGGCCGGCGCCATATCGGCCGACCCCGGCGAACTCGCCACGATGGCGGCGGCGCTCCTCGCAGACCCTGACGAGGCCCGCATCCGCGGCGCACACGCTCGTGAGTTCGCGCTGGAGCACTACGGGCTGCAGCGGTTCCTGTCCGACTGGGACACCGTGCTGGACGAGCAGCACACCATGCACCTCCGCCGCAGCCGGACCGGCGCTCGCGCAGAGCATCCCGACGCGCCGCAGCCGTTCCCCGGCGGTCCCTCATCACAGCTGGAAGGAGTGCGGGGATGAAGATCGCCATGGTCTCCGAGCACGCCAGTCCCCTCGCCGATCCCGGCAGCGTCGATGCCGGCGGGCAGAACGTCCACGTGGCCGCACTCTCGCGCATGCTGGCGAGAAGGGGCCACAGCGTGACCGTGTTCACCCGGCGCGACGACCCCGCGCTCGATGAGCGCGTGCAGCTCGACGAGGGCGTCGACGTCGTGCACGTCGACGCGGGCCCCGCCGCCCGCATCCCCAAGGACGACCTGCTGCCGCACATGACCGAGCTCGCAGAAGGCCTCGCGCAGCACTGGCGGGCCGATCCGCCCGATGTGGTGCACAGCCACTTCTGGATGTCCGGCCTGGCAGCCCTGGATGCGGTCGCCATGCTGGCCGACTCGGACATCAGCGCACCGCCCGTCCTGCACACGTTCCATGCCCTCGGAGCGGTGAAGCGCCGCCATCAGGGTGCGGCCGACACCAGCCCCGCCGAGCGGGAGTGGCTGGAGCCGAGCGTGGGCCGCCGAGCCGACACCGTCATCGCCACCTGCTCGGACGAGGCGTTCGAGCTGCGCGCCCTCGGCGTGCCCTCCTCCCGCATCGCCATCGCGCCGTGCGGGGTCGACCTCGCCCATTTCGGCGTGGAGGGTGAGGTCGAGCCGAAGGGAGCCAGGCACCGGGTGCTGAGCGTCGGACGGCTGGTGCCCCGCAAGGGCGTCGATCTGGTCGTGCGCGCACTCGCCACGCTCGTGGAATCGGGCTTCGGCGACATCGAACTGGTCATCGCAGGTTGCGACGGCACCGCGGAGGCCGACCCCGAGGCAGCCCGCCTCTCGGCGCTCGCCGACGAGCTCGGCATCGCTGATCGGGTGCGGTTCCACGGCAAGGTGAGTCGCGACCGGATGCCGGCGCTGCTGCGCTCTGCGGATGCCGTGGTGTGCGCTCCGTGGTACGAGCCGTTCGGCATCGTGCCGCTGGAGGCGATGGCCTGCGGCACGCCGGTGGTCGCGGCCGCCGTCGGCGGCCTGATCGACAGCGTGACCGACGGCGTCACGGGTCTGCATGTGCCGCCGCGCGACCCGGACGCCATCGCGAGCGCGCTGCAGGAGCTCCTGGGCGACGAGGCGCGGCGCCGCGCGTGGGGACGCGCCGGCCGCGCCCGCATGGAGAGCCGCTACTCCTGGGAGCGGGTGGCGGCGCAGACCGAGCGCATCTATCGAATGGCGCAGGTCCGCCGCGTGGCGGGCCGGGCGGAAGGAGCAGCACTGTGAGCATCATCGAGACCGATCAGCCGCGCACCGCGGCGGCGCGGCACGACCCGGTGCGCGAGCACCTGCAGGGGCTGCGAGCGGCGATCACCGCCACCGAGCAGCACGCGACGCGCCTGGAGCAGTGGGGACGAGAACTCGCGGCGCGACTGAGCGACGGGCATCGTCTGCTGGTCGCGGGCAACGGCGGCTCCGCTGCCGAGGCGCAGCACCTCACCGCCGAGCTCGTCGGACGGTACCAGCACGACCGCCCGGCCTTCTCGGCGCTCGCACTGAGCTCGGAGAGCTCCAGTGTGACCGCCATCGGCAACGACTACGGCTTCGATCAGATCTTCGCGCGGCAGGTGCACGCTCACGCCCGTGCAGGCGATGTGGTGCTGCTGATCTCCACCAGCGGGCGCAGCGCGAATCTGCTGCGCGCCGCCGAGGCGGCAAGGCAGGTGGGCGCGGTCGTGTGGTCGCTCACCGGGCCCGGCGCGAACCCCCTCGCAGACCTCGCCGACGAGGCGATCTGCGTGGATGCTCCCTCGCCGCACGTGCAGGAGTGCCATCTCGTCGCGATCCACGCGGTGTGCCGCGTATTCGACGAGCAGATCGAGAAAGCCGAGGACGCGGAATGAGGATCACGGTGGTGGGTGACACGCTGCTCGACGAGGACCTCGTGGGGTCCTCCTCCCGCCTGTGCCCGGATGCGCCGGTACCCGTCGTGGACGTGACGGCGCGATCGCGACGGGCAGGCGGCGCGGGACTGGTCGCGACCATGCTCGCCGCTGACGGCCACGAGGTCGAGCTGGTGACCGTGCTCTCCGACGATGACGCCGCGGGATCGCTGCGCGAGTGCCTGCAGAGCGTGCGGGTGGTGGCCGGCCCGTCGGGCGCTCCCACACCCGTGAAGACGAGGCTGCGCTGCAACGGAGAACCCTTCGGGCGGCTCGACGAGGGCTGTGACCCCGCGCCGGTGCCGCGTGCCACCGACGACATGCTCGCGGCGGTATCCGAGGCCGAGGTCCTCATCGTGGCCGACTACGGCCGCGGGCTGCTGGCGGGGCGCAGCCTGCGGAAGGCTCTCGAGCGGCGCGCCGCGGATGTCCCACTCATCTGGGACCCGCATCCGCGCGGCACGCCGCCCGTGCCGGCCGCCTGGCTGGTCACTCCGAACGCCGACGAGGCCTCCGCCGCGGCGGGCCTGCCTGAGCAGAGCGATGCGGCAGACATCGCCGGTGCGCTCCGTGCGCGTTGGGGTTCCCGAGCGGTCGTCGTGACCCTGGGTGAAGCGGGTGCGGTGCTGCAGGAGGGCACGGCTCCGCCCCTGCGGGTCGGCGTCGACAGCGTCGCGGGCGCCGACCCCTGCGGCGCCGGTGACCGCTTCGCCGCCACCGCCGCAGTCGTGCTGGCACGCACCGGAGATGTCGCGCTCGCGGTGCAGGAGGCCGCATCGGCGGCCGGCGCCTATCTCGCTGCGGGTGGCGTGGGCGCCCTCGCCTCACCGCCTCCTGCTCCTGCCCGCCCCGAGGAGCGCGACGCGAGGTCGGGCGCGGCAGACGATGTGCCCGCATCCGCGTTCGGAGACGCCCGCGAGCTCATCAGCGCAGTACGCGCTCGCGGGGGCACCGTGGTGGCAACCGGCGGCTGCTTCGATCTGCTGCACGCCGGCCATGTCCGCACGCTTCAGGCCGCACGCGACCTCGGCGACTGCCTCATCGTCTGCGTGAACTCCGACGACTCCGTGCGGCGGCTGAAGGGCTCCGCACGGCCGCTCATCGGCGAGCACGACCGCGCCGAGCTGCTCGGGGCCCTGGGGTGCGTCGACGCGGTGATCGTCTTCGAGGAGGACAGCCCGGAAGACGTCATCGGCCGAATCCGTCCCGACGTCTGGGTGAAAGGCGGCGACTACAGCGCCGCCGCCCTGCCCGAGACGAAGCTCGTGCAGTCCTGGGGCGGTCGCACCGTGACCCTGCCCTTCCACCTCGGTCGCTCGACCACGGCTCTGGCCGCCAGACTCGCCGACGTCATCTGACCGCCGGTACTCACCTCACCCTCCCCGCAGGGGAAGACAGAAAGAGAGACAGCATGCAGTCCAGCTACCCCCGTCCCCTCGGCCGTGTCCTGATCACCGGCGGTGCGTCCGGCCTCGGTGAGGCCGTGGCCCGCGCGGTCGCCGAAGCGGGCGGCACGCCCGCGGTGATCGACCGAGACGTGTCAGCGGTGCCGTCGGGCACTCTGAGCCGCCAGGCCGACGTATCCGACCGGCAGCAGGTCGAGCAGGCGGTCGCGTCGATCGCCGCAGAGCTGGGCGGGATCGACGCGGTCGTCACCGCCGCAGGGATCGACCGGTGCGGTCGACTGGAGGACATCGCCGCCGATGAGTGGGAACGGGTCATCTCCGTCAACCTCCTCGGCACCGTCTCTGCCGTGCGCGCGGCCCTGCCGCACCTCGAGCAGGTGCACGGCCGGGTCATCACGGTCGCGTCGTCGCTTGCTCTGCGCGCACTCTCGGATGCCACGGCGTACTGCGCCTCGAAGTTCGGCGTGCTCGGCTTCTCGCGCGCACTCGCGGCGGAGACTCGCGGACGCCTCGGCGTGACGACGCTGATCCCCGCCGGGATGCGCACGCGCTTCTTCGACGACCGCGACGAGCAGTACAAGCCCGGCCCCGACGCGCAGCTCAACGACCCGTCCGATGTCGCGCGCACCGTCGTGTTCGCGCTGCAGCAGCCCGAGGGGTGCGAGGTTCGCGAACTCGTGGTCTGCCCTGAGGAAGAGCCCTCCTGGCCCTGATCCTCACCCGGTGCGGCTGCTGCGGGCATCCGCCAGCAGCCGCACCGCATCCTCCAGAACGGGGCCGACCTCGACATCGGCGACGAAGGAGACGTCGTGCTCGCAGCGCTCGGCCGTCCAGCCCACCTGCGTCGCATCCCGGTCGCACACCGGGCACCGCGTGGTCCACGACAGATGCGCGCGATGCCGGCCGCGACCGAGCGGACCGGCGTTGACGACGTTGCCGAACCAGAACACCGACACCGTGCGGGTGCCGACGGCCTGAGCCAGATGACGCGGTCCGCTGTCGTTGCCGAGCATGATGTCGGCGGCGGCGAGCACGGCGGTGAGCTCGGAAAGGGTGAGCCGGCCGGACAGGTCCACGATCCTCTCGCTCTGGTGTGCGCCGGCTTCTGCGGCGATGCGAGCGCACAACTCGACGTCCTCGCCGTCGCCCACCAGCACCACCCGCGCGCCCTCTGCCGCCAGCGCCGCTGCGACGGCGGCGAACCGCTCGGTGGGCCAGCGCCGACGCGGGTCGGTTGCCCCCGGATGCAGCACCACGAGGGCTTCTCCGTCTGAACGGTGCCGGGCGGCGAGGTCGTGCTCGTCCGGCGTCAGCGCGATGGTCGGCTCGAGGCTCACCGGCGCGGCACCGGCGAGCCCCACCACCTCCAGCGCTCGCAGCACCTCGTGCTGGTAGTACACGTACTCCAGCGAGCGCTCCAGATCGGCGGCGTCCGGCGTGCGGGTGCCGACCGTGTGGCGCGCACCGAGCGCACGCAGGAACGGGTTCGAGAAGCGCCCCCCGCCGTGCACCTGCACGGCCAGGTCGAAGCTCTCCGCGCGGCACTCGGCGAGGAATGCTGCGATCGCCTGCTCGTCGGCATCCGTCTCCGGCGACGCGCCGACCCCGGGCACCGACGGCAGCACGCGGATGCGGTGCGGCGCCCCCGGCCGTCGCTCCAGCAGTCGTTCGGCCAGCGCGGTTCCCAGCAGGGTCACCTCGGCCTCAGGGTAGGCGGCGGCGAGCGCCTGCATGGCGGGCATGGCGAAGAGAAGATCTCCCAGCCCTCCGGCCCGCAGCACGGCGATGCGACGGACTCCCGAGAATCGCGGGCTCAACGGCGCGATGACCGGTCCGCCGATCGGCTGCCCGTCACCCGTCGATGCGGTTGCGGATGCGGTTGCGGAGTCTGCAGCGCGATGCGCGGATGCCGTCATGGGGTCCTCCCTGTCACGCGAAGCCGCCTCGAGTCACGAGGGCGCTTCCCTCCCCATCCCCGGACTGATCGATCCGCAAACCTCCTCGCGGCAGCAGGTGTGAACCGCGCGTGCGATGGGTAGGGGTGGGAGTGACCGGAGAAGAACGACCCTGGCGACGAGAGGCTGCGACGATGTTCGACACGATGATCAGCACGGATACCGAGATCACCATCACCGACCCGCGCGACGGCTCCCTGGTCGGCACGCTCGTCGCGGCGGATCCGGAGGAGGTGCGCGCCGCGGTGCGCACCGCGGTCGATGCTGCTCCGACGTGGGCGCGCACCCCCGCCGCTGAGCGCGGCGCGGCGCTGCGGCAGGCGGCGTCGCTGCTCGAGCAGCGCGCCGAGGAGCTGGCCGACATCGAGCAGCGCGAGACGGGGCGTCGGCGCGAGCAGGCGCTGGGCGGCATCCACGCCGCCGTCGGCACGCTGCGCGAGCAGGCGGGGCTCGCCGCGCTGCACCGTGGCCGCAGTCTGCTGGGCGCCGGCGAGGCGCTGGATGTAATGCGCCCGGAGCCGCGCGGAGTGGCCGCCGTGGTCACGCCGTGGAACGACCCGGTCGCCGTGAGCGCGGGGCTGATCGGGGCAGCGCTGGCGACGGGCAACACCGTCGTGCACAAGACCAGTGAGCGCTGCCCGCATCTGGGAGCGCTGCTCGACGAGATTCTGCAGTCGGCGCTGGCGCCAGGCGTGCTGAGCACGCTCACGGGCGGGGCCGAGGTCGGCGAGGTGCTGGTCAGCTGCCCGGATGTGGCCGTGGTCGCGCATGTCGGCTCGACGCTGGCGGGTGAGCGCATCGCCCGCTCGGTCGCACTCACCGGCGCGCATCTCATTCGCGAGAACGGCGGCAATGACGCCCTCATCGTCGATGAGGATGTGGATGCAGCGTGGGCTGCGGCGCAGGCTGCCCGCGGCGCGTTCACCAACAGCGGTCAGATCTGCACGGCGGTGGAGCGCATCTTCGTGCACCGCGGCATCGCGGATGCGTTCCTCACCGCGCTGGTGCGCGAGGCGGAGGCGCTGCAGAGCGGTGAGAACGCCCTCGCACCGCTCGTCGACGAGCGGATGCGCGCGCACGTCCACGAGCACGTCGCCGATGCGGTGAGGCAGGGAGCCCGCCCGCTCACGGGCGGGCAGGTTCCGGAGGGACCGGGCAGCCACTATCCGGCCACCGTCCTCGCCGACTGCACGCCCGCGATGCGAGTGCTGAACGAGGAGACGTTCGGACCGGTGGCGGCGGTGGTCGCCGTTGACGACTTCGAGGAGGCGCTCGAGCTCGCGCGGCGAGACGAGCACGGGCTCGCGGCGACCGTGCTCACCGCCGACACCGCTCACGCCCTGCGCGCGGCCGATGTTCTGCCGGTGGGCACGGTGAAGATCAACGCCGTGTTCGGCGGCGCCCCGGGCGGCGCAGCACAGCCCCGCGGGCGCAGCGGCTCCGGTTACGGGTACGGCCCCGAGCTTCTCGATGAGATGACGCGCACGAAGGTCGTCCACTTCGAGGCGGCGGTGCGGGCATGAGCACGGCAGAGCACATCGCACGGATCGGCGCCGCCAGTCCGCTGGTGACGGTCCTCGGCGACTTCCTGCTCGACGAGTGGTGGAGCGGGTCGATCGAGCGCATCGCACGTGAGGCCCCGGCTCCGGTGGTCGACGTCGACGAGCGCCGCGCCGCACCCGGAGGCGCGGCGAACACCGCACTGAACGCCGCACGACTGGGTGCGCGAGTGCGCGCGGTCGGCTCCGTGGGAGCCGACGCCGCGGGTGACCACGTGCGCCAGGCTCTGGCGGATGCCGGTGTCGACGTGACCCGGCTGCGGCCCGTGTCCGAGCAGCACACGATCACCAAGGTGCGGGTGAGCGCGGGCGACCAGCTGCTGCTGCGGGTGGACGAGACGCGCCCCGCGTCGTGGTCGGAGGCGGCGCTGCAGGTCTTCCTTGATGACGTGCGCGAGGCCGGCGCAGACGCCGACGCCCAGCTGATCTGCGACTACGGCTCGACCCTCACCGACGAGATCGTGCAGGCTCTCGCCGGCATGCCGCGCCCGGCGGTGCGCATCGTGGACGCGCACGACGTGCGCCGCTGGCGCGCCACCGCACCGGACGTCATCACGCCCAACGGCGCCGAGACCGAGACGCTCCTGGGCATGTCGCTCGGCGAGGGCGAGGCTCGCGTCGAGGCCGCCCGGGTCAACGCATCCGCCATCCTCGAGGCGTCCGGGGCGGATGCGGCCATCGTGACCCTCGACAGCAGCGGCGCAGTGCTGCTCGACGCGGGCGGCCAGGCGCATCGCACCCACGCGCATCCGACACCCGAGAAGCAGGCGTCCGGCGCAGGCGACGTCTTCGTCGCCGCCTTCACCGTGGCCAGGGCGGCCGGCTCGACGGCGGTCGAGGCGGTGCAGTTCGCGCAGCAGGCGGCGGATGTCGCTGTGCGCACGCCCGGCACGTGCACCTGCTCGCTCGAGCAGCTGGACGCCTGGGCGTCGCGCACCAGCGGCGCGGCTCTCGACGCCGATGAGCTCTTCGAGCGGCTGGAGGAGCACCGCGACGCCGGCGCGCGGATCGTGTTCACGAACGGATGCTTCGACGTGCTGCACCGCGGTCACACGAGCTACCTCCGCCAGGCGCGCGAGCTGGGCGACGTGCTCGTGGTCGCCGTCAACGGGGATGAGTCGGTGCGCCGGCTGAAGGGACCGGACCGCCCGGTCAACCCCGCCGGCGACAGAGCACAGCTGCTGGCCGAACTGGCGTGCGTGGACTACGTGACCGTGTTCGAGGAGGACACCCCGCGAGCTCTGATCCGGCGGCTCCGTCCAGATGTCTACGCGAAGGGCGGCGACTACACCCCCAGCATGCTCCCCGAGGCACCGGACGTCGCCGCTGTCGGCGGGCGCATCGAGATCCTGGACTATGTCTCCGATCACTCCACCACGCAGATCATCGGCCGCATCCGCGCGGCTCAGCGGAACTGATGATGACTCCGACAGCATCCGACCGAGGCCGCAGCAGACGCGGCGCGGCGCACTGGGCCGTGCACGCGGATCCGCCTCCTGCCGCTGTCGACGTGCTGATCCCCACCGCCGGGCGCGGCGCCGAGCTCGCGGTGACCCTCGCCGGCCTGGCCGCGCAGGACGACCCCGCCTTCCGCGTCGTCATCAGCGATCAGTCGCACGGTCCGGCCAGCACCGACGCCCCTGCGGTGCAGGCCATGATCCGCGTGCTGCGCGCGCAGGGCCGTGCGGTGCAGGTGCATCACCACCTGCCGCGGCGGGGCATGGCCGAGCAGCGGCAGTTCCTGCTCGAGCAGGCGAGTGCGCCGCGCGTGCTCTTCCTCGACGACGACGTCTGGCTCGAGCCGGGCGCCCTTCTGCGGCTGCACGAGGCGCTGACGGAGAGGGGCTGCGGTCTGGTCGGATACGCCGTGCAGGGCCTGTCGTACCTCGACGACGAGCGCCCGCAGGAGCGGCAGGAGTTCGCCGGCTGGCGGGGCCTGGTCGAAGCCGAGACCATCCGCCGCGGCAGCCCTGGGTTCGAGCGCTGGCCGCTGCACAATGCCGCGAACATGGCGCACAAGGCCGCCGAGCTCGGTCTGGACGACGATGCTCGCTTCGCCTACCGCATCGCCTGGTGCGGCGGATGCGTGCTGTTCGAGCGCGACGCGCTGCTCGTCGTCGGCGGCTTCGACTTCTGGTCGCAGCTGCCGGCGCAGCATGCGGGCGAGGATGTCGTGGCCCAGTGGCGTGTCATGGAGCGCTTCGGCGGCGCCGGCATCCTGCCCAGCGGCGCGGTGCACCTCGAAGCGCCCACGACCATCGTCGATCGCAGGGTCGAGGCGAGCGAGATCGTCCTCGACCCCGATGTCACGTCTCCGGACCCGCCCGGGCCGGGAGCGCAAGAGAAAGGAAGCAGTCATGAGCGACAAGCCCAACCCCATCCAGATCCAGAAGTTCCTCGGCGGCATCGACTACCCCGCGAGCAAGGACGACATCATCGCCTCCGCGCGTGAGTCCGGTGCCGACGACGCGGTCCTCGATGCGCTGAACGGCATCGAGGACCGCGAGTACGACGGTCCGACCGGTGTCAGCGAGGCCGTGGCCCGCGGATGATCCTCACGGTGTGAGAGCGGCCCAGTCCACGGGAAGCGCCGCGCCGAGAGCCGCGAGCGGGGCGCGCGCCTTGGTCGCAACCTCCGCGACCTCGGCGTCGGGGCGGGAGAGCCAGGTGATCCCGCCCCCGGCGCCGACGGATGCTGTGTGAGCATCCACCACGATGGTGCGGATGACCATGGCGAGGTCTGCTCTGCCATCGAGGCCCACGTGGCCGAAGCACCCGGCGTAGATGCCGCGCGGCCCTTTCTCGAGGTCATGCAGGATCGTCATCGCTGACAGCTTCGGCGCGCCGGTCATGCTCCCCGCCGGGAACGCGGCGTCGCACAGGTCGCCGAAGGTGGCGCCGTCGCGCAGCTGAACGCTGACCGTGCTGACCAGCTGGTGCACCGCAGGATACGTCTCCACCTGCCAGAGGCGCTCCACCTCGACCGTGCCCGGGACGCCGACCTGCGAGAGGTCGTTGCGCATGAGGTCGACGATCATCACGTTCTCGGCGCGCTCCTTGGCATCCGTCCGCAGCTCTTCCGCGAGCCGCACGTCATCGTCGGGGGCGAGGCCCCGCGGTCGGGTGCCCTTGATCGGGCTCGTCGACGCCCGTGCGTCGCGCGTGGAGAGGAACTGCTCGGGGCTGGCGCTGAGCACGTGCTGCTCCCCCACCCACAGGTAGCCGCCGTGATGCGCCGGCGTCGCCGCGCGCAGCCGTCGGTAAACGGCGAACGGGTCGTCCGGGCGCGCGGCGGTGAACCGCGTGGTCAGGCACAGCTGGTACGCATCGCCCCGCTGGATCGCCTGGCGGCACGACTCGACGAGAGCGGTGTACTCGGCGGCCGTGTGCCGTGATGCTGCGGTCTGGGAGGCTGAGGCTGGCCGGACGGGCTCGAGCGGCGACGCGGCGAGCGCGTCATCCACCGCTCTCATCCACACCTCGACGTCCGCCTCGGGGGCGAGAGCGTACAGCTCGCCCGCAGCGTGGTCGATGGCGACGGCGCGCGTGACGGCGATCCAGGTCGGCGACGCCTCGCTGTCCGCGACCGGAGCGCCGTTCGCCGCCGCTCCGTGCTCGTAAGGCAGCCACCCCACCCAGCCTCCGAGGAACGGGATCGCGGATGCCTCTCCCCGGCGACTCAGATCGATGCCGCGCACCGCCTCGGGATCGTCTTCGACGACGCCCGTGCCGATGAGGCTCCAGCCGTCGTGAGGGTCCACTCCGGCATCCAGCCAGAAGGCCTCACCTGCCTCTCCGCACAGGTGCGTGAAAAGAGCCGCCACGTCGGGACGGTGCATGCCCGCAGGTCGCGCGAGGGCGCGGGCGATCAGCGGAACAGGTGCGGGCACCTTCACAGCGTATGGCTCTCCCGCAGGCTTTACGCTCATGGGGTGAACGACATCGTGCTCTGGATCATCGAGGCCGTTCAGACCGTCGATCCGGTGCTGCGCACCGTGCTCGCCGGTGTGGCGATCATGCTCGAGACGAGCATCCTGATCGGGCTCGTCGTGCCGGGCGACACAGTGGTGCTCGTCGCCGCGATCGGCGTCGACGGCTGGGTGGAGGGCATCGCCCTCGGCGTCACCGTGGTCATCGGCGCGCTGATCGGCGAATCCATCGGCTTCTGGCTCGGCACGTGGGCAGGTCCCTACATCCGCGCGTCGTGGCTCGGGCGCCGGATCGGCGAACAGCACTGGGAGCGCTCGGAACGGTATCTGCGTCGCCGCGGCGGTCTGGCGATCTTCCTCTCCCGCTTCCTGCCGGTGCTGCACTCTCTCGTCCCTCTGACGGTGGGCATGAGCGGGTACGCGTATCGGCGGTTCATCGCCTGGACACTGCCGGCCTGTGCGCTGTGGGCCGCGCTGTACGTGGGTGTGGCGGCCACGGCGGCCGGCAGCTACCCCGAGCTGTCCGAGCGGGTCCACTATGCCGGGTACATCTTCGTCGGGGTGATCGTCGTGCTGCTCGTGGTGCTGCTCGGCGGGAAGAAGCTGCTGGCCCGGCGCGAGGAGCGGCACATGCGTCGTATCGGCGAGCCCGAAGGCGGCGAGCAGCAGAAAGGGCAGTGACCGCCGCAGGCGAACCGTGAAAGACTGGAGCAGATGTCTCCTGCCTCACCGGCGAAGATCCACTGGTTCGCCCGACTCGAACACCGCGTCCACGTCTGGCGCGAGCGCCGCGCCCGCCGACGGGGACGTTCGGCGACGGCCGTTCCGTTTCCCGGGTACGGCAGCAGCGCCGGCTGGGTGCGAGTCGTCGGCCGCGCCCTGATCGTTCCGGCGCCGCTGAAGCAGACCCGCGGAGAGGCCAGCGTGCGCGGGTGGCGCTCGTTCGTCAGCATCCCGGTCAGCTTCGCCTCGGTCGTCGTCGAGATCGGCGGGCGCACGCACACGGTCGTCGCCGACCGCGGCGGCGTGATCGACACCGTCGTCGAAGCGGATCTGCCGCCCGGGTGGCAGAGCTTCTCGATGTCGGTCGAGGGGCAGAAGCCGGTCGACGCCACCGCTTTCATCGTCGATGAGGACGTCGACTTCGGCGTGGTCTCCGACGTGGACGACACCGTGATGGTCACCGCGCTGCCGCGGCCGTTCATCGCCGCCTGGAACTCGTTCGTCGTCGACGAGCACGCCCGCACCCCGGTGCCCGGCATGGCCGTGCTGCTCGAGCAGCTGCGGCGCGACAACCCCGGCTCGCCGATGATTTACCTCTCCACCGGCGCGTGGAACGTTGCACCCACGCTGACGCGCTTCCTCAGCCGACACCTGTTCCCCGAAGGGGCGATGCTGCTCACCGACTGGGGTCCCACGCACGACCGCTGGTTCCGCAGCGGTCAGGCGCACAAGACCGGCAACCTGCGTCGACTCGCCGAGGAGTTCCCTAAGGTGCGCTGGCTGCTGATCGGCGACGACGGCCAGCACGACGAGGCGATCTACTCGCAGTTCCTCGAGGAGCATCCCTCCTCCGTCGCCGCCGTCGCTATCCGTCGCCTGCTGCCGGCCGAGGCGGTTCTCGCCGGCGGTCGCGCGTCGGGTGAGCACGCGGAGGGCAGCGTGCCGTGGGTGAGCGCCGAGGACGGCGCCGGCCTGCGTGAGCGCCTTGCCGAGGTCGGCATCCTCGCCGAATGAGCGCCCCACTGGCATGAGCACCTCGCTGACCAGCGCTTCTCTGACGCGCGCTTCTCTGACGCACACTTCTCTGACCCGCGCCGAGTGGACCGCCCGCGCCCGGGCGCACGCCGAGCGCGCCGACGCGCTCACGGCTGCGCACCGGGACAGACAGCAGCGCGGCGAGAAGCACCCGGTCGAGGACTTCCTGTTCACCTACTACTCGTACAAGCCCGCGCAGCTGCGGCGATGGCATCCGGGGGCAGGCGTGACGCTGCAGGATGCCGAGGAGCGAGCCGACTGGCGCTGGTACTCCCCCGGCGGCGCCGCTGGCGAGTACCAGCCCGACGCCGGGGCGTTCCGCGCCGAGAAGCCGCAGCTCGCATCGCTCGTGGAGCGGATGCTGCGGCTCACCGCCGCTCGCCCCGGACAGTTCGGATGCTTCGGACTGCACGAGTGGGCGATGGTCTATCGCGCCGACGAGCACCGCCACGCCGTGCCGCTGCGACTCGGCCGGGCGGGAACGGACGCGGTGGTCGAGGCCGGCGACCTGCGGTGCACGCACTTCGACGCGTTCCGCTTCTTCACCGATGACGCCGTGCCGCGCAACCGCATACCGCTGAGCCGGGACAGTCAACCCGATCTCGAGCAGCCCGGCTGCCTGCACGCGGGCATGGATGTGTACAAGTGGGCGGTCAAGCTCGGTCCGCTGGTGCCGGGCGAGCTGCTGCTGGATGCCTTCGAGCTCGCCTCCGACATCCGCCGCCTCGACATGGAGGCGGCCCCCTACGACCTCTCCGACTGGGGCGTGCAGCCGGTGCGCATCGAGACCGCAGAGGGCAAGGCCGAGTACGTGCGTCGGCAGCGGGCCTTCGCCGAGCGCGGCAACGCGCTGCGGGAGCGGATCCTGCGGGCCTGGCTGGGCGCTCCGCTCGGCTCCCCCGCCGCGCGCTGATCTTCCGCGCCGCCCCTGCCCGAGTCAACCCCCGCTGAGGAGCCGTGCGCGGGGAGTATGGTCCAGCAGCATGGTCGATCGCATCGCTGACATCTGGGGCACCCGAACACCCTTCGCACGCGGAGACGCCTGGCCGGTGCGGGTGGATCAGAAGCTCGCCGACGGGGTGAGCGACGCCGACGTGGAGCGCTGGGTGCAGGCGGCCTGCGTACTGTGCAGCAATGGATGCGCCTGCGACATCGCCGTCAAGGACGGCGAGATGGTCGGCATCCGGGGACGCGCGGTCGACGCGGTCAACCATGGGCGGCTGGGCCCGAAGGGCCTGTTCGGCAGCTGGCAGGGCGTGCGCACTCGCGACCGGCTGACTCAGCCGCTGATCCGCCGCGACGGCGAGCTGGTCCCCACCGACTGGGAGACGGCGATGAGCGCCATCGTCGAACGCAGTCAGGCCCTGCTGAAGGAAGTCGGGCCGCTCAGCCACGGCTTCTACACCTCGGGACAGCTCTTCATCGAGGAGTACTACGCGCTGGGCATCATCGGCAAGGCAGGTCTGGGCACCCCGCACATGGACGGCAACACCCGGCTCTGCACGGCCACCTCGGCGGCCGCCATGAAGGAGAGCTTCGGATCGGACGGTCAGCCCGGCAGCTACGAGGACATCGACGAGTGCGATGCGATCTTCCTCTTCGGACACAACATGGCCGAGACGCAGACCGTCCTGTGGGCGCGCGTCCTGGATCGCCTCGCCGGAGCGGACCGGCCCCTGCTCGTATGCGTCGACCCGCGCGACACCGAGGTCGCCCGCCACGCCGACGTGCATCTGGCCGTCCGGCCCGGCACGAACCTCGCGCTCCTGTACGGACTGATCCGCGAGCTGTTCGTGAACGGCTGGATCGATGAGGAATACATCGACGCGCACACGATCGGCGTCGACGAGCTGCGCGACACCGTGGAGCGGTGGACGCCGGAGGCGGTCGCCGACACCTGCGGTGTGGCGGCGGACGATGTCCGCAGAGCCGCCCGGATCTTCGGCACCACCGAGCGCATCCTCTCGACCGTGCTGCAGGGCTTCTACCAGTCGTCCCAGGCCACGGCAGCGTCCTGTCAGGTCAACAATCTTCACCTGCTGCGCGGCAAGCTCGGCACGCCCGGCAACGGCATCCTGCAGATGAACGGGCAGCCGACCGCGCAGAACACCAGGGAGACCGGCGCCGACGGTGACCTGCCGGGGTTCCGCAACTGGGAGAACCCCGACCACATCGCCGAGCTCGCGCAGCTATGGGGTGTGCACCCCGACAGGATCCCGCACTGGTCGCCGCCGACTCACGCCATGCAGATCTTCCGCTACGCCGAGCAGGGCAGCATCCAGCTGCTGTGGGTGTCGGCCACCAACCCCGCGGTGTCGATGCCGGAGGCCGAGCGCATCCGGCGCATCCTCGGCAAGGACGACCTGTTCCTCGTCGTGCAGGATCTGTACCTCACCGAGACGGCGCGCTTCGCGGATGTCGTGCTGCCCGCAGCCGGATGGGGTGAGAAGCAGGGCACCTTCACCAACGTCAATCGGACGGTGCATCTGGCAGACAAGGCTGTCGACCCTCCGGGTGAGGCCAGGAGCGATTTGACCATCTTCCTCGACTACGCCCGGCGGATGGACTTCCGCAGGGAGGACGGCAGGCCGCTGCTGGACTGGAGCGGGCCGGAGGATGCCTTCGACGCCTGGCGCGAGTGCACCCGCGGCAAGCTCTGCGACTACACCGGGCTCAGCTACGAGCGACTGCGTGGCGGCAGCGGGATCCCATGGCCGTGCAGTGAGGACAACCCGGAGGGCACCAAGCGTCTGTACGGGGACGCGCACTTCCCCACCCACCCCGACCGCTGCGAGACCTATGGGCACGACCTGCTGACCGGTGCCACCGTCGGCCCCGTGGAGTACCGCGCACTCGAGGTGAACGGGCGCGCCATCCTCAAGTCCGCGCCCTACGTCGCGACGCCCGAGGAGCCGGATGACGAGTACCCGCTGCGATTCACCAACGGACGCACGGCCTATCACTTCCATACCCGCACGAAGACCGGGCGCAGCTCGCAGCTGCGCCGCGCGGCTCCCTCGGCTTGGGCGGAGATCTCCCGGGCGGATGCCGAGCGGCTGGGCGTCGCCGAGGGCGACATCATCAGTGTGCGCTCCCGTCGTGGCGAGATCGTCGTTCCGGCGCGGGTGGGCGACGTGATGGAGGGCGTCGTCTTCGCCCCCTTCCATTACGGCTACTGGGACAGGGAGGCCGCCGGGCAGCAGCCGGATTCGCCGCCCACGATGGCGAACGAGCTGACGATGACGGAGTGGGATCCGGTGTCGAAGCAGCCGCTGTTCAAGAACTCCGCGGTGCAGGTGCGCAGGGTCGCGGATGCCACGGGGCCGGCGCCCGCGCCGACCACCACCGCGTCGCGGCCGGCTGACCCGGCATCCGCTCCCCCGACCCGCGGCGGTGCGGAGGCAGAGGTGCACGAGGAGGTCCGGTCGTGAAGTTCCCCGTCTACCTGGGCATGCTGCGGCGTGCAGAGGCCGTCCTGGCATCGTCGTTCCGCACGGTCGCCGACGCGCACGGCGACGAGCCGGACATCTTCGTGCTCTGCCACACACTGGCTGACCAGTGCGACGAGCACGAGCGTCTGCTGAGACCGGTGATCGACCGGTATGGCGAACAGCCCGACGACGAGCCGGAGCGTCTGCACGCGGCGGAGATGTCGGAGTCGCGAGAGGGCCCGCTCGGCATGCTCCGCGACCTGCAGGACCTGTACCTGATGGCGTCCATGGTCGAGATGACCTACACCCTGGTGCGACAGGCGGCGCTGGCCCTGCGCGATGAGGAGCTGCTGGGGATCATCGAGACCTGCTCACATCAGACGTCGGTGCAGATCGCCTGGCTCAGCACTCGTGCCAAGCAGGCGGCCCCGCAGGCGCTCATCGCGGCGCGCTGAGCGACCGGGCCCGTGCTGCCGACGGTGTGACCCGGTCGGGACTAATGCTGGCCCGCCACCTGCATGCGCAGTCGCATGACCTGCACGGCGGCGTCCTGCAGACGATCAGCGCCGAGTCGCCCGTCGTCGACGGCGGCGACGATCCCCGTCACCATCTGCGATGCTGTCTCGGCCGTGGAACCGGCGACCATGAGCACCATGTCATTGCCTGCCTGCAGCGCCATCACCGCGTTGGCGACGGGATCCTGATACTCGGCGATGCCGGATCCGGTGAGCATGCCCAGATCATCCGTGATCATGACCCCGTCGAAGCCGAGCTCGTCCCGCGCGATCTCGTGCCAGCGTGGCGACAGGGACGCGGGAGCCGCATCGACGGCCGTATACGCAAGGTGGCCGAACATGAGCAGTTCGGCGCCGGCATCGATGCCGGCGATGAAGGGTCGGGCGTCGCCCGCCTGCCACTGCTGCAGCGTCATCGCCGTCGCGGGAATGCTGTGGTGGGAGTCGCCCGGCGCTGCGCCGTGCCCCGGGAAGTGCTTCAGCGTCGAGAGCACGACTTCTTCCTCGCCGTCGACGGCAGCCATCACGCGCGACGACGCGGAATCGGGGTCGGTGCCCAGGGCGCGGGAGGCGATGAAGGATGAGCCGTCGGCCGGCACGTCGGCGACGATCCCGAAGTTCACGTTCGCGCCGGTACCGGCGATGAGCGCGGCACGCTGCGCGAACACCTGCTCGGTCTGTGCCACGTCCAGGTTGTGCACGCCCCGCCCGCCGGGCAGGGTGTCCCACGGCAGGCGCGTCACGACACCGCCCTCCTCATCGATGGCGATCAGCGGCGGCAGCGCAGGGTCGAGGGTGAGCGCATCGCTGACGGCGCTGACCTGGGCGGCATCCGAGCCGATGTTTGCGCCCATCAGGATGAATCCGCCCAACCGTGCGCCCTGCGGCCCCGACTGCATGTAGGCGCGCAGAGCCGCCGGATCGGTGCCGGCGACGTGCCCCATCACGACACTGGCGGCCTGCTCGGTCATGCTCATCCCCGCGACGGCATCGACTGCTGGATCGCGCGGCGGGCTGGGTTCGGGAGAGGGCGCGCTGGATGACGTGTGGCGGGTGCCGGAGGGAGCGGCGGCGGGCGCGGTGGGCGCGCAGGCGGCGAGCAGGCAGGCGGTCAGGGCACCGGCCGCGGCGACACGGATGGCTCGAGCACGCATGGTGACGACGCTACTCGGCGACTCCGACCGTCAGCTGTGCGAGGTGACGGCGAACCGCGCGCGCCGCCGTGCGCCCGGCTCGATTCGCTCCGATGGTGCTGGCTGACGGTCCGTAGCCGACGAGCTGGATCCTCGGGTCGGCTACCGCCGTCGTCCCGCGTCCGTCGCGATCGAGCCGGATGCCGCCCTGCGGGCTGCGCAGGTGCAGGGGCGCGAGATGCGCGATCGCCGGCCGGAATCCCGTGGCCCAGAGGATCACGTCGACCCGCTCGAACGAGCCGTCCGCCCAGCGCACGCCGTCTGGCTCGATCGATGAGAACATGGGCAGCCGCGCGGCGTAGGCACCGAGTCGCTCGGCTTCCCGCTCCTGCGGGCGCAGCATCAGTCCGGTGACGCTGACGACGCTCTCCGGCGGCAGCCCCTGCGCGACACGCTGTTCGACCAGGGCGACGGCTGCTGCGCCCGCCTCCGGCGTGAAGTCGTCGGTGCGCCACACCGGTGGCTTCCTCGTGGCCCAGAGCACGTCGGTGAGCGGCGCGAGAGCGCCGAGGAACTGCACCGCCGATGCCCCACCCCCGACGACGAGCACCCGCTTGCCGCGGAAGTGCTCCGGCCCCGGGTAGTCGACGGTGTGCAGCTGCTCGCCGACGAAGGTCTCGATGCCCGGGTAGTGCGGCACGAAGGGCTGCATCCACGTGCCGGTGGCATTGATGAGCGTGCGGGTGCGCCACGAGCGCTCCCCCGCCCGGACGACGAGGATACCCTCGTCACCGAATACCTCGTCCACGTGCACGGGACGGATGACGGGCAGATCATGGCTGTGCTCGTAGGCGGCGAACGTCTGCGGCACGGCGAGGTTCGCGCGCGCATGGTCGTGCACGGGAGCGTCGTCTCCCGGCAGCTCCGCGACGCGGTGCACATCGCGCATGGTCAGGGCATCCCACCGGTGCTGCCAGGCGCCGCCGGGTCGCGCGTTCGCGTCGAGGACGACGTGCTCGATGCCGAGCCGCAGCAGGTGGTACGACGCCGACAGGCCCGCCTGCCCTGCTCCGATCACGACGCTCTCGAGGATGCTCACACCCTGCCCAACGTCTGCGCAGCGGTCGTTGTTCCTGCTTGCTACCCTGGTGCTGACGCGACCGCCGGGACGACCCGACGGAGAGATCACAGGTGGGGACGGCCCCGCAGATTCGGTTCGCACCGTGACCCGCTCCACCCTCCTGCGCTCTGTTCTGACCCGCACCGCCGTCCTGCGCCTCCTGCTCGGCTGGGGTTCCTTCGGCGCTCTGCTCGCACTCGTCCCTCTTCTCGACGCTCCTCTGCCGACGCCCCTGCTGTGGCTGATCCTGGGCGCGATCGTCGCAGTCATCGTGGTGTGCGCCTTCGGCGTCGTCACGGAGGCGGAGCATCTCGCGCATCGTCTCGGCGATCCGTACGGCACGCTCGTGCTGACCCTGTCGATCGCGGCGATCGAGGTGATCCTCATCTCCGCGGTCATGCTCGGGCCTGGGCAGCATCAGACCGTCGCCCGCGACTCGGTGATGGCCGTGTCGATGATCATCATGAATCTCGTGGTCGGCGTCGCGCTCGTCGTCGGCGGACTGCGGCATCCGGAACTGCGTGCGAACCGCACCGGCGTCTTCACCTACCTCGGCATGCTGCTCGTGCTGCTCGCCGTCGCGTTCGCGTTCCCGGCCCTCCTCGGCGACGAAGGCGCATACCCGTCGGCCGCCGCGATCACGGTGGTCGTGCTCGTCGTGCTGCTGTACGCGTTCTTCCTGCTGCGGCAGATGGGCGCCCGGAACGCGGATTTCCAGGAGGTGGGTACAGGCCCGGATGCCGGCGAACCGGCCGCTCGTGCATCGGTCGGATCCGTGCTGACCGAGCACCGGCCTGAGCTCATCGCGCGTGCGCTCCTGCTGCTCGCGCTGGCCCTGCCGATCGTGCTGCTCTCGCACGACATGGCCACTCTGCTCGATGAGGGCCTCGACCGTCTGGGTGCGCCGGTGGCTCTCTCCGGCATCGTCATCGCGATGATCGTGTTCCTGCCCGAGACCATCACCACGGTGCGCGCGGCTCTCGGCGGCGAGATGCAGCGGGTGAGCAATCTGTGCCACGGCGCCCTGGTCTCTACGGCAGGGCTGACGATCCCTGCCGTGCTGACCATCGGCCTGCTCACCGACCAGCGGGTCGTGCTCGCGGAGAGCCCTCTGAACCTCGTGCTGCTGGGTCTCACCCTGCTGCTGACGGTGGCGACATTCAGCGCGCGGCGCGTGAACCCGCTGCACGGCGCTGCGCACCTGCTGCTGTTCGTGCTCTACGTGCTCAGCGTCTTCGCGTAGCCGCACCGGAGAAACGAAGAAGTCCCGCGATCACTCGCGGGACTTCTTCTTCGGTGGACCTGAGGGGACTCGAACCCCTGACCCCCTGCATGCCATGCAGGTGCGCTACCAGCTGCGCCACAGGCCCATCTTCGCTGCCGAACTCGACAACCTGATCAGCATACTACGCACCGGCGGGAGACCGCCAAATCGACGAGAAGGGTCGGGTGTGTCGTCCCCTCTAGCCGCTGCGGGGTGCGCCGTCAAGCGGATCCGACGGCAGAGCAGACGGCGCTAGATTCACCGGACACGACCCGCACGACGTCACGAAGAGGAGCGATCATGTCGAACCCCACGCCGAACATGCTGCCCGAAGACCCGGATCTCGAAGAGAACCAGGGCACTCCGACCCGCGAGTTGGATGGCGAGCTCGAACTGGACCCCGATGCGGATGCCGACGGGGTCGACAGCATCGACGCCGACCGCCTGGCATCCGGCGCCGAGGGCGCGGACGGCGCCTGGGGAGGCGACGAGCAGGTCGGCTGACGCGACTCAGACCGGATCTCGACCCGGCTCAGGCTGATGAGCCGGTCGAGGTCACGGATGCCGCGAGCTCACTCGCCCGCGGCAGGGGCGGGAAGATCGATCGGGACGACCGGGCAGTCCTTCCAGAGCCGCTCGAGGCCGTAGTAGACGCGCTCCTCGGAGTGGAACACGTGCACGACGAGGTCGCCGAAGTCGAGCAGCACCCAGCGGGACTCGGCGCGGCCCTCCCGACGCACGCGACGGTGACCCGCCTCGAGAAGCTGATCCTCGATCTCGTCGGCGATGGCGGCGACATTGCGCTCGCTGTTTCCGGTCACCAGCAGGAAGATGTCGACCAGCGGCAGCGGCTCGGAGACGTTCAGGGCGATGAGATCCTCGCCGCCCTTCGCGTCCGCCGCACGAGCGGCGATCTGCAGCATCTCTGCGGCGGTTTCGGGGGATTGCATCAAGCGAGGACTCCTGTGGTGAAGGCGATGATCAACGCTGCGGCCAGCGCGAGCGCGAGACCCCCGGCGACGATCGCGAGGGTGAGAGTGAGCTTGTTGCCCTTGTCGGGCACGGGAGGACGGATGACCTCGCCGGCGGGCTTGGAGGTGCTGATCGCCGAGCTGGCGGCGATGGGCGTGGGCGACGACGACGGCGCGAGCTCGCCGTCGATGAGGACGGCGTCGATGTCCTTGCCGTCGGTGGTCCCGAGTGCGTGGCCCTGCGAGCCCATGCCCTCCGGCAGCGCATAGGTGCCCGTGATCAGCAGCTCGCCGGTCGAGGCGACCGGCCCCGAGAGCGAACCAGCGCCGGGAGAAGGTGTGAAGATCAGCGTGCTCGCGGTCTTGTGCGAACCTGCCGATCCGGTCTCGAGCAGGTCGTCGAATGCTGTGGGGATGCCCGGGCCGGCCGGCGACCTCTTGACGCCGATGCCGAACGCTGCTCCGACCATCGGGCGCTCCGGCTTGGCACCCGTCGCTGCGCCGTCTTCCTCGCCGGTCCCGGCGGGCGATGCGCTCGGGAGGGGAGCTTCGGAGCCTGTCGACTGAGCCGGCTGCGGCGCGAATGCCGGAACGCTCTCCTCGGCATCGAACGCCGCGACAGCAGGCGCTTCGGCGACGGGCACGTCGATGATCAGCTCTTCGACCACCAGCTCTTCGACGACGGGCTCTTCCACCACGGGCTCTTCCACGACCGTGGCTTCCACGACGATCGCTTCCACGACCGGCTCTTCGGCTGCGTCGTGCTGCTCGGTCGGGACGACAGGGACGGGACCGGTGCGTCCACGCTCCTGTGCGCGTGCGGCGCGCCGGGTGAGCGGGGCATTCGAAGCGGCGGACGGCGTCGCCTGCGAAGACGACGCCTCGGCTGCCTTCGGCTCGGCTGGGGCTGGTTCGATCGCTTCGGCTGACTGCGGCTCGGCGGGCGCCGTCTGCGCAGGCCCGTCGCTCGGCTTCGGGGTCTGCGCCGCCTGCGCGGCGGCCGCCTCCTCACCGCTGACGACCGGTGTCGAGCCGGTCAGGCGGAGCTCACGCAGCTGCTTGCGCGTGAGGGTGTGCCCGTCCTTTTCAGTGCTCATGCCTTGCTCCGATACAGATGATGCTTCGCGATGTACTGGACCACGCCATCCGGCACCAGGTACCAGACCGGCTGGCCGTCGGCGACTCGCTCCCGGCAGTTCGTCGACGAGATCGACAGCGCCGGCACTTCGAGCTGACTCACATCGTCGGTGGGCAGTCCGTCCGTGCTCAGCACGTGGCCCGGCCGTGAGACGGCGACGAAGTGGGCGAGATCCCACAGTTCATCATGGTCTCTCCAGCTGAGAATCTGCGCCACGGCATCCGCGCCGCTGATGAAGAAGAGCTCGGCGTCGGGGCGCTGCGACTTCAGGTCGCGCAGGGTATCGATCGTGTAGGTCGGCCCGTCCCGATCGATGTCGACGCGACTCACCGTGAAGTCCGGGTTCGACGCCGTCGCGATCACCGTCATCAGATAGCGGTGCTCGCTGGGCGAGACATGCTGCTTCTGCCACGGCTGCCCGGTCGGCACGAACACGACCTCGTCGAGGCCGAAGGAGTGCGCGACCTCGCTCGCCGCGACCAGGTGGCCGTGGTGGATGGGGTCGAACGTGCCACCCATCACGCCGATGCGCGGTGCCCGAGCGCTGGAATGGTGCATGCGGTCCTAGTGGCCGTGGCCGTCCTTGCCGTGCTTCAGGGCGTACGCCTCGGCCTTGGCCGCGTGGCGGTTGGCGACGTTGCGGAAAGACAGCGTCACCAGGCCCATCGCGGCGAAGACGATCGCGGCGATGATGCCGAAGATGACGGTCTCAGCCGCCACGTTCCCGTGGTGCTCCGTCTCGGCTGCGGCCATCGCGATCTGTGCGATGAGGTTCATCCTGACTCCGTTCCTGGCCTGGCAAGCAAACGCCTGTCCATTCTAGTCCTCACCCGCGGACCTGGCCGGACCCGCGCGCGAGCCACTTCGTGCTCGTCAGCTCGCCCAGGCCCATCGGGCCCCGTGCGTGCAGCTTCTGCGTCGAGATCCCGACCTCCGCGCCGAAGCCGAACTCGGCCCCGTCGGTGAAGCGAGTGGAGGCGTTGACCATCACGACGGCGGAATCGACTTCGGCGAGGAACCGCTCGGCGTTGCGCGAGTCGGTGGTGACGATCGACTCCGTGTGCCCCGTGCTGTACCGGCGGATGTGCGCCAGCGCCTCATCCAGATCGTCGACGACCTTGATCGCGACCTCCAGCCCCAGGTACTCCGTCGCCCAGTCGTCCTTCGTGGCGGGGATCGTTCCTGCGACGAGCCCGACGACCATGTCGTCGCCGTGGATGGCCACGCCCTCGCTCAACAGGGCGCTGGCGATCACCGGGATGAGCTGCGGAGCCGCCTGACGGTGCACCAGCACGGTCTCGACGGCATTGCACACGCTCGGGCGCTGCACCTTGGCGTTCAGAACGATGTCCCGCGCCCAGTCCATCGGCGCCGACTCGTCGATCACGATGTGCACCACACCGGCGCCCGTCTCGATGACCGGGACGGTCGATTCGGTGACGACGGCCTCGATGAGCGATGCGCTGCCCCGCGGCACGAGCACGTCGATGAGGCCACGCGCGTGCATCATGGCCTTCGCACCGTCACGACCGAAGTCGTCCACGCTCTGGATCGCCTCGGGGTCGTGTCCTGTGTCCGCCAGCGCCTGGCGCATCACCGCGACGAGCACCGTGTTCGATTCCCGGGCAGCGCTGCCGCCGCGCAGCACCACAGCGTTGCCGGCGCGCAGCGCGAGGGCGGCGATGTCGACCGTCACGTTGGGCCGGGCCTCGTAGATCGCGCCGACGACGCCGAACGGAACCCGCACCTGCTCGAGGGCGACGCCGTTCGGCATCCGGTGCCCGCCGAGCACCTGCCCGATCGGGTCGGGCAGGGTCGCGACATCGCGCACGGCGGATGCCAGTGCGGCGACCCGCCGCTCATCCAGGCGCAGCCGGTCGATGAGCGCGTCGCCGATGCCGTCCGCACGCCCGCGCTCGATGTCGAGGGCGTTGGCGTCGACGATGCGCGCGGTGCTCGACTCGATGGCCGTCGCGATCGCCTCGAGCAGATGCGCCTTGTCGGCACTGGTCAGCCGCGCGATCGACCGGGAGGCCTCCTTGGCGCGCACGAGGCGATCCTGCGCGCTGTCCGCGGGGGCGTCGGGGACGAGGGTTGTGCTCATCCGGTCAGTGTATCGACGGACGAACGCGGCCAGGGCCGCCATGACACCGGCGGCTCAGCGGGCGATCGAGGGCGCGAACCACGTGCCGATCCGCTCCCCCTCGAGAGCTCTGCCGACCAGGTCGGCGCTGGTCACCAGCACGCCGATGCCGGATGCTGCGGCCATGCGCGCGGCGGAGACCTTCGTGGCCGCTCCCCCGGTGCCGACGCTGTTCACGACGGATGCACCGAACTCGAGACCGCTCAGATCGGCGTCCGCCGGGATCTCCTCGATCGGCACCGCCGTCGGGTCGGTCGGCGGCTTCGTGTACAGCGATTCGACGTCGCTGAGCAGCACCAGGGCGTCCGCGCCGATGAGCTGCGCGACGAGCGCCGCGAGCCGGTCGTTGTCGCCGAAGCGGATCTCCTGGGTGGCGACCGTGTCGTTCTCGTTGACGATCGGCAGGATGCGCAGCGACAGCAGCCGGTCCATCGCCCGTCGCGCGTTGCTGCGCGAGGTCGGGTTCTCGAGGTCGCCGGTCGTCAGCAGCACCTGGGCGGCCACGATGCCGAACGGCCGCAGCGCCTCCTGATACCGGAAGACGAGCACGTTCTGCCCCACGGCTGCCGCGGCCTGCTGGGTCGCCAGATCGGTCGGGCGCGAGTCGAGATCGAGGAACGGGATGCCCGTGGCGATCGCCCCCGAAGACACGAGGATGATCTCGGCACCCCGGCGGTGCGCGGAGGAGAGCGCCTGCACGATCATCGGGATGCGCCAGGACGACTCCCCGCTGATCGAGGAGGATCCGACCTTGACGACGATTCGGCTCGCGGTGACGAGCTCGGCGCGGCTGGTGGCGGTCACTCCTCGTCCTCGCGGGAGGCGAGGCGCTTCTCCTCGAGATCCGCGCGGGCCGCAGCCCTGGCATCCATCATGTCGTGGTACTGCTCGCGACGCTCTGCGGTGGTGCGCCGGTTGGTGCCGCCGATGCGGATGTCGGTGCCGCGCGGGCTCATCAGCTCAGCCGTCGAGGCGATCGAGGGCTCCCAGTCGAAGACGACGCTGTTGTCGCCGGTGCCGATCATGACGGTCGCGCCGGCGACGGCGCCGGCCTTGAACAGCGCGGTCTCCACGCCCAGCCGCTCGAGGCGGTCGCCGAGGTAGCCCACGGCCTCCTCGTTCTGGAAGTCGGTCTGCTGCACCCAGCGCACCGGCTTCTCGCCGAGCACCCGGTAGACGTTGCCGTAGGTGCCGCCCTCGACGCGGATCGAGAACTCCTCCTTGGCTCCCCTGGGACGGATCACCACCCGCTCGGCCGGCAGCTCGACAGCCGCCTCGGCACGGTGCTGGTCGACGACCTCCGCCAGTGCGAAGCTCAGCGGGCGAAGCCCCTCGCGGGCGACGGTGGAGATCTCGAAGACCCGGAAGCCACGTGCCTCGATGTCGGGGCGCACCATCTCGGCGAGCTCGCGGGCCTCGGGCACATCGACCTTGTTGAGTGCCACGAGCTGCGGACGCTCGAGCAGGGGCGTCTGCCCCTCCGGCACCTCGTAGGCGGCGAGCTCTGCGAGGATCACGTCGAGGTCGGAGAGCGGATCGCGCCCGGGTTCGAGGGTGGCGCAGTCGAGCACGTGCAGCAGAGCGCTGCAGCGCTCGACGTGTCGGAGGAACTCGAGGCCGAGACCCTTGCCCTCGCTGGCGCCCTCGATCAGTCCGGGCACATCGGCGACCGTGTAGCGGCTGTCACCGGCCTGCACCACACCGAGGTTCGGGTGCAACGTGGTGAAGGGGTAGTCGGCGATCTTCGGACGCGCCGCGGACAGCGCAGCGATCAGGCTCGACTTGCCGGCCGACGGGTAGCCGACCAGGGCCACATCGGCGACGGTCTTGAGCTCGAGCACGACCGAGCACTCCTGGCCCGGGGTGCCGAGCAGGGCGAAGCCGGGCGCCTTGCGCTTGGGCGAGGCGAGGGCCGCGTTGCCCAGCCCGCCGCGGCCGCCCTCGGCGACCACGTACTTCTCGCCGGGGGTGATCATGTCGTGCAGCACGTCGCCGTCGACGCTCTTCACCACCGTGCCGAGGGGCACGGGGAGCTCGAGCGACTCGCCGTCGTATCCGGAGCGATGGTCGCCCATGCCGAAGCCGCCGTTTCCGCCGGCGCGGTGCGGCGAGTGGTGGTACGACAGCAGCGTCGTCACCTGCGGGTCGGCGACGAGGATGATGTCTCCTCCGTCACCGCCCTTGCCGCCGTCGGGACCGCCGAGCGGCTTGAACTTCTCACGGTGGACCGAGACGCAGCCGTTGCCGCCCCTTCCGGCGCGGAGATGCAGCGTGACGGTGTCGACGAAGGTGACCATGTCACTCCTTGAACTGGGTCCCTGAGCCCGCCGAAGGGCCGGGATACGAAGACGGGGCGAGCCGAAGCCCGCCCCGTCCAGGAAGTCTGCTGCTCTTACTGAGCGGCTGCGACGATGTTGACGACCTTGCGGCCGCCCTTGGTGCCGAACTCGACAGCGCCCGCCTCGAGAGCGAACAGCGTGTCGTCGCCGCCACGGCCGACGCCTGCGCCGGGGTGGAAGTGCGTGCCGCGCTGACGGACGAGGATCTCGCCGGCGTTGACGGCCTGACCGCCGAAGCGCTTCACGCCGAGTCGCTGTGCGTTGGAGTCACGACCGTTGCGGGTCGAGCTCGCGCCCTTCTTATGTGCCATGTCCTGTCCTCTTCCGTGCTTACTTGATGCCGGTGATCTTGACGCGCGTGAGCTCCTGGCGGTGGCCCTGGCGCTTCTTGTAGCCGGTCTTGTTCTTGAACTTCTGGATGACGATCTTCGGTCCGCGGAGGTTGCCGAGCACCTCAGCCGTGACCTTGACCTGCGCCAGCTTGTCGGCGTCGGTGGTCACAGAGGCACCGTCGACGAGAAGCACGGCGGGAAGCTCGATGTTCGCGCCCTGGGCAGCCTGAACACGGTCGAGCTGAACGATCGTGCCGACCTCGACCTTCTCCTGCCGGCCACCGGCGCGCACTACTGCGTAAACCACTTCATACCTGTTTCGTTGGGGAGCGGATCGCTCCGGGAATCTCACGGGAAGACTTTTGCTTGCGTACATCGCGCGGGGCGACGGATGCGGACGCAAGACTTCTCCTGCGATCGGCAAAGCCGTCAGGGGTCTCGCACCAAAGGACAACTTTACCGGATCATCGCCGATGCCGCAAAGCGAGGTTCGGCGCGTGTCACTAGGATCTCGACATGACCGTTCTCGTCGACGACGCCATCTGGCCTGCGCACGGCAAGCTGTGGGCGCATCTCGTCAGCGACGCGAACCTCGCGGAGCTGCACGCGTTCGCTGCGCAGCAGGGCATCCCGCGCCGCGCCTTCGACCGCGACCACTACGACGTTCCCGAGGACGCGCTGCCAGGACTCCTCGCCGCCGGTGCGGTGCACGTGGGCGGCAAGGAGCTCACCAGAAGACTTATCCTGTCAGGGCTGCGAGTTCGAGCCCGCGACCGGCGCTGATCCGGTCAGGACTCCGAGTCCGAGCCCGCGACCGGCGCTGATCCGTCAGACGAGGAGTTCGGGGTCAGCATGGCGGTCGTGACCCGACGCCGATTGCGGCCCTGACCGGGCGCCTTCGGCTCGGGCAGCGCGTCGAGCACCGAGTCGAGCAGCTGCTCGGTCTGCGTCTTCGGAGCGCCCTTGCGATCGCCTCCGCGCTTCTTGCGCTTCTTCGGGCGCTCGTTCTGAGCGGCATCCGGCGTCGCCTGCGGCTCGGCAGCCGGCTGCTCCTGTGCGGCCTCGTCGTTCACGACGATGGTCGAGGCGGCGATCGCAGCCAGGGCCGACTTGGCGACCTCGGTGATGCTGTGCGTGCCGCCGTTGACGGACTGCTGCTTCTCCGCGGCGGGGGCGGACTGCTGCTGCGAGCCGCCGCGCGAACGGCGGTTCTGCCCGCCGCCGTTGGATCCGCTGCTGCTGCTGCGGTGCTTGACGACGGGGTCGTGATGCACGATCACGCCGCGGCCGGCGCAGACGTCGCACGCCTCGCTGAAGGTCTCGAGAAGGCCGAGGCCGAGCTTCTTGCGGGTCATCTGCACGAGTCCGAGCGAGGTCACCTCGGCGACCTGGTGCTTCGTGCGGTCACGGCTCAGGCACTCCACCAGACGGCGCAGCACGAGGTCGCGGTTCGACTCGAGCACCATGTCGATGAAGTCGACGACGATGATGCCGCCGATGTCACGCAGGCGCAGCTGGCGGACGATCTCCTCAGCGGCCTCGAGGTTGTTCTTGGTGACGGTCTCCTCGAGGTTTCCCCCTGAGCCGACGAACTTGCCGGTGTTGACGTCGACGACGGTCATCGCCTCGGTGCGGTCGATCACGAGCGAGCCCCCCGAGGGCAGCCAGACCTTGCGGTCGAGCGCCTTCTCGATCTGCTCCGTGATGCGGTACGCATCGAAGGGGTCCACGTCGTCGGTGTAGGTCTCGACGCGCTCGAGCAGGTCGGGGGCGACGCTCTCGAGGTACGCGCGGATGGTCTTCTGCGCGTCGTCACCCTGAATCGTCATCCGGGTGAAGTCCTCGTTGAAGACGTCGCGGACGATCTTGACGAGCAGATCCGGCTCGGCGTGCAGCAGCGCCGGAGCCTGCTGCGTCTGCACCTGCTTCTGGATGTGCTCCCACTGCGCGGTGAGACGCTGCACGTCGCGGGTCAGCTGCTCTTCGGTGGCGCCTTCGGCCGCCGTGCGCACGATCACACCGGAGGACTCGGGCAGCACCTCCTTGAGAATGCGCTTGAGTCGGGCGCGCTCGTTGTCGGGGAGCTTCCGCGAGATGCCGTTCATCGAACCGCCCGGAACGTACACGAGGTAGCGACCGGGGAGCGAGATCTGGCTGGTCAGACGCGCGCCCTTGTGGCCGACCGGGTCCTTCGTGACCTGCACGAGCACGCGGTCGCCGGCCTTGAGCGCCAGCTCGATGCGACGGGGCTGGTTGCCGGTCTCGACACCGTCCCAGTCGACCTCGCCGGAGTAGAGGACCGCATTGCGTCCGCGGCCGATGTCGACGAAGGCCGCCTCCATGCTGGGCAGCACGTTCTGCACGCGGCCGAGGTAGACGTTGCCGATCAGCGAGGCGTCCTGGTTGCGGGCCACGTAGTGCTCGACGAGCACCTGGTCCTCGAGCACCCCGATCTGCGTGCGCCCGTTCTTGGCGCGCACGACCATCATGCGGTCGACGGACTCGCGGCGGGCGAGGAACTCGGCCTCGGTCACCACCGGGCGCCGGCGACCGGCGTCGCGGCCGTCACGACGACGCTGCTTCTTGGCCTCCAGGCGGGTGGAGCCCTTGATCGCCTTCGGCTCGGTGATGTACTCGACCTGACGCTGGCGCTGACGCGGCTCGTCGCGTGTCTCGTCAGCGTCGCCGCGGCGGCGGCCACGGCTTCGACGGAACGCGCTCTCGCGGTCGTCGCCCTCGTCGTCGTCGCGGCTGCTGCGGGCGGGCAGCGGGACGATCTCGGGTGCGTAGAAGTGCAGCTGCGTGGACACCTTCGAGACGAACACCTCGGGCAGGAGTCCCAGGCCCACCGCCGTGACGGGCTTCGGAGCCTCCGGCTCGGCCGAGGTCTCCGGCTCGGCCGGGGTCCCGGAGGCCTGATCGCTCGGCTGCTCAGCGGCTTGCTCGTCCGCGGCGGGCTGCTCCACGGCATCCGGTTCCGCGGCGACGGGCTGACCCGTCTCCGCGCCCGGGGCGTCCTCGACTACCGGCTGCGCCGGCGTCTCGTCAAAGGTGGGGTTGTTGTCATCGTTCTTCTCATCGGCCATCTCTGGCTAGCTCCCTGCGCGGGCACTGCGTGCGCCGCGAAAACTCGTGCGGCGAAACAGCGGCCGCGAACTCGATCGGCTGGTGGTCGGCTCTGCGGCACGACCGCCTGGGGCACAGGACCCCGAAGTCTTGTCGATTCGATCGCGGTTGAGCGCGACGTCGTCTTCAGTCATTATCGCACTACCGCACGCCGACGACCGCACCGCGTGCGACTCGCGTGCCGCGTTTCACCCGAGCCGCATAGCCGCCGCTGGGATAATCGCGCCATGACCACCGCGCGCACCCGCCATGTCGGCTACGGAATCTGGCTCATCGTCGCCGCGATTCTCGGCTGGTGGGCGGCTTTCCAGCTCACGATCGAGAAGTTCTACGTGCTCGAGAATCCGGGCGAGACGACGAGCTGCTACGTGAGCGTCATGCTGCAGTGCGACAAGAACCTGGGGTCGTGGCAGGGCTCGGTGTTCGGCTTCCCCAACCCGCTGATCGGCGTCACAGCATGGATGGCGGTGCTCGTGATGGGTGTCGCCCTCGTCGCGGGCGTGCGGTTCCCGCGCTGGTTCTGGGCCCTGTTCGGCGTCGGCGTGCTCGGCGCGTTCATCTTCGTGTGCTGGCTGATCGGTCAGAGCATCTACAGCCTGCACACCCTGTGCCCGTGGTGCATGGCCACCTGGGCCGTGACGATCCCGACGTTCTTCGCGACGGCTGTGCATCTCGTGCGCAACGGCACCCTCGGGCGCTCCGCCGCAGCACGTGAGCGCGCCGGGCGGCTCATGGTGTGGGTGCCGCTGGCGACGGTCCTCGCCTACGCGGTCATCGTCGCCATGGCGCAGCTCGCCGGTCTGGACCTGCTCGGCGAGGTCATCGGGATGATCTTCTGACGCCTCCGCACCTCGACATGCGACGAGGGAGGGATGCCCGTTCGGCATCCCTCCCTCATCGTGTGCGACCTGTGCTCAGTCGAACCAGATGCCCAGCTCACGCGCGGCGGACTCCGGGCTGTCCGAGCCGTGCACGAGGTTCTGCTGCACCTTGAGACCCCAGTCGCGACCGAAGTCGCCGCGGATGGTGCCTGGTGCGGCGGTGGTCGGGTCGGTGGTTCCGGCGAGCGAGCGGAAGCCCTCGATCACGCGGTTTCCGGCGAGCCGGATCGCGACCGACGGGCCCGACATCATGAACTCGAGCAGGGGCTCGTAGAAGGGCTTGCCCTCGTGCTCGGCGTAGTGCGCGGCGAGCCGGTCGCGGTCGGGCTCGACGAGACGCAGGTCGACGAGGGCGTAGCCCTTCGCCTCGATGCGGGCGAGGATGCTGCCGGTCAGGCCGCGGGCGACGCCATCGGGCTTGACGAGGACGAGGGTTTCTTCAGTGGCCATGTCATTCGCTCTCTGTGTGAGGTTCTGCCGGCGGGCCCGCCGGCCGCTTTCGGTCGATACGGGCCCCACCGATCGTCGCATACGCCCACATGCCGCCGAAAATCAGCACGACGAACGCGATCGCGGGCACGAGCAGCGCGCCCAGCGCGATGACGACCTGGAGCGCCCATCCGGCGGGGACAGCCCACGGCTTGGCGATGGCGCCGGCGACCGCGACGAGCGCGATCGCGACGGCCACGCCGGCGACGATCCCCCACCACGACGGGATGCCCGCCGGCAGTGCGTTCAGCCCGAAGATCACGAGTCCGGCGAGCAGGGCGCCGATCGCCTCGAATCCGAGCACGATCGACCCGAGCTTCTGCACCAGGGTGCGCGGGGCACGGGCAGGCCGCGCTGCGCGGGCGCTCATGCGCGCCACCCCGACTTCCAGTCCTCCTCCTCCGAGAGGAGCAGGGCCTCACCGGCCAGGACGATCGAGCCGGCGATGACGACCGCACGGCGGTCGGCAGAGGCCGCCCACTCGCGGGCGGCGTCGACGGCGTCGGCGAGGGTGGGATGCACGCTCGCGCGGCGGTCACGCTCCTCGACGAGGTCGGCGATCGCATCCGCATCCGCAGCCCGGTCGGAATCGGGAGCCGTGGCGAACACCTCGGCGACCTGCGGGAGCAGCTGGTCGATGATGCCGGCCGCGTCCTTGTCGGCGAAGACGCCGAGCACGAGCCCCCATTCGTCGAAATCGAAGCTGTCGTCGAGCGAGCGGGCGAGGGCGGCGGCCCCGTGCGGGTTGTGCGCGGCGTCCACGACGACGGTCGGTGCGATGCCCACCAGCTGCAGGCGCCCGGGTGATGTCGCGTTCTGCAGCCCGTCCGCGAGGATGTCGCCGACGATGCGCTGCGAGGCGCCGCCGATCAGCGACTCCACCGCGGCGACGGCGAGAGCCGCGTTGTGACCCTGATGCGCGCCGTACAGCGGCAGATACTCGTCGACGTACTCGCCGGCGAGTCCGCGGATGCCGATCAGCTGACCGCCCACGGCGAGCTTCTGCTCGCTGAGCCCGAACTCTTCGCCCTCGAACGCGATGGTCGCGTCCTTCTCCGACGCGACACGGCGCAGCACGGCCGCGACCTCGGGCTTCTGCTGTGCGGAGACGACAGCAGCGCCGTCCTTGATGATGCCGGCCTTCACCTCGGCGATCGCCTCGATGGTGTCGCCGAGACGGTCGGCGTGGTCCATGTCGATCGGCGCGAAGACCGCGACGTCGCCGTCGGCGGTGTTGGTGGAATCCCACGACCCGCCCATGCCCACCTCGAGAACGAGCACGTCGACCGGAGCATCGGACGCCGCGACGAACGCGAGCACGGTCAGCAGCTCGAAGAACGTCAGCGGGGCGTCGTCGGCTGCCTCCAGCTCGGCGTCGACGATGCCGACGAAGGGCTCGATCTCGTCCCAGGCATCCGCGACCGCGCCGTCGGCGATCGGCTCGCCGTCGATCATGATCCGCTCGGTGAAGCGCTTCAGGTGCGGGCTGGTGAACAGACCCGTGCGCAGGCCGTGCGAGCGCAGCAGGCTCTCGATCATGCGCGCGGTCGAGGTCTTGCCGTTCGTGCCCGTGATGTGCACGACGCGGTAGGTGCGCTGCGGGTCGTCGAGCAGCGTCAGGATGCGGGCAACCCGCTCCTTGCGCGGCTGCACCCACCGCTCCCCTGCTCGCTCGAGCAGCTTCTCGTAGACGATGTCCGCCCGCTGGACGTCGCTCATCGGGCCACCTCCTCTGAGATGTTCGAGTCGATGGTGACGATGATCGTCGCCTTCTCCGCTCCCAGCGCCCTGGCGCTGGTTCGGTACACGCCGTCGCCGGGGCTGCTGACGCTCTCGGCCAGCTCCTCGATCTCTTCGGCTGCCTGTACCGCGAATCCGATCGCCAGCGTCTCTCCGGCGATCAGCTCGGCGTGCTGGCGGAGAGCCTCGGTGTTCGCCGCCGAGACGTTCAGCGCGAGCACGATGCGGTCGCTCACATCGAGACCGGCGTTCTTTCGGGCCTCCTGCACGACGCGGATGGCGTCTCGCGCCATCCCCTCGGCTTCCAGCTCGGGCGTCGTGACGGTGTCGAGCAGCATGAATCCGCCGCCGGGCACGAGCGCGAGAGCCTCGCCCTCGGGGCGGCCGGCGGTCTCGAGCACCAGCTCGTACTCGTGCGGTTCGAGGGCGATGCCGCCCGCGGTCACCATCCCGTTCTCCTCGGTCCAGGCGCCTTCCTTCGCCGCGCGGATGGCCTTCTGCACCTCCTTGCCCAGGCGCGGGCCGGCGGCGCGGGCGTTGACGCTGAGGCGGTGGCTGATGCCGTAGTCGGTCGCCGTGTGCTCGGCGAGCTGCA
The DNA here is from genome assembly GCA_002837415.1 of Actinomycetales bacterium SN12. Taxonomy (GTDB): domain Bacteria; phylum Actinomycetota; class Actinomycetes; order Actinomycetales; family Microbacteriaceae; genus Microbacterium. Next base: position 492,076 of record PJCV01000001.1, read on the forward strand.
CGAGCTCGACCGACTTGACGTTGAGCTCTTCACGCACGATCCCCTCGAACTGCGCGAGGTCGGCGGCCAGTGGCGACACGATGGTGAGGCGGGCGAGCGGCAGGCGCACGCGCAGCTTCTCCTTCTTGCGCAGCGCGTTGCCGACGCTGGAGAGCTCGCGCACGGCGTCCATGGCGTCCCGCACGTCGTCGGCGGCGGGGAACGCGTCGGCGTCCGGCCAGTCGGTCAGGTGCACGCTGCGCCCGCCGGTGAGACCCTGCCAGACGCGCTCGCTGATGAGCGGCACGAGCGGGGCGGCGACCCGCGACAGCGTCTCGAGCACGGTGTACAGCGTGTCGAAGCAATCGATCCGGGTCCCTGAGCCTGTCGAAGGGTCCCAGAAGCGGTCACGCGAGCGACGGATGTACCAGTTGGTGAGCACCTCGGCGAAGTCGCGCAGGCGCGCGGATGCAGTGGTGGAGTCCAGGCCCTCGAGGTCCGTGCGCACCTCGCGCACGAGGTCGCCGAGTCGGGCGAGGATGTAGCGGTCGAGCACGTCGGTGCTGTCGGTGCGCCAGGTGGCCTCGTATCCTCCATCCGTCGCAGCGTTGGCGTACGTCGCGAAGAAGTACCACGAGTTCCACAGCGGCAGCAGGAACTCGCGGACGCCCGAGCGGATGCCCTCCTCGGTGACGGCGAGGTTCCCGCCGCGCAGCACCGAGCTAGACATGAGGAACCAGCGCATGGCATCCGATCCGTCGCGATCGAGCACCTCGCTGACGTCCGGGTAGTTGCGCAGCGACTTCGACATCTTGTAGCCGTCGCTGCCGAGCACGATGCCGTGGCAGCTCACGCCCGTGAACGCCGGGCGGTTGAACAGCGCGGTCGAGAGCACGTGCATCACGTAGAACCAGCCGCGGGTCTGGCCGATGTACTCCACGATGAAGTCGGCAGGCGCGTGCGAGTCGAACCACTCCTGGTTCTCGAACGGGTAGTGAACCTGCGCGTACGGCATGGAACCCGAGTCGAACCACACGTCGAAGACGTCCTCGATGCGGCGCATCGTGCTCCGCCCGGTCGGGTCGTCGGGGTTCGGGCGCGTGAGGTCGTCGATGTACGGGCGGTGCAGGTCGATCTCGCCCTCGGGATTGCGCGGCAGCGTGCCGAAGTCGCGCTCGAGCTCCTCGAGCGACCCGTAGGCGTCGACGCGCGGGTACTCCGGGTCGTCGCTCTTCCAGATCGGGATGGGCGAGCCCCAGTAGCGGTTGCGGCTGATCGACCAGTCGCGCGCGCCCTCGAGCCACTTGCCGAACTGCCCGTGCTTGACGTTCTCGGGCACCCAGGTGATCTGCTCGTTGTTCGCGAGCAGATCGTCCTTGATGTCGGTGACCCGGATGAACCAGCTGGAGACGGCCTTGTAGATCAGGGGGTTCCGGCAGCGCCAGCAGTGCGGGTAGGAGTGCACGTAGCTCTGCTCGCGCAGCATCCGTCCCGCCGCGCGCAGCAGCCGGATCAGCGGCGTGTTGGCGTCCATCCACAGCTGACCGGCGACATCGGTGACCGAGGAGAGGAAGCGCCCGCCGTCGTCGAGGGAGATGATCGTGGGGATGCCCGCGGCGTTCGTGACGCGCTGGTCGTCCTCACCGTAGGCCGGTGCCTGGTGCACGATGCCGGTGCCGTCGGTCGTCGTGACGTAGTCGTCGACGAGGATGCGCCAGGCGTTCTCGGTGCCCCAGGTCTCGGCATCCGCGTAGTAGTCGAACAGCCGGTCATACGCGACGTCGGCCAGCTCCGCGCCGAGCACGGTCTGCTGCACCGCGGCGAGCGCGTCTTCGGCGGACTCATAGCCCAGGTCCTTGGCATAGCCGCCGAGCAGCTCGCGGGCGAGCAGGTACCGAGGCTGGGTCCCTGAGCCCGTCGAAGGGTCGGCCAGGTCGTCGCCCGGCACGATGTCGGCGGCGCCGTGCGGCCCGCCAGGCAGCACCACGTACTCGATGTCGGGGCCGACGACGAGCGCGAGGTTGGTGGGAAGGGTCCACGGCGTGGTGGTCCACGCCAGGGCGCGGACCGCCGTCAGCCCCAGCGTCTCGGCCTTGGCGCCGACGAGGGGGAAGGTGACGGTGACCGAGGGATCCTGACGGTCTTTGTACACGTCGTCGTCCATGCGCAGCTCGTGCGCCGAGAGCGGGGTCTCGTCGCGCCAGCAGTACGGCAGCACGCGGTAGCCCTCGTAGGCGAGGCCCTTGTCGTAGAGCGTCTTGAAGGCCCAGAGCACGCTCTCCATGTAACCCAGGTCGAGCGTCTTGTAGCCGCGCTCGAAATCGACCCAGCGCGCCTGCCGGGTGACGTAGTCCTGCCACTCGTGCGTGTAGGTGAGCACCGAGTCGCGCGCCTTCGCGTTGAAGACGTCGATGCCCATCTGCTCGATCTCGCTCTTCTCGGTGATGCCGAGCTGCTTCATCGCCTCGAGCTCTGCCGGCAGGCCGTGCGTGTCCCAGCCGAAGACCCGGTCGACCTTCTTGCCGAGCATCGTCTGGAAGCGCGGGAACACGTCCTTCGCGTACCCGGTGAGCAGGTGCCCGTAGTGCGGCAGGCCGTTGGCGAACGGCGGCCCGTCGTAGAAGACCCACTCGTCGGCGCCGTCGCGCTGCGCGATCGAGGCCCGGAAGGTGTCGTCCGACTTCCAGAAGTCGAGCACGTCGCGCTCGATCTCGGGAAAGCGCGGGCTCGGCGTGACGGCGGCGGGTCCGAACGCGGACTGGGTCCCTGAGCTTGTCGCTTGTACTGAGCGAGCGTCAGCGAGTCGAAGTGAAGGGCGCGGGTAGGTCATCGTCTCTCGCAGTGGTCTGTGCTGGTGGCTGGCGGATGCTGCTGCAGGGACGACCCGTGCTCGCACGGACCGCGGTACCACCCTGCGTGCTTCTCGCGAAGCCACTCTCACTGCGGCGATGACGGGCCTGCCCCGCTCGGTTCTACTTGCCTCCCCCGCTCAACAACCCCTGGGTCGTTGAGCGTGCCGAAGCGTTCTTCCGAGAGCTCCCCGGTGATGGCCGGATCAAAGCTTGTGCGCCCATTCTACGCCGAAGAACGCGGCACCTCGATGACCGCGCCACTCTGCTACGCCGTCAGCAGCGCGATCAGGAAGGCCGCATAGCTGGCTGCGGCGACCACCGCGACCGTGTCGCGCAGGCGTCGCGGTGCGTCCATCGCGATGAGGATGCCGACGACGGCGAGCAGAGCCCAGCACACGGGATGCCCCCACCGGATCGCGATCTCCCTCGCACCCGTCGCAGTCCCCGCCTGCTCCGGAACCACGAACGCCCAGACAACGGCGAGCGCCGCAGCGAATACCGCGCCGCCAGCACCCAGCATCCGGTGATGTCGCCGCGCCCAACCGGGCCTGCGTCCTGAATCCGTCTCCGTCATCCGGTTCCTCCCCAGCCCAGCCCAGCCTGCACCATCCTCACCCGGCGAGGAAGCCCACATAGAGTCGAGAGCATGGCCACCCGTCGCACCGCCCTCCGCCCGCCCCTGGTCTCGGCGCCTGATCTGCCCGACATCTTGAGGCCCGCTGCTGCCCGGCGCAGTGCCGACCTGAGAGCCGCGCTCATCGAACTGGACGGCGACGCCGACCTCGCGCATTCGACACTCGAGCAGTGCGTCATCGCCGGCAGCGGATCGGCACTCGACCTCGAAGGCGCCACGATGATGGATGTCGACGTCCGCGACCTCCGCATCGCGAAGCTGTCGGCACGGCGGTCGACTCTCCGCCGTGTGCGCATCTCAGGCGGCCGCATCGGGACCTTGGATCTCAGCGACAGCGGGATTCACGAACTCGAGCTGCGCGACGTGCGCATCGACTACCTCACACTGGCCGGCTGCAAGGCGGTCGACGTGCGCGTCGAGTCCTGCCAAATCGCTGCCCTCGACCTGCCGGGGGCGACACTCTCGAGAGTGGCCTTCGCGACCACCTCCAGCGACGAGGTCGATCCGCGCGGCATGCGGGCGGAGCATCTCGACCTGCGCGGACTCGATGCGCTCGGTTTTCTCGACGTCACCGCGTTGCGCGGCGCAACGCTGACGCTGCGTCAGGTCGAGCAGCTCGCGCCGGTCTTCGCCGTCGCCGCCGGCATCATCATCAGCGACTGAGCGCCCGCTTCGCTGTCGAGGTCAGAGAGCGGCGGCCAGCAGCTCCCGCGTGAAGGGATGCCGCGGTTCGGCGAACACGTCCCCGACCGCGCCCTGTTCGACGATCGCCCCGTCGCGCATCACCAGCACGTCGTCGCAGATGGACTCGATCACCGCGAGGTCGTGCGAGACGAAGACGACGGTGAGCTGCCGTTCACTCTGCAGACGGGCGAGAAGATCGAGCACTCGGGCGCGCACAGTGGAATCGAGAGCCGATACCGGCTCGTCGAGCACGAGCACCTGGGGATCCGCGGCGAGCGCACGCGCGATCGCCGCCCGCTGGCGCTGTCCGCCCGACAGCTGTCGCGGGCGGCGTGCGCTCAGCGCCTCCTCGAGCCCGACCTCCGCGAGCAGTGACGCCGTAGCGCGTCGGCGCTCGCCGCGGGGCACCCCTGCTGCCTGCAGCGCCTCGGTGATCGACCGCCCGATCGTCCAGCGCGGGTCGAAGGCGCCGAGCGGATTCTGGTGCACGAGCTGCACCCGCTGCGGAGTCGTCCACTTGATCTCGCCGTGGTCGGGGCGTTCGACGCCGACCAGCATCCGGGCGAGCGTCGTCTTGCCCGAGCCCGACTCCCCGACGATGCCGACCGTTCGTCCCGCCGCGAGGGTGAACGAGGCGCCGACCACGGCGGGCCCGTCGAACCGCTTCGACACATCCCGCACCTGCAGCAGCACATCTCCCTGCCCTCGGTCCGGCGTGCGCGGGCGAGGAGCGCTCGCCGCGACCAGCGCCTGCGTATACGCCTCGCGGGGCGAGGTCAGGATCTCCGCGGCCGAGCCCTGCTCGATGATCCGGCCGTCCCGCATCACCAGCACCCGGTCGGCCACCTTGCGCACCGCCGCGAAGTCGTGGCTGACGAACAGCACGGCGCGTCCCTCATCGGCGATCGAGCGCAGCAGCGCGAGAATGCGCGCCTGAACCGTGGCATCGAGCGCTGTCGTCGCCTCATCGGCGACCAGCACCGCGGGCTCTGCGGCGAGCGCGGAGGCGATGAGCGCACGTTGGCGCATCCCGCCGGACAGCTCATGCGGGCGGCTGCGTGCCCGCCGCTCCGGCTCGGGCAGGGCGACGGATGCCAGCAGCTGCACGACCCGTTCATCCCGACGCCCGCGATGCAGTCGGTGGATCTCCATCGTCTCGGCGACCTCGTGTCCGATCCGGCGCAGCGGGTCGAGCGCGGCCAGGGCGTCCTGCGAGCCGAGGGCGATCCGCCGGCCGCGCAGGGATCGCCAGCCGGCCTCGCGCAGGCCTGTGGCATCGGCGCCGTCGATCCCCAGCTCATCCACCGTCATGCGAGCGCCGTCCGGCAGCATCCCGAGCAGCGCACGGACGGTGAGCGACTTGCCGGCGCCGGACTCGCCGACGATGGCCACGCACTCGCCCGCGGCGACATCTAGGTCGACCTCGTCGACGACGACATGTCCGTCGATCTCGATGCGCAGCCCGCGCACGTGCACGACGCTCATCCGCGCCTCCCCTCGGCTCGCGCGCGCAGGGCGCGGCCGATCACCGTCGCGCTGATCACGGTGAGCGTGATGGCGAGGCCCGGGAACACCGATATCCACCAGGCACGGCCGAGCACGTTGCGCCCGCCCGACAGCATGAGCCCCCATTCCGGGGCCGGCTCGGACGGACCGAGGCCGAGGAAGCTGAGGCCGGCGGCGGCGAGGATGCTCGATCCGATGCCGATGGTGGCGAGGACGCTCAGCGATCCGAGCACGCCAGGCATGACGTGCCGGGTGAAGGTGCGCACCGGACCGACACCGAGGATCCGCGCGGCCTCGACATGCTCGGCGATGTGCAGCGTGCGGGTCTGCGTGCGGGCGAGACGGATGTACACCGGCACCGCGGCAATCGTCACCGCGATGGCGACGTTGACCGTCCCGGGTCCGAGCACCGCCACCACGATCAGGGCGATGAGGAACTCGGGGAACGCGAGCAGGATGTCGGTGACGCGCATCGCCGCAGCATCCACCACCCGGTGCGAGACGCCCGAGAGCGAGCCGAGCACGAGACCGGCGACCACGGCGAGCGCCGTCGCGAGCAGCCCGATGCCGACCGAGCGACCCGCGCCGTGCACGACGCGGGAGAAGACGTCGCGCCCCGACTGGTCGGTGCCGAACCGGTGCGCCGTCCCCGGTGCCTCGAGCGCCGAGCGCACATCGGTGCGCAGCGGATCGTGCGTCGCGAGCAGATCGGGGAAGAGAGCGGCGAGCGCGACGACGGCGAGGAACGCCACCGCGCATCCCAGACCCACCCTGCGCGCGATCACCGGCGCTCCTCGATGGCCGGCGCCTCGAACACGGCCGGCCGCGCCTGCAGCCGGGGGTCGAGGATCGGATGCAGCAGCTCGACGACGACGTTCACGATGACGAACACGAGCGCGCTGAGCATGATCACGCCCGCGACGACGGGCAGGTCGCGGTCGACGATGGCGGTCAGCGTCACCCGGCCCAGCCCGGGCCGGGCGAAGACGGTCTCGACGAGCACTGCTCCGCCGAGCAGCGAGCCGATGAGATAAGCGGCGAGGGTGAGCGCCCCGGCCGCACCGTGCCGCAGCGAGTGGCGCAGCACGAGGCGCGAGGATCGGGCGCCGCGGGAGCGGACTGTCTCGGCGAACGGCTGCCGCTCCGCCTGGTCGATCCCGTCGCGCAGCACCTGGCTGATCAGCGCCGCCACGGGAAGGGCGAGCGTGAGGGCGGGCAGCACGATCGTCGCCGCGCTGCGGGTGCCCGCCACGGGGAACCAGCCCAGCCCGAACGCGAAGACGGCAAGCAGCACGATGCCGATCCAGAACACGGGCGATGACAGGACTATCAGCTCTCCGGCGATCATCACCGCTCGGGCCACTCCTCGCCGTGCGAGCAGCGCCACGGCGAGCGCGATGAGCACCGCGATCAGCAGCGCCAGTGCGGTGAGCTGCAGGGTGGGGCCGAGCTGGCGACCGATGACCTCGGTCACGGGCATCCGGAGCTGATACGACGTCCCCAGATCGCCGCGCAGCACTCCGCCGATGTACGACACGTACTGCTCGAGGGGCGGGCGGTCGAGTCCGAGCTCGGCTCGGACTCCCGCCTTGACGGCCTCGCTGACCTTCGCCTGCGGACCGAGCATGACCGAGACCGCGTCGCCCGGGATGATCCGGAACGCCAGGAACGCCAGCGTCGCCGCACCCCAGAGCACCAGGGCGGCGGACGCGGCCATCCCGGCAAGCCGGATCAGGGCGCGCCGCACGTCAGCGGCTGACGCTCGCGTCGTAGAACAGCGGGCGCCCGTAGAGGTCGTACTCCAGGCCGTCGACACCCTTCGCGGATCCGGTGATCAGCGACGAGACGTACAGCGGCACGATGGCGACGTGCTCGGCGTTCCACTGCTGCAGCTCGGTGTAGATCTGGGCACGCTCGTCGGTGTCGGAGGCGGACAGCCCTCGCTCCAGCAGGTCGTCGACGGCGGGGTCGCTCACCTGCGAGGCGTTCTGGAAGCCGTCCGTGCCCAGGTGGCTGCGCAGCAGGTCCGCATCGACGCCCGAGAAGTCCCAGTCGGTGATGTCGTACGTCTTGGGGCCGTACTGCTCGTTGTAGGCGGCCGGCTCGAGCTTCTCCCGCACGATCTCGAAACCGACGTCCTTCAGGTCGGACTGGATGGCGTTGGCGAGCGCGGTCCGGTCGTCGGAGATGGGCGTCCAGGCGATCCAGCGGGCGGAGAGGCGCTGGCCGTCCTTCATCCGGATGCCGTCGGCGCCGCGCTCCGTCCAGCCCGCCTCATCGAGGAGGGCGTTCGCCTTATCGGCATCGAAGGGCCAGCTGCCCTCGAGGCTCTTGTCGTAGCCGGGGGTCGTGGGGCCGAGGATGCTCCAGGCCCGGGGGAACTCGCCGAAGAAGATCTCGTCGACGGCGGCGTCGATGTCGATCGCGACGGAGAACGCCTGCCGCACCTTCTGGTCGGCGAACACGCCGTGCTTCTCGTTGAGGAACAGCGAGTACGGCAGCCCCGGGTACTCCTTGGCGGTGACGGTGACGTCGTCGCCGAGATCGGCGACGACGTTCGGCGGCAGCTGGGTGGCGACATCCGCCTCCCCGGAGGAGAGCACGCCGGCGCGGACGGATGCCTCGGGCAGCAGCTCCACGCGCAGAGTCTTGATCTTCGGCGCCTTCGCGCCATCCGGGCCCCAGGCGTAGTCGTCGTTGCGCGTGTACACGATCTCCTGATCGGCGGTGTACTCGCTGAGCACGAACGGACCGGTGCCGACGGTGACGTCCGGGCCGCCTGCGTCGAGCTGGTCGGCGGACTTCTCGAGCACCTTCGGCGACCAGAAGCCGAGCTGCGCGGTGCTCGCCGCCTGCAGGAATGGGGCGTACGGCTGGGTGAAGCTGACCTCGACGGTGTGCTCGCCGGTGGCTTCGGTGCCGGCGTACAGCTCGCCCCCGAGCATGCTCGCGGCCTGCGCGGACTTGGTGGCCGGATCGACGATGCGGTCGAAGTTCGCCTTCACGGCAGCGGCGTCGAACGCGTTGCCGTCCGAGAAGGTGACGTCGTCGCGCAGCTCGAAGGTGTAGGTCCTGCCGTCTTCCGAGACCTCCCAGCTCTTGGCGAGCCACGGCGAGAACGACCCGTCGGCCTCCTGGAACACGAGCGAGTCGAGCACCTGACGCTGGACCATGCCCGAGACGTCGAGCTGACTGGTCTGCGGGTCCATGTGGCCGGCTGAGAGATTGGCGCCCTCGATGGCCCAGACGAGCTCGGCGTCCGAGCCGTCGGCGTCGCCGGCCGACCCCGCGCAGGAGCTGAGCAGAAGGGCGGATGCCATAGCCAGGGCTGCCAGCGGCAGGAGGCGACGCACAGGGAAGGAAGGCATACGGGAACCTCGATGAGTCCAGGAAAGGGGAACGCTCCATCCTACCGGCGATTGTTGGACGGGGTCGATCTAGGGGCCGTCGCACGCCGACCGGTAGACTCGCCGGACAACCCACACTCAGGCACGCTCACACAGTGCCGCACACATCGCTCGAGGAGTCCTTCATGTCCAGCATCCCTGACAAGCCCGTGCTCGAAGGCCTCGAAGCGAAGTGGGGTGAGCGGTGGTCCGACCAGGGCACCTTCCTCTTCGATCGCGCCCAGGCCACGGCATCCGGACGCGACAGCGTCTACTCGATCGACACTCCCCCGCCGACGGCATCCGGCAGCCTGCACATCGGGCACGTGTTCTCGTACACGCACACCGACATCAAGGCGCGCTTCGAGCGCATGCGCGGCAAGAACGTCTTCTACCCGATGGGCTGGGACGACAACGGCCTGCCCACCGAGCGCCGGGTGCAGAACTACTACGGCGTGCGCTGCGACCCGACGCTGCCCTACGACCCCGACTTCACGCCTCCCTTCGAGGGCGGAGACAACAAGTCCTCGCGCGCCGCTGACCAGCAGCCGATCAGCCGCCGCAACTTCATCGAGCTGTGCGAGAAGCTGACCGTCGAGGACGAGAAGCAGTTCGAGGCGCTGTTCCGCCAGCTCGGCCTCAGCGTCGACTGGACGCAGACCTACCGCACGATCTCCGACGACACGATCCGGCAGAGCCAGCTCGCCTTCCTGCGCGGACTCGAGCGCGGCGAGGCCTATCAGTCGCTCGCGCCGACCCTGTGGGACATCGACTTCCGCTCGGCGATCGCCCAGGCGGAGCTCGAGGACCGCGACCAGCAGGCCGCCTACCACCGCGTCGCGTTCCACAAGACCGACGGTTCGGGTGACATCGAGATCCAGACGACGCGCCCCGAGCTGCTGCCGGCCTGCGTCGCACTCGTCGCCCACCCCGACGACGAGCGCTACCAGCCCTACTTCGGCAAGACGGTGCGCACGCCGATCTTCGACGTCGAGGTGCCCGTGCTGGCGCACCACCTCGCCCAGCCCGACAAGGGCTCGGGCATCGCCATGATCTGCACGTTCGGCGATGTGACCGACATCATCTGGTGGCGCGAGCTCGACCTGCCCAACCGCACGATCCTCGGCAAGGACGGCCGCGTGCTCGCGGACGCGCCAGAGGCGATCATCTCGGAGGCGGGCCGCACCGCGTACGCGGAGCTCGCCGGCAAGACCGTGTTCAGCGCTCGCAAGACGGTCGTCGAACAGCTGCAGGCCTCTGGCGACCTGCTCGAGGTCGGCAAGCCCTTCAGCCACGCCGTGAAGTTCTTCGAGAAGGGCGACCGCCCGCTCGAGATCGTCTCGACCCGCCAGTGGTACATCCGCAACGGCGCGCGCGACCCGCAGCTGCGCGAGAAGCTGCTCGAGAACGGGCGCGAGCTGAGCTGGCACCCGGACTTCATGCGCGTGCGCTACGAGAACTGGGTCGGCGGCCTCACCGGCGACTGGCTCATCTCACGCCAGCGCTTCTTCGGCGTGCCGATCCCCGTCTGGTACGCGCTCGATGAGAACGGCGAGCGCGACTATGACCGCGTGCTGACCCCGTCGCTGGAGAACCTGCCCATCGATCCCACCACCGACGTGCCGGAGGGGTACACGGAGGACCAGCGCGGGGTGCCCGGCGGGTTCGAGGCCGAGCAGGACATCTTCGACACCTGGGCGACCTCATCGCTCACCCCGCAGCTGGCCGGCGGCTGGCAGCGCGACGAGGAGCTGTGGAACACCGTGGCGCCGTTCGACCTGCGTCCGCAGGGTCAGGACATCATCCGCACCTGGCTGTTCTCGACCATGCTGCGCTCGACGCTGGAGGATCAGCGCTCGCCGTGGCGCAACGCCGCCATCTCGGGCTTCATCGTCGACCCCGACCGCAAGAAGATGTCGAAGTCGAAGGGCAACGTCGTCACCCCCGCCGACATCCTCGACAAGCACGGCTCCGATGCCGTGCGCTACTGGTCGGCGTCCAGCCGCCTCGGCATGGATGCGGCCTTCGACCCGCAGAACCCGACCCAGGTGAAGATCGGCCGCCGTCTGGCGATCAAGATCCTCAACGCGGCGAAGTTCGTGCTGTCGTTCCCCGTGCCCGAGGGCGCGCAGGTCACGCACGCCCTCGACGCATCCATGCTCACCGCTCTCGATCGGGTGGTGCGCGAGGCGACCACGGCGTACGAGAACTACGACCAGGCGAAGGCGCTCGAGGTCACCGAGGCGTTCTTCTGGACGTTCTGCGACGACTACCTGGAGCTCGTCAAGGAGCGCGCCTACGACCAGACGGACGTGAACCAGGCCTCGGCCGCGCTCGCGCTGCGCCTGGCGCTGTCGACGCTGCTGCGCCTGCTCGCCCCGATCGTGTCGTTCGCGACCGAGGAGGCCTGGTCGTGGTTCGAGGAGGGCTCGATCCACACGGCGACCTGGCCCGAGCCGCTCGGCATCAACGGCGACGCGGCGGTGCTCTCCGCCGCCAGCGAGGCCCTGATCGGCATCCGCCGCGCGAAGACCGAGGCGAAGGCGTCGCAGAAGACCCCGGTCGCGTCGGCGACGATCTCGGCTCCCGCGGCGAAGCTCGACGCGCTGCGCGCGGCGGCCGACGACCTGCGCGCGGTGGGCCGGATCGCAGAGCTGTCCTTTGGCGAGGCCGATGAGCTCTCGGTCACCGCCATCGAGCTGGCACCGGTGGAGGGCTGATCATGCAGCTCGGCACACGGTGGGGCGTCGGCGCAGAGCCGCCGGCCTCCGTGCCCGCAGCCCTGCGCCCGGCGATCGCCGAGGTGGAGGCGCAGCTGTCGAATGGGTCCCTGAGCCTGTCGAATGGGTCCCTGAGCCTGTCGAATGGGTCCCAGAGCCTGTCGAAGGGCCACTGGACGCTCACCTGGCTCGAGGGCCGACCGATCGCCGAGCTGGATGCCGGGTGGGAGGTCTTCCTCACGGCATCCGGCGAGGTCATCGCCCGTCCCTTCGAGGACTGACCCCGGCCTCTCCCCTCGTCTCGTGTGGGATCAGCGACGCGAGAGCCCGACGGTCGCGAGAAGGCGGTCGACCTCGTGCGGGTCGTGACGTCTGGTCTGCTGCTCGCGAAGCAGGTCGAGCGCGAGCTCGCGGCGCTCGGCCCGAGCGACGATCCGCCGCTCGACGTGGCCGGCGAGGGCGGTCGCGATCCTCTGCAGCAGGCGCTCGAACGGTGTGGGCGAGACGAGGCGAAGAGTGGCTGTGGTCATGATCACTCCTGGTTCAACATGCCGCGGCTGTTCGCCGTGGGAAGGTCGAAGACGTCGGCGCGCAGCGACACGCGCCGAGTGCCGGGCAGCGATTCCTGCCCGCGGTAGCGCTCGACCGCTGCGTCGACGACCGCGGTGAGCTCCTGCCTGAGCTCGGCCATCTGCCCGGGGGTGATGTCGAGCATCGTCGTTATGATGAGGCCGGCGTCCTTCCACCCCTCCGGCTGCTCAGACTCCGGACGATTGACGTAGTCCATGAGCGTCTGATGACGCAGACGGAGGAACTCCGTCGTGACGATCTGGGCCGCGGCACGGTTCGAGGGCGACATCGCCTCCGCCGGGCCCGGCATGGTGATGCGCCCCCTGGGCCGCTCCCACCACCGCTCGCGTGCTGTGCCGCGCTCCGGCAGCTCCCGGATGAGGTCGTGGGCGGCCAGCGCACGCAGGTGATAGCTGGTCGCCCCCGAGGTCTCGCCGATCAGGGCAGCGAGACTGCTCGCGGTCTGCGGACCGCGCTCGCTGAGCAGATCGTAGATCCGCACCCGCAGCGGATGTGCGAGAGCCTTCAGCGCGCTCGGTTCGAGGGTGCGACCCTGTGCATCGTCGATGGTCATGCTGCAAAGATACCTTTGCAAGGGCTACTTTGCAAAGAAATCTTTGCAAAGTAGGTTTTCAGCTCACAGCATGGCGGGCCGCGACGAACGCGGTCACGCAGCGCTCGACCTGCTCGCTCGTGTGCGCGGCGGAGAGCTGCACGCGGATGCGCGCCTTGCCGCGCGGCACCACGGGGAAGCTGAACGCTGTCACGTACACCCCCTGGCGCTGCATCTCGTCGGCGATGCGCGCGGTGAGCGCGGCGTCGCCGAACATCACGGGCACGATCGGATGCTCACCCGGAAGCAGGTCGAAGCCCTCCTCCGTCATCCGGCGGCGGAACAGCTCGGCGTTGCCGGTCAGCCGCGCGCGCAGGTCTGCCGAGCCCTCGACGAGGTCGAGCGCGGTGAGGGTGCCCGCGACGATCGACGGTGCGAGCGTGTTCGAGAAGAGATAGGGCCGCGAGCGCTGGCGCAGCAGCGCGACGATGTCGCGGTGCGCAGCCACGTAGCCGCCGGACGCGCCGCCGAGCGCCTTGCCGAAGGTGCCCGTGTAGATGTCGACGCGATCCGACACGCCGCAGAGCTCGGGCGTGCCCCGGCCGTTCTCGCCCACGAAGCCCACCGCATGCGAGTCGTCGACGAACACCAGCGCGTCGTAGCGCTCGGCGAGGTCGCAGATCTCACGCAGGGGTGCGATGTAGCCGTCCATCGAGAAGACGCCGTCGGTGACGATGACGCGGAATCGGGCATCCGCCGCCGCTTTCAGCTGCTCCTCGAGATCGGCCATGTCGCGGTTGCGGTAGCGCTGGCGGCGCGCCTTCGAGAGCCGGATGCCGTCGATGATCGATGCGTGATTCAGCTCGTCGGAGATGATCGCGTCCTCCGCGGAGAACAGCGTCTCGAAGACGCCGCCGTTCGCGTCGAAGCACGAGGAGTACAGGATCGCGTCGTCGGTGCCGAGGAAGGCCGCGAGACGGCGCTCGAGTTCGAGATGCTGATCCTGCGTGCCGCAGATGAAGCGCACGCTGGCCAGACCGTAGCCCCACTCGTCGAGCGCACGACGCGCGGCATCCAGGATGCGCGGATCGTCGGCGAGGCCCAGATAGTTGTTGGCGCAGAAGTTCAGCACCTCTTCGCCGCCCGTGACGATCTCCGCCTTCTGAGGTCCGCGGATGCCGCGCTCCCGCTTGGTGAGCCCCGCCTCCTCGATGTCGGCGAGCTCCGCCTGCAGGTGATCCTTGAATGTCGCGTACATGACGGCTCCTTACAGCTCGGTCCAGTCGAGGATGATCTTCCCGGTGCCGGCCGATTCCGCGGCGGCGAAGCCGCGCTCCCAGTCGCGGGCGGGGATCACATCGGCGATCACGCGGGTGATCGATTCGCGCAGCGTGGCGCTGGTCTGCAGCATGGCACCCATGGCGTTCCAGGTCTCGAACATCTCCCGGCCGTAGATCCCCTTGATCGTGAGCATGTGCGTGACGAGCTTGCCCCAGTCGATGTCGAAGCCGGCGGAGGGAAGCCCGAGCATGGCGATCTGACCGCCGTGGTTCATGTTGTCGATCATCGCAGGCAGCGCCGAGGGCGCACCGCTCATCTCGAAGCCGATGTCGAAGCCCTCGCGCATCCCGAGCGCGCGCTGCGCATCGCGGATGTCCTGCTGCGAGACGTCGACGACCGCGTCTGCCCCCATCTGCGTCGCCATCTCCAGGCGCGGAGCGCTGACGTCGGTGGCGACGATGAAGCGGGCGCCGGCGTGCCGGGCGACGGCGATGGACATCAGCCCGATGGGCCCGCATCCGGTCACCAGCACGTCCTCACCGATCACTCGGTAGGTGAGCGCGGTGTGCACGGCGTTGCCCAGCGGGTCGAAGATCGCACCGAGCTCGGGGGTCACGTCGTCGTGGTGCACCCACACGTTGGTGGCGGGAAGGGAGAGGTACTCGGCGAATGCACCGTCGCGCTGCAGGCCCAGGCCGATCGTGCGGATGCACATCTGCCGACGCCCCGCGCGGCAGTTGCGGCACGTGCCGCACACGATGTGGCCCTCGCCCGAGACGCGGTCGCCGACGGAGATGTCGTGCACCATGTCGCCGACCGCGACGACCTCGCCGTAGAACTCGTGCCCGGGGATCAACGGCGTCTGGATCGCGGATGCCGCCCAGTCGTCCCAGCGCAAGATGTGCAGATCGGTGCCGCAGATGCCTGTGCGCAGCACTCGGATGACGACCTCGCCGGTGCCGGCGACCGGGTCCGGCCTCTCGACGAGCTCGAAGCCCGCGCGCGGTGCGCTCTTTAACAGTGCCTTCATACTTCGATCACACCGCACGGGACTTTGTAGAGCAACGACGTCTTCCTGCACGAGCGACTAAGTCGAACTGAAAAGTAGAATCGTCAGCGTGGAACTCCATCAGCTGCAGATCCTGCGAGAACTCGGTGCCCTGGGCAGCGTGACCGCTGTCGCCGATGCGCTGCACGTCACGCCGTCGGCGGTCTCCCAGCAGCTGGCCGCCCTGCAGCGCGGCGTGCGCACGCCACTGACTCGGCGCCAGGGCCGCACTCTCGTGCTGACCGCCGCCGGGCAGGTCCTCGCCGAGGCGGGCGGTGAGGCGCTGGATGCCATGGCAGCCGCCCGCGGTGCACTGGAGGCGTTCGAGCAGGATGCCGCGGGAGTCGTCACCGTGAGCGGCTTTCACAGCGCGGGTCAGGCTCTGTTCGGCCCGCTGCTTCGCGAGCTCGCTGGGAGCTCGCCCTCACCGAGCGTGCAGCTGACCGACGAGGACGTCGCGCAGAGCGAGTTCCCTGCGCTCACCGCCCGCTACGACCTCGTGCTCGCGCATCGGATGGAGCACTCCGAGCCCTGGCCGGCGCAGGGCGTGCGCAGCCTCACCCTCGTGCGCGAGCCGCTTGACGTCGCGGTCGCGAGATCGCATCCGCTGGCCGGTCGCTCGTCGGTGTCGTCCCGCGACATCGCCGCTGAGCGGTGGGTGACGAGCCGCATCGGCTACTCCCCCGACGACGTGCTCGGCGCGATCGCCGCCGTCGCGAACGTGGCGCCCCAGGTGCAGCACCGCATCAACGACTACGGCGCGGTCGCCGCCGCCGTCGCCGCAGGCGGCGTGGTCGGGCTGCTTCCCCGTTTCACCTCCCGCAGCGTCGACGACAGCGAGATCGTGCGCATCCCGCTCCTGGGCGTGAGCACGCATCGCCTGATCGACGTCCTCGCGCGCCCCGAAACTCTGCGTCGTCGCAGCGTGCGGCTGGTCGTCGAGGGGCTGCAGCGGGTCATGGAGCGCCTCAGCGGCTGAATCCGCTGTCGTCAGCCGGGTTTCGCCGAGTGCGACGTCATGCGAGACACGGCGGGGTGCCATCTCGTAGAATCCCTCCCAGATCGCGGGACGCCGCCGCGACAGGCATGGAGGGGATGACTCGTGACCGCTTTTCCCGAAACCCCGTTCGGAGCCGCTGAGCGCATCGACCTCCCCGCGGTCTCCCTGGCCGTCGTGCGCTACGAGGGCATCAGGCTCGATGACGTCGCAGGTGCGTTCGACCGCGGCTACGCTGCGCTCGGTGCGGTTTTCGACACGGGCGCGCTCACGCCGGATGGCCCCGCCCTCGCCGTGTATCGCGGCAACCCCATGGAGACCTTCGATCTCGAGGTCGCCTTTCCGATCGCCGAGCCCCTCACTGCGCCACTGGAGGCGGGCGGCGCGCGCATCGAGGGCTCAGCACTTCCCGCGGGGCCCGCATGGGCGACGACGCACGTCGGCCCCTACGATCAGCTCGGACAGGCCTGGGGCGCCTTGATGCAGAGAGCAGCGGAGCAGGGCGCTGCGCCGATCGGGGTATCGATCGAGAGCTACGTCTCGGATCCGACCGACACGGCACCCGAGCAGCTGCGCACCGACCTGATCATGCCTGTGGGCAGGGCCGACGGCGCCTAGGCGCCGTCGGCGATCCACTCCACGTTGCGACCGCTCTCGGTCAGGCGCTCTTGCGCTTGCGCGAGAGCACGACTGTGGGAGGTGCGCCCTCTTCGACGGCGGCCTTCGTGACCACGACCTTCGAGACGTCCTCCGCCGACGGGATCTCGAACATGATCGGTCCCAGCACATCCTCGAGGATCGCGCGCAGGCCGCGGGCACCGGTCTTGCGCAGCACGGCGAGGTCGGCGATCGAGCGCAGCGCGTCGTCTTCGAACTCCAGCTGCACCCCGTCGATCTCGAACATGCGCTGGTACTGCTTGACGAGCGCGTTGCGGGGACCGGTGAGGATGTCGATCAGGGCATCCTGATCGAGCGGTGACACCGAGGTGACGACCGGGAGCCGGCCGATGAACTCGGGGATCAGACCGAACTTGTGCAGGTCCTCTGGCAGCACCTCGCTGAACAGGTCGAGGTCCTTGCCCTTGTCGTGCAGCGGAGCGCCGAACCCGACACCGTGCTTGCCCACGCGGGCGGAGATGATCTCCTCCAGGCCGGCGAAGGCCCCCGCGACGATGAACAGGACATTCGTCGTGTCGATCTGCAGGAACTCCTGGTGCGGGTGCTTGCGCCCGCCCTGCGGGGGCACAGACGCGACGGTTCCCTCGAGGATCTTCAGCAGCGCCTGCTGCACGCCCTCACCGGACACGTCGCGGGTGATCGACGGGTTCTCGGCCTTGCGAGCGATCTTGTCGATCTCGTCGATGTAGATGATGCCGGTCTCCGCGCGCTTGGTGTCGTAGTCGGCGGCCTGCAGGAGCTTGAGCAGGATGTTCTCGACATCCTCGCCCACGTAGCCCGCTTCGGTGAGTGCCGTCGCATCGGCGACCGCGAAGGGCACGTTCAGTCGCTTGGCGAGCGTCTGCGCGAGATAGGTCTTGCCGCAGCCGGTCGGGCCGAGCATGAGGATGTTGCTCTTCGCGACCTCGATCTCCTCCGCCTTCTGCTCAGCGGACTGGATCGTGCCACGCGCGCGCACGCGCTTGTAGTGGTTGTAGACGGCCACGGCGAGCGAGCGCTTCGCGGCATCCTGACCCACAACGTACTCCTCGAGGAACGAGAAGATCTCACGAGGCTTCGGCAGCTCGAAGTCGGCGACCGGGCCGCTGCCGGCCTCGGCCATGCGCTCCTCGATGATCTCGTTGCACAGCTCGACGCATTCGTCGCAGATGTACACGCCGGGACCGGCGATCAGCTGCTGAACCTGCTTCTGGCTCTTCCCGCAGAAAGAGCATTTGAACAGATCAGCGCTTTCACCGATGCGTGCCATGCGCGTCCTCCTCGAGCATTCGGTCAGGCAGGGTCCTGATGCCGTCAATCGAGCCTAACCGCACCTGCCGACACAGGGCGGCATTGGAGCCGGTCACGTGTGACTCAGTAGCCTTCCGCTGCCTTCGCGCCATCGAGGATCGCGCGCGATGACGACAGTCCGAGCCGGGTCGCGCCCGCCTCGATCATCGCCTCCGCATCGGCGGCGGTGCGGATGCCTCCGGACGCCTTGACCTCGAGCCGATCGCCGACCGTCTGCTTCATGAGCGCCACGGCGTGCACGCTGGCGCCGCCGGCCGGGTGGAAGCCCGTGGACGTCTTCACGAAATCGGCCCCTGCGCTCTCAGCGGCGCGGCACACGGCGACGATGGCCTCGTCGGTCAATGCGGCGGACTCGATGATCACCTTCAGCACGACGGGTCGCGGAGCGGCCTCGCGCACGGCGCGGATGTCGGCCTCGACGTCCGCGTAGCGTCCTTCGACAGCCGCACCGATGTCGATGACCATGTCGAGCTCGTCAGCGCCCTGCTCCACGGCGAGAGCCGCCTCGGCCGCCTTGATCGACGAGTGGTGCTTTCCGCTGGGGAAGCCCACCACGACGGCGAGCTTCAGCTCGCCCGGCAGGTCGACGGGCAGAGCCGACGGCGACAGGCACACACTGTAGGTTCCGAGGTCGGCGGCCTCCGCGATCGCTGCGGCGATGTCTGCGCTGGTGGCCTCGGGCTTGAGCAGCGTGTGATCGATGTGCCGGGCGAGGGATGCGGACACGAAGGCCTCCAGGTCGTGGATGGTGGGAACTCCAGCGTACTCGCGGCGAAGAGCGCCCGAACACGCGAGAACGGCCCGGAACGATGTCCGGGCCGTTCTCGTGGACGGGTGTGTCAGCCGCGCTTGCGGGACGTGAGCACCTGGTCGACGATGCCGTACTCGAGTGCTTCGTTCGCAGACAGGATGTTGTCGCGGTCGATGTCGCGGTTGACCTGCTCGACAGCCTTGCCGGTGTGGCGGGCCATGGTCTCCTCGAGCCAGGTGCGCATCCGCAGGATCTCCCGCGCCTGGATCTCGATGTCGGAGGCCTGCCCCTGCCCGGCTTCGCCCATCGCCGGCTGGTGCATGAGCACGCGGGCGTTCGGCAGCGCGAGACGCTTGCCCGGAGTTCCGGCGGCGAGCAGCACGGAGGCTGCCGAGGCGGCCTGGCCGAGCACGACGGTCTGGATGTGCGGCGCGACGTACTGCATGGTGTCGTAGATCGCCGTCATCGCCGTGAACGAGCCACCGGGCGAGTTGATGTACATGGTGATGTCGCGCTCGGCATCCTGGCTCTCGAGCACGAGCAGCTGCGCCATGACGTCGTCGGCCGACGCGTCGTCGACCTGCACGCCGAGGAAGATCACGCGGTCTTCGAACAGCTTGTTGTAGGGGTCCTGACGCTTGAAGCCGTAGGCCGTGCGCTCCTCGAACTGCGGGAGCACGTAGCGGCTGGAGGGCAGGTTTCCGGCAGCGCGGAAGGTGGGGGTGTGCATGCGTGTGTTCCTTCCTTGCTTACTGGTCTGCGCCGGTGCCGCCGCCGCCGGTGACGTCGCTGGCGTGCTCGCGGATGTGGTCGACGAAGCCGTACTCGAGAGCCTCGTCCGCGGTGAACCAGCGGTCGCGGTCACCGTCGGCGTTGATCTGCTCGACGGACTTGCCGGTCTGCCCTGCGGTGATCTCGGCCAGGCGGCGCTTCATCGACAGGATCAGCTGAGCCTGGGTCTGGATGTCGCTCGCGGTGCCGCCGAAGCCGCCGTGCGGCTGGTGCAGCAGCACGCGTGCGTTAGGGGTGATGTAGCGCTTGCCCTTGGTGCCGCTGGTCAGCAGGAGCTGACCCATCGATGCGGCCATGCCGATGCCGACCGTCACGATGTCGTTGGGCACGAACTGCATGGTGTCGTAGATCGCCATGCCGGCGGTGATCGAACCACCGGGAGAGTTGATGTAGAGGTAGATGTCCTTCTCCGAGTCCTCGGCGGCGAGAAGGAGGATCTTCGCGCAGATCTCGTTCGCGTTCTCGTCGCGCACCTCAGAGCCCAGCCAGATGATGCGGTCCTTGAGCAGCCTGTCGAAGACGCTCGTCGCCATCAGGGGTTCAGCCATGTCAGCTCCTGTTTCCGTGTGTCGGTGGTTCGAATCTACCGGCGGTGGCGCGCACGCCCGGCCGTGTTCGCCGTCGGCATATCAGCGTGGCGGAGCGGCCCTCAGGCAGGTGGCGGGTCGAGCATCTCGGCGGCGTACCCGGTCAGCGAACGCGTGCAGCGGTTCAGGTGCGGCGCGAGGGCGGTCAGGGCGATGGATGCCGCGCGCGTCGCGTCACCGGATGAGACCAGTGCCAGCGCGTAGAACGCCGCCGCCTCGTCGGCCATCGCCTGCCCGCGGGTGCGCTCGTACTCCTCGGCGAGGAGGGCGAGAGATTCATCGACGCGTCCGAGATTGCGGATGGTGCTGGCGAGCTGGATGATCGCCCGGGTGCGCCGGTCGGGATCGAGGCCGGCGTCGAGCGCGGCTCGATAGAGCGGCTCGGCCTCGCGCTCCTCCCCTGCGCCGTCACGTGCCCCGGCGCGTTCGAAGAGCGCGACCGCATGCTCTGCGCCGAGCTCCGCGGCCAGGTCGTCGATGCGCGTGATGCGCTCAGTGTCGCTCAGGGCCTGGTCCTGCCATACCGCGTCGATGCGCTGCTGCCATTCCTCGGGAACGCTGTCCATGCCGTCTCTCCTCATACGCCGAAGGGCGGATGCCGCAGCATCCGCCCTTCGTTCGATCATGCGATGATCACTCGGCCTTGTCGGCGTCGTCCTTCTTCTTGGCCGGAGCCTTCTTCGCCGGCGCCTTCTTGGCGGGCTTGTCAGCGTCGCCCTCGGCTTCGGTGGCGTCCTTCTTGGCCGGAGCCTTCTTCTTCGCCGGAGCCTTCGCGGGCTTGTCCTCGGCGGCGGGAGTCTCCTCAGCCTCAGCCTCAGCCCCAGCCTCAGCCTCAGCCGCGTCCTCGTCCTCGGCGTCGCCGATGAACTCCGACAGGTCGACCTTCTTGCCGTCGCTGTCGACGATGTTCACCTTGCCGAGGGTCGCGGCGAGAGCCTTGTTGCGTGCGACCTCGCCGACGAGGGCGGGCAGCTGGCCCGCTCCCTGCAGCGCCTCGACGAACTCCTGCGGCGCCATGCCGTACTGAGCGGCCGACTGGATGAGGTACTGGCTGAGCTCCTCCTGCGAGACCTGGACGTTCGCGTTCTCGGCGATCGTGTCGAGCAGCACCTGCGTGCGGAACTGCTTCTCGCTGGCCTCGGCCACCTCTGCACGGTGCTCGTCGTCCTCGAGGCGGTTCTCGTTCTCGAGGTGGGCGTGCACCTCGTCCTCGATGAGCTGAGCCGGAACGGGGATCTCGACCTGCTCGAGCAGCTTCTCGATGAGCTGGTCGCGAGCGGCGGCACCCTGGGTGAAGACACCCTGCTGTGCGACGCGCTCGGCGAGGCTGTCACGCAGCTCGGCGACCGTGTCGAACTCCGATGCCATCTGCGCGAAGTCGTCGTCGGCCTCGGGAAGCTCGCGCTCCTTGACGGCCTTGAGAGTGACGGACACCTCCGCCTCCTCGCCGGCGTGGTCGCCGCCCACGAGAGCCGAGCGGAACGTCGTCTCCTCGCCGGCGGTGAGCGAGTCGAGCGCCTCGTCGATGCCCTCGAGCAGCTCGCCCGAGCCGATCTCGTACGACACGCCCTCGGCGCGGTCGATCTCGGTGCCGTCGATCGTGGCGACGAGGTCGAGCTCGACGAAGTCGCCGGTGGCAGCCGGACGGTCGACGGGGATCAGGGTGCCGAAGCGCGCGCGCAGGCTGTCGAGCTCGGCGTCGATCGCGGCCTCGTCAGCCTCGACGGCGTCGACCGTGAGCGTGATCTCCGAGAGCTCGGGAAGCTCGATCTCGGGGCGCACGTCGACCTCGATGTCGACGAGCAGGTCACCCGAGAAGTCCTTCTCGTTCGGCCACTGCGTGATGTCGGCGGCCGGACGGCCGACGATGCGCACGTTGTGCTCGGCGGCGGCCTCGCGGAAGAATCCGTCGAGAGCCTCGTTCACGGCGTGCTCGATGACGGCGCCGCGGCCGACGCGCTGGTCGATGATCGGAGCGGGGACCTTGCCCTTTCGGAAGCCCGGGATCTGGACGTCCTGAGCGATGTGCTCATAGGCGTGCGCGATGCTCGGCTTGAGGTCCTCAGGGGTGACCGTGATGGTGAGCTTGACCCGGGTCGGGGACAGCTTCTCGACGGTGCTGTTGGCCATGCTGATGTGTCTCCTTGTGGTTTCCGCGTTGACGACGCGGTCGTGAAGTCTTCGACCGTGGTCGGGGCGACAGGATTTGAACCTGCGACCTCCCGCTCCCAAAGCGGGCGCTCTACCAAGCTGAGCTACGCCCCGGCTTGAACCCGCGCACACGGGAACGGCCCTGACGAGTCTAACGGACGGAACACCTCGCTCCGTCCGCTATGCTTTACGAGGCGCTCCGCTCGGCGAGGCGCCTGAGAGGGCGAGACACCGCCGGAATTCCGGGGATGTAGCTTAATGGTAAAGCCTTAGTCTTCCAAACTAATGACGCGGGTTCGATTCCCGTCATCCCCTCTCCTGAAAAGCTCCCACCGATCGGTGGGAGCTTTTCTCATGTCGGCGGGGCCTCCCCACCACCGACACGAAGAACCCCCGGAGTCGATGACTCCGGGGGTTCTTCAGGTCGAATCTCAGTTGCCGCCGCGACGCTCGCGCAGCTGCGTGAGCGCGTCCTCGAGAAGCTGCTCGGCCTCTTCGTCGGTGCGGCGCTCCTTCACGTACGCGAGGTGCGTCTTGTAGGGCTCGGGCTTGGCCAGGGCCGGCGGGTTCTCCCGGTCGCGCCCTGCAGGCAGGCCGCTCTGCGGGTGATCGATGGTGTCCGGGATCTCCTCGTCGGGGAGCCCCGCCGCGAAGTAGCGGACGGTCTCGTTGCCGAGGCCGTCCCAGTACGACACGGGGATGCGGTCGGCGTGGTAGCCGTGGTCCTGCTCGCCCATCGGACCCGAGCCGACACGTGTGCCGCGGATCGCATTTCCTCCGGTTGCCATCAGATCACCTGGAACTTCGTGATGAGACCGAGCGCGACGATCGAGATGAACCAGATCAGGGCGAGCACGATCGTGAATCGGTTGAGGTTGCGCTCGGCGAGGCCGGAAGAGCCCACTGCTGCGGACATGCCGCCGCCGAACATGTCGGAGAGGCCGCCACCGCGGCCCTTGTGAAGAAGAATGAGGAGCGTCAGCAGCACACTGGTGATGCCAGTGAGCACCTGCAGAACGAACTCGAGAACCTGCACGAGGAAAGCCTTTCGCCGGGGCCGGAATGCCCGTCTAGCGGTCAATTATAGGACGAGGCGCTCACGCGCCCCGTCCCGACTCACACGCCGACGTGCTTCTGGAAGCGGACGATCGCTGCGAACTCGTCGACGACGAGGCTCGCGCCGCCCACCAGCGCGCCGTCGACATCCGGCTCGCGCATGAAGCTGGCGATGTTCCCCGACTTGACGGATCCGCCGTAGAGCACGCGGGTACGAGCCGCCGCGTCCTCGTCGAGCACCCTGGCGAGCACCCCGCGCAGCGCCGCGCAGACATCCTGCGCCTGAGCCGGAGTGGCCGCCTGCCCCGAGCCGATGGCCCAGACGGGCTCGTAGGCCACGACGATGTCCGCGGATGCCGGAACGCCCTCGAGAGCCTTTTCGAGCTGACCGGCGGGCACGGAGCTGGCGCCGAACTTCTCGAGGTCCTCGGCGGTCTCTCCGACGCAGATGACGGGGACGAGGCCGTGCTTCAGCGCGGCCTTCACCTTGGCGTTCACGACCGCGTCGTCTTCGCGGTGGTACTCGCGTCGCTCCGAGTGCCCGATGATCACGTAGCCCACGTTCAGCTTCGACAGGAACGCACCGGACACCTCACCGGTGTACGCGCCGGAGTCATGCGCCGACAGGTCCTGCGCGCCGAGCGCGAAGGGGATCTTGTCGGCGTCGATGAGCGTCTGCACGCTGCGGATGTCGGTGAACGGGGGGAAGACCGCCACCTCGACGGAGTCGCCCTCATGCCCGGCGTCCTTCAGCGTCCAGTGCAGCTTCTGCACCGTGGCGACGGCCTGAAGGTGATCGAGGTTCATCTTCCAGTTGCCCGCGATGAGCGGTGTGCGGCGGTTCTGCGCGCTGGTCACAGGGTTCACTCCCATCCGAGGACCGTGAGGCCCGGTAGCTTCTTGCCCTCGAGGAACTCGAGGCTGGCGCCTCCGCCCGTCGAGATGTGGCCGAACTGGTCATCCGAGAATCCGAGCTGTCGCACGGCTGCGGCGGAGTCGCCACCGCCGACGACGCCGAGACCTTCGACCTCGGTCAGCGCCTGGGCGACCGCTCTGGTTCCGGCAGCGAAGGCCGGGAACTCGAACACGCCCATCGGGCCGTTCCAGAACACGGTGGCCGACGATCGCACGGCATCCGCGAAGGCCGCTGCGGTGTCGGGCCCGATGTCGAGGCCGATTCCGGATGCTCCGAACGAGCTCTGCTCGATGGCATCCGCCGGGACGGTCTCGTGATCGGCGTCTGCGGCGAATCCGGAGGCGACCACGACGTCCGTCGGCAGCACCAGTTCGACGCCGCGTTCCTTCGCCTCGGCGATGTAGCCGCGGACGGTGTCGAGCTGATCCTTCTCGAGCAGGCTGGACGCCACAGCGTGACCTTCAGCCGCCAGGAAGGTGAAGAGCATCCCGCCGCCGACGAGCAGACGGTCGACGCGTGGCAGCAGGTGCGAGATCACGCCGAGCTTGTCGCTCACCTTCGATCCGCCGAGCACCACCGTGTACGGGCGCTCGGGGTTCTCGGTGAGCCGGTCGAGCACCTCGAGCTCGGCGGCGATCAGCAGTCCGGCGGCTGACGGGAGCAGCTCGGCCAGGTCGTAGACGCTGGCCTGCTTGCGGTGCACGACGCCGAAGCCGTCGGAGACGAGGGCGTCGCCGAGCTCGGCGAGCTGACCGGCGAACGCCGCGCGGGTCGCGTCGTCCTTCGAGGTCTCACCGGGGTTGAAGCGCAGGTTCTCGAGGACAGCGATCCCGCCGTCCTCGAGACCTGCGACGATCTCCCGTGCGGAGTCGCCCACGGTGTCCGTCGCGAAGGCGACGGGCGCGTGAAGCAGCTCCGACAGCCGCTGCGCGACCGGCTCGAGGCTGTACTGGGGGTCCGGAGCGCCGTCAGGGCGCCCCAGGTGCGAGCACACGACCACGCGCGCGCCGGCATCGGTGAGGGCCTTGAGGGTGGGCAGCGATGCCCTGACGCGACCGTCATCGGTGATGATGCCGTCCTTCAGC
The DNA here is from genome assembly GCA_002837415.1 of Actinomycetales bacterium SN12. Lineage (GTDB taxonomy): Bacteria > Actinomycetota > Actinomycetes > Actinomycetales > Microbacteriaceae > Microbacterium. Next base: position 517,592 of record PJCV01000001.1, read on the forward strand.
GGGACGTTCAGATCGCAGCGGACGATGACCCGCTTGCCCGACAGGGACCCCAGTGACTCGAGAGTGCGCAGCGCCATGGTTCAGAGACGCTCGGCGACGTACTCGGTGAGGTCGACGAGGCGGTTGGAGTAACCCCACTCGTTGTCGTACCAGCTCGAGACCTTGACGAGGTTGCCGCTGACGTTCGTCAGCTCGGAGTCGAAGATCGACGAGTGCGGGTTCAGCTGGATGTCGCTCGAGACGATCGGGTCCTCGGTGTACTCCAGGATGCCCTGCAGGCGACCCTCGGCCGCGGCCTCGCGGTACGCGGCGTTGATCTCGTCCACCGTCAGGCCATCGCGCTCGGCGATGATCGTGAGGTCGACGATCGAGCCGGTGGGAACCGGAACGCGGTACGACGAGCCGCTGAGCTTGCCGTTGAGCTCGGGGAGCACGAGGCCGATGGCCTTGGCGGCACCGGTCGACGCCGGCACGATGTTGATGGCGGCCGCGCGGGCGCGGCGCAGGTCGCTGTGCGGGCCGTCCTGCAGGTTCTGGTCTGCGGTGTAGGCGTGTGCGGTCATCATGAAGCCGCGCTCGATGCCGAACTTGTCGTTGAAGACCTTGGCGAGCGGCGCCAGGCAGTTGGTGGTGCACGAGGCGTTGGAGATGACGTTCATCGTGGCGGAGTCGTAGGTGTCCTCGTTCACGCCCATGACGAAGGTGCCGTCGACGTCGGTGCCCGGTGCCGAGATGATGACCTTCTTGGCGCCGCCGGCGATGTGCTTCGACGCGTCGGCCGCCTTGGTGAAGCGACCGGTGGACTCGATGACGATGTCGACGCCGAGCTCGCCCCACGGCAGTGCTGCCGGGTCGCGCTCCTCGAACACCTTGATGTCCTTGCCGCCGACGGTGATGACGTCACCCTGGTGCGTGACGTCGACGCCGAGAGGACCGCCGACCGAGTCGTACTTGAGGAGGTGCGCCAGCGCGGCGTTGTCAGTGAGGTCGTTGACCGCGACGATCTCGATGTCAGCGTTCTGTGCGAGCGCCGCACGAAGGAAGTTACGTCCGATACGACCGAAGCCGTTGATACCGATCTTGACAGACACGAAAGTCTCCTGGTTCTTACTCGGGGAAATGCGTAATTCTTACGGAAGGAGCGGACAACGGCGTCCTGATGAGCCAGACGCCCATCAGGACGCCGGTCTTTTACGACAGTACCAGCAGACCCGAGGTCTTCTCACGCGCGATCTCGAAGCGTGACGCCACGTTCTGCCAGTTCGCGATGTTCCACGCGGCCTTGATGTAGTCGGCCTTCACGTTGAGGTAGTCGAGGTAGAAGGCGTGCTCCCACATGTCGAGCTGGAACAGCGGAATGGTGCCCTGCGCGGTGTTGCCCTGCTGGTCGAACAGCTGCTGGATGATCAGGCGAGCGCCGATCGGGTCCCAGCTGAGCACCGCCCAGCCCGACCCCTGGATGCCGGCCGCAGCGGCGGCGAAGTGGGCCTGGAACTTCTCGAACGAGCCGAAGAACTCGTCGATAGCGGCCTTGAGCTCGCCCTCGGGCTGTCCGCCGCCCTCGGGCGAGAGGTTGGTCCAGAAGATGGAGTGGTTGACGTGGCCGCCGAGGTTGAACGCGAGGTCCTTCTCGAGCTTGTTCACGTTGGCGAGGTTGCCGCTCTCGCGGGCCTCGGCGAGTCCATCCAGCGCCGCGTTGGCACCGGCGACGTATGCGGCGTGGTGCTTGTCATGGTGCAGTTCCATGATCTTGCCGCTGATGTGCGGTTCCAGTGCCGCGAAGTCGTAGGGAAGGTCGGGGAGCGTGTAGGTCGCCATGTCGATTTCATCCAATCCGCGCCGCGCCACGGCGCTTGCCGATCCTCTGCGATGCCGAAGTGCCTCGCAGAGCAGACGTTTTTCATCCTACTGACGACAACGCAGCAGGCGGCGGGATGTTCCGAATGACGACGCCGACGACTCGGCTCGGCTCGGCTCTCAGCCGTCGAGACCGGCGGGCACGGCGGCCTCGGTGCCGGGGATGCCGTCCTGCTGGGCGCGCTTGTCGGCCATGGCGAGCAGGCGTCGGATGCGGCCGGCGACGGCGTCCTTGGTGAGGGGCGGGTCTGCGTGGTGTCCGAGCTCGTCGAGGCTCGCATCGCGGTGCGCGAGCCTGAGGCTGCCCGCGGTGCGCAGGTGCTCGGGCACGTCGTCGCCCAGGATCTCCAGCGCGCGCTCGACGCGAGCGCATGCGGCCACAGCGGCCTGCGCCGACCGGCGCAGGTTGGCGTCGTCGAAGTTGACGAGGCGGTTCACGCCGGCGCGCACCTCGCGGCGCTGACGCATCTCCTCCCAGGCGATGGCCGTGCGGCGGGCGCCCATGGCCGTGAGGATGGCGCGGATCGCCTCGCCCTCGCGAACGACCACGCGCGGCAGGCCGCGCACCTCGCGGGCCTTCGCTGCGACACCGAGGCGATGCGCGGCGCCGACGAGCGCCATCGCCGCTTCGCCCGACGGGCAGGAGATCTCGAGCATGGCCGACCGACCGGGTTCGCTGAGGGATCCGGATGCCAGGAACGCGCCGCGCCAGATTCCGGCGAGCTCCTCCGGTGAGCCGGTGGTCAGACGGTTGGGCAGTCCGCGCACGGGGCGGCGACGTGCGTCGAGCAGACCCGTCTGGCGGGCCAGGGTCTCCCCCGCCGCGATCACACGCACCGCCCAGCGGGCACCGCTGGCGGCACCGCTCGTGCTCGCGACGCTGGCCTTGACCTGAGCGATCTCCGGACGCACGCCATAGATCTCCGCGAGGTCGCGGCTGACACGACGGGCCAGCAGCTCGGCATCCACCTCGGCCTCGACCGCGACCCGACCGGCGATGGAGTGCAGACCGCCCGCGAAACGCAGGATGGTCGTCACCTCAGCGACGCGCACCGTCGGGGGCGCGTTGCGCACGCTGACGAGCTCGGCCTTGACGTCGGTGGTTAGTGCCACGGGACTCCTCACGATCCAGGCGCCGGATCGCGACGCAAGGGACTAGCCTACAAGGCTCGGCGCCTGCGCACCGACCCGATCGGCTGTCGTCAGGGGGCGGGTACCCCCCGATCTCACTCCCGGCCGAGGTCGCGGTGGCGCACGTTGATGGCGACGCCGGGCACGTCGGCCAGGCGCCGAGCCAGCTCCTCGCTCATGGCCACGGAGCGGTGCTTTCCGCCGGTGCAGCCGATCGCCACCGTCGAGTGGCTCTTGTTCTCGCGCTGGTATCCCTCGAGCACCGGGCGCAGCGCTGCGGCGTAGGCGTCGAGGAACTGCTCGGAACCCTCCAGGCCGAGCACATAGTCGCGCACGGACTCGTCCTGTCCCGTGAAGTCGCGCAGCTCTTCGTTCCAGAACGGATTCGGCAGGAACCGCATGTCGGCCACGAGGTCGACGTCCGTGGGCAGCCCGTACTTGAACCCGAAGCTCAAAATGGTGAGGCGATGGCGGGCTGCGCCCTCCTCCGAGAACATCTCCGAGACCTGCGTGGCGAGCTGGTGGATGTTCAGTGTGGAGGTGTCGATGAGCAGGTCCGCCGATTCGCGGATCGTGGCGAGGCGCGAGCGCTCGGTGCGGATGCCGTCGAGCAGGGTGCCGTCGCCCTGCAGCGGATGCGGACGGCGCACGGCTTCGAAGCGGCGCACGAGCACGTCATCGGACGCGTCGAGGTAGAGCACCTTCACTCCGCCGCGGGAGCGCAGCACGCGGTACACGTCCGGCAGCTCGTCGAACAGTCCGCGGCCGCGGACGTCGACGACCGCGGCGATCTTCGGAAGGTTCCCGGCCCCCATGTCGGTGAGCTCGAGCAGCGGACGCAGGATCTGCGGGGGAAGGTTGTCGACCACGTACCAGCCGAGATCCTCGAGAGCGTTCGCCGCGGTGGTGCGACCTGCTCCCGACATCCCCGTGACGATGAGGAACTCGCCCTCTTGTGCGGTCGCCATGTTGCTCCCTTCGCTGAGACCAGCCTAGCGAGTCGCGGGGGCCTGTCCGCCCGCGAGGTGCGCGTGGATCGTGGACGCGAGCACGGGTCCGATGCCGGCCACCTCACTGATCTGCTCGGGATTCGACGCGCGCAGTGCTGTGACGGAGCCGAAATGCGTCAGCAGCGCCTTGATGCGGGCATCGCCGAGACCAGGGATCTCCCGGAGCACGGTCTGGATGTCGCGACGGCGACGCTTGCGCTGGTGAGTGATCGCGAAGCGGTGCGCCTCGTCGCGCAGGCGCTGCACGAGGTACAGCGCCTCGCTGGTGCGCGGGAGGATGACCGGGAAGTCGTCGTCGGGCACCCAGATCTCCTCGAGGCGCTTGGCGATGCCGCACAGCGCGATCTCGGTGCGTCCGCTGTCGCGCAGCGCCCTCGCGGCGGCCTGCACCTGTGGCTGCCCGCCGTCCACGACCAGCAGCTGCGGCCGGTAGGCGAAGCGCGGACGCCTCCTGCCCTCGCCCTCGTCTTCCCCGTCGGGCTCGGGACCGGAATCCACCCGGGCGAGGCGGCGCATGAGCACCTGGTACATCGAGTCGGTGTCGTCGGTCGTCTCGGCGATGTTGAACGAGCGGTACTGGTCTTTGCGGGGCAGTCCGTCTTCGAAGACCACCATCGAGGCGACCACGTTCGTGCCGCCGAGGTGCGAGATGTCGAAGCACTCGATGCGCAGCGGGGCCTCGTCCATGCCGAGAGCCTCCTGCAGGTCGGTGAGCGCCTGCGTGCGGGCCACGTAGTCGCTGGTTCGCCGCGTCTTGTGGCGCAGCAGCGTCTGCTGGGCGTTGAGCGTGGCCGTGCGCATGAGGTCGGCACGCTGTCCGCGCTGGGCGACGGCGATCTCGACCCGCCGCCCGCGGCGCTCGCGGAGCCACTCCTCGAGCTCGGCGGCATCGTCGGGCAGGGTCGGCACGAGCACGCGACGCGGGATGTCGGACGAGTCGCCGTAGACGCGCTGCAGGATCTGATCGACGAGCTCCCCGCGGCTGATGTCGAGCTCCTTGTCGACGGCGAGTGAGCGCACACCGCGCACGCGGCCGCCGCGGATCACGAAATGATGCACCGCCGCCGACAGCTCGTCCTCGGCGACGCCGAACAGGTCGGCATCCTCGTCGGACGGAAGCACGAGGGCGCTCTTGCCGAGCACGGCGTCGATCGCGGTGAGCTTGTCGCGGAACCGCGCCGCGGCCTCGTAGTCCATCGCCGCGGATGCGGCCTGCATGCGCTTGGTCAGATCGCGCGTGAAGCGCGCGTCACCGCCCGCCATGAAGGCCACGAAGTCGTCGACCATCGCGCGATGCTCTTCGATCGTGACCTTCATCGAGCACGGCCCGCCGCACTTGCCGATCTGGCCGGGGAAGCAGGGTCGCCCCGTCTGCATGGCACGTCGGTAGCTGGAGTCGCTGCACGTGCGGATCGGGAAGGCCTTCACCATCAGGTCGATGGTCTCGTGCACGGCCCAGACCTTGGGATACGGCCCGAAGTAGCGCGCACCGGGGATGCGCCGATTGCGCGTGACCATGACCCGCGGCGCCTCGTCTCCGAGGGTGATCGCCATGAACGGATAGGACTTGTCGTCGCGGTAGCGAACGTTGAAAGGCGGATCGAACTCCTTGATCCACATGTACTCGAGCTGCAGCGAGTCGACATCGGTCGCGACGACGGTCCACTCGACGGATGCCGCGGTCGTGACCATGCGTCGCGTGCGCTCGTGCAGCGTGCGCAGCGGGGCGAAGTAGTTCGACAGGCGCTGGCGGAGGTTCTTCGCCTTGCCGACGTACAGCACCCTGCCGTCAGCGTCGCGGAAGCGATAGACCCCGGGGTCTGTCGGGATCTCCCCCGCGCGCGGCTTGTACGGGAGGACGTCCGCCATCAGCCGGCCTTGCGCGAGCCGCGCTCCTGCCCGAGGACCTCGGCGAGGAACGCGCCCGTGTGACTCTCCGCCACGTCGGCGATCTGCTCGGGGGTGCCGGTGGCGAGGATCTGCCCGCCGCCCGAGCCGCCCTCGGGACCCAGATCGATCACCCAGTCAGCCGACTTGATGACATCGAGGTTGTGCTCGATGACGATGACCGTGTTGCCCTTGTCGACCAGTCCGTTCAGCACCTCGAGCAGCTTGCGCACATCCTCGAAGTGCAGACCCGTGGTCGGCTCGTCGAGCACGTAGATGCTGCGTCCGTTGCTGCGCCGCTGGAGCTCGGTGGCGAGCTTGACGCGCTGCGCCTCGCCACCCGAGAGCGTCGTCGCAGCCTGGCCCAGCCGCACATAGCCGAGGCCGACATCGACGAGCGTCTTCATGTACCGGTGGATCGCCTGGATCGGCTCGAAGAACTCCGCGGCCTCGGCGATCGGCATCTCGAGCACCTCGGCGATGTTCTTGCCCTTGTAGTGCACCGCCAGCGTGTCGCGGTTGTACCGCTTGCCGTGGCAGACCTCGCAGTCGACGTACACGTCCGGCAGGAAGTTCATCTCGATCTTGATCGTGCCGTCACCCGAGCATGCGTCGCAGCGACCGCCCTTCACGTTGAAGCTGAAGCGCCCCGGCTGATAGCCGCGGACCTTCGCCTCGGGCGTCTCGCTGAAGAGGGTGCGGATGCGGTCGAAGACCCCCGTGTAGGTGGCGGGGTTCGAACGGGGCGTGCGCCCGATCGGCGCCTGATCGACGTGCACGACCTTGTCGAGGTTGTCGAGACCGGTCACCCTGGTGTGCTTGCCCGGGACGGTCCTGGCGCCGTTGAGGCGGCCGGCGAGCACCTGGTAGAGGATGTCGTTGACCAGGGACGACTTGCCCGAGCCGCTCACGCCGGTGACCGCGGTGAGCACCCCGAGCGGGAAGTCGGCCGTGACGTTCCTGAGGTTGTTGGCCTTCGCGCCGACGACGCTCAGCATCCGCTTCCTGTCGATCCTGCGGCGCTTGGCGGGCACGGCGATCTCACGGCGACCGGCGAGGTAGTCACCGGTCATCGACCCTGTCTCGGCCAGCAGCGCCGAATAGGGCCCTGAGTGCACGACCTCGCCGCCGCCCACGCCCGCGCCGGGTCCGATGTCGACGACCCAGTCGGCGGCTTCGATGGTCTCCTCGTCGTGCTCGACCACGATCAGGGTGTTGCCGAGGTCGCGCAGCCGCACCAGCGTCTCGATGAGCCGACGGTTGTCGCGCTGGTGCAGGCCGATCGACGGCTCGTCCAGCACGTAGAGCACACCGGTGAGGCCGGAGCCGATCTGGGTCGCCAGCCGGATGCGCTGCGCTTCTCCTCCGGAGAGCGAGCCGGCCGAGCGGCCGAGGTTCAGATACGACAGTCCGACCTGCAGCAGGAACTCCAGGCGCAGCCGGATCTCACGCAGCACCTGAGCGGCGATCTTCGCCTCCCGCTCGGTGAGCGCGAGCTCGTGCATGAAGGTGCTGGCGTCGGCCAGGCTGAGGTTCGACACCTCGGCGATCGAGTGACCGTGCACCTTGACCGCGAGGACCTCGGGCTTGAGTCGCGCGCCGTCGCACACCGGGCACGGCACCTCCCGCAGGTACTCGCCCCAGCGGCTGCGCTGCGTGTCGGACTCGGCCTGCAGGTACTGCCGCTCGATGTACGGCACGACGCCCTCAAAGCCCGACGTGTAGCGCATCTCGCGCCCGTAGCGGTTCTTCCACTTGACGCTGACCTTGTAGTTGTCGCCCCGCAGCACAGCCTCGCGAACATCGGAGTGCAGCTCGCTCCAGGGGGTGTCGAGGGAGAAGTCGAGGTCGCGGGCGAGGCCCTCGAGCAGGCGCTCGTAGTACTGGAACAGCCCCTTGCCCTGGGTGGTCCACGGCAGGATGACGCCCTCGCGGATCGAGAGGTCCTCGTCGCCCAGCATGAGGTCGACGTCGACCGACATCCGCGTTCCGAGGCCCGCGCAGGCCGGGCACGCGCCGAACGGCGCGTTGAACGAGAACGTGCGCGGCTCGATCTCGGTGAGCGCGATCGGGTGGCCGTTCGGGCAGGCGAGCTTCTCGGAGAAGGACTGCCAGGCGGCGTCACCCTCCTCGTCCACGAAGTTGACCTGCATGATGCCGCCGGCAAGTCCCAGCGCCGTCTCGACGGAGTCTGTGACACGGCCGAGGATGTCATCGGACGCCACGAGCCGGTCGACCACGACGGCGATGTCGTGCTTGTAGCTCTTCTTCAGCGTCGGCGGCTCGGCCAGCTGCACCAGCTCGCCGTCGACGATCGCACGGGAGTAGCCCTTCGCGCCGAGCTCCTTGAAGAGGTCGACGAACTCGCCCTTCTTCTGCGAGACGACCGGCGCGACGATCTGGTAGCGCGTGCGCTCGGGCAGCTCGACGAGCTGGTCGGCGATCTGCTGCACAGTCTGACGCTGGATCCGCTCACCGCATTCCGGACAGTGCGGGATGCCGATGCGCGCCCAGAGCAGACGCATGTAGTCGTGGATCTCGGTGATGGTGCCCACCGTGGATCGCGGGTTGCGGTTGGTCGACTTCTGATCGATCGAGACCGCAGGGCTCAGACCCTCGATGAAGTCGACATCGGGACGGTCCACCTGACCGAGGAACTGTCGCGCGTAAGCGCTGAGCGATTCGACGTAGCGTCGCTGCCCCTCGGCGAAGATCGTGTCGAACGCGAGGCTCGACTTGCCCGACCCGGAGAGCCCGGTGAAGACCACCAGCGAGTCACGGGGGATGTCGATGTCGACGTTCTTCAGATTGTGAACGCGGGCACCGCGGACACTCAGTTTTGCGGAGGAGGCGACAGGAACGATGGGCACCGTTCAAGTGTAGGAGCGGCCACCGACACTGGGCTCCGCGTCAGCCGAGGGCGAACGCCCGGTGCCAGGGGCGAAGGCGGTGAGGCGGCTCCGACCGAGCATCCCCAGCATCCAGAGTGCCAGTGTCAGCGCGGCGACCGCGCCCGCGATCACGGCGGCCGGAAGTGCGCCGGCCGACGGGATGAGCAGGCCCGCGTGCAGCGTGATCTGCCCCGCCGTCTGCATCGCCGCCAAGCGGAGCGCGGTGGGCCGCAGCGCGCGGAGCGACACACGCGCCGTCGCAGGCACGACCAGCGACAGCGCGCCGAGGACGTGCAGCGCATGCACTGCCGCGACGACGATCGTCGCCCGCCCTCCGTCCGGGCTGTCCAGGAGGAGCACGATGAGCAGGACGCCCGCCGCCAGCCAGGTGCCGCCCTGGCTCGGCAGCAGCGCCCCGAACAACGCCAGCGCGGCCGCGATGCCGAGCCACACCGGCGGTGCACCGATCGCCATCGCGGCCGCCACCACCACGAGAGCGGTCAGCACGCGCAGCACGGCGCCCGACACGCTGGCGCCGATTCTCAGCGTCTCGTCCCTTCTCATCGCGACGCTCCGCCGGCCCGCATGCGCACCCTGGACAGCGCTGCCCATCCCGTGCTGTGCTCGGCATCCCACCGGACGACCTCGACACCCGACTCCTCCAGTCGGCGCAGCATGTCCTGACGCTCGGCGAGCAGCACCTGCAGCGCGAGCTCGCGCTGCAGGCTGAGTCGATGCAGATCGAGTTCGGGAAGCACATCCACGGCGACGACGCGGTGTCCGACAGCCCGCCAGCGCAGCGCGATCTCAGCGGCCGCTCCATCGAAGAACACGGAGAGCACGTGGATGATCGACCCGTGCGGCACGGGAGGAGTGCGGCGGAACCTCGCGTCGTCGCCTGCGCGACCGCTCGAGGCGATCGCGCTGAGCACCCGCGCCAGATGTCTGCTGCCTCCACCGCTGCGCACGGTCCGTCCGTCGACGGCGAGAGTGTGGAACGCGATGCGATCGCCCTGCGCGACGGCCGCCTCCGCGATGGCTCTCGCAGCGCTCCGGGCGTGGTCGAGCGAGGTGACCCCGCTGCGCCGGAGGTCCGTCGTGCCCCAGGTCGAGACCACTGATCCGAAGTCATCGGCCGTGTCCATCACGACCACGGCGGACGCGTCGCTGAGCGCGTTCGTCCGGCGGATCAGCAGCTCCCCGGGACGGCGGGCAGCTCGCGCGGTCGCCTTCCAGTCGACGCGGCGCAGTTCGTCGCCCGGCGCGAACGGATGGATGTCGCGGAAGTCGCCGCCCTGACCGGGCTTCACTCCCTCGTGAGACCCGTGCAGGCCGGTGAGGCGAGGAGCGACCGGCATCCGCGTCAGCCGCGGAGCGACGGCCGGCACCGCATGCACGACCGCAACGCTCGCCGAGGGCGGGCCGAGCCGGCCACCGTCGGCTGCGAGCGCACGCGCCGCCGCCTCCACCGACCGCAGCGGACCGGAATGCAGCGCACGGCTGGATGCCCGGAGCCGCGCACCTCCGGCGACGAACACGCGTCGCCGGCGCCGATCGGACTGGACGACAGACACCTCGACGATCTCCGCTGCGCGGCCGACCCGGATGTCATCGTGCACCCAGCCAGGCTCACCAGAGGTGCGCTTGTCGATCTCCACGTCCACGGCGGATGCGTCGACGCTGAACGCGTGTGCGACCCACAGCGCCAGCGGCAGACCGACGGCGATCACGTCGACCCGGCCGAACAGAAGACCCGCGACCGCCGCCGTCACTGCACCCACGGCGCCCACCAGCACCGCCGGACTGAGCCGTGATGAAGAAGAGGCCGAGACCGTCATCCGCTCAGGTCCTGGCCGTAGAGATGCTGGGCGGCACGGCGACGCCGGCGACGACCGAACGCACGACGTCTGCGGGATCCACGCCCTGAGCCCAGGCCTGCGGCGTCAGGGTCAGCCGGTGCGCGAGCACGGGCACCGCGACCCGCTTGATGTCGTCGGGGCGCACGAAGTCCCGCCCGTCGAGCGCGGCCAGAGCACGACCGATGAGAAGCAGCGCCTGCGAGCCGCGCGGCGAGGCGCCGACGGCGACATGCTGCGCGCGACGCGTCGCCGCGGCGAGCGCGACGCAGTACGCCGCGATGTCGGGGTCGACGTGGATCCGCTCGACGGCCTGCTGCACCTCGGCGAGCCCGCCGGGCTCGAGCACGGCCGGGACCTCGGCCGCCTCCTGGCGACGACGCACACGGGAGAGGAGGATCTCGGCCTCACCCTCCGGATCGGGATACCCGACCGCGACACGCACCATGAATCGGTCCAGCTGGGCCTCCGGCAGTGCGTAGGTTCCCTCGTACTCGATGGGGTTGGCCGTGGCGATCACATGGAAGGGCGTGCCCAGCGAGAAGCTGTTGCCCTCCACCGTCACCTGACGCTCCGCCATCGCCTCGAGCATCGCGGACTGCGTCTTCGGCGTGGTGCGGTTGATCTCGTCGGCGAGCAGCAGCCCCGTGAAGATCGGCCCGCGGCGGAACACGAACTCCCCCGTGTCGGGTGCATAGACGTATGACCCCGTGACGTCGCCCGGCAGCATGTCGGGCGTACACTGCAGGCGTCGGAACGAGAGCCCCAGAGCGGATGCCAGGCTGCGCGCCGCGACGGTCTTGCCGAGCCCGGGCACGTCTTCGAAGAGCACGTGCCCGCCCGCGAGGATCGTGGCGAGAGCGATCTCGAGCGGCCCTTCCATGCCCACCACGACCGTGCCGACCGCAGCGCGGATGCGTCGGCCGGTCTCGGCGATGTCGTCGAAGTTCATCGGGTCCTCTTTCCCTGTGATGGTGACGGATCCGCAAGTGCCGGCTGATCCGCGAGTGCGGAGTGCGCGATCCGCTGCGGGCGCAGCATGGTGAGCTGCTCGAGCCGCTCGGCGGCCTCCAGCCCCGCGCGGATGTCGCCCACCGTCGTGCGCCGCCCGTTCAGGCGCTGCCACAGCCCGGGGCCGAGATGCCGATCGATGGCGGCGGTCTGCGCATCGTCTTCCGCGTCGACGCCCAGCCGTCCGAGGCGACGAGCGAGCGTCGCCCGCACTCGGCGAGTGACCGCCTCGTTCACCGTGTCGGTCCGCGGGTTGATCGCCCAGGCCAGTCGGGAGACCTCCGATCCGACGTAGCGCGGATCCGGCGCTCGCCCGGGCGCATCGAAGCGGGGATCGTCCGGCATCCGGATGCCGATCAGCAGCGTGACCGTCGCTGCGGCGATCGCCCATCCCCACGCGAAGACGCTCTGCACTCCGAGCACATGGAGCACGCCGGCTGCGAGGCCGCCGATCACCATCGGGAGCACCGCCCGTCGAACTGCTCTCATCGCCACCCTCGCTCGATCTCGGCGAGGGTGCGGGCTGCGTCGTCGCGCATGCCCTCCGTCGGCTGGTGTCCCCCGAATCGAACCTGCTCGTACAGGTTCAGCAGGTTCCGTGCCGGGTCATCGATTCCGGGGCGGGCGAGGAGGATCCGCAGAGTGAACTCGGCGGGAGTCTCGGCCCGGCCGCGGCCGGCGCCGGCATCGGACGCCGTCTCCTCGAGACCGAGCCATGCCGCGATGATCGCGTCGCCCGGATCCCGTCGCTCGGTCACGACCGACAGGGCGGCGGCGATGCCGCGCAGCACGGTCGGTGCGTCCACTGTCTCTTCCTGGGCGGGTTCGATCGCCGCCTCGACGGCTGTCTCCGCCGGATCCGGCAGCGCGCGCAGCCGCTGGCGGAGCGCGCCGATGAGCGCCCGGGCCAGACGAATCAGCACGATGATCAGCACGGCTGCGACGAACACGAGCAGCGCGATCCCGATGATGATGATGACCGGATTCGGCTCCGCTGGCTCGGCCGGTGGCGGGGACGGGGCAGATGTCAGCGTCTGCAGCGCGCTCGGCGCTTCCGGCCGAGCGAAGTCGAAGATGCCTCCGGTCACCACGGGGCGTCCCGCCAGAGCCGTCGCGGCGATGACGACGAGGAACAGTCCGAGCGCTCCCGCCTGCAGCAGCAGCGGTCCGGCGGGTGCCCGCGGTGGCGCCGATCGTCGACCCCGTTCCGCGCTGACCGTCATGTCAGTCAGCCTAGGTGCTCGCCGCCGTCGGTGCGGAGCCTGGGGAGGGCAGCTCAGCGATCCGCCGCCGTGCGCCCCGCGAACGGCGTCAGCGCCTCCCGGAGCGAGGCGACTTCACCTATGCCGGTGCCGACAGCGGCCATGACGGCGCGGGGCACATCGATCGCTCTGGTTCGCAGCGTGCGACCGGCGTCGGTGAGGGTGATGTCCAGACGCCGCTCGTCTGCGGTGCTGCGCGCCCGTTCGACGAGGCCGTCCTTCTCGAGACGCTTGACCAGGGGCGAGGCGCTGGCCGGTTCGAGGGCGAGCTCTGCGGACAGGTCGGTGAGGGAGCGCGGCGAGCGCTCCCACAGCGCGAGCATCACGAGGTACTGCGGGTGCGTCAGCCCGAGCGGCTCGAGGATGGGCCGGTAGACGGCGACGACGTTGCGCGCCGCGGTGACCATGGCGAAGCAGAGCTGGTTCTCGAGCCGCAGCAGATCGTCGTCGGTGGTCATGTCTCCGATTGTACGCACAGAGATGTTTAGTACACTAAAGGTATGGCCAAGGACTCCGAGCACGTTCCGCTGCGCACCCGCATCCGCGAGGCGGGCGGACTCTACGCCTGGTTCAACACGAATCTGATCCGCCTGGCAGGACCCGCCTCGGTCGGTCCGTACGAGCCGACGCTTCCGCCGAGCGCCGCGGAGCGCGCTGAGCGCGCATGCCCGCTGTGCGGCGCGCCGATGAACCAGCACAGCATCGACCGCAGTGGCCCGAAGCCGCTGATGCACTGCCCCTGACGCCGCTCCCCGTGCCGTGCCGTGCTCAGGCGTGCCCGGCTCGCTCCATCGCCCGCAGCTCCTTCTTCAGGTCCTGAACCTCGTCGCGCAGGCGGGCGGCGAGCTCGAACTTGAGCTCGCTCGCGGCGGCCAGCATCTGGTCGGACAGATCTGCGATCGTCTCCTCGAGCTGCGTTGCGCCCTCCGCCGCGATGCCCGTGCGACGCAGGTTCGGCGTCGGAGACTTGCCCTTGCCGCTCTTGTTGCGCGCCGACCGCATCGCCGCGGTGTCGGCCGCCTCGCGGGCGAGCACCTCGGTGATGTCGGCGATCCGCTTGCGCAGCGGCTGCGGATCGATCCCGTTCTCCTTGTTGTACGCGATCTGCTTCTCGCGACGACGCTCGGTCTCCTCGATGGCCTTCGCCATCGAGTCGGTCATGCGATCGGCGTACATGTGCACCTCGCCCGAGACGTTTCGCGCCGCACGGCCGATCGTCTGGATGAGCGACGTTCCGGAGCGCAGGAAGCCCTCCTTGTCGGCGTCGAGGATGGCGACCAGCGACACCTCGGGAAGGTCGAGTCCCTCACGCAGCAGGTTGATGCCGACCAGCACGTCGTAGACCCCGGCGCGCAGCTCGCTGAGCAGCTCGACACGGCGCAGCGTGTCGACGTCGGAATGCAGGTATCGCACGCGCACGCCGTGCTCGCCGAGGAAGTCCGTGAGCTCTTCGGCCATCTTCTTGGTGAGCGTCGTCACGAGCACCCGCTCGTCGCGCGCGACGCGCAGACGGATCTCCTCGAGGAGGTCGTCGATCTGACCCTTCGAGGGCTTCACGATGATCTGCGGGTCCACGAGGCCGGTGGGACGGATGATCTGCTCGACCACGCCGTCGGCGATACCCATCTCGTACTTGCCCGGCGTCGCCGAGAGGTACACCGTCTGACCGATGCGGTTCTTGAACTCGTCCCACCGCAGCGGTCGGTTGTCCATCGCGCTGGGCAGCCGGAAGCCGTGCTCGACGAGCGTGCGCTTGCGCGACGCGTCACCCTCGTACATCGCGCCGATCTGCGGCACCGTGACGTGGGACTCGTCGATGACGAGCAGGAAGTCGTCGGGGAAGAAGTCGAGCAGGGTGTGCGGCGGATCGCCGGGGGCACGCCCGTCCATGTGCCGCGAGTAGTTCTCGATGCCCGAGCAGAAGCCGAGCTGCTGCAGCATCTCGATGTCGAAGGTGGTGCGCATGCGCAGCCGCTGCGCCTCGAGCAGCTTGCCCTGACGCTCGAACTCGGCCAGCCGCTGCTCGAGCTCGTGCTCGATGGTGCCGATCGCCCGCTGCACGACATCGGTGCCCGCGACGTAGTGCGACGCGGGGAAGATGGGCACGGAGTCGAGCTTGGCGATGACCTCGCCGGTGAGGGGATGCAGCGAGTACAGCGCTTCGATCTCGTCGCCGAACAGCTCGATCCGGATCGCGTGCTCTTCGTACACGGGGATGATCTCGATCGTGTCGCCGCGCACCCGGAAGTTTCCTCGGGAGAAGTCCACGTCGTTGCGGTTGTACTGCATCGCGATGAACTGGCGGATCAGCGCGTCGCGGTCGTAGCGCTCCCCCACCTGCAGCGCGACCATGGCCCGCAGATACTCCTCGGGCGCACCGAGACCGTAGATGCACGAGACGGTCGAGACCACCACGACGTCGCGGCGGCTGAGCAGCGAGTTCGTCGTCGAGTGACGCAGCCGCTCGACCTCGGCGTTGACCGAGGAGTCCTTCTCGATGAAGGTGTCGGTCTGCGGCACGTAGGCCTCGGGCTGGTAGTAGTCGTAGTACGAGACGAAGTACTCGATCGCGTTGTTCGGCATGAGCTCGCGGAACTCGTTCGCCAGCTGCGCGGCCAGCGTCTTGTTGTGCGCCATGACCAGGGTCGGCCGCTGCACCTGCTCGATCAGCCAGGCCGTCGTCGCCGACTTTCCGGTGCCCGTCGCACCGAGCAGCACGACATCGGTCTCACCGGCGTTGATGCGTGCAGCGAGGTCGGCGATGGCCTGCGGCTGGTCGCCGGCCGGCATGTACTCGCTGACGACCTCGAAGGGGCGAACGCTGCGCGTGGGTTGCATCCCACCAGCCTACGAGCAGCCTCCGACACCGGGCTCGGGGACCGGGCTCAGCACGGGATCAGGTCGACGCCGTCAGCGAACGCCACAGCCCGTCGACCTGCTCCAGAGTGCGCTCCACGGTCCCCGACGTGTCGATCACGACGTCGGCGATCGCTCGACGCTCCTCATCCGAGACCTGCGCGCCGATGCGGCGTCGGGCATCCTCCTCCGTCATGCCACGCAGCTGCATCATGCGCTGCACGCGCGCGTCGGCCGGGGCATCCGCCACGACGATGAGGTCCCACGGGTCGTCGACCCGCGCCTCGACCAGCAGCGGCACGTCATACACGACCACCGCGGCGGGATCGGCGGCGAAGGCGGCGTCGAAGCGCCGCTGAGACTCGGCACGCACGGCCGGATGCACGATCGCGTTCAGTCGCTGCAGCGCCCCGTCGTCACCGAACACCCGCGCACCCAGTGCCGCGCGATCCAGCGATCCGTCGGGCGCGATCACGTCCGCACCGAAGGCTGCGGCGATGGCGTCGAGCACTGGGCTGCCCGGCCGCTGCACCTCGCGGACGATCGCGTCGGCATCGATCACCGTGGCGCCGTGCTCGGCGAGACGTGCGGCGATGGTCGACTTGCCCGAGGCGATGCCCCCGGTGAGCGCGATGAGTGGCATCCGCCCATCCTGTCACGCCGCGTGCGCACCTGCCGGACACGCGGAACGGGCCGCCACCCGAAGGTGACGGCCCGTTCCTGACGTGATCGGTGATCAGCTGTTGCCGCCCGAGAGCTTCTCGCGCAGAGCGGCGAGAGCCTCGTCGTCGGCCAGCGTGCCGGCACCGGTCGAGTCGGTCGAGAACGACTGAGCGCCGAAGTCGTCGCCCGCAGCAGCCTCGGCCTCGGCGGCCTTGACGACCTGAGCCTTGTGCGCCTCCCAGCGGGTCTGCGCAGCGGCGTACTCCTGCTCCCAGGCCTCGCGCTGAGCGTCGAAGCCTTCCTTCCAGGCGCCGGTCTCGGCGTCGAAGCCCTCCGGGTACTTGTACTCGCCGTTCTCGTCGTACTCGGCGAGCATGCCGTACAGGGCCGGGTCGAACTCGGTGCCGTTGGGGTCGACCGACTCGTTGGCCTGCTTGAGCGACAGCGAGATGCGGCGACGCTCGAGGTCGATGTCGATGACCTTGACGAAGACCTCTTCGCCGACGGAGACGACCTGCTCAGCCAGCTCGACGTGCTTGCTGGAGAGCTCCGAGATGTGCACGAGGCCCTCGATGCCGTCTGCGACGCGCACGAACGCACCGAACGGAACGAGCTTGGTGACCTTGCCCGGTGCGATCTGGCCGATCGCGTGGGTGCGGGCGAAGACCTGCCACGGGTCCTCCTGGGTCGCCTTCAGCGACAGCGAGACGCGCTCGCGGTCCAGGTCCACCTCGAGGATCTCGACGGTGACCTCCTGCCCGACCTCGACGACCTCGGATGCGTGCTCGATGTGCTTCCACGACAGCTCGGAGACGTGCACGAGACCGTCCACGCCGCCCAGGTCGACGAACGCACCGAAGTTGACGATCGACGAGACGACGCCCTTGCGGACCTGACCCTTGTGCAGGTTGTTCAGGAACGTGGTGCGCGACTCCGACTGGGTCTGCTCGAGCAGGGCGCGGCGGCTGAGCACCACGTTGTTGCGGTTCTTGTCGAGCTCGAGGATCTTCGCCTCGAGCTCCTGACCGAGGTAGGGGGTGAGGTCGCGGACACGGCGCAGCTCGATGAGCGACGCGGGCAGGAAGCCACGCAGGCCGATGTCGACGATGAGGCCACCCTTGACGACCTCGATGACGGTGCCGGTGACGACCCCGTCGTTCTCCTTGATCTTCTCGACGTCGCCCCAGGCGCGCTCGTACTGGGCGCGCTTCTTGGAGAGGATCAGACGGCCTTCCTTGTCCTCCTTCTGGAGAACGAGGGCCTCGACCTGGTCGCCGACGGCGACGACCTCGTTGGGGTCGACGTCGTGCTTGATGGAGAGCTCGCGCGAGGGGATGACACCCTCGGTCTTGTAGCCCACGTCGAGCAGAACCTCATCGCGGTCGATCTTGACGATCGTCCCCTCGATGATGTCGCCGTCGTTGAAGAACTTCAGGGTCTTCTCGACCGCGGCCAGGAAGTCCTCAGCAGAGCCGATGTCGTTGATCGCGACCTGCTTGGTGGCCGGGGCGGTCGTTGCGCTAGTCATGTAGTGGGTAGTCCTTGTGAATGGATGATCGGGCTCAGAGGGCCGACGCGCACGTCGGGATGAATCCTCGAAGCGGTTGGATGTTGAATGCGATGCCACGAGGGCAGGCACAGGCCTGCCACGAATGACACTTCAGATTATCAGATCCGTCGGCGGCCCGCTCCCCCTCTCCTTCTAAGCTGAAGCGGTGACCGAACGACTGATGCTGCTCGATACCGCCAGCCTGTACTTCCGGGCCTTCTTCGGGGTGCCGGACAAGGTGAAGGCCCCGGACGGATCGTCGGTGAACGCCACCCGCGGGCTGCTCGACATCATCGCGAAGCTCGTCACCCTGTATCAGCCGTCGCAGCTCGTCGCGTGCTGGGACGACGACTGGCGTCCGCAGTGGCGCGTCGATCTGATCCCGAGCTACAAGGCGCATCGCGTGGTCGAGGAAGTGGCCTCGACTCCCGACGTCGAGGAGGTTCCGGATGCCCTGGAGCAGCAGATCCCGCTGATCCGCGAGGCGCTCGGTGTTCTGAGCATCCCGATCGTAGGAGTCGCCGAGCACGAGGCGGACGACGTCATCGGCACCCTCGCCACTCGTGCGACTCTGCCCGTCGACATCGTCACCGGCGACCGCGACCTGTTCCAGCTCGTCGACGACAGCCGGGACGTGCGCGTCGTCTACACAGCGCGCGGCATGAGCAACCTGGAGGTCGTGACCGATGAGACGGTCGTCGCCAGGTACGGCGTGCTCCCCTCGCAGTACGCCGACTTCGCCACCATGCGCGGCGATGCGTCCGACGGCCTGCCCGGTGTGAAGGGCGTCGGCGAGAAGACCGCGGCGACCCTGCTGCGCTCGTATGGCGATCTCGCCGGCATCCGCGAGGCCGCGGCAGCCGGAGAGCTCACGGCGACGGCCGCGACACGGTTCTCGGAAGCCTCCGACTACCTCGATGTCGCCCCGACCGTGGTGAAGGTCGCGACCGATCTCGACATCTCCGTCCCCGGGCACGCGCTGGGAGCGCTGGACGACGCGGCACGGGGTGCCGCCGAGGCCCTCGCCGAGAAGTGGAACCTGGGCACCTCGATGTCGCGGGCGCTCAGCGCTCTGGCATCCGCGGCGGAGGCGGACTGATCAGCCTCGCGCCCAGGCGCGCAGGCGATCGAGTCCCCACGTGGTGACGATGCGCTCCGCCGGCACCCCTGCCGCCTCGGCGCGCTCGGCTCCGTAGTCGAGCAGCGAGAGCTGCCCGGGTGCGTGGGCGTCGGAGTCGATCGAGAACAGGCAGCCCTCGTCGAGGGCGATCGCGATCAGATCGTCGGGCGGGTCCTGTCGCTCGGGTCGCGAGTTGATCTCCACCGCGACGCCGTTCTCGGCGCACGCCGCGAACACCGCCCTGGCATCGAACTGCGACTGCGGGCGGGTGCCGCGCGACCCTTCGACGAGCCGACCGGTGCAGTGGCCGAGCACGTTGACACGCGGATCGGCGACGGCGGCGAGCATCCGCCTCGTCATGGGCGCGGAATCCATTCGGAGCTTCGAGTGCACCGACGCGACGACGATGTCGAGCTCGTCGAGCATCTCGGGCGTCTGGTCGAGAGCGCCGTCCTCGAGGATGTCCACCTCGATGCCGGCGAGCACCGTGAGCCCCTCTCCCGACTGCGCCCGCACCAGCGGGATCTGCTCGCGCAGTCGCTCCTCTGACAGACCCCGGGCCACCTTCAGCCTGGGCGAATGGTCGGTGATGGCCAGATACTCATGGCCGAGTGCGAGTGCGGCCGCCACCATCGTCTCGATGGGAGTCGTCCCGTCCGACCAGTCGGTGTGGCTGTGCAGATCGCCCTTCAGTCGCGCGCGCAGCGCGGAGCGGCGCTCAGGCTCCACCTCCCCGCGGAGCTCGACCAGGTAGTCGGGCACCCGACCCTCCTGCGCCTGCCGGATGACGGCGAAGGTGGAATCGCCGATGCCCTTCTGCGCCTTGAGCCTGGTGGGGTCGTCGAGCACGTCCGCCGGCAGCGTCGCCACGACGGCGGCCGCCTGACGGAACGCCTTCGCGCGGTAGCGGGACGCCCGCTCGCGCTCCAGCAGCGAGGCGATCTCGAGGAGGGCTTCGGCGGCATCCATGGCTTCGTCCGCTCCGCTCAGGCGGGCAGCGGCTCCCGCGTGACCTCGACCCACTGGTCGAGCTTGGCGGCGGCGCGTCCGTCGTCGATCACCGCGGCGGCCCGGGCGTACGCGTCGCGGAGCCGCTCGACCATAGGAACCTGCGTCAGGGTGGAATCGTGCGAGAGCTCGTACGCGACGATGCCGGCGGCGGCGTTCAGCAGCACGATGTCGCGCACGGCTCCTCTCTCGCCTCCGAGCGTGCGCCGCAGGACGGAGGCGTTGTGCTCCGGGGAGCCGCCGACGAGGTCATCGAGGTCGGCGAGCGGGATGCCCAGGTCGCGCGGGTCGAGATCGTGCTCGTGGATGTCTCCGCGCGTCACCTCCCAGATGCGACTGTGTCCGGTGGTGGTGAGCTCGTCGAGTCCGTCGTCGCCGCGGAAGACGAGCGCGGTCGCACCCCGGGTGCGGAAGACTCCGGTGATCAGGGGCACGCGGTCGAGCTGGGCGACGCCGACCGCGTTCGCCTCGGCGCGCGCCGGATTGCAGAGCGGGCCGAGCATGTTGAAGACGGTCGGCACCGCCAGCTCGGATCTGGCGACTCCGGCGTGCTTGAAGCCGGGGTGGAAGGCGGCGGCCCACGCGAACGTGATGCCCGTTCGGTCGAGAGCCGCAGCGACACGCTGCGGGTCGAGAGAGATGTCGAGGCCGAGCGCGGCGAGGACGTCGGAGGACCCGGAGGACGAGCTCGCGGCGCGGTTGCCGTGCTTGACGACGGGGATGCCGGATGCCCCGATGATGACGGCGGCGGTGGTCGAGATGTTCACGGTGCCGATGCGGTCGCCGCCCGTGCCCACGATGTCGAGCACGTCCGATGAGACGGGCAGCGGGACGGCCGCCTCCAGGATGGCGTCGCGGAACCCGACGATCTCGTCGATGGTCTCGCCCTTGGCGCGCAGCGCCACGAGGAAGCCCGCCAGCTGGGCATCCGTCACCTTCCCGCGCATGACCCGGCGCATCGCCCAGGTCGACTCCCACACGCTGAGATCACGACGGTCCAGCAGGGTGGAGAGAAGATCGGGCCAGGTGAGGGTGTCAACCATGACTGCGATCCTAATCGCGCGGCGGATGATGCCGATTCGAGATGACGGGCTTCGACCGGGCACCCTTCCCCGCGCTCAGCGTGGAAGGCAGCACATTCGCAGGCACTTCTTAGGTCTTCCTTAGTCGCAGGACAGCGAGACAGGCCACGTCGGTGGGAGAATCCCCGCTCAGAATCGGCCATAATGGTCAGGTGACCACCTCAGCGACGTATGCCCCGGCGGCAAGAACCATCAAGCGCCCCAATCCGGTCGCTGTCGGCACCATCGTGTGGCTCGGCAGCGAAGTCATGTTCTTCGCGGGACTCTTCGCGATCTACTTCACGCTGCGCAGCACCTCCCCCGAGCTCTGGGCCGACCGCACCGAGCTGCTCAACGTGGTGTACGCCTTCGTGAACACCGTCATCCTGGTGGCGTCATCGTTCACCTGCCAGATGGGCGTGTTCGCCGCTGAGGACCTGCAGCCCTACCGCATCGACAAGGGCAAGGTGAATGCCTTCGGCCGTCGCCGGCTGTTCGGCTGGGGCATGGTCGAGTGGTTCTGGCTCACCTTCATCCTCGGCGCGATCTTCGTCAGCGGCCAGGTGTGGGAGTACGCCCAGCTCGTCGCCGAGGGGATGCCCATCCAGGCTGACTCCTACGCATCGGCCTTCTACCTGACCACCGGCTTCCACGCCCTGCACGTCACCGGCGGCCTCATCGCCTTCGTGCTGGTCATCGGCCGCGCATACGCGGTGAAGAACTTCGGCCACAAGGAGGCGACCTCCTCGATCGTCGTGTCCTACTACTGGCACTTCGTCGACGTCGTCTGGGTCGCCCTGTTCGCCGTCATCTACTTCCTGAAATAAGAGCGGAGCGATTTTCCGAAATGGCACGAGAGAAGAAGCACCGCTCCCGCGGTCGCCGCAGTCCCCTCGCCGCTGCCGCCCTGATCGGCGCCGGCCTGCTGCTCACCGGCGGCGTCTACGCGGGCGCTTCGGCTGCGATGGCATCCACCGCCGACGCGCAGACCAGCGCGGCAGCTGAGCTGACTGTCGAGGACGGTCAGAAGCTGTTCAGCGCCAACTGCGCGACCTGCCACGGCATGGACATGCAGGGCACGACCGAAGGACCGAGCCTCGTCGGCGTCGGCGAGCTCTCGGTCGAGTTCCAGGTGGCCACCGGTCGCATGCCGCTGCAGATGCAGGGACCGCAGGCACCGCAGAAGCCCGCGCAGTTCACCGACGCGCAGATCCGCGCGATGGCCGCGTACGTGCAGAGCGTCGCCCCCGGCCCGAGCTACCCCGAGAAGTGGGTGACCACGGGCGAGGAGAACCCCGACAGCGCGAGCGACGAGGTCGACATCGCACACGGAGCAGAGCTGTTCCGCATCAACTGCGCGATGTGCCACAACGTCGCCGCCGCCGGTGGCGCGCTGACCGAGGGCAAGTACGCCCCGGCTCTCACCTCGACCAGCCCGCTGCACATCTACGCGGCCATGGTCACCGGCCCGCAGAACATGCCCGTCTTCGGCGACATGAACCTGAGCACCGAGGACAAGCGCGACATCATCGCCGCCCTCGTCTACCAGCAGGAGGCCGTGCAGATCGGCGGCTTCGATCTGGGCGCGCTCGGTCCGGTCTCCGAGGGCCTGTTCATCTGGATCTTCGGCATCGGCGCCCTCGTCGCGCTCACCGTGTGGATCACGGCGAAGTCCAACTGACGCACTTTCATCGAAGAGTTACGTACGAGGAGCACCATGGCATACGACGACGACACGCAGGCTCTTGACAGGGCCTACCAGCCCTCGCGGGGGCTGGGCGTCGCAGTCAGCGATCCTGCGGAGAACCCGGGACTGCCGCCACACCGTGAGCGGATGACCGACAAGGATCCGCGCGCCGAGAAGGCAGCGGTCCGCACGGTCTACACCCTGTTCTACCTGTCGCTCGCCGGCAGCATCTGGGCGGTCGCCGCGTACATGCTGTTCCCGATCGAGAGCGGCATGGCGATCGACATCCGCCACAACAACATGTACATCGGCATCGGCATCGCGTTCGCGCTGCTGGCGCTCGGCATCGGTGCGATCCACTGGGCCAAGGCGCTCATGTCCGACAAGGAGTACATCGAGCACCGCCACCCGACCCGCGGCAAGGACCTCACCCGCGCCGGCGCCGTCGAGGCGTTCTCCGCCGCGAACGAGGACTCGGGGTTCGGCCGTCGCGCGATCATCCGCAACTCGCTGATCGCCGCGGTCGTGGCTTCGATCCTCCCCGGTCTCACGCTGTTCCGCGGCCTCGCGCCGCACAACAACTCGCACGGTAACCCCATCGCGGGCGACCCGGTGGCGCTGCTGAAGCACACCATGTGGGAGAAGGGCATGCGTCTGGCCCGCGACCCGGAGGGCACGCCCATCCGCGCCGCTGATGTGACCCTCGGCTCCGCATTCCACGTGATCCCCGAGCCCCTCGCCGAACTGGGGCACAGCGAGGGCTACATGGAGGAGAAGGCGAAGGCCATCGTCCTGCTGATGCGTCTGCGCCCCGAGCAGCTCACCGAGACCGAGGAGCGCAAGGACTGGTCGTATGACGGCATCGTCGCGTACTCGAAGGTCTGCACGCACGTCGGCTGCCCGGTGGCCCTGTACGAGCAGCAGACCCACCACCTGCTGTGCCCGTGCCACCAGTCGCAGTTCGACGTCACGGACCACGCCAAGGTCATCTTCGGCCCGGCAGCGCGCCCGCTGCCGCAGCTGCCCATCGCCGTCGACGATGAGGGCTACCTCATCGCGCAGCGCGACTTCACCGAACCCGTCGGCCCGAGCTTCTGGGAGCGTCATTGAGCACCGCAACTCTTAAAGAGGACACCAAGCAGAAGCCCCTGGGCGGACGCTTCATCGGCGCGACGGCGAACTACCTCGACGAGCGCACCAGCCTGTCCGGTCTCGTCAAGGAGCTCGGTCGCAAGATCTTCCCTGACCACTGGTCGTTCATGCTGGGTGAGATCGCGCTCTGGGCGTTCGTCGCCGTGTTCCTGTCCGGCACCTTCCTGACGTTCTTCTTCCAGGCCTCGATGGCACCCACGCACTACGCCGGCGCCTACGCGCCGCTGCGTGGCGTGGAGATGACCGCGGCGTTCGAGTCGGCGCTGCGCATCTCCTGGGACATCCGCGGTGGCCTGCTGGTGCGCCAGATCCACCACTGGGCCGCGCTCGTGTTCATCGCGGGCATCGGCATCCACATGCTGCGCGTGTTCTTCACCGGCGCGTTCCGCAAGCCCCGCGAGCTCAACTGGGTGATCGGCTTCGTGCTGTTCATCCTCGCTCTCGCCGAGGGCTTCACGGGCTACTCGCTCCCCGACGACCTGCTCTCGGGCAACGGTCTGCGCATCATCGACGGCATGATCAAGGGTCTGCCGCTGATCGGCACCTGGACCTCGTTCCTCATCTTCGGAGGCGAGTTCCCGGGTGATGACATCGTCGGTCGTCTGTACACGATGCACATCCTGCTGCTGCCGCTGCTGGTGATCGCTTTCATCGTGCTGCACCTGATGCTGATGGTGATCAACAAGCACACCCAGTTCGCCGGCCCCGGCCGCACGAACGACAACGTCGTCGGCTACCCGATGATGCCGGTGTACATGTCGAAGATGGGTGGCTTCTTCTTCATCGTCTTCGGCGTGATCGTCCTGATCGCCTCGTTCTTCCAGATCCTTCCGTTCTGGGACTACGGCCCCTATGACCCGTCCCCGATCTCGGCCGGTACGCAGCCCGACTGGTACATCGGCTTCGCCGACGGCGCCCTGCGTCTGGCTCCGCCGCACCTCGATGTGATGCTCGGCAACTTCACGCTGTCGCTCGGCATCGTGATCCCGGTGCTGATCCTCGGTCTGTTCATCGTCGTCGTGGCGATCTACCCCTTCCTCGAAGCGTGGATCACGGGCGACAAGCGCGAGCACCACATCGCCGACCGTCCCCGCAACGCCCCGACCCGCACCGCGATCGGCGTCGCCGGCATGATCTTCTACGCGGTGCTGTGGGCTGCGGCTTCGTCCGACCTCATGGCCACGCACTTCATGCTCACGATGGAGGGCGTCATCCACGCCCTGCAGGCGCTGCTGTTCGTCGGACCGATCCTCGGCTACTTCGTGACCAAGCGCATCTGCATCGCGCTGCAGAAGAAGGATCGCGAGATCGTGCTGCACGGCTACGAGTCGGGCCGTATCGTCCGCCTCCCCGGTGGCGAGTTCATCGAGGTGCACCAGCCGGTCGACGTGTACGACCGCTGGAAGCTCATCGACTACACCAGCTACGAGCCCCTCGTCGTCCGTCCGAATGCGAAGGGTCGCATCCCGTGGCACGAGAACCTGCGCAGCTCGATCTCGCGCTGGTTCTACGAGGACCGCCTGCAGCCCCTCACCCAGGCCGAGATCGCGGCCGCCGATGCGCACCAGCAGCACACGCTCGCGCACGACGCGGAGATCGAGGCGGCCGAGGTCGCCGGTGCTCACGAGCGTGCAGGTGTCACCTCGGACGACCAGATCGCCGCGGCCGACCCGCACGTCGGTGAGACGCCGAACACCCCGAGCTCGGTGATCGCCAAGGAGCCGGCCGAGCCGCGCAAGAAGAAGTCGGAGGACGGCGCGTAAGCCGCACTCCCCCACGACTGAGGGCCCGTCCGATTCGGACGGGCCCTCAGTCGTCTGTGTGGCCGTCACCGGCCAGGTCGCCTGACGAGCGCGAGAGGACGGAACCCCGTTCGGTTCGGTCATAGACGCCGGTGAGCCGCGTGACGCGGAGTACCCTGACACCATGATCGACCGACACGAGTTCTTCTCCGCCAAACTGCAGTACGAGACGGATGCCAGCGACGTGTACGCCGCGCAGAAGTCGGGGTCAGAGCTCGTGGTCGTCGACGTGCGCTCGGACGAAGCCTGGGCTCAGGGCCGCGTGCCAGGGGCGGTGCACATGCACTACAGCGAGATCGCGGAGCGCGCTCCGGTCGAGATCCCCTCCGATGCCTCCGTCGTCGTGTACTGCTGGAGCCCGGGCTGCAATGCCGGCGCCAAGGGTGCTCTGGAGTTCGCCGCGCTCGGCTACTCCGTGCGAGAGATGATCGGCGGATTCGAGTACTGGGTGCGCGAGGGATATCCCGTCGAGGATCACGACGGCATCCACCGCCGCCCCGTCGACCCGCTGACGGGCGTGCCCCGCATCCGCACCCGGTCCTGACGCAAGGGACACCACCGGGCCGCCAGACGACGAAGGCCCCCTGGACGGATCCAGGGGGCCTTCGTGTCTATCGACGCGTCAGCGCGCGAAGTGTCCGCGGTAGTACTCGTACACCCAGCCGACGATCGCGACGACGAAGATCGCCAGGCCGACCGGCAGGAGGAAGTGACCGACCGCGAGGCCGAGCAGGAACACGGCGGCGGAGCCGGCGAGAACCAGCGGCCACCACGACCAGGGCGAGAACTCGCCGAGCTCGGGGTCACCGTCATCGATGTCCGCAGTCAGGACATCCTCAGGCAGCTCGCCGCCCTGAGCCTTGTAGGTGCGCTGCAGGTAGACGGCGATCATGGCGCTCATGAAGGCCACGAACAGCAGGGCGACCGTGCCCACCCACTCCACGTACCCGTGGAAGGGATCGACGAGGTTCCAGACCGTGTAGACGGCGGACGCGATCGTGAAGAACACGACGAGGATCCACCAGAGGACGACATTGCTGCGCATGACTTACTTGACCTCTCCTGCTGCGACGCCCACCGGGTGCTCTGCGGCCTCAGGGTGGTTCAGGTCGAACGCCGGACGCTCACTGCGGATGCGCGGGATCGACGTGAAGTTGTGACGCGGGGGCGGGCAGGAGGTCGCCCACTCGAGCGATGCGCCGTAGCCCCACGGGTCGTCGACGGTGACCTTCGGAGCCTTGCGAGCGGTGATCCACACGTTGAGGAAGAAGGGCAGCATGGACGCGCCGAGGATGATGGCACCGATCGTGGAGACCTGGTTGCCCCACTCCCAGTTGTCGTATGCGGAGTAGTCCGCGTAGCGGCGGGGCATGCCGTCGACGCCCAGCCAGTGCTGCACGAGGAAGGTCATGTGGAAGCCGATGAACAGCATCCAGAAGTGGATGTAGCCCAGGCGCTCGTTGAGCATGCGACCGGTCCACTTCGGCCACCAGAAGTAGAAGCCCGCGAACATCGCGAACACCACGGTACCGAACACCACATAGTGGAAGTGGGCGACGACGAAGTACGAGTCGCTCAGGTGGAAGTCCAGCGGCGGGGCCGCGAGGATCACACCCGTCAGACCGCCGAACACGAACGAGACGAGGAAGCCGAGGGCGAAGACCATCGGGGTCTCGAAGGTGATCGAGCCGCGCCACATGGTGCCGATCCAGTTGAAGATCTTCACACCCGTCGGGACCGCGATGAGCATCGTCATCAGGGCGAAGAACGGCAGCAGCACACCGCCGGTCACGTACATGTGGTGAGCCCACACGGCGACGGAGAGCGAGGCGATCGCGATGGTCGCGTACACCAGAGTCTTGTATCCGAAGATCGGCTTGCGGCTGAAGACCGGGAAGATCTCGGAGACGATGCCGAAGAACGGCAGCGCGATGATGTAGACCTCGGGGTGTCCGAAGAACCAGAACAGGTGCTGCCACAGCAGCACGCCGCCGTTCGCGACGTCGTAGATATGCGAGCCGAGCACGCGGTCGGCGGCAGCGGCGAGGATCGCTGCGGCGAGCACGGGGAACGCCATCAGGATCAGCAGGCTGGTGATCAGCGTGTTCCACGAGAAGATCGGCATGCGCCACATGGTCATGCCAGGTGCACGCATCGTGATGATCGTCGTGATGAAGTTCACCGCGCCGAGGATGGTGCCGAAACCGGACATGCCGAGGCCGAGCATCCAGAGGTTTCCGCCCACACCGGGCGAGAACGACGAGTTGGCGAGCGGCTGGTAGGCGAACCATCCGAACGAGGCCGCACCCTGCGGGGTGAGGAAGCCGGCGATCGCCATGACCGAGCCGAACGTGAACAGCCAGAAGGCGAACGCGTTCAGCCGCGGGAACGCGACATCGGGCGCGCCGAGCTGCAGGGGCAGGATCGCGTTGGCGAAGCCGGCGAACAGCGGCGTTGCGAACATCAGCAGCATGATCGTGCCGTGCATCGTGAACAGCTGGTTGTACTGCTCCTTGGTGGGCACGATCTGCATGCCGGGCGAGAAGAGCTCGGCACGGATGATCAGCGCCATCACGCCGCCGAGGAGGAAGAACAGCACCGACGCGATCAGGTACATGTACCCGATCGTCTTGTGGTCGGTGGAGGTCATCCACTTGACGATGATGTTGCCCTTCTGCTCCACGCGGGAGGAGGTGAGCAGGGATGCCTGACGCGGCGGCAGCGTCGTCGGGCGGGCGCCCGGCGCTGTCGTGGGTTCAGCTGTGGTGGTCATGGCTTTACTCCTCTTCCTCAGGATGCGTGCTTTCGCCGTTCCCGGGGAGATTGCTGAGTCGGTCGTAGGCGTCGGTGATGTCGCCCGTGTTGCCCTGCTCTCGCAGAGTCTCGAGGTACGCGTCGTACTCGTCCTGCTCGACGACCTTCACGTTGAAGAGCATCATCGAGTGGTACTCGCCGCAGAGCTCGGCGCACTTGCCGTCGTACTCGCCGACGCGCGTGGGGATGAAGGACCACGAGTTGTCCTTGCCGATGTACATGTCCTTCTTGTACAGGAAGTCGATGATCCAGAAGGAGTGGATCACATCACGCGACTGGAGGTCGATCGTGACCTTCTTGTCGACGGGCAGCACGAGCGTCGGAAGCTTCTCGCGCTCGATGTCGCCCAGCTCGTCCGGGTCGGCCTGCACTCCCATGGTCCACACGGCGTCATCGTCGTCTTCGGCGCCGTACTGGAAGTCCCAGGCCCACTGCTTGGCGACCGCCGTGATCTCGACGTCGGGCTCATCCCACTGCGTCTCGATGTCGGCCTGATCGCGTGCGGTGAAGAAGAACATCCCGAGCACGAGGATCAGCGGGATCACCGTGTACAGGATCTCGATCGGCATGTTGTAGCGCAGCTGCACCGGAAGACCGGTCTGACCGGTGCGACGGCGGTACATGACGAGAGCCCAGCCCATCAGGGCCCAGGTGATCACGCCGACGGCCAGCAGAACCACCCAGGAGGTGACCCAGAGACCGGAGACCGTCTCGGTCTGGTTGGTGGCAGGGGTGCCGTCTTCGACGAAGCCCGGAAGGAATCCATTGAGTTCGGTGGGAGTACATCCCGCCAGGGCCACAGCTGCCGCTGCTCCCAGCGGGAGCGCGGCCCAACGAAGGCGGCGTTTCGAGGGCACGATGCACCTTTCAGATCTCGGACAGGAGCAGATTCAAGTCTAGGGCAACCTCACACGCGATTCATGCCAACCACGCAGGTGGCACGCCTCAGTGGAAGCTGTCGCCGCAGGCGCAGCTGCCGGCGGCGTTGGGGTTGTCGATCGTGAAGCCCTGCTCCGAGATGGTGTCCTTGAAGTCGATCGACGCGCCGTCCAGGTACGGGACGCTCATGTTGTCGATGATGACCTCGACCCCGTCGAAGTCGACGGTCTCGTCGCCCTCGAGGTAGCGCTCGTCGAAGTACAGCTGGTAGATCAGACCCGAGCATCCGCCGGGCTGCACGGCCACGCGCAGGCGCAGGTCGTCGCGGCCCTCCTGCTCGAGCAGGCTCTTCACCTTGAGGGCTGCGGCATCGGTCAGCGCGACGCCGTGGGCGGGGGCGGCGGTGGGCTGTGAGGTCAGGGTGGTGTCGCTCATGTCAACTCCTTGCAACGGGCAGCGCGGTCTCGCTGCTCGTGCACGATTCTACCGCCGCCGATGCCCGCAGGGCCGATCATCCGGCACCCGCGGGCAGCCCGCCGGTTCAGGAGCCGGCTGTGCGCTCGTTCATCCTGACGAGCAGCAGCGCCTCGGTGCGCACGGCATTGCGGAAGGTCTCGAGGTGCAGGGACTCGTTGGGGCTGTGCGCGCGAGAGTGCGGATCCTCGACACCTGTCACGAGGATCTGGGCGCCCGGGAACTCGCGCACGAGGTCGGCGACGAAGGGGATGGATCCGCCCACGCCGAGGTCGACGGCGTCGACGCCGTAGCCGTCGCCCATCGCCGCGCGCGTGAGCTCGACGGCCCAGCCCGACGTGTCGACGAGGAAGCCGTCCCCGAGGTCGATGTCCGAGAAGGTCAGCTCTGCGCCGAACGGGGCATGCTCGCGCAGGTGCCGTTCGAGCGCCGCGTAGGCATCGGTCGCGCTCTGCCCCGGCGCGACCCTGGCGCTGATGACGAGGCTCACCTCGGGCAGGAGGGTGTTGGATGCCGCGGCGACGCTGGTCACGTCCATCCCGGTGATGGTGATGGACGGCTTGTTCCAGATCCGACCGTAGATGTCGTCGCGTCCGATCGGGCTGACACCGCCGAGGATGCCGGCTTCGTCCCGAAGGGTCTCCTCCGTGTACTCCGGAGTTTGCGCGTCTCTGCTGGTCATTCCGTCCACGGCGACCGCGCCGTCCGCATCCCACAGCGTGGCGAGGAGCGTGACGGCGGCCATC
Organism: Actinomycetales bacterium SN12; assembly: GCA_002837415.1. Classification (GTDB taxonomy): domain Bacteria; phylum Actinomycetota; class Actinomycetes; order Actinomycetales; family Microbacteriaceae; genus Microbacterium. The sequence continues at coordinate 548,308 of PJCV01000001.1, forward strand.
ATGGCATCCGGAACCGCTCCCCCGAACATGCCGGAGTGGGAGGCGTGCTCGAGTGTGCGCACGGTGAGCGTGAAACGGGCGTTGCCGCGCAGCGACACCGTGAGCCCAGGCGTACGGGAGTCGAGGTTGCCCGAGTCCGCCACGACGATCGCGTCGGCGCGCAGGGCGTCTGCGTTGTCGCGCAGGAAGCGGGCGAAGGAGCGCGAGCCGTACTCCTCCTCCCCCTCGATGAACAGCGAGACGCCGAGGTCCAGATCGTCGCCGAGCGTCTCTGCGACGGCGCGGAGAGCTGCGATGTGCGCCATGATGCCCGCCTTGTCATCCGCGGCGCCCCGGCCGTACAGGCGTCCGTCGCGCACGGTCGGCTCGAACGGCGGCGTCTCCCACAGCTCGTCGGCACCGGGAGGCTGCACGTCGTGATGCGCGTAGAGCAGGATCGTCGGGCGCCCGTTGCGTGCCGCGCGCGTCGCGAGCACCGCGGGCTGACCGAGTTCGTCGGTGTCGTCGACGTGGGCTCGAAGCACGCGCACGTCGTCGAAGACGCCGGTGCCCCGTGCGAGCTCGGCGACGGCCTCCGCCGAACGCTCCAGCTGGGTCTGGTCGAACGCCGGCCAGGCGATGCCGGGGATGCGCACCAGCGCGCCCAGATCGGCCAGAGCGGAGGGGATGCCGAGGGCCACCGCCTCGAGGAGCGCGGTCTCCGCGGCGGACGGAGCGGGCGATGCAGGGGATGTCATGCGAGTAATCTTAAGGCGAACCCGATTCCGAACTGAGGTCGAACGTGCCCAACCCCACTCCCGCCGCCGACGACGCCCCCGAGACGCCCGCCGTGGGCAAGGGTCGCGCCACCCCCACCCGCGCCGAGCGCGAAGCGGCCAACCGCCGCCCCCTGGTCGCGAACACCAAGGAGGCCCGTGCTGCGGCGAAGGCCGACCTGCAGGCGCGCCGGCAGCGGGCGCGCATCGGCATGGAGAACGGCGAGGACAAGTACCTCCCCGCCCGCGACCGCGGCCCGCAGCGCCGCTGGGCGCGCGACTACGTGGACGCCGGATGGCACATCTCAGAGTGGCTGATGGCCGCGATGCTGCTGGTGATCGTGCTCAGCCTGGTCGACATCCCCGCGATTCAGCTCTGGGCGATGGTCGGACTGTGGGGCTACATGCTGCTCGCGGTCGGCGACATGGTGCTGCTGAGCATGCGGGTGAAGAAGAAGGTCGCCGCGAAGTTCGGCCTCGAGCGTCGCGAACGCGGGCTCGGCTGGTATGCGGCGATGCGGTCGCTGCAGATGCGCTTCATGCGTCTGCCGAAGCCTCAGGTCAGCCGCGGTCAGTACCCCGACTGACCCTTCGACAAGCTCAGGGACCCAGTTCGACAAGCTCAGGGACCCAGTTCGACAAGCTCAGGGACCCAGTTCGACAAGCTCAGGGACCCAGTTCGACGAGCTCAGGATTCAGCCGTCGTCCCGAGGCCTGTGCCGCTCAGCGGCGCAGGCCTCTGTTGATCTGCCTGGCCCACAGCGGGCCGCGGTACAGGAACGCGGTGTAGCCCTGCACGAGGGTGGCACCGGCATCCAGTCGCTGCTGCACGTCGTCTGCCGTCTCCACTCCCCCGACGGCGATCACACAGAAGTCCTCGGGCACCGCAGCCCTGACGACCGCGAGCACCTCGAGCGAGCGCTGCTTCAGCGGCGCGCCGGAGAGCCCGCCGGCGCCCGCCGCCTCGACGACCGCGGGGGCTGTGACCAGACCCTCACGCGAGATGGTCGTGTTGTGGGCGATGATCCCGGCGAGCCCCTCCTCGACCGCCATGCGGGCGATGGCCTCGATCTCGTCATCCGGCAGGTCGGGGGCGATCTTCACGAGCAGCGGAGTGTCGCCGGCGGCCTGCTTCACGGCGCGCAGCAGCGGCGCCAGCGTCTCCACTGCCTGCAGTCCTCGAAGACCGGGGGTGTTCGGCGATGAGACGTTCACGGCCAGGTAGTCGGCGAGCGGCGCGAGCCGCGTGGCGGAGGTGACGTAGTCGCCGACCGCGTCCTCGACGGCGACCACGCGGCTCTTGCCGATGTTCACGCCGATCACGGCGCGAGGAGCGCGCCGGCGCAGCGCGGTGAGCCGGCGGGCAGCGGCATCCGCCCCCTCGTTGTTGAAGCCCATGCGGTTGATGACCGCCCGGTCGTCGATGAGACGGAACAGGCGCGGCTTCGGGTTGCCCTCCTGCGCGATCGCGGTGACCGTGCCGATCTCGATGTGCCCGAAGCCCAGGGCATCCAGGCCCCGCACGCCGACGGCGTTCTTGTCGAAGCCGGCGGCGACTCCGAACGGCGACGGGAAGACCAGGCCGAGCGCGCGCACCTGCTGCTGCGGACCCGGCGCCGTCAGCGCGCGCGCCGCCCACGAGAACGGCGGGAGGCCGAGCACGCGGATGACCGCCATCGCGGCGTGGTGCGCGAACTCGGGGTCGAAGCGCGCGAGGACGTGGCGGAAGAGCAGTGAGTACATCACTGCCCAAGGTTACAGGTCGTCTGATTCCGCTTCCGCCGTCGCGTGGTCGGCGCGCAGGTCGCCGATCGCGCGCTCGAAGTCGTCGAGCGAGTCGAACGCCTGATAGACACTGGCGAACCGCAGATAAGCGACCTCGTCGAGCTCGCGCAGCGGGCCGAGGATGGCGAGACCGATCTCATTGGTATCGAGCTGCGAGACACCGGTCTGCCGCACGGCCTCCTCGACCTTCTGGGCGAGGAGCGCGAGGTTCGCCTCGGTGACCGGCCGACCCTGACACGCCTTGCGCACCCCCGAGATCACCTTGTCGCGGCTGAACGCCTCCATGACGCCCGAGCGCTTGATGACCATGAGGCTCGCGGTCTCGGTCGTCGAGAATCGTCCACCGCACTCCGGGCACTGGCGTCGGCGACGGATCGACAGGCCGTCGTCGCTGGTGCGGGAGTCGATGACACGGGAGTCGGGATGCCGGCAGAAGGGGCAGTGCATGATCGGTCAGCCTACTCGCTCGGCCTCGGCTCACCGGGACGTGTCGGCGAAGCGCGCCTCGACGGCGTCTCCGTGCGCGGGCAGGATCTCGGCGTTCGCGAGTGCGACCACCCCGGCCCTGACCTCGGCGAGGGCGGCGTGGTCGTATTCGATGACCTGCTGCGGGCGCAGGAACGTGTAGGCCCCGAGTCCGGCCGCGTAGCGCGCCTGTCCGCCGGTGGGCAGCACGTGATTGCTGCCGGCCATGTAATCGCCGAGGCTGACGGGCGTCTGGTCGCCGACGAACACCGCGCCGGCGCTGGTGAAGCGCTCGGCTGCGGCGGCCGCATCCGCGAGGTGCAGTTCGAGGTGCTCCGGCGCGTAGGCGTTGCTGAACGCCTCCGCCATCGCGCGGTCGTCCACGAGCACGATGGCCGACTGGGGTCCGGCGAGGGCCTCGGCGACGCGCGCGGCGTGCGTGGTGGTGTTGGCCAGCTCGGCCACCACGGAGGCGACGTGTTCGGCGAGCTCGACGGAGTCGGTCACCAGCACGGCGGATGCCTGCTCATCGTGCTCCGCCTGGCTGATCAGGTCTGCGGCGATGAGCGCGGCATCAGCCGCCGCGTCAGCGACGATGAGGATCTCGGTCGCGCCGGCCTCGGAATCGGTGCCGACGACGCCGGCCACGATCCGCTTCGCGGAGGCGACGTAGTTGTTGCCCGGGCCCGATACGACATCGACCGGATCGAGGCCGAGGTCGGCGACGCCGTGGGTGAGCGCGCCGATCGCGCCGGCACCGCCGATCGCGTAGATCTCGTCGACGCCAAGGAGGTCGGCGGCCGCGAGGATCGTGGGGTGCACCCGTCCGCCGTGCGCCGCCTGCGGCGGGGATGCGAGGGCGATCGAGGTGACGCCGGCCACCTGTGCGGGCACGACGTTCATCACGACGCTGGATGCCAGGGGCGCCTTGCCGCCCGGGATGTAGACGCCCGCACGTGCGACGGGCTGCCACCGCTGAGTGATCTTCGCGCCTGGTCCGATCTCGGTGGTCTGCGAAGCAGGAACCTGCGCTGCGGAACCCTGGCGGACGCGTTCGATGGCGGCCTCGAGAGCGGAGCGGACGGCGGGGTCGACAGAGGCTGCGGCTTCGGCGACGTGCTCGGCGGGGACGCGGATGGCGTGATCGCTCACGCCATCGAAGCGCTCGGCCTGCTCGCGCAGTGCGGCCTCGCCGGAGGTGCGCACGGCTTCGACGATCGCTGCGGCGGCCTCGAGCGCCTCGGCGCGCGCCTGGGTGGCCCGGGGCACGACCGCGAGCATGGCGGAGGGAGACAGCGACTGCCCTCGGAGATCGATGGTGCGCACGCACTCAGCCTTTCGTGATGTCGGAGATGTCGTGGAGGTAGCCGATCCGGCCGTCCTCGTGTCGCACGACGAACGCTCCGCCCCGGTCCTCGAGGGCCAGCGCCCACGCGGTCGGCCCGATGCGGAACAGCGGCCGTCCGCGCTCGTCGAGCACATCGCGCTCTGTCGGCGCGAGGACCCAGAACGGCTCGGGTTGACCGAAGTGGTCGGACTCGGCTGCCTGCTCACCGCGGCCGCGCCGCAGGGACTGCTCGTCGGCATCGCTGGGTTCGATTTCCGCGGTGCCCGCCATGCCGTCGGGCGCGGTGTTGTGCTCGACGGGCCGGCCCGGGTCGCGAGCTTCGTCGGCGAAGATGCTCTGCAGCGCTTCGACGGCTGCGGTGTTGTACAGCACCTCGGTGTCGTCGTCGCGGTCGTCGGCGACAGGCTCCGGCTCGACTGCGGCCGGCTCGGAGGTCGGGAGGGGCTCAGGCTCGGGCGCGGCCGGTTCCGGCGCGACCGGTTCCGGCGCGGGAGCTGCCTCTTCGGGCGCGGGCGAGACCGCCTCGGGCTCGGGCGAGGTGAACTCGGGCCCGGGCGAGACCACATCGGACTCGGCGAATCCGGGCTCGGCCGGGGCGGCACTCGGCTGGATCGTCGCGGCCTCGGTCGACGCCGATGCCGCGTCCCAGGCATCCGGAGCGGAGGCGTGGTCGGATGCGGATGCCCGGTCGCGGGCATCCGGAACCGGAGTCGCGCCCGGAATGACCATCGTCAGTGCGGTCTCCACGCGCGGCTCCCCCGCTGCGGGCTGTGCTGCGGGGTCGACGTGCTCGGCGCGTGCCGTTGCGGCGGCCGAATCCGCGGGCGGCGGGGCGGACTCACGCTCGGCGCGCGGACGCGAGATCACCGGCCGGACGGGATTCGCATTGCGGTGTGCGAGTGTCTCGAGGCGACCGTGGAAGTCCTCGCGCAGCCGTGGCAGCAGGGGCGCGAACACCGTGGCTGCGACGAGCACGAGCGTGGCCAGCTGGCCCACCACGGCGACCCAGCCGATGAGCAGGACACCGGTCTCGATGGTGGCGGCGATCTGCTGCCACAGCACCTGGGCCCAGGAGACGGCGGCCACCGCAGCCGTGACCGAGGCGAACTGATCGATCCCGAGCGACCCCACACGCCTGATCCCGTCGGGCGAGAGCCGGCGCAGCACGATGAGGAAGACGGCCACGGTCGGCGCTCCCATCATCAGGATCCAGTGGATTCCTGATGTCCAGACGGTGTCGCCGATCGGGCCGATCGGGAAGAACGAGACGACGAAGCCCACCAGCCAGGCACCGATGATGATGAGCTCGCGGAGTGTGAAACCGAGGATGCCGTACTCCGGCTGGACCTGGTCTTCGTAGAGCACGCCGTCGTCGTCCGGATCGATGTCGTCGGGGGCGATGCCGGCCTCCGTGCGGGCATCGGCGCGCAGGCGGGCCTCGTCTGCCGAGGCGTCGTCGTGGTCGCTGCTGGGCCTGTCGAAGCTCATCGAGGGTCCTTTCGTTCGTGGTGGGTGGCCACGCGAGTCATGATCCTACTCACCGCACCCGGGAGTTCGATGCGCCGTGTCGGCGCCGCGCGCTCAGCCCAGGCAGGCGGGACCCAGCAGCGACTTGAGGTCGCCGAACAGGTCGGCGGACACCTTCACAGGCATCGGCACCTCGAACACCTTCGCGGCGCTGCCGCGGTGCACGCGCAGCAGCACCTCCGTCTCGCCGGCATGGCGGCGCAGCACGTCGGCCAGGTCGTTCATGACGCGTTCGGTCGCTCGCTGCTCGGCGACCAGCAGCGCGAGGGGGCCCGCGGCGTCGAACGATCCGACGTCGGGGGCGAACGCCGACTGCGCATGCAGGTTGAGTCCGTCATCACGGCGGGAGACGCGCCCCCGCACGGCGAGGATGGCGTCCTGCTGCAGCGTGTGCTGGAACTCGGTGTACGTCTTGCCCATGAACATGATCGTCACCTCGCCGTTGAAGTCCTCGACGGTGATCATGCCGTACGGGTTGCCGCTGGCCTTCGCCACGCGGTGCTGCACGCTGGTCACGAGTCCGGCGACGGTGACCTGGTCGCCGTCCTGCAGATCCTCTGAGGTGAGCAGATCATTGATCGAGATCGAGGCGTGCTTTGCGAGCGGCACCTCGAGGCCGGCGAGCGGATGGTCGGAGACGTACAGGCCGAGCATCTCGCGCTCGAACGCCAGCTTGTCCTTCTTGATCCACTCGGGCCGGTCGGGCACCTTCGCGGGAGCCGCCTCCTCCATGTCGTCGTAGAGGCTGTCGAAGTCGAAGCCGATCGCGCCCTGCGCCTCGTTCCGCTTGCGGTCGACGGCGGCCTCCACCGCGTCTTCATGGATCTCCATCAGCGCGCGGCGGGTGTCGCCCATCGAGTCGAACGCGCCGGCCTTGATCAGCGACTCGACGGTGCGCTTGTTCGACACGTGCAGCGGCACCTTGCCGAGGAAGTCGTGGAAGGAGGTGAACGGGCCGTCCTTGCGCGAGGCGACGATCCCGTCGACGACGTTGCTGCCGACGTTGCGCACGGCGCCGAGGCCGAAGCGGATGTCCTCGCCGACGGCCGCGAAGAAGTTGATCGACTCCGACACGTCCGGCGGCAGCACCCGGATGCCCATCCGGCGGCACTCGTTGAGGTAGAGCGCCATCTTGTCCTTGGAGTCGCCCACGCTCGTGAGCAGGGCCGCCATGTACTCGGCCGGGTACTGGGCCTTGAGGTACGCGGTCCAGTACGACACCAGACCGTATGCGGCCGAGTGCGCTTTGTTGAAGGCGTAGTCCGAGAACGGCAGCAGGATGTCCCACAGCGCCTTCACGGCGCCCTCGCCGAAGCCGCGCTCCTTCATCCCGCCCGAGAAGCCCTCGTACTGCTTGTCGAGTTCGGACTTCTTCTTCTTTCCCATCGCGCGACGCAGGATGTCGGCCTGGCCGAGGCTGAACCCGGCGACCTTCTGCGCGATGGCCATGACCTGCTCCTGGTAGATGATCAGACCGTAGGACTCCTGCAGGATGTCAGCCAGCGGCTCCTCCAGCTCGGGGTGGATGGGTGTGATCTCCTGCAGGCCGTTCTTGCGCAGGGCGTAGTTGGTGTGCGAGTTCGCGCCCATCGGGCCAGGTCGGTACAGCGCGATGAGCGCCGAGATGTCGGCGAAGTTGTCGGGCTTCATCAGCCGCATCAGCGATCGCAGCGGCGGGCTGTCCAGCTGGAAGACGCCGAGCGTGTCACCGCGGGCGAGCAGGTCGTAGACAGCGCGATCCTCGAGGCCGAGGTGCTCGAGGTCGAGCTCTTCTCCCCTGTTCAGCCGGATGTTGTCGAGGGCGTCCGAGATGATCGTGAGGTTGCGCAGCCCGAGGAAGTCCATCTTGATCAGGCCGAGCGACTCACAGGACGGGTAGTCGAACTGCGTGACGATCTGGCCGTCCTGCTCGCGCTTCATGATCGGGATGATGTCGATCAGCGGGTGCGAAGACATGATCACGCCTGCCGCGTGCACGCCCCACTGCCGCTTCAGTCCCTCGAGCCCCAGCGCGCGGTCGAAGACGCGCTTCGCATCGGTGTCGGTGTCGATCAGCGCCCGGAACTCGCTCGCCTCCTTGTAGCGCGGGTGAGCGCTGTCGTACATGCCGCTGAGTGGCATGTCCTTGCCCATCACGGCCGGCGGCATGGCCTTGGTGAGGCGGTCGCCCATGCTGAACGGGTAGCCGAGCACGCGGCCCGCGTCCTTCAGCGCCTGCTTGGACTTGATCGTGCCGTAGGTGACGATCTGGGCGACGCGCTCCGACCCGTACTTCTGCGTCACGTACTCGATCACCTCGCCGCGGCGACGGTCGTCGAAGTCGACGTCGAAGTCGGGCATCGAGACGCGGTCGGGGTTGAGGAAGCGCTCGAAGATGAGTCCGTGCTCGAGCGGGTCGAGATCCGTGATCTTCATCGCGTACGCGACCATCGATCCGGCTCCGGAACCGCGGCCCGGTCCGACGCGGATGCCATGATCCTTGGCCCAGTTGATGAAGTCGGCGACGACGAGGAAGTACCCCGGGAAGCCCATCTGCAGGATGATGCCGGTCTCGTACTCGGCCTGCTTGCGCACCTTGTCGGGGATGCCGTTCGGGTACCGGTAGTGCAGGCCCTTCTCGACCTCCTTGACCAGCCAGCTGTCCTCGGTCTCGCCGTCCGGCACCGGGAACCGCGGCATGTAGTTCGCCTTGGTGTCGAACTCGACCTGGCAGCGCTCGGCGATCAGCAGCGTGTTGTCGCACGCCTCGGGGTGGTCCCGGAACATCTGGCGCATCTCCTGCGCCGTCTTGATGTAGTAGCCGTCGCCGTCGAACTTGAACCGGTTCGGATCGTCCATCGTCGAGCCGGACTGCACGCACAGCAGCGCCTCGTGCGCATCGGCCTCGTGCTGGTGCGTGTAGTGCGAGTCGTTCGTGGCGACCAGCGGGATGTTCAGGTCTTTCGACAGCCGCAGCAGATCGCTGATCACCCGGCGCTCGATGGAGAGTCCGTGATCCATGATCTCGGCGAAGTAGTTCTCCTTGCCGAAGATGTCCTGGAACTCCGCGGCCGCCGCCCGCGCCGCATCGTACTGCCCGAGCCGCAGGCGGGTCTGGATCTCGCCCGACGGGCATCCGGTGGTCGCGATGAGGCCCTTGCCGTAGGTCTGCAGCAGTTCCCGGTCCATGCGGGGCTTGAAGTAGTAGCCCTCGATGCTCGAGAGCGAGCTGAGCCGGAACAGGTTGTGCATGCCTGCGGTGGTCTCGCTCCACAGCGTGGTGTGGGTGTACGCGCCGGATCCGGAGACGTCGTCGCTCTTCTGATCCGCCGTGCCCCACGCCACCCGCGACTTGTCGCTGCGGTGCGTTCCCGGCGTCACGTACGCCTCGAGTCCGATGATCGGCTTGACTCCCGCGGCGTTCGCGGCGTTGTAGAACTCGAAGGCCGCGAAGGTGTTGCCGTGGTCGGTGACGGCGATCGCCGGCATCCCGTAATCGGCCGCCGCCTGCGTCATCGAGTTGATCTTCGCCGCACCGTCCAGCATGGAGTACTCGCTGTGGACATGCAGGTGCACGAAGGAATCGGAGGCCATGATTCGAGTCTACGAGGCGGTCCCGACACCGGATGCCGGTGCCGGGACCGCCGCGGGAATCCGCTGCAGGATCACGGCGCGGAATCGACCGGCGGAGCGGTTCACGAGAACTTCGCACCGCCCCGGATACCCTGGTGCCCATGGCCACTCCTGAGTTCGTCCTCGCCCTGCGCGAGCACATCGGCACCGCACCCCTGTCGCTGGTCGGCGCCACGGCGGTCGTCTTCCGCGACGAGAAGGTGCTGCTCGGCAAGCGCGCCGACAACGGCTCGTGGCAGGCGATCTCGGGCATCGTCGAGCCGGGCGAGGAGCCGGCGGATGCCGCGGCACGCGAATGCCTGGAAGAGGCGGGCGTCGTCGTCTCGGTGGACCGCCTGGCACTGGTGCAGCAGATGCCCCGGGTGACCTATGACAACGGCGACCAGGTCGACTACCTCGACCTGGTCTTCCGCTGCACCTGGGTGTCGGGCGACCCGCATCCCGCCGACGGGGAGCTGACCGAGGTGGGCTTCTACGACCTGGCGGCGATGGGCGACGTCGACGATGCGCATGTCCGCAGGATCGCCCTGGCGATGGCGGAGGACGACCCGGCGACCTTCCGCGGCGGGCGCGTCAGCCGCTGAGCTCGAGTCGCATCAGCACACGGGGGAACCCGTCGAGCACGGAGCCGGTGTCGGCGGCCTTGTGGAATCCCGCATCCTCGAACAGGGCGCGGGTGCCGACGTACATCATGGTCTGGTTCACCTTTTCTCCGCGGTTGTCGACCGGATACCCCTCGATCGCCGGGGCGCCGCACTCGCGCGCGTGCTCGACGGCCCCGGCTGCGAGGGCGTGCATGATGCCCTGCTTGCGATAGCCGGGCCGCACGCGAAAGCACCACAGCGACCACACGTCGCGGTCGTCCACGTGCGGGATCAGCCTGTTGCGCGCGAAGCTCGTGTCGCGTCGCGGATGCACCGCCGCCCAGCCGACGGGGTCGTCATCCAGGTAGGCGATCACTCCGGGCGGCGGATCGAGGTCGCAGAGCTCGCGCACGCGGTTCGCCCGAGCCTCGCCCCGCAGCGCCACGTTCTCCTTGTTCCCGATGCGGTAGCTGAGGCAGAAGCAGACATTGGATGCCGGGTTCTTCGGCCCGACCAGCGTGGCGACGTCGTCGAAGCGCGTCGCAGGTCTCACCAGGATGCTCACCCGCGCAGTATGACGCACGGCGCCGACATCGGCGCCGGCGACGGATCTCAGTCCGTCTCGCGTCCCGGATCCAGCACCTCGAGCGCGTGGCGGAAGTCCGCGGGGTACGGTGACTCGAACTGCACCCACTGACCGGTTCCGGGATGAGTGAAGCCGAGCTGATGCGCGTGCAGCCACTGCCTGGTGAGGCCGAGTCTCGCCGACAGCGTGGGGTCGGCGCCGTAGAGCGGATCGCCGACGCAGGGATGCCGGTGCGCGGCCATGTGCACGCGGATCTGATGCGTGCGGCCCGTCTCGAGATGGATCTCGAGCAGGGAGGCACCGGGGAACGCCTCGAGCGTCTCGTAGTGGGTGACCGACGGCTTGCCGTCGGAGACGACGGCGAACTTCCAGCTGTGATTCGGATGGCGGCCGATCGGCGCATCGATGGTGCCCGCCAGCGGATCAGGATGCCCCTGCACGACCGCGTGATAGATCTTCTCGACCGTGCGCTCCTTGAAGGCGCGCTTGAGAGCCGTGTACGCGCTCTCGGCCTTCGCCACGACCATGAGGCCGCTGGTGCCCACATCGAGGCGATGGACGACACCCTGCCGCTCGGGTGCTCCGCTGGTCGCGACACGGAAGCCCGCGGCGGCGAGGGCTCCGACGACCGTCGGCCCTTCCCAGCCGAGGGACGGATGGGCGGCCACCCCGGTCGGCTTGTCGACCACCACGATGTCGTCGTCGTCGTAGACGATGCCCAGCTCGGGCACCCGAATGGGCTCGATCTTGGGCTCCTCCTTCGGCGACCAGCTCACGTCGAGCCACCCGCCCGCACGGAGACGATCGGACTTTCCGAGCGCGGTTCCGTCGAGCGTGACCCCGCCCGCTTCGGCGACCTCGGCCGCGAATGTGCGTGAGAAGCCCAGCATCTTCGCCAGCGCCGCATCCACACGCTGGCCGTCGAGCCCGTCGGGGACGGGAAGGCTGCGGGACTGCACGATCAGGCTCCCGTGGACGCAGCGGCGCCCTCGTGCCCGTCGGCTGGGGCGTCTTCGGCGACGCTCGCGTGATCCCGCTCGCGCGTGCCGTCGAGACGCAGCCCGAAGACGACGAGCAGGGCAACGGAGATCATGCCGGAGACGATGAAGATGTCGGCGACGTTGAAGATGGCGGGGATCATCCAGGGCATCGAGATCATGTCGACGACATGACCGACGGCGAAACCTGGTTCACGCAGCAGCCGGTCCGTGAGATTCCCGAGCACGCCGCCGAGCAGCAGACCGAGGACGGTGGCCCACAGTCGCGACTTCACGCTCGTCGCCTTCCACACGATGACGCCGGCGACGACGGCCATGGCGATCGTGAAGATCCACGTGACCTGCTCGCCGATCGAGAACGCGGCGCCGGAGTTGCGGATGTAGTACAGCTGCAGGAACTCGCCCAGCACCGGAACGGCCTCGTGCGGGGGGAGATTCTCGATGGTGAGGTGCTTCACGAACTGATCGGCGGCCAGCACGATCGCCGCGAGAGAAGCGACGATCATGCCGGCCGCCGACCGACGAAGGGGACGTCCCGCCAAGAGTGACCTACAGGCCGATGGCGGAGACGGGCGTCGAGTCCGTCGAGGACTTCTGGTCGAGGTCGCGGAGCTGACCCTCGATCATGGCGCGCAGCTTGCCGCGGTAGTCGCGCTCGAACTCGCGGAGCTCGGTGATCCGACCCTCGAGCAGGTTGCGCTCGCGCTCGAGTCGTGCCGACTCCTCGCGCTGCTTCGCCTCGGCCTCGGTGCGGATGCGCGCGACCTCGGTCTCGGCCTCTTCGATGAGCTGCTTGCGCTTGGCTTCACCCTCGGCGACGTGCTCGTCGTGCAGACGCTGCGCGAGCTCGATGATGCCTGCGGAGGTTCCGACGGGCGAGCCTTCGGCGGCAGGAGCGGGAGCCGGCGTCGGCGCGGCCACGGGAGCCGAGGCGTTCTCGCCGGACTCGAACGCCGCGAGCTTCGCCTTCAGCTCGTTGTTCTCCTCGATGGTCTTGCGCCATTCAACGACGATCTCGTCGAGGTAGTCGTCGACCTCTTCGGGGTCGAAGCCGTCCTTGAATCGGACGTGCTGGAACTCCTTGTGGACGACGTCATCCGGGGTAAGTGCCATGGGTGGCTCCTCTTTCGATGAGTTCGGTTGCCAGTCGCTGAGAGCCGGCGATGTGGTTCAGTCGACGCGTACCCGGGGCGCGCGTCTGGGAGCCAAGCATAGCCCCCCAGCCTGAGCGGCGCGATGCGCGCGCGCTCGGGTGCTCAGGTCAGCGCGCGGATCAGCGCCATGACGATGAACACGCTGAGCATGGTCAGCATGAAGCCGAAATCGAGCGCGATCGAGCCGATGCGCAGCGGCGGGACCAGCCTGCGGAAGAAGCGGATCGGCGGATCGGTCACGGTGAAGACGATCTCCGCGGCGACCAGGCCGGCGCCTTTCGGACGCCAGGACCGGTTGAACAGCGGGATGTACTCGAGCACCAGTCTCGCGATCAGCACGAGCACGTACAGCGTCAGCACCAGCTCGGCGATGCCGCCGACGATGCTGAGGATCGCTCCCACGGATCAGGAGTCGAACGAGGCGGACTCCGCCTGCGCGAGGCCACCCTGTCCTGACACGGCGATGTTCTCGGGCGAGAGCAGGAAGACCTTGCTCGTGACTCGCTCGATGCGTCCGTACAGGCCGAGCGAGAGCCCGCTGGCGAAGTCGATGAGACGGCGCGCGTCGGCGTCGCTCATCTGCGACAGGTTGATGATCACCGGCACACCCTCGCGGAAGTTCTCCGCGATGATCTGCGCGTCGCGGTACTGCTTGGGGTGGACGGTGAGGATCTCGTTGACCGTGCCTGCGGCCGGCTGACGCACAGCCGTGGGGCGACGCAGCGGCGTGACAGGCGCGGGTGCGGTCTCGTCGCGCTCGGCCACCTCGTGCTTCTCACGTGAGGCGCGGGCCGGCGTCTGCACGGCTTCCTCCTCGTAGACCTCTTCCTCGTCGGCGAGGCCGAGATACACCATGGTCTTCTTCAGCGGGTTACCCATCGTGTCCTCCGGTTCGAACGTTCGGGCTGGTCTGGTTGAAAGGCTAACCCCGGTCGGGGCGCGGTCCTGTGATTGCGGAACCGATCCGCAGGTGTGTCGCACCGGCATCGATCGCCGCCTCGAAATCTCCGGTCATCCCGGCTGAGATCCAGGCGGCTTCGGGCGCGAGCGCGCGGATGCGATCGGCGACGTCGCGCAGTCGGGCGAAGGCGCGAGACGGCTCCTCGTCGAGAGGAGCGACCGCCATGACTCCGCGCAGTCGCAGCGAAGGCAGCGCCAGCACGTGCTCCGCCAGGCCTTCGGCGTCGCTCAGCGCGCTGCCGCCTCGAGCGGCGTCCTCGGTGAGGTTGACCTGCACGAGCACATCCAGCGGGTGACCGTCGGCATCGGCTCGATGCAGCGCGTCGGCGAGCTTCGCCCGGTCGACGGAGTGCACCACGTCCGCATCACGGCGGATCGAGGCGGCTTTGTTCGTCTGCGCCTGGCCGATGAAGTGCCAGCGCACGTCCAGTCCCTCGAGGGCGGCGCGTTTCGCTGTCATCTCCTGCTGGCGGTTCTCGCCGACGTCGGTCACGCCGAGCTCGTGCAGCTCGCGCACCAGGGAGGCGGGGTGGAACTTCGTCACCACGATCCGGGTGATCTCACCCGGATCCCGGCCTGCCCGGCGCGCGGCGTCGGCGATGCGCTCGTCTATCGCCGACAGCCGCGCGCTGAGCGTCACTTGAGGAACTCGGGGATGTCGATGTCGTCGTCCGAGAACGCCGGCTCGATGCTGGATGCCACCGGGGCGGGCGCCACAGCCGGCTTGACCGGCTCTGGACGCTCCTCGGCGACCTTCTCGTCCAGGCGCACCTCGGGCAGCGGGTTCGCCGCAGGGCGCTCGACGACCATCGGCTCCAGCCGCGGAGCGGGCTCGCCGCCGTCGAAGCCGGCCGCGATCACCGTCACGCGCACCTCGTCGCCGAGAGTGTCGTCGATGACCGTTCCGAAGATGATGTTCGCCTCCGGGTGCGCGGCCTCCTTGACGAGGTCGGCGGCATCGTGGATCTCGAAGATGCCGAGGTTCGATCCACCCTGGATCGACAGCAGCACGCCATGGGCGCCCTCGATGGATGCCTCGAGCAGCGGCGACTCGACCGCCAGCTCGGCGGCCTTGATGGCACGGTCGGCGCCGCGCGCGGATCCGATGCCCATGAGCGCGGAGCCCGCGCCCTGCATCACCGACTTCACGTCGGCGAAGTCCAGGTTGATGAGTCCGGGGGTCGTGATGAGGTCGGTGATGCCCTGCACACCGGCGAGCAGAACCTGATCTGCGGTGGCGAAGGCCTCGATCATCGAGATGCCGCGATCGCTGATCTCGAGAAGTCGGTCGTTCGGCACCACGATGAGGGTGTCGACCTCTTCCTTCAGCTTGGCGACGCCGGCCTCGGCCTGGCTCTGACGGCGACGGCCCTCAAACGAGAACGGCTTGGTCACGACGCCGATGGTGAGCGCGCCGATGGACTTCGCGATCCGTGCGACGACGGGCGCGCCGCCCGTGCCGGTGCCGCCGCCCTCTCCGGCGGTGACGAACACCATGTCAGCACCCGTGAGGGCCTGCTCGATCTCCTCGGCGTGGTCTTCAGCCGCGCGGCGACCCACCTCGGGGTCCGCTCCTGCGCCGAGGCCGCGAGTGAGCTCACGTCCCACGTCGAGCTTGACGTCGGCGTCGCTCATCAGCAGCGCCTGGGCGTCGGTGTTGACGGCGATGAACTCGACTCCGCGGAGTCCGAGCTCGATCATGCGGTTGACGGCGTTGACGCCGCCACCGCCGACGCCGACGACCTTGATCACGGCGAGGTAGTTCTGGTTCTGGCTCATGGCCGGCCTCCGTTATTCGAGCCTGACGAGGGATAAACCTTAAACCTCAACGAGAGGGTTAAACTGTTTCCCGGTATTGCGTTCTCGTCAACGACGGTATGCGCAACATCGACGTGCGCGTGCACCGACACGGCGTGTCGCCGCGATCTGCTCTCAGCCGACGACGGGAACCGTCGGAGACGACACGTCGAAGGTGCTGGACTGAGGCGCGGCGGCGATCAGGCGCACCAGCACCGCGGCTTTGCGCGCCGAGTCCTTCTCGCTTCCCCACACCACGGTCTTGCCGTCGGCGAGGGTGAGCGTCACGTCGTCGCCGGATGTCGCGCGCACCTGCGTCACGGTGGCGCGCAGGTCGGCGGGAAGCGACCTCATGACCAGGCCCGCACTGTGGAAGGCAGCGGAGGCGAGACCGCCGGTGATGTCGAGTTCCGGCGCTCCCTCCGGCCGCTCCGCGCTCGACGAGAGCACCACGCCCGCCGCGTCGACCACCGAGTAGGTGTCGCCGTCGCGGATCGCGCCCACCGGCGTGCGCTCCACGACGCGCACCAGCAGCTCGCGCGGTGGCCGGACCTCGAGAGCGTAGGACTCGATGATCGGGAACTCCGCCAGCGCGGACTTGACGCGGGCGGCGTCGACGAGGGCGAGCGGAGCTCCGATCTGGTCCGAAAGCGACTCCTGCACGGCGGCGGGGTCGATGCTCGTCGCGCCGGCGACCGTGATCTTCTCCACGGCGAACAGCGGACTGTACGCGGCGATCACGCTGCCGAGAACGAGCGCGACGAGGGCGCCGGTCGATCCCCAGACGACAAGGCGTCGCCGGCGGGAGCGGTGGGTGAAGCGGCGGATCTCCGCACGCAGCGCCTTCCGGCGGGCGCGCGCGGCGCGCCACACCTCGCTGCTGCGCACCGCGGTGCGCGCCGCGTCCCGGTCCTCCTCCGGGATCACCGCGGTGACGGAGTATCCGTCCACCCCTGGGCCCGCAGCGGCAGTGGAACCTGCAGCATCCGGACTCTCGGCATCCTCGGCATCGGCCTCCGGTGCTCCAGCGCCACGCCCGGCGATATCCCGGTCTCCCGTCGCGCCGAAGCGCAGCAGCGGGCGACGACGGGGCTCGGGCGACGTGTCGTCCGAGCCGTCGTCCGGAGTCGGCTCCTCGGGCGATGCGGGAAGCGGTGCCGGGCGCCGCATCTCAGTCCTCGACGGGGCGGCGCAGCGAGTCGAGCACCTGCGGGATGATCTGGTAGACGTTTCCGCAGCCCAGCGTCACGACGCAGTCGCCCTCGCGGGCGATGCGGGCCGTGTAGTCAGCCGCCTCCTGCCAGTCCGGCACGTAGTGCACGTTCGCCTGATCCGCGAATGCGCCGCTGACCAGCTCTCCGGTGACCCCTGGCACGGGATCCTCCCGCGCGCCGTAGACGTCCAGCATCACGGTGTGATCGGCGAGCTCCTCCAGCACCGCGGCGAACTCCCGGAACATGTGCTGCGTGCGCGAGTAGGTGTGCGGCTGCTGGATCGCGATCAGGCGCCCGGATCCGGCGACCCCGCGCATCGCCTCGAGCGCCGCGCGCACCTCGGTCGGATGGTGCGAGTAGTCGTCGTACACATGCACTCCGCGGGCCTCGCCGTGCAGCTCGAGCCGGCGCACGGTTCCCGCGAAGCCCTCCACCGCACGCACGGCCGCGGTCAGACCGTAGCCGAGCGTGAGGAGCACGGCGACAATGCCGCCCGCGTTGATCGCGTTGTGCGCACCGGGGACGGCCAGCTGCATCCGCGCCGATTCTCCGCCGTAGATCAGGGTCGCCGACGCTCCCCCGGTCGTGACGATGTCGTCGATGCGCAGGTCGGCGTCGGCCGCGCGCCCGAACGTGATGACCGTGCGGTGGCTGAGACCGGCCCGCACCCGCTGCGCTCCCGGATCGTCGCTCGAGATCACCACGGCCTCGCTGGCCGCATCGCCGAAGCGGACGAAGGCGTCGTAGAACGCCTGCTCCGACCCGAAGAAGTCCAGGTGATCGGGATCGACGTTCGTGATCAGCGCGATCGACGTGTCATACAGCAGGAAGGTGCCGTCGGACTCGTCGGCCTCGATCACGAACAGCGCGTCGGCTCCGGTTCCGCTCGACACGCCGAGCTGCTCGATCACGCCGCCGTTGACGAAGCTGGGATCGGCCCCCAGCGCCTGGAGGGCCGTCACGAGCATGCCGGTCGAACTGGTCTTGCCGTGTGCTCCCGCGACGGAGACGAGGCGGCGGCCGCCGATCAGCCAGTGCAGCGCCTGCGAGCGGTGGATCACGTGCAGGCCCCGGTGCTTGGCGGTGACGAACTCGGGGTTCTCGGGCCAGATCGCCCCGGTGTGGATCACCGTGTCGGCATCGCCGAGATGAGCGGCGTCGTGCCCGACGTGCACGGTCGCGCCGGCGGCCGCGAGTGCGCGCAGGCTGTCGCTGTCAGCACGGTCGCTGCCGGAGACGCGGATGCCCGCATCGAGGAACATCTTCGCGAGGCCGCTCATACCGGATCCGCCGATGCCGATGAAGTGCGCGGAGGTGATGGTCTCGGGGATCGGAAGGGAGAGGTCGGGTCTGATCATGTCGCTTCCAGTCTACTTTTCGGCGAGTGCGCGATCGATCAGCGCGATGAGATCCTCGGTGCCCGTGCGGGAGCCGATGCGCTCGGCTGCCGCCGCCATCGCATCGATGCGCGGACGGTCGCCGAGCAGCGGGATGATCTTCTCGCGCACGACGTCGCCGTCGAAGCTCGCATCGTCGAGAAGCACCGCTCCTCCCGCCTCGACGGCGGATGCCGCGTTCAGACGCTGTTCGCCGTTGCCGACGGAGTACGGCACGTACACGGCCGGGATGCCCAGCGCGCTGACCTCGCTGACGGTGGCCGAGCCCGAGCGCGAGACGATCAGGTCGGCCAGCGCGAAGGCGAGATCCATGCGGTCGATGTAGCGGCGCATGGCGTAGCCCGGCACGTTCGGGTCGGCGAGGTCGCTGCGCTCTCCGGTGGCGTGCAGCAGCTGCCAGCCCGCCGCGAGCACATCCGCCCATGAGCCCGCGATCGCCTCGTTGAGTCGCAGCGCCCCCAGCGATCCGCCGAAGACCAGCAGGACGGGGCGGTCGGCGTCGAGGCCGAAGTGCGCCGCCGCCTCGGCGCGCGTCGCCTCGCGATCCAGATCCACGATCTCGCGGCGCAGGGGCATCCCGACGACCTCGCCGCGCTTGAGCGGCGTGCCCGCGAAGGCGACGCCGACGGCGGCCGCGGTGCGGGCGCCGAGCACATTCGCCAGGCCCGGTCTGGCGTTCGCCTCGTGCACCACGAAGGGGACGCGCTCACGCCGGGCCGCGACGTAGGCGGGGGCGGAGGCGTAGCCCCCGAAGCCGACGACCACCTCGATGCCGTGGCGGCGGATGTGCTGGCGCACCTGCGACACCGCGCGCTGGAAACGGGCCGGGAAGACCACCGCCGCACCGTCAGGGCGGCGCGGGAAAGGAACCTTGTCGACGATCAGCAGCTCGTAGCCGCGTTCGGGGACGAGACGCGCCTCCAGTCCCTCCTTCGTGCCGAGCACCAGCACGTCGCCGTCCCCCCGCTCGCGGAGCAGGTCGGCGACCGCGAGCAGCGGATTGACGTGGCCGGCGGTGCCGCCGCCGGCGAGGAGGTAGGAATTCACCTCGCGACCATACCCTGCGCCGTCGCGACCCGTCCGCGAGTCGGCTGAGCGGGATCAGTGCCGCTCGTGGTCGGGAGCGTGCGAGCGAAGGCGAGAAGCACGCCGCATGCAGCGAGCACCGAGATGAGCGCGCTGCCGCCCTGCGACATGAACGGCAGCGGCACGCCCATCACCGGGAACACTCGCAGCACGACTCCGATGTTGATGAGCGCCTGCCCCAGGATCCACACCCCGATCCCGCCGGCGGCGACCCGCGCGAAAGGATCGGTGGAGCGACGCACGATGCGGAAGACTCCGACCGCGAACACCGCGAACAGTGCGAGCACCAGAACGCAGCCGATGAGGCCGAGCTCCTCGCCGACGATGGCGAAGATGTAGTCGTTCTCCGCGGCGGGCAGCCAGCCGTACTTCTCCTGCGAGTTGCCCAGGCCCACGCCGAAGATGCCGCCGTTGGCCATCCCCCACATGCCGTGCACCGCCTGGTAGCACTCCCTCGTCGGGTCGCAGGACTCGGGGTTGAACGCCGAGAGGATGCGCTTCATCCGGTTGTCGCTCGTGAGGGCGTAGCCGAGCACCGCCACGATGCCGCCGATGAGAGGGAGGATGAACAGCCGGAGCTTGACTCCGGCGAAGAACAGGGCGCCCAGCACGATCAGCACGAGGACCATCGCGGTGCCGAGGTCCTCGCCGCCGATCACGGTGCCGATGGCCATGATCGAGACCGGGACGACCGGGATGAACACGTGGTGCCAGATGCCCAGGCGCGCGCGCTTGCGCAGCAGGACGAACGCGATCCACAGGGCGAGGGCGAGCTTCAGGAACTCGGAGGGCTGCAGCTGGAACCCCGCGATGTTCACCCAGTTCGTGTTGCCGTATGACGACACGCGCAGGCCAGGGACGAACACGAGCAGCTGCAGCGCGGTGGCCCCGATCAGGGCCGGCCAGGCGATGCGCCCGAGGAACGTGACGGGCATCCTGCTGATGAGCAGCATCAGCGGGATGCCGAGCACGGCGAAGATCCCCTGCTTGAGCGCGCCTTCCCAGGGATCGGGTCGCGCGCTGGTGGCCGAGAGCACCATGACCCATCCGAAGACGGTGAGCACGAGCGCCGTCGACGCGATGAGCACGAACTCGGTGGTCGGCGGCGTGAACAGCCTGCCGAGCGAGACACGGGCGGCGAGACCGCGGTCGCCTGCGCCCGGAGGGCTGGTCGTCTGCGTCATCCGCCCTCTCCGTCTACGATCCGGATCTGTCGATCCATGCGCGCACCGCGTGTGCGAAGCGCTCTCCTCGGTCCGCGTAGCTCGAGAACTGGTCGAAGGATGCCGCGGCAGGGGCCAGCAGCACCGTCCCCTCGCCGTCGATGATCCCCGTCGCCAGTTCCACGACGCGATCCATGACATCCCCAGTCTCGCCGGGGACGACCTCGAAGACGGGCACCTGCGATGCGTGTCGCTCGAATGCCGCGAGGACCGGCGCGCGTTCCACGCCGATGACGATCGCCGCGGCAGCCGTGTGGCCGACGTCGGCGACGATTCCTGCGAGATCGACGCCCTTGAGATCACCGCCGACGATCCACACGGCGCCGGGGTGGGCACGCAGCGATGACGCCGCGGCGTGAGGATTGGTCGCCTTCGAGTCGTCGATCCAGCGGATGCCGCGATGCTCGGCGATCGTCTGGATGCGGTGGGCATCCAGGGCGAAGCCCTGCAGGGCGTCATGGATCGCGGCGGGGGCGATGTCGAGGGACCGCGCCAGGGCCGCCGCGGCGAGGACGTTCTGCACGATGTGCGGCGCGTCGAGCCCGGCGGTGCGCAGCTCGGCCACGGTCGTGAGCTCGAGCGCGCTGTTGCGACGGTCGTCATGGAAGGCGCGATCGACGAGGATGCCGTCGACGACGCCCAGGTCGCTGGGGCCGGGTGTGCCGAGGTCGAAGCCGATCGCTCTGGCACCCTCGGTGACGTCGGCCTCCTCGACCATGCGCAGGGTCGCCGCATCGGCCTTGTTGTAGATGCACGCGACCTTCGTGTGCCGGTAGACGAAGGACTTCGCCTGGCGGTACGCATCGGCGCTGCCGTGCCAGACGAGGTGGTCGTCGGCGAGGTTGAGACAGACGGAGGCGTGCGGCACGAGCTGCCCGGCCACCGCGGACTGCCCGATGTACCAGAGCTGGTGGCTCGACAGCTCGACCACGAGCACGTCGAAGCCGCCTGGATCGCGCACGGCGTCGAGCACCGGGATGCCGATGTTGCCGCACGGCGCGGCGCGCAGACCGCCGGCCTGCAGCAGCATCGCGGTGAGCTGCGTGGTCGTGGTCTTGCCGTTGGTGCCGGTGATGAGCATCCACTCGGC
Source organism: Actinomycetales bacterium SN12 (assembly GCA_002837415.1). Classification (GTDB taxonomy): domain Bacteria; phylum Actinomycetota; class Actinomycetes; order Actinomycetales; family Microbacteriaceae; genus Microbacterium. The sequence continues at coordinate 569,889 of PJCV01000001.1, forward strand.
CGGCGTTCCGTCGGCGCGCGTGACCTTGTCGCGAACGCGCCAGGCCAGCTCCACGTCGCCCCAGAGCGCGATGCCGTTCTGCTGAGTCCAGCGGATCACGGGATGCGAGGGGGCGAAGCCGGGAGAGGCGACGACGACATCGGGGGCGAAGTCGCTGAGCGCGCTCGGCACCTCCGACAGCGAGCCGAGTTCGAGGCGTGCGCCGATCACGGGGACCAGGCGGGCGTACTCCTCCGACGCGCTCTCGGAGAGCACGAGGACGTCGGCGCCGAGCTCGGTGAGCGTGTCGGCGGCCGAGAAGCCCGTCACCGACAGCCCGAGCACAGCGACGCGCAGCCCGGACCAGTCGGCGTGCCAGCTGGTGAGCGAGTCGAGTCGCGCGGTCATGCCTGGATCAGCCAGTCGACGTAGAAGAGGCCGACGGCCGACACCGCGAGCAGTCCGGCGATGATCCACAGCCGCACGACGATGGTCACCTCCGCCCAGCCCCGCATCTCGAGATGGTGGTGGAACGGACTCATCAGGAACAGGCGCTTGCCGCGGGTGACCTTGAAGTACAGCCGCTGCAGGATGACGGAGCCCGACGAGAGCACGAAGATGCCCGCAATGATGAACAGCAGCAGCTCGGTGCGGGTGAGGATGGCCATCGCGGTCACCACTCCTCCGATGGCCATCGAGCCGACGTCGCCCATGAACACCTTGGCCTTGGGGGCGTTCCACCACAGGAATCCGACCAGTCCGCCGGCGAATGCAGCCGCGACCGTGGCCAGGTTGAGGGGCTCGCGCACCTCGTAGCATCCGGCCTGAGCCAACAGCGAGCCCACGCACGACTGCTTGAACTGCCAGAACGCGATGAGGCTGTACGCGCCGACGACGAAGACGCCGGCCCCCGCGGCCAGGCCGTCGAGCCCATCGGTCAGATTCACGCTGTTGGAAGTGGCGACCCCGATCACCGAGACCCAGATCAGGTAGAGGATCCAGCCGAGCACCGCGCCGAAGGCGAAGAGGTTCAGCCAGGGGATGTCACGGAAGAGGGACACGTAGCCGCTGGCCGGGTACTGACCGAGGCGGTTCGGGAAGTTCAGCGCGACGATGCCGAACGGCACGAGCACGAGCAGCTGGCCGATGACCTTGCGCCACCCGGAGAGGCCCAGACTGCGCTGGCTGCGCACCTTCATGTAGTCGTCGATGAAGCCGACCACGCCGAAGCCGACCATCAGCCACAGCACGAGGATGGCCGACAGAGCGGGTGTCGTGCCGCCGAACAGGCTGCCGGCGAAGTAGCCGACGATCGTGCCGAGGATGAAGATCACGCCGCCCATCGTGGGCGTGCCGCGCTTGGCCTCGTGGCTCGGGTTGGCGATGTCCTCGGGGGTGCGGATGACCTGCCCCCAGCCGATCCGACGGAACAGCTTGAGGAAGACCGGGGTCAGGAAGAGCGAGAAGGCGAGCGAGATCGCGGTCGCCATCAACAAAGACCTCACGAGAACGATTCTCCCAGACGATCGCCGAGGTGCCGCAGCCCGGCGGAGTTGGACGACTTCACGAGCACCCGGTCACCGTCGCGCAGCTCGTCCCTCAGATATTCGAACGCCGCGTCCTGATCCGGCAGGTGCACGGCTTCGCCATCCCACGAGCCCTCGCCGACCGCAGCGAGGTACAGACGCCTCGCGTCTGCGCCGACGACCACGATGCGCTGGATGTTCAGCCGCACGGCGAGCAGCCCGATGCGGTCGTGCTCCTCCCCTGCCGTCTCGCCGAGTTCGCTCATCGCGCCGAGCACGGCGACGGTGCGCTCGCCAGGGCCGGAGATCTGCGCAAGCGTGCGGAGGGCTGCCGACATCGAGTCCGGGCTGGCGTTGTAGGCGTCGTTGATGATGCGCACGCGGTCGGATCCCATCGGCTGCATGCGCCAGCGCTCGGCGATCTGCACGGTCTCCAGACGGCTGACCGACGCGCCCACGGGCACGCCGAGCACGCGGGCGGCCGAGATCGCGGCGAGGGCGTTGTGCACGTGGTGCGCGCCCAGCACCTGAAGCCGCAGCGGAGTCTCCTCGCCGTCGGCGATGATGGCGGCGGTCGTGCCGTCGGACGCGACCTCGATGCGATCGGCTCGCACCTCGGCATCCGGATGCTGGCCGAACCCGACCACCGACATGCCCCGCTCCTCGGCGATGCGGCGCATCGCCCAGACGCGGGGGTCGTCGACGTTCAGCACGGCGGTTCCGTCGGCGCGGGCAGCGGAGACCAGCTCGGACTTCGCCAGCGCCGTCTGCTCGATGCCGCCGAATCCCCCGGCGTGCGCGAGGCCGACCATCAGCACGACCGAGACGTCAGGCTCGACGAGACCGGCGAGGCGCGCGATGCTGCCGCGACCGGCGGCGCCGAACTCGCTGACCAGGTAGCGCGTGTCGTGCGTGACCCGCAGCATGGTCAGCGGCGCGCCGACCTCGTTGTTGTACGAGCGGACGGGGGCGACGGTCTCGCCCTCGTCGGAGAGGATGCGCGCGAGGAAGTTCTTGGTCGTGGTCTTGCCGTTCGACCCGGTGATGCCCACGATCCGCAGCCGGCCGGCGGCGCGCACGCGCGCGACGACGGCGCGCGCGAGATCCGCCAGAGCGGCGACGGCGTCGGCGACGACGATCTGCGTGATCGGAGCCTCGACCGGACGCTCCACGATCGCGAGCACGGCGCCGGCTGCAACAGCGGCGGCGACGAACTCGTGCCCGTCGGTCACCTCGCCGGGCTTGGCGACGAAGATCGCTCCCGGGACCATCTCCCGGGAGTCGGTGTCGACGACCCCGTCGACGACGGTGTCAGCCGTGTCCGGGGCGTGCAGGCGCAGCTCGCCGCGGAGGATCTCGGCGATCTCGCCGAGCGGAAGGGCGATCATGTGGCATCTCCTTGCGCGGCGGAATGCCGGCTAGTCGAATTTCGGGAGCAGCTCGTCCATGGGCTGCGAAGAGGGAGCGACGCGGTAGGTCTTGAGCACCTGGGTGAGCGCCTTCTGCAGAGCAGGCGCGGTGGCCGCGGATGATGTAATCCTAGTCGGCTCATCGAGAGTGACCATCACGACGTACTGCGGATCCTCGATCGGAGCGACCCCGAGGATGCTCGTGTAGTACACCCCGGCCTTGTACCCGCCGTGCCCGTCCGGCTTCTGCGCGGTGCCGGTCTTCGAGCCGATCCGGTAGCCGGGAACGGCGATCGCGTCGGCGAGTCCGCCCTGCACGGCGACGTTCTCGAGCATGCGGCGGACCTGCGAGGCGGTGTCCGACGAGACGACCCGCTCGTGCTCGGTACGGGTCTTGTGCACCGTGCCGTCGCTGTCCGTGCAGGACTCGATCAGGCTCAGGCCGATCCGCTCGCCGTCGTTCGCGAGGGTCTGGTAGGCGCTGACCACCTGCGCGGGGGTCACGGTGAACGCCTGCCCGAAGGTGGTCGTGTACAGCGTCTGGTTGTCCCACGTCTGCGGCGCAGCCACTCCACCGGGCTCCTCCAGGTACCAGCCGACATCGGTCTTCTCGCCCACGCCGAACTTCTTCAGGTACTCGTAGCGGGTCTCGGGCGACACCATCGTGCCGAACTTCGACAGGGCCACGTTCGAGGAGTCGATGAGAGCGCCGGCGAGGGTGTAGTCGTAGCGCGGGTGCGAGAAGGCATCGCCGATGTTCGCGCCGTTGGGGAAGCGCTCGCGGCTGGCCGCCGAGACGGTGGTGTCCGGCGTGACCGCCTTCTCCTCGAGCAGGGTCGAAGCGGTGATCGGCTTGAAGGTCGATCCCGGCTCGTAGGTGTGGGTGAAGACCTGCGAATTCCACAGCTTGGCCGGCACGCTGTCGACGTCGTTGGGGTCGAGTGCGGGCCACTCCGCCATGGCGCGGATCTTCCCGGTCTTCACCTCGACCACCGTGACCGTGCCGCTCTGCGCACCCTGCTTCTGCGCCTCTTCGGCGATCATCTGCTGCAGGTACCAGTTCAGGTCGCTGTTGATCGAGAGCTCCACCGTGCCGCCGTCGGCGGCCGGGGTGATCTGCTCGCTGCCGGGGATCTTCACCCCGCCCTGACCGCTGAGGTACGTCATCTCGCCGTTCTCCGGCGTGAGGCACTCGTTGGCGATGCGCTCGATGCCGTACTGGGGGGTGCCCGACCCGTCGAGGAAGCCGAGGGCGTTGCCGGCGACGGCCCCGTTCGGGTAGACCCGCACCGATCGCGGGGTCATGGTGATGTAGGCGAGCCCCTGATCGGTCTTCAGCGAGCGCAGCTCGAGGTACTGCTCGGTGCTCAGCCCGCTGGCGAGATCGAGGTACTGGGAGTCCGGATCCTCTGCGAGCTTCGCCGAGAGGCGCTCGCGCAGGCCGGCGGCGCTGAGGCCTGCGATGCGGGCGATGCGCTCGCTGGCCTCGTCCCACCCGAGCTTCGGCTTCTTCCGCTTGTCGGTCTGCTCCTCGAACTGACGGATGAGCACGGGAGAGAGCTCGGCGTCGTAGACGAGAACGCTGGATGCGAGCACCGTGCCGGCGGCGTCGGTGATGTCGCCGCGTGCTCCCGCGATGACCTGGGTCGAACCCAGGTTTCCGGTGTTCACGCCGTCGGCCACATGGTCGTCGGCGTGCACCACCTGGATGTCGACGAGGCGGAACACGAAGGCGCTGAGCACCGTGAGGATCACCGCGAGAGCGACGACCGTCCGTCGGCGCTGTGAACGAGTGGCTCGAGTCGTCATTCGCGTCTCCGTGCGGGTGGGTTATCGGGTGACGGGGGTGGGCAGGCCGTCGGTGACGACCGGAGGGGCAGCGGGCTCGGGCGGCACGACGGCAGTGTCGGACACCCCGTCGGCGAGCGTGCCGTCCTCCGGCGCAGGCGTCGTGTCGGAGGCGGGCGGTGCGGGCGGGACGAGCAGCGCGTTGCCGACCGCGGTCCCCCCGTTGGGGTTGACCGTGGATGCCCAGCTGGCGCTGTCCCCGGCGCCGAGGAGCTGTCCGTCGCTGAGGCGCAGGTACGACGCCGATCCGGCGACGACCAGCCCCATGGCATCCGCCTTCTGCGCCAGCGACTGGGGGGAGCTGATGCCGACGAGCTGCTCGTGCAGCGCCTGCTTCTGCAGTCCGAGCTCGTGCTGCTGCGTGTTCAGACCCGCGAGCACGAAGGCGTCCTGGGTGGTGGCGAGCGAGATGCCCATCTGCGCTGCGCCGATGGCCACAGCGCCGCCGACGGCGAGAGCCGCGTACGCGAGCCGAGGCCGGCGTCGGGGGGCGGGCGCGGTCACCGGCGCCAGCCGCCGCGGCGGCTCGACGTGCGGTGCGGGGCGCGGCAGGGCGCGCGCGGTCTGGAGGCTCATGCCGTTTCCCTCAGCTTCTCAGCGGCGCGCAGCCGCACCGGTATCGCGCGCGGATTGCGCGCCTTCTCTTCGTCGCTCGCGAGTTCCGCGCCCTTCGTGAGCGTGCGGAAGCGGGGGGCGTGCTCCGGCAGCTCGACGGGCAGGCCGGCGGGCGCGGTCGACGAGGACGCCGCCACGAACGCCTGCTTGACGAGGCGGTCCTCCAGTGACTGGTAGGCCATGACGGCGATGCGTCCTCCGACGGCCAGTGCGTCCATCGCGGCCGGAATGGCGTCGGCGAGGACGCTGAGCTCGGAGTTGACCTCGATGCGCAGCGCCTGGAAGACGCGCTTCGCGGGGTGGCCGGCGCGCTGCGCGGCGGCCGGCGTGGCAGCGATCAGCAGGTCGACCAGTTCGCCCGAGCGGGTGAGCGGATGCTCGTCTCTGGCCTCGACGATGAAGCGGGCGTAACGGCCGGCGAGCTTCTCCTCGCCGAAGCGCTCGAAGATGCGCCGCAGCTGCCCCTCGCTGTACTCGGCCAGGATGGTCGCGGCGGTGCGCCCCTTCGTCTGGTCCATGCGCATGTCGAGTGGCGCGTCCTTCGAGTACGCGAACCCGCGCTCGGCCTCATCGAGCTGGAGGGACGAGACGCCCAGGTCGAACAGGATCGCCGAGGCGCCCAGCGCATGCAGGCCGATCTCGTCGTAGACGGTGTGCACGAGAGTGACCCGATCGCCGAAGGGCGCCAGGCGCTCGCCCGCGATGCGGAGGGCGTCGGTGTCGCGGTCGAGTCCGATCAGCCGGATGCCCGGGAAGCGCTCGAGGAACGCCTCGGAGTGCCCGCCCATGCCGAGCGTGGCGTCGACGAGCACCGCACCGTCCTGCTGCAGCGCCGGTGCGAGCAGCTCGATGCAGCGCTCCAGCAGCACGGGTGTGTGGATGTCGCGGATGCTCATGATGTTCTCCCGTGACCTCCGGCTCTGATTCCTCTCCGCTCGACCCGGCACCGGGGAAGTGTGTCGGGGCGGAGCGGCGAGGCATCACAGCCGTGGTCAGAACAAGCCGGGAATCACCTCCTGTTCCAGATCGGCGTAGGTCTCTTCGTTGCTCTCGAGGTAGTCGTTCCAGGCGGCGGCGTCCCAGATCTCGGCGTGGGCGCCGACACCCGTGACGACCAGCTCCTTCTCCAGCCCCGCGTACTGCCTGAGGTGCGCAGGGATGGTGATGCGGTTCTGGCTGTCGGGCATCTCGGCGCTCGCTCCGGAGAGGAACATGCGCAGAAAGCTGCGGGCCTGCTTGTCGGTGAGCGGGGCCTCGCGGATCCGCTCGTGCTTGGCCTCGAACTCGGCGGTGCTGAAGACGTACAGGCAGCGCTCCTGCCCGCGGGTGACCACGATGCCGCCGGCAAGGTCCTCGCGGAACTTCGCAGGAAGGATCACGCGGCCCTTGTCGTCGAGCTTCGGCGTGTGGGTACCCAGCAGCACTGGCCATCACCCCCTCTGCGTCCGGCCAACTCGAGGCGCGCACCACTTTACTCCACTTCACTCCACTTTCCTACGGTCAATCCTGACCAGACCGCTAGGGGAACCCAGAGATGGCGAGTGCTCGGCCCGTTGTTCCGCGGAATCGAGCCGTGGAGCCAGGTGGAGGGCGAGTGGAGGGCCAGTGGAGGGCAGCCGACGCAGGGACGTCAGAAGAGCATGAAAAAACCCGGATGCTCGGCATCCGGGTCATTCAGTGGGTGAGGTCGGCGGGTCCGCTCAGTGCTCGTCCTGACGCCGATCCCAGCGGTCGTTCATGCGATCCATGAACGAGGAGTCCCGCGTCTTCGCGCCGCGAGCCCTCGTCGGCGACCCGGCGGGTGCGGTTCTGCGCACCGGGGTGAAAGCCAGGATCGCGCCGCCCAGCATGGCGAGGAAGGCGACCACACCGAGGATGATGCTGCCGATCGCACCGAGTCTCTCGCCCGCCGCGACGGCAGCGACGAGACCGCCGATGCCGGCGAGCAGCAGAAGCGCGCCGTAGACCAGGTTGCGGTAGCTGAGAGCACGGTCGCCGGAAGGCGCCGTGACGACATCCGCGTCGTGCTGAAGAAGATGGCGTTCCATCTCGTCGAGCATGCGCTGCTCTTGTTCTGAAAGAGGCATGTCCAACCCCCTCGGTTCGGTCAGCCAAGTCTACCCGCGTGCGAGGCGGTCGGCTAGCCGAGCGTCGCCGGATTGTCTGCATCTAGGCTGGGAATCGTGTCATCCTCCCTCGTCATCGACGCCGTCGCAGAGAGACTCGACCGCTTCGTGCAGAGCATCCGCTCGCGAAGCGCGGAATACGGTCCCGACGCTGAGCTGTTCCTGGACGCTGCTGTCTCCACCCTGCAGGGCGGAAAGCGGCTCCGTGCGCGCTTCGCACACGCGGGCTGGCTCGCGGCGGCGGGCGGCAGCATGACGACGGATGCCGCCCTGTGGGGTCTCGGCGCGGCACTGGAGGTCTTCCAGTCGGCGGCTCTCGTGCACGACGACCTGATCGACAACTCCGATACGCGCCGCGGGCGCCCGGCGTCTCACCGCGCGCTGGAGGCCGCCCATCGCGACGCCGGATGGCACGGCGATGCCGCGGCCTTCGGCCGCTCGACGGCAGTGCTGCTCGGCGACCTCCTCGTCGCCTGGAGCGACGACCTGCTCGAGGAGAGCCTCATCGGGCATCCGCATGCGGCTCCGACGCGCACCGAGTACGCCCGGATGCGACGCGACGTCACGGTCGGCCAGATGCTCGACGTGACGGAGGAGTCGGCATGGAGCGTGAACCCGCCCGCCTCTCTTCTCGAGCGCGCGCTGCGCGTGGCTGCTCTGAAGTCCGCGCGCTACAGCGTCGAGCAGCCGATCCTCCTCGGCGCGACTCTCGGGGGCGCCGACCAGCGGCTGCTGGTGCGGCTGCGAGCCTTCGGGCATCCGGTCGGCATGGCGTTCCAGCTGCGCGACGACATGCTCGGCGTCTTCGGAGACCCGGCGGTCACGGGCAAGCCGGCCGGCGACGACCTTCGCGAGGGCAAGCGCACCGCGCTCATCGCGATCGCGCGTGAGACCCTGCCGCCGGATGCCCGTGCGCACCTCGACGCGCGCATCGGCGACCCCGACCTCACCGCGGACGAGGTCGTTCAGCTTCAGGAGCTGATCCGCGAGACGGGCGCGGCAGATCGGGTCGAGCAGATGATCGCGGAGTACAGCGACGCCGCCGTGCGAGCTCTCCGCGACGCCGAGGTGGGTGCGACGGCATCTCAGGCCCTGCAGAGCCTGGCCGAGGCCGCGATCGCGCGATCGGCCTGAACCGGCGCTGCAGTCAGGGACTCGGACCGGCAGACCTCAGGCGAGAGTTCGCGCGACGCGACGGACCGCGCTCTTGTGCCCGGCGAGAAGCGCGGCGATCGGCGTGCGGCCGAGCGTCTCCTCCTCCGCGAGCAGCCAGTCGATGATCTCGTCGTCAGAGAACGAGGCGTCCTGCAGGGCCATGATCGTGCCGCGCAGCGACGAGAGCGGACGCCCGTCGACGATGAACACGGCCGGCACGGCGAATGCGCCGTTGCGACGCGAGCCGATCAGGTAGTGCTCGTCGATCAGCCGACGCACGCGGCTGGGCGTCTCATCGAGCGCCTCCACGAGTTCGGGAATCGTCAGCCAGGCAGAGGGATCAGCAGCGTTCTCACACACCCTCCCACTATCTCATCCGCGACGCGGCGCAGCGCATCAGACCACTCAGAACACTCCAGTCACAGACTCAACATCTGTTGACATCCGTTTACATGCGTGTCAGCGTTTCACTGGATCGAAGCGCGCTTCTGGGAATCGAGCGCCTCTGGGGACCACGGGAGAGAGACGACATGCACATCATCAACCCGCGCACCGCGACGATGCGGATCACCGCGCCGGCCGCCGTCGTCGGCACTCTGGCAGCGGCCCTGACCGCCGCACCCGCCGCTGCGGAGGAGATCCGGGCGACCGCGGTGGCGAGTCACACGCCGAGCATGCGCGCGCTCTCGTCCGCCGGTCGCGCTCCGCACGCCGCCGTTCGGCCGGCCGTCGCTCTGCCCTCCGACTACACGATCCAGCCGGGCGACACGATCTCATCGGTGGCCGCACGACACGGTGTCGCCACCGCCGACCTGCTCGCCTGGAACGGCCTGGGCTGGCGATCGGTGATCTTCCCCGGCCAGACGCTGCACCTCTCCCCCGCGTCTGCACCGCAGAGCGCACCCGCTCCGGCGACTCCCGCCGCTCCCGCGACGTCGGCCTCGCACACGGTCGTCCCCGGCGACACGGTCTTCGGGATCGCGAAGAGATACGGCACGACGGTCTCGGCGATCATGTCGATCAACGGCCTGGGTGGCTCCGCCATGATCACACCGGGGCAGATCCTGCGCATCGCCGCGACCCCGGCGGCCGCCGCCCCGGCGACGCCCGCCCCCGCTCCGCCCGCCGCCGCCGCGCCGGCCGCGCACACCGTCGCCGCGGGTGACACGCTCTACGGGATCGCGCGGAAGTACGGCACCAGCGTGGGCGTCCTGCTGCAGGCGAACGGCCTCGGCGAGGGCAGCATCATCTATCCGGGGCAGGCCCTTCGACTGGCAGCACCGGCCCCGGCACCGACAGCGGCAACCACAGCGACGACCGAGCAGCGCTCGGCGGCGCTGGACGCCACCCAGGCCGCACACGCCGCTCACATCGTCCGGATCGGCCGCGAGCTCGGCGTGCCGGATCGCGGGATCGCGATCGCGCTCGCCACCGCGATGGTCGAGTCGTCGATGCGCAATCTCGACCACGGCGACCGCGACTCGCTGGGCCTCTTCCAGCAGCGTCCGAGCCAGGGCTGGGGCACGCCTGCGCAGGCGATGGATGCCGACCGCAGCATCCGCGTGTTCTACGGCGGGCCCGGCAACCCCAACGGCACCACGACCCGCGGGCTGCTCGACATCCCCGGCTGGCAGGAGATGCCGTTCACGGTCGCGGCCCAGGCCGTGCAGGTGTCGGCCTATCCCGATCGATACGGGACGTGGGAGCTGCAGGCCACCCAATGGCTCGCCGCACTGCGATGACTCGCCCATCGTCACCGGATCGAAACCCGTCCATGGTGCGCCGTTGCCTGTTCACCCGGCCTGTTCTTCATAGACTCGACCTGTGAACACTCCGCAGGCCGACCCGCTCATCGGGCGGCTTGTCGACGGCCGGTACCGTGTTCGTGCGCGAATCGCGCGCGGCGGCATGGCCACCGTCTATGTGGCGACGGACATGCGCCTCGAACGACGCATCGCGCTCAAGGTGATGCACGCGCATCTCAGTGATGACTCGGCGTTCCAGAGCCGTTTCATCCAGGAGGCCCGAGCCGCCGCGCGACTCGCGGATCCGCATGTGGTGAACGTGTTCGATCAGGGTCAGGACGGCGAGCTCGCCTACCTGGTCATGGAGTACCTCCCCGGCATCACCCTGCGTGAGCTCATGCGCGAGCAGAAGCGACTCACAATCACGCAGACGATCACGATCATGGACGCGATCCTCTCGGGTCTCGCCGCCGCTCACGGGGCCGGAATCGTGCACCGCGACGTGAAGCCCGAGAACGTGCTGCTGGCCGAGGACGGCCGCATCAAGATCGGGGACTTCGGACTCGCGCGGGCGACGACGGCGAACACGGCCACCGGCGCGCAGCTGCTCGGCACGATCGCCTATCTCGCCCCAGAACTCGTCACCCGCGGGACCGCCGACGCTCGCAGTGACATCTACGCCCTGGGCATCATGCTGTACGAGATGCTCGTCGGCGAGCAGCCGTACAAGGGCGAGCAGCCCATGCAGATCGCCTTCCAGCACGCCACCGAGCAGGTGCCACGGCCGAGCGCGCGCAACCCCTCCGTTCCGGAACGGCTCGACGAGCTGGTGCTGTGGGCCACTGAGAAGTCACCCGACGACCGGCCGCTCGACGCCAAGGCGATGCTCACGCGTCTGCGGGAGATCGAGCGCGAGATCGGCGTCGCACCCGCCCCGACCGCGACCGACGCGCCCTCGGGCGAGTACGACTCCGGCTCGGTCACGAAGATCCTGCCCGGCACGGCCCTGCTGCCGGCCCCGGTCGAGGACGTCGCGGAATCCGTCGACAACGCGACGCGGCTGCGTCGCCGCACGGCCCGTCGTCGTTCGACCGGCACGGCGCTGCTCACCGTCGTGCTGCTGCTCGCGGTGCTCGCGGGCGGCGTCGGATGGTGGTTCGGATCGGGCCCCGGCTCGCTCATCGCCGTTCCGTCGGTCGCGGGCCAGACCTACGAGGATGCCGCTGCCGCCGTCACCGCGGAGGGCCTGGTTCCCGAGAGGGCCGAGCAGCCGTCGATCGACGTCGATGCAGGGCTCATCATCGAGTCCGCGCCCGGCGAGGGAGAGCGGGTCGAGAAGGACAGCACGGTGACGCTCGTCGTCTCCACCGGCCCCGCTCAGCACGAGCTGCCGGCACTGCGCGACAAGAGCGCCGACGAGGTGCGCAGCCTGCTGGCCGAGAACCGCGTGAACGTCTCGGATGACGTCGAGGAGTACTTCGACGAGCTCGACAAGGGTCTCGTGCTCAACGTGCGCATCACGCCGCGTGACCAGGGCGAGGCGTACGCCTGCGCCGACGGCTGCACGGTGTTCGAGGACGACACGGCTCTCATCCAGCTCTCACTCGGACCTGTGCCCGAGGTCACCGGTCGACCACTCGACGAGGCGGTGCGCGAGCTCGAGGACGCAGACCTGAAGGTCGCCGATGAGCGACCCGAGGACTGGAGCGAGTCGGTCGCCAAGGGATCGGTCATCTCGCAGAGCGCCGAGCGTCCCGGCGGCGGCCCCTGGCGCCGCGGCGACACCGTGACCCTGACCGTCTCGAAGGGTCCGCAGCCGCTGCCCATCCCCGACGTCAAGGGCAAGACGGTCCGTCAGGCGGTCGATGCGCTGAAGGGCGCCGGCTTCAAGGTGAATCCCACGATCGAGGACATCGAGCTGCCGCTGGGCGGCAAGTACTGGGACGTATACAAGGTGTGCAGCTACGACCCGAACGGCAGCGCAGCGCGCGGCACGACGGTCACGCTCACCCCAGGATTCTTCTGCTGACAGCGCTCTTCTGCTGACAGCGCTCTTCTGCTGACAGCGCCCTTCTGCTGACAGCGCTCTTCTGCTGATTCGGCATCCGCCCGCATGACGAGAGCGGCCGCCCGGGATCCGGACGGCCGCTCTCGTATGTGCGATCGAGGTCGCCGGAGAGCTCAGCGCTTCTCGAGCTCCTCCGCGACGAGGAAGGCGAGTTCGAGGCTCTGCATGTGGTTCAGGCGCGGGTCGCACAGGCTCTCGTACCGGGTCGCGAGACCCGCCTCGTCGATCTGCTCCGAGCCGCCGAGGCACTCGGTGACGTCGTCGCCGGTCAGCTCGACATGGATGCCCCCGGGGAACGTGCCCACCACGCGGTGAGCCTCGAAGAAGCCACGGACCTCGTCGACGACGTCGTCGAAGCGTCGCGTCTTGTAGCCGCTGGGCGTGGTGATGCCGTTGCCGTGCATGGGGTCGGTGACCCAGAGCGGCGTGGCACCGGAGTCCTTCACCGCCTCGAGCAGCGGGGGAAGGGCATCCCGGATCTTCCCCGAGCCCATCCGAGTGATGAAGGTGAGCCGACCCGGCTCGCGGTTCGGGTCGAGCTTGTCGATCAGCGCGAGCGCCGTCTCGGGAGTCGTCGTCGGACCGAGCTTGACGCCGATGGGGTTGCGGATGCGCGAGAAGTAGTCGACGTGTGCGCCATCCAGCTCGCGGGTGCGCTCCCCCACCCACAGGAAGTGCGCCGAGGTGTTGTAGGGAGTTCCGGTGCGCGAGTCGATGCGCGTCATCGGGCTCTCGTAGTCCATCAGCAGGCCCTCGTGACCCGTGAAGAACTCGACGCGCCTGAGCTCTTCGAAGTCAGCGCCGGCCGCCTCCATGAACTTGATGGCGCGATCGATCTCGGCCGCCATCCGCTCGTAGCGCTGGTTGGCGGGGTTCTGCGCGAAGCCTTTGTTCCATGAGTGCACCTCGCGCAGGTCGGCGAAGCCGCCCTGCGTGAACGCGCGGATGAGGTTCAGTGTCGACGCGGCCATGTGGTAGCCCTGCAGCAGGCGACCGGGGTCGGGCTGCCGCGAGTTCTCGGTGAAGTCGTAGCCGTTGACGATGTCGCCGCGGTAGGCGGGCAGCGTGACGTCGCCCCGGGTCTCGGTGTCGCTCGAACGCGGCTTGGCGAACTGACCCGCCATACGCCCCATCTTCACGACCGGCATCGAAGCGCCGTATGTGAGCACGACCGCCATCTGCAGCACCGTCTTGATCCGGTTGCGGATCTGGTCGGCCGTGGCCCCGGCGAAGGTCTCGGCGCAGTCGCCGCCCTGCAGCAGGAAGGCGTGTCCGGATGCCGCGCGGGCGAGCCGCGCGCGGAGATTGTCGACCTCACCCGCGAACACGAGCGGCGGAAGCGCGGCCAGCTGAGTCGACACCTCGGCGGTGCGCTCGGCATCGGGCCACTGCGGCTGCTGCTTGATGGGAAGGGATCGCCACGCGTCGAGTTCGGGGTGCGAGGGAAGCATGTGCTCAAGCTTAGTGTCCGCTCACAGCGCCGATCGGCGCTGTGACGGGACGACCGAGGCCCGTCGATGGAGTCGGTTGCGCCGGTCAGGGGCGACCGGGTGCACCGGCGGGCAGGCGGTCCTTCACGGTGGATGCGTACACGTCGTCGTACCGCTGGGCGCCCAGGCGCTGCAACGCGATCATGATCTCGTCGGTGACCGCTCTGAGGATGTAACGGTCGTTCTCCATGCCCTCATAGCGCGAGAAGTCGAGCGGCTCGCCGATGACGATTCCCACGCGCATGATGTTCGGCACGCGCTGGCCGATCGGCATGGCGGTGTCGGTGTCGACCATGACCACCGGGATCACCGGGACCTTCGCCTCCAGTGCCATGCGCGCGATCCCGGTGCGCCCTCGGTAGAGCCGGCCGTCGGGACTGCGCGTGCCCTCCGGGTAGATGCCGAGCAGGTCGCCACGTCCCAGGATCTGCAGGCCCGTGTTCAGGGATGCCTCGGAGGCCTTTCCTCCTGAGCGGTCGATGGGGATCTGGCCCGTGCCCTTCATGAAGACCCTGGTCGCCCAGCCCTTCGGCCCTCGGCCGGTGAAGTAGTCGCTCTTGGCGAGGAAGGACATGGGCCGGTCGATGAGCAGCGGCAGGAAGATCGAGTCGGCGAAAGACAGATGATTGCTCGCCAGAATGGCCGCACCGCTGGTGGGGACGTTGTCTCGCCCCACGATCCAGGGTCGGAAGATCGCCTTGACCAGCGGACCGATCGCGACGTACTTCATCAGCCAGTAGAACATCGTGGGAAGTCTAGCCCCGAGGCGACATCGGCGACCGAGTTTCTTCCAAGTTGCGACTGGGTCTCATGCCATAGACTTCAGGGATACCCGTCCGTTCGGTGCCGAAGGAGCTGCCGTGGCCCAGTTCGAAGTCCCCGCAATCGTCCCTGCTGATCCGGAGGGGAACGTCAGCGATCTGCTCGCCGAACGGGTGAAGAAGACCCCCGATCTCGCCCTGTTCAGCGTGCCCGAGGGCAGCGGATGGCGCGACATCTCGGCGAAGGACTTCGAGACTGCCGTCATCGCTCTCGCCAAGGGCTTCGTCGCCGCCGGCATCCAGCCCGGCGAGAAGGTCGGCTTCATCGCCAAAACGACCTACGACTGGACGCTCGTCGACTTCGCGCTGTTCTATGCCGGAGCCGTGATGGTGCCCGTCTATGAGACGAGCTCCCCCGCGCAGATCCAGTGGATCATGGAGGACTCCGGAGCGACCGCCCTCATCGTCGAGTCCGCCGAGCACTTCACCCGCGCCGACGAGGTGCGCGGCGACCTGCCTCTCGTGCGCGAA
Organism: Actinomycetales bacterium SN12; assembly: GCA_002837415.1. GTDB lineage: Bacteria > Actinomycetota > Actinomycetes > Actinomycetales > Microbacteriaceae > Microbacterium. The sequence continues at coordinate 585,142 of PJCV01000001.1, forward strand.
GTGTGGCAGCTGCACCTGGGCGCGATCGACACCCTCACCGCACGCGGCGCCGCGGTGGACGACGCCGAGATCGAGCGCCGCCGGGGCATCGCGGTGGGCTCCGACATCGCCACACTGATCTACACCTCGGGCTCGACCGGGCGTCCGAAGGGCTGCGTCCTGACGCACAGCAACTTCGTCGAGCTCTCGCGCAACTCCGGGAAGGCCCTCGACGAGGTCGTCTCGGCGCCGGGCGCCTCGACCCTGCTGTTCATCACGACCGCGCACGTGTTCGCACGGTTCATCTCGATCCTCTCCGTGCATGCGGGCGTGCGAACGGGACACCAGCCAGACACGAAGCAGCTGCTCCCGGCGCTCGGGTCGTTCAAGCCGACCTTCCTGCTTGCGGTTCCGCGCGTGTTCGAGAAGGTCTACAACTCCGCGGAGCAGAAGGCGGAAGCGGGCGGCAAGGGCAAGATCTTCCGCGCGGCCGCCGCAGCGGCGATCGAGCACTCCACCCTTCTGGAGGAGGGCAAGCCGATCCCCTTCGGGCTGCGGATGAAGTTCGCGCTCTTCAACAAGCTGGTCTACAGCAAGCTGCGTGAGGCCATGGGTGGCAACGTGTCGTACGCGGTGTCGGGCTCCGCCCCGCTCGGTGCGCGCCTCGGTCACTTCTTCCACAGCCTCGGCATCGTGATCCTGGAGGGCTACGGCCTGACCGAGACGACCGCGCCCGCGACGGTCAACCTCGCGCACAAGTCGAAGATCGGCACGGTGGGCCCCGCCCTTCCCGGTGTCGGGGTCCGCCTCGCCGATGACGGCGAGATCGAGGTCAAGGGCATCAACGTCTTCAAGGAGTACTGGAACAACCCCGAGGCCACCGAGGCGGCATTCGACGACGGCTGGTTCCGCACCGGCGATCTGGGCAGCTTCGACTCGGAGGGCTTCCTCACGATCACCGGTCGCAAGAAGGAGATCATCGTCACGGCGGGTGGCAAGAACGTCGCCCCGGCGATGCTCGAGGATCCGATCCGCTCGAACCCGATCGTCGGTCAGGTCGTCGTGCTCGGTGATCAGAAGCCGTTCATCTCGGCGCTGGTCACGCTCGACAGCGAGATGCTGCCGACGTGGCTGGCGAACAACGGCCTCCCGGCGGACATGTCGCTGAGCGAGGCGAGCCGCAACCCCGCCGTGCGCGACGAGGTGCAGCGCGCGGTGGACCGCGCCAACAAGACCGTCTCCCGCGCCGAGTCCATCCGCAAGTTCACGATCCTCCCGGTGGAGTGGACCGAGGCCAGCGGTCACCTCACCCCCAAGATGTCGATCAAGCGCAACGTCATCCTCGACGACTTCGCCGACTCGGTCGCCGAGATCTACGACGCTCCGGTGCAGACGACCACCACGCCGCTCGGCTGACCTTCACACGTCGACGCCCCCTCTGGCTGTCCGCGCCCCCTCAGGGTGACGGAACGCAGAGGGGGCGTCGACGATGAGAGGGGGCCTCGACGTCAGAACCAGTCGCTTTCGCGCACCTGACGCATGGCGAGCTTGCGGGTGTCACCCTGCAGACGGCTCAGGTAGACGCGCCCGTCGAGGTGGTCGGTCTCGTGCTGCAGCGCCTGCGCGAGCAGACCGTCGCCCTCGAGCACGATCGGGTCGCCGTCGAGGTCGATGCCCTCGACGCGGGCCCATGGATGCCGTGGGGTGTCGTGCCACAGGCCCGGCACAGACAGGCATCCCTCCCCCGTCGGCACGGGCTCGCCGCGCACTTCGGTGAGCACGGGGTTGATGACGTAGCCGATATCGCCATCGACGTTGTAGCTGAAGGCTCGCAGGGCGAAGCCGATCTGGTTCGCGGCCACGCCTGCCCGTCCGGGCAGCTCGACGGTGTCGATCAGGTCGGCGATGAGCGCGCGCACGCCCTCGTCGATCTCGCCGATCGGTTCGCAGACGGTGCGCAGCACCGGGTCGCCGTAGAGGCGGATCTCCCGGACGGTCATCAGGCGGCCTTCGCTCGCAGGCCCTCGACGAGGGCTGCGGCCACTTCGCGAGCAGCCTGGCGGGTGGCGGGCTGCAGGCTGCCGAAATCGATCTCGCCGCCCCCGGCGATCTGCGGGTCGTACGGGATGCGGAGCACGTGCTTGGCGCGCGTCGAGAAGTGCGCTTCGAGCTCGCCCAGCCGCACGAGCGGCGCTCCGGGGTTCGACTGGTTCAGCACGACGATCGCCTCGCCGGCGAGTCCGGCATGTCCGTTCGTCTCGAGCCAGGTCAGGGTCTCGGATGCCAGGCGCGCCTCGTCGACGCTCAGCCCCGACACGATGATGAGCTGGTCGGCGAGGTCGAGCGTGGCGCCCATCACCGAGTGCACGATGCTGGTGCCGGAGTCGGTGAGCACCAGCGAGTAGTACTGCGCGGCGACCGTGGCCACATCGCGGTAGTCCGCGTCTCCGAACGCCTCCGCGATGCGCGGGTCGGCATCGGACGCAAGCACGTCGAGGCGGGTCTCGTCACGGGCGACGAGTGCAGACACATCGTGGAAGCCGCGGATGTCGTGCTGCGCACGCACGAGGTCGCGGACCGACTTCGTGTGCGAGCCGACCACGCGCTCGGCGAGGGTGCCGCGGTCGGGATTGGCGTCGACGGCGATGACGCGGTCGTCGCGAGCGTCGGCCAGCGCCATGCCGAGCAGCGCGGTGACCGTGGTCTTGCCCACGCCGCCCTTGCGCGAGAGCACGGGCACGAAGCGGGCGGTGCCGGCGAGCGGAGCGGCGATGCGAGCGCTGAGCTGCTTGCGCTCACGCGCCTTGCGGCTGTCGCCGACGTTGATGCGGCCACCGGAGATCGAGTAGAGCAGGTGGCTCCAGGCGCCCTCGGGCTCGGGCCTGGTCATCCGGGCAGGGTCGAGCAGTCGGTCCGCCGTGAGCAGGTCGGCGCTCTCGCTGGTCGCAGCGGAGCCGAGGTCGTCGAGCCGCTTGGAGGTCAGCGCGACCTCAGCGGGTTGGGCGACCTCAGCGGGCTGCGCGACCACCGGCCGCGACTCGGGAACAGGGTCGTGGGATGCCACAGGATCGGTCTCCTCTGCCGGTGCGGGAGGTCGCGGTGCATCGAGCCGAACCGCTGCATGCTCCGACGCCGGAGCGCGGTCGACCCGACCGGCACCTCCCTGTTCGCGGGCGTGGTCGTCGACGGGATCCGCCTCGACGAGCCCGTCATCATCATCTTCCTCGTCGTCGTCGAGGTTGTGGTCGTGCTCTTCCTCGACGACGTCATCGAGATCGTCATCGTCAGCGTCGTCGTCGGCGTCGGCGGCTTCGTCGTCGTCGTCGGCGTCGTGATCGTGATTGTCGTCTGCATAGCCGGCGTCGACGTCCTCGGGATCGTCATCGACGCCCTCGGCATCGCCCTCGCCCTCGTCATTAGCGTCGACGTCCTCGGGATCGACCTGGATGACGGTCACGTGTGACTCGGCCGCGTCGAACTCGGCCTCCGGTTCCGGCGTCGGCACCGCCCCGGAGACGGACTCTTCGACCGCGTCAGCTCCGAGCGCGTCGAAGTCGGCGACGTCCTCGGCATGAGCGGGGTCGTCGATGAGCTCCGCGACGATCTCGACATCTTCCTCGGCTGGCGCTTCGCTCGCATCCGGGTCGCTCAGTGGCTCCGGATCGGCGACCGGAAGGTCCTCGGCTGGCAGCTCGATGACGATGTCCGGCGCCTCCTGCTGGATGCGCGCGAGCAGTTCGGCGTCCGCGACAGCCGACGTGTCGATGATGAGATCAGTGACCACCGAGGCAGTCTCGGCGTCGACGACCCCATCGTCGACTGCCTCGTCGTCGGCTTCGTCGTCGTATCCCCCGGTGGGCAGGATGACCTCGACGTGCGCGGTGGAGCCGGTCAGCCCGATTCCCATCGTGTCCGACGACGGGCTGTCGTCGAGGACACCCAGCGAGTCGTCATCCTCGGGATCGACGTTGTTCTTCGGGTTCACGGTTCACTCCCAGCTCGCGCCCCTGTGGGCGCCCGACAAGGTTAGTGCTCCCGCCTGATCACGAGCAAAAGGGCACCCTCGCGCAAACGCACCGCCCGACGCTGAGCGCCGCCCGAAGGAGCGCACGGTAACGTGTAGGACGTGCACGTACTCAGCGTCAGCTCCCTCAAGGGAGGCGTCGGCAAGACGACCGTGACTCTCGGTCTCGCCTCCGCCGCCTTCGCCCGTGGCATCCGGACCCTCGTCGTCGACCTCGACCCCCAGTCCGACGTGTCCACCGGCATGGACCTCCAGATCGCCGGACGGCTGAACATCGCCGACGTCCTCGGCAATCCCAAGGAGAAGGTGGTGCGCCAGGCGATCACCACCAGCGGCTGGGCCAAGGTGCACCCTGGCACGATCGACGTGCTCATCGGCAGCCCGTCCGCCATCAACTTCGACGGCCCGCACCCCAGCGTCCGCGACGTCTGGAAGCTGGAAGAGGCGCTCGCGACCGTCGAGAGCGAGTACGACCTCGTGCTGATCGACTGCGCACCGTCGCTGAACGCCCTCACGCGCACTGCGTGGGCGGCCAGCGACCGCGTGATGGTCGTCACCGAGCCCGGTCTCTTCTCGGTCGCCGCGGCCGACCGCGCACTGCGCGCCATCGAGGAGATCCGTCGGGGTCTGTCCCCTCGCCTCCAGCCGCTGGGAATCGTCGTGAACCGCGTGCGCCCCCAGTCGATCGAGCACCAGTTCCGCATCAAGGAGCTGCGCGACATGTTCGGCCCGCTCGTGCTGTCACCTCAGCTGCCCGAGCGCACCTCCCTGCAGCAGGCGCAGGGTGCCGCCAAGCCCCTGCACATCTGGCCGGGCGACTCCGCTCAGGAGCTCGCCGCCGACTTCGACGCGCTGCTCGACCGGATCATCCGCACCGGCCGGGTGCCGGTGCCCGAGAGCGGCGCCACGGCCTGAGAGCCGCGCACGTGTGCATGAGAGAAGCCGCCCCTCGGGGCGGCTTTCTTCGTTGACGCCTGCTCGCGCAGGCCGACGATCAGGCGGTGCGCTTGGAGCGGCGTGCCGCGAGCTCGTCGACGGGGTCCGGCGCCGTGGGGTCGAACTCCACCAGCGTCGACTCCACCTCGCGCAGCACCTTGCCGACGGCGATGCCGAACACGCCCTGCCCGCGGCTGACGAGGTCGATGACCTCGTCGTTCGACGTGCACAGATAGACCGATGCGCCGTCGCTCATCAGCGTGGTGCCGGCGAGATCCCGGATGCCCGCGGCACGGAGCTGCTCGACCGCGGTGCGGATCTGCTGCAGCGAGATGCCGGTGTCGAGCAGTCGCTTGACGAGCTTGAGCACGAGGATGTCGCGGAAGCCGTACAGGCGCTGCGAACCGGATCCGGAGGCGCCGCGCACGGTCGGGACGACCAGCTCGGTGCGCGCCCAGTAGTCGAGCTGACGGTAGGTGATGCCGGCAGCGCGAGCGGCGACCGCACCGCGGTACCCGACCTCGTCGTCCATCGCCGGCAGACCGTCGGTGAACAGGAGTTCGGTCACGAATCGGGGATCGCCTGCAGGCCCATCCGCACTCATAGTCTGTCCCTCCTGAACGGCTTATTCCCCACGGTAGAGCAGGACCCCTGCCCCGGCAATGACATCCGACCCGCGGGGAAGGTGTGTCGCAATCCGTTCGTTACGAAAGCACGCGATCCAGCGACTGGGCCACGAGCTGACGCCGCACCTCGTCGATGTGCGTGGCGAGTTCGGGGGCGAGTTCTGCCGCTCTCCCCCGCGAGGCCGCATCGGTGCGGCGCAGCAGTGTCGCGAGCGCGGACTCGATGAGAGCGGCTTCGCGCTCGGCGTTCTGGCGCATGCTGCGCAGGTGGCGCGGCTCGATGCCGTGCCGTGCGAGCGTGACCAGGCCGGAGAGCATCGTGACCGCCTGGTCGCTGTAGTGCTCGGCCGCGACGATCAGCCCGGCACTGATCGCGTCGTTGAGCAGCTGCGGCGTCGCGCCGGTGTGCAGCAGCAGCTCGTCGCGTCGACGGCGACGGGCCGGCGGCGAGATCGAGGGAGGCGCGATGCTGCCCCACCCTTCGCCCTTCGCCTCGGCCTCATCGAGCTGCTCGCGGATGACGCTGAGCGGCAGGTAGTGATCGCGCTGAAGGGTGAGCCCGGCACGCAGACGCTCCACGTCCGAGCCGGAGAACTTCCGGTAGCCGGACTCCGTGCGCGACGGAGTGACGATGCCCTGCACCTCGAGGAAGCGGAGCTTGCTGGAGGTGAGCTGCGGGAACTCGGGGGTGAGCCGAGCCAGGACCTGACCGATGCTCAGAAGACCCGAGGATGCGGAGCGGTCCCTGGCGGCGCCAGCCGCCGCCATCAGTCGGTCGCCGTCGCGAGATCGATCGGCGACGCGAAGAAGTTCATCCGGAACTTGCCGATGCGCAGCTCGTAGCCGTTGGCCAGCTCACTGCGGTCGACCCGCTCCCCGTTGACATAGGTGCCGTTCAGCGAACGCTGATCGACGATCTCGAACGCCGTTCCCGAACGGGTGATCTCGGCGTGACGACGCGAGACCGTGACATCGTCGAAGAAGATGTCCGCCTCGGGGTGCCGACCCACGGTGGTGACGTCGGAGTCGAGCAGGTAGCGCGCACCCGCCAGCGCACCGGCGCGCACGAGCAGCAGCGCGGATCCGGACGGCAGCGCCGAGATCGCGGCCGCCTCGGGCTCGGTGAGGTCGGCTCCGAAGGGCACGAAGGAGAGATCGGAGTCATGTCCGAACGTCTGTGTCACGTCGTGGCGCTTCTCGCCGCCGCTGCGGTGTATCGCGCCTCCGGCGCCGATGCTGTCGTCTGTCACGGTTCTCCCTCCTCCGGCACTCCAGACTAGCTGATGCCCGGGTCCGGGAGGAGGCCCGATACAGCCCCGTCCATCACTTTCTGTCGGGTCCCGCGCCCGCTCGCACCATCAGCCAGGGATTAGGCTGTGGGCATGCCACACTACGATGTCGTCATCCTCGGCGCGGGCCCTGGCGGATACGTCGCCGCCGTCCGCAGCGCCCAGCTCGGCCTGTCCACCGCGATCATCGAGGAGAAGTACTGGGGTGGTGTGTGTCTGAACGTCGGATGCATCCCCTCGAAGTCGCTCCTCAAGAACGCGGAGGTCGCGCACACCTTCACGCACAAGGCCGAGTTCTTCGGCATCTCGGGGGATGTGAGCTTCGACTTCGGCGCGGCGTTCGACCGCAGCCGGAAGGTGGCGGAGACCCACGTCAAGGGCATCCACTACCTGACGAAGAAGAACAAGGTGACCGAGCACGAGGGCCGCGGCACGTTCACCGGCCCGAAGGCCATCTCGGTGGCGAAGAGCGACGGCTCCACCGAGGAGATCACCTTCGACAACGCGATCATCGCGACCGGCTCGACCGTGCGTCTGCTGCCCGGCGTGCAGCTCAGCGACAACGTCGTCACCTACGAAGAGCAGATCCTCTCGCGCGAGCTGCCTGAGTCGATCGTCATCGTCGGCGCCGGTGCCATCGGCATGGAGTTCGGCTACGTGATGACGAACTACGGCGTCAAGGTCACGATCATCGAGTTCCTCGATCGCGCGCTTCCCAACGAGGACCCCGAGGTCTCCAAGGAGATCCAGCGCCAGTACAAGAAGCTCGGCGTCGACATCCTCACCTCCACCGCGGTGAAGACGGTCACCGACAACGGCTCCTCCGTGCACGTCACCTATGAGACCCGCGACGGCAAGCCCGGCGAGATCACCGCCGACAAGGTGCTCATGTCGGTCGGCTTCGCCCCGCGGGTGGAGGGCTTCGGCCTCGACAAGACCGGTGTGAAGCTCACCGAGCGCGGGGCGATCGACATCGACGACCACATGCGCACCAACGTCGAGGGCATCTACGCGATCGGCGACGTCACCGCGAAGCTGCAGCTGGCCCACGTCGCCGAGGCCCAGGCCGTCGTCGCGGCCGAGACCATCGGCAAGGCCGAGACCATGACGCTGGGCGACTACCGGATGATGCCGCGCGCCACGTTCTGCCAGCCGCAGGTCGCCAGCTTCGGCCTCACCGAGGAGCAGGCGAAGGCCGAGGGCCGCGAGATCAAGGTCGCGAAGTTCCCGTTCAGCGCGAACGGCAAGGCCAACGGCCTGGGCGAGCCGGTCGGCTTCGTCAAGCTGATCGCCGACGCCGAGCACCTCGAGCTCATCGGCGGGCACCTGATCGGACCTGACGTGTCGGAGCTGCTGCCCGAGCTGACGCTCGCGCAGAAGTGGGACCTCACCGCTCTCGAGGCCGCACGCAACGTGCACACCCACCCGACGCTGTCGGAGGCGCTGCAGGAGGCCTTCCACGGTCTCGCCGGTCACATGATCAACATGTGACATCCCGTCTCGAGAAGGAGGCCCGGTCCGAACGGATCGGGCCTCCTTCCGTCTGACCGCAGACCTCTGCGGGCATGACCGCGGTTCAGACGCCGCGCATGGTGATCAGGGCAGTGGCTCCGAAGCGCAGCGGCGGCGCACCCAGCATCCGGATCATGCCCTCCTGCACGGCCTGACCGGCCGGCCGTCTCGAGCTGCCCATCCACATGTAGAACCGGGCGCGCCGGTGCACATCCGCGACGGCGCGGGCGCTGCGGCGCGCAAAGCCGGACAGCGCGGGCCGTCCGGTCTCGACGGATCGTCGCAGGGGGTCGGCGAGGCGCAGCGCGTCGACCCAGCCGAGGTTCATCCCCTGGCCGCCGATCGGGCTGACCTCATGCGCGGCGTCGCCGAGCAGCACGATCCGCCCATCGATCACCCGCTGCGCTCGGTGCTGGGCGGCGACGAATGACTCCGGCTCCCTGTCGCCGGGCAGCTCCAGCGCGGCGCCGGTGCGCCGGCGCACCTCCGCCGTGAAGCGCTCGCCCGGGAGTTCGTCGACACCGGCGGGATGGCGCACCACCCAGCGCCGTCGGCCCTGCGGCAGGGGGAAGGACTCCACGAGCCCCTCCGGCCCGCAGAACAGGTGCGCGACAGGTTCTTCGTCGGGGTCGGGCAGGTCGATCATCGAATAGCGTCCGAGACCGGGCCGGGTGAGCCAGGGGATGTCCAGCTGCGCGCGAAGATCGCTGCGCACCCCGTCGGCGGCGATGAGGAACGATGCCGACGACTCGCTCTCAGCACGCGCGCGGCCCCCGTCGACGGGGCGGGTGCGCAGCACGACCTGGTCGGCGTCCTGCCGGACGCCGACCGCTTCCCGCCCGCCGCGCACCGACACTCCCAGCGCACGCAGGCGGGTGCGCAGCAGCGCCTCGGTGCGCGGCTGCGGCAGGATCAGCACCGGCCGGGCGACGCCGAAGGGGACGGATGCCAGCCTTCGCCCGCGCGCGTGCACCTCCCCCCGCACGAGCCGCACAGCCTCCTCGCGCACCTCGCCGCCCACGCCGGCGCCGTCCAGAGCTGCCAGGCCGGGAGGATGGATGCCGATCGCGCGGGTGCGCTGATCAGCATCCGCGCGATCGATGCCGTGCCGGCGTTCGCAGAGCATCACGTCCAGTCCCCGCGCGGCGAGCAGGCAGCTCAGCAGCAGGCCGACGGGACCGGCGCCGACGACGATGACGTCATGATCGGGCATCCGGAGCCTCCCGCACGAGCAGAAGGCGTGCCGGCATCCGCCGCTGCACCCGCCATCCCTCGGGAGCGACGGCGGCGAGCTCGGCGGCGGTGTACGAGCGCCGGATGCTGATCAGCCCGTCCTCCCGGATGAAGGAACCGGCCAGCACATTGCGCGCCAGCGGCAGAGTCGCCGCATCGAAGAGCCGGTACGCCGTGCGACTGCGCGCGATGTCGCTGTGCACCGCGATGCCGCCCGGCGCGGTGAGGCGGGCCGAGTCGTCGAGCAGATCGTCGAGCCGCGCCGCACTCAGGTGGTGGAGCAGGTGATTCGACAGCACGACGTCGAAGAGCTCCCCCGCCGCTGCCAGCTCGCCGCTCGACGCGCAGCGCCAGTCGACGAGGCGGTGCTCATCGGCCTCAGCCGCCCAGCGCACGGCTCGGGGATCGATGTCGGCGCCGACCACATCGGCGACGAGCCCGTCCCGCTGCAGGCTGCGCGCGATTGTCCTGGAGATGTCTCCGCCGCCGCAGCCGATGTCGAGCACGCGGATCCGGCTGCGGCGCGCGCGAGGGAGGATCTCTCGGCGGTACACCCCTCGCCAGCCCGACACCACGGCGTTCACCAGTGGGAAGCGCGCGTAGGTGCGCTCGAGCATCGCGAGGTCGGCGTCGTCGGCATCCATCAGCTCCTGCAGAGCGACGGCGCGCCGGCGCAGATCAGCGCCCATCAGCGGCTTCAGCACCGGCGGCTCCGGCATCCGCCGCGCCAGCTCCGGCATCCGCCGCGCCGGCTGCGGCCACAGTCAGCAGCGCGGTCTCGGCCGTGAGGCCGGGACCGAACGCCATCGCTGCGACCCGTTCCCCTGGCTGCGCGCCCTCCTGCTCGAGGATGCGCTTCAGCACGAACAGCACGGTCGCGCTCGACATGTTCCCGCAGGTGCGCAGCACCTCGCGCGCCGGCCGCAGCTGCTCGTCGGTCAGCTGCATCCGCTCCTGAACCCGATCGAGGATGCTCCGGCCGCCCGGGTGGATCGCCCAGTGTTGCACTGTCTCGCCGATGGGATGCTGCGGGAGCGTGTCCGCGATCTCCGCATCCGCAGCCCACAGCGGGCCCAGCGCGCTCTCGATGTTCGCGCCGATCCGCTGCGGCACCGCTGTCGAGAGCACCATCTCGAATCCGGTGTCGCCGATGGTCCATGCCATGTCCTGCTCGCCTTCGGGGATGATCCCGGTGTGGAACCCGTCGAGGGTGAACGCGTCGACCTCCGACGGCAGCGAGCGAGCCGTGACCAGTGCGGCAGCGGCGCCATCGGCGAACAGCGACGACGCGATGATCGTGTCGGGATCGTCGGAGGAGCGCAGATGCAGGGTGCACAGCTCCACGCTCGCGACGAGCACCACGGCCTGCGGGTCGGCCTGGCAGAACTGAGTGGCGGCGCGCAGCGCCGGCATGGCCGCATAGCAGCCCATGAATCCCAGGTGGTACCGGTGCACGGCGTCGGAGAGCCCCAGCCCGCGGACGATCGCGTAGTCGGGACCCGGCGCGTGGAAGCCGGTGCACGAGACGGTGATCACGTGCGTGATGTCGGATGCCGAGATGTCAGGATCCGCGTCGAGGGAGCGCTGCGCGACGCCGACGAAGAGACGGTCGGCCTCTCTGGTGTAGACCTCGTTGCGCATCTGGGTGCCGGGAGCGAGCAGGGTGCCGGACTTCCGGTCGTAGAAACGCGGAGAGGGCGGCTCGGATGTGAGGTCCAATTCGTCGAGCACGGTGTGCCTGGTCTCGACGCCCGCCCCGTCGAAGGACGCCGACACCAGTCGCGTGGCGAGCCGGGACATGCCCGGCTGGGAGGCGAACACGTCGCGGACCGCGGTCTGCTCCAGCAGGGTGTCGGGGACGAGCGTCTGGATCGAACGGAGATGCACAGCGGGCTTCATGGTCAGACTCAACCATCGCCTCGGCGCAGAGTGAAAGGGGTTGCGTCGCCGGTGGAGTTCGGGTCAGAGTCCGAGCGCCCTGGCGAGCTTCGAGCCCGACGACGGCTCACGACCGCCTGCCGCGAACACGGCCGTCTCGACGGCCGCGAAGAAGGCCCCCCGCTGAGCGGGGTCAGCGGGAGCGGCGGGCCCCAGCTCCATCTCCCATTCGCGCCATTCCCGGCGCGTGCCGGTGCGCAGATCCGTCGCACGCACGTGGTCGTCGACGAACTCGGCGATGACGCCGTCGGCACCGAGAAGGTGGAAGGCGGTGCGGGAGTTCTCGATGCGCGCGAGGGGGTGCAGTTCGGCATCCGTCCACTGCGCGACCGTCTCGGCGACGGCATCCGGCAGCCGATCGGTCTCACCGAGCGGCCAGCCGAGTTCGAGCCGGCCGTCGCCCTGCCGGGGTCCCTTGATGTGCCAGCCGGCATCGGGCCCGCCGGTGCGCCGGCGCAGGGCGACGCCGTGGCGGGCGAGCGCGGCGTCCGTCGTGTCGAAGTACCGGGCGTCGAGCTCTCTCTGCTCGCCGTCGGTCACCGCGACGACGCCGGGGATCCCCGACCAGTCGGGGAGGCCGGTATCGGCATCCGCGTCGTACTTGCGCTCGATCTCGAACGTGCGCTGCGGTTCTGCGGTCACAGGCTCGGCGCGGTCAGTCGTCGCCGGGGCTGATGTCGTCGCCCGCCTCGACGAACCAGAAGGCGGTCTCGGTCGGTCCGTCGTGCTCGCCGGTGCCGGTCGCCTCGCCTTCGCGCCGATAGGTGAGCTGGGTCTCGCTGTAGGGCAGGATCAGGGAATCCTGATCCGCGCCGTCGAGCGGGATGATCTGCCCGTCGAGCGGGCCGCCGTGAAGTCGTGCGATTGCCATGTGCTCACCCTATCCCCACCCGCCGACAGCACGTCCGATGCGCTCAGGAGAGACCGATCGCCAGGGCTGCGCCGACGATCATCCACGGCCCGAACGCGATCTGCGTGTGCCGGGTGGCGCGCCGCAGGGCCATCAGGACCAGGGCGTGCAGAGCGCCGAGCAGGAATGCCGCCGCGGCTCCGAGCAGGAGGATCTGCCAGCCGTGCCAGGCGAGCACCAGCCCGATCACGGTCGCGAGCTTCACATCTCCGCCGCCCATGCCGCGTCGCGAGGCGAGGCGCAGCACCGCGAAGAACGCGCCGAGGGCGATGCCGCCGAGCAGGGCTCGCATCAGCCGCTCCGTCTCTCCGGTCGCCAGCGCCTCTACCGCCACGAGCACGAGCAGGGCGCTCAGCGTGGGCAGCACGATGCGGTTCGGCAGCCGGTGCGTGCGCGCGTCGATCGCGATGAGCCACGCGCCGATCGCGGCGAGCGCGAGGTGCACGATCAGCACGGCGACGGAGTGGGATGTCACGATCGCAGGCTAGGCGATGGGCGGCGAGCGCGGTCGGCGCCTGTGGAGAACCTCGGACGTGGAGGGTCTGGAGGTCGGCCGAGGCGATGTCGGCGATGTCGGATGTCCGAATTAGTCTCGCAGGACGACTTGAAGTGTTCGAAGATCTATTCGAGGATGGATGCATGGGGATCAGAACGACCGCGGCACTCTCCCCCGCCGATGAACGGGCAGGGGACATTCTGCGCCTGCGCCGCGAGATCGGCCGCATGCAGCGCCGTCGCAGCGACGACGCGCATCTGCCGATGCCTGCCGCGCTGCGGGATCTGCTGCCGCAGGGCGGCCTGCAGACCGGAACGGTGTACTCGGTCTCGCCTTCGCCGAGCCTGATCTTCGCGCTGATGAGCGCCCTCTCGCAGCGCGGCGGCTGGTGCGCCGCCGTCGGCATGCCCACGCTCGGTCTCGAGGCGGCGACCGCCTTCGGCATCGACCTGTCGCGGCTGATCCTCGTGCCCGAGCCGGGCGAGCGCTGGCTCGCCGTTGTCTCAGCGCTGGCCGAGGTGGTGCCGCTGATCGCGATGAATCCCGGCTCCCGCGTGCCGGATGCCGAGGCCGCACGTCTCGCGGCACGGCTGCGCGACCGCGGCTGCACACTGCTCACCACCTCCCCCTGGCCGCAGGGCGAAGGGCTGATCACCCTGCACGACCCGCACTGGGAGGGGCTCGGCGAGGGGTGGGGACTGCTGTCGGATCGCACGGTGACCGTCACCGCGCAGACCCGCTCCACACCGGTGCCGAAGAGCCTGCGGGTGCGACTGCCCGATGATCTCGGCCGCATCGACACCGCCGCCGAGCCCGCACTCGATCCGCGTGAGTCGCTGCCGACGCACCCGAGCTGGGCGGTGGCGTCATGAGCGCAGAGCCCCTCTCCCCGAGCGAGACGATGCGCGTGCACGTGCTGTGGTTCCCCGACTGGCCGCTGCGGGCAGCGCTCGGCGCCGCTCCCCCGCATCCGCCCACCGCTCTCGTGCGCGCCGGCATCGTCTCGGCCTGCACCGACTCCGCCCGAGTGCACGGCGTGCGGGTGGGGCAGCGCAAGCGGCAGGCGCAGAGCAGCCTGCCGTCGCTGCGGATCCTGCCGCACGACGAGACGGCAGACGAGCGCGCCTTCCTGCCCGTGCTGCGGCTGATCGAAGCGCACGCGCCCGGCGCGCATCTGCTGCGTCCGGGGCTCGCCGCCCTGCGCTCACGGGGCATCTCGCGCTACCACGGCGGGGAGGAGGGCGCGGCGGCCGCGCTGGTGCGGATGCTCTCGGATGCCGGATTCGGCGAAGCGCGCATCGGCGTGGGCGACGGCATGTTCACCGCCGAGCTCGCCGCTCGCGCGGCTCCGCCCGGTGGCGACGGGGCCGATCCCTGGGCGGTGATCCCGCCGGGGGAATCCCGCGAGTTCCTCGCCCCGCTCCCCCTGCAGGTGCTCGGTGAGCCGGATCTCGCCGACCTGCTGCGACGGCTGGGGGTGTCGACCCTCGGCGAGTTCGCCGCCCTCGACGCGCTCTCGGTGCGCTCTCGGTTCGGCGAGCACGGAGCGCGGCTGCACGACCTGGCATCCGGAGCCGACTCCCGTCCGCTCACCCCGCGCCCGCCCGACCCGCAGCTGGCGAGGGAGGTGCAGTTCGAGACCCCGCTCGGGCAGTCCGATCAGATCGCGTTCGCTGTGCGGCAGACCGCGGATGCCGTGCTGCTCGCGCTCGCCGACGCCTCGGCGGTGTGCACCGAGGTGCGCATCGACCTCACCGACGATGACGGAGCCGTGTTCTCGCGCACCTGGCTGCATCCGACCTGCTTCGACGCGGGCGACCTGGTCGACCGGGTGCGCTGGCAGCTCGAGACGATCGTCGACGACGCGCCCGACGATGCCGCGCACGCCTTCCGCGGCATCATCGGCGTGCGACTCGCCCCGGTCGCCGTCGACGACGCCGCCCACCATCAGCCCGGCCTGTTCGGCTCGGGCACCGACGAGAGGCTGCACCATGCCGTCTCGCGCGTGCAGACGCTGCTCGGCCATCGCGGAGTGAGCACGGCGGCGATGTCGGGCGGGCGCATGCTGGCCGACCGTCAGGTGCTCACCCCGTGGGGCGAGCGGCCGCTCGTGCAGCGCGACCCCTCGCAGCCGTGGCCAGGCAGCCTGCCCGACCCGCTGCCGACCGAGGTGTACACGCCCATGCGCCCGGTGCGGGTCAGCGGTGCGGACGGCGCCGAGGTGCGCATCGACGAGCGCGGGGCGCTGTCGGCGCCGCCCGCGCTCATCGAGGACAGCGCAGTGGTCGGCTGGGCGGGTCCGTGGCCGGTGCACGAGCACCGGTGGGATGCCCAGCGCGCCCGCTCCGGGCATCGCTTCCAGCTGCTCGATGCCGGACACCGCGCCTGGCTGGTGTTCCACTCGTCAGGCGGCTGGTGGGCCGAGGGACGGTACCGCTGATGGGCTTTCACAACCCGCCGCAGACCTGGCATGAACTCGAACGCACCCTCGACCTGGAAGGACCCGCTCCGGTGCAGGGCGAGCCGGTGCGTCCTCGAGCCGATCCTGGTCCGGTGAGCCGGCGTCGCCGGACGACGACCCACCTCGAGGTGCAGCGGCCGGCCGATGCCGTGCCCTACGCCGAGCTGCACGCGCACTCGTGGTACTCGTTCCTCGACGGCGCCTCCTCCCCCGAGGACCTGCTGGCCGAGGCCGAGCGGCTGGGACTCAGCGCCCTCGCGATCACCGATCATGACGGCTTCTACGGGGCATCCCGCTTCGCCGAGGTGGCGGAGGCGATGGATGCCGGCGTGCAGACGGTTTACGGCGCCGAGCTCTCGCTCGGCATCGTGGATGACCCCGTTCGGCCGCTGGCCTCTGGGTCCCTGAACCTGTCGCCTGTACTGAGCGAGCGTCAGCGAGTCGAAGTGAAGGCACGGGCGGGCACGCCCGACCCCGAGGGGGATCATCTGCTCGTGCTGGCCCGAGGCGCCGAGGGCTATCACCGGCTCTCCGGAGCCATCTCAGCCGCCCAGCTGCGCGGCGGCGAGAAGGGCCGCCCCGTCTACGACCTCGACGAGCTCGCCGCGCGGGCGGACGGGCACTGGACGGTGCTGACCGGATGCCGCAAGGGAGCCGTCCGTCGCGGGCTGGAGGCCGGTGATGCAGAGACCCCGCTGCAGCGGCTCGTCGACCTGTTCGGGCACGACCGGGTGGCGGTGGAGCTCTTCGATCACGGCGATCCCCTCGACACCCGCCGCAACGACGCCCTCGCCGAGCTCGCCGCGCGCATGCGGCTGCCGGTGGTCGCGACGAGCAACGCGCACTACGCCTCGCCCGAGACCGCGCGTCTGGCCGAGGCGGTCTCCGCGGTGCGGGCGGTGCGCAGCATGGACGACCTCGACGGCTGGCTGCCTGCGCACGGCGGGGCGCATCTGCGCAGCGGCGCCGAGATGGCCGCCCGGTTCCGCCGCTACCCGGGGGCGATCGAGCACGGGCTGCGGCTGGCCTCCGAATGCGCCTTCCCGCTGCGATCCGCACGCCCTGCGCTGCCGAAGCAGGAGGTGCCCGACGGACACACGCCGATGACCTGGCTGCGCCGACTGGTCTGGGAGGCGGTGCCCGCGCGCTATCCCCGGCTCGATCAGGACGGGCAGGCGCGGATCGCGCGGGAGCTCGACGTCATCGAAGAGAAGGACTTCCCCGGCTACTTCCTCATCGTGCACGGCATCGTGCAGGAGGCCAGGCGCCGGGGCATCCTGTGCCAGGGGCGGGGGTCGGCCGCGGCGAGCGCGGTCTGCTACCTGCTGGGCATCACCGCGGTCGATCCGATCCTGTACGGGCTGCCCTTCGAGCGCTTCCTCGCCACCACCCGCACTGAAGAACCCGACATCGACGTCGATTTCGACTCCGACCGTCGCGAGGAGATCATCCAGTGGGTGTACGAGACCTACGGCCGCGAGCGCGCCGCCCAGGTCGCGAACGTGATCCAGTACCGGCCGAAGAACGCCGTGCGCGACATGGCACGGGCGCTGGGATACTCCCCCGGGCAGCAGGATGCCTGGTCGAAGCAGGTCGACGGGTGGAGTTCGGGGCTGCAGCCGGTGGAGGGCCACGACATCCCCGATGACGTGCTGGGCTATGCCGATGACCTGCTGCGAGCGCCGCGGCATCTCGGCATCCACTCCGGCGGGATGGTGCTCACCGACCGTCCGGTCGGCGAGGTGGTGCCGGTCGAGCACGCCCGGATGGAGAAGCGCACGGTGATCCAGTGGGACAAGGACGACGCGGCCTCGATGGGGCTGGTGAAGTTCGATCTGCTGGGACTCGGGATGCTCGCCGCGCTGCAGCACTGCTTCGATCTGATCCGGGCATCCACCGGCGAGCACTGGACGCTCGAGACGATCCCCAAAGAAGAGGCGGGCGTCTACGACATGCTCTGCCGCGCCGACTCGATCGGGGTGTTCCAGGTCGAGTCGCGTGCGCAGATGGGCCTGCTGCCCCGGCTGCAGCCGCGCTGCTTCTACGACCTCGCCATCCAGATCGCGCTCATCCGGCCCGGTCCCATCCAGGGCGGCGCGGTGCACCCCTTCGTGCGCCGCAAGCTCGAGAAGGACAGGGTGGATGCCGAGAACCGCGAGCGGCTGCGCCGCGGCGAGCAGCCGGTGCCCTTCGACATCTCCTATCCGCACCATGATCTGGAGCCGATCCTCAAGCGCACGCTGGGGGTGCCGATCTTCCAGGAGCAGCTGATCCAGATGGCCACCGCGATCGGCGACTGCACCGCCGACGAGGCGGATCTGCTGCGCCGGGCGATGGGCTCCAAGCGCGGCCTGGAGAAGATCGAGAAGGTGAGAGCGAAGCTGTACGCCGGGATGAACCGGCGGGGACTGAGCGCGGAGGTCTCGGATCGCATCTACGCGCAGATCCAGGCGTTCTCGAACTTCGGCTTCGCCGAGTCGCATTCCCTCTCGTTCGCGCTGCTCGTCTACGCCAGCTCGTGGATCAAGCTGCACTATCCGGCGGCGTTCCTGGCCGGGCTGCTGCGGGCGCAGCCGATGGGATTCTACTCTGCGGCCTCCCTCACGGCGGATGCCCGCCATCACGGCGTGCAGGTGCGTCGTCCCGACCTGCACGCGTCCGGCGTGATGGACGGGCTGGAACCGGTCGACACGACGGATGCCGGCTCGCGTCCGGATGCCGGCGCGCGACCGGATGCCGGTGCGGGGCCGACAGGTCGGGAGTCCTGTGCGGCATTCGACCAGCCGACTCCTCTGCGGTTCGACATCTCCGCCCCGGACGAGTCGGCCGCGCACCGCCGCGACGGCCGGTTCGCCGTGCGGCTCGGGCTGTCGGGAGTGCGCGGGATCGGCGTGAAGCTCGCTGAGCGGATCGTGGCGGCACGTGACGAGCACGGACCGTTCCGCGATCTGCACGACCTGGTGCGCCGCACCGACGCCACGACGGCGCAGATCGAGGCGCTGGCCACGGCCGGGGCCTTCGAGTGCCTGGGGCTGAGCAGACGCGAGGGCATCTGGCTCGCGGGTGCCGCCGCCGAAGACCGGGCGCGCTTCCTGCCCGGCACGGCTCTCTCGGTGCAGCCGCCGCTGTTCTCCGATCAGTCCGGGTATGAGCGCCTGGCAGCCGACCTGTGGGCGACGGGCGTCTCGATCGACGACCACCCGATGTCGCACCTGCGGGCAGCTCTCGACGAGCGGGGCGTGCTGACCTCCGCCCGGCTGCGCACGCACGAGACGGGGCGGCGCATCGAGGTCGCCGGAGTGGTCACGCACCGGCAGCGCCCGGCGACGGCCAGCGGCGTCACCTTCCTGAATCTCGAGGACGAGCACGGCCTGGTGAACATCATCTGCACGACGGGCGTCTGGGCGCGCTACCGTCGGGTGGCCCGCGACTCCCCCGCGCTCATCGTGCGCGGCCTGCTCGAGCGCTCCCCGGAAGGCGTCACCAACGTGCTCGCCGACGCGTTCGAGGATCTGCGCACCGGCCTCGCGCACCGCTCGCGGGACTTCCGCTGAGCGTGCGCTCGCGCGAGGGTCACCAGAACCGCTCGGGCACCTCAGCCGGCGCCCTGCCGGCACCGCCCCAGCGATCGGACTCCGCCTTGGCCGCGGCAGCCGCAGCATCCGCCTCGCTGAGGGCCTCCTCGGCAGCCGACACCGCATCCGAGAACCCGACGACGAGGGTCGTGCGCTGATCCCGACCGGACTCCGTCACGCGGCAGTCGCGCACGACCGCACGCCAGACGTCGAGCCGCTCCCGGGTCACGTCTCGCACCTCGTACTGGATGCCCCGGTCGAGGTCGCGCACGGCGATGACCGTCCCGTCGACGGCCTGAGCGATCTCGACGTGATTGCCTCTCGGCACCGGAGCGGATGCCGCGATGACGAGTGTTCTCTGCATGCCCTCATGCTAGGCCTGTCAAGTCCTCCGGGGACCTTTCTGCTGGCCGGTACCGTTGTTCTGACGAGAGGACCCTCATGAAGACGCGAGCGCAGCTCCGCACAGAGCGGCAGCAGCAGAGGCAGCAGCAGCAGAAGAAGCCGAGGACCCTCTGGCGGGTGCTGATCTCGGCCGCGCTCATCCTGCTCTGGCTCACCGGAGCGGGGCTCGGCGGACCGCTGTTCGGCAAGATCGACGAGGTCTCCTCGAACGACAGCACGACCTACCTGCCCGACTCGGCCGACGCGACCGAGGTGCAGGCCGCTCTCGGCGACTTCCTCGGCTCCGATTCGATCCCGGCGGTGGTCGTCTTCGCCTCCGACGACGAGATCGACGATGCGCTGAAGGACGAGCTGACGTCCGCGCTCGAGGATGCGACGACCGCCGAGGGCGTGAAGGACGGCTCCTCCCCCGTGATCGTCTCCGACGACGGCCTCGCCGCACAGGCGTTCGTGCCGATCGACACCGACGCCGACATCGGCGACGTGTCGACCGCACTCTCGTCCGACCTGCGAGAGACCGTGCCCGACGGCGTGGACGTGTACATCACCGGTCCCGCCGGGTTCACAGCAGACCTCGTCGCCGGTTTCGCCGGGATCGACGGCATCCTGCTGCTCGTCGCCCTCGCGGCCGTGCTCGTCATCCTCGTGATCGTGTACCGCTCGCTGCTGCTGCCCGTCGTCGTGCTCAGCACCAGCCTGTTCGCGCTGTGCGTGGCGCTGCTGGTGGTGTGGTGGGCGGCCAAGTTCGACATCCTGCTGCTGAGTGGACAGACGCAGGGCATCCTGTTCATCCTCGTCATCGGCGCCGCGACCGACTACTCACTGCTGATGGTCGCGCGCTTCCGCGAGGAGCTGCATGCCACCCAGAACCGGTGGACAGCGGTCGCCGCGGCCTGGCGAGGCTCGTTCGAGCCGATCCTCGCCTCGGGCGGCACCGTCATCGCGGGCCTGCTGTGCCTGCTGCTGAGCGACCTGAAGTCGAACAGCACGCTGGGGCCGGTCGCCGCGATCGGCATCGTCTTCGCGATGCTCTCCGCGCTCACGCTGCTTCCCGCCCTGCTCGGCCTGTTCGGCCGGGCGGCGTTCTGGCCCAAGCGCCCGAAGTACGAGCCCGAGCGGATCGCCGACGCCAACCCGCTGGAGGGTCGCGGTCTCTGGCCGGGGCTCGCACGCGGGATCCGGAAGCGTCCTCGCCTGATCTGGATCTCGACCGCCATCGTGCTCGCGATCGCCGCGGTCGGAGTCGTGCAGCTGGATGCCAAGGGCGTGCCGCAGTCCGATCTCGTGCTCGGCGCCTCCGAGGCGCGCGACGGACAGGCGGTGCTCGGCGAGCACTTCCCCGGCGGATCGGGCAGCCCCGCGTACGTGCTCGTCGACGAGGACCGGATGCAGGATGCCGCTGACGTGCTGCTCGCCGACGACAGCGTCGACGGCGTCAGCGTGACCGCCGAGGACTCGCCGTCGGGCAGCGCTCCGGTCACCGAAGACGGCATCACCGCGTTCGGCCCTCCCGGCACCCCTGCACCCGAGCCCACGGTCATCGACGGGCGCGTGCTGCTGCAGGGCACGCTCACCGACGCCGCCGACTCTGTGGACGCCGAGGCGACGGTCGAGCGGCTGCGCGCCGATCTCGACGAGACGGGCGCGAAGGTGGGAGGTGTGACGGCCACCGCGGTCGACACCAACACGGCGTCGATCCACGACCGCAACCTGATCATCCCGGTGATCCTGGGCGTGATCCTGGTGATCCTCATGCTGCTGCTGCGGGCGGTTCTCGCGCCCGTGCTGCTGATCCTCACCACCGTGCTGTCGTTCGGCTCGGCGATGGGCGTCGCCGCGCTGCTGTTCAACGGCGTCTTCCAGTTCCCTGGTGCCGACCCGGCGGTGCCGCTGTTCGGCTTCGTGTTCCTCGTCGCGCTGGGCATCGACTACAACATCTTCCTGATGACCCGCGTGCGGGAGGAGTCGAAGCGGCACGGCACCCGCGAGGGCATCCTGCGCGGACTGGCGGTGACCGGCGGTGTGATCACGTCCGCAGGACTCGTGCTGGCGGCGACGTTCGCGGCGCTGTCGGTGATCCCCATCCTGTTCCTCGTGCAGCTGGCGTTCATCGTCGCGTTCGGCGTGCTGCTCGACACGTTCATCGTGCGCTCGCTGCTCGTGCCGGCCCTCGGCTACGACATCGGACGGGCGATCTGGTGGCCGTCGAAGCTCAGCCGTCGCGGCGCCGAGCCGGCTGTCGAGCGGGAGGTCCAGTCGGCTGCCGAGCCCGCTGTCGCGAAGGCGGAGGAGCCTGGTCTCGGGTGAGGATCTGGTCGCTGCATCCCGCGCACCTGGACCGGGCAGCTCTCGTCGCCTGCTGGCGGGAGACGCTGCTCGCCCAGGCGGTGCTCGCGGGGCGCACGAAGGGGTACACCAGGCATCCGCAGCTCGAACGGTTCCGCGCACAGGCCGACCCGCTCGCCTCGGTGGGCGCGTACCTGTCATCGATCGCGGACGAAGCGGATGCCAGGGGCTACCGCTTCGACCGGACGCGGATCCTCTCGCCTGGGTCACCCGTCGTTCTCATTCCGGTGACCGACGGCCAGCTGGCACTGGAGTGGCAGCATCTCGGCGCGAAGCTCGACCAGCGCAGTCCGGCGGATGCCGTGCGCTGGCGAGCATCGACGCCCACCGCGCATCCGCTGTTCGTCGTGGTGCCGGGACCTGTCGAGTCATGGGAGCGGGCGGTCTGAGACTGCGGGGGCTACGACGGGGGCTCCGATGCTGTCAAGACCGTTCGATGCCGCCACGGGCATGCGTATCGTCGAGCACGAGTCGCTGACCGCGACGTCCGAGGATCCGAGGAGGCGGCCATGCCGAACCAGCCAGAGCTCAAGGACGAAGAGCTGTACGAGAAACTGCGCGACGAGGGCGCGTCGAAGGAGAAGGCGGCGCGCATCTCGAACGCTGCCGCCCGCGACGGACGCTCGGCAGTCGGGCGCCGGGGAGGCAAGTCCGGCGACTACGACGACTGGACCGTCGAGGAGCTGAAGAAGCGCGCGAAGGAGCTCGGTATCGAGGGCTACTCCGCCAAGCGCAAGGCCGAGCTCATCACGATGCTGCGCGACCACTGAGCACGCCGCGCCGGCGCCCGGATGAGCAGCCGTACGATGACGGGGTGACCGTTACCTCGCCGATCGAGACGCTCGGCATCATCGGCGCCGGCCGGCTGGGCCGCGTGCTCGCCGCACTCGCGGTGAATGCCGGCTACCGCGTTCTGGTCGCCCGGTCAGGCGACCCTGCCCCTGTCGCTCGGGCGATCGCCGCTGTCGGAGCCGAGGCGGTGACGGTCGCCGACCTGGTGGCGCTCTCGGATGCCGTCGTGCTGGCCCTCCCGCTCGGTCGGTACCGCACGCTGCCGGCTGAGCAGATGCGCGGGATGCTCGTCATCGACGCCATGAACTACTGGTGGGGTGCCGACGGAGACCGTCCCGACCTCGACGACCCCCGCACCTCCACGAGCGAGCTGGTTCAGCGGCACCTCGCGGGCGCGCGCGTCGTGAAGGGGCTGGGGCACATGGGGTACCACGACATGGAGGACGAGGCTCGCCCGGTCGGCGCCTCCGGGCGCAAGGCCATCGCGATCGCCGGTGATTCCGCGGACGATCTTGACGTCGTGTCGAGGCTTGTGAATGATCTCGGCTTCGATGCCGTGATCGCCGGGTCGCTGGCATCCGGCATCATGCTCGAGCCGGGAGCCGACGCCTTCGGCGCCGACGTCGGTGCCGATGAGCTGCGCGAGATGCTCGACGGGTTCGCGACGTCCAGGCGCGGCATCGTCGTCGCGCGGGCGAGACGGTCTGCGTCTTCCTGACCGATCGTCGCGTCGGGCTCGATCGTCGTGTTCGGGTCGTTCGTCTCGATTCCCCGTCGGCGGAGCCACCATGCCGAGGCGGCCGACGGCGCCTGTGATGCATGGCGGTGAGCGACCTGCTCGAGAAGGTGCACCCACCACAGGATGATCGCGAAGGCGATCGCCTCGAAGATGGTGAGCGAGATGACCTCGGCCTTCAATGCGGCGAGCGCGACGATCATCGTCACGGCGCTGACGATCGTCGCGCGGCGCAGCGCCCCCTCGAGCTGCCACAGCAGAACGCGGTGCGAGAGCAGCAGGAAGGCGAAAGACAGCACGGCGCCGTTGGTGGCCCGCTCGTGGGCGATCGGATCCACCGAGAGGGGGTAGGCGCCGATCGCGAGCAGGCTGATGCCGAGGCCGGCGATCGCCGGGGGCATCACGCGCATCGCGATGCGCGAGCGACGGGCGAACGGCATCACGCTGGTCAGGCGGACCCTCAGCATCCACGACGAGCCGGCGATGATCGCGCCGCTCGCGATGAGCCCTCCGTTGAAGGCGAAGCTGGAGAAGTCGCCCATCATGCCGAGGCGGCTGAAGTAGAGATGCCACCAGTCGGCGTCGGTCGTGGTCGCCGCCGAGACGAGGATGCATCCGCAGAGCAGCAGCGCGGCGCACAGCACCCATGTGAGCCGGGGCACGGCAGCACCCCGGGCGATGGGCGGATCCTCCGCATTGATCTCTGCGGCGCGCACGCCGATCACCGGTACCGTCAGCAGAGCTTGTCCACTCATCCGTCCGCCTATCACCCGCGCAGGAGAGACGCGGGTGTGAGACTCCCCCGGAAGCGCGAAACGAGTGCGGAGCGACTCGAGAAAGCTCCGCTTCTTGGAGCCTATTCGGGAAGGCGGGGTTCAAGCGACCAATCTCGCGGAATGACGCGCTGCGATATGATTCGCCGCACTCTGGGTCAAGCCGATCTCGGTCGGGCGTCGCGAATCACGCGTCGCGGTTCACCGGGATGAGCGTGACGTCCAGCTCTCCGGAGTCGAGTCGCACGCTCATCATGGTGCACACCGGCTGCCGACGCCGGTCGGTGGGCGACCCGGGATTGAGCAGGCGCATGCCGCGCGGCGTGACGGTGTCCCACGGGATGTGGGAGTGACCGAAGATCAGCACATCGGTGTCGGGGAACGCCTGGTCCATGCGCTCCTCGCGTTTGGACGCCGGTCCGGTCTCGTGGATGACCGCGAAGCTGAGGCCGTCGAGGGTGAAGTGAGCGATCCCGGGGAGCCGCTGGCGCAGGTCTGGCCCGTCGTTGTTGCCGTAGACGCCGTGGAATTCTCGGGATCGCGACTGGATGAGGTCGAGCGTCGCGACATCGACCCAGTCCCCCGCGTGCACGACGATGTCTGCGGTGTCGATCGCCTCGAGAACTGCCGTCGGGAGCCGTCTCGCGCGCGCCGGGATGTGGGTGTCGGCGAGCAGGAGCAGCGAGGTGGTCATGGTGTGGCCAGTATCCCACCGACGCCAGGGCGAGCGTGTCGCCGCGGTTCACCGCATCCCCGACGACGCACCCGCGCCGAATCTCACGCGATGGCGGTCATGGTGAGATCGCGCGAGGCGCCGTCGCGGCAGATCACGGTGACCCTCGCCGTGTCGCCGGCGGGCGTCACCGTCACGTCGTCTGCGTCGCACGACCACCGCCCGTGCAGGGTGATGCTCACCCGAGACGGGGCGCTGGCGCTGCGCCGCCATGGCCGGGAGTAGCTCGTATTGGCCCCGACGTAGGTGCCGTCGGGGGCGAACTGGTCGGGGTCGTCTCCCTCGTACAGGTGCAGGTCGGGGTCGGTCACCGACAAGGCGAGCGTCTGCTGCTCGCTCCGCCACATCAGCAAGCACGCCGCGTCGACGGCGGTGATGGTCTCGTCGATGCCTGTCGCATTCACGAAGACGACGGCGCCGGTGACGCCGGTGTCTCGATGGTGCACCACGTGCGCCGTAGCGGCCTTGCGCACGACCGCGTAGGGCGCATTATCCGAACCCATTCGCTTTGTGAAGTCAGCGGTGCGCTGCTCCCCCGCGCCCACGAGCAGGGCGTACTCGTATCCGGCGCCCGTCGACTCCATCCCCGCGATCTACGGGCTGACCGAGGAGGCGTACCTCGTCTTCACCGCCAACGTGTTCGCCCTGATGGGGCTGCGGCAGCTCTTCTTCCTGATCGGCGGCCTGCTCGAACGCCTTGTGTACCTCGCCTAGGTCCTGTCCGTGATCCTCGCCTTCATCGGTGTGAAGCTGCTCATCCACGCGCTGCACAAGAACGAGCTGCCGTTCATCAACGGCGGCGAGCCCATCACGGTGATCCCCGAGATCCCGATCTGGCTGTCGCTGCTGTTCATCGCCGTGACGGTCGCCGTGGCGACGGTTGCGAGCCTGAGGAAGAGGCGCGTTGCCGAGCGAGAAGCGGTCGATCGCGTCTGACGGCGGGGTCGGCGCGCGGCAGTCGCAGAACCGAGGGACGCCATCGGCGCATACACGACTTCATCGATAACGAAAGACTCATGCTTTGGCATGGTCCCACGCTAGTGCTGGTTCAGGAACGTCCGATCGACCGCATGCGTGAACGGGCGCGATCCCCGAACGCGCTTTGCCCACATGGGGATCCGGCTTCGGCATCGTCGATCCCAGTTCTGTTCGGGTCGCTCCAGCGGGTTCACTCGCCCAGCTAGGCCGTGCACTAGGTCGGTGAGACAGCCGGGTCGAGTCGTCGTACTTCGCGAAGCCCAGCAACGATCTTGGTTAGCGCCACCTCGATCGAAGAGCACAGCCTCGACAGCGTCCACCGAGGTCACGTATCCAGGTCCCGAGTCTTGCGGCGCATCTGATCCACGAACGTTTCGGTGAGCGCCCATCCGTCGGCAAGCTCGCGCAACATCCTCGCGGCGTACTCCTTCTGCTCGCGCTGTGTGCGCACTCCGCGCAGCTCGAGCGCGAGACGACGGATCACACCCTCGTCGTCGGCAAGCCGTGCTTCCCACCGGGCAACCTCGTCGGCTGCGGTGCGCCGCGCCGCGGTGGCGAACTCGTGCGGGAAGATCAGGCCGTCAACAAGCGCGGGGTTTGCATCCATCAACAGCCGCACCTGAACCGTGCGCCTGTTGATCGTGGCGCCGCGGAAGTCCGGCGACTCAACGACCAATTCCATCAGCTGACGGTGCGCGTTCCTGCTCCGCTCGTGCATCAGCTCGCGGTCCATCTGCTGCAGCCCCTTCGCCTGGTACTGCTGCATTTCCGACTCGTCGCTGAGCGCGTCGTGCCAGTCGGTCGTAATAAACCAGGTGTGCAGCATCCCGTCTCGCGCCCACAGCACGGACAGTCGGAAAATCTCGCCTGCGTGCTGCTCAGCGGTCGACCGAAGGGCGGCATCTTCCGTACCCATGTCGTCCGGGTCGAACGACTCGGCGAGCACGAACACGGCGGCCGGTGCCATCATGTCGAGCGTCTCGAGGAACGCCTCGACAGAGACCGCCGGGTGGACGAAGAAGACATCCGGTGACCGGGTGGACGACGGTGACGCAGGCGCCACTTTCAACCCGGCGGCGTTTATATGTGCACGCAGCTTTATCGCGAGGTCAGCGAGGTCATCGGTGTCGAACGTCACTATTGAACCGTACTCACTGTCGAGGAGAGGTCTGTCGTCATTTGCAGCTGGCCATCGCAGACGGTCCGTTGGAGGTGTTGGGCTTGAGTCGCCGCCCAGGGAATGGAGGTTGATGCTACCTCTGCACGCTCGGTGCTCGGCGGGCCGGATTGTCGGCGGCGCTCGAAAACTGGACAGTAGCGGCGCGGCGCTATTGTCCAGTTTTCGAGCACCGCCGACAGGCTGCTGTCACGCAGGAGGAGGGCATCTGCCACAGCTAGCGCATGCCTTGATCCCCCTACGACTTCGAGGTGGCGTTCAGGCCCGCCCATTGCCTCTGGACACTGGCTCGGCGAGCTACGCGCCAGCCGCAGGCAGACGGGGAGCCCCGCACTCAGACGAGCGTGCTGGGCACTTACAAGGTGGTGCGGAAGGTGTTTTCGTACGCCTACGCGCACCGGCTCATCCCGTTCAACCCCTGCATCGCCGTCACCAAGCCCAAGGTGGACACCGCCGAGGCACGATTCCTCACCGTCGAGGAAGTCAATCGGCTCGCCGCCGAGCTGTCGGCTCAGCCACCGTACGACCTGCTGGTGCGCTTCGGCGCGCTGACCGGATTGCGCATTGGTGAAGACGCCGCGCTGCGCATTCGCGACATCGACCTGCGCCGTGCGAGGTGCAGGTACGGCTGAACATGACGCACCAGCAAGGGCTACGTCGTCGGCACTCCGAAGACCGCCCGAGCCGTGCGCGACGTGCCGATTCTGGACGAGACGATGTTCCGCGATCTGGGCGTGCACCCGCGCAACCACCCGCACCGCGGCAACCTGGAGGCAGGCCCGTGGCCGGGAAGGGTGCCGGGGCACAACCGCCTGAACTACGAGCGCGCCTTCGATCCCAAGGGTTTTTGCCGGTACACCTTCAAGCCAGCGGCGACCCGCGCTGGCCTGGACGGCCTGCACTTTCACGAGCTACGCCACACCTTCGCCACGCTGGCACTGGAGTCCTGTGCCCTCGACATGCACGAGCTATCCCGGGCGATGGGCCACGCTAGCTACGCCATTACAGACAAGGTTTATGCGCACGTCCGCCCGCGCGACTTCAGCGCCCATCGCGCCGCGTTCTCTGCGCACATCTCCGCTGCCAGCGCTCAGCCTTCGGCGTTAGTCGCAATCGGACGCTGAGCGACATCCGACACCGCTGCAGGTTCAGAGCGATAGACCGCAACGATCGCCTTGGTTGCCGCACCGACGTTCTCGTTGTAGCTCTTGTGAAAGTCTCCAACAGCCGCTCCGAGCGCTTGAGCATCAGCCTCCGACGACAGCAGCTGGGCACGTGCAAGCGCGGTACTGATCTCGGTCGAATGGAACCTCATGCTGAAACCGCCGCCGTTTGCCTTCCCGCGCGCCTCGGCGAGCTTTCGCTCCTTCCGCTCCGGTTCGGCCGTTATCTCGGCGATGAGCGTGGTGTACGCATCGAGTCGACGGTCAGCAAGAGAAGTCTCCGAGGCTAACTGGCGCGACACAAGCTGCATTTTGACCTCATGCTCGCGGGTCTCGCGGCTGATCCGCCTCTCGCGCGCGGAAGCGAACAGACCTGTGACCACCACGCCACCAATCGCCGCAACCAGAGTAAAGACCGGTGTCACGAGCACCGCCCAGTCCGGAGCCGCTGCGCTGTTCGCAACGCCGAGAATCGAAGAGAATGACACGCCCTCATCCTGGCAGAGGCTGTGGACAACCGAAGGGGTTTTGGAGGGGGTGGCGATCCCGGGCATACAAGGCCCGGAAACTCTTGCAAGATTCCGAGCCTAAATGGTCGGGCTGCATCCCCACGGCGCCCTCCACGCGCCGCTCGTCATCGAGATCGGCATGGGTTGGGGGGGTGCGGCGGCCCGCGGAGCCTCTCGGCGCCGCGTGGCCCCGCTTTTCAAACGCGAGTAGACGCAAGAGGAGGGGGTTCCGATCCTCGCGGATCGGAACCCCCTCCTCTTGCGTCTACGTCGGGCTGACAGGATTTGAACCTGCGACCCCTTGACCCCCAGTCAAGTGCGCTACCAAGCTGCGCCACAGCCCGTGGCAGTCCGCACCGAAGCGCGGGCAACTCCACTATCCTAGCCGACGGATTCGGCCACCGCGAACCGGCGCCACCGGGCGTGGCGGAAGCCGTCCCGAGCAAGCAACCGTTGCCGATGTCCGGGCCCCGGCGTAACGTGCCGCCATGGCGACGATCATCACAGAACCGGCGACGATCACGCGGTGGGACGACGTGCAGCACTCGCTCTCCGGCGGCGGCGACGGTGCCGACTGCCAGTGCATCTGGCCGGTCGTGCGCAACAAGGTCTGGCCGACGACGACTCTCGAGCAGCGGCGCGACATGCTGCACGACGAGATCGCCGCCGGCCCTCCCCCTGGGCTCATCGCGTATGTCGACGGCGAGGCTGCCGGATGGATCCGCGTCGGGCCGCGCACCGTGCAGCAGCGCATCCTGCACACTCGCACCATCGCATCCGCCACCGCCGAAGCGCTCGACGATGAGTCAGTCTGGGCGGTCACCTGCTTCGTCGTGCGGCAGGAGCACCGCGGTCAAGGACTGAACGCCCGATTGCTGGCATCCGCTCTCGACTTCGCCCGCGAATCGGGCGCACGCATGATCGAGGCCTACCCGGTCGACACCTCCACCGGCTCGCACCGATCGAACGACCTGTACCACGGCACCGTCTCCACCTTCCTCGCCGCCGGATTCGAGCGCGGTCCTGACCTCACCGCAGGGCGAGTCCTGGTGACGCGCGGCCTGGTCGACTGATCGCCGGGCGCTCAGGCGCTACGGTAACCGCATGAGCACCCAGCATCCGACCATCGAAGATCCGGAACTCGGCACCCTCTCTCGCGCCGAGACCACGCTCGACGATGGCGACGTCGTCACGCACGACTGGTTCTCGGGCGCGCTGACGATCGACGGCCGTGAACTCGAGCTGATGATCGACGGAGCCGACGTCGAAGCCGTGCGCACGCTCGTCCCCCGTGCCCACGCTGTGGTCGAAGACCTCGATGAGATCCGGCGCCGGGCATCCGATGCCGTCATCACCCACTTCAGCGACAGCGCGCCATCCGCGAGTGAGCTCGACGAGGGCGCCGACGATCTCGTGCTCGACACCCTCGAGATCACCGACGAGGCGACGGTGCTGCACTTCACCGACTCGTGCGGGCAGCACTTCCCCGAGGGGTACTGGCCGGCCGTGCACCTCGGCGTCGACGGCAGCATCGGCGAGGTCACGGTCGAGGGCTGACCGCTTCATCCGACGGGTGGGCGCCCCGCGGCATCCGCTCGTCGTCGCCGTCGCTGATCGCGTTCTGGAGAAGGGCAGATGATGGATGCCATGAAACCCGTACGCGTCGACAGCTGGCTCTGGGCGATCCGCATCTACAAGACCCGCTCTGCCGCCACGACGGCCTGCCGGGCCGGCCACGTGCGCGTCGGCGGCGAGCGGACCAAGGCCGCGCAGACCGTGAAGCCGGGCGATGAGGTGCGGGTGAGGATGTCGGGGTTCGACCGCATCCTCATCGTGAAGCAGACGCTGTCGAAGCGCGTCGGCGCGCCCGTCGCGGTGACGGCGTACGAAGACCGCACTCCCCCTCGCGAGCCGTCGGCCATGCTCGCCGTGCGCGACCGCGGCGCCGGTCGCCCGACCAAACGCGAGAGGCGCGAGATCGACCGGCTGCGCGGTCGGGATCCGTACGAAGACTGACCCCGGCGACTTATCCACAGTTCTGATCCAGCCCGGCCGAATGTCGGAGGTACGTTCTAATCTGGATGCATGGACGACGGATGACAGACACTCATCGAACAGCGCACCGCGCTGCTCGACGAGTGGGCAGCCAAGCAGCGGGAGATCGCGGTGCTTCAGTCCGAGGCGTCGGCTCTGCTTGCTCGCCGGTGGGAGCTCTGGCAGGAAGAGGTGACCTCGGCGCCGCAGCACCGGGATGCCATCGAGCGGTCGATGATGGCCGAGTACTCGGCAGCGGGCCACGTATCGCAGAGCTCGATGACATTCGCCTTCGCCGACGCGCATCTGCTGGCGACCGAGTTCGACACGGTGCGGGAGTCGTACGCAGCCGGCCGCATCACGCCGGGGCACGTGCGCGAGATTCTGCGAGAGGCCGCGCCGGTACGTGAAGCGATAGAGGCGGGTGACGTCGACGCGAGCACGCTGCTGCTCTATGAAGCCGCGGCTCTCGAGACCGCTGAGAACGACACCGCGGCCCGCACCCGCGTGCAAGCGCGCCGCATCGCTGCGGCTCTGGCTGGGTCCACCATCGTCGAGCAGCACAAGCGCGCTGCGGCCGAGCGCACGGTCACGGTCCGCTCCATCGGTGACGGGCTTGTGCTGCTGCAGGCCGTGCTGCCCGAGCATCTGGGCGTCGCCATCCTCGACCGCCTCACCAAGATGGCACGGCACATGCAGAAGCACCCTGAAGACCGCCGCCCCGAGTTCGGACCGTCGGAGCCGGAAGACGTGGGTCTCGACCCTGAGACCCTGCTGCCGGTGAACGCAGGGATGCCGGATGCTGATGACGGGGCGATCTTCGGATCGCACACTTTCACCGCCGACCCGTTCGAGCTTCCACTCGATCCGAAGTTCCACGACGACAGCCCCCGCATCACCCACGTCCCACCCGACACGAGGACGATGGACCAGCTGCGGGCCGACCTCTTCACCGACCTGCTGCTCGCGTCCACGCCAACCGACGCGCACGGCACCGGGCTCGAGAACATCCACGCCACCATCCAGGTGACGGTCGCCGCCACGACCGTCGCCGGAGACGACGATCGGCCCGCGGAATTCGACGGATTCGGTCCGCTGGCTCCGGATGTCGCGCGTCGTCTCGCCGGTCAGCGCACGGGATGGACCCGCTTGTTCCTCGATGCCACCGGAATGGTGGTCGAGACCGACACCTACACGCCGACCGAGCAGATGCGACGATTCCTGCGGGCGCGGGATCAGCACTGCCGCTTCCCCGGATGCCGAGCACCGATCCACCGTTGCGAGGCCGATCACAACCAGGACTGGGCCCTGGGCGGGAAGACCCACATCGACAACCTCGCGCACTTCTGTGGCATGCACCACCCGATCAAGCACCCCGACATACCCGACAGTCATCGGTGGTACGCGCGTCAGCTTCCCGACCGCTCGGTGGAATGGATCAGCCCGAACGGACGCCACTACCGCGATCTGCCGAACCGGCGGGTGATGTTCGTGCCGTCAATCGAGCTTTCGAACCCGCCTGGGTCGCCACACGATGCCGGTCCAGATCCGACGGAGCGACCACCCTTCTGACCGGAAGCAATCGGGTCAGCCGCGGGCATCCATCTGGCGCAGCAGCCAGCCGGCCGACTCGACTTTCGCGTCGACCTCGTCGAGTCGGGCGGCGAGGCCGCGGTCGCTGGTCACGGTTATCACGTCTGAACCGTCTGCGGCGAGGCGGCGGGCCTCCTCCACGATCGCGTCGTCTCCGGCGCCGGCGGCGCGCACGATGGCAACGCGGGCGCCGTGGGTCTGCTGCCGGGCATCCGGGATCGCGCGGGCTGCGCCCTCGACGACCATCGTCACCGGTGGGAACCAGCGGTCGGCCTCGAGGCCCAGCGATCCGGCATCCACCCCGTCGGCGGCCCACTTCGAGAGCCGCTCATGAAGGCGCGTCGCAGCTCCTGCCCGGTCCTTCCACCAGCCATCGGGCACCGAGCCGACGACGTTCGCCGCGTCAACGACGATCGCCGGGTGCACCATCAGCAGCGAACGCAGCAGCGGCCACGAGGCGGCGAAGCCGGGATGCAGCGGCCGCTGATCGACCTCGTCGACCGGCACCCACTCCAAAGCAAGGCTCTCCGGGTCGCTGATCACCGGATCGAACGGCGCAAGCACATCGGCGACGACGGTCGTGTACGACCAGATCTGCAGGTCTAGCACGCGAGCGAACCGCGCGTGCAGCGCGCCGTCCGGAATGCCCGCCTCTTCCTGCGCCTCGCGCAGCGCGCCGTCGAGGGGCGACTCGTCCTGGTGCAGGGCGCCGCCCGGGATACCCCACGTGCCGCCGAAGTGGCTCCAGCCGACGCGGTGCTGCAGCAGCACCCCGCGCTGAGGATCGAAGGCGAGCACGCCAGCAGCTCCGAACCGGCCCCAGTACTTCTCCCCGGTCGGCGCGACCACCCACGCATCACCCGGGTCCTGCGGCCCGAGCGGACGTCGCGGCTCATCGGGGGCGGGAGGAACGATCGTCACTCCCCCAGCCTTTCATGCCGCGACGCCCTTCGGCACGACGACCTCTGGGAGCAGGCGACCGCCACGAAGAGACACCTGCCGAGAGCAGGCGACCGCCGAGAAGAGGCGACCGCCCGGAGGACTCGAGCCGCCAGAGAGTCAGCGCGCGCCGACGGCTGCTCCGGCACGCAGGCGCGAGGCTGCGAGTTCCTCCGCGGCGAGCAGCGGTGTCACACCGCGAGCCTCCGCGTCATCGAGAATCCGGCGCACCGTGTCGCCGATTCCGGCGACGCGCTGCATGATCTCGTCGCTCGTTCCGATGCGCTTCGCCTCGAGGTCGAGATAGATCACTCCGCCGGCGTTCACGACGAAGTCGGGCGCGTACAGCACCCCGCGCTGCGCGAGACGGTCAGCGCCCGACCGGTCGGCGAGCGGGTTGTTCGCCGGGCCGCACACGGCCTTCACATCCAGCGCGTCGATGACCTCGTCGGTCAGCACACCGCCGATGCCAGCCGGCACGAACACGTCACCGGCGACCAGGTGCTCGGTGCCCGGTTCGACCCAGGTCGCGCCGATCTCATCAGCGAACGCGCGGCGGGCAGGGTTGATGTCGGTGACGGTCAGCTGCGCGCCCTGCTCTGCGAGGCGGGATGCCAGACGCCCGCCGACCTGCCCGAGCCCGGAGATCGTGATGCGGCGGCCCGCGGCATCCGCCGACCCGGCCACCCGCTCGAGCACCGCCTGCAGCGACGCGTACACGCCGAGGCTGGTGGGACCAGCCGGCTCACCGGAACCGCCGACTGCAGACGGGAGCCCGACGACATGCAGCGTGCGCTCGCTGACGGTCAGCATGTCGTCGGTCGTCGATCCGACGTCCTCCGCCGTGCGGTACAGGCCGCCCATCAGCTCCACGGCGTCACCGAGGTCGAGGAAGGCGTCCCGACGCCGATCGGCGTCGAGGGTCTCGCCGGGCGCCAGCCCGATCACCGACTTGCCGCCACCGGCATCCAGACCCGCGGCCGCGTTCTTCAGCGTCATCGCGGCCGACAGCCGCAGCGCGTCGCCGAGCGCGTCGCTCCAGTGCGGGTACGTCCACAGGCGTGCACCGCCCAGCGCGGAGCCGAGCACGGACGAGTGCAGTGCGACGGCGATGAAAAGCCCGCTGCGTCGCCCGGTCGTCACCTCCACGCGCTCGTGGGTGAAATCGGGCAGGGGCAGAGCGTGCGACATTGCATCCTCGAATCGTGCGGGGCCTCGTGGGCGGTGCGTCGGATGCCGCGGTGTTGCGGCATCCGACGCCATTATCCCTTCGACAGGCTCAGGGACCCAAAGGGGCGCGCTCAGGGACCCAAAGGGACGGGCTCAGGGACCAAATGGGACCCTTCGACAGGCTCAGGGTCCTTCGACAGGCTCAGGAACCCAGCCGGTCAGCGCTGGCGACGCTCGCGCACCCGCATGTTGATGACGATCGGCGTTCCCTCGAACTGGTACAGCTCGCGCAGGCGTCGCTGCACGAAGCGGCGGTAGCCGGGGTCGAGGAATCCGGTCGTGAAGAGCACGAACGTCGGCGGACGGGTCGACGCCTGCGTGCCGAACAGGATGCGCGGCTGCTTGCCACCGCGCAGCGGGTGCGGGTGGGCGGCGACGAGCTCGGTGATGAACGCGTTGAACTTGCCGGTCGGGATGCGGCGGTCCCAGTTCTCCAGAGCCTGCTCGAGCGCGGGGACGAGCTTGTCGAAGTGCCGGCCGGTCTTCGCCGAGATGTTCACGCGAGGAGCCCACGCGACGTGCGCGAGATCCTGCTCGATCTCCCGCTCGAGGTAGCGGCGACGGTCGGAGTTCTCCATGTCGTCGTCCGACAGGCGGTCCCACTTGTTGAACGCGAGCACGAGCGCGCGCCCCGACTCGAGCACCATGTCGATGATGTTCAGGTCCTGCACGCTGATCGGCTGCGAGACGTCGAGCACGACGACGGCGACCTCGGCCTTCTCGAGAGCGGCGGAGGTGCGCAACGACGCGTAGAAGTCAGCGCCCTGCTGCAGGTGCACGCGGCGGCGGATGCCCGCGGTGTCGACCAGACGCCACATCTTCCCGCCCAGCTCGACGATCTCGTCGACCGGGTCGCGGGTGGTGCCGGCGAGGTCGTTCACGACCACGCGCTCCTCGCCCGCCGCCTTGTTCAGCAGCGACGATTTGCCCACGTTCGGGCGCCCGATGATGGCGACGCGGCGCGGGCCGCCGATCTCGGCCTTCGCGACAGCCGACACCTCGGGCAGCTTGGCGATGACCATGTCGAGCAGATCGGCCACACCGCGACCGTGGATGGCCGAGACCGGATGCGGCTCACCCAGCCCCAGGTTCCACAGGGCCGCGGCCTCGGGCTCCTGGCGGGCGTCATCGATCTTGTTCGCGACGAGGAACACGGGCTTGCCGCTCTTGCGCAGCAGCTTCACGACGTGCTCATCGGTGGAGGTGGCGCCGACCTTCGCGTCGACGACGAACAGCACCATGTCGGCGAGGTCGATCGCGACCTCGGCCTGGGCGGCGACCGAGCGGTCGATGCCCTTGGCATCCGGCTCCCAGCCACCGGTGTCGACCAGCGAGAAGCGACGGTCATTCCACTCGGCCTTGTAGGTGACGCGGTCACGCGTGACGCCAGGGGTGTCCTCGACGACGGCCTCGCGGCGGCCGAGGATGCGGTTCACGAGCGCCGACTTGCCCACGTTCGGGCGGCCGACGATCGCCACCACCGGCAGGGCCGGCGAGTACTCGATGCCGTCCTCGCCGAGGGCGATGCCCTCCAGCAGCGCGGTGTCGTCCTCTTCCAGCTCGTAGTCGCTGAGCGATGCGCGCATCGCGGTGGCGCGCTGTTCGGCGAAGTCCTCGTCGAGCGAGGCCATCTTCTCGGCGAGATCGTCGGGGGCGCCGGTGTACTCTTCATCGGCCATGTTCAAGCTCCTCTGTCAGCGTCGCGCCGCTGGGCGATCACCGCGAGCACGGCGTCGATGGTCTGCGCGAAATCAAGTTCGGTGGAGTCGACCACGTCAACGCCTTCGGCGGCGTTGAGGAAGTCGACGACGGTGCTGTCGGATGCGTCGCGCTTGTGCAGCGCTTCCGCGACAGCGGCGGCGTTCTCGCCTGCGAGCTCGCCGGCGCGCCGGGCGGCGCGCACCTCCGGCGCAGCGGTGAGCAGGATCCGCACGGGCGCGTCGGGCGCGACGACGGTGGTGATGTCTCGTCCTTCGACGATCACGGCCGGGTAGTCCGACTCGGCAACGATGCGGCGGAACATCTCGTTCACCTGCACGCGGACCTCAGGTACGCGGGCGACGCCGCTGACCGCGCCTGAAACCCGCGGCTCGCGGATGGCGGCGGTCACGTCCACGTCGCCGACGCGCACGATCCGGTCATCGGGGTCGAGTCCCTGCGAGAACGGGAAATCGGATGCCGCGGCGCGAACCGCATCGGCGTCAGCTGTGTCGTCCCCGCGGTCGAGCACGTGCCACGCCAGCGCCCGGTAGGCGGCTCCCGTGTCGAGGTAGCCGTAGCGCTCGCGGCGTGCGATCTCCTTCGAGACGCTGGACTTGCCAGAGCCGGCGGGCCCGTCGATCGCGATGAACTTCGCGGCACCAACCGCGTGGGTGCCTGTCCCCTGGATCCCTGAGCCTGTCGAAGGGCTAGTCATTGGTGTTCCCCGCAATCCGCCAGCCGCGCTCTTCCAGTCCTTCGATCGCGCCGCGCAGTGCGGCCGGCGCCAAGCTGATCTCGGCGAGACCGAACTGGGCGCCAGGAGAGTGCTCGAGACGCAGGTCCTCGACGTTGACCCCCAGTTCGCCGAGTTCGCCGAACAGGCGGCCCAGCTGGCCGGGGGTGTCGTCGACCATGACGACCATCGTCTCGAAGCGTCGGTTCTGACCGTGCTTGCCCGGCAGGCGCTCCACGCCCTCGTTGCCCTGGCGGATGGCATCCGCGACCGTTCTGCGGGCACCGGGAGCGTCCGGCTCGCGCAGAGCGTCGGCGACCTCCTTGAGGTCGAGGGCCAAGGCATCCAGCAGCTCGACGACCGGGGCGGCGTTCGCCCCGAGGATCTGCACCCACAGTTCAGGCGCCGAGGCGGCGATGCGGGTCGTGTCGCGCACGCCCTGACCGGCGAGGCGCAGCGAGCCCTCGTCGGCTTCGGCCAGGCGTCCGGCGAGCAGGCTCGCGACCACCTGCGGCACGTGCGAGGTGAGCGCGACCGAGCGGTCATGCTCATCGGGAGTCATCTCCAGCGGCATCGCGCCGACGTCGAGCGCGAGTGCCTCGACCAGGGCGAGATCGGCGGCGCGGGTCTGCTCATCGCGGCAGACCACCCACGGACGGCCGATGAACAGGTCGGCGCGCGCCGAGATCGCTCCCCCGCGCTCACGTCCGGCGAGCGGGTGCGAGCCGATGTAACGGGTCAAGTCGATGCCGCGGCGGCGCAGCTCGTCGAAGGGGTCGAGCTTCACGCTCGCGACGTCGGTGACGACGGCATCCGGGTAGGCGCTGAGCTCTGCCTCGATGACGTCCGCGGTGACATCCGGCGGGACGGCCACGACGATCAGCCGCGGTGCGTCGTCGTCGCGCGCGGCGCGTCCCGCGCCGTAGTCGATGGCGAGACGCAGCTGCGACGGCGATGCGTCGGCGAGCACGACGTCGATGCCCTTGGCGCTGAGGGCATGCCCGATGCTCGAGCCGAGAAGCCCCGCTCCGACGACGCGCACCGTCCCCGAGAGCCGCGCGGCATGCTGAGCCGCGCGCGCACTGTGGGAATCGGTCACTCGTTCTCCTGAGGGCTGTCATGCGCTCGTCGCTGCTCGGTGGCAGCGGGCGCCGGGGAATCCTGGCGCGACAGAGTCAGCAGCGCGCCTCGTTCGATTTTAGTCAGCTCGCGCGCCTTGCCGACCGCGAGAGTTCCCAGGTGCAGCGGCCCGAACTGGCGGCGCACCAGCTCGTCGACCGGATGCCCGACCGCGGCCATCATGCGCCGGACGATTCGGTTGCGTCCGGAGTGCAGCGTGAGCTCGACCAGACTCGACCCGCGCGAGACATCCAGGAGCCGAGCCTTGTCGGCCTTGATCGGTCCGTCCTCGAGCTCGATCCCGCGAGTCAGCTGGGCGATCGTCTGCGCAGCGACCGTGCCGGCCACCTTCGCGATGTAGACCTTGGTGACGCCGAACGACGGGTGCGCGAGCACGTGCGCGAGGTCGCCGTCGTTGGTGAGGATGAGCAGACCGCTGGTCTCGGCATCCAGTCGTCCGACGTTGTACAGCCGCTCGGGCCAGTCCTTCGTGAAGCGACGCAGGTCGGGCCGGCCGTTCTCGTCTTTCATCGTGCTGACGACGCCCGTCGGCTTGTTCAGCATCACGTACCGCTTCGAGACGTCGAGCTGAATGGCAGTGCCGTCGACGTCGATCAGGTCGGTCTCGGGGTCGATGCGGGTGCCGAGCTCGGTGGCCGTCCTGCCGTTGACGCGGATGCGCCCCTCGACGATGTACTGCTCGATGACGCGGCGGGATGCCACGCCGGCGTTCGCGAGTGCCTTCTGCAGGCGGATGCCCTCGGGCGGGTCCATCTGGGGTCGTTCAGTGCTCATCGGATCATTCCCTCGTCGAATCCGTCGGCGCCGTCATCGAGCAGCGGCGAGATGGGCGGCAGATCATCGATCGAGTTGATGCCGAGGTGCTGCAGCAGCTGATCGGTGGTGCCGTAGTTGATCGCGCCGGTCTCGGAGTCGGCGAACAGCTCGGTGATGAGCCCGCGCGCGAGCAGGGTGCGCACGACCGAGTCGACGTTGACCGCGCGGATGGATGCCACCTGCCCTCGGGTCACGGGCTGCTTGTAGGCGATCACGGCGAGCGTCTCGAGCGCCGCCTGGGAGAGCCGGGCGGGGGCCTGGCCGCCGATGAAGTCCGCCACCAGGTCGTCGTGGTCATCGCGTACGTACAGTCGCCAGCCGCCACCGACCTCGCGCAGCTCGAAGCCGCGGCGCGGGCCGCGGCCACGCCCGTCGTAGTCCTCCACCAGCTGCTCGAGCACCTGCCGCACGGCCGGCACCGGCGCGTGCACGGCAGCGGCCAGGGCGACGAGCGCGATCGGCTCATCGATGATCAGCAGGATCGCCTCGACGCGCTCCGTCAGCGGCGACTCGGGCGCCGACTCGGGCGGCGCTTCGAGGGTCGTCTGCTGATTCCCGGCGGTCGTCTCGGCACGGGCATCCGTCTCATCGGTCATAGTCTGCTCCCAACGTGGCCAGCTGCTCATCCGACCAGCTCTCCGCCGACCAGCGCAGGGTCAGCTCGCCGAGTGGCTCGAGCTGCTCGAACGACAGCGCCGCGTGGCGGTACAGCTCGAGCACCGAGATGAAGCGCGCCACGACGATGCCGGGCTCGCTGACGCCGGCGACGAGCTCGCGGAAGGTCAGCGAGTCGGTGCTGCGCAGCAGCGTGACGACGATCGCGGCCTGCTCCCGGATGCTCACCAGCGGCGCGTGCAGGTGATCGAGTCCGACCGTCGGCAGCTCCTTGGGGGTGAAGGCCATCAGCGCCAACGCGGCGAAGTCGGCGGGCGTCAGCGTCCACACCAGCTCGGGAGTGCGGCTGCGGTGCTTCTCGTCGAGCGGCACGGCGCGCACGTGACGGCGGTCCTCTCGCTGCAGGCAGCGCGCGAACCAGCTCGAGACCTCCTTGAACGCTCGGTACTGCAGCAGCCGCGCGAACAGCAGGTCGCGGGCCTCCAGCAGCGCCACCGACTCGGCATCCACCAGCTCGCCCTGCGGCAGGAGGCCTGCGATCTTCATGTCGAGCAGGGTGGCCGCGACGACCAGGAACTCCGACGCCTGATCGAGCTCGGCGTCGCCGTCGAGTTCCTTCAGGTACGAGATGAACTCGTCGGTGACGCGGCTCAGCGAGACCTCGGTGATGTCGAGCTCGTGCTTGGAGATGAGGTTCAGCAGCAGGTCGAACGGGCCGTCGAAGTTCGATAGCGAGACGCGAAACGCTTCGACCGGCTCAGCGCGAGGCCCGGTCTCGTCGACGACAGCGTGGTTCTCAGGCGACGGCGCCACGGGCGACCAGCTCCCGCGCCAGTCGCAGATACGCCTGTGCTGCGGCGTGCTCGGGCGCGAACTCGGTGATGGGAACGCCCGACACCGACGCGTCGGGGAACTTCACGGTGCGACCGATGACGGTCTCGAGGACGTCATCGCCGAAGGCCTCGACGACGCGCTCCAGCACCTCGCGCGAGTGCAGCGTGCGCGGGTCGTACATCGTGGCGAGCAGGCCGTCGAGCTCGATGGCGGGGTTGAGCCGGTCGCGCACCTTGTCGATGGTCTCGATCAGCAGCGCCACACCGCGCAGGGCGAAGAACTCGCACTCCAGCGGAATGAGCACGCCGTGCGCGGCGGTCAGCGCATTCACCGTGAGCAGGCCGAGCGACGGCTGGCAGTCGATGAGGATGACGTCGTACTCGCCCGACACGTGCCGCAGCACCCGGGAGAGGATCGTCTCGCGAGCCACCTCGTTGACGAGGTGCACCTCGGCGGCCGACAGGTCGATGTTCGCCGGCAGCACGTCGAGGTTGTGGACGGACGAGTGCACGATCGCCTCGCGCGGGTCGCGCTTGGTGTCGAGCAGCAGGTCGTACACGGTGGGCACGTCGTGCGTCTGGATGCCCAGACCCGCAGATAGCGCACCCTGGGGGTCGAAGTCCACCGCGAGCACGCGGCGGCCGTACTCGGCGAGCGAGGCCGCGAGGTTGATCGAGGTGGTCGTCTTGCCGACGCCGCCCTTCTGGTTGCACAGCGCGATGATGCGCGCCGGGCCGTGCGAGGCGAGCGGCGCAGGGGTCGGGAACCCCTGATAGGGACGACCGGTCGGGCCGATGGGGGTGTCGTCACCCTTCGTCGCCTTCGACCTGCTCTTCGTCACCTTGTCCGCCATCCTGCTCCTTCGTGCTCGCTCGATTGTATCCGCAGGGCGCGACTGCGCCGGGGTCGGCACGCGGCAGAGGGTCAGCGCGCCCGGGGGTGCGATGTCGCGTAGACGTCGCGCAGGGCATCCACCGACACATGCGTGTAGATCTGCGTCGTCGCGACCGACGCGTGGCCGAGCAGCTCCTGCACCACGCGCACGTCGGCACCGCCCTGCAGCAGGTGCGTCGCGAAGCTGTGCCGCAGCGTGTGCGGAGACACCTCGGCGGTGATCTGCGCGCGTTCGGCGGCGGCGCGGATCACCAGCCAGGCGCTCTGCCGTGACAGCGGCGCTCCGCGTGCGCCGAGGAACAGCCGGGCCGTCGCGCGCCGCTTGGTCGCCAGCCCTGGGCGGGCCCGCGTGAGGTAGGCGTCGACGGCTGCCCGTGCGTAGGACCCGACAGGCACGATTCGCTCCTTGTCGCCCTTGCCGCGCAGCCGGAGCACGTCGCCGTAGGAGAGGTCGTCGACGTCGAGCGTGACCGCCTCCGAGACCCGCGCGCCCGTCGCGTACAGCAGCTCTAGCAGTGCGCGGTCGCGCATCCCGATCGGCTCGTCGGCCGAGGGCGCGGCGAGGAGGCGCTCGACCTGCTCGATGGTGAGCGCCTTCGGCAGGCGCTGCGGCGCCTTCGGCGGCCGCAGCCGCCCGGTGGGATCGGCGGTCTCGATCCCCTCGCGCACGAGGAAGCGGTGCCAGCCGCGCACGGCCGACTGCAGCCGGGCGAGGCTGGTCGCCGCGGGTGGCGGGTCGGCGCCCGCGCGATCGGCGATGAATGCCGCGACGGTGCGCGGGTCGATGGCATCCGTCGTCTCGATGCCCTGCTCCCCCAGCCATGCGGTGTAGCCGGACAGGTCGCGACGGTAGGCGGCGACCGTGTGCTCGGAGAGCCCGCGCTCGATCGTGACGTGACGCAGGTACGCGTCGAGCGCCCGGTCGAGCCGCACGTCAGGGCTCTTCGTGCGACCGCTGCTCGCGGAGGCGACGCTCGGCCGCGAGAACCCCGATGGCCAGGATGCCGTTGTGCAGACGCCCGGCGAGCACGGCATCCGCCACCTCGGCGAGCGGCACCCACTCGACGCGGATGTCGGCCTCCTCGTCCTCGCGCTCGTGCCGGTCGGAATCGCTGAGCCCGGTGGCGAGGTAGATGTGGATCATCTCGTCGTTGCCGCCTGGCGTCGTCCACGCCGAGACGAGGTGCTCCCAGTGCTCGGCGACGATGTCGGCTTCCTCGCCGAGCTCGCGCTGGACGGCGTGCAGCGGCTCCTCGCCCGGAACGTCGAGCAGGCCGGCGGGCAGCTCCCAGTCGCGGTGGCGGATCGGATGCCGGTACTGCTGGATCAGCAGCACCCGCTCGTGCTCGTCCAGCGCCACGACGGCAACCGCACCGGTGTGCGCGACGTACTGACGGCGGATCTCGCCGTCGCCGTAGCGCACCCGATCGTCGCGGACGTTCCAGACCGCGCCACGGTAGGCGACGTCACTGGAGATGACCTCGGGCTCGAACGGCTCGTCCTGCAGCATGATCAGGCGTCCTCGGTGAACAGCTCGCTGGCGCGGTGGCGCTCGATGGCGGCGCCGACCAGACCGCGGAAGAGCGGGTGCGGGGCGGTAGGGCGCGAGCTGAGCTCGGGGTGCGCCTGGGTGGCGATGTAGAACGGATGCACGTCCCGGGGCAGCTCGACGTACTCGACGAGGTCGAGGTCGGGGTTCACGCCCGAGAACACCAGACCGGCGTCGGTGAGGCGCGGACGGTAGGCGTTGTTCACCTCGTAGCGGTGGCGGTGCCGCTCAGAGGCGGTCGGCGCGTCGTACAGGTCGCTGGCGAGCGAGCCCTCGGCGAGAGCCGCCTCATAGAGGCCGAGGCGCATGGTGCCGCCCAGGTCGCCGCCGTCGAGGATCTCGATCTGCTCGGCCATGGTCGCGATGACCGGCTCTGCGGTGTCGGGGTCGAACTCGGTCGACGAGGCGCCCTCGATGCCGGCGACGTCACGGGCGTACTCGATGACCATGCACTGCAGCCCGAGGCACAGGCCGAGCGTCGGGATGCCCTGCTCACGGGCGAACTTCAGCGCGCCGAGCTTGCCCTCGATGCCGCGGATGCCGAAGCCGCCGGGCACGCAGATGCCATCGACCTCGCCGAGAGCCTTCGCAGCCCCCTCCGGGGTCTCGCATGAGTCGGACGGAATCCAGCGGATGTTGACCTTCGTCTCCTGCGCGAAGCCACCGGCCTTGAGCGCCTCGGTGACCGAGAGGTACGCGTCGGGCAGATCGATGTACTTGCCGACGAGACCGATGGTGACCTCGTGCTTGGGGTTGTGCACCGCGTGCAGCACCGTGTTCCAGCGGGTCCAGTCGACCTCGCCGGCGTGGTCGAGGCCGAGACGGCGGATGATGTAGGCGTCGAGGCCCTGATCGTTGAGCGTCGACGGGATGTCGTAGATGCTCGGCAGGTCGACCGTGTTGATCACGCCTTCGGCGTCGACGTCGCACATCAGGGCGATCTTGTTGCGGTTGCTCGCGCTGACCGGACGATCGCTGCGCAGCACCAGTGCGTCGGGCTGGATGCCGACCTGGCGCAGGGCTGCGACGGAGTGCTGGGTGGGCTTGGTCTTCTGCTCGCCGGAGGCGCCCATGAACGGCACGAGGGACACGTGCACGAAGAACACGTTGTCGCGGCCCAGCTCGTGACGCAGCTGACGCGCGGCCTCGAGGAACGGCTGCGACTCGATGTCGCCGACGGTGCCGCCGACCTCGGTGATGATGATGTCGGGCTGCGGCTGCTCGGTGGCCTGCAGGCGCATGCGGCGCTTGATCTCGTCGGTGATGTGCGGAATGACCTGCACGGTCGCGCCGAGATAGTCACCGCGACGCTCGTTGGCGATCACGTCGGAGTAGATCTGCCCGGTGGTGACGTTCGCCGCACGAGACAGGTTGATGCCGAGGAAGCGCTCGTAGTGCCCGATGTCGAGGTCGGTCTCCGCGCCGTCGTCGGTGACGAAGACCTCACCGTGCTCGAACGGGTTCATGGTGCCGGGGTCGACGTTGAGGTACGGGTCGAGCTTCTGCATCACGACGCGCACGCCGCGCGCGGTGAGCAGGTTGCCCAGGCTGGCTGCGGTGAGCCCCTTGCCCAACGAGGAAACGACACCGCCCGTCACGAAGATGTGCTTCGTGGTGAAGGAGCTGGTGTCGTTGTCAGGCGCCGCAACAGAAGAGTTCATCACGGGCTTTTATCCTATCAGTCGATCGCGGAGCCGAGGCTCAGCAGTTCGCGGGCGTGGGTGAGTGCGGCATCGGAATCGGTGAGTCCGGAGAGCAGGCGCGCCATCTCGGCCTCGCGGTCGGCGCCCTCGAGCCTGGTGACGCTCGACGCGGTCACCGCACCGTCGTTCGACTTGACCACCGAGAGGTGGTTGTTCGCGAACGCGGCCACCTGGGCGAGGTGCGTGACGGCGATGACCTGCGAGGTGCGGGCGAGCTGCGCGAGCCTGCGGCCGACCTCGATGGCCGCGGCTCCGCCGATCCCGGCATCCACCTCGTCGAAGACGAACGTCGGCACCGGGTCCGTGCCGGCGATGACGACCTCGATCGCGAGCATGACCCGCGAGAGCTCGCCGCCGGATGCCCCCTTCGACACCGTCCGCGGCTCGGCGCCCGGGTGCGGTGCGAGCAGGATGGCGACGTCGTCGCGTCCGCGCGCGGATTCGGCGC
The DNA here is from genome assembly GCA_002837415.1 of Actinomycetales bacterium SN12. Taxonomy (GTDB): domain Bacteria; phylum Actinomycetota; class Actinomycetes; order Actinomycetales; family Microbacteriaceae; genus Microbacterium. The sequence goes on from PJCV01000001.1 coordinate 629,962, forward strand.
CCGCCGACACGCGCACCTCGAGGGTGGCGTCGGGCATGGCGAGGGCGTGCAGCTCGTCGGTCACGGCCGCCGACAGCCGCACGGCGGCCGCTGTGCGCACCTCGGTGAGCGCGTCGGCTGCATCGTCGAGGGCGTCGCGGGCACTGCCCGCCTCTGCGGTCAGCCGCTCGATGCGGTCGCCGTCGTCGTCGAGCTCAGCGAGGCGCAGCGACCCCGTCTGCCAGATGCGCAGGGCATCGTCGAGCGAGCCGTGCTGGCGGATCAGTCCGCCGAGCGCCGCGCGACGCTCCTCGACCGCGGCGAGTTCGTGCGGGCCCGACTCGTCGAGGTCGGCGAGGTATCCCGAGAGCTGCTGCGCGAGATCCGCGGCGCGATAGCCGAGGTCGGCGAGCGTCTCCGAGATCTCGGTGAGCTTGGGGTCGGCGCTGCGCTCGAGAGAGCGGCGGGCCTCGGCGAGCAGAGCGGCGACGTCCGGGTCGCCCTCGTCGCTCGAAAGCGCGGAGCGGGCGACGGAGGCCGACAGCCGCAGCTCCTCGGAGTTGGCGAGTCGCTCGGCGCGCTGGTTCAGCTCGACGTCCTCCCCCGGCTGCGGCTCGAGCTGCTCGATCTCGGCGAGCTGCTCACGCAGCAGCGCGGCTTCGGCCATGCGACGGTCGCGGTTCTCGGTGAGCTCGGTGATCTCGGCATCCAGCTCGCGCCACCGGGCGAAGCGGTCACGGTAGGTCGCGACGGCTGAGGCGATCTGCTCGCCTCCGAAGCGGTCGAGCGCATCGCGCTGCGCGGCGCCCGAGCGCAGGCGCAGCTGGTCGGACTGTCCGTGCACGACCACGAGCTCCTCGGCGAGAGAGGCGAGCACGCCCGCCGGAGCGGGGCGGCCGCCGACGCTCGCCCGGCTGCGGCCCTCGGCGCTCAGAGTGCGTGAGACGTAGAGCTCTGCGGCGTCACCGGCCGGCTCGAGCTCGCCCCCGGCGTCGGTGACGATGTCGGCGACGGGTCCCTGCGGGGGCACCATCCAGACTCCGGCGACGGATGCCTGAGCGGCGCCGGCACGGATCGCCGACGAGTCGGAACGGGCGCCCAGCAGCAGCCCGAGGCCGGTGACGACCATGGTCTTGCCTGCGCCGGTCTCTCCGGTCACGGCGGTGAATCCTGCCCCGAGCGGCAGCACGGCGTCGTCGATCACGCCGAGTCCGCGGATGCGCATCTCGTCGATCACGGAGCACCTCGCCATCCGGCGACGGGGAGCTGGAACTTGCGCACGAGGCGGTTGGTGAACGCGGTCGGGTGCAGCCGCGCCAGTCGCACCGGGCGTGACGAGCGCCGCACGACGACGCGTGCGCCGGGCGGCAGCTCGTGCGAGCGGCGTCCGTCGCACCAGAGGATGCCGCTGCCGTCGGTGCGCTCGAGCATCTCGATCGCGACCGACGCCTCCGGCCCGACGACCAGAGGCTTGGCGAAGAGCGCGTGCGCCGAGAGCGGCACGACCGCGATGGCCTCGACGGTCGGCCAGATGACCGGCCCGCCGGCGGAGAAGTTGTACGCGGTGGAGCCCGTCGGAGTGGAGACGACCATGCCGTCGCATCCGAAACTCGACAGCGGCCGGCCGTCGATCTCGATGACGACCTCGATCATCCGCTCCCGGCTGGCCTTCTCGACGGTCGCCTCGTTGAGGGCCCAGGTCTCGTACACGACCGCGCCGTGGGCATCCTTCACCCGGACGGACAGCGCGAGGCGCTCCTCGACCTCGTAGTCGCGATCGATGACGCGGGCCACGGCGGCATCCATGTCATCTCGATCGATCTCGGCGAGGAATCCGACGTGGCCCATGTTGATACCCAGCACCGGCGCGCCCGACCCGCGCACGAGCTCGGCTGCGCGCAGGATCGTTCCGTCGCCGCCGAGCACGATCGCAAGCTCGAGGTCGTCGATCGCGGCATCCGTTCCCAGAAGTCCGACCTCGGCGAAGCGCTCGTCGAGGGCCACGAACTCATGGTGATCGTCGGCTGGCAGCACAGGGGTTGCGCCGGCGCCCCGCAGCGCGTCGACGACACGAAGCGCCGCGGCGACCGTGTCCTCGCGTTTGGCGTGGGCGACGACCAGGATGGGGCGCGCGTTCATCGTCCTCCTGCCACGTGTGCGATCTGCTCCGACCATTCTGACGGATCTGTCCCGCGGTCGGGTGCGAGGTGCGCGAGGTACTCGGCGTTGCCGTGCGTGCCGAGGATCGGCGAGGGCAGGAGGCCGAGCATTCCGAGGCCTGCGTCGTGTGCGCTCCACAGCGTGCGCTCGACCGCGTCGACCCTGGCGTCGATGCTGGTGACGAGTCCGCCCTTCACCGCGGTGCGGCCCACCTCGAACTGGGGCTTGATGAGCAGGATGACATCCGCGTCGGGTGCGATCGTCGCGGCGATCGCCGGCAGCACGAGGTCGAGGGAGATGAACGACAGGTCGCCGACCGCGAGTTCGGGGCGCTGCGCCTCGCCGGTCGCATCCGCGAGCGACTGCGCGCTCATGTGCCGGACGTTGAATCCTTCGACGGCTGTCACGGCCGGGTCCGCGGCGATCTGCGGCGAGAGCTGGCCGTGGCCGACGTCGACGGCGAGCACGCGGCGTGCGCCGCGCTCGCGCAGCACCTGAGTGAATCCGCCGGTCGATGCCCCCATGTCGAGCGCGAGACGCCCCTCGACGGGGATCCCGAAGCCGTCGAGCGCGGCGAGCAGCTTGTGCGCGGCGCGGCTGACGTAGTGGTCGCCGCCGTCGACGCGGAGCTCGGCTTCGTCGGCGACGGGGGTGGATGCCTTGACGATCGTGCGTCCGTCGACGCTCACCAGTCCATCGGCGATGAGAGACGCCGCGTGAGTCCGCGAACGAGCAAGACCCCGTGCCGCGAGAGCCGCGTCGAGGCGGGTCATCGGGTGCCGTGCGCCGAGTCGCCCGTGCGCGGGGTGCTCTCGAGACGCTTCATCAGCTCGTCATGCATCGCGCCGTACGCGTCGGCCCGGTCGGCGAGCGGCTGACTCTCGATCAGGCGCAGTCTGCTCCAGAGCGCATCGGTCGGCTCGTCTCGCGTGTGCTCCATCCGTCAACTGTAGCCCGGGGTGCGGACGGGGCAGCCGCGACTCTCAGGGCCTGTGGAAAGGATCGGCGTAGAGCTTCTCGGGCACCCGGAATGCGTAAATCGCGAGCCCCGTCGCCCAGATCGCTGCGGCGCCGGCGCGCAGCAGGTCGATCTGCGCCGAGCCCTCCGAGATGATCTGAACATCGCCGTTGACGATGCGCACGGACGCGCCGCCGACGGTGAAGACGCCGTCCTTCTCGGTCGTCTCGGGGTAGGGAGCGTGCAGGTCGCGCAGGTCGGCGAGGATGTAGTCCGGCCTAGACCCCTGCGGGGCCGCGAGCACGTGCTTGGGGCGATCGATGCCCGTGAGCACGAGCGCCGAGTCGATGCCGGCGCGCGCGGCGCCCATGATGTCGGTGTCGAGGCGGTCGCCGAGGAACAGTGGACGCTGCGCACCGAAGCGCGCGATGGCCTCTTCGAAGATGGGCGTCTCCGGCTTGCCCGCCACCGTCGACAGTCGGCCGATCGCGGTGTGCACGGCCGACACCAATGTGCCGTTGCCGGGCGCCACGCCCCGCTCGCGCGGGATGGTCCAGTCGGTGTTGGTCGAGACCCATGGGATGCCGCCCTCGTCCTCGGGCACCTTGAGCGCGAAAGCCGCCTCGGCGAGGTCGGTCCACGCGACGTCGGGGCTGAAGCCCTGCACGACGGCTGCCGGGGAGTCCTCCGCGCTGCGCGTGACCGTGTATCCGGCCTTCTCGGCCTCGACGACCAGGCCCTCTCCCCCGACGATCAGGATCGTGGCGGGGGCGGGCACCATCGTCGCGAGCAGGCGCATCGCCGCCTGCGGGCTGGTGACGACATCCTCCGCCGCGACCGTCAGCCCCAGACCGGTGAGGTGCTCGGCGACCGACGCGTCGGTGCGCGCGGCGTTGTTGGTGATGTAGCCGAGCCGCATCGACTGCGCCGCCCGGTTGAGGCTGTCGACCGCGTGCGGCAGCGCGTTCGGTCCGGCGTACACGACCCCGTCGAGATCAGCGAGGATCGCGTCGCGTCCGGCCAGCGGAGTAGATGCCTGCTTTGCGCGGCGGAACAGAGCCATCAGCGATCGGACTCCGGATCATCGGATGCGGAGGAGCTGTCGGCCTCGGGCTCGGGCTGTGTCGAGTCGCCTTCGGTGCCGGATGCTGTGAGCGCAGCGTCCCCGTCGAGCGCTTCCTCGAATGCACCGGTGTCGGCGCCTTCCTCGGCTGCTGCGGTTTCTTCGGCAGCTCCGGTTTCCTCGGCATCCGGGCCGTCGATCGGAGCGTGGTGCTGCTCGACAGCATCCGCCTCGTCGTACTCGTCGGCGTCGTCGAAGTCCTCGACGAGGCCGTCCTCGACGATGATCTCGTCGAACTCGCCATCGTGACCGAGCGCGGAATCGGCGACCTCCGCGCGCTGCGCCCAGAAGTTCGCTTCCTCGGTACGACCGAGGTCTTCGAGCACGGCCGCACGGGCCGAGAACAGCGCGGGGCTCCACTCGAAGGCACGGTCGGGGTCGAGCTCCGGGATCTCGAGCTCGCCCAGCGCGAGTTCGGTCTCGCCTCGATCGAGGCGCGCGCCGGACATCGCGATGGCCAGAGCCACGCGCACGGCCGGAGCCAGAGAGGCGCGATCGACTCCGCGGCCCTCCTCGAGGGCGCGGTCGGGCCGGCCGACGCCGCGCTCGCTGTCGACGATGAGGGCGATCTGATCGTCGTTTCCGGAGATGCGACGGTACGTGCGCAGCTCGCGCAGCGCGAGGGCGAAGTCGCCGATGCCGTAGGCCGTGATCGCCAGGGTCTCGCGAACGACGGCAACGCGGCCGGCACGGCGCGAGGCCGCGAGAGCATGCTCGTGCGCGCGTTCGGGGTCATCGTCGATGAGCTGCGCGACCATCGCGAGGTGACGCGCGACCTGCTCGGCGTTCTCCTTGCTGAGGGTCTTCAGCTCGTTGCGCGCAGCCGGGTGCAGATCACGCGCGGTGATCTCGTCCGGCAGCGGCGGCTCCGGGATGCGCTCGCGAACCGGCGCGTACTCGTTGTGCGGACGGTCGACGCCGCCGCGCGGACGGTCGCGGAACGAAGACCGCTCGCCTCCATCGCGATCCTGACGCGGGCGGTCGCCATATGAGCGACGCTCACCGGACTGGCCGCGATCCCCGTACGAAGGACGCTCGCCCTGGTTACGGTCACCATACGGGCGACGCTCACTGGACTGGTTGCGGTCACCGTACGGGCGACGCTCACTGGACTGGTTGCGGTCACCGTACGGGCGACGCTCACCGCCCTGGTTGCGGTCGCCATACGGGCGACGCTCACCGCCCTGGTTGCGGTCACCGTACGGGCGACGCTCACCGGACTGGTTGCGATCACCATACGGACGGCGCTCACCGCCCTGGTTGCGGTCACCATACGGGCGACGCTCGCCACCCTGGTTCCGGTCACCATAGGGACGGCGCTCCGCGGACTGGTTGCGGTCACCATAGGGACGGCGCTCACCGCCCTGGTTGCGGTCACCGTACGGGCGACGCTCGCCGGACTGGCCACGGTCACCATAGGGACGACGCTCGCCACCCTGGTTGCGGTCACCATACGGACGACGCTCGGCACTCTGGTTGCGATCACCATAGGGACGGCGCTCGGCACTCTGGTTGCGATCACCATACGGACGACGCTCACCGGACTGGCCGCGGTCACCATAGGGACGACGCTCACCGGACTGGCTGCGGTCACCATAGGGACGACGCTCACCGCCCTGGTTCCGGTCATTGCCCTGGTTGCGATCCCCGTAGGGACGACGCTCGCCACCCTGGTTGCGATCACCGAACGGACGACGCTCGCCACCCTGGTTGCGATCACCATAGGGACGACGCTCACCGCCCTGGTTCCGGTCACCGCCCTGGTTGCGGTCGCCATACGGGCGACGCTCGCCGGGCTGGTTGCGGTCACCGTACGGGCGACGCTCACCGGACTGGTTGCGATCACCGTACGGACGACGCTCGCCACCCTGGCTGCGATCGCCATACGGGCGACGCTCACCGGACTGGTTGCGATCACCGTACGGACGACGCTCGCCACCCTGGTTCCGGTCACCGTAGGGACGACGCTCCCCGGACTGGTTCCGGTCACCGCCCTGGTTGCGGTCCCCACCCTGGTTGCGGTCACCGTAGGGACGACGTTCGCCATCGCGGCGAGGTCCTCGCGAAGAGGAGTCGTTGTACCGCGGCCTGCGGTCGGAGTCGGAACGTCTGTTCGGCGCGCCCTCACCGTCGTTCCGGCGATCTCGCTGCTCATCTGACATTCTGACTCCCTGTTCTGCTGCAAAACGCAAAATGGCCACCCAGCTCTGGGTGGCCATTTTACTTAGAAGAAGTCCGGCGGTGTCCTACTCTCCCACAGGGTCCCCCCTGCAGTACCATCGGCGCTGTGAGGCTTAGCTTCCGGGTTCGGAATGTGACCGGGCGTTTCCCTCACGCTATGGCCGCCGTAACA
>PJCV01000020.1 GCA_002837415.1 Actinomycetales bacterium SN12
CCAGTAAACGGCGGTGGTAACTATAACCATCCTAAGGTAGCGAAATTCCTTGTCGGGTAAGTTCCGACCTGCACGAATGGCGTAACGACTTCCCAACTGTCTCAACCGCGAACTCGGCGAAATTGCATTACGAGTAAAGATGCTCGTTACGCGCAGCAGGACGGAAAGACCCCGTGACCTTTACTACAGCTTGGTATTGGTGTTCGGTGTGGCTTGTGTAGGATAGGTGGGAGACTGTGAAACCGTGACGCCAGTTACGGTGG
>PJCV01000021.1 GCA_002837415.1 Actinomycetales bacterium SN12
CCACCGTAACTGGCGTCACGGTTTCACAGTCTCCCACCTATCCTACACAAGCCACACCGAACACCAATACCAAGCTGTAGTAAAGGTCACGGGGTCTTTCCGTCCTGCTGCGCGTAACGAGCATCTTCACTCGTAGTGCAATTTCGCCGAGTTCGCGGTTGAGACAGTTGGGAAGTCGTTACGCCATTCGTGCAGGTCGGAACTTACCCGACAAGGAATTTCGCTACCTTAGGATGGTTATAGTTACCACCGCCGTTTACTGG
>PJCV01000002.1 GCA_002837415.1 Actinomycetales bacterium SN12
ACTCCCCTCGCGTTCAGCGCGCTCGCAGCCGTTCTGCTGCTGGCGTCCTGCGCTGCCGCCGACCCCTCGCCCACACCGTCATCGTCCGGTTCGTCGGTGAGCGCCGAACCGACGACCGCCGTGACGACGACCCCGGTCGACGAGACACCGACGCCCGGAGCCGAGCCCACCTGCAAGACGATCATCACCCCGGGCACCGTCGACGCGCTGACCGACCAGGGGTGGACCGCGAAGCAGGAAGAGCTGCGCATCGGGGAGACGCTGGTCGAAAACGGCCTGCTGTGCATGTGGGCCGACTTCAGCACGGCATCCGACCACGGCCAGATGTACGGGTGGGGCACGCTCGACGCGCGCACCTCCGACGTCGCTCAGTCCAACCTGAAGCGAGACGGCTGGCTGCGCTCGACCGAAGGTGACGTGGTGTACTTCACCGAGGACCCCGCGTACGCCATCGCGACCGACGACGACGGCTTCGGCATGACCTACGAGTTCGGCGAGGGCTGGGTGAAGTTCGCAGACACGAAACAGGGCCTGCTGCTCATCGACTGGAAGGGATGAGCGAACAGGCCCGCAGAGGAAGGCGCCGCCCGCGAGCGGCGCCTGCCGTCACTTCTGGCGCTGGCCCCAGTTGTCGGTGCGGCGGGTCGCCGAGCCGCGCTGGCGCATGACCCAGGCCATCGCCAGGCTGACGAGGATGATGCCGGCGCTGAACGCCACACCCTGCCATGCCGGCATCTCCCATGCGGCGCCGAGAAGCCACATACCGCCCAGGAACAGCACGAGGAACACGATGAAGTCGACCATGTCGAAACCTTTCCGATCGTCGGATTACCTTCCCAGCTTACCGGTCTGATCCCCGGCTCCGCGGCCCCACCCGACGGGACCGCACGGCTAGAGTCGAGGGATGCTGAGGACCCGCCCGTGACCGCGACGACCGACCGTCCCGCGCGTCGCGGGCGCCCGGGGCACGACCGCGCCGATGTCATCCGCGTGGGGGTCCAGCTGTTCAACGAGCAGGGCTATGACGCCACGTCTGTCTCGGACCTGACCACTCGTCTCGGGGTCACGAAGTCCGCGCTGTACCACCACGTCGACTCGAAGGAGCAGATCCTCCAGATCGCCCTCGACGACGCCCTCGGTGCGCTGGAGGATGCCCTGGATGCTGCGCTCGAGCATCCCACCGCTGACGCACGGCTCACGGCCATCGTCGACGGCGCCGTGCGGGTGCTGACCGAGCGGCAGCCGCAGGTGACACTGCTGCTGCGCCTGCGCGGCAACAGCGTCATCGAGCTCGCGGCTCTCGAGCGTCGACGTCGCTTCGATCACACGGCCACCGGTCTGGTGCGACAGGCGCAGGCGGAGGGATTCGTGAGAGCGGATCTGGATGCCGGTGTCGCGACGCGCCTGATCTTCGGCATGATCAACTCGGTCGTCGAGTGGTACCGTCCGGACGGGCCGGTGGATCCGGAGCTGCTGCGCGCAGAGATCCGCGCGGTCGCGCTCGACGGGCTGCGCCCACGGGCGTGACGCCCGAAGGCATGACGCTTCAGGGCTGATATTCCACAGTGACAGCGGCTGGTGGAGCTGGGGGGAATCGAACCCCCGTCCGACGCTGCTAATCCACGTCTTCTCCGGGCGCAGTCTGTGGAGGCGTTCTGCTCGGCTCCGACCTTTGTCACAGACACCTAAGTCGACGAGCCCAGCCTGGGAAGAGTCCCACGTGACGTCCAGACGCCATCACGCAGCAAGATCCCTAGATGACGCCAGGGTCCGTATGGGGATCACATACGGTCTGACGGACTATCGGGCTCGCTTAGGCAGCGAGGGCGAAGTCGTTGCGCTTGGTTTCGGCAACTATGGTTTTGCAGGGAGCGTTCACGAGATAACCCTGCATCCTCGGCCCGCTTCTCGTCGATACACAGGCGCCGTCGAAACCGATCAGCCCCGTGGACCTTCTTGCGAAGGAGCCGCTGTCACACTGTGGAATTACCAGCGGGAGCATGTGCTCCCGAGCATCAAAGACTACAACGGATCGACTGCGGATGCTATTCCGCGACAGGCCTGTCGCCGGTGTGCCGTACAGTCGCTCGCATGAGCGAAGTCATCATCACCGTCCGCGGCGAGCACGAACTGCGCGTCGCACCCGAGCGCGCCACCGTCAGACTCACGGTGGCGCTCGACGGGCCAGAGCGCGAGGATGTGGTGCGGCGTACCCTGACGCTCGCCGAGCCGGTGCGCGAAGGCATCGTCACACGGGAGCAGGCCGGCAGCGTGACCGCGTGGACGAGCCAGCGGCTGAGCGTGTACGCCGAACGGCCCTGGAATGCCGATGGCCGAAAGCTCGCGCCCGTCTACCGTGCGAGCGTGGACTTCACCGCCACTTTCGCCGACGTGTCGGAGCTGTCGATCTGGGCCACGGAGCTCTCAGCCGAGGAGGGTGTCGCACTGGGCGATATCGATTGGCATCTGACGCCAGAGACCGAGCGCGAGGTGGAACGCGAAGTTGCCACGCGAGCCGTCGGCGTCGCGGTGTCGCGTGCACAGGCGTATGCCGAGGCACTCGGGCTGCACACCGTCACACCGCTGGAGATCGCGGACCGGGGCCTGATCTCCACCGAGGCTCCTGCGTTCAAGGCCGTCGCGATGCGGTCGACCGTCGCCTTCGACGCCGCTCCGGCGATGGAGTTCCAGGGCGAGGAGATCACCGTCTCCGCCACCGTGGAGGGCCGCTTCTCGGCATCCTGAGATCCGCTCCTGCTGCGGGCGGAACCCCCGCCCGCAGCAGGAAGCGACTAGCTGGCGGCGAAGGGCGCCAGCTCAGCAGCCAGTCGCTCGGACACGTGTGCGTGCACAGCCGTGCCGTTCTCCTCGTGCACCGCCGAGATCAGCACGCCGCTCTCATGCACCGCCGAGATGAGATCTCCACGGTCGTAGGGCACGAGGGCGCGCACCTCGACGGCGGGCATCGGCAGCCGGCGCTCGATCTCGGAGCGCAACTGCGCGATGCCCTCCCCCGTGCGCGACGACACGAAGTGCGCGTCAGGCGCCAGACCTCGGAGCACGAGCCGCTCGTCGTCGTCGATCAGATCGGCCTTGTTGAAGACGACGATCTCGGGGATGTCGCGGCCGCCGACGTCGCCGATCACATCGCGCACCGTCTGCAGCTGCGCAGACGGATCCGGATGCGAGCCGTCGACGACGTGCACGAGCAGGTCGGCCTGGCCGACCTCCTCCAGCGTGGAACGGAAAGCCTCGACCAGCTGGTGCGGCAGGTTGCGCACGAAGCCCACCGTGTCGGTGAGTGTGTACACGCGGCCATCGGCCGATTCGGCGCGGCGCACCGTGGCATCCAGAGTCGCGAACAGGGCGTTCTCGACCAGGACGCCCGCGCTGGTGAGCGCGTTGAGCAGGCTCGACTTGCCCGCGTTCGTGTACCCCGCGATCGCCACCGAGGGGATGGTGTTGCGCTTGCGCTCCGCCCGCTTGGCGTCGCGTGCCGGGGCGAACTCGCGGATCTGCTTGCGCAGCTGCGCCATGCGGGTGCGGATGCGACGGCGATCGAGCTCGATCTTCGTCTCACCCGGTCCACGCGAGCCCATGCCCGCGCCGCCGGCGCCGACCTGGCCACCGGCCTGGCGGCTCATCGACTCGCCCCAGCCGCGCAGGCGCGGCAGCAGGTACTCGAGCTGCGCGAGCTCGACCTGCGCCTTGCCCTCGCGGCTCTTCGCGTGCTGGCTGAAGATGTCGAGGATCACGGTGGTGCGGTCGATGACCTTCACCTTCACGACATCCTCGAGCGCACGTCGCTGGCTGGAGGCGAGCTCAGTGTCGGCGATCACGGTGTCGGCGCCGACGGCGGCGACGATGTCCTTGAGCTCCTGCGCCTTGCCGCGACCGAGGTACGTGGCGGGGTCGGGATGCGGCCTGCGCTGCAGCAGCCCGTCGAGCACCGCCGCGCCGGCGGTCTCGGCGAGGGCAGCGAGTTCGCGCAGCGAGTTCTCGGCATCCTCCTGAGCGCCCTGCGGGTACACGCCGACCAGCACGACGTTCTCCAGACGCAGCTGACGGTACTCGACCTCGGTGACGTCCTCGAGTTCGGTGGACAGCCCTGCCACGCGGCGCAGCGCGTGCCGGTCCTCGAGATCCCACTGCGCGCCGTCCGCGTCGGTGTGGGCGGCGGATGCAGCATCCTGCAGCGCCTGGGCGGCGCCGAAGACGCGCGCCTGCGTGCGCGGCTCGGCATTCGCGAGCACGCGATCCAGGGCATCCTGTGTGGTGTTGTCGTCGTTGGTGTTCGTCATCCGGTGGTGAACTCTGTCCTCTCTGAGAAGCGCCTTAACCTTAGCCCGCGGCGTCCGGTACGCTCACTGCATGCCGTCGTCCGATCATTACTTCAGTGCGGCCCCGGCCAGTGCCGAGAACCTCCGAACCATCACCGTCCCGCTCGCAGGACGTGATCGTCCGGTGACCACCGCCGGCGGAGTGTTCAGTCCCGACCGGCTCGACGCCGGCACCGCGGTGCTGTTCGCCAACATGGCTCCCCTGCCGCCCAGCGGCAACTTCCTCGACCTCGGATGCGGCTGGGGTCCGATCAGCCTCACCATGGCCCTCTCGGCGCCGCACGCCACGATCTGGGCGGTCGATGTCAACGAGCGAGCACTGGATCTGACCCGGCGCAACGCCCAGTCCCTGGGCCTCACCAATGTCAACGCGGTGAAGCCCGAAGATGTTCCCGACGACATCGTGTTCACCACGATCCGCTCGAACCCCCCGATCCGGGTCGGCAAGAGCGAGCTGCACTCCATGCTCGAGCACTGGATCCCCCGCCTCGACGAGCGCAGCGACGCATGGCTGGTCGTTCAGCGCAACCTCGGCTCGGATTCGCTGCAGCGGTGGATGTCGACGGTCTTCGCCCCCGGCTTCAGCGTCACGCGCGCGGCGACCGGCAAGGGGTACCGGATTCTGAAGGTGCGCCGTCACGGCACGCCGCCGACCGCCCCGATCGTGCTGCCCTGACGGTCGGGTCGCTGCCCTGACGTCGGTTCGCTTCAGACCAGGTCGATCTCGCCGCGGTAGACGAGCTGCGCGGGCCCGGACAACGCGACGTGCTCGCCGTCCTCCGCAGGGAACATCCGCACACCCAGCACACCGCCGGGCACCTCGACGCGCCACTGATGCGGAGCGCGGGACCCCGCCCAGTGCCGCACCGCGAGGGCGGTCGCTGCGACGCCCGTGCCGCAGCTGAGCGTCTCGCCGACCCCGCGCTCGTGCACCCGCATGCGCACGTGCCCGATGCCGTCTCGCACCAGCGGCTCGCCGGGCACGACGAACTCGACGTTCGCCCCCTCCGCGGGCGCCGGATCGAGCACGGGAGTGGGATTGAGGTCGAGTTCGGCCAGTTCGTCGTCGGATGCCAGGGCGACCACCACGTGCGGGTTGCCGAGGTCGATGCCGAGTCCGGGTCGCGGCACTGAGAGACCGGCTGCGCGGGCGAGCGGCTCACCGCCGGCGAGCTTCCACAGGCCGAGATCCACCTGGTAGCCGCTCTCGGAGCGCATCACATCGCGCACCCCCGCCCTCGTGCCGATAGGGAGCGTCGAGCCGCTTTCGATGGTGGCGAGCCCGGCACGGAGCAGGTAGTGCGCGAAGACCCGGATGCCGTTGCCGCACATCTCGGCGATCGACCCGTCCGCATTGCGATAGTCCATGAACCACTCGGCGTCGGGCTCCTCAGCGAGGGCCGCCGCACCCTCGGGGATCGCCGCCGATCTGACCACGCGCAGCACGCCGTCGCCGCCGACGCCGAAGTTGCGGTCGCACAGCGCCTGCACCTGGGTGACCGTGAGGTCGAGTTCGCCGTCGACGTCTTCGATGATCACGAAGTCATTGCCGGTGCCGTGTCCCTTGGTGAATGCGACCATGCGAACAGTCTAGAGAGCGCCGCAACCGGAAACCGCCCGGCTCAATTGAGCAGTGACGCGACGTCGACGGGGTGCTCGACCCACTCGATGTCGGGGTAGCGCTTGAACCACGACACCTGGCGCCGCGCATAGCGCCGGGTCAGCGCCTGGGTCTCGGCGATCGCCTGGTCCTGAGTCATCTCACCGCGGAGCTGCGCGAGCGCCTGCGCGTAGCCGATCGCGCGCGACGCGGTGACGCCCTGCTCGATTCCGTCGGCACGCAGGCTCTCGACCTCTTCGAGCATCCCGTGCTGCCACATGCGCTCCACACGTCGATCAAGACGCTCGACGAGCAGCTCTCGCGGCGTGTGCAGACCGATGATCCGTGTCGCCGGATGCCACAGCTCGGGCTTCTCGGGCAGAGCCGCGCCGTGCGTGGTGGCGCCCTGCTCGATCACCTCGAGCGCGCGGACGATCCGTCGCCCGTTCTTCGGATCGATGCGCGCGGCGGTCTCGGGATCGCGTGCGCGCAGCCGCTCGAGCAGCGCTCCGGCACCGTGCTCCTCGAGCTCGGCCTCGAGGCGGGCTCTCACCGCCGCATCCCTCGGCGGGAAGCGGAAATCGAAGATCACGCTCGAGACATACAACCCTGATCCGCCCACGAGGATCGCGTCCCCGCCGCGCGCGTGGATGGCAGTGATGACCTCTCGGGCACGCGGCTGGTACCAGGCCACGGCCGCCTCGTCGGTCACCTCGCGGACATCGAACAGATGATGCGGGATGCCGCGACGCTCATCGACGTCGAGCTTCGCCGTGCCGATGTCCATGCCGCAATACAGCTGCATGGCGTCGGCGTTGACGATCTCGGCGGGATTGCCGCGCACGCGCCGCCGCTCGGCGAGGTCGAGGGCAAGATCGCTCTTGCCCGTGCCGGTGGCGCCGACGATCGCCCAGAGCCGCGACGCGTCGACACGCGCCGAGCCACCGGTCAAGAGCCGACGGGCCGCAGCGTGGGCAGACCCAGCGAGACCGCGCGCGGTGCACCGGACTCGCCTGCGGGGGCAGGGACGCCGCAGGACGCGGCCTGTGCGCGATCCCATGCGTCTCCGCCGCGGGTCCGGCGGATGCGCAGGGGCGCACCGGTCGGGTCGTCGGCGAGCAGGTGGAAGGGCGCGCCGTGGGTGATCGTCACGGTGACCATGTCGCCGGGCCTCGGCAGCTCCGAGCCCGGGGTCACCTCGAAGTGGACGAGGCGGTTGTCTTCCGCGCGTCCCGTGAGGCGGTGCGTCGACGCATCCTTCTTGCCCTCGCCGACCGATACCAGCACCTCGACCTCGCGACCGACCTGCTTCTGGTTCTCTTCCAGCGAGATGCGCTCCTGCAGGGCGATCAGGCGGTTGTAGCGCTCCTGCACGACCTCCTTCGGCACCTGCTTCTCCATGGTCGCGGCGGGCGTGCCCTCGCGGATGGAGTACTGGAAGGTGAACGCGCTCGAGAAGCGGGACTGCTCGACGACGCGCATGGTGTCTTCGAAGTCCTCATCGGTCTCGCCGGGGAAGCCGACGATGATGTCGGTCGTGATCGCGGCATGCGGGATGCGCTCGCGCACGCGCTCGATGATGCCGAGATAGCGGGAGCTGCGGTACGAGCGACGCATCGCCTTCAGGATGCTGTCGCTGCCCGACTGGAGGGGCATGTGCAGCTGCGGCATGACATTGGGAGTCTCGGCCATCGCGTCGATCACGTCGTCTGTGAAGGCGGCGGGGTGCGGGCTGGTGAAGCGGATGCGCTCGAGCCCCTCGATGTCCCCCGCTGCGCGCAGCAGCTTGCTGAAGGCCTGACGGTCGCCGAACTCGACGCCGTAGGAGTTGACGTTCTGGCCGAGCAGCGTGACCTCGATCGCGCCGTCTTCGACGAGCAGGCGGATCTCGTTGAGGATGTCGCCGGGCCGGCGGTCCTTCTCCTTGCCTCGCAGGCTCGGGACGATGCAGAACGTGCAGGTGTTGTTGCAGCCGACCGAGATCGACACCCAGCCGCTGTGCGCGGAATCGCGCTTGGTGGGGAGGGTGGACGGGAAGATCTCGAGCGATTCGAGGATCTCGAGCTCCGCCTCGCCGTTGTGACGTGCGCGTTCGAGCAGGCCAGGCAGGGAGCCCATGTTGTGCGTGCCGAAGACGACGTCAACCCAGGGAGCCTTGTCGAGCACGGCCTGCTGGTCCATCTGCGCCAGGCACCCGCCGACCGCGATCTGCATGCCCTCGTGCTTGTCCTTGCGGGACTTCAGGTGCCCGAGGGTTCCGTACAGCTTGCCGGCGGCGTTGTCGCGCACGGCGCACGTGTTGATGATCACGATGTCGGCCTCGTCGCCGGCATCCGCCCGCACGTACCCCGCACTCTCGAGCGAACCCGACAGGCGCTCCGAGTCGTGCACGTTCATCTGGCAGCCGAAGGTGCGCACCTCGTAAGAGCGACGGTGCCCGTCGGCGGTGATCGCCGCGCCGGAGGGCGCGATGATCGTCGGTTCGGAAGAGAGAGAAGCCATGGTGAGTCCATTCTACGAGCCGCTCGACCGGGTGGCCGAGCGGCTCGTAGACCGGATCCTCACTCCGAGTCGACGAACCGCACCCCGGAGGAGGGCGCGCTGAACGAGCGGGTCGTCGCGCGACGCACTCCCACCTCGCTCAGCGCAGTCCGGGCGGCGTCCATCGCGATGGATCCGCCGTAGCCGCGACGGGCGAGCTGCCCGTGCAGCCGGCGCAGGGCCGTGTCGTAGTCGAGGCGGCTCATGCCGGACGCCTTGCTGCGGGCGAACTCCAGAGCCCGCTCGGCGTCGTCGTCGGGCAGCTCTTCGAGAGCGTCGTCGATGATGTCGCGCGGGATGCCCCGCTGCGCTAGCGAACGCGCCAGGGCGATCCGCCCCTGCCCCTTCCGCTCGGACCCGGAGGTCACCAGCAGTGAGGCCAGCGTGTGATCGTCGAGATAGCTGCGGCGCAGGAACTCGTCGATCACGTCGTCGATCGAGTCGCGATCGAGGTCGTTCTCCCGCAGCACCGACCGCGCCTCGGATACCGACAGCTGCTTGGCGCGCAGCTTGCGCACCAAGGCCTCCTCGGCGCGCTCACGGATCTCGTCGGCATCCGGTTCGACGGGTGCGGTCTCGTCGTGATCGTCGAGCCGCACGTCAGCCCGAGCAGCACCGTCGAACAGCGGGATCACCGGGGCGAGGTCGTCATCAGCGGATCGCATCACGCGGGACGGCGCTCGGCGAGCTCGTCGACAGTGCCCTCTGCCTTGACGCCGACACCCAGTTTCTGCTTGATCTGCGTCTCGATCGCCATGGCGATGTCGTCGTTCTTGATCAGGAAGTTGCGGGCGTTCTCCTTGCCCTGGCCGAGCTGGTCGCCGTCGTAGGTGTACCAGGAGCCGGACTTCTTGACGATGCCGTGTTCGACGCCGAAGTCGATCAGGCTGCCCTCGCGGGAGATCCCGATGCCGTAGAGGATGTCGAATTCCGCCTGCTTGAAGGGCGGGGCCATCTTGTTCTTGACGACCTTGACGCGGGTGCGGTTTCCCACTGCCTCGGTGCCGTCCTTCAGAGTCTCGATGCGACGGATGTCGAGGCGCACCGAGGCGTAGAACTTCAGCGCCTTACCACCGGCCGTGGTCTCGGGTGAGCCGAAGAACACGCCGATCTTCTCGCGCAGCTGGTTGATGAAGATGGCGGTGGTCTTGGTCTGGTTCAGTCCACCGGTCAGCTTTCGCAGCGCCTGCGACATGAGTCGGGCCTGCAGACCGACGTGCGAGTCGCCCATCTCGCCCTTGATCTCCGCCTCGGGTACGAGGGCGGCGACGGAGTCGATGACGACGAGGTCGATCGCGCCGGAGCGGATCAGCATGTCGGCGATCTCGAGAGCCTGCTCACCCGTGTCGGGCTGCGAGACGAGCAGCTGGTCGATGTCGACGCCGAGCTTGCGTGCGTACTCGGGGTCGAGCGCGTGCTCGGCGTCGATGAACGCGGCGATGCCGCCAGCACGCTGCGCGTTGGCGATCGCGTGCAGGGTCAGCGTGGTCTTACCGGACGACTCGGGACCGTAGATCTCGATGATGCGTCCGCGCGGCAGACCTCCGATGCCGAGGGCGACATCGAGGGCGATCGATCCGGTCTGGATGACCTCGACGGGAGCGCGCTCGTCGCTGCCCAGTCGCATGATCGAACCCTTGCCGAACTGACGCTCGATGTGCGCGAGTGCGGAGTCGAGGGCCTTCTCGCGGTCGTCGGTGGATGGCATGACGTGCTCCTCTGTATTTCGAAGTTCTGCCGCCTGTAGGCTGTCGCGGCCGTTCCGGATGGAGTGACTCTGCGACAAGGCGTATGGCTCTGTGCCACATCCCTCACCGTACGAGCGGCCACCGACATTCGATCGGCGACAGCGTCTGATGTGGAGAAGATGACGTCAAGACCACTTGTGCAGAACGTTACGCGCACATCGAACACATCTTCGACGACACGCCGGTGCGAAGCAGCAGACTTTCGGTCAGCGCTCGCGCGGGTCCAGGCGCCCGACGCCGTACCGCCGGATGGCGGGCACGTCGGTCTCGCTGCACAGTGCGAGCCAGATGTCGCGCGGCGGCACACCGGCATCCAGCGCCTCCCGCGCGGTCATGCCGAGCGACCCGAGGATCAGATCGTACGTGAGAGAGTCCGCGCGGCCGCCGAATTCGTCGTCGACCGCGCGGAGGAACTCACTGCGTCGCATGAGAGGAGCGAGGCTGCGCGCTCAGCGCAGCGTCAGCTCGGGCTCGACCTCGGCGACGAGATCATCGGGCACGACATCCGGGAACGGGCTGAGGCCCTCGAGAACCGAGATGCGATCGCCGACCTCGCGCATGATGGTCGAGATGGGCACGTCGAGCGCTTCGGCGACCGAGGCGAGGATCTCGCTCGATGCCTCCTTCTGGCCGCGCTCGACCTCGCTCAGGTAGCCGAGAG
This sequence comes from Actinomycetales bacterium SN12, assembly GCA_002837415.1. Taxonomy (GTDB): domain Bacteria; phylum Actinomycetota; class Actinomycetes; order Actinomycetales; family Microbacteriaceae; genus Microbacterium. Next base: position 10,891 of record PJCV01000002.1, read on the forward strand.
CCACAGAGGCCTTGCTCGCGACCTGGCGCAGGGTGCGCCCCTTCTGCAGGCGGAAGTCCCGCAGCACATCGCCGATCTCCTGTCTGACGAGGATCATCGGAACCTCCTTTCCCTCGCGCCACCCGGAACCTGCTCCGAGGGGATCGCCAGTCTAACCCGATTGGGTGTCGTTGAATCTACTGTTTCTCGCTGTGCTTGAGTTGTGAGTGAGCGACTTGTCACGTAGAGGAGAACGCCGACGCGCGCGGGCCTATTCCCGCACCGCGGCCAGCGCCGCCGCGATGGCCGCAGCGGCCGCCTGCGCGCGGATCTGTGCGCGGGCCCCGGCGAACAGGTGCGGGATGCTCCGGATGCCCGTCGGCGTGACGACACCGATGTGCACGGTGCCGACCGGCTGACCATCGGGCGAGCCCGGACCGGCGATCCCCGTCGTCGCGATGCCCACGTCGGCGGGGCGCCCGTCGACGGCCACAGCGCGCCGCACTCCCTCGGCCATCTGAGCGGCCACTTCCGGATGCACGGCGCCGTGCTCCGCGAGCAGTTCAGCGTCCACGCCGAGCAGCGTGTGCTTGACGGGCGTCGCGTACGCGACCACCCCGCCCAGCAGAGTCGCGGATGCCCCTGGAACCGACACGATCTCCGAGGCGACCGCGCCGCCCGTCAGGGACTCCGCGACCCCCAGGGTCCAGCCTCGCTCGCGGAGAGCGGCGACGAGCAGCTCGGCATCGGTCATCCGGCCCTCCGGCGGCCGCGGATCTGCGCGATGACGTAGTCGATGCCGCTCGCGACGGTGAGCACGAGCGCCAGGATCATCAGCACCTGCGTGACCACGACCCAGGTCGTCTGCCCGATGAGTCCGGAAAGCGGCAGCAGCGCCCAGCTCAGTGCCACGCCTTGCACGACCGTCTTGATCTTGCCCATCCAGGCCGCGGCGACGACGTGCTCGTGCACGAGCGTGAAGCGGTGGATCGTGATCGCCCATTCCCTCACGAGGATGACGATGATGACCCACCAGGGCACCTCGCCGAGGATCGCGAGGCCGAGGAAACCCGCTCCGGTGAGCAGCTTGTCCGCGATCGGGTCCCACAGCTTCCCGAAGTCGCTCACGATGTCATATCTGCGGGCGAGATAGCCGTCGACCCAGTCGGTCGATATGGCGAGCACGAACAGGCCGGCCGCCACCCAGCGCATGACGATGTCGTCGGCACCGAACGTGCCGGCGATGAGCAGCAGAACGAAGAAGACGACTGCGAGCGGGATGCGGGCGATGGTGATGGCATTGGGAAGCTGCCGCGGAATGGCCATCAGTCGCGTCCCGTCAGTCCCCAGGCGTCTTCATCGCCGTCGTCATCGCTCTCGACCACGGGCAGCCCCTCGAACTGCTGAGCCACCGGGTCGCGGCCGTACTGGTCGTCGGCAGCGGATGCACTCGCGCTCGGTGCAGCGGGCGCGGCCGGCGCCGGCGCATCCTCTCCGCGCAGCTTCGCGAGCACGCCCGGGAGCTGCTCCGATGTGACCAGCACGTCGCGGGCCTTCGAGCCCTCGGAGGGCCCGACGATCTCGCGTGACTCGAGCAGGTCCATGAGGCGTCCGGCCTTGGCGAAGCCGACGCGCAGCTTGCGCTGCAGCATGGAGGTCGAGCCGAACTGCGAGGACACGATCAGCTCGGCCGCAGCCAGCAGCAGCTCGAGGTCGTCGCCGATGTCCTCGTCGACCTCCTTCTTCTTCGCCTCCGCCGACTCCTGCACGTCGGGGCGGTACTCGGGTCGCGCCTGCTGCGTCACGTGCTTGACGACCGCCGAGATCTCGGCCTCGTCCACCCAGGCGCCCTGCAGACGGAACGGCTTCGACGAGCCCATCGGCGAGAACAGGGCATCACCCTGACCGATCAGCTTGTCGGCACCGGGTGCGTCGAGGATGACGCGGCTGTCGGTGACGCTGGTCACCGCGAAGGCCAGACGCGAGGGCACGTTCGCCTTGATCAGACCCGTGACCACGTCGACGCTGGGGCGCTGCGTGGCTAGCACGAGGTGGATGCCCGACGCTCGTGCCAGCTGAGTGATGCGCACGATCGAGTCCTCGACGTCTCGTGGCGCGACCATCATGAGGTCGGCGAGCTCGTCGACCACGACCAGCAGGTAGGGGTACGGCTTGAGCACGCGCTCGCTGCCCGCCGGCACCTGCACCTCACCGGCGCGGACGGCCTTGTTGAAGTCGTCGATGTGGCGGTACCCGAACGACGCGAGGTCGTCGTACCGCATGTCCATCTCCTTCACGACCCACTGCAGCGCCTCGGCGGCCTTCTTCGGGTTCGTGATGATGGGCGTGATCAGGTGTGGCACGCCGGCGTAATTGGTCAGCTCGACCCGCTTGGGGTCGATCAGCACCATGCGCACATCGGCGGGGCGGGCGCGCATGAGCAGGCTCGTGATCATCGAGTTGACGAAGCTGGACTTTCCCGAACCCGTCGACCCGGCGACGAGAAGGTGCGGCATCTTGGCCAGGTTCGCGACGACGATGTTGCCGCCGACGTCCTTGCCGACGCCGATCGTCAGCGGGTGCGTGCTCTTCTGCGCGGCGGTCGAGCGCAGCACGTCGCCGAGCGCGACCGTCTCTTTGTCGACGTTGGGAATCTCGATGCCGATGGCGCTCTTGCCGGGGATCGGCGACAGGATGCGCACGTCGTTCGACGCGACCGCGTAGGCGAAGTTGTTGCTCAGCTGCAGGATCTTCTCGACCTTGACGCCGTGACCGACCTCGACCTCGTACTGGGTGACCGTCGGGCCGCGCGAGAATCCGGTGACCTTGGCGTCGACCTTGAACTGCTCCAGCACGCTGGTGATCTGCTCGATCGTGCGGTCGGTCGCATCCGAGCGGATGACCGGCGGCGGTCCCGCCTTCAGCACGGCCGTCGAGGGAAGCACATAGGGCGCGGCGGGAGCCTGCATGCCCTTGTCTCCCGGACCGTCGGTTCCGAAGCCGTCGAGGCCGGGCAGCTCTCCCGTGGAGCCCGAGTCGTCGAGCAGTGCGGTCGTATTCTGCTCGCCCAGCATCCCCGTGAGGGCGCTGACGTCGGAGAGCACCTCGGTCGCCGCATCCGCCCCGCCGTGCGTCGCCGGCTCGTCATCGACGATGACCGCCTGGTCGTATGCCGTCTTCTGTGCGGGTTCGTCGAAGAGCGCGGTGATGGCCTGGGAGTCGACGTCGTCGTCCGGCGTCTCCTCCCGGCCGCTCTTGTTGCGTCGCCACCACGGCAGCGCGTCGTCCTTCTCGGCGTCGTCGGCGCTGTCGGCGGCGACGGACTCCTCGGCGCTCGGGCGCATGGGACGCTCGGCGCCGAACATCCAGGCGTACAGATCGCCCAGACGCTCGCCGATGCGGTTCGGCGGCGTCTTGGTGAGGATCAGGATGCTGAGCACGGTCAGCAGCGCGAGGATGATGTACGCGACGACCGGGGTCAGGAAGGCAAGGGGCTCACCGAGCATCCAGCCGAAGAGGCCGCCCGCGGCGCTGAGCTCGGGCATCCCGTCGCGCGGCTGCGGCCGGACGATCGCGCCGGTCGCGCCGGCGGTACCCGAGGCGACATGCAGGATGCTGGCGAGCGAGAGCACGAAAAGGCCGAAGCCGATCCCGATCCGGCCGTTGTCGTGCACCGACGACGGATGCCGGAACAGCCACCCCGCAAGCAGAAGCAGCAGCACGGGGAGCACGAACGCCACGCGGCCCACCAGCAGACCCCAGGTGAACGCGCTGATGTTCTGCGCGATCACGTTGCCGATGAAGAACCACTCGACGACGCCGCCGACGATGGCGAACAGCACGAGCAGCAGCGGGAAGCCGTCGCGACGCTGGTCCTTCTCGAGGTTCTCCGGCCCGAAGGCGCGGAACAGCCCGCCGACGCCGTGCGCGACAGCGAGCCACATGCGCACCCCGAGCGGCGGGCGCTCAGCCTCGTCGATGTACTTCTTCGGAGCCGGAGCGGCTTTCGCGCTCGATCGAGCGGTCGTCTGCCGCTTCGGGCGAGACGAGCTCGCGCTCTCGGACGCGCGCTCGGACTTGGTGGTGCTCCTGGCCATGTCTTCCACGGTACGGCCGACGACCGACAACGGCCCGCAGTGACGCGGCTTTGCGCGCTATCAGGCCTCGATCACGAGGGGCACGATCATCGGGCGACGGCGCAGCTTCTGGTTGACCCAGCGCCCGATCGTGCGACGGATGATCTGCGAGAGCGCATGGTTGTCTCGCACGCCGTTGCCGGCAGCCTCTTCCAGAGCCGCGATGATCTTCGGCGTGATGTCGTCGAAGACGCGATCGTCTTCCGCGACGCCCCGCGCGTGGATCTCGGGACCGGAGATGATCCGCCCGGTCGAGGAGTCCACGACGACGATCACCGAGACGAAGCCCTCTTCGCCGAGGATGCGGCGGTCCTTGAGGTCGGCGTCCGTGATGCCGCCCACCGTCGAGCCGTCGACGTACACGAAGCCGATGTCGAGCTGACCGGCGACCCGGGCCTCGCCGTCGCGCAGGTCGATGATGGTGCCATTGCCGCCGACGAACGTGCGCTCCTCCGGCACGCCGGTGGCCTGGGCCAGCTTGGCGTTCGCGATCAGGTGACGGTACTCGCCGTGCACCGGGAGCACGTTCTTCGGCTTCAGGATGTTGTAGCAGTAGATCAGCTCGCCGGCCGCGGCGTGACCGGAGACGTGCACCTTCGCGTTGGCCTTGTGCACGACGTCGGCGCCGAGCTTGGTCAGGCCGTCGATCACGCGGTAGACCGCGTTCTCGTTGCCGGGGATGAGGCTCGAGGCGAGGATGATCGTGTCGCCCTCGCCGGGCTCGATCGCGTGGTCGAGGTTGGCCATGCGGCTGAGCACCGCCATCGGCTCGCCCTGCGACCCCGTCGACATGTAGACGATCCTGTCCTCGGGCAGGTCACGGGCCTTCTTGTAGTCGATCAGCACGTTGGCCGGGACCTTGAGGTAGCCCAGCTGCTCGGCGATCGTCATGTTGCGCACCATGCTGCGGCCGAGGAACGCCACGCGACGACCGTGCGCGTGCGCGGCGTCGATCACCTGCTGCACTCGGTGCACGTGGCTGGAGAAGCTCGCGACGATGACCCGACGCCGGGCCTTGCCGATCACCTGCTCGAGCACGGGTCCGATCGAGCGCTCGGTCGGCGTGAAGCCGGGCACGTCGGCGTTGGTGGAGTCGACGAGGAAGAGGTCGACGCCCTCCTCGCCGAGACGGGCGAAGGCGCGCAGATCCGTGATGCGGCCATCCAGCGGCAGCTGGTCCATCTTGAAGTCGCCGGTCGCCAGGGCGAGTCCTGCGGGGGTGCGGATGGCGACGGCCAGGGCATCCGGGATCGAGTGGTTGACCGCGATGAACTCCAGGTCGAACGGCCCGACCTTCTCCTCCTGGCCCTCCTTCACGGTGAGGGTGAAGGGCTTGATCCGGTGCTCCTTGAGCTTCGCCTCGACGAGCGCGAGGGTGAGGCCGGATCCGATCAGCGGGATGTCCTGCTTCAGGCGCAGCAGATACGGCACCGCGCCGATGTGGTCTTCATGGCCGTGCGTGAGCACGACGCCGACCACGTCGTCGAGGCGGTGCTTGATCGGCTCGAAGTCGGGCAGGATCAGGTCGACGCCGGGCTGGTGCTCCTCGGGGAAGAGCACGCCGCAGTCGACGATGAGGATCTTGCCCTCGTACTCGAACGTGGTCATGTTGCGACCGATCTCACCCAGACCGCCGAGCGGGGTGACCCGCAGCGTTCCGGGGGCGAGCGGGGCGGGTTCGGCGAGGGGGAAGGACATTCGGTCTCCTCAGCCGGGCAGGCGAGGCCCGGTCATGTCGTTGTCAGCGCGAAGCAGCGCTCATCGGGTGGTGCCGTGCACCTTGGGCAGTGCGCCGCCCGCGGCCGCATTGCGGTCGGGGCGGAAGTTCGAGAAGTCGGCGCCGGCGATGCCCGTGACGAGCGCGAGCTCGTCTTCGATGACGGCGGCCTCCCACTCCTCCGGGCCGACCAGCGGCAGGCGCACGCGCGGGCTGTTGATGCGGCCGAGGCCGTGCAGGATGTACTTCGCCGAGACGGTTCCAGGCACGTGGGTCATCGCCGCGCGCACGAGCGGCTCGAGGCGCTTGTGCTCGGCGGTCGCGGTGGCGAGGTCGCCGCGGTTCACGGCGTCGACGATCGTGCGGTAGGGCGCGGAGGTGATGTTGGCTGTCACGCCGATCATGCCGGTGGCGCCGATCGACAGGTGCGGGAGGACGTTCGAGTCGTCGCCCGAGAAGTACATCAGGTCGGTCTGGTTCAGCACCCGGCTGACCTCGCTGAAGTCGCCCTTGGCGTCTTTGACCGCGAGGATGTTGGGGTGCTTGGCCAGGCGCAGGATCGTCTCGTACTTGATCGGCACGCCGGTGCGGCCGGGGATGTCGTAGAGGATGACCGGCAGGTCGGTCGCGTCGGCCACGAGCCGGAAGTGGGTCAGGATGCCCGCCTGGGTGGGCTTGTTGTAGTAGGGCGTGACGATCATGATGCCGTCGGCGCCGGCCTTCTCGCTGGCCTTGTACAGCTCGATGGCATGCGCGGTCTCGTTGGACCCGCCGCCGGTGATGATCTTCGCGCGCCCTGCGGAGACGTCCTTTCCGACCTCGACGAGACGGATCTTCTCGTCGTCGGTGAGGGTGGAGGTCTCGCCGGTGGTGCCGGTGACGACGATGCCGTCGGCGCCGTCGCTGATGACGCGGTCCATGTGCTTCTCGGTGGCGGGCCAGTCGACCTCGCCGTCGGCAGTCATGGGTGTGACCAGCGCGACGAGCACCTGTCCGAAGGGATTATCCGCGTGCGTCATCCTCTCAGCGTAGCGTTTCGGTGCCTGGCGTCGGCACCGCGCGTCAGACGCGCCCGCGTCGCGCGACACCGGAGGTGAGCCGGCTGGGCAGCACCCGCGTGAGCGCGACGATGAGCTTGTACCTCAGCGAGGGGATCGACACGGGCCGGCCGAGCGCGGCGTCCCGCAGTCCCGCCCGCACGACGCGGGGCGCATCGAGCCACATGATCGGCGGCACGCCCTCCTGCCCCGGGGTGAGCCCCATCCGCTCGTGGAAGCTCGTGTGCGTGAATCCGGGGCACAGCGCCGTCACGCTGACGCCGTCGCGGCCGTACTCGGCGTTCGCCCACCGGCTGAAGCCGATCAGCCACGACTTGCACGCGGAGTACGTGGAGCGCGAGATGAAGCCGGCGACGGATGCCACGTTGATGATCCGTCCGCCTCGGCCGCGCATGGCGCGGATCGCGGCATGCATGAGACGCATCGACGCCTCCACGTGCACGCGCAGATGCCGCACCTCGTCCTCGATCGGATTGTCGGCGAACTGCAGCGGCAGACCGAAGCCGGCGTTGTTGACCAGCAGATCGACGGGCGCGTCGGCGTCGGCGATGCGCTTCGCCACGCGCTGCACGTCGGCCTCGTCCGCCAGATCGGCGGTGAGCACCTCGACGTGCACGCCGTGCTCGTCGCGCAGCTGCTCGGCCAGCGCCTCGAGCGCGTCCGCGCTGCGGGCGACGAGCACGAGGTCTGCGTGGCGTGCGGCGAGCTGCCGTGCGAACTCCGCGCCGAGTCCGGCGCTGGCTCCGGTGATCAGTGCGACGGGCATCAGCGCTCGTATCCGAGGAAGCGGTATCGGATGCCGGTGCGGGACGTCTGCCACTCCCCCTCGTCTGCCAGACGCCAGCCGTCGACCGACGGCGCGTAGGCATCGCCGTCGACCTCGATGTCGAGCTCGGTCACCTCGAGCCGATCGGCGTCGCCGATGACCTGACGGAAGATCTCCGCTCCCCCGATGATCCACACCCGCTCCTGACCGCGCACCGCCTCGGCGATGCCGGCGACCCGGCGAGCGCCCTCCGCGCTCCAGTCCTGACTGCGTGTGATCACGATGTTCTCGCGGCCGGGCAGCGGACGGAAGCGCTCGGGCAGCGAATCCCAGGTGCGTCGGCCCATGATCACGGGCGCACCGGAGGTGACCTCCTTGAAGTGGGCGAGATCCTCCGGCACGTGCCAGGGCATCCCTCCGCCGGCGCCGATCACGCCGCCTCGCGCCTGGGCCCAGATGAGCCCTGCCCAGGTCATACGGCCACCGCCGCGCGGATCGCCGGGTGGTGCTGATATCCCTCGACGACGAAGTCCTCGTAGCGGTAGTCGAGGATCGACTCCGGGGTGCGCGCGAACCCGAGGGTCGGGTAGGGGTACGGCTCCCTGCTGAGCTGCTCGCGCACCTGGTCGATGTGGTTGTCGTAGATGTGGCAGTCGCCGCCGGTCCAGACGAAGTCGCCCGGCTGGAGACCGGTCTGCTGCGCGACCATGAGGGTCAGCAGCGCATACGAGGCGATGTTGAAAGGGACGCCGAGGAACAGATCGGCGCTGCGCTGGTACAGCTGGCACGACAGCCTGCCGTCGGCGACGTAGAACTGGAACAGGGCGTGGCACGGGGCGAGCGCCATGTCGGGGATGTCGGCCGGGTTCCACGCCGAGACGATGAGGCGGCGCGAGTCGGGAGTCGCCCTGATCTGCTCGATGACCTGGGAGAGCTGGTCGATGTGGCCGCCGTCCGGCGTGGGCCACGAGCGCCACTGCACCCCATAGACCGGGCCGAGGTCACCGGAGGCATCCGCCCACTCGTCCCAGATCGTCACCCCGTTCTCCTGCAGCCAGCGCACGTTCGAGTCGCCACGGAGGAACCACAGCAGCTCATACGCGATCGACTTGAAATGCACCCGCTTCGTGGTGATCAGCGGGAATCCCTGAGAGAGATCGAAGCGGATCTGCCGACCGAAGACGCTGGTCGTGCCCGTGCCGGTGCGGTCGTCCTTGTGCGTGCCCGATTCCAGCACGTCACGCAGCAGGTCTTCATAGGGTGTCGGCACGACTGCACTCATGCCAGCAACGATACGACACACGGGGTCGGACTCGGATGGGCTGGCATCGTTCGACGCAGCCTCGACGCGTGCCTCTCGCGACCGCCGGCGCATCGACCTGAAGCCTGTTCCGACGCAGCGCCCGTCTGGATAGGCTGGCCGGGCGACGCGAACCCGCGTCTGCGATGCGACGAGCGATTCTCGGAGGAACCATGACCGTCACCAGCGAAGCCGCAACCACCTGGACCGGATCCCTGATGGAGGGCTCGGGCACCGTCGCCTTCTCGAGCTCGAACCTCGGCACCTTCCCGATCGACTGGAAGTCGCGCAGCGAAGGATCGGACTCGACCACGACACCGGAAGAGCTCATCGCCGCCGCGCACGCGTCGTGCTTCAGCATGGCGCTCTCCCACGCCCTGGCCGAGAACGGCACTCCGCCCGAGCGCGTGAACACGTCGGCATCCGTCACCTTCAAGCCCGGCACCGGCATCACCGGCAGCCACCTGAACGTGAATGCGAGCGTCCCCGGACTCACCCCGGAGAAGTTCCAGGAGATCGCCGAGGGCGCCAAGACCGGATGCCCGGTCTCGCAGGCGCTCGCCGGCATCGAGATCACCCTCGAGGCCAGCCTCGCCTGATATCCCCGATGTCAGGGCCGGGTCCGCGAGAGCCTGATCGCCTCGCGGATGCTGGCCCTGGCATCCCTCCGCCGCCCGGCGGCATCCTGCACCACACCGAGCCGGTAGCGGGCGCGCCAGTCGTCCGGCTCCGCCTCTGCGGCCGAGCCGTATCGGGCGACCAGCGGGTCGACGTCGTCGCGCATCAGACGCCCGCTCGGCGTCAGCTGCTCCGGCGCCTCCGGCATCCCGCCCTCTGCATCGAGCGTGCGTCCCAGCCGATCCGCTGCGAAGCCGAACATCACCTCTCGAACCAGCGCCCACGCTCCGATCGGTGCGATCACGATCAACGCGACCGCCATCCCGATCGAGACCGGAGTCGCCACTCGCAGGAACATCATCGCGAGCCAGCCCGCGATGACCACGTAGAGCAGCAGCGCCGCGCCCATCACCGCGACCCCGATGCGCGAGCTCACGAGCGCGCCCGGATGCCGATGTCCACGAGGTTCTCCAGTCCCACGACGACCCCGCGCGCATCGCGCGCGAACGGCACCGCCAGACGGATGCCAGGGGCGTATGCCGCTGCGGAGTCGACCGTGTCGTGCACGATCGTCAGCGACTCCCCAGGACCCGACAGGATCGCCTCCTGCTTGGCGATGACCCCCGGCCGACGCAGGGAGTGCACCGGCACGCCCGCGACCTGCTGTCCTCGCGCGCGCTGGTCGACGTGCGGCGCCTGGAACGGACCCTGCGCCTCACGAGCGGCGACCATCAGCTCGGCGGTGCGCACTGCCGTGCCGCTGGGCGAATCGATCTTGCGATCGTGATGCGCCTCGACGATCTCCGCGGAGGGGAAGAACGGCGCTGCGGCCGCGGCAAGCGCCGATCCCAGCGCGGAGCCCAGCGAGAAGTTGGGGATGAACACCGCGCCGCTGCCGGCGGACTCGACCAGAGGCCGCACCAGCGCGATGCGCTCCTGCGACCACCCGGAGGTCCCGACGAGGACGTTGATGCCGCGCTCGACGGCCGCGCGCACGACATCGATGCTCGCAGCCGGCGTCGACGCGTCGACGACCAGGTCGGCGCCGTCGATCTCGGCGAGGTCGCTCGCCGACCCGAGCACGGAGCGCACCTCGAAGCCCTCGAGCTGGTCGATCACCCCGTGGATGATCCGTCCGAGTGATCCTGTACCGCCGACGAGGGCGACCTGTGTCGTCATGGTCCCAGTCTAGAATCGCCCGATGGACGGATCCGCCGTCGTGACCCACGTTCGTGACGCGGCGGGTGATCGCCGAGTCAGACCAGAGCGCCCTCGGGCAGCCCGGTGCGCAGCTCCATCGGCAGGTGGCCGAGATCGTTGTGGCTCAGCAGCGTCCACGGCCGGCCCTGCTTCTGCGCGATCACGGTGAGACCGCAGTGCGCCTGGTTGAGGGTCATCCAGCGCCAGTCGGGCGCGCCGAGCACCTCGCGCACGAACCAGGAGATGACGAAGTTGTGGGTGATCAGCACCTCGTGCACGTCGCCGTTGCGGCGTCGCAGGAACTCGCCGACCGCATCGGCCATCTGCGCAGAGCCCGCCTCGATCTCCGCGTCGCTCACCGAGCCGAAGAACGGCTCGTACACCGATGGCACGTCTTCGCTCATGCCGCTGGGCACGCAGTCGAAGAGCAGGGCGGACGGCACGGGATCGACCGCGGGCAGTCGCGCGGCGACCGTTCGCGCGGTCTCGGCCGCGCGAAGCAGCGGCGAATGCCAGACCGCGTCGAGCGGCAGCCCGGAGAGCCGATCCGCGATCAGCTCGGCCTGACGCCGCCCTCGAGGCGAGAGAGGTCCGTCGTCGATGCCGTGCTCGGCATCCTGATGTTCACCGTGTCTGACCAGATATATGTAGTGCGTCACTGCCCGCTCGCTTCAGCCCCGCCGTCTCGGTGGGGCGATTCCAGCTTAGGTCACGGCGCCGACACGCCGCCGAGGCGCGACACGATGCGCACAGTCTGTGCGCTCACTCACCGGCGCGGGTGAGCTCGGCGACCTGCGAGCGCAGCAGCGAGACGCCGGCGCCCTGCATGAGCTCTTCGACGTGCTGCGGTGCGAACGCGTTCACGATCGGCGCCACCACCGTGCGCTGCGCGAGCAGCCACGCGATCGACACAGCCGCGACGGGCACCGACAGCTCGGCCGCGATGCGGTCGAGCACCCGCAGGACGCGGATGCCACGGCGGTTGAGATTGCCCTTCATCTGCTCGCCCCGCACGCCGACGGCGGCGGACTTGCTGCGGTGCTGGCCGGAGAGGAATCCGTGCTCAAGCGCGTGCGAAGGCGTGACGGCGAGGTTCTGAGCGCCGGCCACCAGGCGCAGATCGCCCTCGAATCCCGCACGGCGCACGAGGTTGTAGGGCTCATCGACCACCTCGATGCGCGGGTATCCGGCCGAGGCGAGGATGCGCGCCTCGACGAGTCGCTCCGCAGGGAAGCGGAACGCGCCCACCGAGCGGATCTTCCCGGCATCGCGCAGCCACTCCACCGTCGCGAGAGTGTCTTCCAGCACCGAGCTGCTGTCGAGCGTGGCGTCCAGGTACAGCACGTCGATGCAGTCGACGGCGAGTCGCGTCAGCGAGCCCTCGACCGCACGCACGAGATTCACCGAGCCGAGACCGGGGTTGTCGGCGTGAGAGCCGACGCGCACGCTCAGGCTGATCCGGTCGCGGATGCCGCGGGCGCGAAGCCACTGCCCGATGATGTGCTCGCTGCGTCCACCCGAGAACCCGTCGGCCGTGTGCACCGCGTTGCCGCCGAATTCGACGTAGCGGTCGAGGATATGGCTGCTGGTGAGCTGATCGATGCTCCAGCCGAACTCGGCGGCGCCGAGCATGAGCGGGAAGATCGAGAGCCCCGTCTCGCCGAGCGGCACTCGGATGCCCTCGCCGACGCCGGGTCCGACCACGGGGATCGGCGCAGAGGGATGCGAGTCGAAGCCGGGCGCGGTGCTGGTCGGCGCGCCGGCCGTGTCGGCTGCTCCTGTGCCGAAGAGCTTCACATCGCCACCCCCGTAGCTGCGCACCTCTGGTGCGTACTTCGAGGGTAGGCGAGCGCAGACCGGGTTCCGGTCACGACAGCAGCGCGGGTGGGAAGTTCTCGTAACGGTTCGATCACATCGGATACGAAAGAACCCGGGATCGCGGCGATGTGCGCACGATCCCGGGTTCCTCGAACATGGATGCTGCTCAGCAGGCATCCGGACAGCTCACGCCTCAGCGGTCTCCGACTCGCCCTCAGCGGGGGCGTCCTCGATGACAGGCTCGAGCGACAGCTTGCCGCGGTCGTCGATCTTGGTGATCTTCACCAGGATCTTCTGGCCGACCGAGAGCACGTCGTCGACGTTCTCGACGCGCTTGCCGCCGGCGAGCTTGCGCACCTCGGTGACGTGCAGCAGTCCGTCCTTGCCGGGCAGCAGCGACACGAAGGCGCCGAAGGTGGCGATCTTCACGACGGTGCCGAGGAACTGCTCGCCGACCTCCGGGTTGGTGGGGTTGGCGATCGCGTTCACCTGGGCGCGGGCGGCCTCAGCCGACGGGCCATCGGTCGCGCCGATGTAGACGGTGCCGTCCTCCTCGATGGAGATCTGCGCGCCCGTCTCGTCCTGGATGGCGTTGATCGTCTTGCCCTTGGGCCCGATGAGCTCGCCGATCTTGTCGACCGGGATCTGCACGCTGATGACGCGCGGCGCGGTCGGCGCCATCTCGTCGGGAGCGTCGATCGCGGCGTTCAGCACGTTGAGGATGGTCAGGCGAGCGTCGCGCGCCTGGGTCAGCGCGCCGGCGAGCACCGACGACGGGATGCCGTCGAGCTTGGTGTCGAGCTGGATCGCCGTGACGAACTCGCTGGTTCCCGCGACCTTGAAGTCCATGTCGCCGAGGGCGTCCTCTGCGCCGAGGATGTCGGTGAGGGCCGCGTAGCGGGTCTCACCGTCGACCTCGTCGGACACCAGGCCCATGGCGATGCCGGCGACGGGTGCGCGCAGCGGCACACCGGCGTTCAGCAGCGACAGGGTCGACGCGCAGACCGAGCCCATCGAGGTGGAGCCGTTGGAGCTCAGCGCCTCGGAGACCTGGCGGATCGCGTAGGGGAACTCCTCGCGCGAGGGCAGCACCGGCACGAGCGCGCGCTCGGCGAGGAAGCCGTGCCCGATCTCGCGACGCTTCGGCGACCCGACGCGACCGGTCTCACCGGTCGAGTAGGGCGGGAAGTTGTAGTGGTGCAGGTAGCGCTTGCTGGTGGTGGGCGACAGCGAGTCGATCTGCTGCTCCATCTTGAGCATGTTCAGCGTGGTGACGCCCAGGATCTGGGTCTCGCCGCGCTGGAAGATCGCCGAGCCGTGCACGCGCGGGATGACCTGCACCTCTGCGTCGAGCGGGCGGATGTCGGCGAGACCGCGGCCGTCCATGCGAACACCCTCGGTGAGGATGCGTCCACGGACGATCTTCTTGGTGACCGACTTGTACGCCGCCGAGAACTCCAGCGGGGCACCGGCAGGCAGCGTGCCCGCCTCGGTGGCCTCGATGAGCTCAGCCTTGACACGGTCCTTGACCGCGTCGTCGGCGTTCTGGCGCTCCTGCTTGTCGGCGATCTGGTAGACGTCCACCAGCTGCGAGTGCGCACGGTCGGCGACGAAGCTGTAGACCTCTTCGCTGTACGGCAGGAAGACCGGGTACACGCCCGGCTCCTTCGACGCGGTGGCGGCCAGCTCGGCCTGAGCCTTGACCAGCTGCGCGATGAACGGCTTGGAAGCCTCAAGACCCTGCGCGACGATGTCCTCATTGGGCTTGGTGGCGCCGGCCTTGATCAGGTTCCAGCTGCCCTCCGTCGCCTCGGCCTCGACCATCATGATCGCGACGTCTTCGGACCCGTCGGCCTTCGTGACGACGCGGCCCGCGACGATCAGGTCGAACACGGCCTCGGAGACCTGCTCGGCGGTGGGGAACGCGACCCACTGGTCGGCGTGCTCGCCGTGACCGGGGATGAACGCAAGACGCACACCGGCGATCGGGCCGGAGAACGGCAGACCCGAGATCTGGGTCGACGCGGAGGCGGCGTTGATCGCCAGTGCGTCGTAGTACTCGCCGGGGGCGATCGACAGCACGGTGATGACGATCTGGACCTCGTTGCGCAGGCCGTCGACGAACGACGGGCGCAGCGGACGGTCGATCAGACGGCAGACGAGGATCGCCTCGGTGGAGGGGCGGCCCTCGCGACGGAAGAACGAGCCGGGGATCTTGCCGGCGGCGTAGGAGCGCTCCTCGACGTCGACCGTCAGCGGGAAGAAGTCGAAGCCCTCGCGCGGGTGCTTGCCCGCGCTGGTGGCCGACAGGAGCATGGTCTCGTCGTCGAGGTAGGCCGCGACCGAGCCCTGAGCCTGCTGGGCGAGGCGTCCGGTCTCGAAGCGGACGGTGCGGGTGCCGAAGCGGCCGTTGTCGAGAACGGCCTCGGTGGCGGTGATTTCAGGACCTTCCAAGAGGTCTCTCCTTCTTTGTTTAGGCTCGCTCGCCCGTGTGGCGCGCGAGTTATCGCGAAGGAGCGGATGCGGGCAGATATAAGCGCGCGGGGATCCCCGCCGATCTCGCCTGCGCTGGCCACCAGTAGAAGATCACCCGGCGCATGTGCGACGAGGAACCCACCACAGGGGACCAGCTTCTCAGCCGACCGCTCCGTGAATCGATGTGAAGTTGTGCGGCGCAGAATGCACCACTGTCGATCGTAGCAGTCGAGGCGTTCACCCGCGGCCGACGCCGTCTTCGCCTAGGCTGACGAGCATGAGCGAAGACAAGGCAGTCTCTTCCGAGGAGATGAAGCGCAAGTTCAGGGAAGCGCTCGACAAGAAGAATGCGCACAATCGGGGCGGAGAGTCGCATCTGGACGGCGACTCCGCCGTGCATGCCACCCACGCGCCGCAGATGAAGCGCGAGTTCCGCCGCAAGAGCGGCTGAGCTGCTTCCGCATCAACGGCGAAGGGCTGCGACAGGAATGTCGCAGCCCTTCGCCGTTCACTCTCCAGAGTGGCTCGCCCTGCCGTGAGCGCTCACTCCCCGGCGAGTCCGCCGAGCATGTGCCCGAACGAGCGTCCCTCGCCGAGGTAGGTGGCGGGATCGAACGGGTCGACGACCTCGGCAGCACCGCGCCTGGAGATCGCCTCGGCGAGCTCCTTCGCGCCCTTCTCGACGCGCTTGGCGAGCGGGGCGACCTCGTCGCCTGCACCGCCCCAGTCGCTGGATGCCGCGAACACTCCTGTGGAGACCGCCTCGGCGTGCAGGTAGGCGAACAGCGGGCGGATCGCGTAGTCGATCGCCAGCGAATGCCGGGGGGTGCCGGCGTTCGCGCCGATCAGCACGGGCTTGCCCGTCAGGGCATCCGGGTCGAGAACGTCGATGAACGACTTGAAGAGCCCGGAATAGCTCGTGGAGAAGATCGGCGTCACCGCGATCAGCGCATCGGCGGACACGACCGTGTTGATCGCGGTCTCCAGCGCCGGCGGGGCGAAGCCGGTGAGGAGGTTGTTGGTGATGTCGTGCGCGAGGTCGCGCAGCTCGATCACGTCGACCTTCACGGCGATATCCCGCTCGCGCAGCGCCTTCGCGGTCTCCGCCGCAAGGCGGTCCGCCAGCATGCGGGTGGATGAGGGATTCGACAGACCCGCCGAGACGACGGCGATGCGACGCTCGCTCATGTCACGCGTCCTTCCGGCCGAGGCCGAAGGCCGCACCGGCGGCGACCGGCGCATCCTGATACGGGGATCCGGCGGTGAGGTTGTCTCCGCGGTTCGCCGACGGGCGCGCCTGTCGCGAGGGCCCCTCACCGTAGACGGCGCGCACTCGGGCAGCGTGGGTGGGGGCATCCGGAACCGTCTCAGGACGGTTCTTCGCGAGCTCGCGACGCAGCACCGGCACGACCTCGCCGCCCAGGATGTCGAGCTGCTCGAGCACGGTCTTCAGCGGGAGTCCTGCGTGGTCGATGAGGAACAGCTGACGCTGGAAGTCGCCGAACGTGTCGCGCATCGACGCATAGCGGTCGATGACCTGCTGCGGCGATCCGACGGTCAGCGGCGTCATCTCGGTGAAGTCCTCCATGCTGGGGCCGTGACCGTAGACGGGCGCGTTATCGAAGTAGGGGCGGAACTGCGTCACCGCATCCTGCGAGCGGGCGGCCATGAAGACCTGTCCCCCGATGCCGACGATGGCCTGCTCGGGCGTGCCGTGGCCGTAGTGGGCGTACCGCTGCCGGTACAGCTCGATGAGGCGCTGGTAGTGCTCCTTGGGCCAGAAGATGTTGTTCGCGAAGAAGCCGTCGCCGTAGTACGCGGCCTGCTCGGCGATCTCGGGCGTGCGGATCGATCCGTGCCAGACGAACGGCGCCACCCCCTCGAGCGGCCGCGGCGTCGCGGTGAAGCCCTGCAACGAGGTGCGGAACTTCCCCTCCCAGTCGACGACGTCCTCGTCCCACAGCTTGCGCAGCAGGGCGTAGTTCTCGATCGCGAGCGGCAGCCCCTGGCGGATGTCCTTGCCGAACCAAGGGTAGACCGGGCCGGTGTTGCCGCGGCCGAGCATGAGATCCATGCGCCCGTCCGAGACGTGCTGCAGCATCGCGTACTCCTCGGCGATGCGAACGGGGTCGTTGGTGGTGATCAGCGTCGTCGAGGTCGACACGATGAGCCGCTCGGTCTGAGCGGCGACGTGGGCGAGGAAGGTCGTCGGGCTCGACGACCAGAACGGCGGGTTGTGGTGCTCGCCGATGGCGAAGACGTCGAGGCCGACCTGTTCGGCGTGCTTGGCGATCGTCGCCGTCGCCTTGATGCGCTCGGCCTCGCTCGGGGTGGCTCCGGTCGTCGGATCCTGCGTGATGTCGCTGACGGACATGATGCCGAACTGCATCGCGCTCTGCTCGTTCACTGTTCTCTCTCCGCTCCGGACACCCGAAGGCATCCGTTCTATTCACTTGAATGTACTTGATGGAACGCCGAAGCGGCAACATTATTCCCGCAAACCCGCAACCGCTAGCCTCGTGCCATGAGCAGTGCCGAGCATCCGCCCGCGACCGCCTCGACCGGCGCCGTCGCCCGGCCGCGTCGCCGAGTCCCCTTCTGGGACAACGCGCGCTTCGCGTGCATCGTGCTGGTCGTCATCGGGCACGGGACGCAGCGGCTGATCTACGACTCGGATGTCTCGTACGCCTTCTACCTGTGGGTGTACGCGTTCCACATGCCGGCGTTCGCGATCATCTCCGGCTACTTCTCGAAGGCGGGAAGTCCCACGAAGCGCCAGATGGCCCGGGTGATCACCGACATCCTCGTGCCGTACGTGATCTTCGAAGGGCTGTGGACGCTCACCAAGTGGCTGGTCGAGGGAAGGGTGGAGCCCAACCTCACGAAGCCCTCCTGGACGCTGTGGTTCCTGCTCGCGCTGGGCATCTTCCGCCTGGTGCTCCCCTACCTCGCCCTGCTGCGGTGGCCTCTCGCCTGGGCCCTCGTGATCTCCGTCGGCGTCGGGTACGTGACGAACGTCGACAGCACGTTCTCGCTCTCGCGGACGCTCGGACTGATGTTCTTCTTCACCCTCGGATGGTGGCTCAGGGAGCGGGATGTGGTGCGCCGACTGCATCTCATCGAATTCCGGCCCTGGTGGGTGCGGGCGATTGCGGTCGGCGTGCTCGCGGCGTGGGGCTGCGCCAGCTGGCTGTGGCTGGATGTCTGGAAGGCCATCGACCTCAGGCACTGGCTGTTCTACGACGACTCGTACGCCGATCTCGCCCGTGAGCAGTGGTGGGCCGGTGCCATCCGCCTGGGACTCATCCTGCTCGCCGTCCTGCTCAGCGCATGCTTCTTCGCGCTGCTGCCGCGCCGGGCGCAGAGCTGGACCACGCTGGGCCAGTACACGATGTACGTGTACCTGCTGCACTCGTTCGTGCTCTACCCGTTCCGCGAGTCGGGAGCGCTGCGCGGCCTGCATCCCACCTGGATCTGGCTCCCGCTCATCATCGCGGTCGCCGTCGGCATCGCGTTCGCACTCTCCTCGAAGCCGGTGCGCGCGCTGTTCCGCCCGCTGATCGAGCCGCGGCCGCGCTGGATGTTCCGCGACTCGGAGCTGACGTCGGGAAGCGACCACCGCAGCGACCCCACCGGGTCGCGGCGCAGCCGCTGACCCTCACGCGACTCGCGCCGCTGCGTCGCCCGGTAAGAGAAGGCAACATTCGTGCACACCGGCGCACCGAGTCCTAGCGTCGACGCATGACCGATCTCACCCTTCCCATCCTCGACCTGTCACAGCTGGATGCCGGTGACGACGCGGCAGCGCGCTTCCGCGCCGATCTGCGCGCGGCGACCCGCGATGTCGGCTTCTTCTATCTCACCGGCACGGGCATCCCGGCCGACCTGGAGCAGCGGCTGCACCGCGCCGCGCGAGACTTCTTCGCCCTCCCCGATGAGCACAAGCTCGCCATCGAGAACGTGAAGAGCCCGCACTTCCGCGGCTACACCCGCGTCGGCGGGGAGCGCACCAAGGGCGCCGTCGACTGGCGCGAGCAGATCGACATCGGCCCGGAGCGGGATGCGGTCGCGGGCGGGCCGGGGTTCAACCGTCTCATCGGACCGAATCTCTGGCCGGAGGCGCAGCCGGAGCTGCGCACCGTGGTCGCTGAGTGGCACGCCGCCCTCTCCGGCATCGCGCGCAAACTGCTTCGCGCCTGGGCGCTGGCTCTGGGCGCCGACGAGTCGTACTTCGACGACCACTTCGGTGAGCCGTCCACACTCATCAAGATCGTCCGCTACCCGGGCACGACCGACCCCGAGCCTCAGCAGGGCGTCGGCGCCCACAAGGACAGCGGCGTGCTCACCCTGCTCTGGGTGGAGCCGGGACGCGGCGGCCTGCAGGTCGAGCGCGATGGCGAGTGGGTGGATGCACCGCCCGTCGACGGCGCGTTCGTCGTGAACATCGGCGAGCTGCTCGAGTACGCGACGAACGGCTACCTCAGGGCGACCAACCATCGCGTCGTCTCACCCCGAGCGCCGCACGATCGCCTGTCGATCCCGTTCTTCTTCAACCCCGCTCTCGACACGAAGCTGCCGCTGATCGAGCTGCCGGCTGATCTCGCGGCGCACGCGCGCGGCGTGACCAGGGACCCGGCGAACCCCATTCACAGCCTCTACGGCGAGAACGCGCTGAAATCGCGTCTGCGCGCGCACCCGGACGTCGCCGCGATCCATCACGCCGACCTCGTCGAGGTCGCGCAGGTATGACGAGAGCCGCCCACACCGTGGGCGGCTCTCCAAGAATGTTCTGTGCGATTGAACGCTGGTCGATTACCGGCGCAGACCGAGACGCTCGATGAGCGAGCGGTAACGGTTGATGTCGACGTCCTGCAGGTAACCCAGCAGGCGACGGCGCTGACCGACGAGCAGGAACAGGCCACGGCGCGAGTGGTGGTCGTGCTTGTGTGCCTTGAGGTGCTCGGTGAGGTCCTTGATGCGCTGCGTCAGCATTGCGACCTGCACCTCGGGGGATCCGGTGTCACCGGGGTGCGTCGCGTACTCTTCGATGATCGCCTTCTTGACGTCTGCTTCCAGTGCCATAGATTCGATCCCCTCTCTGCTTGCTGCGCGGTGCCCGACGCCGAATGCGTGGGCTCTCTTTATCCGCGGCCGATCAAACGGCAACCTCAACAGCTTACCAGCATCCCGACTGGCCGACGCGCACCGGTAGCCTCGACGGGTGCAGTTCTCCCGTGCCCACCTGATCGATCTCTCCCCGCTCAGATCCAGCCCTGCCTTCGCACGCATGTGGATCGGCTCGGCCCTTGCCGGCATCGGCGGCCAGCTCACGATCGTGACCGTGATGCTGCACGTCTTCGAGCTCACGGGCAGCACGTTCGCCGTCTCGATGATCGCGGTGGCGGGTCTCGTGCCGATGATCCTCGCCGGGCTCTACGGCGGCATGCTGGCCGATGCCTTCGACCGCAGGCGCGTGGCTCTCATCGCTGCGACCGTCGCGTTCGCGGCGACCGTGCTGCTGTCGGCGCTGACGTGGACGCGCGCCGAGACGATCTGGTGGCTGTACGGGCTCAGCATGGTCATCGCCGCTGCGAACTCGGTGGGCATGGCGACGCGCACGGCGATCGTGCCGCGCCTGATCCCGCTGAACCAGCTCGCCGCTGCGTCGGCTCTGAACGGCGTCGCCTTCGGCCTGACCGTGATGGTCGGCCCCGCGGTGGCGGGCGTGCTCGTCGCGCTCACCGGGTTCGGCTGGACGTACACGATCGACGTTGTGCTCATGCTCTGCATGTTCCTGGGCCTGTGGACCCTGCCCGCTCTGCTGCCCGAGGGCGCGATCGTGCGACCGGGACTGGCATCCCTCGTCGATGGATGGCGCTTCCTGCGCCGAGCCGGCAACATCCGCGCCCAGTACCTGCTCGACATCGCCGCCATGACCTTCGGCAACCCGCTCGCCCTCTACCCCGCGCTCGGCACGGTGCTGCTCGGCGGCGGAGCGGTGACGACCGGCCTGCTCACCGCCTCCGTCGCCGTCGGCACGTTCGCGTCGAGTCTGTTCTCGGGCCGGATCGTCCAGTACCGCTGGCACGGCCGCGGAATCGCCAGGGCGGTGCAGGCCTACGGCGCCACGATCGCACTGTTCGGCGCCATCCTGCTCATCGGAGCATTCCTGCCAGGGGCATCCGAGGACTCCCCCGACGTCCCGCTCGTCGTTCTCGCCTGCGTCGCGCTCGCCCTGTCGGGAGCGGCCGACAACATCAGCTCGATCTACCGCAACACGATGATGCAGGCCGCGGTGCCCGACGCGATGCGCGGACGCCTGCAGGGCGTCTTCATCATCGTCGTCGCGGGCGGCCCCCGACTCGGGGCGCTGTACGCCGGCACGCTGGCGACGCTCACAGCGCTGTGGTTCCCGCCGCTGCTGGGCGGGATGCTCGTGATCGGCCTCGCAGTGATGATTGCGCGCCTCACACCCCGGTTCCGCGCCTATGACGCACTGAACCCGGAGGCCTGAACCGCCTGCGGCGGCTCGACCTCCGGGCTCGTGGATGCCGGCTCAGGCCTGCAGGGCGCCCTGCAGGTCGAGGTTGATCGTGATGTCCTTGCCGACGAGCACGCCGCCGGTCTCGAGAGCGGCGTTCCAGGTGAGGCCGAAGTCCTCGCGGTTGATCACGGTCGTCGCCGACGCGCCCGCCTTATAGTTGCCCCACGGGTCGGAGCCGAAGCCGCCGAAGTCGAACTCGAAGCTGACCGGCTTGGTGATGCCGCGAATGGTGAGGTCTCCGTCGACGAAGAAGTCGCCGTCTTCGACACGGGTTCCGGTTGAGACGAACTCCATGGTCGGGAAGTTCTCAGTGTCGAAGAAGTCCGCCGAGCGCAGGTGCGTGTCGCGTCCCTCGTCGTTGGTGTCGATGGACGCGACATCGACGGTCGCCTCGACCTTGGTCTCGAGCGGGTTCTCGGGGGCGACGAGGGTGGCGTTCTTGATGCCGAAGGAGCCGCGCACCTTCGAGATCATCATGTGGCGCACGCTGAACGTGACCTCGCTGTGGCTGGGGTCCAGGACCCAGGTGCCGGGGCGGTAGCCGGGGATCTCGATCGACATGTGTGTGTTCTCCTTGACGTTCATCGGCGCGCTCTCGCGCCGTACCGAGGATAACTTACATTCACCTGCATGTATTCCCTCGATGTCCGGATTCATGCAGAAGCCCCCGCCCGCCGAGGCGGACAGGGGCTGTGATCAGCAGATCCGGATCAGCCGACGGCGACGAGATCGATGATGAAGATGAGGCTCTTGCCGGAGAGGAAGTGCCCGCCACCGGCCGGGCCGTACGCCAGGTGCGGCGGGATGACGAGTTCACGGCGACCGCCGACCTTCATGCCGGGGATGCCGTCCTGCCACCCCTGGATCAGGCCGCGCAGCGGGAACTGGATGGTCTCGCCACGACCCCACGACGAGTCGAACTCCTCGCCGGAGTCGTACTCGACACCGGCGTAGTGCACGGTGACGGTGTCGCCGGGCTTCGCCTCGGCGCCATCGCCCTCGATGATGTCGCGGATGACCAGCTCTGCGGGGGCAGGGCCAGTGGGGGCGTCGAACTCTGGCTTCGTGCGTTCAGTCATGGATCCATCCAACCGCGATGCGCAGGCCACGGTCAATGCAGAACGTCCGCTGAGCGCGTAACACACCGACAGGCGAGTGCAGCGGGAAGCTCTCCCGGCCTCGGGCGACACTTCGGAGCCGGCGCGTGGAACAATCCAGTATGGAATCGCTGACGTCTCCCACCGGTGCGCGCGCCGAGCCGGACCGTCAGCGCAGTCGTCAGCCGCATCGACTTCAGGGCGCGCTGTTCCGGTCGATCGGGGACGAGGGCCGGGCGGAGCTGGTCGTGCGACGTCTGGTTGACGCGATCCACCGCGGCCACCTGCGCGCCGGTGAGCGACTCCCCTCCGAATCCGAGCTCGCCCGCAGCTTCGGCGTGGCGCCGGTCACCGTGCGGGAGGCTCTGCTCACCCTGCGCGGTCGAGGGCTGATCGTCACCCGCCGCGGACGCAACGGCGGCAGCTTCGTCGTCGACGACGCCGACCCGCTCGCCTTCGCACGCGACGCGCTGATGGGCACGTCGCGGCTCGCGCTGCGCGATATGGGTGCGCACTACAGCGCGATCACCGCCGCGGCGGTGCGTCTTGCCGCGCGGCGAGCGGACGCGAGCGAGGCCGGTCGCGTGCTGCATCGCCTGGAGCTTCTCGACGACCTCGATGTCGACCAGCAGCGTCGTGTGCTCGACGACGTGCTCGTCGAGCTCGTCTCGCTGAGCCAGTCGGCGCGCCTCACCCGCGAGCAGATGAAGCTGCAGGCGGAGTTCTCGCCGTACCTGCGCCTCGCCGCGCCCGACGACGCAGGGCTGCGCGAGCAGGCCGCATCGCTCGCCGACATCATCAGCGCGGTGGAGCAGAGCGATCCCGACACCGCCGGCGTCCGCACCGAACGCCTGGTCGCAGACGTGATCGACGCCCTGATCCATCTGCAGAGCTCACCCACCGGCATCTCATGATCATCTCCATCGACGTGCACTGGAGGACGCGATGAACACCCCCGCCACCACTGCCCCCGCTGCGGCCGCGCGGATCGTCGAGGAGTACTTCAGCTCCCCGATCCGCATGCTCGACTCCTGGGTGGGCTCCTGTGCCCATGAGCTCGCACAGCTTCTCGATGAGGGTGCGCTCACCCGCCCGCGTCTGGATGCGATCGTCGAGCCGTACGCCGAGCGCACTCTGGCGCTGGGCACCGTGCCGGTGTACGGTGCCGGGTTCATCGCTGCCATCGGCCTTCTCTCGGACGCGCGAAGCCATCTCGCCTGGTGGCAGGGTGAAGGCGGCCGGCAGCTGGTGCTCGCCTCGCAGACGGTGAACAAGGAGTACATCGACTACAGCGAGCTCGAGTGGTACCGCGTTCCGATGAGCACAGGAAGACCGCACATCGCCGGGCCCTACGTCGACTATCTGTGCAGCGACGAGTACACCATCACGATCGCTGTTCCGGCGAGCGCCGGTGGCCGCCTGCTGGGCGTCGCCGGACTCGACCTGCTCGTCGCCGAGGTGGAGCGGGAGCTGACTCCCCGCTTCGCCTCGCTCGGCCATCAGGTCACTCTCGTCAACGGCGTCGGGCGCGTCGTGGTCTCCACCGATCCGCGCTGCGCCACGGGGGACTCGGTGCGCGGAAGCCGGCTCTCCGACCTTCCCCGCATGTCCTGCTCGGGCATCGCCCTCGACGTGATCGTCGAGGGCGTCTGAGGTCGTGATCGACGCAGAGGTCTTGACTTCGCCCGGCGTGCGAGGCACCCTGTCTGTGTAGATCAACTCAGCGCCCGGGAGACCAGCAGGCATCGCCGCAGCACCGGGCGCTGAGTGCGTCTGCGCTGGATCGTCCGAGGCGGTCAGTAGGCGAGCAGCCGCGCTCTGGCATCCCGGGTGCGCATCAGCAGCGCGTGCTCGTCGGCGGCGGCCAGCGGGTCTCGACCGGTGATCGCCCGCTGGCGCACGGCAGCCAGCGCCGCGGCATCGCGGATGAACGCCTGCATCACGCGGCGTCGGTCGCCGCGAAGACCGGATGCCCACTGCAGACCGGTGCGCCTGCCTGCCGGAGTGGCCAGCATCTCGACCTCCTGGGGCGTGAACCATCCCGCGGTGACGTAATCGCCGAGGCGCAGACGCGTCAGTCGCGCCTCCTCGCGACGCAGCGCCAGGATCGCGATGATGAAGCCGATGAACAGCGGCACCTGCGTGGTGATGTACAGCGCGAGGAAGTCGCCCAGCAGAGAGGAGCCGTTCCAGTACGCGTGCAGTCCGATGGCGCCGACCAGACCGATCGCCCCCGTTCCGACTGCCGAAGCGGTGCTCGCGCCACGTCGCGCGGCGAGGCCGATGGCGAATCCGGTCAGCGCGGTGAACATGGCGTGCGCGAACGGCGAGACGAGTCCGCGGAGGATGAACGTGAGCGTGAGCTCGCCAGCGCCGCCGGAGGTGAGGCTGGTGCCGAAGTACTGGATGTTCTCCGTGAACGCGAAGCCCGCACCCACCAGCGCACCGTAGACCACCCCGTCCACCGGGCCGTCGAAAGCCCGGCGGCCGATGACGAACACCAGCAGGACGCCGACGCCCTTGGCGAGCTCCTCGATCACGGGCGCCTGGATGACGGCGGCGAAGAACTCGTTGCGCTGCCCGACCGCCAGCGCGAACGCGAGGTCGACGAGCAGAGCGATCCCGGCGGCTGCCACGGCACCCCAGGCCAGGGCGAAGATCACGAGGCTCTTCGGCTCCGGCTCCCATCGATCGATCATCCGCACGCCGGTGAGCACGATCGCAAGCGGCACGAGCGCGAGGACCAGTCCGACGATCGACGCCCCGACCCCGAGGAAGAGCGCGAAGTACGCGATCAGCGCGGTCATCACGAACGCGAGCACGCCGAACACCCACACCGAAGCGCTCCGACCGCGCCTGGCGGGCACCGGCAGGGCGGGCATCGCCGGCGCGGGTGCGGGCGCTGCGGGCGCTGCGGGCGCCGGTGGAGCGTACGGAGAACGCCTGGCGAGCAGGGTCGGGAACGGTTCCGAGGGCTGTGCGGCCGGGGGCCGTCCTCCAAAGCTCATGAGCAAAGCCTAGAGGCCGCCTCTGCCACGGGCGGCACCGCGACGGGTAGCGTGGAGTCATGCGTTTCGCCCATCTGCGCGCTCGCGATTCCGAGGCCCTGCAGCTCGCCGTCATCGACGGCGCGGAGGCCACCCTCGTGAGCGACCTCCTCTCCCCCGCTCCCTCGACCCTGCAGCAGCTGATCGAGGGCGGCGACGAGCTGCTCAAGCAGCTGCGCGCCGCATATGCCGCTGACGACGCGCCACGGCATCCGGTGGCCGATCTGCGCTTCGGCCCCGCCGTCGTCGCGCCGCCGGTCATCCTGGCGGTGGGCCTGAACTACGCGGCGCACTCGAGCGAGCTGGGGCTCAAGACCGACACCGCCCCGACCGTCTTCACGCTCTGGCCCAACTCGCTCAGCGCCCACGACAGCACCACCGCATGGCCGCGTGACCTGAGCGAGTCGGTCGACTACGAGGCCGAGCTCGGTGTGATCATCGGCCGCCCGGCGAAGGACGTGACCGCCGACGAGGCGCTCCACGCCGTCTGGGGTTACACCGTCGTCAACGACATCACGGCGCGAGACATCCAGTTCGCCGAGGCGCAGTGGTCGCGCTGCAAGTCGTTCGACGGCTTCACCCCGACCGGCCCTGTTGTCGTCACAGCCGACGAGGTCCCCGACCCGCAGGACCTGCACATCTGGGCCGTCGTCGACGGGCAGACCGTGCAGGATGCGAGCACGGGGCAGATGGTGCGCAGCGTCGCGACGCTGATCGCGCACCTCTCATCGTCCGCGACCCTGCAGCCCGGCACCCTGATCTCCACCGGCAGCCCGGGCGGCGCCGGCTACTCGCGCGATCCGCAGATCTTCCTCCGCGACGGCTCCACGGTCACGGTGGGCGTCGACGGCATCGGCGAGCTCACGACGCACTGCCGCACGCTCGGCTGATCGCGCCTTCAGACGCACAAGAGGCGGATGCCCTGCGGCATCCGCCTCTTCTGCTGTCTGTGCTTACGCTTCGGGGAGGTCTTCGGCGGCGATCACGGGGATCGCGGCGGTCACCGTCTCGAGCCCGGAGAGGCGGGCGGGCGAGATCTGCTTCATGACCTCGTCGCGCGACATCAGGCCCGCTTCGACGACCAGGTCGGCCACGTTGCGGTTGGTGAGCAGCGCCGTCTTGGCCAGCGCGGCAGACGCTGCGTAGCCGATGAACGGGGTCAGCGCGGTGACGACGCCGACCGATGCGCCGACCATGGCGCCGAGGCGCTCGCGGTTGGCGGTGATCCCGTCGACGCAGTTCACGCGCAAGGTCCACATCGCCTGGCGCATCCACGTGATCGACTGGAAGATCGAGTGCGCGATGACGGGCTCGAAGGCGTTGAGCTGCAGCTGGCCGCCTTCGACGGCCATGGTGACCGTGACGTCTGCACCCGCGACCGCGAACGCGACCTGGTTGACGGCCTCGGGGATCACGGGGTTGACCTTGCCCGGCATGATGCTGGAGCCGGCCTGCATGGCCGGCAGGTTGATCTCGCCGATGCCGGCCTGCGGGCCGGACGAGAGCAGACGCAGGTCGTTGCAGATCTTCGAGAGCTTGATCGCGTTGCGCTTGAGCGACGAGGAGAACGACATGAAGGCGCCGGTGTCGCTGGTGGCCTCGACCAGGTCGGTCGCGGTGCTGAGGTCGAGACGGCTGATCTCGCGCAGGTGCTTCAGCACGGTCGGCGCGTAGTCGGGGTGGGTCGTGATGCCGGTGCCGATGGCCGTGGCGCCCATGTTGATCTCGGTGAGCAGGGAGGCGTTCTCGGTGAGGCGGCTGTGGTCTTCGCCGAGTGTCGTCGCGAAGCCGTGGAACTCCTGGCCGAGCGTCATCGGCACGGCGTCCTGCAGCTGGGTGCGGCCGACCTTGAGCACGTCGTGGAACTCATTCGCCTTGCCGAGGAAGGACTTGCGCAGCAGGTCGAGCTCGTCGAGCAGCGAGACGAGGTTCAGCGAGAGGCCGATCTTGACCGCGGTCGGATAGACGTCGTTGGTGGACTGGCTGCGGTTCGTGTGGTCGATCGGCGAGAGGAAGGCGTAGTCGCCCTTCTCGCGGCCCGCCATCTCGAGCGCGATGTTCGTGATGACCTCGTTGGCGTTCATGTTGGTCGAGGTGCCTGCCCCGCCCTGGATGACGCCGACGATGAACTGGTCGTGGAACTCGCCGTCGATCACGCGCTGTGCGGCGGCGTCGATCAGGTCGGCCTTCTCGGGGTCGAGGACCCCGATCTCCTTGTTCGCGCGCGCGCTGGCCTGCTTGACCATCGCGAGGCCGCGCACCAGGTCGGGGTAGACCGAGATCGGGCGCTTGGTGATGGGGAAGTTCTGCTCGGCGCGCAGCGTGTGGACGCCGTAGTAGGCGTCTCCCGGGATCTCGATGCTTCCGATCGAATCGGTCTCTGTGCGGGTAAGAACAGGCTCAGACGAGGCCATGTCACATCCTTGTGGGTAGTGGCGATCAGGGATTCGGGGGATGCCCCCAGTCTACGATGCTTCAGCGCGGGGGCTTGCGGGAGAAGGCGTCGAGTCGCTGTTCCGGTGTGAGGGATGCCATTCGCTCTGCCCACTCGCGCGTGAAGTGATCGGCGGTGGGCGCCTCGACAACCGGCACGACGGTGTGCGTGATCGTCCCGGGGTACACGTGCACCAGCTGGAACGACTGCGCGTCGTCCATCCCGTTGACCTCGACGGCGGGTCGCGCGACGTTCATCGTGTAGCAGGTGGCGGAGGCGACGCTGACCGGGATGCCCGCGAACAGTCCATGCGAGGAGTAGTGCAGGTGACCCGCCAGGATGGCGCGCACGTCGCTCCCCCGCAGCAGCTCGGCGAGCTCGTCCTGGTGGCGCAGCTCGAGGATGTCGAACAGCGGGATGTGACTGGGCAGCGGCGGGTGATGCATGGCAAGCACCGTGCCATGCGGTGCACGCTCACGCAGCACCTCGCGCAGCCAGTCGAGCTGCGCCGCATCGAGGTCGCCGTGGTGCCAGCCGGGAACGCTCGTGTCCAGGGCGACCAGTCTCAGCCCGCCGAGGTCCCACACGCCGGTGACCGGCTGCTCGGTGGGCTCGAGATCGAGCAGATGCTGCCGTAGCGCGGGCCGCTCGTCGTGATTGCCCGCCACCCAGACGACCGGGCAGCCCAGTTCGGCAGCGAGCGGTTCCACCGCGGCCCGCAGGCGGCGGTAGGCATCCGGCTCACCGAGGTCGGCGAGGTCTCCGGTGACGACGATCGCCGCCGGATCGCTGTCCGTGTCGCGGATGGCCTCGAGCGTGCGCTGCAGAGTGCTCTCCACGTCGAACCGGTCTGCCAGCCGCGCGCCGTCGGCGAGCAGGTGCGGATCGCTGATGTGCACGATGACGTGCGATGCCGGGGGGTGGCTGCCGAAGGCGAACGAGGCTGACATGACCCCAGCCTAGAACCGCCCTCTCGGGTGATCGACGCCCGTCAGTGACCGACGACGATCAGCAGGATGCCGCCGAGGACAGCCGCGCCGCACAGGATGAAGCATCCGATCGCGGCGGCGAAGGCGAGCGCCTTCTGCCCTTCGCTCAGCGGGCTCTTGCGCGCGGCCTT
Organism: Actinomycetales bacterium SN12; assembly: GCA_002837415.1. GTDB lineage: Bacteria > Actinomycetota > Actinomycetes > Actinomycetales > Microbacteriaceae > Microbacterium. The sequence goes on from PJCV01000002.1 coordinate 40,200, forward strand.
GGCGGCCTGCTTCGACGCGCGGCGGATCTCCTTCTCGGAGAGCACGGTGATGGCATCCGTGAACTCGGCCGGTGTCACGACCGGGACCCGCCCAGCCCGCACGAGCATCCGCAGACCCAGCGCGTAGAACAGCACGATCGTGCCGGCGCCGACCAGCGCGGCGACGAAGACGTTGACGAAGGCGCCCCAGTCGATGCTCATCGTGCCTCCTCCTGCTCATCCACGGCGATGTCCCACTCGGCGAGCTTGGCCCGCGCCTTCCGGCTCGCGATGGCGCTCTCCCACTCCTGAGCCGCCTGCTCGGCAGCGGCGAACTTCAGCGCCGCCTTCTCGGCCGCGCGCTTCGCCGCCTTGATCTCGGCCGGCGATGCGCCCGCCTTCTTCAGCTTCTTCGCCCGACGGGCCGCGCGCTCGGCCTCATCGGCCTTGCGTTCAGCGCGCTCGAGGGCGCGCATGAGCTCCATGCGGCTGGCGCGGCGGGTGGGAGCCGGCACCTCGGGGTGGTCCACGGCGAGCCCGGACTCCGCGACATCGCTCATGGCGTTCGCTGACGTCACGGCGTTGCGACGCGAGTGCATGAACAGACTCACGATGATCACGAGCGCCAGCACGGCGTCGATCGCCACGCCCCAGTTGCCGAACCAGATGACCAGCAGGGCGGCGAGCGCGCCGACACCGCCCGCCGCAGGAAGCGTGAGCAGCCAGCCGATGGCGATCCGGCCGGCGGTCGCCCAGCGCACCGTGGCGCCGCGCCGGCCGAGGCCCGAGCCGATGACCGAGCCGGAGGCCACCTGGGTGGTGGAGAGCGCGAAGCCGAGGGCGCTGGAGGCGAGGATGGTCGCGGCGGTGGAGCTCTCGGCGGCGAAGCCCTGTGCGGGCTTCACCTCGGTGAGTCCCTTGCCGAGGGTGCGGATGATGCGCCAGCCGCCGAGGTACGTGCCGAGCGCGATGGTGAACGCGCAGGCGACGATGACCCAGAACTCGGGGTTGTGGTAGTGCTCGCTGCCGGGGTCGCCGGTCTGCCAGCCGATCGTGATCAGCGCCAGCGTGATCACGCCCATCGTCTTCTGCGCGTCGTTGGTTCCGTGGGAGAGCGCCACCAGGGAGGAGGTGAAGATCTGGCCCCAGCGGAAGCCGGAGCGTCCGTCGGGCTTCCCGTCGTACCGGCGCGTCACACCGTAGGCGACCTTGGTCGCGATGAACGCGATGATGCCAGCGGTGAGCGGGGCGATCAGCGCCGGGAGGATGATCTTCGACAGCACCATCCCGAAGTCGATGCCGGTGGCGCCCACGCCGACCAGCGTCGCGCCGATGAGCCCGCCGAACAGGGCGTGGGACGAGCTGGACGGAAGGCCCAGCAGCCACGTGAGCATGTTCCACGTGATCGCGCCGATCAGTCCGGCGAAGATGAGCGGCAGGAAGACCGTCGCCCCCTGCTCGGCGATGACGTCTTCGCGGATGATGCCGCCGGAGACGGTCTTCGCGACCTCTGTCGAGAGGAACGCGCCGACGAGGTTGAGCGTCGCAGCGAGAAGCACGGCGGTCTTCGGCTTCAGAGCGCCGGTGGCGATGGGCGTGGCCATCGCGTTCGCCGTGTCGTGGAATCCGTTGGTGAAGTCGAAGAAGAGCGCCAGCGCGATGACCAGCACGACGATGAGGGCTGCGGTTTCCACCGGTCTCTTTCGTTGGGATTGCCAGGGAGGGGCCGAAGGCTCGGCTTGTGACGAACGAAGAGTTCACCGTGGGTGTGTCATCCGTTAAGGACCCGGATGAATCCTCCCATCCTGCCCGTTCGCGGTCAACTCGCCGGGTAGCGTGGCAGGGTGACCGATCCTCGCATCCAGCCGCCCGAGACCGCCCGCCGCATCACCACGCGCTCCCATCACGGCGACGAGTTCGATGACGCCTACGAATGGCTGCGCCAGAAGGACGACAGCGAGGTCATCGCGCATCTGGAGGCGGAGAACGCCTACACCGATGCGCGAACCGCTCACCTCGCCGGACTGCGCGACACGCTGTTCGAGGAGGTCAGGTCACGGGTGCAGGAGACCGACCTGTCCGTCCCCACCCGACGCGGTGCCTGGTGGTTCTACAGCCGCACCGAGGAGGGCGCGCAGTACGGCATCCACTGCCGCACCGCCGCACAGGGCGACGACTGGACCCCGCCCGTGCTCGAGCCAGGCGTGCCGGTACCAGGCGAGGAGGTGCTGCTCGACGGCAACGTCGAAGCGGCGGGGCACGAGTTCTTCTCGCTGGGCGCGTTCGACGCGTCGGATGACGGCAGGCGACTGCTCTGGTCGGTGGATGCCGAGGGCTCCGAGCTGTACGCCGTGCACGTGCGCGACCTGGCATCCGGGGAGAAGCTCGACGACGTGATCCCGGACACCGGACAGGCGTTCTTCACGCCGGACGGCACGGCGATCCTCTACACGACACGCGACGAGGCCTGGCGGCCCGACACTCTGTGGCTGCATCGCATCGGCACCCCGGTCGACGACGACGTCAAGCTCTTCCACGAGCCGGATGAGCGCTTCTGGATGGGCGCCGGCATCACCCGCAGCCGGAAGTACCTGATGATCGGGCTCGGCTCGAAGATCACCAGCGAGGAGCTGCTCGTCGACCTCGCCGCGCTCAGCTCCGACCCGCTGACCGTCGAGCCGCAGGTCGTGTGGCCGCGCCGTGATGGCGTGGAGTACTCGGTCGATCACGCCGTCGTCGACGGAGAGGACCGGCTGCTGATCCTGCACAACGACGACGCCCTCGACTTCGAGCTCGTCTCGGTCGCGGCATCCGACCCGCAGGGCGAACGGCAGGTGCTGCTTGCACACCAGCAGGGTCGGCGGATCATCGACGTGGACTGCTTCCGCGACTTCGCGACCGTCGAGTATCGCAGCGGGGGCCTGGTGCACTCGGCGATCATGGATCTCGCGACGGGCGCGCTCGACGACGTCGACTTCGACGAGCCGCTGTTCGACGCCTACTTCAGCGGCAACCCCGAGTGGCACTCGCCGTTCCTGCGGATGACGTACACCTCGTTCGTCACGCCGTCGCAGGTGCTCGACCTCGAGGTCGCGACGGGCGAGAAGCATCTGCGCAAGCAGATGGCGGTGCTCGGAGGGTACGACCCGTCCGACTACGGACAGCAGCGGGTGTGGGCGAATGCGCCCGACGGTGCGCAGGTGCCGGTGTCGCTGGTGTGGAAGCGCTCGTTCGGCGAGCCCGGCGACGAGCCGCGCGCGGTGCACCTGTACGGCTACGGCTCGTACGAGCACTCCATCGATCCCGGTTTCTCGACCATGCGCCTGTCGATGCTCGACCGCGGTGTGATCTTCGCGGTCGCGCACGTGCGCGGTGGAGGCGAGATGGGCCGCCACTGGTACGAGCAGGGCAAGGAACTGCACAAGCGCAACACCTTCACCGACTTCGTCGCGTGCGCACAGCACCTCATCGACACCGGTGTGACCGCCCCCGAGCGGCTCGTCGCCGAAGGCGGCAGTGCGGGCGGCCTGCTCATGGGCGCGGTGGCGAACCTGGCCCCCGAGCTCTTCGCCGGCATCCTCGCCGGTGTGCCGTTCGTCGACGCACTCACCTCGATCCTCGACCCGTCGCTGCCGCTCACCGTGGTCGAGTGGGACGAATGGGGCGACCCGCTGCATGACCCCGAGGTGTACGCGTACATGAAGTCGTACACGCCGTACGAGAACATCCGCGAGGGTGCGGACTATCCGCGGATCCTGGCGATGACCTCGCTCAACGACACCCGCGTGCTGTATGTCGAACCGGCGAAGTGGGTCGCTGCTCTGCGATACGCGGGTGCGCAGGACGTGATGATGAAGTGCGAGATGTCGGCAGGGCACGGCGGCGTCAGCGGACGCTACAACTCCTGGCGCGAGCGCGCGTTCGAGATCGCCTGGATGCTGGACGTCCTCGGCCTGGCCGACTGAGGCTCGGCCCCTCGGCGCGCCGAGAACCGGCAACCGGCCCCAGTTCCGGATGCCAGGACGCAGAGGATCCGGATCCCGGGCGCATCGCCGGAGCCGAGGCTGCCGCCTATCACTCTGCACAGGCGGCGAATCCGCCGGAAGCTTCCACAATCGGCTGTTTCCGGCTCCAGGTCTCGCTGTGTTCGCGCAGAGTTGCCTGATGCTTCTGACGGAATGGCTGCATCGACACGACGGCATCGCTCACACGTCCGAGATCTACGCTGCCGGGTTCTCGAAGCGCGCGGTGGGGGTCGCAGTGAGTCGCAGGACGCTCGTTCGCGTGCGGCGCTCGTGGATCGCGACGCCCGACTGCGATCCCGCGCTTCTTGCCGCCATCGGCGCCGGAGGGCGGCTGACGTGCGTCAGCCAAGCCCGAAGGCTGGGACTCTGGGTTCCCGATGACGACGCCGTGCATCTGGTGGTGCCGCCGGGTGCAGGCAAGACGAAGGCGGCCAACGGCAAGATCCACTGGTCCGCCGGTCCGGCGCCTGTGCATGAGCGCGCGCCTGTCGACCCGCTGATCAATGTGCTGCACCACGTCGCTCGCTGCCTCGATTCGCGTTCGGCGCTCGCGCTCTGGGACTCCGCTGTGAACAAGAAGCTGATCGCAGCAGCCGTGCTCGAGCGCGTGCGGTGGCGAGGCCGCCGCGAGCGACGCCTTGCGCGCACTGCCAGCGCTCTGAGCGACTCCGGTCTTGAGACCGAGTTCGTGCTGCTGATGAGAGCGATCGGAATCGGCGTCTGGCAGCAGGTGTGGATCGACGGGCGGCCCGTCGATGCTCTCATCGGCGAGAAGCTGATCGTGCAGCTCGACGGCTTCGAGCACCACAGCAGCGCGGCCGCCCGACGTCGGGACATCGAAGCGGATGCGCGCCTGCGGCTACGGGGATTCACTGTGCTGCGGTTCGACTACTACCAGGTCTTCTTCCAACCTGAGCTCGTCCAGGATCTGGTGCTGGCAGCAGTCGCGCAGGGGCTCCACCTCGCGGCGTGATTCCGGGCCTCAGCGCGCCGGGATCCGGCATCCCGACCCAGATCCGGATGCCCGCACGCGAAACGTCCGGATCTCAGTCACCCTGCCGGATCTCGGGCCGCATCTCCGCGCAGACCGGCGACGGCCATCTGCGCCGGGATCCGGCATCCCGACCCAGATCCGGATGCCCGCCCGCGAAACGTCCGGATCTCAGGCACCCTGCCGGATCTCGGGCAAGCCGCCGAACCCGGCCACGGGCTCAGCCGAACAGCGCGGCGGCTTCGTCGTAGCGGGCGCGAGGGACGGTGTTCAGCTCGCCCAGCGCCTCGGCGAAGGGCACGCGGACGATGTCGGTGCCGCGCATCGCGACCATCTGGCCCCACGCACCGTCGACGAGGGCGTCGGCGGCATGCAGGCCGAGCCGCGTCGCGAGAACCCGGTCGAAACCCGACGGCGACCCGCCGCGCTGGATGTGCCCCAGCACGGTGGAACGCGTCTCGATCCCGGTGATCCGCTCGATCTCGGGAGCGAGGATCTCGCTGATGCCGCCCAGGCGCGGACGGTTGAACGCATCGAGCCCCTTGTCGCTGTAGGCCTCGTCCATGCCCTTGAGCGTGAACCCCTCCGAGACGACGACGAGCGGCGCGCGCCCGCGCGCGGCGGCGCTGCTGACCAGCGAGCAGATCTCGTCCATCGACATCGGCACCTCGGGGATGCAGATGACGTGCGCACCCGCGGCCATGCCGGCGTGCAGCGCGATCCAGCCGACGTGGCGGCCCATGACCTCGGCGACCATGCAGCGCTGGTGCGAATCGCCCGTCGTGCGCAGGCGGTCCATCGCGTCGGTGGCGATGTTCACAGCGGTGTCGAAGCCGAAGGAGTAGTCGGTCGCGCGAAGGTCGTTGTCGATCGTCTTGGGCACGCCGAGCACGTTGATGCCGTCCTTGGCCAGGCGATCGGCGGCCGCGAGCGTGCCCTCGCCGCCGATCGCGACGATGCCGTCGATCCGATGGCCGTACATCGTCTTTGCGATGTTCTCGGCTCCCCCACGAGCGCCTTCGTACGGGTTGGTGCGGCTCGTACCGAGGATCGTGCCGCCGACCTTCGACAGCCCCTTCACCTCGTGGCGGGTGAGCGGGAAGAAGTCGCCGTCGACGACGCCGCGCCAGCCGTCGCGGATGCCGACGAACTCGAGGTCATACGTGGTGGTGCCCTTGAGCACGATGCCGCGGATGACCGCGTTGAGCCCGGGACAGTCGCCGCCGCTGGTGAGGATGCCGATCTTCATGCTGCTGCCTTCGTGCTTCAGGGAAAGGGTAGAAGAGGCGACGCTGCCCGTCTCGACCCTAGTGCCCCTCGGGCCCGAAAAGCCATTCCGCATGCGCGAAAACGGATGATCTTGCCGACGCCACCGCAGTGATACGAGATTCTTGGGCGGATTCCCCCGCCGGACGCAAAAACGGGCGCCAAGAACCAAAGTTCTTAACGCCCGTTCTCAGGTTCGCGTCACTTCGCGCCCAGAGCCTCCCGCAGCAGGTGCATCAGCGCAGCCATCTGCACCGACTCGCCCGGCTCCTCCGCGACGGCCTCACCGTCGAGGGCGCGGGCAGCGAGACCCTGCTTCTGGTCGATCAGCTCGGCGATCTTCGTGTCGAGCGTGTGCGCGGCGATGATGCGCCACGCGGTGACCGGCTCGTCCTGGCCGATGCGGTGCACGCGGTCGATCGCCTGCGTCTGCTCCGCCGCCGTCCAGCTCAGCTCTGCGAGCACGACGTTGGAGGCGACCTGCAGGTTGACGCCGACGCCGGCTGCGGTGAGCGAGCACACCGCGACGCCCACCTCGGGATCGGTGTTGAAGGCGTCGATCGCCTGCTGGCGCACGGGTGTCGTCTGGTCGCCTCGAATCGACACCGACTTGATCCCGGCGGCGGCGAAGTGCGCCTCGGCCTGATCCATCACGTCGACGTGCTTCGCGAAGAACACGACCTTCCCGACCGACCGCTGCAGCTGGGCGGCATAGTCGGCGGCGAGCAGGGCCTTCGCCTGACCGATCTTGCGCACCATGGTGAAGACGTTGTCGCCGCCCGCGCCGGCGGCCTTCGACTCCTCGAGTTCGTTGTGGGCGACGAGACGCACGATGTCGTCGTCGATGCCCTTCGACGAGCTCAGGGACCCACCTGCAGATGTGCCGTGTGCCGCAGTGCGCGCTTCGACGATCCGGCGGTACTTCGCGGCCATGCGCTCGCCCAGCTCGCGCTCCGCCGCCCGGATGCCGCGGCCGAACTCATCGTCCAGCTGCACCGGCAGATCGGCGATGAGCTTGTCGGGCAGGTCGGCGGCGACGTCCTTCTTCTTCCGCCGCACGATGCCCATCGAGATGACGGCCTCGCGCGCCTCGGCGTAGAAGGACTTGTCCGCCGGTGTCAGTCCCGTCGCATCGAGCTTCTCCATCAGCTCCGGCTCGGGCTTCTCGCCGTTCGTCCAGCCGAGGAAGCGCCAGATGGCGTCGAAGTCCTCGACGTCGTTGATCAGCGGCGTGCCCGTCAGCGCGAGCATCAGCGGATCGCGCGCGCTCTCGCGGATGCGGGCCGCGAGCGCCAGGACGTTCTGCGAGCGCTGCGATGACAGGTTCTTGATGAAGTGCGCCTCGTCGACGACCATGCCCTTGAGCCCGATCGAGCCGAGCCACGAGAGGTGCCGGTCGAGGATCTCGTAGTTGACGATGAACACATCGGCGAAGGCGTCGATGTCGGCGCCGTCACCCTGGATCACGGCGGCGCGACGCTGCGGCGTCCATCGCTCGACCTCGCGTGCCCAGTTCATCTTGACCACGTTCGGCACCACGACGAGCAGCGGGTAGGCATCCGCGACCGAGGCGGCGAGCACCGACTGCGCGGTCTTGCCGAGGCCGGGCTCGTCGGCGAGCAGGAAGCTGCGGTGTCCCGAGCGCACGGCCTCGACGAAGCGGGACTGGTGCACCATGACCTCGCGCCCCTTGGGCGAGATGTGGTCGTACTCGGGGGTCGGGGGCAGTTCCATCGTGGCCGCTCCCCCACCGGCACCCGACTCGAAGGCCTTGTACAGCGGTCCCATGAGCTCCCAGCCGTCGAGCCGGCGGCGGGGCACGGCCGCCGGGCGGGGCGTCAGGTCGGGGGCCAGGAACGGCGATGCCAGCAGACGCGACTCGACCGCCGGCGGGGTCACCTGCTTCTCGGCGAGCGCGGCCGGAACGACCGGGGTCTGCACGATCGGCGCGATGTCGGTGATCACCAGCTCCTCGGGGGCGAGCTCGGCTCCCGACTCGAGCAGCCAGTCACGGCGCATGCGCTTGGCGACGGGCGACGTCGCCTGGTCGGCCTCGAGCAGCTGGATCAGCGAGGTGTCGCGGGCGGCCGTCTTCGCGAGGATCGTGGCGACGCCGTCGAGCCGCTTGAGCAGCTCGACGCGGGCGGCGTCGGTCACCTCGGCGTCGGCCTTCACCCTGGCGCGCTCCTCGCGCACCAGGAACGCGATCACCTGGAACTTGACGCGGTTGGTCGGGCCCAGCTTGGCGCGCTGCGCCTTCGCCTCGATCTCGCGCACCTTGCGTGCGAGGATCGGGATCAGCGGCGCCTCTTCATCTCGACGGGACGTCTTCTTTCGCCGCGGGGCGGCGGTCGCCGTGCTCGGCATGCTCCTCCTGAGCGTGAGTACCGAAGTGCCGAAACGGCCTTCGGTTCGTTGCTGTCATCCGCGTGTGGCGCCAGCCAGGACCGTGCGGATCTCGGTGCTCGGCTGCACGCGCATAGCGGCTGTCGTCGAGCACTGCTTCGAGTTTAGGCCATCCGGCCCTCTCACGCCCACATGATACGGCGACCGCGCCGCGGGATCAAGCGAGGCCGAGGCGGCTGCGTGCGACCGACACGTCGTCGGCCATCTGGGCGATGAGGGCATCCATCCCCTCGAAGGCCACCATGCCACGCAGGTGATCGGTAAACTCGACCGTCACGCGATGCCCGTACAGATCGAGCCCGGTCTCGTCGAGAACATGCGCCTCCACCTGGCGACGCTCGACGTCGTCGAACGTCGGGTTGGTGCCGACAGAGATCGCAGCCGGATGCCGGATGCCCGTGTCGTGGTCGTGCAGCCAGCCGGCGTACACGCCGTCGGCGGGAGCCAGCGCGTCGATCATCTCCGACAGGTTGGCGGTGGGGAATCCCAGCTCGCGGCCGCGCTTGAGACCGTGCACGACCTCGCCGGTCACGGTGACCGGCCGGCCGAGCACCCCGGCAGCCTGCGCGACGTCGCCGGCGGCGAGCAGCTCGCGCACCCATGTCGAGGAGACCCTGCGTCCGCCGCCTTCCGGAGTGACGTCGTCGACGACGTCGACGGTGAAGCCGTGCTGCGGTCCGAGCTTCTCCAGCAGCTCGGGGTCACCGGCACCTCCGCGGCCGAAGCGGAAGTCCCGGCCGACCAGGATCATGGCCGCGTGCAGCGCGTCGACCAGGATGTCGCGGACGAAGTCCTCGGCGGGCACGGATGCCAGCGCGCGGTCGAAGGTGAGCACGAGAGTGGCATCCAGGTCGAGCTCGCCGAGAAGCTCGACCTTGCGGTCGATCGCGACCACGTTCTCGGGGCACAGCTCGGGTCGCAGCACCTCGAGGGGATTCCGGTCGAAGGTGACGGCGACCGTGCGGGCGCCGATCGCGCGGGCATCCTCGCGCATCCGCTCGATGACCGCGCGGTGCCCGACATGCACGCCGTCGAACTTGCCGATCGCGATGACCGACCGCCCGAAGTCGGCGGGCACCTCCGACGGATCGCGGAAGACGATCATGCCGAAGCCCCCTGGGGGCGATGGGTGCGCAGCCACCACAGGCCGAACACGGGCAGCACCAGGGGTATGAAGAGGTAGCCCATGCCGAAGTACGACCACACGCTGTCGTGACCGAACAGCTCCGGCGCCAGCAAACTGAGGGCGCCGACGACGATGACACCGGTCAGCTCGAAGACGATCGCCACCCAGGCGACCGTGTACCAGCCGCGGCGGTGCGCGAGCACGAGGGCCAGCGTGGCGAGGATGTACACTCCTGCGGCCAGCGCCGACAGGCTGTATGCCAGCGGTGCCTCGTCGAAGCGGCGGATGACCTGAACGAAGCTGCGACCGGTGGCAGCCAGGGCCATCACGGCGTAGACGATGACGAGGACTCGGCCGATGCCCGTCATCCGGGCGCGCGAAACGGTGTGGGACATTGCGTCGTCCATCTTACGCGCGACGACGACCGGCACCGGCGCGGTCACGCGATCTGGATCGTCCAGATCGCGTGCATCCGCCACAGCATGATGCCCAGCGACAGACCGATCACGCCCAGGATGACCGTGCTCCACCGCGTGCGATCGAGCAGGGCCCACGCCGTGCCGCCGACGGGCAGCAGAACGGCCGAGACGAGGTAGACCCAGAACTCGAGCAGGTCGCCGGTGGGCGGGTTGCCGGCGAGCGGGGCGATGATCGCCACGACCACCTGTGCGATGAGCAGCAGCTCGACCAGCAGGAGGCTCCCGACGGTCCAATCGCTCGGACGGCGTCCGGCGAGTCCCGCGATCAGGCAGAACAGTCCGGCGGCGCACGCGACGGCGATCTGCGTCATGGTGAACCACAGGATCATCCCTGCACCTCCGGCATGTTCATCGCGCTCTTGATGTCCTTCCCTCGCGCCTCGATCACTCCGATGAGCTGACCATCGGGGTCGATCGCCGCGACCTCGGAACCGGTCAGCCGGCTCGCCTGGCCGTGCAGCCGCTTGCCGTGGCGCAGATCTGTCGCCTCCTCAGCAGTGACCGGCAGAACCGGCATGGTGCGCGCGGCAGTCTCGGCTGGCGTGAGCATCCTCGCGGAGTCGAGCTCGTCGATGCCGACGGCACCTGCGATCTCGAAGCCGCCGACACGGGTGCGTCGCAGGGCGGTGAGATGGCCGCCGATGCCCAGCGCCGCGCCCAGATCCCTGGCGAGGGCGCGGATGTACGTTCCCGACGAGCAGTCCACCACGACGTCCAGATCGATGAAGCCGCCGGCGCGCCGGGTCTCGAGTACGTCGAAGCGCGAGACGGTCACCTGCCGCGCGGCGAGCTCCACCTCTTCGCCCGCTCGCACGCGATCGTACGCGCGCCTCCCGTCGACCTTGATCGCCGAGACCGAGCTGGGCACCTGGGAGATCGGGCCGGTGAGTGCCGCGATGCCCTCGGCGATGCCGTCGTCGGTGATCGCCTCGACCGCCGCAGCCTCAGCTGTCGCGACGGGCTCGCCCTCGGCGTCGTCCGTGGTCGTGCGCATACCGAGACGGATGGTGGCCGTGTAGGTCTTGTCGGCGCCGACGACGTAGGTGAGCAGCCGGGTCGCCCCCTCGATGCCGATCACCAGCAGCCCCGTCGCCATGGGGTCGAGGGTTCCGGCGTGCCCGACCTTGCGGGTTCCGAAAGCGCGCCTGGTGCGGGCGACGACGTCGTGGCTGGTCAGCCCGCCGGGCTTGTCGACGAGCAGGATGCCGGGTGAGACCATCCCTCAAGCCTAGAGCGTGTGCATGCGGTCGCCGTGGGTCGAACGGGGACGCCTGCGACATAGGCTGGTCGGATGCCCGTGCCCTCGTCGACGCCCGCCGCCGTATGGCGTGGCGATCTGCTCGCGTGGTACGCGGCGACAGCGCGCGACCTGCCATGGCGCCGCGAGGAGTTCGCGACCGAGTACGGCGCCTGGGGCACCCTGGTGAGCGAGTTCATGCTGCAGCAGACGCCGGTGAGCAGGGTCATCCCTCATCTGGACGCGTGGCTGCGCCGCTGGCCGGCCCCCGCGGACATGTCGCAGGCGACTCCGGCGGAGGTCGTGCATCAGTGGGCGAATCTCGGCTACCCGCGGCGTGCTCTGTGGTTGCACCGCGCGGCGATCGAGATCGTCGAGCGTCACGAGGGCATCGTGCCGCGCGAAGTGCCCGCCCTGCTCGCCCTCTCCGGGATCGGCGAGTACACCGCACGCGCCGTGGCGGTCTTCCACTACGGCGACCGGCATCCGGTCGTCGACACGAACACGCGTCGCGTGATCGCCAGGGCGGTCGACGGCCGCTCGCAGCCCGGCCCGCCCGCGAAGCGGGATCTCACGCGGATGGCAGACCTCCTCCCCGACGACGTCACGGAGTCGGCGATCTTCAACGCCGCCATGATGGAGCTCGGCGCGGTGGTCTGCACGGCGCGCGCGCCCAAGTGCGAGGTCTGCCCTCTGGCATCCGGATGCGCGTGGCTGGCCGCAGGCCGGCCCGACACCGGCGACTCGCGTCGCCGGCAGGCGCGCTACGAGGGGTCGGATCGTCAGGCGCGCGGGGCCGTGCTCCGCGCCCTGCGCGTCGCGCCCGACCACCGGCTGGCGGCGGAGTCGGTCGCCGCCGACTGGCCGGATGCCGTGCAGCGCGACCGCGCCATTGACTCGCTCATCGCCGACGGGCTCGTCGAGGCGACCGCCGGGATGCTGATGCTGCCCCGGTGAACGGGATCGGCGTCAGTCCTCGTCGGCGTCAGTCCTCGTCCTCGTCGTCGCGACGGTACGGGTCGGCCTCGCCGGCGTGCGTCGCGGACGACGCAAGCTTCGCCACCTCCGCGTCGCGCTCGCGCGCCTCGCGCAGAAGGTCGGCGATGTGGCCGGCGCTTTCGGGCAGCGCGTCGGGGATGAACTCGAGCGTGGGCACGAGGCGCACGTTGAGCTGACGGCCGACCTCCTTGCGCAGCAGTCCGGTCGCCGAGTTGAGGGCCGCGCCGCTGGCGACGCGCTCCTCATCCGTGCCGAGCACCGTGTAGAACACCGAGGCGTGCTGCAGGTCGCCTGAGACGCGCACCTCCGTGATGGTCACGAATCCGAGGCGCGGATCGCGCAGCCCCTTCTCGAGGCGCTCGGCGAGGATGACGCGGATGCGATCCGCGAGTCGTGCCTGTCGTTCTCCAGCCATTTTCCTGTTCCCTGTGAGGACGAATGAGGGGCGCCTTGCGGCGCCCCTCACATCGTATGGACTCGATCAGCCGCGAGGCTTCTCGACGAGCTCGGTCGTCTCGATCTCGTCGCCGATCTGGATGTCGTTGTACTTGCCCAGGCCGATACCCGCCTCGAAGTCCGTGCGGACCTCGGTGACGTCGTCCTTGAAGCGGCGCAGCGACTCGATGGCCAGGCCATCGGCGATGACGACGCCGTCGCGGATGACGCGCGCCTTGGCGTTGCGCGTGATCGTTCCGGAGCGGACGATGACACCGGCGATGTTGCCGAACTTCGAGGAGCGGAACACCTCGCGGATCTCGGCGACACCCGACTTGACCTCTTCGTACTCCGGCTTGAGCATGCCCTTGAGCGAGCTCTCGATCTCGTCGATCGCGGAGTAGATGACCGAGTAGAACCGCACGTCGACGCCCTCGCGGGCGGCCGCCTCACGGGCCTTCGGGTCGGGGCGGACGTTGAAGCCCACGATGATCGCGTTGTCGATCGTCGCCAGGTTCACATCCGACTCGGTGACTGCACCGACGCCGCGGTGGATGATGCGCAGCTGCACCGAGTCGTCGACCTCGATCTTGAGCAGCGACTCCTCCAGCGCCTCGACGGCACCGGACACGTCGCCCTTGATGATGAGGTTGAGCGTCTCGACCTTGCCCTCTTCGAGAGCGCGGGTGAAGTCCTCGAGCGAGATGCGCTTGCGGGCCTTGGCCAGCAGGGCGTTGCGCTGAACGGCTTCGCGCTTCTCGGCGATCTGACGCGCCATCCGGTCTTCCTCGGTGACGATGAAGACGTCGCCGGCGCGCGGCACGGAGTTCAGACCCTGCACCTGCACCGGGCGCGACGGTGCGGCGTACTCCACCGCATCGCCGTTCTCGTCGAGCATGGCGCGCACCCGGCCATAGGCGGTGCCGGCGACGATCGAGTCGCCGACGTGCAGCGTTCCGGACTGGATCAGCACGGTGGCGACCGAACCGCGGCCCTTGTCGAGCTTCGCCTCGATGGCGACACCGCGGGCTGCCTTGTTCGGGTTGGCCGTGAGGTCGAGACCGGCGTCGGCCGTCAGCAGGACGGCGTCGACAAGCTCCTGGATGCCCGTGCCGTTGCGCGCCGAGACGTCGACGAACAGCACGTCGCCGCCGTACTCCTCGGCGACCAGTCCGTACTCGGTGAGCTGCTGGCGCACCTTGCTCGGGTTCGCCTCGGGCTTGTCGACCTTGTTGACCGCGACCACGATCGGGACCTGAGCGGCCTGCGCGTGGTTCAGCGCCTCCACCGTCTGCGGCATGATGCCGTCGTCGGCGGCGACTACGAGGATCGCGATGTCGGTCACCTGCGCACCACGAGCACGCATGGCGGTGAACGCCTCGTGACCGGGGGTGTCGATGAAGGTGACCGCGCGGTCGATGCCGTCGTGCTCGGTCCAGATCTGGTACGCGCCGATGTGCTGCGTGATGCCACCGGCCTCGCCCTCGATGACGTTGGACTGGCGGATCGCGTCGAGCAGACGGGTCTTACCGTGATCGACGTGACCCATGACGGTGACCACCGGCGGGCGGATCTCGAGATCCTCGCCGCTCTCGGCGTCGAGCTCGCCCTCCAGGTCGAGACCGAAGCCCTCGAGGAGCTCCTTGTCCTCGTCCTCCGGCGAGACCATCTGGATCTTGTAGCCCAGCTCCTCACCCAGCACCTCGAAGGTGGCCTCGTCGAGCGACTCGGTGGCCGTGGCCATCTCGCCCAGGTTGAAGAGGATGGTGACCAGCGTTCCGGGCTGGACGGTGTAGCCGTTCAGTGCCTCGAGCTTGTCTGCGAAGTCCGCGATGGATGCGCCGCGGCGCAGGCGGATGATCTCGCCGTTGCCCTTCGAGACGTTGATGCCGCCGACGACCGGCGCCGACCGCATCTCGAACTCTTGGCGCTTCGCCCGACGCGACTTGCGCTGCTTGCTCTTGCCGCCGCCCTTGCCGAAGGCACCAGCGGTGCCACCGCCGGGTCCACGGCCACGGCCGCCACCGCCGCCGGGACGACCGGCGAAGCCGCCGCCCGGACGCTGGAAGCCGCCACCTGCACCTGCACCAGCACCGGCGCCACCGGGACGACCGGGGCCGCCGGGACGCTGCTGGAACGGAGCACCGGGACGACCGCCCTGACCACCGCGCGCACCAGCGCCACCGGGACGACCGGGACGCGGAGCGCCGACGCGGGGCGAACCGGGACGGGGAGCCTGCGGACGCGGGATGTTGCCGGGCGTCGGCCGCTGGCCCATGCCCTGCTGCGACGCGAACGGGTTGTTGCCCGGACGGGGACCGGCGGGACGCTGTCCCATGCCCTGTGCGGACGAGAACGGGTTGTTGCCGGGGCGCGGAGCTCCCGGCTTGGGGGCGCCACCGGGCTTCGGTGCGCTGTCGCCGGCAGCGGGAGTGCTGCCGCTGGGCTTCGGAGCCGCGGGCTTGGCCGGCCCGGGCGTGGGTGCACCGGACGTCGCTGCGGGAGCGGCGGGCTCAGCCGCAGGAGCGGCAGCGGCGGGCTCAGCGGGGGCCTCGGCGGGCGCCTCGACCGGAGCCGCCTTCTTGGCGGGTCCCGGCTTGGGGCCGGGCGTCGGCGCCTTGGACGACGCGGGGGCGGACTTGGCCGCCGGCTTCGCCTCGGTCTTCTCTGCCGGCTTCGCGTTCGGGTCGGCCTCGATCGCGGCGCGCAGCTTGCGCGCCACAGGGGGCTCGACCGTCGAAGACGGGCTCTTCACGAACTCGCCGAGCTCCTTGAGCTTGGCGAGCGCGAACTTGCTGTCGACGCCGAGTTCGGCGGCGATCTCGTGCACACGTGGTTTGGCAGCCACAATTCTCCTGTCTGGGTCGGTCCGCCCAGGCAGGGCAGACCACTAGTCGCGGACGGGTCTCATTTCGAGCCGTTCACTTTGTTTCCATAGCCGTTCAGCCTTTGTTCCGGTGGAAGTGCCGTTGGATGGTCTGCGCGTCCTCCGCCTCGGGAAACCCGATGGACGGCGGCACGCGGAGTGCTCGTGCGAAGGCCCGTCGCCGCAGGGCGGTGTCGAGGCACTCGGGCGACGGATGCAGCCACGCGCCCCTCCCCGGCAGAGCAGCCCGCTCGTCGACGACGAGCCGGTCGTTCTGCACGACCACCCTGATCAGGGCGGACCGAGAGGCACGACCGCGGCAGCCTACGCACGTTCGTACAGGATCCATCTTACACCTCGGCGCATCGACCGACGCCCGCCGCACCGCGAGCGGACAGGTCGACGGGGCTCACTCCATCACGCTGTCGGGCTGGATGTCGATCTTCGCGCCGGTCAGCTTGGCGGCCAGACGGGCGTTCTGCCCCTCCTTGCCGATGGCGAGCGACAGCTGGTAGTCGGGCACCAGCGCGCGGACGGCCTTGGTGCTGGCGTCGAGCACGAACGACGACGTGACCTTCGCCGGCGACAGCGCGTGCGCGACGAAGGTCGCGAGGTCGGGGTGGTGGTCGACGATGTCGATCTTCTCCCCCGCGAGCTCCTCGGTCACCGCGCGGACGCGGCGGCCCATCTCCCCGATGCACGAGCCCTTGGCATTGACCGACGGGTCATTGGCCTTCACGGCGATCTTGGTGCGGTGCCCGGCCTCGCGGGCGAGGGAGACGATCTCGACGAGGCCGCCGGCGATCTCGGGCACCTCGAGGGCGAACAGCTTGCGGACGAGCCCAGGGTGCGTGCGCGAGACGGTGATCTGCGGGCCCTTGGCCCCCTTGGCGACGCTCGTCACGTAGACGCGCAGACGGCGTCCGTGCGTGTACTCCTCACCCGGCACCTGCTCCTCGGGCGGGAGGATCCCCTCGACGCTGCCGAGGTCCACATGGATCATGCGCGGGTTCGGGCCCTGCTGGATGACGCCGGCGACGATGTCGCCCTCCTTGCCGCGGAATTCGCCCAGCACGGCGTCGTCCGCGATGTCGCGCAGACGCTGGCTGATGACCTGCTTCGCGGCGTACGCGGCGATGCGGCCGAAGTTCTCGGGAGTGGCCTCCTCCTCGCCGATCACCGCGTCCTCGTCATCGCGCACGGGCTGCAGCACCGCGACGTGACCGGTCTTGCGGTCCAGCTCCACGCGCACTCCGGCCGGGACGGCGCCGTCTTCCGAGACGTGCTTGCCGTAGGCGGTGAGGATGGCCTGCTCGATGATCGACACGAGTTCGTCGAAGGGAATCGCCTTCTCCTTCTCGATTCCGCGCAGCAGTGCGAGTTCGATATCCATCAGCGGTCTCCTCTATTCAGCTCTCACCGCGGACAGACGCTCCGCGGGCATCAGACAAGAATAGCCGATCCGTCGCGACCGCACCGAGAGCAGGTCGCTCGCGACCCGGCGGCGATGCACGCTCATACTGGGAGCCATGGAACGATTCGACACGGTCGTCGTCGGCGCCGGGATGGCCGGCCTCACCTGTGCGCGCATGCTGGCAGACGCCGGCCGGGCCGTCGTCGTGCTCGAAGCACGCGACCGGCTCGGCGGCCGGATGTCGACTGACCGCTCTGCGGGGTTCCCCGTCGACCTCGGCGCGTCCTGGATCCACGGCATCCGCAGCTCACCGCTGTGGGAGCTGGTGCAGGCGCTCGGCATCCCGACGCGGGAGTTCACGGTGGGCAGCTTCCAGGCCGGCGGGCGGCCGATGGAGCACTTCGACGGCTCGGGCATCCGGATGGATGCCGAGGAGGCCGCGCAGTGGGTCGCCGACATCACGCCGGTCGATCGGCATCTGCTCGATGCGATCGCGCACTCCTCCGCAGGCGACAGCTACCTCGACGTCACCGAGCGCGCACTGGACGCCTCGGGACTGGATCCGGAGCGCATCGACGAGATCCGGGAGTTCTTCCGCCACCGCGTCGAAGAGCAGTGCGGCGCGTGGATCGGCGATCTCGACGCGCACGGCCTGGACGAGGATGCCATCGAGGGCGACGAGGTCATCTTCCCCCGCGGCTACGACGAGCTGCCGCGGCGCATCGCGTCCGGCGTCGATGTGCGCCTCGCTCAGACGGTGCACAGCGTCGAGCGGACGAGAGGCGGATGGATCGTCCGCAGCGACGGGGACGCATTCGCGGCCGCGGATGTCGTGATCACGGTTCCGCTCGGAGTGCTGCAGGCGCAGGCGATCCGCTTCGACCCGCCGCTCCCCCAACGGGCGACGGAGAGCATCGCGCGTCTGGGAATGGGCGTGTTCAACAAGGTCTTCGTGCAGTTCCCCGAGCGGTTCTGGGATGAGGGCACGTACGTCATCCGCGCGCTGGGCGAGGCCGGTGAGCGGTGGCACTCCTGGTACGACGTGTCGGCGATCAGCGGCATCCCGACGCTGCTCACCTTCGCCGCCGGCCCGCTCGGCCGGCACATGCAGACGCTCCCGGATGCCGAGGTCGTGACGGACTCCGTGCGCGCCCTGCGCGCCCTGTACGGCGACGCGGTGGGCGAGCCGATCGCCTCCTGGCTCACCCGCTGGGGCGACGACGCGTATTCGCGGGGTTCGTACTCGCACCTCCCGGTCGGCGCGTCGCACCGCGACCACGACGCGCTCGCGGGACCGTTCCCGGGCGGACTGCGCTTCGCGGGCGAGGCGACCTGGGGCGAGGAGCCCGCGACCGTCGGCGGCGCCTATGCCTCGGGGCATCGGTCGGCGGAGAGCATCCTCGGGCATCAGATCGACAGAGCCGCGTTCGCCGCCGGCATCGTCGCCCGCGAGCGGGGCTCGGCTGGGTGACCGTCAGCCCGCGGAGGGCAGATCGTTGATCGCGCGGATGAGGGCGTAGAGCTGACCGACGCTGCGCTGCTCGAGGTGCAGCGCCAGGCGCGGCAGCTCGACCACGTCGCCGGCGGCGCGCTCGACGTCGAGCGGCTCGGTGCGCTCGATGCGACCGGTCGCGCACATGTGCCCGAAGCGCTCGTTGAGGCTCTCGACCTCGGCATCCGTCGGGGTGTGCACCAGCCGCAGCACCAGCAGATCCTCGACCCAGCGAAGCGAGTCGTAGTTGCTCCAGAATCCGGTGATGCTGGCCGCTGCTTCCTCCACCGAGTCGGTGATCAGCACGCGGTCGAGGTCGTGGGACGAGATCACGCCGGCCGGGACGAGGTGCTCATCGACGAAGCGCTTCAGGCCGCTCCAGAACCTTCCGTCCGGCGCGTCGAGCAGCACGATCGGCATCGGCTCGGCCTTGCCGGTCTGCTGCAGCGTGAGCAGCTCGAACATCTCGTCCATGGTGCCGAATCCGCCGGGCAGGCAGATGAAGCCGCGCGACTCCTTGATCAGCATCAGCTTGCGCGTGAAGAAGTACTTCATCGACACGACCTGCGTGCTCTCGGCGATGATCGTGTTGGCGCGCTCCTCGAACGGCAGGCGGATCGACACCCCGAGCGACATCTTCGATCCAGCACCCTCGGCCGCCGCCTGCATGATGCCGGGGCCCGCGCCCGTGACGACCATCCACCCGTCGTCGGCGAGCGCCGAGGCCACATCGCGCGCCTGCAGGTACAGCGGATCGTCCTCCCCGGTCCGAGCGGAGCCGAACACGGTGACCTTCGGCACGTGGTGGAAGGGCTGGAACAGGCGGAACGCGAGGTGCATCTCCTGCAGCGCCGCCGAGGCGATCTTCAGATCGAGACGGTCGGTGTTCTCCATGCCCAGCGACAGCGAGGTCTGCAGCAGCCGCGCGATGAGACCTCGCTCTGCACGGATGCCGGCCTTGTCGAGCAGCGCGGTCAGCTCGTGGCGCAGGTCATCGTCAAGCGTGGCATCGGTCATGTCTCCACCCTGGCACAGCCCTCCCCGGGCGGCCCGGAGAGGTCAGCGGGTGAGTCGCGCGACCGCGTCGTCGACCGAGACCGATTCCCGCTCGCCGGTGACGCGATCCCAGAGCTCGACCTGACCTTCGGTCGCACCGCGACCGACGATCACGATCTTCGGCACGCCGACGAGCTCGGCGTCGCCGAACTTCACGCCGGGAGACACCTTCACGCGGTCGTCGTACAGCACGTCGAGGCGGGCGGCCTCGAGCCGGTTCGCGATGTCTTCGGCCACGTCGAACGCGGCCTGATCGCGTCCGGCGGCCACGACCTGCACGTCGAACGGCGCGACGGACGCCGGCCAGATGAGGCCCTTCTCGTCGTTGTTCAGCTCGGCGATGATCGCCAGGATGCGAGTGACGCCGATGCCGTACGAGCCCATCGTGACGGTGACGAGCTTGCCGTTCCGGTCGAGCACCTTCAGCCCCAGCGCCTCGGCGTACTTCCGGCCGAGCTGGAAGACGTGGCCGATCTCCATGCCGCGTGCGAGCGAGACCGGGCCCGACCCGTCGGGTGCGGGGTCGCCGTCGCGGACGTTCGCGATCTCGACGGTGCCGTCCGCCGCGAAGTCTCGTCCGGCGACGACCGTGTGCGCGTGCTTCTGGTCGATGTTCGCACCGGTGATCCACCGGGTGCCGTCGGCGACGCGGGGATCGACCAGGTACCGGATGCCCGTGGCCGACTTCTCACCGAGCACCGGGCCCGTCTCGGACCAGGGACCGATGTAGCCGCGCACGAGCAGCGGGTGACGCTCGAAGTCGGCGTCGGTGGCCGCCTCGACCTCGGCCGGCGCGAAGGCGACCTCGGCGCGCTTGAGATCGACGTCGCGGTCGCCGGGGATCCCCACGATCACGAGTTCGCGCGACCCGTCGAGGTGCGTCAGTGCCAGCACCACGTTCTTGAGCGTGTCGGCGGCGGTGAACTCGCCGTCGAGCACGGCGTTCGCGTGCGCGACGAGCGTGTCGATGGTGGGAGTGTCGGGCGAATCGAAGACCGTCGCCGCTTCCACGCCGTCCCAGCCGACGGCATCCGGAGCGGTGGTCGTGTAGGCCTCGACGTTGGCGGCGTAGCCGCCCTCGCTGCGCACGAAGGTGTCCTCGCCGACGGGCGTCGGGTGCAGGAACTCCTCGCTTCGCGAGCCGCCCATCGCGCCGGCATCGGCCTGCACGATCGCGTACTCGAGGCCGAGGCGCTGGAAGATGCGCTCGTAGGCGTCCCGCTGGGCCATGTAGCTGGCGTCGAGACCCTCGTCCGACGCGTCGAAGGAGTACGCGTCCTTCATCGTGAACTCGCGGCCGCGCAGCAGGCCTGCCCGCGGGCGAGCCTCGTCGCGGTACTTGTCCTGGATCTGGTAGATCGTCAGGGGGAGGTCCTTGTACGACGAGTAGAGGTCCTTCACGAGGAGGGTGAACGCCTCTTCGTGGGTGGGGGCGAGCAGGTAGTCGCCGCCCTTGCGGTCCTGCAGTCGGAACAGCAGGTCGCCGTACTCGTCCCACCGGCCGGTGGCCGCGTACGCCTCGCGGGGCATCAGCGCCGGGAAGTGCACCTCCTGGGCACCGGCGGCGGTCATCTCCTCGCGGATCACCGTCTCGATCTTCGCCTTCACCCGAAGGCCCAGCGGCAGCCACGCGAAGATGCCCGCCGCCTGCGGACGGATGTATCCCGCGCGGATCAGCAGCTTGTGGCTGGCGACCTCGGCGCCTGCCGGGTCTTCGCGGAGCGTGCGGAGGAAGAAATTCGAGAGACGAGTGACCACGGGGCAAGTCTAGTGACCCGTGATCACCCGTCCCGGCCGAGGTTCAGTTCAGCGCGCGCGTGCCTTCGGGGATGACGCCGTTCGCATACAGATCGCTGGCGAGATCCTGCAGGGTGGTGAGTGCCACGCGCTGGGTGAGCGGGCCGTACGAGATGCGCGAGACGCCCAGCGCCTCGTATTCGGCAGCGGCGAGCGCGCCCGGCAGACCGATGACGCTGACCTTGTTGTGGCCGATGCCGTCGACGAGGGTGCGGGTGGCGTCGGCGTCGAGCACGCCGGGCACGAACACCGCCGTAGCGCCCGCGTCGATGAACGCGCGGCCGCGCTCGACGGCGTCTGCCAGCTTGTCGGCAAGCGGCTTGTCGCCGCCGCGCACGATCGCATCGGTGCGGGCGTTGAGCGCGAACGGCACGCCCTCCGCCTCTGCGGCCTTAACGATCGCCTCCACCTTCGCGACCGACTCGGCGAACGGCGCCAGACGGTCCTCGATGTTCGCGCCGACCACGCCGACGCCGATCGCGAGGCGGGTGGTCTCGCCTGCGTCGCCGTAGCCGTCGTCGAGGTCGGCCGTGACGGGCAGGTCGACCCCGGCGGCGATGCGTCCGACGAAGTCGATCATGATGTCGCGCGGGATCTCACCGTCGGCGTAGCCGAAGGTCGCCGCAATCGAGTGACCTGCAGTGGCGAGAGCTTTCGTCCCGGGCAGGGCGGCGACGGCCTTGGCCGAGACGACGTCCCAGATGTTGACGACGCGCAGGATCTCCGGAGCGTCGTAGAGGTCGATCAGGGTGCGGGCCTTGTCAGCGTTCGTCATGCATTCACGGTAGTGCCCGTGCCGCGGTGCGGGGCCGCTGTTACCCGAGGTTGCACAGGCCCCTGCGTAGGGTGGGAGCATGCCTCAGCGTCGATCACACGTCTCATCCTCCGCCGCGCAGAGCGAGCTCGCCGAGGCGCTGGCCGCACTGCGCGAGGGGATCGAGGCGCCCGTCGGGTTCCCGCCGGAGGCGATCGCCGAAGCGGAGGCGGCGAGCGCACCGACGCCCGACCTCGATCTGCGCGACGTCCCCTTCGTCACTCTCGATCCCCTGGGTTCGAAGGACCTCGACCAGGCGTTCCACCTCGAACGCGCCGGATCCGGCTATCAGGTGCGCTACGCGATCGCGGACGTTCCCGGCTTCGTGACGCCCGGAGGCGCGGTGGATGCGCAGGCGCGCCTGCGGGGGCAGACGCTGTACCTCGCTGACGGGAACATCCCGCTGCACCCTCGGGTGCTGTCCGAGGATCGGGCATCTCTGCTGCCGGATGCCGAGCGACCGGCGCTGGTGTGGACCTTCTCACTCGACGCCGAGGGGTCGAAGACGGACTTCCGGCTGGAGCGCGCGCTGATCCGCTCGCGGTCGCAGCTCGACTACGCCTCGGCACAGGCATCCGCCGATCGGGGTGGGGATGACCGCCTTGCTCTGCTGCGCGAGATCGGCGAGCTGCGCCGTGCGCAGGAAGCCGACCGCGGAGGCGCGAGCCTGAACCTGCCGGATGAGGAGGTCATGCAGCGCGAGGACGGCCGATACGACATCGAGCGCCGCAACCCGCTCGCCGTCGAGGACTGGAACGCGCAGCTGTCTCTGATGACGGGCATGGCGGCTGCCGAGCTGATGATCGACGCGAAGGTGGGTGTGCTGCGCACCATGCCGCAGCCGGACGAGGGCGCGTTCGAGCGCTTCCGGCGGCAGACCGAGGCTCTCGGCCGGCCATGGACCTCCGGTCGGTACGGCGAATACCTCCGGACGCTCGACAAGGCCGACCCGCTGACGCTGCCGGTGCTGGAGGCTGCGGCGTCGCTCTTCCGCGGCGCCGGCTACATCACCTTCGACGGTGAGCTGCCCGAGGGCGATCTCGCACAGGCGGCCATCGGCGCGCCCTACGCCCACGCCACCGCTCCCCTGCGCCGGCTGGTCGACCGGTGGTCGCTGGCGATCTGCCTGGCGGTGTCGGAGGGCCGACCCGCGCCGGAGTGGGCACGCGCGTCGCTCACCCAGCTGCCGACGCTGATGCAGCAGTCGGGGCAGCGGGCATCCGTGCTGGATGCCGAGACGATCAACCGGGTTGAGGCCGCGCTGCTGCAGCCTCTGGTGGGCCAGGCGATCGAGGCCACCGTCATCGAGATGCGCGGCGAGGACCGCGCGTCCGTGCAGATCGCCGAGCCCGCTGTGACGGCGACGGCGCCGGTCTCTGCGGGGACGACACCCGGTTCGACTGTGCAGTTGCGAATTTCCGCCGTGGACGTGACCGGGGGCAGCGTCGACCTCAGAGCGGTCTGACTGGCGAGCAGGCACGGAGGGCGAGGAGGCACAGAGAAGGGGCACCGCGCGTGATGCTCACGCACGATGCCCCCTGGCCGAGTCGGGTCAGACCGCGCAGGCCCCCACCTTCTGCCAGACTCCCCACTCACCCGTGGTTCCAGGAGCCTCGCCGCGGGTCCACCACTTCGCGCGGTAGGTGACGCCGCCCGCGACGACCGTGTCGCCGCTGTTGTAGACGGTGGTCGCACTCCATGCCGCGCCGCAGGGCTGCTCGGGGACGACCGGCGGGTCGGTCGGGACGACCGGCGGCGGGGTCGTCGCGCCGCCCTGGCCGACGGTGACGTCGATGCAGCTGTAGAACGCGTTCGGCGTGTCGGCGATGGTCCAGCGCGCCAGGATCTTGTGGTCTCCCTGCGGGAGGCCGGGCAGCACGTGAGTCAGCGATGCGGGCGGCTGGGCGCCGTGGTCGTTGATGGTCTTGAACAGCTTCCCGTCGACGAAGTACTCCCACTTGTCGGTCGCATGGCGGGCCGTGAGCTTCCAGGTGATGCTCATGTCGCTCGAGACCTTCGTGCGCGGCCAGTTGCGCGAGTTGTCATCGAGAATCGAGAACGCGGCGTTGCCGCCCGAGCAGAGCATCGATCCCTTCGGGGCCTCCACGCTCTGCGGCTCGTACTTGATCGACCCGCAGTCGAACCCGGTGCTGCCGGTCGAACACAGGTCCTGCCGGCTCGGCGGGTCAGTCACCCACCCGTGCGCTGATGCACTTGTCGCGGCCCCGGCTGCCCCCGCCAGCACACCGACGGCGAGCGCCGCCGTCATCAGGATCGCTCGAACGCGTTGCTTCATTGCAGACTCCATCCTCCGTTGGATCAGACGCCGTCCGGCATCTGTTCCGGTGACAATATGAAACCCAGCTAACAAATTCAAGCGATCCCGGCGATTGGCGCGCGCGCGCCCGTGATGGTGCCGTACCTTGTGGCCAGAAGTCGACACATCACGTATATCACGCATGCGATACATCGGAATACCAGACGCAGCGAGAAAGGAGCGGCGCCCCTCATGAAGATCGCCCTCTCCCCCGGCGCGGGCTCCGCCTCCGAGCAGGTGCACAGCCAGCTGCGCGGACTGATCGCCGCGGGGTGGCTGCAGCCCGGCAGGCGCCTTCCCCCGGTGCGACAGCTCGCCGCCGACCTCGGACTCGCCGCCGGCACCGTCGCGAGGGCGTACAAGCGCCTGGAGCAGGAGGGACTCGTGGTCTCCCGCGCGGGCGCGGGCACACACGTGTGCGCCGATGTGGCGACCATCCCGCGAGACGTCGTGCGCGCGGCGCGATCGTTCGCGGTCACCGCCCGACGAGCGGGGCTCGGCTACGAGGATGCGGAGCGGATCCTCAAGGCGGTGTGGGTCAACGACGGGTGATCAGTGGGACGGCTGATCAGCTGGCCGCGGCAGTGGTGGTCATGACGAGCAGCTGCGGATCGGCGAGATCGAGCGAGACGCTGATCGAGGCGAACTCGGCCAGCGAGCGCACGTGCGTGCCGCCGCAGAGGAAGCCGACCTCGCCCTCGGGCAGTGGGCAGCGCCAGGTGCGGCGGTCGACGATGCTCGGCCCGCCGACGTCGATGCGGCTCTCCCCTGCCGACGCCACCCAGACAGCGAGCGTCTCGTTGATCCGCGCCTCGCGCTCGGCGAGGGTGGCGGCGAAGCCCGCCGAGTCGAAGCCGGCCTTGCGCAGGCTCTTGCCGAGGCGGTACTCGTCCACGCTGCCGTCAGCGTGAATGCGGCTGGACTGGTTCGCCTTCCCCTCGAAATCGGGGTTGCCCAGCGGGTCGGTGCCGATCTCCTTGCGCCACAGGTCCGCGAGGGCCGCATCGAGGGCAAGAGATGCCAGGTGGCAGGCGGTGTGTCCTCGGCTCAGCGAGGCCCGGCGATCGGCATCCACCGTCAGCGCGACACGCGCCCCGACTGCGATCCCGGTGGGGATCGCCCCCTCGGTGCGATGACCGACCATCCACGTCCAGCCCTCGCCGCCGCGCTTGACGGGGATGTCGGACCCGACCGCCAGCGCACCTTCGTCGCTGATGGCCGCCATGACGGCCTCGGTCACGCGCACCTCCGCTTCGCCGACGGTGATGGCGCCCGAATCTCCCGGCTGGTCGGGCCAGGTGTGATCTACGGGATGGAACGGTGTCGCATCCACCACGATGATGGAGGCACGCTGATCGACGAGAAGCACCTCACCCTCGCCGGCGAGTGCACCGTCGGGGAACGAGACGAGCGTGGACTGCATGGATTCTTCCCGACGGCTCAGCCGGTGACGACCTGGGCGGTGCCCAGCGGCGCGTCCGAGCCCATCTCGGCGGCGATGCGGTTCGCCTCTTCGATGAGGGTGGCGACGATGTCGGCCTCGGGGACGGTCTTGATGACCTCTCCCTTGACGAAGATCTGGCCCTTGCCGTTGCCGGATGCGACGCCGAGGTCGGCTTCCCGGGCCTCGCCCGGCCCGTTCACGACGCAGCCCATCACGGCGACACGCAGCGGAACGGTCATGTCCTTGAGTCCCTCGGTGACGTCCTCGGCGAGCGAGTACACATCGACCTGCGCGCGGCCGCACGACGGGCACGACACGATCTCGAGCTTGCGCTCGCGCAGGTTGAGGGACTGAAGGATCTGGTGTCCGACCTTGACCTCTTCGGCAGGCGGCGCGGAGAGCGAGACGCGGATGGTGTCGCCGATGCCCTCCCCGAGCAGGATGCCGAACGCGGTGGCGCTCTTGATCGTGCCCTGGAATGCCGGGCCTGCCTCGGTGACACCGAGGTGCAGCGGCCAGTCGCCGCGCTCGGCGAGCTGGCGGTAGGCCTTCACCATGACGATGGGGTCGTTGTGCTTGACCGAGATCTTGAAGTCGTGGAAGTCATGCTCCTCGAAGAGCGACGCCTCCCAGACCGCGCTCTCCACGAGGGCCTCCGGCGTGGCCTTGCCGTACTTCTGCAGCAGGCGCGGATCCAGCGATCCCGCGTTCACACCGATGCGCAGCGACACACCCGCCGCCTGGGCGGCCTTGGCGATCGTGCCGACCTGGTCGTCGAACTTGCGGATGTTGCCCGGGTTCACCCGCACCGCAGCACAGCCGGCGTCGATGGCCTGGAACACGTACTTCGGCTGGAAGTGGATGTCGGCGATCACCGGGATCTGGCTCTTCGCCGCGATGATGTGCAGCACATCGGCGTCATCCTGCGACGGCACGGCGACGCGCACGATCTCGCATCCGGATGCCGTGAGCTCGGCGATCTGCTGCAGCGTGCCGTTGATGTCGGTGGTCTTCGTCGTCGTCATGGACTGGACGCTGACGGGGGCGCCGCCGCCGACGAGCACCTTGCCGACCCGGATCTGGCGGGACTTGCGACGCGGGGCGAGGACTTCGGGGACGCGCGGCATCCCAAGATTCACTGCAGGCACGACTCCAGGCTACCGCCGCACGATCGGCGTCGGCTGGATGCCCGCACCTCCGTGTTCGCGCGGAAAATTCTCGCGGTGAAGTATAGACACATTCGTAGTTTTGTTCTATACTGGTGTCATGTTCATCGATGAGGAGCTCGGCGCAATTCCGCAGTCTGCGGGTGATGTGCTGGGCGTGCTCCTCGATGACGTGACGTGCTCCGAGGTGGATGCGAACCGGTATGCGGCGCGTCAGGCGCAGCGCGTGGTGGAGGCGGTGCAGTTCGCGCGCCAGCATCCGGAGATCTACACGATCGACGCCGACGGGCAGATGGCCGAACGCGCGGTGGTGCTGGAGCTGTCGGTGCGGCTGCGGATCTCGCAGGAGCGGGTGCGGGAGCTGTGCGTGGTCGCCGAGACCGCAGCGCGGGATCTGCCGCTGCTGTGGCAGCGCGCCCGCGACGGGTTCGCCTCGATGCACAACGTCGGCGTGATCGTCACCGCGGCGGGTCCGCTCACCTCCCCCGTGGGTGCGCCGCGGGAGGTGCGGGATGCCGAGGCTGCTGCGCTCGCGAAGCTGGACCGGGCGGCACATGAGTGGGTGCTCACCTGCTCGTCGGCGGCGCTGCGGCAGCGGGCGAAGAAGCTGGTCGATCGGATCACCGGCGACACCGCCGCACGCCGGCACACCCGCGCGATGGCCGACCGGCACGTCACTCTCTCCCCCGCCGGTGACGGGATGTCGTGGATCACCGCGCTGCTTCCCACCCACGAAGCGGTCGCCGCGATGGGACGCCTGACCGCGACGGCGAAGCACATCCAGAAGGACAAGCGCGAAGGCAGAGCCCGCAGCCAGATCCGAGCCGACCTGTTCAGCGCCTGGCTACGCGGAATCGGTACCGCCACCGCGGTGAAGACGAAGCTGTTCGTCACCGTCCCTGTGCAGCTGCTCGCCGGCGACCCGGTCCCGGTGGAGCAGGCGAGCATCGTCGGTGGGGACACGATCGACCCGATCACTGCGAAGCAGATGTTCCTCGACGCCCGCGGCTTCCGTCGCGTGATCACCGACCCCGTCAAGGGCGTGATCATCGACATGGACCGCCGCACCTACCGCCCCACCCAAGCGCAGCGCGACTGGCTGATCCTGCACCACGGCACCTGCTCCCGCGACGGCTGCACCCGCCTCGCCATCGACGCCGACCTGGACCACGACCGCCCCTGGGCGAAGGGCGGAACTACGGATCTGACGCAACTGCGTCCCCTCTGCCCCCGCGACCACACCCTTCGACATCGCACCCGCATCCGCTACCGCACACGCCCCGATCGCTCGGTGCAGGTCATCTCCCCCACCGGATACACCAGCACCACACCACCACCCTTCTAGCCGCCGAGAGGGGCTCCGCCCTTCGTCACGCGCCCGAGTACATGCCGCACGATGTGCTACTTTTCACGGTATGTCCGCGACCCGCACCTGGTGGCCCGCCTTCTAGGCGGTGATTCGCGTACCCACGAGATCAGACCGCCTTCCGGGGCGGTCTTTTTCTTGCCCGCACCGGATCCCCGACCGAGGAGACACCGATGACCGCAGTTCCGCTCGCCCGACTGACCGAGCTCACGGACGACCACGACGCATCGTTCGTGCTGATCGCCCGTGAGGGCAGTATCGATCTGCTCACCGGTGACGTCGTCGACGTCGACAGCTTGGCCGAGATCCCGCTCGAGGGACCCGACGGCGGCCGCGAGGTCTTCGCCATGGTCCCCTACCACCAGGTGCGCGAGCGCGGGTTCGACGCGCAGGACGACGGAACACCCCTGCGCTGCCTGCTCGTCACCGAGCACGTGCAGCTCGACCGGGCGGAGCTGATGAGTGCCCTCCCCCAGACTCCGATCACGCTGCGAGATGGCGGGTTCGACATCTCAGACGACGAATACGCCGAGATCGTTCAGCGGGTCATCTCCGACGAGATCGGCCGAGGCGAGGGAGCGAACTTCGTGATCCGCCGCGACTACCGGGCCGGATTCGAAGCCGATGACCGCACCGCCGCACTCACGTGGTTCCGCGCCCTGCTCGCGCACGAGCGCGGCGCGTACTGGACCTTCGCGGTCATCACGCCGGGACAGATCGCCGTCGGCGCCAGCCCCGAGGCGCACGTCGTGGCGCGAGACGGCATCGTCACCATGAACCCCATCTCGGGCACCTTCCGTCACCCGGCGGGCGGCGCGACCCGCGAGTCGCTGACCGAGTTCCTCTCCTCCACCAAGGAGACCGAAGAGCTGTTCATGGTGGTCGATGAAGAACTCAAGATGATGAGCCAGGTCTGCTCGGACGGCGGCCGCATCACCGGGCCGCATCTGAAGGAGATGTCACGACTCACGCACACCGAGTACATGCTGCGCGGGCGCAGTCGCCTCGACCCGCGCGACATCCTCCGCGAGACGATGTTCGCGCCCACCGTCACCGGCTCGCCCATGCAGAACGCGTGCGCGGTGATCCGTCGCCACGAGCGGTCGCCGCGCGGCTACTACTCCGGGGTGGCCGCGCTGTTCACGCCGAACAGCGAGGGCGGACACGATCTGGATGCGCCGATCCTCATCCGCACCGTCTATCTGGATGACGGGCAGCTGCGCGTGCCGGTGGGCGCCACTCTCGTGCGACACTCCGACCCGCACGGCGAGGTCAGTGAGACGCACGGCAAGGCAGCCGGCGTGCTGGGCGCGATCGGAGCCATCGATCGCGACCATGCGGCGGAGTCTCGAGACGGCGATGCGCCCAGTGAGGTCCGACTCGCAGACGATCCCGAGATCGCCGCGCTCCTGGCATCCCGCAACACCCGCCTCGCGGACTTCTGGATGCAGCCGCAGGATGCCCATCCCGGCGGCCTCTTCGCCGGCCGCAGCGCACTGGTCGTCGATGCGGAAGACCGCTTCACCACCATGCTCGCGCACCAGCTGCGGCATCTGGGGCTCGACGTCGAGATCGTGAGCTGGGACGGCGTGACAGACAGCGCGATCGACACCGCCGACCTCGTCGTCGCGGGTCCCGGGCCCGGGGATCCGCGCGACGCCTCCTCCCCGCGCATCGCGCGCATGCAGCAGATCGTCGCCCGCCGCCGCGACGCGCGCGCGCCGCTGCTCGCGGTCTGCCTGAGTCACCAGATCCTCGCCGATGGGCTCGGCATCGACCTGGCTCCGCTCGCCGCGCCGCATCAGGGCGTGCAGAAGACGGTTCCGGTCTTCGGACAGGACGCGTCGGTCGGCTTCTACAACACCTTCACCGCGCGGGTCGCACCGGGCACGACGGCGGTTCCGGATGCTGAGGTGTCGGCGGATCCCTCCAGCGGCGACGTCTACGCGCTGCGCGGTGAGCGCTTCGCCTCGGTGCAGGGACACCTCGAGTCGATCCTGTCGCGCGACGGCCTGCAGACCCTCGAGCGGCTCACCGCCCACGCCCTCTCCTGACGTCGAGCCGGCACAGCCCGACCGGCACAGGGTCAGCCCAGCAGGCTCATCGGCTTGACGAGATCGGCCACGATCAGCAGCGCGCCCATGCCGATCAGCAGGACGGCGACGACGACGGTGACGGGCACCAGCCGCGTGGCATCGACGGGCTTCGGAGCGGGACGCCCGGTGATCTTCGCCCACATGCGCTTCACGCCCTCCCAGAGGGCGACGATGATGTGCCCGCCGTCCAGCGGCAGCAGCGGGATGAGGTTGAACACGAACAGGGCGACGTTCAGCGCCGCGAGGAGGTTCATCAGCACGACCAGGCGGTTCAGCACCGGGGCATCCGTCGCCGCCACCTCACCGGCCAGACGACCGACGCCGACCACGCTGAGCGGCCCGTTCGGGTCGCGCTCGGCGCCGGTCACGAGCGATGCGCCGACGTTCCACAGCTTCGCTGGCAGGTTGACCACGAGGGATGCGACGGCGCCGGTCTGCTGGATCGCGAGCTCGGGCCCCGTCGCGATCGGCTGAGGCACGTACTCGCTCTGCGCGAAGATGCCCGCGTACCCCACTGTGCGCGTGACCGGGTCGCCCTGGTCATCGAGCACCGGGCGGCCTTCGGCATCCACTTCCCCGCGCTCCGCCGCAACCGGGGTGAGCGTCAGATTCACCCGCTCGCCATCGCGGTCCACGACGACCGCCAGCCGCTCTCCCGGCGAGCGCTGGATGATCGCGGAGGCCTCCGCGAACGTCTGGACCTGCTCGCCGCCGACGCTGATGAGCACGTCGCCCGCTTCGACGCCGGCCTCGGCGGCCGGGGCGGCGGGGTCGTCACTCGCACAGCTCTGCTGCGTCGTGCCCGCGGGCAGCACGCACTCGGTCACCGAGGCGACGGTCGTGCTCGCCTGCTGGACGCCGATTCCGGATGCCATGATCGTGAAGATCGCGATGGCGAGCACGAAGTTCATCGCCGGCCCGCCGAGCATGATGATCACGCGCTTCCAGACCGACAGACGGTAGAAGACCCGATGCTCATCGCCGTCGGCGATCGTCTCGTCGTTGGCGGTGCGGGCATCCTGCACAAGAGAGGCGAACAGACCGCGGGCCGGGGTGCTCTTCGCCGAAGGCGGGTACATGCCCGACATCGAGATGAAGCCGCCGAGCGGCAGCGCCTTGAACCCGTACTCCGTCTCGCCGATCCGCTTGGACCACAGCCGGGGCCCGAAGCCGATCATGTACTGGCCGACGCGCACGCCGAACAGCTTCGCGGGCAGCAGGTGCCCGACCTCGTGCAGTCCGATCGAGAGGCCGAGGCCGATCAGCATGAACACGACGCCGCCCAGGTACAGCAGGATCTCCACCCGTCCACGCTACCGGCAGCTCTGAGGAATCCCCTGGATCCCCCGCACGCCGGGTGCGAGCGGGTCGCGTGAGATCATGGACGGGATATGACCACGACATCGCTGCCCCCTGTGCTCCGTCCGGCCGACCCACCCCGTCGTGCTCTGACCGAGCTGGCCGAACGCTTCGCCCGAGACGTCCGCGGTGACATCGCCGACGTGCAGCTGAGCGGCATCACTCTCGCCACCGCCGACCTGCGCGCCGGAGAGGCGTTCGTCGCCATTCAGGGCGTCAATCGGCACGGGGCCGAGTTCGCGCAGGCGGCGGCCGAGAAGGGTGCGGTCGCGGTTATCACCGATGAGGCTGGCGCCGAGATCGCAGCTCCGGCGGGCCTGCCGATCATCGTCGTCGATGATCCGCGAGGTGTTCTCGGCGCGCTGAGCGCCTGGGTCTATGGCACCGGCGCGGGCGACCCGCTGCCGCTGCTGTTCGGCACCACCGGCACCAACGGCAAGACGAGCGTGTCGCATCTGCTGCAGGGTCTGCTCGATCAGATCCGCGTCGTGTCGGGTCTGTCGTCGACGGCAGAGCGGCACATCGCCGGTGAGGTGATCGTCTCGCGCCTCACCACTCCCGAGGCGTCCGAGATGCACGCCCTGCTCGCTCTGATGCGCGAGCGGAGCGTCGAGGCGGTCGCCGTCGAGGTCAGCGCACAGGCTCTGTCGCGGCACCGGGTCGATGGCATGATGTTCGACGTCGCCGGGTTCACCAACCTCTCGCACGACCACCTCGATGACTACGCCGATATGGAGGAGTACTTCGAGGCCAAGCTCGCGCTGTTCACGCCGGAGCGGTCGCGCCGCGCCGTGGTGAGCGTGGACTCGGCATCCGGTGCCATCGTCGTCGAACGCGCCACCGTCCCCGTCGTCACCGTCGGCACGCCGGCGATCGCGGCGGACCCCGAGGCTGCCGCCCGCGCCGACTGGGTCGTCTCGATCGATGACGAGCGCCCGAGCGGCACCGCGTTCACTCTCACCGGTCCTGCGGGGCGCACCCTGTCGACCGTCGTGCCCGTCATCGGTCCGCACATGGCGGCCAACGCCGGACTCGCGATCGTGATGCTGCTGGAGGGCGGATACGACTGGGAGCGCATCACCGAAGCGCTCGAGCGCGACGGGCACATCGTCGCGCATCTGCCCGGACGCACGCAGTTCATCTCGGGCGAGACCGGCCCCGCCGTGTACGTCGACTTCGGGCACTCCCCCGACGCCTTCGAGAAGACGCTCGCCGCCGTGCGGCGCGTCACACCCGGCAGGGTGCTCATGCTGTTCGGCGCCGACGGCGACCGCGACGCCACGAAGCGTTTCGACATGGCCCGCACCGCCGTGGAGGGCAGCGACATCCTCGTCGTCACCGATCACCACCCGCGCTTCGAGGACCCGGCGTCGATCCGCGCCACCCTCGTCGAGGGCGCACGTCGCGCTCGTCCGGATGCCGAGATCCACGAGGTCTCGCCCCCGGAGGACGCGATCGTGACGGCCGTGGGCCTGGTCGGCGAAGGGGATGCCATTCTCTGGGCGGGTCCGGGGCACCAGGACTACCGCGACATCCGCGGAGTCCGCACGCCGTACTCGGCCCGTGAGCTGGCCCGTCGGGCGCTCATCGCCGCGGGATGGCCGGCACCCGAATCGCACTGGCCCGTCCCCTACGCCGACTGACCGGCGCCCGGACCGGTAGGGCGGCTCAGGACGCGGCGATCAGGGCATCCGCCTTGGCACGTGCCCAGAGCTCGGCCTCGTTGAGCGCCTCAATGGTCAGCTTCTCCGGCGCATCGTGCGCGTCGACGACGCGCTGCACGGTGTCGACGATGCCGAGGAAGGTCAGCCGGCCCTCGTGGAACGCGTGCACGGCCTGCTCGTTCGCGGCGTTGTAGACGGCCGGGAAGGTGCTGCCGGCGCGGCCGACCGCCTTGGCGAGCGCGACGGCGGGGAAGGCCTCGTCGTCGAGGGGCTCGAAGGTCCAGCTCGTCGCGGTGCGCCAATCGAGCGGCCGGCCCACGCCGCCGACCCGATGAGGCCAGTCCAGGCCGAGCGAGATGGGCAGTCGCATGTCGGGCGGGGAGGCCTGCGCGATGGTGGAGCCGTCGACGAACTCGACCATCGAGTGCACGATCGACTGCGGATGCACCACCACCTCGATGTCGTCGTAGGGCACGTCGAACAGCAGATGCGCCTCGATGACTTCGAGACCCTTGTTGACGAGCGTCGCCGAGTTGGTCGTGACCATCCGGCCCATGTCCCAGGTGGGGTGCGCGAGCGCCTGGGCCGGGGTGACGTCCGCCAGCTCGGAGCGGGAGCGGCCGCGGAACGGCCCGCCGGACGCCGTGACGACGAGCCTTCTGACCTCGGCGCGCGTGCCGGCGCGCAGCGCCTGGGCAAGCGCCGAGTGCTCCGAGTCGACCGGCACGATCTGATCGGGAGCGGCCGCCGCCCGCACGAGCTCGCCGCCGACGATGAGGGACTCCTTGTTCGCGAGTGCCAGCGTGCGTCCGGCTTCGAGCGCGGCGAGAGTCGAGCCGAGGCCGATGGATCCGGTGATCGCGTTGAGCACGACATCGGCGTCGACGTCGCGCACCAGCTGCTCCGCCTCGGCCGCTCCGAGGGCGGTGTGCTCGACCTGGAACTGCTGGGCCTGCTCGGCGACCAGCTCCGCGTTGCTGCCAGCGGCGATGCCCACCAGCTCGAAGCGGCGGGGGTTCCCCCTGATCACATCCAGCGCCTGGGTGCCGATGGAGCCTGTGGAGCCGAGGACGATGACGCGACGCATCCCGTCAGCCTATGCGAGAGGGCGGCGACCCTGTCGGATCGCCGCCCTCTCGTCCCGCGGGACGCTGCTGTTCAGCGGATCACTGCGCGGCGGGGGCGTGCTGCGTCGCGAGGATGTCGATCACGAAGACGAGGGTCTTGCCGCCGAGCTCGTGGCCCTTGGGGTCCTCGCCGTAGGCGAGCTCCGGCGGGATGACGACGAGCACCTGCGAGCCGACCTTCTGGACCGCGAGCGCCTGCACGAACCCGGGCACGTACGCGTTGCCCGGCGCGGCGTACGGCGCGCCCTTCGACCAGGACGAGTCGAAGCTCTCGCCGCTCTCCCAGTCGACGCCGTAGTACTGCAGCAGCGTGGTGTCGCCGTCGGCGACCTCGGGCCCGTCGCCCTGCTTCAGCACTGAGATCTTGAGCTCATCGGGGGCGTCGCCAGTGGGGACGTCGACGTCGGGCTCGCCGTCCTTGGCGAGCTTGACGGTCGGCATCCCGTCGACCGGCTCCTGCTTCTCGCCCCACGCCGCGGTCGGCACCTTGTCGAGCACGTCGATGATGTACAGCTGAGAATCCGCCCCGTCGGACGCCGGCAGCGCGAAGGCGACGCGGGTGCCGATCGGCGAGCAGCCGATCGCCTCCGCGAGCGCCTGGTTCGCCAGCGCGTCCTGCGGCAGCAGCTCGCCCTCGGCGTAGCCGATGTCACCCAGGTGGTCACCGGTCTTCGAGTTGAAGGCGCTCATCGCGTAGGAGATGTAATCGCCCTCCTGGACCTTGTCTCCCTTGCCCTCGGTGACGACGGTGCGCTGCACGTCGTCGACCTTCTGATCCTTCGCCACGGTGATCTCGGCGGGCTGGCCGAACTCCCCGCTGACCTCGACGCTCTCGGTGAGTGCGCCCGGCGCGGCGACCTGCGCGCATGCGTCGGCGCTGCCCTTCGAGTCGGACGAATCCGCGGTGTCCTGTGCACCGGAGCATCCGGTGAGCAGGAGCGCGGTGACGGCCACGGTGGAGGCAAGGGTGAGGGGGCGCAGACGCAAGATGAGACCTCGGATTCGCGGAACGGGAAGATTCCATCCTGACGCACGCGGCTTTGCCGACGCTGAGTGCCCGAGCACGACGCAGCGTCATTCCGCAGCCGGCATCCACCGGAAGATAGGCTCTTACGGTGAGTTCTGAGCAGTCGGTCACCCCCACGGACCCCGAACCCGAGACGCCGGAGCATTCGTCGCCCCGCCATGCCGGGTTCAAGTACAAGGTCGGGCGGATGGTCGCAGCGTCCGTCGCGCGAGTGGTCTACCGGCCCCGCATCGAAGGACGGGAGAACGTGCCGCTCACGGGCGCAGTCATCCTCGCCAGCAACCACCTGTCGTTCATCGACTCGATGGCGATCCCGATCGCCGCTCCGCGGCCGGTGCACTTCCTGGCGAAATCGAGCTACTTCGAGGGCACCGGGCTGAAGGGCGCGATCTCCCGCGACTTCTTCACCTCCGTCGGCGCGATACCGGTTCGCCGAGGTGCGGGCCAGGCTGCTCTCGACGCGCTCGACCAGCAGCGGCAGCTGCTCGACGACGGCCTGGCCGTCGCGCTCTACCCCGAGGGCACCCGGTCGACCGACGGCCGGCTCTACCGGGGACGCACCGGCGTCGCCTTCCTGGCCCTGCAGACCGGCGCTCCGGTCGTGCCCGTCGGCCTCATCGGCACGGACAAGGTGATGCCGAAGGGAGCGAAGATGCCCTCGCTCAGCGAGCGCGTGACCGTGCGCTTCGGAGCACCGATCGACGTGTCGACGCACGGTCCGGCGACGAGCGGCCGAGCTCGCCGGCTCGCCACCGACGAGATCATGGCGGCCATCCACGCCCTGAGCGGGCAGGAGCTCGCGGGCGTGTACAACGAGCCGCCCGCGCAGACGCCGATCGAGAAGATCAAGCAGGCGCTCCCCCACGAGCGCCGCTGACCTCAGGCGGGTTCGGACGCCACCACGACGGTCGCGTCATGATGCACGGGGAAGTTCACCGAGTTCGCGATGAAGCACCACTCGTGGGCGCTGTGGTGCGCCTGCCGAGCCGCCTCGAGCATGGACTCGTCGGCGACAGTCACCCGAGGATGCAGTGTGACCTCGGCGAAGGCGCCGCCGCCTCGGCCGTCCTCGCGCATGACCCCGGAGGCCTCGTCGCGGTAGTCGGTCACGACGACTCCGGCCGTGACGCACGCGTGCAGGTACGACAGCAGGTGGCATTCCGACAGCGCCGCCAGCAGCAGGTCCTCCGGGTTCCACCGTGCCGGGTCACCGCGGAACGGCTTGTCGGCCGATGCGAGCAGGTCGGGTTTTCCCGGGATGCCGATCGTGACGTCGCGGGTGTAATCGCGGTAGCCGCTCGTGCCGGTGCCTCGATTGCCCGTCCAGGTGGTCGTGAGCGCGTAGTGGTGTTCGCCGAGGGGGGCCATCGCGCCAGTCTGCCATCGTGCGGCACATTAGGCTTGTGTGGTGCTCGAGACTCTCACCATCGCTGACGCTGTCGAACTCGCGATTGTGGAGCGCAACGGCTTCGTGGAGTCCCGCCATGCGGGCGCCGCTGTCGTGCTCTCCCCCGGAGGGGAGGTCATCGCCCAGCACGGCAACGCCGAAGCGCTGGTCCTGCCGCGCTCCAGCCTCAAGCCCCTGCAGGCGATCGCCAGCGTGACCGCCGGAGCGACGCTGGAGGGCGAGCAGCTCGCGCTCGGCACGGCCAGCCACAGCGGAACCGATCGTCACGTCGAGGTCGTGCGCGAGGTGCTCGCCGCGGGCGGGCTCAACGAGGACGACCTGGCGTGCCCCGCCGCATGGCCGACCGACACGACGGCACGACGCGACATGATCCGCGATCACGCCGACAAGGCTCGGGTGCGGATGAACTGCTCCGGCAAGCACGCGCTGATGCTTCGCGCCTGCGTCGCCACCGGATGGCCGACCGAGGGCTACCTCGACCCCGCGCATCCGCTGCAGGTGCATATCCGGGATGTCGTCGAGCGCCTCGCCGGGGAGAAGATCGCGCACACCTCGATCGACGGATGCGGCGCGCCGGTGCACGCCATCACCCTGCTGGGTCTCGCACGGGCCATCCACCGGATCGGATCGGCCTCCGAGCGCTCCCCGTTCGCTCTGCATCGGGTCGCCGGCGCACTCGTGCGTGCCGTGCGCGAGAATCCGTGGACGATCGCCGGGCCCGGCGAGCCCGACACCATCGCCATCGAGACGCTGAGCGTGTTCGCCAAGCACGGTGCCGAGGGTGTGATGGTCATGGTCGCCCCGGACAACACGACCGTGGCGCTCAAGACGCTCGACGGCAGCAGCCGCGCCTCGGCGATCGTGGCCGCGACCCTGCTCGCGCGCGCCGGCGCGCTCACCGAGGCGGACGTCGCCGCGCTGGCGTCGGCCCTGCCGCTCGACGTGCTCGGCGGCGGTCAGCCGGTCGGCATGATCCGCCCTGGCTCCGGCATCTGACCGGGCCGCCCGCTCACATCAGCCGCACCCGCCGGGGTCTGCCTCCGGCCGCCACGACCCACGCCCGGCCCTCGTGGAGCCGGGCGAACGGCGGGGTGTCGCGCACCCCCGCGAGCTGGCGCAGCTCCGTCGCGCATTCGGCCGCGACGACGAGTTCGCCGCTGCTGCGGATGCTCTGCAGCAGCGACCACTGAGCACGCCACTGCTCGGGGTCGCCGATGATCACCAGCGGCGCACCATCGGCATCCGACTCGACAGCGCCCGCGCCGCTCTCGGCGAGGAGAGTCACGCGGGATCCCGGATGCGCGGTGGCGAGCGCCGTCCGGACCGCTTCGACCGCTGAGGTGACGACACCGGCGGCGGTGTGCTGCTGGGGCCGCCAGCTCGTGACGCCGCCCCTGTGCTCACCGCTCCCCCGTCCGCCGCCCGCGGCTGCACTGCCCGCTGCGCCCGGGTCGGTCCAGCAGAGCTGCACATCACGCCCGTCCACCGATCCGCGGCCCGGTGGCCGGTGCGGATCGAAGCCAGCGGACTCGCCACCGGCGGCGATGTGCTCGACCCTGCTGCTCAGCCGCAGCAGGGCGCGGCGAGAGAGGCCGTCGAGCAGCCGCCCGACCGGACCGGATGCTCGCGATGCGGTGATCACGGTTCCCGCGGGGGCGCGCACGATGCCCTCCCAGCGGCTGAGGAAGAGCTGCGCGTGCTCGGCCGGATACTGTGCGACCAGCACGTCGAGATCGTCGCAGAGAACCATCCCGTGGCGCCCCGTGGAGAGCTCGGCCACCGCGTCCCAGGCCTCCTCGGCGTCGATCGGGATGACGACCGCATCGGGAACCTGTCGGTGCACAGTGCGGATCAGTGTGCTCTTGCCTGCGCCCGGACCGCCGATCACCCCGAGTCCTTCGCCGGGTGCCAGGTGCACCCAGGGCTGCGTCTGCTGCTCGGGCTCGTCCGCTCGGCCGAGCACGATGCCGACGGCGGCCCCACGGCTGCCGGTGGGAAGGTCGATCACGCGGGGCAGAGGAGGCAGCCAGGGGCTGGCCGGGGTCTCGGCACTCGCCCACCTGCGCGCCACCACCGCCAGGTGGTGCGGTGAGGTGAGGGCCACGCGCATGGCATGCGGCTCGACGTCCTCGGGCCGTCGCACGTACACCAGCCCGCGCGACGCGGATCCGCCGGGCAGTGCCGCCGCAGCCTCTGAGCCGATCACGAAGCGGCTGTCAGCTGCTTCCGCCACGCGCAGACTCAGCCGCAGCGGGCAGTTGGCTGCCAGGGCATCCCGGATCACACCACCCGCACGCTGCGTGCCGAGAATCAGATGCATCCCCAGCGCGCGGCCGCGAGCGGCGACGTCGGTGAAGATCTGCGCCAGGTCGGGATGCTCCTGCACGAGGGCGGCGAACTCGTCGACGACGATCACGAGTCGTGCGAGCGCAGGGAACTCACTGACATCGCGCACACCGGCCGTGGCCAGAGCCGCCTCCCGGCGCCGCAGCTCGGCGCTGAGGCTTCCCACGCCGCGCCGGGCGCCGGCCGCGTCGAGGTCGGTCACGACGGCGACGACATGCGGCAGCGGGCGCAGCGGCTCGAACGCGGTTCCCCCCTTGAAATCGATCAGCACGAACGTCACCTCCTCCGGCGTGTGCGCTGCGGCGATCGCGGCGACCCAGCTGGTCAGCAGCTCGCTCTTGCCCGTGCCGGTCATACCCGTGACGATCGCGTGCGGCCCGTCGTCGACGAGATCGACGAGCACGTCGCCCTGCTCCCCGCGCCCGAATCGTGCCACGAGTCGGCCGTCGCCGCCTGCCGCGACCTCGAGGTCGCCTAGTGCCACCGCAGCCGGCACCTGAGCGTCGTCCTCCGACCTGCTCGCCGCCCCAGCGGCGATCATGGCGGCCTGCTGCATCGACAGACCTTCGAGGGAGAGCTCACGCAGCCCCTCCGCCGTCCGCGCCACGGCTCGTGCGGGTGCGACGCACTCGAGCACGGTCGTGATGCCCTCGGGTGGCTCCTCCCCCGGCATCCGCACGCAGACCACGGCATCGGCCGGTTCCGCTCCGTGCCGACTCTCAGCCGGAATCGGGCGCTGCGACGATCGACGTGCGGAAAGCCGCCGAGCCCCCAGTCTGCGACGCCGCGCCCGTGCAGGCTCAGCTCGGAGGGTCCGAACCGCAGGCACAGCTGAGCGACGAGCGCTCTGACGACGGCACTCGCGACGGGAGTGGCTGCGCGGACGCACACTCCTCCCCCGAGCTCGACGACGATGGGCGCATCGGCGAGCTGCTCGGCGCGCTCCCGGAAGGCGCGGGATCGCTCGTCGTCACCGCCCGAGGCGCGCACGCGGCTGCCGGTGCGACCCCGCCCGATCACGAGCTCGGTGGCGGCGCTCAGCGGCGTGCCGCCACGCAGCGGCGGATCCTGCAGGCAGCCCGCCGCATCCGGTGAGCGGTGCCAGAGCGTCCCGTGCTCCCGTTCATGCAGGCGGACGAGCTCGTCTTCAGCGCGCTGCCATGCCGCGTCGGATTCGCCCTCCGCCTGCCGGCTCGCTCGACGGCGCGACCGCATGCCGTCGAAGAACGAGGCGAGCAGCATGAGCGGGCCGAGGGCTGCGAAGCACAGCGCGAACAGCGATCCCGTGATCAGCCACAGCACGACCCCTGCGATGACGGGAACGATCGCGGCGAGCACCGGAAGCGGTGGTCGCGCCGGCTGTGCGGGGGCCGCGGGGAGGACGATGGTCGTGGCATCCATCCGCCCATCTCAGCCCATCGCCGAGGCGGGAATCGGCCTTTCCACAGGTCAGGCGGCTCAACCCTCGATCGCGGGTTATGTGGAGGACGACTCGTCGGCGTCGGCGGGCCGCTCGGCCGTGGCCGCATCCTCGGCCCCGCGCGTGAAGCGCACGTTGAGGACGATCAGGGTGACGTTGTCGCGTCCGCCGTTCTCCAGCGCCGCGTCGACCATCGCGTTCACCGCGTCGGCGGGTTCGGCGTTCTCACGCAGGAAGTGCAGGATGCCGTAGTCGGTGAGCTCCTTGGTCAGACCGTCGGAGCAGATGATGAAGCGGTCGCCGTCGACGACGTCGATCGCGACGTAGTCCGGTGAGACGAGCTCGTTCGCCCCGACCGCGCGGGTGATCACGTTGCTGTACGGGTGGGCGTCGGCCTCTTCCGGGCTGATCTTGCCCGAGGCGATGAGCTCCTGCACGACCGAGTGGTCCGTGGTGACCTGGATCAGCCTGCCGTCGCGCTCGAGATAGACGCGAGAGTCGCCGATGTTCAGCGAGATCCAGCGCCAGCCGTCCTCGCCGCGGTCGAGGTACACGCCGGTCAGCGTCGTGCCGGTTCCCTCATCGGTCGTCTCGGGGTGGCTGTGGATGTCGTCGACGGCCAGCTGAAGCGCCGCGACGATGCGCTCGTCGTCGATCTGCCCCGCGTCGACCATGTCGGAGAGCCGGTCGACCGTCGCCTGGCTGGCGATCTCGCCGCCCGCGTGTCCGCCCATGCCGTCGGCGACGATGAACAGCGGATACTTGGCGAGGAACGAGTCCTGGTTGTTCTCACGGCGTCGACCGCGATCGGTCACCCCCGCCCAGGCGAGCTCCAGGTCATCGCTGACGCGGAACGTCTGCGTCGTGGTCTCAGGCACGTGGGCTCTCCATCGGGCGGCTGGGCGGCTGAACAGCCGCGGGATTCATCATCATCGTAGTGGTGCCGTCACATCCGGTCGGCGGGATCGTCGACCAGCGGGAACAGGGCATCGATCTCTGCCAGGTCGGCTGCCGTGGGAGTCCAGGCGTCAGCCGCGGCTGCGTTCGCCTCGACCTGCTCGGGTCTGGTGGCGCCGGCGATGACGCTGGAGACGCCCGGCTGCGCGAGCAGCCACCCGAAGGTGGCCTGCAGCATCGTGATGTCGCGCTGGTCGCAGAACGCCTGGTACTGCTCGAGGGCGTCCCAGGGCGCATCCGCCCAGATGTGCTGACGCGTGTCCATGATCCGGCTGCCAGCCGGCCCTCCCTCGCGGGTGAACTTGCCCGTGAGCAGCCCGTTCTTCAGCGGGAAGAACGGGAAGAAGCCGAGGTCGTAGCGCTCGACCGCGGGCAGCACCTCGCGCTCGGACGCGCGCGCCAGCAGCGAGTAGTGGTTCTGAGCGGAGATGAACCGGCCCGTCGAGCGCGCACGGGCGGTGAGCTCGGCCTCGGCGATCTGCCAGCCGGTGAAGTTCGAATGCCCGTAGTAGCGGATCTTCCCCTCGTCGATGAGTTCGTCAAGTGCGTCGATGGTCTCCGCGATCGGCGTCTGCGGATCGGGCAGGTGCAGCTGGTACAGGTCGATCCAGTCGGTGCGCAGGCGGCGCAGCGAGTGCTCGACGGCGTGACGGACGTACCGGCGCGACCCGCGTCCGCCGGGGAAGTCGTAGCCCATGTCGCGCTCGTGACCGAACTTGGTCGCCAGCACCACGCGGTCGCGGCGGCCCTCGAGCACCTCGCCCATGAGCTCTTCGCTGCGGCCCGCGTCAGCGCCGTACATGTCGGCGGTGTCGAAGAAGAACACGCCGTTCGCGAGGGCGGCGTCGATCACCGCCCTCGTGCCGTCGAGCGTCTCCGTCACGGTGCCCGCGCGGCCGAAGTTGTTGCAGCCGAGACCGGCGGCGGAGACGACGAGTCCGGATGCGCCGACGCGACGCTGCGAGGTAGCCATGCATCCACACTATCGGGGCGCCGGGCGTGCTCGGACCGGCTGGGCGGCCAGCAGCACCCATGACGACAGGAAGCCCCCGACATCGTCGGGGGCTTCCTCGAGCTCAGCTCAGCTCAACTCAGGGGCGCGGCTGCGAAGGGTCCTCGGGCGCTGCCGGCGGCGCGGGAGGAGCGGGCGGTGCAGCGGGAGGCGCGACCGGAGGTGCCGGAGGCGTGGCCGGAGGCGGCACAGGCGCTCCGGGCGCCGGCGGAACGGGCGCGGCGGGGT
Source organism: Actinomycetales bacterium SN12 (assembly GCA_002837415.1). Taxonomy (GTDB): domain Bacteria; phylum Actinomycetota; class Actinomycetes; order Actinomycetales; family Microbacteriaceae; genus Microbacterium. Next base: position 83,519 of record PJCV01000002.1, read on the forward strand.
TGTGCGGCGCGCCGTAGCCCGGCTGCGTCGGCTGGCCGTAGCCCGGCTGGCCGTAGCCCGGCTGGACGTAGCCCTGCGGCGCGGGAGGCGCGTAGCCCTGCGGCGCGGGAGGCGCGTAGCCCTGCGGGGCGGGAGGCACGTAGCCCTGCGGGGCGCCGTACCCCTGCGGTGCGCCGTAGCCCTGCGCTCCGCCGTAGCCGGCGGGTGCGGCGTTCTGGCCGGGCTGCACGGGGATGCCGTCCCAGACGGTCCTGTCGCCGAGGAAGCCGTTTCCGGCCCACGGAGCGGGCGCGACGTTCGGGTTCCAGCGCGAGCGGTCGAGCGCGGCGATGCCCATCCATACGACGTTGAGCAGCACGAAGAGGATGACCCAGGCCGCCTGCTTCTGCAGCTTCAGACCGACGCGCCATCCCGCCATCGCGAACAGGGCGGTGAAGGCCAGACCGACGATCCCGCTGAGGCCCACGACCGACAGCACGATCGATGCGCCGAGCGCGTACAGCACGAGCCACGGGCTCGTGTCACCGAGCTTGAAGAAGATCATCTCCCGGTAGACCGGAACCCACGCGCGCCACTTCCCGACCACGCCCGCCTTCTCGAAGATCTTCATCATGAAGATCGAGGTCAGGACGTACATGATCGGCCCGACGATCAGCAGCAGCACCGTCAGCAGGCCGATGACCGCAGCGATGGCGCTGTAGTCGCCGTAATCGCCATATCCCATGAATGAACCACTTCTCTCATTGAGAGGAAGCGGTAGCGCTCCCCCATGCGAATCTCGTGCACCGGACATGCTAGCGAAGCGCCGTGATCACGGGCAACGAGCCGCCGACGCATTCCAGCGATCAGCTCTCGACCACGAGCTCCAGAACACCGGCATCCGCCGTCTCCTGCAGCCGGAGACCGTTCTGCCCGGCCCACTGCAGGAGCGCGCGCACGGAGCGGAGCGTCGGGCGTGTCGTGGCGAGGGCGCGCACGAGCATGCCCTTGGCCTTCTTGTTGAAGTGATTCAGTGCGCGGCCTGTATCGGTGACCACCCGCACATAGGCCGACGGGATCGTGCCGGCCACCGGCCCCAGCGCCACGTACGACTCGCTGCGCAGGTCGAGCACGAAGCCGGCATCCGCCAGCGCCTCGGATGTCGCTTCCGCCCAGTGCCGGCGCAGGGGACGGATGCCGGGCAGCGAGGTGCCGGCGGCCAGCCGGTACACGGGGATCTCATCCAGCGCGCCGATCGGGCCGAAGGGCGCCGAGTGGATCAGCACGTGCTCGCCGAGCCAGCGGCGAGCCGTCCGGTCGAGGGAGTTCGCATCGAGGGCGTCGTACAGCACGCCCGTGTAGCGGTCGATGGCGGCCATCGTCGGCGCCGTCCGCAGCATCCGGTTGTGCTCGACCTCACCGGCCTGACGCTCGCTCAGCTTCAGCACGCGACGTGCCTCCGTCTCGTCCGCGCAGAGCGCGACGAGAGCGTCGATGAGCTCCGTGCGCTGCGTGTTCAGCGACGGCAGAGCGAGCTCGTCGAGACGCATCGGGGCACCGGAGCCGCCCGGGCGCTTGGTCTCGGACGGGGGCAGAAGGATCTTCATGGACTCCACACAGACGAAGCGTCCGCTCCGGTTCGTGCGACGGCACGAACCGGAGCGGACGCTGGGTGTGTCAGGCGATCAGTGCGGCGTTTCCGGCCACGATGGTGAGCGTCTCGCCCTCCATCGAGAGGAATCCGTCCTGAGCGTTCGCGAGCACCTTGCTGCCGTCGGTCTGAGTGATGCGGACCTCGCCCTGGGCGAGGATGGCCAGCACCGGCTCGTGACCGGACATGATGCCGATCTCGCCCTCGACGGTCTTGGCGACGACCAGCGACGCCTCTCCCGTCCAGACCTCCGCGTCAGCGGACACGAGGCTCACGTGCAGCGCCATGGTCAGGCGTTCTCCTTCTGGATCTTCGCCCACTGCTCTTCGACGTCGGAGATGCCGCCGACGTTGAAGAAGGCCTGCTCTGCCACGTGGTCGAAGTCACCGCGGGTGATCGCATCGAACGACTCGATGGTCTCCTTGAGCGGCACGGTCGAACCCTCGACGCCGGTGAACTTCTTCGCCATGTAGGTGTTCTGCGAGAGGAACTGCTGGATGCGGCGTGCACGGGACACGACGATCTTGTCCTCTTCGGAGAGCTCGTCGACACCGAGGATCGCGATGATCTCCTGCAGCTCCTTGTTCTTCTGCAGGATCTGCTTGACCGTGGTGGCCACGCGGTAGTGGTCCTCACCCAGGTAGCGCGGGTCCATGATGCGCGACGTCGAGGTCAGCGGGTCGATCGCGGGGTACAGACCCTTCGAGGCGATCTCACGCGAGAGCTCGGTGGTGGCGTCGAGGTGCGCGAACGTGGTCGCGGGGGCCGGGTCGGTGTAGTCGTCGGCCGGCACGTAGATCGCCTGCAGCGAGGTGATCGAGTGACCACGGGTCGAGGTGATGCGCTCCTGAAGGAGGCCCATCTCGTCGGCGAGGTTCGGCTGGTATCCCACGGCGGAGGGCATGCGGCCCAGCAGCGTGGAGACCTCGGAACCGGCCTGCGTGAAGCGGAAGATGTTGTCGATGAAGAGCAGCACGTCCTGCTTCTGCACATCGCGGAAGTACTCCGCCATGGTCAGGGCCGACAGTGCGACGCGCAGACGCGTCCCCGGCGGCTCGTCCATCTGACCGAAGACGAGGGCGGTCTTGTCGAAGACGCCCGCCTCCTCCATCTCGTGGATGAGGTCGTTGCCCTCACGGGTGCGCTCGCCGACACCGGCGAACACCGACACTCCACCGTGGTCCTGCGCGACGCGCTGGATCATCTCCTGGATGAGCACCGTCTTGCCGACACCTGCACCACCGAACAGACCGATCTTTCCACCCAGCACGTAGGGGGTCAGGAGGTCGATCGACTTGATGCCGGTCTCGAACATGGTGGTCTTCGACTCGAGCTGGTCGAAGTTGGGGGCCTTGCGGTGGATCGGCCAGCGCTCGGTGACCTCGATGGTCTCGCCGGGCTCGAGGTTCAGAACCTCGCCGATCACGTTGAAGACCTTGCCCTTGGTCACGTCGCCGACGGGGACCGAGATGGCCTCTCCGGTGTCGCGGACCTCCTGGCCGCGGACGATGCCGTCCGTCGGCTTCAGGGCGATGGCGCGGACGAGGTCGTCGCCGAGGTGCTGTGCGACCTCGAGCGTGATCTCGGTGGAGCTGTCGCCGATCGTGATGGTGGTCTTGAGGGCGTTGTAGATGTCGGGGATCGAGTCGTGCGGGAACTCGATGTCGACAACCGGACCGTTGACGCGTGCGACGCGCCCGACGACCGCGGTCGCCGGCTGCTCAGCCATGGCGGTGGTGGTCATTTCTCGTCTCTTCTCCTGATGTGTGTCAGCTGGATGCCAGGGCGTCGGCGCCGCCGACGATCTCTGCGATCTGCTGGGTGATCTCGGCCTGGCGAGCGTTGTTGCGCAGGCGGGTGTAGTCGGTGATCAGCTTGTCGGCGTTGTCGCTGGCCGACTTCATCGCCTTCTGCGTGGCGGCCTGCTTGGCTGCCGACGACTGCAGAAGAGCATTGAACACGCGGCTCTGGATGTACACCGGCAGGATCGCATCGAGCACGGTCCCGGCGTCGGGCTCGAACTCGTAGAGCGGGTAGACGGCCGCGGTCGCGGTGTCCTCCGCCTCTTCGATCTCGAGCGGCAGCAGACGAAGAGCTGTGGGCTCCTGCGTCATCATGCTGACGAAGCGGTTGTACACCAGCACGATCTCGTCGACACCCTCGGACTCGCCGCCGCGCAGGAACGCCTGCTGCAGCGTGTGAGCGATCTCCTCGGCTGTGTGGAACGACGGCGTGTCGGTGTCGCCGATCCACTCCGCAGCGGACTCGATCCGGCGGAACTGGAAGTACCCGACCGCCTTGCGGCCGACCAGGTAGTACACCGGCACGCGACCGAGCTCGCGCAGACGCTCGCCCTGCTCGAGAGCCTCGCGGATCACCTGCGAGTTGAACGCGCCTGCGAGACCGCGGTCACTCGAGAAGACGACGACCGCCGTGCGGCGGATCGTCTCTGCCTCGCGGGTGAGCGGGTGGTCGACGCTGGAGTGCGTCGCGACGGCCGACACGGCCCTCGTCACGGCCCGCGCGAAGGGGCTGGACGCCTTGACGCGTGCCATCGCCTTCTGGATGCGCGAAGCCGCGATGAGTTCCATCGCCTTCGTGATCTTCTTGGTCGTCTGAGCAGAAGAGATCTTCTGCTTGTAGACCCTGAGTTGAGCGCCCATGAATCAGTACCTCACGCGATTACGCGCGACGACCCTTGACGATCTTCTCCTGGCTGACGTCACCGGCGTCCTCGGCCGAGACCTGCTCGTTGCCCGGGCTGCTGATCGACTGACCCCTGCCACCCTGGAACTCCAGGATGAAGGCGTCGGTCTGCTTGTCGAGCTCTGCGACCGTGGCGTCGTCGAGGACGTTGGTGTCGCGCAGGGTGTCGAGGATGGACGTGTTGCGGCGCAGGTAGTCCAGCAGGTCGCGCTCGAAGCGGAGCACGTCCGCGACCTCGAGCGAGTCGAGCTTGCCGTTCGTTCCGGCCCAGATCGAGACGACCTGCTCCTCGACGGGGTACGGCGAGTACTGCGGCTGCTTGAGCAGCTCGGTCAGACGAGCACCGCGGGCGAGCTGACGACGCGATGCCGCGTCGAGGTCGGATGCGAACATCGCGAACGCCTCGAGGGAGCGGTACTGCGCGAGCTCGAGCTTCAGCGTTCCGGAGACCTTCTTGATCGACTTGACCTGAGCGTCACCGCCGACTCGCGAGACCGAGATTCCCACGTCGACCGCCGGACGCTGGTTGGCGTTGAAGAGGTCGGACTGCAGGAAGATCTGGCCGTCGGTGATCGAGATCACGTTGGTCGGGATGTACGCCGAGACGTCGTTCGCCTTGGTCTCGATGATGGGCAGACCCGTCATCGAACCGGCGCCGAGCTCGTCGGACAGCTTCGCGCAGCGCTCGAGCAGACGCGAGTGCAGGTAGAAGACGTCACCGGGGTAAGCCTCGCGCCCCGGCGGACGGCGCAGCAGCAGCGAGACGGCACGGTAGGCCTCGGCCTGCTTCGACAGGTCGTCGAAGATGATGAGGACGTGCTTGCCGCCGTACATCCAGTGCTGGCCGATCGCCGAGCCCGTGTAGGGGGCGAGGTACTTGAAGCCGGCCGGGTCGGAGGCGGGGGCAGCCACGATCGTGGTGTACTCCATGGCGCCGGCCTCTTCGAGCGCGCCGCGCACACCGGCGATGGTCGAGCCCTTCTGACCGATCGCGACGTAGATGCAGCGCACCTGCTTGGTGACGTCGCCCGACTCCCAGTTGGCCCGCTGGTTGATGATCGTGTCGATGGCCAGAGCGGTCTTTCCGGTCTGGCGGTCGCCGATGATCAGCTGGCGCTGGCCGCGGCCGACGGGGATCATGGCGTCGATCGCCTTGATGCCGGTCTGCATCGGCTCGTGCACGGACTTGCGCTGCATGACGCCGGGCGCCTGCAGCTCGAGCTCGCGGGAGCCCTCGGTGGCGATGGTGCCGAGACCGTCGATCGGGTTGCCGAGCGGGTCGACGACGCGACCCAGGTAGCCGTCGCCGACGGGGACCGAGAGCACCTCTCCGGTGCGGGTGACCTCCTGGCCGGCCTCGATGCCGGTGAAGTCGCCGAGGACGACCACGCCGATCTCGTGCTCGTCCAGGTTCAGGGCGAGGCCCTTGGTGCCGTCCGCGAACGTGACGAGCTCGTTGGCCATGACGCCAGGCAGTCCCTCGACGTGCGCGATGCCATCGGCCGCGTCGATGACGGTGCCGACCTCGGTCGCCACGGCGCCGGTGGGCTCGTAGGCGGCGGCGAAGTTCTTCAGCGCGTCACGGATGACGTCGGGGCTGATCGATAGTTCTGCCATTGTCTTCCCTTTGTGTGTCTGGGTGTCCGCGGTTCCCCGCGTCGAGTTGTTCAGCTCGCGAGCTTCTGGCGAAGATCGGCGAGTCGGGCGGAGATGCTGCCGTCGATGACGTCATCGGCGATCTGCACGCGCAGGCCTCCGACGACGGCCTGGTCGATCACCTGGTTGATGGAGATCGAGCCGCCGTAGCGGCGTGCGAGCGCGTCGTGCAGGCGCGCCTGCTGCGCATCGTTCAGAGCGGTTGCGGTGTACACCGTCGCCACCGTGCGGTCGCCCTGCGCGGCGACGATGTCGATCGCACGGCTGAGCACCTGGCGGACACGTCGCTCGCGCGGCATGCGCACCAGCGACGACGCGACCAGCACGGTCGCCGGTGATGCCGAGCCGCCGAGCACCGTCTCGACGAGGTCGCCCTTCGCCGACGCGCCGCCTAGGCGGCTGCCGAGAGCGAGCTCGAGCTCGGGGTTCGCCGCGACGAGGCGGGAGAAGCTGAACAGCTCGCCCGCGATGTCGTCTCCAGGGGCAGCCTTGGCCGCCGTCCGGATGGCGAGCTCCTCGACACCGTCGATCAGGTCGGATGTCGACGACCAGCGCTCGGCCGCGACCGCGGTCAGCAGCGTGCGCACCGGAGCCGAGACACCGGCGAAGACAGCCGAGACGAGCGCGCTGCGCGCCTCAGCCGGAGCTGCGGGATCGGCGAGCGCGCCGCTCAGCTGAGCCGTCTCCCCGATGGTGCGGGCCGCTGCGAAGAGCTCGGCCGCACTGTCGAGGGTGAGGCCCGACGCTGCGGCAAGCGCGTCCGTCGATGCCGCGAGTGCCTGAGTGGTCGCGCTGCCCATTACTTGGCCTTCTCGAGGTCGGCGAGGAAGCGGTCCACGACGGCCGTCGCACGAGCGTCGTCGCCGAGGGTCTCCCCCACGACGTCGCCTGCGAGGTCGATCGCGAGCGTGCCGACCTCGCTGCGCAGCGAGACGAACGCCGCCTGGCGCTCCGCCTCGATCTGCGAGTGAGCGGCTGCGGTGATGCGGCCTGCCTCGGTGACAGCGGTCTCCTTGGCCTCGGTGACGATCTTCTTGCCGTCCTCACGGGCGGCCTCGCGGATCTCACCGGCCTCGGTGCGGGCCTCGGCGAGCTGGCGGGTGTACTCCTCCAGCGCGGCCTCTGCCTGCTTCTGCGCCTCGTCGGCCTTGGCGATGTTGCCTTCGATGGCCGCTGAGCGCTCGTCGAGCATCGCGGTCAGGCGAGGAAGGGCGACCTTCCACACCACGATGAGGATGATGAGGAACCACAGGGCCGACCAGATGATGTCGTACCACGCGGGGATGAGAGGGTTCTGCGCCTCGGTCTCCGCCGCGAGGTTCGTGACAAGAGCGTTCAGCATCCTGTCTCCTTCAGAAGTCGGTGTGGATTACGCGGGGAACGGGATGAATGCGACGGCGATGCCGACGAACGCGAGTGCCTCGGTGAAGGCGATACCGATCCACATGAGGACCTGGAGACGGCCGGCCAGCTCGGGCTGACGGGCGACACCCTCGATGGTCTTGCCGACGACGATGCCCACGCCGATGGCCGGTCCGATGGCTGCGAGGCCGTAGCCGACCGCACCGATGTGACCGTTGATTTCAGCGAGAACCGTAGTAGCGTCCACGGGTTTTTCCTTTCGTTGGGTGGGACGGCAGTTGCCGACCCGCTCAGTGCTCTTCTGCGACCGCGAGCTGGATGTAGATCGCGGTGAGGACGGTGAAGACGTAGGCCTGCAGGACGACGACCAGGATCTCGAAGAGAGTGAAGGCGCCGCCGAAGGCGAGGGTGCCGACGCCGAGCGCCGCCCAGCCGCCACCTGCAGTGAAGAAGAAGAAGTGCGTGGCCGCGAAGCACAGCACGAGGATCATGTGCCCGACGACCAGGTTCATCATCAGACGCAGGGTGAGGGTCACCGGGCGGATGATGAAGGTGGAGATGAACTCCAGCGGGGTCACGATGATGTAGACGGGCCACGGCACGCCGGCGGGGAAGAGGGAGTTCTTCCAGAACCCGAGGGGACTCTTCTTCATGCCGGCGTAGATGAATGTCACGTAGCTGATCACGGCGAGCGTGAGCGGCACGGCGATGATGGCGGTTCCCGGCATGTTCAGGAACGGGATGATGCCGGTGATGTTCATGAACAGGATCATGAAGAAGATCGTCACGAGCAGCGGCGCGAACCGCTCGCCGTCCTTGCGGCCGAGCAGGTCGTGCCCGATGCCGGTCCGGACGAAGCCGATCCCCATCTCGACGAGGCTCTGGAAGCGACCGGGCACGACCGTCATGCGACGGGTTCCCAGCCACATGATCAGCACGACGACGATCACCGAGAGCAGCTGGATCAGGTGGATGCGGTGCATCGGCACACCGAACACGGTGAAGAGGATGTCCGGGAAGAACTCGCCCATCGAGGGGCCGTGGAATTCACCGTCACCGGCGATCGGACGAAGGGTCAGGGTCGCAACGGGATTCAACAGCGCGGGCTCCAGCTTCGGGTCACCGGACGGAACCGGGGCGACGAGGGACGTTGTGCATCAGCGCAAGCGCTCGCGAGACGAGCGGCGGGCACGGATCAACACTACCAGATTCAGCGGTCTCCCTCGGTCGCGCCGCGCGTGTTCTGGCCGTCGGCTTCGGCCTCGTCCTCGGGGTTGACGGTCGGGAGATCGATGTCGCTCACGTGCGGCAGGCGCATGCGCACGAGCACGATGGCGTCGACCACCAAGGACAGGACCACACCGGCGACGATCGAGAGGAAGAAGACCAGTGGCGAGATCCACGGCTGACCGCTGAGCACGATCATGAGGACGAGGAACAGGCCGAGCTTGACGAGCCAGCCGCCCAGCACGATCGCGAAGAACAGCTGCACGTAGATCGGGTCGCCGAACCAGCGGTTCGCGAACAGGATGCTGCCCGCGGTGATCCCGAGGAAGAGGAAGGCGAGCAGCACGCCGATCAGGCCGCTCCACAGCCCGTCCGTGGCATCGACGGCGTATCCGATGCCTCCCGCCACGAGCGCGAGCACCAGGGCGGCACCCGCCGACCACGTCAGTGTGCGGCGCAGGATGGGCGTGCTGGAGACGGGGCTCGGGTTCATCGGGGCTCCATGTGCTCAGTGTCGGGCGGGGTCGGGTCGGAGGGGGTCGCTTCGGAGGCGGCCGCAGCGGCTCTGCGCTCAGCGGCCCGGCGGCGGACGCTGAGCGGGGTGCGCGTGATGATCAAACACGCGACGATGCCCACCACGCCGAAGGCGACCGCGGCGAGATACCCGCCCGGCCAGTCCTGCCGGCCGGCGATGTACATCAGCAGCACCGTCAGCGAGATGACTGCGGTCCAGGCGTAGAAGATCAGCACCGCGTCGCGGTGCCGGTGGCCGAGATCGAGCATCCGGTGGTGCAGGTGCTTGCGGTCCGGCGAGAACGGCGACCTGCCCGCGCGCATCCGGCGCGAGACGGCGAGGCCGAAGTCGAGGAGTGGAAGCATGACGATCACGAGCGGCAGGACGATGGGGATGAACGCGCCGAGCAGCTGCGAGCGGCCGAAGCGCTCCGGATCGAAGGCGTTGACGTCGCCCTGCGTGGTGAGCGCGATCGTCGAGGTCGCCATCAGCAGGCCCAGCACGAGGGCACCGGAGTCGCCCATGAAGAGCTTCGCCGGGCTCCAGTTCAACGGCAGGAAGCCGAGGCAGGCGCCGATGAGGACGGCGGCGAGGAACGTGGCGAGGTTGAAGTAGCTGGTCGCGCCAGAGTCGCGCGTGAGGATGTAGGCGTAGACGAAGAACACGCCGTTGGCGATGAGGCAGACGCCGGCGACCAGTCCATCGAGCCCGTCGATGAAGTTGACGGCGTTCATCACCACGACGATCGCGAACATCGTGATCGAGATGCTCACCCAGCTGGACACGAGGATCATGTCGCCCACCGGCAGCGACAGGATCTGCAGACCTCCCCCGACCGAGATGATGCCTGCGGCGAGGAACTGCGCGGCGAGCTTGATCATCCAGTCCAGATCGATCAGGTCGTCGATCACGCCCACCACCGCGATCAGAAGCGCCGCGGCGAGGATCGCCCAGAGGGTGTTCGGCGGCGACCACATGCGCTCGAAGAACGGGTTGGCAGCGGAGATGAGAACCGCGCTGGCGATGCCGACGAACATGGCGACCCCGCCCAGGCGCGGGGTCGGGGTGTTGTGCACATCACGTTCGCGGATGCCGGGGTACAGCTTGAACCGCAGGCTCAGCCGCCACACCGCCCACGACAGCGCGAAGGTGATCGCCGCCGTGAGGATGATCGTGAACAGATACTGCTTCACTCTTCGTCGACCGGGCTCTCATCGACCGGACTCTCCCCGGCCTCGCCCGGCTGCTCCTCCGGCTCGAGGAGGTCCCCAAGCACCTCCGACAGCTGCTCCCTGGTCACCGCTCCCGCACGCAGGATGCGCACCATCGGGGCCTCCCCCTCGGGGCTCGCGACGAGGGAGGTGGCGTCGACGATGGTCGAGGGCACGCCGGTCTCACTGTAGCCCTCCTCCAGGTAGACGGCGACACTGTCGCCGAGCATGGTCTGAGCGTCCGAGGCGATGATCGCGGCGTCTCGGCCGCTGAGGTTCGCGCTCGACACGGCGAGCGGGCCCGTCTCGGCCAGCAGCTCGAGTGCGATGCGACGGTCGGGCATCCGCACGGCGACGGTGCCCTTGGTCTCCCCCAGATCCCACGTCAGCGACGGCTGAGCGGGCAGCACGATCGTGAGGCCGCCGGGCCAGAAGGCGTCGACGAGCTTCTGAACCGGCGCGGGAACCGTCTCGACGAGGGCGGTGAGCATGTCCTGCCCGGCGACGAGCACGGGCGGCGGCATGTCGCGGCCGCGTCCCTTCGCGTCGAGCAGGCGCTGCACGGCAGCGGGCGAGAACGCGTCGGCGGCGATGCCGTACACGGTGTCGGTGGGCAGCACGACGAGCTCGCCACGAGCGATCGCCTGGCGGGCGTGGCGCATGCCGGCGAGGATCTGGGCGTCGTCGCGGCAATCGAAGACAGTTGACATGGCGCTCCTAGTCTACGTCGGTGATCGCCGTGCCCACGGGCGCGCGAGCGCACCCCGCTCGGCTCTCGTCAGGCCCGCAGCGCCGTCGTCGCGCGATCGCGACGGGTGAGGTCCTGATGCGTCGCGGCCGCGCGCCATCCGTCTGCGGTGAGGATGTCGCGGATGGCCGCCCCCTGCAGCTCGCCGTGCTCGAGCACGAGCAGTCCGCCGCCGTGCAGCAGCTCCTGCGCACGCGCGCTGATCACGCGCACGACATCGAGGCCGTCCGCACCGCCGTACAGCGCCTGCGCCGGGTCGTGCAGCCGCACCTCCGGGTCGCGCGGGATCGCATCATCGGGCACGTACGGCGGGTTCGAGATGACCACGTCGACCGTGCCGCGCAGCTCATCGAACGCGGTGGCGAGATCGCCGAGGACCAGGGTGAGGTTGTCCACGCCGCGCACGTTGCGCTCCGCCCAGGCGTGAGCATCGGTGGAGCGCTCCACGGCGTGCACGCTGGCGTGCGGCACCTCCGTGGCCATCGCCAGGGCGATGGCGCCGCTGCCCGTGCCGAGGTCGACGGCGATCGGCGGCGCAGACGCGCTCTCCAGGAGCGCGTCGATCGCGAACTGCACGACCGTCTCGGTCTCCGGGCGCGGCACGAAGACGCCGGGGCCGACAGCCAGCTCGAGGTGGCGGAATGCCGCCCGGCCGGTGAGGTGCTGCAGGGGCACGCGCGCAGCGCGCCGGTCGACGAGGGGCGCCAGCCGCTCGGCATCCGCATCGGCCATCTCATCGCCGCGCACGAGTGCGGCCTGCAGCTCACCCCGGCCGAGCCGCAGCACGTGGCCGATGAGCAGCTCGGCGTCGACGAGCGGGTCCGGAACGCCCGCATCGGCGAGGCGCTGCGCGATGGCGCGCAGCTGCGCCGAGATCGGAAGGGGCATCCTCTCAGCGTAGGCGGTGCGGCGGCCGGTCACATTCCGTCATCAGCCGGAGCCCGCCCCGTAGGCTGATCTCGCTGACTCCGCTCACGAGAACTCCGCTCACGAAAGGTCTGCCATGACCGGCATCCACAACGACATCACCAGCACCTTCGGCAACACTCCCCTGGTACGGCTGAATCATCTGACCGAGGGACTGGACGCGACCGTTCTCGTCAAGCTCGAGTCGTTCAACCCGGCCTCGAGCGTGAAGGACCGCATCGGGATCGCGATCGTCGACGCTGCGGAGGTGTCCGGAGAGCTGCAGCCGGGCGGCACCATCGTCGAGGCGACCAGCGGCAACACCGGCATCGCCCTGGCGATGGTCGGCGCTGCGCGCGGCTACAAGGTGATCCTCACCATGCCGGCCTCCATGTCGAAGGAGCGCCGCGTGCTGCTGAAGGCGTTCGGCGCCGAACTCGTGCTGACCGATCCGACGCTGGGCATGAAGGGCGCCATCGAGAAGCTGCAGGAGATCATCGAGTCCACGCCCGGTGCTGTCTGGGCTCGCCAGTTCGAGAACTCCGCGAACCCGCAGATCCATCGCGAGACGACCGCTCAGGAGATCCTCCGCGACACCGACGGACAGGTCGACATCTTCGTCGCGGGTGTCGGCACCGGCGGCACGATCACCGGTGTCGGTCAGGCGCTCAAGGCCGTCAAGCCCGAGGTCCACGTCGTGGCCGTCGAGCCGACCGACTCGCCCCTGCTCTCCGAGGGACGCACGGGACCTGCGAAGATCCAGGGCATCGGGCCGAACTTCGTGCCCGCGATCCTCGACCGCGACGTGATCGACGAGATCGTCACCGCCGGTTTCGAGGAGTCGCTGGAGACGTCACGCGCTCTCGCCGCGAAGGAGGGCATTCTCGTGGGCATCTCCGCCGGGGCCGCCGTCGCCCAGGCGCTGAAGATCGCGGCCCGCCCCGAGAGCAAGGGGAAGCAGATCGTGGTCATCGGCTGCGACACCGGTGAGCGCTACCTCTCCACCGCCCTGTTCGAAGACCTGCGCGAGGACTGACCGTCTCTGTGAGCATGCTCTCCCGGGTTCGCGAAGACATCGCGGCCGCCCGTCACCGCGACCCCGCTGCCCGCAGCGGGGTCGAGGTGGCTCTGCTCTATCCCGGCCTCCACGCCGTATGGGGCCATCGAGTGTGGCATGCGCTGTGGCAGCGCGGACTGCGCTTCGTCGCGAGGATGGGTTCGCAGATCACGCGCTGGGTCACCGGCATCGAGATCCACCCGGGGGCGCGCATCGGCCGGCGCTTCTTCATCGATCACGGCACCGGCGTCGTGATCGGCGAGACCGCCGAGATCGGCGATGACGTGATGCTGTACCACGGCGTCACCCTCGGCGGCCGCACCCGCGATCACGGCAAGCGGCACCCCACGCTCGAGGACGGCGTGTCGGTGGGTGCGGGCGCGAAGATCCTCGGTCCGGTGCGCGTCGGCGCGCGCTCGGTCGTCGGCGCGAACGCCGTGGTCACCAAGGACGCGCCGGCCGACAGCATCCTGGTGGGAGTTCCGGCCAAGCCTCGTCGGCGCACTGATTCGGACGACTCGCGCGCGCTGCTGACCGCTCCCGACTACGTGATCTGAGGCCGCGGCTCACTCGCCGCCGAGGGCGGCGAGCCTGGCCTCTTCGTCGGCGTGGATGGCCGACTCGATGATCGGCTCGAGCGCGCCGTCCATCACCTGGTCGAGGTTGTACGACTTGTACCCGGTGCGGTGATCCGCGATGCGGTTCTCCGGGAAGTTGTAGGTGCGGATGCGCTCCGAGCGGTCCATGCCGCGGATCTGCGAGCGGCGGGCGTCGGATGCCGCGGCATCCAGCTCCTCCTGCTGCTTGGCGAGCAGCCGGGCGCGCAGCACGCGCATGGCTGCCTCGCGGTTCTGCAGCTGCGACTTCTCGTTCTGCATCGACACGACGATCCCGGTCGGCACGTGCGTGATCCGCACCGCCGAGTCGGTGGTGTTCACCGACTGGCCGCCGGGGCCCGAGGAGCGGTAGACGTCGATCTTCAGATCGTTCGCGTCGATCTGGATCTCCTCCGGCTCGTCGACCTCGGGGAAGACGAGCACACCCGTGGTGGACGTGTGGATGCGCCCCTGCGACTCGGTGGCGGGCACGCGCTGCACGCGGTGCACGCCGCCCTCGTACTTCAGGTGCGCCCAGACGCCCTGCGACGGGTCGGATGAGGAGCCCTTGATGGCGACCTGCACGTCCTTGTAGCCGCCGAGGTCCGACTCGTTGCGCTCCAGCAGCTCGGTCTTCCAGCCCTTGGATGCCGCGTACTGCACGTACATGCGCAGCAGGTCGGCGGCGAACAGCGCGGACTCCGCGCCGCCCTCCCCCGCCTTGATCTCCATGATCACGTCGCGCGCATCGTCGGGATCACGCGGGATGAGCAGGCGCCGCAGCTTCTCCTGCGCGACCCGCAGCCCCTCTTCGAGCCCGGGGATCTCGTCGGCGAAGGCGTCGTCCTCCCTGGCCAGCTCACGCGCCGCGTCCAGGTCGTCGGCCGCCGTCGTCCATGCCTCATGGGCGGCGACGATGCGGTTCAGCTCGGCGTAGCGCCGGTTGACCCGCTTGGCGCGGGCGGCGTCGGCGTGCACCGCCGGGTCGGAGAGCTCCTCCTGCACCCGGCGATGCTCGTCGATGAGAGCCTGGACCGATTCGAACACGCCTCTGCTCCGCTCAGCGGTGGATCAGCGGATGCTGTTCTCGTGGGCGTGCGAGCCGCCGTTCGCGGTCGGCGCGGGCACCGACTTCTGCATCTGGAACAGGAACTCCACGTTCGAGCCGGTCTCCTTGAGCTTGCCGAGCACGACCTCGAGCGCCTGCTGCGGGTCGAGGCCGGCGAGGGCACGACGCAGCTTCCAGGTGATCTTGACCTCGTCGGCCGAGAGCAGCATCTCCTCGCGGCGCGTGCTCGACGCGTTGACGTCGACGGCCGGGAAGATGCGCTTGTCGGCGAGCTGGCGCGACAGGCGCAGCTCGCTGTTGCCGGTGCCCTTGAACTCCTCGAAGATGACCTCGTCCATCTTCGAGCCGGTCTCGACGAGAGCGGTCGCGAGGATGGTGAGCGAGCCGCCGTTCTCGATGTTGCGTGCGGCGCCGAAGAAGCGCTTCGGCGGGTACAGCGCCGCGGCGTCGACGCCGCCGGTGAGCACACGGCCCGACGCGGGGGTCGAGATGTTGTAGGCACGGCCGAGGCGGGTGATCGAGTCGAGCAGCACGACCACGTCGCGACCGAGCTCGACGAGGCGCTTGGCGCGCTCGATCGCGAGCTCGGCGACCGTGGTGTGGTCTTCAGCGGGGCGGTCGAAGGTCGAGGCGATGACCTCGCCCTTCACCGTGCGCTGCATGTCGGTGACCTCTTCCGGGCGCTCGTCGACGAGCACGACCATCAGGTGGGCCTCGGGGTTGTTCTGCGCGATGGCGTTGGCGATCTGCTGCAGCACGATCGTCTTGCCCGCCTTGGGTGGCGCGACGATCAGGCCGCGCTGTCCCTTGCCGATGGGGGCGACCAGGTCGATGATCCGCTGGGTGAGCTTCTCGGGCGCGGTCTCGAGGCGCAGTCGCTCCTGCGGGTACAGCGGCGTCAGGTTGCCGAACTCGACGCGGTTCGCCGCGTCGTCGGGCGACAGACCGTTGATCGAGTCGACCTTCACCAGTGCGTTGTACTTCTGTCGGCCCTGCTGCTCGCCCTCGCGGGGCTGCTTGATGGCGCCGACGACGGCGTCGCCCTTGCGCAGGTTGTACTTCTTGACCTGACCGAGCGAGACGTACACGTCGCTGGGTCCTGCCAGGTAGCCGGTGGTGCGCACGAAGGCGTAGTTGTCGAGCACGTCGAGGATGCCGGCGACGGGGATGAGCACGTCATCCTCGCCGATCTCGGTCTCGAACTCGTCGGCGGTGGTGTTGCCGCCGCCACGGCGCTTGCTGTTGCGCTGACGGCCACGGCCGGAGCCGCTCTCCTCGTCGGAGTCGTTGTGGCCACCGCTGCTCTGCGCGCCGCCGTTCTGGCCGCCGCTGTTCTTGTCGCTGCCGTTCTGGCCGCTGCTGTTCTTGTCGCTGCCGTTCTTGTCGCCGCGTCCGCGGCTGCGGTTGCGACTGCGGCTGCGGCTGCGACCGGAGCCCTCGCCGTCGCCGTCGTTGTCGCCACTCTGCTCGCCGGCTGTCGCAGCCTGCTCGCTCGGAGCGGACTCGGCCGGCGCCTCGGCAGGAGCAGCTTCGGCCTCCGCGGCCTTCGCGCCGCGACGGCCGCGGGCAGGACGCTTGGCGGGCTCGGCCGGGGCATCCCCCTGCTGCTCGTCGCCGGCGTCAGCCGACGGGCTCGCTGCCTCGGACGGCTGGGAGGCCTCGGACGCACCCTGGTCCGGCGTCGCCTCGGCGGGAGCGTCGCTCTTCTTCGCCCGCGTGGGCCGCTTGCGGGCGGGCTTGGCCGCCGCCTCGGCGCTGTCGGTCTTCTCCGCTGACGCGGAGTCAGCCGGCTGGGCATCCGCCGACGCCGACTCGGTCGGGGCTTCCGCGGCCGGCAGGTCGAGCGTCTCGGCGTCGGCCTTCTTGGCGCGCGTGCGGCGCGGCGCCTTGGCCTTCGGCTGCTCCTCCGCAGGAGCGGAGTCCGCCGCGGGAGCGGACTGGGCTGCGGGGGCGGTCGCCGCCGGAGCGGAATCGGCCGCGGGAGCGGCCGCCGTGTCAGCGGCGTTCGCCTCGGCTGCCGCCGCGGCGGAGGCGGTGGTGGCGCGACGCGGCGCGCGCTTGCGCGCGGGTGCCGGAGTCTCGGCGGTCACCGACTCGGTGGTCGGGGTGTCGTTCTGGGTCTCGGAGAGGTTCTCCACGAGTACTCCCTCATATGTCGTGGGAAGACGAGCAGTCCGATGTGCACGCAGCAGATGCCGCGGGTATCACACGCGCCGACGCAGAGCGTCTGCCAGCCAGTACCTGGATGTTCCTGGGGATCGCGTGCGGACTTCGCAGAATTGCGATAGGGCGAGAATCACGAAGTTACGTGGTGCCCTCCGCTCGTTCCCTTACTGTACCACCCTGGACGTCGACCGCGAGCATGTGCGCCTGCCACGGAGTGTCCGTCACCGCATCGGCGAGCTGCACTGCGCGCTGCCGGGCTCCCGGCCCGTCCGCCAGTACGAGAACGCTGGGACCCGCGCCAGACACGACCGCCGCGAAGCCCTCTGCGCGCAGCGCCTGGACCAGGCGCAGCGTCTCCGGCATCGCAGGGCCGCGATAGTCCTGGTGCAGCCGGTCATCGGTCGCGTCGAGCAGCAGCTCCGGGCTCTGCGTGAGAGCGGCGATCAGCAGGGCCGAACGCGAGACGTTGAAGACGGCGTCCTCGCGGGAGACCTGCGGCGGCTGCAGCGAGCGGGCGAGCGAGGTCGACATCGTGAAGCCGGGCACGAACACGAGCGGCGCGACACCACGGTGCACGAGCAGCTTCTTGTGCTGGGGCCCGCGCTCCCCCGTCCATGCGATCGTCAGACCGCCGAACAGCGCCGGCGCGACGTTGTCGGGGTGCCCCTCGAGCTCCGTCGCCAGACGCAGCAGCGCCTCGTCGTCGAGATCGACGTCTCCCGCCAGCAGGCCCTTCGCGATCAGGATGCCCGCGGTCACCGCAGCGCCGGACGAGCCGAGGCCGCGCCCGTGCGGCACGCCGTTCTCGGCGTGCAGGTGCAGACCCGGCATCCGGCGGCCGACATCGGCGTACACATGCGCGATCGAGCGGACGACGAGGTTGCTCGCATCGGTGGGGATCTCCGCCGCACCCGACCCGGTCACCCCGATCACGAGGCGGTCGTCGTCGAAGGACGACGCCGTCAGCGTGTCGTACACGCTGAGCGCGAGACCGAGGGTGTCGAATCCAGGGCCGAGGTTCGCGCTGGTCGCGGGAACGGTGACCATGACGGTGCGGATCGCTCCGTCGACGAGCGGCGTCTCGGAGGTGACCGGCTCAGCCGGCACGAGGGTTACCCCCACGCTCACTCCCCCTCGACGCGCAGCACCGACACGACCCGCTCGACGACGTCGCTCGCCGTCAGCCGGTCGACCGCGGCACTGAGGGCGCTGTCCGTCGCGCGGTGCGTGCCGATGATCAGCCGGGCGCTCTCGCGCTCGTTGCCGTCGGCGGCGGGGATCACGGTCTGCACCAGCGTGGCGACCGAAACGTCGCCGTCGCTGAGCAGGCCGGCGATCGTGGCGAGGACGCCCGCCTCATCCGACACCTCGAGGGTGATCTGGTACCGGGTCACCACGTGGCCGATCGAGACGATCGGCAGGTTGGCGCGAGTCGACTCGCCGACTCCCGTGCCGCCGGCGATGTGACGACGTGCCGCCGAGACGACATCGCCGAGCACAGCGGACGCCGTCTGCACGCCGCCTGCTCCGGCGCCGTAGAACATCAGCGAACCGGCGGCCTCCGCCTCGACGAAGACGGCGTTGTTCGCCCCGTGCACGGCGCCGAGCGGGTGATCGCGCGGCACGAGAGCGGGGTACACCCGCACCGAGATCGACTCGGGTCCGCCGGTGCCGAGACGCTCGCACACAGCCAGCAGCTTGATCACGAACCCGGCCTCGCGGGCCTCCTCGATCATGTCGGCGGTGATCGTCGTGATGCCCTCGCGGTGCACGGCGTCGAGCGGCACGGCGGTGTGGAAGGCGAGGGATGCCAGGATCGCCGCCTTCTGTGCGGCGTCGTATCCCTCGATGTCGGCGGTGGGGTCCGCTTCGGCGTAGCCCAGGCGCTGTGCATCGACGAGCACGTCGGCGAAGTCGGCGCCCTCGCTGTCCATGCGGTCGAGGATGTAGTTGGTCGTTCCGTTGACGATGCCCATGATGCGCACCACGCGATCGCCGGCGAGCGAGTCGCGCAGCGGCCGGATGATCGGGATCGCACCGGCTGCGGCGGCCTCGTAGTACACCGAGGCGCCCACCCGCTCGGCGGCTTCGTAGATCTCCGGCCCGTGCGTCGCGAGCAGCGCCTTGTTGGCCGTGACCACATCCGCACCGGAGCCCAGGCCCAGCAGGATGTGCGAGCGGGCGGGCTCGATGCCGCCCATCAGCTCGATGACGATGTCGGACCCGGTGATCAGGGTCTCGGCGTCTGTGGTGAACAGCTCGCGAGGCAGGTCGACGTCGCGCGGGGCGGCGACGTCGCGCACGGCGATGCCGGCGAGCTCCAGGCGGGCCCCGGCCCGGTCAGCGAGCTCGTCGCCGTGGCGCAGCAGCAGGGACGCCACCTGGGAGCCCACGGCTCCGGCTCCCAGCAGCGCCACACGAAGTCGTCGGTAGTCAGTCATCTGCGCTCCTCAGCACGGTCGGGTCAGGACATCGGGTCTGGCCGCGGACGGCCGTGGCTCACTGCGGGATGCCCGCATCGCGTGCGAGCAGATCGGCGAACGACTCGCCGCGCACGATCACGCGCGACTCTCCGCCGGACACGGCGACGATGGGCGGCCGTGGCACGTGGTTGTAGTTGCTCGACAGGGGCGCGCAGTACGCTCCGGTGGCGGGAACGGCGAGCAGGTCGCCCGGGGTCGCATCACCCGGCAGGTACTCGTGGTCGACCACGATGTCGCCCGACTCGCAGTGCTTGCCCACGACCCGCACGAGCATCGGCTCGCCGGTTCCCACCCGCGAGGCGAGGCGAGCCGAGTACTGCGCGCCGTACAGAGCGGGGCGCGCGTTGTCGCTCATGCCGCCGTCGACGCTGATGTAGCGCCGGGTGGCCGTCTCGAGCGCGACGTCCTTGGTCGTCCCGATCTCGTAGAGGGTCACGCCCGCGTTGCCGACGATCGCCCGACCCGGCTCGAACGACAGAGCGGGCATCGGGATGCCCCGAGCCGCGCACCCTTCGGCCACGGCCGCGACGATGCCATCGGCGAGGTCGTCGATCGGCGTCGGGTCATCCACTCGCGTGTAGGCGATGCCGAACCCGCCGCCGAGGTTGAGCTGCGGGATGTCGCCGCCCTCGAGCAGCTGCTGGTGCAGGTTGAGCAGGCGGGAGGCCGACTCGCGGAACCCGGCGACACCGAAGATCTGCGAGCCGATGTGGCAGTGCAGGCCGGCGAACACGAGTCCGTCGACCTCGCGGATCCGTGCGACGGCCGCGGGAGCCTGACCGAGCGGGAAGCCGAACTTCTGATCCTCGTGCGCGGTCGCGAGGAAGTCGTGGGTCTCGGCGTGCACCCCGCTGTTGACGCGAAGCATGACCCGCTGGGAGGCGCCGGTGCGCGAGACGATCGCGGCGAGGCGCTCGATCTCGATGACGCTGTCGATGATGATGGTGCCGACACCGGCATCCACCGCCCGCTCGAGCTCGGCGACGGACTTGTTGTTGCCGTGGAAGCCGAGCCTGCTGGCATCCGCTCCTCCGGCCAGAGCCACCTCGAGCTCGCCTCCGGTGCAGACGTCGACGTTCAGGCCCTCCTCGAGCACCCAGCGCACGATCGACGTGTTCAGCAGGGCCTTGCCCGCGTAGTAGATGCGGGCCGTCGTGCCGTGGACGGCAGCGGCACGATCGAAGGCGGAGCGCAGCGCGGCGGCACGGCGGCGCACCTCCGTCTCGTCGATCAGCTGCAGGGGCGTGCCGTAGGTGCGGACCAGCTCGCCGACGCCGACGCCGGCGATGCGCAGCTCGCCGCCGGCGTCGCGCTCCGCGGAGAGCGGCCACACCCCCTCGACCAGGTCGTTGGCGTCGTCGGGGACGACCAGCCATCCGGGGGCGGGAGGGGAATCAGGGGAATGCACGCAGCGCCAATCGGGTCACGGTTCTGACGGGTTCGCCGTGGAGACGAGGTCGACCCTGATTCTAGGACACCACCGAGTCAAGCCCCGTTCACATTCCGGCGCACTGAATAGTGTGGTGAGGATGGAGAGGCCGACGAGTTCTGACCCCGCTTCGACCCCCGAGCAGAAGGGATGGCTGGCGCGGACATCCGCGAACGTGATCCGCCGGATGCTGCGGCTGCGCATCGTGCGCGCGGCCCTGCTGTACGTCGGCAGACGCGGCCCGATGCTCGCCGACGCCGTGACGTACCGAGCGCTGTTCAGCGTGTTCGCCGCCGTGCTGCTCGGCTTCTCGGCCGCGGCGCTGTGGCTCTCCCAGGATGCCGCCGCGTGGACCGCCGTCGTCTCAGCCGTGGACTCCGCGGTGCCGGGGCTCATCGCGACGGGTGACGACAAGGGCATCGTCGATCTCGATGACATCAACGCGCCGGGCGGGCTGTCGATTGCGGGAGTGATCTCGCTGATCGGTCTCATCGGCTCCGCCCTCGGGGCGATCGGCTCGATGCGCAACGCCGTGCGCACGATCGCCGGGACGGACTCCGCGGACGTCGTCTGGTACCTGGTTCTGCTGCGCAGCGCCCTTCTCGCGCTGATCATCGGCGGCACGTTCGTCGCGGCTGCGGGTCTCACCTTCGCCGGCGAGCTGATCGTGGGCTGGTTCGCCGGCATGCTGGGCGTGGCGAGCGACGCACCCGCGGTCTTCTGGACGGTGCGTCTGCTGTCGCTGGTCATCGTCTTCGCTCTCGACGCGGTGCTCATCGCCGCGGTGTACCGGATGCTGTCGGGCGTGCGCGCAGCGCGAGGGACGCTGTGGGGCGGTGCTGCACTGGGTGCCGTGGGCCTGGTGGTTCTTCAGGAGCTGTCGGGGCTGTTCGTCGGCGGGGCGAGGACGAACCCGCTGCTCGCCTCGTTCGCCTCGCTGCTCGCGCTGCTGCTGTGGCTGAACCTCTCGTCGCAGGTCATCCTGCTGGCGAGCGCGCTGATCACGATCTCGCACCGCGAGCAGAGCGATCGCGCGGCGGAGCGCTTCGGCGCCGAGACGCTGCCGGAGTTCGCGCTTCGCCAGGCAGAGGACGACGTGCGAGCCGCCACCGCCAACCTGCGCGCCGCGCAGAAGGCAGTCGCCCCCGATTGACCGGTCCCTGGGCCCAGGACTTCATGGGCCCCTGAGCCTGCCCATGGGTCCCTGATCCCACACCTGGGTTCCTGAGCCTGCCGAAGGGCCTCCCACCTGGCCTCATGCGCTTCATGGGTCCCTGAGCCTGCCGAAGGCCCCGCCCACATGGTCCCCTGAGCCTGCCCAAGGCCCGCACACCTGGCCGCATGCGCTTCATGGGTCCCTGAGCCTGCCGAAGGGCCGCTTCTCACGGATCGGCACCGCCGCCATCCGTACGAGAACGAGACAGCGGCGGAAGCTCGTCCGCCCGCCCCTCAATGAGCGCCAGCTTCTTGCGCCGACTCCAGCCCTGCACCTGCTTCTCCCGTGCGAAAGCGGCGTCGACCGTCGGGTAGTCCTCGGCGTACACCAGCTTCACAGGGCGTCTCTTTCGGGTGAAAGCGGCGGAGTGCACGTCGTCGAAATTGTGCTCCCAGACGCGTGCGGCGACATCGCCGTTCGTGCTGCCGGTGTAGTACGCGCCGTCAGCGCACTCGAGAATGTACATCCAAGGCATGAGCCCATGTTCGTGCCTTTGCGGCGCCATCGCGGACGGCCTGTGGATAACCGACGGCGATCGCCCTTGGACAGGCTCATGGGCGCCGCGCGCTCGCGGCCAGGAGGCCGAGGTCATGCGATGGACGCCGCCCTTCGGCAGGCTCAGGGACCCAAGGTTGAGGCGGCCCTTCGACAGGCTCAGGGACCCAAAGTTGGGGCGGGCCAGCGGCCCTTCGACAGGCTCAGGGACCCAAGGTTGGAGCGGCCCTTCGACGGGCTCAGGGACCCAAGGTTGAGGCGGCCGTTCGACGGGCTCAGGGACCCAAGGTTGAGGCGGCCCTTCGGCAGGCTCAGGAACCCAAGGTCGGGGCGAGCCCTTCGACAGGCTCAGGAACCCAAGGTCGGGGCGAGCCCTTCGACAGGCTCAGGAACCCAAGGTTGAGGCGGCCCTTCGACGGGCTCAGGGATCCAAGGTCGGGGCGGCCCTTCGACAGGCTCAGGGACCCAAGGTTGAGGCGGCCCTTTGACAGGCTCAGGGACCCAAGGTTGGAGCGGCCCTTCGACAGGCTCAGGGACCCAAGGTTGGAGCGGCCCTTCGACAGGCTCAGGGACCCAAGGTCGGGGCGGCCCTTCGACAGGCTCAGGGACCCAAGGTTGAGGCGGGCCAGCGGCCCTTCGACGGGCTCAGGGACCCAAGGTCGGGGCGGCCCTTCGACAGGCTCAGGGACCCAAGGTTGGGCGGCCCTTCGGCAGGCTCAGGGACCCAAGGTTGGAGCGGCCCTTCGACAGGCTCAGGGACCTAAGGTCGGGCGGGCCCTTCGACAGGCTCAGGGACCCAAGGTCCGGGAGGTTCCCGGGCTCAGGAGCGCGGGCAGGTGCCGGGGTCGAGCAGGGCCTGGTCGACCGCTATCCGGCCGTCGGCGGCGATGTTGGCCACTGCCCTGCTGCCCTCGATGCGCAGCCCGGTCAGCGTGATGCCGGCGGGGAGGCGGTCGGCGATGCAGATGCGCTGCGGCTGAGTGATCGCCGCGCCCGCTAGGCCTGCCAGCCCCGAGACCGCGTCCAGATCGACCGCTGCGCCGTTGAACATGAGCGAGACGGGAGTCAGCAGCAGGTCGCCGTCCTCGGCTCCCGGGGTGACGGTGAGGCCGACGGGGATCTGCCGCCCGAACAGCTCGAGTTCACCCTCGACGGTCGCGTTCGGCGCCGTGAGGGCGATGCGGGTGATGGGCAGCTGTGAGGCCGCGAGCAGGGAGCCGAACTCGTCCTGGTCGATCGCGACGGTTCCCTTCGCCGCGCCGAGGGCGCCGCCTGAGACCGGCACGTCAGTGGCGGTGACGCGCGCGGAGCCGGTGATGCCGCCGATCGTCACCTCATCGGATGCGAGCTTCACCTCGTCGAGCGTTCCGGAGATCAGCTGCGGCAGCAGGATGCCCGATGTCTGCACCTCGAGCTGCTGATCGGCCGGCAGATCGAGGTTCGAGATCACGAGCGAGCGGATGGTGTTCGGCACGACCGCTCGTGCGACGAACTCGCCGGCGGCGACGAGCGCCGCGAGCACCAGCACGATGACGAGCACGACCCAGGGCCAGCGCGGTCGACGCCGGACGGCTGTCGTGTTCGTCATCCCGTCACATCCTCTCGGGCGCTGAGACTCCCAGCAGGTCGAGGCCGTTGCGCAGCACCTGACCGGTGGCGTCGTTCAGCCACAGACGGGTGCGGTGCACCGGTTCGATCGGGTCGTCGCCCTTCGGGATGACGCGGCAGCTGTCGTACCAGCGGTGGTAGAGACCAGCGAGCTCCTCGAGGTAGCGCGCGATGCGGTGCGGCTCGCGCACCTCCGCGGCGAAGGCCACCAGTCGGGGGAACTCCTGCAGGGCGCCCAACAGGGCGGCCTCGGTCTCATGGGTGAGCAGCTCCGGCGCGAACTCCGAGCGGTCGACGCCCGAATCGGCCGCATTGCGCGCCACGTTGTGCGTGCGGGCGTGGGCGTACTGCACGTAGAACACCGGGTTGTCGTTCGTGCGCTTCTGCAGCACGTCCAGGTCGACGTCGAGGTTGGAGTCGGCGCTGCTGCGCGTGAGCGCATAGCGCGCGGCATCCACTCCCACGATCTCGACCAGATCCTCCAGGGTGACCACCGTGCCGGCGCGCTTGGACATGCGCATCGGATGCCCGTCCTTGACGAGGTTCACCATCTGGCCGATGAGGATCTGGAGGTTGACCCCTGGCTCGTCGCCGAAGGCCTCGCACATCGCCATGAGGCGCCTGACGTACCCGTGGTGGTCGGCGCCGAGCATGATGATGCAGCGGTTGAAGCCGCGCTCGCGCTTGTCGAGGTAGTAGGCCAGGTCCCCGGAGATGTACGCGGGATGCCCGTCGGACTTGATGACCACGCGGTCCTTGTCGTCGCCGAACGCCGTGGTGCGCAGCCAGAGAGCGCCGTCGGCCTCGAACATGTGCCCGAGCTCGGTGAGCCTCTCCACGGCCCGACCGACGGCACCAGAGGTGTGCAGGTCGTTCTCATGGAAGTACACGTCGAAGTCGACGCCGAAGTCGTGCAGGCTCTTCTTGATCTCATCGAACATGAAGCCCACGCCGAGCTCACGGAAGGCCTCCTGCAGGGCATCCGGGCTGAGGCTGCCGAGGTCACCCTGGTATGCATCGACGACACGCTGGGCGATTTCGGCGATGTAGGCGCCGCCGTAGCCGTCCTCAGGGGTGGGCTGACCCTCGTAGGCCGCGACGAGGCTCCGAGAGAAGCGGTCGATCTGCGCGCCGTGGTCGTTGAAGTAGTACTCCTTGGTGACCTTCGCCCCCTGAGAGGCGAGGATGCGGGCGAGCGCGTCGCCGACTGCGGCCCACCGGGTGCCACCGAGGTGGATCGGACCGGTGGGGTTGGCCGACACGAACTCGAGGTTGATGATCTCGTCGATGCGCGAGTCGTTGGTGCCGTAGGCGTCGCCGGCGTCGACGATGGTCTTCGCGAGGGCGCCCGCCGCACCCGCTTCGAGACGGATGTTGATGAACCCGGGGCCGGCGATCTCGACGCCCTGGACGCCATCGGTGTGCGTCAGGCCATCCGCGATCTGCTGGGCGAGCTCACGCGGGTTGGAGCCCAGCCGCTTGGCCACGCGCATCGCGATGTTCGTCGACCAGTCGCCGTGGTCGCGGTTGCGCGGACGCTCGAGCACGATGTCCGACGCCTCGACGCCGAGCTCGTCATCCGGTCGCAGCGCGGCCGCGATGGGGGTGAGGACGGCGAGGACTGCGGCGGAAAGGGCTTGAGGGTTCATAGGAGGTCAAGTCTACGGCCCGCGGGATCACCCGCCGGAACCCAGGGGCGGGGCCTGCCGAAGACGTTCGTGACTCATTCGTGACGTTGTCATGTTTGACGTTTTCGTCGCATGAGAATAGTTTTCAGTGCAACGGGGATCCCGGACGAGAGTTCACGCTCTCGCCCCCCGAACAACCTGGAGGCAATGGTGCCACGGACCCGCGACATCGCAAACGGCCTGACGATCGCACGACGCATCGCAGACCGTCGTCGCGCCATGCCGGCGGCGATGAGCCGGATCGCCGACGTGGTCGCCCAGTACCCGGCTGCTCCGGTCGAGATGACGATCACAGAACTCGCCGATCGCGCCGGCACCTCGGCGGCCACCGTCACCCGCTTCTGCCGTGCGCTGGGCTTCGACGGGTACACGCAGTTCCGCGTGGGAGTCGCCACCGAGATCGGTCGGGGGGATGCCGAGGAGAGCTGGCAGGCCGATATGGGCCGCGAGCTGAGCGCGTCCGACGAGCCGGGCAAGATCCTGCAGACGCTGCTGGGCCTGCACGTCGAGAGCCTGCAGAGCACGGCGGCCGGCCTCGACCTCGACGCGGTGCTGCGTGCCGCAGACGCCATCACCGCGGCGCGTCATGTCGACATCTACGGCGTCGGCGGAAGCGGGGTCATGGCCCGCGAGTTCCAGAGCCGGCTCTACCGCATCGGCGTCAACGCGCACAGCTGGTCGGACGTGCACGAGGGTCTGACGAGCGCGGTGCTGCAGGACCAGGCATCCGCCGCGATCGGGATCTCCAGCACGGGCCGCACCGAGGAGACGGTGCAGATGCTCTCGCAGGCCCACTCCGCCGGCGCCTTCACCGTCGCGATCACCCACGACAGCGACTCCCCCCTCGCCGCACTCGCCGACATCTCCCTCGCCACGGCGGAACCCACCGACTACCTGCGCCCGGACGACCTGTCGATCAAGCACTCGCAGCTGCTCGTGCTCGATCTCCTCTACGTGCTGGCCGCCCAGCAGACCTTCGGCGAGGCGGCCACCCGTCTTGCCGCCAGCGCGATGGCCGTGGCTCCGCACCGGCGCGCCCCCCGCGCCCACCGGCCCGATCCCAGCGTGCCCTGAGCTCACCGAAGATCCCGAACCCGAATAACGATTCACACCCACAACGGAAGGTAATGAGATGGACATCAAAGACGCATCCATCAGCCGTCGCAACCTGCTGCGCGGCGCAGCAGCCGCAGCGCTGCTGCTGCCGTTCGGCGCGACCCTCGCGTCGTGCGCAGCTCCCGGCGGCGGTGGCGGCGGCTCCGGCCCGGCCGGCGAGGTGACCGCCGACAATCCATTCGGCGTCGCGGCCAACTCCAAGGTCGACGCGGTCATCTTCAACGGCGGCTACGGCATCGACTACGTCGAGCAGTCCGCGAAGCTCATGGAGGGCAACAAGAAGCTGGACGGCGTGTCCGTCAAGGTCTCGTCGTCCACGAAGATCGCGCAGGAGCTGCAGCCGCGCTTCGTCGGAGGCAACCCGCCGGACCTCATCGACAACTCCGGTGCGAACTCCATCGGCTGGAACACGATCATCGACCAGCTCGAGGAGCTGGACGATGTCCTCGAGGCGGACAACCTCGAGGGCACCAAGATCAGCGACACGCTCTTCGGCGGCGTCAAGGCTCCGGGCACGTTCGACGGCAAGTTCGTCGCACTGAACTACGTCATGACCGTGTACGGCATCTGGTACTCGTCGAGCCTGTTCGAGGAGAACGGCTGGACCGTGCCGACGACGTGGCAGGACCTGAAGGAGCTCGGCGCGAAGGCCAAGGAGAAGGGCAAGTACCTCTTCCTCTGGGGCAAGGAGGCTGCGACCTACTACAACACGATGGTCGTCGACTCCGCCGTAATCCAAGCCGGCGATGACTTCCGCATCCCGTTCGAGAACCTCGATCCGAAGGCCTGGTCGCACCCGGCGCTTCAGAGCATCCTCGAGATCCTGCACGAGCTGATCGCCTCCGGCTACGTCAAGCCCGGTGGCGCCGGCACGCAGTTCACGCAGGCGCAGGCGCAGTGGAGCCTCGATCAGGAGGCGCTGCTGTACCCGTCGGGCTCGTGGATCGAGAACGAGATGAAGAAGACCACGGCGGAGAACTTCAAGATGAAGGGCTTCGCAGAGCTTCCGCTCGACGACAGCCAGACCACGCCGAAGGGCACCATGCGCGCCGAGGCCGGCGAGCCGTTCATCGTCCCCTCCAAGGCGAAGAACCCGGCCGGCGGCAAGGAGCTGCTGCGCACGATGCTCTCCAAGGAGTCCGCCACCGCGTTCGCCAAGAGCAAGCTGGCCCCGACCATCGTCAAGGACACCGTGCCGGCAGACGGCTTCGGGTCGACCGCGCTGGTGTCGCAGTCGGAGATGCTCTCCGCGGCCGGCGACAACGTCTTCACGATCATGTCGACGAACCTGTACGGCATGAACAGCGACCAGCTGCCCATCTGGAACTCGTTCCTGGACGGCAAGATGTCGGTCGCCGAGCTCACCAGCCAGCTCCAGGCCATCGTCGACAAGATCCGCGAAGACAGC
Organism: Actinomycetales bacterium SN12; assembly: GCA_002837415.1. GTDB lineage: Bacteria > Actinomycetota > Actinomycetes > Actinomycetales > Microbacteriaceae > Microbacterium. The sequence continues at coordinate 111,810 of PJCV01000002.1, forward strand.
TCCATCAAGAAGATCGAGATCAAGTGAGCTATTCCACCGTCAGCGGTGGACCGGGGCTTGAGACGGCCGCGGTCACCGCAGCCCAGGCGGGGCGGCGCAAGCCGTCCCGCCTCGGGCGGCGCAAGCTGACCTTCGACTACGTCTCGTTCCTGCTCGTGTTCCTCGGCCTGCCCGTCGCGATCTTCATGGTCTTCGTGATCTCGCCGTTCGTGCAGGCCCTCTACTACGCCATGACGAACTGGACCGGGTTCTCCGCGACCATGGACTTCGTCGGCATCGACAACTATGTGCGCCTGCTGCAGGACGCGACGTTCATGCAGGCCATGCGCAACAACATCCTGCTGGCGATAGTGGTGCCCCTGATCACCATCGTCATCGCCCTCGTCTTCGCCAGCATGATCACCGTCGGCGGCCCGAGCCACGGTCAGGTCCGCGGCCTTCGAGCATCCAGCTTCTACCGCGTGGTGTCGTTCTTCCCGTACGTCATCCCCGCCATCGTCATCGCGATCCTGTGGAACATGATCTACGCTCCGACGGGCCTGTTCAACGGCATCCTCGGCCTCTTCGGGATCGACCCCGGCGGCTTCGCCTGGCTCGGCGACGAGCGCACCGCGATGGGCGCGACGATCTTCGTGATCGTCTGGAGCATGGTCGGCTTCTACATGATCCTGTTCATCGCCGCGATCAAGGGCATCCCCGGCGAGACGCTGGAGGCCGCGCGCATCGACGGCGCGGGGCGGTTGCGCACGGTCACCTCGATCCTGCTGCCGCAGATCCGCGACAACGTGCAGACCGCCTACATCTATCTCGGCATCATGGCCCTCGACGCCTTCGTGTACATGGCCGGCCTGAACTCGACAGGCGGGCCGGGCAACAGCACGCTCGTCATGAGCCAGTACCTGTTCCGCACGGCATTCGAGAAGGGCCAGTTCGGGCTCGCCACGGCGATGGGCGTCGTGCTCGCCGTCATCACCCTGCTCTTCGCCGCGCTCGTCATCGGCGTGTTCCGCCTCATCGGCGGCAGAGACGAAGGAGGTCGCTCATGAGCGTCACCGATACCCGCGCCGCGGTCACCATCAACAGCGATGGCGCCCCAGCGCACAGGCAGTCTCCGAAGCGGAACGTGAAGTCCACGGCGAGCGACAAGGTGGTCGGCGGCGTCTCGCACGTCGTGATGGGCCTGTGGGCGGTCGTCGTGATCCTCCCGATGCTGTGGACGCTGATCGGGTCGTTCAAGACGACGAGGGAGATCTTCGCGTCACCGTTCGGGCTGCCCGCGGTCTGGAACTTCGACAACTACGTCAGCGCATGGGTCGACAACAACTTCGGCCGGATGTTCGTGAACACGGTGATCGTCGTCGGCGTCTCACTGGTGCTGGTGATGGTGCTCGGCGCGATGTGCGCGTACGTGCTCGCGAGGTTCTCGGTTCCCGGCAGCAAGGTCATCTACTACCTGATGCTCGCCGGGCTCACGTTCCCGATCTTCCTCGCGATCGTGCCCCTGTTCTTCATCCTGCAGGGCATGGGTCTGCTGAACAGCCTGGCCGGCCTGATCATCACCTATGTGGCGTTCGCGCTGCCGTTCACGGTGTTCTTCCTGTTCTCGTTCTTCAAATCGCTGCCGTACGAGATCCAGGAGGCCGCCTACGTCGACGGGGCGAGCGAGTGGCGCACGTTCTTCCAGATCATGCTGCCGATGGCGAAGCCGGGGATGGCCGCCGTCGCGATCATGAACTTCCTGGGCCTGTGGAACCAGTTCCTGCTGCCGATCTCGCTGAACACCGACACCGACAACTACGTGCTCTCGCAGGGAATGGCCGCCTACGCCTCATCCGCCGGCTATGCCCTGGACTTCGGGCAGATGTTCGCCGCCGTGATGATCACCATCATCCCGGTGATGATCGTCTACATCCTCTTCCAGCGCCAATTGCAGGGCTCCGTGTCGCAGGGCACCTCGAAGTAGCGGCATCCGCCACCAGGTCGCTTACGCTCTTCTCATGACCCTGCACCCGCCGACCCGACGGCGCCGCACGGCCCTCGCGATCGGAGGCGCCCTCGCGGTGGCGCTCGCCGTCACGCTGGGCATCTCCCGTCCCTGGCTGCCCCCGGCGGAGACCGCGCCGGTCGCCGCGGCCGAGAACGGCCTCTCCGCCGCAGCGCTCACCCTTCCCGACGACCCCGAGGTGCTCGTCTTCGGCGACTCGTGGACGTACGGCTCGGCCGCGACCGTGCCGACGGACGGATACGCCTATCGCCTGGCGAGGCTCATCCCCGGCGACACCGTCGTTCGCGGAGTGCGCGGCAGCGGCTACCAGCGCCCCGGGATCGACGGGCCGGACTTCCTCACTCGCGTCGCCGAGCTGGAGACGTGGATCGATCCCGACCTGATCATCCTGCAGGGGTCGATCAACGATCGGCTGTCGGATGCGGCCGCGTACCCCGCGGCGGTGAATGCGGTGTGGGATGCCATGGTCGCGAGGTACCCCGGGGTGCCCATCGTGATCCTGGGCCCGGCGCCGCACGAGCTGCCCGTCGGCGCGTCGACGGCGCGCATCGACCGCGACCTCGCCGGTCTCGCCGCGGCGCGCGGCTGGTGGTACATCTCCCCCGTGCAGGAGAACTGGATCACCGACGCGAACTATCTGGAGCTGATCGACGTGGGCGCAGGTCGCCGGCATCCGTCCGACGCCGGTCACGCCTACCTCGCCGAGAAGGTCGACGCGGCGCTCGAGCGCTTCACCACCGCCCCGGTGACCGCTGCGGACGAGGCGAAGCCCGAGCCCGCCAAGTAGTCAGTCCGCAGACGGGTACTCGACCACTCCGTCTCTGACCACGGCTCCCGGTGTGAGCGACGCCTCGGCGATTCTGCCGTCCGGCATCAGATGACCGACCTCGATGTCGCGTGCCAGCAGATGGTCGGCGATGATCCGCCGATGACAGCGCCACCAGACCGCTTCCGAGCACATCACCGCGGCCCGGCCAGCGACGCTGTCGTCGACCGACAGCAGCTGCTCGATGCCCTCCGCGAAGTCGCCGCTCAGCGCGTAGTCGGCGTAGTTGTGGAAGCTGCGGTTGCGCCACACCCCGTTGACGTCGTCCGGGACCTGACGCTGCAGGTTGCGGCGACCACCCAGCTGCTCGATGCGCAGATACCGGATGCCGTGCTCGGGCAGCGACGCGGCGAGCGCGTCCGCGTTGAACCACGGGTACCGGTTCGACCCCGGCAGACGTCGCACGTCGATCAGCGCGCCCACCTCGGCGGCGCGCAGCAGCTCGGTGAACTCGTCCAGCGGATGGGTTGAATGGCCGACGGTGAGGATCATCAGTCGTCGAGCAGGGTCAGGGCACTCCCCTTGTGCGCCGCGACGTGGTCGGTCTTGTCGCTCTTGACCTCGTACTGCGGCTCATCGTCGCTGGCGCGACGGGCGTGGCCCTTGTAGTCGAAATCGGACGTGTGCACCTTGATGATGCGGCCGCGCACTCGCCCCGCCTCCGAGTTCCAGCTGACGTGCTCTCCGACCTTGTACCGTCTCGTCATTCCGGCGCTCCTCTCGAGGATCCCGCTGCCGGAGACGAGAGAAGACCGCCCGGTGGGCGGTCTTCTTCTGAATACGTGCCCCCGACAGGAATCGAACCTGCGACCTACGGTACCGGAAACCGGCGCTCTATCCGCTGAGCTACGGAGGCGTACCGGTCGAGCCTACCAGTTGCGCACCCCGCGGAATGCACGCGCAGCACGCGTTCGGCGGGTGCGCGAAGACAGCCTGGCAAGAGCGCGTCAGACGAGGAAGAACGGCAGCAGTCCCGGGTTGTGCGCGTGCACGAGCACCGCGAACACGACGGCGTCGAAGAGCAGGTGCACGGTGACGACGTAGGCGAGCGAGTGCGTGCGCAGGAAGATCCAGCCCTGCAGCAGCGCGAACGGGATGGTGAGCACCGGACCCCAGGCCCGGTAGCCGAGCTCCCACAGGAAAGACACGAACACGATCATCTGCAGCACGTTCGCGCTCAGCGCCGGCATGTGGCGACGCAGCAGCGCGAAGACGGTGCAGATGAAGAACAGCTCGTCCCAGATGCCGACCGCGCCGACACCGACGAACAGCCGGGCGATGAGGTCGGGCGAATCGACGACCGGCCAGTTCTGGTAGACGCCGCTGGTGATGAAGTAGTACGGCAGGATCAGCCAGCCCAGCACGAGCACGGCGACGAGCCACGCCCACTGCCAGCGCGCCCAGCGCCGGCGTGTGCGCCAGGGGAAGGAGATCGCCCGGTCGCGGAACGCGAAGCGCGAGAGCAGATACGGCACGAGCACCGCTCCCCCGAGCGCGAGCGTGAACCGCACCATCGACAGGTCATCGAGCTGCGCCTCGAGCGAGATCGCGTGCACGATGAGCATGCCGATCGCGATCAGCGACAGATCCCGGGTCAGCGACGGCTGATCTCGCTCGCCGCTCGCCGGATCGGGACGATGTCCGACCGACACCGCTCGCCGGGCGGCGCGTTCGAGGAGCGCCGCCATGCCGATCCCGGCGGCGAGCAGCAGCCACCCTGCCCACGTCCAGCCGAGCACGAAGAAGGCGGGAGCGGCAGCGCAGACCAGCGCCGCCGGCGGGATGCTGTGCCAGGCGGTCTTCGTCACACCCGCGGCACCCGGCGGTAGGTCAGGTCGCGGATCTCGCGTCCCTTGGCGATGCCCTTGTGCTCGAAGGCCGTCATGACGCGACCCTCGAAGCGCTCGGCCCACTCGCCGTCGAACGCGCGCTCGAACTCGGGCGCCTCGTCGAGCACCTCGCGCATCTGCTGCGCGTAGTCCTCCCAGTCCGTGGCCAGGCGCAGCAGCCCGCCATCGGCGATCGCCCGGGCGGCGGTCGCGGGGAAGCCGGGACGGATCAGACGTCGCTTCGTGTGGCGCTTCTTGTGCCAGGGATCGGAGAAGAAGATCCACACCTCGGATGCCGACCCCTCCGGCAGGTATGTCGAGAGCACTTCCGGAGCGTTCGCCTCGATCAGGCGAAGGTTGCGCACGCCGGCGGCTGCGGCGTCGAGCATGGTGCGCGCGAGCCCCGCGCGGAAGACCTCCACGGCGAGGAAATCCGCTTCGGGTGCCGCGGATGCTGCCGCGATGATGGCGTGGCCCTGACCGGAGCCGATCTCGACGATCAGCGGCGCCTCGCGCCCGTACTCGCCCGCGACGTCGAGGCGTGCATTGGGATGCACCGAGGTGAACGCCACGTCGCGCGGGACATCGAGCAGGTAGAACGGGGCGTGCTCCTCGAACGCCCGCTCCTGCGCCTCGGACATGCGGCCGCTGCGGCGCACGAACGAGACCGGCTCATCACGGAAGGTGCGGGGTTCAGGCATCCCTCCAGGGTACCGGCGCCCTTCGACAGGCTCCGCGCCCCGTGTTGACGGGATGCCTCGCGAGCGGCCGCTCACTGCGCGGGCGCCGTGACGAAGTCGATCAGCTCCTCGACGCGGCCGAGCAGCGCCGGCTCGAGGTCGCGATAGGTGGTGACCCGCGAGAGGATCCGCTTCCACGCATGGGCGATGTCGGCCTGGTCGTCCGCCGGCCAGCCGAAGGCGCGGCAGATGCCCGTCTTCCAGTCGGTGCCACGCGGGATCTCGGGCCAGGCGCGGATGCCCATCGCCGCCGGCGTCACGCACTGCCACACGTCGATGTAGGGGTGCCCGACGATCTTCAGGTGCCGGCCGTGCGGGCCGCGCAGGATCTGCTCGACGATGCGCGTCTCCTTCGAGCCGGGCACCAGATGGTCGACCAGTACGCCGTAGCGGCGGCTGCCCGACGGCGGCGACTCGGCGAGCAGCTCGTCGAGCAGGTCGAGACCCTTCAGGTACTCGACGACGACGCCCTCCACCCGAAGGTCGGAGCCCCAGACCTTCTCGACGAGCTCGGCGTCATGGCGCCCCTCGACGAGGATGCGGCTGGGCAGCGCCACGCGCGCCCTGTCGTCGGCGACGGCGAAGGACCCGGATGCCGTGCGGCGCGGCCCCGACTGCTTCGCGACGGGCACGACCAGCTTCACCGGCTTGCCGTCGATCATGAACCCGCCGCCCAGTGGGAAGCTGCGCCGACGGCCCTTCCAGTCCTCGAGCTCGACCATGCCGGCCTCGACGCGGGTGACCGCGCCGCAGTAGCCGTCCTGCGCGACCTCGACGACGAGATCCTTCGAGGCCGGCACCTCGGTCGCCTTGGCGAAACCGCGCTGGCGCCAGCCGTCGGTCAGCACGTCGGAGCCGTACATATCGTCCATGCCTTCCAGCGTATGCGTCTGCGCTGACGGCGAACGGCGAACCCGCCGTGAGTGCTGTCGCCGGTTCGGCCCAGTGCATAGACTCGTGCCATGGTGCACGCCTGCCGGCCGGAGGGAACGCTATGACGAAACGGTGGCGGACCGCAGCAGCGGTCCTGCTCGGTGTGCTGGTGGGGGCGCTGTCGCTGAGCACGGCATCCGCGACCGACCCCGGAGAGCTCGACGGGCAGATCACCGATCGCAGCGGCGTCATCTCCGCCTCCGACCGGGCGGATGCCGAGGCGACCCTCGACAGGCTTCGCGACGAGGCGGGCATCGATCTCTTCTTCGTGATGGTGCCGCAGTACACCTCGCCGACGGATCCCGCCGAATGGACGACCCGCACGGCACAGGGCAACGGCTTCATCGACACGCAGTACCTCATCTCGGTCTCGACCGAGGGGCGCAACTACACGATGTACCGCCCGGACGCCGGGCAGATGAGCGTCGAGCAGCGCGATGAGATCCTCGCCGCCATGCGACCGGATCTCTCGAACAGCGACTTCAGCCACGCCGTGGTAGCCGGGGCCGATGAGGCCTACGACATCTTCGTGCTCGCACCTCAGCGTGCGGCCGAGCAGCAGCAGCGCGCTGCGGCGACCGCCGCACGGACAGCGGTCGTCGTCGGCATCGTCGTGGTGGTCATCGTCGTGATCGTCGTGATCGTGCTGCTCATCCGCCGCGCGCGCAAGCGCGCCGCGGAGAAGGCCGAGCGGCAGGCGCAGCTGGCCGAGCTCGGCAGGCAGGCGAACATCGCCCTGGTGCGCACCGACGACCTCGTGCGCACCAGCGAGCAGGAGATGGAGTACGCCCGCGCGCAGTTCGGCGACGAGGTGATCGGTCCCTTCGTGCTCGCGCTGCAGACATCGCGCACGAACCTCGATGAGGCGTTCTCCCTGCAGCAGAAGCTGGACGACGAGATCCCCGACACCGACGAGCAGCGGATCGAGTGGAACCAGCGCATCCTGCAGCTGTGCTCGGAGTCGACCAAGGTGCTCGAGGAGCGCAAGAACGAATTCGACGAGCTGCGCGAGCTCGAGCAGAACGCTCCGGCTGCACTCGAGAACGTGCGCCGCCTGCGCGCGTCAGCCGGCGCGGAGATCGAACGAGCCGATCGGATCCTCGCCGACCTCGCCGCTGTCTATGCGCCCACCGCGATCGCACCCGTCTCCGACAACACGGCCGAGGCCCGCTCGCGGATGGTGTTCACCGACGAGCGCATCCGGGAAGCCGGCGCACTGATCGCTGCGGGCGAGACCGGCGATGCCGCCGTCGCCGTGCGCGCGGCGGAGGGTGCCGTCCAGCAGGCGACCCAGCTCGAAGACGCGATCGAGAAGCTGCAGACCGATCTGCAGGCGGCGGACAAGCGGGCTGCAGCGCTGATCTCCGAGCTGAACGCCGATGTGCAGACGGCCCGCTCCCTTCCCGATCCTCAGGGTGGCATCGCTCAGGCCGTGACTGGCACGCTGCAGGGCATCCAGCAAGCGCAGGCGATGCTCGGCCCGTCCGGACGCGAGCCCCTCGACGCCCTGCGGGTGCTCGAAGCCGCCAACGCGTCGATAGACGCGGTGATCCAGCACGGTCGCGACGAGCAGGCCAGGATCGACCGCGCTCTGAGCATGCTCGGCGACGCGGTCCAGCGCGCCGCGGTCCAGATCTCCACCGCGGAGAGCTTCATCCTCAATCGCCGCGGCTCGATCTCGTCGACCGCCCGCACGAGGCTCGCCGAAGCGCAGGCGACGCTCGACCAGGCCCGCTCGATCGCACGCGTCGACCCCGTCGAAGCCCTCGCGCTCGCGCAGCGGGCGGATGCGCTGGCATCCGAAGCCATCCGGATCGCGCAGAGCGACTACTCCGGGTTCTCCGGAGGCGGCAGTGGCGGCGGCGACACGCTCGGCGCTCTGCTCGGCGGCATCCTCATCGGCCAGGTCACCGGCGGCCATCACGGCGGCTGGGGCGGAGGCTGGGGATCCGGAGGAGGAGGCTGGAGTTCCGGCGGCGGCAGCGGCGGCGGGGGCTTCTTCGGCGGCGGCGGTGGCGGCGGCGGCTTCTCGGTCGGCGGCTTCGGCGGCGGCTCCGGCAGCAGCGGCGGCGGCGGAGCCTTCTGACCGCACGCCCGGCTCACCTCTCGATACTGATACGACCATCGACCACGAAAACCTGAGAACAGCAAAGGAATGAACATGGCCAAGGAATCCATCTTCGGACGCATCTCGACTCTCATGCGGGCGAACATCAACTCCCTCCTCGACCAGGCCGAGGACCCGCAGAAGATGATCGACCAGCTCGTGCGCGACTACACGAACAACATCGCGGACGCCGAGTCGGCGATCGCGGAGACCATCGGCAACCTCCGCCTGCTCGAGCGCGATCACGAAGAAGATGTCCGCGCGGCACGCGAGTGGGGCAACAAGGCCCTCGCGGCCAGCCGCAAGGCCGACGAGCTGCGCGGGGCCGGCAACACGACCGATGCCGACAAGTTCGACAGCCTCGCCAAGATCGCTCTGCAGCGTCAGATCGGCGAGGAGCGCGAAGCACGCGCAGCCGAGCCGCAGATCGCCGCGCAGACCGAGATCGTCGACAAGCTCAAGGGCGGCCTGAACGGGATGAAGGAGAAGCTCGGCCAGCTCAAGACGAAGCGCAGCGAGCTGCTCGCCCGCGCCAAGGTCGCCGAGGCGCAGACCAAGGTGCAGGACGCCATCGGCTCGATCAACGTGCTCGACCCGACCAGCGAGCTCGGCCGCTTCGAAGACAAGATCCGGCGTCAGGAGGCCCTCGCACAGGGCAAGGCCGAGATCGCGGCCTCATCGCTCGACGCGCAGTTCGAGAGCCTGGAGGACCTCGGTGAGCTGACCGAGGTCGAGGCCCGCCTCGCCGAGCTCAAGTCCGGCGGCACCGCGCGTCCCGCCCTCGAAGCAGAGTGATCGTCGGGGTGGGTGCCGCACGGGCATCCACCCCTCCTTCTCCCCTCGGAGACACCATGACCCGCTTTCTGATCGTCCCGCAGTGGCAGGGTTCGCCGTCGGCCCGCGCCATGCTGCTCACCGACGGCGCCGCCGCCATCGCGGGCGACCTGCCGCGCCGTGACACCACGATGCTCGACGTTCCGCTCGAGGCCGGCGACTCGCTCGGCACCGGCATCCGGCGTCTGAGCGCGCTGCTGCGCACCCGCGAGCTCGTCGCAGAGCACGTCGCCGGTGCGAGCGAGCAGACCGTGGTGATCGGCGGCGACTGCAGCGTGAGCGTCTTCGCCCTCTCGGCGATCGACACCTCGGATCTCGCCGTGCTCTGGTGCGACGCGCATCCCGACCTCAACGATGCGTCCACGTCGCCGTCGGGAGCGTTCGCCGGCATGGCGCTGCGCGCCGTGATGGGTGAGGGCGAGCCGCAGCTCGCCCTGTCGCCGGGCATCCCTGCCGAGCGCCTCGTGCTGCTGGGCGCGCGCAGCATAGATGACACCGAGCGGGATGCCCTGGACCGGCTGACCCTGCTCTACGCCGACAGCCTCAGCGACACCGCCGCGGTCGCCGAGGCGGTGCGCGCGACGGGCGCCAGCCGCGTTTGGGTGCACATCGATGTGGACGTGCTCGACCCCGCGGAGTTCGAGGGCGTCTCCGAGGCCGCGCCCTTCGGCGTGACCGTGACCGGCCTCGCGGCCGCGCTCAGGAGATTGCGTGAGGAGATCCCCCTGGCCGGCGCGACCATCGCCGGTTTCGCCCCCCGGAGCCCTGCCGACGCCGTGCTCGACCTCGGTGGGATCCTTCGTCTGATCGGCGCCGTCGCATGACGGCCGACTGGCGAGCCGAAGCGGATCGAGCGCTCGCGCGGGGGCGCCGCGTCGATCGGCTGATCCCACCCCTGCTGCTGGACTCGCCGATCAGCCGCCTCGGCTACGCCTGGGGCACCGCTGTCGGCTGGGCGTGGGGGTCACTGTGGAGCACCGGCGAGGTGCAGCGCCGGGAAGGGCTCTGGGTGTTCCGCGGCCTGCCGCCCTGGGCGTTCGCACGCGGCGGTGTGTGCGTGGCCGGATGCTTCCTCACCGGCGATCGCGATCCCTCCGACGCCGTGCTCAGGCACGAGGCCGTGCACGAGCGCCAGTGGCGGCGATACGGGTTCCTGATGCCGGTGCTCTATCTGCTCGCGGGGCGGAATCCGCTGCGCAACAGGTTCGAGATCGAGGCGGGCCTGGAGGACGGCGGCTACGTGCCGCGCTCACGGCGCGTCGGTCAGTCGGCGGAGAGGCCGTAGCGCGAGGGAGCGTGGATCGCCTCGGCCGGCACGGCGCCGGCGGTGGTCAGATGGTCGACGATGTCGGCCGTGCTCAGCCAGCCGCCGAGCAGGATGACCTCGGTACGCAACCCGGCGCCGGAGTCGTCGCAGAGCATCTCGTCCGCCCACGCGATCGCGGCGCGGCTGAGGGCCTCACCGGTCGCACGCGGCTGGCCGCCTCGACGCGAGCGGGGCAGCCAGGTCACGGTCATGCGCGGCGGCGCAGTGACCACGCCGATGTCGGAGGGCTCCGGCACCTCGATGAAGACTCGCCCGACCGCGCACAGCGGCAGCGTGGCGAGGGCGAGCTCGAGATCGGCGAGCGAGCGCTCGTCGGCCGTGATCAGGTGCTGCACCTGCGGTCGACGGGATGCCCGGCGTGCGGCGCGGCTGCCTGCGTACGTCTGAGGGGTGCCCATGATGCGTCCACTCTACCACCGACGTAGGGTTGCCTAACCTCACTCGGAGTCGCGATCACTCGAGGAGCGCCTCCGCCAGCGCGTGGAGTTCGGCGTCGCTCATGCCTGCGTCGCGGAGGTAGGCGGCGGCGGATCCGTAGCGGCCGTCGATGTCGGCGAGCAGCCTCGCCATCACGGGAGCAGGTGACTCGGTCGCGAGCTGCACGGCGTTCGTCGCGTCGGGCAGGTGCGCGCGCAGGTACTGCACGATCGCGCGGTTGCGCTCGCGAGGCAGCTGTGAGGCGGTGAGGGCGTAGTCGCCGATCACCGCATCCCGATCCGCGCCGACGGCGCTGAGAGCCAGGGCGACGGTGACGCCGGTGCGGTCCTTGCCGACCGTGCAGTGCACGAGCGTCGGCTCGCCCGCCGCGATGACGCGCACCGCGTCGGCCAGTCTGGGCGCGGACTCGTCGACGAGATGGCGGTACATCGCCGTGAGATCCATGTTCTGAGCGAAGAACGATCCGACCGACCCAAGAAACAGCGGGACGCGGGTGATGGGCACGCCGGTGAGAGCAGAGGGCTCACGTTCGACCTCGGCGTCGTCTCGCAGGTCGACGACGTGTCGCACACGCCCCGCGAGCACCGCCCCGCCCTCCGCGGTGAGGCCCGCGAGGTGCCCGGAGCGCAGGAGCACTCCGGAGCGCACCCGCGAGGAGCCGGCGGCGATGCCGCCCACGTCGCGCAGGTTCGCCACGCCGCCCACATCGAGGACGCTCATGCGCGCACCCGGGTCTCACGCCTGCTCATTGCTCCAGCCTACGCGCGGGACGCACGGCAACCGGAAACAGTCGAAATGCAGATCGACCTGAGCAGTCGCGTTCAATTCAGCAGATAGCAAACTATTACGCGTTCAAGTCGTGCAGATTGATCTGGCATTTCTCGGCACCGCCGACGCAAGAGCAGAATATGGCCGTGGTCGAAGACATCAGCGAGTTCCGCTATCTGCCCGAGCAGGCGCAGACCCTCGGCACCGACGTGCCCTGCGCCGAGCGTATCGCGATGACTCTCCCCGATGGTCGCATCCTCAGCGCTCTGCGCTTCGGTGAGGGTGCTCCCGAGGTGACTCTGCTGCACGGCGCAGGCCTCAACGCCCACACGTGGGACGCCGTCGCGCTGCTCCTCGGCCGCCCTGCCGTCGCGATCGACCTCGCCGGTCACGGCGACTCCTCGTGGCGCGATGACCTCGACTACTCCCCCGCCGTGCTCGCCGACGATGTCGCGCGCGCTCTCGAGCTCTGGGCCCCCACCCCGCAGGTGCTCGTCGGCCACTCCCTGGGCGGGCTCACCGCGCAGGTCGTCGCCGCCGAGCATCCCGAACGGGTTCGCGAGCTGGTGCTGGTCGACATCGTGCCCGGACTCGACACCGATGCGGCGCCGGCGGTGCTGCGCGAGTTCTACGCGGTCACCGACTTCGCCTCGCGCGACGACGCGGTCGACCGCGCGCAGGCATTCGGCTTCGGCGGCAGCCGAGCCGACACCGAACGCGGAGTCTTCTTCAACACGCGCGTGCGCGATGACGGTCGCGTGGAGTGGAAGCACCACTTCGCGCGCATCATCGCATCCGCCTTCGACTCCCTGAAGGCGGAGCAGGCGGCATCCGGTGGCGCACCCTGGGCGCAGCTGGCCGGCGTCACCGCTCCTGTCACCCTCGTGCGCGGTGAGCACGGCTTCCTGCAGGATGCCGATGTCGCCGCCTTCACCGAGCATCTTCCCTCCGCCGCTGTCGTCACCGTCGACGCCGGACACAACGTCCAGGAGACGGCCCCCGACGCACTCGCCGCCATCGTGACCGGCGCTCTGAACCGCGGAACGCGCTGACCGCGCTCCGCACCACTTGAGAGGACGACCCTTGTCTGCTTCCCCCGCCCGGCGCTCTGTCGGATTCGCCGCACTCGGCCTCCTCGCCGTCGGCGCCCTCGCTCTCAGCGCCTGCACGCCGGCCGCAGAGCCCACGCCGTCGGCATCCGCCAAGGCCGACCCCGACGCGAGCCTCACGGTCGGTCTCGTGCTCGAGCCGACCAACCTCGACATCCGGCACACCAGCGGCGCCGCTCTCGAGCAGGTGCTCGTCGACAACATCTACGAAGGGCTCGTCACCCGCACGCCGGAGAACGACGTGGAAGAGCGTCTGGCGAGCGCGTACGACGTGTCGGCCGACGGGCTGACGTACGAGTTCACCCTCAACGAGGGGGTCACGTTCCATGACGGCACCCCGCTCACCTCTGCGGACGTCGTCGCCTCGTACGAGACGGTGAGGACGGATGCCGGTGTGCAGGGCAACGCCGAGTTCGCCGGCGTCGCCTCGATCGCCGCCCCCGATGCCCAGACCGTGACGATCACCCTCACGCAGCCCGACCAGAACTTCCTCTTCACCCTCACCGGCCCGGCCGGCCTCGTCTTCAAGAACGGCGACACGACCGACCTGAAGACCGACGAGAACGGCACGGGTCCCTTCGTGCTCGACCGCTGGACGAAGGGCAGCGCCATCAGCTTCGACCGCTACGACGAGTACTGGGGCGAGAAGGCGACGATCGGCGAGGTCGTGTTCGAGTACATCCCCGACTTCACCGCCGGGGTGAACGCGGCGCTGGATGGCACGCTCGACGTGCTGACCGCCGTCGACCCGAACCTCGTCTCGCAGCTCGAGGAGACCGGCGATTTCACGATCACGACCGGTCGCACCACCGACAAGGCCACCCTCGCGTTCAACAATCGCAAGGCGCCGCTCGACGATGTCAGGGTGCGCGAGGCGCTGCGCCTCGCCGTGGATCACGAGGCGCTCGTCGAGGCCATCGGCGCGGGTCAGACGCTCTACGGTCCCATCCCGGAACTCGACCCCGGGTACGAGGATCTCAGTGACGTGGCACCGTACGACCCCGCGAAGGCGAAGAAGCTGCTGAAGGAGGCCGGACACGAGAAGCTCGATCTCACGCTCACCATCCCGTCGTTCTACGGCACCACCGCGGCTCAGGTGCTGGTGTCGGACTACGCGAAGGTGGGCGTCTCGCTCGAGGTGAAGCGCGTCGAATTCCCGACCTGGCTCGACGACGTCTACACGAACCATGACTACGAGCTGAGCTTCGTGCTGCACGTCGAGCCGCGCGACTTCGTCAACTTCGCCAATCCCGACTACTACTTCGGCTACGACAACGCCGAGGTGCAGAAGCTGTACGCGCAGTCGCAGACCGAGATCGACCCGAAGAAGTCCGCCGACCTGCTGAAGAAGGCCGCGCGCATCGTGTCGGAGGACCACGCGGCCGACTGGCTGTACAACGGCGCCACGCTCACCGCGCACACCAGCGCCGTGGCCGGCTTCCCGACCGACTCGCTCAACTCGCGCATCGATCTCGCCGGCGTGACGAAGTCCGCGGAGTGATCCGCTACGCGCTCACGCGAGGAGCCCTGCTGATCGCAGGGCTCCTCGTGTCGAGTGCGATCATCTTCCTCACCCTGCGGGTGTTCCCCGGGGATGTCGCTCAGCTCATCGCCGGCACCCAGGCCGACCCGCAGACCGTCGCGGCGCTGCGTGAATCGCTGGGCCTCGACAGGCCGCTGCCCACGCAGTACACCGACTGGCTCGGCGGCATCCTGCGCGGCGATCTCGGCACCTCCCAGCTCAGCGGCGCGTCGGTCGGCGCCGAACTGGTCGAGAAGTCACGCGTGACCGTGCCTCTCGGGCTGATGGCGCTGGCCATCGCCCTCCTCATCGCCGTGCCGTTCGGCGTGGCATCCGCTCTGCTGCGCGGTCGCGCCGGCGGCACCGCCCTCAGCTTCGGAGCACAGGCTCTCGCGGCCGTGCCCGTGATCTGGGCCGGGATGATGCTGGTCGTCGTCTTCGCGCACTGGCTCGGCTGGCTGCCGGCGCAGGGCTTCCCCCGCTCAGGGTGGGCCACCCCTGCGAAGGCGATCGAGTCGCTGCTGCTGCCGGCGCTGACGATCGGCATCGTCGAGGGAGCCATGCTCATGCGCTTCGTGCGCAGCGCCACCCTGCAGGCCGCCGGTCAGGACTTCGTGCGCACCGCTGCCGCGAAGGGTCTCACTCGCCGCCAGGCGCTCATCCGCCACGGCATCCCCGCCGTCGGCCTCTCGATCGTCACGGTGCTCGGTGTTCAGGTCGCCGGCATCGTCGTCGGCTCGGTCGTCATCGAGCAGCTCTTCACCCTGCCCGGCATCGGACGCATGCTCGTGGCGGACGTCGGCAACCGCGACCTGGTCAAGGTGCAGAGCGAGCTGCTGGTGCTCACCGGGTTCGTGCTGATCATCGGCTTCATCGTCGACCTCGCGCATCACGCGATCGATCCGAGGCAGAGAGCGGAGGAGAGCTGATGCCCCGCTGGCTGCGTGCGCTGCTGTCGACGTGGACGGGCGGGTTCGCCGTGCTCGTCGTGGTCGTGATCGCGCTCACCGCCGTCGTCTCGGTGTTCTGGACCCCGTTCGACCCGATGCTCTCCGACGTGCGCGGGCGCTGGGCCGCGCCCGGCTGGCCGCACCTGCTGGGCACCGACGCCACCGGACGCGACATCCTCAGCCTGATCATGGCCGGCGCCCGCACCACCGCCTTCGTCGCCGTCGGGGCAGGCGTCGTCGCCACGCTCGTCGGCGTCTCGCTGGCAGCGCTCGGCGCGCTGACCGCGAGATGGGTGCGCGAGAGCGTGGCGGTGCTGGTCGACATCCTCATCGCGTTCCCCGTGCTGATGATCGCGATGATGATCTCTGCCGTCTGGGGCGGATCGCTGTGGGTCGTCGTCTTCGCGGTGGGCATCGGCTTCGGTGTGAGCATCGCGCGGGTCACCCGCCCCGAGCTGCGGCGCGTGCAGCAGAGCGACTTCGTGCTCGCGGGCCGGGCATCCGGACTCACCGCCGGGCAGAACCTGGTGCGCCATCTGCTGCCGAACATCGCCCCGGTGTTCATCGTGCAGCTGTCCTGGTCGATGGCGGTCGCCGTGCTCGCCGAGGCCGGACTGTCGTACCTCGGGTTCGGCGCGTCGCTCACCGAGGCGTCGTGGGGCACGCTGCTGGCCGATCTGCAGCGCTACATCGGCGTGCATCCCCTCACCGTCGTCTGGCCGGGCCTCGCCATCACCGTCACCGTGCTGGGCCTGAACCTGCTCGGCGACGCGCTGCGCGAGGCCACCGACCCCACGCTCTCCCGCCGCGCAGCGCAGGTGCACGTCCCGGAGGTGGTCGCATGACTCTCGAGGTCGAATCGCTCGTCGTCGAGATCGACGGCGCACGCGTGGTCGACGGCGTCTCGTTCGCCGTCACGGACGGCCAGCGACTGGGCCTGATCGGCGAATCCGGGTCGGGCAAGTCGATGACCGCGCTGGCGATCCTCGGGCTGCTGCCGGAGGGGGCGCGAGTCAGCGGCAGCATCCGCTGGGACGGCACCGAGCTGGTCGGGATGCCCGACCGCGAGCTCGCCCGCCTGCGCGGCGACGAGATCGGCATGGTCTTCCAGGAGCCGCGCACCGCCCTCAACCCGATCCGCACGGTGGGCAGGCAGATCGCCGAATCGGTGCGCATCCACGAGCGGATCGGCAGAAGGGAGGCGCGCGAGCGCGCCATCGTCGAGGCGGCGCGCGTGCAGCTGCCCGACCCCGCATCCATCGTCGACCGGTACCCGCACCAGCTCTCCGGCGGTCAGCGTCAGCGTGTCGCCATCGGGATGGCGCTCGCGTGCCGGCCCCGGCTGCTCATCGCCGATGAGCCCACCACGGCGCTCGATGTGACGATCCAGGCGGAGGTGCTGAAGCTGCTGCTCGGCCTCGTCACCGATCACGGCATGTCGCTCGTGTTCATCACGCACGACCTCGCGGTGCTGTCGCAGATCGCGACGCACGGGGTCGTGCTCGAGCACGGTCGCGTGGTCGAGCAGGCGCCGGTCTCGACGCTGCTCAGCGCGCCGGCATCCCCGGTGACCCAGGCGCTGCTGCGCGATGCGACCGCGACGCTGTGGAGAGCGGATGCCGATGGCGAGGGGACACGATCATGAGTCTTTCCGCCCACGACGGCCGCGGCCTCATCGTCACCGAGGGCCTCAGCCGCAGCTATCCGTCAAGACGTCGCACGATGTTCGACCGGCCGCGAACGAGCATCGCCCTGCATCCGACCGACCTCGAGGTCGCCGAGGGCGAGTCGCTCGGCCTGATCGGCGAGTCGGGATCCGGGAAGTCGACGCTCGTGCGCCTGCTGCTCGGGCTCGATCGACCGACCGGCGGCCGGGTGCGCGTCGCCGGACGCGACGTCGACGCCTCGGCGAGCGCCAGGTCGCTGCACTGGCTGCGCAGGGAGACCGGGCTGGTGTTCCAGGATCCGTACGCGTCGCTCGATCCGCGCATGAGCGTCGGGCGGATCGTCGCCGAGCCCCTGTGGGCTCTCGACATCCCCGGTGACCACCGCGCGCGGGTGCGCGAGGTTCTCGCGCAGGTCGGTCTCGATGCCGACATGGCCGACCGGCATCCGCACGAGCTCTCCGGTGGACAGCGCCAGCGCATCGCCCTGGCGCGAGCCATCGTGCACCGGCCCCGGATCCTCGTCGGCGACGAGCCGATGTCGGCGCTCGATGTGACCGTGCGCGCGCAGATCCTCGCTCTGCTCGCCCGGCTGCGTGTCGAGGAGGGGCTGACGATGATCACCGTCTCGCACGACATCGGACTGGTGCAGCATCTCAGTGACACCGTCGCGGTGATGAAGGACGGACGCATCGTGGAACGCGGCGCCGTGGCAGCGGTGCTGCAGCGCCCTGCCGAGGAGTACACGAAGCGCCTGCTCGCGGCGGTGCCTGTCCTCCCGTCGGCCTGAGCGCTGTCCGTGTCGACGGGAGCGCTCGGGTCGGTCAGAGCGTCTTCTGCAGGAAGTGCACGCCCAGCCGGTCGCCGAACTTCTCCCCGACCTCGGTGAGCCGCCCGGCGTCAATGAAGCCGGCCTTGCGGTGCAGCGCGATCGAGGCCTCGGCTCCGCGATCGGCGATCACGGCGATGACCTGGCGCAGACCCGCGTCGCGGCAGCGGTCGAGGAAGACCGCAAGGAGCGCCCAGCCCACTCCGCGGCCGGCAGCCGTCGGCGCGAGATAGATGGAGTTCTCGATCGTCGACCGGTACGCCGACTTCGCCGACCAGGGCGTCCCCAGCGCGTACCCCAGCAGGTCGCCGCCCTGCGTCTCGGCGACGAGGAACGGGATGCCGGCATCGGCGATCCGGGTGGCCTTGCCCTCCCATTCGGCGAGCGTGGATTCAACCTCGTCGAAGGTCACCGTCGACGATCGCACGTAGTGGTTGTAGATGTCGCAGATCGCGGGCAGATCGGCATCCGTCACCGGACGCACCCGCAGATCGCTCACGCCTCCCCCGCCACGCGCCAGTCGACGGGGTCGGCGCCCATGGATTCGAGCAGCGCGTTCGCGCGCGAGAACGGGCGCGAGCCGAAGAAGCCCCGACTCGCCGACAGTGGCGAGGGATGCGCGGACTCGATCGTGGGCGTCTGCCCGAGCAGCGGCTTCAGAGCTGAAGCATCCTTCCCCCACAGCACCGCGACCAGCGGCTGCTCGCGGGAGACGAGGGTGCGGATCGCGAGCTCGGTCACCTTCTCCCAGCCCCACCCGCGGTGGGACGCGGGAGAACCGGGCTGGACGGTGAGCACGCGGTTCAGCAGCAGCACGCCCTGGTCGCTCCACGCGGTGAGGTCGCCGTGCGGCGCCGGAGGGATGCCGAGGTCGCTCTGGCGCTCCTTGTAGATGTTGCCGAGGCTGCGCGGCAGCGGACGCACATCGCGCTCGACGGCGAAGGACAGGCCGATGGGGTGACCGGGCGTGGGATACGGATCCTGCCCGGTGATGAGCACCCGCACATCGGTCAGCGGACGATGGAACGCCCGCAGCACGTTCGCACCCGTCGGCAGGTATCCGCGCCCTGCCGCCTGCTCGGCGCGCAGCCGGTCGCCCAGCTCGGTGATCAGCGGCTGCACGGGCGCGAGCGCCTGCGCCCAGCCGGGGTCGATCGAGCCGTCGTCGGCGAGCTCGGCCAGAGTGCGGCGCATCAGCCGTCGGTGCGCACGTGCAGCGGGCCGCGCGCCAGCAGGTGCTGCGCGGCCTGAGCCAGCGGACGCATGGTGACCAGATCGAGGTTCACGCGACGCGGTGCGTTCAGGGCGTAGGCGATGAGCTCTGCGACGTCATCCGCGAGCAGCGGCTCGGCGACGCCGTCGTACACCGACTCCGCTGCGACCGCGTCGCCGCCCAGGCGGTTGAGCGCGAACTCCTCGGTGTGCACCATGCCCGGCGCGACTTCAACCACGCGGATCGGCTCGCCGTGCAGCTCCTGACGCAGCACCTTGACGAGCATCGACTCGGCGGCCTTGGCCGCGTTGTAGCCACCGCCGCCCGGGTACGCGCCCTGTGCGGCCGTCGAGGTGACGAACACCGTGTCGGCGTGACCGTCGGCGTCCGCGGCCCGGCGCAGCAGCGGCAGCAGGCCCGCCACGAGCCGCTGCGTCGCGAGCACGTTCGCGTCGTACATCCACTGCCAGTCCTCGATCGACCCCTGCTCGACGCTGTCGGTGCCGCGGGCCCCGCCGGCCACCTGCACCAGTGCGTGCACGGGGCCGGTGCGCTCGAGTTCGGCGACGAGCGCGGCGACGGCATCCGAGTCGGTCAGATCGCACGCGATGGTCGATGCCCCGGTCTCGGTCTCCAGCGCCGCCAGACGCTTCTCACGCCGCGCGACGCCGACGACGTCCCAGCCCTGCACACGCAGCGCACGGACGGTCGCCTCTCCGATACCCGAGCTCGCTCCGGTCACCACGGCACGTCTGATCACCATGGTTCAACCGTAGGCGCAATATCGGACAGATCCGGCCACGCGCGCGTGTTACGTAACATTTCCCCTCGGTTGTCGACGGCGGTGCGGCTTCGTAACCTCGCTTGCAGGCATCCAGCCGAACGACTCCACAACCCGAACCCTGGGAGCACGTCATGACCGCAGCCGAGAACTGGCGCTTCGAGACCAAGCAGATCCACTCGGGCGCCGCGCCCGACCCGGTCACCAAGGCGCGCGCGACGCCGATCTACCAGACCACGTCGTACGTGTTCGACAACGCCGACCACGCCGCGAACCTGTTCGCTCTGGCGGAGTTCGGCAACATCTACACCCGCATCCAGAACCCCACCCAGGACGTGCTCGAGCAGCGCCTCGCCGCACTCGAAGGGGGCACCGGTGCCCTGGTGCTCTCCAGCGGTCAGGCCGCATCCACCTTCGCGATCCTGAACATCGCGCAGGCGGGCGACCACTTCGTGGCATCCAGCGCCATCTACGGCGGCACGTACAACCTCTTCAAGTACACCCTCGCCAAGCTCGGCGTGGAGGTCACCTTCGTCGAGAACCAGGACGACCTCGACGAGTGGCGCGCAGCCGTGCGCCCGAACACCAAGCTCTTCTTCGCCGAGACCATCGGCAACCCGAAGATCAACGTGCTCGACATCCGCGGCGTCGCGGACGTCGCCCACGAGCACGACCTGCCGCTGATCGTCGACAACACGATCGCCACGCCGTACCTCATCCGTCCGTTCGAGCACGGCGCCGACATCGTCACGCACTCGGTCACCAAGTTCCTCGGCGGCCACGGCACCACCATCGGCGGTGCGATCATCGACGGCGGCACCTTCGCCTGGTCGCAGCACGTCGACAAGTTCCCCGGCCTCACCGAGCCCGACCCCTCGTACCACGGCGCGTCGTACACGACGGCGGTCGGCGACGGGCTGGCGTACATCATCAAGGCCCGCGTGCAGCTGTTGCGCGACCTCGGCTCCGCCATCTCGCCGCAGAGCGCCTGGAACCTCATCCAAGGCATCGAGACCCTGTCGCTGCGCATCGAGCGTCACGTGCAGAACGCGCAGGAGATCGCCGAGTGGCTCGAGAACCACGACGACGTCGCGTCGGTGAACTACTCGGGCCTGCCGTCGTCGCCCTGGTACGCCAAGGCCAACGAGTACGCCCCGAAGGGCGTCGGCGCAGTGCTGTCGTTCGAGCTCAAGGGCGGCGTGGAGGCCGGCCGCGAGTTCGTGAACAGCCTGAGCCTGTTCAGCCACCTCGCCAACATCGGCGACGTGCGCTCGCTGGTCATCCACCCCGCGTCGACCACGCACTCGCAGCTCTCGCCCGAGCAGCAGCTCTCGGCCGGCGTCACGCCCGGCCTCGTGCGCCTCTCGGTCGGCATCGAGAACATCGACGACCTCAAGGCCGACCTCGACACCGCACTGAGCGCCGCGCGTCGCGTCGCGGAGGCCGCTCGCGCCTGAGTGGTTCCTCTTCAGACACGGATGCCCCGGACCGCTCGGTCCGGGGCATCCGTGCTTCCGTACTCTCCCGGCGCGCCGCGCGTCTCATCCGTCGGCGCCCCCTCTGCGCATCCGCGCCCCCGCCTATCGGCGTCATCTGGCGGGGGCGCCGAGAACCGGAGGGGGCGCCGATGACCTGCGGAGTGATCCGAATCGTTTCTCCACACCGCAGGCGCCGCGAAGAACCGTGCACAGATGCTGTGCAGGTGGGTTCGGAGGTCGCAGCTGGGATGCCAGGCTCGCCGTATGCCATCCCGCATCGGAGTGCTCGAGGCGAGTCGATTCCTGAGAACGCGCGACGAGCTGGTCGCAGATGGACTCTCAGATCGAGACATCCGTCGCCTCGTCGAGGACGAGGATCTGGTTCGGGTGCGCCGCAACCGGTACGTTGACGCCCTGATCTGGAACCGCCTGTGGAACGAGGGCCGGCACCTGCTGCAGGTCGTCGCCACGCAACTCAACTGCGATCCTCCCGGACCGGTCTTCTGCGGGCCGTCCGCAGCGGTGCTGCACGGGCTGCCGCTCTACCGTCACGCACCCGAGAAGGTGCACGCCGTGATCATGGGCCGACGCCACGGCAGATCGAGGGCGGGGCTGATGTGGCACTTCGTCGATGCAGCTGCCGGGGACATCGTGGAGATCGACGGATTCCGCTGCACCTCGCTCGAGCGCACGGCGCTCGATCTTGCCACCGCGCTTCGTCCGGAAGCCGGTCTGTCGGCCGTCGACGCAGCCCTGCGCAGCGTGGCGGTGAGGGGCCATGTACAGGACGAGGACGCCGCGCAGCGATGGCGTGCTGATCTGCTGCAGCACGCCGCGTCGCGCCACGACCGCGGCATCCGCCGCGCACGGGAGATCATCGACCTCGCCGATGGCCGCGCGCAGCTACCCGGTGAAAGCGTCAGCAGGTGGCGCATGCACCAGCTGGGATACCGGGATGTCCTGTTGCAGGTCCATATCCCCTGCCCTGGGGAGGAGTTCTGGATGGATTTCGGATTTCCGCGGGCACGCTGCTTCGGAGAGTTCGACGGCGAGGGCAAATACGTGGATCCAGCACTCACCTCGGGACGGTCGACGTCCGAGATCGTTCTCGCCGAGAAGCGGCGCGAGGATCTGGTGCGCGGCGTCACCGGATGGCGTACCGCGCGCTGGGGTCATGAACACATCCGCACCCCGGATGCCCTCGCCGCCCGCCTCGCTGCATTTCGCATTCCCCCGCCCGGCTGAGTGCGCGCGCAGGTTCCGGGCTCCACGCCCGGCACCCGCATCCACGCCCCCTCGTGGCATCCACGCCCCCTTTGCACGGCGCCACTCGGAGGGGGCATCGAAGGTGAGAGGGGGCGTGGATGACCCAGCGTCGACCCGTAACCTGCCGCGGGCTCCGACGCGCACGGGCGAGAATGGAAGCATGGACTGGCAGACGACCTCTGAGGACACGGTGCCATCGGCTCCGGTGACCGAGGCCGATGTGCGTCTGCTGCGCGCCAGACCGCCGGCGACGGGCGCCTGGCGCGACGGCGACCCCGCAGGTCACAGACGCTTCACCTTCCTCGGCGACTTCCGCACCGAGAACGGACAGCTGCTGCCCGCCACCCGCCTCGCATGGGAGAGCTGGGGCGAGCTGAACGAGGCGCGCGACAACGCCGTGCTGATCCTGCACGCCCTCACCGGTGACAGCCACGTGCGCGGCCCGGCAGGCGCGGGTCACCCCACCGTCGGATGGTGGGAGGACATCGTCGGTCCGGGGTCGGCGATCGACACCGACCGGTGGTTCGTCATCGCGCCGAACATGCTGGGCGGTTGCCAGGGATCGACGGGACCTGCGAGCATCGCGCCGGACGGCCGGGAATGGGCATCCCGCTTCCCCTACCTCACCATCCGCGACCAGGTCGCCGCGCAGATAAGCCTCGCCGACACGCTCGGCGTGGAGCGGTGGGCCGCCGTGATCGGCGGCTCGATGGGCGGCATGCACGCCCTGGAATGGGCGGTCATGCAACCCGAGCGCGTCGAGCGCCTGGCCGTGCTCTCCTCGCCCCCGGTCACCACGGCCGACCAGCTGGCGCTGAACTTCGTGCAGCTCGAGACGGTGCGCATGGACCCGCGTTTCGCCGGTGGCGAGTACTACGACGCCGCGCTCGGCGAGGGTCCGCACCGCGGTCTCGCGCTCGCGCGGCGCATGGCGCTGCTGAACTACCGCAGCCCGATCGAGCTCAACCAGCGCTTCCAGCGCTCATGGCAGTCCGATGTCTCCCCTCTCGGCCGCGGCGGGCGCTTCGCGGTCGAGTCGTACCTCGACTTCCACGGCAACAAGTTCACCCGCCGGTTCGACGCGAACAGCTATCTCACGGTCGTCGAGGCGATGAACTCGCACGACATCGGCCGCGACCGGGGCGGGGTCGAGCAGGCGCTGCACACCGTCACCGCGCGAACTCTCGTGCTCGGGATCGACACGGATCGGCTGTTCCCGGTAGACGGGCAGCAGCGCATCGCGCGCAGCATCCCGAACCTCATCGACGACGAGGCCGTGGTGCTCACCAGCGACTTCGGCCACGACGGCTTCCTCATCGAGACAGACCCGGTCGGCGCGCACCTGGAGCGCCTGCTCGCCTCGTGACCCGGGCGAGGATACTGGTCAGCCCCGCTCGTAGACCCACGGCAGCGCGCTCATGGTCAGCCGATGCCGCGCACCCGGCGCACCCGGCTCATCCGGATGCTCCTCGTCGCCCGCCCACAGCGCACGCATCCCGCTGTCGACCTTCTGCATCCGCGTCTCGTAGCGCGCGAAGGCGCTGACCGACCCAAGGGCGTCGTCGACCGTGCGATAGGCCCGCAGGCCATCCAGGGTGATCCACGTCGGCGGGAACAGCGTGAGCTCCCCCTCAGCGTGCCGCTCCAACGCGGGCCCCGGCGTCATCCACACCGCCTCCTCGATCTCGCCGGGGTTCGGCCGCAGCGGGTCTCCGCTCTCGCGGGCGAGGAAGAACCAGGTGCGGAACCGCACCGGCGTCTCGGCCGGCGGCACCCAGCGCGAGAGCGTCGCGAGATCCCGGATGCCGATGCCGGCCTCCTCGCGGGTCTCGCGCACGGCCGCGCGCAGCGCCGCCTGCTCTTCATCATCGCCCTCACGCTCATCCCCGGGGTCCACACGGCCACCGGGGAAGACCCAGGCGCCAGGGAACGACCCGGTCGCTGGCCGGCGCAGCAGCAGCACCTCGAGGCCGTCCGCGCCGTCACGCAGCACCACGGCGGTGCCGGCGACGCGCATCGAGGCATCCATGCGCACACTCTAGTGCTCGCGCACCAGCCCCACCGCCGGCACCGACGACTGCGCACGGTAGGCGATCAGCACGATCGCGAGCCCGAGCGCCGCCAGCACCGCGCCCACCCACTCGGGTGCGGTGAAGCCGAAGCCCAGCGAGATCGCCGCTCCGCCGAGGAACGCGCCCAGGCTGTTGCCGATGTTCAGCGCCGAGTGATTCAGCGCCGCTGCGATCGACTGGTTGTCGCCGGCGACATCCATCAAACGGGTCTGGATCGCGGGGCTCAGCACCGACGCGATCGCGCCGACCAGCATCGCGGTGATGATCAGCGCCACCACCCAGTACGCCAGCAGGGCGAGCAGCACGAGCACCACGGCGAGCGCGGCCAGTCCCCAGACGAGGGTCCGACGCAGATCGCGATCGGCCAGACGGCCGCCGGCCAGGTTGCCCGCCGTCATGCCCACCCCGACCAGCACCAGCGTCACCGGCACGACCCACGCGGGAGCACCGGCGATCTCGGTCACGAGCGGGGCGATGTAGCTGTACACGGCGAAGAACCCGCCGAAGCCGATCGCCCCGATGCCGAGGGTGAGCCAGACCTGCGGCACCCGGAACACGCCCAGTTCGGAGCGCAGAGTGCGGCCGGGGTCGCCGGGATGCGACGGCACGAACAGGGCGATGCACACCGCCGCGAGGGCGAACACGCCGGTCACGACGAGGAACGCGGTGCGCCAGCCCCACTGCTGCCCCAGGAAGGTGCCCAGCGGCACGCCGACGACGTTCGCGACGGTCAGCCCTGTCAGGATGAACGCGACGCCCTGGGCGCGCTTGCCGGGGCCGAGCATGTCTGCCGCCACGAGAGCGCCGATGCCGAAGTACGCGCCATGCGGCAGGCCGGCGAGCAGTCGCGAGGCACCGACCAGGCCGAAGCCGGGCAGCACCACGGTGAGCGCGTTGCCGAGGGTCAGCGCGATCGCGAGCGCCAGCATCACCCGATGCCGCGGGAAGCGCGCGACCGCGCCGGCGATCGTGGGCGCGCCGATCACGACGCCGAGCGCGTAGAGCGAGATGAGGCCACCGCTCTGGCCGATCGCCTGCTCGCTGCTCACCGCCCAGACATCGGGCAGCAGGTCCTGGGCGATCTCGGGCAGCAGGCCCATGATGACGAATTCGGTCATGCCGATTCCGAAGCTGCCGACGGCGAGGGAGAGGAGCGCCCTCATCGCCGCCCCCCTCGAGAGATTCGAGGGAGTCACCCGCCCATGTTACCCGGCGTCCGTGTCTCCGTCGGCGGATGCGTCTCCGTCGGCGGATGCGTCGATCGCCTTCTCGAGGCGCTCGATCTTGGCATCCAGCTCACCGGTGTATCCGGGGCGGATATCGGCCTTGAGCACGAGCGAGACGCGCGACCCGAACGGCATCACGGCCTCGGTGGCTCTCTTCACGACATCCATCACCGAGTCCCAGTCGGGCCCTTCGATCTCGGTGAACATGCTGGTGGTGCGGTGCGAGAGACCAGACTCGCGCACCACCTTCACTGCGGCGGCGACCGCGTCGTGCACGGAATCTCCTGAGCTGCCATCGCCCGACGGGGCGACGGAGAATGCGACGAGCATGGTTCCTCCTGTATTCGGTGGTCAATCGCGTCAGCGGCGCGATGTGGAAGTTCTGTCTTCGATGGTCGATCGCGTCAGCGGCGATATGGGAGTGCGCAGCACCGCGAGCACGGCGATGACCAGCGTCACCACGAGCATGGCATTGCGCACGGTCAGCAGCAGCACCGGCACCGGGTGGGCGGCGAGCAGTCCGTCGTACGTCAGCGGATAGATGCAGAACGTCAGCGCGCACAGCAGCAGCACGAGAGCGGTCGGCGTGTGCGCGCGGGCGTGATCGAACACGATCCACAGCATCGCGGGAGCGATGAGCCAGGTGGTGAACTGCGGTGAGCCGACCCTGTTCGTGACGATCAGCGCGGCGATCAGGGCGAGGGCGAGCGGTGGCAGCAGCCGCGTCCAGGCCGCGCCGCGGCGCGCACGCAGGATCCCGAGCAGCAGGATGGCGGCCACCGCGATCACCATCGCGGGTGTCGTCGCCGCCGCGACAGCGGATGCCCCCTTCGCCTCGACCTGGAAGGTGAGGATGTCGAAGCTGTACTCGATCCTCGCGTCGCCGCGGACGGCGGCCCAGAGGAAGGGCGTCGCTGCCACCGCTTCGATCTGCAGGCCGCGACCGGTCTGCGCGGTGACGAAGCCGAGCAGCCGCTCCCCCGCCCCGAGCGCGAGGAGAGACACGACGATCCCCGCAGAGACCGCGGCTGCGGACACCAGAAGCTGCAGAGCGCGCCGGCCGGCGGCGATCGCCGCGATCAGCAGCGCGCCGGGCCAGATCTTGATCCACGCGCCGACGGCGAGCGCCGCCGCCCCCACGCGCGGATGCGAGGCCAGCCACAGTCCTCCCGCGAGCGCGAGCGGAACCGTGATCGCGTCGATCCGGTACATCGCGATCGGACCGAGCAGCAGCAGCGCGGCGACCCAGAACCATGCGGCGGAGCGGCGGTGCGGCCCTCGGCCGCGAAGCAGCACGGCGAGTCCGAGGGCATCGCACGCGGTCACCAGGACCGCCCAGCCCACCAGATACGCACCCGGGCCGCCCATGAGCGGGACGAACGGCAGAGCCAGCACGTGAGCGGCCATCATGGGCAGCAGCGCGAGCTGCGGATACACCCAGCTCTCGGTGACCCCCACGATCGCACCGCCGCTGAGCGCGGCCTGCGACCACGGCTGGTAGACGAGCACGACGTCGCCCATGGGCTGACTCGGCAGCAGCCACCCGGCTGCCGCGACGATCGCATGGACGAGGAGGAACGCCGTCCACACCAGCCAGGGTCGAGAGGTCACCTCGGATTCCCCGGCGTCATCGCAGCAGTTCGCCGATGGCGCCGGGCAGCGCTTCGGCGACGTCGAGCGCGACGATCGGATGCCCGGCTGCCCGCTTCTCCCCCGACGCTGCGCTCACGGCGCCGGATGCCCGTACCGCGGCCTGCCCGTGCAGCCAGACGGCTGCCGCCGCCGATTCCGCCAGGGGACGGCCGGGGTCGGCGGCGATGAGCGCGCCGATCACGCCGCTAAGAACATCCCCGGTGCCGGCGGTCGACAGCCAGGGCGGCGCATTGCCGACGACGATCGGCTCACCGTCGGGGCCGGCGATCACGGTGCGGGCGCCCTTGAGCAGCACGGTCGCCCCGATGCGCGATGCAGTCTCGGTCACCGCCGCGATCCTGGCGTCCTCCGCTGTGAGGTCGATCTTCTCGAGGCCCAGCCCGGAGCGCAGCCGGGCGAACTCGCCGGCGTGCGGGGTGAGCACCATCGGCGCGCTCCCGTCGGCGGCGAGATCCAGTGCGCCCGCGTCGACGACCACTGCGGCATCGCCGTTCAGGATCGCCTGGAGCGCCGCGCGCTCGTCTGCGTCGCGATGCTCGGCATCCGTCCCCGATCCGATCACCCATGCGCCCACGCGCGTCCGCCCGGCCTCAGGCTTGGCGACGGTCTCGGGCCGACGCGCGAGCACCGCATCGCGTGCGCCGCCGGTGTACAGCACGTAGCCCGCTCCCGCGCGCCAGGCCGCCTCCACCCCGAGCACCGCGGCGCCGGGGTACGCGGCCGAGCCGGTGCGCAGCCCCACGACGCCGCGGGAGTACTTGTCGTCGTCGCCGGTCGGCACGCGCAGCAGCGCACCCGTGTCGGCACTCGTCCACTCCCGCAGCATGAAGAACACGCTAGCGCGCCCTGCTCCCCCACCCGGGCGATAGCGTCGAGATGTGACCACGCTCTCGGCACCACGACTCCTCACCCCGCTCGCCATCCGCTCGCTCACCATCCCGAACAGGCTGTGGGTGTCGCCGATGTGCATGTACAGCGCCGTCGACGGCGTGCCGCAGGACTGGCACCGCACGCACCTGGCGCAGTTCGCGTCTGGCGGCGCCGGTCTGATCGTCGCCGAGGCGACCGGCGTGGTTCCCGAAGGACGCATCTCGCCGCGCGACACCGGCATCTGGAACGACGAGCAGCAGGAGGCCTGGGCGCGCGTCGTCGACGATGTCCACGAGCGCGGCGGGCTGATCGGCATTCAGCTGGCTCACGCCGGGCGGATGGCCTCCACCTGGTGGCCGTGGGCCGACCAGCACGGCACCGTGCCCGCCGCCGAGGGCGGCTGGCCGACGGTCGCTCCGTCCGCGATCGCGTTCGAGGGGTACGCGGCTCCCTCGGCGCTCGACGCGGCAGGCATCGAGCGGATCGTCGCGGCCTTCGCCGATGCCGCCCGACGGGCGCTGGATGCCGGGTTCGACGTGCTCGAGGTGCACGGCGCGCACGGCTATCTGCTGCACGAGTTCCTCTCGCCGCTGTCGAACGTGCGCGACGACGAGTACGGCGGCTCGCTCGAGAACCGGGCGCGTCTGCTGCTGCGCATCGTCGAGCGGGTGCGCGAGGTCGCAGGCTCCGCGACGCCGGTCTTCGTGCGACTCTCGGCGACCGACTACGCCGAGGGCGGCTTCACCCCCGAGGAGGCCGCGCAGGTAGCGGGTTGGGCGATGGATGCCGGCGCCGACCTCGTCGACGTCTCGAGCGGCGGCATCGTCGCCCGACCGCGGATCGATTACCGGCCGGGCTTCCAGGTGCCGTTCGCGGAGACGGTGCGCGCCGGCGGCCGCGTGCCGACCGCCGCGGTCGGGCTCATCACGACCGGTGCGCAGGCCGAGGAGATCCTCGCCTCCGGCGCCGCCGACGCGATCTTCGCGGGCCGCGAATGGCTGCGCGATCCGCACTTCGGGCTGCGGGCCGCGCACGAGCTGGGTGCCGAGGTGCCCTGGCCGCCGCAGTATCAGCGAGCGCACTGGCGCTGAACCCACGAACGCCGGCCCGGCAGGATGATCCTGCCGGGCCGGCGTTCATGAGCGGGGTCAGCGTCCGTGACCGCGACGGGTCGCGTCCTGCACCTCCCCGACGAGCTCCTCCAGGATGTCCTCGAGGAAGAGCACCGCGGTGGTCTCGCCCGACCGGTCGCGCACCTTGGCAAGGTGCCGCCCGGCGCGGCGCATCGAGGCGAGAGCGTCCTCGAGGTCGGTCTCCTCCTGCACGGGCAGCATGTGGTGGATGCGCTTGGACGGCAGGGGCTGGGAGATCTTCTCGTCCGGCTCGGGACCCTCGGCCGCGCGCAGCACGTCCTTCAGGTGCACGTAGCCGACCGGTGACTGCTCGTCGTCGACGATCACGTAGCGCGAGAAGCCGTAGCGGGCGACTGCGCGCTCGACGTCGTCGGGGGTGGCCGTCTCGGGCAGCGTGATCAGGTCGGCGAGCGGCACGGCGATGTCGCGTGCCTTCTTGTCGGTGAACTCCACCGCCGCGGCGACGGCACCCGACGAGTCGGTCAGCACGCCCTCGCGTCGAGAGCGGTCGACGATCGTGGCGACCTCCTCGAGCGTGAACGTGGACGCCGCCTCGTTCTTCGGCTCCACGCCGAACAGGCGCAGCGTGCTGTTGGCGATGCCGTTCAGCGCCCAGATGATGTGGCGGAACACCCGCGACACCCAGACCAGCGGCGGCGCGAGCATGAGAACAGCGCGATCGGGGATCGAGAACGCGAGGTTCTTCGGCACCATCTCGCCGAACACGACGTGCAGGAACGAGACGAGCGCGAGGGTGATGACGAAC
The DNA here is from genome assembly GCA_002837415.1 of Actinomycetales bacterium SN12. Taxonomy (GTDB): domain Bacteria; phylum Actinomycetota; class Actinomycetes; order Actinomycetales; family Microbacteriaceae; genus Microbacterium. Next base: position 142,149 of record PJCV01000002.1, read on the forward strand.
GCGCTCACCGAGATCACCGCGGGATCCCAGCCCAGGGCGTGCATCGGCACCTCGAGGAGGTGGTGGATGGCCGGCTCCGAGACGTTCAGGATCAGCAGCGAGCAGATCGTGATGCCCAGCTGCGATGTCGCGAGCATGAGCGTGGCATGCTCCATCGCGTACAGGGCGGTCTTGGCGGCACGGGAGCCGCGCTCGGCGAGGGGCTCGATCTGCGAGCGGCGCGCCGAGATGACGGCGAACTCCCCGCCGACGAAGAAGGCGTTCGCGGCGAGCAGCACGACGAGCCAGACGAGTCCTCCCCAGTCGCTCATCGCTCCTCCTCCATCGCAGCCTCGACCGGGTCGGCGGTGTAGCGCACGCGGTCGATGCGCCGGCCGTCCATGCGCACGACGCGCAGCACCCCGGTGTCGATCCTGACTTCGTCATCGATCACGGGAAGCCGCTCGAGAAGGCTCATCATGTAGCCGGCCACGGTGTCGTAGACCTCGCCCTCGGGCACCTCGATCCCCGTGCGGGAGAGCAGCTCGTCCGGGCGCAGCTCACCGGGGAACGTGATCGAGTCGAGCCGGCGCACGATGCCCGCCCGGGAGCGGTCGTGCTCGTCGGACACCTCGCCGACGATCTCCTCGATGAGGTCTTCCAGAGTCACGATCCCGGCGGTGCCGCCGTACTCGTCGACAACGACGGCCATCTGATAGCCCTTCGTGCGCAGCTCGGCGACCAGCACGTCCAGGTGCACGGTCTCGGGCACGCGCAGCGGCTCGGTGCTCAGCGCGCCGACCGGCACCTCCCCACGCTTCTCGCGGGGCACCGACACGGCGGCCTTCACGTGCACGACGCCGGTGATGTCGTCGAGGTCGTCGTCGTACACCGGGAAGCGGCTGTGACCCGTGCGCCTGGCGAGGCGGATCACGTCGTCGGCCGAGTCGCCCACCGCGATCGCGTGCATGCTCGGGCGCGCGGTCATGATGTCGTCTGCGGTGAGACGCGCGAAGTTCAGGCTCCGATCGAGCAGCGTCGCGGTGTCCTTCTCGAGCACACCCTGGCTCGCGGAACGGCGCACCAGCGAGGAGAGCTCCTCCGCGCTGCGCGAGCCGGAGAGCTCCTCCTTCGGCTCGATGCCCATGCTGCGCAGCACGCCGTTCGCGCTGCCGTTGAGCAGCACGACGGCAGGCTTGAAGACAGCGGTGAACACCGTCTGGAACGGGATGACCAGCTTCGCCGTAGCCAGGGGCAGCGCGAGCGCGAAGTTCTTCGGCACGAGCTCACCCAGGATCATCGACAGGAAGGTCGCGATGAGCATCGCCACCGTCACCGAGATGGGTGTCGCCGCGGCATCCGGCAGGCCCCAGGCCTCCAGAAGCGGCGCGAGCAGCTTCGTGATGGCGGGCTCCATCGTGTATCCGGTGAGGAGCGTCGTGAGCGTGATGCCGAGCTGCGCCGACGACAGGTGCGTCGAGGTGATCTTCAGCGCGCGGATCGTCATGCTGAGCCGGGATTCGCCCCGAGCCTGACGGGCTTCGAGCTCGGCGCGGTCCAGATTGACCAGGGCGAACTCGCTGGCGACGAAGAGTCCCGTCCCCACGATGAGCAGCAGCCCCACGCCCAACAGCAGGAATTCCATCAGCTGTGTCCCTCGACATCATCGAGGAGCGGGCAGTGGGGCGATGTACTGCAAGAAGGAGGGTCGTCCATAGTGCGCCCGATCTTACAGAATTCGGCTGTGCCCGCGTCAGCGAAACGGCCGCCCGCGCAGACGACTCGGAATCCGTTAGGCGTTAGGCTTGATGACTGTTACGCAAGTGCGACCCGGGCGCTGCAGTCAGCGACAGGTCGCATGTGAGCTTCAGCGACGAAAGAGGGCGATAGAGCGTGTCGAACCAGGTGACCGGCGTCGGTGGCGACGGGGGGTTCGGAGCCAACTCCTGGCTCGTGGATGAGCTTTACGAGCAGTTCCAGAAGGACCGCAACTCGGTCGACAAGGAGTGGTGGCCGATCCTCGAGCAGTACACGCCGGATGCCGCGGCTCAATCTGCCGGCAGTGCACCGGCAGCTTCCACAGAGCCCGCGCACCCTGTCACCGCCCCGATCCCCGTGATCGGCGCGCAGCCGGTCGCCCGCACGACGGCGAAGCCCGCCAAGCAGGCGCCGATCCCCGCGCAGGCGCCCAAGCGTGAGGCGAAGGATGAGGCGCCCGCCGAAGAGGAGCGCGTCACCCCGCTGCGCGGCATGCCGAAGACCCTCGCGGCGAACATGGACCAGTCGCTGTCGGTCCCGACCGCGACGAGCGTGCGCACGATCCCCGCGAAGCTGATGATCGACAACCGCATCGTCATCAACAACCACATGTCGCGCACCCGCGGCGGCAAGGTCAGCTTCACCCACCTCATCGGCTGGGCGCTGATCCGCACGCTCAAGGAGTTCCCGAGCCAGAACGTGTTCTACGCCGAGGTCGACGGCAAGCCCTCGGTCGTGGCACCCGCGCACGTCAACCTCGGCATCGCCGTCGACGTCCCCAAGCCCGACGGCACCCGCGCGCTGCTCGTGCCGAGCATCAAGCGCGCGGACACGATGACCTTCGGCGAGTACCTTGCGGCCTACGAGGACCTCATCGCCCGCGCTCGCAGCAACAAGCTGACCGCGGCCGACTTCGCCGGCACCACCGTCTCGCTGACCAACCCCGGCGGCATCGGCACGGTGCACTCGGTGCCACGTCTGATGAAGGGCCAGGGCTGCATCATCGGCGCCGGCGCCCTCGACTATCCCGCCGAGTTCCAGGGCTCCAGCCAGCGCACGCTCACCGAGCTGGGCATCGGCAAGACCATCACCCTCACCAGCACGTACGACCACCGCGTCATCCAGGGTGCCGGCTCAGGCGAGTTCCTCAAGAAGGTGCACGAGCTGCTGATCGGCGAGCGCAGCTTCTACGAGGACATCTTCGCGTCGCTGCGCATCCCCTACCAGCCGATCCGCTGGAACGCCGACATCGCGGTGGACCTCGCCGAGCGCGTCGACAAGCAGGCTCGTGTGCAGGAGCTCATCAACTCCTACCGCGTGCGCGGTCACCTGATGGCCGACATCGACCCGCTCGAGTACGTGCAGCGCTCCCACCCCGACCTCGAGATCGAGAGCCACGGACTCACCTTCTGGGACCTCGACCGCGAATTCGTGACCGGCGGCTTCGGCGGACGCCGCGTGATGAAGCTGCGCGACATCCTCGGTGTGCTGCGCGACTCGTACTGCCGCACGCTCGGCATCGAGTACATGCACATCCAGGACCCCGAGCAGCGCCGCTGGTTCCAGCAGAAGCTCGAGGTCAAGTACGTCAAGCCCAACCACGACGAGCAGCTGCGCGTGCTGCGCAAGCTCAACGAGGCCGAGGCGTTCGAGACGTTCCTGCAGACGAAGTTCGTCGGCCAGAAGCGCTTCTCGCTCGAGGGCGGCGAGTCTCTCATCCCGCTGCTCGACGAGGTCCTGCAGGGTGCGGCGAACGCCGGTCTCGACGGCGCGGCGATCGGCATGGCGCACCGCGGACGACTCAACGTGCTGACGAACATCGCCGGCAAGACGTACGGCCAGGTGTTCCGCGAGTTCGAGGGATCGCTGACCCCGGGCAACCAGCGCGGCTCGGGCGACGTGAAGTACCACCTGGGCACCGAGGGGACCTTCGTCGCCCAGGACGGCGCTGAGCTGCCCGTCTATCTCGCCGCGAACCCGTCGCACCTCGAGACCGTCGACGGCGTGCTCGAGGGCATCGTGCGCGCCAAGCAGGACCGCAAGCCGATCGGCACCTTCGCCTGGCTGCCCATCCTCGTGCACGGCGACGCGGCCTTCGCAGGCCAGGGAGTCGTGGTCGAGACGCTGCAGATGTCGCAGCTGCGCGGATACCGCACCGGCGGCACGGTGCACATCGTGGTCAACAACCAGGTCGGCTTCACCACCCTGCCGACCGACTCGCGCACCTCCGTGTACGCCACCGACGTCGCCAAGACCATCCAGGCGCCGGTGTTCCACGTGAACGGCGACGACCCCGAGTCGGTCATCCACGTGGCGCGGCTGGCGTTCGAGTACCGCGAGCGCTTCCACCGCGATGTCGTCATCGATCTGGTCTGCTACCGCCGCCGTGGTCACAACGAGGGCGACGACCCGTCGATGACCCAGCCGCTGATGACCGACCTCATCCAGGCCAAGCGGTCGGTGCGCAAGCTGTACACCGACGGCCTCGTCGGTCGTGGCGACATCACCGAGGAGGAGTACGACCAAGCCAAGGCGGACTTCCAGAACCGCCTCGAGATCGCCTTCGCCGAGACGCACGCCGCCGAGACGGGTGCGACCCCGATCGCGCCCGACCTCGCGCCGGTGGATGCGCAGGTCGGCGCCCCCGATGTGACCGGTGTGCCGCTCGAGGTGGTCCACCTCATCGGCGACGCGCACGCGAACAAGCCGGACGGCTTCACGGTGCACTCCAAGCTGCAGCAGCAGCTCGACAAGCGCCTGACGATGAGCCGCGAGGGCGGCATCGACTGGGGCTTCGGCGAGCTGCTGGCCTTCGGATCGCTGCTCGTCGAGGGCACGCCCGTGCGCCTGGCCGGACAGGACTCCCGTCGCGGCACGTTCGTGCAGCGGCACGCCGTGCTGCACGACCGCCGCAACGGCCAGGAGTGGCTGCCGCTGGCGAACCTGACCGACGGGCAGGGTCGTTTCTTCGTGTACGACTCCCTGCTCAGCGAGTACGCCGCGCTCGGATTCGAGTACGGCTACTCGGTCGAGAACCCCGATGCCCTCGTGCTCTGGGAGGCGCAGTTCGGCGACTTCGCCAACGGCGCCCAGTCCGTCATCGACGAGTACATCTCGGCCGCCGAGCAGAAGTGGGGCCAGCAGTCGAGCGTCGTCATGCTGCTGCCGCACGGATACGAGGGCCAGGGACCCGACCACTCCTCCGCACGCATGGAGCGCTTTCTGCAGCTGTGCGCGCAGGAGAACATGTACGTGGCGCGCCCGTCGACGCCGGCCTCCTATTTCCACCTGCTGCGCCGCCAGGCGTACGCCCGTCCGCGCAAGCCGCTGATCGTCTTCACCCCGAAGGCCATGCTGCGCCTGCGCGGTGCAACCAGCGAGGTCGCAGACTTCACCAAGGGTCGCTTCGAGCCGGTGATCGACGACGACCGCGGTCTCGACCGCGACGCCGTCACGCGCGTGCTCGTGCACTCGGGCAAGATCCACTGGGATCTGCGCAGCGAGCTGGAGAAGAACCCGAACCCCGAGATCGCCCTGGTGCGCCTGGAGCAGCTGTACCCGACGCCGATCGACGAGCTGAAGGCCATCACCGACTCGTACCCGAACGCCGAGCTGGTGTGGGTGCAGGACGAGCCCGAGAACCAGGGCGCCTGGCCGTTCCTGGCGCTGGAGTTCGCCGAGGTTCCCGGTCCGCGGCAGTTCCGCGCGGTGACGCGCCCGGCTGCGGCGTCGCCGGCGACCGGCTCGTCGAAGGTGCACGCCACCGAGCAGGTCGCGCTGCTGAAGGCCGCCCTGACCGTCGGCTGACGCTCGGATGCCGAAGGCCGCCGCCCTCCTCGGAGGGCGGCGGCCTTTCTCGTGAGCGGTCGCCCGTCAGTATCAGAGGCGGAGTCGGTATCAGTACCAGATGCCGAGGAAGGCCGACGGGGTGGTCAGGAAGGCTCGGGAGAGCGCGCTCACCGCGTCGCTGTCGCCGTGGATCCGCCCGGCAGCGGCGAGCTGCGTCGCCGGCACTCCCCCGGCGTAGATCGTCGAGAGCTCGACGACGCCGAGCGTCACGTCGGGCGAATCCGAGGTCGCGGCGACCCGGGCCCGGCCGCTGTCGTCGATGACGATCCGCCAGTCGCCCGCGGCGAAACCGAGCGGGTCGTCGACGCGGAGCACGATGTCGAGCGGTGCGCTGTAGCTGCGCGCCGCGAGCGCCGCCTCGATGTCGAGCACCCGCAGCCAGCCATGGTCGTGCACCTCGGCGGTGACCGCACGCTGGTCGGCGACCAGCCAGGGCAGCGGGTCGTCGATGGGCCGCAGGTCGACACGCGCGCTGGTGACCAGGTCGTGCTGCACGACGAACCGCCAGATCGCGCGCAGTGCCTCGTCGGACACCGTGATGATCGAGCGGATGCGCATCTCGGAGCGGAACCCTCCGGGAACCTCGGCGAGCGTGTACGCCATGGCCCCCTGCACCGCACCGTCCGCGCCGATGAACCGCACCCCGCGAACGGCGGCAGCCTCCTTGTCTCCTTCGGCCAGGCCCGCCATGCGCTGCCACCGACCGCGCCAACCGGGCACCTGCCCGGAACGCAGGGTCCGGGATGCCTCGTGCAGACGCTCGAGATCGTCAGCGAGACTCTGCTTGTCGGCGTAGACGAGCCGCCCCTCCGATGTCTCACTGCCGCCCCAGCCGGCGCGCGCCGTGTCGACGGTGAATCGCATCACCGGCACCGCGGGGCCGAAACCGTAGCGACCGTAGATCGTCGCCTCGGATGCCGTGAGCCCGGCGATCGGGACGCCGGCGCGCGCCGCGGCACGCAGCTCCCCCTCCAGCAGGCTGCGGGCGATGCCGCGTCGACGGTGCGTCCCCGCCACGGTGACCGAGCTGATCGCCCACATGTCGATCTCGCCGCCGGGAAGGCTGAGCGGTGTCACCCAGCTGTTGACCGTCGCGATCGGCCAGGCGCCGCCTTCCGGGTCGTACACGCCGATGTTCCGCCGCGTGCGCATGGTCTCGCGCATCTGCGCCAGCTCGGCGTCGGTGGGATCCTCATCGAGGAAGCCGCGTGCGTCCGCGCGGAGGAAGCCCTCCGCGTCGGCATCGACCGCCATGTCGGCGATGCGGTATTCCAGGCCCCTCTCGCGCAGGCTGCGCTGCGAATCCGGGTCGACGGAGATGATGGTCTCTTCCGGTGCGGTCATCCACCCAGCCTAAGCGGACGCGATCGCGCCGCCGCCGTGCGAGTCCGTCCTGGCCGTCAGTGCGTCGCCTGGGCCGAACGCAGGCGCGCCAGCACCTGGTCTCGCAGCTCTTCGGGCGCGGTCTCCTTGCAGGCTCGCGCCACGACCTCGGTGAGGGTCTTCGCGACCAGCGCCTCGTCCTTGCATGCTTCGCAGTTCTCGAGATGCTCGCGGATCTCGGTGTGCTCGGTGCGGCACACCTCGTTGCGGAGGTACTCCTCCAGATCCCGGCGCGCCTTCTCGCAGCCGCAGTCGCTCATTTCCTGCTCCTTGGTTCTGCCGCGCGGATTCCCCGTTCAGCGGCGTAGTCGGCCAGCAGCTCGCGAAGCATGCGCCTGCCACGGTGCAGGCGGCTCATCACGGTGCCGATGGGGGTCTTCATGATGTCGGCGATCTCCTGGTAGGAGAATCCCTCGACGTCGGCGAGGTAGACCGCGAGGCGGAAGTCCTCGGGCACCTCCTGCAGGGCATCCTTGACCGCCGATGCCGGCATGTGGTCGATGGCCTCTGCCTCGGCGGAGCGACTGTGCGACGCGGTCGTCGACTCGGCGCCGCCGAGCTGCCAGTCCTCGAGCTCGTCGATCGTGCCCTGGTACGGCTCGCGCTGGCGCTTGCGGTAGATGTTGATGTACGTGTTCGTGAGGATGCGGTACAGCCACGCCTTCAGGTTCGTGCCCTGCGTGAACGTCGACCATGCGCCGTACGCCTTCACGAAGGTCTCCTGCACGAGGTCGGCGGCGTCAGCCGGGTTGCGCGTCATGCGCATGGCTGCGGCGTAGAGCTGATCCATGAAGGGGATCGCCTGCTCCTCGAAGTCGCGTCGAGGATCGCTGGAAGCTGTCTCGTCCATCACGCGCCAGTCTAGGCCGGAGAGCACATCGTCAGCGGAGGCGTCGACGCGGTCGCGCAGCGCGTTCGCCGTCATATGTCTTCTCCTCTCCCTCTGTCGCGGGGCTTCACTAGGCTTAGAACCGATGAGCACTGAACGGTATTCCCCTGCACCCGCTCGAGGCCGGTACGTCGCACCGCTCGCCGAGCACGCCGTGCGCGCGTCCGTCACGGTCCCCGGCTCCAAGTCGCTCACCAACCGCGAGCTGGTGATCGCCGCGATCGCCGATGGACCGGGCCGGCTGATCCGTCCCCTGCACTCCGACGACTCCCGTCGCATGATCGAGGCGCTGCGTCTGCTGGGCGTGAGCATCGAAGAGGAGCCCTCGGACGGCGAGTTCGGCCCCGATCTCCTCGTCACCCCCGCCCGGCTGCGGGGCGGGGTGACCGTCGACTGCGGCCAGGCCGGCACCGTGATGCGCTTCATCGCGCCGCTCGCCGGGCTCGCCGACGACGAGGTCCACCTGACCGCGCACGCGAGCGCGCTGCACCGGCCGATGGGCGCACTGATCACCGGATTGCGCGACCTGGGGGTCGACATCGATGACGAGGGCACCTGGTCGCTGCCGTTCACCGTGCGAGGGCACGGGCGGATCCGTGGCGGCCGCGTCGAGATCGATGCGTCCGGCTCCAGCCAGTTCGTCTCGGGGCTGCTTCTCGCCGCGCCGCGCTTCGACGTCGGCCTGCATCTCGTGCACATCGGGCAGCACCTGCCGAGCCTGCCTCACATCGACATGACGATCGAGTCCCTCAGCCGGCGCGGCATCCGCATCGAGCGTCCCGCCACCGGCGAATGGCTGGTCGAGGCCGGCGTCCCCCGCGCGAAGGACGTCGCGATCGAACCTGACCTCTCCAACGCCGCGCCCTTCCTCGCGGCCGCGCTGGTGACCGGCGGCGAGGTCACGGTGACCGGCTGGCCGCTGCACTCCACCCAGCCGGGCGCCCTGCTGCCCGACATCCTGCACGCGCTCGGCGCGCACACCAGTCGGCACGGCGGCGCTCTCACCGTGCGCGCGGGCGAGGGCATCCGGGGTCTCGACATCGACCTGTCCGCGGCGAGCGAGCTGACGCCGACCATCGTGGGTCTCGCCGCGTTCGCCGACGGCCCCACCACGATCCGGGGCGTCGCGCACATCCGCACCCACGAGACCGACCGCATCGCGGCGCTCGTGAACAACCTGCGCGCACTCGGCGGCGACGCCGAGGAGCTGCCGGACGGTCTTCGCATCACCCCGCGCCCGCTGCGCGGCGGCGCCTGGCCGGCGCATCACGATCACCGGATGGCGACCACGGGCGCCCTCATCGGGCTGCGCGTTCCGGGGGTCGAGATCGACGACATCGGCACGACCGCCAAGACCCTGCCCGAGTTCACGAGGCTCTGGGAGCGCATGCTGACGGGCGCCATCGCGTGAGCTGGCTCGGCGACGACGACGACCTCGACGATGTCGAGGAGTTCGACGAGAGCCGCATCCGCACCCGCCCCAATCCGAAGGCCAACCGTCCGCGCACGAAGCGCCGCCCCGCGCACGACGACGCGCAGATCGGGCGCATCCTCGGCGTCGACCGGGGCAGGTACAGCGTGCTACTCGGCGAGGACACCGCCGAGGAGCACACGATCACGGCCGCCCGGGCGCGGGAGCTGCGTCGCACGCCGATCGTGACCGGTGATCGCGCTCGGGTCGTCGGCGAGCTCTCGGGCGAGGAGGGCACCCTCGGCCGCATCGTCGGCATCGTCGAGCGCACCTCGCTGCTGCGCCGCAGCGCCGACGACACCGATCAGGTCGAGCGGGTCATCGTCGCGAACGCGGACCAGATGCTCGTCGTCGTGGCCGCCGCCGACCCCGAGCCCCGCGCCCGCCTGGTCGATCGCTATCTCGTCGCGGCGCTGGATGCCGGCATCCGCCCGCTGCTCGTGGTGACCAAGACCGACCTCGCCGACCCCGCCGACTTCCTCTCCCACTTCGAGGGACTGGACCTGACGGTGTTCACCAGCGCGAGAGGGCAGATGCCCGTCGACGAGATCGGCGAGGCCCTGGTGGGCCATTCCACCGTGTTCGTCGGGCACTCCGGTGTCGGCAAGTCGACGCTGGTGAACGCCCTGGTGCCCGACGCGCACCGCGCCACGGGCCATGTCAACGAGGTCACCGGCCGCGGACGGCACACGTCGTCCTCGACCGTGTCGCTGCGGTATGTCGGCAGAGCCGGCAGCGGCTGGGTGATCGACACCCCCGGAGTCCGCTCGTTCGGGCTCGGGCACGTCGATCCCGCCAACATCCTCACCGCCTACACCGAGCTCGCGGAGATCGCTGCGGACTGCCCGCGCGGATGCACGCACCTGGCCGATGCCGAGGACTGCGCGCTGAACGAGGCGGCAGCCGACGGCGAGCTGAGCGAGACCGGACAGGCTCGGCTGGAGTCGCTGCAGCGGCTGCTGGCGACCTTCGCCGGATAGGGTTGAGGGGTGACCACGCGCCTGGAACCCGGTATCGCCGCCCCCGACTTCTCGCTGCTCGATCAGGACGGCGAGTCCGTCTCGCTCGCTGATCTGCGCGGCCAGAAGGTCATCCTGTACTTCTACCCGGCGGCGATGACTCCGGGCTGCACGACCCAGGCGTGCGACTTCCGTGACAGCGTGTCGTCGCTGCAGGCTGCCGGGTACACGGTCGTCGGCGTCTCCCGCGACGAGCCGGAGAAGCTGAAGGCGTTCCGCGAACGCGACGGTCTCACCTTCACGCTGCTCAGCGACCCGGATCACGCGGTGCATGCAGCGTACGGCGTGTGGGGCGAGAAGATGAACTACGGCAAGGTCGTCGAGGGCGTGATCCGCTCGACCTTCGTCATCGACGAGGAGGGTGCGATCGCCGCCGCGCAGTACAACGTGAAGGCGACCGGTCACGTCGCCCGACTGCGCAAGAGCCTCGGCATCGACGCCTGAACGCTCGACGCGGCGTCTGCGTCAGGCGCGGTCGCGCGGCTCGTCATCGCGGTTCAGCCGCGGATCGGATGCCCCGTCACGGCGCGTGGCGCTGATCAGCAGCACGAGGCCGATCAGCGCCGTTCCGCCGACTCCGAGGGTGAACAGCCACACCTTCGGCTCGATGCTCAGCGATGCCAGGCCGAGCGCGACGCCGAGCACCTGCAGCACCACTCCCCCCGAGCGCGCCCACGACGCTCGACCGAGCGTGCCCCATGAGAACGCCCCCAGGGCGACAGCCGCGATCATGGTGAGCACGATCAGAGCGATGCCGCTGATGTCCGATGCGGTCCCGCCCGCCCCGAGGGCGAGCAGCTCGATGATGCAGACGACCGCGAGGGCGATGGCCTCGACGGCGAGCACGATGGCGGCGGCGACGGCCGGACCGGAAGGGCGCACGTGGGCTCCTCTCAAGAGCTGTAGGAAAACCCTTGATTTCAGACTATTTCTGTAACACAATGGAACAAGCCATGTGCTCCCACATCGGAGTGGGGCGGGCGGTCGCCCGCATCACCAGGGTAGCCGACCCCGATCCGCTCACCCGATCTGCGCGCCGCGTGAACGGCGCCCCACACCGAAACACCTATCTCTGAGGAGCCCCCCGTATGGATTGGCGCGATAAAGCAGCCTGCCTGACCGTCGACCCCGAGCTGTTCTTCCCCGTCGGGAACACCGGCCCCGCCGTCGACCAGATCGAGAAGGCGAAGGCAGTGTGCGCCACCTGCACCGTCACCGAGATCTGCCTGCAGTACGCACTCGAGTCCGGCCAGGACTCGGGCGTGTGGGGCGGTCTCTCTGAAGATGAGCGTCGCGCGCTCAAGCGTCGCGCCGCTCGCGCACGCCGCGCCGGCTGACCCCGACCACCCGAAAGCGCCGGACCCCGACGGGGACCGGCGCTTTCGTGGTCTCAGGGAACCGAGCTCAGACCGAGATCCACCGCATCGGGATCTCGATGATCACCTCGGTGCCCTCGCCTTCGGCGCCCTTCCACTCGATGCTGCCGCTGAGCTCGCCCTGGATGAGGGTGCGCACGATCTGCGTGCCGAGCCCCTGACCCACCCGCCCCTCGGGAAGACCGTGTCCGCTGTCGGCGACGGTCACCCGCAGCAGCTCGGAGGTGCGGGACGCCTCGATGCGCACGATGCCCTCCTGACCCGCGAGGCCGTGCTCGACGGCGTTCGTGACGACCTCGGTGAGAGCCAGCGCGAGAGGAGTCGCGTACTCGCTGGGCAGCACCCCGAAGCGTCCCTCGAGCTGCGTGCGCGCGCGCGTGTTGGGCGCCGCAGCGACCTCAGCCACGAGCTTCAGCACCCGGTCGAACACCTCGTCGAAGTCCACCGTCTGCGCCAGTCCGCTGGCGAGGGTGTCGTGCACGACGGCGATCGACTCGACGCGGCGCATGGCCTGGGTGAGCGCCTCGCGGGCCTCGTCGGAGTGCGTGCGACGCGCCTGGATCCGCAGCAGGGAGGCGACGGTCTGCAGGTTGTTCTTCACCCGGTGGTGGATCTCGCGGATCGTCGCGTCCTTGGTGATCAGCTCCTGCTCCTGGTGGCGCAGCTCGGACACGTCGCGGCACAGCACGATCGCACCGATCCGGGTGCCGTGATCCTTGAGCGGGATCGCCCGCAGCGACACCGTGACGCCGCGCGCCTCCATGTCGGTGCGCCACGGCGCACGCCCGGTGACGACCACGGGCAGCGACTCGTCGACCTGACGCGACGGCGGGACCAGCCGAGTGGTGACCTCGGCGAGCGACTCCCCCTCGAGCTCGTCGTCGAAGCCCATCCGGTTGAAGGCGGACAGCGCGTTGGGGCTCGCGAAGGTGGTGATGCCGTCGACGTCGAGGCGGATGAGTCCGTCAGACGCACGGGGCGCCCCGCGCCGTGGCGCGGTCGGCGCGGCGAGGTCGGGGAACTCGCCGGAGGTGATCATCCGGAACAGGTCGTTCGCGCACTCGTCGAAGCTGATCTGCTGCCGCGACGGCATCCGCACCTCGCCGAGATTGGTGTGCCTGGTCAGGACTCCGATGATCTCGCCCTCGTCCTTGCCCTCCCTGCGGCGCACCGGCACGGCGCGGACGCGAGTGGGCGTCTCCTCGAACCAGTCCGGCGAGGACGAGTCGACTATCGCACCGGACTCGAACGCCGACTGCACCTGCGTGCGCCACTGCGGGCGGACCTTCTCGCCGACGAGATCGCGATAGAACAGGGTGGCTGCGCCGCTCGGACGCGAGTGGGTGACCGCGACGAACGAGCCGTCGGCGGTCTTGACCCAGATCACCATGTCGGCGGACGCGAGGTCGGCCAGCAGCTGGCCGTCACCGGCCATGCGGTGGAGCCATTCGACATCGGCATCCGTGAGGAGACCCTGGGCGTGGACGAGGTCGCTGAGTGTTGACACGGATTCAGCCTACTGGCGCACCGTGCAGCGTTCAGAGGATGGCGAGGGAGCTCGCTCGCCATCGTCCGTCGAAGCCCTCGAGCCTGATCGCGACAGCCCGCGTGCGTCCGGGCCCTGCGACCACCACGACCGCCTCGATCACGTTGTCGACCGGCGCGCTCTCGCGGATCGAGAGGATCTGGAAGCTGGGGCGCGTGGGCGCCAGATTCCGTGCGCTTCGTGCGCGCGCCGACAGGTTCGCCCGCGCGACCAGGGCGCGGAACGCGTCTTCACTGAACCACCGCGCGAGCTGATCGACCTCGCGGACACCGGCGAGCACCTCCAGCGCTCCCTGCGTGAGACTGCGCAGCAGCGGCACCGGATCGGGCAGCTGGGCCGCCGAGGTCGGCTGCGGATCGAAGTACTCGTTCAACGTCGTCGTCGTCATCACACGATCCCCCCAGCGCGTGGTCTTGCTCACCTTCGTAGCGAACCCCACGAAAATAACACAGGGCATGAAGGCTGCCCAGGGTGATCTCCCCCCTGTGGAGAACTCGCGTCGCCCCGACGGGTTTGCCCCTACTGTCGAGAACGTGGAATGGGAGCATCTCTTCGACGACCTCGAGGGTCAGCTCGCGGCCGAGTGGGAGGCGGAGCGGGCGGCGCTGGATGCCGAGTCCGAGCGGCTGCGCATCTCGAAGCTGACGCTGCATGACCGGCTGCGCGCGATGAGCGCGACCGAGGGCGGGATGGTGCTGGAGCTGGCCGGCGGCGAGCGATGGGATGCCGTCCTGCGCGTCGTCGGCGCCGACTGGGTGGGCGTGAGCGCGGGCGGCGACTCGAGGATGAGGATCGCGCCGCTGGGGGCCATCGAGTCGCTGGCAGTCGATCACGGCTCCCTGCTGGCCAGCCTCTCCGCCACCCCGCCGGACGGGGGCCTGCGCGGGCGGATGACGCTCGGCTTCGTCCTGCGAGACCTCGCCCGACGGCGTGTGCCCGTGACGCTCGGCAGGCGCTCGGGCGATCCTCAGCACGGGACGATCGACCGCGCGGGCGCCGATCATCTCGATCTGGCGCTGCACGACCCGCACGAGCCGCGGCGCGTGCGCTCGGTGCGCGGATTCCGCTGCATCCCGTTCGCCGCACTCAGCTGGGTGCGCGTGGAAGACGGCGGGGGCGTCGTCTGAGCGAGCGGCAGCCCGCGCCGCAGAGGGCCTCAGTCCCGCCGCAGCGGCGCGGTCCCCCACACCTCGGGGAAGCTGGCCTCATTGGACTGCCGCCACAGCGCCATCCGACGCGCCTCCTCGGACTGGGCTTCGAGGTACTCAGCGAGGCTGGAGTGCTCCACCCGCCAGCGCGGGGGCGAACCGACCTTCGAGCCGCGCAGACGACCCTCGTGCACGAGGTCGATCACTTCGTCGACCTCGATGCTGAGAAGCTCTGCGACCTGCGCGGGTGCGAGGAAGCGCGGCGCCTCTCCGGATGCTTCGGACATGCACTCATTCTCCCCCGGCCATGGCATGAAAGCCGTCACCGACCGGCCGTTGTGGATAACTTCGACGGCGATCACCCGACTTCTGTGACGATGTCTGCATGATGCGCTCCCGTGCCCACCGTCGGTTCTTCGCCGACCTGCGATTCCTGATCGGCGTGGCGCTCGTGATCGCATCGGTGGCCGGTGTCTGGCTTCTGGTCTCGACGTCGCGCCAGACCACGCCGGTCCTCCAGGCGACGAGAACGGTCCTGCCCGGCGAGACGATCACCTCGGCCGAGCTTCAGGTCGTCGAGGTGGGGCTCGGCTCGCTCGGCGACTCGTATCTCGCTCCGCAGAGCCTCGAACCGGGAGCCGTGGCGGTGCGGACGCTCACCGCCGGCGAGCTGGTGCCCCTCGCCGCGGTCGGCGACGTCGATGATCTGCGAACGACGTCGGTGGTCATCGGCAGCACCGCGGTCCCTGCTGGGGTGACGGCGGGGACAGTGGTCGAGCTGTGGCACGCGCCCCCGATCGACGACGGACGCTCGTTCGAAGAGCCTCGGATCCTCGTCGCGGATGCGATCATCGCGCATGTCGCCGAGGAGGAGGGAATGCTGGCGGGAGGCCGCATCGATGTCGAGCTCGTCGTCGACCGAGCCGACATCGCCGATGTGCTGGCGGCGATCACCGGCGGCGATGCCCTCTCGATCGTCCCGACGGGAGCCGGGTCGTGACGAATCTGGTCATCGTCGACGACGGGGGTGCTGCCGCGCTGCTCGCGACGGATCTCGAGCTCGAGGGAGCGCAGGTCACCGTCGTGCCTCCGGATGCCGTGATCGCTCTGCAGCTGGCGGGGATCGACGCGCTGCTCGTGCCGCCGATCCGCTCGGTGCTGACGCCCGATCTGGTCAGCGCCTGCGATCGCGCCGCCGTGCGCCTCGTGCCGGTCGGAACGGCGGACTCGCGGATCGCAGCGCGCTTCGGCCTGCCCGCCCCGCTGCCGTTCGACACACCGGCGGCGCAGGTCCTGGCCGCGATCACCTCGGGAGCCGGCGTGGCCGGATCGTCCGACCACGGCCGACCGCCTCGCGTGCTCGCCGTATGGGGGCCGCACGGCGCGCCGGGGCGCACCACCCTCGCCATCCAGCTGGCGGTCGAGCTCACCCGAGCCGGACGGCGCACCGCGCTGGTCGACGCCGACAGCGTCGCTCCGTCCGTGGCGCTGCAGCTGGGGCTCGGTGATGAGTCGCCCGGACTGGCGGCGGCGTGCCGGCGAGCGCAGCTGGGCAGTCTCGACGTGGCCGAGTTGTCCCGGCTGGCCGTGCCGCTGGAGACCTCGGCGGGTGTGCTCGATGTGCTCGGCGGACTGAATCGGCCGAGCCGGTGGCCGGAGCTCGCCGCCGCGCGTCTGCGTGCGACGCTGGCGGTCGCCCGGAGCTGGCAGGACGAGGTCGTCGTCGACGTCGCGGCGGCGTTCGATGAGGACGACGACCAGCTCGGGCCCGACGCGCCGCAGCGGCACGCGGCCACCGCGGCCGTGCTGCTCGAGGCCGATGCGGTGATCGCCGTGCTGAGCGCCGATCCGCTGGGTGTCGGTCGGTTCCTACGCGGGTACGCCGAGCTGCGTCACCTGGTGGGCGACACCCCGGTGACGGTTGTGGCCAACCGTGCCCGTCCCGGCCCGCTCGGCATCGACGCCAGAGGGCAGATCCGGCGCACCCTCAGCCGGTTCGCCGGCATCGACGACGTCGCCTTCGTCCCCCAGGACCAGCGGGCGGCGGATGCCTCGGCGCTGCACGCCAGGGCGATCGCGGACGTGGCGCCGCGTTCTCAGCTGGTGAGCGCCGTGCGGCGCATCGCCGCCGGCCTCGGCGTGCGCGCCGAGCTCACTGCCGGTAGCTCGCGAGGAAGTTCCCGAGACGCTCGACGGCCTCGCTGAGCACGCGTGCCTCCGGCAGCGTGACGACCCGCAGGTGATCGGGTGTGGGCCAGTTGAACCCGGTGCCCTGCACCAGGAGGATCTTCTCGGACACGAGCAGGTCGTAGACGAGCTTCTCATCGTCGCGAATCTCGTGCACCTCGGGGTCCAGCCGCGGGAAGGCGTACAGCGCTCCCTCCGGCTTCACGCAGCTCACCCCGGGGATCGCCTCGAGGCCGCGCCAGGCGATGTCGCGCTGCTCGTGCAGCCGTCCCGAGGGCGCGATCAGGGAGCCGATCGACTGCACCCCGCCGAGAGCGGCCTGCACGGCGTACTGCGCCGGCACGTTCGGGCACAGGCGGGTGGATGCCAGCAGCGTGATGCCCTCGAGGAAACCGCGGGCGTGCGACTTCGGCCCCGTGATGACCACCCATCCCGACCGGTAGCCGGCGACCCGGTAGGTCTTGGAGAGCCCGTTGAAGGTGAGACACAGCAGGTCGGGCGCGAGCGTGGCGGTCGGGATGTGCTCCGCGTCGTCGAAGAGGATGCGGTCGTAGATCTCGTCCGAGAGCAGCAGCAGCTCGTTCTCGCGCGCGATCTGCACGAGTCCCTCGAGCACCTCGCGGGAGTAGACCGCACCGGTGGGGTTGTTGGGGTTGATGATGACGATCGCCTTGGTGCGCGGTGTCACCTTGGAGCGGATGTCCTCGAGGTCGGGCTGCCAGCCGTTCTCCTCGTCGCAGATGTAGTGCACGGGTGTGCCGCCGGCGAGCGACGTCATCGCCGTCCACAGCGGATAGTCCGGGGCGGGGATGAGCACCTCGTCGCCCTCGTCGAGCAGCGCCTGCATGACCATCGTGATCAGCTCGGAGACGCCGTTGCCGAGGAACACGTCGTCGGGGTCGAAGCGCGGGAAGCCCTCGACCTCCTCGTAGCGGCTGACGACGGCGCGGCGGGCGGTGATCACGCCCTTGCTGTCGCTGTACCCGTGCGCGGTCGGCAGAGCTGCGAGCATGTCGCGCACGATCTGGTGCGGCGCCTCGAAGCCGAAGGTCGCCGGGTTGCCGGTGTTCAGCTTGAGGATCTGATGCCCCTCGGACTCCAGGCGCGCCGCCTCGACCAGCGCCTTGCCACGGATCTCGTAGAGAACGTTCCTCAGCTTCGACGACTGATCAAGGGTGCGGCGGGTCATTCCGCCAGGATACCGGCAGCGTCACGCAGCGCTGTCGCGTGCGACAGCCGGCCGCGACGAGTGCTCTCGACGTGCGCGTGGGCCAGGGCGCCGGCCCTCTCTCCGTCGCGGTCGCGGACCGCCTCGAACAGCGCCACATGCTCGTCGGTGACCTGCGCGAGATCGTCGTGCAGCACGAGCGACCAGCGCAGCCGGCTGCGAATGCTCTTCATCAGATCCGCGAGCAGCCCGTTCTCGGCCAGGGCGACGACGACCTCGTGGAAGTCGGCTGCCGCCCGGCGCGCTGCGATCGCGTCGGCTCGGTCGCCGCAGTCCTGCGCCTCCTGCAGGACGCTCCGCAGACGTTCGAGCCCGTCGGGGCGATGGCGCTCGGCGGCGAGACGGAAGGCCATGGGCTCGAGCACCTCCCGCACCTCGTCGAGATCGACGAGGTCCGCGAGCGTGAACTTCCGCACGACCGCCCAGGTGCGAGGACGCAGCTCGACGAGGCCCTCGGCCTCGAGCACCTTCAGAGCATCGCGCACCGGGACGCGGCTGACGCCGAACTCGCCGGCGAGGTCGCGCTCGATGAGCCGGCTTCCGGGCTGACGGATCCCGTCGATGATCGCGTCGCGCAGCCACGACGCGACCCGTCCCGACTCCAGCCCACGTTCCTGCGCTCTGATCACAGGATCATCCTCGCATTGGTCCGCTTCGCGGCTGAGCAGGTGGACGCTGCGACACGGGCGGCATCCGGTCGCCGCCGCCCATGCCGGTGCGCGCTACTTCTTCTTCTTGCTCTGCGCCCGTCGCTGCTCGCGGTTTCCCGTGGGCTGCTCATCGGCATCCACCGACTGACCGAACGCGCCTCGCGCGGCGACGGATGCGCGGGCGGTGGCCGCCTTCTGCACCTGACCACTCTCGTTGCGCACCTCGACGTCTCCGGCGTCGTTGGGCGCCGAGTACTCCAGCTTCTGCGCGGGCTGCTCGTCGACCAGGCCCTTGGCCTCGACCTCGGTCTGGTCGTCGCCGGCGCGACGCACCTCGACCTCGAGGTTGAAGAGGTAGCCGACCGACTCCTCCTTGATCTGACCCATCATCGCCTGGAACATCGCATAACCCTCGCGCTGATACTCGATCAGCGGGTCGCGCTGCGCCATCGCCCGCAGGCCGATGCCGTCCTTCAGGTAGTCCATCTCGTAGAGGTGATCGCGCCAGCGGCGATCGAGCACCTGCAGCACGACGCGGCGCTCGAGCTCTCGCGTCGCGGCCTCGCCGAGCCCCTCCTCGCGCTTCTCATACGCGATCCTCGCGTCGGAGAGCAGCTCGCGCTTGAGCCCCTCCGCGGTGATGGCGCCCTTGCGGTCGCCCGCTTCCGCGACGACCTCGTCGATCGTCACGTCCATCGGGTACAGCGTCTTCAGCTCCGCCCACAGCGCGTCGAAGTCCCAGCTCTCGGTGTGACCGGCGCTGGTGTGGTCGTCGACGATCCCGCCGATCGCATCCTCGATGAAGTGCTGCACGCGGTCAGCGATGTCGTCGCCGTGCAGGATCTGACGGCGGTCGGCGTAGATCGCCTCGCGCTGCCGGTTCAGCACGTCGTCGTACTTGAGCACGTTCTTGCGCATCTCGGCGTTGCGCGCCTCGACCTGCGATTGGGCGCTGCGGATGGCGCGGCTGACCAGGCCCGACTCGATCGGCACGTCGTCGGGGAAGTTCGTGCGGGCGAGGATCGCCTCGGCGGCACCCGACTGGAACAGGCGCATCAGGTCGTCGGTGAGGCTCAGGTAGAACCGGCTCTCACCGGGGTCGCCCTGACGGCCCGAGCGTCCACGCAGCTGGTTGTCGATGCGGCGCGACTCGTGGCGCTCGGTGCCGAGCACGTACAGCCCGCCCGCCTCGGTGACCTTGACACCGTCCTCGGCGACCTTCTTCTTCATCGCCTCGTAGGTGTCGTCCCACGCGGCCTCGTACTCCTCCGGAGTCTCCTCCGGGTCGAGGCCCTTGGCCTTGAGCTCCTGCACAGCGAGGAACTCGGCGTTTCCGCCGAGCATGATGTCGGTGCCTCGACCGGCCATGTTCGTGGCGACCGTGACGGCGCCGAGCTTTCCGGCGAGCGCGACGATCTCGGCCTCACGCGCGTGGTTCTTGGCGTTGAGCACCTCGTGCTTGACGCCCTTCTTGGCGAGCAGTCGCGAGAGGTACTCGCTCTTCTCGACGCTCACCGTGCCCACGAGCACCGGCTGGCCGGCCGCGTGGCGCTCGGCGATGTCCTCGACGACCTGCGCGAACTTGGCCTGCTCGTTCTTGTACACGAGGTCCGGCTGGTCCTTGCGGATCATCGGGCGGTTCGTCGGGATCGGGACCACGCCGAGCTTGTAGGTCGACATGAACTCGGCCGCTTCGGTCTCGGCGGTTCCGGTCATGCCGGCGAGCTTGCCGTAGAGACGGAAGTAGTTCTGCAGCGTGACGGTCGCCAGCGTCTGGTTCTCGGCCTTGACGGGAACGCTCTCCTTGGCCTCGATGGCCTGGTGGATGCCCTCGTTGTAGCGGCGCCCGACGAGGATGCGGCCGGTGTGCTCGTCGACGATCATGACCTCGTCGTTCATCACGACGTAGTCGGTGTCGCGCTTGAACAGCGCGATGGCCTTGATCGAGTTGTTCAGGAACGAGATGAGCGGGGTGTTGGCCGACTCGTAGAGGTTGTCGATGCCGAGGTAGTCCTCGACCTTCTCGATGCCGGGTTCCAGGACGCCGATGGTGCGCTTCTTCTCATCGACCTCGTAGTCGACGCCCGGCTCGAGGGTGCGGGCGATCTTCGCGAACTCGGTGAACCAGCGGTTCGCCTCACCCGAGGACGGGCCCGAAATGATGAGCGGGGTGCGGGCCTCGTCGATGAGGATCGAGTCGACCTCATCGACGATGGCGAAGAAGTGCTCGCGCTGGACGAGGTCCTCCTTGCGCCACGCCATGTTGTCGCGCAGGTAGTCGAAGCCGAACTCGTTGTTCGTGCCGTACGTGATGTCGGCCGCGTACTGCTGGCGGCGCACCTCGGGAGTCTGGCCCGAGACGATCGTCCCGGTGGTCATGCCCAGCGCACGGTGCACGCGGCCCATCAGCTCGGACTGGTACGAGGCGAGGAAGTCGTTCACCGTGATGACGTGCACGCCCTCGCCTGCGATGGCGTTGAGGTAGGACGGGAAGGCGGCGACGAGCGTCTTGCCCTCACCGGTCTTCATCTCGGCGATGTTGCCGAAGTGCAGAGCCGCGCCGCCCATGATCTGCACGTCGTAGGCGCGCATGCCCAGCGTGCGGCGTGCGGCCTCGCGCACGGCGGCGAAGGCCTCCGGCATCAGCTGGTCGAGCGTCTCGCCCTTGTCGAATCGCGCGCGCAGCTCGGCGGTCTCATTCCGCAGCTCGTCGTCGGTGAGCTTCTCGAAGTCGTCTTCGAGCGCGTTCACGGCCTTCGCGACCTGCTTGAGCCGGCGGAGGATGCGTCCCTCGCCCGCGCGCAGCAGCTTCTCGAGAGGATTCGCCACGGATGTCTCCCTTGGATTTACGTCCCGGAGCAACGGTCAGCACCGGACATGCTTTGCCATGTTACCGGCGCGTGACCTGCGCACGCTGTGCACCGGCAGGTCGATGCACGCTCACGGCGAACGGACACGCCGCGCGGGCTCCCGCGCTCGTGACATGTTGCCGGATATGCATATACCGAGAAACGCAATACCGGCGCGCCGGTCGAGGAGTCACCATGTCCGTTCGCCAGAGCCTGCTCGCCATCCTCGACCAGGGGCCGTGCTACGGCTATCAGCTGCGCGCCGAGTTCGATCGCCGCACCGGCTCCACCTGGCCGCTCAACGTCGGTCAGATCTACAACACCCTCGAGCGCCTGGAGCGCGACGGCCTCGTCGCGAGGGGCGCGGTCGACGAGCACGGCCACGTCTACTGGCAGATCACGCCGGCGGGACGGGCGGAGATGCGCGTCTGGCTGGACTGCCCCGTCGAGCGCGGGCACGGCACGCGCGACGAGTTGGCGATCAAGCTTGCCGTCGCCGCTACGCTGCCCGGCGTCGATGTCGTGAGCGTGATCCAGCACCAGCGGATCGCGTCGCTCGCACAGCTGGAGCGACTGAACCGCACCCGGCACGCCGGCATGAACGCGGACGGGCCCGAGGAGCTCGCCAGGACGCTGGTCGTCGATTCGATGATCTTCGCGGCCGAGGCCGAGGTGAGCTGGCTCGACCACGTCGAGCAGCGACTCGGCGAGCACCCGCAGCACGCACTGCAGCTGGAGCTGTCCACCGAGCGCCCCAAGCGCGGGCGTCCCGCGAAGGCGCTCGTTTGACGTCGGCGCCCCCTTCGGGCATCCGCACCCCCTCGCGACGGCGCGAGCCGAAGGGGGCGCCGACGGTGCGAGGGGGCGTCCACGGGGTGGTGTTCGCGACGGGCGCATCGGATGCACAGCACGCGCACCGACCGACGACCGTAGGATCGTGACATGGCCGGATTCTGGGGCAGACGCAGACGTGAAGAAGAGGCGCTCGCAGCGCAGGACGCGGATCTCGCGCGCCGCGCCGAGCAGGCGCTGGTCGCGGCGGACGAGCGCATCCGCACGACCTCAGACGAGCTCGCGTTCGCCCAGGCCGAGCTCGGCGACTCACTGACCGCAGACCTCGGAAACGCCCTGCGGTCGGTGCGCACTCATCTGGGTGAGGCGTTCCAGCTGCACCAGCTGAACCACGACGAGATCCCCGACACGGTCGAGGAGCTGCGCACCCGCAACGCGCGCATCGTGCAGCTGTGCGAGTGGGCCGAGAACCTGCTCGATGAGAAGACCGGTGAGCTCGCCGAGACGGTCGCGAAGGTGCGCAGGGCTCCCGAGGTGATCGCGCAGGTGCGGCGGGATGCCGAGTCCCTCGCTGCACGCGTCCCGCAGGCGCGCTCGACGATCGAGCGCCTCTCGTCGCGGTACTCCGAGACCGCGATGCGTCGCATCGCCTCGTCGGGCGACGAGGCCGAGAGGCTTCTCGCCTTCGCCACGCACGGCGCAGACGTGTCGGAGCGCCGCCGCGCCGCGCGTCAGAACGAGGAGGCTAATCTCGCCCTCGAGACCGCGACCGAGGCCGTGCGTCGGGCCGGCGCGATGCTGGATGCCGTGGAGGACTTCGAGATCCAGGCGCTGCGCGCCGAATCCACGCTCGCCGATGTGGTCGCCGATTCGCGCGGTGACATCGTCGCGGCCCGCAGCGCTCCCCAGACGCCGGAGGTGACGAAGGCGACCGCCGAGCTCGAGGCGGCGCTGCTCGCGCTCGCGCCGTCGGGCACGCGCAACGACCCTTACGCCGAGCTCACGCAGCTGCGCAGCGCGAACACCGCCCTCGACGAGGCGATCGCCAAGGCGCAGTACCGCGCGCAGAACCCGCTCCCCTCGCTCGATCACGTGCAGCACGCCCTCGACGACGCCGACCGTCAGCTGGGCGTGGCACGCGGGCTCATCGCCGGTCATCGCGGCTGGATCGGCGCCGACGCGCGCACCCGACTCGCCGAGGCGGAGCGTCTGCGCATGGATGTCCCCGCGATGCTTCCCGCGGAGGACACCCGCGAGCAGGCGCTGGCGGCCGCTCGGCGCGTGGCGCTGCTGGCATCCGAGGCCCTGCAGCTCGCCCAGCGCGACATCGACTCGTCCCGCCCGCAGAATCAGGGCTGGGGCGGCGACGGCTGGGGCGGCGGCGGGGGCCGCCGCGGCGGTGTGGGCGGCGGCGACATCATGGGTGGCGTCCTCGGCGGCCTGGTGATCGGCAGCATCCTGGACGGCATCTTCGACTAGCCCTTCGCCCAGCCCTTCGGCCGGCTCAGGGCCCGGAACGACAGAGGCGCCTTCCCCGACGGGGAAGGCGCCTCTTCGCGGATCAGGAGGCGATCGCCTCCTCCGGCGGGGCCGCCGTGGTCAGTGAGATGACACCGTAGTCCCAGCCCTTGCGTCGGTAGACGACGCTCGGGTGGTCGGTGCGCGCGTCGATGAAGAGGAAGAAGTCGTGGCCGACCAGCTCCATGCGGTCGACGGCCTCCTCGACGGTCATCCACTCGGCATCGAAGCTCTTGGTGCGGATGACGACGGGCGAGTACTCCTCTTCCTCGTCGGTCTGAACGGGGATGGCTCCGGTGGCCACAGCGCGCAGCACGTCGACCGAAGCCGGCTGCACGTCGATTCCGGCGAGCGCGCCGCTCTCCTTCTCGAAGTGAGCGCCGCGGGGATGGTTGCGCCCGTCGATCCGCTTCTCCTTGGCGCGACGCAGCTGCTCGGCGAGCTTGTCGAGCGCGAGGTCGAATGCGGCGAACTTGTCGGGATCGACAGCCTCCGCCCGGATCACCGGGCCCTTGCTGAGCAGGGTGAGCTCGACCGTCTCATCCGGTATCCGGCCGTTGCGATAGGCGCGATGGGTGACCTTGATCTCGAGTCGCTGCGCCCGCGGGGCGAGCGTCTGGATACGGGCGGTCTTCTCTTCGACAACGGTGCGGAATCGGTCGGAGATGCTCACTCCGACGCCGACGATGCTCGTTTCCATCACTGTCTCCTTGTCCCGGTCCGCCCGGCCAAGGGCGGACCGTGGTCGCCTTGTGTCCCCCTAACGCTAGTCGCCGTGCACCGACATGTCACTAACCGTTGACATCGATCTCGCCGTTTCGCTAAGGCGGGGCGTGGCGGCGAGCGCGACCGCGCATACGGGAACGAAGCCGGCCGCGCGAAGCGCCCGTGCCGCCTCGTCGAGCGTCGCGCCCGTCGTCACCACGTCGTCGACGATGACGACCGGCCCGTGCCCGCGGCGAGCAGCGCGCATGCTGCCCGCGACGTTGTGAGCGCGCGCCTCGCGACCGAGTCCGCGCTGGTCTCCGGTCTGCCGCGCGGGCACCAGCAGCCGGTGCGCTGTGGCCCCGGCGCGTCGCACCAGCAGATCAGGCACGCGGTAGCCGCGGCGGCGGAACGCCGCCCGGCTGGTCGGCACGGGCACGATCAGCGCATCGGCCAACGTCCGGCGCAGGATGTCTCCCAGCGCGGCCCCGAGAGGCCGGGCGAGCATCGTGGCGCCGTCCTCCTTCAGGCGTCTGATGGCGCGCGCGGGGACACCCTCGTATCGCAGCGCGGCGTGCACGAGCATGCCCTGCGGGGTGCGCACCTCGTGCGGCTCGGCGTGCAGCAGCATTCGGCACGCGTCGCACAGCAGCGTGCCGCTGCTGTCGCAGCCGGGGCAGCTGGCCGCGAGCAGCAGGGCGAGTGCGTCGCTGCCGATCCGACGCCACAGATCCGCATCCATGCTCCGACCCTGCCCGATCCCGCGACGTGCGGATGCCGTGCAGCGCGCCTCCCGGGGAGAACTCGCAGCACGGGCATCCGGTGCAGGACGAGTCAGTATCCGGCTCTGGTGCCGAGCACCCGCACGTCTGCGATCGCCTCCTGCCAGAACGAGCCGCGCTGGGCGTACACCGACTCATCGGTCGACAGCACCCGCACCCCGGTGACGGTCTTGGCTCCCGAGAGGGCGGCCGCCCCCGTCGGCGCCGACGACACCGCAGACGGGCCGCCGATCATGTGCGTCGTCAGCGTCGGGTCGGGAGTGGCGCTGAGCACCGCCACCGCATCCGCGCCGACCCACGACAGTCCCTGCACGGCTCCGGAGAGCTGCGCCACATCGTAGTAGGGGGTGCCGAGGCTGATCGGGCGCTGCTCCTGGTCGCGGATGACGGACGCGACGACGAGCCGGCGCTCTCCCCCCGACGTGACGATCGCGGCGACGCGCGCGCCGTCCGCCGACACCCGCAGCTGGCTGATGGCATCGGCCGACGGCCAGGCGTCGGCGACCGTCGAGGGCTGGGCCTGGGCGGTCGAGACCTGCACCGCGGCGGGGCTCGAGGCCGGGACGGTCCAGATGAGCCCGAAGGGGTCCAGTGACGGCGTGATCAGCCCCGCGCGGCCGTCCACCTGGTTCGTGTGGCCGTCGCGCACCGCGAACACGTGCCCGTCGCGCAGCTGCACCGAGGCCAGCTGCGCGTCGGACGAGACGTCGACGGCGGCGATCGGATCGGCGATCTTCGCGATCTGCGCGGTGAGCCCGCCGACCGGGGCGATCTCGCCGCCGGATGTGGCGACGCCGAACATCTCGTCGCCGAGCACCAGCACGCCGGGGTCGATGATCGGGTCCTGGACGGTGATGCGGCCGGCGTCGAGTGGAACTCCGTCGACGAGCAGGCGCACCTCGGTCACCCCCGACCCCTCGAGGCTCGCCTCGAGCTGCGTGCGCATCCTGGCCAGGTCTGTCGGCGAGGCGGACAGCGCCGCACGGCTCACGGGCACGGAGGCGACCTGCGACGCGTCGACCGTCACCGCGTCGCCGACCATCTCGACGTCGGAGGAGAACGGCCGCACGGCAGGGACGAGCCATTCGCTCGGCTCGCCGGATATCAGCGCCCGCACCACCGTCGTCGCCATCGCGGCCCGACGCGGGAACCAGCGCACATCGGGCACGAGGTGGGTCCAGGTGGGGTCGAAGTACTGCAGCGAGAACTTCTCATAGACCTGCCCGAACGTCTCGATGTCGAGGGTGACGCCATCGGGCGCCTCGGAGATCCGCCACTCGCCGCCCTCCTCGCGCACGAGCCGATAGGTGGCGTTCGCCGCGCCCGTGTCGGCGCTGTACCCGCCGGTGCCGTCGACGCTCGCGACCTGGGCGAGCGTCACGCCGACCTCCGCGGACGTCGCGTCCTCATCATCCGATTCGACCGTCGAGTCGTAGTCGCGATCATCGACCGATCTGTCGATCGTGACGCCCGCGTCGGGCTTCCACGCGCTCTGGAAGTCGTCGGTGAGGAACTTCCGTGCGGTCTTCCACGAATCGGCCGGCGACATCGACGCGTCGAGGAAGCCCTCGACGATCCGTGCCGGCCCGGCGCCGGGCTCCGGATCGTCGGCGATGAACGAGAACGGGGGCTCCTCGATCTCCTCCCCCACCGCGAGTCCGGCGTTGGGCGGCCCCGACGTGGGGAGCCCGGTGCACCCGGCCAGCACGACTGCCGAGGCGAGAGCGGCGGCGATCGCCGACAGGAGACGGATGCGGGTGCGCGAGGTCATGTTCTCTGCCGTCCCTTCTCGCCGGAGTCGCCCGCGTCGGAAGCCTCGGCGTCCGGAAGGTCGCGCACGCCGCGCAGGGTGATCGGCTCGGTGACGTCGACCACATCGACCAGGCCTTCTGCCGGCTCCAGCGGCACGGGGCCCCGGCCGACCTCGACGTTCGGGCTGCGGGGAATCGTCAGCACGAAGTTGGTGCCGACCCCGAGCTCCGACCACACCTCCAGGGTGCCGCGGTGCAGCCGGGCGTCGCCGAGCGCGATCGAGAGCCCGAGGCCGGTCCCGCCGATCGTGCGCCGGCGTGAGGGGTCCGCCCGCCAGAACCGGTCGAACACGTGCTCGGCGTCCTCGGGGCGCATGCCGAGTCCGAAGTCGCGCACGCCGATGGCCACCGCGCGCTGATCGCTGTCGACGGTGATCACGATCGGCTCGCCCTCGCCGTGCTCGATCGCGTTGCCGATGAGGTTGCGCAGCACCCGGCGCACGCGGCGCGGGTCCATGTCGACGGGCGAATAGCCGCCCGGCGCCACCAGCCGCAGCTCGGTGTCGTGGGTGGCCGCGAGCGGCCGCATCTGATCGACCATCTCCTCCGCGAGCTGGGCGAGGCTCGTCGCCTCGACCTCGAGCTGCACTGATCCGGCGTCGTACCGGCTGATCTCGAGCAGATCCGCGAGCAGCGTCTCGAAGCGCTGCACCTGGGTGTGCAGCAGCTCTGCGGTGCGGGCGGTGACCGGATCGAAGTCGTCTCTGGTGTCGTTGATCATCTCGGCAGCCAGCCGGATGGTGGTCAGCGGCGTGCGCAGCTCGTGCGAGACGTCCGACACGAAGCGCTGCTGCACGAGCGAGAGCTCGGCCAGCTCCTTGATCTGACTCTGGATGCTGTCCGCCATCGCGTTGAACGAGCGTCCGAGGCTCGCGAGCTCGTCTTCGCCGTAGACGGGCAGGCGCACCTCGAGGTCGCCCGCGGCGAGACGCTCACTGGTCTCGGCCGCCTCGATGATCGGCGCCGAGACCGAGCGCAGCACCAGCCACAGGATGCCGGTGATGAGCGCGACCAGAGTGATTCCGGCGAACCAGAGCGTGCGCTGCACGAAGAGCAGGGTCTCGTCAGCGTCCGCCAGGTCGTAGGCGATGTACACCTCGTACGTGCCGACACCGCGGAACTCGAGAAGCTGGCCGACGACGATGCCGGCGGCGACGGTGCCGTCCGCCTGCGGAAGGGCGATCGACTGCCAGGCCTGGCGCGTCGTCACCTGCTTCACGCGGGTGCGCAGCTCTGTGCTGAGCGACATCTGCCCCGACGAGTACTCCAGGCTGCGGAAGCCGGTCGGCGTGTAGCCGTCGCCCTGAGCGGCGGAGATGAAGCCGACGATGCGGCTCGACGAGGCCGTGCGGCCCAGCACGCGCTGCGCTTCGCCCCACACCGCGGCGATCGTCGCGCGGTCGTCGCCGGTCTGCCCCGAGTCGAGCTGCTTCTGAGCGGCCGAGACCGCTGCTCGGGCGTTGTGCAGCGCCTCGTCCTTGCGTGATTCGAAGAGGTCGCCGCGGATCACCAGGGCGATGACCACGCAGATGATGAAGATGGCGAGCGAGGTGAGCAGCAGGGTGATCGCCGTGGCACGGAAGCGCATCGAGGTGCGCCACAGCCCGGCGAAGATGTCGGGCCATCTGCGAGGCCCGCCCCAGAGCGCTGCGGTGACGCGCGTCGGAGGATTCACGGCCACGATCGGACCTAGCCGACGCTGCCGGCGCGGTAGCCCACGCCGCGCACGGTGGTGACGATGCGCGGGTTGTCGGGGTCCAGCTCGACCTTCGCGCGCAGCCGCTGCACGTGCACGTTCACCAGGCGCGTGTCGGCCTTGTAGTGATAGCCCCAGACCTGCTCGAGCAGCATCTCGCGCGAGAAGACCTGCTGCGGCTTGGATGCCAGGGCGACGAGCAGCTGGAACTCGAGCGGCGTCAGCGCGATGGGGGCCGTTCCGCGGCGCACCTCGTGCGCGTCGACGTCGATCGTCAGATCGCCGACCCGCAGCACCTCGGTCTCGGCCTGCGGTGCGGGCCGCAGACGCGTGCGGATGCGCGCCACCAGCTCCTTCGGGTTGAACGGCTTGACGATGTAGTCGTCGGCGCCGACCTCGAGGCCGCGCACGACGTCTGCTGTGTCGCTGCGGGCGGTGAGCATGATCACCGGCACACCGGACTCGGCTCGGATGCGCGTGCAGATCTCGATGCCGTCCATGCCAGGCAGCATCAGGTCGAGCAGCACCAGGTCGGGCCGGCTCGAGCGCCACTCGTCGACCGCCTGTGCGCCGTCGGCGCAGAACAGCGCCTCGAAGCCCTCGGTGCGAAGCACGATGCCGATCATCTCGGCGAGCGCCGTGTCGTCGTCGACCACGAGGATACGAGAGGTCATGTTCCGCTCAGCCTCAGCTTTCTTCCCTGTGCGGCACCGGCAGCGCCCCTGTGAGGCGACTCGGATCAGCCTACTTGAGAATGCTTCGCGCGCGCGGAGGCGGGCGCACGCGCCGACCGGTCGGTGTGCCACGATGGGAGGGCACAGGGAGGGAGTGCGAATGAGCGGTCAGACCTGGACCCCCGCACCGAAGAAGAGCGCGATTCCATTGCACCCGATGACGTTCGGGATGATCCTGGGGCGATCGTTCAGCGCTCTGCGACACAACCCCAAGGTGCTGTTCGGCTTCGCCGTGGCCGTGCAGTTCGGCATCACCGCGATCGTCGTCGTGGTGATCGCGCTCGTCGCCGGCTTCTCGGCCGCGCGCATCGCGAGCGTGCCGGCCGGCTCCCCGGATCAGGGCCCCATCATCGCCGGCACCGTGGCGCTCAGCATCGTGCTCGGTGTCGTGCTGACCCTCGCGAGCGTGGCCTTCACCTCGATCGTGCAGGGGCTCGTCGCCGCCGACGTGTCGTACGCCGCGCTCGGGCGCAAGGCTCCGCTGCGCTCGCTGTGGTCCCGCGTGCGCCCGGCGTTCTGGCGACTGTTCGGCTACGCGCTGCTGCAGGGTCTCGCCGTCCTGCTCTGGATGCTCGCGATCGGCGGTGCGGCGATCGCGATCATGGCCGGCAGCGACTTCTCGACGAGCTCGATCGGCCTCGCGGTCGGTCTGGTGGTGCTGCTCGCCGTGGCCAGCATCCCGCTGGTGGTGTGGCTGAGCACGAAGCTGCTCGTGGTGCCCGCCGCCCTGGTGCTGGAGAAGGCGACGCTCGGCTCGGCCCTCGTGCGCTCCTGGCGTCTGATCCGCGGCCGCTTCTGGCCCGCGCTCGGGGTGATGTTCCTCATCGGCGCGATCATGGGACTCGCCGCGCAGGTGGTCAGCGTGCCGGGCTCGATCCTCTCGGGAGTGATCGGCGGCGTGATGGCGCCGACCGGGTCAACGGATGAAAGCGAGGTGATCGGCTTCCTCGCGCTGACGATCCTTCCGCAGATCCTCGTCCTCGCCGTGCAGGCGATCACGCTCGTCGTGCAGGGCACCGGTGCGACCCTCATCTACCTCGACAGCCGGATGCGGTACGAAGGACTCGACCAGACGCTGATCCGCTTCGTCGAACGCAGCGCGCACGGCGCGTCCGACGCAGAGCTCGAGGATCCCTACGCGATCGATCCGGCACGCGCGGTGTCCAAGACTCCCCCGCCCAAGCAGCAGCCCACGGTGTATGCCGGCTACGCACCGGGCGGCTCTGCGGGTCAGCCCTACCCGGGTCAGCCGTACCCTGGCCAGCCCTACGCCGGTCAGCCCTACGCGGGCCAGCCCTACGCCGGCCAGCCGTATGCGGGTCAGCCCTACCCTGGCCAGGCGCCGCTGCCGCCGTACGCCGCTCCATCCCAGCCGCCGGCCGCCCCTGCCCCACCCGCGGCGTCCTCGTCCGATGATTGGGCGGCGCCGGGCGGAGCCGGATGATCGCACTGCTGTCCGCCGCAGACGTGTTCGTCCCCGACGGCGACGAGGCGCGTCAGCGCGCGCAGGAGGAGCTGTCGAAGGCGGAGTATCAGGCGGCGAAGCCCACGTGGTTCGATCAGCTGGCCGCCGATGTCGCCGACTGGTTCTTCGGCCTCTTCGAGGGCGACGGCACGGGCGCCGTCGCCCCTCTGGCGCTGACGATGATCACGATCGCCGTGGTCGCCGCGGTGGTCGTCGCGCTCATCCTGTGGGGCAGGCCCCGTTCTTCGCGGGCCGTGCGTGGTCGCATCGACCTGCTCGGCGAGAAGGACGACCGCACGGCAGCTCAGCTGCGCGCCGACGCCGAGCGCCGAGCGCGTGACGAGGACTGGGACGGCGCTGTCGTGCTGCGCTTCCGGGCGCTCGCCCGCGGGCTGCTCGAGCGCGATCTCATCGATCCCGCCCCCGGCGCGACTGCCCAGGGCATCGCCCGCGAGGCCACCCCCCCTCTCCCGCAGCTCACGGAGCCGCTGCACGAAGCCGCCACGCTGTTCGACGCGGTGCGCTACCTGGGCGCCCCGGCGAGCGCTGCCGACTACCGCGCGCTCGCAGCCACCGACGACCGGATCCAGGCGACCACACCGCGTCTGAGCGCGGACACCGCGGCGGTGCGCGCATGAGCACCACCACGTCCAGCACCGCCCTCTCCAGCACCTCCCTCTCCGGCACCACCACGTCCAGCGCCTCTCTCTCGTCCGACACTCTCGGCAGCACCGCCGCCGCACGGCGACCGGGCCGCCGCCGGAACGTGCTCGGCTGGCTGCTGGTCGTCGTGATGCTGGTCGGCATCGCGCTGCTCTCCCTGCGCCTGGTGACCACGGCCCCCTCGCTCGAGGGAGTGCTCAATCCGGAGTCTCCGGCGCCGGGCGGCGCGAAAGCGCTCGCCGAGCTGGTGCGCGAGCAGGGCACCGAGGTCGAGGTCGTGCGCAGCCGTGCGGCTGCTGTCGCCGCCCTCGAGCCGGGCAGCGCGCTCGTGCTGACCGACCCCGTGGCGCTCACCGACGACACCGTGCTCGATCTGCTCGACGAGGCGGATCGGGTCGTGCTGCTCAGCACGAGCGCCCGCATGCTCGAGCTGCTCGAGCTCGGCAGCGACGCAGGCGGCCTCGGTGCTGTCGAGGCGAGCTGCGATCACGCCGAGTTCGCCGAGACGGGCTCAGTCGAGGCCGAGCGGATGTTCGACCCGGCCGACGACGTGGACGGCTGCTTCCGCGGCGCGGACGGCAGCGCTGCCCTGCTGATCGCCGACCGGGACGGGACGAAGGTCTCGTTCATCGAGGCGACCCGCATGCTCTCCAACCGCCATCTCGCGGACGACGGCAACGCAGCCCTCGGGCTCGCCCTGCTCGCGCAGACCGATCACGTCGTCTGGTACATCGGATCGCTCGGAGACGGCGATCGGGTCGCCGATGCTCCCGCGACCCTCGGCGAGCTCACTCCGGCATGGCTGACGCCGGCCATCCTCCTCCTGCTCATCGCCGGCATCGCCGCGATCTGGTGGCGCGGAGCGCGCTTCGGTCCCCTGGTCGCGGAGTCGCTGCCCGTCACGGTGCGCGCGTCCGAGACCATGCACGGCCGTGCCCGCCTCACGGCGAAGGCGGCGGATGCTTCCCATGCGGCTGCTGCGATCCGGGCGGGTACGCGCGCCAGGCTCGCGCGCCGTCTCGCCCTCAGCCCGCGTGCGACGGCCGTTGAGATCGCGGACGCGGCATCCGACCGCCTCGGCGTGCCGCGCGGATCCCTGCACGACCTGCTCGGCGGCGCTCCGCCCGCTGACGACCGCGAACTGATCGAACTCGCCAGACGACTCGCCGAACTCGAGACGGCGGTCGAGGCCGCCCATACCGAAAGGAACCGCCCGTGAGCGACGAGAGCACCACCCCCACCGCGACACTGGACGACGACGCGCTGCGTCAGGCCATGCACCGCGTGCGCACCGAGGTCGACAAGGCCGTGGTCGGTCAGGCCGGCACGGTCACCGGTCTGCTCGTGGCTCTGCTGGCGCGCGGTCACGTGCTGCTCGAGGGCGTGCCGGGCGTCGCGAAGACGCTCGTGGTGCGCAGCTTCGCGCGCGCCGTCGGACTCGACACCAAGCGGGTGCAGTTCACCCCCGACCTCATGCCTGGCGACGTCACGGGTTCGCTCGTGTACGACGCCCGCACCGGCGAGTTCGAGTTCCGCGCAGGTCCCGTGTTCACCAACATCCTGCTCGCCGATGAGATCAACCGGACTCCCCCGAAGACGCAGGCCGCCCTGCTCGAGGCGATGGAGGAGCGCCAGGTGTCGGCCGACGGTCTGAGCCGCCCGCTTCCCGACCCGTTCCTCGTCGCCGCGACGCAGAACCCGGTCGAGCACGAGGGCACCTACACGCTGCCGGAGGCGCAGCTCGACCGGTTCCTGATGAAGCTCGTGGTCGGGATGCCCGAGCGCGACGCCGAGGTCTCGGTGCTGCGCCTGCACGCGGGCGGCTTCTCCCCGCGCCTGCTCACGGGGGTTCAGGCGGCCGTGACCGCCGAGGAGATCCGCGCCGCGCAGGAAGCAGCCGCACGCGTGCAGGTGAACGACGACGTGCTCGGTTACGTCGTCGACCTCGCGCGGGCCACCCGGCAGTCGCCCTCGGTCGAGCTGGGTGCGAGCCCGCGTGCGTCGACCGCGCTGCTCGCGGCCGCCAAGGCCTGGGCGTGGCTGAACGCCTCGACGGCCGTCACGCCCGATCACGTGCAGACCATGCTCATGCCGGTGTGGCGTCACCGCCTGCAGCTGCGCCCGGATGCCCAGATGGAGGGCGTCTCGGCCGACGCCGTCCTGCAGTCGGTGGTGCAGCAGACTCGAGTGCCGATCTGACATGTTCGTCACCGCTCTTCTCGCCCCGCTGATCGCGCTGGGCGTCGTGCCGACGGTGCTGCTCGGCGCCGCCGGAGCGCCGCCGTGGGCGGTGTTCGGAGGCTGGATGCTGCTGTGCATCCTGCTCGTGGCGATCGACGTCGTGACGGCCCCGAACCCCCGCTCGCTGATCGTGTCGCGCTCCATCCCCGCGCGAGCACGACTGGGCGAGCCGGTGCAGACGAGCGTCGCCGTGCAGAACATCGGCTCCCGCACGCTGCGCGGGCAGCTGCGCGACGCCTGGCAGCCGACGGCCGGGGCTCCCGAGGAGCGTGCCCGGCTCAGCATCCCCGCCGGTGAGCGCCGCCGAACAGAGGTGCCGCTGCTGCCCCGCCGGCGGGGCGAGCTGGTCAGCGAGTTCGTCGTCGTGCGCTCGCGCGGGCCGCTGGGGCTCGCCGGACGGCAGGCGCGGCACGACGTGCGAGGAGCCCTGCGAGTGCTGCCGGCGTTCAGCTCGCGGAAGCACCTGCCGTCGCGGCTCGCGCGGCTGCGTGAGCTCGACGGGAACACGTCGATCCAGGTGCGGGGTCAGGGCACCGAGTTCGACTCGCTGCGCGAGTACGTGCGCGGCGACGACATCCGCTCGATCGACTGGCGAGCCACCGCGCGCGCCGGCACCACCATGCTCCGCACCTGGCGACCCGAGCGCGACCGGCAGGTCGTCATCCTGATCGACACCGGCCGCACCTCCGCCGCACGCGTGGGCGACAGCACCCGGCTCGACGCCTCGCTCGAGGCCGCTCTGCTGCTGTCCGCCCTGGCCGCGCGTGCCGGCGACCACATCAACCTGCTCATGTACGACCGGGTCGCCCGCGCGCGCGTGACCGGAGTGGAGGGCGCGGCCCTGCTGCCCGCGCTGACCGACGCGATGGCGCCGGTGCACGCGCGGCTGGTCGACACCGACTGGGCCGGCGCGTTCGCCGCGATCCGCACGCTCACGACACGACCCTCGCTGATCATCGTGCTCACCGCGCAGGATGCGGCCGAGACCGCCCGCGGGTTCCTGGGGGCGTTCCCGGACGCGTCGCGAGCGACCACCGTGCTGGTCGGCTCGGTGACCGACGACGCCATCGGCGATCTCGCCCGGCGACGCGATTCGAGAGCAGACGTCTACCTCGCCGCCGCCGCCGAGCAGACCATGGCGGATGCCCAGGTCGTCGCCGACGCGATCCGCCGCGCGGGCGGGGAGGCGATCGCCGCGGACCCCGAGCAGCTGCCGCCGCGCATCGCCGACCGCTACCTCGAGCTGAAGGCAGCCGGACGCCTGTGACACGCTGACCCGATGCATTCGCTTTTCTGAATCGTTCAGAATAAGATGGGGGCATGCCCCTCTCCGACACCGCTGCACAGCAGCGCCTGCGCGACGCCGGACTGCGCGTCACCGTGCAGCGGATCAGGGTGCTCGAGGCTATCGCTGCACGGCCGCACGCCTCGGCGGACGTCGTCTTCACCGGCATCCGCGATGCGCTTCCCGGCATCGCACTCGCCACGGTGCACGGCATCCTGAACGACCTCACCGACGCCGCCATCGTGCAGCGCGTGAACCTGCCCGACGTCGGCAGCGCGCTCTACGAGCTGCGCAGCGATGACAACCATCACCACGTGCAGTGCGTCAGCTGCGGACGCGTCGAAGACGTCGCCTGCGCGATCGGCGCGGCCCCCTGCCTGCACCCCTCCCATGACCACGGCATGAGAATCCTCGAAGCCGCGGTCACCTACCGAGCCCTCTGTCATGAATGCGAAAGGAACGGCAATGGCTGATAAGCCCGCAACCACCACACAGACAGGTACACCGGTCGCGAGCGATGCGCATTCGCTGACCGTCGGCGCCGACGGCGTCACGGCGCTGCACGACCGCTACCTGGTCGAGAAGCTCGCCTCGTTCAACCGCGAGCGCGTGCCCGAGCGCAACCCGCACGCCAAGGGCGGCGGAGCCTTCGGCGAGTTCGAGGTCACCGAGGACATCTCGGCGTACACCCGCGCGGCCGTCTTCCAGCCGGGCGCCAAGAGCGAGACGCTGCTGCGCTTCTCGTCCGTGGCCGGTGAGCAGGGCTCGCCCGACACCTGGCGCGACGTGCGCGGCTTCTCGCTGCGCTTCTACACCACCGAGGGCAACCTCGACATCGTCGGCAACAACACTCCGACCTTCTTCCTGCGCGACGCGATGAAGTTCCCCGACTTCATCCACTCGCAGAAGCGCCTCGGCGCATCGGGTCTGCGCGACGCCGACATGCAGTGGGACTTCTGGACCCTCTCGCCCGAGTCGGCCCACCAGGTCACCTATGTCATGGGCGACCGCGGCCTCTCGCGCAGCTGGCGCCACCTGAACGGCTACGGCTCGCACACCTACCAGTGGGTCAACGCCCAGGGCGAGCGCTTCTGGGTCAAGTACCACTTCCTCTCCCACCAGGGCGTGGAGCGCATGTCGGCCGGCGAGGCCGAGCGCATCGCCGGTGAGGACGCCGACTACTACCGTCGCGACCTGTACGAGGCGATCGAGCGCGGCGACTTCCCGAAGTGGGACGTGCACGTGCAGATCATGCCGTACGAAGAGGCCAAGACCTACCGCTACAACCCCTTCGACCTCACCAAGACGTGGTCGAAGAAGGACTACCCGCGCATCAAGGTGGGCACGTTCACGCTGAACCGCAACCCGCAGAACTTCTTCGCCGAGATCGAGCAGGCCGCCTTCTCGCCCGGCAACCAGGTTCCCGGCACCGGCATCTCGCCCGACAAGATGCTGATGGCGCGCGTGTTCTCGTACAGCGACGCGCAGCGCTACCGCATCGGCGCGAACTTCAACCAGCTGCCGGTCAACCAGCCGCACGCGGCCCAGGTGCGCAACTACATGCACGAGGGTCAGATGCAGTACCACTACGCCCCCGCCGAGCACCGGGTGTACACCCCGAACTCGTACGGCGCCGCAGGCGGCCCCGAGGCCGACCCGCTGCTGGGCGTCGAGGCGAGCTGGGAGTCCGACGGCGAGCTGGTCCGCTCGGCGGCGACGCTGCGCGAGGACGACGGCGACTTCGTCCAGGCGAGCATCCTCTACCGCGAGGTGTTCGACGACGAGGCACGCGAGCGGTTCGTGCAGACCCTCGTCGGCCAGTACAACGGGCTGACCGTCCCCGCCATCCAGGAGCGCTTCTTCTGGTACTGGGGCCAGGTCGACCAGGACCTGGAAGCTCAGCTGCGTGCGCTCGCGGGCGCACCGATCGGCGAGCCCGAGCCCATCGGCATCGGCGAGTAATCCGACTCGCGCGACCACGAGGCCCCTTCATCCCCGCGATGGAGGGGCCTCGGCGTGTGCCGGCACGGCGCGCATCCGGATGCGGGATCATCGAAGGACGACCCGGCGCGAGGCCGGCATGAGGAGGAGAACCGGCATGACCGAACCCCACCCCGGTGCGGGGTCGGCCGTGAACCTGACCGTCGCGCTGGCGTTCGGCATCGCGCTGCTCGCCGCCTTCAGCTCGTTCGCCGGCATCTCCGGTGGGCACTTCTCCCCCGCGGTGACGATCGGTGCCGCAGCTGCGGGCCGTCTGCCGTGGCGCGACGTGCTGCCCTACGTGCTCGCGCAGGTCGTCGGCGCCGTCATCGCGACGACCGCGCTCATCGTCGTGGGCCTGTTCGGCCCTGAGCGCTGGCTGGAGCGCGTCCAGGACGCCGGCTTCGCGAGCACCGGCTGGGGCACGCTCTCGCCCGGAGGGTTCGGGATGCCCGCCGTGATCGTCATCGAGGTGGTCCTCACCGTCCTGCTCGTGCTGGTCTTCCTGAGCGTGACGCACCCCGAGCGCCGCACAGCGGCCGGCGGCGTGGCGATCGGCCTCACCTTCGCCGCCGTCCAGTTCGTCGCCATCCCCGTGGCCGGCGGCGCCGCGAACCCCGCACGCTCGATCGCCACGGCCATCTATGGCGGGCTCGATCCGCTCGCCCAGCTCTGGGTGTTCCTCGTCTTCCCTGCCGTCGCTGCGGCGGCCATCGGGGTCGCCTATCGTGCCCTGTTCGACGGGACCGTGCAGCTCAGCGAGCGCGAGTCCGACAGGGGCGAGTCCCCGGTCAGCCGGCCGTGAGCGTCGGCGTGCCGGCTTCGTACTCGACGAGGTCGCCGCTCTCACCCCGGCGCGCGGCGCGCCGGCCGATGACGAGCATGTAGAAGAGGAACGCGCCCAGAGCCAGCGCTCCGATCCCGATCTTGACCGGCCATGGCAGATCGGAGCCCGTGACGAAGCCCTCGACCAGGCCCGAGAGGAACAGAGCGAAGACCAGGCCGATCGCGACCGTGGCGAGCGAGCGGCCACCCGCAGCGAGCGACTGCGCTCTCGTGCGTCTGCCGGGGGCGGCCCACGCCCAGAAGATGTGCAGGCCCGCCGCGGCCGCGACGAGGATCGCGGTCAGCTCGAGCAGCCCGTGCGGCAGGATGTGCAGCAGCATCGTGTCGAGGTGCCCGTAGGCCGTCATCACCGCAGCCGAGACGCCGAGCCCGAAGGCGTTCTGAACGAGCACCCACACGGGCCAGACACCCGTCACCCCGAAGAGCACGCACTGCATGGCGATCCACGCGTTGTTCAGCCACACCATCCCCGCGAACGACGCCATCGGACCGTAGTAGTCGACGAAGTCCTCCTCGGCGTACTTCCTCAGCACGTCGGGCGGTCCCAGCGTGGCGATCAGCGCCGGGTCGGAGGCGATCCACGCCCCGGTGATCGAGACCACGAGCACGAACGCGACCGCGATGATGCCGGTCGTCCAGCGGATCCGGTAGAGCGCGGCGGGCAGCTGCAGCGAGAAGAAGCGCGCGGCCTGCGCGAGCACGTTGTCGCCCGCCCCGGTGAATCTCAGTCGCGCCGCGGCGAGGATCGTCGACAGGTACGCGCCCTGCGGGGAGTCGCCCACCGACGTCTTCAGCTCGGCGAGATCAGCGGATGCCGCGCGGTATCGGACGATCAGCTCGTCGACCTCGGCGCCGCTCAGGCGCCGTCTACGGCTCAGCGCATCGAGCCGCTCCCATTCCGGGCGGCGGGCGTCGGCGAGGGCATCGGCATCCACCTGATTTACTGTACTCATGTCCGCCACGATCACCGATGAACAGGAGATCCTCTCCGGCGAGGCCGTCGCGATCGACGTGCAGCCGGTGGGCTTCGTGCTGCGCGCCGCGGGCGCGCTGATCGACATGGCCATCGGGTTCGCCCTGTTCCTCGCCGTCACCTTCGTGCAGGTGTGGCTGATGGTCGAGGGGCTTCTGACCGAGCACACCTTCCGCATCCTGATGATCAGCGCCGCGGTGCTGAGCTTCCTCGTGCTGCCGATCACCGTCGAGGTGGCGATGCGCGGGCGCAGCGTCGGCAAGCTCGCCGTCGGCGGCCGGATCGTGCGGATCGACGGCGGCGCCATCACGTTCCGGCACACCTTCATCCGCGCACTCGTCGGGGTGCTGGAGGTGTACATGACCTTCGGCGGCGCCGCGGTCATCACCGGCGCGCTGACCGCGCGCTCCCAGCGCCTCGGGGACCTGGTGGCCGGCACCTACTCCCAGCGCGTGCGCACGCCCGCGCTGCCCTCGCACCAGCCGCACCTGCCGCCGTCGCTGCACGGGTGGGCCACCGTCGCCGATGTCGCGCGGATGCCCGACCGACTGGCCCGGCGCATCTCGCAGTTCCTCGCGAACGTCCAGCGGCTCTCGCCGTCGGCGCGCGCCAGCGTGGCGCACGAGCTCGCGCTCGAGGCGCAGCCGTACATCTCGCCGCTGCCCGCCGTGCCGCCGGAGGAGCTGCTGCTCGGCATCACCGTGCTGCGCAGGGAGCGCGAGCAGCGGGCGCTGGCCCTCGCCGATCAGCGGGCAGAGCGCCTGAGCGGACGGCGCATCGGGCTCTGAGGCCGGCCGCCGATTCAGAACCGGATCGCGTCGATCACCTTGACCCGCAGCGCGACGAGCGCGGGAACGAAGCCCGCGATCGCTCCGACGACGACGGCGGCGATAAGACCCGTCAGCGCTGCGCGGATGGGAAACGGCGGCACGTCGACGAGCGAGGGGAACATCGACTCGATGAGCAGCGGCGAGCGCAGCACAGCCACGACGATGGCGATGCCGATGACACCGGCGACGGTCGTCGCCACCAGGCTCTCCAGGAGCACGGTGGTGAAGATCCGCCCCCCTGTGGCGCCGAAGGCGCGTCGGACTCCGATCTCGCGCACGCGCTGCCGCATCGCCACGAGCTGGATGTTCACCAGGCTCAGTGCGCCGAGCCCGAGGATCAGCACGGCGATGCCGCTGAGGATGAGCTCGGTCATCGCCTGGCTCTCCTTGAAGCTGGTCGAGGCAGCCCAGTCGGACCGGCTCACCGTGACCGAATCGCCCTCCGGCATGCCCGCTCTCAGGTCGGCGGCGAGCGATCTGCCCACGTCGGCGACCTCACGCTCGCCGACCCAGATGTCGTAGCGCAGCATGGCATCCTCGGGAAGCTCGTCGACGCGTGAGCTGAACGCGTCGTAGAGCAGATCGATGCGCTTCTCCTGGTCCCAGGGTCCCTGACGCGGCCGGACCCCGACCACCTGGTAGGTGCCCCCGGCGGCGCCGGTGAGGGTGAGCGTGGGATGCTGATCCATCGGCACGCGGCCGAGCACATCCCACATCGCCTCCGAGATGATCACCGGCGGGGCGAGCGCCTCGACGTCGTCGACGCCGAATTCGCGGCCCGCGAGCAGCTTCTCCCGATGGATGCCCGCGTACGCGGGGTCCATCAGTCGCGCAGCGGTGCCGTGCACGCCGTCTGGCGCCTGCACCGGGAGCATCATGCCCTCCACGAAGCGCGAGACATGGCTGAAGCCGAAGCGCTCGCTGACCTTCTCGAAGCGCTGGTGGAAGGCGTCCGCGTCGACGCGCCCATCGGCGCCCGCGGGAGCGACGACGAGCGTGGCGACCCGACCGCCGTAGCGGTCGTACTCCTCGGTCTGGGCCTGCAGGGTGATATCCGAGAGCGCGACCACGGCGGTCAGTGCCGCGACCGAGACGGCGATGCCGATCAGGCTCAGCAGCACGCGCAGCTTGTGCACGCGGATCTCCGACCACGCGTCGGAGAGCGCGCCGATGATCGCGCTCACGCCGGCAGCTCCGCGCCGGCGACCGCGGGCGCAGCGGCTCCGGAGGGCACGCTCGCGCTGAGCCCGGCGTCCGCGCCGTCGTCCTGCAGCGTCGAAGCGGCGAAGGCGCGTCGGAGATCGGCGGGAGTGAGGATGCCGCCGTCCAGCCGATAGTGCCTTCGAGCCCTGGCGGCGACGTGCAGATCGTGTGTGATGGTGACGAGCGCGGCGTCGGTCTCTGTCGCGACTTCGTCGAGCAGCGCCATGACGCTCGCACCGGTGTCGATGTCGAGCGCGCCGGTGGGCTCGTCGGCGAGGATCAGCGTGGGCCTGCGCACGAGAGCCCTCGCGATGGCCACGCGCTGCTGCTCGCCGCCGGAGAGCCGATCGGCGATCTGCTCGATCCGGTGCCCGAGTCCCACCCGCTCCAGCATCTCGCGCGCGATCCCGTGACGCCGGCGGAACATCCGGCCCCTGGCGTGGCCGAGGGGCATCATCACGTTCTCGAGGGCGGTGCGACCGGGCAGGAGGTTGAACTGCTGGAACACGAAGCCGACGTGCTCTCCGCGCATCCGGTCGAGGCGTCCGGTGCGCATACGCCGCACCTCGCGGCCCGCGAACGACACGGTGCCCGTGGTGGGCGCATCCAGCATCCCGAGGATGTTGAGCAGGGTCGACTTCCCCGACCCCGAGCGACCCACGATGGAGACGTGGTCGCCGGCCTCGATCTCCAGGCTCACGCCCCGCAGGATCTCCAGCCGGGCGTCATCGGCAAGCAGGACGCTGCGGGTGACATCCGTCAGCGCGACGAGCGTCACCAGCTCGTCCCCGACTCGCAGATCTCGCCACCGGCGCCGTCGTCGTAGCACTGCTCCTGCACGGGAACGGCGAAGCCCGGCACGAACTGTCGGATGGAATCACCCTCGGCGAGCCCGTCGAGCACCTCCACCTGCTCGCCGTCGTTGACCCCGAGCGTCACCTTCCGCTCCTCCGGGTCGGCGCCGTCACCGGCATCCACCCACACCACGCCGGTGCCCGCCCCGCCCTTCACCGCTGTGACGGGGATCACGAGCGCGTCGTCGACCTTGCCCAGCGCGAGCGCCAGCGATGCGGGCAGTCCGGCGAAGACCGTCTGATCGGCAGGCACCGCACAGCGCACGCTCGCCGTCCCGTCTTCGGCGATCTGCACACGAACGCCGGTGCAGGCGAACGGCGCCGGTCCGCCGGTGATGGTGACGGTCGCCTCGGTCGGCGCGTTCACGAGGCGATACAGCTGCGCCGGCTTGACCGTCGCGAGGACGTGATGGCGAGCGGGGGTGAGGGTGAGGACC
The DNA here is from genome assembly GCA_002837415.1 of Actinomycetales bacterium SN12. Classification (GTDB taxonomy): domain Bacteria; phylum Actinomycetota; class Actinomycetes; order Actinomycetales; family Microbacteriaceae; genus Microbacterium. The sequence goes on from PJCV01000002.1 coordinate 184,296, forward strand.
TCCCCGCCGATCGTCGATGCCTGCCCCTTCAGAAGGGCGAGGTCGGAGACCTCCCCCGCCTCGGGCGCGACGAGCTCGACGGTGCGGACGGGATCGTTCTGCTTGATCGTGACCAGCAGCTGACCCTGCTGCACGACGGCGCCGTCAGCGACGTGCACGGCGGTCACCACCCCGTCGGTCGCGCCACGCACGACGTACTCGTCGTCACGCGCGATGCTGCCCTCGAGCTCGAGCTCGTTCACGAGTGATCCGCGTGCCACCGCCGTCACCGGCTCTGTGACGCCGGCGGAGGGACCCGCGGGTTCTGCGCTCGTGGTGTCGGGGACGAACGCGATCTTCATGAGCGCCAGGGCGGCTGCGCCGAGCACGACGAGGAAGAGGACGGGGAGGATGACACGACGCCAGACGACCATGGCTGCCTTTCTGGGACAGCCCCTCGCTCCCCCTGAGGCTCAGGCTAGGGCACGGCGTGTCGATCGCACATCAGCGCGGGCATCCGATTTCCACGACGGCGACGCCGTGCGCATCGCCTCGTCACGAGCGCATCGCCTCGTGACGGATCACCAGCCATCCGGCGGGCACCGAGAGCCGTTCGGCATGCTGAGCGCACAGGTCGTGGGCGTGCGGGTCGCCGCCGGGGCCGAGCGGACCGAGCGCGGCCATCTGATCGCCGTAGTCGAAGGTGAGCGTCGCGACCGCCTCGCGCGCGCAGGCGACCTTCGAGCAGAGCCGTTCGCCGACGGCCAGGTACGAGTCGAGGCGCGGTCCCTGGTCCAGGCGGAGTCTTTCGTCCATCGCATCCACACTATGACCGGGTCGGGTGAGAGAGGTGCAGCCGCGCGGCAGCGCATAGACTTTCGGCATGCCTCGCCGACGCTCCTCCCCCGCACCGCGGCGCGGTGCACGGCACGGCCGCCACGGTCGACTCGGGCGCAGCGAGGTCGTCCGCCCGCCCCTGCCGCCGCTCGATGGGCGACTCGACCGGTTCGAGATCACGGTGGGCAGCGCCGTCGAGTACCTCCGCGGCAGCTGGGAGGAGCTGCGGGATGTCCGCTTCGAGATCGCCGCGATGCCCGCGCACGACCGCGCCGACGGCATCCCGCTCTGGCGAGCCGATCCCGCCGCGCAGCGGGTGACGCTCTATCGCGTGCCGATCGAGCGGCTGCTGCCGAAGGGGCATGACGACGCGTCGCATCGCCGGATGGCTGTGGAGAGCGCCGTGTTCCATGCGGCCGCGGAGTATGTGGGGCGCGAGCCCTGGGAGCTCGGTCCGGACGGCCGCGACCACTGACCCCGCCCCGCATGCCCGGGTGGGCAGGCTGGTCGGCGAGCGCCCGTCAGGGATGCACGATGATGGGCTGCTGCGTCGCCGGCGGCGCCCACAGCGGCCAGCCCGCGATCGCCGCGTCACCGAGCAGGCCCACGGCGGCCCGGACCGCTCCGTCGGAGCGGAGAAGATGCTCGCCAGGCTGCAGAGCGACCTGCTCCACGCCGTTCGCGCGCAGCTCGACGACCCGCTCGTCGACGCCCTCGAGTGTCACCGTGACGGTGCTGTCCTCGGGGTTGCTCAGGTACAGCGTCGCCGACGGGCCGCTCGGAACAGTGAACGGCACGGTGCCGGTCAGCGGCGGGGCGGGCAGCATCCACGCGAAGTCCTCGCGGCCGTCCGCGCGCGACGTCTGGCGGGCAGCCGCGACGACCGGCGCGGTCGCGTCGACCTCGATGTCGTGGGCGCCCGCACCCATCCCGGTCAGGGAGACCTCGGTGGGGGTGGCCGCGGTGAGTTCGACCGCGTACTCGTCGGAGCCCACGGTGCCGTCGGCTCCGCGCACGCGCACCGTCGCCGTGGCATCCTCCCGCGGTGCGAGAAGGCGAAGCACGATGCCGGTGGAGTCATCGCCCTCGGAGATGGGCTGCGAGTGCGCGCCGAGCAGACGCAGGCTCCGTTGCGCGCCGCCGAGGCCGTCCTGCACGTCGACGCCGACCGCCTCGAGCGTGCGCACATGCGCCGACTGGAGTACCGCGCGCACCGGCGCGCCGGCGGCGACAACCTCGATGACCGGACGCGGCTCCGCGCCGGCGACGGATGCCAGGGTCAGAGTGAGCTGCGTCTTCGGCGGCACGATCTTGGTCGTGGTCCTGCGCTGCGCGCCGTAGACGTTGAGCTCGACGGTCGAGGGAACGTCGGCGGGGTTGGACAGCAGGATCACATCCGAGGATCCCGTCGACCCGTCGCCGCCGACCAGCCAGGAGCGCATCCCGGCCTCCCGGCAGGGGGCGGCCGCGTATCCGCGCAGATCCTCGTCATCGAGAGTCACCGATTCCGACGCGGAGATCAGCGGCGCGGTGCGGCCGGCGACCGCGGCGGTGATGCTCTGGGCACCCTCCCCGCCGAGCACGCCCGGCATCGCCAGGTCGGTCGTGGTCGTCTCGTGGTCGCGGGCGTCGACGCGCAGGGTGGGTGCGGCTGCCGAGACGAGCAGATCCGCCTGGCTCGAGTCGCGCCCCAGAGCCCGGAATGCGCCGTTGCAGACGATCGTCGCGTCTCCAGGAACCGGGGTCACGGTCGTCGCAGCCGGCTTGTTCTGCACATCCGGCCAGGGTGCGGCGACGGCCGCCCCGACTCCGAGCACGCACGCGGCGGCGACGGCTGCCCCGGTCGCGATGCGGGCGCCGGTGGCCGCGAGGCGGAGGGTGCGCTGCTTCATCGGCTGTTCTCCTCGACGACGGGATGCGGCGGTGCGGGGGCTGCCGAGGGCAGGGTGCCCTGCGCGGGGTCGGCATACTGTGCCCCGTCGGGACCCTGGGCCGGGTCGGGACCCTGGGCCGGGTCGGGATCCTGTGCCGGGTCGGGACCCTGTGCCGGGTCGGGAGCCTGCCCGTCGGCGGATGCCACGGCGATCTCAGCCGTGCGCAGGTCGGCGTCATCATGCGGCCGCCGCGACGCGATCGGCTCGTCGAGCGAGCGCCCCACGACGCGGGAGCGGGCGCGAGCCGCTCGACGCGACGCCCGCGTCGGGATCGACAGCAGCACGGCGGCGAGCACCACGATGAGCTGGCCCAGCCCGATGACATTGCCGAGGGCGCGCTCTGCGTGCGAGGGCTGCGCGCGCTCTGCGGGCGGAGTCGCCGTCTGCCACAGCCTCCCGTTGGGGGTCTCGCCCGCCTTCACGAAACCGGCGCGCTGGTCGATCGCGGTGATCGCCGCCTCGCTCATGCGGCGAGCCTGATCGCTCTGCGCGGGAAGCGACGAGAGCAGCACGAAGCCGATGCCCCGGTCGGTGAGTGCGGCCGCCGCGTCGAAGTCGCGCGCCGAGAGCAGGTCGACGGCGTCTTCGGCGAGGCCGTCGTCGTGCACCTGCGTCGCCGTGGTGAGCATCGTGGTCTGGGCGCTCAGCGTCGCGCTCGGGCCCCAGACCAGCTGGGTGGCGAGGGAGCCGTCGTCGAGCGGGGTCATGACCAGGGTGCCGCTGTCGGCATCGTCTGAGGCGTGCGCCGCGACGAGTGCCGGCAGCGTGCTGGTGGCGCCGTTGCGGATCTGCGCCTCGCCGAGGTTCACGGCCAGCAGCCCTGGCACCGCGCAGACGAGCACGCCGGCGCCGGTGATGAGCGCCGCTGCGGATCGCAGAGCCGGCACCGCGACGACCGTGTCGAGGGTGACCAGAGCCGCGCCGACCGCACCGAGCCATGCGAGACTCAGTCCGGTGCCGGGCCAGATCGCGACGGCCTCCCCCTGCACGAACGACACCTGGATGCCGACCGCGACCATCGCGGTGATCAGCCCGGTCACGGCGGTCGCCAGCAGCGCGAAGCCGGCCCGCCAGCGGGGCGAGAGCGCCGAGGTCAGCGCGAGGACGGCCAAGGGCACGAGCAGCAGGGCGACGAAGGGCGCGAAGCTGCCGCCGAGCAGCCACTCCCAGCCGCCGACATCGGGAGCCGGGAACCCCTGTGCGATGAGCAGTCGCCCGGCGGCGTCCGAGGCGGCCTGGGCGAGAGGCGCGACAGCACCCGGATCGGCGAGCAGCGCCCACGGGTCGCCGTGCCGCAGCTGCCAGTAGACCAGCGGCGTGAACAGTGCGGCCGCGGGGATCAGCAGCCAGAAGACGCGCACAGCACCGCGCACCCGACCGGCGGCGAGCATCGCCACCAGCGACAGAGCCCAGAGGGCGACGAAAGCAGGCGCGAGCGACGGCGCGCAGGCGAGGGATGCCGCAGTGAGCAGGGAGGCTGCTCCGGCTGCACCCCAGGATCGGTGCGCGACCGCCGCGGAGTGGAACAGCCACGGCAGCAGCAGGTGCAGCAGCACCGCGGCCGGCCGACCCTGCACGAGGGCTGCGAGGAATGTGGGGGCCAGGGCCCACAGCACGCCGCCGAGGATCCGGAGTCCCGACCTGTCGGTGACCCTCGTCGCGGCGAACCATCCGCCGAGCACGGCGAGCGGCAGGGCACCCAGCCACAGCAGCACGACCGCGAAGGACGGCGATCCAGGCCAGAGCGTGCCGAGCACCGCCAGCACTGCGGCGAACGGGTCGGCGGGGCCGACGATGCCAGGGCCGAGGTCACGCAGCCCCCACCCGGCGTCATTCCAGAGGTCGGCGACGCCCTGCTGCATGGGCAGCAGCTCGCCGCCGCCGATGCTGGGCCAGGCCAGCAGAGGGAAGAACGCCGCGACGCCGACGACGAGCGCCGCGAGCACAGCCCACGCGCCGCCGCCGCTGAAGAAGTGCAGCTCGCTGACTGCGCCGCGCTCGCTGCCGTGCCCGTCGTCGAGGCGGTGCCGCAGCTGAGTGCGTGTCACGCGCAGGGGCGCGATACCGGCCCACGACGCGGTGCGGAACGAGCGGATGCCGGCTCGGGAGCGCGCCACCGCGGGCACGGCGAGCATGGATGCCAGTGCCGCACCCCACTCGGGGGCGACCGCCCCCGGCCGCTTGCCGATCAGGTGGGCGATCGAGCGCCAGAGCGCCAACGGCAGCAGGCTCAGCCAGTGCAGTGGCACGGCGAAGGCGGGTGCGTAGGCGAGCCGTCGGTGCAGCTGCGCGCGGCGGCTCACCCAGGCGCGTGCCGCCTCTCGCTGCGGAGTCGCGGCGACGCCGTCGGGCCGCACGCGGACCCGCGCCTTGGGCACGAGCACGATGCGAGCGCCGCCGAGTCGGGCGCGCACACCCAGGTCGAGCCCTTCGTCTGCGCCGCCCAGACCCGGGTCGGGCCGCAGCACCGTGGGCGCCGATCCGCGGATGAGCATGCCGCGCACGTCTGCACCCAGCGCATCCTCGGCGGAGTCGTGCTGACCCTGGTCGAGTTCGTCGGCTGCGAGTTCGACCGCGCGGCCGAACCGGCTCATGCTGACCCCCATCGAGACGATCTCGCGGTCGTCGTCGTGCCGCACGAGCTTGGGTGCGGCGAGAGCGGCCGACGGCGAGCGCTCGAGCGAACCGGCGAGAAGCTGAAGAGCCCTGCGGCGCGGTCGCGAGTCGTGGGTCAGCATCCACACCGAGCTGCCGCTCGCCACGCGCGGCTGGGCCAGCGCGACGGCCTCGGCGAAAGTGGTGGTCGCGCGCGCCTCGATGATCGCCTCGACGCTGTGCCCGATGCCTTCGATGTCACGCACCTGCGCGCCGCTGCCGAGGACCACGACGGTGACGGCGTCGGGCGGCGTCGTCTGATCGCGGAGGGCTTCGAGGGTCTGGCTGAGCTGTGCTGCTGCGGAGTCGCCGGTGCGTGCGACGACGATGGCGTGTACTCGGGATGGCATGGCAGATTCAGCCTAGACAGGCATACGCGGGGCGCCGGTCATCGGACTCGGCGTGCCCGCGAAGCCGTCAGCTCGCGCGGCGCTTGAGCTTGCGGCGCTCGCGCTCGCTGAGACCGCCCCAGATGCCGAAGCGCTCGTCGTTGCTCAGTGCGTACTCGAGGCATTCGCCGCGCACGTCGCACGATGTGCAGATGCGCTTGGCGTCTCGCGTCGAGCCGCCCTTCTCGGGGAAGAACGCCTCGGGGTCGGTCTGCGCGCACAGCGCGTCGACCTGCCAGGCGAGCGCGCCGTCATCTTCGGCGTCAGCCCGGCGTACTCCGGGTACGCCGAGATTCACTGGATCGACGAACCAATTCTCGGGAACGTCCGACCGGTAACCCGTCATCTCGATCTCCCAACCCTGCTTGTGCCCCCTCCGGGCCGTGCATCACTAATTACACCCGTGTCATTCGCCCTGGTCAAGTCGCGGATGGTAAACCCTCAACGGGCCGTTTAAGGTTCATTCGACGTCCGTCGGCGTGTCGCGTGTGCTCGGAGCCGGCGCGATAGCCTGAACCCGATGGCCGTGTACAGCAAGCATCCCGTTGCCCGTCGCCCCGCGGCCCCGCCCCGCGAGACGACCGGGCATCTGATGGTGCGCGCATACAGCGTGCTGGCCCTCTTCTGCCTCTTCGCGCACACGGCGGTGTACAACACCTTCGGAGCGCTCGGCTCGGGCATTCTGCTGGTCGTCCTCACCGCCGGTGCCCTCGCCATCTGGGTGCCGGAGGTCGTCGCCCAGCGTCCCACCCGCTTCCCCTGGCGCCGGCTGCCGTGGGCGGCCCTCGCCTACGTGGCGCTCGCCCTGGCATCCGCGCTGTGGTCGCGCTGGCCCGTGGCCACGCTGCTCACCTGGTCGCTCTTGGCCGCCATCACCGTGGCCGCGGTGCTCATCGCGACCACCCTCACCTGGAACGAGATCGCCCGGGCGATCTCCAGCGCGCTCAAGCTCATCCTGGGTCTGTCCCTGGCTATCGAGCTGTGGGTCGCACTCGTGCTGCGTCATCCCCTGCTGCCGAACTTCGTCAACCTGCCGGAGGGGAAGATCGACCCGCACCTCTACTGGGTGCGCGGCAACCTCTTCGACGATGGCCGCATCCAGGGCGTGGTGGGCAACGCGCACACCCTCGCGATGATGTGCCTGTTCGCGCTGATCGTCTTCGCGGTGCTGTACGCGACACAGGTGCGCAGGCGCAGCATGCTCATCTTCTGGGCCGTGCTGGCTGCCGTGCTGCTCGTCAAGGCCGCGTCGGCCACGGTCTACCTGAGCATCGCCGTCGTCGTGGCGGTGCTCGTCGCCGTGCTCGTGGTGCGCGCGGCATCGCCGCGACGACGCGGGCGGCTCTACCTCGTCTTCGCCGCAGTCGCCGTCGTCGGCATCGGCGGCGCGGTGCTGCTGCGCGACCGGCTCCTGTCGGCGCTCGGCAAGGGATCCGACCTCACCGGGCGCATCGAGATCTGGCAGGCGGTCTGGGAGCGTGCGATCACCCGGCCCGTGTTCGGCAACGGCTTCTCCTCCCCCTGGGTGCCCTGGGATCCCGCGTTCGATGGCTGGATTCTCAACCACGGCCTCAGCGTCTTCCACGCGCACGACATGTGGCTCGACGTGTTCCTGCAGCTCGGTGCCGTCGGCGTCGTCCTGATGGCGATCGCCTGGCTGGCGCTCGCGTGGCGGGCGTGGTTCTTCGCCGTCGACCGGCCGCGGTGGGACTCGGATGCCCGCCGCCCCTACTCCCCCCTGTCGCTGCTGCCCGTGCTGTTCACCGCGGTGCTGCTCGTCGAGGGGCTCGCCGAGTCGGCGCCCATCATGCTCTGGGGCTGGCTGCTGCTGATCCTGCTCTCGTTCAAGATGAAGGCGGTGCCGCTCATCGGCGTCGGCGTCGGCGAGCGCACCCCGGTCATCTCGCACGGTCCCCAGTCGCGGCAGGTGCCATGACCCCGCGGCGCCTCGTCGTCTCGCTGCTGGGTTCGGCGCTGTTCGCCCGCGCCTACACGCTGACCGCGCTCACCGCGGTCTTCTCGTCGTTCCTCATCGAGCGGATGATGTCGCCGGTGAGCCTGACCACGATCATCGGCGCCCTCGCGGTGATCGGCGTCGCGGTGCTGGCCGTCCGCAGGGACGAGCTCTCTCTGCTGCGCTTCGCCCCGACCTCGCTGCTCGGCTTCCTGCTGCTCGCGCTGCTGAGCGTGCTCTGGTCGTCTGACCGAGGCGGCACGGTCGCCGGCTGGTTCACCCTGCTCGGCTACGCCGTGATCGCCATCACCATCGGGCATGTGCGCGACACGCTGCAGACGGTGCGCGCCATCGGCGACACGCTGCGCTGGCTGCTGACTCTGTCGCTCGCCCTCGAGATCATGTTCGGCATCCTGCTCGACACCCCTTTCCGACTGCTCCGCATCGAGGGCTCACTCGCGGTCGGCGGACCGATCCAGGGCATCTTCGGCACCCGCAACATGCTCGGCTTCATCGCGGTGATCGCGCTGATCACCTTCGTGATCGAATGGCGCACCCAGTCGATCGGCCGCGTCGCGGGCGTGCTGTCGGTCGCTCTCGGCGGCTCGCTGGCGCTGTTCTCGGCCTCGCCGACCGTCGTCGTTCTCGCGGCGACTGTCGGGGTGGCGACGGTGGCGCTGATGATCGTGCGTCACGCGCCCGAGCACCGGCGCGCCGCCGTGCAGGCGGTCCTCGGCGGGCTGGTGCTGGTGGCGCTCGTCGTCGCGTTCGCGCTGCGGCACCAGATCATTCGCCTTCTCGACGCCGGCTCCGACTTCTCGACCCGCGCCGACCTGTGGAACATGATGCTCGACTTCATCGCCGAGCGCCCGATCACCGGATACGGCTGGTTCGGCCCCTGGCCGCGGGGCGAGTACCCGTTCACCTACATCAACTTCCTGCTTTCTGATCACCACCAGTCGGCGCTGAACGCGTACTTCGACACGCTGCTGCAGCTCGGCTGGGCCGGGCTCGCGCTCTTCGTAGTCCTCGGCGGGGTCGCACTGGTCCGCTCGTGGCTGGTGGCGAGCGTACGACGCTCAGTCGTGTACGCCTGGGCGCCGCTGGTGCTGGTCACCCTCGGGGTCGAGTCGATGTTCGAGAGCTTCACCCTCACCGCGACAGGCTGGCTGCTGCTCGTGCTCTGCGCCCTGCGGGCAGGGCAGACCAGGTCGTGGCGGGAGAGCATCGACGCCGCGCACACCGGTGCGATTCCGGCGCTGGGGCCGGAGCACGGTCCTCGCTGAGACGTCGAAGCCGGACGGTCACCGTGCTCTGAGGCCACGACCGGTAGGCTGTCTCCTCGTGACCCACGTGCTGCAGAACGTCGTCTTCCCGCTCGACCGCGACCCCGATCTGCTCCCTCTGTACGCGGACCCGGAAACATGGTCGGTCATCGACGAGGAGCCGGTGCGCGTGTCCAACCGCGCACATCTCGGCAACATACTGGGTCGCCATCGCGCCCGCATCGTCTCCGGGCGCCGCGTGTCGCTGGGTACATACTTCAACGCCTTCCCAGCGTCGTACTGGCAGCACTGGACGGGCGTCAGACAGGTGCGTCTGACTGTGCACACATCCGGTCCAGCGACGATACTCGTCTACCGTTCGAACGGTCAGGGGGTGCGCCAGCGCATCGACACGCGGGAGGTGACCGGCGAAGCCAGCACGCCATTCGACCTGTCGCTCAACGAGTACAGCGACGGTGGCTGGATCTGGTTCGATCTCGTCGCCGACGAGAAGCACGCGACCCTTGAAGGTGCGCAGTGGACGACCGACCAGGAGCCCGTGCGGCACGGCAAGGCCTCACTGGGCATCACCACATACAACAAGCCGGACTACTGCGTCGACACGCTGAAGGCGCTCGCCGATTCACCGGATGCTCTGGAGTTCGTGGACCGGGTCTTCCTGGTCGACCAGGGCACGCAGCTCGTCGCGGAGCAGGACGGGTACGCTGAGGTCGCCGCCCGACTGGGTGAGACCCTCCAGGTCATCCGCCAGGGCAACCTCGGCGGCTCAGGCGGCTTCGCTCGCTCGATGCACGAGACGCTGCAGCGGCCGGAGAGCGACTTCGTTCAGCTGCTCGACGACGATGTGCGTCTTGAACCTGAGTCGCTGCGGCGTTCGATCGTCTTCGCGCGCTACGCGACGACTCCCGTGCTGGTCGGCGGTCACATGTTCGATCTGCTCGATCGCCCGAAGCTGCATGGCTGGGCTGAAGTTGTCGACGAGCACCCGTTCATGTGGCGCAACCTGTATCAGGAGAAGATGCCGCACGACTTCGGTGCCGCGAACCTGCGCCAGTCACCGCTGCTGCACGCGAGGATGGACGCCGACTACAACGGGTGGTGGATGTGCCTCATCCCTCTCGATGCCATCCGTGAGGTGGGGCTTTCGCTTCCGGCGTTCATCAAGTGGGATGACGCTGAGTTCTGCCTGCGCGCCGGAGAGGCCGGCTTCCCGACTGTGTCGCTTCCGGGCGTCGCACTGTGGCACGTTTCGTGGGTGAACAAGGACGACACGATCGACTGGCAAGCGTACTTCCACGCTCGCAACCGCATCGTGGCCGGTCTGCTGCACTCTAGCGCCCCACGAGGGGGCCGGCTGCTCAAGCACAGCCTCCGCGTCGACCTGAAGCATCTGATGATGATGCAGTATTATCCGGTCGCCCTGCGGGCGCGCGCGCTGCAGGACGTCCTGTCCGGCCCGGCGCACATGCGTCAGAATCTCGCGAGCGCGATGCCCGAAGCGCGCGAACTGGCCGGCCACTTCCCCGAAACAATCGTGCATCGCGACCCGAACCGGGTGCTGCATTCCCGCAAGGGCCGGCAGGTGTTCAAGCGCATGAAGCAGCACGACTTCGACAGTCCGACGGGTCTACGACTCCGCTCGTTCACCATGCGAACTCTGCTCGCTCACTGGTTGCGCTCTCCCGATCCCGCCAACGTAGCTCAGCCCGAGGTCGAGTTCGGCAAGGGTGATGCTCATTGGTGGCGCGTGCCCCGTTTCGACAGCGTCCTGGTCAGCTCCGCCGACGGATCAGGCAAGAATGTGTACACTCGCGACCGCGCCCAGTACCGACGGATGCTCACCGAGAGCGTCAGACTGCATCGACGTCTGCGACGCAACTGGCCGAGGCTTCAGGCCGAGTATCGTGCTGCGCTTCCCCAGCTCGTCTCCGATGACTCCTGGCGCCGAATCTTCGAGGAGCAGGCATGAGCTCAGCCGACTTCGATCCGTCCACGGCGTCGATCGTCATCGTCACCTACAACCGCTCCCATCTGCTGAGCGGGCTGCTCACCAGCATCCGGTCGATGGATCCGAAGCCCGGCCGCGTCGTGATCATCGACAACGCGTCGTCGGATGAGACGACGGACGTCGTCGACTCCTTCCGCCCCGACATCGGCACCGAGATCGTCTACCGGCGCCTGGAGACCAACACGGGCGGCTCTGGCGGTTTCAGCGAGGGCATGCGCACGGCGTGTGAGCTGGGATCCGAATGGATCTGGATGATGGACGACGACGTCGAGGTGCTGCCGGACGGTCTCGCGAAGATGGGCCGCTGGTCGCGGCGCTTCAAGAGCATCCAGGGCCGGCGCTACGACTACGACGGCAGCGAGTTCTACTGGCAGTACCGCATCGCCGACCGGATGGGCATCCCGATCCCGTTCGCCCCCTCGAAGTTCGACTCCTCGGGCTTCAAGGAGATGAACAGCGGATGCTTCGAGGGGATGTTCATCCACCGCTCGATCGTGGCGCAGATCGGCCTCCCCGACCCGCGCTTCTTCATCTACTGGGACGACCAGATGTACGGCTGGCTGGCGTCCCGGCTGACGACCGCGGTCATCGTCGACGAGTTCGTGCTGCGGCGCACCCGTGAGATCAAGCAGTGGGACATGGGCATCCGGCACATGAACGCGTCGAGCAACGCCTACCGGTACTACATCATGCGCAACCGCGCCTACATCAAGCACTACTACCGGGTGCACGGGGCGTACAGCCCTGTGCTGTTCGGCCTCGGCACCTCGGCCACCTTCTTCAAGGAGCTGATCCGGCTTCTCTTCGTCGAGCGCACCGTGCGCGGCACGAGCAACCTGTTCCGCGGCCTGCGCGACGGCGGTCGGATCAGCCGCGACCGCACCTGGCAGCCGATGCCAGCACTGGAGACGCGCGCATGAGCGGCAAGCCCGAGCTGCGGTGGGAATCGATGCCACCCGCGCCGCGTGATCGACGCCGCGTATGGGTCATGGTCGCACTCGCGACGGGGGCGCTCGCGATCGTAGGCCTGCTGCTTTGGTTCCTCCTGTTCCGAGGCGGCGGGCCCGCCTCCGGTCCAAGTATGACTCCGAGCGCGTCCGCTACGGAGACGTCGAGACCGTCGTCCCCACCCACCGAGCCGTCGCCCGAGGAGACTGCCCATCCGCCCTCGGAGCCGGGATCACCTCCTCCCGTTCCGGTCCCCGACATGGGCGCCTTCGCCGCGCAGGTTCAACTGCACCTCGACGACGCGCGAACCGGCCTCGGCATGCTCGACGGGTCTTCTCCCGCCGACGCGGCGCAAATCGTCGATCAGCTCCAGCAGGATGCCGAGAGGCTGGCGGAGACCGCGACGCCGAGCGAGATCGAGGACGATTGGTCCTCGTCGGTCGGCGAATACCAGTCGGCGCTGACCGCGCTCCGCAGCGCCGTCGACAAGGGGGCCGACACGAGTGGCGCCACGGACGCCGCGCGCGCGATGCTGCAGACTCTGCGCGACCTTCTCGACATCTGACCGGCCGCGGGATCGGCCGCGGTCCACGGTAAACTCGTCCCTCGTCCACGCGCTTCCCGCTTCGGCTTCCACCGAAAGGCTCTCCCATGCTCCTCACGCAGACCATCCCAAGTAGGGATGAGAACCGGGAAGTCGCGCGCGCATGACACGGCGTCTTGCGCTCGTCGCCCACTACGACCCCCGCGGACAGGCAGCCCCCCACGTGCTGCGACAGCTCGAGGAGCTAGGCAGTCAGTTCGACGACGTCGTGCTCGCCACGACCGTCGACCTGACTTCGGAAGCGGCCAAGCAGATCTCGGCCCGAGCCACCTTGGTGCGGCGCGCCAACTACGGGCATGACTTCGGCTCCTGGAGAGACGGGCTCGAACGCTACGACTGGGGCCAGGGATACGACGAGCTGCTGCTCACGAACGATTCGTATGTTGGCTTCTTCCGCCCGCTGGGCGAGATCATCCAGGCGATGAGCCAGCGGCCGGTGGAGTTCTGGGGCATCACCCGTACAAACCGCCACTCACCACACGTGCAGAGCTACTTCCTTCACTTCACGTTCGAGGCCCTGCACTCGCAAGCGTTCCGCTCGTTTTGGACCGACTCCAAGCCTGCGACCGACCGCCAGAGCGCAATCCAGCTGCAGGAAGTCGGAATCAGCCGGGCCATGGTGGACGCCGGTTTCCGGTTTGACTCCTACTTCACTCCGAGCAGAGCGGAGCGGTTGCGCGCGTTCCGTCGAGGGGTCCACTGGCTGCGCAAGCGCCGCCGCGAGTTTCCCGCACGCTTCGATACTCTGGAGGACAGCTACTTCGACGCGGGCAACCGCGACCCCGCCGAAGCAGACAACCTCAACTGGTCGACGGCATTCGCCGACTCCACCCTCGATCGCGGACGTTTGCCGCTGATCAAGCTCGACACTTTGCGTTACGACCCTTATTGGCTTGGAGCAGGCGAACTGCTCGATGAGCTCGAGGAGCGCTACCCGACCGCGATGCAGGGAGTTCGGCGCTTCCTCCAGGAGACAAAGCCGTACTACAGCCGTCGCCAGTATGAAAACATCGGGTTCGCGCGACTCAATCCGGTCGAGCAGCGGATCATTGGATACCGTGCTCTCGGTACCCCCACCAATCAGAAGGGACGCCGCAGCGATGTCGTCAATTCGTGAGATGTCGCGTCTGGCGCGGCGGGTGCCCGGCGTGCGCGGCGTGATCGAGTCGGGCGATCCCCGGCGTAGGGCGGAGCGTCTCGCTCACCTCGGGATCATCGACACCCAGCTCTACGCAGCGCAACTCGGCGTCGCGTCGATCTCTGTCGACGAAGCGGCGATGCACTACGCCACCGAGGGCTTCCGTTTGGGCTATACGCTCAACGTTCTCACCGACCCCTTCGTGCTCCGACGCGGGATGATTCGCACAGATCGCCCCGTGCTGTATGACTACTTCAACTCTGCAGCTTGGCACGCCAGGACGAGCGGCGTCTGGAGCGTCCACCGCTACGCCGATGAGCATCCGGAGTCGCTGCGGCACTCGACCGGGCCGGTGGGGCACCTGTGGGAGAGGGTCACGGCAAACCCCTCCACGGAGGTCGTCATCGAGCCGGGCGGCGAACGCACTATGGCGTGGTCGGAAATCTACCCCGTGCTGTTGGCAGCGACGACCGAATGGGCGGCGGAGCAGCGCGATCGACGTGCGCGCTATCCCCAGTCCGATCTGATCCATGCGGTGTCATTTCCCGAGGACACCCCCGGGCCTGCGGGGGAACGCGTGAGCATCATCATGCCGGTGTGGAACCGCGGCGGAGCGATGCGCGCAGCTGTGGAGTCGATCCTCGAGCAGACGTGGACCGACTGGGAGCTGCTCATCATTGACGACGGTTCCTGGGACGACACAGTCCTCGTGGCCGAGTTGCTGGCGCATCGCGACAACCGTATCCGCCTCCTCCGACGCAACCATCTCGGCGTCTGCGCGGCGCGCAACAGCGGCATCGCGGAGGCGACCGGGGAGTTCGTCGCCTTCCTCGACAGCGACAACACCTGGAAGCCGACGTTCCTGCGTGACATGGTGACCGCAATGTCACGCGACAACCTCGTCGCGGCCTACGCGACCATTGGCCTCGATGACGGCACGTCGGTCAGGTACAGGTATGGCTCGCCCGACCCCTTGAGCCTTCTCCGCGGCAACTCGATCGACCTCAACACTCTCGTCGTCCGAAAGGAGGCGGTGGACAGCATCGGCGGCTTCGACACGACGCTCCGCCGCGCCGTCGACTACGACCTCATCCTGAAGCTGGCTGCGCTCGCCCCCATCGTCCACGTACCGACATTGGGAGCGCTCTACGACAACTCCGCCGACTCGACGGACCGAATCTCGACCACCGAGCCCGTCGGCTGGAACACTGAGGTGCGCCTCCGGCACACCATGATCGCCGAGCTTGGCCCGGCGGCCGTGTCGACCGTCGTATGCGTGGTGCAGCGTCACGATCCAGGACTCCACTCGAAACTCATGGATCTGCAAAGGCTTCCCGAAGGCACCGACTTGCGAATCGTCGCGGTCGGCGTGAAGCCCGATGAGTGGCGGCAGATTCGGGTAGCGGCGCACGGCCGCGCGCACAGTAGCGCCGAACTCCTCCAGGACGGCGAGCCGTACGCCTACGTGATCAACAGGGAGGTGATGCGCTCGCGCAGCGAGGTGTTCGTCGCACTCGACCCACGGTCCTCCTTCACGGCCGAAGCGGTCTCGTCTCTCGTCGATGAGGTTTCTGAGGGCTCCTCCGACCTGACCATCCCGCTCACTCTCGGCCTCGACGGGACCGTGGAGAGCATGGGCACGATGTTCGCGGGCGCACACCGCACTCCGGTGAACATCCTCGCCGGCCACCCGGCTGAGGACGCCTCACGTGCAGGATCCCGCGTAGAAATCCCCGCACCGTCGGGACGTTCCTTCGCGGTCTCGCGCTCGCTCCTCGTGGAGGCCGGCGGGTTGTCGCCCCTGCTGCACAACGAGCATGAACTCGCCGGCCTCGCCGATCGGCTCGACGGTCGCATCATCTCCGTGCGCAACGACCTGCGTTTCGCGCAGATTGCAGAGGCCGTGGAGTTCACCGGTCTGGACTCCTCGGGAACGGCGACGGCCATGCGGTCTCTGGGCGACGTGCCCGCCGGAGGCGCGAGCGACATCTATGCGCGCATCGGCCTCCGCGTAGCGCACTGGGCGCGCACGGCACCCGACGCCTCCATCGACGCCGACCGGCGGGAGGTCGTCCTTCCGCGCGGTGGGCGGACGGTGCCTGTCGTTGTGCGCGATCGCCGGGAGGTGGAGGTCGAGGGACGCACTGTTCCGCGACTCCGCTGGGCCATCAAGACCGCCTCGCCCGCTGGACCGCGCGGCGAGACGTGGGGTGACACCCACTTCGGACGGTCCCTCGCGGCCGCGCTCGAGTCGCTCGGACAGGAGGCGGTCGTCGATGCGCGCGAGGCACAGCGACGCCCTTCAGATCATCTCGACGACGTCGTCGTGCAGTTGCGGGGACTCGACGAGTACCAGCCCGCGCCTGCGACGCTGTCGTACCTCTGGGTCATCAGTCACCCCGACATGGTCACCCGCGCGGAGGCCCAGCGCTTCGACCGCGTCTTCGCCGCCTCGCTCAGCTGGTCGGCCCAGCAGACCGTTCGGTGGGGATTTGCCGTCGAGCCGCTGCTACAGTGCACCGACCCGGACCGTTTCCATCCCGAGGATGTCGAGAGCCGTTCAGGGATCCTCTTCGTCGGGAACAGTCGCGGCATCCCGCGTCCAACCGTCATGGAATCAGTACGCGCCGGTCTTCCGCTGGAATTGTACGGGGGGGACTGGGATAAATTCGTCCCCGAAAATGCGATCTGCGGCGAGCGCGTGTCGAATGATGAACTCGGACGGAGATACGCCTGCGCGTCAGTGGTGCTCAACGACCACTGGGCCGACATGCAGCGCGAGGGTTTCATCTCGAACCGCCTCTTCGACGTTGTCGCCGCGGGTGGCCGGGCCTTCTCCGACAATGTCCCGGGCATCGAGGAGATTTTCGGTGGTGCGGTGCAAACCTATCGGAGCGTCTCCGAGATCGTGCCGTTCCTCCGAAGCGACCTTGACGCACGTTTCCCAGACCCCGCTACGCAACGGCAGCTCAGTGACCGCGTGCGCGAGGAGCATTCGTTCCGTTCTCGCGCCCGGGTGATGCTCGACCACGCCATCCGCGACCTCGGCCGGAAGCACGTCGCGTGAGCGCGCCCGGCGATATTCGCTCTGGTCCACGTCTCCGCCCCGACCTCGTCACATGGAGCCTGATCGCGGTGGTGCTTGTCGGCGGCGTAGTCCGCTTCGGCGGCATCGGATGGGGGCTACCTCTACAACTCCATGCGGACGAGTGGGTGGTTGTCGAGGGCGCCATCGACATGGCGCAGCGGAACTCCTTCTCTCCCCCCTTCTTCTTCCGACCCGACCACCTCGAGACGCAACTCAGCTATATCGTGTTCCAGGCATGGGGCCACCTGTTCGGCGGCGGCTCACCGGAGGTACTGTTCGCGGATGATGCCGCGCCGTTCTATGCCCTCGCCCGAGCCGTCACCGCCACCCTTGGCACTGCGTCGATCGTGGTGGCCTACTTCATCGGTAGCTCGTTCGCCCGTACCACCGGGCTCTGGTCGGCGCTCGCCGTCGCCTTCTTCCCCCCCTTCGTCGAGCACTCGCGCTACGCGACCCCCGACGTCCCGCTGGTTTTCGCGGTGCTGCTGACCGTGCTCGGAACGGTGCGGTACATTCAGAACGAGCGGTGGATCTGGCTCGTGGTGGCGTCCGCCGGCGTCTCACTGGGCATCACCGCGAAGTATCCCGCGGTCGCAGCCACGCTCACCATCGCGGCCGCGGTGGTCATCGCCTCCGTCCGCGGGCGCCGCTACGCTCGGATCGTCGTTCGCGGCGGTGCCGCGGTGGCGATGGTCCTGGGATTCACGTTCGCTCTCTCGCCTACGCTGTTTACTGACTTCTCCGCCGTCCGGGCCCAGCTCCTGCAGCAGAACTCTACGGGGCACCTCGGCGCGGACGGTCTGGACTGGTCGGGCAACGCTGTCTTCTACGCCTCGACCTTCTTCCAGAACGGCGGCGCCATGGTCGGCGCGTTCGCGCTGATCGGCGCAGCCGCCGCCGTGCTTCGCCGGCGATGGGACATGGTGCCGCTGCTCACCGGCGTCGTGTTCTGGATCGCGATCTCCGCGCTCACCCTGCACTGGGACCGCTGGGGCCTGCCGATGTTCCTCACTCCGCTGCTTCTGGCCGCCATCGGCTTCGACGCCGCCCGGATATGGGGCGAGGCACGAGGGAGAGGGTCGCGCGTCACCGTCTTTTTCCTCGGCAGCCTGACGGGGCTGTCGCTGATCATCGGGTCGGCCGCCCAGCTCGCGTCTGCGCTCGCTGCGGACACCCGGGAGGCCGCCGCAGCGGACCTCCGGGACCGCGGTATCGATGCGGACGACACGTACTACGACGGCTACACGCCCTTCCGCACTGACGGTCCGCGCAACCTTGCCTCGGAACTCGGCGTCGTCGACGGCGTGGTCACCCCCCGCGAGGGAATCGACCGGATGCCGTACATACTCACTTCCTCATCGATGGTGTCGCGGTATCTGAACGCCGCTCACCTACCCGAGGAGCAGTCGGTGTACGCAGCCATCCGTGCCCTCCCTCCGGAGACCGTCTGGCGCAGCGTGGGCGCGCCTCCGGCGTCGGCCTGGGAGCCCGTTCACATCTGGCAGAGCATCGACTACATTGCCAAGGTCGTCCGCGGAGGCGACAGTGGCCCGGAGTTGATCCTGTACCGCCTTCCTGACGCAGAGTGACCGCGATCCTCAGGCGGGAGCACTATCGGCGTTGTAACGATCAAGCACCTCACCGATCGGCCCGTCCACCACCAGGCATCCCTTGTCCAGGTAGAGGCCACGCGCGCAGAAACGTCGCAGGTCACGTTCGTTGTGACTGACGAAGAACAGGGTTCGCCCGTCGGCGAGCAGCTCATCGATGCGGCGGTAGCACTTCTCTCGGAAAGCGCGGTCACCGACCGCGAGCACTTCGTCGACGAGGAGGATCGGCTCCTCGAGCTGAGAGACGACGGAGAAGGCGAGGCGCACCTTCATCCCGTTGGAGAGGTGCTTATAGGGCGTATCAACGAAGTCCTCGAGCTCGGCGAAGGCGATGATTCCGTCGAACCGACGGGATATCTCCGCCCGGCTCATCCCGTGAAGTCCCGCGGTAAGTCTCACATTCTCCCGCACTGTGAGATCGCCGACGAATCCGCCCGTGAGTTCGATCAATGGCGCCACGCCGCCATGCACGTCGACGCCTCCTTCGTCGGGCAACAGCACGCCGGCCACGAGCTTGAGCAAGGTCGACTTGCCTTGCCCGTTACGTCCGACGACGCCGATGGACTCTCCAGGCTCGACCGTGAAGGACACGCCCCTAAGCGCCCAGAACTCCCCGGGGCGCTGACCGCGCGCGCGTCCCCCAAAGAGATCCTTAAAGCTCCGGCGACCCCTGCGGTTGCGGCGGAAGCGAACCCCCAGGTCACGCACCTCGATCGCACTCATCACAGCTCCTTCAGCACGGCCGGCTCGAGACGGCGGAAGACGAGGATTCCGAGCGCGAGGATTGCGAAGCTAACCAGCACCGCACCCACGACTTCGGCGGAGTTCCACAGGTTGGGGAAGAACGCCACCCTGTAGAGGCTGAAGATGCCGAAGAGCGGGTTAGCCGCCGCGAGCTGACCGAACGTCCCGGGTAGGTCCGCACCCGCGTAGATGATAGGGGACGCGTAGAAGAGCACTCGGAGGATGAGCCGCGTGGTGCGTTCCAGGTCGGCGTACAGCGCGCACAACGGAGCGACGAGAAGGCCGAGACCGACCAGCAGCGTCACCTGCAGAGCGATCGCCACCGGGAACCACAGGAGCTGCCACGAGACACTTGCGCCGGCGAACACGGCGAACGCAGCGAGAACGGGCAACGAGCAGAGGAACTCGATGCCCTTGCTCAAGACGATCCGATTGACCCAGATCGACCGCGGTATCGCGGTGGACCGCACCAGCTTCGAGTCGCGGTTGAAGGCCTTGGTGAAGTCGGTCATCGCGGCGTTGAACCACACCCAGGGAAGTAGGGCCGTGATGAGGAAGACGATGTACGGCGTCTCCCCAACCGTGCGCTGGAAGACCTGCGTGAAGACGAACCAGTAGATGAGGGTCATCAGGAGCGGGTCAAGGACCGACCACAGGTAGCCCAACCAGCTGGTCGCATATCGCACTCTCAGGTCCCTGGCCGACAGGAGCCATAGCGAGTGCAGGTACCGACGCGAGGATCCCGGCGCGCCGATCGAGGTTCCGTTCATCTGTGGTCGAGCACTTCCGCGAACGCCCGTCAGGCGAGCGTGTTGTTCCACATGGATAGCGCCGAGCCGATGGCCATGTGCATGTCGAGATACTGGTAGGTCCCGAGTCGACCACCGAAGTGCACCTCTCGCTCGCCCTTCACCAGCTCACGGTAGACGAGCAGGCGCTGACGGTCGAGAGCCGTGTTGACCGGGTAGTACGGCTCGTCGTCGCGGTCCGCGAACCGCGAGAACTCGCGCATGATCACCGTGCGATCCTTCGGGTAGCGGTCGGTGCGTTCGGGGTGGAAGTGGCGGAACTCGTGGATGCGGGTGAACGGCACGTCTGCGTCCGGATAGTTCATCACGCTCGTCCCCTGGAAGTCGCCGGTGTCGAGCACTTCTTCCTCGAGGTCGATGGTTCGCCACGAGAGCTCCCCCTCGACGTGATCGAAGTAGCGGTCCACAGGGCCGGTGTAGACGACGGGAACCTGTCCGACCACCGCCTTCTTGTTAAGGGGTTGCGAGTCGTCGAAGAAGTCGGTGTCGAGACGGACATCGATAAGCGGGTGATCGGCCATGCGCTCAAGCCACGCGGTGTAGCCGTCCGTGGGCAGGCCTTCCCACGTATCGTTGAAGTACCGGTTGTCGTATGTGTATCGGACCGGCAGCCGGCTGACGATGGAAGCCGGCAGCTCCCGCGCGGACGTCTGCCACTGCTTCGCCGTGTAATCGCGGATGAACGCTTCGAAGAGCGGCCGACCGATCAGGCCGATACCCCGTTCTTCGAGGTTGGAGGCGCTGGCGGCGTCGAACTCCCCCGCTTGCTCGGCGATCAGGGCACGAGCCTGGTCGGGACTGTAGGCCGCCTGGAAGAACTGGTTGATCGTGCCGAGGTTGATCGGCAGCGGGTAGACGACTCCCTTGTGGGTCGAGTACACACGGTGGACGTAGTCGGTGAACGTCGTGAAACGGTTGACGTACTCCCACACCGTGGAATTGGAGGTGTGGAAGAGGTGCGCGCCGTAGCGGTGAACCTCGATGCCCGTCGTCTCCTCGACCTCGGAGTAGGCGTTCCCACCGATGTGCCGCCGCCGCTCGAGGATCGTGACCTTGCGGCCGGCCGCGGCCGCGCGCTCGGCGATGGTGAGTCCGAACAGGCCCGACCCGACGATGAGAAGGTCCATGGATGCATCATTTCCTATCTGGACCCCCCGACGGATCCTGCGGGGCCCTTGGCGAGCCGGTGGCGTTCCCATGCTACCTGCGTCGACAGCCGCGCCCGCTCAGCAGACGTGCCGGCGCCATGCGGTAGTCTCGGAGGGCACCGGCACGTCGGTGACGAGCGAAAGCGAGAGCACAGGCAGGTGGCGAGCCGATGAGCAGCGGCCGAGAGGACGAGCGCCCACACTCCTCCAAAGCGAAGCCGATCCCGAACAACCGTTCCGTCGCGGGCATGAGCGGTCCCGACGGCCCGCTGTTGCGGCTGTTCCGGGATCGCCGCGTCGCGTTCCTGTTCGTCGGCGTGATCAACACCGTCGTGGGCTTCGCCTGGTTCGCCCTCTTCGACATCACCGTCGGGCGACTGTGGGGGTACATGGTTACTCTCCTCTTTGCTCATGTTGCGAGTGTGCTGTGCGCCTTCGTGCTCTACCGCCGCCTCGTGTTTCGCGTGCGTGGCCACTTGTGGATCGACCTCGCGCGCTTCGAGATGGTGTACCTCACCTCTCTCGGCATCAACGCCGTGCTCCTGCCAATCTTCGTCGAGTTCGCCGATCTGACGCCGATCGTGGCCCAGGCGCTGATCGTGTTCGTGACGACCCTGGTCAGCTACTTCGGTCACAGCCGCTTCTCATTCCGACGCAAGGAGCACGCAGGATGAGCATCCCCATCGTCAGCGTCGTCGTCCCCGCCTACAACAACGCATCCACGCTGGCCGAAACCCTGGATTCGATCCTCGGTCAGGATGGAGTCGACTTCGAGCTGATCGTCGCCGACCATTCCTCCACCGACGACACCGCCCGGGTGATGGAGCGGTACCGCTCCGACCCTCGGGTCACCCTGCTGACCACCGCTCCCGGCGGTGGCGCCGAGCGCAACTGGAACAGGGTGACATCGGCGGCGCGCGGCGAATTCTTGAAACTGGTCTGCGGAGATGACGTACTGCGCCCGGCCGTTCTCGCTAGGCAAGCCCATATCCTGCACTCCAGCGGGGCGGTTCTCACGGCGTGCCGTCGCGACATCACCGATGCCGATGGACGAGTGCTGATGGTGGGATGGGGCCTGCGCGGCCTCGGATCGGCAATGCCCGGGTCGGCGGCCGCGGCGAAGGCAGTCCGCGCGGGCTCGAACCTCTTTGGGGAGCCGGCATCCGTGATGTTGCGGCGCAGCACGCTCGACGATGTGGGCGGCTGGGATGCCCGCTTTCCGTACCTCATCGATCAGGCGACGTACACCCGGGTTCTGCTGCGCGGGTCGTTCGCGCCGGACCCCGAGATCGGTGCCACCTTCCGTCTGTCCGACTCGCAGTGGAGCGCCGTGCTGATCGCCTCTCAGGCCCGCCAGGCCCGTGGCTTCCACCGCTCCCTGCACGCCGAACACCCGACGGTGGTCGGCGTGTGGGACGTGCGCGTCGGGAACCTGCGGGCAGGCGTCATGGCCCGCCTGCGTAAGCTCTCCTATGCCGTGCTCAAATGGAGGAGCAGATGAGCGATGTCTACGTGCACAGCGTCAGCGTGATAACGCCCGTCTACCAAGGCGAGCGTACCCTCGACGAGCTGATCGCTGGGATCCAACCGTGGACGACAGAGTTCTCGACGCCCGACGGACATCGCGCACGCGTCACCGAGGTGATCCTGAGCTACGACCGAGGGCCCGACGGATCCGCCGCAGTGATCCGTCGGCTCGCGGCGGATCATCCTTGGGTGCGCCCGGTGTGGTTGAGCCGCAACTTCGGCCAGCACGCCGCCACACTCGCAGGTATCGCGAGCTCCGGAGGCGATTGGGTCGTCACGCTCGACGAAGACGGGCAGCACGACCCGATGTTCATCGGGGGGATGATAGATACCGCGCTGCGAGAGCAGGCCGATCTGGTCTACGCCGCACCGAGCAACCGTCCGCCACATGGCTTCGTCCGGAATACAGCGTCACGTAGCTCGAAGAAGCTCCTCGAATCCGTGCTCGGCGGCGGTAGAGCCTCGCAGTTCAACAGCTATCGCCTGATCCTCGGCGAGATCGCGCGAAGCGTCGCAGCATACGCCGGCACCGGCGTCTACCTCGACGTCGCGCTCAGCTGGGTCTCCTCCCGGACCGTTACCTCACCGGTGCTGCTCCGCGAGGAGGGCGACCGCAAGTCCGGCTACTCCTACCGGCAGCTGTTCGCGCACTTCTGGCGCATGGTGCTCACGTCCGGAACCCGAGGCCTCCGATTCGTCACGGGCGTCGGGGCACTATTCTTCGCCGGCGGAATCCTGTTCGCGCTCTACCTCATCATCATGCGCGCCTTCGCCGTCGACATACCAGCGGGATGGACGTCCCAGATGGTGCTGACGGCAGTCGGCATCGGCGCGGTGCTCATGGCCCTCGGCATCATCGCCGAGTACCTGGGCGTCGCCGTGAGCAGTGCACTGGGCCGCCCGACATACCTGATTGTCCGAGACCCGGCCGCAGGGCCACTGGGGCACCTTGACATCGCTTCGAGGGATCCAGGTGAGCATCGCACGTAGATGGGTCATCGGACGCGGTCTGCTCGGCAACGCGGTCGCCCGCGCCCGGTATGACGAGCCCTTCCGCATCGGCATCCGGTGGGACGATCCTCGGTCTGCGGTGTCCGATCTCGCTGCCGGCGCCCGACAGTTCCTGGCGATGCCTGGTCCCCTCGAGATCTACTGGTGCGCCGGGCGGGGGGTGACCTCCACACAACGCGAGTCTCTGTTCACGGAGGTCGGTGTCTTCGACGCCTTCCTGGGCGAGCTCGGGGCGTTTCCCGCAGAGGTCCGCGCGCGCCTGACCATCTTCGTTGCGAGCTCCGTCGGCGGCGCGTACGGCGGGGTGGCGAATGCGCCGCACCGCGAATCCGGTCCGACGGGTGCCGCATCCGCGTACGGTGAGGCGAAGCTCGCCATGGAGGAGAGCGCTACGAACTATGCACGCGCCCACGGCTGGCGAACGGTGCTGGGTCGGATCACCAACCTCTACGGCCCCGGTCAGGACTTAAGGAAGGGCCAGGGGCTTATCTCGACCCTTGTAAACAGCGCCGTCACCGGGCAACCGGCGCGCATCTACGTCTCGCTCGACACTCTCCGCGACTACATCTTCGAGGACGACGCGGCGGCGGTCATCAGCGCGGCCACCACACGCGCGTCCAGGCTCGCGCCCGGCTCGTCGGTCGTGAAGATAATCGGCACGGGGCGTGCAGTATCGATAGGAGCCATCATCGGCGAGCTCCGTCGGCTCCATCGTCGGGCGGGCTTCGCGCTGGTCGCCCAGGGCGGCGCCGCCGGCCAGTCGCGCGATCTCCGCGTGGCGTCGGAGATGTGGCCCGACCTGGACGCACTCGTCGGAATCAGCCTCCCGGAAGGCCTCGGCCGGGTGCTGCGCGCACGCTTTGAGTTGCTCGCGCGCGGCTGACGCCGCGAGGCGCCCGTATTCGTAAGCTGGAAACGATGACCATCGATATCATGCTGCCCTTCTGGGGCGATCCTTCTCTCCTGCGTCAGACGGTGGAGTCGGTCCGCGCGCAGACCAGCGCCGACTGGCGTCTCACGGTGATCGATGATGCCTATCCCGATGCGTCCGTGGCCGCATACTTCGGGCAGCTCGATGATCTGCGGATTCGCTACATCCGCAACGACGAGAACGTCGGGATCATCAAGAACTTTCGGGCGAGCGTACGGCTCGCCGAGGCTGATCACCTCATGGTCCTCGGCAGCGACGACCTGCTCCAGCCCGGGTACGTCGCGTCGGTGCACAACGCCCTGGAGCGCCATCCAGCTGCTTCCGTCTTCCAGCCAGGTGTGCGGGTGATCAATGAGCACGGCATGCCGTCTCTCCCCCTCGTTGACAGGGTGAAGCAGAGGATGCTGCGCCCCGACACCGGCGCCGGCGACGTGGTGCTCTCAGGAGAAGAGCTTGCGACCGGCCTAGTGCGGGGCAACTGGCTGTACTGGCCGTCCCTCACGTTCCGCACGGAATCTATCCGAGCGCACGAGTTCCGGGACGACCTTCCGATTGTGCTCGACCTCGCGATTCTCCTCGATATCGTGTTCGATGGCGGGTCGCTCGTAGTCCTTGACGACGAAGTGTTCACCTACCGTCGCCACAGCGCCAGCGCGTCGCAGCAGGCCATCCTTGACGGCTCGCGCTTCACTGACGATCGACGATTCTTCAATGAGGTGGCCGGACGAGCGGCTTCTCGAGGCTGGTCTTCGACCGCTCGAGCCGCTCGTCGGCGACTCTTCTCCCGGCTGCACGCCCTCACCACAGTCCCCGCGGTTCTGCGTTACGGAACCGATGAGGGCCGCCGCGCGCTCTGGACCCACATCGTGCGGTGATCCCGCGGGGTGCTTAGCGCCGGAGCGAGGCCCACCACGCTCCCAGCAGCATCACGCGGGCGCGCAGGACCGCTGCGAGCCCCCTGGGCCGCGAAGGAGATGCGTTCGAGTCGTGGATGCGACGGCGGATAGTCGGCTGATCGATGTGACGCATGGTTCGATGCACGTTGCCGAACATGGCGATCCATAGGTCGTGGCTCTCGTCGAGGAAATCGGGGAACGGCAGCACCCGCTCGAGAGCATCCCGTCGCAGCGCCATCGCGCACCCGTAGTACGGCGCGACACCGGCGAGGATGCGTACCGCGTTGCGCACGCCCTGCCGAGAGCTCTCGGACCGGAGCCTCCATGGTCGGCCCGTGAGGGGGTGCGGAAGGGGATTACCAGATTCGAGGAGCTCGAGGTTCGACGCCGCGACGCCAGCGTCCGCCAACGCGGTGACGAAGAGCGCCCGTCGTCCCGGCACCCACACGTCGTCCTGATCGGCGAGCATCACCACATCACCCGTAGCGAACGCGAGGGCCTCCTCGAAGCTCCGGACGTACCCGCGGTTCTCAGTGCGGAGGTGGACGCGCACACGGGGGTCATCGATGCCGCGCAGGTACTCCGGCGTCGAGTCGCGGGAGGCGTCGTCGACGATCACCACCTCGTCCTGAGGCTCGAGCTCTGTGAGGATCGATGCGAGCTGCGGTTCGATATACCGCGCCCCGTCGTACGTCGCCATGCAAACGCTGACCCGGACATCGTTCATCCCGCCACCTCCGGAACAGTGCTCAGGGCGCGTCGGAGCGCCCACACCTGGTAGCCTGCGACGCAAAGCTCGGAGACGGCGACGGACCACGCGACGGCCGGGACCGATCCGAGGATCGCGAAGAGCAGGATCAACGGGGCACCAACGAGAGCCCCGACGAGGGTCGACGCCGCGAGTGCGCGCACCCGTCCGACGACCACGAGGCAGGCGTAACCGACTACAGCCGCCGTCGCGATCCCGACGAAGGCGACACCTAAGGGCACGGAGACCCCCCACGGCACGACGTTCTCCCCGAGGGAGAGCAGGTCCGACGCCCAGGGACTCAGCGCCCCGATCAGCACCCCGGCGATCGCGCCGATGGACACGGCGGCACGCGTCGCGACGCGCGCGCGCCGACGAAGGTCGCCCCCAGCATCGGGTACCCAGCTCTGGAAGAACTGCTGGATGGGAAGGAACGCGATCGAGGCGTACTTGAAGAGTCTGTCGGCCATGGCGTACATCGGCTGGAGGCCGGGGATGAAGGCCTGCACGGCGATCATCGGCAACGTGACGTACAGTCCGCTGACGAGGGTCGCCGACACCGCGTGCACCTGGTCGGAGATGGCCGCCCGGAGCGGGATGACGGACACGCGGTCCGTGAGCGCCCCCCGGAGGACCACTGCGGCGTCGATCACGACCGCCGCCGCGTACCCGATCCCCTGACCGACGAGATAGACCCACAGTTCTCCGGTGATTAGCGCGCCGACGATCCCGGCCACCGCTCCGACCACTGTGGGAAGCGTGTCGCACAGCAGGAGCCGCAGCGGCCGCCCCTCGCCGGTGAAGTACCACGTCGCGCCGAGGTTCGGCAGGAGGTATACCGCGGCGCCGAGAATAGCGATCGCGATCTCGCCTCTCGTCAGCACGGCGAGGAGTACGGCGACGGGCGGAAGCACGAGAAGGTACAGGAGGGCGCGCGCCCGTAGCGACGTGCGATAGAACCGCTGCCGGCCGACGGACTCGATCCCCGCGACGGTGGCGGCGCCGGTGGCCCCCCATCCGAACGCGACCAGAATGCCGCCGAACTGAGCGACGGTCTGGATAAGCGCCAGGGTACCCCAGGTCGATGTTCCGAGGGCGGCGATGAGCAGCGGCATCGAGACGACGCCCAACAGAGTCACGACGCCGACGGAGATCGTGAAACCGCTGAGCCGGCTCGCGGCGGTGCGCCCGCCGCTCATCGGTCCTCCGACACCACTACCGGGGCGTTCCACCGCACGCGACCAGCGACTGGCATCAGTGCGGACGGCATGCGACCGAGACGGCCGCTGAACGCGGCGGCCACCGCTGCGCCATACAGCCGGAGCAGGGAGCGCCGCGGCCGGGCGACCGACACAGCGTTCACGAAGTGGATGAGATCGAGCACGGTGTCGCGAGCGATCTGCCGTGGCGCCGTGAGGAGGTACTCCCGGTTCAGGACGATCCGGTTGCGGACCCGGTAGAAGTAGCGGAACGGGGTGCTCAGCGTGATCTCGGGAGGAATGCGGGGAAGGCGCATCGTGAGTCCGAAGAGCTGACGCTGGTATCGCGTCCCCAGCGCGTGCTCGAGCCGCAGCCCGCCAACGGCCAGTACGCTGTATCCGTGCCGCCGCAGGCGCAACTCGAACTCCGTGTCGACGAGGTCGATGAAGTAGTCCTCGCGCAGTGCGCCCACCGCCCTTATCACCGTCGCCGGGATGAGCATCCCCGACTGAATGACGTTCGTCGCGTCGCCGATCCGCGCTTTTGGGCCGCGCTGCTGGCGCACGTCGGCGAAGTACTCTGGCACGACCACGCCGACGCGTTCGCCGGCACGAGCGCATTGCTCGGCGACTCGTACGAGACCTGAGACGAAGCCGTCCGGGGCATTCGAGTCCTGGTCGAAGGTGATCACGTAGTCGGCACCGGCGGCACACCCGCGAGCGATGCCGTCGTTGAGCGCGGCCGCGATGCCGTCGTTCGACTGCCGCCGGACGATCTTGACCCCCGGGGAGGATATGCGAGACAGCACGTCGTCCGCTACAGCGCCGGAACCGTCGTCGACGATGACGACATGATCGACCTGCGCCGCCACGGAGGCGACTGAGTCGAGCAGAGCGTCGTCCGGACGGAAGGTAGAGAAGACCGCCCATACACGAGAGGCGGTCATGCGAGGGTCACCGGACGAATCAACGGGGGCGGAATCACGAGCATGACGACTTTAGACTAGCCTGATTCACTCATCGAACTCCGCGGAACGGAAGGCCTCTCGCGTGTCGACAGCCCCCTTCGGCACCATCGTGCTGGCAGCGTACTCGCCCAATCCGGAACTGTTCCGCCGGCAGCTGAACTCCCTACGATCCCAAACGGTCGAGGACTGGGAGTGCATCGTCTCTGTCGACGGGGACCCCGCGCCCGTGACTGCCCTCGTCGCGCAAATCACCGGGGACGATCACCGCTTCCGCGTCGTCGGTGACGGCACCCGTCTGGGGTTCTACCTTAATTTTGAACGTGGGCTTCGAGAAGTGTCCTCGCGCAGCGCCTGGATCGCGTTGAGCGATCAGGATGACCTCTGGGACGACGACAAACTCGAGCGGCTTCTTCCCCACCTCACCACTGTCACCCTCGTCTCAGCCCAAGCGCGCATCGTCTCGTATCCGTCTGGCAGGGAGACCGGCCGCACTCACCGGCGGGACCACGGGCCGTTGAGCACGGTGCTCTCGAACGAGTTCACGGGGTCGCTTTGTGTCTTCTCGCCCGAGGTCCTCCATACCGCGCTGCCGTTCCCCCGCGCCTCGACACGCGTCGCGACCCACGACCACTGGCTGGCTGTCGCGGCAGATGCCCATCGAGGTACCCGAATCGTTGACGACCTCGTGCAGGACTATGTGCAGCACGACGCGAACGTCTTCGGAGACCCGAGCCGCCTCGGAGGCGGGAGCATCGCGGCATCCGTCCGTAACGTCATGGGCCAGGCACGGCGGTACGAAGGCTCCGGCTCCCCGCGTGCGATCGCGCGGATGACCTTCTGGACGTACGTCGGATGGCGCCAGCTCATGGTCGACACGCTCGAGGCTCGCGCGCACACCGCGACCGTGAGCGACCGGCGCTCGAGGGCGTTCGGCCGGCACCGCGATGCGCGCTCTCTCTCCGCGGTTCTGAGCCACGCCCGACGCGAGGGAATCATCCCGCGGCGGTTCGCGTGGGAGTACCGCGCAAGCTGGGTGTGCGGCGCTCTCACCGGTGGACGCCGAGCCGCCGCGCGGGCAGCCGACGCTCAGCTCTGACGTCGCCACCTCAGTCCTGTTCGTGTCCGTTCCGGGGCCGCAGCGCCTCGCGAAGCTCTTCGACACGCATCTCGACTCGGGCAAGCTGCGAGCGCAGGATCGCGGCCTCCTCGGCGAGCCGTCGCGTCTCCTCTTCGACCTGGCTGAGTTCCCAGGAGAGGTGGAGAGAGACCCCCAGCAGCAACAGGATCGCCGTCGCGAACAGCAGGTTCGACGGTAGCTGCACACCGAGGAGCGCCGTGAGCGTCTCGAGCATGCCGGGGAACAGACCCACGACGAGCACTGCCAGCGCGATCAGGATCCACATGACCGCGTACTTCTCGCGCAGGCGACGAGTAAGCAGCATCCACAGGACAACCACGAGGGCGACGACGGCGATGCCGATTCCGACCATAACGATCACGCGCGCTCCTCCTTCTTCGGACGGGACCCCGTGCGGCGGACCGCCGCGAGGAGGAGGGCGAACACCGATCGCAGCAGATAGACCGCCGAACCGAGCGCCCCTTGGCTCGGGACGCCGTGCGCGCGCGGACGCATCGCGACCGGGACCTGGGTGACGGTCAGACCCGCGTGCAGAGCAGCGACGAGGGAGTCGAGGGTGTCCCCGAGGTACTCCGCCGGATAATAGTGCACGTACTGCGTGATCGCGCGAAGGTTGGCCGCTCGGAAGCCACTCGTCACGTCGGTCAGCCGCGTCCCGGCGATGCGCGAGACAACGGAGGCGAGCATCACCATGGCCCAGCGTCGCGGCCCGCGCACCGCATACGTGCCGACGTCCGAGAACCGCGCGCCGATCGAGATGTCCGCGCGTCCGAGCCCTGCCAGCACCTTGTCGATGTCGGCAGGGTCGTGCTGTCCGTCGGCGTCGACCTGGATTGCGCGGGTGTAGCCCTCTCTGACGGCGTACGTGAAACCGGTGCGCATCGCGCCGCCAACCCCGAGGTTGAACGGCAGCGAGAGCACCGTCGCGCCCGCGGAGCGCGCCGTGGCGCCCGTCGCATCTGTCGAGCCGTCGTCGATCACCACGACGTCATAGCGGTCGGATGCGGCTCGGATGTCGCGCACGGTCGCGCCGACGTTGTGCTCTTCGTTCCAGGCGGGCACGAGGACGAGGACGCGATCGTCTCGCGGGTAGTCGTTCATGGGGAAGAATCTCCGTGGATCAGCCGAGACCGCAAGCGGTCACTTCGTACAGTCTCGCATCGCCCTCGCTGTCGACCAGGCGCACCGCTCCGGAAGCCGCTAGGTCTTCGAGGCCCGGAAGCGGGTGGGAGCCGTTGTGCACCTCCCGCTCGCCGAAGTCGAGCACGAAATGCACGTCGAGATCGTCCGCGGCCTCGCAGACGTCAGGCATGGTGGCCGCGTCCGCGAGATGATCGTTCACTATGGCGGCGTCGTCGGAGACATCGACGAGGATGTGGGGCATCAGCACCCGTCGACCGCCGATCGCGTACGCCAGTGCCGTACCCGTGTACGGATTGCCTGCAATCACGGCGTCCTTCGGCACGTGGCCGGGGAGGCGCTGCAGGAGCGCCATCTCGTCGGCGCTCACCAGCGCGGAGGATGCATCGAGCAAGAAGCGCCCGTGCGCCTGCTGGACCGCGGCGGGCATCGCGGGCAGTGGCAGCACGACGAAGCCCAGTGCGGCCGCGAGCCCCGCCACGAGCGAGCGCGCCTGGCCGCCGCCGAGACGCCGGCGCGCCCACCACTCGCCGATCGCCGCAGCGCTGCTTCCCAGCCCCAGGGCGGTCAGCGGGACCAGGGCCACGCCGAAGAGGGCGGCGAGTCGCGGCCAGTTGTTGTACCAGCTGCCGGTCAGGGCGTCGCGCAGCGCACCGAACGGGGAGGCGATCACGACGACGAACAAAAGGGCGCCAACCGCCCAGAACGCCAGGGCGATGATCGCGCCGGCGGTGCGCCGGCGCACGGCCCACGCGACGCCCAGGACGACGCTCGCGGCAAGCCCGATCGCCACCGTCCCGTAAAACATCGACACCTGCACGACCTCGACGGCTGCCTGCCCCGGCGTCAGCGCGGTCGGCCAGAGGCGCGTCGGAAGCGGCGGACGGAGGACCTTCAGTAGCAGCACTCCTGTTCCCAGGTACGCGGCCACTGCGATCGCGAGCAGGAGCCGCGATCCGACTCCGCGCCTCGTGCGCCAGAGACGCACGGCGAAGACCGCGACGAGCGGAACCGACAAGGCAAGCCAGGCGACGAACCCGCCAGGGTGTGCCAACGCGACGCCGGGGAGCGCCCCCGCAATGACGAGTATCCACCACCCGGGCGCGAGGTCGCGCGCCCCGCTTCCGATGCCGAGGGCGGACGCGGTCGCGGCGAGAGCCAACGGAACGGTGGCGAGCGCGAGTTGGAAGGGGTACAGGACGCCATAGTCCATGGGAAGGAGGGGGAACATTGGCACAGATGCGCTCACGATCGCCGCCGACACAGTGATGGCGGTGCCGCCACCGAGGACACGCGCGAGCAGCATCGCGCCCACCGGCCACACCAGGGCGGAGATGACGATGGTCTGGGCGTTGACCACGGCGGGGATGCTCGCGCCGGTGAACTGCACGACGATACCCGCAGTGGCGTGCCACACGGACGGATAGAAGGGGACCCCGCCGTTCGGGCTCGTCATATGCCCCAGCTTCAGAGGGGACGCCGCGCCGGTGTCGAGGATGTAGCGGATGGCGTTGAGATGGAAGACATTGTCGAAGGTCTGCGAGATCGCCTCTGGAGCGCCGATGACCGCCGCGGTCTGCGCAGTAATGATGATCGCCGCGCCCACTGCGGCTCCGATCGTCCACCATCGCGAAGCTGAGGGCTGCGGGGACGTCACGGCGCGCAGTCCGTGGCGACGGATGATGAAGACGACGACGCCGATGACGATAGCCTCAGCGATGCAGAGCAGCACCGACCACCCGAGACCCAGCCATCCCGCGACCACGCTCGCACCGCCGATGACCGTCGTCGCGAATGCCGGTGCTGCGGCCACCGCCCACAGTCCGCGCAGACCGATCAGCCACGCCAGGCTACCGCCCAGCGCTGCGTAGAGCACCACGAGCACGGCGGCAGGCCAGAGCAATTCGAGCATTCCCATGAGTTCCAGACCTCTCACCGACAACCGACCCAGGATATCCCGGGCCGCCTGTTCCCCGACGAGCGCGCCGCCCCGCCATCCCACCGCGCAGGCGATTCAGGATCGATATGACAACATAGAGGCGTGAAAGGCATCATTCTGGCCGGTGGATCCGGCACGCGACTCCACCCGATCACCCTTGGCGTGTCGAAGCAGCTGATCCCGGTGTACGACAAGCCGATGGTGTACTACCCGCTGTCGACGCTCATGCTCGCTGGCATCCGGGACATCCTCGTGATCACGACGCCGCATGATGCTGCCCACTTCGAACGCCTGCTCGGTGACGGCTCGCAGTTCGGCGTCAACCTCACCTTCGCGCAGCAGCCGTCGCCCGATGGCCTCGCCCAGGCCTTCACTATCGGCGACGAGTTCATCGGAGACGATTCTGTCGCCCTGGTCCTCGGAGACAACCTCCTCTACGGTCCCGGTCTCGGCAGCAAGCTCCAGCGGTTCGACGACATCGACGGCGGCGCGGTGTTCGCCTACTGGGTGGCCGAGCCCTCCGCCTACGGCGTCGTCGAATTTGACGAAGAAGGTCGCGCCGTCTCACTCGAGGAGAAGCCCTCCGAGCCGAAGAGCAACTACGCCGTCCCCGGTCTCTACTTCTACGACAACGACGTGGTAGAGATCGCGCGCAACCTGCAGCCGAGCGCTCGCGGCGAGTACGAGATCACCGACATCAACCGCGAATACCTGCGCCGCGGCAAGCTGCAGGTCGAGGTGCTGCCACGCGGGACCGCCTGGCTCGACACCGGCACCTTCGACCAAATGACCGATGCCGCCGAGTACGTGCGCACGATGGAGCGCCGTACCGGCATGAAGATCGGCGCTCCGGAAGAGGTCGCCTGGCGTCAGGGATTCCTCGACGCCGACGCACTTCGGTCAAGGGCTGAGGCGCTCGTCAAGTCCGGATACGGCACCTATCTGCTCGAACTTCTCCAGCGAGGACACTCATGACCCGTCTGCTCGTCACCGGCGGCGCCGGTTTCATCGGATCCAACTTCGTTCACCACGTCGTCGACAACACCGACGCCCATGTGACAGTGCTCGACAAGCTCACGTACGCCGGCAACCGGGCGTCGCTGGCGGGTCTGCCCGAGGACCGCGTCGAGCTGGTGGTCGGCGACATCGCTGAGGCCGAGCTCGTCGATTCGCTGATTTCCCGTGTCGACGCCGTCGTCCACTACGCCGCCGAGTCGCACAACGACAACTCGCTGCACGACCCGCGCCCGTTCCTCGACACCAACATCATCGGGACCTATACGCTCCTCGAAGCGGCACGTCGGCACGACCGGCGCTTCCACCACATCTCGACCGACGAGGTATACGGCGATCTGGAGCTCGACGACCCCGAGCGCTTCACCGAGAACACCCCGTACAACCCTTCCTCGCCGTACTCGTCGACGAAGGCCGGCAGCGACCTCCTGGTGCGGGCCTGGGTGCGCTCCTTTGGTGTGCAGGCGACCATCTCGAACTGCTCGAACAACTACGGTCCGTACCAGCACGTCGAGAAGTTCATCCCCCGCCAGATCACGAACGTGATCCGGGGCATCCGCCCCAAACTCTACGGTGCGGGCCAGAACGTCCGGGATTGGATCCATGCCGACGATCACTCGTCGGCGGTCCTCACGATCCTCGAGGGGGGTCGGATCGGCGACACTTACCTCATCGGCGCGGATGGCGAGAAGGACAACAAGTCTGTCGTCGAGCTCATCCTCGCGGAAATGGGGCAGCCGTCCGACGCCTATGACCACGTAACCGATCGTCCCGGGCACGACCTGCGTTACGCGATCGACTCGACGAAGTTGCGGACTGAGCTCGGTTGGACGCCGAAGTACTCGGACTTCGAATCGGGTCTGTCGTCTACGATCGCCTGGTACCGCGACAACGAGGAGTGGTGGGCGCCGGCGAAGGACGCTGTCGAAGCCTTCTACGCGGGCAAGGGCCAGTGAGCATCGAGTTCGGGAAGCGTCTCGGACGGATCGAGACGCCGATCCCCGGGCTCGTCGTTTTCGACCTCCCGGTGCACGGCGATTCTCGCGGCTGGTTTAAAGAGAACTGGCAGCGGGAGAAGATGCTGGAGTTGGGCCTCGAAGACTTCGGCCCGGTGCAGAACAACATCTCGTTCAACGACGCCGTGGGCACCACCCGTGGCATCCACGCGGAGCCGTGGGACAAGTGGGTCTCCGTGGCCACGGGGCGCATCTTCGGCGCATGGGTCGACTTACGGGAGGGCCCGAACTTCGGCACCGTCTTCAGCATCGAGATCGACGCATCGCGAGCCATCTATGTACCTCGGGGCGTCGGCAACTCGTACCAAACCCTCGAACGAGACACCGCCTACACCTACCTGGTCAACGACCACTGGTCGCCCGACGCCGCGTACTCCTTCCTCAACCTCGCTGACGAGACCGCAGCGATCGCGTGGCCGATTCCGCTCGACGAGGTCGAGATCTCCGAGAAGGACAAGGCACACCCTCGGCTGGGGGGCGTGCAGCCGATCTCGCCGCGGCGGATCCTGGTGCTGGGTGCATACGGTCAGCTGGGGCGCGCCCTGCGCGCTCGCTTCGGCGAGGCCGACCACATCGAGTACGCTTCCCGCACCGACCTCGACGTTACACAAGACCTGGCGACCGCTCGCCGCTGGCGCGACTACGGACTGATCGTGAACGCGGCCGCGTACACGGCGGTCGACCTTGCGGAGACGCTGGAGGGCAGGGAGCAGGCCTGGGCCGCGAACGGCTCGGCCGTCGCCGCTCTGGCACGGGTCGCCGATGCCCACGGGATCACCCTCGTGCACATCTCGAGCGACTACGTCTTCGACGGCTCGTCGACCGTCCCATACACCGAGGATGCCCCGCTGCGTCCGCTCTCCGTCTATGGACAGACGAAGGCCGCCGGGGACCTCGCGGCCGCTATCACAGCCCGGCACTACATCGTGCGAACGTCCTGGGTCATCGGAGAGGGCGCGAATTTCGTCCGGACGATGTATTCCCTGGCGGGGCGGGGAATCAATCCTCGTGTCGTCGGCGACCAGGTTGGCCGCCTCACGTTCACCGAAGACATCGCCGACGCTATCGCCCATCTGTGCGCTGTCGGCGCCCCTTACGGGGTGTACAACGTGACCGGAGCCGGTCAGGCGCGGTCTTGGGCGGAGATCGCGAAAGACGTGTTTGCGCTCGCCGGACACGACCCTGAGCGCATCACGCCCGTGACGACCAACGAGTACTTCGCCGACGCGGACGGCCCCGTGGCCCCGCGCCCCCTCTACAGCGTGCTGGACCTAGCAAAGGTCTCGGCGACCGGATACTCCCCCGCTCCCGCGGACGACTCGCTGCGCGCCTACGTCGCGGCGCTGAAGGACTGATCGAATGAAGTTGAGCGTCATCGGCTGCGGCTATCTCGGAGCGGTGCACGCGACGGCGATGGCCTCACTCGGCCACGAAGTCGTAGGCATCGACGTGGACGAGGAGCGGATCTCGCTGCTCAGCGACGGAAAGGCGCCGTTCTTCGAACCGGGCCTCGACGACCTGCTCACGCAGGCTCGCGACCTCGGTGCGCTGACGTTCTCGACCGATATCTCCCTCGCCCAAGGCGCGGCGGTCCACTTCGTCGCCGTGGGAACGCCCCAGCGTCCGGACGGCGATGGCGCCGATCTTCGATTCGTGGACAGCGCCATCGCGGCGCTGCTGCCCATCCTCGGGCTGGGAGACCTCGTCGTTGGAAAATCTACGGTTCCTGTGGGAACGGCGGGCCGGCTGGCCGAGCAGATCCGCTCGACCGGTGCACGCCTGGTATGGAATCCCGAGTTCCTGCGTGAGGGCTTCGCGATCGAGGACACGCTCCGACCGGATCGCCTGGTGTATGGCGTCACGCAGAACGGATCCGCGGAACGCGACGTATCGATCCTCGACGAGATCTACCGCCCGGCGATCGACGCGGGCACGCCCCGGGTGGTCACGGACTACGCCACGGCGGAACTCGTCAAGGTCTCCGCGAACGCCTTCCTGGCGACGAAGATCTCGTTCATCAATGCGATGGCCGAGATCGCAGAGGTTACTGGCGCGGATGTCACGCAGCTCGCGGACGCCATCGGCTTCGACGCGCGGATCGGGCGCCGGTTCCTCAACGCGGGCATCGGCTTCGGGGGCGGTTGCCTACCGAAGGACATCCGGGCGTTCTCGGCGCGAGCAGAGGAACTAGGGGTCGGACAGTCGGTGCGCTTCCTTCGCGAGGTCGACGCGATCAACCTCCGGCGGCGCCAACGGGTCGCTGAACTCATCGCCGACGCGTTCGACGGCGAGCCACAGGACCGGCACGTGGCGGTGCTGGGGCTCGCCTTCAAGCCGGACTCCGACGACACCCGCGACTCGCCCGCGCTCGACGTCGCACAACGCCTGCACGACGCGGGCGCGGTCGTTCACGCGTACGATCCTGCGGCCATCGACACGGCGCGACGCATCGCGCCCGACCTTCACTTCGCCGAATCCGTCGACAACGCCGTCCGCGAGGCCGAGGTCGTCGTCGTCGCCACTGAATGGCGGGAGTTCCGTGAGATGTTGCCCGAGTCCATCTCGCAGGTCACACGGAGCCGTACGATCATCGATGCACGCAACTGCCTCGACCCGCAGGCATGGCGCGCAGCGGGCTGGGATTACCGTGGGATGGGCAGGCCGTGACCGCTCCGCGGGTGAGCATCGTCGTCCGTACGAAGGATCGTCCGGACTTCCTATCGCGAGCGCTGCTCAGCGTCACCGCACAGGCGTATGAGTCATGGGAGGCGATCGTCGTCAACGACGGCGGCGATCGCGCCGCGGTCGCCGCCGTCATCGACGCCGTGGGCCAACCTGATCATCGGGAGCGTATCCGAGTCATCGACCATGCCGAGTCCCGAGGACGCTGGGTGTCGGCGAACGCGGGGGTCCTCGCGTCCACCGGAGAGTTCCTCGTCCTGCACGACGACGACGACTCCTGGCATCCGCAGTTCCTTGCCCGCGCCACGGAATACCTCGACCACCATCCCGAGCGGCAGGGGGTGGTATCGCGCATCGAGATTATCTGGGAACGCGCGGAGCACGGCCGGTTCGTCGAAGAGAGCCGCGAGGAGTTCCAGGCTCAGCTGAGCGCTCCTCTGCTCTCCGACACCCTGCTCTTCAACCGTTTCGTGCCCATCGGCTTCCTGTACCGCCGCTCGCTCCACGCGGAGCTGGGCCTGTACGACGACACGCTGCCCGTCGTGGGTGACTGGGACTTCAACCTCAAGGTTCTCGCGCGAGGACCGCTCGAGTACCTCGCCGACGAGCCGTTGGCATACTGGCATCAGCGGCGCGGGGCGACCGGCAACGCTGCGAACAGTGTGGCCGGAGCCCGCAGCGACCACAGCGCGTACGATGCACGGATCCGCGAAGAGGCCCTCCGGCGCTGGGTAGCCCAGAACGGCGCAGGTCTGGTCCTCTACCTCACGAAGTTCATCGACCAGCGTTTCGTCGACGTAGAGAACGGCATCCGCGCGGAGGTCGCGGCCTCCTCGTTGTGGCGGCGGATCTCGCGTCGCATACGGCGCCGTTGAGCGCGTGCCGTTCGGCACTCCTCCGCCCCTGAGGTGCGGAGGAGTGCGCCGTCAGCCTCTGAGTCGCTCCACCGCTTCATCAATCGGCCCGTCGAAGATCTTCTTACCCTTCGAGATGACGATCCCGCGGGTGCAGAGCTCCTTGACCATGTTGGTGTCGTGGCTCACGACCAGCATCGTCACTCCACGCCCCGTGAGCTCTTTGATCTTGACCGCGCACTTCGCGCGGAACGGAGCGTCCCCGACACTGAGCACCTCGTCGACCAGAAGGGTGTCGAGCTTGACGTGGATCGCCACCGAGAACGCAAGGCGCATGAACATACCCGAGGAGTAGTGCTTGACCTCCTGGTCGATGAAATCGCCGATCTCGGAGAACTCGACGATGGCGTCGAACTTCTCGTCGGTCTCCTTGCGGGTCATCCCGAGGATGGCGGCATTCAGATAGACGTTCTCGCGCCCGGAGAGATCGGGATGGAATCCGGCTCCGACCTCGATCAAGCCTGCAACCCGCCCGCGTGTCAGCACACGACCCGCGTCTGGCTCGAGGACGCCGGAGACGAGCTTCAGCGTCGTCGATTTACCCGAGCCGTTCATTCCGAGGACAGCGACGGACTCGCCTTCTCCGACCTGGAAGCTGATGTCGTCGAGCGCGAGAAAGTGGTCAGTGCCGACCTTCTTGCGCTGGATCCAACCAATGAAGGCTTCCTTGAACGAATGGGAATTGCGTCGGAGAAAGAACTTCGATGCGTTTTCGACGATGATGGTCGGCGGCGTGGCGGTCTCTACCGCGATCAGATCTTGCATGTGGTCACAGGTCCTGGGCGAAGCTGCGCTCGAAGCGCCGGAAGACAGTCTGGCCGATGAGCAGCATCGCGAGGCTGGCAACCGCCGCTGCGGTCGTGTACACCCCGAAATGCGGAGGCAGGCCCGGTGTGGAGGATGCTGTTGGTGCCCAGAACCCCAAGTGGAAGAGTTCGGCGGCGACCGTCAAAGGGTTCGACATATAGATGTGGAAGAGCCAGGGAGGCATTTTGTCGATCACGAGGGTCCACATGTATAACACCGGCGACGTCCAGGTCGAGAACATGCGAATGATCTCGACGACGTTCTGCGCATCGCGGAACCTCACGTTGATTCCGCCAAAGAACAGCCCGAGACCGGTCGCGAATACGAGGACGATGACGACAGCGGCGAGAACGGCCGCGATACCCAGCATGGATGGCGTCCAACCGAGCAGTACGCAGATCACCAGCAGCACCGCCACCTGCGGCAGGAAGTGCACGAACGCCACGATGATAGCGGCGACGGGAAAGAGCTCTCTCGGCAGATAGATCTTGCGCACCAGCGGGCCGTTATCGACGATCGAGTTGGTCGCATTGCTGAACCCCTCGTTGAAGAGGTTGATCATGACGATGCCGGAGAAGAGGTAGATGGCGAAGTTGTCGACATCGCGGTGGATGTTGAGGATAATCCCCATCACGAAGTAGTAGACCGCGAACTGCGACAGCGGCTTAACGTACGACCAGGTCCAACCGAGGACGGAGTTGCGATAGCGCGTCGCCGTCGCCTTACGGACCAGCAGACGCAACAAATAGCGCCGACGGAAGACGTCGAGCACCCCACGGCCGCGTCCCGGAGATTGATACAAGCGCGCGTCGACCGTGCTCACCTGACTACCACCACGCCTCCTCGTTGCACGCCTGGGGGGCGCGCATACCGTCCTCCATCGTATCCCGTCCGTTGGTGCGGCACCGGTCAGGCGGACGTGGTGCGCCTGTCAAGGGAGTCGGAGGGTAACGCAGTTCGCCGCGGACAGATCAGTGACCGTCTGGCCTGCGCCATCGGCGACCTTAGTGAACACCCCGGCGGATGCAGAGTACAGCTGTCCGCCGCAACGGATGAGCGTCGTTAGGGTCCCCGGCTTCGGCATGGTCGCCGCCGCCGCGTCAGAGATCCCGATAGCCGCCCGCGGCAGGCCCAGCGCGTCGGCAAGCGCCCAGGAGCTCACATAGAGCAGTCGACCGGCATCGGAGAGGTAAACCCGGCCGTCGCCGGGGGTCACGACGAAGCCGATGTCCGAGCGGATCGGTGTTCCCTGCGGTAGGGAGCCAAACTCCTTCGCGGTCAACGTGACCACTCGCGCAGCCCCAGGACCGTTGAGCGCCGTCAGCGTTGCCGGGTTGGCGACATGGCGCAATGTTCCCTGCGAGGCAACGTACACCTTCGAGTTGCCGGCCGCGTGCACGAACAGCGAGGATACCGTGTCGTCAGCGACGCGGAGCATGCCGCAGGTATGGGCATCCAATGCCGCGACGCCGAATCCCACGTCGGACGATACGCGGTACAACGCGCCACCGGCGGTGAAGTACGTCTTGCCGCCGCAGGACAGGAATCTCCCAAGATCCGTCGTCGTGCTGTACTGAGCGAGCGCGGAGGAGGCGACGTCTTTCGTCACGGTCGGGGCGAGCCCCATGCTTGTCGCCAGGTCGAAGCTCGGCACGTAGTGGAGCTCACCGTCATATGACGGCAGGTACACGCGCGTTGAGCCGGCGACCGTGAGGAACTGCCCGGGGATGAACCGCGTCGGCAGCGATTGATACTTCTTTGCGGCGACCACGGCGGGCATGGTCGCGGCATAGCCGCTGGTACGTTGCCCCCACGCGGTTGCCGCCGCGGAGGAATGGTAGGGCGCGAGATCCCCGCCCTCGATGACGAACCAGCGCGCGTCACCCGCCACGTTCACGCGTGCGGTCATCTCGGCACCTGCTCCGGGCGTGCGGAAGTCGTCGGCATCGAATCGTGTGAGGGAAGCGCAGTTCCCGCCCCAACCCGCGACCAACTCGCAGGTGCCAAAGCGGTGAGTCTTACCGCCGTCGAGATAGGCGACCACTCCGGTCGCGGCATCATGGACGAAGAGGGTCGCCGCCCCGCCCTGGCGCAATGAAGCGATGTGCGCGCCCGTCGTCGCCGCGGGATCTCCGTACGCCCACTTGTACTGGCCCCAGACCTCCGGACCGATGTGGTATGCCGTGCCGTCGGTGATCGCGTAGATGTCGTTCCCGACGTTGACGATGGGCCCGTCGGGGCGCTTCACGGTCTGCGTCGATCCGAACCAGTCAGTGAAGTAGTTGTAAAAGTTTCGATTGCCATAGGCCGAGCATCCGTCGCCGGTCCCATACCCTGCGCGCAGTGCGGCCGTGTTGGGCTGATAGGGCGTGTAGTAGTAAAGGGCGGAGGTCGCCTTATTCGCGATATAGACGGGAGACGTGCCGCACGCCGAGTTCGGGTGATACAGGATGTTCCATGTGCGCCCCGGCGCGTACCAGGTGAAGTACCGACCTTCCATGTAGATCTGCATCTGACGAGCTGCGCCATATACCTGCGTGAAGAAGCCGGCGGATCCCGCGTCGCAAGGGGCAGTATCAGGGCAGTTGAAGCCCATGGCGATGGCGTACCGACCCGACGTGGGGTAAGGATGCGTGACCAGGCCCTGCTCCTTCTGGAGCATGACGATCAGAACCTGTGGATTGATCCCGCACGACTGTGCCACCTTGTAGATGATTCGTGCAGAGCTCTCGTTCGCTTCACCTGCGTACCCCTTGCAGTACGTGTCGGCGCCCCGCGAGGGGGTGGAGAGACGAAAGTCCTTCAGACAGGTGTATCCCGCCTGACATCTCGACGCCTTCGCGTTCAGGAGCGTCTGGATCTGCGACTCGGTCATCGTGTTCTTGTCGGTGAACACCGCGTCGCTGATGATGTTTCCAGCCGACCAGCCGGCCAACGACATCTTCGCCGATCCGCCAGTTAGCCCCGCGGACGCGATCGGTGCGGTGGTGGAAGCCGACGGCGCCACGACCGCCGTGGCGGGCAGAGCGGTACCCACGATGAGGCCGATGACCGCGAGGAGAGTCGTCACCCAACGAGCGATGCGGGACGTCTCTCGGGCGCGGATACCACGTGAATGCATGTGAATAGTGTGACTGAAGTTCGCTCATGATGCCAGCGGGGCGGGACTTCGCGATATTTCTTCCGGCGTGTCGCGTTCTTCGGGGGTAACTTTCAGAGTTCCGCGTGCAGCGCCCACAGACGCTCCCCGCTGCTCATCCACGAGAACGCCCGCGCCCGATCCGCGCCGAGCACCCGCAACCTCTCATGCCCGGAACCAACTGCGTCAACAAGCGCCGCGTCGAGCGCGCCAGCTTCGACCACCGCTCCCCCATCCGCGATCACGTCGCCATGCACCCCCGATTCGACGGCCACGATCGGCACGCCGAGTTCCATCGCCTCGATGAGTCGCCACGGCCATGCCCGAGCGGCCGAAGTCGCCACGACGGCTCGTGCACCGCCCAGCACAGCCGCCCTCGCCTCATCCTCGAGGTGCCCGTGGATGTGCAGACGCCCACCGGGAAGACCGACGGCGGCCGCAGCATCCCTCAGCACCTGCTCGCTGCCGTCGCCCTCACCCAGAACCACGGCATCGACATCGGCATTCGCCGCAGCGCGGAATCCGGATGCGAGCGATTCAGCGTCACCGGTCAGCACCACGTAGCGCTCCGGCAGCTGAAGCTTCGTTCGCAGCGCCGACCCGTTCTCCGGCACACGCCACCCGAAGGGGGCGGCACCGGCGATCACCCTGATCCGATCTCCGAGCGCAGCGATCTCGCCGAGCCGGGATGCCATCGCATGCGACGGCACGACCACCGCATCTGCATGCTTCACCGCTCGCTTCAGCATCGCCCGCTGCGACATGACGCTCGCCTTCGGAAGCGCTGCCGGGTTCTCCCATGCGCGCAGATCCCACAGTGTGACCGTCGTCTGATCGTGATCGTGCACACGGTCGTGGCGCGTGAGCGGTGCCATCAGGCCCGCTGCGTGGATGAGTCCCCCACCGGCCCCGGCGGCGATGCCCATCTGCCATGCCGCGGCGAGTTCGCGCCTGGGCAGCGGGAGGATGCGCACGTCGTGCAGTCCAGGAATGTCGACGTCGGCGCCACTCGGGACGATGGCGGACACGCCGCAGCCGCGCGGCGCTGTCTTGATGAGACCGGCTGTCAGCGCCCGTTCCGCGCGCGCCTCGTCGGGGTCGACGACGTGCACGGCCTGCCCGAGCACGACCCGAAGCTGCACCGTCATGCTGTCAGCCTAAGCGCTCATCGCCACAGGTTCCGGAGGCGTGCTTAAATGCTCCCGTGACCGAGAACCCTGCACGCCCGACCAGGAGCCGAACACGGCGCCGAGTCGCCTGGACGGCCGGCATCGTCGCGGCCGTCCTACTGCTCGCCGCAGGCTGGGTGGTCGCTCGTGGAGCGGCGGCCGCGGGCGAGCTGCAGAAGGTCGAGAAGACGGCATCCGAACTGCGGGCGGCCGTCGCATCGGGAGACCTTGACGGCGCCGCGCGAGACGCGCACGTGCTCTCTCAGCACGCCGGCGCCGCCCGTGACCTGACCGGCGATCCGATCTGGCGCGCTTTCGAGGTCATCCCCTGGGCCGGGTCCAACCTCACCGCAGTGCGGGAGGTATCTCAGATCGCCGCCGACATCGCCGACCGGGGGCTCCCGCCACTGCTCACGGCCGCGGAGAGCATCGATCCCGCTCGGTTCGCCATCACAGACGGCACGATCGACCTGGCATTGTTCACGGAGGCGCAGGAACCTCTCGCCGAGGCTGCCGACGTGCTGGCGAGAGCGGCTGCGCGAGCGGATCGCATCGACGTCGATGCGACGATCCCCCGGCTCGGCGAGGCGATCGGTCAGCTGCGTGACGCGGTCGACGAGTCGGCACAGATCGT
Organism: Actinomycetales bacterium SN12; assembly: GCA_002837415.1. GTDB lineage: Bacteria > Actinomycetota > Actinomycetes > Actinomycetales > Microbacteriaceae > Microbacterium. The sequence continues at coordinate 228,299 of PJCV01000002.1, forward strand.
CGACGCGCTCCACTCCGCATCCGTGCTCGTGCCGCCGATGCTCGGTGCGGACGGCCCGCGGAGCTACGTCATCGCAATGCAGAACAACGCCGAGCTGCGGTCGTCCGGCGGCATCATCGGCGCGATCGCCCTGGTGCGCGCTGAGAACGGTCGGATCACGATCCAGCAGCAGGCATCGACCACTGACTTTCCCGAACTGTCGACTCCGCTTCCGCTGAGCGAACCGACGGTGGCCCTCTTCGACGACCGTCCGGGCCGGTACCTGCAGAACATCACCAGCATCCCGGACTTCGCCGAGGCGGGTCCGGTCATCGCCGCTCGGTGGCAGAATCGGTTCGGCACGCCGGTCGACGGCGTCATTGCGGTTGACGCCCTGGTGACGCAGAAGCTGATGGCGGCAACCGGCCCGCTCACTTTCGGGCCGTTCACGGCCACGGAGCACAACGTGGTGAGCCTGTTGCTCTCTGAGATCTACGCCGCTGTGCCCGATCCGGCGGTGCAGGACCAGATCTTCGCCGAGGCCGCGACCACGCTGCTCAGCGCCGCGTTCAACGCTTCTGATCCGAAGCAGCTGCTCGCCGCGCTCGTCGGGTCAGCCGACGAAGGCAGGGTGCGGATATGGAGCTCCCATGACGATGAGGAGAACCTGCTGATCACCTCGACGCTCGGCGGGGCTCTGCCCGAGGACAGCGCATCGGCTCACCACGTCGGCGTGCTGTTCAACGACGCCACGGGCGCGAAGATGGACTACTACACAGGTGCCGTCATCACCACGGCCGTCGGTATGTGCGAGGGCACGCCGACGACGCGGGTGCGGGTCACATGGAAGAACGACGCGCCGTCCGATGCCGCAGCCAGTCTGCCCGCGTACGTCACCGGTGACGGCACCTACGGTGTACAGCCCGGCTCGGTGCGGACGCTCATCGCGATCTACGGCCCGGACGGTGCGGTGCCCTCTCATACCCGTGCCGACGGCGGAGATGCCAGCGCCCAGACCGCGGTTCTCGGGCAGCACTTCGCCGTGCAGCACGAGGTGCTGCTGGCTCCCGGGGAGTCGGCCACCATCGAGGTCGACTTCGAGGGTCGCGGCGCCGGCGCGCGCAACACCGAAGTGGTCCACACCCCCATGATCCGCGCACCGAAGATCACAACTGAGCAACTTCGGTGTGCTTCCTGATCGTGACCCGCCGTTCATGTAGAGTTGTGCGCACTGGGGAATATCTGGATCGTCACATCTGCCGTGGGGGCAGGACGACCACGTAGTCGGATGCAGGGGTGTGTCCGAGTGCGATTCCGCGTGAATTTCTGGGGAGAATCATGCTGAAGAAAATGGCTGCCATCAGCCTGACCGCTGCTGTGCTCGTGCTCACGGCTCCTGCCGTCGCCACCGCCGCACCGAGCGCGCCGCCCGAGTCGGATTCCTATGCCGGTGCTCCTCGCGCCGGCATCAGCGATCCGGTCATCGGGATCTGCGAGGCGTCGACCGTCGTGTTCGGCACCGCCTACTTCCAGCCGTCCGAGACGGTCGCCGTCTCTGTGTCGGGTCTGAACGCCGAATCGGCCGGCATCTCGGGCAACACCGCTGCTGGCGACGGGAGCATGGTGGTCTCGTTCACCCCGCCGTCGAACGGCGAAGGTTCGTATGCCCTCGCGTTCAGCGGGTCGCGCTCGTACACGGCGACGATCGTCGTGTCACACGGACGCGATGCTGCGACGAGCTGCGATCACGATCCCGGCGTTGCTGCGGCGGTGGCGCAGTCGGCCAGCGGGCCCGCCCTGGCGGCGACCGGCGGAGACGTGTCGCCCTGGCTGCTGGGTGGCGGTGCGCTCGCCCTTCTCGCCGGTGGCACGCTGGTGGGCGTCAGCGCATCCCGTCGGTCACGCCGAAGCTGAGACCCGCCGGGCCGGATGCCGCCACGCGTCCGGCCCGGCAGTGCTCACTTCTGCCGCGCAAGGCTCAGCAGGTGATGCTGCTCGATGAGCTCGAGTGACAGAACGCGATAGCCCTCGCTGTCGAAGAACACCGTCATCCGATCATCGTCCACGCTCATCACCGTGCCTGCGCCCCATTCGGCGTGCGTGACGGCATCATCCACGCGGAAGCCGGAGGCGTGCTCCTCGCCGTCAGCCTCCTCCCCGACATTCTCCGCGACGCCCGCCGCACAGGTGTCGCAGTTGCCGCACGGCTCGTCGAGCTCCTCACCGAAGTATCCGAGCAGCACCTGACGACGGCACCGTCGCGTCTCGGCGTACGAGCGCATCATCTCGATCCGGGACTGATCGATGCGCTCCCGCTCCTCGACACGCTCGAGGGCGTCGGAGACCGCCGTCTCGACGTCACTGCGGGCGAGCAGCCGGGCCCCGGTGCGCCCGATGCGCACATGCCCGGTGTCGGACAGCAGGGCGAGCAGTGCGGTCACGCGGCGAGGCGAGAGACCGGATGCCTCTGCCAGCTCTGCGCGCCTGCCCGCGCCGCTCTCGAGGGCACTCAGGAGCCTGCGGAGCTCGCCGCCGGCGGGCTTGCGCCCGGCGAAGTACTTCCGCAGCGCGAGATCCTCGGGGCGGAAGTGCAGCGTCGCCTGGGCCGGCTCGCCGTCGCGGCCGGCACGACCGAGCTCCTGGTAGTAGGCGTCGACCGACTCTGGTGCGTCCGCGTGCACGACGAACCGCACGTTGGGCTTGTCGATGCCCATCCCGAAGGCAGACGTCGCGACCACCACGTCCAGTCGGTCATCGAGCAGATCCTCGTGCACCTGGGTCCGCGACTTCGCCGACATACCGGCGTGGTACGCGGCAGCTCGCAGCCCCCGCTCCTGCAGCCGCTCCGCATAGTGCTCGGTGTCGCGTCGCGTCGCCGTGTACACCAGGCCGGGCTTCGGCAGCTCGGCGACCTCATCCTCGACCGCCGCTCGCTTGTCGGCATCCTCGGTGTGCCGTCGCACCGTCAGGGCGATCCCGGGTCGGTCGAGCTCGCCGATGCACTCGAACGGATCCCGCAGGCCCAGTCGGCGCGCGATCTCGGCGCGCACCGGTGTGGATGCCGTCGCGGTCAGTGCCATGATCGGCGGGCGCCCGAGGCGCTCCGCCACCGCACCGAGCATCAGGTAGTCGGGCCGGAAATCGTGCCCCCAGGAGGCGATGCAGTGCGCCTCGTCGACGACGAACAGCGAGACGTCCAGGTCGGCGAGAGCCGTCAGCACCTCCTCCTTCGCCAGCTGCTCGGGTGCGAGCAGCACGAATTCGGCTTGGCCCGAGCGCAGCATCCGCCATGCCTCGCGTTTTCTGCGCACTCCGCCGGCGGAGTTCAGCGCGACCGCCGCCGGCGCGTCCGGTGCGTTCTCGATGCCGACGAGCTGATCCTCCTGCAGCGCGATCAGCGGCGACACGACCACTGTCACGCCCGCACGCAGAGTCGCGGCGATCTGGTACATCACCGACTTGCCGTAGCCGGTCGCGAGCACACCCAGCACGTCACGCCCGCCGACGACCGCCTCGATCGCGTCGCGCTGCGCGGGTTTGAGCTGGTCGATTCCGAAGGACTCGCGAGCGACGCGGTCGATGTCTTCTATGATCACACCCCATCGCATCGCGGCATCGCCGATCACACCACGGGGTTGCGTGGGGAGGTGGTACGGCCTAGGCCCTTCGACAGGCTCAGCGACCCAAGACGGCTGAAGGCCCTTCGGCAGGCTCAGGGACCCAAGATGGCTGAGGGGCCTAAGAGGGGGATCAGGGGCTCGGCGTCGGCGTCGGCGGGTGCAGCGCGGCGTCGACCATCTCGCGGATCAGCGAGTAGTCCGGCTCGGCCTCCACGATGCCGTTGTCGGGTGTCAGCTCGATCTGCGCGACCGGCTGATCCTTGGCCTTCTGGACGAGATCGAAGAACTCGGGCAGCTTGCTCGTGGGCAGATCGGTCTGCACGAGCTGAGTGCCCGCCGCGGCGATCTCGTTGAAGCGCGTCAGAACGGTCTGCGGGGTGAACTGCTGCAGGATCGCCACCTGCAGCTCGCGCTGCCGCTTCATGCGGTCGAAATCGCTCGTCGTGTACCGCGATCGGGCGTACCACTGCGCCGTGTCGCCGCTCATGTGCTGCGGTCCCGGGTCGATCCAGCCGATCGCCCAATCCTCCGCAGACTGTCCGGGGTATGCCGGCCCACCGCCCTTGGGAAGGCGCTCCACGACCGTGATGTCCACCCCGCCGAGCGCATCGATGAGCGCCGCGAACGCATCCATGTCGACGAAGACGTAGTAGGGGATCTCGATGCCGAGGATCCCCTCGGCCGCATCCTTCGTCGCCTCGATCGCCGGGGTCGAACCGTGGGCGGCGGCATCGGGGTAGATCGAGTCCCCGCGGTCTTTCCGGCATTCCTCCACCGCATTGGTGAGCTGGTTGATACCCGCCCCCCAGCCGCACTGCCGGTCGTCGTGCCCCTCGAAGTAGTTGCGGTAGTCGTAGCCGACGAGCTCGGGGTCGCGCATCGGGCTGCCCTCCGCGAACGGGAACTCCCTCATGTCGCGGGGGATGCCGGTGATCGTGACGGCTCCCGAGTCGGCGTTCACCGAGACCACCGAGATGCTGTCGAACCGCATCGAGTCGCGTCCGTCTCCGCTGTCGGCGCCCAGCAGCAGGATGTTGTAGTACCCGTCGCTCGGGGGCAGGCTCGGCCCGCTGTTGCCGAAGATCGTCGTCAGCGCGCCGCGGCTCGACGCGACGACGGTGGAGACGTAGACCGCTGAGGACGTGGCGAGCGCGAGCACCAGCACGGAGGCCACCACCATCGCCCACCGCGAGAAGACCGGCACCCTCACCAGGCGCGCCAGGCGCAGGGTGTCGATGGTCAGCACCACCCACAGGATCGCGTATCCGATCAGCAGCACCTGCACGAGCGTCAGCACGAACCAGGACAGCGGCCCGGTGACGAACCACACCAGCGCGTCCTGCGCGAACAGTGCCATCCCCGCGCCGACGATGAGCAGGAACCACGCCAGCAGGGTGGCTCCGAGCCCGAAGCGGCCCAGGCGGCGATTGCCGGCGAGCACCTGCGCCGAGCCGGGGATGAGCACATTCATCCCGACGAGCCACCAGCCGCGGCGGCTCATGACCGCCGGATCCGCCGCGTCCGGATGCCGCAGCGGCCGGGTCTCGATGAGCGGCCGCCCCCCTCGCGCCGGGGCGTGCGGGGCGGCCAGGGTCACAGCGAGTCCTTCAGCCGCTGGTTCTTCTGCTCCACCTGCTGCTCGAGGTCGCGGGCATACGCCTCGACGCGATCGGCGAGCGCGGCGTCGGAGGTGCCGAGGATCCGCGCCGCGAGGATCCCCGCGTTGCGGGCTCCGCCGATCGACACGGTGGCCACCGGGATGCCCGCGGGCATCTGCACGATCGAGAGCAGCGAGTCCATCCCATCGAGGTACGCGAGCGGCACGGGAACGCCGATGACCGGCACGGCGGTGACCGAGGCCAGCATGCCGGGCAGGTGCGCCGCTCCCCCGGCCCCGGCGATGATCGCCTGGATGCCGCGGCTGCGTGCCTCTCGCCCGTAGCTCATCAGCTTGTCGGGAGTGCGGTGGGCCGAGACGACCTCGACCTCGTGCGGGATGCCGAAGTCGGTGAGCGCCTGGGAGGCGTCGCTCATCACGCGCCAGTCGGAGTCGGATCCCATGACGACGCCGACGAGGGGCGTGCTCGAGGAGTGCAGTGGCTCAGTCACCATGACAGGCTACGATGCGGCACTGGGAGAAGGTGGCAGCGGCACGCGCGCGCTCAGACGAACAGAGCGGCTGCCGCACGGGCGGTGTAGACGATCTCGTCGAGGTCGTCGCCCGAGACGTTCACGTGCCCGACCTTGCGGCCAGGACGCGGAGCCTTGCCGTAGGTGTGGATCTTCGCGTCGGGATACTCCTGCATCGCCGGAGCGAAGCGGTCGGCGAGCGAGCCCTCGGCGGGACCGCCGAGGATGTTGATCATCACGGTCCACGGCTGACGGGGCTCGGTGCGACCGAGGGGCAGGTCGGCGACCGCTCGCAGGTGCTGCTCGAACTGCCCGGTGGTCGCGCCGTCCTGACTCCAGTGCCCGCTGTTGTGCGGACGCATCGCCAGCTCGTTGACGAGGATGCGATCGTCGTCGGTCTCGAACAGCTCCACGGCGAGCATCCCGGTCACTCCGATCCCCTCGGCGATCCGGCGCCCGATCTGCTCGGCGAGCTCGACCACGCGCTCCGTGGTGCCGGGGGCCGGCGCGATGACCTCGGCGCACACGCCGTCGCGCTGCACGGTCTCGACGACCGGGTATGCGACGGTCTCGCCGCTGGGCCGGCGGCCGATCTGCTGGGCGAGCTCGCGACGGAACGAGACCAGCTCCTCCGCGAGCAGAGCCTCGCCCCCTGCGGAGGCGAACCAGTCTGCTGCCTCCGACCCGGATCGCACGACGCGCACGCCCTTGCCGTCGTAGCCGCCGCGCGGCGTCTTCACGACCGCTCCCCCGCCGTGCTCATCGATGAACCGCTGCAGCTCGTCGGCATCATGCACCGGCGCCCAGTCCGGCTGGGGCACGTCGAGCTCGGCGAGACGCGCGCGCATGACCAGCTTGTCCTGCGCGTACTGCAGTGCGTCAGGGCCTGGATGCACCTGCGTGCCGTCCGCGACGAGCGCCCGGAGCACCTCCTGCGGGACGTGCTCGTGATCGAAGGTGATGACGTCGACGTCGCGGGCGAAGGCGCGCACCGTCTCGAGGTCGCGGTAGTCGCCGACGGCGGTCGCGGCCAGCTGCGCCGACATCCCCTCGTCCTCGGCGAGCACCCGGATGTCGAGTCCGAGTTCGACCGCCGGGGCGATCATCATCCGAGCCAGCTGTCCTCCGCCGATCACACCCACGCGCACGGTCATGCAGCGCCCCTTTCGTCGTCTCCATTCTCGCGTACTCCGTCGCGGGCGGAAGACGATCGGCGCTCAGTACCCCCGGCTCGCCGTCTGCGCATCGCGGTGGGCGAGGATCTGATTCACCTCGACCTGATCGGCGAGCACCTCGTGCACCAGGCTGGCCATGGGCACATTCACCAGCCGCACCGGCTCGTCGGCGCCGTCGCTCAGCGTGATGGTCCCCGCGCCCCACAGGCGCTGCAGCGGGCCCCGGCGGATGCTGATCGAGTAGCCGCGCATGTGCGACAGCTCCCGGCGGCGACGTGAGCCCAGGCCGTCGCGCACGATGACGCGGCGGGTGGTGATCGTGAAGGTGCGCGAGATCCAGTGCAGGAACGGCATCACCACGAGCAGCAGCACCACGATGCCGGCTGCGGAGAGCAGCATCCAGTTCTCGTAGGGCGCGGGCAGGTTGTCGTAGAGGTAGGCGGTGACGCCGACGGTGGCGATGAGCAGCACTGCCGACCAGAACAGCCGGCGCGCATGACTGCGCAGACGCGCGACGAGCAGCTCTTCGGCAGGCGCACCAGGGGGCGGCATGTTCGGCCGGCCGCCGAGGGTCACGGGCTGGGTCACCCCTCCATTGTGCCCGCGGAGCGACGGGGACGCGGAAGGCCCGCCGGGCGCGTCGGCTCAGGCGAGCCGGGCGTGCACGACATCACCGGATGCGACGGCACGCTCGACACCGTCGACATCGACCATCAGGCATCCGTCGGCCTGCAGGCCCACGGCGCGACCGCGCAGCGTCTCGCCGTGCGGCATCGTCACCTCGACGTCGCGACCGAGGCTGAGACAGCGCTTCTCGGCTTCGCGGTGGAGTCCGGATGCCGCAGCTCCCCGGCGGGCGAGCTCGGCGACCAGGTCGCGCAGCCCGATCAGATAGTCCGAGAGCAGACGATCGATGTCAGCGGCCGCGCCGAGCGCGGCGAACGACGTGGCCGTCGACACCGGCAGCTGCTCGGACGTCATCGCGGTGTTCACTCCGCTGCCGATGATCACGCCGTGCGGGGTGACCTCGGCGAGGATGCCGCAGATCTTGCGTCCGTCGACGAGGACGTCGTTGGGCCACTTGAGCCCGACCTCGTGTGCCGGGAGCTGGGCTGCCACGGCATCCGTCATCGCCACCCCCGCCGCCAGCGGGAGCCAGCCCCACTCGTCCGGATCGGCGGGCAGATCCCGCAGCAGCACCGAGACGGCGAGCGCAGAACCCGCCGGTGTCGTCCACGTGCGATCCAGCCGGCCGCGGCCGGCTGTCTGCGCGTCGGTCACGATGGCCGCCAGATGCCCGAGCCGCTCGCCGTGGAGCCGCTCACGCATCTCGGCATTGGTCGAGCCGCACGACTCGAGCACGATGAGCGGGTCGGCCAGCGCGCGCGTGCGCGAGAGCTGCATCAGTCGTCGTCCTCGTCGGCGCCGTCGCCGCCGTCCTCGTCGGATGCCCCGGATCCGGCGTCCCTGGCGTGCCACTCGTCCCACTTGAGCATGAGCTGCTCGATCGCGCCGTGGAACTTCTCGGTCGCCACTCCCGGTGCGGTGTCGCCGAAGTAGTGCTGCACCCAGGTGCGCAGCCGCGCGACCGCCTCATCGTCGGCGGCGACCCGCTCGACCTCCTCGACGATGCGCACAGCGCCGTCGACGGTGAGCCACTCGCACGCCGACAGGTATCCGGTCGTGTCGATGGACGCGCGCTCATCGGCCGGGCGGGTGATCAGCAGCGGCTTGCCCGCGGCGAGCCTGTCGTAGACCATCGCCGAGATGTCGACGACGGCGACATCAGCGGCGGCCAGCTGCCAGCCGAGCTCCGGACCGTCGTCGTACACGTGCTGCGCGCCGGGGTCGGCGGTGTTCGCCTCGTCGATCGCGGCGAGGATGCGACGGTGCCCCGCGCCGTACTCGTCGCTCACGACGCCGCTGCGCGGATGCGGACGGTAGATCACCCGGTGGCGGCCCGTGGCGAGAAGCTGGGTGACCAGGGTCTCGCCGTGCGATGCGATGGAGCCGTAGTGCGCCGAGGGGCGGTCTCCCTCCCAGGTCGGCGCGTACAGCACGACCATGCGCTCGTCGGGCGTGTACGGCAGGTTTCCGGAGTAGTGGTCGGCCTGCGGCCGGCCGATCTCGAACGTGCGGGTGTCGAGGTCGTAGTCCCACAGCGTGCGGCTGAGCCGGTCGCGGGCGGCCTGACCTGCGATCAGGGCGTAGTCGTACGCCTTGTACTGGTTCGTGGTCATGTACATCTTGTCGGACTCGCCGTGGTTGATGAACACGTGCCAGCGCCTGCCGTAGCGGAACATCTGGAAGTTTCGGGTGTTCTGGTTCACGTAGAGCACGATGCGGATGTCCTGCTCGGCGATGAACCGCTCGAGGTCTCGCACGGTGGGCACGAAGGCGACCGGGGGTGCGTCCTCCTCGATCAGCCGCTCTGCTCCGGTCGCGCTGCGGGAGAGCACGACGACGGGCCACCGCTTCGCGAGCTCGGCGAGGGGGCGGTACCACTGGCGCATCTGGTACATGTTGACGGCGCCGTCGGCGAAGTACACTGCGATGCGGTAGTGACGGTGCGGGTGGGGGCCCTGCGCGATCAGGCGGCGGCGCACCCGCTGCACGGCCGAGCGGGAGGTCAGTGCCTTCTGCAGCAGTCGATACGCCTTCTTGCCGTCGGAGACCACACCCATCCCTCCAGGATAGCGGGCGGTCGTGCTCACCTTCAGGCGTCGGGATGCCCGGCCGCGGCGTCCCAGAGCCGATCGACCGCGGCTTCGAAGCGCGCCGTCGCCGCTCCCGGCGAGGTGTCGCCGAAGTACCGCGCCGACCAGCGGCCCAGGCGCTCGATCGCCTCGACGTCGACCCGCACGCGCTCGATCTCGGCGACCGCGTCGGTCCGGGCGGCGGTGGCGCTGAGCCACTCGCAGGCCGAGAGGTAGCCGCTCTCATCGATCTCCGCCTCTGCGCTCACCGGACGCGTCACGAGCAGCGGGCGCCCGGTGGCGAGGCGGTCGTAGATCATGGCCGAGACGTCGAGCACGGCGACGTCCGCGGCGGTGAGCTGCCAGCCGATGTCGGGACCGTCGTCGTGCACGTGGTGCGCCGCGGGATCGGCGGCGTTCGCCGTCGACAGCATCGCGATGATCCGCTCGTTCGCGGCGCGGTAATCGGCATCCATCACACCCGTGCGGGGGTGCGGACGGTAGATCACCCGGTGCCGGCCGGTGGCGAGCAGAGCCTCGACCAGGGCGACGCCGTGCGTGCGCACCGATCCGTACGCCATCGATGCCCGATCCCCCTCCCAGGTCGGCGCGTACAGCACGACCGTGCGCTCGTCGGGCGCGAACGGCGCGTCACCGGCGAAGTGGTCGGCCTGCGGCCGGCCGATCATGCTCGTGCGCTGGTCGACGTCGTACTCCCAGAGGGCATCGGCCAGACGATCGCGCGCAGCCTCGCCGGCGATGAAGGCGTGATCGTACGCCTTGTACTGATTGCTGCTCATGTAGACCTTGTCGGACTCGCCGTGATTGATGAACACGTGGATGCGCCGGCCGTACCGGAGCATCTGGAAGTTGCGGGTGTTCTGATTCACGTAGAGCACGACGCGGATGTCCTGCTCGGCGAGGAATGCCTCGAGGTCGGCGACCTCCGGCACGAAGGCGACGGGCAGAGCGTCGTCGCGCAGCAGCGCCTCCGCCCCGCGCGGCGAGCGCGAGAGGACGACGACGGGATGGCGGTCGGCCAGCCGCTGCAGCGGGCGATACCACTGACGCATCTGGTACATGTTCACCTCGGTGTCGGCGAAGTACACCGCGATGCGGAAGCGCCCGCCGGGCAGGGGCGAGCGGACCGCGAGCAAGCCGCGCACATTCCGCCGCGCCTCCCGCACCCGCACGGCGCGCCGCACCAGCCGGATCGCCTTCTTCACGTCTCGGAGAACGTCCATCCCGGGACGCTATCGAGCCAACCTCAGAATCGACCGTGCTGGCCCGCCGAACGCGCATGACATGATCGACACGTGCAGGATGACGACAGGATCACCTCCGCCGGCGTCTCGTTCGTGATGCCGGTTCTGAACGAGCGCGACTATCTCGAGCTCGCGGTGCGCTCGGTGCTGGAGCAGGACATCGACGGTCCTGCCGAGCTGGTGCTGGCCCTGGGTCCGTCCAACGACGGCACGACGGAGCTGGCCCGCCGCCTCGGCGATGAGGACCCCCGCATCATCCTGGTCGACAACCCCGCGGCGCACATCCCGGTGGGCTTGAACGCCGCGATCCGGGCGAGCCGGCACCCCACGATCATCCGTGTCGACGCGCATTCCGAGCTCTCCCCCGGCTACGCACGCCGCGCGCTCGAGACGCTGCAGCGCACCGGGGCGGCCAACGTCGGCGGGATCATGCGCGCCGATGGCCGCACCCCGTTCCAGAGCGCCGTGGCGCGGCTGTACAACTCTCCCGTGGGCCTCGGCGGCGGCGCGTACCACGGCAGCGAGCACGAGGGCGAGGCCGAGTCGGCTTACCTCGGCGTGATGCGCCGAGATGTCATCGAGCAGGTGGGCCTGTTCGACGAGACCATCCGTCGCGGCGAGGACTGGGAGCTGAACCTCCGGATCCGGCAGGCCGGTCACCTCGTGTGGTTCGACCCGGCGCTCTCCGTCACCTACTGGCCGCGCGAGAGCTGGTCGCGGCTGGCCAGGCAGTTCCGTGCCACGGGCGCGTGGCGCGGGGAGCTGGTGCGCCGTTTCGGGCGCCGGAACGGGCTGCGCTTCTTCGCTCCGCCCGTCCTGGTGATCGTGACCGCGACGGCCCTGCTCGTCGGCATCCTGCAGCTCGTCGGCGTGCTGCGCGGCATCGCGGCCATGATCGCGTCGGTGATCTACCTGCCGCTGCTCGCCTACGCTCTGCTGGTCATCGGGGTCGGCCTCGTGAGCCCGGGCGGGATGCGCCGGCGTCTGTGGACGATGGCCGTGCTGCCGACCATGCACCTCTCGTGGGGCTTCGGCTTCCTCGGCGGCGCGCTGCGCGGCGCGCGCGACACGGTCGATGCGTCCCGGCTCGGGTCGCGCAACACACCGCTGCCCTAGCTGCTGGACGGTCAGGCCGTGAGCCACCCCTGATCGAGCATGCGCGACACGACGCGATCCGCCGCCTGGCCGTCGTCCCGACGGTTGAACTGCGAACGCCACGCGGCGTACCGCTCACGGTAGGCCTCGGGCACCTCCGGCTCGTCGAGCGCGCGGACGAGCTCGTCCTGGCTGTGCACGAGCGGCCCCGGTGCGCGCTCGGCCAGATCGAAGTAGAACCCGCGCAGCTCGCCGCGGTAGTGCTCGAGGTCGGGCACGAGGAAGAACATCGGCCTGCCCGTGACGCTGAAGTCGAACATCACCGATGAGTAGTCGGTGACCAGCACATCGGCGATGAGCAGCAGCCGGGCCGTCTCCGGGTACCCGGTGACGTCGATGACCCTGGCCCCGGCATGGTCGCGGCCGGGCCGGATGGTTCGCGAGTGGCCGCGCACCAGCACGACCGAGTCCGTCTGCTCGGCGAGCAGCTGCGGGTCGACGAAGTCGACCATCTCCGAGCGGTCGTCGCGCCACGTGGGCGCGTAGAGGATGACCCGCTCATCGGCCCCGATGCCCAGTGCTTCGCGGACGGGAGCCGGGTCACCGTTCACGAGCACGTCGTTGCGCGGGTAGCCCTCGACCCAGATCGGCTTGCCGAAGAACGCGTAGGCCTTCTTCAGGATGCGGGCGGCGTAGGGGTTCTGCGCGAGCAGCACATCCCACCGGCGGGATTCTTTGATGACCGCAGCCATCCGGCGCGGGTCGAATCCGGGCCGGTGCAGCGCGAGCCGCTTGAGGGGCGTGCCGTGCCAGGTCTGCATCACGATCTGGCCGGGCTTGCGCACGAACCGTCGTCGCAGCCAGTCGTTGACGACGAGGATGCGGGACTCGGCGCGGGCGCGCCACCAGTCCGGTCCGCCTTCGACGACCGGCACCGCTCCCTCCGGCACCTCCACCGACAGATCGGTGACGCTCCAGTACCTGGTCACGGCCGGCGCGCGCTCAGCGAGCACGCGGTCGATCGCGCGCGGATTGCACCCGGCGGTCTGGCCGTAGAAGCTCTCGAAGAAGACCGCGTTCTCACCGGCGCCGATCTGCGAGGCGTAGCGCTGCTCGAGCGTGCGCTGCCCCTCCGGGGTCTCGTAGATGGGCGCGATGGGCGCCGCGATCAGGGCATCCGCGCCCCGCACCTCGATGCGCAGGCCCGGCAGCAGCGTCGGCTCGATCTCGACGCCGTCGAGATCGACACCCTCCACCGTCAGCTCGTACGAGCCGGCGGGCAGCGGCAGCGCGGCCCCTCCCCAGCGGGATGCCTGCAGCGGCAGCGTCGCCTTCCAGGTCTTCCCCCCGCCGGTGAGCCGGGCGGAGACGCGCGCGCGCGGCCCGACCAGGGAAGCGGATGCCGGGCGGGCGCCGGCGCCTGAGATGATCAGGGTTTGCGTCTGCTCATCGATGCGAGCCGTGGTCATCGTGCTCCCTTCGGCGCGGGGACGCCGCGCGCGCGGATGGCCTGGTACACGCGGCGGGCGTTCTGCCCGTCGCGATGCGCGTGCATGTGCGCGCTGAGTTCGGCCGAGCGTGCGGAGCGCTCTGCCCTGACCGTGTCGTCCGACAGCACCGCGTCGAGCTGATCGAGAGCCCCCGGCCAGTCGGTCGCATGATCGTCACCCGCGACGTCGGAGTATCGCCCGTAGAAGCCGCGCTCATGGGCGTACTGCTCGGCATCCGGTGCCAGGTACACGACCGGCATGGCCAGCAGGCCCACGTCATAGGCCATCGACGAGTAGTCGGTGATGAGCACGTCCACCCGCGGCAGCGCCGGTGTGACATCGGCGAGCAGGTCGGAGTTCAACATCCGCACCCGTCCGCTCGACCACGGCGGCGCATACGCGCCGGCGCCGAGCGGATGCGACCGGATGAACAGGAGGGCATCGTGCTTCTCGAGCAGCCGAACGATCTCGACCCACTGTGCGGCGGTCGGGACGGCCGGGTCTGGCGCGCCGTCGCGCCAGGTCGGCGCGTACAGCAGCACGCGCTGCCCGGTGAGCACGGGGCCCGTGCGGGTGAGCAGCTGTGTCGCGGTCGCGCGCCGCTGCCGGTCGGATCCGCTCGAGAGCACGTCGACGCGCGGCTCGCCCGTCACGACGACGCGGTCGTGGCCGAGGCCGAAGGCCGATTCCAGTCGTCCGCGCGAGCGATGCGAAGCGGCGGGCAGCACCTGGATGCGCTGCGCCGCTCCGCGGTACAGCGCCGTCAGCAGCCGACGCAGCGCAGCGGCGCCCGGCAGCCCCGGCGGCACCTGCGCCGTGATCGGCGAGTCGAGTCCGATGCGCTTGAGCGGGATGCCGTGCCACAGCTGCACGACGAACGCGTCGCTGCTGCCGTATCTGTTCACATCCCCCAGTCCGTGCGTGACGACGATCACGCCGGCGCGGGTGGTCGCCCACCAGCCGCGGACGCTGTCACGAGGGACGGTGCGGATGCCCAGTGCTCTGGCGTCCTCAGCATCCTGCGGCGAGCGCGCCAGCCAGAGCACGCGGTGCCCCGCCTCGGCCGCGACGCGGTACATCGCGAGGGCTCCGTCGCCGACACCGGCCCCGCAGCCGAAGACCCATCTGTCGCCGCGCGGGATCAGCAGTGCCGCGACGCGTCCTGTGGCATACAGCGGCATCCGAAGCAGCTTCGCCGCGTTGCCGGAGCCGAATGAGAAGGACGCCACCTCGCGAGCCTATCGCGGGGTGGCGTCCTTCTCGGGGAGTCGGCTGGCAGAGCTCAGAGCTTCAGCTCGCCGAGCGTCACCTTCGCCTCGTAGGTCTTTCCGGAGCGGACGTAGCTCAGCGTCGCGTCGCTGCCGGCGGCCGCCGCGCGCACCTGGGCGGTGAGGTCGCTGGCGCCGGTGATCGGCACGCCGTTGAACCGGGTGACGACGTCTCCGCGCTGCAGCCCTGCCTCAGCTGCCGCACCGCCCGCCGTCGGGGTGTCGATCACGGCACCGGCGACCGACGCGCCCTTCACACTCGACGCGTCGCGCACGGTGGCGCCGAGCAGACCGTGCGTGGCGGCGCCGTCGGCGATGATCTCCTCGGCGACGCGCTGGGCGATGTTCGACGGGATGGCGAAGCCGAGGCCGATGGATCCCGCCTCGCTCGACGACGACGAGCCGCCGGCGGTCGCGATCGCGACGTTGATGCCGATCAGGCTGCCCTTGCTGTCGACGAGCGCGCCACCGGAGTTGCCGGGGTTGATGGCCGCGTCGGTCTGGATCACGGCGATCGAGATCGACTGCTTCGCCTGCTGCTGGCCCATGCCGGGGATGTCGAACTGGAACGGGTTGCCGCTGCCGCCCTGCTCGCCCTCGCTGTCGGGCTGCTCCGAGTTGTCGGGAAGCGCCGATGAGGCGACCTCGATGCTGCGGTTCAGCGCGCTGACGATGCCCGTGGTGACCGAGTTCGACAGGCCGAGGGGTGCGCCCACCGCGACGGCGGTGTCGCCGACGTTGAGCTTGCTGGAATCGGCCATCTCGATCGGTGTGAGGTCCTTCGCCCCCTCGAGCTTGATGACAGCGAGGTCGTACACCGGATCGGTGCCGACGACGCTCGCTTCGAAGATGCGGCCGTCGGAGGTCGTGACGCGGATGGTCGGGTCGGCTACCGCGCCGCCGAGGGTGACCACGTGCGTGTTGGTCAGGACGTGACCTTCTTTGTCGAGGATCACTCCCGATCCGCTGCCCGACTCGCTGGAGCCGGCGACCTCGATCGTCACCACCGACGGCAGCACCTCGGTGGCGATGGCGGTGGTCTCGTTGACCGAGCCCGGGTTGTTGACCGTGACGCTCTGCGGCCCGGTCTCCGACTGCGACGCCGGCTGGTTGAACACGGCGGTGCCGATGGCGCTGCCGCCGAAGCCGGCGACCCCGCCGACGAGCGCCGCGGCGAGGATGAGGCCGGCGACCTTCACGGCTCCGCCGCCCTTCCTGTGCTCGGTGCCGTGCGCGCCGGCCTGGCCGGTGGATCTGGCAGGGGCGGCGACCAGCGTCGGGTCGAGGGTGAGCGTGGGCTGCTCGCCGGATGACGGCGATCCCGTCGGGTGCGGCGGCTGAGGCATCCCCTGCTGCGGAGCGCCGTAGGGGGCGCCGCCGGGCTGGGTGCCGGGCCCGAAGGCCCCACCGGACTGCGGCGGGACGCCATACGGGGCGCCCGGCTGCGGTGACGCGGGGGCCTGCCACCGCGCCTGGTCGGAGCCGAAGTGCGAGGGCACGTGCTGACCCGGCGTCGACGACGGCGGGGTCGGAGCCGAGGCCTCGGGGTTCGAGGGCTGGTCGGGGGTGCTGTTGTCGTTCATCTTCTGCTCCTTCTCAATGCCCTATCAGAGTGACAACCGAGTCTGTGCGTTTCGTATGCCGCCGATGACATTCACCTATGGTCTTAGCCTGTTCTGCATGGATGTCATATCAGGAGCCTGGCGCCGCACCGCTGCGGGAGCCGGTCTGCTCTCCCCCGACGGCCGGGTCGCCCCCACCATCTTCGCCGAGATGTCGGCGGCAGCGGCGCGAACCGGGTCAGTGAATCTCGGCCAGGGCTTTCCGGATGAGGATGGTCCGGCTCAGGTGCTGGAGGCGGCGAGGGATGCCATCGCGCGCGGCGCGAACCAGTACCCGCCGGGCCGCGGCGGCCCGGATCTGCTCACCGCGATCAGCGAGCACCAGCGCCGCTTCTACGGACTGGAGGTCGATCCGGACACCGAGGTCCTGGTGACGGCGGGTGCGACCGAGGCGCTGACCGCCACCCTGCTCGCGCTGATCGACGGCCCCGACGACGAGGTCGTCGTCTTCGAGCCCTACTACGACTCGTATGCCGCCGCCGTGGCGCTGGCCGGCGCCCGGCTGCGCACCGTACCGCTGCGCCGGCCCGACTTCCAGCCCGATCTCGACGAACTCGCCGCGGTGGTGAACGATCGCACCCGGATGATCCTCGTCAACGACCCGCACAATCCCACCGGCGCCGTGTTCACGCCCGAGGTGCAGGCGGAGATCGTGCGGCTGGCGAACCTGCACGACGCGGTGATCGTGACCGACGAGGTGTACGAGCATCTGTCCTTCCACGCACCTCACGTGCCGATCGCGACGCTGCCGGGAGCCGCCGAGCGCACGCTCACGATCTCCTCGGCGGGCAAGACGTTCTCGACCACGGGGTGGAAGATCGGCTGGGTGCACGGACCTGCGGCTCTGATCACCGCGGTGCTGACCGTGAAGCAGTTCCTCACCTATGTGAACGGCTCGGCGTTCCAGCCCGCCATCGCGGTCGGGCTGCGCCTGCCCGACGCCTACTTCGACAGCGCGGCGGCGACCATGCTGCGCAAGCACGAGCTGCTCGGCGACGCGCTGCGCGCGGCGGGCTTCGACGTGTCCGCCCCGCAGGGCGGCTACTTCACCGTCGCGGATGCCACGGCGCTGGGCGGCGCGGACGCCGCGGCGTTCTGTCGCGCCCTGCCGGAGCGCGTCGGGGTCGCGGCGATTCCGATCAGCGCCTTCGTCACGGCGGGGAATCAGGGGCAGTATGCCGGCCTCGTGCGCTTCGCCGCGTGCAAGCGCGTCGACGTGCTCGAGGAAGCCGGCCGGAGGCTGGCGGGATTGCGCTGACGCGCGGGCCGGATTCCTGTTCGCACGCGGTCAGCGCGGCACGACGCGGTAGCGGCGCAGCCGCAGCGACGGGTTCGTCTCGCGCGTGCGGGCGATCAGCTCCGGGTCGAGGGATGCCACGGCCACTCCCTCCCCCGCGCTGACGCCCGCGACCACCACGCCCTGCGGGTCGATCACCTGCGTGTAGCCCACGCCGACCGGTGCCGGATGGTCGGCCGCGACCACGTACGCGGTGTTCTCGATGGCTCGTGCGGTGAGCAGCGTGTTCCAGTGGTGCTCCTTGAGCGGGCCGCGTACCCACTCGGCAGGCACGATCAGGGCATCCGCACCGGCATCCACCAGCGTCCTCGCCACCTCAGGGAAGCGCAGGTCGTAACAGGTCATCAGTCCGAACCGCATGCCGAACGCGTCGAAGACGGCGGGGTCGCCGAGTTCGCCCGGCTCGATCCAGTCCGACTCCCGCTGCCCGAATGCGTCGTACAGGTGCTGCTTGCGATAGAGCGCCTGCACACCGGCATCCGACACCGCGACGACGGTGTTGTGCACCCGCCCGGCGTCGGCCGTCTCGACCATCCCGGCGACCACGACGACGCCGTGCTGGGCGGCCAGCGCGCGCAGGGTGTCGACGAACGTGCCGTCCAGGCTCTCCGCGTGCTGCGCGAGGGTCTCGTCCATCTCCGCGGTGAAGTAGTTCGAGTACTCCGGCAGCACGACGAGGTCCGCGCCGCGCTGTGCAGCCGAGGCGACGAGCTCGCCGATCCGCTCCCGGTTGCGCTCGGGTGAGGCATCCGGAGCGAACTGGCACACGGCGACGAGAGGAGTGGCTGCGGTCATGCTGCCATCCTCCCTCACTCCCGCGGTGCGAGCGCTCTGCTCTCGGGTGCGGTGAAGGCCGTGCGGGTACCCCTTCGCTCGAGCGAGAATGCGCTGAGCTCGGCCTCGACGCGGCGTGTGTACGGCAGGAAGAGCAGGGCGACGGCGCCGACGAGAGCGAACACGATCGGCACCGCGGCCGTGGCGAGGCGGATGCCGAGCTGCGCGCTCTCGGACTGCACCTCCGCGTTCTGGTCGTACCCGAAGGCGCTGATCAGCCACAGGTAGAGCGCGGTCTGGCTGCCGATCAGGGGCGCCGACATCAGTGCGCGCAGCGCGGCGAACGAACCGGTCTTGCGCGTGCCGGTGTTCCGCTCGTTCTCATCGACGAGCGCGGCCTCCAGCGGCGCGCCCGCGGTCATCATGATGTGCCGCCCGCTCATCAGCACGATGTAGCACAGCAGCGCGTGCCACCACTGCGTGGCGAAGAGCAGCGCGGCCAGCCCCAGCACGTACGGGAGCAGGCCGATGAAGATGCTCGTCCGACTGCCGATGCGCTTGATGGCACGGGCGAACAGCGGCAGCAGCAGCAGCACGACGGCCATGGATCCCACGTCGGTGATGGTGGCCTCGGTGCCGGAGCTGCGGATCACGTGATCCATGAAGTACAGGAATGCCGTGAAGTACATCCCCATGGGCGCGAGCGCCGTGGCGCTCCAGGCGAACCACGCCCAGAACGCGCGCATGCGCAGGATCGAGCGGGCATCCGCCGCCAATTGACGCCAGGTGACGGTCTGCTCCCCCGCGTCGCCGTGCTCGTACAGCTCGGGCGGGTCCTTCAGCCGCAGCACCGGGATGAGGTAGAGCGCCGCGTTCAGCGCGACCACGCCCATGAGAATCGTGGCCATCGTGGTGTGCTCGGTGACCGTGTCGCCGACCAGCAGCTGCGTTGCGACGATGGTGGCGAACGCGGAGGTGACGTTGCCGATCCACGTCTTGCCGACCTCGATGTCGATGCGGTCCTCACGCGCGGGCGCGGCGAGATAGATGTAGCTGGTCGTCGCGATGAGGTAGAAGGTCGACGCGACGTCGAACAGGAACAGCTCGATGAGGAACACCCACAGCAGAGTCGTCTGCGACCACGACGGGTCGCTCCACGCCATGGCGACGAGCCCGAGCAGCATGAACGGCACCGTCGTGCGCATCACCCGCAGGAACTTGCCGCTGCCCGGTCGGTAGCGCATCTTGTCGAGAACGACCCCGAAGACCGGATCGTTGATGACGTTCCAGATGTTGAAGGCCAGATAGACCCATCCCACGTAGGCCGGATCGAGGCCGATGACGTCGGTGTAGAACTTCACGTACACGTTGTGGATGACCACGTTCGACATCCACGTCGCCGGCAGGGGCGTCGACAGCAGCGCCTTCTGACGGAACGTGAGGGCCATCGCGCGCTACCCCACTGTCAGTTCGTACTCGCCCATCCCTGCGGGAACGGTGACCCAGAGGCCGTCGCGCTCGGCCTGCACCGCTCGCCCGTCGCACGTGGCCCGCGGCTCTCCGGCGGGCGCGAAGAACACCGACGGAGCACCGGTCTCCGCGCCCTGCCACTGAGCATGCAGCGCACCGCCGTCGACGCGCCATCGCAGTCCGTCGCCGGCGAAGGCGACCGGGCGCGGCCTGGTCAGTGCTCCCGCCGCCTCGGAGCCCGCGAAGCCCTCCTGCCAGCACCAGTACGTCCACGACCAGCCGCGCTCATCGAAGAGATCCTGCAGCGCGGTGGCATGACTCGCCACACCCGTGCCGAGATCCAAGGCGCCCCACTCGCCGACGATCACGGGCACGCCGAGGCGCTCAGCCGTCTCGGCGTGCCGGGCGAAGATGGTCGCCGCTCGGATGTCGCTCGACAGGCTTATCGCCGGAGTGTCGACGGTGAGGTCGTACCCGTGCGGTGAGTACACCTCGCCGGGGTCGTCGAGCGGGGGCTGGCCCGACGGGATGCCGAGATTTGCGAAGTAGCTGTGCTCGCGCAGGATCAGCCCGTGCGGATCGACGGTGCGCACGGCGTCGGTGACGCGCGCCATGAGCGGGGCGACGCTGCGCTGCTCGAACTCGGCGACGAGCGGATTCACGGCATCGCCCACAGCTCGGTGCACGTCCTCGTCCTCGAGGTGCGCGAGCTGGCGCAGCTTCGCCTCGGGATCGGCGAAGTCCGACAGCAGCTGCTCCGGCTGCTGGCCGGTCGCCTGGGCGAAAGCACCGATGAGCGCGCCGAAGATCTGCGGAGCGGCGCTGCCCGGGGCGGGCTCGTTGAGCAGGTCGTAGCCGGCGACGGCGGGATGGCGTCCCAGTCGCGCGGCCACGTGCGCCCACATAGCGGCGAAGCGATCCTGCAGCCCGAAACCGCCAGGCCCCGACGCGTTGCGCCAGAATGCGTCCAGAGCCTCGTGCACCGCGACGCTGGACAGGTAGGCATCGCTCCACAGCTCGGTGGGCTCGAATTCCTGTGCGGTGAGGGTCGCCCAGTGCGGCGCACCGTCACCGAAGCGCTGGGAGTAGAGATCCTGGTGCGCGTCGAGGACCGCGAGCATGCCGGCCTCGTGGATGAGGTCGAGCTGCTCGTCGAGCCAGTCGAGGTAGGCCTCGTCGTACGCCCCGGGGCGCGGCTCGACAGCCGCCCAGATCACGCCCAGGCGCACGAGGGTGAATCCCCGCGCCGCGAGATCCGCGATGTCCTCCGCCGTCCATTCCCCGCGGAAGCCTCTCGCTGTGAAGTCGCCGATCTCGCTGCCGCCGCCCTTGGCCACGAGGTTGATGCCGTGCAGCACACGATGACGCCCGTGCACGTCGCGGAGTCGGGCTGCGTCGCTGCGCAGCGGCGGCGGACCGGGCCGCGGCGCAGGGTCCTCCGCGACGGCGCTGCGGACGGGGATGCGGATCTCATCGGTCATGTCGCTCTCCGGCGGACCTCGTCGTCCGCGTGCTCAGACAGGAGCGGGACAGCTGTCCCACTGCTCGGAGGCTAGCCTGTCCGCTCCGCGCGGGCCAGAGGCGAGATCGCGGCGGCAACGAAAAAGGCTCGGTCCTTGCGGACCGAGCCTTTTCCTCTTGTTGCGGGGACAGGATTTGAACCTGCGACCTCCGGGTTATGAGCCCGGCGAGCTACCGAACTGCTCCACCCCGCGGCACGTTTTATAGCCTAACACGGCTTCAGGGAGAGGGCGAATCGAGGGCGGCCGGCAGACGCACACGGGCGTGTCGCGTCTGCCGGCACTGCCTTACTCGGTCGCCGCGCCGTCCTCGAGGGCGAGCAGCTTCTCGATGGCGGCGGTCAGCTTCTTGTCCTCGGCGGCGAACCGCTCGAGGTCACCGGACTTGAGCGCCGTCTCGCGGGCCTGCAGCGCGGCACGAGCCTCTTCCAGCGCGGTCGCGGCCTCGCCGGTCGGCGGGGTGCTGCCCTGGTCGGGGTCTGCGGCGCCGTCCGGATCGGCTGGCGTCTCGGGGTCGGTGGGCTCCACGTCGCCGTCACCGCCGGCGGCACCGGCGTCGCCGCCGAAGAGCACGTCGAGCGCTTCGGTCAGCGTGTCCTCGAAGGCCACGCGGTCACCGAACGCGACGAGCACCTTGCGCAGGTTCGGCAGCTTCGTCCCCTCGGACGACTGCACGAAGACCGGCTGCACGTACAGCAGGCCACCGCCGACCGGCAGGGTCAGCAGGTTGCCGTACCTCACATCCGACTTGCCGAGCGTCAGCACGTTCAGCTTGTTGGCGATCTCGGTGTCGGAGTCGAACGTGTTCTGCACCTGGCCGGGGCCGGGCACCGTCGTGTTCGTATCGATCTCCAGCAGCCGCAGCTTGCCGTATCCCTCGGCCTTCTCGCCCTTCTTGCTGCCGGCATCCGAGTCGACGGCGAGGTAGCCCATGAGCACCTCGCGGCTCTCGCCCTGCTGCGCGGCGGGAATGAAGGTGGAGAACATCGAGAAGCGCGGCTCGTCCTGGCCCGGCATCTTCATCGACAGGTAGTACGGCGGCTGCAGGCGGTCCTTGGCGCGGGGGTCGTCCGGCGTCTGCCAGCGGTTGTCCTCCTGGGCGAACGAGCGTGCGTCGTCGATGTGGTAGACCCCCAGGACGTCGCGCTGCACCTTGAACAGGTCGGTCGGGTAGCGCACGTGGCTCATCAGGTCGCCCGACATCTCGCTGATCGGCTCGACGGTGGCCGGGTAGACCTTCTGCCAGGCCTTGAGGATCGGGTCCTCGTCGTCCCAGGCGTACAGCTTCACCGAGCCGTCGTAGGCGTCGACCGTCGCCTTGACGGAGTTGCGGATGTAGTTGATGTTGTCGAACGACACCACGGATGCCGGGGTGCGGGAGTCCGCGATGGCATCCCGCAGGCTCACGGTCTTGGAGTACGGGTAGCTGGCGCTCGTGGTGAAGCCGTCGACGATCCAGACGATGCGACCGTCGACGACGCTCGGGTAAGGGTCGTTGTCGAGGGTCAGGTAGGGCGCGACCTTCTCGACGCGCTTCTTCGGGTCGCGCTCGTAGAGGATCTGCGACTCGGAGTTCACCAGGTTGGAGAACAGGATCTGCTCGGACTGGAACTTCATCGCGTACAGCAGCTTCACGAACGTGTTGCCGATGCGCGGGCCGCCGTCGCCGTCGAAGGTCGTTTTGGTGTCGCTCGCGCCATCCTCGCCGCGCGGGTAGTCGATCTCGACCGGGTCGGTGTCCTTCGGCGCGCCGACGATCGAATACTCCGGCGAGGATTCGCCGAAGTACACGCGCGGCTCGAACTTCTCGGTCTCGGTGAGGAAGCCCGAGGTGGGGATGCCCTGCTCGAGGAAGACGGGCTCGCCGTCGCTGGTGCGCTGGTTTCCGGCGAGCGCGACGAGGCCGTAGCCGTGGGTGTAGACCGCGGCACGGTTGTTCCAGCTGTCGCCGCCGCCGAGCTTGGTCAGGTCTAGGTCGCGCACCGAGACGACGGTGTCCTGCGACTTGCCGTCGATCTCATAGCGGTCGACGTCGAGCTCGGGAGCGAACTGGTAGTACGAGCGGTACTGCTGCAGCTGGCGCACCGTCGGGCTGATGATCGACGGGTCCATGATGCGCACGGATGCCGTGGTGTCGGCGTCCTCGCGCAGCTGCCCCGGCTCGGTGTCGGTCGTCGCAGCGAACGGAGTGACCTCCATGTCGGCGACGCCGTACGCCTCCTTCGTGCTCTCGATGCTGCGGTCGTAGAACTCGGCCTGGTAGGCGTTCTCGTTGGGCTTCACCTGGAAGGTGGTCACGACCCACGGGTAGCCCATGCCGACGACGAGCGATGCGACGACGAACAGCGCGGTGGCTGCCAGCGGGAAGCGCCAGCGGCCGATCACGGCCGTGACGAGGAAGAGCACCGCCACGACGGCGGCGATGATCGAGAGGATGGCGAGTCCGGGGATGGTCGCGTTGACGCCGGTGTAGGCGGCACCCGTGATGCGGCCCTCGGGCTGCACGAGCGTGAGGTACCGGTCGAGCCAGAGGCTCACGGCCTGCACCGCGAGGTACACCCCGGCGAGCACGGCGAGCTGGATGCGGGCGGGCTTGGAGATGCGCAGCTCGCGCTGGCCGATGCGCACCGAGCCGTACAGGTACGACACCAGTGCGGTGATCACGAGGCAGAGCAGCAGCACGGCCGATGCGAAGGCCAGCAGCGCCGAGTAGAACGGCATCGCGAAGAGGTAGAAGCCGGTGTCGACACCGAACTGCGGGTCGAGGGTGTCGGTGGTCACGCCGTTCGCCCACAGCCACACGGTCTTCCAGTTGCCCGCGGCGGCGAAGCCGGCGAACACGCCGAAGAACACGGGCATCCCCCACATCGCGAGGCGGCGCAGCGGCTCGATGACCTCCTGATAGCGATCGAGCTGCGAGCTCAGCCGCACGTACACCGGACGCAGCCGGTACGCGAGCTGGATGCACAGGAAGATCGGCAGCGCCATGCCGAGGAAGCCCACGGCGAACATCGTGGCGGTGGCGATCCACTGGGTGGTCAGCACCGAGGCGAAGTCGAGCTGGTCGAACCAGAGGAACTCGGTGTAGAGCGAGGAGAACACGAAGAACGCCGCGATGATGGCGGCGATGATCGCCACCGAGATCGCGAGTATCCGTCGTGATGTGCTGGGCGTGGCCGGCTGCGGCACTGAGGTCGAGGTCACTGTTCCATCCTAGGCAGGCGACCTATGACGCGGCCCCGGATGAGCGTCCTTCGACAGGCTCAGGAACCCATCCTGTGGATCAGCGCTTCGCGGTGCACACCGGAAGCATCGACGTGTCGCCGCCCCCGGCGACCACCTCGAGGATGTCGAGCGACTCCTCGAGTGTGCCGGTGCGGAACACCTTCAGCCCGTCGGGCACGTGGCCGACCACCTCGTCGCAGTTCCCCTCGGGCGCCAGGAAGACCGTGGCGCCGGCGTCGCGAGCGCCGTACAGCTTCTGCCGGATGCCGCCGATCGGCCCGACGGTGCCTGCGGCGTCGATGGTGCCGGTGCCGGCGATGTCCTCGCCGCCGTTGAGCTCGCCCGGGGTGAGCGTGTCGATGATCCCAAGGGCGAACATCATGCCGGCGCTCGGCCCACCCACGTTGTCGAGCTGCAGCCGCACGTCGACGGGGAAGTCGTAGTCGGTGGTGAGGGCGATGCCGATCAGCCACACCTCGTCGCCGGCGGCGTCGGTGGACTTCTCGGGCGTGACCGCGACCGTCTTCTCCTCGCCCTCGCGCTCGACGGTGAGGGTGACCTCGGCCCCCTCTGCCTCCTGGATGGCGTCGCGCAGTCGGGTGGCCGAATCGACCGCGGTGCCGTCGATCGCCAGAACCAGGTCGTCGGCGCGCAGCTCTCCGTCCGCCGGGCTGTCCGCCACGGTCTCGACGACGCGCACCTTCGCGCCGACGTCGTAGCCGAGTTCGGTAAGCGCGGCTGCGGTCGCCTCATGCTGCGAGTCGACCATCAGGGCGGCGTTGCGCTCGTCGCGCTCGTCCGAGCTCACGCCCTGCGGGAAGACCGTGTCGATCGGCACGACAGCCCGCGTCGGATCGGTCCATGCCATCGCGAGCTCGAACCAGGTGGGGGTGCGCTCGCGGTTGCCGATCACCTGCACGGTGGTGAGATCGAGTGCGCCGGACGTGGGATAGGTCTCTGCGCCCTCGACCTCGATCAGCGGCACCTCGGCGCCGTCGGCGCTGCGGGCCGTGCCGAGGGTGTCGTACACCGGGCCCGGTCGCTGGATGACATACGGCGTCGGCACGAAGGTGAGCGCGACCAGCGCGACCAGCGAGACGCTCAGCGCCACGATGCCGGTGACCGTGCCGTTGCTGCGGCGTGATGACACGGAACCTCCGGGGCGTTCGCGAGCGGCGTACAGCGATCCGGGCGCATCGGGTACGAGCACAGGATCGTGTGACTAGCGTAGAGCGCACACGCTACGGGCATGCTGAGAGGGCAATCGCATGGCAGATGACGATCGGGATCCGTCCGACTTCGAGGAGATGCTCCGGCGCATGATGTCGGGTGGGCAGATGGACCCGGAGGCGCTGCGCGACGCCCTGTCGGGAATGGGCGGGATGTCGATCGACCCGGCCCAGATGTCGGGGTTCATGTCGCAGCTGCAGGGCATGTTCGGCGGCGATCCATGGCAGAGCGCCAAGCAGCGGGCGCTGCACGTCGCCAACCGCGACGGTCTCGGCATCGCCGACGGCTCGCGTACGTCGCTCGCGGATGCCTTCGCTCTCGCGAATCTCTGGCTCGGCGAGGCGACCACGATCTCCGAGCTCGCCTCGGCACCGCAGGCGATGACCCGCGGCGAGTGGGTCGAGAAGACCCTGCCGGTCTGGAAGGAGATCGCCGACCCGGTGTCGACGTCGATCGCGGATGCCCTCACCGGCGCGCTCGAGACGCAGGTTCCACCCGAGATGCAGAGCATGGTGCAGGGCGCCGGTCAGCTGATGCGCGGCCTCGGCGGCTCGCTGTTCGCCGCGCAGTTCGGTCAGGTGCTCGGCCGGCTGTCGCTCGAGGTCGTCTCGGGTGGCGACGTGGGGATCCCCGTGCTCCCGGCCGGCACCGCCGCGGTGATCCCGCAGAACATCGCGGCCTTCGGCGAGGGCCTCGAGATCCCCGAAGACCAGATCGCCCTGTACCTGGCGGTGCGCGAGCTCGCCTACGCGCGGCTGTACCGCCACGCGAAGTGGCTGCATCTGCACGTGCTCTCGCAGATCACCGACTTCGCTCGCGGGGTGACCGTCGACGTCGAGGTGCTCGACGATCTGGCATCCCGGCTCGATCCGACCAACCCGGAAGAGCTGCGCGCGGCGATCGAGGGCGGTGCGCTGCTTCCGGCGCAGACCGAGGCGCAGCGCGAGGCGCTCGCGCGCCTCGAGAACCTGATCGCCACGATCGACGGCTGGGTCGACGTGGTCACCGAGGAGGCGACGTCGCGTCTGCCCGACGGTGCGCGGCTGGCCGAGGCCGCCCGCCGGCGTCGTGCGGTCGGCGGTCCTGCCGAGGACGCACTGGGTGCGCTGGTCGGGCTCAAGCTCCGCCCCCGCCGCCTGCGTGAGGCGTCGGCGATGTGGCGGTCGGTGACGGATGCCGTCGGCATCGCTGCCAGGGATGCCCTGTGGGACTACCCGGACATCATGCCGCTCGCGTCGGACATCGATGACCCTGCGGCGCTCATCGCGCGCCTGGAGGCCCTGCAGCGCGGCGAGACGCCGGAGGCGGACGAGCTCGACGAGGCTCTCGCGCGTCTGCTCGACGGCGAGGACTTCGGCGGAGACGCCCCCGACGAAGACCGCCCCGAGGGCGACCGCCCGGAGGGCGACCGTCCGGTCTGAGCCCGTCTCCGTTCGTCGGCGCCCCCTCCGAGCATCCCCGCCCCCTCGGGGCGACGCGAATGCGAGGGGGCGCCGACGACGAGAGGGGGCGCCGACGGAGACGCACGCGGGCGAGCGGGAGCGATCGCGAGTGCGCGAGTGATCCTGCACAGTTCGGGAAGCGCCCGATCCGTCCACAGATCGTCACTTTCCGCCCTGCGCACGGCCCGCCTCGGACACAATCGGGTCATGAGCCCGATGACGCCGACGACCTTGACCCGGCTGGATCCGCGTTATCCGCTGCTCTGGCGCGATGTGGACACCGTGCAGTTCGGTCTCGAGAACGTGGTGCGCCTCGACGTCGCGGGCGCCTGGGTCGAGCCCCTGCTGAACCGGCTGCGCTCGGGCATCCGGCTCAGCTCGTTCGACGTGATCGCGCACGGCGTCGGCGCCCCGCGCGGCGATGCACGGCGGATGCTGGCGACGCTGCGTCCGCTGCTCGTCGAGGATCCGCTGCCTGCACCGCCGTTCTGGGCCGACAGCGTCAACCTCGCCGACGGACGAGGGCAGGAGCGGCTGCGCCAGTCGCTGATCGACGAAGGTCTCGACGAGGCCGACCCGCGCTCTCCCGGCGCGGTGGCGGTCGTGATGGTCGGCGGGGCCGCGGCGGCGCTGCAGCTCGCGCCCTACCTGCGCGACGATCTGCCGCACCTCCCGATCGGCTTCGAGCAGGATGCCGCGGTCGTGGGTCCGCTTATCGTGCCCGGGCGCACCCCGTGCCTGTCCTGCCGCGACGCGCACGAGCGCGATCGTGACGAGGCGTGGCCTCGCCTGCATGCACAGCTCGTCGGCACGACGACGCAGGTGACCTCGGCGCGCATCGCGCACGCGGCGGCGCTCGTCGCGCGCATCCTGCGCACGCCGACGCCGTCAGCCGGGTTGATGGTGCGCGTCAGCCCTGACGGGCGGCACGCCTGGCGCTCGGTGCGACATCACGCAGAATGCCCGTGCCGCGAGCTGTCGTTCCGATCTCCGCCAGGAAACGCGACGGAGACCGCTCCCCCCGCCCGGCTGACCGCGCCCATGACACGGCCAGCGTTCGCGCGGCCCGCGTGATGCCGACGTAGGCGAGGCGCCGCTCCTCGTCGATGTTCTCGAACGAGGTCGCGTACGAGATCGGCAGGGACCCCTCCGCCCACCCGGCGAGCAGCACATGCGGCCATTCGAGGCCCTTCGCCGCGTGCAGTGTCGACAGGGTGACGGTCTGCAGCGTCGGCTCGTGCTGGTCCTTGGCCCGCGCCATCAGCTCATCGGCGAAGACTCGCAGTGTCGTGCTGGGCGCCGCCTCCTCGGCGAGGCGCAGGATCGCGCGGCGCGCCTCCCACCCGTCCCGCTGCGCGCCGCCGGCCTGCGGCGGCTCGTCGGTGAGGCCGAGGCCGCGCAGCACGTCGCGCACGGTCGGCAGGAACCCGGTATCCGTGGGCGCCACCGCAGCCCCTCGCAGCGCGAGGACCGCCTGACGCACCTCCGGCATGTCGAAGAAGCGCGTGCCGCCGAGAACGCTCGTCGCGACGCCTCGCGCGGCGAGCGCCTGCTGCAGCACGGCCGACTGGGCGTGCGCGCGATAGAGGACGGCGATGTCGGATGGGGCGGCGCCCCCGGCGATGCGGCGCACGATGGCGTCGGCGATGCCCGCCGCCTCGTCGGTCTCGCTGTCGTACGCCGTGACCGTGGGCGGCTCCGCCTCGCCCGCGGGCGCGCCGGCGGGCTCCAGAGCCAGCGCACCGGGGCGTCCCTTCATCAGCGCGTTCGCGGCGGTGAGGATCGGCTCCTGAGAGCGGTAGTTCGTCTCGAGCCGCACGACGGTCGCGTCGCTGAACCGGCGCTCGAACTCGAGCAGGTAGCGCTGCTGCGCGCCGGCGAACGAGTAGATGGTCTGGCTGGCGTCGCCCACCACGCAGATGTCGCGCCGGTCGCCGAGCCACAGCTCGAGCAGCCGATTCTGCAGCGGCGACACGTCCTGGAACTCGTCGACCGTGAAGTGGCGGTACTGCTCGTGCACCGCCGCGGAGACCCGGGGCTCGGCCTCGAGCATCCCGGCGCAGGCGAGCAGCACGTCCTCGAAGTCGAGCTGACGCCGCTCGTCCTTCAACGCCTCGTAGGCGGTCTGCAGCTCGATCAGCTGCTCGGGGCGGATGCCGCTGATCGGCCGCTGCAGCTCGGCGTACTGCTCGATCGACAGCATCGAGACCTTCCGCCACTCGATCTCGGAGGCGATGTCGCGCAGCGTCGCCGTGCTGGGGCGCAGGCGCATCGCGTCGGCCGCCTGCCCGAGCATCCTGACCTTGTTGTCGATGAGCGACGGGGCGGAGTCGCCCGCGACGGTGGGCCAGAAGAAGTTCAGCTGCTTGAGGGCGGCGGCGTGGAAGGTGCGCGCCGCGACCCCGCCGACGCCGAGGGCGCGCAGGCGCCCTCGCAGCTCTCCGGCGGCCTTCGCCGTGAAGGTCACCGCCATCACGCGCTGCGGCGAATAGGCGCCCGTGTCGACGCCGTGCGCGATGCGGTGCGTGATCACCCGCGTCTTGCCCGTTCCGGCGCCGGCGAGCACGGCGACCGGGCCGCGCAGCACGGATGCCGCCTCCCGCTGATGATCGTCCAGGGCATCCAGAGCGCTCACTTCGCCTCGCTGCGCTCGCTCAGCGCACCGCACTGCTCGCCATCCCGGTACCAGTCCTCGATGAGCCGGCGGGCGATCGAGGACTGACTCGGCAGGCCGACCGGGCCCTTGCCGGCGAGCGCGCTTCCGATCTCGTCGCGCGTCAGCCAGCGCACATCGATGATCTCCTCGCCATCGGCCGCCACGTGCTCATCGGCGGCGACCGCGCGGAAGCCGACCATCAGGGAGCGCGGATACGGCCAGGGCTGCGACGCGACGTAGCGCAGCTCGCGCAGACGCACTCCGGCCTCTTCGGCGAGCTCGCGGTGCACCGTCGTCTCCATCGACTCCCCCGCCTCCACGAACCCGGCGAAGCACGAGTACATGGTGCCGCGCCACGCCGCGTTGGCGCCCAGCAGCAGCCGCTCGCCGTCGGGGCTCTCGACCGCGACGATCACGGCGGGGTCGGTGCGCGGGAAGTGCTCCGCGCCGCACACATCGCAGTGCCGCGCCCATCCGGCGCTGCGAAGCTCGAGCAGGCTGCCACAGCGGCTGCAGTGCCGCGCGTCGACCAGCCAGGCGGAGACCGCGACCGCGGTCACGAAGATCTCGGCTTCGAAGGGATCGAGCAGGCCGCCGACCTCCCGCAGCCCGAGCCACGTCTCGTCCGGTGCGGCATCGATGCTCTCGTGCTCCGACGGGACGGATGCCAGAAGCAGGGCCGCGCCGTCGGCATCCCGCCCGAGCAGAGCCCACTCGGCATCGCCGACCTCCGCCGCGCCGACGCGCACGACGGCCCTGTCGGCGACGCGAATGCGGCGATCGCGGACGACGACGACCCTGGTGCCCTGTGCGGCGCGCAGGCGATCGAGCACGCCTGGCTCTGCACGCAGCTCAGCGGCTCTGTCGAGGATGTCGGACCTGGTGCTCATGCGTCCTCCTGCTCTCGTGCGGCCCTCCCGGAATGCGACGTATGCCGCGGCACTCGCGTGGCGTGGACGCCAACTGCGCGGAGGCAGACCTACGCTGGGGAGCATGGCACGCTCTCCTTTCACTCTAGTGGCGGCGGTCACGGCCGCTGTGCCCGGGGCGGAGGTCACGGGCGCTCGCGCTCTGACCGCGGACGGCGACGGGAGGTTCGACTCGGCCATCGCCACACTCGCCGACGGCAGCGAACTCGTGATCCGCGTCGCCGCCGATGACGCGGCGGCCGTCGAGCTCGCCGAGGAGGCGCTCGCGCTGCGCGCGCTGACGGCCGGTGCGAGGGAGATCCTGCCCTTCCGCGTGCCCACCGCGATGGGAGAGACGCGAGTCGGCGAGGGGCGCGCCCTGGTCACCGATCTCATGCCCGGCTTCCAGGTCGAGGCCGCGCACCTTCCCGCCGGACGCGGCGCCGCTGTGTCGATCGGTCAGGCGATCGCCGCCGTGCACGCCCTGCCGCCCTCGGTCGTGCGCGCAGCCGGGCTGAGCGTGCGCGATGCCGCCGCCGTGCGAGCCGAGACCGACCAGCTGGTCGACCGCGCGTCGGCGACCGGTCGAGTGCCGGCTCGTCTCAGCGGACGCTGGCGGGATGCCGTCGCGGACGACAACCTCTGGCGCTTCGAGAGTGCCGTGACGCTGGGCGGCATCCAGGCTCTCTCGTTCCTGTTCGAGGACGACCCGCACGACGGCCCACAGGTGGTCGCGGTGCTCGGCTGGCGCGGACTCGCCGTCGGAGACCCCGCAGAGGACCTCGGGTGGCTTTCCGGTGCACCGGATGCCGCGCCCGACGTGCTCGCCGCGTACACGGCGGCGTCGCAGCGCGCTGCCGATGACGCGCTGCAGGCGCGCGCTCGCCTGCACGCCGAACTCGAGTTCGCCCGCTGGCTCGTGCACGGCGATGAGCTGCGTCGACCCGACATCGTCGATGACGCCGCGGCGCTGCTGGAGTCGCTCAGCTCGGGCCTGCGCGGCGATGATCTGCGGGTGGCCGTGGCATACACCGGCGGCGTCGATTCTGCACTCGACGTGCTCGATCGCGTACCGGCCACCGCGTCGAGCGACATCGACACCTCGATGCAGACCGACGCGTATCGTCCCGAGGATCTCTGGCGCGAGGCGGAGCCCGACGAGTCGGACCACGCTCGCGAATCGGCACAGGCCGCGACGCCGGTCGTGCCGCACGGGGAGGATGACGCGCAAGGCGGAGCGGGTGCGCCCGCAGCGCCGGTGCGCTCGTCGTGGGAGGAGCCCACGCAGGACCTCACCGACGTCGCCGGCGTGCGCGGATCGACACGTCACGCTGATGACGCGGACGACGCCGTGGCGACGGATGCCGATGCCGCGGCGCACCCCGGTCAGTCGGCGTCCACCGACGCGGACTCCGACGAAGCTCAGCGCGCGGCCCGCGCCGCGCTCCAGCGCTGGACCAGGTCCGACTCGGAGTAGATCCGGTCATCGCGGATGACCAGCTCGTCCGCGACGTAGAACAGCGCCACATCGATCTCCTCCAGCGGCACCCCGAACCGTCGATGGTAGGCGAGCCGGTAGAGGGCCAGCTGCAGCATCCGCTCCTCCCGCTCGGCGGCCGTGCGAGGTGCCCGCCCGGTCTTCCAGTCGACGATCTCGATGCGCCCACCACGGTCCTCGCGGCGGTAGACCGCGTCGAGCTTGCAGATGACGATGTGACCGTCACCCTCGCCCGCGATGTCGGCTTCACCGAAGGCGAAGTCGATCTCGATCTCGACGGCGATCGGCTGCAGCGGCGCCCATTCGCTGCGTTCGAACCGCTCCTGGAGCTCGGTGAGATCGGCCGCGTCAGCGGCTGAGACGTCGCCGGAGTCGGGCGCGTCGTCGTCGACCTCCCACAGACCCTCGTCGATCCTCGTGCCGACGCCGACCCGTTCGCTGCGCTGCTCCACCCACGCGTGGAACAGCGTTCCCAGCCGCGTCTGGCGGTACGGCCGCTCGGGCATGGGCCGCACGATCCGGCTGACCGTGCCCTCGAAGTCGGCGAGGTAGTCCTTGAACCGCGACGCAGGCAGCCGGGTGGGCGGGTCGGCGTCGATGCCGCGCATGCGAGCTTCCCGCTCTGCCAGCAGCCGGCGCAGCTCGATCGTCGGCTCGACGCGCGCGGCGTCGGCCAGCGCCTCGCCGACGAGGCCTGCCGCCGCGGTGACGGCGGGACGGCGACCGCCCAGCGGGTCGAGCGGCCACTGGGTCGTCATGCCAGCTCCCGCGTAGGGATTTTCGTCGCGGTCCACCACGCCGATGAGGTCGACCGGATCGCTCCCCGGATCGAGCACGTCGATCGCCTCGAGCAGGTAGGGGCTGGGGGTGCGCGGTTCCTTCTGACCCGCCCAGTGAGCGCCGGTCAGCAGCAGGTCGGTGCGCGCCCGGGTGACCGCGACGTACGCGAGCCGGCGCTCCTCCTGACGCTGATACTCGCGGTACCTCCCCTTGAACACCGTCAGCGCTCCGGGCGCCGTCTTGCTCTGACTCGTGAGGGATGCGACCCCGGCCTTGATGCTCTTCGCCCGCTCCGCCGGGTCGTAGGCGGGCGCCGACCACTCGAAGACCGGCAGCGCGCCGGCATCCCCGCGCAGCGCGAAGGGCAGCATCCCGAATCCGAACCATCCGGAGGTGTCGTTCACCCGCGAGGGAAGCTCATCGTCGACCAGACGCACCACGGCGACCGCATCCCACTCGAGGCCCTTCGAGCCGTGGATTGTCAGCAGCTGCACGACGCCGGGCTCGGGTGGCTCCGGTCGCG
This sequence comes from Actinomycetales bacterium SN12, assembly GCA_002837415.1. Taxonomy (GTDB): domain Bacteria; phylum Actinomycetota; class Actinomycetes; order Actinomycetales; family Microbacteriaceae; genus Microbacterium. The sequence continues at coordinate 261,962 of PJCV01000002.1, forward strand.
GCATGAGCTCGTCGGTGCTCTCCGCCTTGTCGAGCCAGGCCATCAGGCTGGCTATCGTTCCGCGCGGGTCGGCCGAGAGGAATGCGCGCACCTCGTCGACGAACGCCCGCAGCTGTGTCGCGGCCACCCGCGCGGGACCGCGGGTCTCATTGGCGGCGAGTTCTATGTCGAGTCGGAGCTCGAGCTCGATCAGCCGGATCAGCTCGGGGATCGGCTGCGCGGATGCCCGTCTCAGGCGCTCCAGCATCTCGCCGGCCGCACGGAGGCGTCGGCGTCCTTCGATGCTGATGCCCTCGAGCAGGCGGTAGTCATCGCGCAGGCTGCGCACGACATCCACCGCGTCGACAATCGAGACGGCTTCGTCCGCGCCCCGCGACGAGCGGATGCGCGCGCGAAGCTCATCCGGCAGCGGGAGCAGCCCGCTGTCACGCCGCGAGAGCTCGGCCGCGAGGTCGTACAGCGCCGCCATGTCGGCGACTCCCACTCCGAAGCGCGGCCCGACCAGCAGTCGGATGAGTGCCGATCCTGCGTTGGGGTCGTTGATCACCCGCAGCACCGAGACGACATCGACCACCTCGGGAGTGGCGAGGAGTCCGCCGAGACCGAGGATGCGATGCGGGATGCCTGCCGCGGCGAGCGCGCCCGCGAAGGTCTGCATGTGCCGCTTGGAGCGGAACAGGATGGCGCCGGTGTGCGGCTTGTCCCCGGGTGCGGCGGCGGCTGCGTGCGCTGCGCGGCGATCGGCGAACCATGCCGCCACCTCCGCGGCCTCCTCGTCGACCGTGGAGGGGAAGCGGATCTCGACGGCGCCCTGTCCTGCCCCTGGCCGGGGCTGAAGCGGCGGTACGTCGAGACCGGGCCGCTGCAGTGGTGCGAGCACGCGATTGGCGATGTCGAGGATGCGACTGTCGTTGCGCCAGCTCGTCATCAGGCTGTAAGTGCAGGGCTGCTGCTCGCGGGCGAACGAGCGCGAGAACGCGTACAGGTTGTCGGCGCTCGCGCCGCGCCAGCCGTAGATGGACTGGTGGGGATCGCCGACCGCCATCACCGCGGAGTCGCGGAACAGCTCCGCGAGGAAGCGGGTCTGGATGACCGAGGTGTCCTGGTATTCGTCGAGCAGCACCACGCGGTGCTGCTCGCGCAGCTCGGCGCGCACCTCGGGCGCGGATTCGACGATGTCGTACGCACCGCTGACCTGATCGGCGAAGTCGAGCACACCACGTCGCTGCTTCTCGGCGATGTACTCGCGCACCAGCGCGACCAGCGTGGGCAGGGCGATCAGGTTGGACGCGGCTCTGTCGATGGCGTCGTTGCTGCGGTACGGCTCGAATGTGCGCGCCGTCTCCAGGGCGATCCGGGAGGCTCGTTCGAGATCGGCACGGTGATCGAGCGCGTCTCCCGCCAGTCGCTGCACGGCATCGACGATCGTGTTGACCGCCAGCTCGATGTTCTCGAGCTCGGGCAGGTCGGCGCGCAGCACGACCTCGCGCGCGAGCATCCACGATGCCGCCTGGCTGAGCATCGCGACATCGGCGTCTCGGCCGATCCGCGCCGCATGCTCGCGCACGATCCCGTCGGCGAAGGCGTTGTAGGTCGACACGCGCGGTCGGATCATCAGATCCTCCGCCGTTCGAGGCGCAGCCGGATCCCAGCCGGTGCGGTAGCGGCCCGCCAGTTCGTCGAGCAGCTGCCCCCGCACCACCTCACGCTGCGGCCCGGGCGCCGCGGCATCGATGCGCAGCAGCTCGCCCGATGCGACGATCTCGGGCAGGTGCGGGAGCAGACCACGACGGCCGTACTCGTCGATCATGGCGAGCCGTGATCCGATGCGCTCGGCGAGCTCGCCGGCGGCCTTGCGCGTGAAGGTGAGCCCGAGGATCTCGTCTCGGCGCACCAGGTCGTTCGCCACCAGCCAGACCACGCGTCCCGACATCGTCTCGGTCTTGCCGCTGCCCGCGCCCGCCACCACCAGGGCCGGCGTCGGGGGCGCCTCGATCACGCGCTGCTGAGCCGGCGTCGGCGTGGGCAGCCCGAGCGCCGCGGACACGTCCGTGGCGGAGATCAGGGGCGGATGCGGCCACTCCCCCTGCTCGGGGATGGCGGCAGGCGTCGAGGCGGTCGCGCCCTGGACCGCGGTCACGCGCTCACCGCCGGGATCGCGTGGATGCGGCAGGTCTTGATCCGCGCCTGCGTATCAGCGCAGTGGGTCTCGACCTGCGCCGTGAAGCTGCCCGCCGACATGCCCCTCGCGGCTTCGGAGACCCGGAGCAGGAACTGGGTCTTCGCGTCGTCGTCCAGACCGTGCTGGTGCGCGACGCGGTAGTCGCTCTTGGCGAGGGTGTCGGCGAGCATCACGAGCCGTGCGCCGCCGAGCGCCCGCGGCTCAGCTCCGCCGATGAGTCCCTGCTGCACGGCGATCTGGTAGGCGGCGAGCTGGGCGTGCTCGATCACCTTGCCGTCGGTGGCCGTCTCCCTCGCCTCCTTCTTGCCGGTCTTGAGATCGACGACGACCACCCGCTCCCCCTCCTGCATCCGCTGCCATCCGCGCCCGCGCGCATCCTGGTGCTCGCCCGCGCCGTCCGGGTACGCCTCCACCCGGTCGATGAACCCGTGGATCACGGCCTGCCCCGGCGGCGGCATCGCACCGTCGGCCAGCACAGTGACGCCCGGTGCCTCGCCGGCAGCCTGCGCCTCGGCGTCGACCGCGAAACGGAACTCGACCTCGCTGGCGATCACCCGACCGCCGTCGCGCTCGACCTCGCGCAGGTAGCTGTGCAGGCGGTCGATGAACTGGTCTGCACGACGGCGCTCCTTGCGACCGATCCACTCGGTCTCGAAGTCGAGTTCGGGCCAGTGCTCGTCGAGCACCGCGCGCAGCCGCACGAGATCGCCCTCGGGGCTGGTCTCCATCGCCTCGTGGATGATCGTGCCGATCCCGGCGGCGGGCGGCAGCACGCTGTCGCCGCCCAGCGCCGAGATCACCCATCCCAGTCCGCACTCCTCGAAGGTCTCCATCTTGGAAGGCGACACGCGAGCCGCCGCTGTCGTGAGATCGCGCAGCGGCGCATCCGACGACGCGCCCGAGACGCCGTACCACTGCTCCGGTGCGGCTCCCGGCACCCCATCTTCCGCCATCAGCGCCAGCTGCGCAGCGGCACCGCGCTTCACCGGCTCGGGTGCGTGCGAGGTGAGCGTGCGCCGGTGCCGCGCGACGAGACCCCGCAGGGTGAGCGGATGCTCGGCGGAGGGATGCTGCTCGGGAGGCTGCGGAGCAGGAAGGAACGAGAAGAACGCGCTCGGGGTCAGATCGTCGTCGTCGACCGCCGTGACGAGAAGGCGCGAGCGGGCTCGGGAGACCGCCCGCACGAAGAGCCGCAGCTCGTCGTGCAGAGCGGCGCGCCGACGATCCAGCACGCCGACGTCGGGGATGCCCGCGCCCGTGCGCTGACCGACGAGCGCATCGGCGAGACGCCACGTCCGCAGCAGGCCCCCGCGCAGTCGCACGTTCGGCCACACCCCCTCCTGCACGCCCGCCACCACGACTGCATCGAACTGCGTGCCGAGCGCTGTCGCGGGTGTGAGCAGAGTCACTCGTCCGGGGCGATCGGGCGTCGAGAGCGTGTCTTCCGGCACCTCGCTGCCGAGGATGTCGCGCACGAACCTCTCGGGGGTCTCGTTCGGGGTCCGCTCGACGAAGCGCTTGGCTGCGTCGAACAGCGCGACCAGCGCGTCGAGCGCACGAGCCGTCTCGCCGCCGGTGGCCTGCAGCGCGATCTCGCGCCACGCGATCTGCAGCGCGCGTCCGTCGACGGCTCGTGCCGCATCCCACGCTCGCCAGAGCAGATCGTGGATCGTCTCGCCCTTGGCGGCCGCAGCGCTCATCTCGGCCAGGGTCTTCGCGAAGCGCGCCGCCGCCCGCGCCTCCGGCGCGTCGATCAGCTCGAGCGGCAGGCGCTCGATCATCGCGCGCCGCAGCAGCTCTCGTGCGGGGGTGCTGCCGCCGTCCGACAGCTCCCGGTGACGCAGGCGCGCCCGCAGGCGGCGCAGCCCGATGGCATCCATCCCGCCGAACGGCGAGAGCAGAGCCTCCTCCAGGCGGGCCGGAGTGCGCTCGTCGACGGGCAGCAGAGCGAGCTCGACGATGCCGACGAGGTCGCGCACCGCGGACTCCTCGCCGAGGGGACGCTGCACGCCGGCCGCCCGGGTCGGGATCTCCCGCGCGGCGAGCTCGGTCTCGAGCATCGCGACCTGCCGGGTGTCGTGAGCGATGACAGCCATGTCCTGCCAGGCCACCTCGTGCGAGAGATGCCAGTCGCGCAGCGTGCCGGCGATCCGGTCGAGCTCTTCGTACGGCGACGCGGCGACGAAGCTCGTCAGCGCCGCGTCCGTGTCCTCGGCGGCGACCGGCACGGGTGCCCTGCGGTGCTCGACGCGCCCTGATGCGCCGATCGCCTGCGTGACGGTGCGCGTGAGCGCTGTCAGTGCCGGGTGCTGGCGGTGCGGCACCTCGAGCACCCAGACGCTGCCGAGCTCCACGGCCAGCCGCGAGAAGAGCTCTGGACTGGCGCCGCGGAAAGCGCCGGAGGAGATGTCGGGGTCGCCGAAGGCGAGCACCGCCACGCCCCGCTCGCGCAGCGCGAGGACGAGCTCGATTCCTCCGCGCGTGAGCTCCTGGGCGTCGTCGATGAGCACGACCCTCAGCGAGGCGAGGGGGCCGAGAGTCGCGGCATCGGCATATCTCAGGATGCCGGTGGCCTCGGCGAGCAGATCGGCTGCGTCGCGATGCGCCACCCGCATGCTGTCGAGCACGGCTCGATACTGCTCGAGGAAGTCCGCCGCGGCACGCCAGGCCTCGTCGCCGCTCGCGCGCAGCTCGCCGGGATCGGCGCCGAGCTCGGTGCATTCAGCGAGGAATGCGCGCAGCTCGGACCGGAACGCCTTGCTTCCGCGAGCCGGCGCGCTCAGCGCCTCCGGCCAGTCGACCGTGCCGTCCTCCAGGTCGCCGGCGATCAGCTCCGCGATGATGCGGTCCTGATCGGCGCCGGTGAGCAGCGCCGGGGGTTCAGCGCCCTCGCGCACCATCGCCCCGCGCACGACCTGGAACGCGAACGACCCCAGCGATCGCGCCAGGGCGCCGGGCGTGGCCTGGTCGATGCGCACGCCGACCCGATCCCGCAGCGCCGTGGCCGCCTGACGACTCGGGGTGAGCACCAGCACCTCTTCAGGCCTCAGCCCGGAGGCGAGCAGATGCACGACGCGGTCGACGAGCGCGGTCGTCTTCCCGGTGCCCGGGGCGCCGATCACCACGCCGGATATCGTCGTCTCGACGTGCACCACCGCGTGCTGGACGGGATCCTGGGTCATGTCTTCCACGGTAGCGGCGGGTTCCGACACTTCGACTCGCCGCTGCGCAGCAGTCGGCCGCGGCTGTGCGCCCACGGCGAAATCGTCCCCGACCGCGGAGTCGTCGGTGGGCCAGCCGGTAGAGTTGCCGGTGTTCGCCCAACCTGAGGAGATCGCGTGGAAATCCGCATCGGCATCATCAACACCGGTCGTGAGCTGAGCTTCGACACCTCCAGCACCGCTGACGAGGTGCGCGCCCAGGTCGTCTCGGCTCTCGAGCAGAACGCCAGCCACATCAGCCTCACCGACGCCAAGGGCAGCTCTTACATCGTGCCCACCGCGAACCTCGCCTACATCGAGCTGGGCACCGAGGAGACTCGCCGCGTCGGCTTCTTCGCCTGACATGTACATCCTGCTCGCCCTCATCGCGGCGTGCTCGCTGGGCGTCGCCCTGCACTTCCTCCTGCCGCAGCGCCGGCTGCGCGGGGTCGCCGTCACCCCTGCGATCGCGACGGCGACGACCGCCGCCGTCTACACGATCATGCAGTGGACGGGCGTCGGCGAGGGCGACGTGCGGCTCTGGGTGGTGAGCATCGGCGCCGGCATCGCGCTGGCAACGGCATCCACCCTCCTCCTCACGTCGCTGCGCACGCGCCGCGACGCGCTCGAGAAGCAGGCGCTCGGCATCTGAGGCGGACACGCGCCGTCGGAGATCTCAGCCCGGATGCTACGAGGCGAGCCCCATGGCATCCATCCGCCTGGCATGCGCACCCATCAGCTCGGTGTAGACGGGCTCGATCCGCTGATCGTCGGCGACCAGTCGCCCTGGGCGCAGCGCGTCGCGGCACACCAGCAGCGTGTCGCCGACCAGGCGGCGACCCCACATCGACAGCAGCGAGCGCCATTCGTCATCGCTCTCGATCGTCTGCTGGATGATCGAGACGATCTCGCCGCCCCTGTCGTCCTCGCGCAGGATGGCGGCGACCCGCTCCCCCGTCTCGCCGTAGCTGCCGGCGAGCGCCAGGTAGAAGTCATCCAGCATCCCGGCCGTGAGGTACACCGCGAGCAGCGTCTCCTCCTGCCGCTCGCCGATGGTCTTGCGGCGGAACTCGTCGAGGTTCTCGCGGAAGGGCAGCATGACCTGGGTGGGATCGTCGCCGCGCTCGGCGATCACCTGCACGATGCCGCGGTGCTTGTCGAGGGCTGCACCGGCGGCGCGCGACAGCGCCTCCTTGCGTGCCAGTTCCTGGGTGCCCCGGATGCCGCGGCTGAGCGTCTCGAAGTATCCGAGCTGCAGGTAGGCGGCCTGTCCGAGGAACCGGTTCAGCTCGGGGGCGAGCTCGGCGAAGTCCACGCGGGTCGTGCCGCTCGCCTCGCCGCGACTGCGCAGCTTCAGGGTGCGCCGCTGGGGCGTGCGCTTCCAGAACCAGTTGACCACAGGCCCAGACTAGTGGGCGAGGCGCCGTCCTCCGGTAGGCTTGTCCCGTCCTGCCATCGGAGCAGGGCCCCGCGCCTGTGGCATGCACGAGACGGCGTGGATCCGTTACGAGGCGCCCCGTGGCACACGCCGCGCTCGCGCCGGACAGGCAAGAGAACACTGTGACTTCATTCGCTGATCTGGGAATCGATCAGGACATCATCGACGCCCTCGCCGGGAAGGGCATCATCGACGCCTTCCCCATCCAGGAGCAGACGATCCCGCTGGGTCTTCCCGGCCAGGACATCATCGGCCAGGCCAAGACCGGCACCGGCAAGACCTTCGGCTTCGGCATCCCCGTGGTGCAGCGCCTGGGTAAGGACCCCGAGCACGGCGTCAAGGCGCTCATCGTGGTGCCGACCCGCGAGCTCGCCGTGCAGGTCTACGAGGACATGGACCTGCTGACGTCGAACCGCTCGACCAGCGTGGTCGCGATCTACGGCGGCAAGGCGTACGAGGGTCAGATCGACCAGCTCAAGGCCGGCGCGCAGATCGTCGTCGGCACCCCCGGGCGCCTGATCGACCTCGCCAACCAGCGCCTGCTCGACCTGTCCAACGCCACCGAGGTGGTGCTCGACGAGGCCGACAAGATGCTCGACCTGGGCTTCCTCGCCGACATCGAGAAGATCTTCTCGAAGGTGCCGGCCGTGCGCCACACCCAGCTGTTCTCGGCGACCATGCCGGGCCCGATCGTGGCGCTGGCGCGCCGGTTCATGTCGAACCCGATCCACATCCGCGCCAACGACCCCGACGAGGGGCTGACCCAGGCGAACATCAAGCACATCGTCTACCGCGCGCACTCGCTCGACAAGGACGAGATCATCGCCCGCATCCTGCAGGCGGAGGGTCGCGGCAAGGCCGTGATCTTCACGCGCACCAAGCGCGCCGCGCAGAAGCTCGTCGACGAGCTGGGCGACCGCGGGTTCAACGTCGGCGGCGTGCACGGCGACATGGGTCAGGAGCAGCGCGAGCGCTCGATGGCGGCGTTCAAGGCCGGCAAGAGGGATGTGCTGGTGGCCACCGACGTCGCCGCGCGCGGCATCGACGTCGACGACATCACGCACGTCATCAACCACACCATCCCCGACGAGGACAAGACGTACCTGCACCGCGCCGGCCGCACCGGCCGTGCGGGCAAGACCGGCACCGCGGTCACGTTCGTCGACTGGGAGGACCTGCACAAGTGGGCCCTGATCAACCGCGCGCTCGAGTTCGGCCAGCCGGAGCCCGTCGAGACGTACTCGTCGAGCCCGCACCTGTTCACCGACCTCGACATCCCCGAGGGGACCAAGGGCCGTCTGGTGACGGCTCCGAAGGCCGAGAAGCCGGCATCCGAGCGTCGCCAGCGTCAGCCGCAGAAGGCAGCGGATGCCGCGGCCGAGGGCACCGATGACGGCACGACCAAGCGGCGTCGGCGCCGTCGTCGTGGTTCGGCCGACGACAAGGTCGGGTCGACGTTCGCCGAGGGCGCCGAGGGCGCCGAGCAGCAGGCATCCGGCTCCTCCCCCTCCGCAGAGCGCGAGGCGGACGGCGCAGGCACGCACGACGGCGATGCCACCACCGAGCACCGTGACGGCAAGCCGGCCCCCCAGCGCCGCCGCCGTCGCCGCCGCAGCGGGGGCGCAGCGCCCAGCGGAGCCTGACGCATCCAGCTCATCGAGGCCTCTCCTGCTCGGCAGGAGGGGCCTCGATCGCGTCTCGGGGGGATGCCTCTGCTCGGGATGCCCGTGACGAGCGCCTCTCCGGCGCCTGCGGCGGGTACACCCAGGTGACGAGCACGACCGAGATGATCATCAGCAGGAACCACGAGCCGAGCTTGCTGATCGACACGAGCTCCCACCCGTCGAGCTGACTCGGGTAGGCCCACGCACCGGCCCAGGTGCCGATGTTCTCAGCCAGCCAGATGAAGAACGCCACGCCCGCGAAGACAGCCAGCAAGGGCAGGCGGATCACCAGACGGCGGATACGGGCGTGCATCACGGTGCGTGCCCAGAGCAGCGCGACGAGCGCGAGCAGCACCCAGCGCGCGTCCCACCAGAAGTGGTGAGTGAAGAAGTTCGCGTAGATCCCCGTGGCGACGATCGCGGTCATCCACCGACGCGGATACCGCTCGAAGCGCAGGTCGAAGAGCCGGTGCACGCGCACCATGTAGGACCCGACTGCCGCGTACATGAAGCCGCTGAACAGCGGGACGCCGCCGATGCGCAGCATCCCCTCTGCGGCATACGCCCACGAGCCGACATCGGTCTTGAAGAGCTCCATGAGCGTGCCGGTGACATGGAAGAGCAGGATCACGCGCAGCTCGCGCAGCGTCTCGAGGCGCAGCACGAGCATGAGCGCCTGGATCAGCACTGCGGCGAGCGTCAGCAGGTCGTTGCGGGCGAGGGCGGCGTCGTCGGGGTAGAACAGCCGAGCCGCGACGATCACCAGCAGCAGCGCCGCACCGAACGCGCAGGCCCAGGCCTGCTTGAGCACGAAGACGGTGAACTCGATGATCCCTGCCCGCACGCCGCCGGCGGCCGCGTCGCGCAGCATCCGATCGGCGGCCTCGTCGATCCGCTGCTCGAGCGGTGTACTCCATCGCATGACCGGACGCTATCGGCCTCATCCGAGTGAGTGCCGGGAGAAGCCGACGGAACCCGCTGTCAGGTTGTGCGGGGCGGCGTGCCGCTCGCCCGCTCGATGATGCGGGCGACCATGTCGTCGGCCGTGGTGTTCTCGCCGGGACGGTTGGGTTTGCCTGCGCCGTGATAGTCGCTGGATCCGGTGACGATGAGGTCGTGACGTGCGGCGATGTCGCGCAGCAGGCGCTTGCCGTCTGCCGTGTTCTCGCGGTGGTCGACCTCGAAGCCGGCGAGTCCCTCGGCGATCAGCCGCTCGATGTACGACAGCGGCATCATGCGGTCGCGTCCCGCAGTCACGGGGTGGGCGATCACGGCCACTCCCCCGGCGCGCGTGATCAGACGCACGGCGGTGAGCGGGTCGGGCGCGTAGTGCGGCTCGTAGTAGCCCTCGCGCGGATGCAGGATGCCGTCGAACGCCTCCGTGCGGTCGCGGACGATCCCCCGGGCGACGAGGGCGTCGGCGATGTGCGGGCGGCCCACCGTGGCATCCGGAGTCGTCTGCGCCAGCACGTCCTCCCAGCCGACGTCGTAGTCGCGGCCGATGCTGCGCACGATCCGCTCGGCACGGCCGACCCGGTCGCTGCGGATGCGGTCGGTCTCGGCGACGAGGTCGGGATCGTCCGGATCGAAGAGATACCCGAGCACGTGCACGCTGCGCCACTCGTGCTTGGCCGAGAACTCCATGCCGGGCAGGAACGTCATGCCGAGCGAGACGGCGACATCACCCGCCTCCCGCCAGCCGGTGGTGCGGTCATGATCGGTGAGGGCGGCGGTGCGGATGCCATGGGCGTGCGCCTGACGCATCACCTCGCCGGGCGACTCGGTGCCGTCGGAGTGATTGGAGTGCAGATGCAGGTCGCTCGGTCCCCGGAAGCGGGTGGAGGGGCCTGTGGTCATCCTCCGAGGCTACCGCCAGCGGCGACTCAGCCGTCTCCTCTAGGCTTTTCGGCGATGCTACGACTCGTCGGAATCCTCCTCACCGTGCTGTTCGCCATCGCGACGGCGATTCTGGTGTGGCCGCAGTTCTTTCAGCTCGAGGCGACCTTCCCGATCACTCAGATCATCGCCTCCAGGGCAGCCCTCGCGGTGGCGTTCCTGGTCTTCGCGCTCGTCGCCGCGCTGCTGCTCTTCGCGCGGCCGCTTCGCGGCTTCGCCGCCTCGATCCTCATCGTGTCGCTCATCGGCGCCGGCTCGATCGGCCTGATCGGCGCCGCACGCGGGTACGGCTCGGACGCCCTGCCGCAGAAGACCGACGGGGCGGTGCGCGTGCTCTCCTGGAACACGGCGGGCGCCGCTGTGTCAGCCGACACGATCGCGGGGGTCATCGCCGACCAGCAGATCGACGTCGTCGCGCTGCCCGAGACCTCCGAGGAGGTCGGCGAGCAGATCGCGATCATGATGCGCGACGCGGGCCGCCCGATGTGGGTGCATCACGTCAACATCCATCCCGACGTGCCGAACGGCCCGCAGGCCTGGCAGACGACGATCCTGATCTCGGCCGACCTCGGCGAGTACTCGGTGATCGACTCGTCGCGAGACGGGTCGAGCAACACCGGATCCGTTCCGAGCGCGGTGGCGATGCCCGTCGACGGCACCGGGCCGACCATCGTCGCCGTGCACGCGGTGGCGCCCCGTCAGGATGCCATGTCGCAGTGGCGGTCGGATCTGGAGTGGGTCGCCGACCAGTGCCCCGAGGGCGAGTTCATCCTCGCGGGAGACTTCAACGCCACCCTCGATCACATGGCGTCGTTCGGTGTGGACGGTGGCACCATGGGGCGCTGCGTGGACGCGGCGGCGAGCACGGGCAACGGCATGGTCGCGACATGGCCCGCCGACGTCCCCCGTCTGGCCGGCGCGCCGATCGACCACATCATGTCGAGTCCGGAATGGAAGGCGACCGGCACGCTCGTGCTCGAGGAGTCCGGCGGCAGCGACCACCGGGCGATCGTCGCGCAGCTGGAGCGGGCGGGCGAGTAGCCGGGCTGCGGCGGGCATCCGTCGTTCAGTCGCCGCTGAGCGAGCATCCGGTCGACACATTCGCGCGCGGTGAGACAATGGATGCATGACCAGCGCAGACACCGACGCCGCCGTCGAGACCCCCGCCGAGGCTGTCGACGCGGAGAAGAACCCCCGCAAGCAGCCGTTCCCCCGCGGATTCCTCGACACGATCTCGACCGGATGGGCGGATCGCCCCGAGTCCATGCCCGCCCCGCGCGCCCAGGCGTCATATGCCGCCGCACGCCGCGCGAAGGTGTCCGCGGCCTTCCCCGGCAAGCGCCTCGTCGTGCCGGCCGGCTCGTTCAAGCAGCGCAGCAACGACACGGACTACCCGTTCCGCGCGCACTCGGCCTTCGTGCACCTCACCGGGTGGGCGAACGAGTCCGAGCCCGACTCGCTGCTCGTCTTCGAGCCGACCGAGAACGGCCATGACGTCACCCTGTACTTCCGTGAGCGCGCCGACCGCACCACGAGCGAGTTCTACTCGGATGCCACGATCGGCGAGTTCTGGATCGGCCCGCGCCCGTCGCTCGCCGGCGTCGCCGCCGACCTCGACCTCGCCACCGCGCACGTCGACACGTTCGTCATCGCAGACGACGATCTGGTCGTCGACATGGATGAAGAGCTCACCCGCTTCGTCTCCGAGCTGCGCCTCGTGAAGGACGAGTTCGAGATCGCCGAGATGCGTCATGCGGTCGCCGTCACGGCATCCGGTTTCGACGACATCATCCGCGACTTCGACCGTGCCGTCGCGCATCCCCGAGGCGAGCGCATCGTCGAGGGCGTGTTCCACCAGCGCGCGCGCAGCGACGGGCACTGGGAGGGCTACGACACCATCGCGGCATCCGGGCACCACGCGTGCTACCTGCACTGGACCCGCAACGACGGAGCCGTGGTGCCGGGCGATCTGATCCTGATCGATGCCGGCGTCGAGGTCGACAGCCAGTACACCGCTGACATCACCCGCACCCTGCCGGTGAACGGGACGTTCTCGGACGTGCAGCGCCGCGTGTACGAGGTCGTGCTCGAGGCCGCCGACGCCGCTTTCGCCGCGGCGAAGCCCGGCGTGAAGTTCCGCAGCGTGCACGAGGCGGCGATGGAGGTCATCGCCAAGCGCACCGCCGAGTGGGGCGTGCTGCCCGTCTCGGCCGAGGAGGCTCTGGATGCCGACAAGGGCGGCCAGCACCGCCGCTACATGGTGCACGGCACCTCGCACCACCTGGGCATCGACGTGCACGACTGCGCGCAGGCGCGACGCGAGATGTACTACGACGGCGTGCTCGAGGAGGGCATGGTCTTCACGATCGAGCCCGGCCTGTACTTCCAGATCGACGACCTCACCGTGCCCGAGGAGCTCCGCGGCATCGGCGTGCGCATCGAGGACGACATCCTCATGACCGCCGACGGACCGGTGAACCTGTCGGCCGACATCCCCCGCACCGCGGACGACGTCGAGGCCTGGATCGCCCGGCTGAAGGGCTGATCCCGGCGCGGGGCGAGCTCCCTCCCGGTCTTCGAGGGAGCTCCCTCCCCCGGTCCCCGGTCGTTGAGCGAGCTCCCTCCCCCCGGTCTTCGAGGGATCTCCCTCCCTCGGTCGTTGAGCGAGCGCAGCGAGTCGAAACGCAGCCTCACGACCTCCGCTTCCCGGCATTTCTCCGCACCTCCAAGTTCGTTACATACCCGTGATCTTCTCGAGCCGCTTCCCGTCCGTATTCCCGTTCGAATGTCGGTGGCCCCTCTCACAATGGAGGTATGGCCCTCTTCACCGACATCGACGCCCAGGTCGCGGTTCTGCGCGACCTGTTCGGTGGCGATGTGGCGGTCGACGAACTGGCTTCTCGGATGTCGTCGTTCAGCGGCGAGAAGCTGATCAGTGCGGTGGCTGCCGCTGCCGCCTTGGTGCGATCTGCGGAGCGGATCGGGATCGTCGGTGCGGGGATCGTCGCGGCGAGGTCTCGTCGTGAGGCCGGTCAGGACGGGCTGGCGCAGGGGCGTGGTCACCGCTCTGCTGCGGCACTGATTCAGGAGATCACCGGGTCCAGTCACGCCGACGCGCAGCGTCAGGTCCGGTTGGGGCAGTCGATCCTCGACAGCGAAGCTTCCGCCGGAGGATCGAACCCGGAGCCCGTGTCTGATGCCGATGCAGGTGACGGTGACGACGGCGGCACCCATTCCGGGACCGATGCCGGCGCCGATTCGGATGCCGGTGAAGACCACAGCGCCGATTCCGCGTCCGGTCCGGATGCTGGTGCAGGGCCGTCCGGTGTACCGCGTGCGCCGTGGCATGCACCGTTGTCGGCGGCGCTGCTGCAGGGTCGGATCTCCCCCGCGCAGCATGATGCGATCCAGCGCGGTCTCGGTCACCCGATCGATGACGCCGACGACACGCACGCGGCTTGGAGTGCGGCGGCGGAGCATCTGATCGCCGATGCGGCTTCCCGCACGGTGGAGGAGCTGCGCGTCCAGGCCAGGGCGATCCGCGACCAGCTCGACCCGGACGGTGCTGAACGGCGCTTCACAGAGCGCTACGAGCGGCGCTCATTTCGCACGTGGACCGACGCGGACGGGATTGAGCACGGCCGGATCGAGTTCGAAGATGACGGTGCCGCCTGGATCCGCGCCATCCGCGACGCGGCGCTGCGCCCCAGGCGCGGCGGGCCGCGATTCGTGGACTCCGCGGAAAACCGTCAGGCCGCGGACCTGACCGCCGACACCCGGACGAACGATCAGCTCAGTTACGACCTGCTCATCGACCTGCTGCGCGCGGGAGCACTCGCCGACGCCACCACCGTGTTCGGCACACGGCAAGCCGGCGTGCGGATCGTGCAGGTCATCGACGACACAGGCGCCGGTGTGTCTGCTCGTACCGAGGACTATGGACACCCGATCCCCGGCGCCGCGGTCGACCAGCGCATCTGCGACACCGGCGCAGTGCGAGTGACCGTCGATGCCTGCGGGAACCCGCTCGACGTCGGACGAGAACACCGCCTGTTCACACCCAGACAGCGCGTCGCCCTCGCCATCCGCGACGGCGGATGCCGCTGGGCCGGATGCGACCGCCCCGCCTCCTACTGCGAAGCGCACCACATCGACGAATGGGCGCGCGACGGCGGGCGCACCGACATCGACCGCGGCATCCTGCTCTGCCGGCACCACCATATGCAGCTGCACCACGGCGGCTGGCGCATCACCCGCGACGGCCGAGAAGACTTCCACCTGCACCCGCCCGGCGGCAGACCCACCATCCCACTACGGCCACGCGCAGCACTCACCGCAGCCTGGGCCGGCATCGACCCGCCACCAAAGCGATTCAGACCCGCCGCGTGAGCCCTCAGTGCACCGACACTCTGAGCGCACAGATGGAAGCGCAGCCCCACCTGCTCTGCGCAGCCCCACCTGCCCAGCCCAGCCCCACCTGCCCAGCCCAGTCCCACGTGCCAGCCCAGCCGCACGTGCCCAATGCATCGCCACGTGCACAGCCAGTCTCATGCGCCCAGGACAGCACCATGTGCCAGCGCAACCTGCTCAGCGCAGCCGCACGTGCCCAATGCATCCCCACGTGCACAGCCAGCCTCACGCGCCCAGGACAGCACCATGTGCCAGCGCAACCTGCTCAGCGCAGCAGCACGTGCTCGGAGCCAGCGCCGGCCGCGCTGTCGGGAACTCCGCAATGTCAGCGCGGCTCGACCTCGGCGATGAACTCCACCACCAGCTTCGCCAGCCCGGCCCCGACGACGTCCGCCGGGCGCTTGCTGCCCTTGACCTCGAAAGAATGGCCACCGCCGTCGATCCAGGCGATCCGGGCACCCTGACACGACGCCACCGCGTCCTCCAGCTGCGACAGCGGCTGCACGAACGGATCATTCGTGCCCTCGACGAACAGCTGAGGCGGACGCACGGCGGGCAGATGCTCCACCCGCGGCTTCTCGGGCTTCCCCGGCGGATGCAGCGGATATCCGAGATACACCAGCCCGCCCACCTCGAGCCCCTCCGCGACAGCCATCGACGCCATCCGGCCGCCATACGACTTGCCGCACGCCCAGATCGCGGCATCCGGCCGCTCGGAGCGGATAGACGCCACCACCGCACGCCAGGTCAACACAGCATGCGCGGCCGGCCCGGGCATCCGCCGACCTGCCTCGACGTAGGGGAAGTTGAAGCGCACCGTTGTGAACTCCTCCTCACGCAGCGCCGCCGCGAAACCGACGAGGAACGGATGATCCATGCCCGCGCCGGCACCATGCGCGATCGCGACGACACCGCGCGACTCGCCCTTCGGCTCCTCCCACGCCGTCGACACGGCCGCAGGCCCCGACGGCAACTCCACCGTGACGAGCATCAGACGCTCCTCACGAACGGAACGCGCACCACATCACCGCGACGCGCGCGGCGCAGCGCGAAGAGCACCACGACGAGATGCACGACGCACACGATCACGTACAGCAGCAGCGGAATGCCCTGCGGAAGGAATCCCGACGCGGGAGCGCTCGGCTGGGTCAACCGCACGAGCCCGAGAGCCAGCTGCAGGAGCAGCAGCGCGGTCGACACGAGCAGGAACACCCGCCCCCACGAGCGTGCGAGAGCGGCGTTCTGCTTCGCCAGCGGACCCTGGCGCGACAGTGATCCGTATGCGGCGATCATCCCGCCGCCGGCAGCCAGAGGTCCCAGGAACGGGATGGGCAGCAGCACGAGCAGCCCCAGCGCCCACGCCGAAGCGCCCGTCGCCTGGCCGCTCGACCCCGTCATCGCGGGTCGGTCGGATTCGACAGGTCGCTGCCGATGCCCGGCTTCGGCGCAGGTGCGGGGCCGGCGCCGGGATCAGCGGGGGTTCCGGATGCCCCGATCCCGGGCTCCGCACCCGGAAGCGGTGGCTTCGGAGGAACGACGGGCCCGCCGGTCGACCCCGGAGCGGGGTCCGGCGCAGGAGCAGGATCCGCCCCAGGAGCAGGATCTGCGCCAGGAGCAGCATCGGCGCCAGGCGCAGGATCCGCCCCAGGAACGGGACCGCCCGCCGGAGCAGGATCCGCCCCAGGAGCAGGACTGGGCGCAGGAGCAGGAGCCGGGCTCGGCGCAGGAGCAGGACTCGGCGCAGGAACGCGACCGCCCGCCGGCGGAACACGCTCGCCGTACCGCGGCGGCTCGCTCATGTCGACCGGCGGACGCACCGTCTGCGGCCGCTCCGGGCCGACGACGCCGCGCGCCTTGGTCAGCGACGCGGGCTGCACCCGCACCTCGTAGTGGTCGGCGAGCATCTGCATCATGCTGGCGAAGTCGCGACGGCGACGCACGATCGAGTACGTCACCAGGCTCATGATCATGCCGAGAGCGACACCGATGAGCAGGAAGCCCACGAAGAGCGAGATCGGAGCATCCGGGGTGCCGAACAGCATGACAGCCGACAGCAGCAGACCGATCAGCACGCCGTTGGTCGCCCCCGACCGCGCGGCAGCCGCGTAACCGAGCTTGCCGGTCACCCGCTCCACCGTGCGCACACCCTCACCCACGATCGCGATGTCGCGCGCGGGCACCTCCCCCGCGATCAGCTTCGAGACGATCTTCTGGGCGGCCTCGTAATCCTTCGTCGAGGCGATCACCTCGCCGAGATCGGTGCCTTTTCCCGGTCGATTCAGCATGCTCATCCGGCCATTGTCCCATCGACCCCTATGCGCCGTCACCCGCCCGGCCGACAGCAGGCTCGCGGACTACGCTTGACGCGTGAGCACACAACGGGTCTTCGTCGCACGTCTGGCAGGATGCGCCGTCTTCGACCCCGCTGGCGATCGCCTCGGCAAGGTGCGCGACGTCGTCATCGTCTACCGCAAGACGGCGTCGCCGCGCGTGATCGGACTCGTGATCGAGATCCCCGGGCGCCGCCACGTCTTCCTCTCGATCGGACGCGTGACCTCGATCCGCTCCGGTCAGGTCATCAGCACGGGTCTCATCAACGTGCGCCGATTCCAACCGCGCCCCGGCGAGGTCCGAGTCGTCGCCGAGTTCCTGGGCCGGCGGGTCAGCCTCACCGACGGTGGCGGCACCGCCGTCGTCGAGGACGTGGCGATCGAACAGGACCGCCACGGCGAGTGGGGCATCACCCAGCTGTTCCTGCGCAAGGCGAAGACCAGCGCCTCGCCGTTCGCCAAGGGCCCGACCACATTCGCGGCCTGGAACGAGGTCGCCGAGCTGCGAGAGCCCGGCCAAGCCCAGTCGGCCGAGCAGCTCGTCGCGAGCTACTCCGAGCTGCACGCCGCCGACCTCGCCACCACCCTGCTCGACCTCCCGCAGGAGCGACGGATCGAGGTCGCCGAGGAGCTGCCGGATGAGCGACTCGCCGACGCGCTCGAGGAGATGCCGGAAGACGACCAGGTCGGCATCCTCGATCGCCTGGGCGATGAGCGCGCCGCCGACGTGCTCGACGAGATGGAACCGGACGACGCCGCCGACCTGCTCGCCCAGATGCCGCCGGAACGGCTCGAGCACCTGCTCGCCCTGATGGATCCGGAGGAGGCCGAGGACGTCCGGATGCTGCTGCGCTACGGCGCCGACACCGCCGGCGGACTGATGACCCCGGAGCCGATCATCCTGTCGGCCGACGCGACCGTCGCCGAAGCCCTCGCACTCATCCGCCGCCACGAGCTGCACCCGGCCCTCGCGGCGGCGGTGTTCGTCACGCTGCCGCCCTTCGAGACCCCGACAGGCCGGCTGCTCGGCGTCGTGCACTTCCAGAAGATGCTGCGCTATCCCCCGCACGAGCGACTCGGTGCGATTCTGGACGAGTCCGTCGAGCCGGTCGCCGTCACCGCCTCGGCGGCCGAGGTCGCGCGCATGCTCGCCAGCTACGACCTCGTCTCGCTGCCCGTGATCGACAGCGCGCACCGGCTGGTGGGCGCCATCAGCGTCGACGACGTGCTCGACTACCTGCTGCCCGACGACTGGCGCACCCACGACGCCGACGAGCCGACGGCGGGTGCGCGATGATGGCGCGACCCTCGCGCACGGCGCCTCTGGACACGCCCGGCACTCGCGGAGTCACGCGCACGCAGTCGCCGTCGCGCGATCGATTCGGCCGCTTCACCGAGTGGGTCGCGCGGGCGATGGGGACTCCGACCTTCCTCACGATCCTCACCCTGTTCTGCGCGCTCTGGATCGCATACACGATGCTGGCGGAGCAGAACGGCTGGTGGCGCTTCGACTCCGCAGCCCTCGGCTTCACCGCCCTCACGCTCATCCTGTCGCTGCAGGCCTCGTACGCCGCGCCCCTCATCCTGCTCGCGCAGAACCGGCAGGACGACCGCGACCGCGTGCAGATCGAGCAGGATCGCCAGCGCGCCGAGCGCAACCTCGCCGACACCGAGTACCTCGCCCGCGAGATCGTCGCGCTGCGCATGGCCCTCGAGGAGCGCTCGAACCAGCAGATCACGCGCGACGTGCTGCGCCACGAGCTGAAGGCCCTGCTCGCCGACCTCAACGACGACGAGAGCGCAACCGGGAACAGCCATGACGCTCGCTGACCGGGTGCGCGCGGCTGTCGCCGCCGTCACCGACCCCGAGCTGCGCCGCCCGATCGGCGACCTCGACATGGTGCGCGACATCGTCGTCGACGGCACGGCCGCGCGCGTCGGGATCGTGCTCACGATCGTCGGATGCCCAGCCGCCCAGCGCATCGAGCAGGATGTGCGGGATGCCGCGGCATCCGTCCCCGGCATCGACCAGGTCGCCGTCGACGTGGGCGTCATGACGCCCGACGAGCGACGCGCGCTCACCGAGAAGCTGCGTGAAGGACGCCCGGCGCGCCAGATGCCCTTCGGACCGGACTCGCTGACGCGGGTGATCCTCGTCTCGAGCGGCAAGGGCGGCGTCGGGAAGTCGACCGTCACCGCGAATCTCGCCGTCGCCCTCGCCCGTCAGGGACTGCGGGTCGGACTGGTGGATGCCGATGTGCACGGCTTCTCGATACCGGGACTGCTCGGCATCGCGCCCGGAACTCAGCCCACGCGCATCGACGACCTCATGCTGCCGCCCGTGGCGCACGATGTGAAGACCGTGTCGATCGGCATGTTCCTGCGCGACGGCGAAGCCGTGGTGGCCTGGCGCGGACCGATGCTGCACCGCACCGTGCAGCAGTTCCTCACCGACGTGTTCTTCGGCGACCTCGACGTGCTGCTGATCGACATGCCCCCCGGCACCGGCGACATCGCCATCTCGATCGGCCAGATCCTGCCCCACGCCGAGGTGCTCGTCGTGACCACCCCGCAGCCGGCGGCGTCCGACGTCGCGATCCGCAGCGGACTCGTGGCCAGGCAGACCGGTCAGCGGGTGATCGGGGTGATCGAGAACATGGCGGCGTTCGCCCTCCCCGACGGCACCCTGCTCGACCTGTTCGGCGAGGGCGGCGGAGCGGAGGTCGCGCGGGCGCTCAGCGCCGATGGCGATGAGGTGCCGATGCTGGCATCCATCCCGCTCAGCCCGGCGCTGCGCCGCGGCGGCGACGAGGGCGTTCCGGTCGTGCTCGGCGACCCGGATGACGTCGCGGCGCGCGCCATCATCGACGTCGCGGAGCGCATCGCCCACCGCGGGCGGGGGCTCTCCGGCCGCGCCCTTCCTCTGCGGCTCGGCTGAACGGGCTCAGGTGGCCTCGACGTCGAACGGCGGCGGGGTCTGCCGGGAGAAGTACGTGCGCGTCATGCGCGGCCGCACCGGAGCGACCGGGTCTGTGGCGACGGCAGTCGGCGTGGACACCGGCTTGGCCTCGAACTCCGGCTCTTCGAACAGCGCGTCGCGGATGATGCGGCGAGGGTCGTACTGACGCGGGTCGAGCTTGCGCCAGTCGACCTCGTCGATCTCAGGCCCGAGCTCGTCGCGCATCCTGCTCTTGGTGTCGCGCAGGTACTCCCCGGCGCGGCGCACGAACTTCGCGAACGACTCAGCGGCCTTGGGCAGACGCTCGGGACCGATGATGATGACAGCGACAAGCCCGATCAGCAGCAGCTTGTCGAAGGTCAACCCCAGTTCCATCCCCCCAGGCTACCCGCCGCGCCTCCCCGCGTGATGCGTCGCGCCGCTTACGCTGGTGAACACAAGCTTTTCCGAGGAGAAACCCCATGAGCGAGCACGACGCGAACGCCCGATTCGCGCGAGAGACCATCGTCGAGCCCGCCGCGATCGCCCGCGCGCGCGCCCACGCCCTGGAACTCGGAGCCGCACCGATCAGCCCCGCAGTGGGCGCGCAGTGCGGGGTGCTGGCCGCTGCCAGCGCCGCCCGATCGATCCTCGAGATCGGCACCGGCGCCGGAGTCTCCGGCCTGTGGCTGCTGCGCGGAGCGCCGCAGGCGGTGCTGACGACTATCGACAACGAGCGCGAGCATCTCGCCGCCGCTCGCCAGGCCTTCGCCGACGCCCACATCCCCGCTGCCCGCGGCCGTTTCATCACCGGCCGCGCGTCCGACGTGCTGCCGCGGATGAACGAGGGCGCATACGACATCGTCTTCATCGACGCCGACCCGGAGAACGTCATCGAGTACGCCGAGCACGGCCTGCGTCTCGTGCGCACCGGCGGGCTCGTCCTCGTGCCGCGAGTGCTGCAGGGCGGTCGCGTCGCCGACCCGGTGCAGCGCGACGCGATCACCAGCGCCTACCGTTCCCTGGTGCAGGAGACACAGGAGTCGCAGGCGGTGCTGGCCGCCCTCTCCACGGTCGGCGAGGGACTGCTGCAGCTCGCCCGCATCGCCGAGTAAGCGGCGAATCCGGCTGAATACAGCAGAAGGGCGGCGGATCCGCAGATCCGCCGCCCCTCTCATCGGAAGGTCAGACGCTCACGACGGCGCCCAGCACGTCGTGAAGCTCCTTCGCCTCTGCGTCGTTCACGGAGACGACCAGACGGCCGCCGCCCTCGAGCGGAACCCGCACGATGATGAGTCGCCCCTCCTTCACGGCCTCCATCGGTCCGTCGCCGGTCCTCGGCTTCATCGCTGCCATCGTGGCACCCTTTCCCTCGGTGGTATGGCTCAAGTTTATCGGTAGCCTTCACCCTTCGGTGTTACGCGTGTCACATCCGTTTCACGGCACCTGCCAGTAGGTCTGCGCCGAGCCGTACATCGCGAGAATCCACACCCACTGCAGCAGCAGGCAGACCAGCAGCATCGCCCACCGATACGCCCGGGAGCGCGGCACCGCCAGGGCCCCTGCCAGCGGTGTCAGCGGGAACAGCAGGCGGAAGGTGCTCGACTGGGGGAAGAACACCGCCAGCAGGTACAGCAGATAGCTCGCGCTCCACAGCCGGATGTCCAGGCCGAGCCGCCGCACGCTGCGCGCACGCAGCAGCGCGTATCCCGCTCCGATCACCAGCAGCGTCAGGATCACCCAGCCGGCCCAACCCGGCATCCCCCACTGCCCAGCCCAGAACTCGGCGCCGCGCACGAATCCCTCGAACGGGATGAAGTCGGCGCTGGGGTCGCTGAGCCAGTTGCGGCGCCACGACAGCTCGGTCTTCAGGTAGGCGCCCGGGTCGCCGGTGACGAGCCCCGCGACGACCTGCCACGAGAAGCCGACCAGCGTCGTCAGCGCTCCGAGCGCGATGATGTGCGCGATGTGCTTCGACGGCAGCGGATGCCGGTCGCGTGAGGCCCACCGCGAGATGCCGTGCAGCCCGAGGAACAGCGCGAACGCCAGCACACCGGGGCGGGTGAACCCCATCACCGGGATCACGAGGTACAGCCACCCGTACCGGTGACGCGACACCAGATCGAGCGCCACGAGCAGCAGCAGCACGAAGAGACTCTCGGCGTACCCCACCTGGAACAGCGTGGCGAGCGGCCCGCTCGCGAAGAACGCCACCGCCCACAGCGCCGCCGCTGCGCCGATCCGGGGGCGCAGCAGCCGGTGCAGCGCGAGACAGGCGAGGAAGCCCGCGGCGAGAGACACCAGCACAGCCCCCGCCGCCCACACACCCAGGCCCGCGAACTGCGCCAGGTAGGCGTACACCGGCATGAACGCCCAGGCGTTCTCGAGAACCTGCCCGGCCTCGTTCACGGGCAGCACGTTCGGGTAGCCGACCACCGCGACCGTCCAGTACCACTGGGCGTCCCACCCGAGCGCGTAGTCTCCCAGCGTCGGCGCAGCACCGAAACGCGATGCGGGGCTCGACGCGGCCGCGGCGAGCACGAAGAACCCGGTCGTCACCAGCCGCGACAGCAGGTAGATGATCGCGATGCGAGCGGCGACGGGAGTCCGCACCCAGCCGCGCAGTGCGCCGGTCAGGACGCGGTGAGCCACGCGCGCAGTCCGCGTTCGACGTCCTCGATCTGCGCGACCGGCACGCGCTCTTCGTCGTGGTGCGCGAGATGCGGATCACCGGGGCCGTAGTTCACGGCGGGAACCCCCATGGCCGAGAAGCGCGCGACATCGGTCCAGCCGTACTTGGCGTGCGCCTCTCCCCCGACCGCTGCGAGGAACTGCTGCGCGATCGGCGCATCCAGGCCAGGACGGGCGCCGCCGACGGCATCGACGATCTCCACGTCGAACCCGGCGAACGCCGCGCGCACGTGGGCCTCGGCGTCGGCGACGCTCTTGCTCGGCGCGAAGCGGTAGTTCACCTCGACCTCGCACAGATCGGGGATGACATTGCCTGCCACACCGCCGCGGATGCTGACAGCATTGAGCCCCTCGCGGTAGCCGAGCCCCTCGACCGCGACCTCCCTGGCCCGGTACTCGGCCAGCCTGCTGAGGATGGGCGCCGCCGCATGGATCGCGTTCTCGCCGATCCACGAGCGCGCGCTGTGTGCGCGCACACCGCGCACGCGGACGACGGCTCGCAGCGTTCCGTTGCATCCGCCCTCCACGCGTCCGTCCGACGGCTCGCCCAGGATGGCGAAGTCGGCGGCGAAGAGGTCGGGGCGTGCCTGAGCGAGCAGGTGGAGACCGTTCAGCGAAGCGTCCACCTCCTCGTTGTCGTACCACATCCACGTGATGTCGACCGAGGGCTGGGCGAGCTCGGCGGCCAGCTTGAGCTGCACCGCCACGCCGGCCTTCATATCGACCGTTCCGCGACCCCACAGGTATCCAGCACCGTCGATCACGATGTCGCGGGTGGGCACGTTGTCGTTGATCGGCACCGTGTCGATGTGACCCGCGATCACCACACGCTGCGCCCTGCCGAGATTCGTGCGCGCGACGACGGTGTTGCCGTGACGAACCACCTCGAGATGCGAGCACGAACGCACTGCCGCCTCGATCGCATCGGCCAGCGGCGCTTCGCCGCCGGACACGCTGGGGATGTCGCAGATCGTGCGAGTGAGATCGAGAGAGGATGCAGTGAGATCCAGCGCCATGCGCCCAGCCTAGCCACGCCGACACATCCCGCCGCCAATGGGTCCGGGCCCGTACCGTAGGAAGATGAGCACTACACGCACGGTCTGGGGCATCGGCCTGAGCACGATCGCATCCGATGGCACCGCCCTCGACGCCTGGTACCCCGAGCTCGGCCTCGGCGCTCCGGAGCCCGACGACGCCGCAGCTGCGGCATCCTCCTGGGGCGCCTTCGCGGACGGCGATGAGCGCCGCGGAGTGACGGTCGAGCTCGTGCAGCTCAGCATCGACCTCGACGCCCCGGTCGCATCCACCGCCGACGCGTACCTGCGCCTGCATGCGCTGTCGCACCTGCTGGTGCGTCCGAACGAGCTCAGCCTCGACGGGATCTTCGCGCACCTGCCCACCGTGGCGTGGACCAACGCGGGACCCATGCACCCGGCGGACGCCGCGCTGCTGCGGCCGGTGCTGCAGCGGCATGGCATCCAGGTGCAGGGGCTCGACAAGTTCCCGCGCCTCACCGACTACGTGCAGCCCGCCGGCGTGCGCATCGCCGACGCGTCGCGGGTTCGCCTGGGCGCGCATCTCTCCCCCGGCACCACGGTGATGCACGAGGGCTTCGTCAACTTCAACGCCGGCACCCTCGGTGCGTCGATGGTGGAGGGACGCATCTCGCAGGGTGTCGTCGTCGGCGACGGCAGTGACATCGGCGGCGGTGCATCCATCATGGGCACGCTGTCCGGCGGCGGACAGCACCGCGTCTCGATCGGTGCGCGCACGCTGCTGGGTGCCAATGCGGGCATCGGGATCTCGCTGGGCGACGACTGCGTCGTCGAAGCGGGGCTGTATCTGACCGCAGGCACCAAGGTCGTCGTCGCCGGCGCCACCGCCGACGACGCGCGCCAGACGGTCAAGGCGGCTGAGCTGTCTGGCCGCAGCGGACTGCTGTTCCGCCGCAACTCGCTGAGCGGTGCGGTCGAGGTCGTGCAGCGCTCGGGTCACGGCGTGACGCTGAACGAGATGCTGCACGCCTGATCACGGTGCTCACACAGGCCCGCAGCCGCGGCTGCTGTCGGGCGATCACGGCGCACGTTCAGCCCAGCGGCCACCGCTGCTGTTAGGGTGAGACTCGACGCCCCTCGCGAAGCGAGACGTCTGCGTCGTCGATATCCCTCCGCACCGGCATCCGGTCGCGGTCACCTCGAGCGGCGAAACGATGCGCGATCCCGCGCCGTCGCCCACTTCCGCAGTCACGCTGCGCCTTCCCGGAGATACTCCTATGCCTTCCTTCCTCGATCTCGGCGTGCCCGCCGTGCTGGCCGATGTTCTGGCCGCCGACGGCAAGACCGAGGCGTTCGCCATCCAGCGCGACACGCTCCCCGACTCCCTCGCCGGCCGCGACCTGCTCGGCCGCGGCCGCACCGGCAGCGGCAAGACCATCGCGTTCGCGCTGCCCCTGGTCGCCCGCCTGGCCGCATCCGGCTCGCGGCGCCAGGCCGGCCGACCCCGCGGTCTGGTGCTCGCACCGACCCGCGAACTCGCCACCCAGATCGCCGCGACCATCAGGCCCCTCGCCGAGGCCGTCGGCATGCGCGTCACCACCGTGTTCGGCGGCGTCAGCCAGCGCCCGCAGGAGCAGGCGCTGCGCAGCGGCGTCGACATCGTCGTGGCCTGCCCCGGCCGGCTCGAAGACCTCATGAAGCAGGGTGTCGTCTCGCTCGCCGCTGTCGAGGTGGCCGTGCTCGACGAGGCCGACCACATGGCGGACCTCGGCTTCCTTCCGGGCGTCACCCGCATCCTTGCCGCCACCCCGGCCGGCGGACAGCGACTGCTGTTCAGCGCCACCCTCGACCGCGGCATCGACGCACTCGCGAAGCGCTTCCTCAGCCGTCCGGTCAGCCACGAGGTCGACGAGGCCAGCGTGCCCGTCGGCGAGATGACGCACCGCGTGCTGATCGCGTCGGATGCGGATGCCAAGAAGAAGCTCGTCGATGATCTCGCCTCCGGCGTCGGCCGTCGCATCCTCTTCACTCGCACCAAGCACCATGCAAAGAAGCTCGCCAAGCAGCTGACCTCGGCGGGCATCCCGTCGGTCGACCTGCACGGCAACCTCGGCCAGAGCGCGCGCGAGCGCAACCTCGCCGCCTTCGGCGCAGACCCCGCGAACGGCGGGGTGCGCGTGCTCGTCGCGACCGACGTCGCCGCTCGCGGCGTGCACGTCGATGACGTCGAGCTGGTCGTGCATGTCGACCCGCCCGTGGAGCACAAGGCGTACCTGCACCGCTCGGGTCGCACCGCTCGTGCGGGCGCCGCCGGCACCGTGGTCACGCTCGTGCTGCCCGAGCAGCGTCGCGACGTGAAGGACATCCTGCGCAAGGCGCAGATCACGGTGGGCCTGGAGGACGTCACGCCCGCCATCGTCGACGAGCTCGTCGGCGAGCGCGCTCCGAAGGTGAAGTACGTGCCGGCCGCCCCTCAGCAGAGCAAGCCGAAGGCGAAGCCGACGCAGCAGCCCGGCGAGCAGGCCGGCGGACGCTCGCGCCCGAGTCGCCGTCGCTCCGGCCGCACCGGCGATGCGGCTCAGCGCACCGACGTGGGTCGCGAGCGCTCGCGTTCACACGGTCAGAGCAGCCAGCCGCGCTACTCGACGCAGACCGGATCGCCCGCGGGCCAGCAGCGCCAGGGTGACCACGCCGGCGCACGTCCGGCATCGAGCGGTCAGCAGCACGGCGCGGGTCGCGCACGCACCGCGTCGCGTCGCGCCAGCCGCCCCCAGGGTCACTGACCTCAGCAGACACGCAGAACGGCCCGGCATCCGAGAAGGATGCCGGGCCGCTCACGTCAGGGGGTACGACCCTCTCGCGCGGCGCTGCTTCGGGGTCACGCACCCGGTGATCAGTCCTGTCGGGCTGCGCTCAGTGCCAGTAGTGGCTCTCCAGGTTGCGCACCAGCAGTGCCGGTCGTCCGCCCATCAGCCGCGAGAGCCGGCAGCCGAGATCCAGTCCGTGCCAGAGCACCGAGCTCGTGGCGATGCTGAGCGGTGAGCCCCTGCCTGCCGGGGCCTCGTCGTCGGGAATGAACAGCGTCCAGCCGTGCTCATCTTCGGCGGGCTCGAAAGCGGGCGGCCAGATCCGTACCACGCGCCCGCCCGATATCACGGCGCGCTTCTCGACCACGCCCAGATCGGTGTAGCCCATGGGCACCGAGCGCGTCAGATCACCGAACGTGAAATCGTGCAGGATCGTCGGACTGACGCCCCTGTTGGTGACCACCAGGCGGGCGGTGCTCTCGTGAGCGGTGTCGAACGCGGCGGGAGCGTCCGCGAGCCAGTCGGTGATCGGCGAGGGGAGGACATGCTCGACGATGACGGCTGGAGTCGGTGCCCACGCCACATCGTTCGAGACGTTCGGCAGGTCCTGTCGTTCGCCGTCCAGCGCGTCGCGGAGCACCATCGCCCGAAACAGCGCCTGCATGTCGGCGTCCACGATCAGCGCGTCGGGTAGGAGCGCTCGGGCGACCCGACGTACAGCTGCTGCGGACGACCGATCTTGGTCTGCGGGTCCAGGTTCAGCTCACGCCACTGCGCCAGCCAGCCGGGCAGGCGGCCGATCGCGAACAGCACGGTGAACATGCGCGTGGGGAAGCCCATCGCCTTGTAGATCACGCCGGTGTAGAAGTCGACGTTCGGATACAGCCGGCGCTCTTTGAAGTAGTCGTCAGCGAGCGCGATCTCCTCGAGCTCCTTGGCGAGGTCGAGCAGCGGATCGGTCACGCCGAGCTCGGCGAGCACCTCGTCCGCCGCCTCCTTGACGAGCTTCGCGCGCGGGTCGTAGTTCTTGTAGACGCGGTGCCCGAAGCCCATCAGCTTCACACCCGCCTCCTTGTTCTTCACGCTCTCGACGAAGCGCTGCACGCTCTGACCCGACTCGCGGATCTGCCCGAGCATGGTCAGCACAGCCTCGTTCGCCCCGCCGTGCAGCGGGCCGGAGAGGGCCTGGATGCCGGCCGAGATCGACGCGAACTGGTTCGCGCCGGTCGAGCCGACCAGACGCACGGTGGAGGTCGACGCGTTCTGCTCGTGGTCCTCGTGCAGGATCAGCAGCAGCTCGAGCGCCTTCGACATGACCGGGTTCACCTCGTACGGCTCGCTGTGCACGCCGAAGTTGAGCTTGAGGAAGTTGTCGACGAAGCTCAGCGAGTTGTCGGGGTACAGGAACGCCTGTCCGATGCTCTTCTTGTGCGCGTACGCGGCGATCACGGGCAGCTTGGCGAGCATGCGCACCATGTTCAGCTCGACGTGCTCGGGGTTGTGCGGGTCGGTCTGACCCTCGTAGTAGGTCGACAGCGCGGCGACGGCCGACGACAGCACCGACATCGGGTGGGCCGTGTGCGGGAGGGCGGAGAAGAAGTGCTTGAGATCCTCGTGCAGCAGGGTGTGCCGGCGGATCTTCTCGTCGAACTCGGCGAGCTCGGTCGCCGTCGGCAGCTCGCCGTAGATGAGCAGCCACGCCACCTCGAGATAGCTGCAGTTCTTCGCGATCTGCTCGATCGGGTATCCGCGATAGCGGAGGATGCCCTGATCTCCGTCGATGAAGGTGACAGCCGACTTGGTGGACGCGGTGTTCACGAAGCCGTAGTCGAGGCCCGTGTAGCCGGTCTGACGCGTGAGCGTCGAGAGGTCGATGCTGTCGGTGCCGCTGCTTCCGCGGACGACGGGGAACTCCGCCGTGGTGTCGCCGATCGAAAGAGTCGCCTTCTCGGGCTGAGCTGCGCTCACGCCAACCTCCTGCTGCGTTCGTATCGTCGTGGGCGATGAGTGACGCACGCAGCGCCGGTCTGGCAGACCCCATCGCCCCTACAGCCTAGTGGTGACCTCGGCCTACTGTGACATCCGCCAAGAGATGCGCGTGATCAGCGGGTGGTGCGCACAAATGTCAGCGATCGGCGGCGATCAGACGCGTCGCCGCCTGCTGCACGCGCTCGAGGGGCGCGGTCAGCGAGAGACGCACGTGCTGCCCGGAGTGGTCGCCGTAGAAGTGGCCGGGACCGGCCAGGATGCCGAGGGATGCCAGACGGTCCATGGACTCCCAGGCGTCGCGTCCCTCCGTCGCCCACAGGTACAGGCCCGCCTCGGAGCCGTCGATGCGGAACCCCGCCTCCACGAGCGCCGGCAGCAGCGCCTCACGCCGCTGACGGTACAGCTGCTTCTGTGCGGCGACGTGCTCGTCGTCTCGCAGAGCCACGGCCATCGCATGCTGCACCGGGGCGGGCGGCATCAGGCCGAGGTGCTTGCGCGCGGCGAGGATGTCGCCGATCAGCTTCGAGCACCCGGCGATGAACGCCGCACGGTAGCCGGCGAGGTTGGACTGCTTGCTCAGCGAGTAGACGCTGAGCAGACCGGCGCGGCTGCCCTCGGTGACGCGCGGGTCGAGCACCGACGGGATCGCCTCGCTCCGCCAGGGGCCCTCCCAGCCGAGCTCGGCGTAGCATTCGTCGCTCGCGAGCACAGCACCGAGCTCTCTCGCCCGGCGCACGGCGACGCGCAGAGCATCCACGTCCCAGGTGCGGCCGTCGGGGTTTCCGGGGCTGTTGATCCAGATGAGCCTCGCGCCCTCGGGCCACTCCGCGGGGTCGTCGGCGGCGGCAGCGGTCGCGCCGGCGACCGCTGCACCGACGGCGTACGTCGGGTAGGCGACACGAGGGCGCACGACGACGTCGCCCGGGCCCAGGCCGAGCAGCAGAGGCAGCAGCGCGACGAGCTCCTTCGAGCCGATCGTCGGCATGACGTTCGCCTCGGTGAGGTCGGGCACACCGCGCCGGCGGGCGTACCAGTCGACGATGGCCCGGCGCACGTCGCTCGTGCCGACGGTCTGCGGGTAGGCGTGTGCGTCGGTCGCCTCGGCAAGTGCCCGGCGGATCACCTCAGGGGTGGGGTCGACCGGCGAGCCGATCGACAGATCGACGAGTCCGTCCGGATGCCGGGCAGCGCGCTCGCGGTAGGGAACGACCGCGTCCCACGGGTAGTCCGCGAGATCCCGGACTCCCACTCACTCCCCCTGTGGGGGCACGGCGGTGACGACGGGGTGGTCGAAGTCGTAGACCCCGACCTTGGAGGCGCCGCCAGGAGAGCCGATCTCGTTGAAGAACTCGACGTTGGCCTTGTAGTAGTCCGCCCATTCCTCGGGCAGGTCGTCTTCGTAGTAGATCGCCTCGACCGGACAGACAGGCTCGCAGGCGCCGCAGTCCACGCACTCGTCGGGGTGGATGTACAGCATCCGCTCGCCTTCGTAGATGCAGTCCACGGGGCACTCATCGATGCAGGCGCGGTCCTTGACATCGACGCAGGGAAGGGCGATCACGTACGTCACGTGTTCAGTCTACGACCCCTCAGCGCGCCTCGCCCCGCGGTGCGGCGGCGCTCGCGGACAGCTCCCTGAGCCGCCGGGTGTCCGGCCAGGCCACGACCAGCATGACGATGCCGGCGGCGACGTACATCCAGATGTTGCCGAGTGCGGTGTTCTGCACGACGATCGATCCTCCCGGTCCGCGCTGGGAGATCACCAGAAGCAGCGCCATCATCCCCAGTCCCGCAGCGAGCGCCGCCCACCGGTCGCCCGTGAGGGCGCGGAGCGCGACGAGCAGCGCGGCGCAGGCGATGCCGCCGAGGATCATCCCGACGGGCACGGGTCCGATCGTGAAGCTGTGCGCGATGGTCGCGGCGACGCCGTACACGGCCCCAGCCAGGGCCGCGGCCAGCCACGAGAGGCCTCGGGAGAGCATTCTGCGCACGGAGTCAGCGTAGTGCGTGCTGCTGTCCCCCGCCTGAAGAGCGCTCACCCGGCGAGACCCACCATGCGCAGCAGCGCCGCGACAGCGGCGGCGGCGAACACGACGACGAGGAACGACTGCCGCATCCACAGCAGTCCCGCGGCGACGAGCACGGCCGGCATCCTGGCATCCACCATCACGGCCTGGCCGGCGCCGAAAGTCTGCACTGCGACCAGGGCGCCCAGCAGGGCGACGGTGAGCAGATCCGAGATCCGGGCAGGGCGCGGTGCCTCCAGCAGCCGAGCGGGCACCAGGTATCCGGCGGCTTTCAGCCCGACGCAGATGCAGGCGGCGAGCAGCACCGCGCTCCAGACGGTCATCGCCAGGCCTCCGCCGGCGCGTCCCTGCGGCCGAGCCAGTTGAACCAGCCGACCACGATCGCCACGATCGCGGCGACCAGCACGGGAAGGCCCGGCATGAGGAAGGGCGTCAGGCTTGCGGCGACCACGGCAGCGGCGACGCCGACGGCGATCGCCTGACGTTCCCGCAGCCGGGGCCAGAGCAGCGCGAGGAATGCGGCGGCGGCAGCGGCGTCGAGACCCCAGGCCTTGGGGTCACCCAGCACGTCTCCGAGCAATGCGCCGGCCAGCGTGGTGATGTTCCAGCCGACGAGCACCCCGAGCCCGGTGAGCCAGAATCCGAGACGGCGCAGGGGTGGTATCCCCTGAGAGATCGCGACGGCCGTCGACTCATCGATGGTGACGTGCGCGGCCGCGGCACGGCGCCAGAAGCCGTCCCCGATGATCGCTGACATGCGCATGCCGTAGGCGACGTTGCGCACCCCCAGCAGCGCGGCGCTGGCGACGGCCGAGGGCAGCGCGGCGAGGCCGCCCGCGCCGAACACGCCGATGAAGGCGAACTGCGACCCGCCGGTGAACATCAGCAGGCTGAGCACGCAGGTCTGCCACACGTCGAGTCCGGATGCCACCGACAGAGCGCCGAATGAGATGCCGTACGCGCTCGTGGCGATGGCGACACCGAGGCCCTCGCGCCACACCTCGCGGGTGGCGCGCTCCTGGTCCGCTGTTCGGTGCACTGAACGCATGAACAACATTCTGAACACGCCGCATAGCCCAGTCAAATCGAACGACCGTTTGCCATACTGAACGCATGGATCTGCGTGAACGCCTCGCACTCGCTCTGCGCCGCGAGCGGGAGGGCGCCGGGATCTCGGTGTCGGAGCTGGCCCGCCGGGCAGGCGTCTCCAAGGCGACCGTCTCCCAGCTCGAGAGCGGCTCCGGCAACCCGAGCGTCGAGACCCTCTGGGCGATCGGAGACGCGCTGGGCGTGCCGTTCGCGACCCTCGTCGACGATCGTGCGCCGGCGGCGCGGCTCATCCGCCTCGGCGACCATGCGGGCGTGCCGTCGGCCGCGTCTCCCTATCTGGCGACGCTGCTCTCAGCTGCGGCTCCCGGCACGCGGCGCGACATCTACCTCATCCAGGCCGAGCCGGGCGAGCCTCGGCGCTCTCTGCCGCATCGTCCGGGCACGACCGAGCATGTCGTGCTGGTCAGCGGCGAGGCGCTGGTCGGCCCGCACGACACGCCCGAGCTGCTGCACCCCGGCGACTACCTCTCGTACGCGGGCGATGCGCCGCACACGTTCGAGGCGCGCAGCCCCGGCACCAGCGCGGTGCTGGTGTCGGAGCTGCGCTGACTCACCGCTTCAGCGGTCAGTACCAGTTCATGGCCTGCGAGTGGCCCCACGCGGCACACGGCGATCCGTAGGAGCCGTTGATGTAGCCGAGTCCCCACGCGATCTGCGTCGCCGCGTTCGTGCGCCAGTCGGCACCGGCGCTGGCCATCTTGCTGCCGGGGAGCGACTGAGGGATGCCGGTTGCCCCGCCGTTGGCGTTGTAGGCCTGGTAGTTCCAGCCGGACTCCTTGGTCCACAGCTTGGCGAGGCAGGAGAACTCGCCCTCGCCCCAGCCGTACCGCTCGGCGGCCATGGCACGCGCGGTCGCCTTGGCGCCCTCCGGGGTGTTGGCCGTGGCGAGGCGAGCCTGCTCCTCCGCCGCGCGACGTGCTGCCTCCTCGGCGGCGACGCGCTCGGCTTCCGCCTGCGCGCGCGCAGCCTCGGCGGCCACACGTGCCGCCTCTGCTTCCTTCCCTGCCGTCAGCGCGTTCTGCAGGTCGGAGGTCTTCGACTGGAGAATGGTGGTGCCCTGCACGACGTCGGCCGTGAGGTCGACGACCTCCTCGGACGTCAGCTGATCGGCCTCGGTGAGCCTCTGCACCTCGGCGGTCAGGTCGCTGAGGTCGATCTCGGTCTGCTCGGTCGGCAGCGAGAACTCGACCTGAGCGACCACGTTATTCAGCGACTCGGCGTTCACCAAAGCGATCTTGCCGTCGTCGGCGGCGTCGGCGGCCTGCTCCAGGGCATGCTCGGAGGGGATGGCGCCGAGCGCGGCGGGGGCGAAGACCGCGCCGCCGGCGGCGGTGGCGGTCAGCACAGCGCCGACGGCCACGGCGATGAACGGACGCCGCATGCGGGAGTGAGCGGATGCCAGGTTTGCGACCCGCTGAGACGCAGGCGTGTTCTGGGTATCGATCATGGGGTGAGGTTCGACCTTCGGGGTTCGTCGAGGGCCCGGACCCTCACGGGGCGCGCTCATGGGAGCGCCGTTTCCCGGGCACGAGAGACAAGCCTGTCCTCTGCACCTGGGCAGAACCCTGCTCTCATCTGAACGGGAGGTGCGCGCTTCCCGAGAATGACGCCCTTGCGCGTTCGGGGAAGTATGTTATGAGTTCGTTATCTTCTGGGCGGCCGTGCGGCCGTGCGGCCCCGCGGCCGTCGGCGCCCCCGCTGACGACCGAGACCCCCGCGCAGCGACACCGCCCGGAGGCGACGCGAGTGCTGCGAGGGGGTCTCGACGAACAGCGGAGAGGTCAGGCGTTGGCGTCCTGGCGCTTCAAGCGCGCCGTCTCCCGTGCACGGGTGTTGGCGTCGAGGTTCACCTTGCGGATGCGAACCACCTCCGGCGTGACCTCCACGCATTCGTCGTCACGGGCGAATTCCAGGCTCTCCTCGAGAGTCAGCACGCGCGGGGGCGTCATCGATTCGAACGAGTCGGAGCTCGCCGCACGCATGTTGGTGAGCTTCTTCTCCTTCGTGATGTTCACGTCCATGTCGTCGGCTCGCGAGTTCTCGCCGATCACCATGCCCTCGTACACTTCGGCGCCCGGCTGCACGAAGAACGACATGCGCTCCTGCAGCGCGATGATCGCGAACGGCGTGACGACGCCCTGACGGTCGGCGACGATCGAACCATTCTGACGCGTCGTGATCGATCCGGCCCACGGCTCGTAGCCGTGCGAGATCGCGTTCGCGATGCCGGTGCCTCGCGTGGTGGTGAGGAACTCGCTGCGGAACCCGATCAGGCCGCGCGAGGGCACGATGAACTCCATGCGCACCCACCCGGTGCCGTGGTTGGTCATGTTCTCCATACGACCCTTGCGGTTCGCGAGAAGCTGCGTGATCGCGCCGAGGTGCTCCTCGGGGGTGTCGATCGTGAGGTGCTCGAAGGGCTCGTGTGTCTTGCCGTCGATCTGCTTCGTGACCACCTGCGGCTTGCCGACCGTGAGCTCGAAGCCCTCGCGGCGCATGTTCTCGACGAGGATCGCGAGAGCCAGTTCGCCGCGGCCCTGCACCTCCCATGCGTCGGGGCGTCCGATGTCGACGACCTTGAGCGAGACGTTTCCGATCAGCTCCTTGTCGAGACGGTCCTTGACCATGCGCGCCGTGAGCTTGTGGCCCCTCACCTTGCCCATGAGCGGCGACGTGTTGGTGCCGATGGTCATCGAGATCGCGGGATCGTCGACCGTGATCGCGGGCAGCGGCCGCACGTCGTCGGGGTCGGCGATCGTCTCACCGATGGTGATGTTCTCGAAGCCCGCGATGGCGACGATGTCACCGGGACCCGCCGAGTCGGCGGGGTAGCGCTCGAGCGCGCGGGTCTTGAGCAGCTCGGTGATGCGCGCGTTACTGGTCGTGCCGTCGGAGCGCACCCAGGCGACCGTCTGGCCCTTCTTCAGCGTGCCGTTGAAGACGCGCAGCAGGGCGAGGCGACCGAGGAACGGGCTGGAGTCGAGGTTCGTCACCCACGCCTGCAACGGCGCCTCGTCGTCGTAGGCCGGAGCCGGGATGTGCGCGAGGATCGCCTCGAACAGCGGCTCGAGGTCGTCGTTGTCGGGCAGCGTGCCGTTCTCGGGGCGGTTGCGCGATGCGGCACCGGCGCGGCCCGAGGCGTACACCACCGGCACGTCGAGCAGGGCATCGACGTCGAGGTCGGGCACGTCGTCGACCAGGTCGGACGCCAGGCCGAGCAGGAGGTCCTGAGCTTCGGCTTCGACCTCGGCGATACGCGCGTCGCCGCGGTCGGTCTTGTTGACCAGCAGGATGACGGGGAGCTTGGCCTCGAGGGCCTTGCGCAGCACGAAACGGGTCTGGGGAAGCGGCCCCTCGCTGGCATCGACGAGCAGCACGACGCCGTCGACCATGGACAGCCCGCGCTCGACCTCACCGCCGAAGTCGGCGTGGCCCGGAGTGTCGATCACGTTGATCGTGACTTCCTGACCGCCCGAGTGTGCACCGCTGTAGGTGATAGCCGTGTTCTTCGCGAGGATCGTGATGCCCTTCTCGCGTTCGAGATCGCCGGAGTCCATCGATCGTTCTTCGAGGTGCGCGTGCTCCCCGAACGAGCCCGTCTGGCGCAGCATGGCCTCGACGAGAGTGGTCTTGCCGTGGTCGACGTGTGCGACGATCGCGACGTTTCGGAGGTCAGAGCGGAGGGCGTGCGCCATTCAGGAAGTCCAATGCGGATGTGATGTGAGCTGGGGTGCCGCGTATGCCGAGTGAACGGGGCGACGTTCCAGAATAGCGTACGGCCGAGGATGGCGCCTGGGAGCAGGCCGTAGCATCGGAGGCGTGAACCGGACGCGACTGTGGTGGGAGATCGCGATCGTGCTGGCGCTGGGCCTGGGCCAGTCGGCTGTGTACGCGATCGTGCAGCTCGCCTATCGGCTCACCGATTCCACTCCCCTGGCCGATCAGACGGCGACGCTCAACCCGTCGCGCAGCGATCGCGAGATCTTCGATCTCATCTACCAGCTTCTCTCGATCGGCTTCGGGATCGTCCCCGTGCTGCTGGTCTGCTTCCTGCTGTGGCGGTCGCGCCCGCCGCATCTCCGGATGCTCGGGATCGACGGCACGAGGCCCGCTCGCGACATGGGATGGGGCCTCGGTCTGGTCGCCGTCATCGG
Source organism: Actinomycetales bacterium SN12 (assembly GCA_002837415.1). Classification (GTDB taxonomy): domain Bacteria; phylum Actinomycetota; class Actinomycetes; order Actinomycetales; family Microbacteriaceae; genus Microbacterium. The sequence goes on from PJCV01000002.1 coordinate 297,793, forward strand.
CATCCCGGGCATGGCGCTCTACTTCGCCGGCCGCGTGCTCGGCTGGTTCGTCGCCGTCGATCCCGCCGGGCTCGACGCGCACTGGTGGACCGTGCCGATCCTGCTGCTGTCGGCGGCGCGGGCATCCATCCAGGAGGAGTTCGTCGTGCTCGGCTACCTGTTCGCGCGGCTCCGGCAGCTCGGGTGGGGTGTCTGGCCGATCATCATCGCGACCAGCGTGCTGCGCGCCAGCTACCACCTCTACCAGGGCCCTGGCGCCTTCGTCGGCAACCTGGCGATGGGGCTGCTGTTCGGCTGGCTGTTCGCCCGCACCGGGCGCCTGCTGCCGTTCCTCGTCGCGCACTTCGCGATCGACGCGATCGTCTTCGTCGGCTATCCGTGGGCGGCCGCGACCTGGCCCGCGCTGTTCGGGCTCTCCGGCTGACGCCCGCTCCGCCGCTCAGCCGGCGATGAGCACGGCCGCGACGGCCCAGGCGATGATCACGAGCAGCGCGACGATGGCCGGGATGTCCCACGCCCGCCGCACGGGTGGCGCGGGCGTGACGGGCGCCGCGCTCGCCTTCGCCTTGCGCAGCGCCGCGACAGCATCGTCGGCGCGCCCGTTGGCGTCCTCCTTGGTGCGGCCGGGGCCGAGTCGCTGCGGCCGGCGTGTGGCCGGACCGCCGAAGCAGGTCACCAGCGAGCCGTCGTCGAGCGTGATCTCGATCTGCCAGCGCATCCGGATCTGCTGCACCCGCGCCCAGGGCGCGAAGGTGGTGCGCAGCAGGTTCTGCACGAGCACGCCGTCCGGCGTCGCCCGCACGCGTGAGGCCACGCCGAGCACGTACACCGCCCACAGCGCCAGCAGCGGCCACGGGGCCAGCAGCACGGCCGTCACCACGTCGCCGCGCACGGCCGCGTCGATCAGCAGCACCGCCGAGAGGATCGAGCAGATCACCAGCAGCGCCACCCCGCCCCGGTTGCGGAGCGAGGCGGCGCCGACAGGTGTCTCGGGATGCTCGGCTGTCACAGACCGACGCCGCCCAGCGGCAGCGAAGCGCCGGGGATCGCATCGAGCAGGCGACGCGTGTACTCCTCCTGCGGGTTCGTGAAGATGGAGTCCACCGTGCCCTGCTCGACGATCTTCCCCTTCTCCATCACGCAGACGAGGTCGGCCGCCACACGCACGACGGCGAGGTCGTGCGTGATGAACAGGTACGTCAGCCCGAGGTCGTTCTGCAGGTCCGACAGCAGGTGCAGGATCTGGTCCTGCACGAGCACGTCGAGCGCTGAGACGGCCTCGTCGAGCACGACGATGTCGGGCTTGAGAGCCAGCGCACGCGCGATCGCCACGCGCTGGCGCTGACCGCCGGACAGCTCGTTCGGATACCGCTCCGCGAGCTCCCGCGGCAGCGAGACCTGATCGAGCAGTTCGAGCGAGCGCTTGTGCTGCTCGTCGCGTGTGCCGATGCCGTGCACCTGCAGAGGCTCGCTGATGAGACTGCCGATGCTGCGCAGCGGGTCGAGCGATCCGTACGGGTCCTGGAAGACCGGCTGCATGCGCCGCCGCAGCTTGAAGATCTCTGCGCGCGACATGGTGCTCGTCGCCGCGCCGTCGATGAGGATCTCACCGTCGGTGGGCTTCTCGAGCTGCAGCAGCATCTTCGCGACCGTCGACTTGCCGGATCCAGACTCGCCCACCAGCGCGAGCGTCTTGCCCCGAGGGATCGAGAACGAGACGCCGTCGACAGCGAGGAACTTCTCGCTGCGCAGACCGCCGCCGCGGATCGAGTACTGCTTGACCAGGTCGCGCACCTCGACCACCGCGGGGGCGGTGCTCACCGTCTCCTCCGCGCGGGCCGACACAGCGCCGATCCGCTTCGAGGCGAGGCTGGGAGCTGCGGCGACCAGACGCTGCGTGTACGGGTGCTGCGGGCGCGAGAGGATCTCGGCGCTCGGGCCGGCCTCGACGATCTCGCCCTGATTCATCACGATGATGCGGTCGGCGCGGTCGCCGGCCAGACCCAGGTCGTGCGTGATCAGCAGCACCGAGGTGCCGCGCTCGCTGGTCAGGCTCGCCAGGTGATCGAGGATCACCCGCTGCACCGTCACGTCGAGCGCGCTGGTCGGCTCGTCGGCGATCAGCAGCTGGGGATCGGCGGCGAGGCCGATGCCGATCAGCGCACGCTGTCGCATACCGCCCGAGAACTGATGCGGGAACTGGTGCATGCGGCGTGCGGCGTCGCTGAGGCCTGCCTGCTGCAGCACCTCGACGGCACGGTCGTGCACCTCCTGGCGACCCTGGGCCAGCCCGTTCGCGCGCACCGCCTCCTTGACCTGGAAGCCGATCGACCACACGGGGTTGAGGTTCGACATCGGGTCCTGGGGCACGTAGCCGATCTCACGCCCGCGGATGTGCTCGAGCTCGGCCCGCTTCGCGGTGGTGAGCTCGCGCCCGTCGAGTGTGATGCTGCCGCCGGTCACGTGTCCGGTGCCGGGGAGCAGGCCGATGATGGCGGCCGCGGTCGTGGACTTGCCGGACCCCGACTCCCCCACGATCGCCAGCGTCTCGCCGGCCATCATGTCGAAGCTCACGCCGTGCAGCACTTCGCGGATCTTCTTGCCGCTGCGGAACGCGACACGCAGGTCGCGCACTCTGAGCAGAGGTTCGGTCATCGCTGAGCCCTCGCCTTCGGGTCGACGGCGTCGCGCAGGAGCTCGCCGAGCGTGACGAACGCCAGCACGGTGATGGTCAGGGCCAGCGACGGCCAGAACAGCGCCATCGGCGCGGTGCGGATGTTGGTCTGAGCCTGGCTGATGTCCAGACCCCACGACATGGTGCCGCTGAGCCCGACGCCGAGGAACGACAGCGTCGCCTCGGCGACGATGGCGCCCGCGAGCGACAGCGTGGCGACGACGATGACCGGGGCCATCGCGTTGGGCAGCACGTGCACGAGAAGCGTCTTGAACTTCGACATGCCGATCGACTCGGCGCCCATCACGAAGTCCGCCTGCTTGACGCGCAGCACCTCGGCGCGCATGATGCGCGCGGTCGACGCCCAGGCGAAGCCGCCGATCGCGAACGCCAGCACGATCTCATTGCGCTGCGGCAGCACCGACATCACCACGATCGCGGCGATGATGTACGGGATCGTGAAGAAGATGTCGCCGACGCGCGAGAGCACGGAGTCCAGCCATCCGCCGTAGAAGCCGGCCAGTGCGCCCATCACGATTCCCACGATGGTGCTGATGAGCGTGGCCAGCACACCCACGATGAGAGACGTGCGGGTTCCCCAGATGGTGCGGGCGTACACGTCGCAGCCCTGGCGGGTGAAGCCGAGCGGATGCCCTGCTTCGGGGCCCTTATTGCTCTTCACCAGCACGCAGCCGTCAGCCGGCGCCACCTGGGTGAACAGGGTCGGCGCGAGTGCGACGATGATCACCAGCAGCACGAAGGCGGCGGAGATCCAGAACAGCGGACGGCGACGCAGGTCGCGCCACGCGTCCAGCCACAGGTTGCTGGGCTTCGCGTCGATGCGCACGACATCGACGGGCACCGACATGGTGTCCGCGGGCGCGACGTAGTGGCCGCGATCGAGGTCAGGTCGAGACATAGCGGATCCTCGGGTCGAGCAGGCCGTAGAGAAGATCCACGACGAGGTTGATGAGCACGTACACGACGACGAACACCGTCACGAACGACACGACCGTCGGGTTCTCCCCGCGGATGATCGCCTGATAGAGGGTGTTGCCGACGCCGGGCACGTTGAAGATGCCCTCGGTCACGGTCGCGCCGACCATGAGGATGCCGAAGACGGTGCCGAGATCCGTGACCATGGGGATGAGCGAGTTGCGCAGCACGTGCACGGGAATGACGCGGCTGCGCGACAGGCCCTTGCTGTACGCCGTGCGCACCCAGTCCTGCCCGAGGGTCTCGATGGTGGACGCGCGCGTCAGCCGCATGCTGGTGGCGTAGACGCTCAAGCCCAGCACGATCGCAGGCAGCCAGAGATCACCCCAGTCATTGCGCGCGCCGACGGTGGGTCTGAACCAGCCGAGCTGCACGGCGAGGAAGTACTGCGCGAGGAACGACAGCACGAAGATCGGCACGGCGATGAAGATCAGCGCCAGCACGAGCATGGAGTTGTCGAACACGCCGCCCTTGTCGAGAGCGGAGAACAGGCCGATGATGATCGCGAGCACAAAGGCGATGGCGACCGCCATGACCGCGAGGCGCAGCGTGATCGGGAACGTGCGCGCCAGGATGTCCGTGACGGACTGGCCCGAGAAGCTCGTGCCGAAGTCGAGCCGGAAGATGCCGGCGATGTAGTAGCCGTACTGCACGAGGAACGGCTCATCGAGGTGGTACTCGGCGCGCAGGCGCTCGAGCACGGCGGGGTTCGGCTGCTTGTCGCCGAACAGTCCGGCGATCGGGTCGCCGGGCATGGCGAAGACCATGAAGTAGATCAGCAGTGTGGCCCCGAAGAAAACGGGGATCGCCTGCAGGATTCGTCTGAGGATGTAAAAGGCCACCCTCGACCTCCCTTCGGGTACGGGGCGCGGGTCGCGCGCCTCGAGGGCAAAGATAACGAGGCGGTGGTGCGAGCACCACCGCCTCGTTGCGAAGGGTTACTCCGCCTTCTTCTTCTCGATGTCGGAGAAGAGCGGAACGGAGTTCCAGCCGAACTTCACGTTGTCGACGTTCTCGCCGAAGCCGCCGACGACGTTCGAGTACCACAGGGGCATGGCGGGAAGGTCCTCGAGGAGGACTTCCTGAGCCTGCTGGTACAGCTTGTTCGCGGCCTTGGGGTCGGTCTCGGAGACGCCCTCGGACAGCAGCTTGTCGAACTCGGGGTTCGAGTAGTCACCGTCGTTGGAGCCGGCGTTGGTCGCGTACAGCGGTCCGAGGAAGTTGTACAGACCCGGGTAGTCGGCCTGCCATCCGGTGCGGAAGGCGGTCTCGATCGTGCGGTCGGTGACCTTGGAGCGCAGCTCCTTGAAGGTCGGGTACGGAGCACCCGAGGCGTCGATCCCGAGCGTGTTCTTGATCGAGTTCACGGTCGCGTCGACCCAGGCCTGGTGGCCGCCGTCGGCGTTGTACGCGATCTGGAACGAGCCGTCCCAGGGGCTGATCTTGTCGGCCTCGGCCCACAGCTCCTTGGCCTTCTTCTCGTTGAAGTCGAGGACCTCAGCGCCCTTGAGCTCGTCGCTCCAGCCGTCGATGACCGGCGACGTGAAGTCGCTGGCGGGGGTGCGGGTGCCCTGGAAGATCACATCGGTGATCTCCTTGCGGTTGATCGCCATCGACAGAGCCTGGCGACGCAGCTTGCCCTCTTCACCGCCGAAGTGCGCGAGGCGCTCGGGGATGGTGAACGACTGGAAGATGGCCGCAGGCTGGTTGACCGCGCGGTCGCCCAGGTCGGACTCGTAGTTGCCGAACGCCGAGTCCGGGATGGCGTCGAGGACGTCGAGCTCGTTGGCGAGCAGGTCGTTGTACGCGGCGTCCTGCGTGGCGTAGAAGACGATCTCGAGACCGCCGTTCGCGGCCTTGCTCGGGCCGTCGTAATCGGGGTTGGTGACGAGGTTGATGCCCACATCGTGCTTCCAGGCGCCCTCACCGTCGAGCATGTAGGAGCCGTTGCCGATGGGGTTCTCGCCGAAGGCCTCCATGTCCTCGAACGCGACGTCCGGGAGCGGGTAGTAGGCCGAGTAGCCGAGGCGCTGCGCGAAGTCGGCGGCCGGCTTGTTGAGCTTGATCGTGAAGGTGTGCTCGTCGACCTGCTTCAGGCCGGTCAGCTCGGAGTCCTCGTCGTAGCTGAAGCCCTCGATGTCCTCGAAGAAGTAGCTGGAGAGCTGCTCGTTCGACGCCAGGGCGCCGTAGTTCCACGCCTTGATGAAGTTGTCGGCGGTGACCTCTTCACCGTCGGTGAACTTCAGGCCCTTGCGCAGCTTGACCGTGATGTTCTGCGGGTCGTCGACGCTGATGTCTTCGGCGACCTCGTTGAAGACAGCGCCATCGGCCTCGTAGCCGATGAGGCCGGCGAAGATGGCGTCGAGGATCTTGCCACCACCGGTCTCGTTGGTGTTGGTCGGGATCAGCGGGTTCTGGGGTTCAGAGCCGTTGACCTTGATGATCGCGGACGCATCGGCGCTCGACGAGCCCTTGTCTGCGTCGGGCTTATCGCCGCTGCTTGCGCAGCCGGAGAGTGCCAGGGCACTCGCCGCGAGCAGCGCAATGCCCGCGAGGGTGATCTTGTTGTGCTTCACAGTGTCCTCCTGTGGACCGGGACAAGCACGCGCTCGGCGTCGAACGCGCTCACATCCGATCCTAGGACCCGTTGCGGATGGCACCAGCACGCCCGCAGAACTGTTATCGACCCTTAACCGAAGCGCCCCCGCCGCGGATGCGGCGGGGGCGCTTTCGCGGCTGCGCGCGACTCAGGCGAACGCCTCGATGGGCGGGCACGCGCACACGAGGTTGCGGTCGCCGTACGCCTGATCGATGCGTCGCACCGGCGGCCAGTACTTCGATGCGATCAGAGCCTGCACCGGGTACGCGGCCACCTCGCGTGAGTACGCGTGCTGCCACTCCCCTGCGATGAGGGATGCCGCGGTGTGCGGCGCGTTCACGAGCGGGTTGTCGTCGGCGGGCCAGGTGCCGGCAGCCACGGCATCCGCCTCCGCCTTGATCTGGATCATCGCCTCGATGAAGCGATCGACCTCGGCGAGGTCCTCCGACTCGGTCGGCTCGACCATCAGCGTGCCGGCGACGGGGAACGACATCGTGGGCGCGTGGAAGCCGTAGTCGATCAGGCGCTTCGCGACGTCGTCGACCGTGATGCCGGTCGCCTCCTTCAGCGGACGAAGGTCGAGGATGCACTCGTGCGCGACCCGGTCGTTCTTGCCGGTGTACAGCACCGGGTAGTGGTCGCGCAGACGCTGGGCGATGTAGTTCGCCGACAGCACCGCGGCTGCCGTCGCGCTGCGCAGACCCTCGGCACCCATCATCCGCACGTACGCCCACGAGATCGGCAGGACACCGGCGGATCCGTACGGAGCACCAGAGACCGGGCCGCCGTCGAACACGTAGCCGCCGGCGTGCTCGCTCTTCTGCGCCTGGGGGTGGCCGGGCAGGTAGGGCGCGAGGTGAGCCTTGGCCGCCACCGGGCCGATGCCCGGTCCGCCACCGCCGTGCGGGATGGCGAAGGTCTTGTGCAGGTTGAGGTGCGACACGTCGCCGCCGAGGTCGCCGAAACGCGCGTAGCCGAGCAGCGCGTTGAGGTTCGCGCCGTCGACGTACACCTGGCCGCCCGCGTCGTGCACGGCGGAGGTGATGTCGAGCACCTGCTGCTCGTACACGCCGTGCGTGGACGGGTAGGTGATCATCAGCGCCGACAGCGCGTCGGCGTGCTGAGCGATCTTCGCCCGCAGGTCGTCGAGGTCGACGTTGCCGAGCTCGTCGGTGGCGACCACGACGACCTTCATGCCGGCGAGCACCGCGGACGCCGCGTTCGTGCCGTGCGCGGAGCTCGGGATGAGGCACACATCGCGGTGCGTGTCGCCGTTGGCGAGGTGGTAGCCGCGGATCGCGAGCAGGCCGGCCAGCTCACCCTGCGAACCGGCGTTCGGCTGCAGCGAGACCGCGTCGTACCCGGTGACCTCGGCGAGCCACGCCTCGAGCTGGTCGATCATCGCCAGCGAGCCCTCGACGTCCTCCGCCGGCGCGAAGGGGTGCAGCTGAGCGAACTCGGGCCAGGTGATGGCCGCCATCTCGGTGGCGGCGTTCAGCTTCATGGTGCACGAGCCCAGCGGGATCATGCCGCGATCGAGCGCGTAGTCGCGATCGGCGAGCTGCTTGAGATAGCGCATCATGGCCGTCTCGGAGCGGTGCGCGTGGAACACGGGGTGCGTCAGGTACTCGTCGTCGCGCAGCAGCGCCTCGGGCAGCGCATTGTCGCCGACCATGAAGCCGAAGACGCGCTCCTGCTTCCCGCCGAACAGCGCCGCCACGCGGTGCAGGTCGGTGAAGGAGGTGGTCTCGTCGACCGAGATGCCGACGGTGTCGGCATCCACTCCCCGCAGCAGGATGCCCTGGTCGTGCGCCTTCGACACCACGGCCTCTGCCGCGCCTGCTGCCCGCACGGTGATCGTGTCGAAGAACGCGTCGTGCACGACCTCGGCGCCGGCTTCGACGAGCCAGTCACGCAGCACCGTTGCCTTGCTGGCGACCTCGGCCGCGATCGCGCGCAGGCCGTCGGGGCCGTGGTAGACCGCGTACATCGAGGCCATCACGGCCAGCAGCACCTGAGCGGTGCAGATGTTCGACGTCGCCTTCTCGCGGCGGATGTGCTGTTCGCGGGTCTGCAGCGAGAGGCGGTAGGCGGGGTAGCCGACCGCGTCGACCGACACACCCACCAGACGACCGGGCAGCTGGCGCTCCAGACCGGAGCGCACGGCCATGTACCCGGCGTGCGGACCGCCGAAGCCCATCGGCACCCCGAAGCGCTGGGTCGTGCCCACGCCGACGTCGGCGCCGAGCGAGCCCGGCGAGCGCAGCAGCGTCAGGGCGAGCAGGTCGGCGGCGGCGACCACGATCCCCTTCGCCACGTGCGCGGCGTCGATCACGGCACTGGGGTCCCACACGCGCCCGGACGCGCCGGGGTACTGCACAAGCACACCGAACAGCTCCTCCGGAAGCTCCGCACCGCCGGCGAGGTCGCGCTCGACGAGCTCGATGCCGACGGCATCCGCCCGGGTGCGCAGCAGCGCCTTCGTCTGCGGAAGAGCGTCCGCGTCGACGACGAACACGTTCGACTTCGACTTCGACGCACGCCGTGCCAGCAGCATCCCCTCGGCGACGGCGGTCGACTCGTCGAGCATCGACGCGTTCGCGGTCGAGAGGCCGGTGAGGTCGGCGACCATCGTCTGGAAGTTGATCAGGGCTTCGAGGCGCCCCTGCGAGATCTCCGGCTGGTAGGGCGTGTAGGCGGTGTACCAGGACGGGTTCTCGAGCACGTTGCGCTGGATGACCGACGGCGTGAGCGTGCCGTAGTAGCCCAGGCCGATCATCGGGCGATTCACCGTGTTGCGGCCGGCGAGCGCGCGCAGCTCGTCGAGAGCCTCGGCCTCACTGGCTGCTGCGGGGATGCTGCTCTCCTGGGCCCCTGCCTCCTGGGCCCCTGAGCCTGCCTGGGCCCCTGAACCCTCATGGGTCCCTGAGCCTGTCGAAGGGCCCGTGAAGATGGATGCCGGCACCGCCTGGCGCATGAGGGCCTCGATCGGCTCCTCATCGGTCGGTTCGAGTACGGGCGCCTGCTGGATGCCGAGGGCGGCGAGCATCTGCTGACGCGCCTCGGCGGTGATGCCGATGTGGCGATCTGCGAATGAGGTCACTCTCACGCCTCCGTGTGCGCCACGTAGGCGTCGCGGTCGAGCAGTCCGTCGAGGGCGCCGTCGGCGACCTCGACCTTGATGAGCCACGCGTCGCCGAAGGGCGCGGAGTTCAGCGACGCGGGGTCGTCGACGACGGCGTCGTTGATCTCGACGACCGTGCCGCTGACGGGGGCGTACAGCTCGGAGACCGACTTGGTCGACTCGGCCTCGCCGAACACGTCACCGCGGGTCAGCTCCGTGCCGACCTCGGGCAGTTCGACGAACACGATGTCGCCCAGCGCGTCGGCGGCGAAGTCGGTGATCCCGATGGTCGCCAGCTGGGTTCCTGAGCCTGCCGAAGGATCGAGAGCGACCCACTCGTGCTCTTCACTGTACTTGAGGGTGGTGAGATCGGTCATTTCTTCCTCCGGTAGAAAGGCAGGGCGGTGCGGGTGGCGGGGATCTTCGTCCCCCGGACGTCGAGGAACAGGTCTGCTCCGTCTTCGGCATACGACGGGTCGACGTAGGCCATCGCGATCGGGTGGCCGAGCGTCGGGCTGAGGGCGCCGCTGGTGATCTCGCCGACGACGGTGCCGTCTTCGAGCACGACGGGGTAGCCCGCGCGACCGGCGCGTCGACCTTCGGCGGTCAAGCCGATCAGGGTGCGCCCGGCCTGAGCGCCGGTTCCCGCGGCGCCACCGGCGAGGGCATCCTTGCCGACGAAGCGCTCCTTGTCGGCGACGACGACGCGGCCCAGGCCGGCCTGGGCAGGCACGGTCTCGCGAGTGAGCTCGTGACCGTACAGCGGCATCCCCGCCTCGAGGCGCAGGGTGTCGCGGGCCGCGAGGCCGGCGGGCACGAGCCCGCGGTCGGCGCCGGCGGCGAGCACGGCATCCCAGAGCTCGGCGGCATCGCCGGCGTCCACCAGCAGCTCGAAGCCGTCCTCTCCGGTGTATCCGGTGCGCGCCAGCAGCAGCGGCTTGCCGCGGTAGGCGGCGCTCGCCCACGCGTAGTACTTCTGCTCGCCCCAGGGGACGCTGAGCTCGTCGATGCCGTCCGTGGCTGCGACGATCTCGGCGGCCTTCGGGCCCTGCACGGCGATGAGGGCGAAGGAGTCGGACACGTCCTCGACGGAGACACCCGGCGCGCCGGAGACGAAGCCGAAGGAGCCGTCGTCGGATGCCGGTGCGGGCGTCTCCGAGGCGAAGGACGCCATACGCGCACTGAAGGCCTCGCGCACGGCATCCCGGTTGCCGGCGTTGGAGATCACGAGGTAACGCTGCTCGCCCATCCGGTACAGGATGACGTCGTCGATGATGCCGCCGTCCTCGGCGAGCAGCAGCGAGTACTTCGCCTTGCCGACGCTCATCGCCGACAGGCGACCGGCGAGCGCGTAGTCGAGGTACTCGCCCGCCCGAGGACCGTCGACGATGAACTCGGCCATGTGCGAGATGTCGAAGATGCCCGCGGCCTCGCGCACCGCGCGGTGCTCGGCGAGGTCGGACGTGTAACGCACGGGCATCTGCCAGCCGCCGAAGTCGGTGAAGGAGGCGCCGAGCGCCTCGTGGCGTTCGCGGAGCGGGGTGTAGCGCGGGCTGTCGCCCTGGGAATCAGACTGTTCGGTCACGGAGTTCTCCCGGTCAGGATCGGGCAGGACGACGTCATCGGCATCCTCGGAACTCCCCCTCTGTCATCGGGCCTGAGAGCTTCGCCTTCGCCAGCCGCTCGAAGAGCAGATGGACGAGGGCTTTCACCGTCGGCGGATGCGTGAGCATCGCTTTTCAGAGCGGCCGGACCGGGGCGGTAGGGGTACCTGAGAGATTGGCGGGGAGGCTTGCTCCTTCGGTGCCCGATCGCGTTCATCGGGCTCTCCCGCACGGGTCATGCGGCCTGTGTTCGATTAGGCCTCCCAGCATACCGTCTAGGCTCGTCGATGTGAGTGGCACGACCGGCGACAGGGACGCGATCGGCGTCGCGGTGTCGACGGTCATCTTCTCGCTGCGCAGCGCGGATGAGGGTGAGCGTCTCATGCTGCCGCTCGTACGCCGCACGCGCGAGCCGCACCTCGGGTCGTGGGCTCTGCCAGGGGGGTGGCTGGATCCGGCGGAGGATCTGGATGCCGCGGCATCCCGCACCCTTGCCGAGACCACCGCCCTGCAGCCGAGCTATCTCGAGCAGCTGTACACGTTCGGCGACGTCGCGCGCTCCCCCTCGCGCACCATCTCGATCGTCTACTGGGCGCTGCTGCGCTCCGACCTCGTCGATGCGCAGCGATCACGAGCGGGCGCTCCCGAGAACGTCGAATGGTTCGACGTCGACGCCGTGCCCCCGCTCGCGTTCGATCACAACCGCATCGCGGAGTACGCGCTGTGGCGCCTGCGCAACAAGGTGGCGTACAGCCGCATCGCGGCAGGTCTGCTGCCTGACGAGTTCACCCTCACCGAGCTGCGCGAGGTCTACGAGGCGGTGCTCGGCCAGCGTCTGGACCCCTCGAACTTCCGCCGCCTGCTGGAGGGGTCGGACGAGCTCGTGCCCACCGAGTCGTTCCGCACCGGCAAGCACCGCCCCGCGCGCCTGTACCGCTACGTCGCGCACTCCTGATCACGACGGCGTCGGCGATGCGACGTCATCTGATTGCACTTCTGGTCAGATCGACCTAATCTTCTCGCAGACAGTAAATGTCATCGCGACCAGAAGGCGGTCCTCGCATGTCCCTCCTCCGCAGCATCGACCCGTCCGTCGATCACGCACTTCAGGCGATCATCGCCGGCACCTCCCTCGATCCGACGTGCACCACCGACCTCGCGGTCGGCCCCTGGGACTTCGACAGCCGCCCCGGGTACGGGCCCGGTTCCTCGATGGGCGACGTCATCCCGGTGGGGGCCCCTCGCCAGGGCGAGCTGCCCGCCGCCTACCGCGAGGCTGGTGAGGACGAGCTCGACGCCCGCATCCACGCGGCGAAGCAGACACTCGGCGACCGCGTCGTCGTGCTCGGCCACTTCTACCAGCGCGAGGAGGTCGTCCGGCACGCCGACTACGTGGGCGACTCGTTCCAGCTCGCCAACGCCGCGCTCGAGCATCCGGACGCCGAGGCGATCGTCTTCTGCGGCGTGCACTTCATGGCCGAGACGGCCGACCTGCTCTCCGGTCCCGATCAGGCGGTCGTCCTGCCGAACCTCGCCGCGGGATGCTCGATGGCGGACATGGCCGACATCGATCAGGTGGAGGACTGCTGGGAGCAGCTCGCCGAGGTGCTCGGGCCGCTCGATGAGCCGGACGCCGACGGCCTGGTGCCCGTGATCCCGGTCACCTACATGAACTCGTCGGCCGCCATCAAAGGCTTCGTCGGACGCCACGGCGGAATCGTGTGCACCTCGTCGAACGCCGCCACTGTGCTGGAGTGGGCGTTCGCTCGCGGCCGCCGCGTGCTCTTCTTCCCCGACCAGCACCTCGGTCGCAACACGGCCAAGGCGATGGGAGTGCCGCTGGAGCGGATGCCGATGTGGAACCCCCGTCGGCCGCTCGGCGGCTCTCGCGCCGACGAGCTGCGCGACGGCCGGGTGATCCTCTGGCACGGCTTCTGCTCGGTGCATCGCCGGTTCACCGTCGATCAGATCGAGCAGGCGCGCGCCGAGCATCCCGGTGTGCGGGTCATCGTGCATCCGGAGTGCCCGGTCGAGGTCGTCGACGCGGCGGACGAGGCGGGGTCCACCGACTACATCCGCAAGGCGATCGCCGCCGCGACCGAGCCCACCACCTTCGCGATCGGCACCGAGATCAACCTCGTCCGGCGCCTTGCCGCGCAGCATCCGCAGCACGAGATCTTCTGTCTGGATCCGGTGGTCTGCCCCTGCTCGACCATGTACCGCATCCACCCCGGCTACCTCGCCTGGGTGCTGGAGGAGCTCGTCGCCGGACGGGTGCAGAACCGCATCCGCGTCGCCGACGACGTCGCGCAGCCGGCGAGGGTGGCGCTCCAGCGGATGCTGGCGGCGCGACCGCGATGAATGTGATCGTCGTCGGCGGCGGCATCGCCGGGCTCACTGCTGCGCTGCGCGCCGATGCACTCGGCCACCGGGTGACGCTGCTCGTCAAGGGCACCCTCGGCGACGGCTGCACCGCGCACGCGCAGGGCGGCATCGCCGGGGCGTACGGGGTGGGCGACTCCCCCGCGCTGCACGCCCTCGACACTCTGCAGGCCGGCGACGGCCATGGCGATGCCCTCGCGATCACCGCCCTCGTCGACGGGGCGCAGGCCGCGATCACGCAGTTGATCGACGCCGGTGTCGGCTTCGACCGCACCTCAGACGGCGAGATCGCCCGCGGGCTCGAGGCCGCCCACAGCCGGCCGCGCATCGCGCACGCCGGCGGCGATGCCACCGGGGCCGCCATCTCGGCCGCCCTCCTGTCCCACCTGCAGACATCCTCGGTGCACGCGCACGAGCATGCGTTCGTCACCGACCTGCTGACCGGCGGAGGCAGGGTGATCGGCGTCCGCGCGATCGACGGCGGAGAGCTCCGGGCGGATGCGGTCGTGCTCGCCACCGGCGGCGCCGGGCAGCTGTACGCCCACACGACCAACCCGGCCGGCATCACCGGCGACGGCATCGCCATCGCGCTGCGTGCGGGCGCTGCGGTCGCGGACCTGGAGTTCGTGCAGTTCCATCCGACGGTGCTGGTCGGCGAGAATCCCTTCCTCCTCTCGGAGGCGGTGCGGGGTGCGGGTGCGGTGCTGCGAGACGCCTCAGGGCGCCGCTTCCTGCTCGACGAGCATCCGGATGCCGAACTCGCCCCGCGCGACGTCGTCGCCAGGGCCGTGGCACGGCGGACCGCCGAGCAGGACGCGCCCGTGGTGCTGGATGCCAGCGCGCTCGGTGCCTCGATGCTCGCCGCGCGCTTCCCCACCATCGATGCGGAGCTGCGGCGTCGCGGAGTCGACTGGTCGCGGCATCCGGTGCCGGTGACCCCGGCCGCGCACTACCTCATGGGCGGCGTTGCGACCGATGTCGACGGCCGCACCTCCCTGCCAGGGCTCTGGGCGGTCGGCGAGACGGCGCGCACCGGAGTGCACGGTGCGAACCGGCTGGCGTCGAACTCGCTGCTCGAGGGCGCCGTATTCGGCGCTCGCGCGGCCGAATCGCTCGCGCTCTCTGCGTCCCCGGATCGCCCCACATGGGCCCCTGAGCCTGCCGAAGGGCCAGCCAAGAGCCAGGACGCCACCCGCCCGCGCGACGAGCCGGCCCGCTCGGGGAGCCAGCTGCCGTTCTCGCGGACAGCACTGCAGCAGCTGATGTGGGATCACCTGGGTCTGACCCGCACCGAGTCGGGCATGCAGGATGCCCTCGCCCAGCTGCACGCGTGGTCCGCACCACCACAGATCTCGCCGGCAGCTCACGAGGACGCGAATCTGCTCACGGTGGCGCGCGCCCTGGCATCCGCCGCCCTCGCCCGCACCGCATCGCTCGGCGCCCACTTTCTCTTCTCCCCCGCCCTGATCGGAGCCGCATGATCACGCCAGCCACCCTGCGAGGCACCGTCTCCGCCGCCCTCGAGGAGGACGCACCCTGGGGCGATCTGACCAGCACAGCGCTGCTGCCCCGGTCCGCACAGGCGACCGCCGACCTCATCGCCCGCGAGCCGGGCGTGTTCAGCGGCGGAGAGGTGTTCGCCGCGGCTTTCACCCTCACCGACCCGGACGTGCAGGTCGACCTGCACGTCGCCGACGGCGAGCGCTTCAAGACCGGCGACGTGCTCGCCTCGGTCAGCGGTTCCGCGCGCAGCGTGCTCACAGCCGAGCGCGTCGCATTGAACTTCACCCAGCGGATGAGCGGCATCGCGACCCTCACCGCCGCCTACGTCGACGCGGTCGAGGGCACTGGCGTGCGGATCGCCGACACCCGCAAGACCACGCCCGGGCTACGGGAGTTCGAACGGCACGCCGTCGTCTCGGGCGGCGGAAGCAACCACCGGCGGTCGCTGTCCGACGCCGTGATGGCGAAGGACAACCATCTCGCGGTGCTGCGCCAGCACGGACAGGATCTCGCCGCCGCGCTGCGCGAGGCACTGAGCCGCCTGCCGCACACCACGCACGTCGTCGTCGAGGTCGACCGCCTCGATCAGGTCCCCGCGATGCTCGACGGCGGCGCCCACACCGTGCTGCTCGACAACTTCACTCTCGACGATCTGCGCGCGGGCGTCGCCCTCCTCGCCGGCCGCGCGATTGCAGAGGCCTCGGGCGGCGTGACCCTCGACACCGTGCGGTCCATCGCCGAGACCGGCGTGCAGGTGATCTCGGTCGGCGCGCTGACGCACTCGGCGCGGGCACTCGATCTCGGGCTCGACCTGCGGGTCGACTGACGTGCTGTATCTCGATCACGCCGCCACATCACCCGCGAGACCGGCGGTGCTCGAGGCGATGCATCCGTTCCTGACCGGCGTGTACGGCAACCCGTCCAGTCACCACACGGTCGGCGAGGCGGCATCCGAGGCGCTGGAGTGGGCTCGCGGGCGCGTGGCCGCGGCACTGGGCATGCGGCCGTCGGAGGTGATCTTCACCTCGGGAGGAACCGAGTCGAACAATCTCGCCGTGAAGGGCATCGTGCTCGGCGCACTGCAGGAGGATCCGCAGCGGCGCCGGCTGCTCACCACCCCGATCGAGCACGAGTCGATCCTCCGCTCAGCGGAGTATCTGCACCGCCTGCACGAGGTCGCCGTGACGATGCTGCCCGTCTGCGAGGACGGCGTCCTCGCGATCGACGATCTGCGCATCGCCCTGGATGCCGCCGACACCGCGCTGGTGACCTTCGGCCACGCGAACAACGAGATGGGCACCGTGCAGGATGTCACGGGGCTGATCGCCGTCGCGCACGAGCACCAGGCGCCCGTCCATGTCGACGCGGTGCAGTCGGCCGGATGGCTCGATCTTCGGGCACTCGGCGCGGACGCGGTCTCGATCGCCGGGCACAAGCTCGGCACGCCCAAGGGGATCGGCGCGATCGGGGTGCGTTCGCGGGTTCCCCTGGAGCCGCTGCTGCACGGCGGCGGTCAGGAGCGCGGACGTCGCAGCGGCACCGAGAACGTCGCGGGCGCGGTGGGACTCGCGACCGCGCTCGATCTCGCCGAGACGGAGCGGGCGCAGAGCATCGCCGCGGTGGGCGCGCAGACCGGCGCGTTCATCGCCTCGGTTCTGGATGCCGTGCCGCAGGCCGCACTGACGGGCTGTCCCGACCACAGGCTGCCGAACCTCGCGAGCTTCACGTTCGCCGGCGCCAGCGGGGAGGCCGTGCTGCTGGAGCTGGAGCGACGGGGTGTCGTCTCATCGAGCGGGTCGGCGTGCGCCGCCGGCAGCGACGAGCCCTCCGCCGTGCTGCTGGCGCTCGGCATCCCGGCGGAGGTCGCGCAGACCTCGGTGCGGTTCACCTTCGGCCGCACGCCCCTGCCTGAAGGTGCAGCGCAGCACCTGGCGGGGCTGGTCGCCGACGCCGTCGCAGCGGTCACAGCCTGATGGGCTGGGGACGCCGGACCGTAGACTCGGCGTCGTGACTCCGCTTGTGACGATGATCGTGCCAGGACGCGACATCGCCGACTTCGCGCCCGCTGCCATCGCCTCGCTGCAGGCGCAGACCGAGACCCGCTGGCGTGCTCTGCTCGTCGACGACGGCTCGTACGACGACACCGGCGAGGTGTTCGCCGCTGCTGCAGCGCGCGACGCCCGTTTCCAGGTGCTCCACCACCAGGAGGCGCGTGGCCTCGGCGCCGCGCGCAATGTCGCTCTCGACCTCGTCGACACGCCGTTCATCGGCTTCCTCGACGGCGACGACGAGCTGACGCCCCGCGCGATCGAGAACTGGCTCGGCACGCTCGAGGAGTCGGGCAGCGACTTCGTCGCCGCCGCGTACGTGCGCTCGCGACTCGTCGACGGCGCTTACCGCTCCGGCCGGGTGCAGCCATGGGTCGCCGACGCCACCGCGCCCCGGCGACTCGGCGTGACCCTCGCCGAGCACCCCGCCGCATCGGCGAACATCGTGGCGTGGTCGAAACTCAGCCGGGCCGAGCTCTGGGAGCGGCTGCGCTTCCCCGAGAACGTCGCCTACGAGGACCAGGTCGTCGCGCAGCGGATGTACACCGAGGCGCGCGCTTTCGACGTCATCCCCGACGTCGCAGTGCACTGGCGCGTACGCGCGGACGGCACCTCGATCACGCAGGGCAGAGCCCGGCTCCCGGTGCTGCACGATTACCTCTCCGCGCTCCTCGGCGGCATCGACGTGCTCAGCGCGGCCGGTCAGAGCGATGCCGTGCGCGCGCGCATCGCGCTCATCCTCACCATGGATCTGCCGTCGCTGCGGATGATCGCGGCCGAGCATCCGGATCCCGCTTACGGCGACGCCCTCCAGGCCTTCGAGGCGTCGCTGCGCGCGCTGCCCGAGTACGACGATGCCGAACTCGATCCGACGCTGGTCACGGCGCTGACATGGTGACCCTCGACGCGCTCTTCTCCCTTCGAGGACTCACGGCCGTCGTCACCGGAGGGTCATCGGGCATCGGCCGCGCGATCGCGATCGCACTCGGCGGCGCCGGGGCATCCGTCGTCATCGTCGCGCGCGACGGCGAGCGCATCGCCGCCGTCGTGCGCGAGATCTCGGATGCCGGCGGCCGGGCCGCCGGCGTGATCGGCGACCTCAGCACGCGCGACGGGATCCGCGCAGCAGCGGATGCCGCCGTGAAGCCCTTCGGCGACCCCGACATCCTGGTGAACTCCGCCGGGATCAATCTGCGCCCGCCGTTCGACGAGATCGACATGACCGTCTGGGATGCCACGATGACCGTCAATCTCGAGGCGCCGTTCCTGCTGAGCCAGCGCTTCGCACCGCGGATGATCGAACGCGGGTTCGGCAGGCTGATCCACGTCAGCTCGCAGCAGGCGCATCGCGCCTTCGTCACCAGCGGCGTCTACGGCGTCTCCAAGGGCGGGCTGGAATCGCTCACCCGCTCGCAGGCGGAGGCCTGGTCTGCGCACGGCGTCACCGCCAACACGCTGGTTCCCGGCTTCGTGCTCACCCCGCTCAACGCGCGCCTGCAGACCGACCCCGTGAAGGTGCAGCAGCTCGCGGAGCGCACGATGGTGGGCCGCAACGGCCTGCCGGAGGACTTCGCCGGCATCGCGGTGCTCCTGGCCGGCCGGTCGTCGGGTTACATCACCGGGCAATCGCTGTTCGTGGACGGCGGATTGTCGGTGCACTGACGCGATCGCCGCCCGGAGCAGGCGTCGGTCAGCGCTGCCCGTCTTCGAGCACCCTCGTCGACGCCATCTGCTGCGCCGCGAGCGTGGCGTACAGCCCGCCCCCGGCGAGCAGCTGCCCGTGCGTGCCCGACTCGACGATGCGGCCCGCCTCGACGACGTGGATCACATCGGCATCGATCACCGTCGACAGCCGGTGCGCGATCGATAGCGTCGTGCGCCCCTGCGCGGCGGCATCCAGAGCTTCCTGCACCACCCGCTCCGAGACGGTGTCGAGAGCCGAGGTCGCCTCATCGAGCAGCAGCACCGGCGGGTCCTTCAGCAGGACGCGAGCGATGGCGATGCGCTGCTTCTCGCCGCCGGACAGCCGGTAGCCGCGCTCTCCCACGACAGTGTCGTATCCCTGGTCGAACGAGGCGATCACGTGGTGGATGTTCGCGGCGCGGCACGCGCGCTCGAGCTGCTCGTCGGTGGCATCCGGCTTCGCGTACCGCAGGTTCTCGCGGATCGTCGCGTGGAACAGGTATGTCTCCTGCGAGACGATTCCGATCTGCTCGATGATCGACTCCTGGGTGAGCGACTTCACGTCGGCTCCCGAGAACTCGACGACGCCGCCCGACGCCTCGTACATGCGCGGCGCGAGGTAGAGGATGGTGGTCTTGCCTGCACCCGACGGTCCGACGAAGGCGACGTGCGTGCCGGGTTCGGCGACGAAGGAGACGCCGTCCAGAGTCGGGCGCGCGTCGGCGGCGGCATCCGGATACCGGAACACCACGTCCTTGAACTCGATGCGTCCGCGCGGGCCGGGCGCATCGGCGACGTCGATCGCGTCCGGCGCGTCCTGGATCTGCGGCACCATGTCGAGGTACTCGAAGATGCGCGCGAACAGCGCGGCCGAGGTCTGCAGGTCGAGCGCCACGCGCATCAGGCCCATCAGCGGCATGAGCAGCCGCGCCTGCACGGTCGTGAACGCGACGATGGCGCCTGCGGTGATCTCGGGAGCGCCGCCGGTGAGGAAGAAGCCGGCCACGAGGTACACGATCGCCGGCACGCTGGCCATGATCACCTGCACGACCGCGAAGAAGCCCTGACCGCTCATCGCCCGCCGCACCTGCAGCCGAACCTGGTTGCGGTTCTCGGCCTGGTAGCGCACCGACTCGGTGCGCTGACGGTTGAACGACTTCGAGAGCAGGATGCCCGAGACGCTCAGCGTCTCCTGGGTGATGCTGGTCAGCTCTGACAGCGATTCCTGCGTCTCGCCGGCGATGCGCGCGCGCACCTGCCCGACACGTCGCTGCACGAGCACGAGGATCGGCATGAGGATCACGGCGATCAGCGTCAGACGCCAGTCGATCAGGATCATGGCGACGAGCGACGCGATCACCGTCACGGTGTTGCCGAGCACGCTCGTCACGGTGTTGGTGAGCACGCCAGACACCCCGCCGACGTCGTTCTGCAGCCGCGACTGGATCACTCCCGTCTTCGTGCGGGTGAAGAAGCCGAGCTCCATGGCCTGCAGATGCTCGAACAGCCGCACCCGCAGGTCGCCGGTGACCTCGTTGCCGACCGTGGAAGTGAGCCAGGTCTGCGCGACGCCCAGCACGGCCGACAGCAGGAACAGCCCGATCGTGATGCTGACCAGCGTCGCGAGCAGCGGGATGTGCGGTCCGCCGCCTTCGAGGGGGAACAGCGCCTCGTCGAAGATGCGCTGCACGAGCAGCGGCGGGATGACGGCGAGCGCGGCGCCCACGACCACCAGCAGCGCGGTGATGACCAGGCGGCCGCGGTAGGGGCTGAACAGCGCGATGACGCGGCGGCCGAGACCGGGCACCTTCGGGGCGGCTGCGTTCATGCGCCGCTGCGCGGCCTCGTCGACGCCGCGGAAGGCTGCGCCGCGTCCTCCTCCACCACCCATGCTCATCCCTTCAGGCTAGTCCGCGGAAGATGAGGGTATGCCGTCGTGCGCGCACGAGTTAGGATGGACGGCTGATCTTCTCGGCCGGCTCATCGGCCGGTCGTGTCGTGCTCCGATCGTGGGGCCCCTTCGCCGTTCACCACCACTTTCGAGGAGACCCATGTCTGCCGTCCACACCGGGTCGACTCCCGTCACGCGCCCTTCCGCAGGTCTCATCCCCGCGAAGGACATGGCCGTGATCTGGGTGCTGCTCACCGCCGCATTCGTCGCCATCCTCAACGAGACGACGATGGGCATGGCGATCCCGCACCTGATCAGCGATCTCGGCATCACACCCATCGCCGCGCAGTGGGTCACCAGCGCGTTCATGCTGACCATGGCCGTGGTGATCCCGATCACCGGCTTCCTGCTGCGTCGCTTCACGACGAGGCAGATGTTCATCGGGGCGATCACGCTGTTCTCGGTCGGCACGCTGATCGCCGCACTCGCCCCCGGGTTCGCCGTGCTGCTCGTGGCCCGCGTCGTGCAGGCATCCGGAACGGCGGTCATGATGCCCCTGCTGATGACCACCATCATGAACCTCGTGCCGGCGTCGTCGCGCGGCCGGATGATGGGCCGGGTGAGCATCGTGATGTCGCTCGCACCGGCGATCGGGCCCACGATGTCGGGTTTCCTGCTCGACCACTTCGGCTGGCGCGCGATCTTCGTGGTCGTGCTGCCGATCGCGCTGATCGCGATGTTCATCGGCTGGCGCTGGCTGACGAACGTCGGCGAGACCATGCACGCCCCGATCGACCTGCTCTCGGTGGTGCTGTCGGCCTTCGGCTTCGGCGGACTCGTGTTCGGCCTGAGCCAGATCGGCAGCCTGGGCAGCGGAGCCGGCGGGACGCCCATGACGATCGCACTCGCGGTCGGCGTGGTCGGGCTCGCGCTGTTCCTCTGGCGCCAGGTGCTGCTGCAGCGCGGGGACGACGCGCTGCTCGACCTGCGTGTGTTCGCCTCGAGGGACTTCTCGCTGTCGATGATCCAGATGTTCCTGCTGTCGCTTGCGTTCTTCGGCAGCATCACGGTGATCCCGCTGTTCCTGCAGGATGCCCTGCAGCTGAAGGCGCTCGATGCCGGTCTGGTCGTGCTGCCCGGAGCCCTGGCCATGGGTCTGCTCGGCCCGGTCATCGGCCGCATCTACGACAGTCACGGCACCCGCATCCTGCTCATCCCCGGGTCCATCCTCGCCGCGTCGATGCTGTGGCTGTTCACGACGGTGACCGTCGACAGCTCGATCTGGCTGGTGCTGGTCGCTCAGACGCTGCTCTCGGTCGGCCTCGCGCTGTCGTTCACTCCCCTGTTCACGGCGTCGCTCGCCTCCCTCAAGCCGAAGTTCTACTCGTACGGCAGCGCCGTCATCGGCACCATCCAGCAGGTCGCCGGCGCGGCGGGGATCGCCGTCATGATGGCCGTCTTCACAGCTGCGGTGAACGCCGGCGGCGGCACCGAGGTGCCCGAGGCCGTGGCGGCAGGCACCCGCATGTCGGTCACGATCGGCGCCGTCATCGCGTCCGTCACGATCATCGGCGCGTTCCTGATCCGCAAGCCCGAGGACGACGGCGAGAGCGCACCCACGCACGGCGCTCACTGACGCTCTTCCGCCGGGGCAGGCGGCGGAGTACCGTCCGCTTCATGATCATCGCCACACCGGCGCCCGAGGACGCCACTGGACCGGTCGCGGCCATGTACGAGGACGACCTCGTGGCCGACGGCTTCGTGCATTCCTACACCGCTGCGATGGCGGTGAACCCCGAGGCGCACGACGCGTTCGTGGCGCTGGTGAGGACAGTGGTGCCCTCCATCGGCGTTCGGATCTACGAAGCCGCCACGCTGGGCGCCGCCCGAGCCATCGGGTCATCCCACTGCCTGATCGCCCACGGACGCAAGTCGATGAAAGCGGGCGTCGTCGACGAAGCCGGTCTGCGGGCCTTCGCCGCCGACGACGACTCCGCCTTCACCGGCGCCGAGCAGGCGGTGATCCGCTATGCGGAGCGGCTCTCGACCTCGCCTCGGGAGATGACGGATGCCGATACCGCGGAGCTGCGCGGACACGGCTTCACCGACAGGCAGATCGTCGACATCACGCTCGCCGCCGGGCTGCGCAATCACTTCAGCCGTTCGCTGCTGGCGCTCGCGGGGCCGCTCGAGGACGATCCCCTGATCGCGCCGGAACTCGCTGCCGCGCTCCGCCATCGCGCGGAAGGCGACGCGGAATAGACGGGTTCAGTCCGCGTCGGAGCCGGATGCCGTGGCATCCTGGGCGTCGACGGGCGCCTGCCCGCCAACCGCGCCCTCAGCGCCCGCCGACACGGCGGGCGGCAGCGTGCAGTGCCCGTCGGCGCACACGCCGGCAGCATCCGCGCCGATCAGCTGCAGCGCCGGCGGTGCTGCGAGGATGCGCGACGGGCTCTGGGGTGCCTGATTCTCTGGCATCCCTCGATCGTACGCCTGCGCACAGTCGCGGGACGAGAGCAGCGGATCGCGCGGCCGCAAGCCTCTCGTCTCGCGCCGGATCGGACGTGTAGCGTCCGATGTCATGAACGACCCGCACGCCGACGCCCAGCACGACGGGCGCGACGAGACCGCCACCGAGCGCGCCGACCGCAACTGGGAGGAGCTGATGCAGGAGCTGCGCGTCATGCAGACGGGCACGCAGATCCTCACCGGCTTCCTGCTCGCCGTCGCCTTCCAGCCGCTCTTCAAGGATCTGTCCGACCAGCAGCGCCTTCTCTACATCGTGCTGGTGCTGCTCGCCGCGACGGCAACCATCCTCGCCCTCACCCCGGTCGGGATGCATCGCGTGCTGTTCGCCCAGGGACGCAAGGCCGAGCTCGTGCAGGCCGCGCATCGGATCGTGAAGGCCAACATGGTCGTGATCGCCGCGCTCACGGTCGGGATCACCGTCCTCATCATCGACTTCACCTTCAACCACGTCTTCGCGTTCATCGCGGGCGGGGCCGGCCTCGTCGTCATCCTGCTGCTGTGGCTCGGGCTGCCCCTGCTGCTGCGCCGGGACCGCTGAGCGCTCGCCCGCCGCCCGGCGTGGACGCGCTGGGTGTGAAACCCCTCAGAGTCCCCCGCTGAGCTTGAAACCGGGCGGGCGGGTGCGGAATCGTGGCACGCACATCGCGCCGTACGGTGCGGTGTCCGCAACCGGAAGGAGAGCCCATGCTCACCCTGACCGAGAACGCAAACACGATCGCGGCGACCATCGTCGCCCAGCAGAGCACGACGCCGGATGCCGGACTTCGCATCCACTCGTCGGGCACCGAGACCGAGCCGCGCTTCGCGGTGACGGTCGCCCCCACGCCCGAGCCGGGCGACTCCATCATCGGCGACGAGGAGATCCGCGTGTTCCTCGAGAAGGTTGCCGCAGACGCCCTCGACGACAAGGTGCTCGACGCCTCGGTCGACGAGCAGGGCGCTGTGTCGTTCAGCCTGCTGCCGCAGCCGGCCTGAGTGCCGCCCAAGACGAGGGCCGTCACCCGATCGGGTGACGGCCCTCGTCTTGTCTGCGCGCGGTCAGGCCGCAGGGGTGCGGTTCTCGGCGCTGACCATCCAGGCGAACTGCTCGAGCTTCTCGATGATCGCGTGCAGGACGTCCGCTGAGGTGGGGTCCTCATCGTCGACCTGGTCGTGCACACGACGCATGGTCGCCACCGTCGCCTCGAGCCGCTCGGTGATCAGATCGATCGTGTCGGTGGTCGAGACCTCGCCCGTGGGGAACTCGGGCAGGGTGGTCGTCTTGGCTACGGTCGCGCTGCGCCCGTCCGGGGCCGCGTGCAGTGCGCGCAGGCGCTCAGCCACGGTGTCGCCGAAGGTGCGCGCGGCCTCGATGATCTCGTCCAGCTGCAGGTGCGTGTCGCGGAAGTTGCGACCGACGACGTTCCAGTGCGCCTGCTTGCCCTGCACGGACAGCTCGATGAGGTCGACGAGCACGGCCTGCAGATCGCGGATGAGGTCGGGCGACGCCTGGAAGCCCTTCTCGGCGTTCTCCAGTGGCGTGCTCTCAGCGGCATCCTTCGTCTTGGCCGCATCCTTCGTCTTCGTGCCGGCGCTCTTGGACTTCTGGGTCGCGGTGCTCTTGGCTGCCATGAATACCACCTCTGCCTTCTGCGCGGCGCTGCGCGCCGCACGGTCCGTTGTGTGTTGCGCCCGACGCTAACACCGGGCACCCAACAGCCTGAGGGGGTTGATTTCGACGCGCAGACCCGCCAGCCGTCGCCGGAGCCATGCCGACGTGCGCATATCGGCTGCCGTAGCGTGGATGGATGCTTCGACGTCTGACCGCGCGGATCTTCTGGCTCTGCAGCCGCTGGACTCTTCGGACCCACCCCGCACCGACGCAGCCGACCGTGCTGATCGGCGCCCCGCACACCTCGAACTGGGACTTCGTCCTCATGCTCGGGATCGCCTGGCGGCTCGGCGTCGACGTGCGATGGCTGGGCAAGAAGAGCCTGTTCCACGGCTGGCGGGGACCGGTCATGCGCGCGCTCGGAGGCATCCCGGTCGATCGCGATGATCCCGGCCGGGTGGTCGGGGATGTCGTGGCGCAGGTGCGACAGGGCGAGGTGTTCGGGCTGGTCGTCACCCCGGACGGCACCCGCAGGGGCCACACCCATTGGAAGTCGGGCTTCTACCGCATCGCCAGGGAGACGGGGATGCCCGTGACTCTCGGCTATGTCGACCGCACGACCATGACGTGCGGCCTCGGCCCGACCATCGAGCTCACCGGCGACATCCCGGCGGACATGGAGCGCATCCGTGCGTTCTATGCCGACAAGGCGGGCCTGCGTCCCGCGCACCGCGTCGAGCCCAGGCTGCGCGAAGAGGGATGATGGAGGCATGGCCTCTCTCGACGTGACGTACGCCCCGATCTCGACCGACGACGCCGGTGAGGTGCTGACCCTGCAGCGGGCCGCCTTCGTCTCGGAGGCGCAGATCTACGGCAGCGCCGACATGCCGCCGCTGACGCAGACGCTCGAGGCTGTGCAGGCGGAACTCGCCGACTGCTACGGCTGGACAGCGCGGGTCGGCGGGAGGCTCGTCGGCGCGCTGCGCGGACGCATCGACGGCGATCTCCTGCTGGTGGGCAGGATCGCGATCGCTCCCGATCTGCAGGGCGAGGGCATCGGCCGGGGGCTGCTCGATGTAGCCGAGCGAGAGAGCGGAGCGGCGCACGCCGAGCTGTTCACCGGCAGTCTGAGCGAGGCGAACATTCGCCTGTACGAGAAGTGCGGCTACAGCGCCAGCGAACGAGTGCCTCAGGACGACGGCACCGAGCAGATCTTCATGCGGAAGGATCTGCGCGGCTGACCAGTCAGCCTATGAGGTAGGCAAGGCCTCGACCATCGCGGGCGATCTGTGCGGTGAAGCGCACCGCACGCTCCAGGAAGTCCAAGACGTACGAGCCGTCACGCTCGGGATCATGGACGCCGACCGCCTCGCATCGCAGTTCATCTCGAAGATTCGCAACATCGTGGGCGATCGCTGGAACGTCGGCCGGGGCGATCGCTCGAACCCAGGGGTCCCAACCAAGTTCATGCCAATCGACGTGACCTTCGAACATCCGGAAGGCGGGCCGCGGCGCCTCTTGCGCGGCCTGCGGGGCCGTCAACCACTGCAGGTTCGACCAGGCCTTATCGAGATAGAGCATCTCGGTCTTCGGCACGGACTGCTCGAAGTTCGTGACAGCGATCGTGGCCCCGTGAGGCATGCCCCATGCATCTGCTAGCGGATCATCGCTGATCATGCTTTGCGGATCGGCAAGAGCCTGCTCGGTCAAGTCTGCATCGAACGCGTATGCGTAGTATCTGATACCCATGCGCCCATGCTCGGGCACCGGCTCTCCACCGCCGCTGCCGATAGCCAGTCGCGGTGCACAACTTTGAAACAGGGTGCCCTGTGGAGGGTCAGTCCCAGTCGAGGTACTCCTCGATCACGACGGCAGCCTCGATCGGGTGCGTCGCGACGAAGTAGTGGTCGGCTTCGGGGATGCGGGTGATCGTCGCGCGCTCGGGTGCGGTGGCCTGCAGCGCCTCGGCGTTCGCGGCCGGGGTGACGTCGTCGTTCTCCGCCTGGATGATCAGGACCGGGATGCCAGGGGCGAGCGGGATCTGCTCGTCTTCGACGCCGAGCATCAGCAGACCGTTGACCCGCTCGGGGTGCTCCACGGCGAAGATGCGGGCGATGGTGCTGCCGTGTCCGTGCCCGCCGATCCAGGTGTCTTCGATGTCAAGATCCTCGATCACCGCGGCCGCGTCCGCGGCGCGGTCGCCTGCGGTGAGGCCTTCGGCATCCGCGCGGGAGCCGATGCGCACCACGCGGAATCCGGCCTCTTCTGCGAGGTAGTGCGAGATGACGCCGAGACCATCTGCCTCCAGGCTGCGGTCGGTGACCAGCACGAGCGTGACGGGACCTTCGCCCTCATCGACGAAGGGAACGGCGCGGCCTTCGGGTTCGAAGATGCGGGGCTGGGTCACGATGTGTGCTCGCTTCCGGTCGGTCGGTGGCGCGTCGATGGCCTCCCCCAGCGTACCGGGCGGCGTCGCGGTCGACGACTTCGCGCGAGTCCGGCACCATGGGTGCATGTCCTCTGCTCAGCCGCCCACGACCCCCTTCCCGCTCTTCGATGAATGGCTCGCCGAGGCGCGCAGCGCCGAAGCAACCGACCGTCCGTTCTCGGCCACGGCCATGACGCTCTCCACTGTCGCGCAGGTCGGGGATCAGTGGCGGCCGCGTTCGCGAATGGTGCTGCTGAAGGACTGGGACGAGCGCGGCTTCGTGTTCTTCACGCACGTCGACTCCGACAAGGGCCGGGAGCTCGCGACGTGCCCGCAGGCGTCGCTGGTGTTCCACTGGCCCGAGCTCGAGCGGCAGATCCGGGTGGAGGGCGGGGCGGCGCCGGTCACCCGCGAAGAGGTCGAGGCGTACCACGCCACCCGTCCGCGCGGATCGCAGCTGGGCGCATGGGCGTCGCGTCAGAGCCGGCCGATCGCCGACCGTGCGGAGCTGGAGGCGGCGGTCGCGCGGGTCGAGGAGCGCTTCGCGGATGCCGAGGTGCCGGCACCTCCGCACTGGGGCGGATTCCGGGTGGCTCCGGAACGCATCGAATTCTGGCAGGGCCGACGCTCGCGCCTGCACGACCGTCTTGTCTACCGGCTCGACGCGTCCGGCTGGAGGCAGGAGCTGCTGGCTCCGTGAGCGCTCCAGGCCCTCCCCACCCTGCACCTGCGGCCGACTGGACACCGTGGCGATCCCCGTCGCCGCTCGACGGGCGACGGCCGAACCCCGCAGATCTCGCACACGCGGCAGCCGCGGGTCTCGGCCGCGACGACGTGCTCCCCTACCCGACCGATGAGGAGTCCGCCGGACGTGTGCGGCTGCTGATGGTCGGCATCAATCCCAGCCCGTGGACGGTGGCCGTCAATGCGCCCTTCGCACGCCCCGGAAACCGGTTCTGGCCGTCGCTGGCCGCAGCCGGTCTCACCGATGACGTGGTGGACGCCTCGCGCGGCCTGTCGCCGTCGGACGAGCGGATGCTGGCCGAGCGCGGCATCGGAATGACGAATCTCGTCGCCCGCCCCACGGCGCGCGCGGACGAGCTCGCAGCGCACGAGCTGCGCGCCGGCGGCCGCCGTCTGCTCGAGCGAGTGCGGGTGCTGCGTCCTGGTTCGGTCGCCATCGTGGGCATCACGGCGTTCCGCACCGCGTTCGCCTTGCCGCGCGCGCGTATGGGCGCGCAGGACACGGACGCGCTGAGCGGGTGGCCGAGGGGGATCCCGCTGTGGGTGGTGCCCAACCCGAGCGGGCTGAACGCGCACGAGACGGTTGAGAGCCTCGCAGAGTGGTGGCGCGAGGTGTGGGCGGCGAGCGCACCGGCATCCGCGCAGTAGTGATCTGCCCGCGCTGGGGTCAGTCGCGGGAGTGCGCCGCGGAGTGATCCGCGACATCGGGTTCGGCGCGGAGCACGTCCGCGATCTCCTCCTCCGGCCGCGGGGCGTTGCTCTCGTCGTCTTCGAGCGCGGGGATGATCGGCTCGTGCCGCTCATCGTGCGACGACGGCTGATTCGGATCGGACATGGTTCCTCCCTCGGTCGATACCGACAGAGTACGCCCTTCTGGTCCGGCTCTATGCTGGCCGGATGTCTCGAGCGCCAGGAATGATGAGCGCGCGGCGCATGGCCATGCTCGCCTCCCTGGGCCTGTGTGCCATGCTGCTGATCGCCTGTGCCGCGCAGCCGACGCCCAGTCCCGCAGTGACGGGGCTCCCCGCGCACGGCGGCTTCGACTATCAGCTGGGCGGCGCCTACCCGCCGGATCCCGACGTCTCGCTGGTCGTGCGCGATCGCACTGCGAGGCCTTCCGACGGGGCCTACTCGATCTGCTACATCAACGCGTTCCAGACGCAACCCGCCGAACAGGATCACTGGCCGCACGACACGCTGCTCACCAGCGACGCCGGCCCGGTGATCGACCCCGACTGGCCGGACGAGATCCTGCTGGACACCTCGAGCGCCCCGAAGCGGGCCGCGATCACCCACCTGCTGACGGCGTGGATCGAGGGATGCGCGCACGCCGGGTTCGACGGAGTCGAGTTTGACAACCTCGACAGCTTCACCCGTTCAGACGGTGCGCTCACCGTCGACGACAATCTGGCGCTCGCGGCCCGGATCGCTCGGATCGCCCATGACGCGGGGCTGGCGGTCGGGCAGAAGAACGCCGCCGAGTTCAGTCCGCGTCTGCGCGACGAGGCCGACTTCGATTTCGCCGTCGCGGAGGAATGCGCAGCCTACGGCGAATGCGACGCCTACACGAAGGTCTACGGCGACGCTGTCGTCGACATCGAGTACACCGATCAGCTGCCGGAGAGCTTCGCTGCCCTGTGCGCCGAAGAGGCATCGCCGAGAGCGATGATCCTCCGCGACCGACACCTCGTCACGCCCGATCAGAACGGCTACGTGTACGAGGCGTGCCAACGCTGACCGCGGCCGGCGAGGCGTGCCGCTATGCGGCCCTGCAGTGCAGCATCGTGAACCCGTTCTCGAAGACGCGGCTCTCGGCCAGACGCAGATCCAGGCGCGCATCCTCCGGCAGTGCCCGCAGACCACCGCCGAGGATCACCGGCACGATGAAGAAGCGGAAGTCCTGCACGAGACCTGCGCGTATGGCAGGCCCGGCCGTCGTGGGCCCGAAGATCGACCTCCCCGTGCGCCTGCTCGGCGATCTCCGCGATCGCATCGAGGGTGAGCTCAGGAACGAGCTTGTGGTTCTCCCGCGTCATGTCCTCCGCGGTCGACGTCGACGACGCGGCGACGATGTCGAGCCCTTGCCACAGTCGAGCGAACTCGCGTTCATCGTCGCCCCAGTCCTCCCCCTCAGGCTCTGCCTCCCAGTAGTGCATGAGCTCGTAGGTGCGACGTCCAAGGATCTCCGTGGAGATCGACGCCATCCGCTCGACGTGCACCCGGAAGACCTCCGGACTCGGCGCGCCGAACTGGAAGTCACCATCGGGGCCGGCGGCGTACCCGTCGAGCGAGACGGTCGCGGTGAAGCTCAGAGTTCCCATGTCTCATGCTCGCGCCGTGCGGCCGAGTGCGCAATCGCCTCCTGAGCGCAAGGAGGCCATGGCGGACCGCCGCGGTTGGGGGCCTTCGAAATCGCTCATGCGACCTTCAATGGCGTGATCGCGGCGATCTGCTCGGACACGCGGTCCTCAGCAAGCTCCAACTCATACCGCGTCTGCAGGTTGAGCCAGAACTGCGGCGAGATCCCGAAGTAGCGCCCCAGTCGAAGCGCAGTGTCCGCCGTGATAGCCCGCTTGCCGTGCACGATCTCGTTGATCCGGCGGGGAGGCACACCTATCGACACGGCGAGCTTGTTCTGCGTGATCCCAAAACCCTCGATGAAGTCCTCCATCAGAACCTCGCCCGGGTGGATGGGCGGGTAGAGCTTCTCAGACATGACCCCTCCTCAGTGATAGTCCGTGATCTCGACGTCCTCAGGACCAGCGTCTGTCCATCGGAAGCAGATCCGCCACTGCTTGTTGACTCGGATGCTGTGCTGACCAGCTCGGTCGCCCTTGAGCGCTTCCAGACGGTTACCCGGAGGCACACGCAGAGCATCGAGTGTCGGTGCAGCATCCAGCAGATGAAGCTTGCGATTCGCGACCTTATGGATCCGCGTGTCGACCCCTTTCACCGGCTCGCGACGCCACACGCGCTCAGTATCGCGGTCGGCGAACGATCTGATCACAAGAGGATTATATAACGCGTCACGTCATTAACGCCAGACGTTAAACCACACTTCGGCGCTTCATGTCCACGGCAGCGGTGCGGTTGGCATCTGAGACCAGCGGAGAAGACCGCGCTTCGCTCGACTCGGCACGAAGGGGCGCGCTTCGTCTCGCTGCGCTCGCTCAGCGACCGGGGAGGGTTCACACGTTGAAGCGGAACTCCACCAGAGCGGCAATTCCACTCACTCTCACCCTGGCGCGCCGCCCCCGCCCACCAGGCGGCGGATCAGCGCGGCTACCTCCTCTGGGCGTTGCAGCGCGCCGAGCTTCAGCACGATGTCCTTGCCCTGGCGCAGACGCACCCGCAGCCGGCCGCCGATCAGGCGGGGCTCGACCGCCGCGTCCAGGACGTCGGTCACCGGGGCCTCGCGGAGGATCCGCCACCGCCGCCACGGCTGGTCCATGGTGAGGATGATCCGGCGATCGGTGACCAGCAACAGCGGGAACGTGTCCAAGGACAGCCCGCCCACTGCCACATCGAGCACCGTCTCTTCTGGATCCAGCACTTTCTCGGGCAGGATCCAGTCGTCGACCGAGAAGCGCTGGCTGCTGTTGCGTGCCATCGCCTCACGGTAGGTTCGCTCTGCGGGGATGGCCGAGCTCGCGATGTACATCTGCGTCATCGCTGTCTTGAGATCGTCGCCGTGCTGCTCCCGCATCTCATGCTGCAGCTTCCGAGCTGCCCGCAGCTTCTCCCGTCGTGACACCATGCTTCGACTTTACGGATCTGTGCGGTGGCTTGCTCGTTGCTGACCGCAGATGACCTGCGGGGAGGCCCCGGCCCCGCTCGACTGGGAGCACGAAGGGGCCCGTTTCGTCTCGATGCGCTCGCTCAACGACCGGGAAGGGCTCAGACGTTGAAGCGGAACTCCACCACGTCGCCGTCCTGCATGACGTAGTCTTTGCCCTCCAGGCGCGCCTTGCCCTTGGCACGAGCCTCGGCGACGGAGCCGGTCGCGACGAGGTCGTCGAACGAGATGACCTCGGCCTTGATGAAGCCCTTCTCGAAGTCGGTGTGGATCACGCCTGCCGCCTGCGGAGCCTTGGCGCCCTGCGGGATGGTCCACGCGCGCGACTCCTTCGGCCCGGCAGTGAGGTAGGTCTGCAGGCCCAGCGTGGCGAAGCCGATGCGGGCGAGCTGGTCGAGACCCGACTCGCTCTGGCCGGTCGCCTCGAGCAGCTCCTGCGCGTCCTCGGGGTCGAGCCCGATCAGCTCCGACTCGATCTTCGCGTCGAGGAACACCGCCTGCGCGGGCGCGACGAGCGCCTCGAGCTCGGCCTTCTTCGCCGCGTCGGTGAGCACCGACTCGTCGACGTTGAACACGTAGATGTAGGGCTTCGCCGTCAGCAGGCCGAGCTCCTTGATGGGCGCAAGGTCGAGGCCGGCAGTCGAGAGCAGCTGGCCTCGCTCGAGGGCATCCTTCGCGGCGTTCGCGGCATCCAGAACCGACGGGTCGGTCTTCTTCTGCTTGACTTCCTTCTCGAAGCGCGGGAGTGCCTTCTCGATCGTCTGCAGATCGGCGAGCATCAGCTCGGCGTTGATGGTCTCCATATCGCCCTTGGGGTCGACGGTTCCCTCGACGTGCACGACGTCATCGTCGACGAAGCCACGCACGACCTGCGCGATGGCGTCGGCCTCGCGGATGTTGGCGAGGAACTGGTTGCCCAGCCCCTCCCCCTCGCTCGCGCCGCGTACGATGCCGGCGATGTCGACGAACGACACGGTGGCGGGCAGGATGCGCTCGCTGCCGAAGATTCCGGCCAGCACCTGCAGACGCGGGTCCGGCAGGTTGACGACGCCGATGTTCGGCTCGATCGTCGCGAACGGGTAGTTCGCCGCGAGCACGTCGTTCTTGGTCAGCGCGTTGAAGAGGGTGGACTTGCCGACGTTTGGCAGGCCGACGATTCCGATTGTAAGAGCCACGGGATACGAGTCTACCGGCGGTGACCGTCGCGCAGTGCGTCCGGTTCAGGCCCGCTGCGCTCGGAACGCCCAGGTCACGTACGGCACCTCGATGGTGGCGTCTCCATCCAGCCCCAGCTCGGCGAACAGGTCGTCCATGCCCCGCCGGATGCTCGCACGCTCACTCTCCGAGGCGGTGATCAAGTGGCTGCGCGACGCCGCCATCCGGTGCAGCTGCGCCCGCGTCATCGGACGGCGCCACTCCCAGCGCTCCCCCTCGGGCTCGTCGAACGGGGATGCCACGGTCGGGCCGCCCGCATCGAGCATCTCCTCCGCGGCGCTCGCGTGCATGATCGCCGTGAGCCGGCGCACCCAGGCGACGCGGTTGTCGCGCGCGTTCCAGATCAGTCCGAGGGTGCCACCCGGACGCACCACCCGGCCGATCTCCGCGGATGCTGCGACCGGATCGACCCAATGCCACGCCTGCCCCAGCACGACCGCGTCGACACTGGCATTCGGAAGCGGCAGCGACTCCGCCGTGCCGAGGAATGTCGGAACACCGGGCACCTGCTCGCGCAGCTTCGCGAGCATCGCCGCATCGGGATCGATGGCCACGATCTCGGCGTCGCGGGCCTCCGCGACGACCCGCGTGAGCTTGCCCGTGCCCGCCCCCACATCTGCGAGACGACGGGCGCCGTCGGGCAGACGGTCGAGCATCCACGCGACCGCCTCGAACGGGTAGTCGGGTCGCGCCGCCTCGTAATTGTCAGCCTCGGCTCCGAAGGATGTCGCTCGCGAATCGCCCATGTTCGTCAGCCTACGGCGAGTCTGCGGGCCGGCATCCGGATGCCGCGGGATGGTGGATTCGTGCCACTGGATTTCACTGCGATCGACTTCGAGACGGCGAACTCCAGTCCCGCCTCCGCCTGCTCGGTCGGGCTCGTCCGCGTCCGAGACGGTCAGGTCGTCGCGCAGACCGGGTGGCTGATCCGGCCGCCGATGGGCCACGACCAGTTCAACGAGTGGAACATCCGGATCCACGGCATCCATCCGCACCACGTCAGCGGCGCCGCAACCTGGGCCGAGCAGCTCGACCGCCTCTGCGCTTTCGCGGGAGACGACGTGCTCGTCGCGCACAACGCCGGATTCGACCTGAACGTGCTGCGTCGCGCGTGCGAGGCCACCGGGCTCGCAGCCCCGCCGTACCGCTCGCTGTGCTCGCTCGCCGTGGCGCGCAAGACCTACACCCTCGACTCGTACCGCCTGCCGCTGGCAGCCGCGGCGGCGGGCTTCGGGGACTTCCCGCACCACGATGCGCTGGCTGACGCCCGAGCGTGCGCGCAGATCGTGGTGGACGCCGCGCAGCGTGCTCTCGCGCATGACATCACGGCGCTCAGCGAAGCACTCGGAGTGGCCCTGTCGGCTCCGCTCGTCTGCGAGCTCGCGCCCGCCCTCGCCTGAGTCGTCGTCATCCGACAGAATGGTCGGGTGACGAACGGACTGAGCCTTGAGGTCATCGAGGGCACTTTCGACCTGGCCCGGCAGGGCCGCACCGAACCGCTGAGCGAGATGATCGACGCGGGCGTGCCGGTCGATGTGCGCAATCCGCGTCAGGACACGCTGCTGATCGTCGCGGCCTACGCCGAGCACCTCGAGACCGTCGCCGAGCTGATCGCGCGGGGTGCGGACCTGGATGCCGTCAACGCGAACGGCCAGACCGCGGTCTCGTGTGCGGTGTTCCGTCGCAACGAGCCGCTGCTGCGGATGCTGCTCGATGCCGGCGCTGATCAGAATGCCGGTGGGCACAGCGCGAAGCAGATCGCCGACCAGTTCGGTCTCGGCGACATGCGCGCCGTGCTCGACTCCTACTGAGGGGCCCGAGTCGGCAGCCGATGGTTCAGGCGCCGCCCGGCACCCACGACAGCAGCGCGATGACGACGCTGGACGTCGCCAGGAACGCGCCGATGAACCACCACGAGCTCAGCTCGTGGCCCTCTGCCCGCCGCACGCGGAAGAGCACGTCAGCGCGACGAGCGGGGTCGAACCCGGGCTGCACGGTGGCCTTGGCCTGCTGAGCGGCCATGATCTGCTCCTCGGTGACCCGGAGGATCCGGCCGGTCGGGGTGGTGATGTGCGGGGCGCGGCTGGGACTCGCAGACGGCTGGTTGAACGGCATCCCGAGCACTCCTCTTCATGACCATGCCGGCGCTCTGATCACGCCGTACCCGCCTATTCTGCCAGCCTCTGCTGGGAATGCCGGCAGGCGAGGTCGGATGCTCGCGTCAGAGCCACTTCGAGACGAGGTGATCCGACACGATACGGCGCAGCGTGCCGGAGGCTCCGCGCAGCACGACGCTCTCGGTGTAGAGGTAGTTGCCCTCGCGTCGCACGCCGCGCACCAGCTGGCCGTCTGTGACGCCGGTGGCCACGAAGATCGTGTTGTTGCCCTGCACCAGATCGTCGGCTTCGTACACCTTGTCGAACTCGAGCCCGGCGTCGACGCCGCGCTGGCGCTCGTCGTCGTCGCGCGGCCAGAGGACCCCCTGGATGTGACCGCCGAGCGCCTTGATGGCGCAGGCCGTGACGATGCCCTCCGGGCTGCCGCCGACCCCGACGCACATGTCGGTGCGGGCATCGTGGCGCGCGGCGTTGATGCCGCCTGCGACGTCGCCGTCGCTCATCAGCCGGGTTCCCGCTCCTGCCTCACGGATGTCGGCGATGAGCTGCTCGTGACGCGGGCGGTTCAGCACCGACACGACGATCTCGTCGACCGGCTTGCCCAGCGCCTTCGCCAGGCGGCGGATGTTCTCACCGATGGGCTTGCGGATGTCGACGACGCCGACTCCCGCGGGGCCGGTGACGAGCTTGTCCATATAGAAGACGCTGGAGGCGTCGAGCATCGAGCCGCGGTCGGACACCGCGAGCACAGAGAGGGCGTTCTGTCGTCCTTCGGCAGTGAGCGAGGTGCCGTCGATCGGATCGACAGCGATGTCGCACTCGGGTCCGCGCCCGGTGCCGACCACCTCGCCGTTGAACAGCATCGGGGCGTTGTCCTTCTCGCCCTCGCCGATGACGACGCGGCCCTGGAAATCGACGGTTCCGAGGAAGGCTCGCATCGCGTCGACGGCCGCGCCGTCGGCAGCCTCCTTCGCGCCGCGGCCGATGAACGGCACCGCACGGATCGCCGCCGCCTCGGTTGCGCGCACGAGTTCCATCGCGAGGTTGCGGTCGGGGCGGAGGGGGCTGAGATCTGCTGTGAGGCTCACCATGCCGGTCAGCATAGTGACGGAGGAAGACGAAAATCAGGACTTTTCACGATGCGAGCGCGAAGAAAGCGCGGTTCTTGCCGCGTGCTAAAGATCCGGGGCCGGGCCGGTGTAACCCCGGCGGAATGCGAACTCCTGCGGGCTAAAGTGAGCATGCACCCCGACCGACAGAAGCAGGAGAACTCATGCCCGTCGCCACTCCGGAACAGTACGCAGAGATGCTCGACCGCGCGAAGGCCGGTGGCTTCGCGTATCCCGCCTTCAACGTCTCGAGCTCCCAGACGATCAACTCCGTCCTGCAGGGTCTCACCGAGGCAGGCTCCGACGGCATCATCCAGGTGACCACGGGCGGAGCCGACTACTTCGCCGGCCACACCGTCAAGGCTCGCGCGACCGGCGCTCTCGCCTTCGCGCGCTACGCGACCGAGGTCGCCAAGAACTACCCCGTGACGGTCGCACTGCACACCGACCACTGCCCGAAGGACGCCCTGGGCGGTTTCGTCGAGCCGCTGATCGCGGCATCCGAAGAAGAGGTGAAGGCGGGTCGCAACCCGATCTTCCAGTCGCACATGTGGGACGGCTCGGCTGTGCCGCTCGATGAGAACATCGAGATCGCCAAGGAGCTGCTCCCTCGTATGAAGGCGATCAACGCCATCCTGGAGGTCGAGATCGGCGTCGTCGGCGGAGAGGAGGACGGCGTCGCGCACGAGGGCTCGAACGACGCGCTGTACACGACCTTCGCGGACGTCGACCAGGCGATCCAGGCTCTCGGCCTCGGCGAGCAGGGCCGCTACATCGCAGCCCTCACCTTCGGCAACGTGCACGGCGTCTACAAGCCGGGTGGCGTGAAGCTGCGTCCCGAGCTGCTCGGCGAGATCCAGGCCGAGGTCGCCGCCAAGTACGGCACCGGCCCGAAGCCGCTCGACCTGGTCTTCCACGGCGGATCCGGCTCGAGCGACGAGGAGATCGCCCTCGCGGTCGCGAACGGCGTGATCAAGATGAACATCGACACCGACACGCAGTACGCGTACACGCGCGCGATCGCCGACTACATGTTCAAGAACTACGACGGCGTGCTCAAGGTCGACGGCGAGGTCGGCAACAAGAAGCAGTACGACCCGCGCGCCTGGGGCAAGATCGCCGAGTCGGCGATGGCCGCTCGCGTCGTCGAGTCGACGCGTCAGCTCGGCTCGTACGGCCAGTCCAAGAGCTGACCCACCGAATCAGAAGAGGGACGCCCCGAGTCGGACGACTCGGGGCATCCCTCTTCCCGTCTCGTCAGCGCCGACGGCTGCGCTGCACCCAGATGACCAGATCGACGATCGCGTCGACGATCATCAGCGCACCGAGTCCCCGCACAGCACCTGACCGCGTCCGCGTTGCGGCGATACCCGCGGTGAGCTCGGCGACGCCGATGGCCGCGCCGAGCGTCGGCCGCTCGCGCAGGAACCGGGCTGCTCTCGCAAGGGGACGCTCGCGCCGCGTCAGAGCGGTGACCTCGGTGATGCCGCCGACGGCGAGGTCAGCCACCGTACGCGGCCAGCCTCGCGCACTGAAGCGACGTCCGGCCGCATCACCGTCGATCCCTGCTGTGACCAGCGTCGCCGGCACGCCGAACGCCGCGACGAAGGTGCGAATGCGTTCGGTCTCGCCGACCGTCCCGCCGAGCGCCTCCGGAGCGCATGCCTGCGTCGCCGCCTCGATGTCGAGCGCATCGCCCAGACGCAGTCCGCGCAGCTCGTCGCCGGCCCCGTCGGCCTCGAGCAGCATGCGACGGTAGACCTCCGCGCTCTCGGGCACCGCGATGGCTTCGAGATCGAGCACCGGCTCTGTGAACCGCTGGATGTTCGGCCAGAACATCCCCGTGCATCCGCCGGCGGTCACCTCGACCCACACCTCACCGTGCTGAGGCAGGTTCACCTCGATGATCGGCTCGTCGGCGCTGCCACTCGACACGGCCCCGTGGCTCTGCCCGGTGGCGTAGCAGTACAGCGACCAGGTGCCGGCCTCGACGTAGTCGACATCAACGCCGGTCAGCTGCGCGGTGATCCGCGCGCCCCAGGGACCACGCCGGGAGAACTCCGCGACCCGGACCGGCTCCACGGCGAAGCCGTCATCGTCGCCGCTGTCCGGCATCCCGAACCCGCCGAGATCCTCCGATGCAGCGGCAGGATCGTCGAGCTGCTCGAAGGCGGCGCCGAACTCCTCGTCGAGCTCCTGGTCGACCTCCTCGAGCGCGTCGTCCGACGCTCCGAGGTGCAGGGTGAGGCCGGCTTTCTCGAAGATCTGCTGCAGCGCGATCGCGTTCAGGTCGAACCGCAGGCGGTCGTCGGTGCCGAGAGCCACCACGTCGCCGCTCTCGGTGACGGGTATCAGATAGACCGCCTCGTCGCCGTCGAAGCCGCGTGAGGCCGCGAGCACCCGCTCGCTCCGCAGCAGATCCGAGGCGACCGCGGTCGGGTCATCACCTGCCGGGGACTCGACCGAGGCGTAGCTGACGTGGAACGCGATCTGCTCTTCTGACACCCCTCGAGGCTACCCGGCAGGTGTGGAGAGCATGCCCGCGACGAAAGCCGGGTCGCTGAACATCACCACCGAGATGCACGCCGAGACGAGCGACATCGTGATGACGAAGCCGACGAGCGGGATCCACCAGGCCGGCCTGCTGCGCTTGAGCTGCCGGAACGACAGCCAGGCGGTCACCGCGTAGCCGGCGAGCAGAATCACCACGGCGATCACACCCCAGGTGCGCGCAGCGGCGTAGTTCGTGAATTCGCCGTCGAGCCCGAGCATCTTCATCGACTCGCTCAGCGTCGACGCCATGTTCACGAACTGCGGGATCGATGAGAGGACGTTCACCAGACCCAGGCCCAGCAGCACGAGCGTGACGAGACGTCCGACGGGCTGGGCCGGCGCTCCTCCGAGAGCGGGCCGAACGGGTCGGCTCGGGGCCGCCTGCCTTGCCGGAGAAGGAGATGAAGCGGATGCCGCCGGCTCGGCGCTCAGCGGAGGCAGACCCGCGCGCGCACGCTGCTCTTCAGGAGAGGCATATTCGCCGTATTGCGGCCGATCGACGCTCATGATCCCACGGTACCCGCCGCGTCTGGGGTGCGGCGGGTCAGCGCGAGACCCGCCCGCCGAGAGCGCGCTCGTCGCGCTTTCCCGAGCTGTCCTGTCGCAGCTCCTTCGGCAGCGAGAACATGAGGTCCTCTTCTGCGGTGCGCACCTCTTCGACGTCGGCGTAGCCGGCTTCGTCGAGTGCCTCCAGAACCTCGCGCACGAGCACCTCGGGCACCGAGGCACCGCTGGTCACACCGATCGTGCGGACTCCGTCGAGCCACTCCTGACGCACCTCGTCCGCGTAGTCCACGCGATAGGCGGCCTTCGCACCGTACTCGAGGGCGACCTCGACCAGACGCACGCTGTTCGAGGAGTTCGCCGAGCCGACCACGATGACCAGGTCGGAGTCGCTCGCGATCTTCTTGATGGCGACCTGGCGGTTCTGCGTGGCGTAGCAGATGTCATCCGAGGGCGGGTTCTGCAGCTCGGGGAAGCGAGTGCGCAGTCGGTTCACCGTCTCCATCGTCTCGTCGACCGAGAGGGTGGTCTGCGAGAGCCAGACGACCTTGTTCGGATCCTTCACGACAACGGTGTCGGCCTCGTCGGGCGAGTTCACGATCGTCACGCGTTCGGGCGCGTGACCAGCAGTGCCCTCGACCTCTTCGTGACCCTCGTGGCCGATGAGCAGGATCTCGAAGTCGTCGCGCGCGAAGCGCACGGCTTCGCGGTGAACCTTGGTGACCAGCGGGCAGGTGGCGTCGATGGCGTGCAGACCGCGGTCTGCGGCGCCCTGCACGACGGCCGGCGAGACGCCGTGCGCGCTGAAGACGATGTGTGCGCCCTCGGGCACCTCGTCGACCTCCTCGACGAAGATCGCGCCCTTCTGCTCGAGCTCGGTGACGACGTGGATGTTGTGCACGATCTGCTTGCGCACATACACCGGGGCGCCGTAGCGCTCGAGTGCCTTCTCGACGGCGACGACGGCGCGGTCGACGCCCGCGCAGTAGCCGCGCGGGGCGGCCAGGAGCACGCGCTTCTCGCCGTCGACCGGACGGTTCTCGAGGCGGGCACGCTCGACGGCGCGACGACGGGTCGGGATGTGCGGCAGGGGCAGCGAGACAGTGGTTGAGCTCACTCCCCCAGTCTACCGATGCCACCTGTTCACTGGCCGGGAGCGGGCGTTCCCCGCGCAGCTCCGACGGCCCACGGTCGCCGCGTCGGCGGCATCCGGAAGAATGGTCGGGTGACCGTCTTCGAAGCAACAGCGATCCCCGGCGAGCCGCCGCCCACCGACTCGGTCGCACCGCGCGACTCGACGCCCGCGGCGCCGACGTCGGTCGCGCGCCTGAACGGCACCATCCGCGACTTCATCGCCCGCTGGAACACCGTCTGGGTCGAGGGTGAGATCACCTCGTGGAACCTGCGCGGCGGCAACGTCTTCGCGCGCCTGAAGGACACGCGCTCGGACGCGCAGATCTCGATCCGCGTCTGGTCGAGCGTGCGCCCCCGCATTCCCGCCGACCTCGCCGTGGGCGACCACGTCGTGGCGGCCGTGAAAGCCGACTACTTCGTCAAGGGCGGCGACTTCAGCTTCATCGTCTCGGCGATGAAGCACGTGGGCCTGGGCGACCAGCTCGAGAAGCTCGAGAAGCTGCGTGTGCAGCTGCGTCAGGAGGGTCTGTTCGACCCGTCGCGCAAGAAGAGCCTGCCGTTCCTGCCGCACTGCATCGGGCTGATCACCGGTGAGCGGTCGGATGCTGAGAAGGACGTGCACCGCAACGCCGAGCTGCGCTGGCCGCAGGTGCACTTCCGCACCGAGCACGTCGCCGTGCAGGGTGACCGGTGCGTCCCCGAGGTGCTCGCGGCCCTGCAGCGTCTGGATTCCGATCCCGACGTCGACGTGATCATCATCGCCCGCGGCGGCGGCGACCCGCAGACCCTCCTGGGCTTCAGCGACGAGCGGCTCGTACGGGCGGTGGCCGCGGCATCCACTCCGGTCGTCAGCGCGATCGGGCATGAGAACGACCACCCGCTGCTCGATGACGTCGCCGATCTGCGTGCGTCGACGCCGACGGATGCCGCGAAGCGGGTCGTTCCGGATGTCGGTGAGCAGCGCGCGATCGTCGCGCAGCTGCGCGCCAGGGCCACCACACGCCTGACTCAGCGCATCTCGCACGACATCGCGCAGCTCGAGCAGCTGCGCTCGCGTCCGGTGCTGCGCTCGCCCGATCCGATCATCGACGACCGCGCCCAGGAAGTCTGGCTGCTGGCATCCCGCGGCCGCGACACCGTCACCAGGGCGCTGGATGCCGCCCACCGGTCCACCGCGGAGCTGCGGGCCTCGCTGCGCGCCCTCTCCCCTGCCGCCACACTGGCTCGCGGCTACGCCATCGCGCACCTCGACGACGGACGCATTCTCAGCGACGCGGCCGATGCTCCCGCGGGCACGGCGATGACCGTGACGGTCGACCGCGGATCGGTCCGCGCCGTGTCGGAGGGGCGGACCGCGGAAGCAGGCTGAGCAGCGGGATCGGCGATGTCCGACACGCCGGTAGGATGGGGGCGTGACTGCCCCCAACGACTCCCCTGTCGAAGAACTGTCGTTCGAGGCCGCACGCGACGAGCTCGTGCGCGTGGTCGCGGAGCTCGAGCAGGGCTCGCCCACACTCGAGCACTCCCTTGCTCTCTGGGAGCGCGGTGAGGCGCTGGCCGCCCGCTGCGAGGAGTGGCTGCTGGGCGCGAAGCGCCGTCTCGATGCGGCCCGTGACGCGGCATCCAATGGAGCAGCGGAATGAGCCGGGAACCGCGCGTCGTCGCAGGTCTCGGGCGACCCGAGACCGCCCAGGAGACCGCCGATCGCAAAGCGGCGGCCAGCAAGGTCTACCGCTCGAGCCAGACGTTCCGCAACCTCATCGCGGCGCTGATCGTGACGGTCGCCGTCGTCGCGATCGTCGTGCTCGGAGTGCCGCGCGGCGAGGTTCCCGACCGCCCCGCCATCGACGTCGCCACGATCGCCGCAGACGTCGAGACGTCGATGCAGCGGCCCGCACTGGTCGTCGAGGCCGACGACTACTGGCGGGTCAACGAAGCCGCCCTCTCGGGCGGCAGCACACGGGTGTGGACGATCACTCTCGCCCCTGCCGCCGATGACGAGCGCGGGTTCGTCCGCGTCGCACAGGCCTTCGCAGCCGATGTCGGCTGGGCGCCGCAGGTGCTCGACGGCATGGCCCCGAACGGCACCACGACGATCGACGGTCGCGAATGGGACGAGTTCGATCTGCGAGGCCGCGGCGCCGCGAACATCTCCTATGCCATCGGAACCCAGGCCGGTCCCGATTACATCCTGCTGTACGGCTCGCAGTCGCCCGAGGCGACCGCCGAGCTGGCAGAGACCCTGTCCGCACAGATCGACGACCTTGAGGAGGCCGAATGACCGCAACGCTCACCCCCGCTGAGGCATGGCGGGAGATGCTCGACGGCAACAGGCGATTCGTCGCCGGCACGCCCGCGCACCCGCACCAGGACGTCTCCAAGCGCCATGAGCTGGCCGACGGTCAGGCACCGATCGCGACGCTGTTCGGATGCTCGGATTCGCGCCTCGCCGCGGAGATCATCTTCGACAAGGGCCTGGGCGACCTGTTCGTCGTCCGCAACGCGGGGCAGGTGATCGGCGAGTCGATCGTCGCGAGCCTGGAGTACGCCGTCGGCATCCTGAACGTCCCGCTGATCGTCGTTCTCGCGCACGACTCGTGCGGAGCGGTGCGCGCGGCCATCGACGGCACCGCGATCGACTCGGCTCCGCTCCCGGCCGGCATCTGGAAGCTCATCGCGCCGATCGTCCCCGCAGCGCGAAAGGTGCTCGCCGAGACCGGCGGCACGACGCCCGGAGACATCGACGCCGAGCTGGTCGGCCGCGAGCACCTGCGCAACACCGTCGCAGACCTGCT
Organism: Actinomycetales bacterium SN12; assembly: GCA_002837415.1. Classification (GTDB taxonomy): domain Bacteria; phylum Actinomycetota; class Actinomycetes; order Actinomycetales; family Microbacteriaceae; genus Microbacterium. The sequence goes on from PJCV01000002.1 coordinate 340,812, forward strand.
GCATTCGTCCGAGATGATCAGCAACGCCGTCGCCGACGGCCGCCTGGGCATCGTCGGCGCCAACTACCGTCTCGCAGAGGGCACCGCGGTGCCCGTCGTCACTGTGGGCATCGACACCGAGGGCTTCGTCCTCGCTTCCGAGGAGGGATCGGCATGACCGACATCGAGTACCGCATCGAGCACGACACCATGGGTGAGGTGCGCGTGCCCGCGAAGGCGCTGTACAGCGCGCAGACCCAGCGCGCGGTGGAGAACTTCCCCATCTCGGGCAAGGGTCTCGAGTCCACCCAGATCGCCGCTCTCGCGCGCATCAAGAAGGCCGCCGCGCTCGCCAACAAGGAGCTCGGCACGCTCGACGGAGCGATCGCCGACGCGATCGCCCAGGCCGCCGACGAGGTGGCATCCGGCAAGCATGACGGCGAATTCCCCGTCGACACCTACCAGACGGGCTCCGGCACGTCGTCGAACATGAACATGAACGAGGTGCTGGCGAACCTGGCATCCGGAATCCTCGGCTCGGCCGTGCACCCGAACGACCACGTGAACGCGTCGCAGTCGTCGAACGACGTCTTCCCGACGTCGGTGCACATCGCCGTCACCCAGGCGCTCATCGACACGCTCATCCCCTCGCTCGACCACCTCGCCGTCGCCCTCGAGGCGAAGGCCGAGCTGTGGAAGGACGCCGTGAAGTCGGGCCGCACCCACCTCATGGACGCGACCCCGGTGACGCTGGGCCAGGAGTTCGGCGGCTACGCGCGCCAGATCCGCCTCGGGATCGAGCGCGTGCAGTCCGCCCTCCCCCGCGTGGCGGAGGTGCCCCTCGGCGGAACCGCCGTGGGCACCGGCATCAACACCCCGCTCGGCTTCCCGCAGAAGGTCATCGAGCTGCTCGCAGCCGAGACCGAGCTGCCGATCACCGAGGCGAAGGATCACTTCGAGGCGCAGGCCAACCGCGACGGACTCGTCGAGACCTCGGGCGCGCTGCGCACCATCGCCGTGTCGCTGACGAAGATCAACAACGACCTGCGCTGGATGGGGTCGGGCCCGAACACGGGTCTCGGCGAACTGCACATCCCCGACCTGCAGCCCGGATCGTCGATCATGCCGGGCAAGGTCAACCCGGTCGTCCCCGAGGCCGTGCTCATGGTGTGCGCGCGCGTGATCGGCAACGACGCGACCGTGGCCTGGGCCGGAGCATCGGGCTCGTTCGAGCTGAACGTCGCCATCCCGGTGATGGGCACCGCGCTGCTCGAGTCGATCCGTCTGCTCTCGAACGCCGTGCGCGTTCTGGCCGACAAGACCATCGACGGCCTTGAGGCGAACGTCGAGCGCGCCGCCGCCTTCGCCGGCATGAGCCCGTCGATCGTCACGCCGCTGAACAAGGTCATCGGCTACGAGGCTGCGGCGAAGATCGCCAAGCACGCGGTCGCCAAGGGCATCACAGTGCGCGACGCGGTCATCGACCTCGGCTACGTCGAGCGCGGTGAGATCTCGGAGGAGGAGCTCGACGCGAAGCTCGACCTTCTGTCGATGACGCACGCCGGCTGAGCTTCCGGGCGCCTTTGCGCGCCTTTGCACAGATTTCCCCGTTCTGCACACGGATCCGCACGATTCGTGTGCAGAGCGGGGATTTCTGTGCATGGACGTCTATGCACACCTCGAACCCATCCGGAACTTGTCCCCAGTTCCTGGGACTAGGCACCGTCAGGTCCCTCCGCAGTCGCCACAGTGGATGCCATGCTCTCGGCTTCCGACACCATCCACCGCCTCGGCGGCGTCGCTCGAGGCGCGCACCTCCTGACGCTCGGGTTCGATCGTCGTCACCTCTCTGCCTCTGTGGCACGGGGTGAGATCCGACGGGTGCGACCAGGCGTCTTCAGTACGAACACTCTCTCTGGCGAAGTCCACACCGCAATCACCCACGGCGGCGCTCTCACCTGCGTGAGTGCTCTGCGTCTGAAGGGGGTCTGGACGCTCTCCGAGTCCGAAGCGGTCCACGTCTGGATGGGCCCGGGACGCCATGCTCGCGCGCACGAAAGATGCCGTTGCGTCAACCACTACCAGCAGGGACGCCCGCCGCTGGGCACCGCTTCTCTCGTCACGGCACTGCTTCACTTTCGTCAATGCGAAAGCGATGAGGCGTTCTTCGCGGCCTTCGAGTCGGCTTGGCGCAAAGGGCTGCTGTCCCGAGCGCAGCGCAATCAGGTCCGCGCCGGACTGCCTCGGGGTGCGCGGTGGCTGGTCGACCTCGCGAGACCGGATGCCGACAGCGGCCTGGAATCGCTGCTACGGCTACGGCTTCACATCCTCGGCGTTCGCCTGGAGCGCCAGGTCACCATCTTCGGCGTCGGGCGCGTCGACTTCGTGGTCGACGGTCGCCTCATCATCGAAGCAGACGGCAAGGAGAACCACGACGGACCCAGCAAGCGGCACAAGGATCTGGTTCGGGATGCCGCGGCTTCCGCGCTCGGGTATGAGACCCTGCACTTCGACTACGCACAGATCATCTACGACTGGGCTACGGTGCAGCGGTCCATCCTCGCCGCGCTGCAGCGAACGGCTCAGCGAGCGTGACGCCGGCTGTGGATAACTTCCCCGACGTTTCAACGATCCGGGTTACCGTGGTGCGGTGACGATGACGACCACACTCGTGCGCACCGGCTCGGCCCTCGCCGCCGCCGGCCTGCTGATCGGGGTGCTGCCGGCTTGCACCCCTGATGAGCCGACTCCGAAGCCCACGAAGACCGCCGCCTTCGTCACGGATGATGAGGCGTTTGCCGCGGCAGAGGAAACCTATCGGGCGTATGTCGATGCGGTGAACGCCTCCGACTTAGATCGTCCAGAGTCTTTCAAGCCTGTCTACGATTTCTTGACGGGAAAGGCCCTAGCGGTTGAAAGGGAAAGCGTCAGCAAGTACCAAGCAGCGAACATCATTCGAGAGGGCGATACCAGGTTCGATCGCTTCACTCCGGTCGCCGCCAGCGGGGAGACCATCACTGCCAACCTCTGTATCGACGTCAGCGCGGTGCAGCTTACCTATCCTGACGGATCTTCCGCTCTACCCCCCGATCGGCTGACACGTGATTCGCGCGAGGTTACGTTTGTGTCCGGCGGCTCCCCCACGGGGCTTTCAATATCCGAGTACGACAACCCGGAAGGCGACTTCTCGTGTTGACCCGGCTTCGTCATCTGAAGGCTCTTGTGCTTGTCGTGACCCTCGGCGCGATGCTCTCTGTGACCGCACCTGCCGTCGCCGAAGAGAACGGCGACGAGCCACCCACAGGCATTTTCGACCTCTGGTCAAAGAACAGCGACGGCACGACAACCATCGGGGGGAAGTCGCAGAGGCCGGGCTCGAACGGTAATTCATCTTCTTCCTCAAGGCGGCCTACCTCGGGCGGCTCGAACGCCATGATCGGCAACAGCCCTCGCCAATCCACCGGCTCCGATAGCTGCGTCGTGGACTGGGACGCGTATCTCGGGTGCTGGAGTGTCGGTGCTCCTAGTGACACCGCCCAGCCGGAGGATGGCGAGGAGTCTCCGGGCCTGCCGCCGATCACCATCACCGACCTTGCGAGCTTCTCCCCGGCCAAGGGCACCGTGCTCGGCGAGCCGGACAATCTCGGCGTCGCGGGTCTGCCGACGAACTTCGTGGCAGAGGCGGCGACGCACGTCCGTTCCGGCCAGCTGTTCGGATTTCCGATCGATGTGCGCTTCACGCCCGCGGCCTACACGTTCGACTACGGCGACGGAGAGTCGAACACCGCCTCCTCCCCCGGCGCGAGCTGGCAGAGCCTCGGCCAGGCGCAGTTCACCCCGACTGGCACCAGTCACACCTACACCGAACGCGGCACGTACGACGCCAGCGTCGACGTCTCGTACACCGCCGAGATCGACCTCGGCGCCGGATGGTTTCCGATCGAGGGCCAGCTCGACATCGCTGGACCGACGCAGCAGATCCGCATCTTCGAAGCGCACACGGCCCTCGTCGCCCGCACCTGCGCCGAACAGCCCTCGGCCCCGGGCTGCTGAAACAGCCACTCCCGGTCAGCGCATCCGCTGAGCACGCGCGACCGGGCATCCGCGCACCCTCTAGCCGGCCCGGCGCCCGCAACGCGAGACGAACCGGGGGCGACACTCCAGATGTCGGACGCATCTTCAGCGATCGTCCGACATCTGGCGTGTCGGCCCTCATGACGTCAAGCCAGCGAAGCGTCAGGCGAGGCGGCAAGCCCAGCGAAGCACGTCAGCTCAGCTCGCCACCCTCCAGCAGCTCGGTCACGAGCGCCGCGATCGCCGAGCGCTCCGAGCGCTGCAGCGTCACGTGCCCGAACAGGTCGTGACCCTTCAGCGTCTCGATCACGCTCGCGATGCCGTCGTAGCGGCCGACCCGCAGGTTGTCGCGCTGCCCGACATCGTGCGTGAGGATGACTCGCGAGTTCTGCCCGATGCGGCTCAGCACGGTGAGCAGCACGTTGCGCTCCAGCGACTGCGCCTCATCCACGATGACGAACGCGTCGTGCAGCGACCGGCCGCGGATGTGCGTGAGCGGCAGAACCTCGAGCATCCCGCGCTCGACGACCTCCTCCAGCACGTTGCCGGAGACGACGGATCCGAGCGTGTCGAACACCGCCTGACCCCACGGGTTCATCTTCTCGCTCTGGTCCCCCGGCAGGTAGCCGAGCTCCTGACCGCCCACGGCGAACAGCGGACGGAACACGATGATCTTCTTCTGCTGCTGCCTCTCCAGCACCGCCTCCAGCCCCGCGCACAGCGCCAGCGCGGACTTGCCCGTGCCCGCTCGCCCGCCGAGCGACACGATGCCGACCTCCGGGTCGAGCAGCAGGTCGATCGCGATCCGCTGTTCAGCCGAGCGGCCGTGCATCCCGAACACCTCCCTGTCTCCTCGCACCAGCCGGTACTCGCCATCCGCGATCACGCGACCGAGCGCCGAGCCGCGCTCGGAATGGATGATGAGCCCGGTGTTCAGCGGCATCCCCCGCACCTCTTCGCTGAGTCCGACCTCGCTCTCGTACAGGTCGCTCATCTCGTCACCCGAGAGGTCGAGGGTCGCGATGCCCGTCCATCCGGCATCAACCGCCTGCTCGGCCAGGTACTCCTCGGCAGCCAGACCGAGCGAAGCCGCCTTCACGCGCATCGGCAGGTCCTTCGACACGATCGTGACGTTCTGCCCGTCGCCGGCGAGCTGCGCCGCCGTGGCGAGGATGCGGCTGTCGTTGTCGCTGAACCGGATGCCCGCGGGCAGCAGCGACATGTCCGCATTGCCCAGCTCGACGCGCAGCGTGCCGCCATCGCCGACCTCGATCGGGAAGTCCAGCCGACCGTGCTCGATGCGCAGCTCATCGAGGTGGCGCAGCGCGCGCCGGGCGAAGTAGCCGAGCTCAGGATCGTGGCGCTTGCCCTCCAGCTCGCTGATGACCACCACGGGAAGCACGATCGAGTGCTCCGCGAAACGGAACAGGGCCTCTGGATCGCTCAACAGGACCGAGGTGTCGAGCACATATGTGCGAAGAGCCGTGTCATCGTGTGACACGGCTCGGGCTGCTGACGTGGACTGCTGAGGTGCTGTACGTGTGGTCACGATCCACTCCCACTCGGGATGTGCTCCCGGCTCTGCAGCGAGTCGACCAGGGTCACGAGTCGCAGACCTTCAGGCCGACCCGACCGGACACGGTGCCCGATGCCATGAACGTACTTCCGCGACGTGCACGACGCGGGCGACACGCTGAGCCCGTCGCTTAAGTTCCGGTGAACGACCGACGTCCGGATGCGCCGAGCGCGGCATCCAGCATGTCGAGCGTCTCCTCGCTGGTCCCTGCGTGCGCAGCCACACGCACAGCGCTCGCACGGCTGGTGAGCACCAGTCCCGCGTCGGCGAGCGCGGCGCCGAGCGCCTCCGCGTCATCCGGCACCAGGGAGACGATCCCCGCTCGCCGCTGCGGCTCGCGCGGCGTCTCGACCCGGATGCCATGGCGCGCCGCCATGTCGATCATCCGGGCGACGTTCTCGGACACCCGCGACTCGACCTCGGCAACGCCGACGCCGTGCAGCTCGTGGAGGGCGGCCGCCAACCGCGCGGAGGCGAGATGGTCGGGAACGCTCGTCGTGTAAGCACGCGCTGTGGCGGCGGGAGCGGGGACGGCACCCCGGAACGGGCCGCTGGCAGCCAGCCCGGTGATCCCGCTCAGCACCGGCGCGATGCGCTCGCGCGCCGCATCCGAGAAGCGAGCGAACCCCGTGCCGCGACCGGCCCGCAGCCACTTGTACCCGTGACCGACGACGACGTCCGCCGCCGACCAGTCCTCCTCGACGACGCCGAACGACTGCACGGCATCGACGATCAGCAGTCGCTCCGGGCCGATCAGCTCGCGAAGGGCCGCGAGGTCCGCGCGATAGCCGGTGCGATAGTCGACGTGGCTCACCGCGAGCGCGGTGACCGACGCGTCGAGCGCGGCGCCGACGGCATCCGCAGTCACCCATCCGTCCTGCGGGTCGATCCAGCGCGGCGACAGCCGCCCCTCCGACAAATCGGCCGCCCGCTGCAGCGGCAGGGTGATGCTCGGGAACTCGGAGGTCGCGGCGATCACCGTGCCGGTCAGTCCATACAGGGCGTGCTGCAGGGCATCCGTCGAACTCGGGCGCAGCACCACCTCGTCGGTTCGCGCGCCGAGCAGCCCGGCGAGCGCGGCGACGGCCTCGGCGCTGCTCGACTGCACTCGGGCGTGGTCGCGCGGAGAGAAGGATGCGAGCTTCTCGCCGGCACTGTCGAGTGCCGCCCGCACCGCCGGTGACAGCGGCCCGAGCGCGGCCCAGTTCAGATAGCCGGTCTCGCCGGCGAACGACACGAGGTATCGCTCCGCCGTCTCCGGCAGGGTCTCCTCGGTCATCGTCCGAACCGGCGGTCGCGGTCGGCGAAGTCGCGGATGGCTCGCAGAAAGTCCACCTCGCGCAGGTCGGGCCCGAGCGCCTCGACGAAGTAGAACTCGCTGTGCGCGCTCTGCCACAGCAGGAAGTCGCTCAGTCTCTGCTCACCGCTGGTGCGGATGACGAGGTCGGGATCGGGCTGGCCGCCGGTGTACAGATGCTCGCCGATCATCTCGGGAGTGAGCTGCTCGGCCAGGTCCTCGAGAGTGCCACCGGAGGCATCGTGCTTTCCGATGATGCTGCGCACGGCATCGACGATCTCGTTGCGTCCTCCATAGCCGACGGCGAGGTTGACGTGCAGCCCGGCGTGTCCGCTCGTGCGCTCCTGCGCCTCCGCCAGCACCCGCGACAGCTCCGGCGGCAGGATATCGGAGCGTCCCACGTGCTGCACCCGCCACTCGCCGTGCTCGGCGAGCGAGTCCGCGAGTTCGGCGATGATCTCGATGAGATCGCCGATCTCCTTCGAGTCGCGTTTGAGCAGGTTGTCGGCCGAGAGCAGGTAGAGCGAGACCACGCCGATACCCAGCTCATCGCACCAGCCGAGGAATTCGCGCATCTTCGCGGCCCCCGCACGGTGACCGGCGGCCGCGCTGTCGAAGCCGAGCTGGCGGGCCCATCGACGATTGCCGTCGATCATCATGGCGACGTGGTGCGGAGCCTTCGACGCATCTATGCGCCGTCGCAGGCGTCTCCCGTAGAGCCGATAGAGGGGTCCCCGTCCCGAGCTCTCGCGTGCAGTCACGTGCCTACGCTACCGCCACCGACGCCGCCGCAGCACTCAGGACATGTACCGCTGGCGGCATGCGCCCGCTCGTAGAGTGAGCGGGTGAGCACCCGACCCTCTGACGACGCAGATGTCCCCGAGCTCCCCCTGATGGAAGCGGCCGCGGTCGATGCCGCGGTCGAGGTCAGACCGACCTGGCGAGGCTGGATCCACGCGGGCACCTTCCCGGTCGCGATCGTCGCCGGCATCGTGCTGATCACCCTCGCGCAGGGCGCTCCCGCCAAGTGGGCGGCTGCGGTCTTCATGGTGACGTCGATGCTCCTCTTCGGCAACTCGGCGCTTTACCACCGGTTCGACTGGGGTTCGACGACCAAAGCGGTTCTCAAGCGCATCGACCACGCCAACATCCTGCTGCTGATCGCCGGCACGTACACGCCTCTCGCAACCCTCGCGCTGCCGCCGCAGAAGGGGCTCACGCTGCTCGTCGTCGTGTGGAGCGGGACGGTGCTCGGCATCCTGTTCCGCGTCTTCTGGATCAACGCCCCGCGCTGGCTCTATGTCGCCCTCTACCTCGCACTCGGCTGGGCCGCGGTGATGTACATGGCCGATCTGCTGCAGGCCAACGTGGCCATGATGGTGCTCGTCTGCGTCGGCGGTCTGCTGTACACCGCGGGAGCGATCGTCTACGCCATGAAGAAGCCGAACCCGTGGCCTGGGCATTTCGGATTCCACGAGATCTTCCACGTCTGCACCGTGCTCGCCTTCCTCTGCCACTGGACGGCGTGCCTGCTCATCTCGCTCGAGCCGCTCTCCCCGTCGCTCGGCTTCGGCGGCTGACGCCGACGACGCGGTCTCGCATCCACGGAATCCGGATGCCCGATTCTGTGCCCTCGACGCGCGACGTAACGCTCCGCGTCGTCATCTCATCGCGAGGGATACGCTCGAATTCCGCGTCACAGCAGAGGAGCGACAATGGCCGAAGTAGAGAGCTTCACCCTGGACCACACCGCCGTCAGCGCACCGTACGTGCGTCTCATCAGCGTCGAGCACGGGCCGAAGGGTGACGCGATCTCGAACTTCGACGTGCGATTCGTGCAGCCGAACGAGGGCGAGATCCCCACGGCCGGTCTCCACACCATCGAGCACCTGCTCGCGAGCGTCGTCCGCGACCGCATCGACGGACTCATCGACATCTCGCCGTTCGGATGCCGCACCGGCTTCCACGCGATCTTCTGGGGCGAGCCTGACGTCACGGACGTCGTCGCAGCGGTGCGCGGCGGCCTGCAGTTCATCGCCGAGACCGCGGCATGGAGCGACGTGCCCGGCGTTTCCGCCGTGGAATGCGGCAACTACCGCGACCACAGTCTGCACAGTGCGAAGGAGTGGTCGAAGACCATCCTCGATCAGGGCATCAGCCTCGACGCGTTCCAGCGCGTCGGCGTGTGAGCCGGGCGGGTCTCAGCGCCTGTTCTCGTCGCCGTCGGCCTGATCGCGCAGCGCCGCCTCCTCGGCATCCAGCTCTTCGCGCACCTCTTCGCGGTAGCGCACCTTGCGGATGCGGCGGTTCATGTCCCAGATCAGCAGCACGACGGCCGCGACGATGATCACGATGATCGCGAAGCCCGCGAATCCGGGGGTCACCGAGTTCGGGTCGACCGTCATCGACGGCGTCGGCATCGGGGTGGTCTCACCGAACAGGATCATGGTCCGCCTTCTCCTCGCAGGTCGAATAACCTGGAAGTCCAGCCTATCCGCCGTCCACCCCCGGGAGAGACGTGACCACCGCACGCGAGCTCGATGAGCGATACGGTCGCACCCCACGGCGACGCCTCCCCTGGATCATCTTCGGCGCCGCCGCCCTGGCGGCGGTCGTTGCCCTCGGCTGGACGATCGTGGCGAAGCAGATGAGCGCGGTGGATGCCGACGATCTGGGCTTCACGGTGGTCGACGCGCACAGCGTCGACCTGCGGTTCCAGTTCACCGCGCCGCAGGGCGCCGACGTCGCCTGCGCGGTGGAGGCGCTCGACGTGGAGTTCGGCGTCGTCGGCTGGAAGATCGTCGAGATCCCCGGCGGGGAGCATCACACGAAGGGCGTCGCCGTCAGCATCCCGACCGTCGCCGAGGCGAACACCGGTTTGGTGAAGGCCTGCTGGGTCGCCTAGAATCATCCGAAAGATGACCGACGCCCCGGCCGATGCCGGGGCGTCTTCGCATATCCCACGGGTCGTTCGACGACTCGATATCCGAGAAGCCCCTGCAGGGGCTCACACCGAAGGAGCAGGCTGTGTCCACAGACGCTCAGGTACCTTTCCTCACGCAGGAGGCCTACGACCGCCTCGTCGAAGAGCTCGAGCACCTCTCGACGGTCGGCCGTGAAGAGATCGCCGCCCGCATCGAAGCGGCCCGCGAAGAGGGCGACCTCAAGGAGAACGGCGGCTACCACGCCGCGAAGGACGAGCAGGGCAAGCAGGAGGCGCGCATCCGCACGCTGCAGCAGCTGCTGAAGACGGCGAAGGTCGGCGAGGCGCCCACCAGCCGCGGCATCGTCGAGCCCGGCACGGTCGTCACCGCGATCGTCGCGGGCGACGAGGAGGTCTTCCTGCTCGGCAGCCGCGAGATCGCAGCCGGCGGGGACCTCGACGTGTACAGCGAGGCCAGCCCGCTCGGTCAGGCGATCCTCGGCCTCAAGGTCGGCGACAAGTCGAGCTACGAGGCGCCCAACGGTCGCTCCATCACCGTCGAGGTCACGGGCGTCGAGACCTACACCGGCTGATCCCCGCAGACGACGAACGGCGGGACGCTCCAAAGCGTCCCGCCGTTCTCTGTCTTCCGGGCTCAGTCCGGGACGACGACGGGCGCGAATCCGGCCTGCCGCAGCGTCTCCAGAGCGAGCTCGGTGTGCTCGGGGCCGCGGGTCTCGATCGAGAGCTGCAGGATCATGTCGCTGATCTGCAGACCATGGCCGTGACGGGTGTGCAGCACCTCCATGACGTTGGCGCCGGCCTGCGCGAGCAGATCGGACACCTTCGCGAGCTGACCCGGTCGGTCGGGAAGCGGGATGCGCACGGTCGCGTACCGGCCGGATGCCGCGAGCCCGTGCGCGACGACCCGCTGCAGCAGCATCGGATCGATGTTGCCGCCGGAGAGGATCGGCACGGTCACCCCGGTGCCGCGCACCTTGCCGGCGAGGATCGCGGCGACTCCCACGGCGCCGGCCGGCTCGACGACGACCTTGGCGTGCTCGAGCAGCGCCAGAAGGGCGCGGGCGATGTCGTCCTCGGTGACCGTCACGACTTCGTCGACGAGCTCGCGGATGATCTCGAACGGCACGTCCCCCGGTCGCGCGACCAGGATGCCGTCGGCGATCGTCGGGTGCGTCTGGATCTCGACGGGGCTGCCCGCCTGCAGGGACGGCGGCACCGCAGCCGCATTCTCGGCCTGCACGCCGATGACGCGCACAGTGCGTCCGGCAGCGCCAGCGGCGGCCTTCACCGCAGCGGCGACCCCGGCAATGAGTCCGCCTCCGCCGATGCCCATGATCACCGTGTCGACGTCGGGGACGTCCTGGATCACCTCGAGGCCGAGCGTGCCTTGGCCCACGACGATGTCGCGGTGGTCGAACGGGTGGATCAGCACCGCCCCGGTGCGCTCGGCGAACTCCGCCGCGAGGCGCAGCGACGTCGCCACCGTCTCGCCCTCGAGCACGACCTCAGCGCCGTAGCCTCGCGTGGCGAGCAGCTTGGGCACGGGTACGCCGAGCGGCATGAAGATCGTCGCCGGGATCCCGAGCATCTGGGCCGCGAGCGCCACGCCCTGCGCGTGGTTTCCGGCGGAGGCCGCCACCACTCCCCTGGAGCGCTCCTCCTCCGTCAGACGCGACAGACGATAGGTGGCCCCGCGGATCTTGAACGACCCGGTCCGCTGCAGGTTCTCCATCTTGAGCATGACGGGCGAGCCGAGCACCTCCCCGAGCGCGCGCGACAGCTCGGTCGGCGTGCGGGAGATCACCCCCGCGAGGCTCTCCGCCGCGGCGGTGAACTCGGCAAGGCTCGGGATGGCGGCGACGCTGGGGACTGCAGTCATCGATTCCTCCTCTGCCGCTCGCGCGGCACTGTGCTCCAGATGAGATCTTCGGGGGCCGGCTCACGCCCCGTGCGCCAGGCGCCCGAGCTGATGGTGACGGCCGCGACGTTGACGAATGCGGCGAGCGGAACCGCGAAGAGCGCTCCGGGGATTCCGGCGATCATCGCTCCGCCTGCCACCACGAGCACCACAGCCAAGGGGTGCACCTTGACCGCCGAGCCCATCAGGATGGGCTGCAGGATGTGCCCCTCGAGCTGCTGCACCAGCAGAACCACTCCGAGCATGAGCAGTCCGACCACCGGTCCGTTGTAGACCAGCGCGAGGAACACCGCCACGGCTCCTGTGACGACGGCGCCGACGATCGGCACGAACGAGCCGAGGAACACGAGCACGGCCACGGGGATGGGCATGGGCACGCCGAGCAGGGCGGCGCCGACGCCGATGCCGACGGCGTCGATGCCGGCGACGAACATCTGCGTGCGCGCGTAGTTGACGACGGTGGCCCAGCCGTTGCGGGCTCCGGCGTCGGCCGCAGGCCGGGCGGTGCGCGGGAACAGCTTGAGCGTCCAGCGCCAGATGCCTGCCCCGTCGGCGAGCAGGCAGATGAGGATGAACAGCGCGAGCAGCGTGCCGGTGAGGATGTGGGCAGCCGTGCCGGTGACCGCGAGCGCGCCGTTCAGCAGCAGATCGGCCTGCTCGTCCAGCAGGCCGATGCCCTGCTGGATGTACGCGTCGATCTGCTGTTCGGTGAGCTGCAGCGGGCCGTCGAGAAGGAAGGCGCGCACCTGCTGGATGGCATCCATCGTCTTGGCCTGCACGTCGGGCAGCTGCGCCCGCACCTGCCACACCACCAGCCACAGCAGTCCCGTGACGACCGCGATCGTTCCGAGGACCGTGACCGCGATCGCGAGCCAGCGGGGGAAGCGAGCGCGAAGCATGAGCTGGAAACCGGGCCACAGCAGCGCGGTGATGAGGATGGCGACCATCAGGGGGATGACCAGGAGCTTGAGCAGCATCACCAGCCAGATGAACAGCGCGATCAGGCCGGCGATCACCAGCAGTCGCCAGGCGTATGCAGCTGTGACGCGGACCGGGGCCGGCACCTTGTCGTCGGCCGAGGTGGTCACTGTGCGGTCGAGCACGGGTGGCTCATATCGGAACGGATTGCGGAACCTCGGCCTGGGGTCGTCGCTCATTGTGCAATTCTACGTACGGCCCGAATCGCGCTCGCACCTGATGTCGGCGGGTGCGGCTACTCTGGCGCGGTGACCGCTCGACCTTCGAACACCCTCAGCGCCGTCGAGGCGCGCCGGATGACGCTGGCGGCGCAGGGGTTCTCTCGACGCCGGCCGGATGCCGTGGCCGCGCGCCACCTGCATCGGGCGATGTCGCAGCTGGGCGTGCTGCAGATCGACTCGGTCAACGTGTTCGCGCGCTCCCACTACATGCCGATGTTCTCGCGGCTGGGTCCGTACGACCCCGCTCTGCTGGATCGCTCTTTCGTGTCGCGAACGACGCACTACGTGGAGTATCTCGCCCATGAGGCGACGTTCATGCCGGTCGCGGACTGGGCACTGTGGGGCTTCCGCATGCAGGAGTGGCGTGAGCGGGCGGAGCGACCGGGCGCATGGGGCCACGGGCACAGCCGTACCCTCGACTGGGTGCGCGACGAGCTGCGCGCCCGGGGTCCGCTGCGCCCCGCGGACCTGCGCGACGACGCGCCACGCGAGCGCGGCTCGTGGTGGGACTGGGACGACGCGAAGATCGCGCTCGAGCACCTGTGGCGCCGCGGAGAGGTGGCGATCGCCGGCCGGGTGGGGTTCGAGCGGCGCTACGGTCTGGCGGCGCAGATCATCCCGTCGGCGATCCATGACACCGTGATCCCCCGCGCTGACGCGGTGCGCGAGCTGGTGCGGCGCGCGGCGCGATCATACGGCATCGCGACCATCGGCGATCTGAGCGACTACTACCGCCTGCGCGATCAGTCCGCCGTGCGTGCGGCGGTGGGCGAATTGGAAGACGCGGGCGAGCTGGAGCCGGTCTCCGTTCGAGGATGGGAGCGCGGGGGAAAGCCGATCGCGGCCTGGCGCCATCGCGATGCGACGCTGCCCCGCCGCATCGATCGAGCAGCGCTGCTGACCCCGTTCGACCCGGTGGTGTGGTTTCGGGATCGCGCTCTTCGGGTGTTCGACTTCGACTACCGGATCGAGATCTACGTGCCGGCCGACCGCCGACGCTACGGCTACTACTCCCTGCCGATGCTCGTCGGCGACCGCGTCGTCGGACGCGCGGACCTGAAGGCCGACCGGGCGGCGTCGACACTGCGCGTGCAGTCCGCGTGGTGGGAGCAGCACGCCCGGCCCGATCTCGACGCAGGGCGCATCGCCGAGGAGCTCGTGAGCGCCGCGGCCTGGCAGGGTCTCGAGCGGATCAGCGTGTCCGGCTGGGGCGACGCGGCGGACGACCTGGCGCGCGCCCTGCACGGCGCCGAGACCTCCGTCGAACGTCACGTGCACCCGCGGGAATGACGAACGCCCTGTCGGATGACAGGGCGTTCGATCGCAGACGTCAGAACTGCACGCGCGGCGGTTCGGAGATCGCGCCGTCGTCGTTCACCTCGAAGAACTCGCGCTCGGTGAAGCCGAGGCCGCGAGCGAAGAGGTTGTTCGGGAAGACCTTGATCTTGGTGTTCAGCTCGCGCACGCCGCCGTTGTAGAAGCGACGCGCGGCCTGCACCTTGTCTTCGGTGTCGACGAGCGAGTGCTGCAGCTGCAGGTAGTTCTGGCTGGCCTGCAGCTGCGGATACGCCTCGGCGACCGCGAACAGGCTGCGCAGCGCCTGCTGCAGGTGCCCCTCGGCGACGCCGGCCTCGGCCGGCCCCGAGGCGGCGAGTGTCTCGGCACGCGCCCGCGTCACGCCCTCGAAGACCTCTTTCTCATGCGCGGCGTAGCCGCGCACCGTCTCGATGAGGTTGGGGATGAGATCGGCTCGGCGCTTGAGCTGCACGGAGATCCCACTCCAGGCCTCGTCGACGCGCACCTTCAGCTGCACCAGCGAGTTGTACGTCGACCACAGATAGATGCCGACGAGCAGCAGCACTCCGACGACGATCAGTACCGGCCACAGCCATTCCATGCACAGCCCCCCTCTTGAACCGACATCCATCCTATGCGCGGATCACTGCGCGTCGGCTGGACGACAAGCCGAGCTCAGGCTCCGAGGATGCGCTCGAGGTGCCGGTTGCCGAACAGCCGGTCGGGATCGAGACGCTCGCGCAGCGCGATGAAGTCGTCGAACCGCGGGTAGCGTTCGCGCAGCTGCTCGGCATTCAGGCTGTGCAGCTTGCCCCAGTGCGGGCGGCCGCCGTGCGCGAGCATGATCTGCTCGACCGCGTCGAAGTACTCGCGCGGATCGACACGCCAGTAGCGATGCACGGCGATGTAGGCGGTGTCCCGACCGGATGCGGTCGACAGCCACAGATCGTCGGCCGCGGCGAAGCGGACCTCGACCGGGAACTCGATACGCCATCCGCGGTCGGCGATGAGCTGACGCAGCTCGCCGAACGCCGCGACGACGTTCTCGGCCGGCAGCGCGTACTCCATCTCACGGAAGCGCACGTTGCGGTGGTGGATGAGGACCCGGTGCGATCGATCCGAGTACTCGGCATCGCCGGTCAGCGTGACCGCGAGCCGGTTGAACGGCGGGATCGCGGCCGGCACGAGCCGGCTCACTGCGCAGAACGCGCCGAACACGCCGTTCTCAAGGACGCTCTCGTCGAGCCAGCGCCGAAGGGCCGGGATGGGGCGGCGAGGCGCCGATTCGGGCAGGCGCGTCTGCGTCTTGGTCAGTGCGACGTCGGTGTGCGGATGCCAGTAGAACTCGAAATGATCGGCATCCGCCACCCGCTCGCGCAGCGAGCCGAGAGTCTCGTCGAGGGGCACAGGCGCGTCGAGCGCATGCATGACGAACGCAGGCACGCACTGCAGCGTGACCTCGACGACGATGCCCAGAGCCCCCAGGCCCACGACCGCTCCGGCGAGCAGCTCGCTGTTGTGATCCTGATCTATGCGCATGAACTCGCCTGCCGCGGTGACCAGAGTGAGGCCTCGCACCTGCGTGGCGATGCCGCCGAAGCGAGCGCCCGTGCCGTGGGTGCCGGTCGAGATCGCGCCGCTGATCGACTGCCGATCGATGTCGCCGAGGTTCTGCATCGCCAGCCCGTACGACCTCAGCAGTGCGGGGATGCGATGCAGGCGCGTGCCTGCGAGCAGCGTCACGCGACCGGTCTGCGGGTCGGCGGAGACCAGCCCCTGCAGGTCGTCGAGCTCGAGCAGCACTCCGGGGGCCGCGGCGATCCCGGTGAAGCTGTGCCCTGCGCCGACGGCCTTGACGGTGAGCCCCTGAGATGCTGCCGCCACGACCGATCGCTGCACACCCTCGGGCGAGCGCGGACGCTCGACGCGCATCGGACGCACGGCCGCCGTGCGGCCCCAGTTCTGCCAGGTTCCACCGGGTCGCGTCATAGGAAGGCCTTCCCCTCGCCACGGTAGGTCGACAGCTCGCCGATCACGGTGCCATCCGAGACGAGATGGTACCGGTCGACGCGCTCCGCCGGCTCGCCGCTCTTCGCGTGCCGGAACCAGACCCGATCGCCGACCCGCAGCTGACGTGCGGCCGGACCCCGCAGCGGCGTCTGCACCTCGCCCGCGGCTTCTCGTCCCAGGGTGCGCAGTCCTGCCGGCCACACGGGCAGGGGCTGACGGGATGCCAGGGCCGGGCCGGATGCGATCCAGCCGCCGCCCAGCACCGTCGCGATGTCGTGCGTCGGCTTGCGGACGACGTCGAGTGCGAACGCAGCCGCGGGCGCAGGCCGGAAAGAGCGGTACCCGTCGAAGAGGTGGCCGGCGAGCAGGCCGCTGCCCGCGGTCGCCTCGGTGAGCGACTGGTCGCTGCCGGTGAACTCCAGGGAACCGGTCCCTCCGCCGTTGAGGAACTCGAGGGGCGCCACCTGGGCCATCGCGTCGGCGATCTCGGCGCGCCTGCGGCGCAGCTCGTCGCGGGAGCGCGCCTGGACCATGCGGATCACCGGGGCGTCGGGTCCTGCGGCATCCCCCTGCCCGGCGATCTGCGCTTCGTACATCTGCAGACCCACGAGGCGGAAGCCGGGGCGGCGCACGACCTCACGGCCGAACGCGGCGACGTCCGACGCCGAGTACAGTGGCGACCTGCGCACACCGATGTGACCGAGAGACGTCGATCGCAGCGAGGCGTCGACGTCGATCGCGACCCGCACCTCGGGCCGCGTGCCGGGAGCCGCGACCGAGTCGATGAGGTCGAGGTGGGCGGTGTCGTCGATCATCAGCGTGATGCGCGACGCCGCCTGCTCATCCGCGAGCAGTCGGCGCAGGCCTTCGCGGTCGACGGTCGGGTAGCCGAGCACGATGTCGTCATGCTGCTCGGCGAGCCAGAGCGCCTCGGCCAGGGTGAAGGCGAGCAGTCCGCGGTATCCCGGGAGCTCGAGCACGGCGTCGAGCACGGCGCGCACCCGTACGGACTTCGTCGCGACGCGGATCGGGATGCCTCCGGCGCGCACGAGAAGATCCATCGCGTTGTGCCGCAATGCCTCGCGGTCGATCACCGCCACCGGTGCGGGCAGGTGCGCGGTCGCCTCGGTCAGCGATGACCAGTGGCGCTGGGGGGATGACCAGAGCGCGTCGGAATCGGATGTCGGGCGCTGGCCTGCAGTGAGATCGAGCACTCCCCCACCCTAATGACCCACCTCGAGCGTCGATAGGCTGAAGGCGGGCCCCCATAGCCCAATGGCAGAGGCAGGCGTCTTAAACACGCTTCAGTGTCGGTTCGAATCCGACTGGGGGCACGGAGTGACCGGGCGGCGCACGAGCGCAGGCGAACTCGCGAGCGCAGGAGAAATCCGCCCGATCGGGCCTACCTCCGCGTGTTCTCCTGCTCTCGACGGGCCGTGGAGTGGCCGGGGGGACGCGTTCGAGTCCCCACGGGGGCACGAAGAAGGGCCCGCCCGAGCTCTCGCTCTGGCGGACCCTTCTC
Organism: Actinomycetales bacterium SN12; assembly: GCA_002837415.1. Classification (GTDB taxonomy): domain Bacteria; phylum Actinomycetota; class Actinomycetes; order Actinomycetales; family Microbacteriaceae; genus Microbacterium. The sequence goes on from PJCV01000002.1 coordinate 358,630, forward strand.
TCAGCCTCGGGTCAGACCGTCGTCTCGACGCTCTCGGTCGTCTCGACGCTCTCGGTCTTCTCGGTCTCGGTCTTCTCGGCGGCGGGCTTCTTAGCGGCCGGCTTCTTCGCGGCGGGCTTCACTTCGTCTCGCTTCGCTCCCTCAGTGCGCCGCTTCGCCGCAGTCTTCTTCGCTGCCGGCTCCTTGGCGGGCGTTGCAGCGTCGGTGTTCACCGGAGCCGGCTTCCCGGCATCCGATTTCGCAGCGTCCTTCTGCGCAGCCGGCTCGGCAGGCGCTGCTGCCGGTGCGGCCGCCGGGCGCGGACGGGCCGCGTACTCCTCGAAGGCCGCGCGCGGGTGCTGCACGGCGGCGAGGTTCGCGAAGTCGCGACCGAGCCACACGTTGTTCCACCAGCCCCAGAGCACACGCCACTTGCGCTCCCAGGTCGGCATCGCCAGACCGTGGTAGCCGCGGTGCGCGATCCAGGCGAAGAAGCCCTTGATCGCGATGTTGCCCGACTGGAAGACGCCGTCGTAGAGGCCGAGACCGGCCACAGCGCCCAGGTTCTTGTGGAAGTAGTCCTTGGTGCCCTCCCCGCGCAGCACGGCGACGAGGTTCTTCGCGAGCAGCTTCGCCTGACGCACCGCGTGCTGGGCGTTGGGGACGCAGGTGCCGTCAGGGAGTCCGCCGGTCTTGTCGGGGACCGCCGCGATGTCGCCGGCCGCCCAGGCACCCTCGACGGGGTTGCCCTCGGCGTCGACGACGCGCAGGTCGGCCTGCGCGGTGATGCGGCCGCGCTGCTCGGTCGGCAGGTCGCCACCGCGCACGACGGTGGGGTTCGCCATGACTCCGGCCGTCCACACGATCAGATCGCTGGGGATGACCTCGCCCGTAGAGAGCTCGACGTTGCCGTCGACGGCGCTCGCGACCTGGGTGTCGAGGTGGATGAAGGCGCCGCGCTTGGCGAGGTCCTTCATGACCCACTTGCTGGTCTCGAGCGAGACCTCGGGCATGATGCGTCCCATGGCCTCGATGAGGTGGAAGTGCGTGTCGTCGAACGACAGCTGCGGGTACTTCGAGATCAGCGACGAGGCGAACGAGCGCAGCTCGGCGAAGGCCTCGATGCCTGCGAAGCCGCCGCCGACGACGACGACGGTCAGCAGCCGGTCGCGCTCGGGGCCCGCGGGGATCGCCGCAGCCATGTCGAAGTTCGTCAGCAGACGGTCGCGCACCGCGACGGCCTCTTCGATCGTCTTCAGGCCGATCGCGTTGTCGGCGATGCCCGGGATCGGGAAGGTGCGCGAGACCGCGCCGCCGGTGACGACGATCTGGTCGTACGCGAACTCGTACGGCTCGCCGATCGGCGGGGTGATCGTGGCGACCTTGTTCGCGTGATCGATGCCGGTCACCCGAGCGGTGATCACGTGAGTCGTCTTGAGGTGACGGCGGTGCGTGACGACGGCGTGGCGCGGCTCGATCGATCCGGCTGCGATCTCCGGCAGGAAGGGCTGGTACGTCATGTACGGCAGCGGATCCACCATCGTCACATCGGCCTCGCCCTTGCGAAGGTGCTTCTCGAGCTTCCAGGCGGTGTAGAAACCTGCGTAGCCTCCACCGACAATCAGAATGCGGGGTGCAGTGCTGTTCTGAGGCACAGGGGGACAACTCCTCGTCGTCAGGGTGTGGGAGTGCGTCTACCGCGCTCCGATCGGATGCGCCGGGCAGCTGCGGTGACGCCAAGCGCTACCAGGATACCAGGCACCGTGAGGGCCAGCAGCGGCAGGGTACCGTATCGCAGCGACTCCGAAGTCGGCAGCAGCGGGGAGACCGCTTCGAGGGACTGCTCGACGGGGGGAAGCGGCGGCACGGCGACCGGCGTCGCGGGCTGCGCCGGCGCCGGCTGCTCGGGAGCGTCGGCGCGCCGATAGACGCGGATCCACTCCTTCAGATCACCCATCGGGTTGCTCGAGACGCGGGGAATGGATGCCGTGACCGCAGCCTCGGCGTCGAGCAGGCCGAAGCCGTAGAGCGGGTCGGGCGTGCGGGCCATGTCGGGCACCGGCACCGCCGTCCTGATCAGGCGGTTGATCACGTTCGCGGCATCCAGATCCGGGTGCGCGGCGCGCACCAGCGCCGCGGCGCCGGTGACGATCGGCGCGGCACCGCTCGTGCCGTCCCATGAGCGCAGGGTGCCGTCCGCCGACACCCCGAGCAGCGACTCGCTCGGTGCCGAGATGCCGATCGTGATGCCCTGGGTGGATGCCCCCCGGCTGGCGACCCCGGTCTGGTCCACGCCGCCGACGGTCAGCACACCCGGAATCGTGGCGGGCGCGCCGATCATCGAGGTGCCGCTGCCCCGGTTGCCTGCGGCGACGATCACGACGACGTCGTGCTCGAAGGCGTAGAGGAACGCCTGGTCCCAGCTGCGGTCCCAGTCGAGGGTGTTGGTGGTGAAGGAGAGGTTGATGACGTCCGCGCCGTGGTCGACGGCCCACTTCATGGCCTCGACCACCTGGTCGACGAACGGCTTCGTCGAGGCGGAGCCGGGGAAGCCGAGCGAGACCGACAGCAGCTGCGCCTCGGGGGCGACGCCGATCATCCCGGTGCCGTCGGGGTTTCCGCGTCCGGCGGCGAGTGAGGCGACCCACGAGCCGTGATTGGGATCGCGCACGCCGACGGGGGTGCGCCCGTCTGCGCTGCCGACGCCCGACACGTCGGTGCCGTCGGCCACCGCTCCATCGAAGATCACCGGGGGCTTGCCGATGCCGGTGTCGATGATCGCGATCTTCACGCCCTTGCCCCTGGTCACGCTCCAAGCCTGCCGGATCCCGGCTCCGTCGAGCCAGTACTCCGACGCTCGTGCCGGGTCGTTCGGGTCGTCGGGAATGGGCGGCGCAGCCGGCGTCGGGGTCTCGGTCGTCGCCTGCACCGCAGAGGTCGGCGAGGCATCCGAGGCGGATGCAGGCACAGCCGCGAACGCCGCGGATGCCACGATCGCCGCAGTCAAGGCGACGCCACGCAGCATCCGGGGCGCGGTCATGACGCGCTGTCCGCCAGCGCAGCGCCGGGGTCGATGCATGCGCACCGCTCGGGCGACCAGGTGGAGCGCTCCAGCGCGGCATCCCCCATCGGGTTCACGCCGGGGCCAGCGGCGAGGGCATGACCGGCGAGCGCGTGCAGGCACTTCACGCGCGTCGGCATTCCTCCCGCCGAGATGCCGTCGATCTCGGGGACGTCGCCGAACTGCGCCCGGTCGGCGAGGTACGCCTCGTGAGCGCGTCCGTAGGCTGCGGCGACGTCAGCATCCTCCTCGAGCATCCGGGCCAGCTCCGGCATCACCTGTATCGCCTCGAGGGTCGACATCGCCGCGGTCGCGGCCGGGTGCGTCAGGTAGTAGAACGTCGGGAAGGGCGTCCCGTCGTCCAGACGGGGCGCCGTCGCCACCACGGTCGGGTTGCCGCAGACGCACCGCGCGGCGATGCCGATGACGCCGCGGGCGGCACGGCCCAGCTGGTTCGAGACCACGTCGATCTCTGCAGCCGTGGGCGTCGGGAAGGGAGGTGTCGTCACCTCACCAGGGTACGCGAGGGACGCTGTGACCGATGTCGCGCCTACTGGTTCGGCGCCTCGACCGCGGTCTTCGCGAGCCCCGCGGAGGTCAGGCCGCGCAGCAGCTGCGGCATCCAGTCGGCCGGGCGCTCCTTCAGCTGATCGCTGACCTCCTGCTGCTCGGGCGGCAGGTCGGCGGGATCGAGATCGAAATCGATGAGGAACGGCACTTCCCCCGGCTTCACGTAGTACAGCCGCTCGCGAGCCTGCGTGGTGATGTAGGCAGGGTCGTCCCAGCGATCGCGCTGACGCTCGAGATCGGCGATCTGATCCTCGGTCACCTGCACCGAGTGCTCGAGGGCGGCGATCTTCTGCTTCTGCCCGAGGTAGGTGCCGATGGTCGGCACGAGCACCCAGGTGCCGAGCACGACGAGCGACAGCATGATGACGGCGAAACCCGACAGGCGGATGCCGCTCGCCCACTCGCGCACGTCGACCGTGCGGGCGCCGGACGCCCGGGTGCGAGCGGGCGCCGCAGGCACGGACGCCGAAGGAGGAGGAGCGGGTCGTCTGGCCATGCTCCTCCTCCTTCGTTCGTTCAGATCAGCGCGTGCGCTTCGGCTCAGGCCTGGAAGCGCGGGAAGGCGGATGCGCCCGCGAAGACCGCGGCGTCACCCAGCTCCTCTTCGATGCGCAGAAGCTGATTGTACTTCGCGACGCGCTCGCTGCGAGCGGGCGCACCGGTCTTGATCTGTCCCGCGTTGGTCGCCACGGCCAGGTCGGCGATCGTGGTGTCCTCGGTCTCGCCCGAGCGGTGCGAGAGCATGGCCGTGTAGCCCGAGCGCTGCGCGAGGCTGACCGCGTCGAAGGTCTCGGTCAGGGTGCCGATCTGGTTGACCTTCACCAGCAGCGAGTTCGCCACGCCGCGCTTGATGCCGTCGCCGAGGCGCTCGGGGTTGGTCACGAACAGGTCGTCGCCGACGAGCTGCACCTTCGCGCCGAGGGCGTCGGTGAGCTGCTTCCAGTTGTCCCAGTCGTCCTCGGCGAGGGCGTCCTCGATGGTGACGATCGGGAAGTCGGCGACCAGGCCCTGGTAGTACTCGATCAGCTCAGGACCGCTCCAGTCCTTGTTGTCGAGGCGGTACACACCGTCGTTGAAGAACTCGGTCGCGGCCACGTCGAGGCCCAGCGCGATGTCCTTCCCGGGGGTGAAGCCGGCCTTCTCGATCGCCTTGATGAGGAACTCGAGGCCCTCGCGGTTGCTGGGCAGGTCGGGCGCGAAACCGCCCTCATCGCCGAGGCCGGTCGCGTAGCCGGCGGCCTTCAGCTCGCTGCGCAGCACGTGGTACGTCTCGACGCCCCAGCGCAGCGACTCCGAGTAGGTGTCGGCGCCGATCGGAGCGAGGAAGAACTCCTGCATGTCGATGCCGTTGTCGGCGTGCTCTCCGCCGTTGATGACGTTGAACAGCGGGACGGGCAGCAGGTGCGCGTTGGGTCCGCCCAGGTAGCGGAACAGCGGCAGGTCGGCCGAGTCGGCGGCGGCCTTCGCGACGGCGAGGCTGACGCCGAGGATGGCGTTGGCGCCCACGCGCTTCTTGTTGTCGGTGCCGTCGACTTCGTTGAGGATCTCGTCGACGATGCGCTGCTCGCTCGCCTCGACGCCCTCGATGGCGGGGCCGAGCTCGTCGATGACGGCCTCGACGGCCTTCAGCACGCCCTTTCCGCCGTAGCGGCCCTTGTCTCCGTCACGCAGCTCGTACGCCTCGAAGGCTCCGGTGGATGCGCCGGAGGGGACGGCGGCGCGCTGGACGACGCCGTCATCGAGGAGCACCTCCACCTCGACGGTCGGGTTTCCGCGCGAGTCGAGAATCTCGCGTGCGCCTACAGCCTCGATCAGTGCCACAGAAGTGCTCCTTCGAAAGGGAGGGAAGGGTGGTGGTGGAGCGACGTCGATCCGCGATTCAGTCTAGCCATGCCCGTTCGCGCCGCTCGGGCGCATGTCAGACGACGAGCGCGAGGGCGAAGCCGTCCCAGCCCTTGATGCCCACAGTCTGCAGCGCTGTTGCGTCGAAGCGGGGATCCTCCGCGAGCATCCGGAGCGCCTCCTGCGTGCCGATGACCTTCGTGTCGGCGGTCCGCTCGTTCACGATCTCGCCGTCCCGGCCGATGTTGTCGAGGATGACCACGGTGCCCGGATGCCCGAGCTTCGCCGCCCAGTCCAGGTAGAGCGTGTTGGATTCCTTGTCGGCATCGATGAAGACGAGATCGAATCCGCCGACGAGTGTGGGCAGCACGTCCTCGCCGCGGCCGATGCGGATCTCGACGCGGTCGCCGACACCGGCTGCGTCGATGCTCGCGCGGGCGACCTCGGCGTTGTCGTGCTCGGCCTCGATGGTCACCACGCGGCCCTGCTCGCCGACGGCGCGGGCCATCCAGATGGTCGAGTACCCGCCGAGGGTGCCGATCTCGAGCACGCGACGTGCGCCGCTCATCCGCACCAGCAGGTTCAGCAGCTTGCCCGCGACCGGCGCGACCTCGATGTCGGGCATGCGGGCAGCCCTCTGGGCGGACAGCGCGCGCTCCAATGCGGGGTCGCTCCCGACCAGGAGGTCGGAGAGGTACTCGTCTGCGGCGCGCCAGGCGTGCGGGGTGGATTCGACCATGCGCCCAGCCAAGTCGCCGCGCACGCCGAGGTCAAGCGGAAGGAGCGCTGCCAGGAGCCACGGGCGGTGCGGCGAGCGCCGGCTGCCGGCGGAACTGTCCGGTGAGCACCAGCGCGACGGCCACCAGCGCGCAGGCGATCCAGCCCGATGCCCCCAGCACGAAGGCGAGCGCGGGATCAGGACGGGTGCCTGCGGCGTAGAGCAGGGCCGGCAGCCCGGAGGCCGCGTTCACGGCGCCGTGCGCGAAGACCGCTGGCCACACCGAGCCCGATCGCAGACGCAGCCATCCGAGCAGCACGCCCCATGCCACGCATCCGGCCGTCATCAGCAGCACACCCGTGATGTCGGTGCGTCCGAAGTTGTAGCCGAGCAGGATGATCGGCGCGTGCCACAGCCCCCAGACCACGCCGCTGATCAGCAGGGCGGGCCACGTGCCGTACCGACGCAGGGCGGGAACGAGGAACCCGCGCCAGCCGATCTCCTCGCCGAACGCGGCGACCGCGTTGACCGTGGCGGCGGCGACCGGAACCGCCAGCAGCTGCGCGGCGACCAGCACGCCGAGAGGTGGAAGCGCGACAGCACCGGCGGGACCCGCTTCCAGCGCTTCGGCGAACCCGGAGAAGGTGACCAGGTCCAGAGTGATCCAGCCGCACAGGGCCGCTACGGCGAGCGCGAGCACCACGACTCCGATCGTGCCGAACAGCCCGATGGCGCTCATGCCGATCACGCGCTTCACCGGGCGCAGCGGCCACATGCCCAGGAAGCAGAGTCGGTGACCGCGCGGCACGGGCCGCAGCACGAGCATCACCACGAGCAACGCGACCGCGGGCGTGTACATCATCGCCGCCAGCACCAGCCCGACGAACGGCGAGGCCAGCCCGTCGCCCAGCCAGAGCGGCAGCGCCACCGCCCACGCCAACCCGAGCGCGAGCAGCACGAACGCGACGATGGCCCCGAGACTCACCTCCGGCGTCCGGTCAGTCGACTGATCTGTCATCTCGCTGCGCCTCCGCTCATTCCGCTGCTCGGTGATCGAGGTGGGCCTGCAGGGTCGCGGCGGCCGTCTCGGCGCCGTCGACAGTGATCACGACCGCACCCTTGCCGCGGCGACCGACCTCGAGGGCGGGTCCCGTGCGCAGCACGATACCGGTGCGACCGTCGAGGCCCACGCGCCAGCCGATTCCGCCGAACTCGGCGAACGGGTGGCACTCGATCGCGCGCACGGCGGTGATCTCATCCAGCGGCACGTTCAGTCGAGGAAACCCGAGTGCGGAGCGGACCTTCAGCCCGTCAGCACCCGCCCGCACTCGGAAGGATGCCGTCGCCGCGAGCGCGAGACCGACCAAGACGAGCACGAGCAGGGGGATCCAGGCGCTCTCGGGCGCCTGCAGCAGCATCACGGCGCCCACGCCGATCAGCACGATGCACGTGAATCCGATGATCATGACACCGGCGGGCGCCATGCTCGCCGAGCCCATCCAGACCACCCGCTCCCCCGCAGAGATGGACGGGAGACGCGTGCTCCTGAGCGTCGGCGCCGGCGTCGCCGCGATGTCGGGCTGCAGCACCCAGCCGGCGGCGGAGAACAGCAGCAGTGCGCAGAACCCGCCGATGAGAACGGGCAGCACGTTGGTCGCGTCACCGGCGTCCGTCAGGCCGCGCTGCATCCAGGTCGAGCCGGCGTTGATCACGGCGCTGAAGCCCGACAGTCCGAGCGCGAGCGCGCCGAGGAACCGAGCCGTCGCGCCCCACTGCCGCCCGGCCATGGTCAGCGTTGCCGTCGCCAGCAGCAGCGGAAGGCCGAGCCCGACGACCGCGGCGAGCCACAGGTACGTGACGGGCGGGCCGTAGCCGTCGACGCCGCCGGCGCCCCAGTGCGTCGCCGCGGGGTCGGGCATGTCGGGCATCCAGACGGCGATGAGCCCGATGGTGACCGCAGTCAGAACGGCGGGGATCACGAGACCGACGACCACGAGGGCGCGTCGGGCTCGCCGAAGGTCGACGTCGGTGGTGGTCGCGGGAGGCGTGCCGGGCGTGGTCATGAGTCCATCTCCTTGATGAGAGCGGCCAGAGTGGCGGGGGCGACGCCGAGAGCGGCGCCGCGCCGGACGAGTGCGGTGATCTCGTCGGCGAGTTCGGCGAGCGGTGCGGCCGAGGCCGAGATCACCGCTCCGCGCCCCCGGCGCAGCTCGACGAGCCCCTCGTCGCGCAGCTCCTGATAGGCGCGGAGCGCTGTATGGACATTGACCTCGACTGCTTCGGCCAGTTCTCGCGCGGCGGGCAGTCGGTCGCCGGGAACGATCCGTCCCGCGAGCACCTCGGCGCGCACCGATGCGGCGATCTGCTCGAACAGCGGGCGAGGGCTGTCCGGGTCGACTCTGATGAGCATGCGCGCCTCCTTACGCTTATTCTATTCCCGCTATATCAACTAGGGCAAGTAGAATTACGGGCGTCATGTCGCCCGACTGCGTCACCTCGCGTTCACCGCAGAATGCGAGCATGGGCGGATGCCGCTCGCTCGCCGCCTGAGTCTCACCGACGCCGTTGCGACCGGGCTGGGGTCGATGATCGGCGCCGGGGTGTTCGCCGTCTGGTCGCCTGCCCTCGGAGTCGCGGGCTCCGGCATCCTCATCGCCCTGGGGATCGCCGCTCTCGTCGCGTTCTGCAACGCAACCTCGTCCGCGCAGCTGGCTGCCGTGCACCCCGTCGCGGGCGGCACATACGCCTACGCGCGCGCCGAGATCGGGCCCTGGTCGGGCTTCATCGCCGGGTGGTGCTTCGTGATCGGAAAGATCGCGAGCTGCGCGGCCATGGCGATGACCTTCGCCGCCTACGCCGCCTCCGAGAGCTGGCGGACGCCCGTCGCCGTGCTCGCGGTCGCCGCGCTCGCCACCGTCAACTGCTTCGGTGTCACCCGCACGGCGCTGCTGACGCGCATCCTCGTGGTCGTCTCGCTGCTCGGACTGGCCGCGGTCGCGGCATCCGGAATCGCCGCCGCACCAGAAGCCACTCCCGCTCCCCTGCCGGATGCGACGGCCTATGGCGTGCTGCAGGGCGCGGGACTGCTGTTCTTCGCCTTCGCGGGCTACGCGCGCATCGCGACCATGGGCGAGGAGGTGATCGATCCCGCCCGGACCATCCCGCGCGCGATCGTGCTCGCTCTCGGCGGCGCGGTCGTCGTCTACGTGCTGGTGGCCGTCTCGGTCATGCTGACGCTGCGAGCGGATGCCATCGGCAGCGCGCATCCGCTCGCCGACGTCGCGGAGGAGGCGGGCTGGAGCTGGCCGGGGCCCGTGGTGCGCGTGGCAGCCGCGACGGCGTCTCTGGGCGCACTGCTCGCCCTCATCACCGGCGTGGGACGGACGACGCTGGCGATGGCGCGCGAGTCGGATCTGCCGCGGTTCCTCGCCGTGGTCGACGAACGATGGCAGGTGCCGCAGCGCGCGGAGATCGCGGTGGCGCTGATCGTGATCGGGATCGTGCTGGTCGCCGATCTGCGCGGCGCGATCGGCTTCTCATCGTTCGGCGTGCTGCTGTACTACCTGATCGCCAACGCCGCAGCGTTCCGTCAGCGCGCCGACGTTCGCCGGTATCCGAAGGCGCTGCAGGTGATCGGTGCGGTCGGATGCCTGGTGCTCGTCTCGACGCTGCCCGCGCTCGCCTCGCTGATCGGCACCGGCGTCGTGCTGGCCGGAGTCGGATTCCGGATGCTGCGGCTGAGGCTCGCCGCGCGCTGAGCGCTGCCACAAGGCCGGTGGCCACACGAGCGCAGGCGAACGATCGAGCGCAGGCCGGATTCCGTGAAATCCACCTGCGCTCGTGTGTTCGCCTACCTCGGAAAAGGCGAAATCACGCCAGCGGCTTGACCTCGGCCGTGCCCGGCTCGTCTCCGGAGCGCACCGAAGCGAAACCGGTGTACCCATCGGCGGCCGAGCGCTCGAGCAGCGCCTTCATGTTCTTCGCGCGGCGCTCGAGGCGCACGCGAGCGATGCCGTCGCGCAGCAGCGCGGACTTGTGCGCCAGCAGCTCGGCGACCGGCACGTCGGCGTCGTGCACGAGCACGACCGCCTGCGCCTGGTCGGCCTCCTGCTCGGCGACCAGGTCGACAATGCGCTCGAAGCCGATCGAGAAGCCCACCGCGGGAACCTGCTGACCGAGGAACCGCCCGATCATGCCGTCGTAGCGTCCGCCGCCGCCGAGCGAGTAGCTCACCGAGGGGTGCGCGAGCTCGAAGATCGTGCCCGTGTAGTAGCCCATCCCACGCACGAGGAACGGGTCGTAGACGAGAGGCGGGTCCGCCTCGAGCTGGTTCCCTGCGGCTGCCGAAGGGCGCGCGGCCACGACCGCCTCTCCGAGCGAGACGAGGTGCGCGACGATCTCGTCGGGCGCGCCCTCGGGCAGCGCCTTGCGGATCTGCCGCTCCCCGTACGGGTTGTACTCGCGCGTCTGCGGGCGCTTCAGGAACGCGTCGAACGCGTCCACGGCACCGGCAGTGACAGCGCGCTCGCGCAGCTCCGCCGCGACGCCGTCGGGACCGATCTTGTCGAGCTTGTCGATCGTGATCAGCACACCGGGGCGCTCGTCCGCGGTGAAACCGAAGCTGTCGAGCATCCAGTCCAGGGCGCGGCGGTCGTTCACCCGCACCATGCCGCCCTCGAGACCGAGCGCGTCGATCGTGTCGAGGGACGCGACGATCAGCTCCGCCTCCGCGCGGGCGCTGTCGTCGCCCATGATGTCGATGTCGCACTGCACGAACTGGCGGTAGCGCCCCTTCTGGGGCCGCTCGGCACGCCAGACGGGTCCGATCTGGATGGCGCGGAACACCGTCGGCAGCTGCCCGCGGTTCGTCGCGTAGAAACGCGCCAGCGGGACGGTGAGGTCGTAGCGCAGGCCGAGATCGCTGAGGGCCGCCGGGTCGTCAGCCGCGGCTCGGATCCCCTCCGCGTCGAGTCCCCGGCGCAGGATGCTGTACGACAGCTTCTCGTTGTCGCCGCCGATGCCGGCGTGCAGGCGTCCGTGCTCCTCGACCACCGGGGTCTCGATCTCGTCGAAGCCGTGCGCTCGATAGCGCTCGCGGATGACGGCGAGCACGCGCTCGCGACGGGCCTTGTCAGCGGGGAGGAAGTCGCGCATGCCGCGCGGCGGGTTCACAGTTGCCACGCGTCCATCTTTCCAGGTCACGCGCAGCGGCATCGTCGCGGTCGGCGCACCCCGGCCCTCAGCTGCCGGATTCGGCGGCGCGGACGTCGGATTCGAGCTGGCGGAGGCGCTCACGCAGGGCGCGCTCGGCATCCCATCCCTGCTCGCGCGCCTGCGCGACCAGGGCGAGCAGCGCATCGCCCAATTCGGCTTCGGACGCGGGCCCTTCGACAGGGCCGACGGCCGAATCGATGACCGAGGCGGCCCGTCCGAGAAGCTTCTGCGCTCGCGCCAGCGCGGGCATGCCCGCCGGCACACCGTCGAGCACGCTGCGACGCTCGCGCTTCTCGGCGGCTTTGGCCGCGTTCCAGTGCACGAGCACCTCCTCAGGTGTCGTCGCGACGGCGTCGCCGAAGACGTGCGGATGCCGCCGCACCATCTTCTCGGTCAGCCCACGCGCCACGTCGTCGATGTCGAACGCGTCCGAGGTGCTCTGCGCGGTGATCGCCGCGTGGAACAGCACCTGCCACAGCAGATCGCCGAGCTCTTCGCGCATCTCGACGCGGTCGTCGCGCTCGACGGCATCGATCAGCTCGTGCGCCTCCTCGATCAGGTACGGCACGAGGTCACGATGGGTGATCCGCTGCGACCAGACGCATCGCTCACGCACCTGCCGCATGGTCTCGGCCGCGGCACGAAGCGCGTCGGGCTCGGTGAGCGGATCGGTCATCGGCTCACTCCACCGCGGCGGCGAGCCGGCGGTACGACCGCGCGCGGGCGGTGACGACGACGCCGGAGAGCAGGAGGGCGATCAGCGAACCGCCGAGAACGCCGAGGATGGCCTGGTCGCGGATCTCGCCCTCCCCAGCGAAGGCGAGGTTGGCGAGCAGCAGCGAGACGGTGAACCCGATGCCTCCGAGCGTGCCGGCGGCGAGGATGTCGGGCAGCCGCAGCGCGGGCTCGGTGCCCTTGGGCCTGATCTGCATGCTCAGCCATCCGAACAGTCCGATGCCGATGATCTTGCCGACCGGCAGCGCGATGAGGATCCCCCAGAACGCCGGAGACAGCTCGGTCGGCGAGACCTGAGGGATGACGACGAACGCCGCGACGAAGGCGAAGACCGGGAGGATGGCACCGTTGACCGTGGGCTCGAGCGCGTGCCGCGTCTTCTCTGCCGGTGCCGGTGACATCGCGAGCCCCAGCATCACGCCGGCGATCGTGGCGTGGATTCCGGAGAGCGCCATGAAGCCCCAGGCGATGACGGCGATGACGCCCATCAGCACGGCGATCCCCGACGAGCCGTTCTTCGCGACCACTCGGCTGAGCATGGCGAACACCGCGACGCTCGCGACCGCGAGAGCGAACATCAGCCAGTTCACGTCGTGCGCGAAGAGGACGGCGATGAAGATGATGCCGATGATGTCGTCGAGGATGGCGAGGGCGAGCAGGAAGACGCGCACCGCCGAGGGCAGGCCCTTTCCGAACATCGCGAGCACGCCGAGCGCGAAGGCGATGTCTGTAGCCGTGGGGATCGGCCAGCCGACGGCTGTGCCTGCGCCCGTCGCGGGACCGGCGATCAGGAGGTAGATGCCGATCGGCACGATGACGCCGCCGGTGGCCGCGATCGCCGGCTGCACAGCCTTGCGCGGCGAGTCGAGCTCGCCGTGGGTGAGCTCGTGCCGCAGCTCGATCGCGACGACGAGGAAGAAGATGGCGAGCAGCCCGTCGGCGACCCACTCCTCGATCGAGAGATCGAGTCCGGTGCCGGGGACCACGATGTGCGCATGCAGCACGTCGGCGATCCCGTCGTGCGTGGCGAGATTAGCCAGCAGCAGGCCGAGCGCCGCCGCGGCGAGGAGAAGCGCTGCGGGAAACCGCTGGCCACGAAGGGGGTTGTCCGAGATACGCATCCCCTCCACTCTGTCACAGGGAACGGACGGGTCGTTCGGGCGGTTTACTCTCGAAGCATGTCGCTTGAGCCCACGAACACCGAAGCCATCCGCGTCATCACCCGATTCGAGGCCTCCCACGGCATTCCCGACGCGATGCGCGCGGATGTCCGGATGCTCGGCGGCCTGCTCGGGCAGGTGCTGCGCGAGTCTGGCAGCACCGGACTCTTCGAGGATGTCGAGAGGCTGCGCCTGGCCACGATCCAGGCATCCGACGCCGACGGCGACGGGGCTGCGTTCGCCCGCGCGGCCGAGATCGCCGACTCGTTCACCATCGAGCGCGCTGACGAGGTCGCACGCGCCTTCACCTGCTATTTCCACCTCGTCAACCTGGCCGAGGAGCACCAGCGGGTGCGCATCCTGCGCGAGCGGTCCGGCCAGCCCCGCGAGGGTGCGACCGACACCGTCGCGACGGCCTTCGCGCAGCTGACGAAGGAGGTCGGGGCGGATGCCGCTCGCGAGCGGCTCGCCGAGCTGCGCTTCCACCCGGTGTTCACCGCTCACCCGACCGAGGCGCGTCGCCGTGCGGTGTCGGGCAGCATCCGCCGCCTCTCCGATCTGCTCACCGAGCACGACGCCGCCAGCGAGGGCGGTGCCGACGAGCAGCGCGCCCGCCGCCGGATGCTCGAGGAGATCGACACACTGTGGCGCACCGCTCCCCTGCGTGCGCAGAAGCCGACCCCGACCGACGAGGTCCGCACGGTCATGGGTGTGTTCGACGAGACGCTCTTCAGCACCGTGCCGCACGTGTACCGCCGCATCGATGACGCGCTGCGCGGTGACGAGTCCGGCGCCAGCAAGCCCGTCGTCCCCGCGTTCGTGCGCGTCGGCTCGTGGGTCGGCGGCGACCGCGACGGCAATCCGTTCGTCACCGCGTCGGTGACGAGGGAGGCTGCGCAGATCGCCTCCGAGCACGTGCTGCGCGGACTCGAGCGTGCCCTGGAGCGCATCGGCCGCGCTCTCACCCTCGACGCCGCCGACACCCCGCCGAGCGACGAGGTCAGCGCGATCTGGCAGCGCTTCGCCGACGGGCATCCGGAGCTGGCGGACGAGATCGCGACCCGCTCGCCGTCGGAGCCGCACCGCCGCGTGATGCTCGCGCTCGTGCACCGCGTGCACGCCACCCGCACCGAGCAAGGTGCCGCCTACGGCGCCCCCGAGGAGCTGCTCGACGACCTGCGGGCGGTGCAGTCGTCGCTTGCGGATGCCGGGGCCCGCCGTCACGCATTCGGCGGCCTGCAGCACGTGATCTGGCAGGTGGAGACCTACGGCTTCCATCTCACCGAGCTCGAGGTGCGTCAGCACTCGAAGGTGCACCGGCAGGCGCTGGAAGAGCTCGACGCCGGTGGCGAGCTCAGCGCGCAGACCGAGGAGGTGCTCGATGTGTTCCGTGCGGTCGCCGACATCCAGCGCCGTTACGGGCTTCGCGCCGCCGGGCGCTACGTCGTCTCGTTCACGCAGTCGGCGCAGGACCTCGCCAACGTGCACCGCCTCGCGGCATACGCCCTGGGCGATCAGGCTCCGGTGCTCGATGTCGTGCCGCTGTTCGAGACCTTCGCCGACCTGCAGGCGGCTCCCGCGATCCTCGCGGAGGTCGTTCAGTTCCCGCAGTTCCGTGCGCGCCTGGACGCCACCGGCGACCGGCTCGAGGTCATGCTCGGGTACTCCGATTCGTCGAAGGACGTCGGCCCGGTGGCCGCGAACCTCGCGCTCTACGAGGCGCAGCGTCAGATCGCGCTGTGGGCCAAGGAATCGGGCATCCGGCTCACCCTGTTCCACGGCCGCGGCGGCGCGCTCGGCCGCGGCGGAGGCCCTGCCAACTCGGCCATCCTCGCGCAGCCGCCGCATTCGGTGGACGGCCGCTTCAAGCTCACCGAGCAGGGCGAGGTCATCTTCGCCCGCTACGGCGAGCCGGCGATCGCGATGCGTCACATCGACCAGGTGGCCGCGGCGACGCTGCTCGCCTCCTCCCCCACCGTCGAGCAGCGCACCAGCGGCGCCGCCGAGCGCTTCGCCGACGTCGCCCAGACGATGGATGCCGCGTCGCGCGAGCGGTTCTTCTCGCTCGTCGCCGCAGACGGATTCGCGCCGTGGTTCGCGACCGTCACGCCGATGGAGGAGATCGGCCTGCTGGCCCTGGGCTCGCGTCCGGCCCGCCGTGGGCTCTCGGTCGAATCCCTCGAGGATCTGCGGGCGATCCCGTGGGTGTTCGCCTGGACCCAGGCGCGGATCAACCTCGCCGGCTGGTTCGGGCTGGGCACGGCGCTGGATGCCGTGGGCGACGAGGCCAGGCTGGTCGAGGCCTACCGGGACTGGCCGCTGCTGCGCACCATGGTCGACAACGTCGCGATGAGCCTGGCGAAGACCGACGAGCGCATCGCCCGCGAGTACCTTTCGCTCGGCGACCGCGACGACCTCGCGAAGATCGTGCTCGACGAGCTCGCGCTCACGCGCGACTGGGTGATCCGTCTCACCGGCGGTGACCAGCTGCTCGGGAACAAGCCCGTGCTGCAGCGCGCCGTGCAGCTGCGCACCCCGTACGTCGACGCACTGTCGCTGCTGCAGCTGCGTGCGCTGCGCGCCCTCCGCTCCGAGACTCAAGCGATCTGGGTCCCTGCGGCCTGTCCTGAGCCTGCCGAAGGGCCTGTCGAAGGGCCCGACCTGCAGCGCCTCCTGCTGCTTTCGGTCAGCGGAGTCGCGGCGGGCCTGCAGAACACCGGGTGATAGCATCCCCTGCGACTTCTCGTCGGAGACCCCGGGGCGCTGACGCTAAAGTGAAGACCCCTGCCTGATCCGGCACCTGCCCTGAGCCTGTCGAAGGGTCACGCGACACGATCGCACTCTCCATCCCCCATAAGAAAGCTTTCCGCGTGACAGAGAACACTGCCGACTTCCATCCGCTCAGCGATGCCGCCCAGCCCGTCTTCGACGCAGTGCGCAGCCTCAACCCGAATGAGCCGGAGTTCCACCAGGCGGTGCACGAAGTGCTGCACTCGATCGGGCCGGTCCTCGAGCGCCACCCGAAGTACCTGGATCAGGGCGTGCTCGAGCGCCTCGTCGAGCCCGAGCGCCAGGTCATCTTCCGCGTGCCGTGGACCGACGACGCCGGCAAGCTGCAGGTGAACCGCGGCTACCGCGTGCAGTACAACTCCGCACTCGGGCCGTACAAGGGCGGTCTGCGCTTCCACCCCTCCGTGAACATCTCCATCATCAAGTTCCTCGGTTTCGAGCAGATCTTCAAGAACGCCCTCACCGGCCAGGGCATCGGCGGCGGCAAGGGCGGCTCGAACTTCGACCCGCACGGCAAGAGCGACGCTGAGGTCATGCGCTTCTGCCAGTCGTTCATGAGCGAGCTGTTCCGTCACATCGGCGAGCACACCGACGTCCCCGCGGGTGACATCGGGGTGGGCGGCCGTGAGATCGGCTACCTGTTCGGCATGTACCGCAAGATGACGAACCGTCACGAGTCGGGCATTCTCACCGGCAAGGGCATCGGCTGGGGCGGCGCGCAGGTGCGCACCGAGGCGACCGGCTACGGCGCGGTGTTCTTCGTGCAGGAGATGCTCGCGGTGCACGGCGAGAGCCTCGAGGGCAAGCGCGTGGCCGTCTCGGGCTCAGGCAACGTCGCGATCTACGCGATCGAGAAGGCCACCCAGCTCGGGGCGCGCGCGATTACGGCATCCGATTCCTCCGGCTACATTGTCGACGACGCGGGCATCGACCTCGCTCTGCTGCGTCAGATCAAGGAGGTCGAGCGCGGCCGCATCGTCGAGTACGCGAACCGTCGCTCCGGCGCGCGGTTCGTCGAGGGCGGCAACGTCTGGGAGACCCCGGTCGACATCGCGGTGCCCTCGGCCACGCAGAACGAGCTGAACGAGGACTCGGCCCGCATGCTCATCGCCAACGGCGTGCGTGCGGTCGCCGAGGGCGCCAACATGCCCTCCACTCCCGAGGCCGTCGGCGCGTTCCAGGACTCCGAGGTTCTGTTCGCACCGGGCAAGGCGGCGAACGCCGGCGGCGTGGCGACGTCGGCTCTGGAGATGAGCCAGAACGCCTCGCGCCAGCGCTGGAACTTCGCGAACAGCGAGCAGAAGCTGCGCGACATCATGGCCGACATCCACGACGCCTCGTTCCGCGCCGCGGAGCGCTACGGCACTCCCGGCGACTACGTCGCGGGCGCCAACATCGCCGGCTTCGAGCGCGTAGCCGACGCGATGCTCGCGCAGGGCGTCATCTGATCGGACCCTGTCGCACGCATCGACGCCCCCTCTCGACTCCCCTTGTGGGATCGGAGGGGGCGTCGGTGCGTGCAGGGCGGGGTCAGACCTTGGAGCGGCCTCGTCTGAGGAAGCCGAAGACGAGCGTGGCCAGGAACAGCACGACGCCGAGCACCGCGAGCCAGAGCAGGCCCTTCACGACGAAGCCGAGCACGGACAGTCCGAGCCAGATGACGAGCAAGACGATCAGCAATGTCCACATGCCCGCGATTCTGCCCGCCCGACGACCGCGCGGCCAGGTCGTTGACCTCGAGCGGTCATTCCACTACGGGTCGAGCCGCCGGTCGTCGGCGTGTCGCGCTAGCGAGCTCGCATAGCGCTCGGTGAGCTGCACCATCAGGTCAGGGGTGTCGCGGTCGACGCCGAACACGTGCCCGGGGAAGTCGAGGGCGGGCATCGCCGCAGCGATCTCGTCGGCCTGGTCCGGCGAGAACAGCTGTACCGGGTCACCGACCGCCACCCAGCCGATCGGTACAACGCTTCCCTCGGGCAGCACCGCGCGACGCTGGATGATCGCGTTGACGCGCACCTCGCAGCGGGGTCCGATGAGCGCGCCGTTGAAGACGCGGGCTCCGGATGCCAGGAACACCTCCTCACCGACGGTCGCACCGGCGATGCTCGCGAGCGTGCCGACCAGCGTGTGATCGCCGATGTGCGCTGCATTCGCCGACGTGGCGCGGATGAGCGCGTTCTCCATCACGATCACGTGCTCACCGAGGGTGATCGGTCCGCCCTCGGCCGTGATCACGGCTCCGTGCAGCACCTGGCAGTTCGGTCCGATCTCCACGTCGCCGGATATCACGGCGGTCGGCGCCACGACGGCCGTGTCGTGGATGCGGGGCCGAGCCCCGAGGTGCTCGTACATCATGCGGCCAGACTAGCCCTGCACGTCACCGAGCGCGCAGCACCGCCGGCAGCACGATGTGCACCTCGGGGATCATGCCCGGGGTCACGCGCTTGCGGAAGATCCAGTAGCTCCAGGCCTGGTAGAGCAGGATCACCGGCAGCGACACGGCCGCCACGACGGTCATGACGCCCAGCGTGTACGGCCCGTTGGCGGCGTTCCACACGGTGAGGTCGAAGGCGGCATCCACCGTCGAGGGCAGCAGTCGAGGGAACATCCCGGCGAAGATCGCCGCCGCGCCGAACAGCCCGAATCCGGCGAATCCGATGAACGCACGACCTTCGTGACGCTGCTGCGCCGCCCGCCAGCCGAAGACGGCGGCGAGCACGGCGAAGACGATGAGCGTCCAGGCGAGCACGCTGCCGCCGTGTGCCAGCTGCACCCAGATCGCCCAGAGTGCGGCGGGGGCGATGCACAGCGGCGCCCAGCGGGCGGCGAAGCGCCCGGCCCGCTCGCGCACCGGCCCGTCGGCCTTCAGCCCGAGGAACGTCGCGGAGTGCAGCAGCGCGAAGCCGACCACGGCGAGGCCGCCGAGCACAGCGGGAGCCGTCAGCCAGACGAACGGACCGCCGACGCGGTCGCCGTTCGCATCGATCGGCAGACCGGTCGAGGTCAGCGCCAGCGCGGCGCCGATGCAGAACGCGACGATGAGCGACCCGAGTCCGATCATCCAGGTCCACACGGTGCGCCAGCGCTCGGTGTGCACCTTGCCGCGGTACTCGATGCCGACCGCGCGCACGATGAGACCGACCAGGGTGATCGTCAGCGGCACGTACAGCGTCGAGAACAGCGATGCGTACCAGGCGGGGAACGCGGCGAACATCGCGGCTCCCGCGGTGATCAGCCACACCTCGTTGCCGTCCCAGACGGGGCCGATGGTGTTGAGCATGACGCGGCGGTCGCGCTCGGACCGCGTGGAGAAGACCATGTGCATGCCCACGCCGAGGTCGAAGCCCTCGAGCAGCAGGTAGCCGATCCACAGCACGGCGATCGCGATGAACCAGACGACGGGAAGCGGTTCCATTTCCTCAGTTCCTCTCGGGCCGGTCAGTATGCGAAGGCGAGCACGTCGTCGCGTCGGTCGGTGTCGGGTCGGCTCTCGTCGCCGTCGTCCGGATGCCCGGATGCGGCGAGCTCGGGCATCGAGGCGGCCACGCCGCCGCGCACGTACTTCACCATCAGGTAGAACTCAATCACGAGCATCACGCCGTACACCGCGCTGAGCGTGATCACGGAGAACAGCAGCTCGCCGACGGTCACGCCGGGCGACACGGCCGCCGCGGTGTACATGAAGACGCCGTCGACGCCAGTCGCATCGGGGTTGGGCGCCACGACGAAGGGCTGGCGCCCGAGCTCGGTGAAGATCCAGCCGGCGATGTTCGCGGCGAACGGCGCGACCATGCCGAGCAGGGCGAGCCGCATGATCCACGGCGAGCGCGGCACGGTGCCCTTGCGGGTCAGCCACAGCGCGACCACACCGCCGAACGCGACCACGCCGCCGAGGCCGATCATCAGCCGGAAGCCCCAGTAGGTGACCCACATCACGGGCACGTACTGCACGTCGGTGCCGGCCATGTCGCCGTAGAGGGCGTCATCGGGGATCGTCTTGCCGTACTGGTCGACGTACTGCGGTTCGAGATCGCTGATGCCGGGCATCTCGGCGCCCCACTCCCCCGTGCCGAGGAAGCCGAGCACCCCTGGCACCTCGATGAGGGTGATCACGTCGGCGCAGTCGGTCGACCCGGGGTCGCCCAGGGAGAGCACCGAGAACGACGAGCCGGTGTGGCAGGCGGCTTCCGCCGCCGCCATCTTCATCGGCTGCTGCTCGTACATGAGCTTGCCCTGGATGTCGCCGGATGCCACGGTGCCGAGGAACCCGGCGATGGCCACGACCGCCCCGAACCGCAGCGACCAGATCCAGACGCCGTGGTCCTTCCTGTCGCGCCCTGCCACGGCATCCGCCTGTCCGACGACCACGCGACCGTCCTCGTCGACCGAGTCGATGCCGTCGTGGCGGCGGCGCCACAGGTGGTACCAGGAGATGCCGAGCAGGAACATGCCGGCGACGACGAGGGCGCCGAAGATCGTGTGCGTGTAGGCGGCGATCGCGGTGTTGTTGGTGAGCACGGCCCACACGTCGGTCATCACCGGGCGCCCGTCGGCGCCGAGCTCGACGCCGACCGGGTGCTGCATCCACGAGTTGGCGACGATGATGAAGAACGCCGAGATCCACGACCCGATCACCGCGCACCAGAGCGCAGCCAGGTGCAGCCCCTTGCGCAGCCGGCCCCACCCGAAGATCCAGATGCCGAGGAAGGTCGACTCGACGAAGAAGGCGAGCAGTCCCTCCATCGCCAGCGGCGCGCCGAAGACGTCGCCGACGAAGCGGGAGTACTCGCTCCAGGCCATCCCGAACTGGAACTCCTGCACGAGACCGGTGGCCACGCCGACGATGAAATTGATCAGGTAGACCTTGCCCCAGAACTTCGTCATGCGCAGGAACTTCTCATCGCCCGTGCGCACCCAGCGGGTCTGCATGATCGCGACCATCATGCCCAGACCGAGAGTCAGCGGCACCATCAGGAAGTGGTAGACGGTGGTGATGCCGAACTGCCAGCGGGCGATGTCGAGGACGTCCACGCGGTTTCTCCGTTCGCGAAGGGGCGGCGGTCGTCCGCCACAGCAATTCTACGCTTCGTAGAACTTCTTCGACACACGATAGAACAAATTCGACAGGGAGTAGAATCAAGGAGCCGGACAAAATGCGGTGGAGGAGGGATGCGCTCATGGGAACACTCGGAGAGCTGGAACGCGCTGTGATGGACGCCATCTGGGATGCCGATCACGCGCTCAGCGCATACGACGTGCAGAGCCAGCTCGAGGCCGAGGGCCGTTCGCTCGCCGTGACCACGCTGCTGACCGTGCTTTCGCGCCTGGAGAAGAAGGGCTTCGTGGCCTCTGACCGCTCGGCTCGCCCGCACCGCTACACCGCCGTCGCCTCTCGCGCCGATCATGTTGCGGAGCTCATGCACTCGGTGCTCGGCGACGCCGGTGACCGCACGGCCGTGCTCGAGCGCTTCGTCGGCGGGGTCTCACCCGAGGACGCCGCCGTGCTGCGTCAGCTGCTCGGTCGCTCGGGCTGACCGCGGCGCCATGCTGAACGAGACGCCATGCTGACCGCCGCGGCCGACGTCGCGCAGAGCGGCGCACTGATCATTCCGCACGGGGTCGTCATCTTCGGCGCGATCGCGTTCGGCCTGATCTCGATCGCGCTCGCGTGGCCTGTGCCTGTGGCCCTCTCGCGCGCATCATGGCCGATGCGCGCACCCGTGATGGCGCTGCTGCTCTGGCAGGCGATCGGCCTGGCCGGCGGGCTGTCGATGATCGGGGCGCTGGCTCTCGCCGGTCACGCGGCGCTGCCAGGGCATCCGTGGCTCGCGCCGATCCCCGCTCTGCTCTTCACCGTCTATCTGCTCACCCACCTCGGCGCGACGATCGTGCAGGTGACCAAGCAGCGCCGGCGCCATCTCGCCCTGCTCGAGATGCTGACCTCGCCGCATCCCACCCGCGCGCGCACCCGCGTGATCGACGACGCGGTGCCCATGGCGTACTGCCTGCCGAACGGACCGCGGTCGGTCACCGTGCTCTCGCAGGGGCTGCTGGACCGCCTGGACCCCGATGAGCTCGTCGCGGTGATCGCCCATGAACGCGCGCACGTCGAGCAGCGGCACGATCTGCTGCTGCTCGCGTTCCGCGCCTGGCGGTCGGCGCTGCCCTGGTTCCCGATCGCAGCACGAGCCGAGGTCGAGGTGGCCGCTCTCGTCGAGATGCTCGCCGACGACCATGCGCGTCGAGAGGTGCGCGACGAGGTGCTGGCCCGGGCGATCCTGCAGGTCGGCGCGAGCGGGGTGCCGGGCGCCGATCAGCCGGTGTCGGGGTCGATGCGGGTGAGCGACCGGTTCCGCAGGCTCGCCGACTGACGCGGCGCGGACGGCATCTCGGACGCTCTCCCGGCTCACGCGTCGCGCGAGTCTGGGTTCCCCGTGCCCGGTGCCGAGCTGCCGCGCTGCCGCGCGAGCGTAGGCGAACACCCGAGCATAGGAGAGATCCACGCGATTCGGCCTACCTGCGCGTGTTCTCCTGCTCTCGACGAGCCACAGCCGGCGTCCGGGCCGTCGAACCCTACCTCCGCGCGGTCACCCGACGACAGTCACGGCATCCGCAGCGCCGAGCCGCACGACCGCGTCGCCGTCATGCCGATCGGCTCGACGGTGCGAGACGAGCACGACGATCCGCTCCGTGGTGGCGTCGCGCACGTCGGCCATCATCGCCGCGGCAGTGGGCCGATCGAGGTGGGCGGTCGGCTCGTCGAGCAGGAGGATCTCGGCACGCGTGAGCAGCGCTCGCGCGACGGCGAGCCGCTGACGCTCACCCCCCGACAGGGCGGAGCCGCCGGGGCCGACGCGAGCATCGAGGTCGCCGCCGAGCGCGCCGAGCAGACCGGCGAGGCCAGCCTTGGCCAGCACACCGCGCAGGGCACGGTCATCGGGTGCGTCGTCGCGGTCGCGGGCGAGCAGCAGGTTGCCGCGCAGTGTGGAGTCGAAGACGTAGGCGTCCTGCGGGCACCAGGCGACTCGATCGCGCCAGGCGCGCTCGTCGAAGGTCGTGATCGGCTGCCCGTCGGCGGTGATCGTTCCGGATGCCACGGGCAGAGCGCCCATCACCGCAGACAGCAGCGTGGACTTGCCGGAACCCGACGGCCCATCGAGCACCAGCCACCGGCCGCGGTCCACCTCGGCGGTGACGTTCTCGACCGCAGGGGCGGCCGTGCCCGGATAGCGGATCGTCACCGCATCCAGGGCGAGGCGATGGAGGGCATCCGGGTTCGCCGTTCCCCACTGCGGGGTGGGCGCCGGACTCAGCACGGCGTCGAGACGATGCAGCAGCACCTGCAGCGCGGGGACACGATGCACGGCGGCGACGAGGGCGGCGAGCGGCTCGAGCAGGGCGAGCGAGAGAAGCGCGACGACCGACGCCGACTCGGCGGGCAGGTCGGGTGAGAGCACCGGAACGAGCACGGCGAGCATCGTGGTCGCGATGGTGATGACGGCGGCGCCGAGTCCGGCCGACCAGGCGGCGCGTCTTTCGGCCGTGGCGAGCCGCCGAGCGTGCGCGTCGAGGTGTCGGAGCGCCTCGTCGGCGACTCCGTTCCCGCGCAGGTCGTCGGCGGCGGAGGCGAGGGCGGCGGTCGTGCGCACGATGGTCGACCGCGCCGCGACGCGCTCGGTGGTGGCGCCGCGTTCGCTGAGGATCGCGAGCGCCGAGGCGAGGATGACGGCCGCGATCAGCACGGCGGCGACCAGCACGGTCAGGTGCGGGGTGACGAACGCGGCCGTGACGATTGTTCCCGCGACGGCCAGCAGGCCCGCGCCGAGCGGCGGGATGACGCGCGGCAGCTGGTCGCGCAGGTCGTCGGCGAGCGTGACGAGGTAGTCGAGCGGTGCGCCGCCCTCGAGCAGGCGTCGCGACCCGGCGCCGCGGGCGGCGATCGCCCGCCAGAGTCGCAGGCGCAGCGCGTCCACCACGAGGAACGTCGCGCGGTGCGTGACGAGCCGATCGGCGTAGCGGCCCGCGGCGCGCCCGATGCCGAACGCGCGCACGCCCACGATCGCGACGAGCAGGTACATGATGTACTCCTCGACGCTGGCTCGCACGATCAGCCATCCCGACACCGCGGTGAGCGCCACCGCGAGCCCTGCGGCGAGCGCGGAGAGCGCCATCGACGCGGCCCACAGCCAGGCCTGGGGGCGCAGCAGCGACGCCAGCGTGAGGCTGCGCCGCCCGGCGGTGGGCTCCGTCGTGAAGGGTGACGGCGATTCCGAAGGATGCCCGGACTGGATCGGTTCTTCAGAACCCGACTCCTGTGCCCGAGGCTCTCCCTCGCGGGCAGCATCCTGGTCGGCCACCGGATCGCCCATCGAGACGAACCGATCCGCGAGCGCCAGCGTCTCGGGTTCGTGAGTGGCGAGCACGATCGCGCACCGATCGGCGCGGCGCAGGACCGCCGCGCGCACCAGGTCCGCTGCGACGGGGTCGAGATGCGCGGTCGGCTCGTCGAGGACGAGCAGGCTGGCACCGGCATCCACCCGCGCGAGAGCACGCGCGACCGCGAGCCGGCGCTGCTCCCCCGGGCTGAGCTCGGCGACCGCCGCGTCGGCGAGACGCCCGAGACCCAGCTCGTCGAGCGCACCGGGCGCGGCACCGTACAGGGCGAGCTCCTCGCGCGGTGTCGCGGCGAAGGCGCGCGGCGCCTGTGGCGCCCAGGCCACGGCATCCGGATCCACTCCACGAACCGCTCCCGAGATCGCTGCGTCCGTGGGCAGCACCCCGGCGAGGGCAGCGAGGAGAGTCGACTTGCCCGCGCCGCTCGCACCAGTGACCGCCGTGATGCCGGAGAGCTCCGCCGTCACTGCGCGCAGCGCGGGTGCCTGGCGGCCGGGATAGGTGACCGTCAGCCCGTCGATGCGGATCGGGCCCGTCGCCTCGCCGCGCACGTCGCGCCGTCGCGGGCCGCGGAGCAGCGCCTTGGCTCGTTCGAGTGCGGAGAGGCCGTCCTGCGACGCATGGAAGGCGGTGCCGACGTCGCGCAGGGCGGTGAAGCATTCCGGCGCGAGGATGAGTGCGATGAGGGCCGGCTCCAGCGCCATGGTGCCGTTCAGCAGCCGCAGGCCGAGGAACACGGCGACCACCGCCACCGAGATCGTCGCGATGAGCTCGAGGGCGAGGGCCGACAGGAACGCCCAGCGCAGCGTCTCCTCGGTGCGCTGCCGGTAGCGGCGCTGGATGCCATCGAGCGCACGCGTCTGCTCATCGACGCGGCCCAGCCCGACGAGCACGGGCAGTCCGCGAGCGAGCTCGGTGAGGTGGTCGGCGAGGCGGGTGAGAACGGTGAGCGCCGCGTCGGTGCGCTGCTGCGTGTGCTTGCCGATCAGGATCATGAACAGCGGCACGAGCGGCACGGTGATCACGATGATGAGAGCGCTGACCCCGTCGGCGGCCAGGATCCGCGCGCCGACCAGCAGCGGCACCACCGCCGCCGCGATCAGGGCGGGCAGCGACTGGATGAAGTAGTCATCGAGGTCGTCGAGACCATCGGCCGCGAGCACGGCGGTGCCGCCGCCGCTGCCGCTGCCGCCGCTGCCACCGCCGTCTGCGATGCGCCGCCACAGACTCCGGCGGAGGCCGCGCTTCACGTCGGTCGCGACGCGGCGCGAGACGACGGAGGCGGCCCACTCCGCACCGGCCCGCAGCAGCGCTCCGGCGACACCGAGGATGAGGATGGTGCGGGTGGCGTCGGGAGCGAGACCGGATGCTGCGAGGCCGGCGATCCCACGGGCGACCGCCTCCGCGATGAGCACGAGCCCGAGGGCGCGGGCTGCGGCGAGCAGTCCGAGTGCGTACAGTGACCGCTTCGGCACCGACGACAGATCGGGCCGGCGACGGGGAGCCTGAGCGCGCGACGCCTCGACCGCCCACGGGTCGTTCGGGATGGGCTCGGGCTGGGTCGGGTCGGCCTGGGTCGGTTGGGCGCTCACACCCTAATTCTACCGGCCGTAGAAGACGGGAGCGGACGTCGGGTCAGAAGGGCGATCCGGCTTGCTGCGCGGTCGGCGATTCCCACCGGCCGACGGGCGGTTCGGAGCTCGACGGCACGAACATCACTCGACGCGGCACCGGGTCGGGGTGGATCCTGCCGGTGGGGCTGACCCACCGGAGGCTCTGATCGGGCTGCTGCCTCGCCTTCCAGCGCGCCGCATCCGGAACGTCCGGATGCTTGAGGGCATGGTGGGTCTTGCAGAGGTGCGCGAGATTGCCGACCGACGTGGGGCCGCCGAGTGCCCAATCGAGATTGTGGTCGAGTTCGCTGCGGTGCACCGGCATCCGGCAGCCGGGGAATCTGCAGTGCTGGTCTCGCGCGCGCAGGAACCTTCTCATCGGCTCGGTCGGGGTGTACGTGTCGGTCTCGGTGATCATGCCGGTCGAGGTGAGGAACAGTCGCGTCCACCCCGTGCTTCCGCCGGCGAGCGACCGTGCGATGTCGGGATGCAGCGGACCGTGGCCGTCGAGCTCGGCGGGCCGGTCGTCGTCGCCATGGAGAGTGGTCGCGGCAACCGTGACCTGGATTCTCGCGCGGATGCCGGCGAGCGCGGTTCCATGCGCATCGGATGGAGCGGACGTGAGCAGCAGGTCGGCGAGCAGGTCGGCTCGCAGTTGATCGAACGTCCTCGGGCAGACCGGAAGGCGAGTGATGCACGGGCTGTCGGGATCGACCCGAGGATCGGTCCAGAAGCTGAGGTCGAGTTCCGGCGGAAGGCCGAACGGGTACGGGTCATCGTCGAGGCAAGCACCACCAGCAGGAGCACCACCGTCGACGGATTCGGCGTCAGCACGACCTTCGGCGTCGGTATCGGTGTCGGTGTCGGTGTCGGTATCGGCATGCTCACGTCGCTCGTGCGCCTGAAACTCGGCCTCCCACGCCGCCCACTCGGCTTCAGTGGGCTCGCTCGGCGGCAGGATGCCCTCGCGGTCGTCGGAGCGCCCAGACAGGTGACGCGCCATCGCGGTGAGTCGGTCGTGGATCGCCACGGCCAGGTATTCGGGCAGCACCGCCTGCAGCAGCGCGAGGCCGTCGCCCACCGACCGGACGGTCACCGACCGCTCTTCCTCAGCCTTCTTGAGTCGCTCGACCACGGTGACACCGGCGAGCGCGGCAGCGACCTGACGTGCGTGCGCCTTCGTGCGCATGGCCGTGTCTCTCTCCGCGACCTCCAGCACCGCCTGCTCGTACAGTCCGAGAGTCTCGGGAGCCACGTCGCCGAGATCGACCGCATCGCGCACGGGCTGGGATTCGGCGAGCACATGCCGCACGTGCGACGGGCCGATGCGCCCCTTGCCGAACGCGTCGCGCACCGCGGGGAACTGACCCAGCATCCGGGCATCCGAGAAGGCGAACTCCATCGACCCCTTCGAGATCCGGCTCGCCGCCGCGTACTCGGCCAGCATCGAGCGCTCGATGGCCTTCCGGTGGCCCGGCTCCGACGCGATCTCCTCTTCGAACAGCTCCCAGCGCTCGCCGAGCAGTGCCGCAGCCTCAGCTTCGAGGCGAGTGATCTGCTCTCGCGTCGCCGCCCACTTCTCGAGCAGCGCCTCACGCCGCTGAAGAAGTGCATCGAGCTTCGAGGTCATGCCTCTATTCTAGTACAGAACTTCGAATAAGCAAGAGAAACCGCTGATCCCGTGGAGAATTTCCCGGCCGCTCCTGCAACGACGCAAGTGCCGTCAGACGCCTGCGGGCTCTGCCTTCACCGGCTCGGGGAACATCGCTGTGAACAGGTTGCCGACCCACTCGATCAGATCAGCATCCGTGGGCATCGGCACGACCAGCGCCTCTCCCCCGCCGACCAGCTTGGCCTTCGGATACAGCCGCTGCAGGCGCACCTTCATCGAGTCCTCGAAGCGGGCGGGCGCGATGCGCA
This sequence comes from Actinomycetales bacterium SN12, assembly GCA_002837415.1. Lineage (GTDB taxonomy): Bacteria > Actinomycetota > Actinomycetes > Actinomycetales > Microbacteriaceae > Microbacterium. The sequence goes on from PJCV01000002.1 coordinate 386,626, forward strand.
GGTTCGAGCCCATCGCGACGACATCCGACAGCCCGGCCCGCGCCGCTCGCCGGCGCAGACGCGCCACGGTGACCAGCGTGGTGACCTCGTCGGGGAAGGCCCCGTAGCGGTCGACGAGCTCCTCGACCACCAGGTCGATGGCATCGTCTGCGGCCGACACCGTGGCCGCAGACGACAGCTTCTGATAGGCCTCCAGGCGCAGCCGCTCGCTGTCGATGTAGTACTCGGGGATGCGGGCATCCACCGGCAGCTCGAGGCGCAGCTCGACCTCGGAGTTCGTGTCCTCGCCGCGGAACGTCGCCACCGCCTCGCCGATCATGCGCAGGTAGAGGTCGAAGCCGACCCCGGCGATGTGACCGGCCTGCTCGCCGCCGAGCAGGTTGCCCGCGCCGCGCAGCTCGAGGTCCTTCAGCGCGACCTGCATGCCCGAGCCGAGCTCGTTGTTCACCGCGATGGTCTGCAGGCGGTCGGCGGCCGTCTCGCTCAGCGGCTTCATGTCGTCGTAGAGGAAGTAGGCGTAGGCGCGCTCGCGTCCTCGGCCGACGCGGCCGCGCAGCTGGTGCAGCTGGGAGAGTCCGTACTTGTCGGCGCGGTCGATGATGATCGTGTTCGCGTTCGAGATGTCGAGTCCGGTCTCGATGATGGTGGTCGAGACGAGCACGTCGTACTTGCGCTCCCAGAAGTCGTCGACCACCTGCTCGAGCTGGTGCTCGCCCATCTTGCCGTGCGCCACGGCGATGCGCGCCTCCGGCACGAGCTCGGCGAGCTCGGAGGCGACGCGCTGGATCGACTGCACGCGGTTGTGCACGAAGAACACCTGCCCCTCGCGCAGGATCTCGCGGCGGATCGCCGCGGCGATCTGCTTGTCGCTGCGCGGGCCGACGAACGAGAGGATCGGATGCCTGTCCTCCGGCGGCGTCTGCAGCGTCGACATCTCGCGGATGCCGGTGACCGCCATCTCGAGCGTGCGAGGAATGGGCGTCGCGCTCATCGCGAGGATGTCGACGTTCATCTTCAGCTTCTTCAGCGCGTCCTTGTGCTCGACACCGAAGCGCTGCTCCTCGTCGATGATCATGAGCCCCAGATCCTTGAAGATGACCTGGTCGGTGAGGATGCGGTGCGTGCCGATGACCATGTCGACCGAGCCGTCGACCAGGCCCTGCAGCGTGAGCCGGGCCTCCTTATCGCTCTGGAACCGCGAGAGCGGGCGCACCTTCACCGGGAACCCGGCGAAGCGCTCGGTGAACGTCTCGAGGTGCTGCTTGACGAGCAGAGTCGTCGGCACGAGCATCGCGACCTGCTTGCCCTCCTGGATCGCCTTGAACGCCGCGCGCACGGCGACCTCGGTCTTGCCGAACCCCACGTCGCCCGAGAGCAGGCGGTCCATCGGGATCGGCCGCTCCATGTCGGCCTTGATCTCCTCGATCGTCTGCAGCTGGTCGTGGGTCTCAGCGAACGGGAACGCCTCCTCCAGCTCGCGCTGCCAGGGCGTGTCGGGCCCGAACGCGTGGCCCTTCGAGCTCATCCGCGCCGAGTACAGCTTCACGAGCTCGACGGCGATGTCGCGCACTGCCCGACGCGCCTTGCCCTTCGCAGCCGCCCAGTCGCTGCCGCCCATCTTCGACAGCGTGGGCGCGTCACCACCGACGTACTTCGAGAGCAGGTCGAGCTGATCGGTCGGCACGAAGAGCTTGTCGCCCGGGTAGCCGCGCTTCGAGGGCGCGTACTCGAGCACGAGGTACTCGCGGGTGGTCTTCACCGCGTTGCGTCCGCCCGACGACACCTCGCGCTTGGTCAGCTCCACGAAGCGGCCGATGCCGTGCGTGGAGTGCACGACGAAGTCGCCCTGCTTCAGCTGCAGCGGGTCGACGACGTTGCGCCGGCGCGATGCCAGCTTCTTGACCGTGCGCTGGTCGCCGCCGATCGTGCGGCCGTAGAACTCGTTGTCGGTGAGCACCGCGATCCGGGCATCCGGCACCTGGAAACCCGACTCGACCGACCCGGCGACCAGCGTCGCCACCCCGCCCTCGGGCTCGTCGGTCAGCTGCTCCACGATCCGCGCGGCGAGGCCGCGGTCGCTGAGCACATCTCGCGCGCGCTCGACGAGGCCCTGCCCCGAAGAGATCACGACGACACGCCAGCCCTCGCCGAGCCGCGCCTCGACGAACGCGATCGCACCGTCGACGTTCCCGTGGAACGACGGGATGATCGACGCATCGAGGTTCTCGGCCGCATCGTCGTCGACGGCGAACGGGGTGACCCGCCACCAGACGCCGTCGCGCTCGTGCACGATCTCGCGCATGCGCCCCAGGCTGATGAAGTCCCCCGCGCCGAGGTCGATAGGCGCCGAGGCGCCCGAGGTCGCGGCGCTCCACGCCGCGTCGAGGAACTCGCGGTTCGTCTCGCCGAGGTTCTGCGCGCGCGAGCTGGCGCGCTCGGGGTCGACGACGGCGGTGGCCGATCCCTCGGGCAGGTACTCGACGAGCGTCATCAGCGGACCGGAGACGACCGGCAGCAGCGATTCCATGCCCTCGACCGGGATGCCCTGAGACATCTTCTCGAGCATCGCCGACATCGCGGGGAAGCGGCCGACCAGCTCGCCGGCGCGCTCGCGCACCTCGGCGGTGAGCAGCAGCTCGCGGCTCGCGGCGAGCGAGACCGATTCGACATCTCCCGGCAGAGAGCGCTGGTCGGCGACTGAGAAGGCGCGGATCTGGTCGACCTCGTCGCCGAAGAACTCCACCCGCAGCGGGTGGTCGGCCGTGGGCGGGAAGACGTCGAGGATGCCGCCGCGCACGGCGAACTCGCCACGGCGCGAGACCATGTCGACGCGGGAGTAGGCACGCTCGACGAGCTGCTCGACCGCGTCCTCCAGCTCGATGCCGCGCCCGCCGACACGCAGTTCGAGGGGTGCGGCGTCGCCGAGGTTGGCGGCGAGCGGCTGCAGCGCAGCGCGCACCGAGGCCACGACGACGAGCGGCTTCTCACCCGTCCAGGTCACGATGCGGCGCAGCGTGTCGAGCCGCTTGCCGACCGTGTCGGGGCTGGGGCTCAGCCGCTCGTGCGGCAGGGTCTCCCACGCGGGGAAGGTGAGGATCTCGGCGTCGTCCAGGTAGGCGGCGAGCGCGGCCGCGACGGATTCGGCGCGACGGCCGGTGGGCGTGATGACGAGCGCGGACGCCGGTCTGCCCGTCGACGCGCGCTTGCGCAGCAGGCCCGCGATGATCGGGGCGTCGAGTCCGTCGACGGCCGAGATCTCGGCATCGGTCTGCGCCCAGGTGAGGGCGTCGCGGTACAGGTTCGCCTCTTCCAAGGCGCGCAGGATCCCCGGAACAGTCACCGGACGATTCTAGCCGCGACGGTCGACGTCGGGCTCGCCGACGCCGGGGGCACCGGGATCGCTCGGCAGCGGCAGGTGGCGGCGCCCCCGTCGGCTGCGCCGCGAGCCTCGGAATCCCTCCACCGCCAGCACCGCGAGCGCGACGGCGAGGATGACGTAGACCAGGGCGTCCGCGCCCTGCATCCGCTCACCCAGCAGCAGCGCGACCCCGACCAGCAGCACCGGCTCGACATAGCTGAGCAGGCCGAACACCGGCAACGGCAGCAGCGTCGCTGCCGCGAGATAGAGCGACATCGCGGCAGCGCTGGCGAGCCCGATACCCGCGAGGCCCGCCAGCTCCGCAGCCGACAGAGCGCCGGGCGCGGCTGTGCTGAGGAAGATCACCGCCAGCGGCACCATCAGCAGCGATTCAGCACCGAACACGATCGGACCGTCGAGGCCGAAGCGCTGCCGCACCACGAAGTAGACGGTGTACGGCAGGCAGATCGACAGGGTGACCCACGACAGCTGCGGGGTGGCGGCGACCTTCACGGCGACGGCGACGGCCGCGAGAGACACGACGAGCCACTGCATCCGGCTCACCGGCGCTCGCAGCAGGAAGCGCCCGCCGAGCACGAGGCAGATCGGCAGCAGCAGGTAGCCGAGTGAGGTGTCGAGGGCGTGCCCGTGCATGGGCGCCCACATGAAGAGCCAGAGCTGGAAGCCGATGATCGCAGCAAGGCCGGCCAGCAGAAGCGGCATCCACCAGCGACCGCGCAGTCGCCGGCCGAGCCCGCGCAGCTGCTCGCGGGCAAGCGGATGCAGCAGGGCGAGCGCATAGCAGGCGAAGGTGACGAGGATGCGCCAGGCGAAGACCACCTCGGCGGACGAGCTCAGGATGCCGGCGAGGAAGAAGATCACGCCGAACAGCACCGAGGCGAGCACGGACGCCAGCACACCGCGAGGCGATGTGTGCTGCACCGCCACGTCCGCCTCCTTCTGCCCACCGGCGACCGCCGGCGCATCGCGTCTCAGGATATCCCCGCCCACCGGCGGCGGATAACGTTGCCGGATGGACCCCGTCTCCCTGCGCACCGAGCGGCTCGTGCTCAGCATCCCGACCGAAGCCGACATCGATGCGATCACCGCCGCCTGTCAGGACCCCGAGGTTCCGCGCTGGACGACCGTGCCGAGTCCCTACACGCGACAGCACGCGGCCGACTTCGTCGAGCTGGTCGCCGGATGGTGGGCGGACGGCGTCGAGACGGTGTGGGCGATTCGCAAGGACGACGCACTCGCCGGGATGATCGGCCTGCACCGCATCACCGCACATCCCCACGGCGGTGAGGCGGAGATCGGGTTCTGGGGTGTCGCGGAGTTCCGCGGGCAGGGGCTCATGGGCGAAGCCGCTCGCGCCGTGATCGACTACGGGTTCGATGAGCTGGGGCTCGCCCGGATCGCCTGGCGAGCGGTGGCGGGCAACGTCGCCTCGGCCCGCACCGCGCGCTCGCTCGGCTTCCGCTACGAGGGCCTGCTGCGCCAGGGCCTGACCAGCCCGCGCGGCCGGGATGACGGCTGGGTCGCGGGACTGCTGGCGTCCGATGACCGCACACCGGTGGCGTGGCCGGTGCTCTGAGCGCAGGAGATGCGTGACAGGATGACGGCATGCCCGAGATGCCGGAGGTTCAGGGACTGGTCGACTTCCTCGCCGACCGCGCGGTGGGGCGAACGGTCACGCGCATCAGCGTCGCGGCGATCGCGGCGCTGAAGACGTTCGATCCTCCGGTCACCGCGCTGCAGGATGCCGAGATCAGCGCCGCCACGCGGCATGGCAAGTTCATCGATCTCGCGTTCGGCGGCGATCTGCACCTGATCTTCCACCTTGCCAAGGCGGGCTGGCTGCGCTGGTACGAGGAGCTGCCGACGACCCTCATCAAGCCGGGCCGGAGCCCCATCGCGATGCGGGTGGCGCTCGACGACGGCAGCGGGTTCGACCTCACCGAGGCCGGCACGAAGAAGTCGCTCGCCGTCTACGTCGCACGCGACCCGAGCGACGTGCCCGGCATCGCCCGGCTGGGCCCCGACCCGCTCGACGCCGCGTTCACCCGGGATGCGTTCGCCGCGCTGCTCGCTGGTCGGCGCACTCAGATCAAGGGGCTGCTGCGCGATCAGGGGCTGATCGCCGGTATCGGCAACGCGTACAGCGATGAGATCCTGCACGCGGCGAAGATGTCGCCGTACGCGCCGGCGGCGAATCTCGACGACGCCGAGATCGATCGACTGTACGACGCCTTACAGAGCACCCTGCGCGAAGCGATAGACGAGGCCGCAGGAAAGCCGCCCGCGGATCTGAAGGATGCGAAGCGGCGCGGCATGCAGGTGCACGCCCGCCGCGGCGAGACGTGCCCGGTGTGCGGCGACACGGTGCGCAGCGTGTTCTTCGCCGACCGGTCGCTGGAGTACTGCCCCACGTGCCAGACGGGTGGCAAGTTGCTCGCCGACCGCCGGCTCTCGCGCCTGCTGAAATGACCGAGCTGTATTACGAGGAATGAATCGTCCAGAGGCACGTTGACTAGACTCTGAGCATCAACGTGCTCCGGGGTCGGTGTGAATCCGAACCGGCGGTGACAGTCCGCGAACGCCTGGTGACAGGCGCCGATCCGGTGGGATTCCGGAACCGACGGTGATGCGAGCGTCCGCTCGCTAGTCCGGAAGAGAGGCAGCACGTGGCGTACGCGTGCGCTGCAGACCCCGGGAACCCAGAGAAGGATGACCGATGGCAGTGACCGAGGCCGAACGCGACGCCATGCATCGCGCCCTCGCGCTCGCGGCGAACGGTCCGCGCGGTCTGAACCCGCAGGTGGGCGCCGTCATCCTCTCCCCCGCAGGCGACGTGCTGGCCGAGGGCTGGCACCGCGGCGCGGGCACCCCGCACGCCGAGGTCGACGCGCTCTCGAAGCTCGCGCCCGGACAGGCATCCGGCGCCACTGCCGTCGTCACACTCGAACCGTGCAACCACACCGGACGAACTGGCCCCTGCGCGCAGGCGCTGATCGACGCCGGCATCACGCGCGTCGTCTACGCGCTCGACGACCCGGGTGACACGTCCAGCGGCGGTGCCGAGCGACTGCGCGCGGCGGGCGTCGAGGTCGTCGCCGGCGAGCAGGCGGATGCCTCGCGCCGGCTCCTCGAGGACTGGCTGAGCGTGCAGCGACTGGGCCGCCCGCACGTCACCGTGAAGTGGGCGCAGAGCCTGGACGGCCGAGCCGCGGCATCCGACGGCACCAGCCAGTGGATCACCGGAGCCGACGCCCGCGCCGACGTGCACCGGCGCCGAGCCGAGGCCGATGCGATCGTCGTCGGCACCGGAACCGTGCTCGCGGACGATCCGGCGCTCACCGCGCGCGACGGCGACAGCCTGTACGCGCACCAGCCGATCCCCGTCGTGATCGGCTCGCGCGGCACGCCTGCGGGCGCCGCCGTGCACCGGCATCCGCACGCGCCGCTGTTCTACGACACCCGAGACCTGGCCGCCGTGCTCGCCGATCTGCGCGTCCGTGGCGTGCAGCGCGTGTTCGTCGAGGGCGGACCGACGCTGGCGAGCGCGTTCATCGCCGCCGGATTCGCCGACACCGTGCTCGCCTACATCGCGCCGGTGCTGCTCGGCGGCGAGCGTCTCGCACTCGCAGACATCGGCGTCGCCACGATCGACGACGCGCTGCGCCTGCAGGTCGAGCAGTGGATGCCCCTCGGCGCCGACCTGCTCGCCATCGCACACCCTGTGACGGATCCCGTCGCAGGAGAGGAAGGAATCTGATGTTCACCGGAATCATCGAGGAGATCGGCGAGATCGGCGCGATCTCAGCGTCGGGCGACGGATGGCGGCTGACGGTGCACGCACCGAAGGCGGCAGCGGATGCCGTGCACGGCGAGTCCATCGCCGTCAGCGGCGTGTGCCTCACCGTGGTCGGCTCGACCGAGACGAGCTTCGATGCCGATGTCATGAAGCAGACGCTCGACGTATCCGCTCTGGGCGCCGTGCAGGTCGGCTCGCGGGTGAACATCGAGAAGGCCATGCCCGTCGGCGCCCGCCTGGGCGGCCACATCGTGCAGGGTCACGTCGATGGCGTCGGCACGGTGCTCGAGGTGCGACCGGGCGCCCAGTGGCGCGTGCTGCGCATCAGCCTGCCCGTCGACCTCGCGGCGCTCGTCGTCGACAAGGGCTCGATCAGCGTCGCCGGCACCTCGCTCACCGTGAGCGCCGTGAGTAGCCCTTCGACAGGCTCAGGGACCCAGACAGCAGGCTCAGGGACCCAGACAGCAGGCTCAGGGACCCAGAGAGCAGGCTCAGGGACCCAGACAGACGAGCACTGGTTCGAGGTCTCGCTCATCCCCGAGACACTCGAGGCGACCATCCTCGGCACTCTCGAGCCCGGCGACGTCGTCAACCTCGAGACCGACATCCTCGCCCGTCACGTGGAGCGCCTGCTCGCGTTCCGCACCCTCACGGAAGGAGGCTCGCGATGAGCCTTTCCCCCCTCTCCGATGCCCTCGACGCGCTGCGCGCCGGCAGGCCGATCATCGTCGCCGACGACGAGAACCGCGAGAACGAGGGCGACATCATCATCTCCGCCGAGCTCGCGACGGCCGAGACGATGGCCTGGATGGTGCGCTGGACCTCGGGCCTGATCTGCGCGCCGATGCCCGCCGACCTGGCCGACCAGCTGAACCTGCCTCCCATGGTCGAGACCAACGAGGACGCCCGCACCACGGCGTACACGGTGAGCGTCGACGCCGCCGAAGGCGTCACCACCGGCATCAGCGCTCATGACCGCGCGCTGACGCTCAATGTGCTGGCGAACCCGGCATCCGTCCCCACCAGCCTCATCCGTCCCGGCCACATCCTGCCGCTGCGCGCCGTCGACGGCGGCGTGCGCGAACGCGGCGGCCACACCGAGGCGGCCGTCGAGCTGATGCGGCTCGCCGGACTGCAGCCGGTCGGCGCCATCGCCGAGGTCGTCGCCGACGACGGCAGCATGATGCGCCTGCCCGCGCTGCTCGAGCTCGGCGCGCGCGAGGGCGTGCCGGTGATCACCATCGAGCAGCTCATCGCGCACCTGAACGAGGTCGACCCGCGCGATGAGGCCGACTGCCTCGCGCGGCGCTCCGGTCGCCGGGTCAGCCTGCGCGCCGATGCGAACGTGCCGACCGACCACGGCACCTTCCGCTTCCTCGCGTACAAGGACCGCGTCAGCGGCACCGATCACATCGCCGTCGTGTCGGGCACTCCCGGCGAGACCGCGCTGGTGCGCGTGCATTCGGAGTGCCTCACCGGGGAGGCGTTCGGGTCGCAGAAGTGCGAGTGCGGCCCGCAGCTGCAGGCGGCCCTCAAGCGCATCGACCAGGAGGGCGGCGTGGTCATCTACATGCGCGGTCACGAAGGGCGCGGCATCGGGCTGATCAACAAGCTGCGCGCATACGCGCTGCAGGAGGAGGGCCTGGACACCGTCGACGCCAACCTCGCGCTCGGCCTGCCCGCCGACGCCCGCGAGTACGCGGCCGCCGCCGGCATCCTCACCGATCTCGGCATCTCGAAGGTGCGCCTGCTCACCAACAACACCGACAAGGTCGAGAAGCTGCAGGCCCTCGGGCTCGATGTGGTCGAGCAGGTGCCGCTGATCGTCGGAGTCGGGCCCAACAACCACCAGTACCTCGAGACCAAGCGCGATCGCATGGGTCACATCATCGGCGCGGACGAGCTGGCCCGCGCCCTCGGAAAGGACGACGCATGAGCGGCGCAGGAGCCCCCACCCCGAACACCCCGGTCGACGGCAGCGGACTGCGCGTCGTCGTGATCGCGGGCACCTGGCACGAGACGATCTCGAACGGCCTCATCGCCGGCGCGCAGCGCGTGCTCGACGAGGCAGGCGCCGCGCACACGCTGGTGCGCGTACCCGGTTCGTTCGAGCTGGCGGTCGCCGCGCAGGCGGCGTTCGCCGGTGGGGCGGATGCCGTGGTCGCACTCGGCGTGATCATCCGCGGCGGCACGCCGCACTTCGAGTACGTGTCGGCGGCCACCACCGACGGGCTCAGCAGGGTCGCTCTGGACGCCGGCAAGCCGGTCGGCTTCGGGGTGCTCACCCTCGACGACGAGCAGCAGGGCCTCGACCGGGCGGGCCTTGCAGGCTCGAAGGAGGACAAGGGCGCCGAGGCCGCGGATGCGGCTCTGCGCACCGCTCTCGTCGTCCGCGCGCTGCGCGGCTGAGCCGTCACAGCAGACCGGATAGCCTGGGGTCATGGAGACCCTGCGCCACCTCGTCCTTCTCGTTCACCTCGTCGGCTTCGCCGTGCTCTTCGGAGCGTGGGCGGTGCAGGCATTCGGCGGGAAGCGCGAGATCGTCAAGCTGATGCACATCGGCGTCACCATCGCCGCCGTGGCGGGCCTCGCGCTCGCGGCTCCCTGGGGCCTGCCCGAGGGCGTCGAGATGGACTACGCGAAGATCGGCACGAAGCTCGTCATCCTGCTGATCATCGGCGCGCTCCTCGGCATCGGCCAGGGGCGACAGCGCAAGACCGGCCAGGTGCCGTCCGCACTGTTCTGGGGCATCGGCCTGCTGACGCTGGTGAACGCGGGCATCGCCGTCATCTGGTGAATCGGCGGCTCACCGGCCGATTAGACTCCCGAAGGTTCTGCACACCTGAGGAGCACGCATGACAACGACCACCGCACCGGCGAATCCCCGTTCCCGGGTGATCCTGGCCAGCCTCGTCGGCACGACGATCGAGTTCTACGACTTCTACGTCTACGCGACCGCGGCGGTCCTCGTCTTCCCCGTGCTGTTCTTCCCGACCGGCAACGACACCACGTCGCTGCTCGCCTCGTTCGGCGTGTTCGGCGCGGCGATGATCGCCCGACCGATCGGCGCCGTCGTCTTCGGTCACTTCGGCGACAAGTTCGGACGCAAGGCCACCCTGGTGGCGTCGCTGCTCACGATGGGCATCGCGACCTTCCTCATCGGCCTGCTGCCGACCTTCCAGCAGATCAACTGGTGGGCGGCTCTGCTGCTGCTGGTGCTGCGCCTCGCGCAGGGATTCGCCCTCGGCGGTGAATGGTCGGGTGCCGCGCTGGTGGCCACCGAGAACGCGCCGGCCGGCAAGCGTGCCTGGTACGGGTCGTTCCCGCAGCTCGGGGCGCCGCTCGGCTTCATCATCGCCAACGGCATCTTCCTCGCCATCAACGCGCTGCTGCCGCACGAGACGGACGCCACGCTGAAGTCCGAGGCATTCCTCAGCTGGGGCTGGCGCGTGCCGTTCCTGTTCTCGGCCGTCATGGTCATCATCGGCCTGTGGGTGCGCCTCAAGCTCGTCGAGTCCCAGACCTTCACACGTGCGGCCGACACCGGTCGCATCCGCAAGCTGCCGCTCGCGACGGTGTTCCGCCACCACTGGAAGCAGCTGATCCTCGGCACGTTCATCATGCTCGCGACCTACGTGCTGTTCTATCTGATGACGAACTTCACCCTCGCCTACGGCACGAAGGCCGGCTCCCTCGAGGTGGCGTCTGCCGCCGCGCAGAAGGCCGCGGACGCCGCCGGCAAGCCGTTCGACCCAAGCGCGTTCGCCGCGCAGTTCTACCCCGGCCTCGGCTTCGGCTACACCCAATTCGTGATCATGCAGATCGTGGGTGTGGTGTTCTTCGGCATCTTCACCCTGCTCTCCGGCCCCTGGGCCGACCGCATCGGCCGCCGCAAGCTGCTGCTGTGGGTGACCGGTGCGATCATCGTCTTCGGTCTCACCTTCAACCTGTTCCTCATGCCGCAGGACGACCCGGCCCTCACCACGGCCGTCGTGCAGGGCTTCCTCGTCCTCGGCTTCCTGCTCATGGGCGCCACCTTCGGCCCGATGGGCGCGCTGCTGCCCGAGCTGTTCCCCACGAACGTGCGGTACTCCGGTTCTGCCATCGCGTACAACGTGTCGTCGATCCTCGGTGCCGCGGTCGCTCCGCTGATCGCGGTGGAGCTGTGGCGCATCGGCGACGGCTCCCCCTGGCTGGTCGGCGTGTATCTGTCGGCGATGGCCGTGCTGACCTTCATCGCCCTGTGGCTGTCGCCCGAGACGAAGGACCACGACTACGAGTCCGACCTGGGCGTGGCCGCGCAGCGCTGACCTCTGTCGCAGACGTCCTGAGATCCGGACGACCGCCCGGGCTCCGCAGAAGCGGGTCGCGGGCGTCCGGATCTCGGGTGGATGCCGGTTCTCGGGCGGATGCCGGATCTCGGGCGGACCCGCTGGTCTCGCGGTGGATGCCTGGTCACGGGCGGATGCCCGGCGTAATCTGACTCCATGGCGACCATCGAGGATGTCCGCCGCATCGCACTCGGCTTTCCGCGGGTCACGGAGGCCGTCGAAGGGCACCGCGGCGGAGCGTGCTGGCGCACCAGCGCCGGCATGATCGCCTGGGAGCGGCCGCCGAGCAAGCGCGACCTCGAGCAGCTGGCCGAACTCGGCCGGGAGTGGCCAGCCGGTGTGGTCCTCGGCATCCACGTCGAGAACGAGCAGGACAAGTCCGCGCTCATCGAGACGCACCCGCAAGCATTCTTCACCATCCCGCACTTCGACGGCTACCCGGCCGTGCTCACCCGACTCGACGAGATAGACACGCAGCTGCTGCGCGAGACGCTCACCGACGCCTGGCTGCTGCGCGTGCCGGCCACCGTCGCGCGAGCCTGGCTCGCCGAGAACGGACTCCCCGACTAGCGGTCAGTACGACGCTCTGACGATCCCCGCGGCTCCATCCAGCGTCATATGGCCGCCGTACGGCAGGATCCACTGCGGACGCGTGTGCCCGAAGGGCACGCCGACGCACACCACGGCATCCGGGTTGTACCGGCCGACCATCTCGATCACGACATCCCGCTGCGCGGCGCGCAGCGCGGCCCTCTCGGCAGCGCCGGGCTGAACCTCGAACGAGCTCACGGGCGGGCGGGCGAACAGCACGCCTGCGACGGCGCCGAGAAGTCCTCGTTCACCGTAGCCGCGCAGCTGCTCGCGAACTCGCCCTGCCGGGGTGAGCCGCTCGCTGGTCTCGAGCAGCAGAATCGCTCCGGCGAGCTCGTGGTTCGTGGGCATCCGGTCGGCGAGTGCCAGCTGGTCGACCACCTCGAGGCAACCGCCCCACGTGCGTCCCGTCACGCTCTTAGCAGGACCCGCCCACGTCCATGGCTCTGTCGGCTCGCGGTCGCCGTACTCGGTCAAGGCTGCCGGGTCGTCCCAGTGCCGCCCGAAGTCCTCCGACTCCCCCGGCTCGGTGATCTCGAGCTCGCCACCCTCGATCAGTGCGGCGCGCAGGGAGCGCAGGTGGATCTCGTCGACCGCCGGACCCGGGCCCAGGTGCACCTGGGTGGAGCCGCCGTAGAATCCCGGGACGCCGTGCCGCCACAGCCAGTTCAGGATGTTCGTGTTGTCGCTGTACCCGAGAAACGGCTTCGGGTCGGCGGCGGCGAGCGTGCTGTCGAGGTGCGGCGTCACGAGGATCTGGTCGCTGCCGCCCACGGTCGCGATGATCGCCCGGATAGCAGGATCGGCGAGCGCGGCGTTCATGTCGGCGGCCCGCGCTTCCGGGCTCGCATCCAGCTGCCGCGTGGTCGGATACTCGACAGCGACGAGTCCGGTCAGCTCGCGCAGACGTCGCATCGCCTGCTCGTGCACCTGGGGGCCGGCGGCCGGCGCGGCGAAAGCGGGCGAGAGGACGGCGATGCGGTCTCCTGACTGCAGCTTCGGGGGGATCAGCATGCTTCCATCCTCGCCGACCGTGCCCGTTGCGTTGGACCAATGTCAACCAACCTTGACGACATCGCTCTGTCAACGTAGATTGACCTCATGAAGCTGCACACGGCGCGGGCCACCGAACCCGAGGGCGAGCCGCTCGCCGAACTCCACCGACTCACCGCCATCCGTCGCGAGCTCGCCCGCGCTGAGGAGGCCGAGGTGCGCCGTGCCCGCGTTGCGGGGTACTCCTGGCAGGCGATCGCGAGCGCTCTCGGCGTCACCAAACAGGCGGCGCATAAGAAGTTCGGCAGACAATAGAGCGGATGCGCGGTTCCCGCATGCCCTGGCACACACTCTCCTGAGATCGAGGTCCCATGTCTCGCACGGCGCCGTCACGCCGCCGCGGGCGCGGCGCGCAGCCGGAAGGCCCGCGCGCGACGTTCCGCCAGCTGCTCCCCTTCCTGTTCGAGCACAAGAAGGTGCTCGTCGTCGTCGCGGTGCTCAGCGTCGTCGGCGCGGCCGCATCACTCGCACAGCCTCTGCTCGTCGGGCAGCTCATCGCGCGTGTGCAGGAGGCGCAGCCGCTCGGGGCGCTGGTGTGGCTGCTGATCGGCTTCGTCATCGCGGCATCCGTGATCTCCGGCTATCAGCACTACCTGCTGCAGCGCACCGGCACGGCGGTCGTGTACTCCAGCCGCCGCCAGCTCATCGCCCGCATGCTGCATCTGCCGATCAGCGAGTTCGACGCGCGCCGCACCGGCGATCTCGTCTCACGCGTCGGCACCGACACGACGCTGCTCTACGCCGTGCTCACCCAGGGGCTGGCGGATGCCGTCGGCAGCGCGATCCTGTTCCTCGGCGCGCTCATCGCGATGCTGGTCATCGACCCGCTCCTGCTGCTGCTCATCGTCGTCGTCATCGGCGTCTCGGTCGTCGTGGTCGTGCTGCTGAGCGGCCGCATCCGCACCGCGTCGGCCGCGCAGCAGCAGAAGGTCGGAGAACTGGCATCCGGAGTCGAGCGAGGCATCTCGTCGATCCGCACGGTGCGCGCCTCCGGTGCCACGGAACGCGAGACCGCAGCAGTCGCGGGCCTGGCAGGCGAGGCGTACGGCCTCGGCGTGCGCATCGCGAAGATCTCGTCGATGGTCGTCCCCGTCGCGGGTGTCGCACTGCAGCTGTCGCTGCTGGTGGTGCTCGGCGTGGGCGGGTTCCGCGTGGCATCCGGCGCCCTCACGATCGCCTCGCTGGTGACGTTCATCATGTTCCTGTTCATGCTGGTGATGCCGCTCGGGCAGGCGTTCGGCGCGATCACCTCAGTGAATCAGGCACTCGGTGCGCTGGGGCGCATCCAGGAGGTGCTCGATCTGCCGACCGAGACGCAGCACGACGAGCCGGATGCCGCCGCCGCGTCCGCCCCGGTCGTGGGCGCCCCCGCGATCGAGTTCCGCGATGTGCGCTTCCGCTACCCCGACGCGGTCATCGCCGCTCGCGAGGCTGCGGCGAAGGAGGCTCAGACCGTGCTCGTCGACGCGCACCTGGAGCGCGCGTCCGAGGGCCCTTCGACAGACTCAGGCACCCATGACCCTGCTGACCGCGACGTGCTGAAGGGCGTCTCGTTCGCGGTGCCGCGCGGCGCGCGCGTCGCCCTCGTCGGGCCGAGCGGCGCCGGCAAGAGCACGATCCTCTCGCTCATCGAGCGCTTCTACGACCCGACCGGCGGCTCCATCCGCCTTGCCGGGCACGACGTTCGCACTTACCCGCGCGAGCAGCTGCGCGCGCAGTTCGGGTACGTCGAGCAGGACGCACCGACCCTCGCCGGCACGCTGGGCGAGAACCTGCGTCTCGCGGCACCGGATGCCTCGGATGCCGACTGCGAGCGCGTGCTGCGCTCGGTCAACCTCGGCGACGTGCTCGAGCGCAGCCCGCTGGGCCTGGCAGCGCCCGTCGGCGAGGACGGCGTGATGCTCTCCGGTGGCGAGCGCCAGCGCCTCGCCATCGCGCGCGCTCTGCTGACCGAGGCGCCGATCCTGCTGCTCGACGAGTCGACCTCCTCCCTCGACGGCGTGAACGAGCAGCGCATGCGCGAGGCGATCGACGCGGCCGCCGCGGATCGCACCCTTCTCGTGATCGCGCACCGCCTCTCGACCGTGGTCGACAGCGACCTCATCGTGGTGCTGCAGAACGGCGTGGTCGTGGGACAGGGCACGCACGCCGAGCTCATCGAATCCACGCCGCTGTACCGCGACCTGGCCCGCCATCAGCTGCTGGTCTGACCGGGCGGGCCGCCGGCGGGCATCCGATCGTCGGACATGTCGGACGACCAACGGACTGATACTTCCGACGGCGGAGTGAGCTCAGCGCACGAGGGCGTCGACCTGCACGCCGTCCTTGCCGGCGCGCTTCGCCCGGTACATCGCCGCATCGGCCGCGGCGATCACCTCATCGGCGGACGGCGGGCCGGAGTCGGCCCCGGGCCGCCAGTGCACCGCGCCCACGCTCGCCGAGAGCGGCGATCCGGCCGCGGCGCCGTCGAGCGGCTCCCGCACGACTCTCCTCACCCGCTCGGCGAATCGCGCCGTCTCTGCGTCGTCCATCCCGCTGGCGGCGATGAGGAACTCGTCCCCTCCGAGCCTGGCGACCGTGTCGCTCGCCCGGCACACGCGCTGCAGGCGTGCGGCGACGATACGCAGCACCTCGTCGCCGACACCGTGCCCGAGACGATCGTTGATGCCCTTGAAGCCGTCGAGGTCGAGGAAGAGCACCGCGCACGGCTCGCCGTCGAGCCCCGTGCGGTGCAGCATCCGCTGCAGACGCTCTGCGAACAGCACCCGATTGGGCAGCCCGGTCAGACCATCGTGCAGAGCATGGTGCTGCAGCTGATCACGCAGCCGCAGGTGGTCGACGACCCGCTCCGCCTGAGCGGCAAGGGCGCGCAGCGTCTCGAGCTCGTCGGATTCCAGCGAGCGCGCCCGACGGAACCAGCAGCGGATCTGTCCCAGGACGACGGTACGCTCCCCGGTCGCGCGCACGATCGGCGTGGTGACGAGCGCCTCGATGCCGGCCGCGCGCAGCGCAGCGGCATCCTGGGGCACAGCGCGAGCGATCTGCTCCGTGTCACGACAGACGAGCTGCTGTCCCGGGGACGCGGGCCTGGCAGCGAGCGTCACTCCCGGGGGCGCCTGGCCCCATTCGCGTACGGCGATGTCCGTCTCGTCCGAGCGGTCGACCAGCCGGACGGACGTCCAGGCTGCGGATGTCGCCCTGCTCGCGGCGCTCACGAGCGTCTCGCCCAGGTCGCCCAGGCCGTTCGCCACGGCGAGCGC
Source organism: Actinomycetales bacterium SN12 (assembly GCA_002837415.1). Classification (GTDB taxonomy): domain Bacteria; phylum Actinomycetota; class Actinomycetes; order Actinomycetales; family Microbacteriaceae; genus Microbacterium. Next base: position 403,036 of record PJCV01000002.1, read on the forward strand.
GCTCGTGGCATCCTGCAGCAGCATCAGCCGGCGATGGGCGAGCTCGGTCTCGCGGCGGGCGGCCACGAGCTCCTTCTCGAACGCGGCGCGCGCGGTCGTCTCGACGGCTGCGACGTAGGCCACCGCCCTGCCGTCGTCGGCGTGCCGCAGCTCGGCGTTCACGAGCGCGGCCCGACGCTCACCCGAGCTGTCCCGGGTCTCGAGCATGACCTCGCGCAGACGCCCCGTCTCGAGCAGTCGCGGCATGACCTGGGTCTCGTACAGCATCCGCGATGCCGCGGTCAGCCACTCCACGATGTTCCGCCCGCGGAGACCGTCATCGCTCGCCGATCCCTCGGCGCCCAGCCACACCTGCATCCCGGCGTTGTGGGCCAGGATCGTGCCGTCGACACCCAGCACGAACACGGCGACCGGCGTGTGCTCGAGCAGATCCAGGGAGTCGGCCCCAGCGCCGGTCACAGCGCGCGTCTGATCTGGTCCGCGACCAGCTCGGAATCGGTCAGGTGCACGAAATGCCCGGCGGAGTCCAGGCGGACCAGGTCGCACGTCGGGATGCGCTCCTGCAGATAAGCCCCGATGTGCGGCGGGCAGATGATGTCGCCGACCGACTGCAGAACCGTGGTCGGCACCGAGATCTCGCTCAGCCGGTGCCGCACGTCGCTGAAGAAGACGACGCGGGCGAAGTGGGTGGCCACGTCGTGCGCCGTGGTGGCGAACAGGTCCCGCACCCGCTCGGTGACCTCGGGCAGGTCCTCGCGGGCGGTGACGGCCGGTGCCAGTGAGGCCGCCCAGCCCGGCTGGTTCGCCTCGATGGCGGAGAGCAGATCGAGCACGTCCTGGCGGTCGAAGCCGCCGACGTAGTCGCCGTCGTTCACGTATCGCGGGGAGGGGCAGATCATGATCAGCTGCGAGAACAGGTCCGGCCGGCGGATGGATGCCAGTGCGCCGATCATGCCGCTGACGGAATGCGCGACGAACACCACGTCACGGGCATCCGCCGCCTCGATCACCTCGATGAGGTCGTCGGCGTAGCCTTCGAGCGAGTCGTAGCGCCGCTGGTCGTACGCCGAGAGGTCGGAGCGCCCCGAGCCGACGTAGTCGAACAGCACGGCGCGGCGATCGTCGGCGAAACGGTCGGCGACGGCCCGCCAGGTGGTCTGGTCGGTGCCGTACCCGTGTCCGAAGACCATGACGCGGCCCTCACCCCCGCCGATGATCGTCACCGCGTTGCGCCGCAGGACCTCGTCGTGCGCACCATCCATCGCGGATGCGGGTGCAGGAGAGTGGGTGCTGGTTTCCGTCACGTGTCCTCCTCGGAGCTCACGCCCGACACTACCGAAGAAGTGCGAGGGGCTCAGCGCGCGGCGTTGAGCCGGTACCGCAGCGCCTCCAGCTCGCTGCGCAGCGCAGACGGCAGCGCATCGCCGAACATGGCGTAGAACTCCTCGGTGGAATCCGCTTCGGCGAGCCACGCGTCGATGTCGACGTCGAAGAGCTCGTCGAGATCGGCCTCTGTGATCGCCAGGCCCTCGAGGTTGAGATCCTCGCGCCGGGGCAGGCGGCCGATCGGACTGTCGACGGCCACGACCTCGCCCGAGATGCGACGGATGATCCAGTCGATCACGCGCGAGTTGTCTCCGAAGCCCGGCCACAGGAAGCGGCCGTCGTCGCCGCGGCGGAACCAGTTCACCTGGAAGATGCGCGGTGCACGATCGAAGCGCAGTGAACGCCCCACCTTGAGCCAGTGCGCGAAGTAGTCGCCCATGTTGTATCCGCAGAAGGGCAGCATGGCGAACGGGTCGCGGCGCAGCTCACCGAGGGTGCCCTCGGCCGCCGCGGTGCGCTCCGACGAGATGGTGGAGCCGATGAACACCCCATGGCTCCAGTCGGTGGCCTCGACGACGAGCGGCACGTTGGTCGCGCGGCGTCCGCCGAAGAGGATCACATCGAGGGGCACGCCGTCGGGGTTCTCCCAGTCCTCGGCGATCTGCGGGCACTGCGCGGCGGAGACGGTGAAGCGCGAGTTGGGGTGGGCAGCGGGTCCATCGGAGTCGGGCGTCCACGGATTGCCCTGCCAGTCGGTGAGCTGTGCGGGCGGAGTGTCGGTGAGCCCTTCCCACCACACGTCGCCGTCGGGGCGCAGCGCGACATTGGTGAAGATCGTGTTGCCCCACAGCGTTTCGACGGCGGTCACGTTGGTCGACTCGCCCGTTCCCGGCGCCACGCCGAAGAATCCGGCTTCGGGGTTCATGGCGTACATCCGGCCGTCGTCGCCGGGCCGGATCCAGACGATGTCGTCGCCGAGCGTCTCGACGGTCCAGCCGGGGATGGTCGGTCGCAGCATGGCGAGGTTGGTCTTGCCGCAGGCGGACGGGAACGCGGCGGCGATGTGGTGCGCCTTGCCCTTCGGGTCGGTCACCCGGATGAGCAGCATGTGCTCGGCGAGCCACCCCTCGTCGCGCGCGATGACGGAAGCGATGCGCAGCGCGAAGCACTTCTTGGCAAGGATCGCGTTGCCGCCGTAGCCCGAGCCGTAGGAGTAGACCTCGAGCGTCTCGGGGAAGTGCACGATGTACTTCTCGTCGTTGCACGGCCACGGCACATCGGCGTGTCCCGGCTCGAGCGGGGCGCCGACCGAGTGGACGGTCTTGACCCACGGGGCGCCGTCGGCGATCTGGCGGGTGACCGCGTCGCCGACGCGGGTCATGATGCCGATGGATGCCACGGCGTAGGCGCTGTCGGTGACCTGCACGCCGATGTGCGAGAGCTTGCCGCCCACCGGTCCCATCGAGAACGGGATGACGTACATGGTGCGCCCGCACATCGAGCCCTCGAACAGCGCGTCGAGCGTCTCGCGCATGGCGGCCGGGTCGGTCCAGTTGTTGGTGGGGCCGGCGTCGCGCTCGCGCTCGGAGGCGATGAACGTGCGCCCCTCGGTGCGCGCCACGTCGCTGGGGTGTGAGCGGGCCAGGAACGAGCCCGGTCGCCACTCGGGATTGAGCTTGACGAGCTTGCCCTCGTCGACGAGTTCGTGCAGCAGCGCGTCGTTCTCGGCGCGGGATCCGTCGACCCAGTGCACGCGCGCGGGCTTCGTGAGCCCGGCGATGTCGTCGATCCAGGCGCGCAGCTCGGCCATCGCGGGGGTGTCGTACGCGGGCACCTGGCCCGTGCCTCGGACAGGCACCACGGCATCGGCGCGGGACGTGAACGTGTCGGCGAGTGCCATGAGAACTCCTTCAAACGAGTGCGTTGTGACCATCATCCGCGAGTTTTCGTCCTGTTTGCGGGCTGCGCTGGTTGAAAAAAGGTGTCTTCTTTCGGATATGCTCAAACAATGGTGACCAGCGGACTCGAACTCAGCACTCTCGGACATCGCATCCGGCATCACCGCACGGCGCGGAATCTCACCCTCGACGACCTGGGTGCGAAGGTCGGCATCGCCGGTTCGCAGCTGAGCCTCATCGAGAACGGCAAGCGCGAGCCGAAGCTGTCGCTGCTGCAGGCGATCGCCGAGGCGTGCGGCACCGATGTGGCGGATCTCATCTCGGGAGAGCCGCCGAACCGCCGGGCCGCGCTCGAGATCGAGCTCGAGCGGGCGCAGTCGAGCCCCATCTTCCGTCAGCTGGGCATCGCCGGAGTGCGGGTGTCGAAGACGATGAGCGACGAGACCATCGAGGCCATCCTCGGCCTGCACCGCGAGCTGCACCGCCGTGAGACCGAGGCGATCGCCACGCCTGAGGAGGCGCGTCGCGCGAACACCGAGATGCGCCTCACGATGCGCGCGCGCGACAACTACCTTCCCGAGATCGAGGCTCTCGCCGAGAAGCACCTCAAGTCCGCCGGCCACGTCTCGGGCGCCCTCACGCACCGCACCGTCACCCTGATGGCGGCGAAGCTCGGCTTCGAGCTCATCTACGCCGACGACCTCCCCCACTCCACTCGCTCGATCACCGACGTCGAGCATGGACGCATCTACCTGCCGCCAGCGTCGATCCCCGGCGGGCACGGCCTGCGCTCCATGGCGCTGCAGGCGATGGCGCACCGCATCCTGGGCCACACTCCCCCGACCGACTACGCCGACTTCCTGCAGCAGCGGCTCGAGATCAACTACTTCGCCGCGTGCTGCCTGATTCCCGAGACCGCCGGCGTCGCTTTCCTGCAGCAGGCGAAGAAGGACCGCAACCTCGCGGTCGAGGACTTCCGCGATGCGTTCGGCGTCACGCATGAGGCGGCGGGCATGCGCATGACGAACCTGATGACGCACCACCTCGACATGCGCCTGCACTTCCTGCGCGTCGACGAGAACGGCGCGATCACCCGGGTCTACGAGAACGACGACCTGCCGCTGCCGATGGATGTGACGGGTGCCGTCGAGGGGCAGCCGGCCTGCCGCCGGTTCGGCGCGCGTGCCGCTTTCGAGCAGCGCAACCGCACGACCGAGCACTACCAGTACACCGACACGCCGTCGGGCACGTTCTGGTGCGCCACGCAGACCGGGTCGTCGACCGACGGAGGCTTCTCGGTGACGGTCGGCGTGCCCTTCGACGATGCGCGCTGGTGGCGCGGGCGCGAGACGCAGCACCGTGCGCAGTCGACCTGCCCCGACGAGTCCTGCTGCCGCCGCGCCGCGCCGGCCGTCTCTCAGCGCTGGGAGGGGCGCGCGTGGCCGAGCGCCCGCGTGCACACGCACATGTTCCGTCCGCTGCCGCGCGGCGCGTTCCCCGGCGTCGACGACAGCGAGGTGTACTCGTTCCTCGACCGCCACGCCGCGGAGTGAGCTGAGGCGTGCGCCGGCGCCGGCGCCGGAACCATCGGATGCTCTAGCGGCGATCAGGCGTGCAGCGTCACCTCGCGGCGTGCCGGCAGCACGACCGGGTGGGTCCCTGCCATCACCTCGAGCACCCGCACCACCTGGCACGAGTAGCCGTACTCGTTGTCGTACCAGACGTAGAGCACCACGTCGCGGTCGTTCGCGATCGTCGCGAGCCCGTCGACGATGCCGGCGCGGTGCGAGCCGACGAAGTCGGTGGAGACGACTTCGGGACTCTCGACGTAGTCGATCTGCTGACGCAGCTTCGAGTGCAGCGACGCGCGACGCAGGTAGTCGTTGAGCTCGTCCCTCGTCGCAGGGTTCTCGAGCGTCAGGTGCAGCACCGCCAGCGAGACGTCGGGAGTGGGGACGCGGATGGCCGAACCGGTGAGCTTCCCGGCGAGCTGCGGCAGAGCACGGGAGACGGCCTTCGCAGCTCCGGTCTCAGTGATGACCATGTTCAGCACCGCCGAGCGGCCGCGACGGTCGCCCTTGTGGAAGTTGTCGATGAGGTTCTGGTCGTTCGTGAACGAGTGCACCGTCTCGACGTGGCCGCGCACGATGCCGTACGCCTCGTCCATCGCCGCGAGCACCGGCGTGATCGCATTGGTCGTGCAGGATGCCGCGGACAGGATGCGGTCGCCGGCCTCGATCGTGCAGTCGTTGATGCCGTGCACGATGTTCTTCAGCTCGCCCTTGCCGGGCGCGGTGAGCAGCACGCGAGCGGCGCCCTTCGCCTGCAGATGGCGGCTGAGTCCCTCCTCGTCTCGCCAGCGGCCGGTGTTGTCGACGATGATCGCGTCGTGGATGCCGTACGCGGTGTAGTCGACGGTGGCGGGATCGTCGGAGTAGATGACCTGGATGCGGTTGCCGTTCGCGATGATCTGCGAGTTCTCCTCGTCGACCGTGACCGTGCCGGCGAAGCGGCCGTGCACCGAGTCACGCAGCAGCAGGGAGGCGCGCTTGACGATGTCGTTGTCGGATCCGCGACGGACCACGATCGCGCGCAGGCGAAGGCCGCTGCCGCCGCCGGTGTGATCGATGATGATGCGGGCCAGCAGCCGGCCGATGCGGCCGAAGCCGTAGAGCACCACGTCGACCGGTTCGGAGAGCTCAGCGCCGAGAGCGGGCGCGAGCGCGCTGCGCAGGTACTCCGCGAGGTCGCCGCCGTTCTCGGCGTGGCCCTCGATCAGGCGCGCGACATCCAGCGAGGAGGCGCCCGGAGCGAGCTCGCGCAGCGCCTCGAGCACGGCGAGTGTGTCGGTGAGGGCGATCTGCCGGTGGCCGAGCTGCGCCACCCGCTCGTGCACCTCGAGGATGCCGGTGGTCGACAGACCGAGCAGACGGTGCCCGTGCAGCGACGTCACGACATCGCGCTCCCGGTTCAGTCCGCCGATGAGCGGGATCATCCGCTCTGCCAGCTCTTCCTTGACCTTCCAGCCGTCGCGGTGTGTCACGACATCGTCCATTTGCGTCCTTGCGTGATGCTCGAGCGCCGCCGGGTCGGGCGCTGCAGTGAATGAGGGGCGGGTTCGCCTCGACCAGGCTAAAGGCCGGTATCCGATGCGAGAGGACGATTCCGGTATGCAGAATCCGACAGACTGTCTGTGAGCCATGAAACCCGATTCTTAACACGCGAACTGAGCTGCATCGATGATCACGACCTTCTCCCCCTTCGAACTGGGTCTCCTCGCCCTCGCCGCACTCGGGGCGGGGGTGATCAACACCGTCGTCGGCTCGGGGAGCCTGATCGTGTTCCCCACGCTGCTCGCGCTCGGCGTGCCTCCGGTGCCGGCGAACATCGCGAACACCGTCGGTCTCGCGATCGGCAACATCGGCGGCGTCGTCGGCTACCGCCGCGAACTGCGCGGCCAGTGGCGTGCGCTTCTGCCGCTCGCCGGGCTGACCGTGATCGGTGCGATCATCGGCGCGCTCGCCCTGCTTTCGCTGCCTGCAGAGGTGTTCCGTCTCGTCGCTCCGGTGCTGATCGTCGTGGGCTGCGCGCTCGTCGCCGTGCAGCCGATGATGAATCGTCGCACCAGGGCCCCTCGCGAAGGCGGACTGTGGCCGCGCTGGCTGCGTCTGCCGCTGATCTTCGGAACCGGCGTCTACGGCGGCTACTTCGGCGCGGCACAGGGCGTGCTGATCGTGGGCATCCTCGAGCTCACCACGGGCGAGGACCTGCAGCGGGTGAACGCCGTGAAGAACGTGCTGCAGACCATCGCCGGCGTCGTCGCGACGATCGTGTTCCTGTTCTCCGGCCCGCTGCCCTGGGTGGCGATCGCGACGATCGCCGTCGGATCCCTGGCGGGCTCCGGCCTCGGCGCGATGATCGGCCGGCGCCTGCCCGGCTGGCTGCTGCGCGGGCTGATCATCGTGATCGGAGCGATCGCGGTCGTCGCACTGCTGTCCTGAGCACCTGCCCCCGCCACCGGCTGCGCCGTCGGTTACGACGCTAGGAGGCGATGCTGCTGAGTTCTCGCATGTCCTCGTCCGAGAGCGCCAACCCAGCACCGGCGATGTTCTCAAGCAGATGCGCGGAGGATGAGGTGCCGGGGATGAGAAGGATGTTAGGTGAGCGGCGCAGCAGCCAGGCCAGCGCCACCGACATGGGTGTGGAGTCAAGTCGCGCTGCAACGGCGCTCAACGCATCGGACTGCAAGGGTGTGAACCCGCCGAGAGGGAAGAACGGGACGTACGCGACCCCTTCAATCGCGAGCCGGTCGACCAGCTCGTCGTCCCACCGGTTGGCGAGGTTGTACATGTTCTGCACAGAGACGATCGGCGCGATCGACTGGGCCTGAACGACTTGCTCGGCGGTGGCGTTGCTGACACCGAGACTGCGGATGATGCCCTGGCTCTGCAGATCGACGAGGGTGGTGAACGCGTCCTCGATGTCTTCTGGCACGGGGCCGTTCGCATCTCCTAGGCGCAGATGCACCAGATCGAGGGCATCAACGCCGAGGAGTGCGAGGTTGTCGTCTACCTGGGATCGAAGTTCGTCCGGCGTTCGCGCGGTCGGCCAGCCACCTTCAGCATCGCGCCGCCCGCCGACCTTCGTGGCGATGAGCAGATCACCCGCGTAGGGGTGCAGTGCCTCGCGGATGAGCTCGTTGACGACGCGTGGGCCGTAGGTCTCGGCGGTGTCGATATGAGTGATGCCCAGGTCGACCGCCGCCCGCAGCAGCGCGACGGCTTCATCGCGGTCTCGTGGCGGGCCCATCACACCAGGGCCGGCGAGTTGCATGGCTCCGTATCCGAAGCGACTGATGGTCTTGTCTCCCAGAGTCCACGTGCCGCCTGGAAGCTGAGGGGTGAAGTCGCTCATGCGAGAACCTTTCGGAGTAGTTTCACGAACGCGTCCAGCTTCGCCCACGCGCTACCCTTTCGGTAGCAGTTACCTGAAAGTGCGTTACTACCGAGACGAGATGATGATGGCGACGACGACGGCCGCACAGCGCAGAGCGAGCGCCAAGACCCGGTACAACGCCTTCTTGGCCGCCTGCCCCAGCCAGCGCCTCCTCACTCAGGTCTCAAGCAAGTGGGTGACCCTTGTGCTGTCTGCGCTCGGCAGCGGACCCGACTGCGATGGGGAGCCGCGCCCGATGCGCTACTCCGAGCTGACCCGCGTCCTGGCAGGGGTGAGCCCGAAGATGCTCTCTCAGACCCTCCGCACGCTCGAACGCGACGGACTCCTCACCCGCACCGCTGCTGCCACCGTCCCCGTGACTGTCTCTTACGAGCTGACTGAGCTCGGACTGTCCCTTCACCACACCATGCGGGAACTCAAACGATGGGCGGAGGACAACAACGACACGGTCCTTGCCAACCAGGAGCGCTACGACAGCTCGACCCGGTAGGGCTGCACCGCACGGGGGGACGCATGCCACACGAGGTGCGGGTGCCGCGACAGCTAGCCTGGAGCCATGACCGAGATCGTCCACGCCCGCGCCGTCCTTCTCGACATGGACGGGACGCTCGTCGACTCGACAGCGGTGGTCGAGCGCCTCTGGCTCGCGTGGGCTGAGCCGCACGGCATCGACCCGGAGCGGGTGCTCAGCGTCGTGCACGGACGGCAGGGACACCAGAGCATGGCGATCCTGCTGCCCGAGCGCGATCACGAGATCAATCTCGCCGAGAACCAGATGATGCTCGAGAACGAGGCGAACGACGTCGACGGCGTGATCGCCATCGCGGGCGCGGATGCCCTGCTCGCGGGCCTGCTCGCCCACCCGCACGCCATCGTGACGTCGGCCGATGTGCGGCTGATGAGCGCCCGGATGGGCGCAGCCCGCCTCACCGTGCCGGAGCTCGCCGTGACGGCCGAGAGCGTGACGCGGTCGAAGCCCGATCCGGAGGGCTTCCTGCGCGGCGCGGAGCTGCTCGGCGTCGACCCGGCGGACTGCGTGGTCTTCGAGGACTCCGGCGCGGGCATCCAGGCTGCGCACGCGGCCGGCATGCGCGTCGTCGGCGTCGGCCCGCACGCTGTGACGCGCTCGCCGGAGTACCACGTGACCGACCTGACGGCCGTGGCCGTGGTCGCGACCGATGAGGGCTTCGACCTTCACATCGGCTGAGCCGCAGGCGGCCCCGCCGCCCGTTCGGGACGGCGCGGCCGATCGTCTCGCGGGTCGCCGCGTCGGGATCGCTCGCCCTTCCGGCGACTGGCGAGCCAGCAGAGGGGCGCGGCTTGTCGCCCAGCGCGACGGACATGTCAGCCCGCGAACTGTTGCTCGAAGGCGACTACGCTGAGCTTCGCCACGCCGGACCGGCGTCCCCAGTGCCAGCACGCCCCCAGCCGAGGAGAGAGCATGATCAGCGCACAGGAGGCACGTGACCGCGTGCAGCAGGTGCTCGCCGACTGGACTGCGAGCAGTGGTCAGGAATACGGCACCGGTGAACCGACGGATGCCGGTGACTTCTGGATCATCGGATTCCAGTCGCGTGCCTTTCTCGAGACGGGGAATGCGTCCGCCGCTCTGACGGGGAACGGCCCGTTCGCCGTCTCGAAGACAGATGGCAACGTGATGCAGCTGTCACCGATCAGGTCTCAACAGGAGCAGCTCGAGGAGCTGCGCTCGCCTCGCACCGGGCGCGGGAGCATGACCGAGACCGAGACCGAGACCGAGACCGAGACCGAGACCGAAACCGAAGCTCAGAACTCGCGCCGCCTGCTGGAGCAGTGGGCGCACGACAACGGCATGTTCCTTCCCATCACCGGGGAACACGTCGTGTACGGGTGGGCTGACATGGAGCTGGGCATCGAGTTGAGACGCGACGGCGGTCGCTGGACCGTCGTCTTCTCGGAACGAGGCCGGGACGAGCTCATCGGTCGTTTCGATTCCCGAGCCGATGCCGACATGCTGGTGCTCATGCGGTTGGCGGGGCCTTTCGCGGTGAAGCGCGTTCTGGAGAAGCAGAAAAGCACCAGTGCGCGGCGGCTCGTGGACGCGCAGTCAGGTGACTGGACCATCGTGGAGGGCCCGTCAGGGCAGTCTGAGTTCTGGCGCCACAACGACGCCGAGCGGTTCGCCGGCCTGGTCGCTGCGAACACGGCTGAGCTCTCCGCCGCACTGCTGCGGTTCGCGTGACGTCTGCGCACAAGAGGTGATCGCACGGCCTCGAGCCGATGTGACAGGATGAACGGATGTCATCTGCGGCGGTGCAAGTCGGGCGATGGCGGCGGCTCGCGCTCGCGCCCGTTGGCCTCATCGTCGTCGCTGTCGCGCTGAGCGGCTGTATGCCGAAACCGACTGCTGAGGAGCAGTTCATCGAGGCGCGCGAGGCGAACCGCGTCTTCAAAGACGCTGTCGCCGATGTGCAGGTGAGGGTGTTCGATGACGCGTGGGAGGTCGCTGAGGATTACGGGCAGTCCCCCTCAGGGTGCGGGAACACCAGTAACCGCGACACGTACTACTTCCACATGGCGCGGTGGACACCCGAGGGCTGGCGAATGCCCGAGGATATCCAAGCCATGGTGACGGACCTGGGGCGATGGCTGGACGAGAACGGGTGGACTGGCATCAAGCTGCGCACCTACAGCGAGGGGATTTCGAACATCGTCCTCGAGGCGCGCAACCGTGACAGGAACGTGGAGCTTCTGGTGCTCGACATGAATCCGGGCGAGCTGTACGACGCGGCGAGCATCCGCGTGGACAGCACCTGCCTGCCGGGCGATTGGCTGGCGATAGGCGAAGTGCAGGGCTTGGACGGCGACAACTTCGACCGTTTTCCCGCCACCGAGTATCCGAGGGACGTGCCCGCGTTCGGTTTCGACGAGAACGGCCGGCTGAAGTACGACGACTGAGGGATGCCATACCGCAGCTCAGTCCCGCGAGAAGTCCTCGAAGATCAGCGTCGTGCGAGTCGACCGGATCGACGGGATCGCCTGGATGTCCTCCAGCACGACGCGGCGCAGGTCGCGGGCATCGCTCGCGCGCACGAGCAGGATGACATCGAAGTCGCCGCCGACGAGAGCCATGTGCTCGACCTCGGGGATCGCGCGCAGCTGCGTCTGCACCTCCTGCCAGCTGGCCTGCTCGATCGCGAGCATGACGTAGGCGGATGCATGGTGCCCGAGCTGCACTGGATCCGTGCGCACCGTGTATCCGGCGATCACGCCCTGCTCGGTGAGGCGCTTGATGCGCGCGTGCGCCCCGGCGCGGGAGATGTGCACGGTCTCGGCGATGTGCGTCATCGACGCCCGCGCGTCGCGTCGCAGCTCGGCGAGGATCGCGTGATCTGTGGCATCGAGCTCGGCCATGAGCACCGTCCGTTCCGTCAGTGGATGCTGACAGTCTGACACTGGCATCCGGATTTCCTGAACAATCGTTCGGCAATACCTGTGACCGGTTGGACGACTGATGGGTCACGGGCATCCTGGGGTGACCACGTTCGGCAAGGAAGGCGAACCGGATGATGCATGACGACCTGCTCCCCCGCGAGACCCCCGTGCGCCTGATCGATCCGCACGGCGACAGGGTCGACGACCCGCACTACACCGCGCCCGACGTCGACCGGCTGCGCGACGCGTACCGCGCGCTGGTCGAGGGGCGCCGCATCAATGACCAGGCCAGCGCTCTCGTGCGCCAGGGGCGACTCGCCGTCTATCCGTCCTCTCACGGCCAGGAGGCCTGCCAGGTCGCCGCCGCGCTCGTGCTCGACGGGCGGGACTGGCTCTTCCCCACCTACCGCGACGCGGTCGCGATCATCGGCCGGGGCGTCTCACCGGCAGACGCGATGGTGCTTCTGGCCGGCGACTGGCACAGCGGATACGACCCGGCCGAGCACCACGTCGCTCCACAGGCGACGCCGCTCGCGACGCAGCTGCTGCATGCCGTCGGCTTCGCGCAGGCCGCGCGCCATCGCGGCGAGGACACGGTCGTGCTCGCGCTCTGCGGCGACGGCGCGACCAGCGAGGGCGACTTCCACGAGGCGATGAACTTCGCCGCCGTCTTCCACGCCCCCGTGGTGTTCTTCGTGCAGAACAACGAATTCGCGATCTCGGTGCCGCTCTCGCGTCAGAGCGCAGCGCCCTCGCTGGCGCACAAGGCCATCGGCTACGGGATGCCCGGAGAACGCGTCGACGGCAATGATGTGGCGGCCGTGCTGGCCGTGCTCGGCGAGGCGGTCGAGCGGGCCCGCGGCGGCGGTGGCCCGTCGCTGATCGAGGCGCACACGTATCGCATGCAGGCGCACACCAACGCGGACGACGACACCCGGTACCGCGAGCGCGAGGAGGTGCAGGCCTGGATCGAACGGGATCCGCTGACCCGTCTGCGCGCCCATCTCGTCGCGCAGGGCGCCCTCTCCGACGATGACGAGCAGCGCATCGCGGCGGGCGCCGAGAGCATCGCCGCCGAACTGCGGACCGCGCTCAACGCCGACGCCGACCTCGACCCAGAGGACCTGTTCCGCTTTGTCACCGCCGAGCGGTCTCCGCAGCTCGAGGAGCAGTGGCAGATGCTGCAGGGCGAGATCGACCGGGATGCCTTGGCCGAGACAGGAGGACAGCCATGACCCTTCGACAGGCTCAGGACGGCGCCCTCGCCCCCGACGTGCGCCCCGATCAGACCACACCTCATGTCGTCGGCACCATGACCATGGCCGCCGCTCTCAATCGCGCCCTCGCTGACGCGATCGAGGAGGATCCCGCCGTCGTCGTCTACGGCGAGGACGTCGGCGCGCTCGGCGGGGTCTTCCGCATCACCGACGGGCTCGCCGAGCGCTTCGGCGAGGACCGCTGCTTCGACACCCCCCTCGCCGAGGCCGGCATCGTCGGCACCGCGGTCGGCATGGCCATGAACGGCATGCGCCCGGTCGTCGAGATGCAGTTCGACGCGTTCGCGCTGCCGGCGTTCGAGCAGATCGTCAGCCAGGTCGCGAAGTTCGGCAATCGCACGCGCGGATCGATGCGGATGCCGCTGGTGATCCGCATCCCGTTCGGCGGTGGCATCGGCGGCGTCGAGCACCACTGCGATTCGTCCGAGGCGTATTACGCGCACACCCCCGGGCTCACGGTCGTCTCGCCGTCGACCCCGCAGGACGCCTATTCGCTGCTGCGAGCGGCGATCGCGTCGCCCGACCCGGTGATCTTCCTCGAGCCGAAGAAGCTGTACTGGTCGAAGGGCGAGGTCGACACCTCGGTCACGGCCGAGCTCGGCACCGCCCGAATTGCGCGGGAAGGCACCGATGTGACCCTGCTGGCGTATGCCGCGATGGTCCCGGTCGCCCTGGAAGCGGCCGAGATCGCCGCAGAGGAGGGCCGCAGCGTGCAGGTCATCGATGTGCGCTCCCTCTCGCCCTTCGACGATGCGACGGTGACGGCTGCCGTGCGCGAGACCGGCCGCGCGGTCGTCGTCGCCGAGGCCCCGGGGTACGTGAGCGTCGCGGGCGAGATCCAGGCGCGGGTGTTCGAGCGCTGCTTCGAGTACCTCGAGGCGCCGGTGCGCCGGGTGACCGGCTTCGACACCCCGTACGCACCACCCAAGCTCGAGCACTGGTACCTGCCCGACGCGGACCGGGTGCTGGATGCCATCGACTCCCTCTACCCCGACGATGAGGAGACGGACCGATGACGACCACGACAGCACGGGTGTTCCGCCTGCCCGATCTCGGCGAGGGACTCACCGAGGCCGGTCTCGTGCAGTGGCTGGTGGAGGTGGGCGACACGATCACCACCGACCAGGCGATCGCCGAGGTCGAGACGGCGAAGAGCATCGTCGAGCTGCCCTCGCCGTTCGCAGGCGTCATCACGGCGCTGCACGGCGAGACGGGAGACGTGATCGCGGTCGGCGCCCCGGTGCTGGAGGTGGCACACCAGGCCGGCGGCGAGCCGCGATCAGTTCCGGATGCGGAGAAAGAGGCGTATCGCACCGAGGAGCGTGCCGGCTCGGGCAACGTTCTGATCGGCTACGGCACCACCGAGCGCACCTCGTCCGGCCGCCGCCGGTCCCGGGCATCCGCCCCACCGCGCCCCACCACCCCTCCTTCGTCGAGAGCACGGGACCTCGCCGAGCGCACGGCATCGTCACGTGAACAGCCCGCACACTCGCCGACGTCCCGTGCTGTCGACGGCTCGCAACAGCGCACTGTCGCGGTGCGCTCACCCATCGTGCGCCGGCTCGCTCGCGACCTCGGCGTCGACGTGCGGCGCATCGAGGCGACGGGAGCCGATGGCGCGGTCACGCGCGCCGACGTGCTGCGAGCCGCCGGGACGCTCGACGGCGAGCAGAGCGTCGAGGGACGCAGGCCGCAGGCGTCCGGGACGCAGCCGCAGGCGTCCGCGAGCAGCACCGCGGGCGAGACCGTCGACGGCCTCGGCGTCGCCTCGCGCGAGCGGCTCTCGCCGATGCGCAGAGCGATCAGCGCGACACTCAGCCGCAGCCGCGCCGAGATCCCCGAGGCCACGGTGTGGGTCGATGTCGACGCGACGGAGCTGTTCGAGGCGCGCTCGCAGATGGCCTCCGAAAGCGAACGGGCTCCGTCGCTCACCGCTCTCGTCGCGCGGTTCACACTGATGGCCCTCGCCGACTTCCCGCTGCTGGCATCCCGTCTCAGCGACGACGCCTCCGAGATCGTCTCGTTCGACGGCGTGAATCTCGGTGTCGCCGCCGACACCGAGCGCGGACTGATGGTGCCCGTCATCCATCAGGCGCACCGACTCACCGTCGGCGAGCTCGACGCGCGGCTGCGCGAGCTGGCCGAGACAGCGCGTGCCGGAAGGATGCCCGCCGAGCGGCTGCGCGGGTCGACCTTCACCCTCAACAATTACGGCAGCCTGGACGTCGACGGGTCGGCTGCGATCATCAATCACCCGGAGGTCGCGATTCTGGGCATCGGGCGCATGATCGAGCGGCCGTGGGTCGTCGACGGGCAGATCGTCGCACGCCGCATCACGCAGCTGTCGCTGGTGTTCGATCACCGGGTCTGCGACGGCGGCTATGCCGCGGCCTTCCTGCGCCGGGTGGTCGAGCTGATCGAGCATCCGCTGCGGGCGTTCGCCAGGCTCTGAGCCGGCCGGCGCGATCAGCGCGCGAGGGCTGCGGCTGCCGCGGCTCGGGCCTCCGCAGCCGTCGCAGCGCTGAGCGCCGCCTGCGCGGCGGCGCGGCACTGCTCGGGCGTCACCGCGGCGAGCGCCGCTGCCACCCGACCGAGAGAGCGCGAGGTCATCGACAGGCTGGTGACCCCGAGCCCGACGAGCACCGGCGCGAGCGCCGGGTCTGCCCCCGCCTCGCCGCACACTCCGACCGCGCGGCCTCGCGCGCGGCCCGCCGAGCCGACAGTTCCGATCAGCCGCAGCACCGCCGGCTGCCAGGGATCGTTGAGGTCTCCCAGCTCGCCCAGCAGACGATCCGCCGCCAGTGTGTACTGCGCGAGGTCATTGGTGCCGAGGCTGACGAAGTCGACGACATCGAGCAGCTCCGCGGCGAGGAGCGCCGCCGATGGGGTCTCGATCATCACGCCGACCCGGTCGAGCCCGGCCGCCCTGGCTGCCACGGTGAAGTCGCGTGCCTCCTCGACCGTGGCCACCATCGGCGCCATCACCTCGACATGCGCGGATTCCGCCGACGCCGCCTCGGCCAGCGCGCGCAGCTGATCGTCGAGCAGCTCCGGCGCGCGCCGTGCGATGCGGAGTCCGCGAACGCCGAGCGCTGGATTCTGCTCGACATCGGCGTTGGCGAAGGGCAGCGGCTTGTCGCTGCCGGCATCGAGCGTGCGCACGACGACCTTGCGGCCGGCGAAGGGCGCCAGCACTCCGCGATACGCCGCCACCTGCTCGGCGACCGTGGGCGCGTCGGCGCGGTCGAGGAAGCAGAACTCGGTGCGGAACAGGCCCACGCCCTCCGCGCCGGCGGCCGCTGCGGTGTCGGCATCCGCAGCTCCGCCGACGTTGGCGAGCAGTGGCAGCGACGATCCGTCGGCCAGCCGCCCTCTTCCGTCGAACGGCGCGATGATCGCTGAGCGCATCGCCATGTCGATGCGCTCCCGCCCCGGCTCGATCTCGACGGTGCCGCGTTCACCGTCGACGAGCACGACCGCGCCCGCGGCGATACGGGTTGCGCCGATGACGCTCACCACGGCGGGCAGGCCCAGAGAGCGGGCGATGATCGCGGTGTGCGAGGTCGGCCCGCCCTGCTCGGTGACGAGCGCCACGCAGGAGCCGCCCTGCAGTGCCGCCGTGTCGGCCGGCGACAGGTCGCTCGCGACGAGCACGAAGGGCTCCTCGCGCTGCGGGGTGCCAGGCATGGCGAGACCGCGAAGCTCGGCGATGATGCGGTCTCGCACGTCCCGCACATCGGCGATGCGCTCCGCCGTGCGTCCGCCCAGGCCCTCCAACGCCGTCTGCTGTGACGCCGCGACCTCCCAGATCGCGCGCGCAGCGCTGCGACCGGCGTCACGGACCAGCGCCGATGCGTCGGCGACGAGCTCGGGGTCGGATGCCAGCAGGCGAGACGCCGCGAGGATGTCGCGCACCTGCCCGGACGCCGCGGCGGCGCGGGAGCGCAGGTCGTCTGCGACGGCGAGGGATGCCCGGCGGATGCGGGATGCCTCGGCCTCCCTGTCTTCGACGGCGATGACCACGGCGGCGTCGGGCTCCAGCACCGGGGGCACGAGAGTGAGAACGGATGCCGCGGCGAGACCCGCGCTCACGCCCCGGCCGCGCAGCACTGCTCCCGCTTCGACAGGTGGCGCCGCAGCGAGTGCCACCGAAGGTGAGGCGGAATCCGCAGCGGTGTCGACCTGATCGCCCTCGACGCCCTCACCGAACCCGTCGTCGAAGAGAGCGGCGACGGCTGCCAGCGCCTTCTCGTCGCCCTCCGCAGCCGAGAGCTCGATGACGTCACCTTGACGTGCGCCGAGCACGAGCAGGCGGCTCAGGCTCGCCGCGGCGACCTCCGACCCGTCGGGGAGTCTGCGCAGGCGCACATCCGCTCCGGCCGGTGCCTGGGCGATGAGCGCCGCCGGGCGCGCATGGATGCCGAGCGGATTGCGCACTCGCACCTGCCGGATGATGCGCGTGCTCTCGGGCGCCGATAC
This sequence comes from Actinomycetales bacterium SN12, assembly GCA_002837415.1. Lineage (GTDB taxonomy): Bacteria > Actinomycetota > Actinomycetes > Actinomycetales > Microbacteriaceae > Microbacterium. The sequence continues at coordinate 420,386 of PJCV01000002.1, forward strand.
CTCGGGCACCGACGACGCGGACCCGGGCGACTCTGGCTCCGGCAACGCCGCCTCGACGGAGGCACCCTCCTGCAGCTGGCCGGTCTTCGCATCCAGCGCCGCCGATGCCTCTGCTGCCACCACCTCGAGTGAGCCTCCGGCGGCGGCCGCGACCACCGCCGCCAGCAGCCCCTCGACGAAGGGTGCCGGTGCGAGGCGCACGGGTACGTCACTCGAGCGCAGTTCCAGAGCCAGCTCCGCGCTCATCACCGCCGAGCCGAGATCCATGAGCACGAGCACGCCGTCGCACTCCGCGGCCAGCTCGTCGATCGCGGAGGCCACGGCCATGGCATCCGTCCCCAGAATGGGCATCCCGTCGCCATCCGCGCCCGCCCCCGCGGCCACTCGCACCTGCGCACCGCCGCCGTGCACCATCTGCAGGGCGAGCTCGAGGGCCGCCTCCCCGAGCCGAGCGCTGTGGGAGACGGCGACGACGCCGATCATCAGTCAGCGCCCTGAGCCGCCGCGGCGAGGGTCTCGAACAGGATCGCCGTCGATGCCGCACCGGGGTCGAGGTGTCCGGCGCTGCGTTCGCCGAGGTAGCTCGCGCGTCCCTTGCGAGCGACGAGTGGGAGGGTGGCGTCTCGTCCGGCTGCCGCCGCATCCGCCGCCCCGCCCAGCGCAGCCCCCAGGTCGGTTCCGTCGGCGAGGGCCGAGTCGAGCGCGTCGACGGCAGGTGCCATCGCGTCGTACATCGTCTTGTCGCCGGCCGCCGGCTTGCCGCGTGCGACGATGCCGTCGAGTCCGGCGCGCAGCGCGGCCGCGAGGCCCGCGCCGTCGAGTGTCGCCACGGCGCCCGCGGTCACGCCCATACGCAGGAAGAACGTCCCGTACAGGGGACCGCTCGCGCCGCCGACCGAGCTGACCAGGGTCATTCCCACACCTTTCAGCAGGTCGTCGATCGTGTCAGGTGCGCCGCCGCTCAGCTTCTCGACGACCGCCGCCATGCCCCGGGCCATGTTGGCGCCGTGATCGGCGTCGCCGATGGCCGAGTCGAGTTCGGTGAGCCACTCCCGCTTCTCGGTCATGGCGGTTGCGAAGCGGGAGATCCAGTCGTGCAGGGCGGCGGTGTCGATGGTGGAGGTCATGCGTGCTCCTGGTGTCGCGGGTCGGGTGTCGGCGATGGGCGCGGATCAGGCGCCCCAGCGCAGGCCTGGTGTGACGACCGGGGCGTCCCACAGACGCAGAATCTCGTCGTCGGCCTTCAGCACGGTCACCGAGCAGCCGGCCATGTCGAGCGAGGTGATGTAGTTGCCGACGAGGTTGCGCACGATCTGCACGCCGGCCTCCTCGAGCAGCGCCGCGACCTCGGCGTACATCAGATACAGCTCGATCTGCGGGGTGGCGCCCATGCCGTTGAGCATGACGATCGCGGGGCCGGCGAAATCGAGATCGGCGAGGATCGGCTCGACGAGCTGCCGGGCGATGTCGGATGCCGGGGCCAGCGGCTCGCGGTGACGACCCGGCTCCCCGTGGATGCCGATGCCGATCTCCATCTGGTCATCGGGGAGGTCGAAGGTGGGCTTGCCCGCCGCAGGCACCGTGCAGCTGGTGAGCGCCATGCCCATCGAGCGCCCCTGACCGTTGACCTTCTCGGCGAGCGCGACGACGGCGGCGAGGTCCTGCCCTTCCTCGGCGGCGGCACCCACGATCTTCTCCAGCAGCACGGTCAGGCCCACGCCGCGGCGCCCGGCGGTGTAGAGCGAGTCCTGCACCGCGACATCGTCGTCGACGACCACGGTGCCGACCTCGATGCCGTCCATCTCGGCGAGCTCTGCGGCCATCTCGAAGTTCAGCACGTCGCCCGTGTAGTTCTTCACGATGTGCAGCACGCCCGCGCCTCGGTCGACGGCCTTCGTGGCCGCCTGCACACGGTCGGGCGTGGGCGAGGTGAAGATCTCTCCGGCGACGGCGGCATCCAGCATCCCGACACCGACGAACCCGCCGTGCAGTGGTTCGTGACCCGACCCGCCACCGGATACGACGGCGACCTTGCCCTGCTCCTTCGGCGTCGCCCGCGTGATGACGTGCGTTTCGAGGTCTACCGAGAGCTCGGGATGTGCCGCCGCCACTCCCCGCAGCGACTCGACGAGCACGTCCTCGGGCTTGTTGATGAGCTTCTTCATGCTGCGATCTCCTTCGATCCTCAGGGCGGGGCCGGCACGCGAATGTGCTCCGTCATGGTCGAATCTGCTCGGAGCCCCTCCCGTTGTCAAGGTCGATCCCCGAGGCCGATGGGAACGTCCGGTTCGGCGGGCGGGGCTGGGGATGCCGGCCGCGGTTGCCAACGGCAGCGGGATCTGGAATCGTATTCCTGACCGAACGGTCTGTAATCATGCCGTCGCGGGTGATGGAGAGGATGACGATGTCCGAGGCCTATCTCGTCGACGGTGTGCGCACGCCCGTCGGCCGGTACGGCGGCGCTCTCGCCGGCGTCCGTCCCGACGATCTCGCCGCGCTGGTCGTCAGAGAGGTCGTCTCCCGGTCAGGGGTGCCCGCGGATGCCATCGACGAGGTCATCCTGGGTGCGGCGAACCAGGCCGGCGAGGACAACCGCAACGTCGCCCGGATGGCCGTGCTGCTGGCCGGGCTGCCGGACGACATTCCGGGTTTCACGGTCAACCGCCTGTGCGCGTCGGGGATGACGGCGATCGCGCTGGCCTCGCAGGCGATCCGCGCCGGCGACGCCGATCTGATGGTCGCGGGCGGTGTGGAGTCGATGACCCGCGCACCGTGGGTGCAGGCGAAGCCGCAGCGCGCGTGGGGCAAGCCGGGCGAGGCGTATGACACGTCGATCGGCTGGCGTTTCCCGAATTCCCGGCTGCTGGCACGCGATAAGGCGACGTTCTCGATGCCCGAGACCGCCGAAGAGGTGGCGCGCATCGACGGGATCAGCAGAGCGGGTGCCGACGCGTTCGCGCTGCGCAGCCACGAGCGCGCTCTCGCCGCCATCGACGCCGGTCGATTCGCCACTGAGATCGTCGCGGTGGAGACGAGTCGTGGCGTGGTCGACACCGACGAGGGGCCTCGCCGCGACACGTCGCTGGAGGTGCTGGCCGCGCTGCGTCCGGTCGTCGCGGGCGGCGAGGTGGTCACCGCCGGCAACGCCAGTTCGCTCAACGACGGCGCCTCGGCGATCGTCGTGGCGGGAGCGGATGCCGTCGCACGGCACGGCCTTCGACCGCGGGCGCGCATCATCGCATCCGCCACCGCTGCTCTCGCGCCCGAGATCATGGGGCTCGGACCCGTCCCCGCCACGCAAAAGGCGCTGCAGAAGGCCGGCCTCACCGTGGCGGATCTCGGTGCGGTCGAGCTGAACGAGGCGTTCGCCTCCCAGTCGCTGGCGTGCATCCGCCGCCTCGGTCTCGACCCCGAGATCGTCAACGCCGACGGCGGGGCGATCGCCCTCGGGCATCCGCTCGGCTCCAGCGGCTCCCGTCTGCTGGTCACGCTGCTGGGCCGCATGGAGCGCGAGGGCGTGCGGTACGGGCTCGCGACGATGTGCGTCGGCGTGGGTCAGGGCACCACGATGATCGTGGAGCGCGTTGATGGCTGAGGCGCTGCGAATCGAGAGGCGAGATGATCGGACGGTCGTGACGCTCGATCGTCCTGCCGTGCGCAACGCGATCGACCAGGCCATGGTCGACGAGCTGCACGCCGTGTGCGCCGAGCTCGAGAGCACGCCCAGGGCGCTCGTCATCACGGGCGCCGACGGGGTGTTCGCCTCGGGAGCGGACATCCGTCAGCTGCGTGATCGCACCGCCGACGACGCGCGGCGCGGCATCAACTCGACCGTGTTCCGTCGCATCCGCGAGCTGCCGATGCCGGTCATCGCCGCCGTCGACGGCTATGCGCTCGGCGGCGGCGCCGAGCTCGCCTACGCTGCCGACATCCGCATCGGCACACCACGCGTCCGCATCGGAAACCCCGAGACGGGGCTCGGCATCATCGCCGCCGCCGGTGCGACGTGGCGTCTGCCGGAGATCGTCGGCCACGCGCGGGCGAGCGAGCTGCTGCTCACCGGCAGGATCATCGACGCCGACGAAGCTCTCGCGTGGGGCCTGCTGTCGTCGCTGCACGAGCCCGACGAGCTGCTCGGGGCGGCGCACGCCCTCGCCGACCGCATCTGCGTGAACGGCGCGCGGGCCACCGCACTCACCAAGCGTGCCCTGCTCGCGCCCCCTGATCAGCATCCGGCGATCGAGCTCGAGCTGCAGGCCGAGCTGTTCGACAGCGACGAGAAGCACCAGCGGATGACGGCGTTCCTCGAGCGCGGAGAGCGCCGGTCACAGCGATCCGAGAAGGAGAGTCGATGAGCGTTCCCGGAATCGTCGGCGTGCTCGGCGGCGGGCGCATGGGCGCCGGCATCGCGCACGCATTCCTCATGGCGGGGGCGCGCGTGCGGCTCGTCGAGCGCGACGAGGAATCCGCCGAGGCTGCGCGCACGCGGGTGCTGGCGAGCATCGAGAACTCCGTGCGCCGCGGCGACCTCCTCGAGGCGCAGCACGTGATCGAGTCGTTCGCCGTGCATACCGACCCCGCGACGTTCATGAACGCGGGACTGGTGATCGAGGCCGTGCCCGAGGACCGCACGCTGAAGGCCGGCGCCCTGGCGCAGATCGAGCAGCTCGTCGCGCAGGATGCCGTGCTCGCCACCAACACGTCGTCGATCTCGATCGACGAGCTCGCGGCATCCCTCACCCGACCCGAGCGGTTCCTCGGCTTGCACTTCTTCAACCCGGTTCCGGCGTCGCAGCTCGTGGAGATCGTCGTCGGCGAGCGCACCGATCGTGCCGTCGTCGACGCCGCCCGCGAGTGGGTCGCGACGCTGCGCAAGACGCCGGTCGTGGTGCGCGACTCCCCCGGTTTCGCGTCGAGCCGGCTGGGGGTGCTGCTGGGCCTGGAGGCGATCCGGATGCTCGAGGAGGGCGTCAGCGACGCGGCCGACATCGACGCGGCCATGGAGCTGGGGTATCGGCATCCGATGGGTCCGCTGCGCACGACCGACGTGGTCGGTCTGGACGTGCGCCTCGGGATCGCCGAGGAGCTCGCCCGCGAGCTCGGGCCGCGGTTCGAGCCGCCGCGGCTGCTGCGGCAGATGGTGGATGCCGGAAAGCTGGGCCGCAAGAGCGGCGAGGGGTTCTACGTGTGGAACGAGGAGAGATGACCGATTTTCTGCCGAGCTACGTCCAGGGCGAGTGGTGGACGCCCGGTTGGGTTGCTGAGCCTGTCGAAGCACCTGAGTCCCCGAGCCCGTCGCCTGTACTGAGCGAGCGCAAGCGAGACGAAGTGAAGGGCACCGACGTCCGCGACGCGTCGACCGGCGAGGTCGTCACCCGGGTCTCGACCGAGGGCCTCGACCTCGCGGGCGCGCTGGAGTACGCGCGAACGACCGGCCACGCGAGCCTGGCTGAGCTGACCTTCCACCAGCGGGCTCTGCTGCTCAAGCAGTTCGCGCTCGCGCTCACCGAACGCAAGGACGAGCTGTACGCGCTGTCGGCGCGCACCGGGGCGACGAAGACCGACTCGTGGGTCGACATCGACGGCGGCATCGGCGTGCTGTTCTCATACTCGGGAAAGGGTCGTCGTGAGCTGCCCAACGGTCGCGTGCACGTCGACGGCCCGGTGGAGCCGCTCTCGAAGGACGGCAGCTTCCTCGGCCGGCACGTGTACACGACGCTGCCGGGTGTCGCCGTTCAGATCAACGCATTCAACTTCCCGGTGTGGGGGTCGCTCGAGAAGCTCGCCCCGGCGTTCCTCGCCGGCATGCCGACGCTCGTGAAGCCGGCGACGCCCACCGGGTACCTAGCCGAGGCGATGGTGCGCATCCTCGTCGAGTCGGGGCTGCTGCCCGAGGGGTCGCTGCAGCTGGTCACCGGCAGCGTGCCCGACCTGTTCGATCACCTGCGGCTCGGCGATCTGGTCGGGTTCACCGGCAGCGCCTCCACGGCCGAGAAGCTGCGGCAGCACCCGGCCGTGCAGACCGGCGGGGTGCGCTTCACCACCGAGACCGACTCCATCAACGCGTCGGTGCTGGGCACGGATGCCGTCGAGGGGACGCCGGAGTTCAACGCGTACGTGCGTCAGCTGGTGGCGGAGATGACGACCAAGGCCGGCCAGAAGTGCACCGCGATCCGCCGGGCGATCGTTCCGAGGGCGACCGCCGATGCCGTCACCGACGCGGTGCGCGCGCGCATCGCAGAGAAGACGGTGCTCGGCGACCCGCGCGCCGAGGGTGTGACGATGGGCCCGCTGGCGTCGACCGCGCAGCGCGACGAGGTGCTGCGGCAGGTGCAGAAGCTGCAGGATGCCGGCGGTCGCGTCGTCGTCGGCTCTCCTGATGCTCCGTCGGTCCGTCACGCCGACGGGTCGACGGGTCCGGCGCCAGACGGCGCCTTCGTCGCACCGCTGCTGCTGCGCTTCGACGACGCGAACGTCGAGGCCGTGCACGACGTCGAGGCGTTCGGTCCGGTGTCGTCGCTGCTCACGTACTCCACGACTGCCGAAGCCGCAGAGCTGGTCGCCCGCGGCGGCGGTTCACTGGTCACCAGCATCGCCACGCACGACCCGGCTCAGGCGGTCGAGCTCGCGACGCGCATCGCGCCCTTCAACGGCCGGATGCTGCTGCTCGACCGTGACGACGCCCGCTCGTCCACCGGGCACGGGTCTCCCCTGCCGGGGCTCGTGCACGGCGGCCCCGGTCGGGCGGGCGGCGGCGAGGAGCTCGGCGGCATCCGCGCCGTGCTGCACCACATGCAGCGCACGGCCGTGCAGGGTTCACCCGAGATGCTCACCGCGCTGACCGGCGTGTGGCACGCGGGTGCGACGACGAACGCCGGCGACCGGCATCCGTTCCGCAAGTCGCTGGCCGAGCTGCGCATCGGCGACCAGATCGCGTCGGATGCCCGAGAGGTGACGCTCGACGACATCGAGACGTTCGCGCACTTCACCGGCGACACCTTCTACGCCCACATGGACGAGGACTCCGCGGCCGCCAACCCGTTCTTCCCCGGACGTGTCGCCCACGGCTACCTGCTCGTGTCGTGGGCCGCGGGGCTGTTCGTCGACCCGGAGCCCGGTCCCGTGCTGGCGAATTACGGGCTCGAGAACCTGCGCTTCATCACCCCGGTGTCGCCGGGCGACAGCATCCGGGTCGAGCTGACGGCGAAGCAGATCACGCCGCGCGAGACCGACGAGTACGGCGAGGTGCGCTGGGACGCGGTGATCCGCAATCAGGACGAGGAGATCGTCGCGACGTACGACGTGCTGACGCTGGTGAGCAAGGAAGCGGTGGCCGCCTGAACAGTGCTTGCCGAAAACGGCGCAGTCGGGGTTTTGGCGATATCGGTTTCGGCAGGGAGTTTCGGCGGCGGGTGGGTTTTCGGCGTGTCGAGGCTTCGAACACTGAGCCAGACGCGGTCGCCGGAAACGATCGTTTCCGGCGGGTACCACGCCACTTCGCAGAAGCGTTCCGGCGATGGTGAGCGATCTACGTCATGATCGGGTGATGAGGGTAGCGATCACCGGTGGAACCGTGCCGCGAAGGGCTGGCTCGTGACCAGTCCAGAGCTTCGCGAGTGGCCTCCTGGCGGGCGCGGTTACCGCCGTTTGGAGACCTCGGCGGTCGTTGGGCGCGGAGACCCGGCGTGGGAGCGTGCTGCTCGGGATGTTCTCCGTTGGCGAGTGAAAACGTCGAGCGGGTTTGCGGTCGACTCAACCCGTCCCGTTGCAAAGGGAGACCAGGTGACCGTTACCGCACGGCTGCTGAACTTCACTGTCGTTGAGCCGGTGGAAGTCGTGAACGTCGTGGATGAGCAGAACAGGGTCGGATTCGCGTACCGGACTTTGCCCGGGCACCCCGTGCGAGGAGAAGAAGCGTTCATCGTCCACCGGCACAACGACAATGTCTATCTCACCGTCCGCTCGCTGACCCAGCCCGCTCCGCAGCAACCGTGGAGAGCCCTTTACCCGCTGCTGCTCATCGCCCAGCGGATTGCGCGACGACGCTACATGAGGTCGCTGCGCTGAGAGGGTCCGCCTGGCGTCGCGAGTCGAGTGGACACCTCGTTTTCGAGTGGACACCGCCGCACCCGCCGAAACCCTTGCCCATTCTTGGTTACGACCAACGTTGCGGTCGGCGTTCCGACCTCGGCTCCGCGACCCCGCCGCGAACGATCGATTTCGGTAGCCGTCCCACGATGGCGGAACAATGGGGGTATGGGAGCTGGAGACTTTGATCTGACGATGAACGAGCTTCGAACGCGCAGCCAAGGGCGTCTCCGAGGAAACCGCTCAGCTCGCGGCACTCGCATGCGGCGACGCCGCTGCGGCTGCCTACCTTCACCCGATCGCGAAAGCTTCGCAGGTCGGTCACATACTCCGCGCCGCCGCGTGCGTCGCGCGGGTAACCGAGCTGAGGAAAGGGACCACGGGCGGCGACACGGTTCGCGTTGTGGCCGATCGGGCCACTCCACCTCTGACCGAAATACTTCGTCGATATCCGCCCGCGTCACCCGGTAGCTCGCGAGTTTCACAGCTCATGAGTGCCCTCGATTCAGCGATTCGGAACCGAAGCTAGGGACCGAAACCGCTTCTCCCGAAACTTCGCTTCGAAGCGGACCTCGTTTGCGGCGAGCTGAACTCACGAATCGGGCAGGCTGATCACATGGACGACCTCCCACAGCCACTGGCGGATCTCTTTGACGCAGAGCAGCAACAGGATTGGGGACGCGTTCGAACGCTTCTTCACCCAGACGTGGTGTGGACTGTGTTCGACGGTGAGGAGTCACGCACCTACGGCGCGGAGGCCTATGTGTCGCGTCTGCGCGCGGCGTACGAACACGGATCTGCGACGCGCTTCACCGTCCGACATGTCCGACGCGGGGCCGTCGGCCTCGTGGCAACCGAACTGATCGACGAGAACGGGTTGATCTCGCTGGACATCTTCGAGCTTGACCAGAATGGGCAACTCCGGCGCGAGTGGGAGCACCTTCTCGGCAAGACGACCAGCTGACCAAGGACCGCGGGCAACCTGAGCGGACCAGTTGCAAGAGCAGTGGAAGGACGAAAATCATGAGCACTACTCATGCTGTGCTCTCACTGCTCCTCGCTGGGGCCGGTGCCTCCCTGCTTCTGATCGGTTGGGGAACCGCGTCGGGCACAATGGGAGCGCTGCTGCTCATCGTGAGTCTTGCGGCGTTCGTCTACTTTCTTGTCATGCGGCGGCGCCGAGGGCGACTACCACCCTCGAAACGGCCCTCGGTAGGAGTGCTTTGTCGGCGCGACACGGGCATCCGATCCAAGGTGACGCGCGAGTCGGCACCCATCCACCCCCATCGGGGGGTGTCCTTGCTCGGCGCTCAAGCGCTCCCATGGGCGATGACAGGCCACAACGTGGCGACGACCCGATCGGCGAAGTCTGCCGGCACTTCACGTCCGTAGCGGTTGAAGTCGGCGAAGTAGCTGCCGAACGACAGACTCACGACCATCTCGACGTCTATGTCTTCGCGGACAGCGCCCCTCCCCTGGAGTTCGACGATCACGTCGGTGAGCTCCTGACATCGCGGCTGATTGCCCAGCTCTCTCATCTGCGCGATGAGGCCTGGCTCTCGCTCGGCCTCGGCCATGAAGTTCCCGTGCAGGGTCATCGCACGAGGATTGTGAAAACGCGGATCCAGCCGCCGTACCGCCTCGGTCATTGCTTCTCGGGGGGTCAACTCGTCCAGCTCCAAGGGCGGGTATGCCTCGCGCTGCTTGCGCAAGCCATACTGCAAGGCCTCCACGACCAGCTCGTACTTGCTGGACCAGCGCCGGTACAGCGTGGGGCGCGTCACGCCAGCATCGGCGACGATGTCGCCGATGGTCATGGACGAGTAACCCTTCGTCGCCAACAGCATGCGCGTCGACCGGATGATCGCCTCCTCGATCTCCGGGTCACGTGGGCGTCCGCCGGGGCTCGGCTTCTCGGCCTTGTGGTTCTTCTTGGGCATCCCGGTCCTTTCGTCGGAGAGCGTTTCGTTACACGGTTTGACTGTAACCCAAATGCGACGCTAGTGTTCCCACGTCGGGTTACGTTACACACGTTGGCTGTAATGAATCGCGACAACCCCACCAGAAGGAGGAGCAATGACAACAACTCTCATAACCGGCGGAAACCGCGGACTCGGCTACGAGGTCGCCCGTCGCCTGATCGACGCAGGCCAGACCGTCTGGGTCGGCGCGCGCGAGGCATCCAGCGGTCAGGAAGCCGCGGCCCGTCTCGGCGCGCACTTCGTGCAGTTGGACGTGACCGACGACGCGTCCGTCGCAGCCGCTGTCGCGACAACACGATCACGGGTCGGACACCTCGATGTCCTGATCAACAACGCCGGCATCCTCGGCGAAGTGGCAGCACCGGAAGACATGACCGCCGACCAATTGCGCGACGTCTACGAGACCAACGTCTTCGGGCTCGTTCGGGTCACCCACGCCTTCCTTCCGCTGCTCCGCAATGGCACCGACCCGTCGGTGATCAACGTGACCAGCGGCATGGGGTCGTTCACTCTCACCCACGACCCTGAGCGAGTGGAATCGCAGTACATCCTCGCCGCGTACGGCTCTTCCAAGAGCGCAGTCACGATGCTCACCACGCAGTACGCAAAGACGATCCCGGATGTTCGATTCAACGCCGTCGATCCAGGTCAGACGGCGACCGAGTTCACCGGCAACGTCGGGCAGACCGTGGCGGAAGGCGCCGAGGCCGCGGTGCGCCTCGCCACCCTCGGCCCAGCGGCGCCGACCGGAACCGTCACCGACCGCGACGGCATTCTCCCGTGGTGATCGCCACCCCGGCATCGTCAAGCAATCTGCCTACACCGCCCACATCGGGGAATGACCCGCTCCTTCCCCTCCTGCCCGCACCCACTCAAGAGAGCAGAATGATGCCCATTAGCAACCCGAAGAACGTCGCCCTCGAACCCGCCGCCCAGGCATTCGTCGACGCCACCGCGAACCCGCCATTCCTCTACCAGCTTCCTCCGGAGCACGGCCGCGCGGCCGTCGACGGAGTGCAGGACCAGCCAATCTGGAAGGCAGAGGTCGACGAGGAGTGGATCACCGTCGATGGCGGTCCCACAGGCTGCGTCCCAGCGCGCATCGTCAAGCCGAAGGGCGCAACCGGAGCCTCGCCCGTCGTGCTGTACACGCACGGCGCCGGCTGGGTCTTCGGTGACGCCCACACCCATGATCGCCTCGTCCGCGACCTGGCCATCGGCACCGGCGCGGCCGTCGTGTTCCCCGAATACGACCGCGCTCCGGAGCGACAGTACCCGGTGCAGAACGAGCAGTCCTACATCGTGGCGCAGTGGGTCGTGCAGCACGGTGCAGAGAAGGGCCTGGACGGATCCAACGTCGCGGTCGCCGGCGATTCGGTCGGCGGCAACATGGCGATCGCTCTGAACCTCATGGGTGAAGCGCGCGGAGACGTGACCTTCAAGGGTGCGGTTCTGTTCTATCCGGTCACCGACGCCAACTTCGATACCCCCTCGTATACGGAATTCGCCGAGGGATACTTCCTCGCCCGCGAGGGCATGAAGTGGTTCTGGGACCAGTACACGACGAGCAAGGACGACCGCGCGCAGATCACGGCATCCCCCCTCCGCGCCACAGAGGAGCAGCTGGCGTTCTTCCCACCGACCCTCGTGATCACCGCCGAGGCTGACGTACTGCGCGATGAAGGCGAGGCTTTCGCCGCGAAGCTCCGCCGCGCCGGAGTGGAGGTGACTCAGGTTCGCTATGCCGGGATCATTCACGACTTCGTGATGGTGAACAGCATGCACGACACCAATGCCGCGAAAGCCGCTGTCGCGCAGGGCGTCGCGCACTTGAAGGCCGTTCTCTCGGCGTAACCAACCCATCGCAGGCGCGGTCCACGATACGGAACGCGGGCCGCGCCTACCGCCAAATCGCCGAACGGAGAACCCATGACCGACCAGCTGAACCCAGAGGAAGCGTGCGGACTGCCCGAGACAGATGGCACCACTCGCCGCCTCGGCGATCAGAGCCGGCGCGCACCGCGTCAGCGCTTCACCATCATGATCGGACGGCTCCGGCGTCGAGGCGGGGCCGACGCCCAGCGCGCCGCGACTCTGGAACTGTTCTACGACCTTGTCTTCGTCTTCACGATCACGCAGGTCTCACATCTCCTCCTCAGCCACCTCACCTGGTCGGGAGCCGGCGAGGCAGCGATCGTCCTGCTCGCGGTGTGGTGGTCATGGAACTACACGACGTGGGCCACCAACGAGCTCGACCCGGAGACCAATCCCGTACGCCTCCTGCTGATCGCTCTCATGCTCGGGAGCCTGCTGATGGCGATCGCCGTCCCGGAGGCCTTCAGCGAGCGCGGCCTGCTTTTCGCTGCCACCTACCTGGCGATCCAGGTGGGACGCCACACCTTCCTCACCTTCGTAGCGGCGGAACGCGGCAGCATGGAACGGGAGCAGGCCGGCCGCATTCTCGTCTGGTTCCTGATAGCTGGCGTGTTCTGGATCGCCGGCGGCATGGTCGAGCACGGTTGGAGAGCAGGGCTGTGGTCGATCGCGCTCGCCATCGACTACATCGCTCCACGCATTCTCTTTCCCCTCCCCCGGCGACCGAGGCTGGCGGCGGACTCCTGGCGCCTCGCCACGGGCCACTTCGCCGAGCGATTCGGACTGGTGGTGATCGCTGCGATCGGTGAGACGATCATCCTGACCGGGGCGACGACAGCCGAACGTGAACTGGATGCGGGGACCGTGGCCGCCTTCATAAGCGCGTTCACTGGTTCAGCGGCGCTCTGGTGGCTGTACTTCGTGTCGGCCCGAGACATCAGCGAGCGTTCGCTCGTCAGCGAGACGCGCAGTACCGGCCGCGCACGGGACATCTACACGTACGGGCATGTCCTCATCGTCGCCGGCATCATCTTGACCGCAGTAGGTGACGAGCTCGTGATTGCGCGTCCGTTACAGCCCCTGGGGAGCGCAGAGCTCACTGCCGTCATCGGCGGACCCGCCCTCTTCCTTCTTGCACAACTCGCTCTGCAGTTGCGCTCGACGCGTCGCTTGGAATACGCACGGTTGTCGGCGATCGCCGCGTGCGCGGCGCTGGGTCTGCTTGCCGGTTCTCTCCCTGCGCTGGTGGTGAGCGCCGCGCTTGTGGCTGTGCTCATCGCCGTCGCGCTGCACGACCAGATCAGCGAGACTCAACGCGCGGATTGACGCGATGAGACGCCTTCCGTCCGAACTGCGGGAACTCATTCCCAGCGGCGATGCCAGCGGAATTAGGGGATGGTGGGACAAAGGAGGAACGATCCGTGGAGTCGAAGACCAGCGTCGCTACGCGCGCGAGGAGCACCACCACCTTTGTGTTGTTCATTCGGCGATGGCCATCGGCAGCAGGGTTCACAGGGATGCTCGCCCTGTTACCGGCGAGCATTGCGATTCTGATGGTCCCGGGTCGACTCGAGCTCCTGAGCATCGTCGGAGTGGTAGGGCTCTGGTTCCTCGGTGCAGGGACATTGGGAGGCACTGCGATCGCGCTGCAGCACGCTCTCCGTCAACCGCGGGTAGTCGCGCCACTCTTCGCCGCTGGGATTGTGCTGCTCGTCGGTGCGATCCTCTGGGTATCGATCGGCTTACTCGATCCCATCTCACCCGGTCTATACACACTTGCCGTGTCCGGGCCGTTCGTGCTGACGCTCGTCGTCGTCGTGACGTCGGCCGCAGCGCTGATCCCCTCCCGCTACCGCAAGGGCGTGAGCACCCTGGCCGTGGTTGTCAGCGCGGTCATCGCGATCTTGAGCATCTTCACGTAGCGGAACCGACCTCGGCTGCCGGGGTTCACGAGACCTGCTCGACATCTCCGGTCGTCTTCGCCAAGGGCGCACGCCGTTGATCGCGAAGCTGCCGCTTGCTCCGTGAGAGCGGGAAGCGGGCGTCAAGGCGGGGCTCGAGGATGATCCGACCCAGCGCGATGAGGATCAGCAGTCCGCCGCTCCAGTACGCGAGAAAAAGCACAAGCCCGGCTGGACCCATCGTGAAGCTGAAGACGGTCAGCACCACCCCGATCCCGATGTACAGCCACCTCCACGCCGTCACTGTCCGGTCGCGGGCACTCTGCTGCTCGCGAGCACGTGAATCGAGCGCTTCCACGCGATCGCCGAATTCGGCGTCATCGATGTTGGCGAAGAGCTCTCCCACCGAGACGCGCAGAGCACCGGCCACCAGAGACAAAGTCTCCAGGCTCCCTTCGCTGCCCGCTTCCAGGCGCTGAACCGTTCGCAGCCCGACGCCGCTCTCAGAGGCGAGCCGCTCCTGAGTCCAGCCGCGCGCGTGCCGAAGGTCCCCGATTCGTGTTGTGCTCATGGATTTCATACTCGCTGGTCGCTGCCGACTTCACCACGCCACGGACCCGCCAGCCGGCCGCCATCTTCCCGCCACGGGGCCGTGCACCGAACGTGGGGACGCACCGCGAACCTCGACATCCGAGGACCACCGGGCAACGCGGCCTGCGCATCCGCACCGGTGGCGCTCACGGGTGTCCTGCGCCAAGATGAGGCCATGTCTCGCCTTCGATACGCTGCGAGGTCAGCGCTGACTCTCGCATCCATCGTTATCCTCTGCGTCTGCACCGCTCAGCCCGGTGGCTTCGCCGACCTCGGAGGCGAAAGAGACGCCCGCGATGAGCTGCCGCAACTGGCGGATTACGCGTACGACAGCGTGGACAGATCGACCAGTCGCTACGTCGGAGAGCACGACGGCGCCTCGCTGTGGCTCGCCAACGGACGCGAGCGATCAGCCGTCTGCCTGGTAGCGGATGCGGGCGAACGGGGATGGATCGTGGGATGCGGTGGCGGGGGAACGAGGATCGGCGGCACCACAGGTTCGTACGAAGTGGTGGAGGACGCTGCGGCAGCACCCAAGGGAGCAGTCAAGATCTCCCAGAACGTCTACGCCTGGTAGACGTTCTGGATCCCCTCGCAGCTGCCAGCGACTCCTATTCCTGCATCACCACATTGCGCTGCGTCTGGCGGCGCCACCGCCGCGTGTCGAGAGTGGAGAGTCTCGGCGTGCGCCACTTCTGCTCGGCATCCCACCACGCGGGCCCGCGGATCTGCGGGAGGCCGCCGTCCATGCGGATCTCCCACCCGGACTGGCCGAGGGATCGGTGATGCCACCAGCAGAGCGGGACGCCGTTGTCGGTATGCGTCGGACCGCCGCGGGCGTGCTCTGTCACATGGTGGATCTCGCACCAGGTCGCGGAAACGTGGCATCCTGGGATCAGGCATTCCTTGTCTCGAGCGACGATCGCCCGCCGCTGGAACACGGTGAACACCCGATCGGTGGTCGTGATGCCCACGATCCGGCCCTCGTCGAAGAGCACGCGCTGCACAGCCCCTGTGCAGGCGGTGTGGGTTGCGACATGCAGGGGAACAGCGGCATCGGAGCCGGGCAGCGTCGCCCAGCCGGTGCCGGCGGCGAAGTCGGCTGCGTCGACGTGCACGACGAGCGTCGGGGCGGCACCGCCGAGCGAGGGCATCTCGCTGTGTCGAGCGGCGATGCCGAGGGCGGCGGCGAGGGCATCGTGCCGCTTCTGCGCGGGGGTGCGGGGATCGATCACCTTGCGCGGATCACTGTTGAACTCGTCATCGCTGCAGGGGTCGTCGTCGAGGGCGAACCGGACGCCGGTGTCGGGAGCACCGCCGACCTTCGGGTTGTTGTACGCGTCGTCGATGAGCTTCCACTGCGCAGCGAGCTCCGGTGTGAGGTGTCCCCGCACCGGGTGGAGGCCGTCGCGCAGCCGACCGACCGTGAACGATCGGCGCGCCTGCGCGCGATGGTCCGACGGCTCGGCCCCGTCGGGGTCGAGAGCGATCGCGAGAGCGGCCGCGAACTGCTTCAGGTCTTCCGCCGACGCTCGCGGCGCCTTCCCGCGGTCGGCGTCATCCGCACCCGGAAGCTCGTCGCCGCGCGCGAACGCCGCGAGGTTGGCATCTGCCCACATCCGCTGCTCGACCGTGATGCGATCCCGTGCGCGCTCCAACGGAGCGACCGCCGCCAGCAGACCGTCTACTCCGACGGCACCGTCGAGCAGAGCCTCGCGCATGGCAGGCCAGCGGGCGGGCATCCACTCCCCCGACACCAGATTCGTCTCACGCTGCACGGCATCTGCCGCCCGCATGATCCGCGCCGCGGTGGATGCATCCACGAGCGCGGCTCGACGGAGCATCTCGTTCATGCCCCGGCATCCGAATCGATGCCCGAACTCGGTGTCGGCGGTCGCCGCCGTCTCGACGATGCCCGCATCGGCCAGCCGCGATATCTCCCCCAAGCCCGCGAGTGCCTCAGCGCGCGACGCGTCGGACAGCCTGGCGAGAGTGTCGCCGGACAGCAGATCACGCAGGTCGGCGGCGACCTGAGCGAGAGCATCGGCGGGGCTGTTCATACCTCTATTCTGACGAGGGCCACCGACATTGGCGGGCCGGTTTTCCCCAGTTCAGGAAAAGTTTTCAAGCAGATTCTCCGGATGCCGAGCCAGTGCTCGACGACGGGCATGGCGTCGTGGGACGCGCTCGTCACCCTCGCAGGGCGAGCACGAACGGCAGCACCTCGCTCGCCCCGGCGCGGCGCAGCTCTCGGGCGGCGACCGTGAGCGTCCAGCGGCTGTCGGCCTGGTCGTCGACGAGCAGCACCGGCCCATCCGGCACGGCCAGATCCAGAGCACTAAAGCGATCCCACAGTCCGGCGAGACGGAACACGCTGTTGCCGCCCGGCTCGCCGCTCGGTCCGCCGTTCGCGAAGCCGAGCGCGCCGAGGTACGGCAGCCGTCCGATGCCCGCGATGCCGCGAGCGAGCGAGTCGACGAGCAGCGGCTTCGACCGCGACGGCATCGCGATCACCGCGACCGGCCGTCTCTCCCAGCCCCACCCGGCCAGCACGCGCACGCACGCCTCGAGCACCTGAGGGGTGACCTCGGCATCCGGAGCTCCGGCGGCGAACATCTGCCGCAGCGTCCCGCCCCAACCGAGGTCGGTGAGCCTCGCCAGCGCGCGCCCCTCCCCCGCCTGCTCGTCAGCGGGAATGCGCCCCTTCACCGGCACGCCGACCCGATCGCCACCGGTGGGCCACTGCTTTCGCGGCTCGATCGGCACGCCGACTCGGTCGAGCGCTCCGGATGCCGCTGCTCCGGCATCCGAGCCGATCTCGGTCGGAAACCACGGCCCGGCACAGTTGTCGCAGCGACCGCACGGCGCGGCCGTGTCATCGTCGAGCGAGCGCTGCAGGAACTCCATCCGACAGCGGTCGGTCTGCTGGTAGTCGAGCATGTGCTGCTGCTCGGCCCGGCGCTCGGCGGCGATGCGCTCATATCGCTCGGCGTCGTACACCCAGGGCTGACCGGTGGCGACCCAGCCGCCCTGAACCCGGCGCACGGCGCCGTCGACGTCGAGCACTTTCAGCAGCAGCTCAAGCGGCGTGCGCCGGATATCGACGATCGCCTCGAGTGCGGGCGTCGAGAGCGGCTGATCGCCCAGCGCCGCGATCACGCGCTCCGCGCGTTCGCGGTCGGGCATCGATGCGGTGGCGAAGTAGTGCCAGATGTCGCGGTCCTCCACACCTGGCAGCAGCAGCACGTCTGCGCTGTCACTGGCACGCCCGGCACGACCGACCTGCTGGTAGTAGGCGACCGGCGACGACGGGGCGCCGAGGTGCACGACGAAGCCGAGATCGGGCTTGTCGAAGCCCATGCCCAGCGCGCTGGTCGCGACGAGCGCCTTGACCTCGTTGCGCTTGAGCATCCCCTCGGATTCCTCGCGCTCCTCGGCATCGGTCTGCCCGGTGTACGCGCGCACCTCATGCCCCTGCTCGCGCAGCAGCCGGGCGGTGTCGACCGCAGCCGACACCGTGAGGGCGTAGATGATCCCCGAGCCGGGCAGATCGTTCAGGTGGCTGAGCAGCCAGGCCAGGCGCTGTGCGGAGCCGGGCAGCTGCAGCACGCCGAGCCGGAGGGATGCCCGGGCCAGCGGCCCACGGATCGTCAGGACCCCGGCATCCGCCGGTGAAGCCCCACCGAGCTGCTCGGCCACGTCGGCGACAACTCTGCTGTTCGCCGTCGCCGTGGTCGCCAGCACCGGCACGCCGGCGGGCATCTCGGCGATCAGCTCACGCAGTCGCCGGTAGTCCGGGCGGAAGTCGTGCCCCCAGTCGCTGATGCAGTGCGCCTCGTCCACCACGAGCATCCCGATCCGGCGGATCAGCGCCGGCAGCTGGTTCTCGCGGAAAGCGGGGTTGTTCAGCCGCTCGGGCGAGACGAGCAGCACGTCGACCTCGTCTCGGTCGAGCCGCCCGATGACGTCTGCCCACTCGTGCGCGTTCGTCGAGTTGATCGCCACCGCGCGCACGCCGGCGCGTTCGGCCGCGGCGATCTGGTCGCGCATCAGAGCGAGCAGCGGCGAGACGAGCACCGTCGGCCCCGCCCCCTGCCGACTCAGCAGCAGGGTGGCGACGAAGTACACCGCCGACTTGCCCCAGCCCGTGCGCTGCACGACCAGCGCACGACGGTGCCCGGCGACCAGCGCCTCGATGGCCTCGTACTGCCCGTCGTGGAACGTCGCGTCCGGCCGCCCGACCAGTTCACGTAGCGCGGCGAGCGCGGCATCGCGGATGTCGGTCGAGGTCGATGCAGTCATGGCATCCACTCTGCCGCACCCCGCCCGACACCGCCCTCACGGGCGCCGCAGTCGCCTACCGTAGAGGCATGATCAGCCGCGAACTGGCCGTCGCCCTGCGTGAGACCGGTCTGGTCTGGCATCCGGCCAGCGGTGATCGCTTCGCGCTCGACCTGCCCGAGGAGATCGAGCTCGAAGCCGAAGCCGACATCTTCACCGTCAGCGAGATGACGATCGAGGCGCGGGTGACGCCGTCGGGCACCGACCTCGCCTTCAACGGCACCACGGAGTGGGCGCTCGATGCCGTGCAGCTGTCGGAGGCGGTGTGGCTGCCCGGCGAGGACCAGCTGCGCGAGCTGCTGCGCGGCACGTTCCGCTCGCTGCGGCGCCTGTCCGACGCCTTCGTCGTCGAGATCGAGATCGGCGGCGAGCGCATCAGTTTCGAGCATCCCGAGCCGGCCGAGGCCTACGGTCAGGCCCTGCTCACCCTGCTGCGCCGCGCTCGCTGACACCCCGTCTTGATCACTTCACTCCTGCATGCGAGAATTACCAAACGAACGGTCAGTAAACCGATGGAGTCGATGATGACCAGCCCCGCAGACCTCTCCCTCGTCGCCGACGGCACCTCCGACGAGGAGCGCCGATTCGACGAGCTCGTCGCGAACGAGCAGCGCATCGAGCCGCGCGACTGGATGCCCGAGGCTTACCGCAAGACCCTCATCCGGCAGATCTCGCAGCACGCGCACTCCGAGATCATCGGCATGCAGCCGGAGGGCAACTGGATCACCCGCGCACCGAGCCTCAAGCGCAAGGCCATCCTGATGGCCAAGGTGCAGGATGAAGCCGGCCACGGCCTCTACCTCTACTCCGCCGCGCAGACCCTCGGCACGACGCGCGACGAGATGATGCAGCAGCTCATCGACGGCAAGGCGAAGTACTCGTCGATCTTCAACTACCCCACCCCGACCTGGGCGGATATGGGGGCGATCGGCTGGCTCGTCGACGGCGCCGCGATCGTCAACCAGGTGCCGCTGTGCCGCGCCTCGTACGGTCCGTACGGGCGGGCGATGGTGCGGATCTGCAAGGAGGAGTCATTCCACCAGCGGCAGGGATTCGAGATCCTGCTCTCGCTGATGCAGGGCACCGACGAGCAGCGCGAGATGGCTCAGGATGCCGTGAACCGGTGGTACTGGCCGAGCCTGGCCATGTTCGGCCCGCCCGATGACCAGTCGCCGAACTCCGCGCAGTCGATGAAGTGGAAGATCAAGCGCTTCTCGAACGACGACCTGCGTCAGCGCTTCGTCGGGATGCTCGTGCCCCAGGCCGAGATCCTCGGCATCACCCTGCCCGACCCCGACCTCAAGTGGAACGACGAGACCCAGCAGTACGACATGGGCGAGATCGACTGGGACGAGTTCTTCGAGGTGCTGAAGGGCAACGGCCCGTGCAACGCCGAGCGACTCGAACGCCGCCGCACCGCGCACGAGGAGGGCGCGTGGGTGCGCGAAGCCGCCGCCGAGTACGCCCGGAAGCAGTGCGGAACCTGGGCCCCTGAGCCCGCTTGGGCCCCTGAGCCTGTCGAAGGGGTGGCATCATGACCGAGCAGAGCGCGTGGCCCCTCTGGGAGGTCTTCGTTCGCGCGAACCGCGGACTCAGTCATGTGCACGTGGGGTCGCTGCTGGCTCCGGATGCCGAGATGGCCGTCCGCAATGCGCGCGACCTCTACACGCGTCGCGGTGAGGGGGTGTCGATCTGGGTGGTTCCGGCGGACGCCATCACCACCAGCGATCCGGATGCCAAGGATGCCTACTTCGAGACCTCCGCGGGCAAGAACTACCGGCATGCCGTGTACTACACGGCATCCGAGGGGGTGCCGCACCTGTGACCCACCACCTCCACCCCTCTCCGGTCGTTGAGCAAGCGAAGCGCGTCGAAACGCAGCAAGCGAAGCGCGTCGAAACGCACCGCTCACCCCGCGACGACGTCCACGTCTCCGTCGAGGAGCTGCACCTGGCATCCGAGCTCTCCGGCGGCGAGAGCCGCGCCCCCTCGGCCGACGTCGCCGAGTACGCGCTCTGGCTGGGCGATGACGCGCTGATCCTCTCGCAGCAGCTGGGTGCCTGGATCTCGCGCGCCCCCGAACTCGAGGAGGACGTCGCCCTCGGCAACATCGCCCTCGACCTGCTCGGCCACGCCCGCTCGCTGCTGCGGTACGCCGGCACATGGGACGGTCGCACCGAAGACGACCTCGCGTACTTCCGCGATGAGCCGGAGTTCCGCAGCTCATGGCTCGTCGAGCAGCCCAACGGCGACTTCGCGCAGACCATCGCGCGGCAGCTGGTGGCATCGACGTACATGTACGAGCTGTATTCGGGGCTGCGCGACTCGACGGACGAGACCTTGGCCGCGATCGCCGCGAAGTCGCTGAAGGAGGTCGACTACCACCGCGACCACGCCGTCCAGTGGGTGCTGCGCCTGGCCGGCGGCACCGAGCTCTCTCGCGAGAAGATGGTCCGCGCGCTCGGCGACGTGTGGCCGTACGTCGACGAACTGTTCCGCGACGAGCCGCTCATCGACCGACTCGAGGGGGTCGCCGCGCGGCCATCGTCGCTGCGCGCCGGGTTCGACGCCGTCATCGCCACGGTCTTCGGCGAAGCCGATCTCACGAGGCCCGACGTCAGGGCATCCCGAGCCGGCGGCCGCCGCGGCTCGCACGCGACCCCGTTCGGACACCTGCTCGCCGAGATGCAGGTGCTCGCGCGACGGCATCCGGGGGCGACATGGTGACCCTTCGACAAGCTCAGGGACCCAAACAGGCTCAGGGACCCAAACAGGCTCAGGATCGCCCGGCCCGCACCGAGCGCGCCCGGCAGATCGCTGCGGCGGTCGCCGACCCCGAGATCCCCGTGCTCACCATCGCCGATCTCGGCGTGCTGCGCGACGTGCGAGTCCGCGGCGAGCGCGTCACGGTCGACATCACCCCCACCTATTCCGGATGCCCGGCGATGGACGCCATCCGCGACGACATCATCCTCGCGCTGACGGCCGACGGCTTCGGCGACGTGGAGGTGCGCCTCGTGCTCTCCCCCGCCTGGACGACCGACTGGATGAGCGAGGACGGCAAGCGCAAGCTCGTCGAGTACGGGATCGCTCCGCCGTCCGGCCGGGCAGCTCACCAGCAGGGGCCGATCCGGCTGGCTCTTGCGGTCAAGTGCCCGCAGTGCGGCTCGCTCGATACCCGCGAGGTGTCGCGCTTCGGCTCGACCTCGTGCAAGGCGCTGTTCGAGTGCCGCGCCTGCCTCGAGCCCTTCGACCACTTCAAGGTGATCTGATGCCGCTGTTCCGGATGCCCGTCACCGCCGCTCACGAGGGCGGCCCGCGCCTCGCGGATGGACGTCGCCGCGCACGCTTCCACACCCTCACGGTCTCGGACGTGCGCCGCCTCACGGACGACGCCATCGAGGTGACCTTCGCCGTCCCGGCCGAACTCGCAGACGAGTACGCCTACCTTCCCGGACAGTATGTCGCCCTGCGCGTGCAGCTGGACGGCACGGAGGTGCGCCGCTCATACTCGCTGTGCCGCCCGCCGGCACCGGTGCGCGACGGCGCGACCAGCCTCAGCGTCGCGGTCAAGCGCGACGAGGGCGGCCTGTTCTCCACCTGGGCGCAGACCGAGCTGACGGCCGGATTCGAGATCGACGTGATGAGCCCACAGGGCACCTTCACCTCAGGACTCGACCAGCTGGAGGGCACGCACGTCGTCGGCATCGCGGCGGGCTCGGGCATCACGCCGATGATGGCGCTCGCGCGCACCCTGCTCACAGCATCCGACACCACGCGCTTTACCCTGCTGTACACGAA
This sequence comes from Actinomycetales bacterium SN12, assembly GCA_002837415.1. Taxonomy (GTDB): domain Bacteria; phylum Actinomycetota; class Actinomycetes; order Actinomycetales; family Microbacteriaceae; genus Microbacterium. The sequence continues at coordinate 442,965 of PJCV01000002.1, forward strand.
CAGGTCGACCAGCGACGTGATGTTCCTCGAGGATCTCGCGGATCTCAAAGACCGCTACCCCACCCGGCTCGTGCTGCACCACGTGCTCTCACGCGAGCAGCGCACGGCCCCGGTGCTCTCCGGCCGCATCGACGAGCAGAAGCTGCGCACGATCCTGGATTCGCTGATCCTGCCGTCGACCGTCGACGAGTGGTTCCTGTGCGGGCCGTTCGCGCTCGTGGACATGTGCCGCGAGGTGCTGGCCGACCTCGGCGTGCCGAACGAGCACGTGCGCTTCGAGCTGTTCACCACCGGCGACGCGCCTGCCGAACGCGGACCGCGGCGGGTCGAGGTGCGCGCGGGCGAGAAGGCGTATCGCATCGAGATCAACCTCGACGGCGTCTCGTCGACCGTCGAGAGTCCGGTCGATGCGCACGAATCGGTGCTGAACGCGGCGCTGCGGGTGCGACCGGATGCCCCGTTCGCCTGTTCGGGAGGAGTGTGCGGCACGTGCCGGGCGCGAGTGCTCGAGGGCAGCGTGACCATGACCGAGAACTATGCGCTCGAACCCGACGAGCTCGAACGCGGGTACGTGCTCACCTGCCAGTCCCACCCGACCAGTGACCGTCTCGTCGTGGACTACGACGTGTGACCCTTCGACAGGCTCAGGCCCTTCGGCAGGCTCAGGGACCCAAACAGGCTCAGGGCCCTTCGGCAGGCTCAGGGTCCCAAACAGGCTCGGGCCCTTCGGCAGGCTCAGGCCCTTCGACAAGCTCAGGGCCCTTCGGCAGGCTCAGGGTCCCAATTTCAAGGAGAGCGCATGATCGACCTGCACATCGCGGACGACGTCGCCCACATCACGCTCAACGCGCCGGAGCGGCTCAACGCGCTCGACGAGCAGGCGCTGCACGAACTGCGGGCGGCGTACGACGAGGCCGAGCACGCCGGCGTGCGCGCGCTGGTGCTGCGCGGCGAAGGACGGGCGTTCTGCGCCGGCCGCGACATCTCCGGGGTCGACCCGCGCGACGACGACGTCCTGGGCTACCTCGGCGGCATCGTCACCCCGCTGCTGAAGCGCATGGCAGCCTTTCCCGCGCCCACCTTCGCCGCCGCGCACGGCGCCTGCCTGGGTGTCGGCCTCGGCCTCCTCATCGCCACCGACGTCGTCTACGTCGCAGAATCGGCGAAGATCGGCTCCCCGTTCGCCGCGCTCGGCGCGACGCTCGACTCCGGCGGACACGCTCTGTTCGCCGAACGCCTCGGCGCCCACAAGACCCTCGACCTCATCTATACCGGCCGCCTCATGTCAGGTTCAGAGGCAGTGGCATCCGGGCTCTTCTCCCGCGTCTTCCCTGACGAGATGGTGCAGACGGCGACCGAGGATGCCGCTCTCGCCGCCGCCCGCGGCGCGACCGCCGCGTTCCTTGCCAGCAAGCGCCTGATCGCGCGCATCCGCGACGAGCGGCTGGCGCTGTGGGGATCGGTCGACCTCGAGAACGCCGCGCAGGCCGCACTCTGCGACACCGACGACTACCGCGAGGGCTTCGCCGCGTTCCAGCAGAAGCGGAACCCGGAGTTCCGCGGACGCTGAGCCCAGCTGCGCGGGTGCACTGGCCTGAGCGACCGGGCGCAACCCCCTGCATCCATGTCGGCGGCCGGTGACACGATGCAGGGATGATGCTCTCCGAGCTGCTCACCGCGACCGATGAGGTCACCGCCACCTCATCCCGCCTCGCCAAGATCGATGCACTCGCACGGCTGCTGGCGGCCGCGCCGCCCGAGGAGCTGCGTCCGCTGATCGGGCTGCTGCGCGCCGCACCTCGACAGGGCCGGCTCGGCGTCGGCTGGCGCACGCTGAGCGGGCTCGAGGTCGAGCATGCCGAGGCCCCGACGCTCACGATCGCAGAGGTCGATCAGGCGCTGGATGCCCTTGCCGCGACATCCGGAACGGGCTCGACCGCCGCACGGCAGGGCGTGCTGCAGGGGCTCGCCGCACGGTGCACCGCAGCGGAATGGCATCTGCTGTCGCGCGCGATGATGGGCGAGCTGCGCACCGGCGCACTCAGCGGGGTGCTGCTCGACGCGATCGCCCGCGCCTCGGATCGTCCAGTGGCAGCGGTGCGTCGCGCGGCGATGCTCTCCGGCGATCTCGGCGAGACGGCCGTCGTCGCGCTGACCCGCGACGAGGCCGATCTCGATGCGGTCGGGCTGGCCGTCGGACGACCCGTGATGCCGATGCTCGCGTCAACCGCGGCCACGCCGACCGCCGCGCTGGAGATCACGGGTCGGGCGTCGGTGGAGTACAAACTCGACGGGGCGCGCATTCAGGTGCACCGGCGCGGTGACGAGGTCGGCGTCTACACCCGCAGCCTCGCCGACGTCACGCATCGCGTGCCGGAACTGGTCGAGATCGTGCGCTCGCTGCCCGCGCACGATGTGATCCTCGACGGCGAGACGCTGTCGCTCGATGAGGACGGCGGGCCTCGGCCGTTCCAGGAGACGATGTCGCGCTTCGGAGCGGACGTCGCCCGCGAGATCGCGCTGCGCCCCTGGTTCTTCGACATCCTGCACGTCGACGGCCGCGACCTCATCGACGAGCCCCTCAGCGTGCGGCTCGCCGAGCTCGAGCGCGTGGCCGGCGACTGGCGGATGCCCGGCATCGTCACCGACGATGCGGAGGAGGCCGAGCGGCTCTCGCGCGACGCCCTCGCCGCCGGCCACGAGGGCGTGCTGGTCAAAGCGGTCGAATCGACATACACCGCCGGGCGCCGGGGCAAGTCGTGGGTGAAGGTGAAACCGGTGCTCACCTACGACCTGGTCGTGCTCGGCGCCGAGTGGGGGTCGGGCCGGCGAACGGGGATGCTGTCGAACCTGCACCTCGGCGCGCGCGACCCCGACGGCGAGTTCGGCGAGCCGGGCGGGTTCGTGATGGTCGGCAAGACGTTCAAGGGCCTCACCGACGAGCTGCTGCGCTGGCAGACCGAGAACTTCCCCGCGCTCGAGACCCGGCGCACGGCGAGCACCGTCTTCCTGCGACCAGAGACCGTCGTCGAGATCGCGATCGACGGCGTGCAGCGCTCACCCCGGTATCCGGGCGGCATCGCGCTGCGCTTCGCCCGCGTCAAGGGCTATCGCCCCGACAAGACGGCCGGCGAGGCCGACACCATCCAGTCGCTCAGGTCGCTCCTGCGCAGCTGAGACGCCTCACCCCGCCCCTGGCCTCGCCTCGCCTCGACAACCGCCCCCTCGAGCACCCACTCCCCGGTCGTTGAGCGAACGCAGTGAGTCGAAACGCGTCACGCGCTGGCCGGCAGCCCCTGATCCTCCTCGACGACCGTCCCCTTGAACGACCACGGGAAGTTGATCCACCGGTCAGTGTCCTTCCAGGCGAAGTCGGGCTGGATGATCGTCGACGGCTTGGTGTAGATGGTGACCGAGCGCACGTCGGCGCCCTTCTCCTTCAGCAGCTGCACGGCGAGCGCGAGCGTGCGCCCCGAATCCGCCACGTCATCCACGAGCAGCACGCGACGCCCGTTCAGATACTCCATGTCGAGCTCCGGCGGCAGCACCTCGGGAGCGTCCAGCACGGTGCCGATCCCGGTGTAGAACTCCATGTTGATCGCGCCGCAGTTCTTCGCACCCAGACCGTAGGCGATCGCGCCGGCCGGCAGCAGCCCACCGCGGGCGATGGCGACGACCACCTCCGGCATGAAGCCGCTGTCGATGATGTCCCGCGCGAGCACTCGCGTCGCATCGCCGAATCCATCCCAGGTGAGCGTCTCGCGCTCGATCGCTGCCTCAGTCATCGCTCCATTCTGTTACACCTGCGGCATGTCGAACGAACGGATTCTGCCTCTGTCCAGGCGGGATGAGGTAGAAAAGTAGCAGGGGTCGCGTCACCCGCCGCACCTCTCATCCCGATTTCCGAGGTTCTTTCACTGTGTGCCGCCTGTTCGCCTTCGTCTCGTCCGATCACTCCGCCGCTCGCCACGAGCTCGGCGACGATGGTATGCAGAGCCTGCTCTCGCTCGCACGTCTGCACGGTGACGGCTGGGGCTGGGCCGGGGTGGCCGAAGCCGGGCGGCAGCCCGACGCGCTGCGCTCCGCGAGCTCGGCCATCGGCGACGCTGCCTTCGACCGGGCGATGGATGCCGAGTCGCGCGCAGCCATCGTGCATCTGCGCTGGGCGACCGCAGGTCTGCCCGTGAACGACTGCAACGCGCATCCGTTCGAGATCGACGGCGTCGCATTCGCGCACAACGGCTCGATCAAGCCTCTCGAGCGTCTGCACGCTCTTCTCTCTGCCGAGAGCGCCGCGACGCTCACAGGCACGACCGACAGCGAGATGTACTTCGCGCTGATCCGCGAGAAGGTCGCCGAGGGCCTCAGCCTGCGTGAGGCGACGACGCGTGTCGCGGCGATGCTGCGGGACCTGTTCCCGCTCGCGAGCCTGAACGCTCTGCTGCTCGATGACGAGGAGCTCATCGTCGTGCACGCCAGCGCCACCAGCATCCTCACCGACCACGATCTCTCGCGCCTCGCCCCGCTGGCCGACGTGCTGCCGAGCGAGCACAACGAGGACTACTTCGCCCTGCGCTGGCGTGCGGCGGCCGACGGGACGATCGCGGTCGGCTCGACCGGCGTCGCGGGAGACGGCTGGACTGCCCTTCCGGCCGAGTCCGTCACCGCGATCCGGCTGGACGACCGCTCGGTCTCGACCCTCGAACTCGCGGCAGAGCACGCCCTGCACGGCTAGACGCCCGCCGCTTCGCCCCGCAGTGCAGTGAAGCGGCTCGGTCGAGCCGCTTCACTGCACGGCTAGCGCTCAGCGCCTCCGTGCGTCCGCATCGGGGCGGTCGTCGCCGTCTTCGTGTGAGTCGTTATCAGCGTTCAGTCGCAGCTCTCGGCCCTCTTCGATGGTCTTCTGCTTCTTCTCCTGCATCTTCTTGCTCTGCCGGTCGTCGCGCGGGGGCAGCTGGATGCTCTCTTCCGCCTTGATACCGGCCTGCAGCTGACGCCCGCGTTCCATCTCGGCGTCGAACTCCGCACCGAAGAGCAGCGACAGGTTCACGATCCAGAGCCACAGCAGCAGGATGATGACCCCCGCGATGCTGCCGTACGTCTTCTGATAGTTGCTGAAGTTGATCACGTAGAAGAAGAACCCGAGCGAGGCGATCACCATGATGAGCAGAGCGACGAGGGCCCCGAGGCTCATCCAGCGGAACTTGGGCTGCTTCACGTTGGGGCTGCCGTAGTACAGGATCGCGAGAGCCAGAACGGCGAGGATCACGATGACCGGCCACTTCGCGATGTTCCACACGGTGACGGCGACCTCACCCAATCCGATCGCCTCGCCGATCGCTTCGGCGATCGGGCCGGAGATGATCAGCAGCAGCACGATCGCGACGGCGATGACGAGCAGGATGACCGTCAGCAGCAGCACCATCGGCCGCAGCTTCCAGAACGGGCGGCCCTCGTCGATCTCGTAGACGGTGTTCATGGCCTGCGAGAAGGCGCTGACGTAGCCCGAGGCCGACCAGATGGCGCCGGCCAGACCGATGAAGAGCGCGAGGCCCGCGGCATTCGAGTGCGCCAGCTGCTCGATCGGCTGACGCAGCACCTCCACGACCGACTCGTCCGCCACCCGCCGCAGCACACCCAGAAGCAGATCCGTCGTCTGCTTCGCCTGGCCGAACAGACCGACGAGCGAGACGATGGCGAGCAGTGCGGGGAAGATCGCCAGCACGCTGTAGTAGGTCAGCGCAGCAGCGAGTGTGGTGCATCGATCACGGGAGAACTCGGACAGGGCGCGCTTGAAGACATACTTCCAAGAGGGCTTGTCGATCTGCGGCGGGGCCTGAGGTTTGCGCGCGTCATCGGGCGACGGCGCCTGCTGCTCCTTCGCGGTGCTGCTCTGCGTGTCGCCCTGCGATGCCGACTGCTCCAGGTTTCCGGACATGGCGCCCCTCCGTGCTTCTGCCATCGTGCTGTGACCATCCACCTTCCGCGTCAGCTCGCGTCTGCGCCACGCCCTCGACGCCTGGCGCTGCGGAGGCTATATTGCGGCACCGGCATCCGCTCGGACGCACCTGCACCGCCGGATAGAATCGGAGGGTCCGGCCGGTCAGGCCGATGCTCGAAAAAGGGGCACGAAGCACTCCGCGATGCGGCGAGAGACGCGAGACACATACGGATTCCTCCGTTCCCTGTCTTGAAAGGCGCTTCATCATGCCCACCGTCTCCGCACACGTCGCCCTCACCCTCGCCCAGCACATCGACCACGTCTTCGGCGTCATGGGCAACGGCAACGCGTACTTCCTCGACGCGATCGAGAAGCAGACCGATGCCGTCTTCACCGCGGTGCGCCACGAGCAGGGCGCCGTGGTCGCCGCTGACGCGCACTTCCGGGCATCCGGCCGGATCGCCGCCGCCACCTCGACGTACGGCGCCGGGTTCACCAACACCCTCACTGCTCTGGCTGAGGCCGTGCAGGCGCACGTGCCGCTCGTGCTCGTCGTGGGCGACGAGCCCACCTCCGGCCCCCGGCCGTGGGACGTCGATCAGATCGCGATGGCTTCGGCGGTCGGCGCGCGCACCTATACGACAGGTCATGCGGATGCCGCCGCCACCACCGTCATCGCGATCGAGCACGCTCTCACCTACCGGGTCCCCGTCGTGCTCGCGATCCCCTACGACGTCGCCTCGCTCGAAGCAGGCCCCGTCGCCGAGGCTCCCGCCCCGCGGATCCCGACGCCCCTCGCCCCGCGGGGCGAGTTCGCCGACGGGATGCTCGACCAGATCGCTCACGCGCTGCAGTCGGCCGAGCGCCCGTTCCTGCTCGCCGGTCGCGGCGCCTGGCTGTCCGGGGCGAGCGCGCCACTCGGTGCGCTCGCAGAGGCGACCGGTGCGCTCACGGCATCCACTGCCCTGGGCCGGGGCGTCTTCCCCGACACCCGCTACGACCTCGGCGTGACCGGCGGCTTCGGCGCCGAGGGAGCCATGGAGCTGATCCGCCAGGCCGATGTCGCCGTCGTCTTCGGCGCGTCGCTCAACCAGTTCACGATGCGCTTCGGTGAGCTGTTCGCTCCCGGCACCCGCGTGTTCCAGATCGACGTGGCACCGGCGGCGACGCACGCCCACGTCGGCGGCTACGTGCGGGCGGACGCGCGCCTCGCGGCCGAGGCACTGGTCGCGAGGCTGCAGAGTTCCAGAGGAGCGACGGCGGTCGCCGCCGACACTTCGGCCGAAGAAGCTGCCGGGACTCGGATCTCCGGAGCTGGCACGCAGTCCTGGCGCGAATCCGTCGATGTGGCATCCGCCCGCACCTACGCAGAAGGCGACGAGCTCGCCGCCGATGGCCGCCTCGACCCGCGCTCCGCCGCGCGCCGCATCGCCGAGCTGCTGCCCGAAGACCGCGTCGTCGTCTCGGACGGCGGCCACTTCATCGGCTGGGCGAACATGTACTGGCCGGTCACCGCTCCCGATCGCATGATGATGGTCGGCACCGCCTTCCAGTCCATCGGCCAGGGCTGGCCGAGCATCGTCGGCGCCACCCGCGCCCGCCCGGAGCAGACGATCGTGCTCACCTCGGGCGATGGCGGTGGGCTGATGGCGATCGCCGACCTCGAGTCCGCCGTGCGCGCGGCCGCGGGCCGAGGCGCCGCGGTGATCTGGAACGACGCCGCCTACGGCGCCGAGGTCAACCTCTACGGTCTCAAGGGCCTCGCCGAAGGCCCGATGCTCATCCCCGAAGTCGACTTCGCCGCCTTCGCAGCAGCCGTCGGCGCGGAGGGCGTCGTGGTGCGCACGCTCGACGACCTCGACCGGCTGCGCAGCTGGGCATCCGAGGGCCCCGCCGAGCGGCGCTTCCTCGTGCTCGACCTGCGCATCTCGGGCACGGTCATCGCCCCGTACCAGGAGGAGATCATCCGCGTGAACTCCTGACGCGGCATCCGGATCAAACGGTTTGCAGGAGAACGCACGAAACGCAGGAGCCGATTCGAGATCGGCTCCTGCGTTTTGCGTGGAGTCCTGCATTCCGCAGGCGCGACGAGACGCCCGTGGCTAGACTGCGTGGAACCGAGTCGAAGGAGGCCGCCGATGGGCGAGATCTCGCCAGCCGCCGGCTCCCAGCGGCCTCGTCTGCGGGCCACCATCATCACCGTCGCTGTCGTGGTCGCTGCCGTCCTCATCGTCGTCGGCCTCGCCGCGGCTCAGGGACGAGCGACGGCCGAGCCCACCGCTCCCCCGGGTCCGCACACTCTCGAGCTCATCGAGGAGACCCTGCCACCGGGGCTGGGGTTCCTCGGCTCGGATGACGCCGAGGCACTCGGCGGCGCAACCGATGGCGACGTCATGCGCTGGCAGACGGCGCTGCAGAGCGCTTTCCACGGAGATCCCAACTTCGGCTCTCCGTGGATCTCGCAGGATGGCACGCTCTTCACGATCGTCTGGTACGGCGAGCCGACGGATGCGCTGCGGGCGCACGTGTCGGAGGCACCGAGCGGGCTCGACGTCGTGATCCACTCAGCGGACTTCCCGCCCGGTGAACTTCAGGAGCTCGTCGCCCGGGCGATGAAGCCGGGCCTCGTGCCCGGCGTGCAGCTCGTGCTCGGCGCCGTGGAGAACGACGCCTCCGGCATCCGTCTCGGTCTGGCCGAAGAGCCCGAGAAGACGCTCGAGGAGATCGGTGCCGCCATCGCCGACGCACTCGGGCGGCCGGATGTGCCGGTGCGCGTAGAAGTCTCCGGCGCGGTGATCCCGATCGGCGGCTGATCGCCGCTCACGCCGGCAGCAGGGCGCCTTCGATGAAGGTCGCGAGCTCGTCGACCGCGTCGAGAGGGAGGATCGCGGCGACGTACTGATCGGGACGCACCACGATCACGACCCCGTCGCGCGACAGCTCGCGCGCCTCGAAGATGTCGGTGCTGTTCCACTTGCTCGGGGCTGCGGCGTAGACCTTCTCCCAGTCGGTCAGCCCGAGCGGCCCGGTCTTCGGGGCGAACAGCTCGGGCACCGTCGTCACCTCGACGTCCTCGTACGACCCCTGGTAGACGGCCTTCACGTCGAAGACCGCGTCCACGTCGGCCTCGACCGGGGTGAACCGTGCGAAGACCTCAGCCGCCCGTGCCGCCCAGTGGTGCAGCTGCTCGCCCGAGGCGTCGCCGAACGCGTACACGCGCCATCGGCCATCGGCCTTGGCGTGATGACCGAGGTGGATGACATTGCCGTCGCAGACACGGGTGACCTCGGCCGACTTGAAGCGCTTGCCGAGCGGGAAGCCGGCGGCGAGCGACTGGTGCGCGTCGGTGCCGGTGATCATCGACTCCGTGTACTGCGTCATGAACCCGGAGGGGAACTCGGCGGTGCCCAGATAGAAGGTCGCCAGCTCCTGCGGGTCGGAGATCTCCTCGGGCTTGCGAGCCATCAGGCTCGACCACTCTCGGTCGAAGTCGATCAGCTGCTGCGCGACGGGTCGGCGCTCAGCGCCGTAGGTGGCCAGCAGCGTCTCGGGGCTGCGTCCGGTGAGCACCGAGCCGAGCTTCCAGCCCAGGTTGAAGCCGTCCTGCATCGAGACGTTCATGCCCTGGCCGGCCTTCGCGCTGTGCGTGTGGCAGGCGTCGCCGGTGAGGAAGACGCGCGGCGTGCGGCCACTGCCGTCGATGACGTCGTCGAAGCCGTCGGTCACGCGGTGGCCCACCTCGTAGACGCTGTGCCAGGCGACGTCCTTCACGTCGATGGAGTACGGATGCAGGATCTCGTTCGCCTTGCGGATGATCGCCTCGATCGGTGTCTGACGCACCCGGTGGTCATCATCGGCGGCGACCTCGCCCAGGTCGATGTACATGCGGCTGAGATATCCGCCCTCGCGCGGGATGTGCAGGATGTTGCCGGCCTCGGCGTTGATCGCGCACTTGGTGCGCCAGTCCGGGAAGTCGGTGTTCACGAGCACGTCCATGACGCCCCAGGCGTGCGCGGCCATGTCGCCGACGTGCGTGCGTCCGATCGCCTTGCGCACGCCGCTGCGCGCGCCGTCGCACCCGACGACGTACTTCGCGTGGATCGTGCGCTCCTCACCGGCATCCCGGACCTGCACCTCGACCGGATGCTCCCCGTCGTCGTGCACGGTGAGACCTGCGAACTCGACGCCGTAGTCGGGCGCGATTCGTCCCGGACCATGCGCGGCCGCCTCGGCGAAGTAGTCGAGCACACGCGCCTGATTGACGATCAGGTGCGGGAACTCGCAGATGTCGTAGGCGTAGTCAGCCGTGCGGGCGGTGCGGACGATGTTCTGCCGGTTCTCGGGATCCGGTCCCCAGAAGTTCATCCAGCCGATGTTGTACGCCTCGGCGACGATGCGCTCGGCGAAGCCGAAGGCCTGGAACGTCTCGACGCTGCGCGGCTGGATGCCGTCGGCCTGGCCCAGCACGAGGCGACCGTCGCGCTTCTCGATGATGCGCGTGCTCACGTTCGGGTACTGCGACATCTGCGCGGCGAGAAGCATGCCGGCAGGGCCCGAGCCGACGATCAGCACGTCCACCTCGTCGGGCAGCGTGTCGGGCCGGTCGAGCCCCAGCCCCTCGGCCGGGAGCACTCGCGGGTCGTGGGACACGTAGCCGTGGTGGTGGAACTGCATCGTCGTCGATTCCTTCCCGGGTGTTCTATATTGGAACACAGCGTTCTACTATTGAACAGATCGTATATGACGGCGCAGGTCGCCACAAGAGAACAGGAGCGGCCGATGACGGCAGCCCCCGCATCGCAGACCCTGAGCCGCGGCATCCGGATCCTCGAGATCCTCGCCGACGGCCCGCTGTCGATCGATGAGGTCGCCGCGCGCCTGGATGTGCACCGCTCGATCGCGTACCGCCTGCTGCGCACCCTTGAGGATCACCGCCTCGTCATCCGCGATGCGTCCGGCCGCATGGCTCTGGGCCCGCGCATGGCCGCTCTCGCCGCCGGCGTCGCGCACGACCTGCACGCCGAGGCGCTGCCCGAGCTGACCGCGGTGGCGAACGAGCTCGGCCACACGGCCTTCCTCGCCGTGCTCGACGGCGATGAGGTCATCACGCTCACCAGCGTCGAGCCGCGTCATGCCGTCGCGAATGTCGCGCAGCGGCCGGGCACCAGGCATCCGGTCACGGTCGGCGCGCCGGGCAAGGCGATCCTCGCGCAGCTGCGGGATGCCGAATGGCCGGCCGTCGATGCGGCGCTGCGCGCCGAGGTCGAGGCCGTGCGCGAGCGCGGCTACGCGCTCAGCCACGACGAGGTGATCCCGAACCTGAAGTCCATCGCCGTGCCGCTGTCGCTGCGCGGGGCGCGTCCTGCGGCCCTCGCGGTGGTGCACGTGGCATCCCGCGTCGCGGATGCCGCGATGGCTGAGCGCCTGACCCGCTCGGCGGAGGTCATCAGGGCCGCCCTCGACGGCTGAGCGTCCGCTCGCACCCGCGAGGATGACAGCGGGCCTGGAGGACGATTTGATGAATCGCGCTCCAGGCCCGCAGGTCGCTCAGAGGTGACGGATGCTCAGGCCCGCGCCATCCCGTGGATTGGGCTGACCGCCTGCTCGGCCTCGTGGTCAGGACCGAGCGGGATGCCGCTGCGGTCGCGGAGCAGAAGCGTCGCGACGAGTCCGATCACGGTCATGCCCGCGAGGTACCACGTGACCGACATGGTCGTTCCGGTCGCCTGCACCAGCGCGGTGGCGATGGTCGGCGCGAACGCGCCGCCGGCGATGGCGCCGATCGCGTACGAGATCGACACTCCCGAGAACCGGATGCTGGCCGGGAAGAGCTCGGTGTACAGCGCCGCCTGCGGGCCATAGGTGAAGCCGAGTCCGAGGGTGAGGATCGCGAGGCCGGCGAAGAGCAGACCGATGCTGCCGGTGTTGACCAGCGGGAACAGCGCGAACACGCCGCCCAGCTGCAGCACCCATCCGATGATGTACGTGGTGCGACGGCCCAGCTTGTCACTGACGAAGCCGGCCAGCAGGGTCGAGAGCAGCCAGGTCACCGCGGAGCCGGTGACGGCCCACAGCACGGGTCCGCGCTCGAGCCCGATCGGGCCCTCGGGGTTCGTGGCGTAGTTCTGGATGTAGCCACCGGTGGTCATGTAGCCGACCGCATTGTTTCCCGCGAAGACGAGCGCGGCGATGATCACGAGCAGCAGGTGCTTCCGGAAGAGCTGCACGATCGGCATCCGCGCCTCCTCCTTGCGCTCGGCGAGCTCGGCGAACACCGGGCTCTCCTCGACGTTGCGTCGCACGTAGTAGCCGATGAGGATCAGCACGACGCTGAGCAGGAACGGAACGCGCCAGCCCCACGACAGGAACTGTTCACCCGGTGCGATCGCCGTCATGATCGCCATCACGCCGGAGGCCAGCAGAAGACCGAGCGGCACGCCGATCTGGGGCGAGGCGCCGAAGATGCCGCGCTTGGCCTTGGGGGCGTGCTCGACGGCCATCAGCACCGCGCCGCCCCACTCGCCACCCGCAGACAGACCCTGCAGGATGCGCAGCAGCACCAGCAGCAGCGGAGCGCCGACGCCGATCGCGTCGTAGGTCGGCAGCACGCCGATGAGCGCGGTCGCCGCGCCCATGAGGATCAGCGTCCACATCAGCACGGACTTGCGGCCCACCTTGTCACCGAAGTGTCCGGCGAGGAAAGCGCCCAGCGGACGGAACAGGAAGCTGATGCCCACCGTCGCGAAGCCGATCAGCACGCTGTTCGCTCCGAGAGGAGCGAAGAAGAGCTGGCCGAAGACCAGTCCGACCGCGGTGGCGTAGATAAAGAAGTCGTACCACTCGACGGTGGTTCCGACCACCGTCGCGAAGACGACGCGGCGACGATCGGCCGGGCTGGCGATCGTGCCGGTGGGAGTGAATCCCTCGGGGGCTCTGGATGCCCGGGAACGGCCTGACTGCTCGTTCATGATGCTCCTTTGACGGCTCTGTCGGGGGTGGTCTGCAGGGATGCTTGCCACCCGCATCAGGATCATATACGATTTCGAATACGACGCACAAGGACTCCCCCGAGTCGCCCGTGCACCCGGCAAGGAGGCGCCCTATGACCGAGATCGCCCGAGCAGGCAAGATCATCGCGATCCACCTCAACTACGTCTCACGCGCCGACCAGCGCGGCCGCCGCCCTGCCGCCCCGTCCTACTTCTTCAAGCCCGCCAGCTCCCTCGCCGGCACCGACGGCACGGTCGAGCGCCCCGCCGGCACCGAGCTGCTCGCCTTCGAGGGCGAGATCGCCCTGATCATCGGCACAGCCGCCCGCCGTGTCTCGGTCGACGAGGCATGGGCGCACGTGGCATCGGTCACCGCGTCGAACGATCTCGGCCTCTACGATCTGCGCGCCAACGACAAGGGCTCGAACGTCCGCTCCAAGGGCGGCAACGGCTTCACCCCTGTCGGTCCCGAACTCATCGACGCCGCATGCGTGGAGCCTGGGTCTCTGCGCGTGCGCGCATGGGTGAACAGCGAGCTCGCCCAGGACGACACCACGGCCGGCCTGCTCTTCCCCCTCCCCCAGCTCGTCGCCGACCTCTCGCAGCACTTCACTCTCGAGCCTGGCGACATCATCCTCACCGGCACGCCCGCTGGGTCCAGCGTGATCGTGCCGGGCGACGTGGTCGAGATCGAGGTGGATGCCCCGGATGCCCCCGGCGCCCCCTCGTCCGGACGACTGCGCACCACCGTCACGCAGGGCAAGATCGAGTTCGATCCTGCACTCGGCTCGATGCCCGCCGTCGACGACCTGCAGCGAGCCGAGGCCTGGGGTTCGCGTGAGCTCGCAGGGCTGCCGGCCGGCCCTTCGGCAAGCTCAGGGACCCAGGAGACGGCAGGCTCAGGGACCCAGGAGTCGGCAGGCTCAGGGACCCAGGAGTCGGCAGGCTCAGGGACCCAGGAGACGGCAAGCTCAGGGGCCCAGGAGGGGCTCTCCCCCGAGCTGCGCGCGAAGCTCGAGGCGGCCCCGACCGCCGGCCTTTCGAGCCAGCTGCGCAAGCGCGGCCTGCACTCCTGCTTCATCGACGGCCTCTCCGCCAACCTGCCCGGCGCGAAGATCGTCGGCACCGCCAAGACGCTCCGCTTCGTGCCCGCGCGCGAAGACCTCTTCAAGAGCCACGGCGGCGGGTACAACGCGCAGAAGCGGGCCTTCGACGCGGTCGGCGAGGGCGAGATCATCGTGATCGAGGCGCGCGGCGACGAGACGACCGGCACGCTCGGCGACATCCTCGCACTGCGCGCGAAGACGCGGGGCGCGGCGGGCGTCGTCACCGACGGCGGCGTGCGCGACTTCGATGCGGTCGCCGAGATCGGCCTGCCCGTCTTCTCGAAGGGCGCGCACCCCTCGGTGCTCGGCCGCAAGCACGTGCCGTGGGAGTTCGACGTCACGATCGGCTGCGGCGGAGCGACCGTGCAGCCCGGCGATGTCATCGTGGGCGACGGCGACGGCGTGATCGTCATCCCCGCGCACCTCGCCGAGGAGGTCGCGGACGCGGCGCTCGCGCAGGAGGACGAGGACGCCTGGATCGCCGAGCAGGTCTCCGCGGGCAACGCCGTCGACGGGCTGTTCCCGATGAACGCCGAGTGGCGCGCGCGGTACGAGGCCCGGCAGGCCCAGGGCCCTTCGACAAGCTCAGGGACCCATTCATGACGACCGTCCGCGAGGGCAGCAAATCGGAGCAGGCTTATACATGGCTGCGCTCGCGCATCGCTTCGCACGCGTACGGTCCTGGCTACCGGCTGGTGCTCGGCGCGATCGCCCGCGAACTGCAGATGAGCGTCGTGCCGGTGCGCGAGGCCATCCGCCGCCTCGAGGCCGAGGGCTTCGTCACCTTCGAGCGCAACGTCGGCGCACACGTGTCGCTGATCGACGAGGACGAATACGCGCACACCATGCAGACCCTCGGTCTGGTCGAGGGCTCGGCGACCGCGCTCTCCGCGCCCCTCCTCGCCTCCGACGCGCTCGCGCGCGCCGACGAGATCAACGAGCAGATGCGCGCACTGCTCGATGATCTCGACGCCCACCGCTTCACCGAGCTGAACCAGCAGTTCCACTCCGTGCTGTTCGAGCCGTGCCCCAACCCGCACATCCTCGACCTCGTGCATCGCGGGTGGGGGCGGCTCTCGGGCATCCGGGACTCCACCTTCGCCTACGTGCCGGGCCGGGCCCGGCACTCGGTCGAAGAGCACGACCAGATCCTCCAGCTGATCCGCGACGGCGCCGAGCCGCTCGAGATCGAGCTGTCCGCACGAAACCACCGCTGGCGCACCCGGGACGCGTTCCTGGCTGCCCGGCACTCCCATACCAGCGAAGAAGGACGATGATGACCGACGTCTACACCCCCGCCGACCTGCCCTCGAAGATCCAGCACTACATCGACGGCGAGTTCGTCGACTCGATCGACGGCGACACCTTCGAGGTGCTCAACCCCGTCACGAACGAGACCTACGTGCACGCCGCCGCCGGCAAGAAGGCCGACATCGATCGCGCCGTCGCCGCCGCCCGCCGCGCGTTCACCGAGGGCCCGTGGCCGCGCATGCTGCCGCGCGAGCGCTCGCGCGTGCTGCACCGCATCGCCGACATCGTCGAATCGCGCGACGCGCGCCTGGCCGAGCTCGAGTCGTTCGACTCGGGTCTGCCCATCACCCAGGCGCTCGGCCAGGCGCGCCGCGCCGCCGAGAACTTCCGCTTCTTCGCCGACCTGATCGTCGCGCAGGCCGATGACGCGTTCAAGGTGCCCGGCAAGCAGATGAACTACGTCAACCGCAAGCCGATCGGCGTCGCCGGCCTCATCACGCCGTGGAACACGCCGTTCATGCTCGAGTCGTGGAAGCTCGGCCCGGCACTCGCCACCGGCAACACCGTGGTGCTCAAGCCCGCGGAGTTCACGCCGCTGTCAGCGTCCCTCTGGGCGGGCATCTTCGAAGAGGCCGGTCTCCCGCAGGGCGTGTTCAACCTCGTCAACGGCCTCGGCGAAGACGCCGGAGACGCCCTCGTGAAGCACCCCGACGTTCCCCTCATCTCGTTCACCGGCGAGAGCCGCACCGGCCAGATCATCTTCGGCAACTCCGCTCCCTTCCTGAAGGGCCTGTCGATGGAGCTGGGCGGCAAGAGCCCGGCGGTCGTCTTCGACGACGCCGACCTCGAGACCGCGGTGGATGCCTGCGTCTTCGGCGTCTACTCGCTCAACGGCGAGCGCTGCACCGCGGGCAGCCGCATCCTCGTGCAGCGCGGCATCTACGACGAGTTCGTCGAGCGCTTCGGCACGCTCGCGAAGCGCGTCAAGGTCGGCCTGCCCCACGACCCGACCACCGAGGTCGGCGCGCTGGTGCACCCCGAGCACTACGAGAAGGTCATGAGCTACGTCGAGATCGGCAAGACCGAGGGGCGTCTGATCGCGGGTGGCGGTCGCCCCGAGGGCTTCCCGACCGGCAACTACGTCGCGCCGACCGCGTTCGCCGACGTGGCGCCGGATGCGCGCATCTTCCAGGAGGAGATCTTCGGACCCGTCGTCGCCATCACCCCCTTCGACACCGAGGAGGAGGCGCTCGCGCTGGCGAACAACACGAGGTACGGCCTGGCCGCCTACATCTGGACCAACGACCTCAAGCGCGCGCACAACTTCGCCGGCGCCGTGGAGGCGGGCATGGTGTGGCTGAACTCGAACAACGTGCGCGACCTCCGCACCCCGTTCGGCGGCGTCAAGGCATCCGGGCTCGGACACGAGGGCGGGTACCGCTCGATCGACTTCTACACCGATCAGCAGAGCGTGCACATCACCCTCGGCGCACCGCACAACCCCGCCTTCGGCAAGCAGGTGCCGGACGAGGAGATCGCCGAGGCATCCGAGGATGCCGAGGGCTGAGTCTCACGGCAGCTCAGGCACGGACAGAACAGAAAGCAAGGACGCTGACATGACCAACCACGCAGGCAAGACCCTCACCTCCTCCGGCTTCTATGTGAGCCAGGAGGCGCCGATCCACACCGACGACCCGATCGCGACCCCCGTCGCGAGCCCGCCCGACATCCTGCGCTGCGCGTACATGGAGCTCGTCGTCACCGACCTCGCGGCATCGCGCGAGTTCTACGTCGACGTGCTGGGCCTGTACGTCACCGAAGAGGACGACAGCGCGATCTACCTGCGCTCGACCGAGGAGTTCATCCACCACAACCTCGTGCTGCGCAAGGGCGAGCTCGCGGCCGTCGCCGCGTTCTCGTACCGCGTGCGCACGCCGGAGGACCTCGACCGGGCCGTCGAGTTCTACACCGAGCTCGGCTGCGACGTGCGCCGCGAGGCCGACGGCTTCGTGAAGGGCATCGGGGACTCGGTGCGCGTGGTCGACCCGCTGGGCTTCCCCTACGAGTTCTTCCACCAGAGCGAGCACGTGGAGCGGATGTCGTGGCGGTACGACCTGCACATCCCCGGCGAGCTCGTGCGACTCGACCACTTCAACCAGGTCACCCCCGACGTGCCGCGCGCCGTGCGCTACATGCAGGACCTCGGCTTCCGCGTCACGGAGGACATCCAGGACGGCGACGGCACCGTGTACGCGGCGTGGATGCGCCGCAAGCCCACCGTGCACGACACCGCGATGACCGGCGGCGACGGCCCGCGCATGCACCACGTGTGCTTCGCGACGCACGAGAAGCACAACATCCTCGCGATCTGCGACAAGCTCGGAGCACTCCGCCGCTCGGACGCGATCGAGCGCGGCCCCGGCCGCCACGGCGTCAGCAACGCGTTCTACCTCTACCTCCGCGACCCCGACGGCCACCGCGTCGAGGTCTACACGCAGGACTACTACACCGGCGACCCCGACAACCCGGTCGTCACCTGGGACGTGCACGACAACCAGCGCCGCGACTGGTGGGGCAACCCCGTCGTGCCGAGCTGGTACACCGACGCGTCGCTCGTGCTCGACCTGGACGGCAACCCGCAGCCGGTGCGCGCCCGCACCGACTCGAGCGAGATGGCGGTGACCATCGGCGCGGACGGCTTCTCGTACACCCGCCCCGACGAGGGCGAGGAGTCCATGCCCGAGTGGAAGCAGGGCGAGTACAAGCTCGGACACCAGCTGTGACCCTCCCCGCCGAGACGATCGCCGCTCTGGCCGCGGAACTCGCCGAAGCCGAGCGGACGCGAGGCGTGATGCCGCGCATCACCGCCCGGCATCCGGATGCCACGATCGAGGACTCCTATGCCATCCAGGGCGTCTGGCGCGACTCGCAGGTCGCCGCCGGACGCCGCCTGGTGGGACGCAAGATCGGCCTGACCTCGCGCGCCATGCAGCAGGCGACGGGGATCACCGAGCCCGACTACGGCGTGATGTTCGACGACACGGTGTACCCGTCCGGCGCCGAGATCCCGTTCGACCACTTCTCGAACGTGCGCATCGAGGTCGAGCTGGCGTTCGTGCTGAAGTCCCCGCTCGAGGGCCCGGACTGCACGCTCGACGACGCGCTCGCGGCGATCGACTACGCCGTGCCGGCGCTCGAGGTGCTGAACTCCCACATCGAGCTGGAGGGCCGCACGATCGTCGACACGATCAGCGACAACGCGGCCTACGGCGCGATGGTGCTCGGCGACGTGCGCATGCGCCCCGACGAGATCGACCTGCGCTGGGTGCCCGGCGTGCTGTCGAAGAACGGCCAGATCGAGGAGACCGGCGTCGCCGCCGGCGTTCTCGGGCATCCGGCCACCGGCGTCGCGTGGCTTGCCAACAAGTTCCACCAGCACGGGGCGCGGCTGGAAGCCGGCGAGATCATCCTGGCAGGATCGTTCACACGGCCGATGTGGGTCGAGCGCGGCGACGAGGTGCTGTGCGACTACCGCGAGATGGGGACCATCGCATGCCGCTTCGTCTAGAGCCCACCTTCCGCGACGCGCTGGCGGCCGCCGACCGTCCGCTGATCGGCATGTGGCTGAGCACCGGCACGGCGCTGAACGCCGAGATCTGCGCGGGCTCGGGCATCGACTGGCTGCTGATCGACATGGAGCACGGTCCGAACACGATCGTCTCGGTGCAGCAGCAGCTGCAGGTGATCGCCGCGTACCGGGTGCCCACGATCGTGCGGGTGCCGGTGAACGACCCGGTGATCATCAAGCAGGTGCTCGACACCGGCGCGCAGAATCTGCTGGTGCCGATGGTCGGGTCGGCCTCCGAGGCACAGGCGGCGGTGGCCGCCGTGCGCTACCCGCCCGAGGGCGTGCGCGGGGTCGGCTCGGGCCTCGCCCGCAGCGGCCGCTGGGGCCGGGTGGCCGGGTACGTGCCGAGCGCGTCCGAGACGATCTCGCTGTTCGTGCAGATCGAAACCGCGGATGCCGTCGACGCCGCAGCCGACATCGCCGCGGTCGACGGGGTGGACGGCGTGCTCGTCGGGCCCGCCGACCTCGCAGCATCCATGGGCGTGCCGGGTCAGCAGTCGCACCCCGACGTGCTCGCCGCCGTGCAGCGCGTGTTCGAGGCGGTCACCGCCGCGGGCAAGAAGGTCGGCGTGAACGCCTTCGACCCCGCCGGCGCCGACGCGTACCTCGCCGCCGGCGCGCATTTCCTCTCGGCGAGCGCTGACGTGACGATCCTCGCCCGGGGCGCCGAGGCGCTCGCGGCGCGCTTCATCCCGGCATCCGGAGCGGACGAGACCGACCAGTACTGATGACATCGCCTCCGTGTGAGGATGAACGGATGCAGAATCCGCGGAGCGACCGGTGAGCCGCGGGCTCGCGGCGATGACCGACCGCAACTTCCGCTGGTTCTTCCTGGCCAGGGCGATCACGATGGTGACCGGGTCGATGTCGTCGATCGCGCTCGCCTTCGCGGTGCTCGAGATCGACAACGACCCGTTCAGCCTGTCGCTCGTGCTCACCGCGTTCACCGTGGCCAACGTCGTCTTCCTGCTGTTCGGCGGGGTGGTCGCCGACCGGCTCCCCCGCGCTCTGGTGATCCAGGTCTGTTACGTGCTCGACATCCTCTCCATCGGCACCATCGCCCTGCTGCTGTTCAGCGGATCCGCGAGCATCCCCGCAGTCGCTGCGCTCGCGGCGCTGAACGGGGCGTCGACCGCCTTCGTCATGCCGGCGATGCAGGGGATCATCCCCCAGCTGACCAGCTCGGAGAACCTGCAGCAGGCGAACGCCATGCTCTCGTTCGTGCGCTCGGCCGTCACGATCGGCGGGCCGGTCATCGCCGGGATCCTCGTGACGACCGTCGGCCCGGCGTGGGCGATGCTCGTGCAGATGGCGGGGTGGCTGCTCGCCATCCCGATCCTGGCCATGGTCAGGCTGCCTCCGCCCGTCGGTGACGGCAGGTTCTCATTGTTCTCCGATCTGCGCGAGGGGTGGACGGAGTTCTGGAGCCGCTCCTGGCTGGTCGCGGTCGTGCTCGCGTTCATGCTCATGAACGCGATCCACGTCGGCGCGTGGGGCGTCGTCGGCCCCTACATCGCGAAGAACGACGATCGCCTGGGCATCGCCGGGTGGGGCTGGGTGGTCAGCGCTGAGGGCGTCGGGGTGCTGCTGATGACGCTGGTGCTGATGTGGCTGCCGCTGCAGCGCCCACTGCGCTTCGGGATGCTCGGCATGAGCCTCTTCGCGATCCCGCTGACGATGCTGGGCGTGCATCCCGCCGTCGTGCTCGTCGCGATCGCGGCGTTCCTCGCCGGCGCCGGCGCCGAGGTGTTCAGCACCGGATGGAACGTCGCGATGATGGAGAACATCCCGCTCGAGAAGCTCAGCCGCGTCTCGAGCTACGACATGCTCGGCAGCTTCGTCGTCATGCCGATCGGCACGCTCGTCTACGGCTGGCTGATCACGCACGCCGACCCTGCCAGCGTCCTGATCACCTCGGGAATCCTGTATGCCGTCATCGCACTGGCGACGGTCTGCGTGCCGAGCGTCTGGCGGATGGGGCGCACCGAGGCGGCGACCGTCCGGAGCTGAGCCCGGCGGCCGCCGCCTCGCCGGCCGTCAGAGGCTGACGACCAGCAGCACGGCGGCCATCACCGCGCCTGAGCCCAGCAGGGTCACGAACGTGTACCCGAGGATGTCGCGCATCTTGAGCCCTGCGATCGCGAGCACCGGCAGCGCCCAGAACGGCTGGATCATGTTCGTCCACTGGTCGCCGTACGCGACCGCCATGATCGCGATCGACGGGTCGACGCCGAGCTGGTTTGCCGCGTCGAGCATGATCGGACCCTGCACGGCGAACTGCCCGCCGCCCGAGGGCACGAAGAAGTTCACGATGCCCGCCGAGAGCAGCGCGAGCACGCCGAAGGTGGTCGGCGTGGCGATCGAGACGAAGGCATCCGAGAACAGCTGGATGAGGCCGGAGCTCGCCATGATGCCCAGGATTCCCGCGTACAGCGGGAACTGCACGAGGATCTCGCCCACGTTCGAAGCTGCCCGCTTCGTGAGGTGGATGAGCTCGAACGGGTTGCGCACCAGCAGCAGGATCAGCGCGAGGAACGACCAGTTGACGATGTCGAGTGTGAGCGTGCCGCCCTGCACGAAGTGGATGACCAGGTACGCGACGAGCGCGAGACCGAGCACGAGGGTGAGGGCGCGCGACGCGTCGATGCGATCCGCCGGGGTCACGACCTCGTCGTCCATCTCGTCTGCCGTCTCGGAGCCGACATGCGCCGGCAGCTCGTACACGGGGTCGTCGGTGCGCGGCCGGATGACGAAGAACAGCAGGGCGCACACGACGATCACGCCGAGAGCCGCCAGCATGTTCCAGCTCGAGAAGGTGGTCTGCGAGACCGGGATCACCTCACCGCCGAGGCTCGACTCGAGGAACGATCCGGGCGTCGCAGCGGTCAGCGGTCCGGAACCCGAGTACCCCATGTGCCACACGACGAACCCGGAGTAGCCGGCCGCGACCAGCAGCGGGAAGTGCACCTTCATGCCCCGCTCACGCGCCTGCACGGCGATCTCGCGCGCGAGCAGCGTGCCTACGATCAGGCCGAGACCCCAGGTGATGAGGCTCGCCACCGCGGCGACGACGAACACGAAGACGTAGGACATCGCGGCGCTGCGGGGCACGCGGGCGAGCGCACGCAGCAGCTTCTGGACCGGCCGCGTGTTCGCGAGCATGTACCCCAGCAGCAGGATGAGGCACATCTGGGTCATGAAGGCCAGCAGCCCTGCCAGCCCGTCGCCCCACCCCTTCACCACATCGACCGGGCTCGTCTGGGTGAGCGTCATCGCGAGCACCGCGACGATCAGCGTCAGCACGATTGCGAACGTGAGCGCCGACGGCACCCACCTTTCGAGGAACCTGTTCACGGGGCGCATGATGCTGCGCTTCTCGGGTCTTGCCTGCGTCGTGGGCATGGCGGAAACTCCTTCGTCTCGGGAAAGCTCTTCTTCGACCATAGCCACCTCACAGTGCGCGCTTTGGCGGGTCATAGCATCCGCGGCCAGACTGGTTCGATGAGCTTCGAGACGCTTCGCGCGCTGGCCGACCGCGCCGCCCTGTTCACCGCCCTCCGTCAGGATCAGCTCGCCTCCGCGCTCGATTCGCTGGGCGAGCACCGCTGGGATGCCGATCTCGCCGCCGGCACGTTCACCTTCGCCGCGGACGACGACCCCGCGCGCACCCTCGAGGCGGTGCCGCACCTGCTCGTCTCGATCGCGCCGGGGCCGCGTTCGCTCATGTGGTCCTGGGCGCTGCCGCAGGGCGACCGCAGCGGCGTCACCGACGCGCTGCGCGCGTACGGCGAGCAGCACGGCATCCCCGAGCTGACCCGCGGCGAGGTGCCGTTCCCCGACGGCATCGGCGATGACGTCGATGCGTGGATCGCCGACGTCGCGCACGTCATCGGCGGAGCCGCGGTCGAGATCATCGGTCGCTCGCCGTACTACTCCGCGCCGTTCGGCGGTGGGTCGAGGGCGGTGCTGCTGCTGGATGTGCCGCTGCCCCCGCTCACCGTCGCCGCGGCGGTCGCCGCCCTTCCACGTGTGATGGACGGACTCGAGCTGAACGACCCGCGGTCGTCCGTCTGGGACCTCGCCCGTCTCGCCGGATGGCAGCTGGAGTGGGCCGACGACGCGTTCTCGGCAGCCGAGGTGACGGATGCCACGGGTTCGGCGACCTTCCACTTCGACGAGTACGCCCGGATCAGCGGCATCCGCGGTCGTCTCGCCGCGACACCCTGACCTCCACTCCGGCACCGCTTTGAACGCCGACGCCCCCTCGCACCATCAGCGCCCCCTCCTGATCTCGTCGACAGAAGAGGGCGCGGATGCTCGGAGGGGGCGTCGATCATCGGACGTGCGGGATCAGCCGGCGGCGCGCTCCGCCGCCTCGACCACGTTCGTCATGAGCAGTGCGACGGTCATCGGACCGACGCCGCCCGGGTTCGGCGAGATGAAGCCCGCGACCTCGGCGACATCGGGGTGCACGTCGCCGTAGACCTTGGACTTGCCCGTTTCGGGATCGTCCTCGCGGGTGACGCCCACATCGAGCACGGCGGCCCCCGGCTTCACGTCCTCGGCCCTGATGAGGTGCTTGACCCCGGCACCGGCGACGATCACATCGGCCTGGCGCAGGTACGGCGACATGTCCGGTGTGCCGGTGTGCACTTGCGTGACCGTGGCGTTGATGGCGCGGCGGGTGAGCAGCAGTCCCATCGGGCGCCCGATCGTCACGCCGCGGCCGACGACCACCACGTGCTTGCCGCTCAGGTCGTAGTCATTGCGCAGCAGCAGCTCGATCACACCGCGGGGCGTGCACGGCAGCGGCGTGTGGATCGGTCCGTTGACGTTGAGCACGAGCCGCCCGAGATTGGTCGGGTGCAGGCCGTCGGCGTCCTTGGCCGGATCGATCCGCTCGAGGATCGCGTCGGTGTCGAGGTGCTTCGGCAGCGGCAGCTGAACGATGTATCCGTGGCAGCTGTCGTCGGCGTTGAGCTCGTCGATCAGCGCCTCGACCTCGGCCTGCGTGGCATCCGCGGGAAGCTCCCGCTGGATCGAGTTCATCCCGATCGCCTCGGACTGCCGGTGCTTCATGCCGACGTACAGCTGCGACGCCGGGTCGGCGCCGACGAGCACCGTCGCGATGCCGGGCACGATGCCCCGCTCGCGCAGCGCCGCGACGCGCTCGGTGAGCTCGCTGCGGATCGCCGCCGCAGCGGCCTTGCCGTCGAGGATCTTCGCGGTCATGACCGCTCCCTTCATCGAGAAACCGCGTTCCGCGTGAGACACCGCGTCGCAGCGGGTGTCTCACGCGCGACGTGGTTTCTCACGCGTGTTCGTGCGGCTTACTGCTGCAGGTCGGGGTACAGCGGGAACGCTCCGGCGAGCGCATCGACGCGTGCGCGCAGCGCCTCGACGTCGGCGCCGGGCTGCAGCGCCAGCGCGATCACGTCGGCGACCTCGGTGAACTCCGCGTCGCCGAAGCCGCGGGTGGCGAGGGCGGGCGTGCCGATGCGCAGACCCGAGGTGACCATCGGCGGGCGCGGGTCGTTCGGCACCGCGTTGCGGTTGACGGTGATGTGGATCTCGTGCAGGAGGTCCTCGGCCTGCTTGCCGTCGATCTCGGCGTCGCGAAGGTCGACGAGCACGAGGTGCACGTCGGTGCCGCCCGAGCGCACGGCGATGCCGGCGTCCTGGACGTCCTGCTGAGTGAGCCGCTCGGCGATGATCGCCGCGCCGCGCAGCACGCGCTCCTGGCGCTCCTTGAACTCCGGGGTGCCGGCGATCTTGAACGCGGTCGCCTTGGCGGCGATCACGTGCATGAGCGGGCCGCCCTGCTGACCGGGGAACACGGCCGTGTTGATCTTCTTCGCGATGTCGGCGTCGTTGGTGAGGATGAAGCCCGAGCGGGGTCCGCCGATGGTCTTGTGCACGGTCGACGAGACGACGTGCGCGTGCGGCACCGGGTTCGGGTGCAGGCCGGCGGCCACGAGGCCGGCGAAGTGCGCCATGTCGACCCACAGCAGAGCGCCGACCTCGTCGGCGATCGCGCGGAACGCGGCGAAGTCGAGCGTGCGGGGGTAGGCCGACCAGCCGGCGATGATGACCTTGGGCTTGTGCTCGAGGGCGAGGCGGCGCACCTCGTCCATGTCGATCGTCGAGGTCTCGGGGTTCACGCCGTAGGCGACGATGTCGTACAGCCGGCCCGAGAAGTTGATCTTCATGCCGTGGGTGAGGTGGCCACCCTGATCGAGCGAGAGACCGAGCAGCGTGTCGCCGGGGCGGGCGATGGCGTGCAGCACGGCGGCGTTCGCCGTGGCGCCGGAGTGCGGCTGCACGTTGGCGAACTCGGCGCCGAACAGCTCCTTGGCGCGCGCGATCGCGAGCTCCTCGGCGACATCGACCTCTTCGCAGCCGCCGTAGTAGCGACGACCCGGGTAGCCCTCGGCGTACTTGTTGGTGAGCACCGAGCCCTGCGACTGCAGCACCGACACCGGCACGAAGTTCTCGGATGCGATCATCTCGAGGAAGGTCTGCTGGCGCTTCAGCTCGCGGTCGAGGACCTCGGCGATCTCGGGGTCGACCTCGGCGAGCGGGGCGTTGAAGTAGCGGTCGGTCATGACGGTCTCCTGTTCACACGGGAATTAGGGGTGTTCCTCATCGGCCCAGGCGCGCGGTCGATTCCTATGAGGCCGCTCCCCGGTGGTGCCCCACCCAGACGCCAGTCGCGACGCAAGAAGCTTAGCGGATCGACCTCGCGCGACCCCAGCGCGCGGGCGCCCGCCGCGTCACATTCCTCGTCACGGGATACATTCTGTTCATGATCCTTCCCGGGCCCGCGATGCGGACGCCGGCGCACCCGACACATCCCTGGAGCAGACGATGACCCCGGAGCCCACGATCACCACCGATACCCGCGGCTCGCGCGTCATCCACTCGGCTCGCATCATCGACGGCGACGGCAGCATCACCGACGACGGCTGGGTGCGCTTCGAGGACGGCCGGGTCGCGGCACGTGGCATCGGGGACGACTGGGCACCCGCCGATGACGTCGTCGACGCGACCGCCGCTGCAGGACCGGATGCCCTGCTCACGCCGGGCTTCATCGACATCCACGGCCACGGCGGCGCGGGCGCCGCGTACGACGATGGCGTCGAGGCCATCCGCCGCGGACGCGAGATGCATCGCAGCCACGGCACCACTCGCGCGGTGATCTCGCTCGTCACGGCCACGATCGATGACCTGGCCGCGCAGGTGGCGACGATCGCCGACCTCTCCGACACCGATGCCGACATCCTGGGCAGCCACCTGGAAGGACCCTTCCTCGATCCCGGACACCAGGGGGCGCATGAGCCGTCGCTGCTTCGGCATCCGCAGGCCGCCGACGTGTCCCGCCTGCTCGAGGCCGGCCGCGGCACCGTCAGACAGGTGACCATCGCCCCCGAGCTGCCCGGCGGCCTCGAGGCGGTGCGCCTGGTCGTCGCCGCCGGAGCGGCGGCGGCCGTCGGACACACCGACGCCGATGCCGACGTCGCGCGACAGGCGTTCGATGCCGGAGCGACGATCCTGACCCACGCGTTCAACGCGATGAACGGCATCCACCACCGCGCGCCCGGACCGGTGCTGACCGCAGCGGCAGACCACCGGGTCGTGCTCGAGGGCATCGCCGACAACTTCCACCTCTCACCACCGGTCATCAAGCTGCTCTTCGACGTCGCGCCGGGCCGCGTCGCGCTGATCACGGATGCCATGGCCGCGGCCGGCAGCGCCGACGGGCACTACGACCTCGGTGCGGTGAAGGTCACCGTGAAGGATGGGATGGCCCGCACCGACGGCACCGGCTCCATCGCGGGCTCGACGCTCACCCAGGACGTCGCGCTGCGCCGTGCGGTCGAGGCCGGCGTACCCGTGGGGGATGCCGTGCGTGCCCTCACCACCACGCCCGCCCATGCCGTCGGCCACGGCGAGGTGCTGGGCGCGCTGCGGCCCGGCATGCTCGCGGATGCCGTGCTGCTGAGCGCCGGGTACGAGGTGACGCGTGTCTGGGTCGGAGGCGCTGCACGCCGTTGAACCCGGCGGGAACCATGGGCCACGACCGGTCGTTGCGTGATGGCGACAAATGCCGCCCCGAAATCGTGGGAGCGCTCTTGCGAGTTCTCCACAGGGGTGGCCCGGGGAGTGGCTTTCGGGTCAGAATGAAGTAAGACGCGTGACCATGCGACACCCACGCGTCTCTTCTTGTGAGAGCGTTCCCGGGTGGGGGGAGGACAGACGATGGCGATCCGCGACACGAGCAGTCAGGTGGCGGCCGACGTCGACCTCGTTCTGCGCACCAGATCGGGGGATGCCGACGCCTTCGGCGAGCTGTGGCGTCGCCACCACGCGTCCGGCATGGTGGTCGCCCGATCGGTGACCTCGTCGATCGACCCCGGCGACCTCGTGCAGGAGGCCTACTCCCGCATCTACCAGGCCATCCTCAAGGGCGGGGGGCCCAACGGCTCGTTCCGCGCGTACCTCTTCACGAGCATCCGCAACACGGCTGCGGCGTGGGCTGCAGGCGCCCTCGACTCGACTGCCGACGGGATCGAGACCGGGCCTGCTCCCTGGTCCACCGGCGCGTCGCCCGACGAGGCCCTCGACCGCGGACTGACAGCGCAGGCGTTCCGCTCGCTGCCGTCACGCTGGCAGGAGGTGCTCTGGTACTCCGAGGTCGAGCAGATGAAGCCGTCTGAGATCGCGACGCTGCTGGGAATGAGCGCGGGCGCCGTCTCCCAGCTGGACCTCCGAGCCCGTGAGGGCCTGCGCGAGGCCTGGTTCCAGGCGCATCTGCGCAGCGCCGGTCAGAGATCCGACTGCCATTGGACGGTCGAGAACCTCGGCGCTCATGCGCGCGGCAATCTCAGCGCCCGCGCCCAGCAGCGCGTCGACGATCACCTCGAGTCGTGCACGCGCTGCATGATCGTGGCAGCCGAGGCGCAGAACGTCGCTGATCAGCTGCCGCTCGTGCTGCTTCCGCTCGTGCTCGGCGTCAGCGGCGGCGGCGCCTATCTCGCCATGCTCCGATCCGGTTCACCCGGTTCGGGTTCGATGCAGTCCGGTTCGGCTACGTCCGGCCCGATGCCGTCCGACTCCGCACCGTCGGAGCCGGTCCCGATGCCGCGCAGCGTCGTGAGCGGTGCAGCCGACGCATCCGACGCGACGGCTCTGCACGGCGACGGCGCGTCCGCGGCAGCGTCCGGCCGGTCGACGGGTTCCGTTCTCGGCATCGGAGCGCTGATCGGAGCAGGATCTGTCGCCCTCGTGGTGGCTGGAGTCGTCGCGGCGGCAGCCGTGGTGCCGACCCTGATATCCGGCGCTCCCTCCACTTCCCGACCCAACGCGGCGGACCCGGCCTCTTCGTCGATCGCCTCCGAGGTCGCACCCGACGAGTCCATGAACACCGATAAGCCCATGGTGATCAGGGTCGACGACGAACAGCCGCCGCCGGAGCCGCGCGCTCCGCTGGCACCTGCTCCCGCCGTTCCGAAGGCGCCGCGACCGGTGGCTCCGGTGCCCGTGGCCGCGCCGGAGTGGGTCAGGCCGGCGCCTGCAGCCCCTGCCCCTGAGGCCTCGCCGGAGCCCGGCGGCACGCCGACACCTTCCCCCGAGCCGACGCCCACCCCGGGTGACGGCTCGGCAGCGGGTGACGAGTCGAGGCCCGGAGAGGGCACAGCCCCGGAGGATGACATGGTCGGCGGCGACGAGAGCCTCGCGGCCGATCGGCTGGGACCGGCCGACGAGAATCCGCTCACGGAGGCCGCCGAATAGACTGGGATCATGTCCCAGAACACCGCCGCCGAACCGGGCGTTCAGCGCCCGGCGATCAGCCCTCTCGACATCGTCCGCGTTCTGGTGCTGGTCGCCGCCCTCGCCTCGCTCGCCCTGTGGGGCTTCGGCGAGTGGCCCATGCCGTGGAGCATCGTCGTGGGCATCGGGGCGCCGGTGGTCACGCTGCTGATCTGGGCGCTGTTCCTCTCCCCCCGCCCCGTGCTGCGCCTGCACCCCTTCCTGCGCGCACTGGTCGAGGTGCTCATCTACGTCGGGGTCACCCTCGCCTGGTGGTCGATGGGTCAGGCCTGGGCGGGCATCGCGTTCGCCGTCGTCGCCGTCACCTCAGGCGTCATCGCCGGGCGACGAGCGCTGGGCTGACCCAGAGCACGAGCATGACCGTCCTCGAGCGCCTCACTGCCCAACTCGGCGACATCGTCGACACCTCGGAGTCCGTCCTCGACGACGCCCGCGCTGACCGCAGCGGGCACCGCTCCCCCGGTTCCCCGATCGCCGTCGTGCACGCCCGGTCGGTCGACGACGTGCAGCGCGTGATGCGCATCGCGTCCGACACAGGCACCCCCGTGGTGGTCCGAGGCGCGGGAACGGGACTCGCGGGTGCGGCCAACGCCGGCCCCGGCGAGATCGTGCTGTCGACCATGCAGATGAACCGCATCCTCGAGGTGCGCCCCGACGACCTGCTCGCCGTCGTCGAACCGGGCATCCTGAACGCCGAGCTCAACGCGCAGCTGGCCGCGCACGACCTGTGGTGGCCGCCCGATCCGGCCAGCCGCGAGATCTCGACCGTCGGCGGCAACATCGCGACCGGCGCGGGCGGTCTGCTCTGCGCGAAGTACGGCGTCGTCCGCGACGCGGTGCTCGGCGTCGACATCGTGCTCGCCGACGGGCGGCTGCTGCGGCTGGGGCACCGCACCGTGAAGGGCGTCACCGGCCTCGACCTCACCTCGCTCGTGATCGGCTCCGAAGGCAGACTCGGTGTCATCGTCGGCGCCACTCTCAAGCTGCGTCGGCTCGTGACAGGCACGGTGTGCACGCTCACGGCATCGTTCCCCACGGTCCGCGACGCCGCGGCGGGCTCCGCGGCCGTCACCGCTGCGGGTGTGCAGCCGGCGATCATGGAGCTGATGGATGCGGCGTCCCTCGCCGCCGTGCATGCTCTGCTGCGGTTGCCCGCCCCCGCGTCCGGAGCCGCGCAGCTGACGATCCAGACCGACGGGCCCGCCGCCCACCTCGAGGCGGAGCACATCGCGGGCGTGCTGCGTGAGGCGGGCGGCGCGGTCGTGCTCTCCGACGACCCGATCGAGGGCGAGCGCCTTCTCGCCGTGCGCCGCGCGATGCATCCGGCGATGGCGGCTCTCGGCACCACGTTGATCGAGGATGTCGCGGTGCCCCGCAGCGCGATGGCGGCGATGTTCGACGAGATCGCCCGCATCGAGCGCGAGTTCGCCGTGAGCATCCCGACCGTCGCGCACGCCGGTGACGGCAACCTGCACCCGAATTTCATCTTCCAGGGCGAGACCGTCCCGCCGCGCATCTGGGCGGCCGCCGACGAGCTGTTCCGCGCCGCGATCCGCCTCGGGGGCACCCTCACGGGCGAGCACGGGGTCGGGATCCTGAAGAGCCGCTGGCTCGCCGAGGAGCTCGGCGAGGATCAGTGGAAGATCCAGCAGCAGATCCTGCGCGTGTTCGATCCGCAGGGCATCCTCAACCCCGGAAAGGTGTTCGCCGATGCCTGACATCCGGGTCAGCGCCGCGGTGATCGTCGACGACCGCGGCCGTGCTCTCGTCGTGCGCAAGCACGGCACCACCAGGTTCATGCAGCCCGGAGGCAAGCCAGAGGCGGGCGAGAGCGCCGCCGACACGCTCATCCGGGAACTGGAGGAGGAGCTGTCGCTGCAAGTCTGCGAAGACGACCTCACGCCGCTCGGCACATTCGTGTCCGCCGCGGCGAACGAGCCTGATCATCGGGTGATCGCCGACGCCTTCGCGCTGCGGGCCCGACCCGACGACCTGATCGTGCAGGCCGAGCTCGCCGAGCTGCGCTGGCTCGAGCCCGGCGACTGGACGAGCGTCCCGCTCGCGCCGCTGAGCACCGAGCACCTGCTGCCGATCGCCTGGTCCTGATCCAGTCGGTCCTGATCCGGGCGATCGGCAGCAGGTCGGGTCAGATGCCCTGCCAGGACGGCTTGTTGTCGTAGCTGTAGCGGTAGTAGTCGGTCAGCACGAGCTTCGAGGCGGCGGCCTCGTCGAGCACGACCGTCACGTGCGGGTGCAGCTGCACGGCCGACGCGGGCATCATCGCGCTGACCGGTCCCTCGAGAGCCGCCGCGACGGCGTCGGCCTTGGCCGCGCCGAAGGCGAGCAGCACGAGGTGACGTGCGCGCAGGATGGTGCCCAGCCCCTGCGTGATGCAGTGGCGCGGAACCTCGTCGGGCGAGTCGAAGAAGCGCGCGTTGTCCTTCCGGGTCTGCTCGGTGAGCGTCTTGAGACGCGTGGTCGAGGCGAACGACGACCCCGGCTCGTTGAAGCCGATGTGCCCGTCGGTTCCGATCCCCAGCAGCTGAAGATCGACGCCACCCGCCTCGATGATGTCGCGCTCGTAGTCGTCGCCCGCATGGCGGATGGTCTCCAGGTCGCCGTTCGGCACGCGGATCAGCGCGGGGTCGAGCCCGAGCGGCTCGATGACCTCGCGGGTGATGACCGAGCGGTAGCTCTCGGGATGCGCGACGTCGAGTCCCACGTACTCGTCGAGGGCGAAGCCGCGCACGTGCGACACGTCGTGCCCGGCCAGGCGCTCGCGGAGCGCCTCGTAGACCGGCAGCGGGGTCGAACCCGTCGCGAGTCCGAGCACCGGGTTCTTCACCTCGTCGATGAGGCGGACGATCTCGTCCGCGACAAGCGCGCCGGCGGCGGCCTTGCTCTCGAGGATCACGACTTCAGCCATGAACGGGCATCTCCTTCTCGAAGGGGTCGATCTCGGCGAGCGCAGAACTCAGCAGCGCGGCGCCGATCGCCGCGACCGGGGAATCGGCGGGCAGCAGCTCGATTCTCTCATCGAGCCGCAGGGACTGCAGAAACGGCGACTCGGCGGCGTCTCGCCGCAGCCAGGCGCGGATGCCCGGTTCGATCCGCGGCGCGAGCGCGGTCAGTCCCCCGCCGATGACGACGGTCTCGACGTCGGCGGAGAGCACGAGGGCGCGCACCGCGGCAGCGGTGCCGCGGAACAGGTCGTCGCGCAGCCCGACCGCGGTCTCGTCACCGGCGTCCGCGGCGTCGAGGATGTCTCTGACCGGAAGTTCCCCGCCGCGTCCCCACGCGCGCGCGAGTGCTCCGCCGCCGCAGAGGGTCTCGATGCAGCCGCGCTGGCCGCAGCCGCACACGCGACCCTGTGGGTCGACGGAGAGGTGCCCCACCTCTCCCGCTGTGCCGCGAGCTCCGCGCCAGATGCGGCCGCCGATGATCAGTCCGGCCGCGACGCCGGTGCCGAGGTTCAGGTAGGCCATCGGCTCGGTGTCCTGTCGCAGCGATGCGGCGCCGAGCGCGGCCGCCTTGACGTCGTTCTCGACGAAGCACGGCACGCCGAGGGCGGCCTGCACACCGGCAGCCAGAGGCAGCGACGCGACACCGAGATTGACGGCGTGCAGCACCAGTCCCGTGGCCGTGTCGATGAGACCGGGGATGCCGATGCCGATGGAGCGGATGCTCTGCACCGGCGCTCCGAGCTGGTCGATCAGCTCCGTCGCCGCCGCCACCGCACCCTCGAGCACGGCGGCATCTCCCCAGCCCGTTCGCCGGCGGATGCTGCCGAGCCGCGAGCCGTCATCGCCGAGGGCGATTCCCGCGATCTTGGTGCCCCCCACATCGAGCCCGATGCGCACTCCGCCCTGAGCCACGCCGATCACGAGACACCCAGCTGCGCCGAGAGAACCATCACCGCGGCCCCCCGGAGCACGATGTCCGCCTGCTCGGTGAGCCGGATCTCGACGTCGGCGAACACGCCCTCGAGCGTGCGCTCGTGCAGAGTGCGCGTCGCGGCATCGACGAAGTCCCCCTCGAGCAGCTCGTGCGGTCCGGCGAGAACAACCTGCGAGAGGTCGAGCGCGGCGACGATGGGTGCGAGGGCGATGCCGAGGCGCGCGCCCGCCTGAGCGAGGATCTCGGCGCGACGCGCGGGTTCGGCGTCGATCATGCTCTGCAGATGGGGCCCGCTGACCCAGGCCTCGAGGCATCCGCGGTTGCCGCAGGCGCACAGCGGGCCGTCGTCGGTTCCGGTGACGACGTGACCGATCTCGCCGGCTGCGAAGCGGCCCCCGATCACGGCCTGACCGCCGGCGATGAGTCCGGCGCCGACGCCTCGCCCGATCCGGATGAGCATCAGATCGGATCGAGCCGCGCCGAACGTGTACTCGGCGAGCACGGCCGCGTTGGCGTCGTTGCGCACGAGCACCGGCAGGGCGAACTCGTCGTGCAGGCGCTGCTCCAGAGGCAGTTCGCTCCAGCTGAGGTTCGGGGCGCTGAGCACGGTTCCGTCGGGGCGCACGATGCCAGGGCTGCCGACGCCGATGCCGAGCACCGGCCGGTCCGCATCCGCGATGAGCTCGCGCACGAGTTCCACCACACCGGCGTACGCCTGCTCGGGCAGCACGTCGACGGGGAGCGACACGGTGCGACGATGCAGCATCTCGCCGTCGAGGTTGAGCACGGCGCCCTGGAACGAATCGGTGCCCGACAGGTCGATGCCGATGATCTGGTGGCCGTCGCGGTCGATGTCGATGACGATCGGCGGCTTGCCGGGCCCTGAGGCCTCGCGCACGCCGATCTCGCGGACGATGCCGTCCGCTATGCACTCCCCCACGAGGTCGGAGATGGTGACGCGAGTGAGGCCCGTCTCACGGGAGAGATCCGCACGGCTCATCTCCCCGCGGTGGTACAGGGTCTGCAGCACGAGAGAGCGATTGTGCGACCTCGCCTGCTCGGGCAGCACCTTGCCTGTCGCCCGCAGCCCGCGACCACCGCCGAACGATCCGCTGAGGATGGCAGGCGTCGTTGCGGCCGATCGTTGATCAATGGAGGAGTTCACATTTGTTAGTACACCTTACGAAACCGCCTCAGCGCAAGGGCATCCCGCCATCCACTCCATCGCTTTATCGAAACGTTACCCGCGCAGACGCCGGTCCCGCCCGACGTTGCCTCTCCGTTACCACCTCTCCCGTACCATGAAAAGACTTGTCACGAAGCATCTAGGGGGGTGAGTCCGTGACCGATCTGATCTCCGGGCCCGGTACCGGCCAGTCGAACGCCGTCTCATCGGACGCCGAGATCATGGCTCAGCCGCCGTCGGCAGACACCCCGACGGTGGAGTGGGCGCCGATGGAGCCCGCGCCGAAGAAGCGACGACTCGGACTGTGGATCGGACTGGGCGCGGGCGTCCTCGCCCTCGCCGCCGGTGCCGCGTCGCTGATGCTCATCGCCCCCGGCACCACGGTGGCGGGCGTGCCGGTCGGCTTCATGACCCCCGGAATGGCCGCCGAAGCGGTCAGCACGCGCATGGCGTCGACCGAGGTGCAGCTCACCGACGCCGGTGACGGAACGCGCCTCGCCGGCACCGACCTCGGCGCGAGCATCGATGCCACCGCTCTGACCGACGAGGCTTTCGCCGACCGCCCGATGTGGAACCTCGGCGCATGGATGGGCGAGCCGATCAACGCCGACGTGACACTCGACCCCGAGACCGCTGACAGCGCGCTGCGCACCGCGGTGCCGTCCAGCTTCACGCCCGCCACCGACGCGACGGTCGTCTTCGATCCCGCCGCGCAGGCCTACACCGCGACGCCCGCCGAGCCCGGCACCGGAGTGTCGGTCGACGACCTGGCCGCGGCGTTCACCGACGCCGTCACGGCCGGCAAGACCTCGTTCGCGTACTCCGCCGACCCGGCGGAGGTGCCGCCGCTGATCACCGACGGCAAGGCCGCCGCCGCCGTCGAGCAGCTGAACGGCATGCTGGCCGAGGCCGGCTTCTACGTCGGCGACGAGCGCACTGTGCCGCTGGCGCCGGAGGTCGTCGCGTCGTGGCTCACGGTCGATGCCGTCGAGGGCGAGCTGAAGATCTCGGCCGATCCGGCGAACATCCAGCCGACCGTCGACGCTCTTCCCGAGCAGGTGAACCGCGACACCGTCAACGCGAGCAACATCGTCGACTCGGATGGCAAGATCCTCAAGGCCCTGACCGAGGGCAAGGAAGGCCGCGCTCTGGGCGACACCTCGACCACCGCAGGTGACTTCGCCGAGAAGCTGGCAAGTGGCGACGCGACCTTCGCCCTCCCGGTCACCGCGACCCCGTTCGAGTCGACCAGCCTGTTCCGCCGCATCGAGGTCGACCTCAGCGAGCAGCGCACCTACCTGTACGAGAACGAGAAGCTCGTGCAGTCGTGGGCGGTCTCGACCGGCGCAAGCGGAACACCCACCGACAAGGGCCGCTTCCGCGTCTACGCGCAGCTGCGCACGCAGGACATGCGCGGCACGAACGCCGACGGCAGCAAGTACGTCACCGCGAACGTTCCGTACATCACCTACTTCAACGGCGACGAGGCGCTGCACGGCACCTACTGGCACAGCAACTTCGGCAGGCCGATGAGCCACGGCTGCGTGAACATGAGCATCGACTCCGCACGCTACGTGTGGGAGTTCGCGACCAAGGGCACCGAGGTCTGGGTGCACGACTGACCCACTCGCGCCCATCGGGCGCCGAGATGCAGAAGAGGCCGGATGCTGAGCATCCGGCCTCTTCTGCATCATCAGCGTCAGAGCGCGTCGATCACGCCGTTCAGCGTCGCGGACGGACGCATGGCGGCATCCACCTTCTCGGTATCCGGACGGTAGTAGCCGCCGATGTCGACCGACTGGCCCTGCACGGCGTTCAGCTCGCCGACGATCTTCTGCTCGTTCGCGGCGAGCGTCTCGGCGATCGACGCGAACGCCGCAGCGAGCTCGGCGTCCTTCGTCTGCTTCGCCAGCTCCTGCGCCCAGTACAGGCCGAGGTAGAAGTGGCTGCCCCGGTTGTCGATCGTCCCCAGCGCGCGACCGGGCGAACGGTCCTCCTCGAGGAAGGTGCCGGTCGCGGCATCCAGGGTCTCGGCGAGGATCCGCGCCTTCTCGTTGCCCGTGCGGTCGGCGAAGTGCTCGAGCGACGCGGCCAGGGCGAAGAACTCACCCAGCGAATCCCAGCGCAGGTAGTTCTCGCCGACCAGCTGCTGCACGTGCTTCGGGGCCGAGCCGCCCGCGCCGGTCTCGAACAGACCGCCGCCGGCGAGCAGCGGCACGATGCTGAGCATCTTGGCGCTCGTGCCGACCTCGAGGATCGGGAACAGGTCGGTCAGGTAATCCCGCAGCACGTTGCCGGTCACCGAGATCGTGTCGAGGCCGTGGCGCATGCGCGCCAGCGTGTACCGGGTCGCCTCCTCGGGCGCGAGGATGGTGATGGTCAGGCCCTTGGTGTCGAGGGTCGCGAGACCCTGGTGCACCTTGGCGATGATCTGCGCGTCGTGCGAGCGGTTCGCGTCGAGCCAGAAGACCGCCGGATCCCCTGTCGCCCTGGCGCGGGTCACGGCGAGCTTCACCCAGTCCATGACGGGGATGTGCTTCGTCTGCGTCGCGCGCCAGATGTCGCCGGTGCTGACGGTGTGCTCGATGAGCACGCTGCCGTCGCTGTCGAGCACCTGCACGATGCCGTCCGAGGCGATCTCGAACGTCTTGTCGTGGCTGCCGTACTCCTCGGCGGCCTGAGCCATCAGGCCGACGTTGGGCACGGTGCCGATCGTGGCGGGGTCGAGCGGGCCGTTGGCGATGACGTCGTCGATCACGGCCTGGTAGACGCTGGCGTACGACGAGTCGGGGATGACGGCGATCGTGTCGGCCTCTCCCCCGTCGGCGCCCCACAGCTTGCCGCCGTTGCGCACCAGCGCGGGCATCGAGGCGTCCACGATCACATCGCTGGGCACGTGCAGGTTGGTGATGCCCTTGTCGGAGTTGACGTACGACAGGCGCGGGCCGGTCTCGATCGCGCGCTCGAAGGCCGCTGCGATCTCGTCGCCCCCGGCGACAGTCGACAGGCCGGCGAGGATCGAGCCCAGGCCGTCGTTGGCGCTGAGGCCCGACGCGGCGAGCTGGTCGCCGTACTGCGCGAAGACGTCGCGGAAGAAGGCCTTCACGACGTGGCCGAAGATGATCGGGTCGCTGACCTTCATCATGGTCGCCTTGAGGTGCACCGAGTAGAGCACGTCGTCGGCCTTGGCCTGCTCGAGCGTCTCGGCGAGGAAGGCGTCGAGCTCGGCCGCCGAGAGGAAGGTGGCGTCGATGATCTCGCGCGGCAGAACCTTCAGCCCCTCCTTCAGCACGGTGATGGTGCCGTCGGCGGCGACGTGCTGGAAGCTCAGCACGTCGTCGTGGGCCGCGACCCACGACCGCTCGTTGCTCTTGAAGTCGTCGTGGCCCATGGTGGCGACGCGGGTCTTCGAACCCGCGGCGAACGGCTTGTTGCGGTGCGGGTGCTTCTTGGCGTAGTTCTTCACCGCGAGCGGGGCACGGCGGTCGCTGTTGCCCTCGCGCAGCACGGGGTTCACGGCCGAGCCCTTGATCCTGTCGTAGCGGGCGCGGACGTCCTTCTCCTCGAGCGACTGCGGCTCATCGGGGTAGTCGGGGACGTCGAAGCCCTTCTCCTGCAGCTCGGCGATGGCGGCCTTGAGCTGCGGGATGGATGCCGAGATGTTCGGCAGCTTGATGATGTTCGCCTCGGGCAGCGTGGCGAGGCCGCCGAGTTCGGCGAGCGCGTCGCCGACCTGCTGCTCGGGTGTCAGCTTCTGAGGGAAGGCGGCGAGGATGCGACCCGCCAGCGAGATGTCGCGGGTCTCCACCTCGATGCCCGCCTGACCGGTGTAGGCCTTGATGATGGGCAGGAACGAAGCGGTGGCCAGAGCCGGCGCCTCGTCTGTGTAGGTGTAGATGATGGCGTCGTCGGTCACCGGGGATCTCCGTTCGCGAGGGCAGATTTATCTCGATACCAAGATACCCGAGTCTCCTCCACCCGCCCCGGTCAGTCACATCGGGTGGCTCCGGTTCTGCACGGATCGCGGGTGACGCGCTAGCCTGGGGTCATGTCGGAACTGCGCGTGGAAGAACTCTCCGCTGCGACCATCGTCGCCGTGAACAATCTGTCGCTGCGTCCTGGCCAGGAGCAGTTCCTCGCTCCGGTGTCATACGGCATCGCCGCGACGGTCACCGATCCCCAGACGTCGTGGCAGCGCGTCGTGCTCGACGGCGATGAGGTCGTCGGGTTCGTCAGCGCCAGCTTCGATGCCGACACCCCCGATGAGCACTTCCGCAGCGTGCTCTGGCGGATCAACGTCGACGCCGACGATCAGCGCCGGGGCGTGGGCAGCTTCGCTGTGCAGGCCCTGATCGAGGAGGCGCGTGCCCGTGGAGTCGGCCACGTGAACGTCATCTACGAGGCCGGCGAGGACGGCCCGGAGGCGTTCTTCCGCCGCGTGGGCTTCGAACCCGTCGGCGAGACGGAGTACTCCGAGGTCATCGCGCAGATCCGCGTCGACGCCTGACCGGCCCTGCTCAGGGCTGACGGCGCTTCCTCGCCGTCCAGGCGATGACCGTGTCCGACGTGCGCATCGCGAGAGTGCGCGCGGCGTCCCACAGGGCATCCGGCAGCTCGGGATGCACCTGCTCGCCGCGAGCGGCGCGCTCGGCGAGGTCGAACGCGCGCTCCAGATCCTCGACGGCTGCGCGGTAGGTCGCGAAGTCCTCGGCGCTCACCCGCCCGTCCGGACGCGGACGGGCATCGCGCCCCCGCTCGAGCGCGGCGAGAAACGTTGCGGTCGCAGGCTGACGTCCGTCGCTCATCTGCGGGAAGGCGATGGCGCGAGCAGGATCCGTCTCGTACTCCATCCAGCGCGCGAGCAGCGCGTCATGGCGCGCGCGCAGCCGCTCCAGCGGCAGCAGTCCGCTGGAGGACATCGCCGACCGCTCGGTCGAGACCCGCACTCGGCTCGCCTTGACGCGTGCGACGGCCGCGCGCGCCGACAGCTGCGCATCGCGCAGGGCACGGCGGGCGGATGCCACGGCCGCGGCGTCCGCGCGGGCGGCGGCCCGGTCGGCAACCACCCTCGCCAGATCCGCTCTGGCGATGCGCGCGGCGTCCGCCGCCGCCCGCGCATCGAGCTGCGCGCGGCGCAGCTCGTGCCGCGCCGCGTCATAGCCGAGCCTTCTGCCGTTCACCGTCCCCCGCCTTCGCACGATCGCGTACCCGGTCGCTCCCGCTCCGGCCGCCGTAGGGGCGACCCACCACAGCTCGGTGGCGAGCAGCAAGATCGGATCCACCTCTCCAACCTAAACTCAGACCGGCGTCTGTGCCAGGCCGCCGGCCCGTCTCAGACCAGCGTCTCCTGCCAGGCCGCGTGCAGCTGCGCGAACTTGCCCGAGCCGCCGATGAGCGTCTCCGGGGTGTCGTCCTCGATGATCCGGCCGTGCTCCATCACCAGCACCCGGTCGGCGATCGCCACCGTCGACAGGCGGTGCGCGATGATGATCGCCGTGCGGTCGGCGAGCAGCGTCTGCAACGCCTCCTGGATGAGCCGCTCGGAGGGGATGTCGAGCGACGCCGTCGCCTCGTCGAGGATGAGCACCGCAGGATCGGCGAGGAACGCCCGCGCGAACGAGATCAGCTGACGCTGCCCCGCCGACACGCGTCCGCCGCGCTTGTTGACATCCGTGCTGTAGCCGTCGGGCAGCGATGAGATGAACTCGTCAGCGCCCACCGCCCGCGCGGCGGCGCGGATCTCGTCGAGCGTCGCGTCTGGCCTGCCGAGCGCGATGTTGTCGGCGACCGTGCCGCTGAACAGGTACGCCTCCTGCGTCACCATCACGATCGCGCGTCGCAGATCCTTCGGGTGCAGCATCCGCAGGTCGACGCCGTCGAGCGTCACCCGCCCCGCGGTCGGGTCGTAGAAGCGCGAGATGAGCTTGGCGAGGGTGGACTTGCCGGCACCCGTCGTACCCACCAGCGCGATCGTCTGACCCGCGGGGATGTCGAGCGAGAAGTCCGGCAGGATCGTCTTCTCATCGTTGTACGCGAACGTGACGTCGTCGAAGCGGATCGCCCCACGCGACTCCCACAGGTCGATCGGCTTCTCCGGATCGGGCACGGTCGGCTGCTCCTCGAGCACGCCGGACACCTTCTCGAGCGCCGCGGTGGCCGACTGATAGGAGTTCAGGAACATCGCGATCTCCTGCATGGGCGCGAAGAAGTTGCGCACGTAAAGCACCGTCGCGAGCAGCACGCCGACGCCCAGCGCGCCGTCGGCGACGCGCAGCCCGCCCCACAGCACGACAGCGGCGAGGGTGAGGGCGGCGATGCCCATCAGCCCGGGCTCGAACGTGCCGAACAGCACCATCGAGCGCCGGTTGACATCGCGATAGTCGCCGGCCACGGCGCGGAACGCCGCGTCGTTGCGCGGCTCCTTGCGGAACGACTTCACCGCGCGGATGCCGGTCATCGTCTCGACGAACTGCACGATCACCTTGGCGCTGATCACCCGCGATTCGCGGTAAACCACCTGCGAGCGGCTGTAGAACCAGCGCATCAGCACGACCAGGGGGATGCCGGCGAGCAGCAGGATCGCGCCGGACTGCCAGTCGGCGATGGCCAGCGCGATGAACGTGAACAGTCCGAACAGCATGCCCGAGACGAGGTTGTTCAGGCCGCCGTCGAGCAGCTCCCGGATGGAGTCCAGGTCGCTCGTCTGACGCGAGATGATCCGGCCGGAGGTGTACGACTCGTGGAACTCCAGGCTCAGGCGCTGCGTGTGCAGGAAGATGCGCTTGCGCAGATCGAGCAGCACCGCCTGCGTGATCCGGGCCGCGAGCACGACGTACAGCCCGATCAGGGCCGAGGCGGCGATCCCGGCCAGCAGGTAGATGACGGTGACGGTGATCGCCGGCATCCAGTCGGCCGTCTCCAGCAGCTGCGGCAGGGCGCGATCCAGCGCGATGCCGATGAGGATGGGGCCGGCCACCTGCAGCGCCGTCGAGACGACCAGCACCACCGCGGCGACGATGATGCGCAGCCGCAGCGGCGCGATGAGCGAGCCGAGCAGCCGCAGCGAGCGCTGGCGGATCTCGCGGCTCTCGGCCTTCGTGTAGTCGGAGCGGTCTTCGCCCTGGGTGCCTGCGATGCTCATGCCTGCACCTCCTCTTCGTCGATCTGGATCGCTGAGCCCTCGCCCACCTGGGTCGCTGAGCCTGTGCCCACCTGGGTCGCTGAGCCCTCGCCCACCTGGGTCGCTGAGCCCTCGCCCACCTGGGTCGCTGAGCCCTCGCCCACCTGGGTCGCTGAGCCTGTCGAAGCGTCGATGATGTCGATCGCGCCGGTGCGCGCCGCCTCCTCGGCCTCGAGGCTCGAGATGACGTGCCGGTAGTGCGGGCTGGTGCGCAGCAGCTCCGAGTGAGTGCCGACGGCAGTGATGCGTCCCCGCTCGAGCAGGGCGACGCGGTCGGCGAGCGCGACCGTCGACGGGCGGTGCGCGACGATCAGCGCTGTCGTCTCGGCGAGCACGTGGCGCAGCGCTTCCTCCACGAGCGCCTCGGTGTCGACGTCGAGAGCCGAGAGCGGGTCGTCGAGCACGAGCACCTTGGGAGCGGCGGCGACGGCGCGAGCGAGCGCCAGGCGCTGACGCTGGCCGCCCGACAGGCTCAGCCCCTCCTCGCCGATGACCGTCTCCACGCCCTCGGGCAGCGTGTCGACGAATCCGGCCTGGGCGACGTCGAGCGCCTCGCGCAGCACGCGCTCGCCCTCGTCACCGTGGACGTCGAGGTCGGCCCGGCCCAGCAGCACGTTCTCACGCACGGATGCCGAGAACAGCGTCGCGTCCTCGAACGCCATCGCCACGTGCCGGCGCAGCTCGGACAGCTCGAGGTCGCGCACGTCGACGCCGTCGAGGGTCACGCGGCCTCCGGTGACGTCGTACAGCCGCGCCGGCAGCGTGGTGAGCGTCGTCTTTCCGGAGCCGGTGAGGCCGACCAGCGCCATGGTCTCCCCCGGGCGCAGCACGAGGTCGATGCCGTCGAGCAGATCGCGTTCGTGCGCGCCGGCGTCCTGGTACCGGAAGTGCGCGCCCTCGAAGGCCAGCTCGCCGCGGGGCTGGCCGAGCGGCACGGGCTGCGCGGGGTCGGTGATCGTGTTCGTCTCCTGGAAGATCTCGAACACGCGGTCGGTCGCGGTGCGCGCATCGAGCATGAACGAGAACAGGAAGCCGATCGACTCGATCGGCCAGCGCAGCACGGCGGCCATGGCGAAGAAGGCGAACAGCTGAGGCACGTCGATCTGCCCCTGCACGATCAGCCAGATACCCGAGATGAGGCTGAGCCCGAACGCGATCTGCGGCATGAGGTCGAGCCAGAACCAGATCTCGGCGATCGCGCGTCCCTTGCGCAGCTCGGTCTCGCGCAGGGTCTCGGCCTGCCGGCTGAATCGCACGAGAGCGTGCTTGCCGCGGCCGAAGGCCTTGAGCACGCGGATGCCGTGCACGCTCTCCTCGACGCTGGTCGCCAGGTCGCCCGCCTGATCCTGGCTGCGCCGCGCGAGCGCGCCGTAGCGCTTCTCGAACAGGTAGCCCTGGATCCACATGGGCACGCCGGTGACGAGGAAGATCGCGCCGAGCAGCCAGTGCCAGCGGAACAGCAGCACCGCGCCGATCGCGATGGTGAGGATGTTGACGACCAGCAGGATCAGACCGAATGCCAGCCACCGCCGGATGATGTTGATGTCCTGCATCATGCGGCTGAGCAGCTGACCCGACTGCCAGCGGTCGTGGAAGGCGACGGGAAGGCCCTGCAGTCGCGAGTACAGCTCGGAGCGCATCTGGTACTCGACCTCGGTGGCCGGGGTGAGCACGAACCAGCGACGCAGCCACACCATCGCCGCCTCTCCGAGCGAGAGGGCCAGCACGCCGAACGCACCGGCGAGGATGAACCCGATCGAGCCGTCGGCTCCGGCTCCGAGGTCGAAGTTCTTCACGACCTGCTCGAGCACGATCGGGATCATCAGCGCGATCACGGCGGCGGCGAGCGCGCTGAGCGCGCCGCCGATCAGGCGGCCGAAGATCGGCTGCACGAAGGGCTTCAGCCGCCAGAGCGCGGCGAAGGTGGACAGGGACGACGAAGACGAGCTGGCAGACATGACTCTCGGTTGCGTGGCGAGTGGGTGACGAAGACGGGGCGGATGCCATGGCATCCGGTGCGAGTGGGGCGCGAGGCGACCTCGGTGTCGCGCGCCGCGCGGCTCAGTCGCGCAGGCGGGGCGCGCGCGAGCCGAGGAGGGTCGTGACAGTCGTCGTGATCATGGTGTCCCCCTGGCTCGGCTTCGTCGCCCGGTCGGCGCGACAGCCTTCGAGCCTATTGCTGAGCCGGCCTCCGGCGCAAGAGCGCGTCCCGTCGGTCAGATCTCGCCGCGTTCGCGCGCGAGCAGGCTCAGCTTCACCGGCAGTCCCCACGCGAAGCCGCCGAGTGACCCGTCCGAGCGCAGCACGCGGTGGCAGGGCACGAACAGCGCCGGTGCGTTGCGGGCGCAGATCGACGCGGCGGCGCGAACAGCCTGAGGGCTGCCGAGCGCGACGGCGAACTGACTGTAGCTGAGCGGGCGTCCGGGCTCGATGCGGCGCAGCGCGTCCCATCCGGCGGCCTGCAGCACCGTGCCGCGCTGACGC
This sequence comes from Actinomycetales bacterium SN12, assembly GCA_002837415.1. Lineage (GTDB taxonomy): Bacteria > Actinomycetota > Actinomycetes > Actinomycetales > Microbacteriaceae > Microbacterium. The sequence continues at coordinate 486,458 of PJCV01000002.1, forward strand.
ACCACCACGGCGTAGATGGCCTGCAGGTCGCCGTCGTAGTACGCGCGGGCCGCGTGCGCGGCATCCGTCTCCCCCTCGGCGACCGCGGTAGGTCGCAGTGCGGGGTGCACGCGTGCGATGATCGCGGCCTGGTCGTCGGTCCAGCCCGACGCGAGCACCCGCTGGGCCTCGTCGACGAGGATCGTGAGCGGGCCGTCGGGCGTCGGGATGGTCTGGACGAGCGCGGTCATGGCTTCTCCTTCGTGGCTGCGCGCGCGGGACGGCGCGGCGGGCGGGCGGGCACCGCCCGCCACAGATGGGCGGTGAGGTAGCTGCGCCACGGTGCGGTGCGCGCGGCCCAGGCGGTGAGGGATGCCGGATCGCCCGGGAGCCCGGATGCCACGGCCCCGGCGCGCACAGCCACGTCGCCCGGCAGGAAGACGTCGGGGTCGCCGATCACGCGCATGCGCACGTAGTCGGCCGTCCACGGACCGATGCCGGGCATCGCCAGCAGAGCCGCCCGCTGCTCGGCGGCGTCGTCGCCCACGGTGAGGACGAGCGACCCGTCGACGAGCGCCGCCGCGGCGCCGGTGATGGCGCGGATGCGCGCCGCCGGCCCGCGCAGCACCTCGGCACCGTGCTCGGCGATCGCCGCCATGGTCGGGAACAGCAGCCCGCCGTCTTCGGTCCGCTCCCCCAGCTGGTCGGCGAGCGCGGTGAGCGCGGTGCGGGCGGCGGCGACGGTGATCTGCTGTCCTACCATGGCGCGGATGAGCATCTCGTGCGGGTCGGCGGCGCCGGGCACCCGGATGCCGGGAACGGCCGCCACGAGCGGCGCCAGCTCAGGGTGCGCGGAGAGCGCGTCGTCGACCGCCTGAGGGTCGGAGTCCAGGTCGAACAGCCGGCGAGCGGTCGCGACGAGAGGGGCGAGATCCGCGAGGCGAGTGACCTTTGCGCGCAGGCGCAGCTGCCCCTCCGGCGTCTGCCGGATCTCGAAGTGCGCGGGACCGCCAGGCATCCGAAGGTGGCGAGCGAACGACGTCGCCGTCGCGGACTCGACCCCGGGGAGGGCGCGCACAGCCATCCAGGCGAACAGGCCCGAGGTGTCGATCGGCGTGCGATGCGGCAGCAGCAGGTCGATGACGCCCTTCGCGGCGTCTTCGTCCGCCGCAGGACGCGGCTCGCGGGCGGCCGACCGGCGCTTCGCACGCAGCTCTCCGGGGGTCATCTCGAACACCTCGCGGATCGTGTCGTTGCACTGCCGGATGCTCGCGAACCCCGCTGAGAACGCGACCTCCGAGATCGGCAGGTCAGTGCCGACGAGCAGCATGCGCGCGGTGTGCGCGCGATGTGCCCTGGCGAGTGCCAGCGGGCCCGCGCCGAGCTCTGTGGTCAGCATGCGCGTGAGGTGCCGGGGCGAGTAGCCGAGGCGGCGGGCGAGGCCGGGCACCCCCTCCTGCTCGACCACGCCGGACGCGATCAGGCGCATCGCGCGGGCTGACGCGTCTCCGCGCAGGTTCCAGGCGGGCGAACCCGGGGCGGCTTCCGGCAGGCAGCGCTTGCAGGCCCGGTATCCGGCCTCGTGTGCCGCGGCGCTGGTCGGATAGAAGGTGACGTTCTCGGGTTTCGGAGTGCGGGCGGGGCAGCTCGGGCGACAGTAGATGCGAGTCGAGCGCACGGCGGTGACGAACTGCCCGTCGAAGCGGGTGTCCTTCGCGGTGATCGCGCGGTAGCGCTCGTCGTGCTCTGCGGTGCTGCCCATGTCTTCATGCTGTCACGCCCGCGCGCCCGCGGCTGGCGGGAATCGGACACGACAGTCTCGAGGTCAGGTCACCGCATCTCGACTCTTGCGGCTCCGCCGCCTTCGCTCGATGAACGGTTGCGCCCTCGCGCAGCTCGGCCGCTGTGAGGCCACTTCGTCCACTTCGCGGTCGCTTCGCTCCCGCTCAGTGGAAGAAGTGGCGCTCTCCGGTGAAGAACATCGTCACGCCGGCCTTGCGGGCGGCGTCGACCACCTCTTCGTCGCGCACCGAGCCGCCGGGCTGCACGATCGCGGTGACACCCGCGTCGATGAGCACCTGCGCGCCGTCGGCGAAGGGGAAGAAGGCGTCGGATGCGGCGACGGAGCCGGCAGCACGGTCGCCCGCCCGCTCGACGGCGAGGCGGCACGAGTCGACCCGGTTGACCTGGCCCATGCCCACGCCGACGGTGGCGTTGTCCTTGGCCAGCACGATCGCGTTCGACTTCACCGCACGGCACGCCTTCCACGCGAAGATGAGGTTCTCCATCTCCACGTCGTCGGGGCGCTCTCCCGAGACGAGCTCCCAGTTCGTCGCCACCGAGACGATGTCGTCGGGGAAGAGATCAGCATCCTGCAGCAGAAGACCACCGGAGACGAGACGCACATCCATCCGCTCCTGCCGCCAGTCGGCGGGCAGCTGCAGCAGCCGCAGGTTCTTCTTCGCCTTGAACACCTCGAGCGCAGCCGGCTCGAACGCCGGTGCGACGATCACCTCGGTGAAGATGTCCTTCAGATTCTCGGCCATCTTCAAGGTCACGGTGCCGTTGGCGGCGATCACTCCGCCGTACGCCGACACCGGGTCGCACTCGTGGGCGCGCAGGTGCGCACTGGCGATCGGGTCGAGGGCGTTGCGCGCAGTCGTCGCGATACCGCACGGGTTGGCGTGCTTGATGATCGCGACGGCCGGCTGCACCATGTCGTACGCGGCGCGCAGTGCGGCATCGGCGTCGACGTAGTTGTTGTACGACATCTCCTTGCCCTGCAGCTGCGTCGCCTGGGCGATGCCGTGACCGCCGGCGCGCGTGTAGATCGCGCCGCGCTGGTGCGAGTTCTCGCCGTAGCGCAGGGTGGCCAGGCGCTCGGCTTTCACGGTGAGGTGCGCGGGCAGGTCCCCGCCCTCCGCGAGGGTCCCCTCCGAGAACCACTGCGCCACGGCCGAGTCGTAGCTGGCCGTGTGCGCGAAGGCGCGTGCGGCGAGCTCGCGGCGGTGCACGAGGGTCGTGCCGCCCTCGGCGATCGCCTCGATGATCGCGGGGTACGACTCGGGCGACACGACGATCGCCACGTTCGCGTGGTTCTTCGCCGCGGCCCGCACCATCGCGGGCCCGCCGATGTCGATCTGCTCGACGATGGCGTCGGGCTCGGCACCGGATGCCACCGTCTCGACGAACGGGTAGAGGTTGACGACGACGAGCTCGAACGGCTCGATGCCGAGGTCGGCGAGCTGACGCTCGTGGTCCTCCAGGCGCAGGTCGGCCAGCAGGCCGCCGTGCACCTTCGGGTGCAGGGTCTTGACCCGGCCGTCGAGCATCTCGGCGACGCCGGTGACCGATGCGACGTCGGTGACCTCGTGGCCGGCGTCGCGAATCGTCTGCGCCGTCGAGCCGGTCGAGACGATCTCGATGCCCGCCTCGGTCAGAGCCTCGGCGAGTTCGGTCAGGCCGGACTTGTCGCTCACCGAGACCAGGGCGCGCTTCACCCGCACGAGGTCGCGATCGCGGTACAGCGAGGGGTCGAGGCTGGGGCCGGCCATGAGGGCGCTCCTTCGTTCGGGCGAGGTCGTGTGGGTGTCAGCGGGAGAGTGTGAGCTCGCCTGTGGCGATGCGCTGCACGGCATCGATCAGCAGGCGTCGCTCGACGGGCTTGATGCGGTCGTGCAGGGTGGCTTCGGTGTCGCCAGGCAGCACCGGCACGCGCTCCTGGGCGAGGATCGGTCCGCTGTCGATGCCGTCGTCGATCACGATGATGCTCGCTCCGGTCTCGGTGGCACCGGCGGCGAGCGCGTCGCGCACGCCGTGCGCGCCGGGGAACTCGGGCAGATATGCGGGATGCGTGTTGATGATGTTCGGTGCGTAGCGCTCGACGACGGCCGGGGGCAGCAGGCGCATCAGTCCGCTGAGCACGATGAGGTCGGGCTGCCAGGCATCCAGCTGCTCGGCCAGCTCGCGACCCCACTCCTCGCGACTGGCGTAAGCCGTGTAGGGCACGGTGAAGGAGGGGATGCCGAACTCCTCGGCGTGCGCGAGACCTGCGGCGTCGCGGTCGGCGCCGACGGCGATGACCCTGGCCGGGAAATCGGGGTGACTCGCCGCCTCGAGCAGGGCTCGAAGGTTCGAGCCGGTACCGGAGATGAGTACGGCGAGCGTCAGCACCCGGTCAGTCTACCGGGGCGGTGAGCCCGGCCATCTCCTCGTTCCAGCGGTCGATGCGCTCTTCGGCGAGCTCGTCGCGATGCCGCGGTGCGAGCAGCAGGGTGCCGGCGCCGATGAGCACCTCGATGCCGATCGCGAGCGCGAGCGGCCCGGGGGCGGGCCCGGCCTGGGCGAGCCGGCCGGGGCCGATCGAGCCGGATGCCAGCACCGCGGCCAGCGCGGCTGCGCCGGCCGTCAGTGCCGCGATGGCGACGGCGATGGCCGCTCGCGGCCCGTACCCGCCTGCGGTGTTCTCCCAGACCAGGCGCGAGCGCACCATCCATCCGGCCACGGCGCCGCACGCGATCGGCACGAGCACGCACACCAGCATCCAGATCGACGAGTTCTCGGGCACGAGTCCGAGCACGGGAATGCCGGGCACGACACCCAGCTCGGTGCCGGCGGGAGAGACGGATGTGCCCACGCCGAGGGCGAAGCCGGGGCCGGCGAGCCAGCTCGCAGCCCACACGATGAGGGTCGGCAGGTAGGCCAGGTGAGCGAGGGTGAGCATGGCGGCGCCGAGTGCGTCGACGTGCGCAGCCTCGAACAGCGCCACGACCTCCCCGCCGCGCAGCAGCGTCATGACGGCGATGCCGACAGCGGACGCACCGGTCAGCGTGACCGCCGCGACCGCGGCGCCCCGGACGGCCTCGCCCGGCACGGCAGCCCACTCGCCCCAGGAGTCGATGATGTCGCGAAGTCTGTCGATCAGTCCGTCGTCGCCCTCCGCCCACGCGTGGCGGACGGCGCCCGCGAGCGCACCGACCGCATACACCGCGACGGGGATCAGGATCGCAGCCCACAGCGAAGACCGCAGCACGTCCGAGCGGCAGCTCAGCGCGACGCCTGCGGAGAGCGCGGCGAAGGCGAGCACTCCCCCGGTGACTCCGGAGACCCAGCGGCCGGCGACGGCGGCGCGACGGCCGGAGCGTGCGGCGAAGAGCAGGGTGAACACCAGCAGCGCCAGCGGGGGCACCGAGAGGGCGAACCGGGCGGCGTCCTTCGGGATGGCGAGGCCCGAGAGCAGGGCATCCGGAAGCACCACCTCGAGCGGCACCCCGTGCCCGAACTGCCAGAGCGTGCCGCTCACCGGCCAGAGCGCACCCCAGTCGGCGTCGAGCCCGAACGCCAGCACCCAGATCAGGGTGAACGGCGCGAGCACGACGGCGAGCCCGACGGCGGCCGCGATGGCGGCGTCGAGGGCGGCGAGAAGCGCGACGATGAGGCGTTGCATGACGGATCGAGCCTACGTCGTGCATCCGCCGCGTATGCTGTGGCCACGCGCGGTGCGGCGAACCCGGTAGATTCTCTTCGGAGGTCCCCCCGATGACTGATGCCCCTGTGCGCACTGACGCCGAACCGCGCAACGCGATCGACCGCTTCTTCGAGATCACTCGACGAGGTTCGAGCTTCGCCGCCGAGATCCGCGGAGGTGTGGTCACGTTCGTGACGATGGCGTACATCGTCATCCTGAACCCGATCATCCTCTCCAGCGGAACCGACATCGACGGATCCCAGCTCGACTTCGTGCAGCTGAGCGCCGTGACGGGGCTGACCGCCGCTGTCATGACGATCCTGTTCGGTCTCGTCGCGCGCCTTCCGTTCGGCTTCGCCGCCGGCCTGGGCATCAACGCGTTCCTCGCCTTCTCGGTCGTCGGCGAGGTCACCTGGCCCGAGGCCATGGGCCTGGTGGTCATCAACGGTCTGATCATCGTGCTGCTCAGCGCCACGGGCCTGCGCCGGATGATCTTCGACGCCGTTCCCATGCAGCTGAAGATCGCGATCACCGTGGGCATCGGCCTGTTCATCGCGTTCATCGGCTTCGTGAACGCCGGCTTCGTGACCGCCGCCGCCTCGCCGCCCGTCGCGCTCGGTGTGGGAGGCTCGGTCGCGACCGTGCCCACGCTGCTCTTCGTGATCACCCTGCTGCTCACCGGCGTGCTCGTGGCCCGCCGGGTCAAGGGCGGCATCCTCATCGGCCTGGTCTCGGGCACGGTGCTGGCGGTCATCGTCGAGGCGATCTGGCACATCGGCGCCAAGGCCGACGACAACCCCGGCGGCTGGGGGCTGTCTGTGCCGGCCCTGCCGGAGCAGCTGGTCAGCCTTCCCGACCTCTCGCTCGTGGGACAGTTCGACCTGTTCGGCGGCTTCGGCCGCATCGGCGCGCTGGCCGCTCTCATGCTCGTCTTCACCCTCGTCTTCACGAACTTCTTCGACGCGATGGGCACCATGACGGGCCTCGCGAAGGAGGCGGATCTCGCCGACGAGCGCGGCAACTTCCCGCGCCTGAAGTCGGCCCTGATCGTCGAGGGCGTCGGCGCCGTCGTCGGCGGCGCGACCTCCTCGTCGTCGAACACGGTGTTCGTCGAATCGGGGGCCGGCATCAGCGAAGGGGCTCGCACCGGCTTCGCGAACCTCGTCACCGGAGGCCTGTTCCTCATCGCGATGTTCTTCACGCCGCTGGTCTCGATCGTGCCCACCGAGGTGGCGGCCGCCGCGCTGGTGATCGTCGGAGCGCTCATGATGAGCCAGATCCGCTTCATCGACCTGACCGACTTCTCCGCCCTGTTCGGCGTCTTCCTCACCGTGTCCGTGATGCCGATGACCTACTCGATCGCGAACGGCATCGGCGCCGGCTTCATCGGCTGGGTCGCCGCGCGGGCGTTCTCGGGCAAGGCGAAGGAGATCAGCCCGCTGCTGTGGATCGTGGCGGCCGGGTTCGTGATCTACTTCGCCCGCGGGCCGGTGGAGATGCTGCTCAGCTGAGCCGCCGATCCCCTTCGCTCCTTCCCGGTGAGACACGGCTGGCCGCAGGCGTAGCCTCGTAGAGGCGGGCACGCGGCCCGCCGTGAAGGGATCAGGATGCTGTTCGAGAACAAGGTGGCGCTCGTCACCGCCGCCGGGGCCGGGATCGGCCGCGCGATCGCTGTCAAGCTGGCGGCGGAGGGTGCCCGCGTGGTCGTCTCCGACGTGGACGACGCGTCGGGTGAGCAGACGGTCGCGCTCATCGTCGAGGCAGGTGGCACGGCGGTCTATCAGCGCACGGATGTCGCCGACGACGCACAGGTGCGCGAGCTGGTGCAGCGTGCCGTGAACGAGTTCGGAGCTCTCGACCTGGCGGTGAACAATGCCGGGCTGGGAGCCGCGCCCAAGCCGCTGCAGGACATCACGGATGCCGAGTGGCAGCGCACCCTCAGCGTGACGCTCACGGGCACATTCCAGTCGATGCGCGCAGAGCTGGCGCAGATGACCGCTCAGGGCACCGGGGCGATCGTGAACATCGCCTCCATCGCCGGCCTGCAGTCCACCTCGCAGCTGACCCCGTACGGCGCCAGCAAGCACGCCGTGGTGTCGCTGACGATGTCCGCCGCGGCCGAGAACGCCGCTTCCGGCATCCGAATCAACGCGGTCGCGCCCGGCCCCATCGAGACCGCCGCGCTGGCGTCGCTTCCCGAGGAGTCCAAGCGCCGCTATGCCGACGAGGTGCCCATGAAGCGCCTGGGTCGCTCAGAGGACATCGCCGAGGCGACCGCCTTCCTGCTCTCGGACGCGGCCGGCTTCATCACCGGCGTCACGCTGCCCGTCGACGGCGGCTCTCTGGTGCGCTGAGCCGCGAGCATGCGCTGAGCCGAGCATGACGAAGGCCCCGGGGTGGAGCCCGGGGCCTTCGTGTACGAGTCTAGCGCGTGCGCGGCAGGGTCAGAGACCCTCGACGATGGCGCGCATCAGGTCGGCGGTCTCGGAGGGGGTCTTGCCCACCTTGACACCGGCGGCCTCGAGGGCCTCCTTCTTGGCCTGAGCGGTTCCGGCCGAGCCCGAGACGATGGCGCCGGCGTGGCCCATGGTCTTGCCCTCGGGAGCGGTGAAGCCGGCGACGTAGCCGACGACGGGCTTGGTGACGTTGGCCTTGATGTAGTCGGCCGCGCGCTCCTCGGCGTCGCCGCCGATCTCGCCGATCATGACGATGGCCTTGGTCTCGGGGTCGGCCTCGAACGCGGCGAGCGCGTCGATGTGCGTGGTGCCGATGACCGGGTCGCCGCCGATGCCGATGGCGGTCGAGAAGCCCAGGTCGCGCAGCTCGAACATCATCTGGTAGGTCAGCGTGCCCGACTTCGACACGAGACCGATCGGGCCCTTGCCGGTGATGTTGGCCGGGGTGATGCCGACCAGGGCCTCATCAGGGGTGATGATGCCGGGGCAGTTCGGGCCGATGATGCGGGTCTTGTTGCCCTTCTCGGTCGCGTACGCCCATGCCTCGGCGCTGTCGCCGACGGGCACGCCCTCGGTGATGACGACGAGCAGCGGGATCTCGGCGTCGATGGCCTCGACCATGGCGTCCTTGGTGAAGGCGCCGGGCACGAAGGCGATCGAGACGTCGGCACCGGTCTTCTCCATGGCCTCGGCGACCGAGCCGAAGACGGGAAGCTCGACGGCGTTGCCGTCCTTATCGGTGTGCGCGACGGTCGTACCGGCCTTGCGGGCGTTCACACCGCCCACGACATTCGTGCCCGCCTTGAGCATCAGTGCGGTGTGCTTGGTGCCCTCGCCGCCGGTGATGCCCTGGACGATGACCTTGGAGTCCTTGTTGATGAAGATCGACATGTCTGTTCCTTAAATCCGGTCCCTGAGCCCGTCGAAGGGTCAGGCGTTCGCCAGCTCGGCGGCCTTGTCGGCGCCCTCGTCCATGGTGGCGGCGAGGGTGACCAGCGGGTGGTTGGCGGCGGCGAGGATCTCGCGCCCCTCTTCGACCTGGTTGCCGTCGAGACGCACGACGAGCGGCTTGGTGGCCGCGTCGCCGAGGATCTCGAGGGCCTTCACGATGCCCTCGGCGACCGCCACGCAGGAGGTGATGCCGCCGAACACGTTCACGAACACGCTCTTGACCTGCTCGTCGCCGAGGATGACGTCGAGACCTGCGGCCATGACGGTGGCGGATGCGCCGCCGCCGATGTCGAGGAAGTTCGCCGGCTTCACGCCGCCGTGCTTCTCCCCGGCGTAGGCGACGACATCGAGGGTCGACATGACCAGGCCTGCGCCGTTGCCGATGATGCCGACCTGTCCGTCGAGCTTGACGTAGTTGAGACCGGATGCCTTGGCCTTCGCCTCGAGCGGGTTCTCGGAGTCCTTGTCGGCGAGAGCCTCGTGCTCGGGGTGACGGATCTCGGACGCGTTGTCATCGAGGGTCACCTTGCCGTCGAGGGCGATGATGTCGCCGTCTTCGGTGCGCACCAGCGGGTTGACCTCGACGAGCGTGGCGTCCTCGCCCTTGTAGACGTCGTAGAGCTTCACGAAGACGTCGGCGACCTCCTCGACGAGCTCTTCGGGGAAGTTGGCGGCCTGGGCGATCTCGACGGCCTTCGCCTTGTCGATGCCGGTCAGCGGGTTGACCTCGACACGCGCGAGAGCCTCGGGCTTCTCGACGGCGAGCTGCTCGATCTCCATGCCGCCCTCGACGCTGCACAGCGACAGGTACGAGCGGTTGGCGCGGTCGAGCAGCACCGAGAAGTAGAACTCCTCCGCGATGCGTGCGCCCTGCGCGACCATGACGCGCTTGACGACGTGGCCCTTGATGTCGAGACCGAGGATGGCCTTCGCGGCCTCGTATGCCTCGTCGGGGGTCTTGGCGACCTTGACACCGCCGGCCTTGCCGCGGCCACCGGTCTTGACCTGTGCCTTGACGACCACGACACCGCCGATCTTCTCGGCGGCCGCCTTCACCTCCTCAGGGGTGTCGGCGACGATGCCGGCGAGGACCGGCACTCCGTACTTCTCGAAAACGTCTCGTGCCTGGTACTCGTACAGATCCACTGTGGTTCCTTCACTGGGCTGCTGTCTGGTCTGGTGATTCTCTCGATGTCGAGACATCGACCAGTGCCCCAGCCTACTACCGCCCTCTGAACGGCCCGACACCGTCGGCCCACGAGCCGACGCCTCCGGTACGATTCATGAGCGTCGAGGCAGGATATCGAGGCGACATCGCCCCGGGCTTCGGCTCGACAGGCGACGGCGTGCAGGTCCAGCTCCCGCTCTCCGTGGAGCACCTCCTCCTGCTCGGCGTGCTGAAGGAGACGACGTGACCGACCTCACTGCCGTCGGCGTGCGGCGGGTGATCGACGACGAGAAGCTCACCGCCACCGCGAACTGGTTCGGCCCGACCGGATTCCCGAGTCAGCCACGAGCTGCCGGCCGCCATGCGAGGCCTGCGGAAGGAGACCGTATGAACCACCTCACCGCTGCTGAGGCGCAGCGCGTCATCCAGGAGGAGAAGCTCACCGCGACCGCCAACTGGTACGGCCGCACCGGCCGCCGCGAACGCTCGGCGTGGATCGATCGGGATGGGAACGACTGGATCGTGTGGGACACCGATGAGCGCGGGGACCGGTTCTACGGCCCCTCGCGCTTCGCGTCGGAGACCGAAGCGCTGGACCAGTTTCTCCGCATGGCGCGCGCCCACAAGGCCGCGGACTCCACTGCCGGCCGCCGGACCGAGGGGCGGGCATGACGGAGCTGTGGATCGGCCCTGACGGCGTCGCGCTCGATCGCGAGCCGCTTCCTCGCGGCGCAGAGGTGTGGGACATGTACGGGCCGGTCAACACCCGCTGCGTCTACCTCGTCGAGAACGCGACCTGGACGACCTGGTGGAGATCGGCTACTACCGCTGGGACGCCCCGATCTACGACGGTCGTGTGGCTCCCGCTTTCGGTGAGCCGGGCGGGGCGTTCCAACTCGCGCTGCCGCTGCCGCTCTCGTTCTACGTGCGGCTCGGCCTGGTCCGCGAACTTTCCGTCCCCGGAGTGCCTGCATGAATCGAGACAGCGTCCTCGCCGACCTCCGCGCTCGCGGACACTCGGGCTACTGCCTCTTCGACGATCCGCGCGGAAAGGCGAATGTCGTCGTCCTGGCCTTCGGCAGGAACGGATGCGAGACCTGGACCCAGGACGAACGTGCGCAGACGATCCGCGGTTCGCTTCGCACATTCGCCGATGAGGGGAAAGCGCTGGCCGACTTCGCCCACCGTGTAGAGGTCTGGAACCGTGTCAGCGGTGTCCGCTCTCCCGGCAGCCACGCCTAGACGACACACCCGCGACCGGTCGGGTGCGCGTCCGCACAGATCGCATTCAGCGACGCGTGTCGCGGCTGCCCGCCTGCGCGGAGAGCGACCGCGGCCCCTTCTCCTCATCGTCGTGGAGCTTGGGGGCGACGGGCCCGCCGAGGCCGGAGCGCTCGCGGCGCTTCTCATCGTCGCCGGATCCACCTCCCATCATGCCCGGCGCCACGGAACGAGCAGGCGTCTCAGCGCCTCCCTCGCGGTCCTGCCGGCAGTCTCGGTTGCGGCAGTCATCGCGGTCCGCAGGTCCGCGAGAGTCGTCGCGATGGCATCGGCGTTCTTCTCCATCGCGCTCAGCGCGCTCTCGGCTCCGTTCGCGGAGTCGCCGCTCCATCCAGGTATCTCTCGCACCGTTGCGATGGCACGCCGAAGTTCGCCGATCGCATCCAACCGTGCGTCAGCTGAGGGTCCGCGAAAGCGGGCATGGACGTCAACGCGCGCAACTCGTCCTCGAACATCGTCGGCGTGCACACATTCGGGTCAAACACTGCTGCGTCCTCTCGTCTTCTTCCGTGATGCGACCACCAGGACCAGTGCGATCACCGCGATCACCACCACCACCCCGGCAATTCCCCATGGCAGCAGGGATTCGTCGGAATCTTCGCTCGAGGATGGAGCAGCAGTCGGCGGGGGCGCCGCATACACCTCGTCGAAGGACGGATTCTGCTCGTCTTTGAAGAGCGGGTTCTCATCGGGATACTGCGTGGCGTCCTCCGCGAGCAGGCGGGTCGCGTTGACCACCCCGTGGCCGAGCCGGCTGGACCACTGCAGTTCGTGTGGCTGCGATCCGGTGTTGCGGATCAGCGACTGGGTCAGCTGCGAGGCCGTCGCATCGGGCCATTTCTGCTTCGCCAGCGCGAGCAGTCCCGCGACGATCGGAGTGGCAGCGGAGTTGCCCGACCACGTCGACATCCCCCACGTGCCGTCGTGGCCCAGCCCGGCGACATCGACGCCGGGCGCCACGACGTCCACGTCGTCGTTGGTCATGTCCGTCCCGTCGAGACGCGTCAGCGGCCGCGCAGCCCCGTCGACAGCGGCGACGTTGATCACACCATTGATGAAGGTCAGCTGGGCCGTGCCCAGGGAGTCCCAGTTGGGAAGAGCGGCAACGACGAGGACTCCGGATCTCATCGCCTCCGCGACGCTGTCGGCGACCTCCTGGGAGAGTTGATCGTTGACCTGCAGGAACCCACCGGACATCGTGACGATGTCCGCCCCTTCCGCGGCCGCGTCGTCGAGCGCATCGACGTACCGCGCCTCGCATCCTTCTTGGAGCAGGCCGTAGTAAAGGATCTTCGCGTGTGGTGCGATCCCGGCAGGCCCCGCGCCACCGTCAGCTGTGGAGTTGCCCACGATCAGCGATGTCGCCGACGTGCCGTGCCGAAGCGCCTCGAAGTCTGTGGTCTCGACATCGGCGGGATCAGGGCAGCCTTCGAGCTGCCGTATCTCGATGTCAGCGTCCTGCAGGTTTGCAACCGCGGGATTGATCGCGCCGTCGATCACGGCGATCGTCACACCTTCCCCGGTGATCCCCGAATCGTGGATCGGCGGGATCTTCATCGCCTCGAGATACCAGAGCGGTCCCGCCGCCGAGAAGTCATCCGCTGCACCCGCCGGCGAGGGCGGCACAGTAGCGCCGCCGGCGACCCCGAGGGTGGCGACCGCCAGGGCGAGCAGTACCGCGGCGCCCGTGCGCAGCCGCATCAGAACCCGCCCCGCTCGGAATCGTCCTCCTGTGCGGAGCTGGAGCCAAGTGCCGGGCCGGATCCCGCGGGCGCGCCTCCCTGCATCAGCTGCGCCGAAGCGGTCAGCGTCGGATCATCGACGATCGCCGAGATCTGCATCAGCAGCTGTCGTGTTCGTGGGGAGGCCTTCCATCTGCGTGGAGCGGGAGCCCACCCCCGCCGCCTCGATGCTCTTGACGAGCGTGTGGACGTTCTCGCGCATTCACCAGAGGTCTAGGCTTTCGCCATGCACGAAACCGCAGATCTGAGCACCGGCGTGGTCGCCGCGGCCCTCGAACTCTTCAGCGCCCAGGGCTTCGATCAGACGTCCGTCGAGCAGATCGCGAAGGCGGCCGGAGTCTCCCGTTCGACCTTCTTCCGCCAGTTCGGCGGCAAGGAGGATGTCGTGTTCATCGACCACGAGGCTCTGCTCGACGAGCTGCGGCAGTTCCTGTCCGAGCCGCACGACGACCCGTGGGCGGCGGTCTGCGAGGGGTCCGAGCGCGTCTTCACGCACTTCGCCCGCGATCCTGAACTCGCCCGCCGGCGGTATGAGATCGTCCGCGAGGTGCCGGTGCTGCGCGATCGCGAGATCGTCACGGTTTTCCGGTACGAGCGGCTGTTCGACGAGTACCTGCGCGACTCCCTGCCGGGCATCGCGCCCATCGACGCCGTCGGTTTCTCGGCACTCATCACCGCCGTGCACAACCACGTGCTGCGCCAGCTGCTGCGTGGACGCCGCGTGCCGCTGACCGTGCTGCAGGAGGCGCTCGACGACGTGCGCCGCCGGTACGGCGTGCTGCCCGAGGCGGTCACACCGGCAGACGACGATGTCGTGGTCGCCGTGTTCCCGCGGTCGATGCCGGTCGCCGAGATCTCACGCCGAGTGCAGGCTCAGCTGTCCTGACCGGCAGCCTGCATCATTCGTCGCAGCCGCACTTGCCTGCGGCGTTCTTCACCATGAAGCACACGTCGCACACGCCGTAGTCGCGTTCGCTGAGGTTGGTCGCCTTCGGCGCCCGCGGCTCGGGAGCGGGGCGGGATGCGGCAGGCTTGCGCACACCGGATGCCGGACGCTTCGCCGCCGTCATGCTCGGCAGCCCGCTGGGCTGGTTCACGTAGAAGTACGGCGCGCGTCCCTCGCTGGGCAGCAGCGGCAGCACGCGCCCGCCCACGCTCACCTGCTCGTCTTCGGCGAAGCCGTTGATGTAGGTGCGGCCGATGTGCAGCGGCGCTTCGGGGGTGCGACGGATCGCCTCGATGTACCGGCCACGATCGATGTAGCTGCTGATGCCGACGGCGTCGGCCACCGCGGCGATGAACTCGTGATTCTCAGGCGGCAGCCGGTGGGCGCGCAGCGCCTCCGCGAGGGATCGGTACGGACGGGAGGTTCCTGCGGGGGTCGGACCCTGTACTTCGTTCATCACATCCATTGTCTCATCCGCAAGGCCCGCTGTCGCTCGTTCTGCCCGTGCCAGACTCGTCGGATCCGACCCCGGGAGGACCGGCACATGTACGACATCCCTGCTCCGATGCTCGCCAAGGCTGCGGCATCCATCCCCGACTCGGCGAAGAAGCCGATGCTGTACGAACCGAAGTGGGACGGCTTCCGCGGGCTCGTCGCCTGGGACGGCGAGACGCTCGAGATCGGCTCGCGCGGAGCGAAGCCGCTCACGCGCTACTTCCCCGAGCTGGTCGAGCAGCTCGCCGACATCCTGCCCGGGCCATGTCTGCTCGACGGGGAGATCGTCGTGGCCACCGGGCCCAACGGCGCGCAGCGGCTCGACTGGGAGGCGCTCAGCCAGCGCATCCATCCGGCCGCCTCGCGGGTCGCGAAGCTGGCGGCCGAGACCCCGGCCATGTTCATCGCCTTCGACCTCCTCGCCGAGGGCGAGGAGGATCTGCAGCAGCATCCGTTCCGCGAACGGCGGGCGCGGCTGGAGCGGATGCTGTCGGATGCCCCGCATCCGCTGCACCTGACCCGCACGACGGACGATCCCGAGCTCGCCCGTCGCTGGCTCGCGGAATTCGAGGGCGCAGGTCTGGACGGCGTCGTCGCGAAGCCGCTCGACGATCCGTACGCGCCGGGCAAGCGCACCCTGATCAAGATCAAGCACGCGCGCAGCGCGGACGTCGTCGCCCTCGGATACCGAGTGCACAAGAGCGGGTCGGGCGTCGGGTCACTGCTGGTCGGGCTGTACGACGAGGCCGGCTCGCTGCATCAGGTCGGGGGCGTCGCCGCCTGGACGGATGCCATGCGCCGAAAGCTCGTCGATGAGCTCGCCCCGCTGGTCGTGCGCGACGAGGCGGGCGACGCGGTGACCGGTGAGAGCGAGCGCTCGCGGTTCACCGGTGCAAAGGACATGACGTTCGTGCGGCTGCGTCCCGAGCTCGTGCTCGAGGTGCGCTACGACCAGCTCGAGGGCGACCGGTTCCGGCACACGGTGCAGTTCGATCGCTGGCGCCCGGACCGCGACGCCCGCTCGTGCACGTACGAGCAGCTCGAGACCGTCGCGGGGTACGACCTGGCGGACGTGCTGCAGTAGCCCCGTCGCCGGCAGCGCTCAGTCGTCGACGCGCTCGCCGTTCTCATCCCAGTTCTCGGCGACCTTCTTGCTCGGCTGGACACGCGGCGGCTCGCCGGGCATCTTCGGGAACTCGGGTGGAAACGGCAGCTCGCCAAGTCCATTCTCGAGATCGCGCTCCCACCAGGCGAGCAGGGTGTCGATGCGCGCCGGCGAATCCTGCATCCTCGCCCACGGGTCACCGATGTCGGCGAGCCGGGCGGGCACGGTGCGCACCGTGAACCGCCTCGGGTCGAGGTCGTCGAGCTCCTCCCAGTGGATGGGCGTCGACACCGGCGCGTTGGGCTTCGCCCGCGGGCTGTAGGCGCCGGCGATGGTGCGGTCCCGATTCGCCTGGTTGAAGTCGACGAGGATCCGCTCTCCGCGCTCCTCCTTCCACCAGTTGGTCGTGACCCGATCGGGCATCCTGCGCTCGAGCTCCCGGCCCGCGGCGATCACCGCATGGCGCACGGTGAGGAACTCCCACTCGGGCACGATCGGGCTGAACACGTGCAGGCCCCGGTTGCCGCTGGTCTTGATGAACGGGTCGAGCCCCGCCTCGCGCAGCACCTCGCGCAGTCCGATGGCGGCGGGGATCGCCTGCTCGATGCCGGTGCCCGGCTGCGGGTCCAGGTCGATGCGCAGCTCGACCGGGTTGTCGGTGTTCGACGCGAGGGATGCCCAGGGGTGGAACACGACCGTGTTCATCTGCACCGCCCACACGATCGCGCTCGGACGGGTGAGCACGAGCTGCGGATGACGGCGCCCGCTGTTGTACGTGCACATCACCGACTCGACGTAGTCAGGGGTGCCCTTCGGCGGGTTCTTCGAGAAGAACTGCTCACCGCGGATGCCGTCGCGGAAGCGCTCGAGCGAGACCGGACGGTGACCGGTGGATGTCAGGAACGCCGGCGACACCTGCTGCACGTAGTCGGCGTATTCGGCCTTGGTGATGCCGTCGCCGTCATCCGTCGGCCAGACCACCTTGTTCGGGCTGGACAGGTCGACCACGCGCTCCCCATCGGGATCCTGCACGGTCAGCTTCACTCGTTCAGAGGCCATGCTCCGACACTAGGGCGTGCCCCGGGGTGGAACACAGGGGCTTGCGGCCTCCCTGCTCGGAGCCCAGCCCGATGAGAGTCAGTCGCCGTCGATGTCGATGTCCAGCACGAGCACGGCACTCAGCTGGTCGCGCTCGATCGCGATCGACGGACCGGCGATGTCGACCAGCACGCCCGCGAGCCCGGAGTGCTCACCGAGCACCTTCGCGAGCTGCTCGGGCTGGAAGGGCAGCGGCTGGTCCTTGCGACCGAGCGCCACGACCTCCAGCGGGTGCGAGAACACCTGCAGGAACCGGCGCCCGTCGGTGGCGTGCGCCTCGGCGATGCCGACGGGCTGCCCGTTCGAGCCGTCGTTCACCGCGACCCAGCACCGGGTGCCGGCGAGCGCCTCAGCCACACGCACGGCGCTCTGTTCGTCGCGCGGTGCGGCCAGCGCGGTCTTGACCGCCATGTTCTCGTCAGCCTGCTCGACGGCCTTCTGCAGCAGCTCGGTGGGGAACACGGCCCGATGCGGTGCGGAGGAGTTGTCGATGATGATGCCGTTGAAGCCGCCGGCGACCACCTGCTGGTAGACCGCTGTGGTCGGCTGGGCGATGGCCGAGGTCGCCGCAGCGTCCTCGGCACCCTCGAGGGACTGCTGCAGGGCGCGGCCAGAGCTGTAGGCGAGCATGAACGAGCGCTCGCCGTCGCGGACCACACCCACTGAGAGCGGCTTGCCGGAGCTGATCTGCTCGCGGGCGTCGCCCTGCACGCGCAGGTAGAGATGGCCCTGCAGCGACTGACGCATCACGCCGAGCAGCTGCTCGTTGGTGGCGCCCTCCTGCAGCTCCGCGAGCGCCTCCCGCAGCAGGATGTTGTCGTTGAGGCCGTCGACCGTATGCGTCTGCTCGGGCGGCATCGCCGGCGCGAGCGGAAGCTTCGGTTCGGCCTGCACGGTGGCGGCAGGCTGCTGCTGGCCGGGCAGGCCCTGCCCGGTCAGGCCCTGGCCGAACGTCGAGCGGGGGCGACCTGCGGGGCTTTCGACCTCAGGAGCCTCGGTCGGGAAACTCACCTCGGGGCCGGCGTCGGCGCCGACGCCGCGGAACGCCTGCACCGAGATGCTGACATCCGGAACCGGCTCGGCCGGCACCTCGCTCGCCGGTTCTTCGACGGCCTCGGCCTCAGCTGCGGGTGCTGCCGGGGCGGTCGGCTGGTCGTCGGACTTCTTGCGGCGAGAGAAGAGAGCCATACGAGTCAGCCTAACCGCACGATGCGCGCCCGATCCGACGGGCAGCACAGCGCCCTACGAGCGTCAGAGCTTCGTGATGGGTGCGATCTTGATGAGCAGCTTCTTCTGGCCCGCCGAATCGAAGCGCACGTGCGCGATGCGCTTCGCGCCCTCGCCGGTCACCGCCTCGACGCGCCCTTCGCCGAAGTCGTCGTGGCGGATGCGGTCGCCGCCGGCGAGCTCGAGGTCGCCGTTGTCGCGGACCTTGCCGGTGACCTTGTTCGGGAAGCGGTCCATCGCGGTCGACAGCGGCTTGAGCCCGCTGCCCTTCGGCAGCGGCTTCGGAGCGCCCTTCGGCAGGCTCAGGGACCCACCGCCGCCACCGAAACCGCCCGACCGGCGCGCGTTCAACGCGCGCGACTGCATCCCGCCCCGCGAGTTCACGTCTCCCGGCGACTGGCGCCAGTCGATGAGCTCGCCGGGGATCTCCTGCAGGAACCGGCTCGGCATGGCCACCGAGACCTCACCGAACTGCGCGCGGGTCATCGCCAGGGAGAGGTGCAGGCGCTTGCGGGCACGGGTGAGGCCGACGTAGAACAGCCGGCGCTCCTCCTGCGGCCCGCCCGGCTCGCCGGCCGAGATGCGGTGCGGGATGAGGTCCTCCTCGACGCCGGTCACGAACACCGCGTCGTATTCCAGCCCCTTGGCTGTGTGCATGGTCATCATCGAGACCGAGCCCGACTCATCGTCGAGATCATCGGCATCCGACACCAGGGCCACCTCGGTGAGGAAGTCGGCGATCCCGCCGTCCGGGTTGTTGCGGGCGAAGTCGCGTGCGACGGCGACGAACTCGTCGAGGTTCTCCAGGCGCGCCTCATCCTGCGGGTCGCGGCTGGCGCGCAGCATGTCGAAGTAGCCGCTCCCGTTCAGCAGCACCGTGAGGCCCTCGGCAACCGAGGTCGCCGGCGGCACCTCACCGGACGACGGGGTGAGGATCTCCGCCGCCTCGTTCAGGACGGCGTCGAGCTGCGTGATGGCCGCCTGGATCTTCGGCCCCACGCCCAGCAGCGGCGCATTGCGCAGCACGTCCCGGAAGCTGAGCCCGTTCTCGTCGGCGAAGCGCGCGATCGAGGTCTCGGTGACATCGCCGATGCCGCGCCGCGGCTTGTTCAGGATGCGACGGACCGCCATCTCGTCGGCCGGGTTCGCCACGGCGACGAGGTACGCGAGGGCGTCCTTGATCTCGGCGCGCTCGTAGAACTTCGTGCCGCCCATGATCTTGTAGGGCACGGCCGCGCGGATGAAGATCTCCTCCAGGGCACGCGACTGCGAGTTGGTGCGGTAGAACACGGCCATCTCGGAGTACGGGATGCCCGCGCGGCGCAGCGCTTCGACCTCGTCTGCGACGAACTGGGCCTCGTCGTGCTGCGAGTACCCAGTGAAGCCCACGATCTTCTCGCCCGCTCCGCGGTCGCTCCACAGGTTCTTCGCCTTGCGGTCGAAGTTGTTGCCGATCACGGCGTTCGCGGCGGAGAGGATGTTCTGCGTCGACCGGTAGTTCTGCTCGAGCAGCACGACCTTCGCGCCCGGGAAGTCGCGTTCGAACTCGCTGATGTTGCGGATGTCGGCGCCGCGGAAGGCGTAGATCGACTGGTCCGAGTCGCCGACCACCGTGAGCGAGGCCCCCTCAGCATCATCGGCATCCTGGGTCCCTGAGCCCGTCGAAGGGTCGGGCTCGAAGATCATCATGCCGTTCATCTCGAAACCATCGGAGTGGGTCCCTGAGCCTGTCCCCTGGGTCCCTGAGCCTGTCCCCTGGGTCCCTGAGCCTGTCCCCTGGGTCCCTGAGCCTGTCGAAGGGCGCGTCAGCTCGTGGATCAGCGCGTACTGCGCATGGTTCGTGTCCTGGTACTCATCGACGAGGATGTGCCGGAAACGACGGCGATATACGTCTGCGACGTGCGGGAACGCACGGAACAGGTAGACGGTCTGGCCGATGAGGTCGTCGAAGTCGAAGGCGTTCGCCCTCTGCAGCGCCCGCTGGTAGTCGGCGAAGATGTCGGCGAACTTGCGCTCAGCGGGGTCGCTGAGATTCGCCTGGCGGGCGAAGCCCTCGGCATCCGTCAACTCGTTCTTCAGCTTCGAGATGCGCGACTGCACCGATCCGGGCGTCAGCCCGAAGGCATCGGCGTCATGCTCCTTCACCAGTCTCTTCAGCAGCGCGCGGGAGTCGCCCGAGTCGTAGATCGTGAACGACTTGGTGAAGCCGAACTGCTCAGCCTCGCGACGCAGGATCCGCACGCACGCCGAGTGGAAGGTCGAGATCCACATGCCGCGGGCGACGTCGCCCACGAGACCGCGGACGCGCTCGCGCATCTCGGCCGCCGCCTTGTTGGTGAAGGTGATCGCGAGGATCTGGCTCGGCCACGCCTCGCGCTGGCGCAGCAGCAGGGCGATCCGACGCGTGAGCACACTCGTCTTGCCCGACCCCGCGCCGGCGACGATGAGAAGCGCGCTGCCCCGGTGGGTCACGGCCTCGAGCTGCTGCGGGTTGAGGCCGGCGAGCAGCTCGTCGCGCCCGTCGGAGGGGCGGCGGCCGGAGGATGCGGGGACGATGAGAGGGGCGTCGGTCATGGCACTTCGAGTCTATTCGGGGCGTCCGACACCGGGGTACGCTCGGAGCGAGCCGGAAGGACGGTGCCGAGATGATGACCGAGATGAGCGAGCAGGAGTGCCGGGAGCTGCTCAGGGCGACGACGGTGGGGAGGATCGGCTTCGTCGCGGATGCCCGGGTGCAGATCATCCCCGTCAACTACCTCGTCGACGGCGATGACGTCATCATCCGCGCCGCTCCGTCAGGCGTGCTCAGCGGGTTGACGGCGAGCACGGTTGAGGTCGCGTTCGAAGTGGACCACCACGATGATCTCGCGGGGTCGGGCTGGAGCGTCCTGCTGGGCGGATCCGTCTCGAAGATGACGGCTGAGGAGCTGGCAGCCGTGCCCGGCGCCTCGCGGCGCAGCCCGTGGGCCGAGGGCGACAGGTCGCTGCCGCTGCGCCTCACGCCGAGCTCGATCTCGGGTCGCCGGGTGCGCCGTCCCCGCTGAGGGGGATGGGAGAATCAGCGCATGCGCACGATCCTCAACATCGTCTGGGTCATCTTCGCCGGTTTCTGGCTGTGGCTGGGTTACATCGTGGCCGGCATCGTGCTGTGCATCCCGATCATCACCATCCCCTGGGCGATCGCGTCATTCCGCATCGCGGGATACTCGCTGTGGCCGTTCGGGCGTCAGGTGGTCGATCACTCCAAGGCCGGTCTCGGGTCGATCCTGGGCAACATCGTCTGGGTGATCCTCGCCGGCTGGTGGCTCGCGCTCGGACACATCCTGTCGGGCATCGCGCTGTGCATCACGATCATCGGCATCCCGATGGGCATCGCCGACTTCAAGCTCGTGCCCGTCTCTCTCATGCCGCTCGGCAAGGAGATCGTCCCCAGCCGCGGCGGTGCGCTCCGAAGCTGACCGGCCGGGTTCGCATAGCGCTGGACCGTCTGCCGGGTGACTTGGCATCGCCGAGCGGCGCACCTATCTTTGACACTGCATGCCTGACGAGCACCCGGGTCGGCATGCGCTGAACGGGGGGGGAGCCGGATGGCCGAGATCGAAGTCCACAGTGATGCGTACGATGCCGTGCGCGCGGCTCTGACCGAGGCGGCGTCCCAGCTCGCCGCGGCGCGCGGCACGCTCACCTCTGCGGTTCCCTCGAACGCCTTCGGGCCGATCGGCGCGTTCATCCCACCGGTGCTCAACGCCGTCGGCGGCGCGGTCGAGGGCGCCGCGACGTTCGCCGGCTCCGTGTCGCAGCGCACCGGCGACGGCATCCAGAAGGCGGTCGCGGATTTCCAGACAGTCGACGAGAACGGTCGCGCCGACCTCGACCGGATCGCCGTGGAGGGCTGACGTGGGATCGACCGTCCTCCCCGAGGCCGATGCCGCTGCCAGGGCGCTCGCATCCGGCAGCTGGACCGACGGGCTGCCCCCGTCGGCAGGCAGCGACGACTGCGGCGGCGGCCTGCACGGCTTCGCCGCGGAGCTCATGCAGTTCGTGCGTCCCCTGGAGCAGCTCTTGGAGCAGGTCGCCGGCGATCCGGCGGGCCTGTACCAGGCGTCGCATGCCTGGGAGACCTACGCGGGCTCTGTGCAGTCGACCTCTCAGCTGTACCAGCGCGCGCTCACCCAGATCAGCGGGCAGGTGCAGGGTCTGACCGCGAAGGTCGTCGAAGGCGCGCTCACCGTGCTGTCGGGTGCGACGCACTCGATCGCCGACTGGTCGAAGGTCATGAGCCAGGCGCTGCAGCTGTGCGTGCGGGCCGTCGAGGTCATGCGCTCGCTGGTGTGCGCGGGCTTCGAGCTGCTGTCGACCATCGGCGGCGGCATCAAGGACTTCCTGTTCGGCAGCTGGCCATGGGAGCTCGACAAGAAGGCGCAGGTGATCCAGGAGTTCGCCGACAACTGCGCCCAGGTGATCGCCGAAGTCGTGTCCAACGTCGACCGCGCGCTGCAGGCGCTGCGGGAGATGCTGCGTCTGGCCACCGACCTCTACCGCGCGATCCTCCCGTTCCACCAGAAGCTCGAGGATCTGCTCGGCGAGCTGCTCGAGAAGTACCCGCCCGGCTCGCTGCTCGGTCCTCTCGGCGGCCTGCCGGGTGGCATCCCGGCGGGGAGCATAGGCGACACGTACGATCCGGGACCGACTCCGTACGCGGGCTCCGATCACCGCTTCGTCGGAGATTACGACCTGGGCTACGCGCACCAGTTCGACCTGGGTCCGACCGACATGAGCACCGAGCAGCTGAACCAGATGCTGCAGCAGGAGTTCGGGCACGTCTTCCTGCCCTCGCGCGAGGGCGACAACTCGCAGCTCAACATGCAGCTCACCGGCGAGGGGCAGACGATCAAGACCTCGCTGTTCGGCATGGGCATCCCCGGCGTGACCTCAGGGGACATCACGGTACAGCAGGTCACGGACGACGGCTTCGTGATCGCCGCCAAGCGCGGGCATCCGGAATATCCCGGGGAAGTCGCGTTCCGACTTCGCAACGTGGACGGCCGTGGGGTCTTCGAGGTGACCGGCGCCTACGATGAGACGATCCTGTCTAACCTGGGCTTCGGCGGCAACACGAACCCCGCTTATGCCGGCATCGCCGATGTCAGCATCTGGGCGGACATGCAGTATCGGCTGGAGGACATGATGCGGTATGGGCGTTAAGCGGGTGCTGGCGGCGGCCACCGTCGTGGTCAGCATCGTGACATTCGTCGGCTGCGCGGCGCGCACGGACAGGCCGAGCGACACGATTCCGCACGATGCACCCTCTGGTGGGCAGACGCTGGCCGAGATGCAGGATTCGCTGGGCTCCATTCCGGGGATCACAGTCACGGATGCCAGCAGTGCGCCGCCGAACATCAAGGGGAACACCGGCTACTCGATCGATCTGGAGGTCGAGCCCGGCTACACCGTCCTGGACGGGCCGGCGCTTGTTGATTTCGTTGTGGCATCGGTCTGGTCGGTGCGCGAGGGATACATGCCCAACGCACAGATCGACATCTCGGTGTCCATGCCACCGGGCGGCGTCTTCGATGTCGCCGCAGCGGCGGTCGAGTCGGGATGGGCGAAGGAGGCTCGCCTGCCGGCCGGCGAGCGCAGCACCGTCGGCGTGCTGCTGAATCCGAACAAGGATCAGGGCGCCCGTAACCTCGAGCGGCTCGGATCGTGGCCGGGGGATGTGCCGGATGCCCCCGGCGGCATCACCGCGCAGGAATGAGGAGGACCGACATGGACGAATCCGCGATCGAGGAAGGCTTCGCCGCCGCCCGACGGCAGCTGGACGACGTCACCAGACAGGCGCAGGAGAACCGCGCACGCGCGAACGCGCTCGCTGCCGACGTCGAGAACATCGTCGAGTCCGTGCGCAGTCCGCGTGGTGAGGTGACCGTGCGTGCGCACGTCGGCGGCCGTCTCGCTGGGCTCGAATTCGGCTCGGGTGCTGAGGAGCTGGGTCTGGATGCCCTGGCCAGGGTGACGCTCACCACGATTGCCCAGGCGCAGCACAAGGCGATGACAGCGCTCGCCGAACGCGGCGCAGACCTCTTCGGTGAGCAGTCTGACATCGCGGCGAGTCTGCGATCCGACGCCGACCGGGGCTACCCCGCCGAGCCGACCGGACCGTCATGGACCTGAAGGTCGATCCCGAACGTCTCGATCAGCTCGCGGCCACCACCACAGCCTCAGCGGACGCGATCGTCGAGTCGCTCGATTCCCTTGCCGCGGCCGCGCAGCAGCTGCGCGGCCAGTGGGAGGGGGAAGCGCAGAGCGCCTTCACCCGCCGCTCGTCGGCGAACGATGCTCAGTGGCGACAGCACGCGGCGACGCTGCGGCTCGCAGCGCAGCGGACGGCCCGGCTCGCACAGGAGTACCGTCAGGCTGACTCCGACGGGGCGCGCGCGGTCCTCGGGCGCTGAGCGATCGCCGCAGGTTCGTCCGCGAGCACGGGACGCGGTCCACGCCCGAGCGAGCCGGCGGTCGCATCCGACGGGTCCGATCAGCCGAAGAAGGCGACGCCCAGGTCGGCGTGGTCGACGAACACGCCGTCGACGCCCGTGTCGGCGATCTCCCGCCACTCGGCCTCGTAATCGCCGAACGCGGCCTTGCCTCCGGCTGCGCGGAACCGCGGATCGAGGAAGGCGTTCTCCGGGCGGCATGTCCAGGTGAAGACGCGCAGACCCCGTGCGTGCGCATCGGCGACGATGGTGTTCCCCGCCGCCAGCAGCATCTTCTTGCTGACGCTGATGCCGTCGACGGTCCCGACGAGCTGGTCGAGCCCCGCGGGCGTGACGGCGGAGGCGTACTCAGGAGCATGACGGCCCAGCGAGCTGACGAGGTCGAACGGCCTGCCCGCCGACTCGATGAGATAGATGAAGGACGCCGCGATGCCGGTCTTCTGCAGCCGGTGCAGGATGGTCGACTCGAAGGACTCGATGATCAGCGGGAGGTCCCCTTCTGCCCAGCCCCCTGCACGCAGGTCGCGCTCGATGAGCGGCGCGAGATCGAGCCCGATGCTGTCGAAGTAGGTGGCGTGCTTGACCTCGAGCACGATGCCGATCTCGCGGCCGTGCTCATCTGACCCAGCACGCACCAGCGCCAGCAGGTCAGGGAGGCGCAGGATCGGCTGCCCGTCGTCGAACGTCGCACTCGATTGGCGGATCTTGGGCAGCCGCTCACGGGTGCGCAGCGTCGACAGCTCAGCCCAGGTGAAGTCCTCGGTGAACCAGCCGGTGAGCGAGACGCCATCGATGCGCTTGGTCGTGCGCCGCCCGGCGAACTCCGGGTGATCGGCGACATCGGTGGTGCCGGAGATCTCGTTCTCGTGCCGCAGCACGAGCACGCCGTCGCTCGTTGCGACCACATCGGGTTCGACGGCATCCACCCCCATCGCCAGGGCCAGCTCATAAGAGGATCGGCTGTGCTCGGGGCGATAGCCGGGGGCTCCGCGGTGACCGATGACGAGCGGTGTTCTCCTGGGCACGCTCACAGCGTAAAGCACCCATTGCATAGGTTCTCGCCGTATCTTTGAGGAAAGAGTTGACCGATCCCTCGGGAGCAGAGGCCACCATGAGCAATTTCGCATTCAACAACCCGGCGTTCCAGCAGCAGGACCCGCGCAATGTCGCAAGCTACCCGGGTTCGCCGCAGGGCACGTACGCGCCGCCGCCCGCACCGGGCGCGGCCACCGGCGCCGCGTCGTTCCAGCACGCGGGGGTGGATGCCGCCGCCAATGCGCACCTGGAGGGGATGTACACCTCCCCATCCGCAGGCGCCCTCGAGACCGACCGGATGACGGTCGAGGACACGGTCTGGAAGACCGCAGGCCTCTTCGCCATCCTGCTCGTCACCGCCGTCGTCGGCTGGGTATGGACCGCCACCAGCTTCGTCAACTCCGGCGGCAACGCCGACATGACCCCGTGGATCGTCGGCGCGCTCGGCGGCTTCGTGCTCGCCATGGTCGTCACGTTCACCTCACGCAAGAAGGTGCGCCCCGCCCTCATCTGGGCCTATGCGGCCTTCGAGGGTCTGTTCGTCGGCGCCATCTCGGCCTACTTCGAGATCATCTGGCCTGGTGTGGTCCTGCAGGCGACCCTCGCGACGCTGGCCGTTGTCGGCGTGACCCTCGCGCTCTTCGCCAGCGGCAAGGTGCGCGCCTCCAAGAAGATGACGAAGGTCGTGCTCATCGCGATGGTGGGCTACCTGGTGTTCCAGGTGCTGAACCTCATCCTCATGGCGACCGGCGTCGTGAACGCCGACCTCACCTTCGGCCTCTACAGCATGAAGGTGTTCGGGATCCCGCTCGGCGTCGTCATCGGCATCCTCGTCGTGCTCATGGCCGCCTACTCGCTGGTGATGGACTTCGACCAGATCCAGCAGGGCGTGCGCAACGGCGCTCCCCGCAAGTACGGCTGGATCGGCGCCTTCGGCATCATGGTCACGGTCGTCTGGCTGTATGTCGAGATCCTGCGCATCCTCGCGATCCTGCGCGGAAACGACTGATTACAACACATTTCGTGAAGGGGCCGCCCTCTTCGGAGGGCGGCCCTTCCTGCATCTGTCAGCGCTTTTACCGCATTCTCTCAGCTCGCACAAGGGTATGCCGCACATTCGTGGCAGTCGGGCAGGCTTGAGGCATCCGGAAACCCCCGGGTATCACTCACAGATCGGAGACACACATGGGCTTCCTCGCCTTTCTCCTCCTCGGACTCATCGCCGGTGCGATCGCGAAGCTGATCCTCCCCGGCAAGCAGGGCGGCGGCTGGATCGTCACCCTTCTGCTCGGCGTCGTCGGCGCCCTCCTCGGCGGCTGGCTCGGCAGCGTGCTCTTCAACGCTCCTCTCGAGGAGTTCTGGAGCCTGCAGACCTGGCTGCTCGCGATCGGCGGCTCGATCATCGTGCTGCTGATCTACGGCCTCATCGTCGGCCGTGGTGACCGCCGCCGCGCCTGACCCGCACACGAAAGAGGTCGCTGCCTTCGGGCAGCGACCTCTTTCGCATGTGAGCAGCTGGGAGCGGCGCAACGAAGAAGGGGCCGCCGTCGCGACCCCTTCTTTCACTCCCACTCGATGGTTGCCGGTGGCTTCGAGGTGACGTCGAGCACGACGCGGTTCACCTCGCGCACCTCGTTGGTGATGCGGTTCGAGATCTTCGCGAGCACGTCGTACGGCAGACGCGTCCAGTCGGCGGTCATGGCGTCTTCGCTCGAGACGGGGCGCAGCACGATGGGGTGGCCGTAGGTACGACCATCACCCTGCACGCCCACCGAGCGCACATCGGCGAGCAGCACCACGGGGCACTGCCAGATGGTCTCGTCGAGGCCGGCCTTGGTCAGCTCCTCGCGGGCGATCGCGTCGGCCTCGCGCAGGATCTCGAGGCGCTCGCGGGTCACCTCTCCGATGATCCGGATGCCCAGACCAGGACCGGGGAACGGCTGGCGGCCGACGATCGCCTCGGGGATGCCGAGCTCGCGACCGATCGCGCGGACCTCGTCCTTGAACAGCGCCCGCAGCGGCTCGACGAGCTCGAAGTCGAGGTCATCGGGCAGACCGCCCACGTTGTGGTGCGACTTGATGTTGGCGGTGCCCGCTCCCCCGCCCGACTCGACGACGTCGGGGTACAGGGTGCCCTGCACGAGGAACTTCACGGGCGCTCCGCCGGTGGCCTTCGCCTCTTCGACGAGGTCACGCTGCACCTGCTCGAAGGCGCGGATGAACTCGCGCCCGATGATCTTGCGCTTGGTCTCGGGATCCGTCACACCCTCGAGGTGGCCCAGGAAGGTGTCGACGGCGTCGACCGTGATCAGGCGCACGCCGGTGGATTCGACGTAGTCCTTCTCGACCTGCTCGCGCTCGCCCTTGCGCAGCAGCCCGTGATCGACGAACACGGCCGTCAGCTGGTCGCCGATCGCCTTGTGCACGAGAGCGGTCGACACGGCGGAGTCCACACCGCCGGAGAGAGCGGAGATGACGCGCGCATCGCCGACCTGGTCGCGGATGCGCTCGGTCTGCTCGGCGATCACGTTGTCGCTGTTCCAGTCGGCGGGCAGGCCCGCACCGCGGTGCAGGAAGTTCTCGATGATCGCCTGTCCGTTGACGGAGTGCTTGACCTCGGGGTGCCACTGCACGCCGTAGAGCCTGCGCTCCTCGTTCGCGAACGCGGCGACCTTGGTCGCCTCGGTGGTGGCGAGGACGTCGAAGCCCTCCGGAGCGCGCGAGACCTGGTCGCCGTGGCTCATCCACACGTTCTGCTCGGCGGGCTGGCCGGCGAGCAGCGTGCTCTCCGTCGCGGGGATGCGCGCGTCGGTCGCGCCGTACTCGCGAAGACCGGTATGCGCGACCTCGCCGCCGAGGGTCTGCGCCATGTACTGGAATCCGTAGCAGATGCCCAGCGTCGGGACGCCGAGGTCGAACACGGCCGGGTCGAGTTGCGGAGCACCGTCCTCATACACCGACGAGGGTCCGCCCGAGAGGATGAGCGCGACGGGGTTCTTCGCCGCGATCTCCTCGGCAGTGGCGGTGTGCGGCACGATCTCGCTGTAGACGCCCGCTTCACGGACGCGGCGGGCGATCAGCTGCGCGTACTGCGCTCCGAAGTCGACGACCAGCGCGGGGCGCTGCTGGGTCTCGGTCTGCTCGGTCAACGGGCACCTTCCGGGGTGGTGGGCGCAGGCGTCGCGGCATGCTCCGCAGCCTCGCGCTGGGCGAGATAGGTCTTCACGTCGCGCGCCACGCGCGTCTCCATGAAGAAGGACAGCAGAGGGATGACGCCGCCGAGGGCGAGCAGGATGAAGCGCACGAACGGCCAGCGCATCATGCTCCACATGCGGAAGCACGCGAACAGATAGACCACGTAGAACCAGCCGTGCGCGACGAGGATGCCCTGCGACACGTTGAAGCCGTCGCCCGTCGATTCGAGTCCGTCGGCGGTCTCGACGACCTCGGCGAACCAGAGCGGACCGCCGGAGCCGCCGAGGAAGAGTTCGAGGTGGATCGGCGTGTACTTCAGCACCATCTCGGTCACGAGCAGCAGCAGCATGACGCCGGTGATGATCGAGGCGATCTGGTAGAACTTCAGTGCTCCGCGGATCGCCGGGAAGCTGGCGACTCTGGGCTCGGGCATGCCCTCCATTCTAGCCGCCGCGCCGAGACGGCGAAGGCCGCCGGACGGGGTCCGGCGGCCTTCGCGGTCAGGGTCGAGATCACCAGCGGGTGAGCAGATCCCAGATCCAGTCGATGATCTGCTGGATGATGCCGCCCACTCCGCCCGCGCGGTTGACATGCACGGTGGCAGTGGCCGCGTCGCCGTCGGCCTGCATCACGGCCAGAGTGTACTTGCCCGGCTGGGTGCTCTTCGGCACGCGCACCGTGGTCGAGAACGTTCCGTCGTCTGCGACCTGCACGCTGCCGACCTGCACGGCCTGCCCCTTCTTGGGTCGCAGTTCGACCGTCACGGTCTCGCCGGGGGTGAAGCGCTCGCCGGTCACCGCGAGGGTGCCGCCGGCGCTCACCTTCGAACCCGTCTGAATCGTGCCCTCGAACGGCCCCGGCGCGGGCTCGTCGACCGCCACCGTGAACGGCAGCGTCACGGGCGCGCCGACGTTCGGCGTGGCGACGAGCGGCTCTCCGGCGGATCCGGCCGGCACCGTGAACTGGATGCTCGCCCGCCCGACCTCGTCGGTCGTGCTGACGACGGTCGGATCGACCGCGGCCGACCCGACCGAGACGCCGCCCAGCGACAGCTCGACCGTCGTCGGCATCTGCTCGCCAGCGCTGAACGCGAGCGACGAGAGCGACACGGTGACCACATCACCCGCCCGGTACCCGTCCGCGCCCGCTGCCGGAGTGATGGAGGCACCCACAGCACGCTGGTCGAGGTCGGGGCTCGCCGTCTTGTTGGCGTCGAACCAGTCGACCATCGACTGCAGGTCGATCTTGCCGGTGTCCTTGGCGCTCGTGCCCTTCGCCAGCGTGAAGAAGTTGTCTCCACCGGCCGCGAGGAACGAGTTCGCGGCGATCGTGTACGAGGCTGCCGGGTCGAGAGCCGCTCCGTTCAGGGTGATCGACGTGATCCGCTCCCCCTGCGCCGCAGTGGGATCGTACGTGTACGACAGTCCCTCCGATACGCCGAGCTTCAGGAACGGACGGCTCGCCCCCGCCGGCTGCCACTGCTCTTCGAGCACGGCCTTCAGCTGCGCACCCGTCAGCTGCGTGGTGACCAGCGTGTTGGCGAACGGCTGCACGGTCGCCGCCTCACGGTAGGTCACGTTGCCGTCGGGATCGTTCGCATTCGACGAGGCGTAGGTGAGGTTGGCGCGGATGCCGCCCGGGTTCATCAGCGCCACGTCGGCGCCGGTGGCCCACTTCTGCACGTCGGCGACGAAGTTGCCGATCGTCGACTCGCCACCGCGGTTCTCCGTGCCGTCGGCCTGTCGAGCGCGGTTGAAGTCGGCCGTGATGTCGCCCACCTTGACGGCGCCGAGCACGTCGGCCTCCTTCTTGGCTGCGTCGACGATGGCCTGCACCTCGGCGACCGGCTGGTAGTTGCCCGCCAGCGGACGAATCTCGTTCGTGATCGAGATGAGCTCGTTCTTCTTCGGGTCGACCTGCAGGTTCATCACGCCCATGTTCTCGCCGTACTGCCCCGCCGACACGACCGGACGGCCGTCGATGACGTGATTGTAGGCGAGGTGGGTGTGCGCCGAGACGATCGCGTTCACGTCGTCGCCGACGCCGTAGACGATCTCGCCCAGTGCCGACTCGGGGGTGATGCTGTCGGCCGACACGGTAGTCGCACCCTCGTGCACGAGCAGGATGACCACGTCGGCTTCGCCGTTCGCGTCGTCGCCGTCACGGAGGTTCGCAGCCGCGACGTTCACCGAGTCGACGATGTCGCGTACCTCGAGGTCGGCGATTCCAGCCGGCGACACCAGCGAGTCGAGCTCTTCGGTCACGGCGCCGACGAAGCCGACCCGCACGCCGTCGACCTCCTTCACCCACGACGGGGCGAGGGCGGTCTCATCGGTGCCCTTGAGGAACACGTTCGACGAGATGTACTCCCAGTCGGCGCGCTCCTGCACACGGTCGCGCAGGTCCGCCCAGCCCTGGTCGAACTCATGGTTGCCCGCGGCGCTCACGTCGAGACCGGCGGCGTTGAGCGCGTCGATCGTCGGGTTGTCGTCCTGGATGAACGAGGTGAACGTCGACGCGCCGATCAGGTCGCCGGCGGCGGCGAAGATCGTGTTCGGGTTGGCCTCGCGCACCGACTTCACGGCACCTGCCAGCACTGCTGCGCCGGCTGCCTTGCCGTCGGCCTCGATGCGGCCGTGGAAGTCGTTGATCGTGGCGATGTCGATGCTGACCGGCGGTTCGGTGGCCGAGACGCCGACGAGGATCGGGTCGTGGTCGCTCGAGCGGTACGGGGCGCCCGTCTCGGTGGCGCTGTACGCGTAGCCGCGATCGCTCCACTCCGGCGAGTTGATGGTCCACGCATCCGCGCCCGTGATCGACCGGGCCAGTGAGGGCGACGCGATCACGTGGTCGAGCGAGCCCAGCTCGCCGTCGAACGTGTAGGTGTAGCTGCCCGGCGAGTGCGCGGGCACCGTGTCGACCCAGCCCCTCGACGTGAACACGTCGATCGGGTCTTCGTGACCGTAGGCGTTGAAGTCGCCGATGAGCAGCATGTCGTCGCCGTTGGTCTTCTTCAGCCGGTCGGTGAATGCGAGCAGCGACTGCGCCTGCTTCACGCGGTCGTCGTTGAAGAAGCCCTGCCCGTCGGCCGGCTGCGTGCCGGTGCCCGACTTCGACTTGAAGTGGTTGGCGATCACGGTGACTGTGCGGCCGTCGGCGTCGAACGCCTGCGCGATCGGCTCGCGCGCGTTGCCCCACACCGTCTCGTCATCGACGGTCTGGGCGTCGCCGACGCGCTTCACCTGCTTGGCCTTGTAGATGATCGCGTTGGTGATGAAGTCGGTGGTCGCCGCGTTCTGCAGCGACTTGGGCGTGGGCACGTACGCCCACACTCCGCTGCCTGCTTCCGCGTTCAGACCGTCGACGAGGTCGGCGAGCGCGGTGTCGGCGGGGTCGCCCAGCTTCACCGAGTTCTCGATCTCCATGAGCGAGACGACATCGGCATCCAGCTTGTTGATGGCCGAGACGATCTTCGACTTCAGGATGGCGAACTCCGCGGCGGTCTTCGCCCCGCGAGCGTCGGCGTTCTCGCTGACCAGCGTGGTGAAGTAGTTGTACACGTTGAACGACGCGATCTTCACATCGCCGCCCACGGAGGGAACCTCCGGGCGCGGGTTCTTCGTCGTGAAGCCGAACTTCTCAGCCGCCGGCGACGCGCTGTCGAGCGGCTTCACCGGCTGCAGACGCCAATCGTCGAACCCGTACTGCAGCACGAGGCCCTTGCCGCCGAAGTCGACCGCGTCGCCGTTTCGCACGACGGTGTCCTTCGTGAAGTACGGCTGGCCATTCAGGTGGTCCTTGTTGCTCACCTGGATGTTGTACGCATCGTCGAGCAGGATTCGGTCAGCCCGGTTCGCCGCGGCGATGGCATCCGCCTCGGCGCCGGGGCGCTCGAGCTCGGTGCCCTTGACGTCGAGCTCGCCCGGATTCAGCCAGAGCGTGCCGAAGTTGAACAGCTGGTGGCTGGAGGCGACGAGGTAGTCGCCCGTGGGCAGCACGAGCATGTTCTCGTACGCCTCCCGCGCCGCACCGACGACGCTCGTCGGCAGCGGCGTGAGAGCGGGCACGCCGGCCCCCGCGGTGACCAGGGAGACTCCGGATGCCGATGACGGGGCGATCTGCGTCTGGCCGAAGTACTCGTCGACGACGCCGGTCACCGAGACAAGGTCGCCGATCGCACCGGGAACGCTCTTGCCGTCGAGGAAGACGAAGATGCCGTCGGATGCATTCGGGGTCTTGTCGTCTTCTCCTCCGGACCCTGCGGTCTGGATGACGACGCCCTTGTAGCCGCCGGTGCGGTGGTCGGCGGTGATGACGCCCTCGACGGTGACCGTCTTGCCCTTGTACGGCGAGACGTCGGTGGTGCCCTGCACCTCGGCGATGCTGACCTTCTGGCCCGGCTCCGGCTCGGGTTCGGGTTCCGGCTCGGGCTCAGGCTCGGTGCTGCTGCCGGAGTTGGTCGGCGTGATCGTCGCGGAGAGCGCGAAGTCCGCCTTGTTGTCGTCGGTGTCCTTGCCGTCGGTGCGGTTCAGCGACTTGACGTCGGTGTTGCCGGCCGGCGCGCCGGCGACCGTGCCCTCGAACGTGTTGGAGGTGCCGTAGCCGAGCAGATCGACGATGCCGTCCGCCCCCGCGGCGTTCCCGACCGGGAGGGTCACGGCCGACGCGCCCTGCACGAGGGCGATCGTGCCCGTGGTGCCGCTCGGGGTCAGCATGCTGGTCTGGTCGGGCGCGGGCAGCTCGGCGCCCGCCGTGCCGTTGCTGTTCGCCTGCACGAGGAAGTAGCCGCCGGCCTTGATGGTGCCGGTGAGCGCGACCACGCCGTTCGACGCGCCCGAGCCCGTCGCGGAGCGGTACTGCAGCGACATCCCGTCGAGCACGACATCCTTGTCGGTCGGGTTGTGCAGCTCGATGAACTTGTTCTTGAAGGCGGCGCCGGCGCTGCCGCCCGACAGATAGGCCTCGTTGATGATGACGCCTGTGCCGGCGGCGTTCGCGAAGGCGGGGGCGGCGATGAGCGATCCCATGCTCATCGTGAACGCCGTGGTCAGCGCGAGCGCGGCGATGCGCCCCCGCTTCCTCTGATGGGCGACCGGAACGGCCGTGTTCCGGTCGGCAGGGGTGTGCATCATGAATGCCGTCTCCTCATCGTGGGTGGCCGGAGATCTTGTGGATCCGCCGTCAGACGCACGAGCACTCACTCGCGCATGCAAGTGACCATAGGCCGCGCCTCCGACATCGGGCAAGAGGATTCGCCCACCCGTCATCGGATGGTCACCGAGCCGTCGCCTCAGGCGTGCGTGTCCTCGAAGTCCTCGACCTCGCGCTCCCAGGCATCCTTCGCCAGGCGATACCAGAGGTAGAAGGCGAAGCCGGCGAAGATCGCCCATTCCGCCGCGTAGAAGATGTTCAGCCAGTTGATCGGCGACTTCTCCTCGGGCGCCGGGGAGTCGATGTCGACGAGCCCGGAGGGAGCGGTGAGGGATGCCAGATACGGGCGGTACACGTCCAGCTGCTCGACATCGTGCCACTGACCGAGGAGCGCCGCGGGAGACATCCGCGTCAGAGCGAAGACGTCGTCGGCCGGGGGAAGCTCGACGCCCTCGTCGTCGATGAGCCGACCGGTCAGCTCGACCTCGGAGGCGTCCTGGCGAGCGAGAGCGTCGGCAGCGGCATCCGCCTGCTCGCGCGTCGGCGCCCAGCCGAGCGCCACGGCGATCGCCGTGCGATCGGCTACCCGGAGCTGCCCGGTGACCCAGTAGCCTTCCTCGCCCTCGTTGAATCGGGACGAGATCACGATGAAGTCCTCGGCGACCCACTCGCCGCTCGTGGTGACCTTCTGTCCGCCGAGCGGCTCGGGCAGGTACTGACCGGGTTCGATCAAGTCGGCCAGCGGACGCACCTGCTCGGTCGCACCGGGCGGCGGCGGGTCGGTGTCGATCGCCCGTGCGAGTTGCCATTGGCCGAGCCAGGCGAACACGCCGGCGACGACGAGGCAGAGCAGGAGCACGCCGATCCAGCGCCCCCGCAGCATCACCTCGCGCAGCGTGGGCGGGAACTCCTGCGCGGCGGCCGCCTGCTCGGTCATCCCAGCTCGTACGGCGCGAGCACGACCTCGACCCGCTGGAACTCCTTCAGGTCGGAGTATCCGGTGGTGGCCATCGACTTGCGCAGGGCGCCGATGAGGTTGGCGGTCCCGTCCGCGACGGGGGCCGGACCGAACAGGATCCGCTCGAGGTCGGCGACGCGGTCGACCTCGACGCGACGACCGCGGGGAAGTTCGGGGTGGTGCGCCTCGGCGCCCCAGTGGAAGCCCTGGCCCGGGGCATCCGTCGCGCGCGACAGCGCGACGCCCAGCATCACGGCATCCGCGCCCATCGCGAGGGCCTTCACCATGTCGCCGGACGTGCCGACGCCACCGTCGGCGATGACGTGCACGTAGCGTCCGCCCGACTCGTCGAGGTAGTCGCGGCGGGCCGCGGCGACGTCTGACACGGCGGTCGCCATCGGGGCGTGGATGCCCAGGGTGACGCGCGTGGTCGACGCCGCTCCCCCACCGAAGCCGACCAGCACACCGGCCGCGCCGGTGCGCATGAGGTGCAGCGCGGCGGTGTAGGTGGAGGCGCCGCCGACGATGACGGGCACGTCGAGGTCGTAGATGAACTTCTTCAGGTTCAGCGGCTCGAGAGCGCTGGAGACGTGCTCCGCAGACACCGTCGTGCCGCGGATGACGAACAGGTCGACGCCGGCGGCGACGACGGTCTCGTACAGCTCCTGGGTGCGCTGCGGAGTGAGCGAGCCGGCGACGGTGACGCCCGCCTCGCGGATCTCGGCGAGGCGCTGCTTCACGAGCTCGGGCTTGATCGGCTCGGAGTAGAGCTGCTGCATGCGCACGGTCGCGCTCTCGGCGGGCAGCGCGGCGATCTCGTCGAGCAGCGGCTGCGGGTCGTCGTAGCGGGTCCACAGGCCCTCGAGGTCGAGCACGCCGAGGCCGCCGAGCTTGCCGAGCGCGATGGCGGTGGCCGGGCTGACGACCGAGTCCATCGGAGCGCCGAGCACGGGGATGTCGAACGAGAACGCGTCGATCGTCCACGCGGTCGAGACGTCGGAGGGGTTGCGAGTGCGTCGCGATGGGACCACCGCGATGTCGTCGAACGTGTACGCGCGGCGCGCGCGCTTGCCTCGGCCGATCTCGATGTCCATGCTCACCCCTCCAGCCTACCGGTGGCACCCTGGTGGCCCGGTTTGCCGTCGCGGGTCCGCGGGGCAGCTCTGCTCGCCGGGGCGCCCGGTGCATCGGATGCCCGAGGCCCGCTCACCGCTCATCGCTCGCCGGAGACTGCTCACCGGAGGTAGGCGAACGCACGAGCGTAGGTCATACCCGGCGTAAATCCGCCTACCCTGGCGTGTTCGCCGACCCCGGGTGGGTGCCGGCGCGGCTCACTCTTCCTGCAACGGCCTCGCGGCCGCGCGCCCCTGCCGGTCGCCGGAGTCACTCGCCCCTGCCCTTCACCCGAGGTAGGCGAACACACGCACGTCGGACGCAGGGAACGTCCATTCACCTGCCTCCGCCTATTCGCCTACGCCCGGTGAGTGCGCCGGCGGCCCACTCTTCCTGCACACCGGCCGCGGGCGCGCATTCTGTTCACATTCGCGTGCTTTCCGCTCCGAGCGGATGCCCGAGGCGGGCAGGCTCGACCGTCATGAGAACTCCTCTGCTGACGTGGATGCAGCAACGGCACGGCGTCGCCCACAGCTCGGAGGTGCGCGCCGCGGGCTACTCCGCCTGGACCGTACGCGCGGCGATCGACGCGGGCATGCTCGAACGGGTGCGTCGATCCTGGCTGGTCAGCGCCGACTGCTCGCCGCAGCGCCGCGCAGCCGCAGAGGCAGGCGGCCGGATCACGTGCGTCACCGCCGCGCGCGAGAAGGGCCTCTGGGCACCGGATGCGGATGAGACCCACGTCGCCGTCGCGCCCACGGCATCCCGTAACACGCGCGCCGGACTGCAGGTGCACTGGGCGCAGGGCCCGCTGCCGGTAGCTCGTTTCACCACCGAGGAGCCCCTGCTGAACGTGCTCTTCCACGTCGCGAGGTGCCTCGATCCCATCGAAGCCGCCGCGGTATGGGAATCGGCGCTGCGTAAGGGATCGACGACGCTGGAGCAGCTGCGACGGACGCAGTGGGGAGCGCTGCGACCGGCGCAGGTGCTCGAGACGGTCGGCGCGCTGTCGGACTCGGGCGTCGAGACGACCTTCATTCGCATCGCGCTGGCCTGCGGCGCAGAGGTGCGCCAGCAGGTCGTGATCGACGGACACCCGGTGGATGCCCTCATCGGCGAACGACTCGTCGTGCAGCTCGATGGCTTCGAGTTCCACAGCGAGGCGAAAGACAGGCGGCGCGATCTGCGACAGGATGCCAGGCTCGTGCTGCTGGGCTACACGGTGCTCCGCTTCGACTATCAGCAGATCATGTTCGATGCGCGCTACGTGATGGAGACGCTCATGAATGCGATCGCGCAAGGTCTGCATCTGGCATCCCGCCGCTGAGCGACGCATCCAACCGCGCCCGACGCATCCGACGTAGGCGAACACACGGACGTAGGCCGATCTGCTGGATTTCCGCCTACCTCCGCGCGTTGGCCTACCTCCGACACGGCGCGCGCCGGCACGCGCCGACTGCCACCCGCTGTAGCGACGGCAGACGCTGCTGTCATCCCGCTGTCCGATGCATCCGACGCATCCGACGCATCCGACGCAGGTGAACGCACGGACGTAGGCCGATCTGCCCGATTTTCGCCTACCTTCGCGCGTTGCCCTACCTCCGGCACGGCGCACGCCGGCACGCGTTGCCTGGCACCGGCAGGGCCGACGGCAGACGCTGCTGACATCCCGCCGTCCGACTCATCCGACGTAGGCGAATGCACGGACGTAGGCCAATCTGCCCGA
The DNA here is from genome assembly GCA_002837415.1 of Actinomycetales bacterium SN12. Classification (GTDB taxonomy): domain Bacteria; phylum Actinomycetota; class Actinomycetes; order Actinomycetales; family Microbacteriaceae; genus Microbacterium. The sequence continues at coordinate 524,045 of PJCV01000002.1, forward strand.
TTTCCGCCGACCTCCGCGCGTTGGCCTACCTCCGGCACGGCGCGGGCGCGCACGCGCGGACTGCCCCCAGCTGGACCGACGGCAGACGCTGCTGGTATCCGGCCGTCCGATGCATCCGACGTAGGCGAACGCACGGACGTAGGCCGATCTGCCCGATTTCCGCCTACGTCCGCGTGTTGGCCTACCTCCGCGTGTGGCCTACCTCCGCGTGTGGCCTACCTCCGGCACGGCACGGCACGGCACGGCCCGGCGCGCCGCGCCGCCGCACACAGTGCCCGTCAGCATCACGGTTCCGACATGCGCGCGAGCAGCTCGGTGAGCAGCGCCTCCGCCACGGGGCGCGGCGCCTGCTCGATCAGAGCCATGAGCATCGCCATCGGCTGATCCGCCGATACCGATCCCGCGCTGGCGAGCCGCAGCAGTCCCCATGCGCCGGCAGGACCAGGAATCCGCCCGCCCTCGCCGTAGCCCAGCAGCCGCAGTGCCGCCAGCAGCATCCGCGGATTCGCGGCGGGGCGACCGCGCACCTCGTCGGCGGCCTCCGCGAGCGCGCGCGTGAACTCCCCCACCTGCTGCTCGAGCACGGGCGTCAGCGTCAGGTGCGCGCTGTGCGCGATGCGCACGCCGTCCTTCTGCACGAGACCCGGCTGGGGCTGGATCTTCCACCCGTGCGCCACCAGCGCGTCGGCGAGCCGATGCGGGTCCACGCGGTCAGAAACCCGCACACCGGCATCCGCGCCGAGCGCGATCGCCGGCCCGATCGGATCGCCGATGACACGCAGTCCCGGGACGCCGTCGACGGCAGCCCTGACGGCGAGCGCGACCCGGTGGATCGAGCCAGTGAGCCGGCGGTACCCGTCGTCTCCGAGATGCTGGGTGATCGCCCACGCCGCGGCGAGCGGCGAGGCCGATCGCGAACCGAGCAGGGTCGGGTTCACGACGGGATAGCCGGCCCAGCCCGTCGTGGCGAAGAACTGCGCACGGTGGCGGCGCCGGCCGCGCTGCAGCAGCACCGACACCCCCTTGGGCGCGTAGCCGAACTTGTGCAGGTCGGCCGAGATGCTCGTCACCCCGGCCACTCGGAAGTCCCACGCCGGCAGCCCAGGCCACCAGGGCAGCACGAATCCTCCGAAGCAGGAGTCGACATGGCAGGCGATACCCCGAGCGGATGCCGCGGCCGCGACCTCCGCGATCGGATCGAGCATCCCGGTGGGGTACGACGGCGCCGAGACGACCACGAGAGCGACATCGTCGTCGAGGCGTTCGACGAGATCGGACGCCCTGACCACACCGTCCGGCGAGCACGGCACGGCGTCGAACTCGAGGTCGAACAGCTGCGCGGCCTTGATGAACGCGGCGTGCACGGTCGCCGGCGCCAGAAGACGCGGACGGGCGAGCTCCGACGCCCCATCGCGTGACCGCCGCCACAGGTCGCGCGCGGTCTTGACCGCCAGCAGGCAGCTCTCCGTTCCGCCGCTGGTGACGGTGCCGACGACGGATCCACCGCCGTGAAGCATCCGCCGCGCGAAGCCGATCAGGTCGCGCGCGGTCTTGACCGCCAGCAGGCAGCTCTCCGTTCCGCCGCTGGTGACGGTGCCGACGACGGATCCACCGCCGTGAAGCATCCGCCGCGCGAAGCCGATCAGGTCGCGCTCCATCGCCGCGATCGACGGGAACACCGTCGGGTCGAGGCCGTTCAGCGGTCGCGCGAGTCGCGCCGCGGCATCCGCCAGCTCGTCCAGCTCGGCCAGACCCGAGTCGTACACGTACGACAGCACTCGCCCGCCGTGCGTGGGTGCGTCGGCGGCGCGCATCCGACGCAGGCGATCGAGGATGTCGCTCATGCAGAGGTTCCGACGATGTCCCGCTCCCGCAGTCGGTAGCGCGCGAGCGCGACCAGGCTCAGCAGCATGAGCGCGGCCGGGAGCAGGCTGAACGCGATGGCGATACCGGTCACCGCGGCGTCGGGCTGGACGACCTCGACCGTGGCCGTCGTCTCGATGTACCCGGTCATCGCGAGCACGAGCGACAGCACCGTGGCGCCGAGCGCCATTCCCGTCGTCTCACCGGCGGTCCACACACCGCTGAAGACCCCGGAGCGGTTGTCATGCCCACCCGCCGTGCGATCGTGGGCGATGACATCTGGCAGCATCGCCATCGGCAGGGTCTGCATACCGGCGTACGCCGCGCCCGCGAGGGCGACGGGCGCGAGGATCCACCATCCGGGCATCCACACCATCAGCCCGAGCACCGCCGTCGCAACGAGGAACACCGCGCTGGCGATCCGGAAGCCGCGCTCTTTGCCGATGCGGTCAGCGACGAGCTTCCACACCGGGGCCATGAGCAGGGCAGGGGCGATCAGCGCGACGAACAGCGGCGTCACCGCGTCCTCGTCGCCCAGCACCCAGCGCGCCACGAACTGAGCCGCGGCGAGCATGAGCCCGGTCGCGAGTCCCTGCAGCATGAACGTGCCCAGCAGCACTCGGAACGGCTGACTCTCGCGCAGCGCGTCGAGGCCGTTGCGGTAGTGCATCGCGATCGATGCGCCGGGGCGCACCGGCAGCATCGGGCGGGTGGGCGCGACGGTCGAGGCGATGAACAGGCCGACGCCGAGCAGCACGGCGGCCACGGCCGCCATCACGAGATAGCCGAGCAGCGGGTCGTCGTCGAACATCCCGCGGATCTCGGGTCCACCCGCGCCGAACAGCAGGATCGCCACGGTCAGCATGACCACGCGCCAGGTCAGCAGGCGGGTGCGCTCCCGGTAGTCGTCGGTCAGCTCGGCGGGCAGCGCGATGTAGGGCACCTGGAAGAGACTGAAGCATGCCGCTGCCAGCATGAACGCGATGAGCACCCAGACGCCGGATGCCACCGGCCCGATTCCCGCGGGAACGGCGAAGGTCAGCACGAACGCGACCGGCAGACCGATGGAGCCGATGAGCATGAGGCCGCGACGCGATCCGGATCGGGCGAGCCCCGTATCGCTCAGCCCGCCGATCACCGGGTCGATGAGCACGTCCCACACCTTCGCGCCGGTGACGATCGCGCCCGCGGCGAGGGCTGTCACCCCCAGGGAGTCGGTGAGGTAGTAGACCAGCACGAGTCCCGGCAGCGTGGCGAATCCGCCGGTGCCGAGCGACCCGATGGCGTAGCGGGTGATCTGTCCGCGAGTGAGCGTGTTCGACGCTGAGCGCATGCGGCTCACTCTAGTCGTGGGACCGAAGCGCCTGACCACCGCGCCGGACGAGGGCCGCGCCGAGTCGGCCGCCGTAGGAGAACACACGAGGGTAGGACGAAAAACCCTGTTGTCGTCCTACCCTCGCGGGATCACCTACGCCCGAAGCATGCGCCTACGCCCCAAAGCATGCACCTACGCCCGAAGCATGCGCCTACGCCTGAAGCATGCGACGCCCGGTCAACTCACTTCTTGTAGTTGGGCGCCTCGACGACGATCTGCACGTCGTGCGGGTGCGACTCCTTGAGCCCTGCCGCGGTGATGCGCACGAAGCGTCCGCGGGCCTTGAGCTCGTCGATGGTGCGAGCGCCGACGTAGAACATCGACTGACGCAGGCCGCCCATCAGCTGGTACGCGACGGCCGAGAGGGGTCCGCGGTACGGCACCTGACCCTCGATGCCCTCCGGGATCAGCTTGTCGTCGCTGGGGACGTCGGCCTGGAAGTAGCGGTCCTTCGAGTAGGAGGTCTGCTTGCCGCGGGTCTGCATGGCGCCCAGCGAGCCCATGCCGCGGTACTGCTTGAACTGCTTGCCCGACTGGAACACGATCTCACCCGGCGACTCGTCGGTGCCGGCGAGCAGCGAGCCCAGCATGACGGCATCGGCACCGGCGACCAGTGCCTTGGCGATGTCACCGGAGTACTGCAGACCGCCGTCGGCGATCACGGGCACACCGGCGGGACCGGCAGCCAGGGATGCCTCGTACACCGCGGTCACCTGCGGCACGCCGACGCCGGCGACCACGCGGGTGGTGCAGATGGAACCGGGGCCCACGCCGACCTTGACCGCGTCCACGCCGGCATCCACCAGAGCCTGCGCGCCCTCGCGGGTCGCGACGTTGCCGCCGACGATGTCGATGTGCTCGAACGTCGGGTCGGCCTTGAGCCGCTTGACCAGCTCGATGACGCCCTGCGACTGGCCGTTGGCGGTGTCGACGACGAGGATGTCGACACCGGCATCCCGCAGCGCCTCGGCGCGCTCCCACGCATCGCCGAAGAAGCCGATCGCGGCGCCCACACGCAGTCGCCCCTGGTCGTCCTTGGTGGCGAGCGGGTACTTCTCGCTCTTGTCGAAGTCCTTGATGGTGATGAGTCCGGCGAGCGTGCCGTCGGCGCCGATCAGCGGCAGCTTCTCGACGCGGTGCTTCGCGAACAGGGCGATGACGTCGCCGGCGGCCACTCCGACCGGAGCGGTGACGAGGTTCTCGCTCGTCATGACGTCCTTGACCAGCGTGGTCTGGCGATCGAAGCCCGAGACGAAGCGCATGTCGCGGTTGGTGATGATGCCCACCAGGTGGCCGGCCTCGTCGACGACGGGCAGGCCGGAGATGCGGTAGCGGGCGCACAGGTTGTCGACCTCTTCGACCGTCGCGTCAGGCGTCGTGGTGATCGGGTCGGTGATCATGCCCGACTCGCTGCGCTTCACGCGGTCGACCTGCGACGCCTGATCGGCGATCGAGAGGTTGCGGTGCAGGATGCCGATCCCGCCCTCGCGGGCCATCGCGATCGCCATCCGCGCCTCTGTCACGGTGTCCATCGCGCTGGAGAGCAGCGGCGTGGCCACCGAGATGCGCCGCGTGATCCGCGAGGAGGTGTCGGCCTCACTGGGGATGACGTCGGTGTGCCCGGGAAGCAGGAGCACGTCATCGTAGGTGAGTCCGACGAAACCGAACGGGTCGTGCTGCTGCATGGAAGCGGGCTCCTCTGCGCCGGAGGCGCGATCGAATGGCGAGTGCGCGGGGACGTCTGCGGCCGAACGGGTCACAGCCCGCGGTGTATAGATTCTAAGCGCGACGCCGCCTCTGTTATTCCGAGAACGCCGAGAACGGCGGGCGAGACACACCCGGCATCCCGATCCGGACACGGATGGTGCGATCGGCGTCCGCGACCAGATACGCTCAGTGCGACGCCCAGAGCCGAGCGACGACCCGAAGTCGCTCGAGGCACTCGATGTGGAGGATGCGTGGGACTCAGAACTGTGGCGCTTCGGCGCCCCCGGAACGGCGTGATCGCGTTGCTCGCGACTCTGCTGGCCGCCTTCCTCGTCTTCGGTGCGCCGGCCGGTGCCGCGCACGCCGAGACGACCCCGGACGGCCAGGAGGTCACCGACTTCTACTTCGCCGGCAACGTCACCTACAAGGGCGAGCCGATCGAGGGCGTGAAGGTGTCGGTCGACGGCAAGGGCTTCAAGGGCTCGACGGAGACCGGCGCCGACGGCAAGTGGAAGCTGTACGTCCCCGAGAAGTCGAAGTACACCCTCGCGGTCGATGAGGACACCCTGCCGAAGGGCGTGATCGTCGACGCGTCGCAGCTCCCCGAGGGCGTGGAGGCCGTCGATGGCACGAGCGGCTCGTTCGAGGCCGAGTTCGGGCTGACGGGCACGAAGATCGTCAACCTCTTCCTCGGCCAGGGCGAGCGGGTGACGGTCTCGTTCCTCGACCAGCTCATCTCGCGCACCGTCGGCGGCCTCAACTTCGGTCTGCTGCTCGGACTCGCCTCAATGGGCGCGGCGCTGATCTACGGCACCACTCGCCTGTCGAACTTCGCGCACGGCGAGATGGTCACCTGGGGCGGCGTCGTCGTCGTGCTGTTCACCTCGTTCTGGAACCTGCCGCTGTGGGCGGGCATCATCGCCGCCGTCATCGGCGGCGGTGCGCTCGGCTGGGCGATGGATGCCGGGATCTGGCGCCCGCTGCGTCGCCGAGGCCTCGGGATCGTGCAGCTGCTGATCGTCAGCATCGGCCTCTCGCTCGCACTGCGGTACGTGCTGCAGTTCATGATCGGCGGCGACACCAGGCAGCTTCCCGGCGCCAGCCCCGCTCCGATGCAGTTCGGCCCGATCTCGCTGTCGTACATCGACCTGATCGGCATGGCCATCAGCCTCGCCGCCATCCTCGGCATGGCCTACTTCCTCACCCGCACCCGGATCGGCAAGGCCACCCGCGCCATCTCCGACAACCCGCAGCTGGCCGCAGCGTCCGGCATCGACGTCGACCGGGTCGTGCGGATCGTCTGGATCGTCTCGGGGTCGCTCGCCGCGCTCTCGGGCATCCTGTGGGCGTACTTCCGCCCCGGCGTGAAGTGGGACATGGGCATGCAGATGCTGCTGCTGATCTTCACCGCGATCACGCTCGGCGGCCTGGGCTCGGCGATCGGCGCCCTCATCGGCTCGCTGATCGTCGGGATCGCTGTCGAGGTCTCGACGCTGCTGGGCGTTCCCTCCGACCTCAAGTACGCCACCGCGCTCGTCGCGCTGGTCGTGATCCTGCTGGTCAGGCCGCAGGGTCTGTTCGGCCGCAAGGAAAGGCTGGGCTGACGCATGGACTTCGGATCGATCTTCGGCAACACCGCCGCATACCTGTTCAGCCCGGTCACCATCGCCTACGCGCTGGCCGCGACGGGTCTCGCCGTGCACTTCGGCTACGCCGGCCTGCTCAACTTCGGCATGGCGGCCTTCATGGCCGTCGGCGCATACGGCTACGCGATCCCGGTGCTCACGTTCGGTGCGCCCTGGTGGCTCGGCATGCTCATCGGACTCGCCGGCGGCGCCGTGTTCGCGCTGCTGCTCGGCATCCCGACCCTGCGTCTGCGGGCGGACTACCTCGCCATCGCGACCATCGCGACGGCAGAGGTCGTGCGGCTGCTGTTCCTCACCCGGCTGTTCGAGGATGTGACGGGCGCCGCAGGCGGCCGCAGCGGGTACCACGCCGGATTCCGTGCGGCCAACCCGATCCCCGAGGGCACCTACGGCTTCGGCCCGTGGACCTACAACGCCACGGAGCTGTGGAACATCGTGTTCGGCCTCATCCTGCTGGCGGTGTCGATCCTGCTGGTCTGGGCCCTGATGCGCAGCCCATGGGGCCGGGTTCTCAAGGGCATCCGCGAGGACGAGGATGCCGTGCGCTCGCTCGGCAAGAACGTCTTCGCCTACAAGATGCAGGCCCTCGTCGTGGGCGGTGTGATCGGCGCGGCCGGTGGCATCGTGTTCGTGCTGCCCTCCGCCGTGGTGCCCGGCAGCTACTCGACGTCGCTGACGTTCTTCCTGTGGACGGTGCTGCTGCTCGGCGGCGCGGCGACGGTCTTCGGACCCACGCTCGGCGCCGTTCTGTTCTGGGTGCTGTTCGCGTTCCTCGGCAACCTGCTGCCGCAGATGGCCACCGCCGGCTACCTGCCGATGACGTCGGCGCAGGCCGAGATCGTCCGCTGGATCCTCGCGGGGGTGGCGCTCATGCTCATCGTGATCTACCGCCCGCAGGGCATCCTCGGAGACAAGAGGGAGATGACCTTTGTCAAGTGAGAACCAGCCGGTGTCACCGGCAGCTCCGACGGGCGGCCGCCAGAAGGCGACCGGACTCGCGAAGGGCGCGGCTGTCCCCGGAGTGGCGAAAGTCGACCCGATCCTCGTCGTCGACGGCGTGGAGCGGCGCTTCGGCGGCCTGACCGCCGTCAACGTCGAGCACCTCGAGATCCCCCGCGGCGCCATCACCGCGCTGATCGGCCCGAACGGCGCCGGCAAGACGACCCTGTTCAACCTGCTCTGCGGGTTCGATCGCCCGAACACCGGCACGTGGCAGTACGACGGCAAGAACCTCGCAGGCATCCCGTCGTTCAAGGTCGCACGCATGGGCCAGGTCCGCACCTTCCAGCTCACCAAGGCGCTGTCGCTGCTGACCGTGCTCGAGAACATGAAGCTCGGATCGTCCGACCAGCCCGGTGAGAAGTTCTGGCAGAGCCTCTTTCCCGCCATCTGGCGCAAGAAGGAGGCGGAGATCGAGCAGAAGGCTCGCGAGCTGCTGACGCTCTTCAAGCTGGATGCCAAGGAGCAGGACTTCGCAGCCGCCCTGTCGGGCGGGCAGCGCAAGCTGCTCGAGATGGCGCGTGCGCTGATGAGCGACCCGCAGCTGGTGATGCTCGATGAGCCGATGGCCGGCGTGAACCCCGCCCTGACGCAGTCGCTGCTCGATCACATCCTCGGGCTGAAGGACCGCGGCATGACCGTGCTCTTCGTCGAGCACGACATGCACATGGTCCGTCACATCGCCGACTGGGTCGTCGTCATGGCGGAGGGCCGAGTGGTGGCCGAGGGGCCGCCAGAGACGGTGATGGAGGACCCGGCCGTGGTGGATGCCTATCTCGGTGCGCACCAGGACGTGGATCTCGGTGCTGTCACCGGGCGCATCGTGATTCCGGCGGGCAGCGACGCAGACCTCGCGGCGGCGCGCATCCGGGAGAAGATCGAAGCCGAGGCGGAAGCCGAGCTCGAAGCCGAAGAGGAAGAGGAGAAGAAGTGATGGATGCTTCCGACATCGTCGTCGAGCTGAAGAACGTCCATGCCGGCTATCTGCCGGGCGTGAACATCCTCAACGGCGCCAACCTCGTCGCCCGCAAGGGCGAGCTGATCGGCATCATCGGCCCGAACGGCGCCGGCAAGTCGACTCTGCTGAAAGCCATCTTCGGCATGGTGCAGGTGCGCGACGGAGACATCACCGTGAGGGGCTCCAGCATCGTCGGGCTCAAGGCCGACAAGCTGGTCGCCAAGGGCGTGGGCTTCGTGCCGCAGACCAACAACGTCTTCCCGTCGCTGACGATCGCCGAGAACCTGCAGATGGGCCTCTACCAGAACCCGAAGATCTACGCCGAGCGCCTCGAGTTCGTCACCGGGATCTTCGCCGAGCTGGGCAAGCGTCTGAACCAGCGGGCGGGCTCGCTGTCCGGTGGTGAGCGCCAGATGGTCGCGATGTCGCGCGCGCTGATGATGGACCCGCAGGTTCTGCTGCTCGACGAGCCCTCCGCAGGCCTCTCCCCCGTGCGTCAGGACGATGCGTTCATCCGCGTCTCCGACATCAACAAGGCGGGCGTGACCACCATCATGGTCGAGCAGAACGCACGGCGCTGCCTGCAGATCTGCGACCGCGGTTACGTCCTGGATCAGGGCCGGGATGCCTACGAGGGCACCGGCCGTGACCTGCTGAACGATCCGAAGGTGATCGGCCTGTACCTCGGCACCCTGGGCCAGGACGCCGCCTGACCCCTCCCTTTTTCCGCCGACACCCCCAGTTGTCGCCGAGACCCCCAGCTGCGGACGTTCGCAGCTGGGGGTGTCGGCGATAACTGGGGGTGTCGGCGGAAAAAG
>PJCV01000003.1 GCA_002837415.1 Actinomycetales bacterium SN12
ACGTAGAGTGGAGGACGGTCCCGAAAGGAGTCGATGTTTCACGTGAAACCATCCGACAACGCATCGCCGAACCAGAATTTCGGGATGGATACCCCGCTTGCTCGGGAACTTGCAGACCTCTCTTCGCGACGCAAGGCGCTCAAGGACGTCGAAGTGGAGTTCAGCAGCGACACTCGGGTCTTCACCGTGTCGAACCAGAAGGGCGGAGTCGGCAAGACCACGACGGCCGTCAATCTGGCATCCGCTCTCGCCGATCTCGGCGCCAAGGTGCTGGTGATCGACCTCGACCCGCAGGGCAACGCATCGACCGCTCTCGGAGTGAGACACTCCGCTGACACGAAGAGCATCTACGACGTCCTGATCAACGACCTCCCGTTCGGCGAGATCGTTCAGGACAGCCCCGAATCCGAGAATCTCCGCTGCGCCCCCAGCACGATTCACCTCGCCGGCGCCGAGATCGAGCTGGTGTCGCAGGTCGCACGAGAGTTCCGGCTGCGGCGCGCATTGGAGGAGTACCTGCGCGACAGCCCGGTGAACTTCGTCATCATCGACTGTCCGCCGTCGCTCGGACTGCTCACCATCAACGCCTTCACGGCAGCTTCTGAGGTGCTCATCCCCATCCAGTGCGAGTACTACGCGCTCGAGGGCCTGAGTCAGCTGCTCGGCAGCATCCAGATGATCCAGAAGCACCTCAACCCCGAACTTCACCTCTCGACCATCCTGCTCACGATGTACGACGCGCGCACGCGCCTCGCTCAGCAGGTGGCCGACGAGGTGCGTACCCACTTCCCGCAGCAGGTGCTCAACGCCGTGATCCCGCGCTCGGTGCGGGTTTCTGAGGCGCCCAGCTTCGGACAGACGGTCATCTCGTACGACGGAACGTCGGCGGGGGCGGTCGCCTACCGGGAAGCAGCAGTCGAGATCGCGCAGCGCAAGGAATCCGCCGCGCAGAACAAGGGAGCATGATGGCCAAGCGCACTGGACTCGGTCGGGGAATCGGCGCACTCATCCCGACGACAGATCAGGCTGAGCGCCCGGTCGATGTCTTCTTCCCCGGCGCGGGGAAGGCGAAGGCGGATGCCGCACTCGCAGAGCCCCAGGAGAGCATCGCCGCCCCCGACGAAGCGGAGCTCGCGCAGGTGCCGGGCGCGCGTCTGATCCAGGTCGACCCGAACAGCATCGTTCCGAACCCGCGGCAGCCGCGCACGCACTTCGACGAGGACCACCTCTCGGAGCTCGTGCACAGCGTGCGCGAGTTCGGTGTCCTGCAGCCGGTGATCGTCCGTCAGAACGCCGACGGCGAGTACGAGCTGATCATGGGTGAGCGTCGTACCCGCGCCGCTCGCGAGGCCGGCCTCACCACGATCCCCGCGATCGTGCGCGAGACGGCGGACGAAGACCTGCTGCGCGACGCGCTGCTCGAGAACCTGCACCGATCACAGCTCAATCCGCTGGAAGAGGCATCCGCTTACCAGCAGCTGCTGGAGGACTTCGGCATCACCCAGGAAGAGCTCGCCACCCGCATCGGCCGCTCCCGCCCGCAGATCAGCAACACCATCCGCCTGCTGCGTCTGCCCGTCGCCGTGCAGCAGCGCGTCGCCGCCGGGGTTCTCTCCGCGGGCCATGCTCGTGCGATCCTCGCAGTCGAGCCGCCGGAGCAGATGCAGCGTCTCGCCGACAAGGTCGTGAACGAAGACCTGTCCGTGCGCGCCACGGAGGCCGCCGCCAAGACACTGTCCGCGACGCCGACCCCGACGACCAAGCCCACGGCGGGCGCGCGCCGCGCGTACCTCGATGAGGTGTCGCACAAGCTCGGTGATCGCCTCAACACGCGAGTCCAGATCGCTCTCGGCGCGCGAAAAGGGCAGGTCAAGATTGAATTCGCATCGATCCAGGATCTCAACCGGATCCTCGCCGAACTCGGCGAGGAGGAGTTCGGCTCGCGCTGACGCGAATCCGCCTCAGCAACGACGGATGAGCACCGGGGAGCGCCCGGTGCTCATCTGCCGTTCAGGCCTCAGCGAACCGGTGCATTCCCGGCGACCTGCCCTAGCGTCTCCCGCTCCGCGGCGCACGCCCCTTTCTGAGCGCGCAGGGCTCCGCTAGCATCCGGAGCACCGGAAGAGGAGGGGGCACCATGACACACACAGCAGGCACAGGCCCGGCGAAGGGCATCCGCGGACGCGTCATAGGGGTGAGCATCGCCGCAGCGCTGGGAGGATTCCTCTTCGGCTTCGACACCGCGGTGATCAACGGCGCGGTCGATGCACTCGCCGGGGCGTTCGATCTCGGCGTGGGCCTCAAGGGCTTCGCCGTGTCGTCGGCGCTCATCGGCTGCGCAGTCGGCGCGTGGTTCGCAGGCCCCCTGGCCAACCGGTTCGGTCGCATCCCCACGATGATCGTCGCGGCGGTGCTCTTCCTCATCTCGGCGGTCGGATCGGGCCTCGCCTTCGGTGTGATCGACCTCATCATCTGGCGCGTCGTCGGCGGATTGGGCGTCGGTGCCGCATCGGTGATCGCCCCGGCGTACATCGCCGAGGTGTCGCCGGCGCATGTCAGAGGACGGCTGGGCTCGCTGCAGCAGCTCGCGATCGTGACCGGCATCTTCGTCGCGCTGCTCTCGGATGCCCTGCTCGCCAACGTCGCGGGTGGCGCGGCGGAGCCGCTGTGGGGTCTGGATGCCTGGCGCTGGATGTTCATCGCCGAGGCCATCCCCGCCGTGATCTACGGAATCATGGCGATGCGGCTGCCGGAGTCGCCGAGGTACCTGGTCGCGCGCGGCAAGGTCGACAAGGCCGCCGAGGTGCTGACCCTCGTCACCGGCACCGTCGACGTGAAGGCCAAGATCACTGAGATCACCGGCACGATCAACACCGAGCGCACCGAATCGCTCAGTGACCTTCGCGGTCACCGGTTCGGGCTCAAGCCGATCGTCTGGGTCGGGATCCTGCTGAGCATCTTCCAGCAGTTCGTCGGCATCAACGTGATCTTCTACTACTCGACCACGCTGTGGCGCTCGGTCGGCTTCGACGAGTCGGATGCCCTGACCATCACCGTCATCACATCGGTGACCAACATCGTCGTGACCATCATCGCGATCCTGCTGGTGGACCGCGTCGGTCGCCGCCTGATGCTCATGGTCGGTTCTATCGGCATGGCCGTGACGCTGGGGCTGATGGCGGTCGCCTTCTCGTTCGGAACGCTGGATGCCGAGGGTGCGGTCACCCTGCCCGACCCGTGGTCGACGATCGCGCTCATCAGCGCCAACGCCTTCGTGGTGTTCTTCGGAGCCACGTGGGGTCCGCTGGTCTGGGTGCTGCTGGGGGAGATGTTCCCCAACTCGATCCGCGCCGGCGCCCTGGCGGTGGCGGCTGCGGCGCAGTGGGCGGCGAACTTCTTCATCTCGACGACGTTCCCGGCGTTCGCTGAGATCGGCCTCACCTTCGCCTACGGCTTCTACGCGTTCTTCGCGCTGCTGTCGTTCTTCTTCGTGTACTTCAAGGTGGCGGAGACCAAGGGCAAGGAGCTCGAATCGATGACGGAGGATATGAAGGTCGAGCGCCGTCCACGCCGGCCGCGCTCGTAGAATTGTCTGGTGATCCCCTCCTTCCCCCGCCGCGCGAGTCTTGAAGTGCTGCGCGCGGAGGCGGGGGACGAGCGCTCCGTGCTGGTGCACGAGCGGCTGCGGAGCGGGGAGGATCCCTGGGACTTCATGTCGGAGCTGCCCTCGGTCGACGAGCTCGTGGTGCTGCTGCTGCGCACCGACGTGTACGAGGATCGCGGCGGGAACCCGCGTGACCCACGGTGGAATGACAGCGTGCTGCGCAGCATCGCGCACGAGTACCCGGAGCTCAGCACGACGGTCTGGCGGATGCTGGCGGCGTGAGTTGTCGAAGGGCCTGTCATCGCGGATGGTGACAGGCCCTTCGACAAGCTCAGGGACCCAACTTGGGGTAAGACCCTTCGACAGGCTCAGGCTTCGACAGGCTCAGGCTTCGACAGGCTCAGGCTTCGACAGGCTCAGCCGATGAACGGCGCGAGGTCCTGCTCGAGGGCGAACTTCGGCTTGGCGCCGATGATGGTCGTCTTGACCTCACCGCCCTGGAACACCTTCATCGCCGGGATCGAGGTGATCTGGTACTTCATGGCCAGATCCGGGTTCTCGTCGACGTTGAGCTTGAGAATCGTGATCTTGTCGGGGTTCTCGGCCTGGATCTCGTCGAGCACGGGCGCGACCATGCGGCACGGTCCGCACCACGCGGCCCAGAAGTCGACCAGCACGGGTCCGTCGGCCTGCAGAACGTCCTGCTCCCAGGTTGCCTGAGTGGTTGCCTTGGCAGTCATGGATTGTCTCCTTGTTCGGTGTTCACCTGATCAAACGTCAGACGGGGCGATTGTGTTCCCGAGGCCGCGAATGCGCCGCGTCGAGGCCGTCAGCCGGCGATGATCTCCGCGGCGAGGGCCGCCGGCTCTTCGACCGACACGTCCTCGAGGTCGGCGATGAAGTGCTCGGCATCGAGCGCCGCCACGACGCCCGAGCCCGCGGCGGTGGCCGCCTGACGGTAGGTCGGGTCGATCACGTCACCGGCGGCGAACACACCGGGAACCGAGGTGCGCGACGAACGGCCGTCCACCCAGATCGTGCCGGCATCGGTGAGCTGCAGCTTGTCGTGCACGAGGTGCGTGCGCGGGTCGTTGCCGATCGCGACGAAGACGCCGTCGACGGCGAGCTCGCGGGTCGAGTCGTCGACCGTCGAGCGCAGCCGCACGCCGTTCACCGAATCGCCACCGAGGATCTCGTCGACCGTGCTGTTCCAGATGAACTCGATCTTCTCGTTGGCGAAGGCGCGTTCCTGCATGATCTTCGAGGCGCGCAGCGAGTCCTTGCGGTGGATGACGTAGACCTTCGAGGCGAAGCGGGTGAGGAAGGTCGCCTCTTCCATTGCGGAGTCGCCGCCGCCGACGACTGCGATCTCCTTCTCGCGGAAGAAGAAGCCGTCGCATGTCGCGCACCACGACACCCCGTAGCCCGAGAGACGCTCTTCGCCCTCGATGCCCAGCTTGCGGTAGGCGGACCCGGTGGCGTAGATGACCGTCGACGCCTCATGCTCTGCGCCGCTGCCGAGGACGACCTTCTTGACCGGTCCGTCGAGCTGAAGCTCGGTGACATCGTCGTACAGCACCTCGGTGCCGAACTTCTCGGCCTGCGCCTGCAGCTTCGCCATCAGGTCGGGACCCTGGATGCCCTCGGGGAACCCGGGGAAGTTCTCGACATCGGTCGTGTTCATCAGCTCGCCGCCGACCTCGACGCTGCTGGCGACCAGCAGCGGCTTGAGGTTGGCGCGTGCCGCGTAGATCGCGGCGGTGAATCCGGCCGGGCCTGAGCCGATGATGATGACCTGACGCATGTGCTCTCCTAAGGCTGCGGATGTTCAGCAGGCGCGGGATGGCCCGCGTCGTCTGCTTCAACCCATGGTAGCCGCGCGACATTCCCGCGCGCTGTGGGCACCGCACCGCGGAATGTCGCTCCGGATGCCCGAGGCCGGGCGGTGGCGAGAGCGCTCAGCGTCCGGGCAGGAAACGCGTGACGAGCCGGCGGGCGGCGCTCATCTCCGGCGCTCGCAGCACCAGCAGAACCAGCGCGTAGACGACGACGGCGACCAGCCCGATGACCCCGGTGCCTGCCGCACCGAGCAGCTTGTCGATGAACGTGGAGCCGGTCTGACCGGCCGTCCATCCCCGGTCAGCGCCGAGCAGCAGGTACGTTCCCCAGCCGGCGAGTCCGGCCGGCACGGCGGCGATCAGGAAACGGCCGAGAGACAGCAGCGTCTGCGGCAGCTCGAGACCGCCCAGCCGGCGGCGCAGGATGAGCACGGCGATCACGGTCTGCACGAGACCCGCGATCGACTGTCCGAGCGCGACGGCGGCGGCGAGCTGACTGAGCGGAGCCACCGCGGCGGCGACATACGAGAAGCCGATGATCAGGCCCACCTGCACGAGCGTGAAGACGAACGGGGTGCGGGTGTCGCCGAAGGCGTAGAACGCACGCTGCACGATGAACAGCACCGACAGCGGCAGAAGACCCACGAGGTAGCAGACGAGGACGGGCGCTGCGGATACGGCATCCGCGGGGCTCTCGGTGAAGATGCGCGTGGCGGGCACCGCGGCGACGGCGAGGGCGATGCCCGAGCCGACGATGAACAGCGACACGACCCGGATGCAGCGAGCGACGTCAGCGCGCACCTCGTCGCGCCGGTTCGCGTGGGCGTGCTCGGCGATCTGCGTGAAGTACGGGGTGCCGATGGAGATCGCGAAGATCGAGTACGGCAGCATGAACACCAGCCAGGCGGCCTGCATCATGAACACCGAAGGGTGATCGCCCGACGAGTCGGTGACCACGCGCGTCTGGATGAGTCCGGCGATCTGTCCGGCCATCACCATCAGGAAGGTCCACCCGGCGAGCGATCCGATCTGCCCGAGACCCACTCCTCGCCAGCGGAAGTCGGGGCGCAGGTGCAGCCCGGTGCGGCGCCAGGCGAACAGCAGCAGTGCGGCCTGCACGGCGATGCCCAGAGTGGCGGTGCCCCCGAGCACGGAGATCATCGTCGGATCCCAGACCTCGACGCGGCGCTGGTTGTCACCGAACAGGGCGATGAAGACGAGGAAGCCGGCGATGGAGACGATGTTGTTCGCGACCGGCGTCCACGTGTACGGTCCGAACACGCGCTTCGCGTTCAGCGTCTCGCCGATGAGCGCGTACAGCCCGTAGAAGAAGATCTGCGGCAGGCACCAGAACGCGAAGGCCGTGCCGAGGGCCAGCTGATCGGGGGTGAACTCCGGCCCGTAGAGCGCGACCAGCCAGGGAGCAGCGAGCATGGCCAGCGCCGTGGCACCGAGGAAGACGACCGTGCCCAGAGTGAACAGCTTCGAGATGTACGCGCCGCCGCCGTCGGTGTGACTGGCCGACTTCACGATCTGCGGGATGATCACCGCGGTGAGGATGCCCGTCTGGATGATCGTGAAGACGTTGTTGGGCAGCTGGTTCGCGACGCCGAACGCGTCACCCGCCTCGCCGATCGTGCCGATGGCGGCGACGAGCACGATCGTGCGGATGAGACCGGTGATGCGCGAGATCAGCGTCCCCGCACCGAGTATGGCGCTGGCGCGGCCGAGACTTGTCACTGCTCTCCTTCTGCTGGCCCGTGCGGTGCGTCAGCCTGGTGCCGGGCATCCGCTCTGCGGCGACGCACCATGCGCACGCTGCCGACGATCAGCAGCACGACGATGACTCCGCCCAGGATGCCGAGCCCGATGCCCTCCCAGTCGGCTCGCAGCGTGACGTCGGCGACCTCCGGCTGCCCGACGGGCACGCCCGTCGGGCTCTCGAGCCAGAAGCGCACGTCGACACGTCCGCTCGCGACGCGGGCCTCGATCGGGATGTCGACGCGGGTCGAGCTCGAGGCGAGCGCGGTCACCTCGGTCGCCGGCTGGATGTCGAGCCGGTTGTCGGACGGCGTGCTGAACAGGGTGACCGTGACCGGCCAGGGCAGGTCGTTGCGCACCCAGACCGGAAGAGGTGCGGCCGAGGTGAACAGCTGCACGGGCTTCGGCTTGACGACGTTCACCGAGGCGAGGGTGGTGTTCACGCGCTTCGTGTGGTCGGCGGCCCGCTCGGCGAACTCGTCGTCGCTGAGGCCGGCCCCGATCACACGCAGCATGCGGATGCGATCCGGGACGAGCAGCACGGCCGGCTCGTCGAGGATGCTCGCGAAGGCGGTGAGCCGGTCGGCCGCGGCCATCATGCTGTTCAGCTCTGCCACACGCGCACCGGCGGTCGTCTCGGCGAGGGAGACGGATGCCGATTCCCCGCCACGCAGCGCGCTGAGCGTCGCACCGGGGCTGGCGAAGGCGACGAGGGCCTTGCGCAGCGCTTCGGGGGAGCGGGTCTCGGATCTCTCGAGCGCGAGAGCGGTGAGTGAGCTGCGCTGCCCGGCGAAGAAGAGATGCCCGGCGACCGCAGCCATCTCGGAATCAGCGGCGGCGACGGAATCCGTTCCCTCCACTGCGGCGGACAGACGCGCCGACGCGGACGCGTCGGTGATCAGCAGGTCGCGCGCGTCGACCGCACTGTGCACGGCCGCGTCGCCCTCAACAGACGTGGAGGGAAGAATCGTGGTCACCTTGTCGCCGAGGTATGCGCCGAAGGCGGCGAGATCCTGTTCGGTCACCGTCGGCTGCGGCCAGAGGATGCCGCCGTGCGCGCCACGCACAGCCGTCAGCTCACTGCTCTCGGGCAGGTCGGGCTCAGCCGTGGGGATCGGCGTCGGGGTGGGCTCTGACGTCGACTCGAGCTTCGGTTCCACCGCGGGGAAGTCGGCAGGGTCGAGGAGCGGGGTGAGATCCGGCGTTCCCAGCAGTTCGCTGCGCCCGGCCTGGGCCTGCACCGTGGCATCCGCATCGCCGAACTGCAGGGTGAACATGTCGTTCGGCAGCGCCTCGAACTGCTCGAGCCACCGGGTCGCGCTGGCCGGAGCGCGGTCGCCGAGCACGCGGATCGACGCGGGGATCGCCGGGTCGATCGCCAGGATCGCGCTCGTGCCGGAGACGGCATCGACCAGCTCGGCGAGGTCGCCGCCGTCGGAGGTGAGGGTGGTCAGCTCGTCGGGGGTGAGCAGCGCGCCGTTCTCAGGAGTCGCCGTGACCGGCACGATCACGGCCGTTCGGGCGTCGGAGGGGGCGGGAACGACCAGCACCGATCCGGCTGTGACGCTCAGCGGGACGGTCTTGCCGGCCGAGTCGGTGGTGGTGGCGCCGGTGAGCCTGGCCTTGAGCGGATAGACACCGGGTGCGAGCTCACCCAGCGCAGCGGGTTCGACGGTCAGGTCGATCGTCTCGTCAGACCCGTCGGCGACCGCGGGGGAGCTCTCGACGGCCACGGCGCGGAAGGCGCCGTCGACAGCGCCGCCGTCGAGCCAGGCGTCGAGCGCAGCACCGTCGGGGAGGGGAGTGCTGTTCAGCTCGACGCTGACACTGCCGGCGGTGAGGTTGCTGTCGGTGGGATTCTCGATCGTCACGCTGCTCGGCAGCGGCGCCCCGGGCGCGATCTGCCCGGTGTCGCCGACCGACAGGAACATCTCCACGGCCGCGTCGGCCGGCTGCTCGGCATCCGCATCATCGGCGACCGCCGCCGGGGCGGCGCCGAGGCCGAGAGAGCCGACGACGAGCACCGCGGCGAGGCGGCCCAGCAGCCGCCGCGCGCGCGGGCGCCGGCCTTCGCGATGGAGTGTCGAGATCATGAGTGCGGGTCGCCGGATGCCAGCACCGACGACGCCCCCGATTCTAGGGCGCACCGCGCCGGGAACCCTGAAGGCGCGTAGAGTGACCGCCGTGCCTGATCGCGCCCAGCCCCGCCCCGACGCCCCTCTGACACAGGCGCTCGCCGCTGATCTCGACGCCGCCGACTTCCGTTCCGAACCGCTGCGGTCGCTGTGGGGCGAGGAGGCGGACGACGCGCTCGGGCGTGGCCTGCAGGAGCCGGTCCTGCGTGCCCTGCACTCGCGCGACGACGCGCTCGCGACGCTGGGCCGGCTGTGGGTGCTCGGGATGCCGCAGCCGCAGGACGCCGTCGAGCGGGCGCTGCCGAAAGCGGGCGTCGCAGGAGTGGTCACGCTGGGCCTTGCCCGCGTGGAGGGAGCGACCGTGCATCCGCAGGCGCTGATCCGCCCGCAGTCGTTTGTGGATGCCGACGGTGTCGGCGAGTGGTGGATCGCCAGCGACCTCGACGAGGCCGCCCTCGGCGCGGCCCTGCCCGCCGATCACGTGCTGGGCGTCGGCGGCGCGTCGCGAACGCTGGCCGAGCTGATCATTCCCGTGCCCGTCGAGCGGGCGCTCGACCTCGGCACCGGATGCGGCATCCAGGCGCTGCTCGTGTCGCGGCACGCGGCCAGGGTCGTGGCGACCGACATCTCCGCGCGCGCCCTGGCCTACGCGGAGTTGAACGCGCAGCTGAACGGCGTGCACGACATCGAGTTCCGGCTCGGCAGTCTCTTCGAGCCCGTCGCGGGGGAGACGTTCGACCTGATCGTCTCGAATCCGCCCTTCGTGATCACGCCGCGCGCCACCGACGTGCCCGAGTACGAGTACCGCGACGGCGGCCTGGTGGGGGATGCCCTTGTCGAGGAGTTCCTCAGGCACGCGCCCGCGCATCTCGCTCCTGGCGGCATCGCGCAGCTGCTCGGCAACTGGGAGTCGCGCGCGGACGCTCCTGGTCTCGATCGCGTCCGCTCATGGGTGGGCGACGATCTCGATGCGTGGGTGATCCAGCGCGAGGAGCTCACCCCGCTCGGCTATGCCGAGCTGTGGATCCGCGACGGCGGCACCCTGCCGCGCGATGCGGAGTTCACCAGCCTGCTCTCCGCCTGGCTCGACGACTTCGCCGAGCGCGAGGTGACGGCGGTCGGCTTCGGGTACATCCTGCTGCGGCGGCCAGTGACGGGTGCCACGGTGCTCCGCCGGTTCGAGACCGTCTCGCAGCCCGTGTCGAACCTCGGCCGCGCCCTCGGTGCTGGTCTTGCCGCACACGACGCGCTGGCCACGGGCATCCCGGACCGTCTGGTGGTCGCTCAAGACGTGACCGAAGCTCGCCACCACATGCCCGGCGAGGACGACCCGAGCGTCATCGAGCTGCGCCAGGGCGGCGGCTTCGGGCGCACGATCGGGGTCGACAGCGCGCTCGCCGGGTTCGTCGGAGCGTGCGACGGCGAACTGACCGTGGGGCAGATCGTCGCCGCGCTCGCCGACCTGTTCGATGTGCCGCTCGCCGCCCTGTGGGCAGACATCGAACCGCGCATCCGCCAGCTGGTGCTCGATGGACTGCTGCTGCCGGCTGCGGAATAGCTTCCGCCTTTCATGCGTTTGCATACGACATGAAGGCATTCGGCTTCCTCTCCTTCGGGCACTACGCAGACGTGCCCGGCTCCCTGACCCGCACCGCCGGCGACATGCTGCGCCAGACCATCGAGATCGCTGAGGGCGCCGATGAGATCGGCGTCAACGGCGCTTACCTGCGCGTGCACCACTGGGCGCGCCAGGCCGCGTCGCCCATGCCGCTGCTGTCGGCCATGGCGGCGCGCACGAAGCGCATCGAGGTCGGCACCGGTGTGATCGACATGCGGTACGAGAACCCGTTCCAGTTCGCCGAGGAGGCCGCCGCCCTCGACCTCATCGCCGACGGCCGCATCGCGCTCGGGGTGAGTCGCGGTTCACCCGAGACGGCGCTGCGCGGCTACGAGACCTTCGGCTTCCACGACGAGGAGGACACCGAGCGCGGCAGCGTGCTGGCGCGCGAGAAGTTCGACCTCTTCCTGCGGGCGATCGACGGAGAGCGCGTCGCCCCCGGCGACCCCCGGATGGTCGGCGAGGGCCAGTACCTCGCCATCGAGCCGCAGTCGCCGACGCTGCGGGACCACATCTGGTGGGGCGCCGGCTCGCGTGCGACCGCCGAGACGACCGGACGCATGGGCCTGAACATGATGAGCTCGACTCTGCTCACCGAGGCGACCGGCCAGCCGTTCCACGAGCTGCAGCGCGAGCAGATCGACCTGTTCCGCACGGCGTACAAAGAGGCCGGGCACACCGGAACGCCGCGTGTGGCGGTGAGCCGGAGCGTCTTCCCGCTGGTCAGCGACCGCGACCGTGCCTACTTCGGGCTGCGCTCACGCGAGAACAGCGACCAGGTCGGCATCATCGACGGATATCGCTCGACGTTCGGCAAGACCTACGCGGCCGAGCCCGACGAGCTGATCGAGCAGCTGCGGGCCGACGAGGCGGTCATGGCGGCCGACACCCTCATGCTGACCATCCCGAACCAGCTCGGCCCCGAGTACAACCTGCACGTGCTGCAGGCCTTCGCCGAGCACGTCGCCCCGGCGCTGGGATGGATCCCCAACACCGAGGGGCCGGTCGCGGGATACGCGATCTGAGCCTGCAGGTCGAAGCGCTTGGTTGTTAGGCTCGCTTCTCATGAAGACCAACTGGACGCTGCTGCTGACCTCAGGGCTCCTTCTCGGGAGCTTCTTCTTCGTGCGTAGCACCGAGGAGTTCCTACAAGGTCTGGGGTATGCCCTCGTGCTGGGTGCGTGCGCCGTTCAGCTCAGCTACATCCTGAAGTCGATCAGCGTCTATCGGAAGCGTTCGCTCACCGAAAGCTGATTCGACCACTGCGTCGGCAGCTTCCGGCGCAATGCACCGACGGCGTGGGCTCACGACCCGTCGGGCGGGCCGAACAGACCTTCGCCGTGCTCGTGCAGCAGGCGATAGGCGTCGGCGAACGTCTGCGGCTCCGGCTCATCCGCTCTGCCGTAGCGGGCGATGAGCAGACCCAGCAGCCCCCGGGCGGGAGGGGTGAGCGGCTTCAGCTTCCGGGCCTCATCGGATCCGGGCGCTGTGCTCTCGGGATTCGGTGGCGTGTAGGCGGGTCTGGTGATGGGCCAGTCGGCCGGATGCCGTGGCTGCTCGAGGTTCACGATGTTGAACAGCGTGTTCGCGGAGGCATCGCGGTCATTGAGCGGCTGCAGCCCGTGCAGCCGGCTGAGCGTGGCCGTCACCGACCCGTGATGCATCTCGTCGTGAATGATCGTCCCGCGCTTGGTGTACGCCGACACCGCGATGGCGGGTACCCGGCATCCGAGACGGTCGAAGGTGAAGCCCATCTCGCCGGCACCGGTGTCGGGGGTCGGCCTGGTCGCGGGCGGCGGCGGCACGTGGTCGTAGCATCCGCCGTGCTCATCGAACGTGATTAGCAGCAGGGTGTTGACCGCGTTCGAACCGTCAGGCGACGCGCTCGTGCGCACCGCCTCGTAGACGTCATGGACCAGCCGGTCGCCAGCACGCACGTCGGAGATCGCGCTGTCGAACACGTCCTCGCCGTCGGCCGTGCTCTCACGCGGCGCGCCGAAGGGCGGATGGAAGTCGTTGTGGTCGTAGACCATCCGAGGCTCGATGAATGCATACGCCGGCAGAGTGCCGTTCTTCGCGTCGGCGTAGAAGTCCTCCATCGTTCCGAAGTGGTCGGTGCGCCAGTACTTCTCCAGAACGGAAGCGTGCAGCATGCCGGTGAACGAGACCAGCTGGATGCGGTCGATGTAGATCCGCCAGCTGAGCTTCTTCTCCTCCAGCCGGTTGAAGATCGTGGGGGCCGCCGGCGCGCCCAGCCATTTGAGGTAGCCGCCGCCGGCCTGATTGGTGACGAAGCCGTGCGAGGTGGACGCATGGAAGAACGAGCGGTTGCAGAACGTCTGGGAAGGAACCGCCGCATACCAGTGGTCGAAGACGGCGAACTCAGTTGCGAGCGTCGACAGCACAGGCAGCATCTCGGGCGAGAACGAGCCCATGATGTGCGCGGCCTCTTCGGCCGTGGGCTCGGCGCCCCGACGCAGCCGCCGGACATTGATGAGATAGTCCTCGAGGAACCCCGACATGGTCGCCTTCTCGCCGTGTGTCGGAGTGTTGAACGGCGCCTCCATCTGGTCGACGAAGAGCTCGGCATTGGTCCTCGGATCGACGGTCCCGAAGATCTGGGTGTTCACGTGCGGATATTCCTCGCCGGGGTCCGGATCGGGAAGGCTCATGATCCGGTCGGTGTCGCCGTCGTAGACGTGGGCGGCCACTACGGTGCCATCGGAGGCGGTGTTGCTGTACGTCCCGAAGGCGAGCCCCTCGAACCTCTCGCCGTCGGGCAGGTTCTCGGCCGAGTACAGGTAGCCCAGGAGGTTGTCGAAGGAGCGGTTCTCGCCCATGAGCACCACGATGTGGTCGAACCCGGGCTCGTGGCGAGGGGTGAGGGCGGCGAAGGGATCGGGCGCACTGGCGAAGCCGCTTCCGCGGCCGGATGCCAGCGACGCGCCGATCGCCGCTCCGCCCGCTCCGCCGATGACCGCACCGGCGAGAGCGGCCCCGCTCAGCTTGAGGAAGCCCCGCCGGGAGGGATCGCCAGTGGGTTCGTGCGCGGGTGGTGGTGCGTCGTCGGCCACGAGGCGATCATAAGCGCGCGGGCTCAGCAGGGGAATGCCTTCGGTGCTGAGCGCGCGCTCGAGAGCGCAGCGCGGCGCGCATCACGCAGAAGGGCGTCGCCCGGAGGATCCGGACGACGCCCTGTGCCGATGCCCTCGGCTATGCCTTCTCGATCTCGGAACGAGCGCGACGTCGGCTGATCGCGACCACTGCCGCGCCGGCCAGAAGCAGCATGACGGCCGCAGTGATGTACGGCGCGCTGTCGGCACCGGTCGTCGCGAGGCTGCCGCCGAGGTTCGCCCCACCGGCGTCCGCCCCACCGGCGTTCGTCCCGCCCGCATCGCCCGAGCCCGGCGTCGCACCGTCGCCCGCCCCAGCGCCGCCGCCCGGCACCTGCGCGGCGGTGACGGTCAGAGCCGCCGTGACCTCTTCGCCGCTCTCGCGGATCGCCGCGAGCGTGTGGCTGCCGGCAGGGGTGGAGGCCGGAATGGTGAGGGATGCCCGAAGAGTCCCCTCGGCATCCGCGGTCGCCTGCCCGAGCTGCACCGGCTCGGAGCGCAGCTCGATGCGCACCTTCTCGCCCGCGCCGAAACCGGTGCCCGAGAGGGTCACCGTGTCACCTGCGCGCACGGTTCCGGCATCCACGGTCACGGATGCGGGAACATTCTGCGCCGGCGGCGTCATTCCTGCCTCGGTGACCCACTTCTCGCCGTCGTCGTACTTCGTGACGGTGAACTGGTCGTAGACCTCGCCGACCTGCTTGTCGGTGGTCGCTCCGGCGACCTTCTCGGCGACGTACGAGCGGTAGACGAGCTGATCCTTCGACACGTCGACCACCTGGTACGTGGTGATGTTCTCGCCGCGCAGCACCTGCGTGGCGCCGTTGTTGGTCCACACGTTCTTCGCGTCGGTCTCGAGGTCGTAGTGCTTCGCGCCCGAATTCGACACCATGTACACCGGACCGGTCGTGAGGCCGGGGGTGTCGGTCGCGGTGGTGTTCTTGTAGCCGCGCGCGTAGGTGTGGTCGTGGCCCATCATCACCAGGTCGATGTTGTTGCGCTCGAAGACCGGCACCCATTCCTCACGCAGGATGGGCTCGTCGCGTCCGGCGGAGGTCGAGTACACCGGCTGGTGGAAGGTGACGACGTTCCACTTCGACGGGCTGGTGGTCAGGATGCCGTCGAGCCATGCCGCCTGGAAGCGGGTCCACAGCCGGGAGACGTCGTTCTTCGGGCACTCCGCGACCGTGCACTCGGGCAGGTTCGACGGGGTGAGGAAGGTCGTGTCACGGGTCGCGTTGAGGGTGATGAAGCGCACGTCCTGGTAGTCGGTGTAGTACGCGGTCTCCTGAGCGAAGGCGCTCCAGTGCTCGAAGTACGCCTTGTACTGACGCGCCACCGGATCGTCTCCCTGAGCGAGGTTCGCGAGCTCGCCCACCGATCCGATGGTCGGGTTGTTGTGCGGGTACTCGAAGTTGGCCTTCCACGCTGTGAGCAGCTTGTCGCCGCTGTACTCGTGGTTGCCCGGGGCAGCCATGACGTTGGTCGTCGCTGCGGAGTCCTTCATGCCCGCGAACCAGTTGATCCACTCCGTCTCGTTCGACGAGGTGTTGATCAGGTCGCCCGCGTGCACCGACCCGATCGACCGCGGGGCGTTGGCCTCGGCCTGCTTGACCACCGATGGCCAGGTGGAGTCCAGCCCGATCTGCGCGTCGCCGTAGTAGACGAACTGGAAGTCGGATGCCTGCGGGTCGGCGGTGGTGAACTCCCGCCACTCGCTCCAGCTGCCCTCGAGACCCACGCGATAGCGGTATGCGGTAGCCCGGGTGAGACCGTCGACCGTGGCGGAGAAGTGCCGCAGCGGGTTGCCGTTGACGACTCCGGCGGAGTATCCGTCAACCGTGCGCACCGCGCCGCCCGCGACCGGGGCGATCTGCACCTGACCCGTGGCGTGCGACGCATCACCGGCCTGCCACGAGAAGGCCTGCGAGGTCTCAGGCGTCTCGGTGGGGGTGAGGATGACGCGGCTCGGCGGGGCGGCCACGGGCTCGATGCTCTCCGAGACGAGCGTCAGCTCGGAAAGGTCGAAGTAGATGTCCGAGCTCGACTCGCGATCCTGGTAGAGCGCGACGGCGATGGTGTTCTCGCCGTCGACGAGCAGGTCGCCCGTGGCCGAGAACGTGCTCGTCACTGGGTCGCTCTTGCCCTCGCCGGCGTATTCGAGGTTGGTGGTCTCGGTGATGCGGCCGTCGGCGTAGCTCGCCACCTTCTCGCCATTGATCCACACGACGAGCGCATCGTCGTACGTGACCTCGCCGGCAAGGGATGCCACCTGATCGGCGACGCCCTTGTCGAGCGTGAACTCGGAGCGGAAGAAGTAGGTGGGGACGGCGGTGCTCGTGCCGCTGATGTAGTGGTTCAGCAGGGTGCGCGGAGTGTGCGGCCCCACCGTGCCGAGTGCGCCGCGCTTGGCGCCGAAGGCACCCTGAGCGCTCTTCCATGCGCTGTCGTCGTACGACGGCGTGGTCCATACGCGCAGGTTCGCGTCGCCGCGCGCCGGGTCGGTGTTGTCATCGAGGTACCGCCAGGTGCTGTCGGTCGTGAGCAGCGGTGTCGTCGGCACCTCCGCCGGGGCGGCGGCGCTGGCCGCAGCCGGGGCGAGGAGGATGCCGCTGAGCAGCGTGACGAGCGCAGCGGCGGTCACCGGTGCGGTGCGCCGTGCGACGGGTCGAGAATGCATGTCGATCCTTTTCTGCGGGGGGAGGTCGTGCTGAGCGCACGCGCCCCTCAGGCAATCGAGGTCAGGTGACCGGCGGGTGGCCCCGCAGGGGCCGGAGAGTGAACGATGCGGGCGTTCACCCAGGTGTCGCCCGCAGCTCAGCCCGTCAGAAACCACTTCCTGCGTGAGAAACCAGCGCAGAGCGCGTTTCTCATGAGGAATGTGGTTTCTCAGCGTGCGGTGTCGCAAGACGAGGTGCTGCAGCCGGGCATCCTGCTGCGCGGGCTGCTCCTCCCGCCCGGCGCTCGCCGCGGAGAGGCCGGCGCGGCCCCGGTACCCTTGAATCCATGCTCAATATGGCCGAGGGCCTGTCCCGACTCGGCGCGCTCGCCGCGAATCCCGTCGTCGCCACCCTCGCGACCGCCTTCGCCGATGCGGGCTTCGACCTCGCCGTCGTCGGCGGTCCGGTGCGCGACGCGCTGCTCGGCCGCGAGACGCACGACCTCGACTTCACGACGAACGCCCGCCCCGACGACATCCTGGCGATCGTCAAGCCGATCTCCAGCACTCAGTGGGACATCGGCCGTGCCTTCGGCACCATCGGGGCGCGCGTGCAGGGCGAGCAGGTCGAGATCACCACGTACCGCGCCGACAGCTACGACGGCGTCACCCGCAAACCCGTCGTCGAGTTCGGCGACACCATCGACGGCGACCTGCTGCGGCGCGATTTCACCGTCAACGCGATGGCCCTGCAGGTTCCCGCCGTGAAGCTGATCGATCCGACGAGCGGAGTCGAGGACCTCGTCTCGGGCATCCTGCGCACCCCGATCGACCCCGAGATCAGCTTTGGCGACGACCCGCTGCGGATGCTGCGGGCGGCGCGGTTCAGCGCGCAGCTCGACTTCGCGATCGAGGACGCCACCTTCGCCGCCATCGAGAAGCTGCGCCAGACGCTCAAGATCGTCAGCCCCGAGCGCGTGCAGGGCGAGCTCGTGCGGCTCATGCAGACGGACGACCCGATCCGGGGCATCCGGGTGCTGGTCGAGAGCGGGCTGGTCGAGGAGTTTCTGCCCGAGGTGAGCGCACTGCGACTCGAGGTCGACGAGCACCACCACCACAAAGACGTCTACGAGCACTCGCTCACGGTGGTTCGCCAGGCGATCGATCTCGAGAAGGCCCGCAACCCCGAGGCCGCCCCCGACGTGCCGCTGCGTCTGGCGGCCCTGCTGCACGACATCGGCAAGCCGCGCACCCGCAAGCTCGAGAACGGCGGAGCGGTCACCTTCCACCACCACGATGTCGTGGGCTCGCGCATGGCACGAAAGCGCCTGCAGGCCCTGCGCTTCGACGGCGACACGATCGACGCGGTCGCGAAGCTCATCGAGCTGCACCTGCGCTTCTTCGGCTATGCCGAGGGGGCCTGGACCGACAGCGCGGTGCGGCGGTACGTGCGTGATGCCGGGGACGTGGTCGAACGCCTTCACATCCTCGTGCGCGCCGACGTCACCACCCGCAACAGGCGCAAGGCCGCTCGCCTCGCCTCCGCGTACGACGACATCGAGCGGCGCATCGTCGAGCTGCGCGAGCAGGAGGAGCTCGACAGCATCCGTCCCGAGCTCGACGGCAATCAGATCCAGCAGATCCTCGGCATCACGCCCGGCCGCGACGTCGGCGAGGCGTACCGGTTCCTGCTGGAGGTGCGCCTGGACGAGGGTGTGATCGGTCCGGATGCCGCCGAGCAGCGTCTGCGGGACTGGTGGGCCTCACGCGGCTGAGGCGCTTCTTCCCCGAACGGAAGTCTCACGGGGCCGGCGTGGCTGCGCCGCCATCCTCGGGTGTCGCGGGCGCGCCCGGCGTAGCGGACGGATCCGAGGCCGGAGGGCTCGGCAGAGCAGACGGGTCACCCGGCGCGCTCGGGTCGAATCGCTTCGGTGCGCGGAGGAAGGGTGCGGCGTCCTCCTCGATGGTGGCCTCCCGGAGCGTGTCCGTCGCCAGGTCGACCTCACCGATGCGAAGCGGGTAGACGTTCCACACGTCGTCGCCCCTCGCGTCCTGGTACGGCACGCGCACGGGATGCTCGCCGTCCCACCCGAGGCCCCACCATCCTTCCTGCTCGATGCTGCGTCCACGTCCGAACAGGTTCAGCTGTGTGCCGCGATCGGTGTAGAGCTGCACGCCGTCGAGCAGTTCCCCCTGCTCGTCGTACGCGAAGATGTTCCCGACCTGCTTGCCGTCCAGCAGCAGACCCCGCTGCTCGGAGGGTCCCTCATAGACGTACTCGACGCGGGGCAGCAGCATCGCCGCGAGCAGGAACGGCAGCGCGAGCACGGCGACCACGCTGAGCACGACCCGAACGGGTCGCAGCGCGCTGTGCGGAAGCCAGCGGCCGCGGCCCCATTGCACGCTGACCAGCACGAGACCGGCGCACAGCATCCAGCCCAGAAGAGTGTCCGGGGTGGCGGAACCCATGGATGATCCGAACACGCTGTGCAGCAGGAAGTAGAGGGCGAGTCCCCGCAGCACCCACCAGACGGGGCGCAGCGCGCTGAAGAGGTCGAGCAGCCACGCACCGAACTTGTGGCGCCGGATGCTCTCCGCCAGCTCCTGCAGGTTGCCGCGCATCCGGATGCCCAGCGGTTCGCCGCGCGCGGGTTCGCCGCGCTCGGGCAGGCCGGCAGCCGATCGAAGCTCGGCGGCGTACGCCGCGGGGTCGCCCAGATCGAGGACGCCGCCGCCGTCCGACGCCTGCTCGGCGAGGTCGGCGGTCAGCCCGTCGATGATGTCCTCGACCTCGTCGGCGGGAAGATCATCGAGATGCGAGCGCACCGCGTCGGCGAAGGTGCGAATGCGCTCGCGCAGCGGAACATCTGTGGCGTTCATGACTTCTCCCCGGTGGTGTCGGATGCAGAGCGGGTCGCGGCGAGCAGATCGGTCATCGCGTGCGAGAAGGTCGTCCAGCTGGCGATCTGCTCATCGAGGGATCTGGCTCCCTGCGCGTTGAGGGCGTAGTACTTGCGGTGCGGACCGCCATCGGAGGGCACGACGTAGCTCGACAGCGAGCCGGCCGCGTACAGGCGCCGGAGGGTGCCGTACACCGAGGCGTCGCCGACGTCGCCGAGTCCGGCGTCTCGCAGTCGTCGCACGATCTCGTAGCCGTACCCGTCCTCCCGCCGCAGCACTGCCAGCACCGCGACGTCGAGCACGCCCTTGAGCAGTTGAGTGGTGTCCAATCGGGACTCCCTTCCGTGCACCGCACGCTACCACGCAATGCACAGTACCGCGCGCAACACGCCACTGCCGATGCCCACGTGGGAGGCAGGAGTCAGCGAGCGAGCTCCGCAGCGACGGCCGCGCGCAGCCACCGCATGTAGGTGTCGCGGTCCCAGCCCGCCTGCGCGACGAGCTGCTGATAGCTCTCGGGTGACAGCAGGAACGACAGCGCGGCCGCGGTTCTGCGGGGATCGTCCTCGGCGACGGCGAGACCTCGGGCCATGAGCTCGTCGACCACGCGACGGTAGTCGTCAGCACGACGGCGCAGGATCTGCGTGAGCACTTCGTCGACGCGCTCATCCGACAGCGCGGCGCCCAGCAGCACCGTCCAGAGCCGGTGGCCGCGGGCGTTGGCCTCGGTGATCTGGGTCAGCACCGTATCGAGGAAGACATCGTCCGGCAGGTCGAGGACGCCGCCGCCGACCTCGGTGTCGGTGAGCGACTCGGCGCCCTCTCGTCCTGAGAACGTCATCTCGAAGGCGGCGATCAGCAGCTCGGCCTTCGACGCGGCCGACTTGACGGTCTCGCCTGACACGCCGGCCACTCGAGCGATCGCGGCGATGGTGGTCGCCTGGTAGCCCTGCTGGGCGAACAGCTCTCCGGCTGCGGCGATGATCCGCGCGCGTGTCTCCCGCGCCTGACGCGCGCGGAGTTCGGAGCGGTAGACGCGAGCGGTGGATTCAACCATTGACTTCCCTCACAAGCAGATGAATACTTTCTCGGTATACCGATCTTAGAGAAGGAGCGCCATGTCCAGCCACCTCATCGCCTGCACCCCGGCTCACGGCCACGTCATACCGCTGCTGCAGGTCGCCCGGCATCTCATCGAGCGCGGTGACGAGGTGACGTTCCTCACCAGCGCCCGCTACGCCCACCGCGTCGCCGGCACGGGCGCTCGATTCGTGGCTCTTCCCGCCGCCGCCGACGTCGATCTCGACGACGCCGACGGCGCGTTCCCCGAGCGCGTGGGACTGACCGGCACAGCAGCCCTGCGCTTCGACATGAGCAACCTGTTCGTCAGGCCGGGAGTGGCTCAGCTCGCCGCCGTGCGCACTGTGCTCGCCGAACGGCGTATCGACACCGTGCTCGCCGAGCCCCTCTTTCTCGGCGCAGCGCTGCTGCAGCAGGTCCCACGGCGCGAGCGTCCGCCGGTGATAGCCCTGGGAATCTTCCCGCTGGGCGTCCGCAGCCGCGATGCTGCGCCGTTCGGCCTCGGGGTCACGCCGATGTCGGGACCGATCGGGCGACTGCGCAACGTCGTGCTGCGAACCGTCGCCGAACGCGTGATCTTCCGCCGCGTGCAGGAGGAGGCCGACGCGCTCGCCACCCGGGAGACCGGCTCTGGGCTCGGGGGATTCATCCTGGACTGGGCAGGACGAGCAGACGCGTACGTGCAGTTCACCGTTCCGGAGTTCGAGTACCCCCGATCTGACCTGCCGCCGACGGTGCATTTCGCCGGACCGCTTCCCGGCGCGTCCTCTGCGCACGCGCTGCCCGAGTGGTGGAGCGATCTCGATGCCGGCGCACCGGTCGTGCACGTGACCCAGGGAACCATCGCGAACAGCGACTTCTCTCAGCTCCTGCTGCCGACCATCGATGCGCTGCGCGACAGCGATGTGCTCGTCGTCGCATCCACCGGCGGGCGTCCCGTGGGCGACATCGCATCCGACCTGCCTGCAAACGCCCGCATCGCCGAATATCTCCCCTACGACCTGCTGCTGGCGAAGACCGACGTCATGGTGACCAACGGCGGCTACGGCGGGGTTCAGCAGGCGCTCGCGCATGAAACACCACTGGTCGTCGCCGGGCGGACCGAAGACAAGGTCGAGGTCTGCGCGAGAGTCGGGTGGTCGGGTGCCGGCATCGACCTGCGCACGCAGACACCCGGTGCGCCGACGATCCGAGCCGCTGTGCACCGGGTGCTGAACGAGCCCTCCTTCCGGGCGAACGCCTCGCGGATCGGCGGGGCGCTGCAGGCCGCCGACGCCTGGCAGACCCTCGACCGGGTGATCGACGCGGCCGCGCTGCAGCGCACGACCCTCGCCTGAATGCGCGCGTGACCGACGCGCGTCCCAGACGTACACTGGGCACACCCATCAGCGCTGATCGGAGCACGTGTGCCGTCCCCGTGGTCGTCATCGCGCGATGCCTCGCCGGAGGTCTCGCGTCTTCTGATCGAGCGAGCACACGAGGAGCTCGTGGCCGGCAACCTCGACGACAGCCGCCTTCAGCAGGTTCGGCCGCTGGTGCGAGCGTCGTGGGAACGAGCGTGGCAGAGTCGCGTCGGCGCGGAAGGACTGCCTCCGCTCGAGCTCAGTCAGGATGCGCTCGAGGCGTATCGCACCGGGCATCCGCTCGCCGGGGTGATGGACCTCATCCGCTCTCTGCTGCTGCCCGGCAGCGCAGAGGACTCGGGCGTGGTGGTCGCCGTCGGCGATCATGCCGGCCGCCTGCTGTGGGTCGAGGGAGACCTGCGCCAGCGGGTGCTGTCGGGGGAGATGGGCTTCGTCGAGGGCGCCAATTGGTCGGAGCAGATGGTGGGCACCTCGGCACCCGGCACCGCGCTCGCCGTCGGCGAGTCGGTGCAGATCCACCACGCCGAGCACTACAACCGTCTGGTGCAGCCGTGGTCGTGCACCGCCGCGCCCGTGTTCGATCCCGAGACGCGTCGAATTCTCGGTGTGATCGACGTGACGGGTGGGGCCGAGGCGGTCACGCCTCAGGCCCGGATGCTGGTGGATGCCACGGCGCGGGCGGTCGAATCCGAGCTGCTGGTCGCCAGGCTGAGGGCGCGCAGCAGGCCCTCGCGCGCGACAGAGCGATCGCCGAGACGAGCGCCGCGCGACACCCGTCAGGCCCGACTGCAGGTGCTCGCCCGCGACCGTGCGCGACTCGAGCTCATCTCCGAAGACGGCGAAACCGTGGTGGAGCTCAGTGCCAGGCACGCCGAGATCCTGCTCATGCTGGCCGTGCACCGCCACGGGCTCTCGGCCGAGCGGCTCACCGAGCTCGTCTACGGCGAATCCGCTTCGCTCGACACCCTGCGGCCGGAGATGGTGCGGCTGCGCAAGGTGCTCGAGCGCGTCTCACCGGATCTCGCGCCGCAGTCTCGCCCGTACCGGCTGCCCGCGCCGCTCGAGACCGACGCGCACAACGTGCTCTCTCTGCTCGACCGAGGAGCGCACCGCGTCGCCCTGAGCGCCTACGCCGGTGCTGTTCTGCCTGAATCGACGTCGCCCGGTGTGGAGGAGTTCCGCGACACCGTGCGGGCCGCGCTGCACGAGGCGATGGTCACCGAGGCCAGCCTCGACGTGCTGCTCGCGTACGCGGAGATACCGGAGGGGAAGAACGACCCCGAAGCGCTGCGGCTGTGCCTGGAGATGCTGCCCGCGCGCTCGCCGCGGCGTGCCGCTCTCGTCAGCCGGATCGAGAAGCTCGAGGGGCGCTGATTCGGGCATCCGATTCGCGCACCGGGCATCCGGTTCGGGCATCCGGTCCACTCGAACAGCGGCGCAACCCGACGCAACGTTGCGCATCGGGGTGCAACGTCGCGCCACCTACCTTCGAACCCAACAGCCGCGCAGCATCGAGGCCGCGGCCCGTCGAAGGAGTCACCGATGACCATCGTCGAAGAAGACGTGTCCACCGCCTACGCCGCTCCCGGCCAGCCCGGAGCCGTCGCCAACTACCGCGCCCGCTACGGCCACTACATCGGCGGCGAGTTCGTCGAGCCCGCCAAGGGCCAGTACTTCGAGAACGTCAGCCCGGTCAACGGCAAGCCGTTCACCGAGGTCGCCCGCGGCACCGCCGAAGACATCGACCGCGCCGTCGATGTCGCCTGGAAGGCGTTCGAGTCATGGAAGCGCACCTCGCCGGCCGAGCGATCCGTGATCCTCAACAGGATCGCCGACCGCATCGAGGAGAACCTCGAGATGATCGCCGTCGCCGAGACGTGGGAGAACGGCAAGCCGGTGCGCGAGACGCTCGCCGCCGACATCCCGCTCGCGGTCGACCACTTCCGCTACTTCGCCGGCGTGCTGCGCGGGCAGGAGGGCGGCATCAGCCAGCTCGACGAGAACACCGTCGCGTACCACTTCCAGGAGCCGCTGGGCGTGGTCGGGCAGATCATCCCGTGGAACTTCCCGATCCTCATGGCCACGTGGAAGCTCGCTCCCGCCCTCGCCGCCGGCAACTGCGTGGTCATCAAGCCCGCCGAGCAGACCCCGGCATCCCTCCTCTTCCTCTTCGAGATCATCGGCGACCTGCTGCCGGCCGGTGTGGTGAACATCGTCAACGGGTTCGGCATCGAGGCCGGCGCTCCGCTCGCTCAGCACAAGCGCATCCGCAAGGTCGCGTTCACCGGTGAGACGACGACGGGGCGGCTGATCATGCAGTACGCCTCGCAGAACCTCATCCCCGTCACCCTCGAGCTCGGCGGCAAGTCGCCGAACGTCTTCTTCGAGGATGTCGCGCGCGCCGATGACCCGTTCTACGACAAGGCTCTCGAGGGCTTCACGATGTTCGCGCTCAACCAGGGCGAGGTGTGCACGTGCCCTTCGCGTGCTCTCATCCAGCGCTCGATCTATGACGGATTCCTCGCGGATGGACTCGAGCGGGTCGGCAAGGTGGTGCAGGGCAATCCGCTCGATCCTGCGACGATGATCGGCGCGCAGGCGTCAAACGACCAGCTCGAGAAGATCCTCAGCTACATCGACATCGGCAAGCAGGGCGGCGCGAAGCTGCTCACCGGCGGCGAGCGCGTCGACCTCGGCGGCGATCTCAGCGAGGGCTTCTACGTCGCGCCGACCGTCTTCGAGGGCACCAACGACATGCGCATCTTCCAGGAGGAGATCTTCGGCCCTGTGCTCTCGGTCACGAGCTTCAGCGACTTCGACGACGCGATCTCTATCGCGAACGACACGCTCTACGGCCTGGGCGCCGGGGTGTGGAGCCGCAGTGGCGACACGGCCTACCGTGCCGGTCGTGCGATCGAAGCTGGTCGCGTGTGGACGAACACGTACCACCAGTACCCGGCGCACGCCGCGTTCGGCGGGTACAAGCAGTCGGGCGTCGGCCGCGAGAACCACAAGATGATGCTCGATCACTATCAGCAGACGAAGAACCTGCTCGTGTCATACGCGGAAGGCCCGATGGGCTTCTTCTGATCGGCATCCGGGCGGGCGTCGCGTGACGCCCGCCCGAGAACCCATTCGAGAGGAGCGGATCATGGTGAGCATCGGCAGGTACCAGCGGGTGGACGTCACAGATACCGCGGCCGAGCTGCTGCGCGAGCTGACGGCCCAGCACGGGCCGCTGATGTTCCATCAGTCGGGCGGATGCTGCGACGGCTCGTCGCCCATGTGCTATCCGATCGGCATGTTCATCACCGGCCCCAGCGACGTGCTGCTGGGGCGGCTCGAGGTCGAGGGCCTCGACCCGATCGAGGTCTTCATGTCGGAGGCGCAGTTCGAGTACTGGAAGTACACGCACCTGACGATCGACGCGGTGCCCGGTCGGGGAGCGGGGTTCAGCGTCGAGGGTCCGACCGGCATGCGGTTCCTGACCAGATCCCGGATGCTGAACGACGCCGAGCTCGAGTACTTCGGTCTCGCCCCGGCATAGGCATCCTCCGGACTCGCGGGTGGTCCCATATGGTCGCCTCGCGCGTGAGGATGCGGCCATATGGGACCTGCGGGGCTGGAGGGCCCGGGCTGATGCTGGGGTTCGGTGGCCCCATATGGTCGCCTCGCGGGTGTGGATGCGGCCATATGGGACCCCGCGGGTGTGGAGGGTGTGGCCCGCGGTGGCGGATGCTGTGGTTCGGTGGTCCCATATGGTCGCCTCGCGCGTGAGGATGCGGCCGTATGGGACCCGCGCGGCTAGCGGGCCCGCCCCGCGTCAGCGCAAGAGGAGGAACGACAGGATGCCGATGAGCTGGGGCAGCAGCGTGACGCCGACGACGACGAGGATGATCACCAGCGTCACCCACGAGAAACCCCTGCGCAGGCGCCGGCCCTGAGGCGCGACCCCCGGAGGCGGCCGCAGCATCCCGGCCGGCGGGGCGAAGGGCAGCGCCGCCGCGGACGCTGCCGGGGCGTGGCCCGCGAGAGGCGACGGGGGCTGCGCTGCCGGATGCCGCACCGCAGTATCCTGCGCGAGCCGCAGCCGGTCGTCGCGCCAGCGCGCCCACTGGTCGAACTTCGTCATCAGGGCGCCCACGGTGCCGAACAGCCACGCCCACGTGTTCACATCGGTGGTCGACGCCGGACGGCGCATGTAGAGAAAGAGCCAGTCATCGACGATCTCGACGTCGAGCTGCGCGGCGTGGTCGATGAACCGCGCCATGATGTCGGGGGTGAACAGGTAGAGCGCGTCGGCCTCGTACCCGCTCGGGCAGTACAGCGTGAAGTGCTGGTCGAAGTCCCCCTCGAGCGAGAGCCGCTGGTCTTTCGAGAAGGTCGCGGGCAGGTTCGAGCCGAGTGCGTTGTTGCCCAGCGCGTCGAGCACGATGTTCGGCAGGGGCACGTCGAGCTTCACTGCCACATAGCCCCAGGTGTGGGTCGTCTTGTTCTTGCCCGCGCCGGTCGTGTACTTGTAGTTGCCGAACTCGACGAAGCGCGGATTCTGGCCGCGCACGAGCTCAGAAGCCACCCGCGAGTGGCCGCGGTGGAAGATCATGCCGGGAAGCGGCGGGTCGTTCACGAGCGGGCGGAAGGTCATCGCGTTCGCCTGAGCGAAGCGGGAGATCCGGTAGGCGCTCTCCCGCGAACGGCGCCTCGAGACGATGAACAGCGGGATGCCCACGCCGGCGAGCGCGAGCGGGATCAGCACGGGGAGCGTGAACAGCGCGCCCAACCCCGCGTTCCCGGATGCGATGCCCGCGACCAGCCCGATCAGGGTCAAGCCGACCGTGGGCAGGAACACGAGGGCGAAGACCACCCCGATGACGAGCGCGATCGCGACCTGGGAGCCCGGAGCGGGATACTGCGCCTTGACCACCCGCCAGAACTCGTTCACCGCACGCGGATCGACCGGTTCGGTCAGCGGGCGCGTCTCGAACGGATAGTGCTGCGGCGGCGCCGGATTCATGCGTCCACGGTACCTGCCATGATCGATGGGTGAATCAGACCCGAACCCTCCCCACTCTCGA
Source organism: Actinomycetales bacterium SN12 (assembly GCA_002837415.1). GTDB lineage: Bacteria > Actinomycetota > Actinomycetes > Actinomycetales > Microbacteriaceae > Microbacterium. The sequence continues at coordinate 27,149 of PJCV01000003.1, forward strand.
CGGCCGCACGTTCAAGATGGTGTCGTCGACCACGTCGGTCGTCGACCACGATGCCCCGAGCGTCTTCCACTACTTCGAGCAGGACGGTGCGATCTGGGGTGACTACACCGGCGACACCGTCACGATCGGCCGTTTCGTGGGAACCCGTACCGGCGACACCATCTGGGTGTCGTTCGTGCACGTGCTGGCTGCCACAGGCGAGGTCGTGACGGGCGACGGCGAGAGCGAGATCGAGATCGACGACGAAGGGATGCTGCGCCTGGTCGAGCACTACGAAATGCATGGCGCCGCGCAGCTCAGCGTCTGCGTCGAGACTGCAGGGGCCTGACGCAGCACGTCGCTCTCATCGTGGCGGCAGGGCTCCCCGCCCCGCCGTCGCCGGAGTCCATTGGGTCATGCCCAGCGGCAGGTCGAGGCGGCGTTCAGGTAGATCGGGAGGGAGCACGAACGGTCGGCTGATCACCTCGTCGAGTACGACGACGCTGACCACCGTGCGCACCTCAGGAAGCTGCGCGATCACTCCGGTAGAGAACTCGTGCACTCCGCTGACGTCCGTCGCGCGAATCAGCAGCATGGCGTCGTGCTCACCGGTCGTGACGGCGCAGTACTCGATATCCGGCATCTCGGCGATCTGCGCTCGAAAAGACGCCCACGCCTGCGGATACACCGTCACGAAGATCATCGCCCCGATCGAGAGTCCTGCCTTGGCGGGGTCGACGCGCGCGCTGAAGCCCGTGATGACACCGTCGGCCATGAGCGACTCGACCCGGGTGTACGCGTTGGCTCGGGAGATGCCGACCTTCTCGGCCAGCGCGGCGATCGAGATGCGTCCGTTCTCACGGAGCAGATCGAGGATCCGGTACGAAACCGAATCGAGGGCGACGGCACTTCGTCCAGAATCGCGGTTGTCTTCAGCGTCGGTGCTGGACATTCTGCTTCCTATTCTCCGTTGTTCGGTCAGAGTTTGTCTTGATGACGCGTTGTCATTGGACAGATCGTCGCACATCATGGGAATGTGATCACGGTCGTCCACCGTCGGATGCCCAGGACTCCCGATCCACCTGCCAATGGAGGTACCCATGCTGTCGACGCTGCGCAAGCCGGCGATCGCCCTCGGAGCGGTCGCGCTCATCGCTCTGACCGGATGCTCGGGAGGAAACTCCGCGAACAACAGCAACGGCGACGGCGCGAAGTCCGGTGGTTCGCTGGTGATCGACACCGCGTTCTCGGTGGAGACGGCAGACCCGGGGCACACCTACGACCCGACCGGCAATATGCTCGCCAAGGCGATGTATGAGACCCTCGTCGACTTCAAGGGCTCCGACGTCTCGTCCCCGGTCCCAGGCCTCGCGTCGTGGGAGGCCAACGACACCGCCACCGAGTTCACGTTCACGCTCGAAGACGGTCGCGTCTTCTCGGACGGCACTCCGATCGAGGCCAAGGACGTCGTCTTCTCGCTGCAGCGCATTCAGGGCATGGCCGATGCCAAGCCGAACTTCCTCCTTGCCGGCGTCACCATCAAGGAGGTGGATGCCAAGACGATCTTCTTCACCACCGAGACGCCCCTGCTGCAGCTGCCCGCCATCCTCGCCAACCCGGCTCTCGGTATCGTCAACGCCGACGTGGTGATGAAGAACGGCGGCAGCACCGACGGGTCGGACTCCGCACAGAAGTATTTCGACGGAGCATCCGCAGGTTCGGGTCCCTTCGTGCTCGACACCCTCGATCTCAGCTCGCAGATCGTGCTCAAGAAGAACGCCGAGTACAACGGCGACGAAAAGGCTGCGTACGACCGCGTCGTCATCCGCAACGTCTCCGAGAGCGCCACGCAGCTCGCCAACCTCAAGGGAGGCGACTCCATGGTCGCCATGGACCTCAACGGCGATCAGGTAAGCGGTCTGGGTGACGGCCTCGAGGTCGACTCGGTGCCGTCCGGCCAGACCATCTTCCTGCTGCTGAACCAGTCGACCGGCGTCGCCGGCGACCTGGCCAACGTGAAGCTCGCCGAGGGCATCCGATACGCGCTCGACTACCCAGCTCTGCTGGAGCTCGCCGGCGCCGGTGCCGAGCAGGCGACGGGCGTGATCCCTCCTGGCTTCGAAGGCGCCCTCGACAAGGGCGTCACCCAGGATCTCGATAAGGCCGAGGCCGCCTTCGAGGAGGCCGGCTACACCGGTCAGACCCTGAAGCTGCAGTTCCCGAACGACTACCCCGTCGGCGGCGTGGAGTTCACGCCCCTCGCTGAGCGCATCCAAGCGCAGCTGAAGGACGCGGGCGTCAGCGTCGAGCTCGCTCCCGCGCCGTTCGCCACCGAACTCGATGCATACGTGAACGGCACCGAGGGCTTCGGCCTCTGGTTCTGGGGCCCCGACTACGCGGACTCCGCAAACTTCCTGCCCTTCGGTCCTGGCCTGAAGGTCGGCCTGCGCTCAGGCTGGGAGCAGTCGGCCAACCCCGAGATCGCCGCCATCGCCGCGGACGCCGCCAGCGCGACCGACCCCGAGAAGCGCACCGCCGCGTTCACGCAGTTCGCGGAGGCGATGCAGGAAAGCGGCCCGTTCGTGCCGCTGATCGTGCCCGGACGCAACATCGCTACCTCTGACAAGGTCGACGGCGCCGTCTACAACTCCGTGTGGGAGATGGACATCGCCGAGATCACCCCGGCCGGCTGAACGGACCGACCGTGATGACGACAGTGGCAGTGCAGACGCAAGCGCAGCGCAAGAAGTCGCCCCTCGCGGGATACCTGCTGCGCAGGGCCGGCACCTCGGTGCTGCTGCTGATCGGCGTCACGGTCGTGACGTTCCTGCTCACCAACCTGGTGCCCGGAGACCCTGTCTCCGCGGCACTGGGCGAGGGGGCGTCTCAGAACCCCGAGACGCGCGAGGCGTTCATCAAGGCGCAGGGGCTCGACCAGCCGCTCTTCGTGCAGTACTTCATCTACATGGGCAAGCTGCTGCGCGGCGACCTCGGCACCTCACTGGTCACTGGACAGCCCGTGACCGCTGATCTCGCCACGGCCGTGCCCGCCACCATCGAGATCGCCCTCTGCGCGATCATCCTCAGCCTCGCGGTCAGTCTGGTGCTCGGTACGCTTGCGGCCTACCGGCGCGGCATGGTCACAGACCAGATCGTGCGCGTGGTCACCCTGATCGGGCTCAGCGTGCCGACCTTCTGGCTGGCGCTCGTGAGCTTCTATGTGTTCTTCCTCAACCTGCGCATCGCGCCAGGTTCCGGTCGCGTCTCGCCGTCGATCATCCCGCCGCCCAGGGTGACGGGGCTGTACACGATCGACTACCTACTGAACGGTGACGGCGTGGGGTGGGCTGACGCGATGGCGCATCTCGCGCTGCCGGTGATCGTGCTGTCGCTGGTGACGATCGGTCTGCTGACCCGGTTCATCCGCACATCGGTGCTCGAGGTGCTCGCCAGCGACTACGTGCGCGCAGCTCGCGCGAAGGGCTTGCCTGCCATGCGCGTGATTCTCGACTACGTTCTGCGCGGAGCGGCACTACCGGTGCTGACCGTGGTCGGCGTCGCCTTCGGCTCGCTGCTCTCGGGCACCGTGCTCGTGGAGTCCGTGTTCGCCTGGCCGGGGCTCGGCACCTACGCCTACAACTCGGCGGCCAACCTCGACCTGCCGGGAATCATGGGCGTCGGCCTCATCGTCGGCGTCATCTACCTGGTCATCAACTTCGTCGTCGACCTGCTGTACGGCGTACTCGACCCGAGAGTGAGGATCGCATGAGCTCTCGCGAACCCCGTATGCCGGGGCGGCTCAAGCTGCGCTGGCCCCGTGCCTGGCGCACACCGCTCGGAATCGTCGGCACCATCATCGCCGCCGCATGGATCATCGTCGCCTTCACCGCGCAGTGGTGGGTGCCGTTCGAGCCGAACGCTCAGGTGCTGCCTCGCCTGCAGACCCCAGGTGTCGACACGCTGCTCGGCACAGACGGCAACGGGCGCGACATCTTCTCGCGCCTGATGACCGGTGCGACTGTCACCATCCCACTCGCACTCACCCTGGTCGTCACAGCCCTTGTCATCGGCGCCGTGATCGGCGCGCTCGCAGGGTACTTCGGAGGTTGGGTCGATGAAACGCTCATGCGGATCACTGACCTGTTCATGGCGTTCCCCACCGTGATCCTCGCGATGGTCGTCGCGGCGTCGCTCGGGCCCTCGCTGTTCAACGCGGTGATCGCGGCGGTCGTCGTGTCGTGGCCTCAGTATTCGCGCGTCACCCGCAGCATCGTGCTCTCCCTGCGCAACCAGAACTACGTGATAGCCGGTCGTCTGCTCGGTCACTCGCCCGCGCGCACGCTCGTGGTGGACATCCTCCCCAACGTCGCTGGTCCGCTGCTGGTGCTCGCGACGCTCGACATCGGCGCGGCGATCCTGCTGCTGTCCGGTCTGTCGTTCCTTGGTCTGGGCGCACAGCCGCCCACGCCGGAATGGGGCTCGATGATCTCCGCTGCAATGCAGAACTTCGACGCGTGGTGGCTCGGAGTCTTCCCGGGCCTCGCCATTCTCACGGTCGTGCTCGCGTTCAACTTCCTCGGCGATGCGCTGCGCGACATCCTCGACCCGACCGCCGAGGTGACGCACGAGAAGCAGAACGAGCTGGTCGCGTCGAGCGGAGGTGGCGCATGAGCATCCTCGACATCGTCGATCTCACGGTCGACATCGGTCGCCCCCTCGTGAAGGGCCTTTCGGTGCAGCTCGACGCGGGACGCATCCACGGCCTCGCCGGCGAGTCCGGATCAGGCAAGACGCTGACCGCGATGTCGGTGCTGGGCCTGCTTCCGCGTCACGCGCGCACCGGAGGTTCCATCCGGCTGGGCGATACGGAGCTGCTCGGCCTTGGCCGACGGGCGCTGAACCGCGTCCGCGGTCGGCGCATCGCGATGGTCTTCCAGGACCCTTCGGCGTCGCTGCACCCGCAGATCCCGGTCGGGCGACAGCTGACCGATCACATGCGCGTGCACCTCGGGCTGCGCGGAGCGGCCGCACGTCAGCGCGCTGTCCAGCTGCTCGAGCGCGTGCAGGTGCCGAACGCGGAAGAGGCCCTGCGCCGCTACCCGCACCAGTTCTCTGGCGGCCAGAGACAGCGCATCGCAATCGCATGCGCTCTCGCATGCGACCCCGAGGTGCTGCTCGCCGACGAGCCGACGACAGCGCTCGACGTGACTGTGCAGGCGGGCATTCTCACTCTGCTGCGCGAACTCGCAGATGAGCGGCAGATCGCCGTTCTGCTGGTCACGCACGACCTCGGAGTGATGAGTGCAATCGCCGATGTCGTCACCGTGATGAAGGACGGCAGAGTCGTCGAGCACGCCGATCGAGCGACGCTGTTCCACGCCCCGCAGCACGAGTACACGAGGCAGCTGCTCGCCGCTCTGCCGGGTTCACGCACTGAAGGAGGCGACGATCATGACGCATGAGACCGTCCTCGACGCTCAGGGCATCGTTGTCCGCTACCCGGGCAACCCGCCGGTCGTCGCGGTGAACGACGTGTCGCTGCAGGTGCATGCCGGTGAGACTGTCGCACTGGTCGGCGAATCCGGCAGCGGGAAATCGAGCCTCGCCCGTGCCGCGGTCGGCATCGAGAAGCTGGCGGGCGGCACGACCCACTTCCTCGCCGGCGAAGTGACCCCGCTCGGGGTGCGTCGGCGTCCGAAGCACCTCACCGGCATCCAGATGGTCTTCCAGGATCCCTCCACCTCGCTCAACCCGCGCCGTCGCATCGGCGATCAGATCGCCGATGGCGTCGCCACCGCTCGAGCCCGCGGCGCGGAAGGGTCGAAGGTCGAGGAGTGGCTCGAGAAGGTCGGGCTGCCCACGGCATCCGTCTCGAAGTTCCCGCACCAGTTCTCGGGCGGACAGAAGCAGCGCATCGCCATCGCCCGGGCGCTCGCCGCGCGCCCGCAGCTGCTCGTCGCGGACGAGCCGATCTCCGCCCTCGACGCATCGACCCAGACCAGCGTGGCCGCACTCATGCGCGATCTCGTCAAGGAGGCGGGAGCGGGGATGCTGTTCATCTCGCACGATCTCGCGGTGGTGCAGCGCATCGCCGACCGGACGTTCGTGATGTTCGGCGGCCGCGTGCTCGAATCAGGGCCGACCGCGCAGCTCTGGGCCGACCCTCAGCACCCGTACACGCAGGCGCTGTTGGCAGCGATCCCCGAGCCCGACGGCGCGGGCCGCATCCCCGCGGCGCCGTCGGCAGCCGAGCGTGCGATCTGGGCCGACATCCCCGCCGTCCAGCGCTGATCCGCGTCAGGCAGCTGTTCAACGGGCCGCCGGGCGCGCGCGTGCGACCAGACATGATGACCCGGCGCCCGTTCAGAACTCGCCGGAGCGAAGCAGGGCGACGGTTCCCGCGCCGATGTCACGGCGGGATGCCGGGGTCGCGGCGTAGTGCGCGATGAGCTCGGTGAGCAGGATGGGGTCGCTGGCGAGATCGCGCGGTGCCCAGCGCAGCTCACGGCCGTCGCGCATGCGCACCACGGCGTGCTGCTCAGCGAGCCCGGCGGATGCCACGTCGCCCCAGGGGGCGGAGACCTCACGCCCGCGGCATCGCAGCCCCACCTGCTGCGGGGTCATCGACAGCACGGACCCCACCGGTCCCCTCCAGCCGCGCATGCTGTAGACGACCGCTGCTGCCGCGGGCACGAACATCACGGCCGGACCATAGCGCGTGGCCGAGGCGAGCTCACCGGTCGTGAGCACCCACACCACCGATGCGGCCAGCGCGAGGCCGGGGATCCCGAGCAGTCGCAGCGGCAGTCGCGAGCGCGTAGAGGGGCCGAACTCGACCATCTCGCCCTCGACCCGCAGGCGCAGAATGCGACGGCGCTGCACGCCGAGCTGCGCCACGACTGCCCACGCCGCGCAGGCGATCAGCGCCATGAGGCTCAGCGCGAACGCGAACACCGCCGGCGAGGGCGATGACAGCAGCAGGGATGCCAGCCATCCACCGCCGATGAGTGCGATGGCGCCGAAGCAGATGAGCGCGATGCCGGTCGCCGCCGGGTTCGACCCGGGCCCTGTCCACCCCGAGCGGCCCGGCACCCAGATGCTCTGCGTCACTTCCAAAAGTCGCTCCACGCCTTCGTCGAACCGATCCTAGCGAGCGCCCGCGCCGCATGCGGCAGGCAGCACCGGACGCGACGCACGATGCTGTCCGCTCGTGTTTCCCAGGGAGCTCGGCTTCCGGTAGACTGTTGTGGTTGTCTGCCTGTCGGCATCCATTCGGGAAGCCGCGACAGACGACGTGCTACACACCCTCCTGCTTCCGGGAAAGTCCCGGGAGCCGTTCTAGTCCGAAGGAGGTGGGTAAGTGACGCACCAGTACGAGCTCATGGTCATTCTGACCCCCGAGCTGGACGAGCGCCAGGTTGCCCCCAACCTCGACAAGTTCCTGAAGGTCATCACCAACGATGGTGGCTCGATTGACAAGGTCGACATCTGGGGCAAGCGTCGTTTCGCCTACGAGATCAACAAGAAGAACGAGGGCATCTACGCCGTCGTCAACTTCACCGCCACCAGCGAGGCCACGGTCGAGCTCGACCGTCAGCTGAAGCTGAGCGAGCTCGTGTTCCGCACCAAGGTCCTGCGCGCCGAAGAGGCACAGGCCATGGTCGCCGCCGAGGCTAAGCGCGCTGCCGAGAAGGCCGCTCGCAAGCCCAAGGTCGCGAAGGCCTAAGGCTCATGGCCGGCGAAACCGTCATCACCGTGGTGGGCAACCTCACCGCAGACCCCGAGCTGCGTTACACGCAGAACGGCCTGCCGGTGGCGAACTTCACCATCGCCTCGACCCCGCGCACGTTCGACCGTCAGGCCAACGAGTGGAAGGACGGCGAAGCGCTGTTCCTCCGCTCGTCGGTGTGGCGCGAGTTCGCCGAGCACGTGGCAGGTTCGCTGACCAAGGGCATGCGCGTCATCGCGCAGGGCCGTCTGCGTCAGCGCTCCTACCAGGACCGCGAAGGCAACCAGCGCACGTCGATCGAGCTGGAGGTTGACGAGATCGGTCCGTCGCTGCGATACGCGACGGCACAGGTCACGCGGGCCGCATCCAACGGCGGTGGACAGTCCCGTCCGCAGCAGCAGCAGCAACAGCAGGTCTCGGACGAGCCGTGGTCGACCCCCGGCTCCTCGAGCGCTGACGCCTGGAGTGCTCCGGGCAGCTTCGGCGACGACACCCCGTTCTGAATCTCAGGCCAGGGCCCTTCGACAGGCTCAGGGACCCAGGCCGATCATCTCTTAAGGAAGAAACATGGCTGGAAAGTCGAGCGGCGATCGCCGCAAGCCGCGGAAGGGTGGCAAGCCCACCGCTCCCGCGAAGTCCATCCGCGTTGGCGTCATCGACTACAAGGATGTCGCGACGCTTCGCAAGTTCATCTCGGAGCGCGGGAAGATCCGTGCCCGTCGTATCACCGGTGTCTCGGTGCAGGAGCAGCGTCTGATCGCCAAGGCGATCAAGAACGCTCGCGAGATGGCTCTCCTGCCTTACGCCGGCGCTGGCCGCTGAGGGGTACCGACATGGCAAAGCTGATTCTCACGAACGAGGTCGCCGGGCTCGGAAGCGCCGGTGACGTCATCGAGGTCAAGAACGGGTACGCCCGCAACTACCTCGTCCCCAAGGGCTACGCCGTGGCGTGGACCCGTGGTGGCCAGAAGCAGGTCGAGTCGATCCAGGCAGCTCGCAAGGCCCGCCAGAGCCACGACCTCGACGAGGCGACCGCACTCAAGAACAAGCTCGAGGGCACCAAGGTCCGTCTGGCCGTCAAGGCCGGCGCCGAAGGTCGCCTGTTCGGCTCGGTGAAGACCGCCGACGTGGCAGACGCTGTCGCCGCTGAGGGCCTCGGCTCGATCGACAAGCGCAAGGTGCACTTCACCTCGCCGATCAAGACGACGGGCGAGCACGAGGCGACGGTTCGTCTGCACGACGACGTCACGGCCGTGATCACCCTTCAGGTCATCGCCGCGAAGTAATTCCGCTGCACCTGCAGGCCCCCGACATCTCCGGATGCCGGGGGCCTTCTGCATGGTGCCGCTTCCGTCCTTCGTCTGTCCAGGCTGCCGACGGCCGACGGCGATGCTGCGGGGTCGAAACTGCACGCTTTCGCGGGCCTTTCTGTACACGATTGACCCCGGCCAGTGGCCGCTGAAGTATTGCAGCGATACGCGATGCGTTGCGAATGCTGCGGGGTCGAAAGTGCACGCTGGGCGGGGCTCTACCGTACCTTTTCGACCTCGCACCGGCGGGTGGGCGGCGGATGCTGACGGGCATGCCTCTGCGGCGGATGCGACCGCAGAGGTCGCATCCGCCGCAAAGGGCGACATCAGGCCGCTGCGCGAGCGCGACGGACCAGCGCTGCACCGATGAGCAGCATCAGGCCGGCGAGCAGGGCGAGGACCGGAGCCATCTCACCGCCACCGGTCATGGCCAGCGCCGGGGTGCCCGTCAGGGCCGGCGACATCGCCGAAACACGCGGCGACGTCACGAGGGCCGCGGTGACGACGCCGAGATCCGTCGCCTGGTCGCTGCTGGGCTGCGTGCTCGGGTCGGCGCCCGGCTCGACGCCCGGGTTGGTGGTGCCGGGCTCAGTGCCCGGGTCGGTGGTGCCGGGCTCGGTGCCAGGCTCAACGCCCGGGTCGGTAGTGCCAGGCTCGGTCCCGGGCTCAGCGCCAGGAGTGACTGCCGGCACCTCGACCGTGCTGTCGCCGATCAGGGAGATGGCGTTGCCGCCGATGGTGATCGGCGCGGTGATAGGCAGCAGCACCTGGGTGCCACCGAGGATTCCACCGTTCCCGCCCGTGGTGGCGTCCGACGCAGGTGCACCGGACGCTGCGGTGCCGTCCGACCCCTGAGCGACGGTGGCGTCTCCGAGGACGGAGATGCCGTTGCCGGTCACGGTGATCGGGGCGGTGATGGGTGCGAGCACCTGCGTGCCGCTGAGGATCGCGTCGTCGCCGCCGGTGCTGGCGTCGGTCACGGGTGCTTCAGCAGGCGCTGGCGTGCCCCCGACGCCCTCCGCGACCGCGGCGTCTCCGAGGACGGAGATGCCGTTGCCGGTCACGGTGATCGGTGCGGTGACGGGTGCGAGCACCTGGGTGCCGCCGAGCATGCCGCCGTTGCCGCCAGTGGTGGCATCGGTTGCGGGAGCGTCGGCGGGTGCTGACGTGCCCCCGGCGCCCTCCGCGATCGCGGAATCTCCGAGGACGGAGATGCTGTTGCCGGTCACGGTGATCGGCGCCGTGATGGGTGCGAGCACCTGGGTGCCGCTGAGGATCGCGTCGTCGCCGCTGGTGCTGGCATCGATTGCGGGTGCCTCGGCGGGTGCGGATGGTCCCTGGGTCGCGTTGGAGGAGGTGGCATCTCCGAGGAGGGAGATGCTGTTGCCGCCGATGGTGATCGGTGCGGTGACGGACACGAGGCCCTGCGTGCCCGACAGGATACCGTCCGAACCCGAGGTGCTGGCTGGTGCCGGCGCTGGTGCAGGTGCCGGCGCCGGTTCAGGCGCATCCGACTGAGCGGTGGACGACCCGAGAACGCTCACGGCGTTCCCCGACACGTTCACCGGAAGGACCACGTCGATGACGGCCTGCGTGCCCGAAGCCACACCGCCGTCACCGGTGGTCTCGGCTGACGGAGCCGGTGCAGGAGCCGATGATCCGGCATCCGTCATCGATCCGGTGGTGGTTCCGCTGCCGAGCACCGAGACGGCGTTGCCGACGATGTCGATCGGCGCGGTGACCGGGGCGAGGATCTGGGTCCCCGAGAGGAGACCTTCGTCTCCGTTCGTTTCAGCCGCGTTCGCGGCCGTGGCGCCGAGCAGCGAGACGCCGCCGGCGATGAGCGCGCCCCACATGGCGTGCTTGACGATAGTGCGCATGAGAATTACTCCTGATCTGTGCGAGAGGAAGACCACACGGTCGTGTGGTCCGGCGTGCCGATACAGGATCGGCCGCCCTCTCGTCAGTCAGGAGAGACGTCGGTGCTGCCCGCCGGCGAAGCCGGCAGAGCGGCATCCGCGGGGATGCCCGTGCGCGATGACACGTCGAGATCAAGACGGTCCGAGGAGGGACGGTCAGAGCTGGTGCCGGGCGCACCCCCGCTGCCGCCCGCGGCGGATGTCGGGGTCACAACCCCCGGAGAACTGGCGGGCGCCCCGTGCGGATCGCCGGAAGGCGCGGTCTGCTGGGCGCTGGAGTCTCGGGGAAGCGTCACGACGGCTCCGCGCTCAAGGACGAGCGGGACGGATGCGGAAGACTGCGCCGTGGGAGCGGCCGCGGGAGCTGCCGTGGCGGGCACCGTGGGCACCGCCTCGGGCTCGACAGCGAGTCCGGCAGCGCTGTCGACTGCGGGGTTCGCAGCGTCGGCGAGCGGAAGATCCAGCTCGGGAAGGTCGGCACCACCGGTGCTCGGGATGCCAGGCTTGAGCCCGTCGACGACAGGGTCGACCGTGCTTTCGATGACGGGCGGCACGACATCGAGAACCTTGTCGACACCGGTCGCCACCTCGTTCACGAGGTCCGTCGCGCCGAGTCCGTCGACGATCGAGCCCACCACGGGAACGCTGCTGACAGCATCCGTCACCGGGGTCACGATCGCACTGACCGGAGCCGATGCGACGACGTCCTCGACGGTCTGCGTCGCGCTCGAGACCGTGTCGCCGACCTTCTCGACGACCTGCGCCGCGGGAGCTCCGACGACGGGAACCGATGCCACGGTGGTCGTCGTCTTCGTGACCGCCTTCTCGACGGTCGAGACGACCGGAGAAGCGACCTGCTCGACGGTCGAGGTCACCGTCTTCGCGACCGGAGTGACGACACCGCCCAGGGTGTCGCCGACGAGTGACGTGATTCCTGACAGAGGCGCAGGGGGCTCGTCATCCGCTCGAGCTTCACCGGCTCCGAGCACGGCGCTGAGAAGCGCCCAGGCGAGCACGAAGAGCGCGCCCCAGAGGTACACCGCAGATCTGCGGACCCCTGTCGTCTCCACGTTCATGCTCAAACCCCCGTGCAATCTGAGATATCTCCGATCGTGTCCAGGACGATACCTCACCATTCGGACATCGTCCACCCGCGCGCATCCGACGAGCGGTGCGGTGGACAGACGTGCGTTAGGTTCAGGACTCATGAATGCGCCTGCCCTCACCATGCCCGCTCCGCGAGTCGCGCCGCTGAAGGGCTGCCCGGTTCTGCGATGGGGTGTCGTCGCGCCGGGCGGTATCGCGACCGACTTCGTAAATGCGCTGCACACGCACACCGACCAGCGGGTGATCGCGGTCGCCTCCCGATCGGTGGACCGCGCCCGGGAGTTCGCCAGGCGGCACGGCATCCCACGCACCCACGACGATTACGCCGCCCTGTACGGGGACGAGCAGGTGCAGATCGTCTACATCGCGGCTCCGCACAGCGAGCACCGGCGACTGGCGATCGACGCGATCGCCGCAGGCAAGCACGTGCTCATCGAGAAGCCGATCGGGCTCTCCGCCGACGAGGCGCGCGAGATCGCCGCCGCTGCCGGGGCTGCCGGGGTCTTCGCCATGGAGGCCATGTGGACCCGCTTCCTCCCGCAGACGGATGTCATGCTGCACCTGCATGAAGACGGGGTCATCGGAGATCCGCGGTTGATCATCGCCGATCTCGGGTTCGCCGCCGACCCGAGCGAGGGCGGACGACTCTTCGACCCCACACTCGGCGGCGGCGCGCTGCTCGACCTCGGCGTGTACCCGGTCTGGCTCAGCCATCTGTGGCTGGGGGTGCCGACCGGCGTCACCGCACTGGGCACTCGCACCGACTCCGGCGTCGATGAGCAGAGCGCGCTCGTGCTCGACTACCCCGCGGGTGCTCAAGCGCTGCTGAGCACGAGCATCCGGGTGACGTCGCCAGGCGCGGCATCCGTCTCGGGGTCAGGCGGCACTCTGCAGATCGACCCCTCGTTCGTCTTCCCCGGTGGCTTCTCTGCGCAGCGGGGCGATGTGCGAGGGCATTTCGTCGATGACTCCGGTCTGCACCACCGCGATGGGATGGCGTGGCAGGCCGCCGCCGTCGCGCAGCACATCGACGATGGGCTCACCGAGTCGCCGCTGCATCCCCTGCAGACGTCGATCGAGGTCCTGACGACCATCGACGAGGCGCGTCGGCAGCTGTCCGCCGCCGGCTGACGACAACACAGGCCTCCCTGGGGGTCTGCAATGGGCGCCATGGGAGCGCGCCCATTTGCCTCTTGACAGTGTCGGAATCTCCGGCGTAACGTGAACGCCGAAGCTGCTGGGAGCGCTCCCACGAGAATTGTGGGAGCGCTTGCATGCTTCGCCCGAAGCGCACACAAGGGAGTGACCGTGAAATCAGCACGAAGCAGGATCGCCGCATCCGTCGCCGGCGTCGCAGCCGTGGCCCTCATCGCCACCGGATGCTCGAGCGGAGGTGGAGCCGAAGCCAGCGACGACCAGATCACCCTCTCGATCACGACCTTCGGCACCATGGGCGTCGACGCGAAGTACGCCGAGTACATGAAGCAGAATCCGAACATCAAGATCGAGGCGACCAACCTCGAAGGCGGTGGCGCAGCCCGCGACGACGCCTACGCGAAGATCGCGGCCGGCACCGGCCTCAGCGACATCGTCGCGATCGAAGAGGGCTGGCTCGGCACGATCGCCGAGGTGTCCGACGCGTTCGTCGACCTGCGCGACTACGGCATCGAGGACGTCAAGGACTCGTGGCTCGACTGGAAGTACGAGCAGGGCACCACGGCCGACGGAAAGGTTCTCGGCGCCGGCCTCGACATCGGCCCGCAGGGCCTGTGCTACCGCGGCGACCTCTTCGAGACCGCGGGACTGCCCAGCGACCGCGACGAGGTGGCTGCCTACTTCGGCGGCGAGGATGCCACGTGGGATCGCTTCTTCGAGGTCGGCAAGGAGTACGTCGACAAGTCGGGCAAGGCGTTCTATCACAGCCCGCGATTCTTCTGGAACTCGTTCGTGAACCAGCAGAAGGAGGGCTACTACAAGAAGGACGGCGAGACCCTCAACATCGAGGACAACGATGTGCTGAAGGAGCACTTCGGCAAGATCGTCGAGGCCGAGAAGGCGGGCCTCGGTGCAGGTCTTCCCGGCTGGGAGGTCGGACCCGAGGCCAAGGCCGGCGACTTCGCCGTCTACATGTGCCCGAGCTGGATGCTCGGCATCGTGCAGGGCTACTACGACGAGGGCACCACCGACAGCGGCTGGGACTTCGCGAACGTGCTCCCGGGTGGCGCGGCCAACTGGGGCGGCGCATTCCTCGGCGTCGCAGAGTCGTCCGAGCACAAGGAGGAGGCGGCCAAGCTCGCGCTCTGGCTCGCATCGCCCGAGCAGCAGGCATCCGCGTTCGAGAAGGCCGGGCCCTACCCCAGCACGATGGAAGGCCAGAAGCTGGTCGCCGACACCACCAGCCCCTTCTTCAATGACGCTCCGATCGGCCAGATCTTCACCGAGCGCTCCAAGGGCGTCGTCGCTCAGGTCAAGGGACCAGAGGACTCCAACATCCAGGACAACGTCTTCGGACCGATCTTCGACCGCGTCAGCCAGGGCGAGGTCACCGATCCCGATAAGGCCTGGGATGCCGCCATGGAACTGCTCGGCCAGATCCCGAGCTGACTGACTGCCCGGGCGGCTCGACGCACGCCGTCGAGCCGCCCGAGCATCCACCCGCACCTCACCCCGTGATTGGTTCAACGATGAGCAGCACAACCGGCAGAGCCGCCCGCACGGAACTCACGTTCCGGCAGAAGGTCAGTCGCTTCGACCACACCTTCTCCCCGTACCTCTACATCGCGCCGTTCTTCATCCTGTTCGCGCTGATCGGCGTCTTCCCCATCGCCTACACCTTCAACGTGTCGCTCTACGACTGGCACCTGCTGAAGGGCCAGGGCGACTTCGTCGGGCTGCAGAACTACGTCGACGTGCTGAACGACCCGTTCTTCTGGAACGCCTTCGGCAACACGTTCAGCATCTTCCTGCTCTCGGCGATCCCGCAGCTCGTCATCGCCACGCTGGTGGCCGCGCTGCTGAACCAGGCCCTCCGCGGGCGCACGTTCTGGCGCATGAGCATCCTGCTGCCCTACATCGTCGCTCCCGTCGCGGTGACGGTCATCTTCCTGCAGGTCTTCAACCAGTACCACGGGCCGGTCGCCGGCCTGCTCGAGCTGCTCGGCCTCGATCCGATCCGCTGGGCCTTCGACGTCTTCCCCTCGCACGTCGCGATCGCGAGCATGGTCAACTGGCGCTGGACCGGGTACAACGCCCTGCTCCTGCTCGCCGCCATGCAGGCCGTGCCGCGCGACATGTACGAGTCGGCCACCATCGACGGCGCCAGCAGACTGCGCCAGTTCTGGTCGATCACCATCCCGCTCATCCGTCCGACGCTGATCTTCGTCGTCATCACGGCGACCATCGGCGGACTGCAGATCTTCACCGAGCCGAAGCTCTTCGACGGCCGCACCTACGGCGGCAGCGACCGGCAGTTCCAGACGATCGTGCTCTACCTGTACCAGCTCGGCTTCCCCATGCGCGACTTCGGCCGCGCCTCGGCGACCGCGTGGATCCTCTTCCTCGTCATCATGCTCGTCGGGCTGCTCAGCTTCTTGATCACCCGGGCCGTGCGCACCGCCGACGAGAAGACCTCGAAGGTGCGGAAGAAGCGAGTCCCGTCCCCGACGCCAGTTCCGGTCAACACTCAGCAGGGAGCATCATGACCGCCCTCCTCACCCCCGCGCCGGCGCCGGAGACGGATGCCGGGGCAGAACGCCAACGCCGCACCGTGGCATCCGAACGACGCGCTCGTCGCGTGCGCGCCTACGAGCGCCCGGGGATGCTGACCTACGCCCTGCTCATCGCTTACTTCGCCGGATCGGCGTTCCCGCTGTGGTGGTCGTTCGTCATCTCCTCGCGGCAGTCCTCCGACACCAACCTCGTGCCGCCGGCGATCCTGCCGGGACCGAACTTCGTCTCCCACGCCGCCGAGGTGTTCGAGACCGTCCCGTTCCTGCTCTCGCTGGTCAACAGCGCCGTGATCTCCGGTGCGATCACCATCTCCGTCGTCTTCTTCTCGACTCTCGCCGGGTACGCCTTCGCCAAGCTGCGCTTCCGCGGCCGCAACGGGCTGCTCGTGACGGTCATCGCCACCATGGCCGTCCCGACCCAGCTGGGCATCATCCCGCTGTTCATGCTGATGGCGGAGTGGCGCTGGATCGGCACCCTGCAGGCCGTCATCGTCCCCGGGATGGTCACCGCGTTCGGGGTGTTCTTCATGCGTCAGTACCTGGTCGACGTCATCCCCGACGAGCTCATCGAAGCCGCGCGCGTCGACGGCGCGAGCATGTGGGGCACGTTCTGGCACGTCGCCCTGCCCGCCGCTCGCCCCGCGATGGCCGTGCTCGGACTCTTCAGCTTCATGGCCGCGTGGACCGACTACCTGTGGCCGCTGCTGGCCCTGAGCCCGCGGAATCCCAGCGTGCAGACCGCCCTCGCGGCGCTGAGCGCGGCCGGAGGACAGAACCCCGATAACGCCCTGGTGCTCGCCGGAGCGGTGCTCTCGGTCATCCCTCTTCTCATCCTCTTCTTCGTCGCGGGCCGTCAGCTCGTGACCGGAATCATGCAGGGCGCAGTGAAAGGCTGATATGACCATCCAGATGCAGGCGCACACCAGAGACAGCCCCGACTACCGGGACGCAGGGCTCGACTTCCCCGCCGACTTCCTGATCGGCGCTGCCACCGCTGCGTACCAGATCGAGGGTGCGGCCACCGCAGACGGTCGCGGGGCGTCGATCTGGGACACCTTCAGCGCCACACCCGGCAGGGTCGTCGACGGCGACACGGGCGATGTGGCCGTCGACCACTACCACCGGCTCGAATCCGACCTCGACCTCATGGCAGAGCTCGGCATCGAGGCCTACCGGTTCTCGATCTCGTGGCCGCGCATCCAGCCGACCGGGTCCGGCCCGGTGAACGAACGCGGCCTCGCGTTCTACGGTCGCCTCGTCGACGGGCTGATCGCCCGCGGCATCCGCCCGATCGCCACTCTCTATCACTGGGACCTGCCGCAGGCGCTCGAGGATGCCGGCGGATGGACCAACCGCGAGACCGCGTACCGGTTCGCCGAGTACACCCGTCATGTCGCCGAGGCGCTCGGCGACCGCGTGCCCGTGTGGACGACCCTGAACGAGCCGTGGTGCAGCGCGTTCCTCGGCTACGGGTCCGGCGCGCATGCTCCCGGCCGCACCGACGGCGCCGCAGCGCTTCAGGCCATGCACCACCTGAACCTCGCCCATGGCCTCGCGGTGCAGGTGCTGCGAGAGGTGGCGCCGCACGCGCAGGTGTCGGTCACCCTGAACTTCCACGTCATCCGCGGCGCGGACGGCCAGGACTCCGAGGCCGTGCGACGCATCGATGCCCTCGCCAACCGGTCGTTCACGCAGCCCATGCTCGTGGGCGGCTATCCCGCCGATCTCATCGAAGACACGGCGCAGGTCACCGACTGGCTGTTCGTGCGGCCCGGCGACGCCGAGATCATCCGTCAGCCGATCGACTTCCTCGGGGTCAACTACTACTCGACCACTCGAGTGCGGATGTGGGACGGCGTCGCCCCGCGCGAGCGGGCGGACGGACACAAGGACGTCGGCGGCTCGGCCTGGCCGGGCAGCGACGTCGTCGAGTTCCTCACGCAGGACGGGCCGTACACCGCGATGGGGTGGAACATCGCCCCCGACGGACTCGAGGAGCTGCTGCTGAGCCTCAGCCGCGAGCATCCGGGACTGCCGCTGGTCATCACCGAGAACGGCGCGGCCTTCGACGACGAGCGCATCGGCGAGCGCGTGCACGACGACGACCGACTCGACTACCTGCGCCGTCACTTCACGGCCGCGCACCGCGCTCTGCAGCAGGGCGTCGACCTGCGCGGATACCTGGTCTGGTCGCTGTTCGACAACTTCGAATGGGGCTATGGGTACAGCAAGCGCTTCGGCATCGTGCACGTCGACTACGACACGCAGGAGCGCACCGTCAAGGACAGCGGCCTGTGGCTGGCGCGGCTCATCGAGGAGCACCGGATCCCGGAGTGAGACCCCGCGCCGCCGTGGCGTACGGTGAAGAGACCCACCCTCGACAGCGAGGCGCCCACGATCGCGCGGGATGCGCAGCAGGAGACGAAGAGTGACGATCAGAGCGTCTCGCAGCGCGCAGCCCTGGGTCCCGACCCTCGAGGAGGTCGCAGCGCTCGCCGGAGTCTCGAGTTCGACCGCGTCGCGCGTCATCAACGGATCGCCTCGGGTCACCGAGAACACCGTCGCCCGGGTGAACGCGGCGATCGCGAAGGTCGGGTACGTACCCAATCGCGCGGCACGCAGCCTCGCTCGCCGCAGCACCCAGACCGTCGCCATGATGATCCCCGAGCGCACGGCCGAGTTCTTCGCAGACCCGTACTTCGCGGAGGTGATCCAGGGCGCGGCGATGTACGCGTCATCGACCGAGTACTCGCTGACCCTGCTCATCGAGTCGGAGCAGGACCCGGAGAAGACGCATCAGCTCCTCCGCCGCGGCAACGTGGATGGAGCGCTGATCCTCTCGCATCACAGCGCCTCGTCGTCATATCGTGAGCTGGCGCGCACCCTGCCTGTCGTCTTCGGTGTGCGCCCGCCGGGGGAGACGGGGGAGGAGATCCACGTCGTCGATGTCGACAACATCGCCGTCGGCGCGCTCGCCACCCAGCACCTCATCGATCGCGGCCGCCGGCGGATCGCCACGATCAGCGGTCCTCTCGACACGTCAGCTGGTCAGGAGCGGCTGCAGGGCTGGCGCGAGGCGCTCGCCGCAGCGGGGCTCGAGGGCGCCGGCAGCGAAGAAGGGGACTACACCCCGACAGGGGGAGCAGCGGCGGCACGCCGGCTGCTCGAGAGCGGCGGAGAGATGGATGCCCTGTTCGTCGCGTCAGCGCAGATGGCGGCGGGCGCGCTGGGCGTGCTCAAGGAGCAGGGGATCCGGGTTCCGGACGACGTCGCCGTCGCCACCGTCGACAACAACGTCTTCTCGACGAGCGCGTCTCCGCAGCTCACCACAGTCGATCTGCACACTGCGGGGAAGGGCGCGGCGATGATGGCCACCATCGTGCGTCTGATCCGCGGCGAGCAGCTCGGCGCGGAGTCGGCGCTGCCGTTGGACCTCGTGATCCGCGACTCCACCGGGTCATGACGCGCGGCGCGCCCGAGCCGCATCCGCGCTTGACTTTCCCCAGGTTCTGCACATCAGGGCCGAGGCGGGCAAACCTTCAATCTCACGTTGAGGCGGAATTTCGTCCACAGGGTGGGGAACCGAAGAAAACCAGATCAGCCCCAATAAAATTCGCGGATGTTGAAACTGTCCACCGACTTATCCACATCCGTTCTGCACAGACACTCCAGAGTTCTTCGCACACTCTCCACAGACTTATCCACAGGCCCGCTTGCATGGGGATAAGTCGGCTCCTACCTTGGGGGAGACCGGATGTCGGTGGCGCGTGTTCTGCTTGTGCCCGAGGCCGACTACCCGCCGGTCGCAAGCGCCGGTGACGTGTGTTCAGTCGTGCCGGCCGGGAGGAGCACCGTGTCGATCGCAGATATCTCGAACGAGCGTCTGGGTAACTCTCGCGCCCCCGAGCGCACGCCCCCGCATGACCTTCTCGCCGAGCAGAGCGCCCTGGGCGGCATGCTGCTGTCGAAGGATGCCGTCGCCGATGTGATCGAGATGCTCAAGGGCGCCGACTTCTACGTGCCCAAGCACGAGCTGATCTTCGAGGCGATCCTCTCGCTGTACTCGCACGGCGAGCCCACCGACGTCGTCGCCGTCACAGATGAGCTGATCAAGACAGGTGAGCTGGGGCGCGCCGGCGGGGCCGACTACCTGCACACCCTCACCTCGATCGTTCCGACCGCGGCGAACGCCGGCTATTACGCCGGGATCGTGGCGGAGCGCGCCATCCTGCGTCGCCTGGTCGACGCGGGCACGCGCATCGTGCAGCTCGGCTACGCCGGTGAGGGCGACGCCGCCGACATCGTCAACAACGCCCAAGCCGAGATCTACTCGGTGACCGGCTCCGAGACGGCCGAGGACTACGTGCCGCTCACCGTCGCCGTCGACGCGGCTGTCGAGGAGATCGAGGCGGCCAACGGCCGTGACGGCACGATGACCGGCATCCCGACCGGATTCCGCGAGCTCGACGAGCTGACCAACGGTCTGCACGGCGGTCAGATGATCGTCGTCGCGGCGAGACCGGCCATGGGCAAGGCGCTGGCGCTCGACACCCCGCTGCCCACCCCGACCGGGTGGACCACGATGGGTGACGTGCAGGTCGGCGATGAGCTGTACGACGCGCATGGCCGCCCCACACGGGTGGTGGCGGCGACGGAGGTCATGGTCGAGCGTCCTTGCTACGAGGTCGAGTTCTCGGATGGCTCAGTCATCGTCGCTGATGCACAGCACCAGTGGGTGACCGAGACGCGCGCGACCCGTCGTTCACCGGCCGGCGGATCGGTGACGATGACCACCGAGCAGATCCGCGACACGCTCACCGTCGGAGCTGACGCACGAGCCAATCACTCGGTGCAGAACGCGGCCGCGCTGCGTGCACCGGATGCCGAGCTGCCGATTCCTCCCTACGTGCTGGGCGCGTGGCTCGGCGACGGGCACAGCGACGGTGCGCGCATGACCAGTGAGACCGCGGAGATCCCCGGGCTCATCGCAGCCACTGGCATCCGCGCCGAAGCGCGCGGCAACATGCTCTACGCGCTGAAGCTCCCCACCCAGACGCTCGTGCGCGACTGCGAGGTGTGCGGCACTCCATTCACTGCACGTCATCCGCACGTGCGCACCTGCGGGCGCACCTGCGGACCGAAGAACAAGGGCGCCCACCCCGAGCGCCTGAGCTGCCCCGACTGCGGTTCGCCGTTCTCGGGAGAGGCGCAGCGATGCGCTGACTGCTACCGCGACCATGGCTCATTCACGGCCCTGCTGCGCGGACTCGGCGTGATCGGCGACAAGCATGTGCCCGCGCAGTATCTGCGCGCCTCCGTCAGCCAGCGCCGCGAGCTGCTCGCCGGTCTGATGGACACAGATGGCACAGTCGTCCGTGGCGTCGGATCGTGCCAGTTCGCGGTGACGAACAAGCGGCTCGCCGACAGTGTGTACGAGCTGATCGTGAGCCTCGGATACAAGTGCGGGCGCACGTCCAAGCGAGTCCACGGGCGCTCCGAAGCGTCGTCGACGTGTTACATCCTCAACTTCTCCACCGTGGACGACGTGTTCCGTCTGGAGCGCAAGCGCCGTCTGCACGAGCAGGAGCGGCCGGTCAGCATCGCCCGCATCGGCCGTCGCTACGTCAAGGCGGTGCGTCCGATCGCGAGCGTGCCGGTGCGATGCGTGCAGGTCGACAACGCCGAACACCTCTACCTCGCCGGCGAGTCGATGATCCCGACTCACAACTCGACGCTCGCCCTGGACTTCGCGCGCGCGGCAGCCATCGGCCACAACGAACCATCGATCTTCTTCTCCCTCGAGATGGGCAAGAGCGAGATCGCGATGCGCCTGCTCAGCGCCGAAGGCGCGATCCCGCTGCAGAACATGCGCAAGGGAACCCTCGACCCGCGGGACTGGACCACGGTCGCCGCGACCCGCGGCCGCATCAACGATGCGCCGCTGTACATCGACGACAGCCCGAACATGACGCTCGTCGAGATCCGGGCGAAGTGCCGTCGGCTCAAGCAGCGCGAAGGTCTGCGGCTGGTCGTGATCGACTACCTGCAGCTGATGACCAGCGGCAAGCGCGTCGAGTCGCGTCAGCAGGAGGTCTCCGAGTTCTCCCGTGCCCTCAAGCTGCTCGCAAAGGAGCTGCAGGTGCCGGTGATCGCGCTGTCGCAGCTGAATCGTGGTGCCGAGCAGCGCTCGGACAAGAAGCCCGCAATCAGCGACCTGCGTGAGTCGGGCTCGATCGAGCAGGACGCCGACATGGTGATCCTCCTGCACCGCGAGGCGGCCTACGACAAGGACATCCGTCCCGGTGAGGCCGACCTGATCGTCGCCAAGCACCGTAACGGCCCGACCGCGACGATCACCGTCGCCTTCCAGGGCCACTACTCGCGGTTCAAGGACATGGCGCCAGGTGACTTCGGTGGCGGAGGCGGCGACTTCAACTGATCGTCCCGAGGCGGGTGACGCAGGTCGTCCGGAGTGGTTGACTGGCGCGATGGCAGCCACTGCGATGTTTCCGCTCGAGACGGTGCTGTTCCCGTACACGCCTCTCGCCCTGCGCGTCTTCGAGGAGCGCTACCTGAAGATGCTCGGCGCGGCCCTCGAATCGCACGACCCATCATTCGGTGTCGTGCTCATCGAGCGCGGATCCGAGGCCGGGGGAGGAGACACCCGTTTCCCCACCGGCACGATGGCGCGAATCGTCGAGGTCGCGGCGACCGAGCGCGACATCGAACTGCTCGTCGTGGGCGCGGAGCGCATCGAAGTGGGCGCCTGGTGGAACGACGAGGTCTACCCGACCGCCGAGGTGCACGCGGTCCCGGAACTGACCTGGGACCCGATGCTCGCACCGCTGCGCGATGAAGCCGAGAAGCACGTCCGCCGCGTGCTCACCCGCAGTGCGCTCACCTCCGGCAGCCGGTGGGATCCCAGCATCGAGATCTCCGACGATCCGCTGGAGTCCTCGTGGCAGCTCGCCGCGATCGCACCGCTGGGTCCGATCGACCAGCTTGAACTGCTGCGCGCGACCTCCCTCGCCGGGCTGCTCGCTCGAACCATCGACCTCACGCTCGAGGCCGAGCAGATTCTCACTGCGACATTCGACGGCGGGGACGACAACGACGATCCCGGGCTCACCGCCTGATCCGAGGGGTCACCACCCCATCGAACCGGGTTCGCCCTTGAAGGGACCCCGGATGCTCGAGGTGATCCAGCCGCCGTAGAAGCGACCCGGTTGCGGTGTGACCAGCTCGTCTCCGACGGTGCAGGCATCCATGTCGCCCGCGTAGACCGCGACCCCTCCGGTGAGCGACTCGAAGCCGCGCGCCGGGCGCGGGTAGGTCCACGCGGCTCTGCGCACGACCCGCCCTCCACCGTGCACGTCGAAGTATGCGGCCTCGCCCTTGAACTCGCAGAACGACGACCCCTCCGTCGGTATGAGCGCTCCGTCGACGAACGATTCGAAGGGCAGGTAATACACGGGAGGATGGCTGGTCTCCAGCACGCGGGCCGCCTCGCTGGTGTCCGCGATCAGCACGCCGCCCAGGCGGATCGTCACCCGCTCGGGCACCGGCTCGACGCGCGGCGGGCGTGGGTAGTCCCATACCGACTCCTCGCCGGCGCTGATGGGCTCGGGTACGGGCCGTCTCATACCGCGAGGGTACTCTCTGACCGATTGGCAACCTCGAGCGCAACGAGCTTCGCTTGCATGGTCAGGTTGCCTGCAGTCCGCTCCTTCACCGTGAGAGCCGTTGCTTTGTCGTTCGCGAGGGAGAGATTGTTCTCGGAGCCGAGCAGCTGTCGGGCCGACCACTAGATTCAGCAGTGGCTTAATCTCCCCTGGAAGCGCGAAATGGCTCGGTCTGTCATCGCTGGCGCTGCTTCGGCCGCAGCCGGAGCAGCGGCGGTTCCCGTTCCCGTTGCTGATGCCGTCATCCTGGCGCCGATCCAACTCGGAATGATGGGTAGAATCGCGGCGATCTACGATCTCGACATCAAGACGATGCTTTCAGCCGGCGCGCTCGCGCAGGTCGGCGTCCAACTCGCAGGCCGTGCGTTGGCGAGCAGCTTCCTCAAACTGATTCCCGGCGCCGGAAGCGTCGTCAATGCAGGGGTCGCCGCCGCGCTGACAGCCGCGACCGGCGAAGGGTGGGTACGGCTCTGCGAGCAGGTGCACACAGGCAAACTAGACATCTCGGCGATCAATCAGTCATGGGGCGACTACGTCCCAGGTTTCCTCGACGTGGTTCGCAAGATGGCGGAGCAGAGGCTGGGCAGGGGGTGAGGCCCCTCCTTACACCGTTGAGCGAAGACGTGAGTTCAAGAGGCAGCTCGTGATGGATCAGATGGAGTCGATGGCTCCGCAATACCAGGACGAACGACGCTCCTGACCGGCGGCCCGCCGTCAGACCCGCTCCGCGATGACCCGCGCGGTCGCCACCGGATCCGGGCGGTGCATGACCGACTCGGGCACGATCACCAGCTCGGCGCCCTCGATCTCCGCGGCGAGCCGGTCGGATGACCGGACGAGGAACGGGAAGGTCTGCGCGCCGCGCAGCACGGTCACCGGCACATCGACATCCAGCAGAGCGGCATCCGGATGCCGATAGCGCAGCGTCAGCCGCGCGTCGTACACCGTCGACTGCGCGAGCGGGGCGAGGGCGGTCAGCTGGCCGCTTGCACGGCCCGCCTCGATCATCTCCGCCGGCAAGCCCACGGCGTCGCGCTGGAACATCGCGATGGCGTCCTCGTGCCGCTCGGTGGCGACCAGCTCCTGCAGCCGTCGCGGCAGCTCCTCGCCCCAGCCCTGCCCGTCGAAGTCGATCGGCGGCTCCGACAGGAACAGCGCACCGGTCGGCACCCCGCGTGACGCCGCGAACAGGGCCAGGATCGCGCCCGAGGAGTGGCCGAGAACAGCTCCCACTCCACCGACCGCCGCGATGACAGCCGCCAGATCGTCGGCCTCATCGGCCGGCGCCGAATCCGGCCGATCACCACTGCCGCCGCGAGCGCGACGATCCCAGGTCACTGCGCGGAACCCGGCTTCGGCCAGCGCCTCCGCCAGCGGCGCAGCATCTGCCGCTGTCGACAGCGCGCCGTTCACGGCGACGACAGCCGGACCCGCCCCGGTGGTCGTGTAGGAGATCTCGGTTCCGTCTGCGGAGGTCGCGATGCTCATGACGCCATGCAACCACCTGGGCGAGCCAAGCGCGACGGGTTCTCGATGCCCGGTCTCAGGCGACCTCGACCGCCGTGCTCTCCGAGGCCCGCGGCTCACGCGGCTTCCGCCGCGCCCACTTCACCGGCAGGTTCTCGCCATCCCACACCTGGATGATGCCCCAGACGGCAGCCGTCACCGGCACGGCGAGCACGGCGCCGACGAGGCCGCTGAGGGCGGTGCCCACGGCCAGGGCGACGAGGATGACGAACGCGTGCAGCTTCATCGTGCGCCCCATGAGGAACGGCTGCAGCAGGTTGCCCTCCAGCTGGTTGACCAGCACGACGACGCCGACGACCAGCAGGGCGCTCACCCAGCCGTTCGCGACGAGGGCGACCAGCGCCGCAAGCACGCCGGCCAGCGTCGCACCGACGATGGGGATGAACGCCAGCAGGAAGACGAGCACCGCGAGGGGGATGGCCAGCGGCACCTGCAGGATGAGCAGACCGATGAGGATGCCGACGGCATCCACCAGCGCGACGGTCGCCGTGCCGCGGACGTACGACCCGAGGACGCCCACCGTCTTGTGGCCGATCCGGCGCGCGCGGCGCTCGCTCTCGCCGTGGAACGGTCGCAGCAGGAACTCCCACATCTGCGGGCCGTCCTTGAGGAAGAAGAACAGGATGGTGACCAGCAGCACGAGTCCGGTGACGAAGCTCGCCACAGCGCTGACGCCGGCGAGTGCACCGGAGCCGAACTGCGCGCTCGTGACGAAGTCGGTGAGCGTCTTGGTCCACTCCTCGATCTGGTCGGGGGTGAACAGCTGGAACGGCAGCGTGTCGGTCCAGTCGATCAGATGGTCGATGCCCTGCTGCGCCTGCGAGTACAGATCATCCCACTGATCGCGAACGGCCCAGACGATCAGCCAGCTCAAGCCGCCCAGCACGACGACGATCGTTAGCAGCGTGATGACGGTCGCCAGCAGGTCCGGCACATGATGCCGGCGCAGCCAGTTCATCGCCGGGGCGAAAGCGCACGCGAGGATGAGCGCGATGGCGAGCGGGATCGTCACCAGGGTGAGGTACTGGATGACGAACACGATGCCCGCCGCGACGGCGACCACCAGGAGGATCTGGATCGAGCGGATGCCGAGGCGTCCGAACCCGTCGGCCCACAGGCTCCACGGGGCACGCGCCGCGCGGGGCTCCACGGTCGTCTGATCGAGCTGGATGCGACGGGGACGATCGCTGCGGAACAGGGCCATTCCGCGAGCCTAGATGCCGCTCACGTCGCACGGCGAGTGCTTGACCGCGCGCCGCTCATGCGGCACACTGCCGGACGCCCCGCACACCGGCCGCCGGGCGCGGTCTTCAGCGGTCGCTCGGGTCGATCGCATCCGTGGTGCGCGCGACCAGCATCCAGGCCAGAGCGCTGGCCGCGATCCAGAGAACATCCCCGGCGATCGACACGTTCAGCGCTGCGCTCAGCTCAGGCACCGAATCTGCGGCATTCATCATGTTGCTGGAGGCCACGTAGGTCAGGCTCGAGGCGATCCACAGCGCCCACCACCCGCGGAGCAGCCCGGAGCCCACCGGTGCCTGCGACCCCCGGACGATGTCCTTGACGTTCTGGAACGGGAACCACAGCGCCACGACGGGGATGAACCACGACCCGACATGCCATCCGGGTGAGCGGCGCAGTGCTGCCGGCGGCACCGACGAGGCCGCGCGGTGCTGCCAGATCATCCAGCAGACACCCGCGCCGATCATGGCGAGGCCGGTG
Organism: Actinomycetales bacterium SN12; assembly: GCA_002837415.1. Taxonomy (GTDB): domain Bacteria; phylum Actinomycetota; class Actinomycetes; order Actinomycetales; family Microbacteriaceae; genus Microbacterium. Next base: position 53,852 of record PJCV01000003.1, read on the forward strand.
ACGCCGGAGAGCAGCAGCGTCACGGAGTCGTACATCTGCAGGCTCTCGAAGCCCGTCCTGCCCGACGCGAGCCCCCCGAGCAGCGAGATGCCCCACAACTCGACGGCGGCCGCGAGCAGCGTCACGACCCCGGATGCCAGGATGAGCCAGCGCGTCGCAGCGCCGATGCCGCGCAGCGGTCGCAGACCGACCGGCTGAAGCATCCCGGGCGCAGCGTAAGGTGACAGGCTCGGTGAGCCCGGGTGAACAGGAGAGCCGTAGACGGAGCCGGGCATCTGCGGGTATCCCGGATCGCCGTATCCGGGCACGGGCGGCTGCGGGTAGGTCGGCTCGCCGTAGAGCGGGGCGTTCGGCGGCTGCGGGTGCGAAGGGCGGGGCTCGCGTGACGGAGGAGGGGGAGTGACGTTGCTCATGGGGTCCTTCGGCTCGACGGTGCTCGAACAGTATCAGTCGGCTGCGTGACGGGAAGGGCGCTCAGGACTCGGCGGGCTGCATGGGCAGGTGCGGGCCGTGGTTCCAGGCGAGGATCGCCGGCTGCTCGCGGGCGAACCCCAGCACCGAGACCGACCCGGCGTCGAGCGAGATCGACGCCGCGAAGCGCGGCGCCTGGCGCAGGAACACCGCGGTGAGGATGCGCAGGTAGTGGCCGTGCGCGACGAGCGCGACATCTCCGGATGCCATCGCCGGCAGCACCCTCGTCAGCACGCGGGATGCCCGCGCGGCGACCTCCTCGACCGTCTCACCCGGCGTCTCGCCGCGGATCACACCGTGCGCGAAGGTGGTCCAGTTGTAGCCGAGCTCCGCACGGATCTCCTTCGTGGTGCGGCCCTCGTATCCGCCGTAGTCCCACTCCACGAGCAGGGGGTCGATCCCCGCCTTCAGGCCGGCCAGCTCGGCCGTGCGGCGCGCGCGCTGCAGCGGCGAGCTCAGCACGAGCTGGAAGTCGTAGCCGGTCACCAGCTCGCCGGCCGCCCGGGCCAGTTCCTCGCCGTGCGCGGTGAGCGGGATGTCGGTCAGCCCGGTGTGCCTGCCCGTGCGCGACCACTCGGTCTCGCCGTGGCGCAGCAGCACGAGCTTGCCCGACGGGGCATCCGGAGCGGGGTGATCAGGCAGCGGGTCAACGGCATCCACGCTCTCACCGTAACTCCCAGGACCAGATCCCGGCACGGGCACCTGGTGCTTCCTCGCGTGACATCACGGCGAGAGCACGCGCACGCTGTGCGTCAACCGGCTGCGGACGTCGAAGGCCTCGTTGCCGCCGAGCACCCGCGCTCCCGGCACCCCGCCGCGCAGCACCGTGCGCAGCGCGCTGCGGCGCACGACGACGACCGGCACGCCGCGAATGGCACCCAGTGGCGTCACGGCGTCGTCGAGGTCGTCGTCGGGGAGGATGAGGATCGCACCGCCGAAGCGCACCCGCGCAGCGCGCGCGACGGTCCGCATGCCGGCGAGCAGATCGCGGATCGGCGTGGCCGCCCCGACGGCGCTGCCGATGACCTCGCCCTGCCGGAACCGGACCGGCCCGCCGAAGTCCTCGGACATGAGACCGTACAGCCCGCTCGGGCTGAGCACGACGTGGTCCAGCTTCGTGCCGTCGTCCTCGCCGGTGGCGACGTCGTGCCAGGCCGTGAACCCGATGCCGAGCTCCTCGATCGCCGACGCCGTGGCCTCCTCGGCCAGTGCGTCGGCCAGCATCCGCCGGGCCTCCCATGACGCCGCGCGAACCACCAGCGGGTCGTAGGCCTCGGCATCCGTCACCTCGTGGCCGAGCTGGTCTGCGAGCAGCTCCCGGTAGCGGCGACGGCGCCACGCGCCCGCCTGTCCGTGGGACCGTCCTCGCGGGCGGGTGCCGGTCGCGCCAGGGGTCGCCGGGCGTGCGGCCCAGGATGCCGCTCCTCGTCCCCGGTCGTACGCGGCGCGGGCTGCCGAGGTGCCGACGAGCTCCCAGGCCCGCTGCACGCGGACGAACACCGCCGCATCTCCGCCGGTGTCGGGATGCGTCTGGCGCAGTCGGAGCCGGTAGGCGCGGCGCAGCTCGTCGTCCGAGACGGTGGCGGCGACTCCGAGAAGCTCATACGCGGATGCCGAGAGCGGGCCGTCGAAGGTCACCATCACACGTTAGACGCATCTTCTAGGCTGAGGACATGACCAAGAGCACCCTCTGGACCATCGTCGGCGTCGTCGTCTCGGTCGTCATCGCGTTCTGGATCGTGAACGTCCTCTTCTCGCTGATCTGGTTCATCGCCAAGCTCGCGATCGTCGCGGTGGTCGCCGTGATCGTCTTCGCGGTCATCCGCACGCTGATGGCGCGCTCGAGCGGCGAGCGGCGCTGAGCGCTCAGCCTCTGAGAAACTCCAGCGCGGCCAGGCGGAACGCCTTCGCCCCCGGGGCGTTGAAGTGGTGCCGACCGGGAATCTCGAAGAACGTCGCCTGCGCGGCCGCCTCGGCAAGCCGCCGCGAGCCCTCGAGCACAGCATCCTGCGCACCGGTGGCGAACAGCACCGGCTGCTGCGGAGCGTGGGCGGGATCGGGGTCGATCGAGCGCGAGTCGCGCATGCCCTCGGCCAGCGCGAGCAGCGCGTGCATGTCGTTGCCCGCCACGCGTTCGGCCAGTGCGATGTAGCTCTGCGTCACCGGGTCTGCGACGGGAGTGCCGTCTGCGGCGTACCGGCGCACCTGGTCGGTGTCCAGCCGATCGAGCGGGATGCCGTCGGGCACCCCGCCGAGCACCGCCCGCTGAATGCGATCGCCGAGATCGAGCGCCACCTGCCAGCCGACCCGCGCGCCCAGCGAGTAGCCCACATACAGCGCCTCGTCGACGAGGAAGGTGTCGAGCACCGACTCCACGTCGCGGGCGAGGTTCCGCACGGTGTAGCCCCCGGAGTCGTGCGGCTTCTGGCTGGCGCCATGCCCGCGCTGGTCGATGCCGAGCACGCGGAATCCCTCGCGTTCGAGCATGCGCACCCAGCCGGTGTGCACCCAGGTGTCGGCCGTGCTCGACGCGAATCCGTGCACGAGCACGACCGTCGGCCCGTTGGCATCACCCCACGAGTACGTCGCGAGGGCGACGCCGTCACCCACCTCGACATACTGGGGCTCGGGCATCGTCGAGAGCGCGGAGAGGATGTCGACCACCCCTCCATCATGCTCCTGCCGGGCCGTCGACGGCACGCTGCGCTGCGGCGGCGGTCTCAGCCCTCGGCCGGAGACGGGTGCCCGGTGGTGTCGGGATCCGTCCGCGTCGTCGGGTTGTCCGGGTCCTCGCCCTCAGCCTGGCTGGGGTGATCACCGCCGCCCGAGCGGCCGCTCGTGTCGGCGTCCTCCGTGCCCTCATCGCGGTGGCCGAGTTCCTCGGTGCCGATTTCCTCGGCGGACATGTCGTCGTTCATCGCTCCTCCTTCGTATGCGGACTTGTGCAGGCGACGTTAGCCTCGGGCATCCGGCGTCGCCCACCGGGTTGACAGCCTCAGGAGAACAGCGTCACGAGCTGTCCCTCGACCCGCCGAGACGGGTCGACGATGACGCCCTCGTCGTACAGATCGAACACCCGTGGGTCGATGTAGCTTGCGCGCGCGACGGTGGGAGTGTTGCCCAGGGCGGATGCCGCGACGCGCACCGCCTGGGCGGCCGCCCGCGAGCGCGCGGTGGCGGTCGGCTTCAGGCCGATCTCGGCCAGTGCCACCGCGGCGGAGATGGTGCCGTGCAGCGTGCGGAAGTCCTTCGCCGTGAAGTCGCCTCCGGTGCGCAGCCGGACGTCGGCGTTGATGTCGGCGGCGCGAAGCGCGTGCCAGGCGGCCGTGCCCGCCGTGTCGTCCTGCCAGCTCAGCAGCAGCGAGCGACCGCCGCGCCGTTTCAGTCCGGCGATCAGCACGGCGAGATCGGGGTCGTCGACCTCGGACTCCCAGGGCTGGCCGCTCTTCCCCGGGAAGCGCAGCTCCACGATCCGGCCGCCGCGCACCCGAGCGTGCGATCCGCGAAGCGTGACCAGCCCGATGCTGCCGTGCGCCTTCGCGTACTGCTCCGACCCGACCCGCAGCAGGGCCGAGTCGAGCATCCGGAACGCTCCCGCGAGCACCCGAGGCCGGCCGAACCCGTCCGTGCGCAGGTCCCGGGTCACGCCGCCGCGGGCGGCGGGAAGCACCTGGGCCAGCTGGAGCATGCGATCGAACTTCTCCCGCGCCATCCGCTCATGCCACGCCGGGTGATAGATGTACTGGCGCCGGCCGGCGGCATCGATTCCGGTCGCGAGGATGTGTCCGTTCGCGTAGGGGCACATCCACACGTCGGTCCATGCGGGCGGCACGACGAGCGCGCGCAGCCGCTCGAGCATCGCGGGGTCGTCGACAGCGGCGCCGTCAGGGCCGAGGAACCGATAGCCGCGGCCATGACGCAGGCGCCGGATGCCGGGGGCGTGCGGATCGCTTCGACGCAGGCGGGTCATGCATCCGGATTACCCACCGAAGCCGACCCTCGGCAAGCCCCTGGCGGCGGATCACGGAAAGAAGTAGACGCCTCCGTGTCGATCTTGTCGAAACGATTCGATAGAGTATCGGAGCGGCGCCGTGACGATCCATGGTGCCGCCCTCTTTTTGCCGGCACCTCCTCATCCCCCGGATCATCATGGCCACCACCCTCATCACTGGCCGCCCCTGGCGCGTCATCCTCCTCTTCTCCGTTCCCCTGCTCATCGGCAACGTCGTGCAGCAGCTCTACCAGTTCGTCGACACGATCGTCGTCGGACGCCAGCTGGGCGTGAGCTCGCTCGCCGCCGTGGGCGCGACGGGCAGCCTGATCTTCCTCGTCATCGGCTTCGCGTGGGGTCTCGCGAGCGGCTTCGCCATCCCCACCGCTCAGGCGTTCGGGGCGGGGGATGCCCGTGGTGTGAGCCGCTCGGTCGCCACGGGCACGGCACTGACCGCGGCCACCAGCGTGATCCTCACGGTGCTCGGACCGCTCATCGCACGACCGTGTCTCGAGCTGCTGCAGACGCCGCCCGAGCTGATCGCCGAGGCCACCGCCTTCACGCAGGTGACCTTCATCGGCGGCAGCACGATCATGTTCTTCAACTATCTGGCGGCCATCATCCGCGCGGTCGGCGATTCGAGGACCCCGCTGGTGTTCCTCACCATCTCGTGTGCCCTGAACGTGGGGCTCGTGATCGTCATGGTCGGCCCGCTGGGCTGGGGTGTCGCCGGTGCCGCGTGGGCGACCGTGGTCGCGCAGGCGATCTCGGTGCTGCTGTGCCTGGCGTACCTGTGGCGCAGGCTGCCCGTGCTGCACGTGCACCGCGACGACTGGAGGATCAGCCGCGCCGACGTGCTCGAGCATCTGCGGCTCGGCCTGCCGATGGGATTCCAGGCGTCGATCATCGCGATCGGCACCCTCACGGTGCAGGTGGCGCTGAACAGGCTCGGCGCCGATGCGGTCGCCGCGTACACCGCTGCCTCGCGTATCGACGGCATGGCGGTCGCCGTGCTCGCCTCGCTGGGTCTGGCGTCGTCGATGTACGCAGCGCAGAACCTCGGTGCGCGCCGCCCCGACCGCATCCGCAGCGGCACGATCCAGGCGCTGGGGATGGCGATCATCGCCTCGGTGCTGCTCGGCGCCTTCATGATCGCATTCGGTGCATCGGTGGTGCGTCTGTTCGTCGGCGAGGGATCCGACCGCGTCGTGGACCTCGCGCATCAGATGCTGATCATCAACGGGGTGAGCTACTGGACGCTCGGCACGCTGTTCGTGCTGCGTGGCGCGCTGCAGGGGGTCGGACGGGTCGCCGTGCCGACGATCACCGGAGTGATCGAGCTGGTCGCGCGTGTGATCGCTGCCCTCGCGCTGGGTGCGATGTGGGGATTCGTGGGTGTGGCGCTGAGCAATCCGCTGGCCTGGATCGGTGCGGTGGCGCTTCTCGTGCCGGCCTATCTCTCCGCGCATCGCGCGTTCGCCCGCATGCCGGTCGAGCCGGTCGAGACCACACTGACCACGCCGGTCGCGGTGGTCAACCCCGCCGAGGGCGCTCAGCTGGTGGATGCTGTGTTCACCGGCCCGGTGCCGGTCGCAGCCGCACGTCTGAGCGCGCTGCGTCTTCCCAGGAGGATACGGCGCCCGCGCTGACACGGGCCGTTCACCCGTCATCCCTCAGGATGATGCCGAATCGTTCCCCGGGGGGACGCACAAGCTGAATCTCCGCGCGTAACCTGGCTGTCACGAGCACGCCGCGACGCGGGGTGCGGATGACCGGGGGGTCGGGGAATGTCCAGTCTTGCAGTGGCCAACACGCTGGCATCGGTGCTCGTGCCGATCGGCAATGCCGGGGCGGTTCTCGCCATCCTGTGCTCGCTTGTGACCGCCTTCGCGCTCGCGCGCGGCGCCGCAGGGCTGGCGGGCGGCGGCGGGGGCGTGTGGATCCTGGGTGCGATGCTGAGCCTCTGCGCATCCTTCGCGTCGGTGTGGACTCCGGTCATCGTGTCGGTGGGTGCGCTCGCCGCGGCCTTCGTGGTCGGCACCGTCGTGCGTGTGCTGCTGCGCGGCGTGACACGCGCGGCCACGCCGGCATCGACGACGCCGGCAGCGGCATCCGCCGCATCCGCAACCGCCGAAGCGCCGTCCGAGCCGACCGAGCCGGCTCGGCACGAGTCGGCACTCCCGGTGCGCGGCATCCAGACGCGAACCATCACCGAGACGGTTCGCGTCGCCTCCTGATCGCGCGCAGCGCCGTTTATCGGTGATCGCGATCGAAGCGCTGCCCGGCGCTGTCGCCGGATGCCACGCGCTCCGCTTCCCGCGCGCGCAGCTCCACCCGGCGGATCTTGCCCGAGATCGTCTTCGGCAGCTCGGGCACGAACTCGATGACGCGCACCCAGAGATGGGATGAGAGGCGCTCGCGCGCGAAGGCGAAGATCTGCGCGGCGGCGTCGTGCTCGGCATCCGGACCCCCGACGGCGTCCGCTCGCAGGCAGACGTACGCCTTGGGCACCGCCAGCCGCGTCTCATCGGGGCTCGGCACCACCGCCGCCTCGACGACGAGATCATGCTCGAGCAGGACGGACTCGAGCTCGAACGGCGAGATCTTGTAGTCGGATGCCTTGAAGACGTCGTCGGCACGGCCGATGTAGGTGAGGTAGCCGTCGTCGTCGCGCACGGCGATGTCGCCGGTGTGGTGATAGCCGCCCGCGCGGGACTCGGCTGTCTGGTCGGGGTCGTCGTAGTAGCCCGCCATCAGACCCAGCGGGCTGTCGGCGAGATCGAGGGCGATCTCGCCTTCGCGCTCGGTCGGCTCGCCGGTGACCGGGTCCAGCAGCACCACCGGGTACCCGGGCAGCGGCCGGCCCATCGAGCCGTCCTTGACGATCTGACCAGGAGAGTTGCCGATGCACGCGGTCATCTCGGTCTGGCCGAATCCGTCGCGGATGGTCGAGCCCCACGCCTCGCGCACGCGCGCGATGACCTCGGGGTTCAGCGGCTCACCGGCTCCGACGAGTTCGCGCGGCGGGTGGAGCAGCCGAGCCAGATCGGCCTGGATCAGCATTCGCCACACCGTCGGCGGAGCGCAGAACGTCGAGACGTGATGGCTGTCCATCACCTGCATGAGGGTGTTCGCATCGAAGCGCTCGTAGTTGTACACGAACACGGTGGCCTCCGCGAGGAACGGCGAGTAGAAGCTCGACCAGGCGTGCTTCCCCCAGCCGGGGGAGGAGATGTTCAGGTGCACGTCGTCCGGCTTCACCCCCAGCCACCACATGGTGGAGAGGTGCCCGATCGGGTAGGACTCGTGCGTGTGGGCCACCAGCTTGGGCCGGCTGGTGGTGCCGCTGGTGAAGTAGAGCAGGGCTGTGTCGGATGCCGGGGTCGGCCCGTCCGGCTCGAAGCTCCAGTCGGCATCGCGCGAGGCGGCGAACGCGTGCCAGCCGTCCGCTGCCTCCCCGACGCAGATGCGCACGACCTCCGTGCCGCTCGTGCGCACGGCATCCGTCACCCGTTCGGTCAGCGAACCGAGCGCGATGACCGCACGGGCGCGGCCGTGTGAGATCCGGTAGGCGAGATCGGATGCCGAGAGCAGGGTCGACGTGGGGATCGCGATCGCCCCGATCTTCGTGATCGCGAGCATGATCTCCCACAGCTCGATCGAGTTGTCCAGCATCACGATCAGATGATCGCCACGCCGGATGCCGAGGGTGCGCAGCCAGCTGGCGACCTGGTCCGAGCGGGCAGCGAGCTCCCCGTAGGTCCAGCTGCGCAGGGAGAGGTCGGCCGACACGATCTGCACCGCCGGCCGGTCGGGCCTCTCGCCGGCGACGACGTCGAACCACTCGAGAGCGAAGTTGAACTCGTCGACCTGCGGCCACGAGAACCCGGCGCGCGCTCCGTCGTAGTCGTCGCCGTGCGCGAAGAGGAAGTCGCGCATCTCGCGCACTGCCATGGTGGCGGCGGTTGCGGCTCGGGTCATCGGAGGCTCCTTCGCTCGGTCGGCCCTTCCATGATGGCGCGACTGCGAGGCTGCGCAAAGGTGGCGCGACGTAGACTGGTCGGGTCACCGATCCGAGGACTGTCATGCCCGCCGCTTCCCACACGCGCACAGCGCGTCCCGCTACGGGGCGCCCTTTCACCGTGCGCACCGTGCAGCTCGCGCGCGCCCTCATGGCGGCTGTCGCCGCGATCATGATCACGTTCTCGCCCGATCACTCCGCCGCCGTCGGCCTGTCGGTGTTCGGCGGGTTCGCGATCGTCACCTCGCTGGTGCTGATCGTCGCCGCGATCATCGTTCACCGCGCGGGCCAGCGCTGGCCGTCGGTGCTGATGGGCGCGATCACGCTCGTCCTCGGCATGGCCGCGAGCATCCCGACCTGGCGCACCGACGCGCTGTTCTTCGTGCTCGTGATCACGTGGGCCGCGCTGACGGGTCTCGTCGAGCTGATCTCGGGCCTCCGCTCGCGAGGCCAGGAGGGCTCTCGCGACGCGATCACCATCGGAGCGCTGGGACTGCTGCTCGCGGTGCTGCTGCTGATCGTTCCTGTCGGATTCGTGCAGGACTACGCGGTCGAGGGGCACGAGATGTCGCTCACCGGCATCATCATCGGCGTGGGACTGTTCGGCGGCTACGCCGCCATCGTGGCGGTGTTCCTCGGCATCGCGGGGCTCGCGCCCGCCGCGAAGAGCACCGCGACGACGGGCGAGACGACTGCCGGGGCCGACCGCCTGGCCGACCACGGAGGAGAGGCATGACCGACAACAAGCCGACGCGCAAAGAGATTCTGCGCCCGCTGCACCTCGTGGGCATCGCCCTCGCCGCCGGCGTCTTCGCGACGGTCGTCACCCTCGTCTCCACCGGGGCCTTCACCCAGCGCGTGAACCTCTCGATCGCCAAGGGCACCTACGAGGGTCTCACCCCGATCGGGCTGGGCCTGGTCATCGGCGGCGCCTCGTTCATCGTCACCCTCCTCGGTCTCGCGATGCTGATGCTCGCGGTCGACCCTGCGGATGTGACCAAGACCATCGATCGCCCGGTGCTCTTCGACCACGACGAGGCATCGTCGTCGTCGAAGACCGGCCAGACCGGCGCTTCGAACACCGGGCAGACCGGCGCGCCGAAGAGCGGCGAGCCTCGGGATGCCGGCGACGGCCCGCCCACGGCATCCTGACCCGCTTCATCCCTCCGGCGTGTGCTCTCCAGCATCCGCCACTTCGCGCCGCCGATCCACCCGCAGCGGGAATAGATCGCTCGTGCTCCGGCTTGGCCTTGTCATGACCGTCTCCGTCGATCGCGCCTCCGTCGGTCTGCGATCAGAGCGCGGCCCCGTGCTCGGCGCGCTCATGCTCGCCACCGGGCTCATCGCGATCGACACCACGATCCTCGCCACGGCCGTTCCGACGATCGTGCGGGATCTCGGCGACTATCAGCTGTTCCCGTGGCTGTTCTCGGTCTACCTCCTCGCGCAGGCGGTGAGCGTGCCCATCTACTCGCGCTTCGCCGACACGATCGGCCGCAAGCCGATCATTCTCATCGGCATCGGGCTGTTCCTCGTCGGCTCAGTGCTGTGCGGGTTCGCATGGAGCATGCTCACGCTCATCCTGTTCCGCGTCGTGCAGGGTCTCGGCGCGGGCGCCGTGGGCCCGATGGCCATGACGATCGTGGGCGACATCTACACCGTCGCCGAGCGGGCCAAGGTGCAGGGCTACATGGCGAGCGTCTGGGCGATCTCGTCGGTCGTCGGCCCGTCGCTCGGCGGGATCTTCGCGCAGCTGGATGCCTGGCGATGGATCTTCTTCGTCAACGTGCCGCTGTGCCTTCTGGCCGGATGGATGCTGATCACCAGGTATCACGAGCAGGTGGAGCGGAAGCCGCACCGGATCGACTACCTCGGTGCGGTTCTGCTCACCCTCGGGCTCACCGGCATCATCCTGGGACTGCTCGAGGGCGACAGCGCCTGGGCCTGGCTCTCGTGGCAGAGCGCGATCTGCTTCGGCGGAGGTGCGCTGCTTCTCGTCGCCTTCGCCTTCGTCGAGAAGCGGGCAGCGGAGCCGATCATCGACTTCGCCCTCATCACGCGGCGGCTCATCCTCACGTGCACGGCCGTCGCCTTCGGCGTCGGGGCGCTCACCATCGGCGTGACGAGCTTCGGCCCTGCCTACCTGGAAGGCGCGGGCGGGGCCATCCCGCTCATCTCCGGGCTCGCGGTCGCGGCGTTGAGCATGGGCTGGCCGCTCGCGGCATCCCTCGTCGGCCGGCTGTACCTGCGCATCGGCTTCCGCCGCACGGTGCTGATCGGCATGTCGATCACGACGCTCGGGGGGGCCGGCCTGGTGCTCATCGCACCGTGGCCGAATCCGCTGCTGTTCGCCGCCGTCGCCTTCGTGCTCGGATTCGGGCTCGGGTGGACGGCCGCGCCGACGCTCATCGGCGCACAGGCGGCCGTCGGCTGGGGAGAGCGCGGCGCCGTGACGGGCATGAACGGCTTCGCCCGATCGGCGGGAAGCGCGGTCGGTGTGGCCGTGCTCGGAGCCATCTCGAACTCGCTGCTCGACGCCGGCAAGGGCGCGGGTGACCCCGCCACCGTCGTCTGGGCGTCGACGTGGGTGTTCGTCGGCGCCGCCGTGTTCGCGGCGCTGACCCTGCTCGCCGCGGTGCTCATGCCGCGCGACGACGTGCCCGAGCCGGACGCGGTGTGACGGCGCTCAGCGCGCCAGGCGCTGACGCTCAGTCGTCGCGGCGCTGGCCGAGGTTCTTCTTGATGTCCTCGAACATGCCGCGCAGCCTCGCCTCGTCCCGGGCGTCCTGAGCAGCGCGCACCTGGGTCTGCTGACCGTTCTGTCCGCGACGATTCAGCTGCGCGGCGACTCGGTCGAACAGGTCGTCCACAGCATCGGCGTCGTATCCGGAGCCCAGCAGACCCACCGCAGGGAACTGCTTCCGCGTCACGTCATCCGATGCGAGCGTCGTCGTCAAGCTCGATTCCGCCTTCTTCAGCGAGGCGACGGCCTCATCGAGGAAGGCGTCGACCGCGTCGACCGCGTAGCGCTGACCCGACCGCCGCCCCGAATCCGCACACTGCTCAGCTCAGCGGCGGTGATTCCGGTCATCGCGCCAGGCGCTCGGCGATACCCGTGTAGCTCGCCGGCGTGAGCGCGAGCAGGCGCTGCTTCGCGGCATCCCCGATCTCGAGCTTCTCGACGAACTCCGCCAGCTCCGCGCCGCCGACTCGGTGACCACGGGTGAGCTCCTTGAGCAGCGCGTACGGGTCGCTGATGCTCGAGCGGCCGGCGACGACCTCGGCGCGGATGACGGTCTGGATCGCCTCGGCGAGCACCTCCCAGTTGTGGTCGAGGTCGTCGAGAAGCACGTCGCGCCGCAGCGAGATCGCGTTCAGGCCCCGGCGCAGGTTGTCGAGCGCGAGCAGGGAGTGCCCGAACGCGACGCCGATGTTGCGCTGAGTGGTGGAATCGGTGAGGTCGCGCTGGAGGCGCGAGGTCACAAGCGTCTGCGAGAGCGAGTTCAGCAGCGCGCCCGACAGCTCGAGGTTCGCCTCGGCGTTCTCGAAGCGGATCGGGTTGATCTTGTGCGGCATGGTCGACGATCCGGTCGCGCCGGCGACGGGGATCTGCGCGAAGTAGCCGAGCGAGATGTACGTCCAGACGTCGGTGGCGAGGTTGTGCAGGATGCCGCCGGCGTGACGCACCCGGTCGTACAGTTCGACCTGCCAGTCGTGCGACTCGATCTGCGTGGTGAGCACGTTGAAGCCGAGGCCCATGCCCTCGATGTACTCGCGGGCGATCGTCGGCCAGTCGGCATCCGGATCGGCCGCCAGGTGTGCCGACCAGGTGCCGGTCGCGCCCGAGAACTTCGCCAGGTAATCGGATGCCGCAATCTGACCCCGCACGCGCTCCAGGCGCCACGCGAAGACGGCGAGCTCCTTGCCCATGGTCGACGGCGTCGCGGGCTGACCGTGCGTGCGCGACAGCATCGCCGCGTCGGCGTGCTCGACGGCCAGCTCGCGCAGCTTGGCGATCACGAGGTCCAGGGCGGGCAGCCAGACCTGCTCGAGGGCGCGCTTCACGGTGAGCGCGTACGAGGCGGAGTTGATGTCCTCGCTGGTGCAGGCGAAGTGGGTGAGCTCGGCGATGGCATCCAGGCCCAGCGTCCGAAGCCGGTCGCGCACCAGGTACTCGATCGCCTTCACGTCGTGCTGGGTGACGGCCTCCTTCTCAGCCAGCCAGTCGATCTCGGCCTGACCGAAGTCGCGGTACAGCGCGCGGAGGCTCTCCTTCTCGGCATCCGGCAGCGGCGTCGTCTCGAACAGCGACCGGTCGGTGAGAGCGATCAGCCACTCCACCTCGACCTCGACGCGGGCGCGGTTCAGGCCCGCCTCGGAGAGGTAGTCGGCGAGACCTGCGACGGCGGCCTGGTAGCGGCCGTCGAGAGGGCTGAGCGGCTGGGTCGGGAGCGAAGGCAGAGAAGTCAGGGCAGGTCCTCCTGCTCAGGGTCCCGCGTCACGCGAGACGGCGATGGGATGCCCGCACAGCCGGCTCCAGCTGTGCGAAGAGGCCGCGGGTGGCGGTCTCAATCATACCGAGCACCGAATCGAACATCGCGGGGCCGGCGTAGTACGGATCGGGTACATCCATGCTCGACGCGTGCGGGTCGTAGGCGCGCAGCAGCGTGACCTTGCCCTCGTCGTCCTCGCTGCGCGCCCACGCACGCAGGATGCGCTCGTGGGTGCGATCGAGGGCGACGATCAGATCGTTCTCGGCGAAGGATGCGGCGCTGAACTGCTTCGCGCGGTGCGTCGACCCGTCGAGCCCGCGTCGGCTGAGCGCGTCGAGGGTGCGGCCGTCGGCGCGCTCGCCGACATGCCAGTCACCCGTACCGGCGCTGCGCGAGATGACGCGCGCGCCGAGTCCGCGCTGCGCGGAGAGCGCGCGAAGCACCACTTCGGCCATCGGGGAGCGACAGATATTGCCTGTGCAGACGAAGATGACGCGGAAGGGATCCGGGTCGGTCATCACACCATTCTGCCCGCAACCACTTCCGTCCCCAATCGCTGATCTCGTCGACTTGTGCACAGCGCCCAGGATCGCGGTGGGGCGGGGCTCGCAGAGTCGCGCACGCTGGACGCATGCTCACGATCTCCCCTCCCGGTGCACCGTCGGCCGATGAGATGGCCGCGGTGCTCACCGGGGTCCGCTTGCTCGACGATGCGCTCGACACCCTCGCGCAGGTGCGAACGGAGCTGGCGCGGCTGGTCGCCGACACGCACTGGCGAGCGGATGCCGTGGAGATCCTGCGTGCGTCGCTCATCGAGCGGCGGCACCGCGTCGACGCGTACTGCTCAGAAGTCGCCGCGCAGCGCGACGCCTGCATGCGGGCGATTGCATGAGCAGCGACCTGCAGATCACCGGCGGGGGAGCCATCGCCGTCGATCCCGAGCAGATGCGAGCGGTGTCGGACCGCATGGCCGCAGTGGCCGCGCGGCTGACCGATGCCGGGGAAAGCGTTCGCCGAGCGCACGGGTCGCTGATCGCCGCGTGGAGCACGGCGACGCGCATCGAGCTGTGGGCGCTCTGGGCGACGGCCCAGAGGCTCGCAGACGAGGGCGAAGCTCTCGCGTCCGATGCCGCAGGAACGGCGATCATGGCGGATGCCTTCGAACTGGCGGACCTGCGCGCGGAGCAGGACATGCTCTCGACCCAGCTGCCCGCCGCGGCAGACCGGCTGCAGGCGCGCATCGATGCGCTGCTCGACTCGAACCCCGAGCTCGACGCCATGGCGTCGACCCTCACCTCGAAGTGGCAGAGGTCATCCACGGCCGGTCTGTTCGGGCAGCCCCTGGATGCGATCGCCTGGGGCGCGCTCAGCATGCAGGCCGCGGTGCCCGTGTGGATACTCGCCGGGCTGCTGCGCAGCGGCACGAGAGTGATGGGCACGGTTCCGAGCGGCACGGGCATGACGGGCGGAGCCCCACCGGTCGTCGTCAGGCGGGTGTCGACGGCGTCTGTCGACGGTTCGGCCGTGACGTTGAAGCAGCTCGTCACGCGCCTCCCGGGCGGCAAGGCGCAGGTCGCTGTCGAGAAGCGCACCCATGCCGATGGGGCGGTCTCGTTCGTCGCCTACATCGACGGCACGCGCAGCATGACCAGTGGCGGGGACGACCCGTGGGACATGGGGTCGAACTGGGACCTCTACGTCGATCGCGAGCAGAGCGCGGCATATGCGGCGACTCTCGAGGCGCTGCAGCTGGCCGGGGCGGAGGAGGGAGCGCGGGTGGACCTGGTCGGATACTCGCAGGGCGCGGCGATCGCGGGGGCGGTGGCGATGAGCGGCAGGTACGAGACGCCCCGGGTGATGATCGTCGGCAGCCCGGCCGTCCCATCGCTGGAGACCGATCAGACCCTCATCCGCGTCTTCCACACCGATGACCCCGTCGGCGCCGGCCTGACTGCGGGTGGACCCGCATATGCGACCGGTTCGCCGGAGAGCATCACGGTCTCTCGCGAGTATGCGACGAGGAGCGAGCTCAGTTCGGTCCCGTCGCACTTCCGCGACGCCTACGACGAGACGATCGCCCAGGCCGACACCTCAGGCGATGCGCGCGTGAAGAGCCTGCACGAGAGGCTGCGTGCGGAGGCGCACGACATCGTCTCGGTCGAGCGGATGGAGTTCCAGGCGATGCGGCCGTGAGACCCGTCGACGGCGTCGCGTCAGCCGCGCTTCTTCTTCTCCTGCGGACGCAGGATGCCGCCGAGGATCGCGTTGATGACCGAGATGAGGAAAGCCGCGACGACGCCCCACCAGAACGACTCGACGGTCAGTCCCCAGCTGAACGCGCTCGTGATCCATGCCGTGATCCAGAGCAGCAGCCCGTTGATGATGAACGAGATCAGGCCGAGCGTGAGGATGTACAGCGGGAATGCCACGATGCGGATCACCGTGCCGATGATCGAGTTGACCAGCGCGAAGACCGCACCGACGGCGAGCAGGGTCAGCACGACCTGCAGGTCCTCGCCCGGGGCGAACGGCCGGATGCCGATACCGAGGACCGGGATCAGCGTGACGACCCAGATGGCGAAGGCGTTGATGACGACGCGGATGAGGAATCGCATGTGCCGATCCTGTCACGTCGGGGGTGTGCGCGGCTCCTAGACTGATGCCGTGACCGAGCCGATCCTGCCCCGCATCCGTCCTGAGATCGCCGCCCTGCCGCCGTACCGCCAGGGCAAGCAGGCAGGTCCTGACGCATTCAAGCTCTCCAGCAACGAGAACCCGTTCGAGCCGCTCCCGTCGGTGCTCGAGGCGCTGCAGTCGACCACGCCGGTGAACCGCTACCCCGACGCCTCCGCAGCGGCGCTGCGCGCCCGCCTCGGAGAGAAGTACGGCGTCGAGCCCGATGCGGTGCACGTCGCCGCGGGATCGGTGTCGATCCTGCACCAGCTCGTGCTCGGCACCGCGTCCGTCGGCGACGAGGTGGTCTACGCCTGGCGCTCGTTCGAGGCGTACCCGAGCCTTCCGCTCGTCGCGGGCGCGACCGGCGTGCAGGTGCCCCTTCGACAGGCTCAGGGACCCAATTCCGGGGGGCGGCACGACCTCGACGCGATGGCGGATGCCATCACCGAGCGCACCCGCGTGGTGATCGTCTGCACGCCGAACAACCCGACCGGGCCGATCGTCACCAGCGCGGAGTTCGCGGCTTTCGTCGCCCGCGTGCCGCAGGACGTGCTGATCATCCTCGACGAGGCGTACGCCGAGTTCGTCACCGCGCCCGATGCGGTCGACGGTCTCGCCGAGCGGATCTTCGAGCGGCATCCGAATGTGGTCGTGCTGCGCACCTTCTCGAAGGCATACGGGCTCGCCGGTCTGCGCGTGGGCTATGCGATCGGGCATCCGCGTGTGCTCGACGCCGCACGCACCACGGGCATCCCGCTCTCGGTCACCAGTGCGGCCGAGCGCGCGGCGATCGCCAGCCTCGATGCCGAGGCCGAGCTCCGCGAACGGGTGTCGGTGATCGTCGAGCGCCGCACGCGCCTGCTCGGCGGCCTGCGCGCGCAGGGCTGGCAGGTGCCCGACTCGCAGGCGAACTTCGTCTGGCTGCCCGCGGGCGAGCGCACCGACGAGGTCGCCGCCGCTTTCGACGCCGCCGACCTCATCGTGCGCCCGTTCTCGGGCGACGGCATCCGCATCTCGGTCGGCGAAGAGGAGTCGATCGACCGCGTGCTGGCCGTCGCGAAGTCGCTGCTCTGACAGCGGAAGTCCAGGTGCCGGGCACTTACTAGGGTCCCCTAGGTATGCGTGACCTGGCATGCCGACGTGGGTAGCGTGGTCGGGTGACCCCGATCGAAGCACCCCTCGTCCGCGTCCTCGCCGACGACGGCAGCTATGCGCCATCGGCCGAGGCTGAGCGCTACCTGCCCCTCATCGACGCGCTGACCGACGCCGAGCTCGAGCAGTTCTACCGAGACATGGTCGTCATCCGCGCGATCGACACCCAGGCGACCAACCTGCAGCGCCAGGGTCAGCTCGCCCTGTGGCCGCCGAGCCGCGGGCAGGAGGCCGCTCAGGTCGGCTCCGCACGCGCCGCCCGCACCCAGGACACGCTGTTCCCCTCTTATCGTGAGCACGCCGTCACCCGCATCCGCGGCGTCGATTCCGTCGACATCCTCAAGGTCATGCGCGGCACCTCGCACGGCGGCTGGAACCCCACCGATCCCAAGAACGGCAACACCCGCATCTACACGCTGGTGCTCGGATCGCAGACCCTGCACGCCGCCGGGTATGCGATGGGCCTCACCTTCGACGGCCGCACCGGCACCGGTGATGTCGAGCGCGACGAGGCCGTCGTCGTCTACTACGGAGACGGCGCCTCCAGCCAGGGCGATGTGCACGAGGCGATGGTCTTCGCCGCCAGCTACGACGCTCCCGTGCTGTTCTTCCTGCAGAACAATCACTGGGCCATCTCGGTGCCCGTCGAGACCCAGTCGAAGGTGCCGCTGGTCGGCCGTGGCGCGGGGTACGGCATCCCGTCGGTGCGCGTCGACGGCAACGACGTGCTCGCCAGCTACGCCGTCTCGCGCACCCTGCTCGATGAGTCACGCAGCGGCCGCGGCCCGCGCGCGATCGAGGCGGTCACCTACCGCATGGGCGCGCACACGACCAGCGACGACCCCACCAAGTACCGCCACTCCGACGAGGAGCAGCAGTGGGCGCAGCGCGACCCGATCGCGCGCATGCGGGCGTTCCTCGAGGGTCGGGGTGCGCCGGCATCCCTGTTCGAGGAGACGGATGCCGAGGCCGCGGACGCCGCCGAGGACCTGCGCAGCCGCGCCGTCACCCTCACCTCGCCCGAGCGGCCGCTGATCTTCGACCACGTGTACAGCGATCCGCATCCGCTGATGGTCGAGCAGAAGGCGTGGCTGAACGAGTACGAGGCCTCGTTCGAAGGAGGGGCGCACTGATGACCATCGAGTCGATGCCCATGTCGAAGGCGCTCAACGCCGGTCTGCGCAAGGCGATGGAGGACGACCCCCGTGTGCTGCTGATGGGAGAGGACATCGGCCGCCTGGGCGGCGTCTTCCGCATCACCGAGCACCTGCAGCGCGACTTCGGCGATCGCCGCGTGCTGGACACCCCACTCGCCGAGTCCGGCATCGTCGGCACCGCGATCGGACTCGCCATGGCGGGATTCCGACCGGTGGTCGAGATCCAGTTCGACGGCTTCGTGTTCCCCGCCTTCGACCAGATCACCTCGCAGCTCGCGAAGATCACCAACCGGCACGAGGGTGCGCTGTCGATGCCCATCGTCATCCGCATCCCGTACGGCGGGCACATCGGCGCCGTCGAGCACCACCAGGAGAGCCCCGAGGCGTACTTCGCGCACACCCCGGGTCTGCGGGTGGTCGCGCCGTCGACGTCGAACGACGCGTACTGGATGATCCAGGAGGCGATCCGCTCCAACGACCCGGTCATCTTCCTCGAGCCGAAGAGCCGCTACTGGCAGAAGGGCGAGGTCGAGCTCGAGGCATCCGCTCTGCCCCTGCACGCCTCGCGCGTGGTGCGCCGCGGCAGCGACGTGACCCTCGTCGGTCATGGCGCCATGGTCACCACGCTGCTGCAGGCGGCCGCGCTCGCCGAGGCCGAGGGCACCAGCTGCGAGGTCGTCGACGTGCGATCGCTCTCGCCGGTCGACTACGGCCCGATCCTCGACTCGGTGCGCTCCACCGGCCGCATGATCTATGCACAGGAGGCGCCGGGTCACACCAGCGTCGGCAGCGAGATCGCCGCGACCGTCATGGAGCGCGCGTTCTACGCCCTCGAGGCGCCGGTGCTGCGGGTATCGGGCTTCGATACGCCGTTCCCTCCCGCCAAGCTCGAGGGCACCTACCTGCCGGATGCCGACCGCATCCTCGAAGCCGTCGACCGCTCGCTCGCCTACTGACACAACCCGGTCGTTGAGCGAGCGCAGCGAGACGAAACGCACAGCCGAAGGAGTTCTCATGACCACCGAAACCTTCACCCTTCCCGACGTCGGCGAGGGCCTCACCGAAGCCGAGCTCGTCGCGTGGAAGGTCGCCCCCGGAGACGCCGTGGCGATCAACGACGTCATCTGCGAGATCGAGACCGCCAAGTCGCTGGTCGAGCTGCCCTCACCGCATGCCGGCGTCGTCGGCGAGCTGCTGGTCGCCGAGGGCGTGACGGTGGAGGTCGGGTCGCCGATCATCACCTTCGTGTCGGAGTCCGAGGCGGCGGATGCCGGTATCGCGGCGAACCCGAAGGATCCCGCTGCTCCGCCCGCGACGGACGAGGGCGGCGGTTCAGTGCTCGTCGGCTACGGAACCGGGGGAGGGGCGACCTCGCGCCGCCGCACCTCTCGACAGGCTCAGGGACCGAGCGGACAAGGTCTCGTGCGCTCGTCGGTCGGCGTGATCGCGAAGCCGCCGATCCGCAAGCTCGCGCGTGACCTGAACGTCGAGCTCACCGAGGTCACGCCCACGGGCGCCGACGGCGAGGTCACCCGCGACGATGTCGTGAAGCACGCGGAGCAGGCGAGCGTGTTCCGCAACATCGAGACTCCGGCTTGGGGCGCCGTCCGCGAGGAGAAGCTGCCGGTCAAGCCGCAGGTCGATGACGGGCGCTCCGAGTCGATCCCGGTGAAGGGCGTGCGCAAGGCGACCTCGTCGGCGATGGTGCAGAGCGCGTACTCGGCGCCGCATGTGACGGTGTGGAAGGAGATCGACGCGACCCGCACGATGGATCTCGTGAAGCGCCTGAAGGCGTCGCCCGACTACGCCGACATCCGCGTCTCGCCGCTGCTGGTCATGGCCCGTGCTGTGATCTGGGCCGCTCGCCGCACCCCGATGGTCAACGCCGCCTGGGTCGACACCGACTCGGGCGCCGAGATCGCCGTGCGTCACTACGTGAACCTCGGCATCGCGGCGGCCACCCCTCGCGGGCTGCTGGTGCCGAACATCAAGGACGCGCAGGACCTGAGCATGAAGGACCTCGCCCGCGCGCTGAACCGCCTGACGCTCACGGCGCGCGAGGGCAAGACGAGCCCCGCCGACCAGCAGGGCGGCACCATCACGATCACGAACATCGGCGTCTTCGGCATGGACGCCGGCACCCCGATCATCAACCCCGGCGAGGCCGGCATCGTCGCCATGGGCACGATCGCCCAGAAGCCGTGGGTCGTCGACGGCGAGGTGCGCCCCCGCTGGGTCACCACGGTGTCGGGGTCGTTCGATCACCGCGTGATCGACGGCGACGGCATGAGCCGGTTCATCGCCGACGTCGCGTCGATCCTCGAGGAGCCGGCCCTGCTCGTGGACTGACTGGGGCAACGTGGTGCGCCGCCCTCGGAAAACGCCCCTGACGCGTGCGTTCTCGACCACGGAGATACGGCGCGATGCGCGGCGGCAGGTCGCCTCGGTTGCGCGAGCTCAGCGCTGGGTGAGTGAGGAGTTCGAGACATCGAGCAGGCGGTGCTCGTCGCCCTTGAGCCAGGTCGCGGCACTCGCCACACGCTGTTCGATTCGTGCCTCGTGACGTGCTTGGCGGAGCGCGTGAACGATCGCGAACCGGATGACCGCGTAGAGGACGCAGGCGGCGGCGATGACGTACAGAATCCAGGTACCGACCATCAGCAGGGCCATCTTGGTCCTCATCTCGTGGACTGGCTCTGGGAATGAGAGCTCTGTGGGACAGCGTAGTCATCGCCCACGTGAGGAAGCGAGTACGGAGACGCGATCTCCGTACCATTCACGTTCGTGCGGCGAGGCGCTGCTCGGCCAGCAGCGGCACGGCCCGCTCGCGCGCCGCGCGGCGCGCGGTCGCGACGGCGCCGAGCGAGACGACCTCGGCGCCCAGCGACGACGCCAGCAGGTCGGGTGCGGGAAGATGCAGCTGAGCGGGCAGCACGGTGCGCGCAGCGGCCAGCACGGGCTCGATGCTCTCGGCGATCGCCCCGCACACGATGACGCGCGCGGGGTCGTACATGCTGCCCAGCACCCCGACCACGCGCGCGAGCGTGTCGCCGAGCCGACTGGCGACGAGCAGCGCGTCGGGGTCGCCGGCCGTGGCGAGCTCGAGCATCAGACGAGTGTCGATGCGCTCGGTGTCGACCAGGCGTCCCACCCGGCTTCCGGCATCGATCTCGCCCGACTCCACGGCGGCCAGCAGCTGATGGTGCAGTGTCGGGCCGAGCCCGAAAGCGCCTGCCACCCCGATGATGTGGTCGAACACGATCCCCTCGCCCACGCCGCCGTGCGCACCGTGCAGCAGGTGCCCGTCGACGACGACCCCGCCGCCGAAGCGCTCGCCCGCGAGCAGCGCGACGTAGTCGCGGCATCCGACGGCAGCGCCCAGGCTGCCCTCCGCCACGGCGGCGAGCACCGAGTCGTTCTTCACATCGACGATGGGCGCCCACCCGTCGAGTGCTGCGGCCAGGCCGGGATTGGTTCGTTCCCAGAATCCCTCCGGATGCGGGGGCGAGACGCCGTCGCGGTTCACGGGAGCGGCGACGCCCGCGCAGATCGCCAGCAGATCCTCACGAGTCCGACCGGCATCGCGCAGCGCCTGCTGCAGCTGCTCGACGATGATCGCCCGGCGCTCGGCCGGGGTCTCCTCCGGATCGATCTCGGTGCGGCGCTCGGCGAGCGTCGTCTCGAGCGGGTCTGCGATCGTCACGGCCAGGTGCGTGTCACCCGCGTCGATTCCCGCGACCACGCCGAGGGCGGGGGAGAGCGTGAAGCGCCGTGCCGGCCGCCCGGCGCGATACGCTCCGGCCGCTCTCGCGTTGGGCAGCTCCGTGAGGATCTCTGCGCTGACCAGCGTCGCCAGCGCCTCTATCGCGGTCGACCGGGTGATGGCGGTGGATGCCATGGCATCCGTCGCCGTGAACTCTCCTGCCGTCCAGGCATAGTCGAGGACTGCTCCGACACTGGCTCTGCCTGTGCCGAGATCTGCCGAGATATCGCTCACAGCTCTTGACCTCGTCCCTTCCCTCTGAGAGAGTACCGGCAAGTGAGTAAATCTAGTCACTAGATTTAGTCTCCGGATGTTCAGATCGGAAGGACGACGGTGTCTGTGAAATCTTCCCGCGCGGTGCGCTTCGCGGCGAGCACCGCGATGCTCGCGCTGCTCGGCTCCGCCCTCGTCGGCTGCTCGTCAGACGGCCGCGAGACCATCCGCTTCACGTTCAGCAAACGCGAGGCGATCGAGTTCATGACGAAGCTCGTCGCCGATTACAACGCATCGCAGGACGACGTGCGCGTCGAGATCGACACCTCGGGTGTCGACGTCGTCTCCGCGAGCTTCGTGCGGGGCAACCCGCCG
The DNA here is from genome assembly GCA_002837415.1 of Actinomycetales bacterium SN12. Classification (GTDB taxonomy): domain Bacteria; phylum Actinomycetota; class Actinomycetes; order Actinomycetales; family Microbacteriaceae; genus Microbacterium. The sequence goes on from PJCV01000003.1 coordinate 76,164, forward strand.
GACATCATGCTCGCCAACTACAACTACGAGGTCGCGCGGTTCGTGCAGCGCTGCGCGCTCAGCGATCTCGGCGGCACCGACGCTGCGAAGAATGTGCGCGATGACCTGCAGCCGCTCATGGCGCAGTACGGGTCGTGCGAGGGGCGCACCAGCGCGTTGCCCTACTCGGTGATGGCCGCCTCGGTCATCTACAACAAGCAGATCTTCGCCGATCAGGGACTCGAGGTGCCGCGCACCTGGGACGAACTGCTGCAGGTCGGCGATCAGTTGAAAGAGGCCGGGATCACTCCGTTCTACGCGACGTTCAAAGACGACTGGACCGTGGGGCAGGGCTGGTACGACTACGCCGCCGGAGGCTCGCTCGACGTCATCGACTTCTTCGACGCGCTGGCGAAAGAGGGCGCCGAGGTCGGCCCCGATTCGAAGGTCTCGTTCGAGAAGGACTTCGCCGAGCCGATGGAGCGGATGCTGCAGCTCGCGCAGAACTACACGAACGACGACGCTCCCAGCCGCGGCTACGGCGATGGCAACCTCGCCTTCGCGAAGGGCGAGGCGGCCATGTACCTGCAGGGCCCGTGGGCGTTCAGTGAGATCGCCAAGACCTCGCCCGACCTGGAGCTCGGCACCTTCCCGCTTCCGATGACCGATGACCCCGACGACCTCGCTGTGCGCGTCAACATGGACCTCGCGGTGATGATCCCTGAGGAATCGAGTCACAAGAAGGCTGCTCGGGATTTCCTCGAGTTCCTCTACGAGCCAGAGAACATCGAGTCCTACAACGCCTCCCAGCTGGGGTTCACCCCGCTCACGGATGCCCCGGCACCCGATGATCCACGCGTCGAGGGCATGATCGAGTACTACGACGAGGGCCGCATCTACCAGGGCCCGTCGGTGCTGGTGCCCCGCGTCATCCCGACCAACGGCTACGCGCAGTCCATGGTGCTCGGAGCTGAGCCGGCAGGCGTGCTGCGCACCATGGACGCCGACTGGGCTCGCATCGCCTTCCGCGCCCCGGCGCCCACCAGTCAGACGAAGGAGTCCGCAGAATGAGCACCTCGAACGTCGTCACCGCGGGCGACGGCACCCGTCGGCGCAGCTCGCGCCGGGTCGAGCCCATCTACTACTTCTTCCTCGTCCCCACCCTCGTGCTGTTCACTCTGGCGATCACCGTTCCCGGCGTGATCGGCATCTTCTTCAGCTTCACCGACTCGATCGGGCTCGGCGAGTGGAACTTCAACGGGCTGACGAACTACATCGCCATGTTCAGCGACCCGGCGATCCTGCAGAGCTACCTGTTCACCTTCGGCTTCTCGATCGCGACGGTCATCCTCGTCAACATCGCGGCGTTCCTGCTCGCGGTGGGGCTCACCTCGCGCATCCGGTTCAAGACCGGCCTGCGCACGATCTTCGTCATCCCGATGGTGATCTCGGGCATCATCATCGCGTACGTCTTCAACTTCCTGTTCTCGAACTCCATCCCTGCGGCGGGAGCTGCGACGGGCATCGAATGGCTGCAGACGAGCCTGCTGGCGAACCCCGACCTCGCGTGGGTCGCGATCGTCGTCGTCACGGCGTGGCAGGCGATCCCCGGCACCATGCTCATCTACATCGCCGGCCTGCTGTCCGTGCCGGGCGACGTGTACGAGGCGGCGTCGATCGACGGCGCGACCAAGTCTCAGCAGCTCACGCGCATCACTATTCCGCTGGTCGCGGGTTATGTGGTGATCAACATCATCCTCGGATTCAAGGGCTTCCTGAACGCGTACGACATCATCGTCGGCCTTACCAACGGCGGACCCGGCACCTCCACCCGCAGCGTCGCGATGACGATCATCGCGGGCTTCAACGGCGGCGACTACGCCTACCAGATGGCCAACGCGACGATCTTCTTCATCGTCGCGGTGCTCATCTCCCTCCTCCAGCTCTCGCTGACGCGCGGAAGGAATGCGCTCTGATGACCACTCAGCCCGCCATCACCACGGCATCCACCACCGCCATCGTCCTCGACCCGGCCGGCCGCCGGCCCCGTCAGAAGATGGAGCGCGTCAACTGGTCGGGAACGATCATCCTCATCCTGTGCGCGGTCACCGTGCTGCTGCCGCTCTATGTCACGATCTCGATGGCGTTCAAGACCACCGGCCAGGCCGTCGACGGCAACGCGTTCTCGCTGCCGGCGCCGTTCAGCATCGACGGCTTCGTGCAGGCCTGGAACCTCACGAAGTTCCCGGTCGGTGCGGCCATCTCGATGCTCGTCACCGCCGGCACGGTGATCGCGACCATCGTGCTGGCGGCGTTCGCCTCCTACGCGATCGTGCGCAACTGGGACCGCCGGTTCTTCCGGTACTCCTTCTTCTACCTGCTCGCGGCGATGTTCATCCCGTTCCCGGTGGTGGCGCTGCCGCAGATCCAGCTGACCGGCCGGGTGGGGCTCGACAACCCTCTGGGCGTGATCATCCTCGCTACGATGTTCCAGCTCAGCTTCAGCGTGCTGCTGTTCACCGCGTTCCTGCGCTCGATCCCCATCGAGCTCGAGGAGAGCGCGCGCATCGACGGCGCGTCCACCTGGCAGACCTTCTGGAAGCTGATCTTCCCGCTGCTCGCGCCGATGAGCGCCACGGTCGGCATCTTCGCGTTCCTCTACGCCTGGAACGACTTCATGATGCCGTCGCTCATCATCTCCGACCCCAACCTGCAGACTCTTCCGGTGCGGCAGAACCTGTTCCAGAACCAGTTCAGCAACAACTACAACGTCGCCTTCGCCTCGTACCTCATGGCGATGGCCCCCGCGATCGTCGCCTACCTGTTCACGCAGCGCTGGGTGATGGAGGGCGTCACGCAGGGCGCCGTCAAGGGCTGATGCTTCGGCAGGCTCAGCAACCCAGGGAGCAGGCTCAGCAACCCAGGGGCAGGCTCAGCAACCCACCGGACCGACCACGACCACCCGCAAGACAAGGAGCTTCATGACCGACCCATCCCTCGCCGAGCAGAACGCCATCGACCCCGCGGCCTGGTGGCGCCAGGCCGCCGTCTACCAGATCTACCCGCGCAGCTTCGCCGACGCCAACGGCGACGGGATCGGCGACATCGCCGGCATCCTCTCCCGTGTCGACTACCTGGCCGAGCTGAGCATCGATGCGGTCTGGCTCAGCCCCTTCTACCCCTCGGCGCTCGCCGACGGCGGCTACGACGTGGCCGACTATCGCGACGTCGATCCCCGCATCGGCACCCTCGAGGAGTTCGATCGGATGGTGACGGCGCTGCACGAGCGCGGCATCCACGTCATCGTCGACATCGTCCCGAACCACTCCTCCAACCTGCACGAATGGTTCCAGGAGGCGCTGGCCGCCGGACGCGGCTCGGCCGCCCGCGAGCGCTACATCTTCCGCGAGGGCACCGGTCCCGACGGCAGTGAGCCGCCCACCGACTGGGTGTCGGTGTTCGGCGGCGGCGCCTGGGAGCGCGTGGAGGACGGGCAGTGGTACTTCCACCACTTCGCCGTCGAGCAGCCCGACCTGAACTGGTCGCACCCCGAGGTGCGGGCCGACTTCCTGAAGACGCTGCGGTTCTGGTCGGATCGCGGCGTCGACGGCTTCCGCATCGACGTCGCCCACATGCTCACCAAGGACCTCACCGAGCCGCTGCCCAGTCGCGCCGAGCTGGAGGCCATCGACACCACCACCGGGCAGCATCCCATCACCGATCGTGATGACGTGCACGAGGTGTACGCCGAATGGCGCCAGGTGTTCAACGAGTACGACCCGCCGCGCACCGCGGTCGCCGAGGCCTGGGTGCAGACGCCTGAACGGCGAGCCCGATACGCCTCGGCGGAAGGTCTCGGCCAGGCGTTCAACTTCGATCTGCTGGAAGCGGACTTCGACGCGGAGCAGTTCCGCAGCCTCATCACGGTGAACCTCGCGCAGAGCGAGCTGACGGGCTCGTCGACGACGTGGGTGCTCTCGAACCACGACGTCACGCGGCACGCCACGCGCTACGGGCTGCCGCCGCTGAACGGCCGCCACGTCAAGCAGGGCACCGAGTGGGTGGCCGCGGGCGGCCCCGAAGACCAGCTCGACCGCGAGCAGGGACGCCGGCGAGCAGAGGCCGCCACCCTGCTGCTGCTCGGCCTGCCCGGCAGCACCTACCTCTACCAGGGCGAGGAGCTGGGCCTGCACGAGGTCGCCGACATCACGCCCGAGCAGCGTCAGGACCCCGCCTTCTTCCGTGGCGCGGAGTTCGACGGCCTCGGCCGCGACGGATGCCGGGTGCCGCTGCCGTGGAGCGCCGAGGGGTCGTCGTTCGGCTTCGGCTCCGACGGCGCTCACCTGCCCCAGCCGTCGTGGTTCGCCGAGTACGCGGTGGATGTGGAGGAGGCGGATCCGGCATCCACCCTCGCGCTCTACCGGAAGGCGCTCGGCCTGCGTCGTCAGCTGCAGACCGAGGAGAAGCTCGACTGGCGCGAGACGGGGCGCGCCGACGTGCTGCACTTCGTGCGCCCGAACGGCTGGCAGGTGGTGACGAACTTCGGCACCGAGCCGTTCGACCTCGGTGACGACGCGGATGCGGTGGTGCTGTCGAGCCAGCCGCTTCGCGACGGCGCCCTTCCGGCGGAGGCGACGGCCTGGCTGAAGGCCTGACGCGCACCGCAGCCGCGCGAGTGGTCAGAAACGTACGCGAACCGTCCCGTTCGCGTACGTTTCTGACCTCCGCGCGGCTCGTGGCACGGCTTTGCGGCGGGCTGACCGTCGTCAAGTTGAGAATGGTTCTCATTAGCGATTACAGTGGAGCGCATGCACAAGCGCCTCTCCGCTCTCGCCCTCGCCGCGGCATCTGCTCTCGTCCTCAGTGGATGCACGACTTCGGCCGATGACGGTGAGACCGGCGCACTGCGGGTGGTCTCCTCGACCAATGTCTACGGTCAGCTGGCGACCGAGATCGGCGGCGACCGTGTCGAGGTCACCAGCCTGATCGACTCCGCCGCGAAGGACCCCCACGGATACGAAGCCTCCGCGCGTGACCGCCTTGCGGTGCAGAAGGCCGACCTCGTCATCGAGAACGGCGGTGGCTACGACGCGTTCATGGACGAGCTCATCGACGGGTCGGACGCGGTCGTCATCACCGCCGCGGAATTCTCCCACGACTATCCCGATGCCGTGGTCGACGACCACGACGAAGACGACGCGCACGACGAGCACGCGGATGACCACGCGGCCGACCACGACGGACACTCGCACATCGAGGGCTTCAACGAGCACGTCTGGTTCGACGTGCACACGGTCTCGCACGTCGCCGAGCAGATCGCGGCCGACCTCACCGAGCTCGACCCCGCGGGCAAGGCGCAGTACGTCGCCGCGGCGGAGAAGCTCGCCGGTGAGCTCGAGGCGATCGAGGGCGAACTCGACGCCCTGCACGCGACGCTCGAGGGCACGCCGGTGTTCATCACCGAACCGCTGCCCGGAGCGCTCGCCGCGGCGGCGGGTCTCGACGACGTCGCACCCGAGGGCTTCGCATCCGCAGTCGAAGAGGGCAACGAGGTCGCCCCCGCGATCCTGCTCGAGTCGCTGTCGCTCGTCGAGGACGGCGGAGTGCGCGCGGTGCTCGCCAACGCGCAGACGGGCGGGGCCGAGACGAGCCGCATCGAGGACGCCGCGAAGGGCGCAGGCATCCCCGTGGCCACCTTCCACGAGCTGCTGAGCGCCGACCAGTCGTACGCTGAGTGGATGCGCTCCGCGATCTCCGACCTCGCCGCGGCTCTTCACGGATGAGCGCGGCCCCGATGAGCGGCGCCGGATCGAGCGTGCTCGAGATCCGCGGGGCGGCTCTGCATCGCTCGGGCCGCGAGCTGTGGTCGGGACTCGACCTCGATGTCGCGCCGGGGGAGTTCCTCGCCGTGCTCGGCCCATCCGGGTCCGGTAAGACGACGCTGCTGCGCAGCATCCTGGGTCTGCAGCCGCTCTCGGCCGGAAGCATCCGGGTCGGGGGCGGCCTTCGACAGGCTCAGGCACCCAGAAGGGGTGACCGCCGGATCGGCTACGTGCCGCAGCAGCGACCGCTGCCCCCCGACACGAGCATGCGCGCACGCGACCTCGTCGCGCTCGGCGTGAACGGCTCCCGCTTCGGCCTGCCGATCCCGCACCGCGGCGATCGCGCGCGCGTCGACTCCCTGCTCGAGGGCGTCGGCGCCGCACACTACGCCGACCGCCCGGTCGGACTGCTCTCGGGCGGCGAGCAGCAGCGCCTGCGCGTCGGCCAGGCTCTCGCCGACGACCCCACACTGCTGCTCTGCGACGAGCCGCTCTCAGGTCTCGACCTCGCCAACCAGCGCGGCATCACCGGCATCATCGACCGTCAGCGGCGCCAGGGCGCCGGAGTGCTGTTCGTCACCCACGACGTCAATCCGATCCTGGGCCTCGTCGACCGCATCCTGTACATCGCCGGCGGCCGCTTCGTGCTCGGCACCCCGGATGAGGTGCTGCAGAGTCGCGTGCTCACCGAGCTGTACGGCACGGCCGTGTTCGTGCTGCGCGCCGGCGACCGGCTGGTGGTCGTCGGAGCGCCGGATGCCGAGGGCACGCACGCCCACGAGCACTCCGACGACGGCCCCTCGCACCAGGGGGCGCACGCATGAGGCCGCTGCTCGACTGGGGCGACGTCTTCTCGTTCCAGGACTACGGCGAGCTGCTCGCCCTGCTCTCGAACTCGCTCATCGCGGGCGCCGTCCTCGGCATCGTCGGCGGGCTGATCGGCGTCTTCGTCATGCAGCGCGATCTCGCCTTCGCCGTGCACGGTGTGAGCGAGCTGTCGTTCGCCGGCGCCGCCGCCGCGCTGCTGTTCGGCGGCAGCGTGGTCGTGGGCTCGCTCGGCGGCGCGCTGGTGGCCGCGATCCTCATCGGCGTGCTGGGCGCGAAGGCGCGCGACCGCAACTCCATCGTGGGCGTGCTGATGCCGTTCGGGCTGGGCCTGGGCATCCTGTTCCTCTCGCTCGTCGACGGGCGCACGGCCAACCGCTTCGGTCTGCTGACCGGTCAGATCGTGTCGGTCTCGAACCCGGATCTCGGCTGGCTGATCGGCATCTGCGCGGTGGTCCTGATCGGGCTGCTGCTGATGTGGCATCCGCTGCGCTTCGACTCGCTCGACGCGGAATCCGCGGCGGCGCGCGGTGTGCCGGTGCGTGCGGTCAGCCTCGTCTTCATGGTGCTGCTCGGGCTGATCGTAGCGGTCAGCGTGCACATCATCGGTGCGCTGCTGGTGATGGCTCTCCTGGTCACCCCGGCAGCGGCGGCGATGCGCCTGTCGAGCGGGCCGGTCGCGGTGCCGCTGCTGTCAGCGCTCTTCGGATTCACCGCTGCGGTCGGGGGCATCCTGCTCGCGCTCGCCGGAACGCTTCCGGTGAGCCCGTACATCACCACCATCTCGTTCCTGATCTATGCGGGCTGCTGGATCACGCAGCGGGTCAGGTCGCGGGTTCCCCGAGTGGGTCGCTGAGCGAGATACCCGCTGACCGCCTGCACAGGCGCCCGGCCTAGACTCGAGGCATGGCTCAGCGGAACACCTGGCAGCGCGAACGCGTGCGCGATGCGCTCGCCGACGCGCGCGGTTTCGTGAGCGCACAGTCGCTGCACGCCGAGCTGCGTCAGGCGAACACCGGCATCGGGCTCGCCACCGTGTACCGCGCGCTGGCCGGGCTCGCCGCCTCGGGCGAGGCGGACTCGCTGCAGAGCCCCGAGGGCGAAGCGCTCTACCGGGCCTGCTCGACGGAAGGGCACCACCACCACCTCATCTGCCGGTCATGCGGTCTGACCGTCGAGATCGAGGCGAAGGATGTCGAGCAGTGGGCTAAGCGCACGGCAACCCTGCACGGTTTCCGCGACGCCGAGCACGTCGTCGACATCTTCGGTCTCTGCGCCAGCTGCGCCAACAGGCAGGGTGCCTCGCCCGAGGCGGCGCAGTGACATCCACGGCCACGCCGACGGTGCCGCACGCGCATCGCCAGCCGCCTCGTCGGGTGCCCACCGGAAAGGCCATCGTGGCAGGCGCCGGTGTCGTCGCCGTGCTGGTGCTCATCGACCTGTTCGCGCCCGCGCTCTTCTCCGACGCCCTGCCCGCCCGCGCTCAGGACGGACTGACCCTCGCGCTCAGCGTGCTGATCGAGGCGCTGCCCTGGGTGATCCTCGGTGTCGTGCTGTCGATCGTCGTGCAGGTGTGGCTGCCGTCGGACGCCGTGCAGCGGTGGCTGCCGCGGAACCCGTGGGCGCGGCGCGGTGTGCTGTCGCTGCTGGGCATGTTCATCCCGGTGTGCGAGTGCGGCAATGTGCCCTTCGCCCGCGGGCTGATGATGCGCGGCCTCGCGCCGGCCGAGGCGATGACCTTCCTCATCGCCGCTCCGATCGTGAACCCCATCGTGATCCTCACCACCCATGCCGCGTTCGGCTGGGACGGCGGGATCCTCGTCGCGCGTCTGCTCGGCGGCTTCGTCATCGCGAATCTCATCGGGTGGATCTTCAGTCTGCGCCGCGACCAGCAGGCGCTGCTCACCGAGCGATTCGTCGACACCTGCGCGCACGTGGCGCATGAACCGGGCAGTCCGGCGCGTCGCAGCCTCCTGCAGTTCCTCATCGAGCTGCGCGCCGTCATGCCGGCTCTCGTGATCGGATCCGCGCTCGCCGGCGCCGTGCAGGTGCTCGTGCCGCGGGACGTGCTGCTGGCGATCGGCTCGAACCCCGTGCTGTCGATCGTCGCCATGGTCGTGCTCGCGATGACCGTCGCGATCTGCTCGAACGTCGACGCCTTCTTCGCCCTGTCGTTCGCCTCGACCTTCTCGTCCGGTGCGATCATCGCGTTCCTCATCGTCGGTCCGCTGGTCGATGTGAAGATGCTCGCGCTGCTGCGCACCACCTTCACCGGTCGCGTGCTGGCCGCCGTCGTCGGGGTGGTCGTGCTGTCGGCCTGCGTGATCGGGATCGGGGTGAACGTCCTTGGCTGAGACCGCGAGCGCACGACGCGACCTCTGGCGCGCTGTCGCCACCCGCTGGCTGGGCGTCGGCCTCGCCGTCGTCATCTCGGTGGTCACGCTGGTGCTCGCCGTGACCGGCCGGCTCACCCTGTACATCAGCCCCGAGACGGTCTGGTTCGCGGCGGCCGCGGCCGTGCTCACGATGGTCCTGGCCGTCTGGTCGTGCACCCTCCCGCTGGGCGCGGAGGGTGAGCACGACCACTCGCACGATGCACCGGATGCCCGGGCGCAGCGTCGACGTCGGATGCAGACGGTCGCCGCGGTGAGCGGAGGAGTGATCGCCTCGGCGGTCGTGCTCGCGGGGCTCGTACTGCCCCCGGCATCGCTCTCGGCGCAGATCGCGCTGTCGCGCGCCGGCGAGTCACCGACGCTGTTCGCCGGTGCCGATGACGTCGCGCTGGGCGTCGCCGACACCACCAGCTTCGGAGTAGGCGACTGGTCGATCGCGTTCGCCAACTCCACTCGCCCCGAGAAGTACGACGGTGCAGCCGTCACCCTCACCGGCTTCGTCACCCCTGGGGAGGACGGCGACGTGAACCTCACCCGCATGGTGATCTCGCACTGCGTGATCGATGCGCAGCCGGCATCCGTCCCCCTGAGCGGTGGCGGACTCGACGGCGACTACGAGACCGGGCAGTGGGTCGAGGTGACGGGCACCGTTCGCGCCGGTGACAGCGGCGCGCTGAGCATCGAGTCGGCGACGGTGAAGAGGATCGACGAGCCGAAGGACCCGTATGAGTACTGACGGTCCGGACGCCGGCGGCTCGGGCGAGCAGCCGCTCACCCGCGCCCAGCTGCGCGCGCTGCGAGCTGCGGAGACCCATGACGAAACGGATGCCGCGCTCGAGGCGCCCCCCGCGCCGGACGCCGCCGCCGCACCGCAGCCGGAGGCCGCCGATGCCCGTGGCGCCCGTGACGAAACGGGGGTCGACACTCCAGATGTCGGCCCGATCACGGGGAGTCCTCCGACATCTGGAGTGTCGGCCCCCCGATCGGCACCGTCCGCGAGCGCACCCCGCACTCCGGACCTGGCATCCGCACCACCGCGCGAGCGCCGGTTCACCCTCACTCTGCTGTCGGTGCTCGGCATCCTGACGCTGGTCGCCGGTGCACTCGCGGTCGTCAGCCTCGTGCAGGGGCCCCGTCTCAGTCAGGTGCAGGTCGATCCTGCACGGGCGATCGAGGCATCCGGCAGCAGACTCATCCTCACCGCCAACCAGAGCCTCGACGCCGTCGACGCGGAACAGGTCTCCGTCGAGCCGGCCGTGCCGTTCACGGTTGATGCCAGCGGACGCAGCATCGGCATCCGATTCACCGTCCCGCTGCACGACGACACGACCTACCGGGTCGCCGTCGCGGGTGTCACCGCCGCCGGCGGGGGCACCGAAGCCGACCTCGAGACGAGCTTCCGCACGCCCGCGTCGAGCATCATGCTGCTGCAGCGCTCGGCCGACGGCGCCGACAAGATCTTCCTCTCCGACCTGAGCGGTGAGAAGGCCGCGCCGGTGTTCGAGCATCCGCGCATCAGCGACTACCGCGCCACGAGCGACGTGCTCGTCGTCGCCGTCGAGGAAGAGGAGGGCTCGCGTCTGCTCGTGATGAACCGCGACGGCTCCGATCAGCGCGAGCTGCCGCTGCCGGGCGAGGGGTACGTCTCGTCGGTGCAGGTGTCCGACCGGGCCGGCCTGGTCGGCTACAGCTACTCCGACCGCGAACTCACCGAGACGACCGGCCGCGCGAGCGTGCTCGTGACCCAGGCTCTCAGCGGCACGGACGAGCCGCGCATCGTGCAGATCGATGGCAAGGACGCGAATGTCGCCGAGTGGCGCTTCGTGCCCGATTCCACATCGCTGCTGTTCATCGACTTCGACGGCTCGCTGACGGTCGAGGATCCCACCGGCGACGCAGGGGCGCAGCCCATGGGCACCGCGGCGAGCATCCTCGGGGTGAACCGCGGCACGTACACCGCGCTCATCGAGCGCGCCGACGGCAGCTTCGTCGTGCTCGACCTCACCGACGGCACCGAGCAGCCGCTGCCGGCCTCCGACCCCGACTACGGCGACGCGGTCGGCATCGAGGCGTTCCCCGGCGGCACTCTGCGGCACGTCGTGCAACGCGATGAACTCGGCATGCCGACTGGCCAGGCGGTCGTGCGGGTCGACGAGCAGGGCGTGGCCGCCATGATCGCGGAGGTGAGCGGCGAGGACTCGATCCTGCAGACCTGTGTGTCACCGAGCGGCCAGTACGCCGCCGTCACCATCGCCCCCGACCTCGCGAGCAACGACTACGACGACCTGCTGCTGCCACTCCCCGTCACCCTGCACACCAGCCTCATCGACCTCATTGGCGATCGCGAGCTGCCCACCCTGAGCGGCTTCGACATCTCGTGGTGCCGCACGGCTCCGCTGCCATGACGATCGACCGCGAAGACCTGCTCGGGCTGCCGATCGACGTGGCCCCGCGCCTGCTCGGCGCCGAGCTGCGGACGATCGTCGACGGCGTCGAGACAGCCCTGCGCATCACCGAGGTCGAGGCGTACCACGGTCGTGGCACGGGCGATGTGCCCGACCCCGGATCGCACGCGCGCATGGGCCCGACAGCGCGCAACGCCACGATGTGGGGCGAACCCGGGCACCTGTACGTGTACCTCAGCCATGGCATCCACTCGTGCATCAACGTCGTCTGCGGGCCGGAGGGAAGGGCCGGCGGAGTGCTGCTGCGCGCCGGCGAGATGGTCGATGGAGTGGATACTGCGGCGCACCGCCGCGGCATCGCGACGCCGCTCTCGCGCATCGCGCTGCGCGACCTCGCCCGCGGGCCGGGGCGGCTCGGACAGGCGCTCGGTCTGCGTCACGCGCTGCACGACGGCATCGACTTCGTCTCGGGCGAGGAGCAGAACGGCGCGATCGCGCGGCTGACCTGGGGTGAGCCCGTGGCCGGAGTCTCAGCCGGCCCGCGCGTCGGAGTCGCAGGAACGGCGGGCACGATGGCGTTCCCGTGGCGGTTCTGGATCACCGGCGACCCGACCGTGTCGCCCTTCCGCTGGGGGCGTGGCGCTCGCGAGGCGGCCGAGCAGGGCTGAGCCGAGGAAGGGGCGAGACCGGGGCGGGGCGAGGCAGGAGCCGGCAGGGCTGAGTTGGGCAGGGCGTCCCGTCGTGGGTCCGTCAGACGACGGTGCACCCGCAGGACTCGCGCACCCGCAGCTCTGTGGAGAACTCATGGTGGCGGCGCTGGTCGCCCGCCTTGAGCAGGATGCTCACCGCTGCATGCGCCATCTCCTCCAGCGGCTGCACGGCCGTCGTCAGGCGCGGCCACACGAAATCGGCCGAGACGGTGCCGTCGAACGACGCGACGGCGATGTCGTGAGGCACCCGCACGCTGTGCTGACCGAAGGCGGCGAGCATGCCGATCGCGATCTGGTCCGATGCCGCCATCACCGCGCGCGGTCGACGCGGACCCCGCATCAGCTGCATCCCTGCCTCATAGCCGCCCTGATGGGTGAACGGCACGTGCACGAGCGGCCCGAGCGGCAGCCCGGCAGCGCTCAGTGCATCGCGCCAGCCCCGTTCCCGCTCGTCGTACCGTGCGGCGCTTCCCGCGAACGCGATATCGCGGTAGCCGTGGCCGATGAGATGCGCGGTCGCACCGCGGGCTCCGACGGCGAAGTCCACTCCGACACTGTGCAGACCGTCCGTCTCGCCGAATTGACCGATCACCACAGTGGGGATGCCCAGGGCCTCGACCAGTGACTGCTCGCGCGCGGTCAGCACGTCGGCGATGATCAGACCGCCGATCTGGCGCGAGACGAGATCGCGGATCTGCTCGGAGGTCGACACCTGCTCGCGGTCGGAGTTCACGATCAGCAGCGAGCGGCCGTTGTCGGCACTGGCCTGATCGAGGGCATGGCAGAGCTCGGCGAAGAACGGGCTGCGATTGTCATGCACGAGCAGGCCGAACATGTCGGCGGAGCCCATCGACAGCGCGCGTGCCGCCGCGTTCGGACGGTAGCCGAGCACGCGCACCGCGTCGAGCACTCGTTCCCGGGTGAGCGGCGCGACCGCCTTCGGCCCGTCGTTGAGCACGTAGCTGACGACGGCGGTGCTGACCCCGGCGTAGCGGGCGACGTCGGCCCGGGTCACAGACCGCGGTCGGCGGTCAGCGTGCATGCGGTTGTCCCATATCGGGAATCATAAGCCGCTCGCCGCCTCGACGCGCGGACTCGTGCGCCATCACGCCGGGAAGCGTGAACCTCGCCGCCTGCCAGGCGTTCACCGGCGGCAGGGTCTGATCCGTCACCGCGCGCACGAAGTCGTCCACGAGGAAGTGGTGGCTGCCCTCGTGCCCGTTCCGCAGCTTCTGCAGCTCAGCCGGGATGCGCGCGCGCTCCTGCTCATGGATCGCCGCGTACCCCGAGATGAAGGCGTCGCGCAGCGCCGGTGCGACCGCCGACAGGGCGGGGTCGTCGGCGGATGCCGAGGGATCGGTGTCGATGAGGTGCGAGATGTCCTCGACACCCTGACGGGTCTGCCACACGGTGGTGCGGGCGAGCTGCTCGAACGAGCCCTCGGTGCCGAACCAGCGGAAGCGCGATTCGCGCAGGTGCGTCGGGTAGCCCACGCGGCGGAACTCGTTGATGCGCATCGAACCGCCGCCGGCCACCTCGAACAAGGCCGTGGCGTTCGAGAAGTCGTTGTCGAACTGGCTGACTCCCCGCTCGAACACCCCGTCTCCTCGCTGGTCGGTCACGCCGATCGCCGACACCGCGACGGCGTGCGTCGGCCATGCGCCCAGGACGCCGCCGATCGAGTGCGTGGGATACAGCAGCGGTGGATAGCTGGCGGTGCTCTTCCAGCCCGCACCGCCGGAGTACTGGTAGGCCTCGTAGAAGCCGAGGTCCATGTCGTGGATGTAGTCGCCCTCGCCGTAGAACAGCCGGCCGAACTCGCCGGACGCGAGCTTCTGCCTGGCGTAGACCGTGGCCGGGTTGTAGAAGCTCGTCTCGCCCATCATGTAGGTGAGGCCGGTCTCGCGGACGGCATCGATGATCGCACCGATCTCGTCGACGGTGATCGCCATGGGCACCGCGGAGTAGACATGCTTGCCGGCGCGCAGCGCCTCGACGACGAGCGGGCCGTGCATCCAGCGCTGGGTGAAGATCGCGATCGAGTCGACAGCCGGCGACGCGATCATCTCGTCGAAGCTGTCGAAGGTGCCGGCGAGGCCGGCGGATGCCACGAGCTCAGCCGCACGAGACGGCACGACGTCCGTGACATGGACGGCCGAGATCCCGGGATGGTGGTGGAAGAGGGTGGCGAACTGACCCGCGAACTGGCCCGCGCCGACGAGCCCCATGCTGAACGCCATATGCCGCAGTCTTCCATCGGTCGTCAACGGGTGTCAACAAAGGGAGGGGGCCTCGGAACCGTGCCCCTCAGTACGGCTCCGAGACCCCACGGTTCCCCAGTGATCTACGCGGGTAGAGTATCACGATTCCCGCACTTCTGCACTGATTTGTTCGTCCTGGCTCGCGGGTGCCGCGGTTGCAGTGTTCGCGCCGTGCTAAACTGACTCCTTGTCTGTGCACACTCCTGTGCGCAGTTCGTATCCCACACCTCTCTTGCGGCCTTGTGCTGTGCCTGCGGGTGGGATGCAGACAAGGGATCTTGGGTGAGGCCGTCCGGTCTCACGGTAATGAAGGAGTCACAACATGGCAGCAGTGTGCCAGGTGACCGGAGCTGTTCCCGGCTTCGGTCACAACATCTCGCACTCGCACCGCCGGACGAAGCGTCGCTTCGACCCGAACGTGCAGAAGAAGACCTACTACGTGCCGTCGCTCGGTCGTAAGGTCACCCTGAACGTGTCCGCCAAGGGCATCAAGGTGATCGACGCTCGCGGTATCGAGAAGGTCGTCGCGGACCTCAAGGCGAAGGGTGTGAAGCTCTAATGGCCAAGAAGGCTCAGGACATCCGTCCGATCATCAAGCTGCGCTCGACGGCGGGCACCGGTTACACCTACGTGACCAAGAAGAACCGCCGCAACACCCCGGACCGCCTCGTGCTGAAGAAGTACGACCCGGTCGTTCGCAAGCACGTCGAATTCCGCGAGGAGCGTTAATCATGGCGAAGAAGAGCAAGATCGCTCGCAACGAGCAGCGCAAGGTCATCGTCGAGCGCTACGCCGAGCGTCGCGCCGAGCTGAAGAAGACCCTGGTCGACCCGACCGCCACCGACGAGGCTCGCGAGGCCGCTCGCGTCGGCCTGCAGAAGCTGCCGCGCAACGCGTCGCCGATCCGCGTGCGCTCGCGTGACGCCATCGACGGCCGCCCCCGTGGCGTGCTCACGAAGTTCGGCATCTCGCGTGTCCGCTTCCGTGACATGGCCCACCGTGGCGAGCTGCCCGGCATCACCAAGTCGAGCTGGTAAGCATCCCTGAGCTCGTCGAAGGGTTGTGAGGGGCGAGGATCTTCGGATCCTCGCCCCTTTCGCATCCCCGCTCCCTGGCTTCGCTCTCGCCGCGCGCACCTGCTCAGGAGGAGAACGCACGTACAGGAGGAGGATCCTCGGGGAGTTCTCCTCCCCAGCCTGCGATCTCCTCCGATGGTGTCGTCCTGCACCACCGCGAGGTCCTTCTACTGATCCACAGAGAGCGTGATCTCGTGAGTGACGGACGTCTCGGGCGAGGCAGGCTCGAGCGATGGAGATCCTTCAGGCGCTGCAGCAGTCGGATGGCGTCGCCCAGATCGAGACGCTGCGGCGCCTCGGCGTGACGACCCATCAGCTCAGGAAGGCCCGAGAGAGCGGGTTGATCCTCTCGGTCAGACGCGGGTGGGTTGCGCTGCGCAACGCTGATCGGATGCTTGTGGCCGCGGCCCGACGGGGTGTGGTCCTCAGCTGCATCACACTGGCGGCACGACGCGGGCTCTGGGTGCTCGACGCCTCCGAACCACACGTCGCCGCGCCGCCCCACGCCGGACACGTCTCCGTCTCGAGGGGCGTGATCCACTGGAGCACACCGCTGTTTCCGCGGCATCCGGATTCGTGCGAGGACTCTCTTGAGAACGCCTTGGTTCTCGCGGCGCGCTGTCAGCCCTTCGAATCGGCGCTTGCGCTGTGGGAGTCGGCTCTCAAGAAATCGCTCATCGATCCGGTCGTGCTCGGGCGCGCCCCTCTGCCGCCGCATGCGAGGGAGATGCTTCAGCAGGCCACTCCTTTCGCAGACGCGGGCACGGAGAGCATCTTCCGCACCAGGTTGCGCTGGCTCCGCCTGCCCATCACCCCGCAGGTCTGGCTGCTGGGTCATCGCGTCGACTTCCTGATCGGCGAGCGACTGGTCGTGCAGATCGACGGCGGGCATCACGTCGACGAGCAGCGGTCTCAGGACATCGCTCACGACGCGCTGCTCAAGCTGCACGGGTACCACGTCATCAGGATCAGCTACACGCAGTTGATGGAGCAGTGGCACGAGGTGCACGCCCTCATCATCGCTGCGATCGCGCAGCGACTGCACCTCGCCGCCTGAACTCACCGCATGTTGGGGAGGAGAGCTCACGGATGGGAGGAGGTCCTACTCAACTCTGCCCGCCCTATCGTGCGAAGTCCTCCCGACCGCGCCCTGCGCGCAGGGCATCCGCACCACCCGAATCTGGGACTGAAGTGACCAAAGTGACCGAACTCGCCGGGTAATCCGGCCAAAACCCGCGAAATGACGCGGAATCACACGCTCCGGTTGGTACATTCAAGGCGGTCGAACGACCGACGGGGGTCTCCCTCGAAATCAACACGATGCGACGGACCTTCGTCGCTGGAGGAGTGACATGGCTGACAAGTCCATCACCAAGACCGAGCTCGTCGCGAGCATGGCTTCCGCCACCGGCGAGAGCCAGGCCACCGTCTCGCGCGTGCTCGACTCGCTGTTCACCACCGTCTCGGACGCCGTTGCCAAGGGCAGCAAGGTCTCGATCCCGGGCTGGATCGCGTTCGAGCAGGTCGACACCGCCGCTCGCACCGGCCGCAACCCGCAGACCGGCGCCGAGATCAAGATCCCGGCCGGCAAGCGCGTCAAGGTCACCGCTGGCTCCAAGCTGAAGGCAGCCGTCAAGTAAGACCGCTCGCCATGAGTGAAGGCCGTCCCTCCGGGGGCGGCCTTCACTCGTATCGGCCGTAGGCTGGAAGGGTGAATCCGTACCGTCTCGCTGGCCTGGCGATCCTCGTCATCAGCGGGGCCGCGGGCCTCATCGCGGCTCTGGTCGTCGGCGGCGGCGCGGTGCCTCCGAAGCTGCTCGATCCCGGCCCCATCGTCATGTGGGGGCTGCCGGCCGCGAAGCTCATCGCCAACCTCGGCGCCGCCGCGATGCTCGGCTCGCTCGTGCTGGCGCTCTTCGGCCTGCGCAGCGAGACCCGGCCTTTCGACCTCGCGATCGACACGGCATCCGTCGGCGCCGCCATCTTCACCATCGGCTCGGGAGTCACCGCCTTCCTCACGTTCATGGCGGCCTTCAACCCGAAGCTCACCGCAGACCGCGGCTTCGGCGAGCAGTTCGGCCGCTACCTGCTCGAGCTGCCCCTCGGCCAGGCCTGGCTGATCACCACCGTGATGGGTGCCGTGGTCACGCTGCTGCTGTTCGGCTGGCGCAGCTGGACCGGCATCATGCTCACCGCAGTGCTCGCCGCAGCATCCTTCCTGCCGATGGCCACCCAGGGCCACTCCGGAGACGTCGCCGGCCACACGGTCGCGGTCAACGCGATCCTGCTGCACACGATCGGCGCCGCAGTGTGGGTGGGCGGCGTGATGCTGCTCGTCATCCTCCGTCACGTCGGCACCCGACCGACACGGCAGGCGCAGGCGAAGAAGGCGGATGCCGGGATCGACCTCCCCGTGCTCGTCGCACGCTACTCGTCGCTGGCGCTGGCCGCGTTCGCCGTCGTGGCGTTCTCGGGCATCGCGCGCACCGTCGTGGCTCTGGGGGAGTGGAGCGAGCTGCTCTCTCCGTACGGCCTGATCGTCATCTCCAAGGCGGTCGCGCTGGTCGGCCTCGGCCTGTTCGGCGCCTGGTACCGCCGACGGCTCATCCCGCGCCTCGGCGGCGACCGCGAGAAGCGCGCCTTCTGGTCCCTGATCCTCGGCGAGCTCGCCCTGATGGGCCTCGCCTCGGGTGCCGCCGCCGCGCTCGCCCGCACCCCTCCGCCGCTCGGCGAGCAGGCACCGGCCGTGCAGACGCCCGCGGAGCGCCTCACCCGGGAGCCGCTGCCACCCGAGCTGACGCTGGACCGCTGGTTCACGTCGTTCGACATCGACGTGCTGTGGATCGCAGCCGTCGGCTTCGGGGTCTTCCTCTACGTCGTGGGGATCGTCCGGCTGCGCCGCCGCGGGGATGCCTGGCCGGTGCATCGCACGATCTTCTGGATGCTCGGCCTGGCGCTGCTGCTGTGGGTCACAAGCGGTCCGATCAACGCGTACCAGGACTACCTGTTCAGCGTGCACATGGCAGGGCACATGCTGCTCAGCATGGCGATCCCCGTGCTGCTCGTCGCAGGCGCTCCGATCACGCTGGCGCTGCGCAGCATCCACAAGCGCGACGACGGCACCCGCGGCGGACGCGAATGGATCCTGTGGGCGGTGCACTCGCCGTACTCGCGGTTCATCACGCATCCGTTCGTCGCCGCCGGCATCTTCGCCGTGTCGCTGTGGGCGTTCTACTTCACGGATCTCGTGCGCTGGGCGATGTACGACCACCTGGGTCACGAGTGGATGATCATCCACTTCCTCATCTCGGGCTACCTGTTCGCGATGACGCTGATCGGCGTCGATCCGATCCCGTACCGGCTGCCGTACGCGGGCCGGCTCATCACCCTCATCGCGGTGATGGCCACGCACGCGTTCTTCGGCATGGCGATCATGATGCAGGAGGGCCTGTTCGTCGCCGACTGGTTCGGTGCGATGGGCCGCACCTGGGGCCCGACGCCGATGGAGGATCAGTACATCGGCGGCGGCATCGCGTGGTCGGTGGGCGAGATCCCGACGCTGATCCTGGCGATCACGGTCGCGATCCAGTGGTCGAGATCGGATGCCAGGCTGCAGCGTCGCCGTGATCGGCATGCCGACCGCACCGGGGATGCCGAGCTCGAGGAGTACAACGCCCGGCTCGCGCGCATGGCGGAGCGCGACAGCGTGCGCTGAGCGGTCAGTCCTCGAGCGTCGGCTGATCGCCGTCGGGAGAGCCGACCCGGATCGACACCGATCCATCCGGGAGGACGGTCGCGGTGCCGTTCACCTGGAACGGCACGTCCTGCGAGACCTTCCGCACCGAGCCGTCGAAGAGCGACTGGATCCGCACCTCGATGTGCGCCATCGCATCGGCGGGCGGCAGCGCCCAGGCGGCGCCGTCGGGCACGAGGCTGATGACGGGCTGCGCGGTGATCGACCACTTCGGCACGGTGTCCGGGGCGAGCCTGTTGTGCAGCTGCAGCCCGAACGGGCAGCGAGTGGGCTGCAGCACCTCCTGTGTCGCGCAGTCGGTGAGGAACTGCTCGACCTGCTGCTGCACGACCTCGACGAACTTCTCGGTCGGCTGCGCCTGCACGTCGACCGGGGTTCGGGCGAGCGCGGTGTCGGCGAGCACGCTCACACCCGGCGACGACGAGATGGCGGTGTCGACGGTGACCGAGTACCGGCCCGGGGTGAAGACCAGCAGGTGAAGCGGGTCGAGGGGAGCGGCCTCCGCGCCGTCGACGGACACCTGACGCCGGTCGATCGCGAAGCCGTTCACGGCGAAGACGTCCGCTCCGCGCACGGTGAGCTCGATCTCAGCCAGCGGGCTGGCGGTGAAGCGCCAGTTCGGGGTAACCCCGACCCAGCCGTCCTGCGCGACGGTGAAGGTCGAGGTGCCTTCGACGCCGCCCGCCCGGTAGTCGACGACGATCTCGTGCACGCCGTCCTTCGAATCCTTCTCGGTGACCGTCACGTCGGTGAGCGGGGCGAGGGCGGCGCGGCGCAGCAGCGCCTCGGAGGCGGACGCGTCGATCCCGGCATCCTGCAGCACCGCCAGGTCGAGCGAGACGCCCGGCACCTGCAGCGCCTCGACGGCGTGACCGCTCGAGAGCAGATCCATGTACCGCTGCACGAAGGCGGAGGGGCTGTAGAACGACTGGTACAGCGACATCCCGCCGGCGCCGATCGCGGCGAACAGCAGCACGCCGATGACGGCCAGAAGAGTGAGGTCGGACCGCAGGCTGGAGCGCGCGCGGGGGCGCGCTCGCCCCGGTGATACCCGCCCCTGCATCATGGCGCAAGTCTAGGCAGTCGGCGCTGGGACGATGCCGTACGAACCCGACGTGGACTTAACATAGGGTCGTGTCCGTCACCCTCTCCGAAGAACAGCACGCGCTGTTCCGACTCATCGAGGACACCGACGAGCACGTCTTCATCACCGGTCGCGCCGGCACGGGGAAGTCCACCCTGCTGCAGCACTTCGCGTGGAACACGAAGAAGCAGATCGCGATCTGCGCACCCACCGGCGTCGCCGCGCTCAACGTCGAGGGGCAGACGATCCACTCGCTCTTCCGCCTGCCGATCGGCCTCGTCGCCGAGAGCGAGATAGAGCAGTCGGACGCGACCCGGCGCATCCTCAACGCGATCGAGACGCTCGTCATCGACGAGATCTCGATGGTCAACGCCGATCTGATGGATGCCATCGACCGGTCGCTGCGGCAGGCGCGCGGCAAGCGCGGCATCCCGTTCGGCGGGGTGCAGGTCGTCATGTTCGGCGACCCGTACCAGCTCGCGCCGGTGCCGCCGCGCGGTGATGAGCTGCGCTACATCCAGGATCACTACCGCTCGTTCTGGTTCTTCGACGCCAAGGTGTGGACCGGCGGGCGCGCTTCGACAGGCTCAGCGACCCAGCCAGAAGACGCGATGCTGGACATCGGCACCTATGGCGCGACGCTGCACGTGCACGAGCTGGTGCACATCCATCGTCAGTCCGATGACGGGTTCAAGGCGATGCTGAACGCCGTGCGGTACGGACGCGTCACCGCCGACATCGCCGGCGTGCTGAACGAGAAGGGCGCGCGGACTCCGCCCGAGCCGGAGCCGGGCGAGGTGCCGATCATCACGCTCGCCACGCGCAACGACATTGTGAACAGCATCAACCGGCGCCATCTCGCAGCCCTTCCCGGCCGGGAGCAGACCGCGCACGCGGAGGTCTTGGGGGACTTCGGCCGCGGCGAGGCGAACTACCCCGCCGACGCCGAGCTGAAGCTCAAGGTGGGTGCCCAGGTGATGTTCCTGCGCAACGACGTCTCGATGCAGGGCGAGCCGCCGCGATGGGTGAACGGGTCGATCGGCACGGTCACGCGCATCCTGGGCGAGACCGTGCGCGTCGATGTCGACGGCGACGAGTTCGATGTCGAGCCGGCGGTGTGGGAGAGGTTCCGCTACGCCTACAACCCCGGCACCAAGACCCTGACCCGCGAGGTCGCCGCGGAGTTCACGCAGTTCCCCCTGCGCCTGGCCTGGGCGGTCACCATCCACAAGTCCCAGGGGAAGACCTACGACCGCGCGGTCGTCGACCTCGGATCCGGCGCCTTCGCGCCCGGTCAGACGTACGTCGCGCTGTCGCGGCTCACCTCGCTCGACGGGCTGTACCTGTCGCGGCCGCTGCGGCCGAGCGACATCCGCGTCGACGAGGATGTGCGCCGTTTCATGCGCGAGGCGTGGGAGGCCCGTCAGGCCGAGCGAGCCGAGAGCGCCGGAGCAGACGAGAAGAAGGAAAAGGGCATCCGGATGCCATGACGGGCGGCCTTTCAGTCTCGTCGCCCTAGACTCGGAGAGTCCATCCCCGGGGAGTCTCCTATGCATCTTCGTTCGTCGCGCCGTGTGCGCGCAGCCGTGGGCGGCGCACTCGTCCTGGCCCTCGCACTGACCGGCTGCACCGGGTCGGATTCCGAGTTCAGCTACACGCCGCCGAAGCAGGTCGACGCGAAGCTGCCCGACGACGTGACCGGGCAGCTGCAGGCGGCTGTCGAGCAGGCGATCATCGCGAGCGGATCATCGGGCGCGATCGTCGGCGTCTGGGTGCCGTGGAGCGGCGAGTGGATCACGGGCCTCGGCACGCAGGGCCCGGGTGGCGATGCGGTCACGACCGACATGTCGTTCCGCGTCGCGGACGTGACGCGACTGATGACCTGCGATGTGCTCTACGGCATGGCCGACGACGGCGAGCTCGAGCTCGACGCACCCGTGCCGAAGTACGTCTCGGGCGTCGCCGACCTCTCCGACATCACCCTGCTCGACCTCTGCAACGGCACGAGCGGAGTCGGCTCCTCCGAGGCCGTCGTGAAGCCGTACTGGTTGAACACGCCGGGGCGGGAGTGGGCCCCCATGCAGCTGGCGAGCTTCGGGCTGGGCACCGGCCGCACCCCGGCGCACACCGAGTACCGGGAATCGGACGCCGGGTACCTCATACTCGGCATGGCCCTCGAGCGGATCTCCGGACGCAGCGCCTCCGAGCTGATCGCGAAGTACGTGACCGAGCCGCTCGAGCTCTCGTCCACCTCGCTTCCGCCGCGCGAATCGGCTGCACCCGCTCCATCGCCCGCGCTCAAGGGCACCTTCCTGCCCGCAGCCGAGGGCGGCGGCTACGACTGCGCGGCTCCCATCGACATCACGAAGAGCTCGTCGAGCATCGGCTTCACCGACGCGGGTGTCGTGTCGACCATCGCCGATCTCGGGCGCTACGCCCAGGCGGAGGCTCGCCAGGCGCTGCGGGAGAAGAACGCCGAGCCTGCGCGCTTCGGGGCGCCTCTGCCGGTCAGCGCGGACGCGCCGAGCTGGTACCAGGCGACGGGCGGCGGCTACCTGGTGGGATCACTCGTCGGGCAGCACGGGTGGGTTCCCGGCTACGCGACCGCGGCGTACTCCGACCCGGCCACCGGCTTCACCGTGGCGGTCACCCTGAACGGCTCGTCCGCGGGCGGCTCGATGGCGGCATACCTCGCCTGGGAGCTCGCGGCGATCGCCTCGAAGGCCCCCGCGGCCGAGGGGCAGTCCGCTCCGGAGTTCGGACTGCCGTTCACGGCTGAGCAGTACGCGCAGAGCATCGCCGATGCGGCCATCTGCGCGCCGCCCGCCGGGGAGTGAGCCGCGCCACCATCCGAGGTGACCTCGCGTCATCCGGTCTCAGCGCAGTCGGGCTGGTCGCGGTCGGCCTGGTCTGCCAGGAGGTCGGGGCGTCCGTCGCCGTCCTGCTCTTCCCGCAGGTGGGCGCGCTCGGCATGGTCATGCTGCGACTGGTGTTCTCGGCGCTGATCCTGCTGCTCATCGCCCGGCCTGCGATGCGCGGCCACTCGGCTGCGGCATGGCGCTCGGCTCTCATGCTCGGTGGCGTCCTCGCTCTCATGAACGGGCTGTTCTACCTCGCGCTGCGTGAGCTGCCTCTCGGTGTGACCGTGACGATCGAGGTGCTCGGCCCGCTCGCGCTCGCCGTCATCGTCGCACGCACGCGCACGGCGTGGCTGTGGGCGGCCGTGGCCCTCATCGGCATCGCAGCCCTGGGCGGCGGCGGGTGGGATCGCCTGACGGTGACCGGTGTGCTGTTCGCCCTCGGCGCGGCGGCCAGCTGGGCGGCGTACATCCTGTCGTCGGCACGAGTGGGGCGTGATTTCGCCGGTCTCGACGGCCTCGCGCTCGCGATGGCGTTCGGCGCGCTGCTGTCGCTGCCGTTCGGCATCGTGGATGCCGGCGCCGCGCTGCTGCGTGTCGAGCTGATCGCCCTGGGCGCCGCGGTGGCCGTGCTGAGCTCGACCATCCCGTATGCCCTCGAGCTCATCGCGCTGCGCCGGCTGTCACCGGCGGTCTTCGGCATCCTGATGAGCCTGGGCCCTGCGACGGCGAGCGTCGCAGGGTTCGTGCTGCTCGGCCAGCACCTCTCGGCACTGGAGGTCGCGGGCGTCGTGCTCGTCGTGCTCGCGAGCGCCGGCGCCGTGTGGGCGGGGCGAAAGCGGCGCCCTCGCGGTATCGACGCCGACGTTCCGCCCACGCCGTGAAAGAATCGACGGGTGCGCTCGTCTGGTAGATCTCGGCTCCTCCGCGGCTTCGCGGGCGCCTCGATCTCGACCTTCGTCGCCCTCGCCTCCCATGTCTGGGTCGGCGGTGATCTGCCGGGCGTGCTCGGCATCGCCGTCCCGTGGCTGCTGTCGTTCATGGTGTGCACACTGCTCTCGGGCATCCGGCTGTCGGCCATCCGCCTGACGCTCTCGGTGCTGGCATCGCAGGCGCTGTTCCACGCGCTGTTCGTGCTCGGTGCGATCACGCCACGCGGCGGCATCGCGCCCCACGTCCACGGACCCCTCACGCTCTCCGCCGGAAGCGCGGTGATCGTGCCCCAGGACGCGGGGATGTGGGCCGCACACGGCGTCGCAGCGGCGATCACAGCGGTCGCGCTGCATCGCGGTGAACGGCTGATCCAGGCGCTCGCGGCCCTGGCATCCTCCGTCGTGCGGTGGCTGACCCGCACCGTCGCCGGCGCGCCCTGCCTCCCGGCGATTCCAGCCCGGCCGCGCTGGGCGGTGCTGTCGGCGCCGTCTTGCACCGAGCTGCACCTGTCGTCCGTGCACCGGCGCGGGCCGCCTCTTCGAGTCGTCTGATCCATCGCAGCCGAGAGGCCGCGCGGGCGCTCGTGCGCCCCTTCCAGATGACTCGCCGCTTCGCGGCATCCAGAGAAAGAGGTTTCCCATGTTCCGCATCCGCACCACCCTCGCCGCCGTCGCCGTGGCGACCATCGCCGCGCTCGCCGTCGCCGCACCTGCATCGGCGCACGACGAGATCGTCTCGAGCACGCCGGCCGCCGACGCGCAGCTGACCGACGCTCCGAGCGAGGTCGTCCTGACGTTCTCGAACACCCTGCTCTCGCTGGACGAGAACAGCGGAACCGCCATGACCGTCGTCGACGACTCGGGCGAGGACTGGGTCGCCGGGCCGCCCGCGGTCGCCGCCGACACGGTCACGGTCCCGCTGGCCGACGGGATGCCCGGGGGCGCCTACACGGTCACCTGGCAGGTCGTCTCCAGCGACGGCCACCCGACGTCGGGGGAGTACTCGTTCTCGCTGACCGCTGCCGAGGAGTCCGCAGCGCCCAGCGCCACACCCACCGAGACGGCTGCGGCCGAGCCGACCGACCAGCCCTCCGACGCGGCGCAGCCGGCTGAGCAGTCCGATTCGATGCCCTGGCCGCTGCTGATCGGACTCGGCGTCGTGCTGCTCGTCGCGATCGTCACGGCCATCGTGATCGTCGTGCGCCGCAGGCGCTGACATCGGCTGTGGACGGGCCTCGCCGTGCACCGGCGGGGCCCGTTCCCGGTGATACGTTCGGCGACAGCGTGCATCGCACGCGTTCAGGAGGCATGGCATGGCGATCGTCGACAACGGCATCTACGTGGGCGGCGCGCGCACGGCGAATCCCGGCAGCATCGACGAGACGTTCGAGCTGATGCGCGAGCGCGGCGGGATGGGCTGGATCGGTCTGTATCGACCGGATGCCGAGGAGCTGCAGGCGGTCGCCGCGGAGTTCGGACTGCACGAGCTCGCCGTCGAAGACGCCCTCCGCGGCCATCAGCGCCCCAAGCTCGAGCAGTACGAGGACCATCTCTTCGTCGTGCTGCGACCCGCCCGCTACCTCGACGCCGAGGAGGAGGTCGAGTTCGGCGAGGTGCACGTGTTCGTCGGACGTGACTTCGTGGTCACCGTCCGGCATGCCGAGGAACCCGACCTCGGCCGCGTGCGCCGTCGCCTCGAGGGAGAGCCAGCGCTGCTCGCCCACGGCCCCGAGGCGGTGCTGTACGCCATCCTCGACGAGGTCGTCGACCGGTACGCGCCGGTGCTCGCCGGACTCGAGAACGACATCGACGAGATCGAGAACCAGCTGTTCGTCGACGACGTCGACGCCACGCAGCGGATCTACGAGCTGTCCCGCGAGGTGCTCGAGTTCCAGCGGGCGGCGCAGCCGCTGACGGAGATCGTCGGCGGACTGCTGCGCGAGGGCGCCAGACAGGGCGCGGATGCTGAGCTGCAGCGTCGCCTGAGGGACGTGCACGACCACTCCATCCGGGTCGCCGAGCGGGCCGCGACCTTCCGGGCAGTGCTCGAGAACGCGCTGACCGTCGAGTCGACGATCGTCGCGCGCCGGCAGAACGAGGCGATGCGGCGGATGACCGAGGAGAGCATCCGGCAGGGCGACCAGATGAAGCGCATCTCGGCCTGGGCGGCGATCCTGTTCGCGCCGACGCTGATCGGATCGATCTACGGGATGAACTTCCGCGACATGCCCGAGCTGGACTGGACGTACGGGTATCCGCTCTCCATCGGGGCGATGGTCGCGCTCGGCGGTGGCCTCTACCTCGCCTTCAAGCGGAAGGGCTGGCTGTAGCGTCGTGTGACGCCGCACGGCACGGGCCGCCCCGGATGCGGGGCGCGCACACCAGAATGGATGCATGAGCCCCGCCGACCTCACCGCCACGCACCCGTACGACGCGATCACCGAGGACGATCTGCGGAGGGCCGGCAGTGTGAAGTGGACGCGCTTCCCCGGGACCATCGGCACGTTCATCGCCGAGATGGACTTCGGGGTGGCTCCCGCGATCTCGGATGCCATCGCAGACGCGCTGCGCGCCGGCTTCACCGGCTACCTGCCCGTGCCGACGGCCCGCGCCCTGCAGCAGGCGGTCGCGGACTGGCATGCCGACAGGTACGGCTGGGCGGTGCCGAGCGACGACGTGCGGCTGGTCGCCGACGTGATCGCCGCGTACGAGTTCGCGATCACCACCTACACGAAGCCGGGAGATGCGGTCATCGTCCCCACCCCGGCCTACATGCCGTTCCTCGACGTGCCGCTTCGGCACGGACGCCGAGTGATCGAGGTGCCCAGCCTGGAGGTGGACGGCCGCTGGACCATGGATCTCGCGGCAGTGGCATCCGCGTTCGCCGACGGCGGCGAGCTGCTCGTGCTCTGCAACCCGCACAACCCACTGGGAACCGTCGCCACACGAGAAGAGCTGCTGGCGATCGAACAGACGGTGTCGGATGCCGGGGGCCGCGTGTTCTCCGATGAGATCCACGCCCCGCTCGTGTACGCACCCGCCCGGCACATCCCGTACGCGTCGGTGTCGGATGCGGCCGGCGCGCACACGCTGACGGCGACGTCGGCGTCGAAGGCCTGGAACCTCGCGGGCTTCAAGTGCGCCCAGCTGATCCTCTCGAACGACGAGACGCGTGCCGCGTGGGATGCCGACGGCGGCTGGGCCGGGCACGGCACGGCGACGATCGGCGTGATCGCGCAGCTCGCGGCCTACACCGGAGGCGCCGAGTGGCTGGCCGAGGTCACCGACTACCTCGACGGCAGCCGGCGGCTGCTCGCCGAGCTGGTGACCGAGCACCTCCCCGGCGTACGGGTCACCGTGCCGGAGGGGACGTACATCGCTCTGCTCGACTTCCGCGCCACGCGGCTGTCGGACGCTCTCGGCGCGGACGCCGATCTCGGCGCCTGGTTCCGCGAGAACGCCGGCGTATCGATGACCGACGGTGCGCTGTGCGGTCAGGCGGCGATCGGATGCACGCGATTCGTGTTCGCCACCCCGCGGCCGATCATCCGCGAAGCGGTGCTGCGGATCGCCGAGACCCTGAAGAGCTGAAGATCGGCGACCGACAGGTCGGGATCAGCGCAGAGCGGGCACGCCGGCGTCATCCATCGCGCCGGTGAGCCTGTCGAGGAAGCGCACCACGGCAGCGTGCTCGACATCTGTCAGATCCGCTGCGATCTCGCGGGTGGCCTGCTGGAAGGCGAGCACCGGGGCGCCCACCGTCTGCTCCGCGAGCGGTGTGGCGCTGATCACGAGACTGCGACGGTCGGAGGGGTGTCGTACGCGCTCGATGGCGCCTGCTCGTTCCAGGCGGTCCAGCAGTGCAGTCATCGATGCCGACGTGACGCCGAGATGCTTCGACAGTGCGGTGGGGGTGACGGTGTGGCCGTTCCCTGCTGCCGTCAGCAGGAACTGGATGATCCTGATCTCGTTGTCAGACATCGATGACGAATCGCGAGCACGGGCGTGCATCGCATCGTCCGCCTCCTGATATCGGCGAAGTGCGTCGATGATCTGGTTCGCGGAATCCAACTCAACGGTCATGGACACCTCCTTGCTCCGATCATAGCCCAACATGAAGTGTGACGGATATGTAGTTTGACAAACTACTTTTGACCTGAGTAAGTTTTCTCACATCGGATACCCCGACCTGAGGAGTTGAAATGGGCACGCTGCACTACGGAGCAACCGGCGAAGCGATCGAGATGCCGGACCGCATCCTCGCTCACCTGAAGGTTCTCGTCTCTACCAAGCTGCGCCGCAACGAGAGCTTCTCGCTCTCGTGGGACCGCCTCACCGACGGCACGGTCGAGCGGTCCAGCATCTGGCTGCACTGCTCCATCCCGCTGCAGTTCAAGATGGACGCCGAGGCTGCCAAGCAGCTCGACCGCGGCTACCTGCAGCAGCTCGCCGACCAGGCGAACTCGTCGGCAGGTGTCGTCATCGATCTCTGCGACCAGGTCGCCGAGCGCGAGATCTCCGAGCTCGACATCCGCACCCCGGCACTGGCGCGTGTGGCATGACCATCGCCGAGCACCCCGCAGGTCGCCTGTACGTTCCCGGAGCCACGGCCACCACTGAGCCGCTCACGCCGACGGTCACCGTCATGCCGCGTGCGGTGACGTGGAGCAAGGTGGACACCGGCTTCTACGTCGCCTCTAAGGCGGGCGAGTACGTCGGCTCTGTCGACACGACCCCGGACGGCCACTTCGTGGCCTTCGACGCGACCAGTGCCCCCATCGGTCGCTACACCGAGCTCTCCACCGCGAAGAGCGCTGTGCTGTCGTGGAAGCCCGAGCGCGCTCGCATGCGCGATCGTCGCGTCGGCCGGATCGTGCACCCCATCGCCGCATCGGCGGGACTGGTCGCCGGCGTGACTGCCGCCTTCGGCGCGCTGCTCACCGTCTTCCCGGCTTGACGCCTCACCCGAGGCTGTCAGCGGAGATCAGTGCGGGGCGATCAGTGGGTGAGGACGACCGCGTCCGTCTTCTCCTGCAGGAACGAGCGAAGTTCGGCGAGATCCTTGAGGTCCTGCGCAAGCTGACGAAGGGCGACGTCGTCGAGGTCGAGCGTCTCATTGCGACCCTCGAACGTGACGACCCAGACGGGCAGGCCCTGACGGATCTCGGGATGCACGAACGTGATCGTGCTCGCCGACCGCAGAGTGACGACCACTATTCCCGAGTTGGGGCCGGCCTCGTAGTTCTTGTCGAGCACCGCGACGCCCACTGAATCCCCGCTGTGGGACTCGATGTACTCGTTGACCCAGTTCTCCACTGTGGTCCGGTCGCGATATGGCATGGGGCACCTGCATTCATTCGATGAGCGCAGACGCGCTCTCTCTGAACCTAGTCGACTGTTCTGACCGAGGGGCACAACGCCCCCCGGCAGTACATATTACGCATCCTTGTTTCGCCACTTGTCAGAAGCGGCGGTGTAGGATCACGCGTTCACGGGTTCTCTCCGCGCCAGTCGGAGCCAGGTCTCGATGACGGTGTCGGGATTCAGCGAGAGGGATTCGATGCCCTGCTCGACCAGCCATTCTGCGAACTCGGGGTGGTCGCTTGGTCCCTGGCCGCAGATGCCGATGTACTTGCCATGGCGTCGGCAAGCCTCGATCGCCATCGACAGCAGCTTGAGCACCGCGGGGTCGCGCTCATCGAAGGTCTCTGCCACGAGCGAACTGTCGCGGTCGAGTCCCAGAGTCAGCTGGGTCATGTCGTTCGAGCCGATCGAGAAGCCGTCGAAGTGCTCGAGGTAGTCGTCGGCCAGCAGGGCGTTGGTGGGCACCTCGCACATCATCACGACCTTCAGGTCGTTCTCGCCGCGCTGCAGGCCGTTCTGGGCCAGCAGCTCGACGACCGCCTCTCCTTCTGCGACCGTGCGCACGAACGGCACCATCACCTGCACGTTGGTGAAGCCCATCTCGTCGCGGACGAATCTCAGCGCCTCGCACTCCATCTCGAAGCACTCGCGGAAGTGGGGTGAGATGTAGCGGGAGGCGCCGCGGTACCCGATCATCGGGTTCTCCTCATGCGGCTCGTAGCGCTCACCGCCGATGAGATTCGCGTACTCGTTGGATTTGAAGTCGCTCATCCGCACGATCACGGGTTCAGGGGCGAACGCGGCGGCCAGCATCGAGACGCCCTCGACGACGCGCTGCACGAAGTAGTCCCGCGGCGACGGGTAGGCGGCGATCCGAGCATCCACCTGCCGGCGCAGGTCGTCGGGCAGGGAGTCGTGCTCGAGCAGGGCGCGGGGGTGGATGCCGATCTGGCGGTTGATGATGAACTCGAGCCGCGCGAGGCCGACGCCTCGGTGCGGCAGGCGAGAGAACGAGAAGGCCTGATCAGGGGTCCCCACGTTCATCATGATCTTGACCGGCGCCGCCGGCATGCTGTCGAGCGCCGTCTCCTCCTCGGCGAACGGCAGGATGCCTTCGTAGACGACACCGGTGTCTCCCTCGGCGCACGAGACGGTGACCGGCTGTCCGTCGGTCAGCACGCGAGTCGCGTCGCCGGTGCCGACGACAGCGGGGATGCCGAGTTCGCGGGCGATGATCGCCGCGTGGCAGGTGCGACCGCCGCGGTTGGTGACGATGGCCGACGCGCGCTTCATGATCGGCTCCCAGTCGGGATCGGTCATGTCGGCCACCAGCACGTCGCCGGTCTGGAACTCGCTCATCTGCGTGGCATCCCGCAGCACGCGAACCGGCCCGGCGCCGATGCGCTGCCCGATCGCACGACCTTCGACGGCGACCGGACCCTTCTCCTGCAGGCGGAAGCGGCGCATGACGTTCGCCGACGCCCGCGACACGACCGTCTCAGGGCGGGCCTGCAGGATGTACAGCTGACCGTCGACGCCGTCCTTGCCCCACTCGATGTCCATCGGTCGACCGTAGTGCGTCTCGATCACGAGCGCGTGCTCGGCGAGTTCGGTGATCTCGGCATCGGTGATCGAGAACAGCGGGCGGTCCTCAGCAGGCACGTCGACGAAGGCGGTGCTGGCGCCTGCTTCTCTGCTCTCGGTGTAGCGCATGGCGATCGCCTTCTCGCCGACCGAGCGCTTGAGGATCGCCGGACGGCCGGCGCGCAGCGCGGGCTTCGACACGTAGAACTCGTCGGGGTTCACGGCGCCCTGCACGACGGCCTCGCCGAGCCCGTACGAGCTGGTGATGAACACGGCCTGATCGAAGCCGGATTCGGTGTCGACCGTGAACATCACGCCTGATGAACCGACATCCGAGCGCACCATGCGCTGCACGCCGGCCGAGAGCGCGACCTCGTCGTGGTCGAAGCCGTGGTGCACGCGGTACGCGATCGCCCGGTCGTTGTACAGCGAGGCGTACACGCTTCGGACCGCGGTGAGAACGTTCTCGATCCCGCCGATGTTGAGGTAGGTCTCCTGCTGGCCGGCGAACGAGGCATCCGGAAGATCCTCCGCCGTCGCAGACGAGCGGACGGCCCACGTGACGCCATCGGGATCGGCGTCCTTCGCCACGAGCTGGTCGTAGGCATCGCGGACATCGCGCTCGAGATCAGCGGGCAGTGGGTGCTCGATGATCCACGCGCGGATCTCGGTGCCCACCAGGGCGAGACGCGTGACATCGTCGGTGTCCAGCCCCGCGATGGCGTTGCGGATGCGCTCGCGAAGCCCGTCGTGAGCGAGGAAGCGACGGTAGGCATCCGCCGTCGTGGCGAAGCCGCCCGGCACTCGCACGCCGAGCTCGGAGAGATTCGAGATCATCTCGCCGAGCGACGCGTTCTTGCCGCCGACCTGGGGGAGGTCGGCCATTCCGATCTGATCGAACCAGAGGATGTTGGTCACGAGGAGCTCTTTCGTCTTGGTCAGCGGCGGAGGCCGAGGGCGTGCAGGATCACTGCGGACATCTCCTCGACGCTCTTCGTCGAGGAGTTGAGGAACGGGATGCCGTTGCGCGCGTAGAGCCTCTCGGCGCGGCGAAGCTCGGTGGTGCACTGCGCGAGGCTCGAGTAGCGCGAGTCGGGGCGGCGCTCATGGCGCACCTGGCTGAGGCGCAGCGCGGTGGTGGTCAGGCCGAAGCAGCGCGAGGTGTACTTCCTGATGAGCGGTGGCAGCTCGTCGGTCGGGAAGTCGTCGTCGGTGAGCGGATAGTTGGCGACCAGCAGGCCGTACTGCAGGGCGAGGTACATGGTGGTGGGCGTCTTGCCGCAGCGGCTCGGGGCGACGATGATCACGTCGGCGAGGTCGAGGGCGCGGCTGCTCTGGCCGTCGTCATGCTCGATCGCGTACTCGACGGCCCGCATGCGGGCGAAGTACTCCGTCGCATCTCCCAGGGTGTGGAACTGGCCGAGCTGCTCGGACGGCGGTGTGCCGAGAGCCTCGGCGAGTTCGCTCAGGTGACCGCTGAGCAGGTCGATGTGCGTGGCGGGCACGGCGGTGAGCACCGTGCGGACAGCGGGATTCTTGGCGGTGGTGAACACGAGCGGCTCGAGTCCGTTGGCCGCATCATGTGCGATCTGCTCGGCGACCGTCGTGGCCGCATCGACCGAGTCGACGAAGGGCACCGTGTGCTTGACGAAGACCATGCCGGGGAAGTTGGCCAGCAGGGCGTTGCCGAGCGTCTCGGCGGTGATGCCGGTGCTGTCCGACACGAAGTACGCAGCGCGCACGCTGCGCGTCGTCATGTCGGTGATGGTCGTCTCGGCCATGAGGCGACTCTATGGGGAGGAACGAGCGAACCTTCAGGGGCTGTGCCCGCAAAGATCGCTCGAATTTAACTCTCGCGCAAGAGTGGTGCTCCGCCCTCGGATTCATCTGCGGCGGTCGCTAGAGTGCCGGATATGAGCGAGCAGAACGCGGAAGACCTGGACGGCCTGGACGAGGCGCTCATCGAGCGGCTGCGCGACGGCACCGCCACCCGAGCCGACGAGATCGCCAAGCTGCAGCACCTGCGGCGTCTCGCGCTTGAGCGCGACGACGCGGATCGCATCGAGGAGCTCGACATGCGACTGAGCGTGCTGCGCGTCGGCGAATAGCGGTTCCGGCGCGGAATCTCAGCTCAGCGCGGCGATGGCCTCTCGTAGGATGCCTCCCGTGCGCTGCAGTGCGTCGGCAGCGGCTTCGGCAGAAGCGCCGGTCAGGAGCGTGAGCAGCGCCAGCTTCACCGAGCCGCCCGCGGCGACGAGCGCGCTCGCCGCTTCGTCGACCTCGACCCCGGCGAGCCCGGAGACCGTGCGGATCGAGCGGGCATGCAGCTTCTCGTTCGTCGCGACGAGGTCGACCATGACGCCTCGGTAGGTCTTGCCCAGCTTGATCATCGAGAGCGTGCTGAGCATGTTCACCACGAGCTTCTGCGCGGTGCCGGCCTTCAGGCGCGTGGATCCCGAGACGAACTCCGGCCCGGTGACGACCTCGATCGCGATCTCGGCTGCTGCGCCGATCGCCGAATCGGCGTTCGAGGCGATCGCCACGGTGAGCGCTCCTGCTGCTCGCGCGAAGGTCAGGCCGCCGACGACGTAGGGGGTGCGACCGGATGCCGAGATGCCCACCACCGTGTCGTCCGCCGAGAGCTCCAGCTGGCGCAGCGACGCCTCCGCGGCCTGGTCGTCGTCCTCGGCGTTCTCCACTGCCGAGCGGATGGCGGTCTCGCCGCCCGCGATCAGTCCGACGACCATCGACGGGTCGGTGCCGAAGGTCGGCGGGCACTCGCTGGCATCCAGCACGCCGATGCGCCCTGCTGTTCCCGCCCCGATGTAGATGAGCCGGCCGCCCCGCCGGAAGCGGTCGACGATGCCGTCGACCGCTGCGGCGATCTCGGGCGCCTTCGCGGCTACCGCGTCGGGCACCCGGCGATCCTCCGCGTTCATGCTGCGCACGAGCTCTTCGGTGGAGAGCAGGTCGAGGTCACCGCGCTCGGGCGTCGAGGCCTCGGTGTCGAGGCTCGAGAGCACCCCGAGCAGGGCGGCGAGGGAGCTGTCGTCATTCGGCACGGTGCACGAACCTTTCGTGAGGCAGATCGCGGCGGGTCATCAGAAGCTGGGCTCCGGTCAGGGCATCCCCGACCGCCGTCGCGACACGGCGATCGGCGCTCGAGAGAGCGTCAGCGAGCCGCGCACGGAACCACGCGTGCTCGGTGAGGCCGCCGTGCAGGGCAACCTCACCGGCTGATGCGGAGGCGGCGACGGCGGATGCCGTGAGCAGGCGGATCGCTTCGGAAGCGATTTCGAGCGCGACAGCGTCACCCTGTTCCGCGCAGTCGAGAACCAGCGGCGCGAGGGTTGCCAGCGCTCGCGGGAGTGGATGCTGAGCGAGGGTCCATGACAGAGGGTCGGAGGCCGGCGCGATGTGCGCGGCGACGGCATCCTCGAGCGCGGTCGACGGTCCGAGCCCGACCGCCGCCCGCTGCACGGCGCGGATGGCTTCCCGGCCAAGCCACGACCCGCTGCCGAAATCGCCGATGTCGGGGCCCCACCCGTCGACGAGGCGGATGCCCTCGGAGTCGACGCCGAGCGCGACGGCGCCTGTGCCTGCGATCAGGAGAACACCCGGAGCGCCGCCGAGGGCGCCGATGTGCGCCGCCACCACATCGGATGCGACGGCGACTGCCGCGCCGGTCTCCGCGGCCAGCGTCTCGGCGAGCTCTCGCGCGGCGGCCGGGGCGGTCCAGGCGCCGGCGGCACCGACTCCCAGGGAGTGCGGCATGGGCCCGGGGTCGAGCAGCGCGAGGATCGACTCTGCGGCGGCTTCGACGCCGTCTGGTGCTGCGAGGCCGGGGGTTCCGTCTCCCGCACGAACGACATGCCCT
Organism: Actinomycetales bacterium SN12; assembly: GCA_002837415.1. Lineage (GTDB taxonomy): Bacteria > Actinomycetota > Actinomycetes > Actinomycetales > Microbacteriaceae > Microbacterium. The sequence goes on from PJCV01000003.1 coordinate 111,088, forward strand.
GAGTCGCCGCTCATCAGAAGGCGGCATCGGGTCTTGCCCAGGTCGATCGCTGCGATCGCGCCCGCAGTGCTCATCTTTCCCCTTGGCCCGTGGCTCATTCAGAAAGACTCTACAGATGGAGGGGCTTCGGGATGGAGCTCGCGTTCTCCGGCGCTTATGATCCCTCTGCGCCGGAATCCGGCAGGCTCAGGTCCAGCTCGCGAAGGACGTATGGCTGGGCGACCTTGTCGGTGAGGAAGTAGGCGTAGAAGACCTCCGCGGCCTCATCCGCGGTGAACACCTCGTGTGGATAGACAGTGGTGGAGAAGTTCCCGTCTTCCCAGAAGATGACTTCGGTCGGTCCGGTGGAGGGATCACCGCCGGGCCTGCCGACCACGTACTGATGAGCCTGCCCGTCCGGGTCGACGTAGCGAACCTCGATGGTGAGCGCGCCCGCAGTGCCGGCGCATTGCAGGAACTCATCGCTGAGAGGGATGCTCTCGAGGAGGTTCGCCCCCTCAGGTGCACGCCACAGGCACCACCCCCAGAAGGACGAGCCGTTCAGCTGGTTGAGAGAGAACTTGATCTGCTCCGGATAGGGGCGGATGTCATCGACGAATGCACCGCGCGTGCGATTGTTGATTTCGTTGATGTGTGTTCGTTTCGTCACGGTGCTCGCTCCACTATCACTTCAACGATTCAAATCTGTTCATCGCGCGCACCCGTTCCGCCTTGACGTCGATGGCAGTGTACGTGTCGTCAGCGTTTCGAACCCTTACGGGCGACAGCAGGCCCGCAGACAGACCAGTCTGGGGTAGTTCGAGAATGTCCGGGCTAGCGGCTTTCACCCTGTAAGGCTCTGTTCCTGCGCTGGACGAACTGGGCCCCCAAGCCTGCGCCGACAACGACAATCGGAGTACCGATGAGGAAGATGATCGGAGATGCTGACGAAAATCCAGTCGCAAGCAGCGCGAGGAGAACCAGGGCCGTGACGACGCTTCCTATGAACATGAGCCAAGATCGCATGAGCCATACCTCTTTCCGATGCGACGCCGAGGCATGGAACAGGACGAGCGTGAGGTCATGCGCGATGCCGTCGTGGAGCAGATGGAGGGGCTGACGGGAATCGAACCCGCGCTGTCTGCTTGGGAAGCAGAAGTTCTGCCATTGAACTACAGCCCCGCACGCCTCACGGCGCGTGGCAAGCATAACAAACCCGCGGCGAGTGCCCGCGCTACGTCTGCGACCCGCCGAACTCGCCGATCTCGGTGACTGTGCGGGTCGCGGCATCCCAGCGGCGGACGGCGCGTGCGGTGCCTCGGATCTCGCCACCGACGAGGCCGAGTGCCCTTTCAAGGTCGCTCGTGCGGACACGACGGGCGAGGGTGACGTGCGGCGTCCACGCGCCGGGAGCCGTGCGAGCGCCGTCGTCCGCTTCTGCCGCCGCCGATCCGATCGCCGAGTGCACGTCGCGGTGCAAGCTGAGCAGGTCGTGCGACGGCACAACGCCGCGCGCCAGCACCCGTCGGTCGCCGGTGCCGAACAGCAGGGGAGCACCCAGGCGCACCTCGAACGCCGTGCGTCCGGCGAAGGAGCGGGGGTCGAGCGCCGGCAGGTCTACGCCCACGAGCAGCGTGATGTGCGGCCGGTTGGTGGCGGACCGGTGTGCGGCGAGGCTCGACAGCCCGGCGGCGGCGAGCGCCTCCCACTCCGTGCGCACCGCCGACTCGGTCGGGCCGTCGAGCAGCAGTTCGATCGAGACCACCGGCGCCTGCGTCATGAGCAGAGAATAGTGCCGCTGCACAGACGACAGCACCGTTACGCTGAACACGTGCTTCTCAGCGACCGCGACATCAGAGCAGAACTCGCAACGGGCCGCATCGGACTGGCTCCCTACGACGAGCAGATGGTGCAGCCGTCGAGCGTCGACGTGCGCCTCGACCGCTACTTCCGGCTGTTCGACAACCACAAGTACCCGTTCATCGACCCCTCCGAGGATCAGCCCGAGCTGACCCGGCTGATCGAGGTCGCTCCCGACGAGCCGTTCATCCTGCACCCGGGCGAGTTCGCCCTCGGTGCGACGTTCGAGCAGGTCAGCCTGCCCGACGACGTCGCCGCACGGCTCGAGGGCAAGTCGTCGCTCGGACGCCTCGGCCTCATCACGCACTCGACAGCCGGATTCATCGACCCCGGATTCAGCGGGCACGTCACGCTCGAGCTGGCGAACGTCGCGACCCTTCCCATCAAGCTGTGGCCCGGGATGAAGATCGGTCAGTTCTGCTTCTTCCGCCTCACCTCACCCGCCGAGAACGCGTACGGCTCCGGTCCGTACGGCAATCGGTATCAGGGGCAGCGCGGGCCCACGGCATCCCGCTCCTTCCAGAACTTCCACCGCACCGATGTCGGCACCACCGACGCAGGATCACTAGGAGGCTGACGTGAGCGACCCGTCGAGGGATGCCGAAGACACCACGCGCGCGATGCCGGAGCAGATCGTGCCGGAAGCCGTCGCGCCGCAGGACGTCGCGACCGACTCGACCGCGCCGCAGCACGATGCACCCGAACCGGTCGTGCCCGAGCTCGACGAGCCGGAATCGGTCGTGCCCGACCTCGATGTGCCAGAAGCGTCGATTCCGGACGCGGTGATCCCAGAGGTCGCCCTGACCGAGCCGGTGATCCCGCCCGCGCCGCCTGAGGAGCCGCTGACGCGCGCCACCCGCCGCCCACCGGTGGCCGAGAAGCTCGCCGCGTCGGCGTCCGCGTCTGCCTCGGCGCCGACATCCGACCCTCGACGGACCGCCCCGCCGCCCGATCCGGCCGTCGTGCCGCCCGCGGCGGGTGCGACGCCAAGCGACTACCGCGGCTGGACCGTCGCCATCTTCAGCTTCCTGGCGCTGCTCTTCGCCGGCGCCGTCGTCGCGATCGGCGTGCTGCTCAGCTGATTCGTCGCTGCGGACCGAGCGCTGAGCGCAGCGCAGACGGAAAACTCCGGTGAGCGGCAGCCGCCGCCAGCGTTTCCCCTCTCTTCGCAGGGTGCCAGGTCAGTTGTGTACGTCCACCGGCTCTGGCGCGTACATAAGTGACCCGCGACGGCTGGCGGATGCCGACCAACCGCCGGTTCCCGTCGCCCGGCAGGGTGCCGGGTCAAGTGCGTACGCCTACGGGCTCCGCGGCGTACGTAAGTGACCTCGCAGCGGAGAACGGATGCCCACCGGCCGGCAGGTGCGCCGGACGACCGACCTCATCGCCGCGCGCTGTCAAGGCCGTCGTCTCGCCCGCCAGGGCCGCCTACGGTCGGCTTCCATGAGCGCCGAGCACACATCCACACCTGACGGACACGAGCGGACACACCAGGTTCTCGTCGTCGGCGGGGGCAACGGCGGACTGTCAGTCGCGGGGCGACTGCGCCGCGCCGGGGTCACCGACATCGCCGTCGTCGAGCCGTCGCAGACCCACTACTACAAGCCGCTCTTCTCGCACATCGCCGGCGGCACCGCCCGCGCGAGCGAGGCGGTGCGTCCGCAGGCAGACGTCTTCCCCGACGGGGTGGAGTGGATTCCGGATGCCGTGAGCGCTGTCGATCCTGAGAACAGACGGGCGCACCTGGCATCCGGCGACACCGTCCGGTACGACCAGCTGATCCTCGCCCCGGGCATCCGGAACGACTGGGATGCCGTGCCCGGCCTCGACGAGGCGATGAACTCGCCGCACGGCGCCTCGAACTACGAGTTCGGGCTCGCGCAGAAGGCATCCGGGCTGCTGCGCTCGGTGCGCTCGGGCACCGTCGTCTTCGTGCAGGCACCCGGACCGGCCTCCTGCGCGGGAGCTGCTCAGAAGCCGATGTACCAGGCCTGCGCGTACTGGCAGGCGACGAACGTGCTGCACGACATCCACGTCGTGCTGCTCGTGCCCACGCCGACGATCTTCGGCATCCCCGAGATCGACGCCGAGCTGCAGCGCAGCATCGACGAGTACGACATCGACGTGCGCACCGGTGCGCTGCTGCACGAGGTGGACGCCGAGAACCGCACGGTCGTGTTCGATGCCGACGACGGCGATCGGCAGCAGCTGCGCTACGACCTGCTCATGGTCGAGCCGCCGCAGAAGGCTCCCGAGTGGATCCGCGCCAGCGGCCTCGCCGATGATGACGGCTTCGTCGCCGTCGACCCGCACACTCTGCGATCCACCCTGCATCCCGAGGTCTGGGCGCTGGGCGACGCGGCGGGCACGACGAACTCGAAGTCGGGTGGCGCGCTGCGCAAGCAGGCGAAGGTGCTCGCCGAGAACGTCGGCGCCGTGCTCGAGGGGCGCGACCCGGCGTCCGCATACGACGGCTACGGCGTCTGCCCGTTCACCGTCTCGCGCTCGACGGCGGTGTTCGCCGAGTTCGACGACCAGCTCCGCCTGATGCCCACGCTGTGGCGCAGCTCGTACCGCGAGAGCCGGATGAACTGGATCATCGACCGGCAGATCTTCCCGAAGGTCTACTGGGGCCTGATCCTGCAAGGCCGCGCCTGAGGCGCAGTCAGGTCTCGGCGTCCGCTCGCCGCGGCTCGCGCCCCCGCGGCTGCGACGGGCGCGGTCCTGGATCGGGCAGGGCAGGGATGCCCAGGCGGCGGGGCTGTCCGGCTTCCAGCGTGATCTCCTCGTCGAAGTGCCGGATGCCCAGCGCGGCGCCGTCTGCGAGCCGGTAGGTGACCGCATCGCGCTGCACCTCGACCCGGAGGGTGCGGCCGCGCACCAGCATCCCGAACGAGAACGCGGTCATCGGCGGCGCCACCCGCGGCGCGAAACGCAGCATCTCGCCGTCGTCGCGCATGCCGCCGAAACCGCACACGAGCGCGTTCCACACACCGGCGTGCGCGGCTACGTGCAGACCCTCGTCGACGTCGTCCTGCAGATCGTCGAGGTCGATGGTGGCCGCCTCGGCGAAGTAGTCCATCGCCAGGTCGAGCTGACCGACGCGGGCGGCGACGGTGGACTGCACCGATGCCGACAGGGACGAGTCGCGCACCGTCAGCTCGTCGTAGTACGCGAACGCGCGGGCGGTCTGCTCCGGCGTGAACGCGTCCGGTGCGATCTGCAGCGCGAGCACGAGGTCGGCCTGCTTCACGACCTGCTTGCGGTAGAGGTCGAAATAGGGGAAGTGACTCTGCAGCGGATACTGGTCGTCGCGGGTGCCCTCGAAGTCCCACCGTTCCTTCGCGTTGAATCCGGCGGACTGCTCCGGGATGCCGCGGGCCGCGTCCCAGGGGAAGGCCATGGCGTCGGCGGTGGTCGTCCACCGGGCGATCTCCTCCGGTGCGACGCCGAGAGCGGATGCCTGATCGCGGTGCCGCCGCGAGGCATCCGCCGCCGCGCGGAGGTTGCGCTGCGCCATGAGATTGGTGAAGAAGTTGTCGTCGACGAGGGCGGAGTACTCGTCGGGTCCGGTCACGCCGTCGATGTGGAAAGCTCCGTCGTCGTCCCAGCGCCCGAGGGCGCACCACAGTCGCGCGGTCTCGACGAGGATCTCCACACCCTTCTCCCGCTCGAAATCCTCATCGCCGGTCGCCCGCGCGTAGCGCACGACGGCAGCCGCGATGTCGGCGTTGACGTGGAAGGCGACGGTTCCTGCCGGCCAGTAGCCCGAGCACTCCCGGCCGTCGAGCGTGCGCCAGGGGAACGCCGCACCGGCGAGGTGCAGCTGCTCTGCTCGGTTGCGGGCATGGTCGAGCGTGGAATGCCGCCAGAGCAGCGCGTCTCGCGCCGCGTGCGGCGCGGTGTAGGTGAGCACGGGCAGGACGAAGGCCTCGGCGTCCCAGAAGGTGTGGCCCTCGTATCCGACACCGGTGAGCCCCTTGCCGGGGATCGAACGCACCTCGGCGCGCGCGGCGGACTGCAGCACCTGGAAGAGCGAGAAGCGAGCGCTCTGCTGAAGCCGCTCGGCGCCCTCGATCCTCACATCGACCCGGCCCCAGAACTCGTCGAGGTACTGCCGCTGCTCGTCGACCAGCCCATCCCAGCCGATCTCGATTGCCGACTCGACGGCCGCCTCCGCGCGATCCCGCAGCGCGACGTCGTCGAGCGCGGGCGACCACTCGTGGCCGACGCACTTCACCAGCCCTATGCTCTCACCGAGCTCGAGCCTGGCCCGCACGGTGGTGCGGGCGAGGTCGGCGGTGACCTCGGTGTGCGGCTCGGGTGCGTTCGCCTGCGACGCGGTGACGAGGTGATCGGCGGCGACCGCGACGGCGATGCGGCTGCGCCTGGTGCGCTGCACGAGGGTGGCGCGACCACCGGCCCCGTGATGCGAGACGGGCTCGAAGGGCTCGCGCAGAGCATCCATCACCCGAGGATCGGAGTGCACCTCGGGCAGCGGCTCATCCGCGACGATCTCGGACAGCAGCGTCACCTCGACCGCGGCGTCGCCCGCGGTGACCTCGTACCGCACGGCGGCGATCGAGCGGTGGGTGAACGACACCAGGCGCTGCGACGCGACGGTCACCGTGCGGCCCGCGGGAGAGGTCCAGGTGGCCTCGCGATGCAGGATGCCCGTGCGCAGGTCGAGGTGCTGCCGGTGCTCGACGAGCGCTCCGGTGCGGATGTCGAAGGGCTCATCGTCGACGATCAGGCGGATGACCTTGCCGTCGGGCACATGCATCACCGTCTGGCCGTGCTCGGGGTATCCGTAGCCGTCTTCGGCGTAGGGCATCGGATGCTCCTCGAAGACGCCATTGAGGTAGCTGCCCGCAGCCGCGCTCGGATCTCCCTCGTCGAGAGTGCCGCGCCACCCGATGTGCCCGTTCGACAGCGAGAAGACCGACTCCCGATGAGCCTGTCCGCGCTCCTCCCAGCCGCTGTTCTGCACGCAGGACCAGCCGATGCCCCACGGATGCAGGTCGAAGCGGTGGGTGGTCATATCGCTCCTGTCCTCGCCTCGACCGACGCCGGCGCGTTCAGGCTCCGACATCCTTCGGGAACCGCACGCACAGCAGCAGCACGAGTCCGATCAGCAGCACCACGGCGATGCCCAGCACGCCGTAGACGATGCCCCCGAACCAGGCGAGGAAGAGCGACCAGGCCAGCGGCGACAGGAACGACGCCACGCGACCGGTCGTCGCGTACAGACCGAAGATGGTGCCCTGCTGGCTCGGCGGGGTGAGGCGGGTGAGCAGGCTGCGGCTGGATGCCTGGGTCGGGCCGACGAAGGCGCACAGCAGCAGGCCGCAGATCCAGAACACGATGGTGCCGTAGTCACGCAGCGCATAGACCACGAACGCCATCACGACCAGACCGGACAGGGCGAAGATGATGAGGCGGCGCGGGCCGATGGCGTCGTCGATGCGCCCGGCGAGCAGCGTCGAGACGCCGGCGACGAGGTTCGCCGCGAGCCCGAAGATGATCACCTCGAGGAACGAGAAGCCGAAGCCCTGCGCGGCGAGCACCGCACCGAACGCGAACACCCCCGCGAGGCCGTCGCGGTAGACGGCCGCGGCGAGCATGAACCAGAACGTCGGGCGGTTGGTGCGGTAGAGCCCGGCGATGCTGTGGGCGAGCACGACGTACGAGCGCAGGAAGCCGACCTTCTCGGCCGTGTCGTACGACGGGGATTCGGGGACGTTGCGGAACATCGGGATCGAGAACACGATCGTCCACACGGCGCAGATCACGGCGACGAGTTTGAACGAGAGCGCGTTGTCCTGCCCGACGAGGAAGAGCACCGGGATGCACACGATCAGCGCGACGACGCCGCCGATGTACCCGAGCCCCCAGCCGAGGCCGGATACGCGGCCCACGTTCTTCGGCGTCGACACCTCTGAGAGCATCGCGTAGTAGTTGACGTTGCCTATCTCGCTGACGACGGCCGCGATCGCGACGGCGAACGCGCCGAACCAGAAGAACTTCGGGTCGGCCTCGACGAAGAACAGCGAGAACTGGATGAGCGCGATCGCGATGGTCGCCCCGATGACCCACTTCTTCTTGCTGCCGCGCGCGTCGGCCTGCTGGCCGAGCACCGGCGCGAGCAGCAGGATCAGGATGCCGGCGGCGAAGTTCGCCCAGCCCCACCACTCCGACAGGTCGGTGAGCCCGTGGCAGTACTCGGATGCCGCGTACTCCGACTTGTTGCAGTTCATGTACGAGCCGTCGGACAGCAGCCCGGATTCGCGCACGGACGGCTCGAGGAACATGCGCGAGGTCAGGTACAGCGCGATCCAGACGAAGGTGAGGATGACGGTGTTGAACGGCTGCAGCGCCCAGTCCCACATCGCCCACGAGACGACCTGCTTCTTGGTGGCTTCGTGCGCCGAGCCACCATGCTCTCGGCCGAACGCCGCGACGGCTCCCGTTCTGGCGGTCGGCGGGGGTACGGCGGCGGCATCACGACCGGTCATGGCCGTCACGCTACCGGATGCCGGTGTCGCGTCCATCTCTGAGCCTCGGTGCGGCGGGCCGGGTCAGTCGATGCGTGACCGGGCGTTCGAATGTCGGTGGCCAGGGCGATACTCGACATATGAACGGAATGTCGATGGCGACCAGCGAGGACATGGCGAATCTCGACGCGATGGTGTCCTCCCTGCAGGCCGTCGAGAAGACTCTGCAGGGCGTGCTGGCCGCACGAGACGAGCTGCTCGCGATAGCGAACCGGCTGGCCATGTCGATCGCCGAGCGGGGCGGCGGCATCGAGGACTCCGATCTCACCCTGCGCGCCGTGACCGCCGAACTCGCGACGGCGCTACGCGTGAGCGACCGCACCGTGCAGCGGCGCATGGTCGCGGCCGAGGTGCTCGTCGAGCGGTTTCCGCAGGTGTGGCAGGCACAGGGTGCGGGGCTGATCACGGTCGGGCATGCGCGCGTGATCGTCGACGCCGGTTCGCACATCGACGACGACGCGGCGCGTGCCGCCTACGCCGCGCGCGTGCTGGAGTTCGCACAGGACGAGTCGCCGAACCGGGTGCGAGTGATCGCCGAGCGGATCGCCCAGCAGTATCAGTCGCGCACGCTCGATGAGCGACACGAGGATGCCCGCGGGCGTCGTGACGTATGGGTGACCGATGGTCCGGATGCCATGTCCGAGCTGCATATCTACGGCCCGTCGGTGCTGATCCACGGCGCCCACGAGCGATTGACCGAGATGGCGAAGGAGCTCGCTCGGGCTGCCGGTGCGGCATCCGGCGGCGATGCGACCGACCGGCGCACGCTCGGACAGCGTCGGTTCGACCTGGCGATGGATCTTCTGCTCACGGGAGCTCCCGCCGGTCACGACACCGTGGATGGGCTGCTCGGATCGATCAGCGCGCAGGTCGCCATCACCGTGCCGGTGACCACGCTCATGGGCGCCGGCGGTCCCTCCGCAGAGCTGTCGGGCCGGGCTCCGATGGATCTCGCCTCCGCGAGGGCGCTGGCCGGGGCTGCCGCCGGCTGTGATCGGATCCTCACGCATCCGGTGAACGGCGGGGTGCTGTCCGTCGACAGGTACCGACCTCCGGAATCGCTGCGCCGTCGGCTGCAGTCGCGGGATCAGCGATGCCGCTTCCCGGGATGCGGGATGCCCGCCCGCGACAGCGACCTCGATCACACCCGTGATGCTGCTTTCGGCGGCGAGACCAGCGAGGAGAACCTCGCCGCTCTCTGCCGGCGACATCATGTGCTCAAGCATCAGACGCCGTGGCACGTCGTTCAGCTCGGCGACGGCCTTCTGGAGTGGACGAGCCCCACCGGTCGCACCTATGTCGACCGGCCGCCGCCTCCGAACACCGTCACCTTCACCGAGCCTCCGTTCTGAGGACGGTCGCGACCCTTCTGAGGGCGGTGGCGACCCGAGGCCGGTACTGCAGCGCAGGCGTGTCAGCCTTTCGATTGATCTTTGGCCCTTCAGGCGCGGATCGGTGCGCAGCTCGGGCATCCGCATAGGCGCGCTCACCTACCGTGGAAGCACACCCACCGTAGGAGACCCGTGTTCACCACTCCCGCCCGTCTGTTCCGCGTGCTCGCGATCGCCGAGGCGATCACCTGGACCCTGCTCATCAGCGCCCTCATCCTGCGCGCCGTCGGGCAGCCCTCGGTGCTCGTCACGATCGCCGGCGGCATCCACGGCTTCGTCTTCCTGGCCTATGGCGCGACCGCTGTGCTCCTCGCCTTCCACCAGCGCTGGCACGTCGGTGTCGCCGCTGCGGCGATCGCCAGCGCGATCGTGCCGTACGCCACCGTCCCGGTCGAGATCTGGCTGCACCGCAGCGGGAGACTCGACGGGCAGTGGCGTCTCACCGAGACCGACGATCCGCGTGACCGCACCTGGTACGACCGCACGGTGCGCTGGTTCCTGCACCACCCGTGGGTGCTCGCCGTGCTGATCCTGGTGGTCATCATCGCGATCTTCAGTATCCTGCTGCTGATCGGACCTCCCGGCGGTCGCTGAGCCTGCCGGCGTGAGGCTCCTTGCACTCAGACGCGCTCAGGTCAAGAGGTGCACAAGCCCCTAGCCAGCGCCCGTCTCGTGTGACAGGTTGGGCGCATGCTCGGACGAAATCCGATGGTGAGGGAGCCCGTATGACCGATGAGCCCGCCCCGTACACCGCGTCGATTCCTGTGCTCACGCAGGAGCCGTTCCCCGACACCCCGGGCAGCCCTGCGCCCGAGTGGTTCAAGACGGCAGTGTTCTACGAGGTCCTCGTTCGCTCGTTCAAGGACGGCGACGGCGACGGCGTAGGCGATTTCCGCGGCCTCATCGACAAACTCGACTACCTGCAGTGGCTGGGCGTCGACTGCCTGTGGATCCCGCCGTTCTTCCCGTCGCCGCTGCGCGACGGCGGATACGACGTCGCCGACTACACCGGCGTGCAGTCCGACCTCGGCACGACCGACGACTTCCAGGAGTTCCTCGACGCAGCGCACGCGCGAGGCATCAAGGTGATCATCGACTTCGTCATGAATCACACCAGCGACGAGCATCCGTGGTTCCAGGCCAGCCGCAACGATCCCGACGGACCCTACGGCGACTTCTACGTGTGGAGCGACACCGACCAGCTCTACGAGGACGCGCGCATCATCTTCGTCGACACCGAGCCGAGCAACTGGACGTGGGATCCCGTGCGCAAGCAGTACTTCTGGCACCGGTTCTTCAGCCACCAGCCCGACCTGAACTTCGACAACCCGAAGGTGCACGAGGCGATGCTCGACGCCATGCGCTTCTGGCTCGACATGGGCCTGGACGGGTTCCGCCTCGACGCCGTCCCCTACCTCTACGAGCGGCCGGGGACGAACGGCGAGAACCTGCCCGAGACGCACGAGTTCCTGAGGAAGGTGCGCCGTTTCGTCGACGAGAACTACCCGGGCCGGGTGCTGCTGGCCGAGGCGAACCAGTGGCCGGCCGACGTGGTCGACTACTTCGGCGACCCCGAGGTGGGCGGCGACGAGTGCCACATGTGCTTCCACTTCCCGGTGATGCCGCGCATCTTCATGGCCGTGCGCCGCGAGTCGCGGTACCCGATCAGCGAGATCCTCGCCGACACCCCCACCATCCCCGCCGGATGCCAGTGGGGCATCTTCCTGCGCAACCACGACGAGCTGACACTCGAGATGGTCACCGACGAAGACCGCGACTACATGTGGAACGAGTACGCGCAGGATCCGCGCATGAAGGCGAACATCGGCATCCGGCGCCGCCTCGCTCCGCTGCTCGAGAACGACATCGACCGCATCGAGCTGTTCACCGCCCTGCTGCTGTCGCTGCCCGGCTCGCCGGTGCTGTACTACGGCGACGAGATCGGGATGGGCGACAACATCTGGCTCGGCGACCGCGACGGCGTGCGCACGCCGATGCAGTGGACCTCCGACCGCAACGCCGGCTTCTCGACCGCCAACCCGGGCAAGCTCAGCAAGCCGGTCGTGCAGGATCCTGTCTACGGCTACCTCGCCGTGAACGTCGAGGCGCAGCAGGAGGACCGCTCGTCGCTGCTGCACTGGACCCGGCAGATGATCCAGGCGCGCAAGCGGCATCCGGCGTTCGGCCTGGGCGGCTTCAACGATCTCGGCGGCTCGAACCCCTCGGTGCTGTCGTACACCCGCGAGCACACGAACAGCGACGGCACGTCCGACGTCATCCTGTGCGTCAACAACCTGTCGCAGTTCCCTCAGCCGGTCGAGCTGGATCTGCGGCGCTTCGAGGGGATGATCCCGGTGGAGCTGGTCGGCGGTGTGCGGTTCCCGCGCATCGGCGAGCTGCCGTACCTGCTGACGCTGGGCGGGCACGGCTTCTACTGGTTCCAGCTGCATGCGCCGGCGGAGGATTCGGAGGAGGTGGGGTTGCTATGACCTCGATCGATCATGCCCTTCTGGAGGGCTACCTGGTGCGCACGCGCTGGTTCGCCGGCAAGGGCCGTCCGTTCCACGTCTCACAGGCGCGCCGGCTCGCCGAGTTGCGCGGGCCCGGGGACGATCCGCGCGTGATCGTCTACCTCGTCACCGTCGACTACGGCGATGACGAGGGCGGCAGCGAGCTGTACCAGGTGCCGCTGTCGGGGTACGACGAGTTCGACGACCGGCACAGCTACGCCTACGTCGGCGCGATCGACGTCGACGGGCGGGAGCGACACCTGTACGACGCCGTGCACGACCGTGACGCCATGGCGGTCTGGCTGGAGAGCTTCGTCGCCGCCGAGGCCGACGGGAACGTGGATGTCGGCGGCCTCCGCTTCCGCCGGATGCCGGACAGCCCCGCGCTGGACCCGGAGCTGCGCTCCTCGCCCCTCACCGGCGAGCAGTCGAACTCGTCGCTGCGCTTCGACGACACCGCGATCATGAAGCTGTTCCGCAAGGTCAGCCCTGGAGTGAACCCCGACATCGAGATCCACGAGGAGCTCACCAGCGCCGGCTCGGAGCACATCGCCGAGCTGTACGGCTGGATCGAGACCGAACTCGACGGCGAGGTGCTGCACCTGGGGATGCTGCAGGAGTTCCTCAGCACGGCCGCCGACGGCTTCGAGCTCGCGACCGGAAGCGTGCGCACCGCGCTCGCTGACCCTGAGCTCACGGTTCCCGAATCCGGCGGCGACTTCGGCGGCGAGGCCGCCCGGCTCGGCGAGGCACTCGCTGAAGTCCACTCGGCGCTCCGCGAGAGGTTCCCGTCGGAGCACCGCGGCCACGAGGCCACTGCCCAGCTGGCCCGCGCGATGACCGAGCGGCTGGAGCGGGCGCTGCCCGTCGTACCCGAGATCGAGCCCTACGCCGACCGCCTGCGCGCGCTCTACGACGCGGTGGCTCAGCTGGACGGGTTGGACGTGCAGCGGGTGCATGGTGACCTGCACCTCGGCCAGACGCTGCGCACCTCGCACGGCTGGCGGATCGTCGACTTCGAGGGCGAGCCGGGGCGGCCCTTCGCCGAGCGGGCGCTGCCCGACTCGCCGTGGCGCGATGTAGCGGGAATGCTGCGCTCGTTCGGCTACGCCCCAGGCGTCGTGGAGATGTCTCTGGCGGGCCGACCGGCCGAGGACGATCAGCAGGAGCTGCGCGGCGAACGCGCGAGGGAGTGGTCGGCGATCGCCCGGGAGCACTTCCTGCACGCGTACGCGGCGGCTCTCGATCCCGACTCGGAGAACGCCGAGGCGGAGCTGAGCCCGCCGCTGCAGACCCTGCTCGACGCCTACGAGGCCGACAAGGCGGTGTACGAGGCGATCTACGAGAAGCGCAACCGTCCATCGTGGGTCGCGATCCCGCTGCTGGCACTGGAGCGCATCGCAGCGGGGTGAGCTCGATGGCGTGATCAGTGCGCGGTGGCGACCCCGATCGCGTCGTGCGTGATCACCGCCGCCACGCGTGCGCCGGCACCGGCCGCGACGATCAGCTGCTGCGGCCCAGGGGCCGCGACATCGCCCGCCGCGTACAGACCGCGGATGCTCGTGCGACCCGACCTGTCGGTGACCAGATGTCCATACGCATCGCGCTCGGGCAGGATCCCGTCGAGGAACGACAGGCCCGCCTCCCATTCCGGCCGCACGAACCCGCCGTCGATCGCGTGCTCATCGCCGTCGACGGTGCGCACCGCCTCGATGCGGCCCCGCTCGCCGATCAGCTCGGCGATGGGCGAGCGAACGACCGTCGCGCCGGCAGCCGCCAGGTCCGCCTCCTCGGCGGTGCTCAGGGTGTCGGAGCCGTTCGTGAACACGGTGAGCTGCGGCGTCCAGTGCGCGATCAGCCGCGCGCGGTCGGCGAGGTCGGCGGATTCGCCGATCAGCGCCAGGCTGCGCCCGCGCAGCTCCCACGCGTCGCAGGCCGCGCAGCTGAACAGGCTCATGCCGTAGAAGCCGCGCAGGTTGGGGACGTCGGGCAGCGTCTCGCGCAGCCCGGTCGCGAGCAGCACCGAGCGCGCGGTCACGTGCTCGGACGGTTCGCGTCGTCCGATGCCGGCGGTGAAACCGGCATCCGTCGTCGTCAGCCCGCCCACTCGCACCCGCGAGCGGATCTCGACGTTCGGGTACGCGGCGAGCTCTTCGCGGGCGATGCGCCGCAGCTCGAAAGGCGGCACCCCGTCACGCGTGAGGAAGCCGTGCGAGTTCAGCGTCGCCGCATTGCGCGGCCGGTCGGCGTCGACCACGAGCACGCGAGCCAATGAGCGCCCGAGGTTCAGTGCGGCCGACAGCCCTGCAGGCCCACCGCCGACGACGAGCACGTCGTAGTCAGTCATTCATGAGCCCCCGAGCCTGTATGGGTCCCTGAGCTTGTCGAAGGGCCCTGAGCTTGTTCCTGGGCCCCTGAGCTTGCCGAAGGGCCCTGCGGCGCGAGCGCGGCCACGAGCGGGTGATCGAAGTCGTAGACGCCGACCTTCGATGCACCGCCCGGCGAGCCGATCTCGTCGAAGAACTCCACATTCGCCCTGTAGTAGTCGGCCCACTCCTCGGGCAGGTCGTCTTCGTAGTAGATCGCCTCGACGGGGCAGACCGGCTCGCACGCCCCGCAGTCGACGCACTCGTCGGGGTGGATGTACAGGGATCGCTCGCCCTCGTAGATGCAGTCCACCGGGCACTCGTCGATGCACGCCCGGTCCTTGACGTCCACGCACGGAAGTGCGATCACATAGGTCATCGGGCCAGCACCCCCGGCCGCGAGATCTGGACCTGCTCGTCGCGCGCGACGACCTTGACGCGCTCGCGCACGTGCTCGTGGTTCTCGCCGAGGGCGCGCTCGTGGGCATCCAGCGCCTGCCAGCCGTCCCAGGTCGTGTACGCCGTCTCGCGCTCATCGAGCAGGTCGAGCACATCGCCCTGCGACCCGCTCCGGAACCCCGGTGCGGAAGGCGCGGTCAGCACACCCGCCTGCGCATCGGCGACGAGGTGACCGATGGTCTCGAGGGCGTCCGACTTCGTGTGGCCGATGAGTCCGACCGGGCCGCGCTTGATCCATCCGGTGGCGTAGAGCCCGGTCTGTCCGAGCACCCGGCCCTCGTCGTTCGGCACGACGCCGCGGCGCTCGTCGAAGTCCGCACCGTCGACGCGGGTGCCGAAGTAGCCGACCGCGCGGTACACGGCCTGCACGTCGTACTCGCGCACCTCGCCGGTCGGCACCGGGGCACCGGCGGCGTCGGGGGCGGTGCGGGCGAACCGGATGCCCTCGACGCGGCCGTCACCGGTGATCTCGATCGGCGCGTGCCAGAAGTGCAGGTGCAGACGGCGCGACGCCCCCGTCGACCCCTGACCGCGCCACGAGTTCAGGGTGCGCAGCATGACCTTCAGCTGGTTGTTCGACGCGGTCGTCGGATCGACGCCATCGAAATCCTCGTCGTACAGCACGATGTCGACGTCGCGCACCTCCCCGAGTTCGCGCAGCTCGATCGGGGTGAACTTGATGTCGGCAGGGCCCCGTCGGCCGAACACGTGCACGTCGGTGACCGCCGACGACTCGAGGCCCGCGAGCACGTTGTCGGGCACCTCGGTGGTGCGCAGGTCGACCGCGTGCTTGGCGAGCACCCGCGCCACGTCGAGCGCGACGTTGCCGTTGCCGATCACCGCGACCGACGACGCGTCAAGCGGCCAGGTGCGCGGCACGTCGGGATGCCCGTCGTACCAGGCGACGAAGTCGGCCGCGCCATACGAGCCGGGCAGGTCCACGCCGGGGATGTCGAGGACCGCATCACGCAGCGCACCGGTGGCGAGGATCACCCCGTGGTACCGCTCGCGCAGCTCATCGAGAGCGATGTCGCGCCCCACCTCGACGTTGCCGATGAACCGGATGGTGCGGCGATCCTTCGGCAAGCCCAGGGACCCAGGCTGAGGAGCGTCGAGCATCTCGTGCAGCGAGGTGACGATCCCCTTGATGCGCGGGTGGTCGGGGGCGACGCCGTACCGGATCAGCCCGTAGGGGGCGGGCAGTGACTCGAACAGGTCGATCTCGACCGCGTCGATGGAATCGGTTCCTTGAGCCTGTCGAAGGGTTTTGACGGCCTGGGCGAGCAGGTTGCCCGCATAGATGCCGGCGGGTCCGGCGCCGACGATCGCGACACGCAGCGTGGAGAGGGTCATGACAGGGAGGCCTTTCGAGACGAAGAGGAGTGGGAGGAGCGGATGCTCGTGTCGATCGCCCGCACGAGCCCGGTGTCGACCGCGAGTCCGGCGTCGAGCGCGGCGGCCAGGCGGGAGCGGCCCCGCCTGCGCGGCGCTGCGGATGCCGGAGGCGTGGCGTCTTCGGCATCCGCTGATGCGGGCGCGAGCGACACGGCGAACGGACTCAGCCGCACCACCTCGCCGATCACGACGACGGCGGGGGAGCGCACCTGCGCTGCAGCTGCGAGCTGCGCGATCGTGCCGAGCGTTCCGACGGTCACGCGCTCGCCGCTGCCGTAGCCGTCCTCAATGATCGCGACGGGGCAGTCGGCGCCGCGCGCGCCGGCGGCGAGCACGTGCGCCGAATGGCCGAGCGTGCTGACGCCCATGAGCAGCACGAGTGTGTGGTCGGTGCCCGAGGTGCTGACCGACCCGCCGGGCTCGATCTGATCGTGGGCGCTGACGACGCTGAACGACGCGGCGACGCCGCGATGGGTGAGCGGGATGCCCGCGACGGCCGGCACCGAGACCGCGCTGGTGACCCCGGGCACCACCTCGACCCGGACGCCGGCGGCCTCGCAGAACAGCTGCTCCTCGCGGCCGCGGCCGAACACGAACGGATCCCCGCCCTTCAGGCGCACGACCTCGCGGCCGGCCCGCGCCAGCTCGACGAGCAGCTCGTTGATGCCGTCCTGTGGCACCGGGTGATGACCGGGCAGCTTGCCGACGTCGATCACCTCGGCGGCGATGACCGCGCCCTCGGCTTCCAGCTGGGCGAGCACGCTGCGCGCGCCGAGCCGGTCGGCGACGATCACGTCGGCCTTCTCGAGGGCGCGCAGGCCGCGCAGCGTGAGCAGGCCGGCGTCGCCGGGGCCGGCGCCGACCAGAGTCACTGTTCCGGTCATCGGGTGCCTCCCAGCAGCAGTCCGCGATTGCGCAGCATCCGGCGCTCGAGCGGTCCGAAGAACACCAGCTCGATCACGATGCCGATTGCGAGGATCAGGATGATGGTGCCGAGGACGCTGGCCAGATCCGCCAGCTCGCGCGACTGGTTGAGCAGTGTTCCCAGGCCGAAGCCCATCGAGCCGCCCATCGTGATGATCTCCGCGGCCATCAGCGAGCGCCACGAGAATGCCCAGCCCTGCTTGAGGCCGGCCACGTAGCCGGGCAGCGACGCGGGGAGCACGACAGCGGTGGCGAGCTGCCAGCGACTGGCCCCGAGCACGGTGCCGACCCGGCGCAGCTGTGGTGGCACCTGGTCTATGCCGGAGAGCAGGCCGTTCACGATCGACGGGATCGCCCCCATCAGGATCACGAAGTACGCCGTCGCGTCGGTCAGGCCGAACCAGATGATCGCCGCAGGCACCCAGGCGACCGAGGGCAGCACGGTCAGCCCCGAGATCAGCGGGCCGGCCGCGCGACGCAGCAGCTTCCACTCCGCGAGCGCGAGCCCCAGCGGGGTGCCGATCGCGATGGCGATGAGAAAGCCCAGCCCGCCGCGCTCCAGGCTGGTGAGCACGGCCTGCTGCAGGCGACCGGACTCCCATGCGTCGCCGAGGGCGGTCAGCACCGCGGCGGGGCTCGGCGCCTTGTCGGGGCGAGGAGCGGCGACGGTGATGTAGAGCTGCCAGACGGCCAGCAGCACGAGCAGCAGGGCGATCGGCGGCAGCGCTTTCGCGATGATCCCCCGCCAGCGGGGCGCCGTCTGCGCCGACTCGGACTGCAGCCGGTCCAGTCCTGACGAGAGGGTGTGCAGATCGTCGTGCTCGCCGCTGGCCGCGATGGATGGCGGCGCTGTCGTCTCAGGAGGCATTGCGAGCCAGCTCCTTCCGCAGCTCCGCGGTGATCTCGCTGGCGAGGGCGGCGACCTCGGGCGACTCGATGCGTCGGCCGACGGTGTTTCGGATGCGCCATTCGCCGGCGATCCGGCCCGGCCTGCTCGAGAGCAGCACGACGCGCTGACCGAGACGCGCGGCCTCGCGCACGTTGTGCGTGACGAACACGATGGTGCGGCCGGTCGCGCGCCACACCCGCTCGAGCTCCTCGTGCAGCAGATCGCGGGTGATGGCGTCGAGGGCCGCGAACGGCTCGTCCATGAGCAGCACCGGACGATCCTGAGCCAGCGCCCGCGCCAGCGCGACCCGCTGGCGCATGCCGCCGGAGAGCTCGTGCGGGCGCTTGTCCCCGGCTTCGGAGAGGTTCACGGTCGCCAGCAGCCGGTCGGCCTCGTCGCCGCGCTCGCCGCGCGGCACCCCGCGCAGCCGCAGGGCCAGCTCGATGTTGCGGCGCGCGGTGAGCCACGGCATCAGCGCCGATTCCTGGAACATCACCGCGGATCCGCCGTCGGGCGCCTCGATCGCTCCTGACGTGATCGGCTCGAGGCCGGCGATGAGGTTCAGCAGGGTCGACTTGCCGCATCCGGATGCCCCGAGCAGGCACACGAACTCGCCGGGGGCGATGTCGAGCGAGACGTCATCGAGCACGATCGGCCCCGACCCGTAGCGCTTGGTGACGCGCGAGATGCGCACCGCGGGGTCGACGGCAGGGCGCTCGCCGCGCAGCGGACTGACGCCGTCGAAGCTCGGCGCGAGATGCGCTTCCGTGACGGTCGGGCGCGCGAGCGTGTCGCGGGTCGTCATCACTGCTCCCCGAGCCCGGACGCCGAGACGGCGTCCTCGCCGGCATCCGAGAGCTGTGCGTTGAGCGCTCGCAGGTCGAACAGACCGTCGATCGAGCCCTTCTTCTGCGTGCCCGCTGCCAGCCCGTTCGCGACGAGCGCCTGGAAGGTCTCGGCGTGCGGATCGACCGTGAAATCGACGTTCTCGAGCGCACGGGCGAGCACGTCATCCGGCAGGCGCTTGCCGGTCGCCTCCTCGAGCTGGGCGTTGATCACCGCGCCCGCCTCGGACTCGTTCTCATCGAGCCACTGCACCGAGGCGATGTGACCCGCGAGCAGCTTCTCGACGATCTCCGGATGCTCGTCCGCGAACTCCTTGCGCACCAGCAGCACCGTGGTCGGGAACGCCCCGTCATCCCAGAGGTCGGCCTCATCGACGAGCACATGCGCGCCCGCCTCGACGACCAGCCGCGATACCCACGGTTCGGGCAGCCACGCGCCGTCGAGCTGCCCGTCCTGGAAGAGCGTCAGCGTCTGAGCGTTCTCGGTCGGCGTGATGCTGACGTCGCCCGCGCCGGAGGTGGAGGTCTCGTACCCCTCGTCGGCCAGCCAGCTGCGCAGCGCCACATCCTGCGTGTTGCCGAGCTGAGGGCTCGCGATGTTCGCGCCCCTCAGGTCTTCCGGCGAGTCGATGCCGTCGCGCACGACGAGCGCGGCCCCGCCCGAGGTCGCCCCGGCGATGATCCGTGCGGAGGCGCCGCCCGACTGGATGAAGGTGTTGATCGACGGGTTGGGCCCGATGTAGGTGGCATCGATCGCGCCCGCGGACAGCGCCTCGATCGCGGCCGGACCGGCGTTGAAGATCTCGGTCTTCAGGTCGACGTCGCCGAGAGCGTCGTCGAACAGCCCCTCCGAGAGCCCCACCAGGGCCGGTGCGTGAGTGACGTTGGCGAAGTAGCCCAGGCGCAGCTCGGTCGCCTCGCCCTCGGCGGCGGACCCGGATGCCGGGGCGCAGCCCGCGAGCGCCAGTGCGGTGAGGCCCATCGCCAGGGCCCCCAGTGCGGTGAATGTCCTGTTCTTGCGGGTGATGTTCACGGTTTCGCCTCCTTAGGCTCGTGGTGCTGTTCGGTCGTGCAGGTGAGCAGTCAGGTCAGTCGATGACGGTGCCGGCGGCGAGGGTCGCGCCGTCGGCGGGATGGATGAGCAGCAGCGAGCCGCCTTCGCGGCTCTGCGCGTACGGTTCGAGCGGGAGGTCGGATGCCAGGCGCAGCCGCACCCGCCCGATCTCGTTCTCGGCCAGGGAGGCATCCGCTCCCGCGGTCAGCTCGGTGTACGCGAGGGTTTCCAGGTCACGGCGGGTGAGGACTTCCGCGATGATCGCCTGCACGGTCGCCGTGCCGTGCTTCACGAGCACGCGCGCGCCGGGGGCTGTGGCTCGGGGGTCGAGCTGGAACAGCTCGACCACGGCATTCCGGCGCAGTGCCGGAGCCGAGCCCTCGGCGACGATCAGCGCGCCGCGGGCGGCGTCGATCTCGTCGGCCAGGGTGAGCGTCACCGATTGCCGCACCTCCGCGGCGCCGGTGTCGACGCCCGCGACGTGCACACCGGTCACCTCGGTGGCGCGCCCCGAGGGCAGCACCTGCACGCGGTCGCCGACCGATACGGCGCCGGCGGCGATCCGCCCGGCGAAGCCGCGGAAGTCGCGCAGCCGCTCGACCTCGCGGGCGGGGACATCGGGCGACAGGCCGCCCTGCGGTCGCAGCACGAGCTGCACCGGCAGCCGCAGCGGGGCGGCCGCATCGGTGCGCACCGGCAGCGTTTCGAGCAGCTCGAAGAGCGTCTCTCCGCGATACCAGGGGGTGCGCTCGGAGCGGTCGACGATGTTGTCGCCTTCCAGCGCCGAGACCGGCAGCACGCGCACCGCGGGGATGCCGAGCTCGTCGGCCACCCGCAGCGCCTCGAGTTCGATGTCTACGTAGGTCTGCTCGTCGAAGCCGACGAGGTCGATCTTGTTCACCGCGACGATCACGTGCGGCACCCGCAGCAGCGACGCGACGGCCAGGTGGCGCCGCGTCTGCTCGACCACGCCCTTGCGGGCATCCACCAGCACGATCACGGCGTCGGCCGTGGCCGCTCCCGTGACCATGTTGCGGGTGTACTGCACGTGGCCGGGGCAGTCGGCGAGGATGAAGCTGCGCTGATCGGTGGCGAAGTAGCGGTAGGCGACGTCGATCGTGATGCCCTGCTCGCGCTCGGCGCGCAGGCCGTCGGTGAGCAGCGCGAAGTCGAAGGCGCCGAGGGCGAAGCCTCGGGCCCTGGAGGTCGCGGCGACCTGGTCGAGCTGGTCGGCGAGGATCGCCTTCGCGTCGTGCAGCAGCCGGCCCACCAGGGTGGACTTGCCGTCGTCGACGGAGCCTGCCGTCGCGAACCTGAAGAGAGTCGCACCCATCAGAAATACCCGTCCTTCTTGCGGTCCTCCATGGCGGCCTCGCTGATCCGGTCGTCGGCCCTGGTGGCGCCGCGTTCGGTCAGGGTCGTGCGGGCGACCTCGTCGACGATGGACGCCGTGTCGGCGGCATCCGACTCCACCGCGCCGGTGCAGCTCATGTCGCCGACGGTGCGATAGCGCACTGTGCGGCGCACCACCTGCTCGTCATCGCGGGGCTGCGAGAACTCGCCCACGGCCCACCACATGCCCGAGCGATGGAACACCTCCCGCTCGCGCGCGTAGTAGAGCGGGGGCAGGGCGATGTTCTCGCGCTCGATGTAGCGCCAGATGTCGAGCTCGGTCCAGTTCGAGATCGGGAAGGCGCGCACGTGCTGGCCTGGCAGGTGCCGGCCGTTGTACAGGCTCCACAGCTCGGGGCGCTGGTTGCGCGGATCCCACTGCCCGAACTCGTCGCGCAGCGAGATGATGCGCTCCTTGGCGCGGGCCTTGTCCTCGTCGCGGCGCGCACCGCCGAAGACTGCGTCGTGCCGGCCGGCCGCGATCGCGTCGAGCAGCGGCTGCGTCTGCAGCGGGTTGCGCGTGCCGTCGGGGCGCTCGAAGAGCCGGCCGTCGTCGATGTAGTCCTGCACGCGGGCGACCTGGAGGTCGATGCCGAGGCGGGCGACCGTCTCGTCGCGGAAGCGGATCACCTCCGGGAAGTTGTGCCCGGTGTCGACGTGCAGCACGGGAAACGGCACCCGTCCCGGCGCGAACGCCTTCGCCGCGAGGTGCAGCACGACGACCGAGTCCTTGCCGCCCGAGAACAGCAGCACGGGGCGCTCGAACTCGGCGACCACCTCGCGGATGATGTGGATGCCCTCCGCCTCGAGCAGGTCCAGCGTGCTCAGCGCAGTGGGACGCGCCTCACCGGTCGTTGAGCGAGCGGAGCGAGACGAAACGTCGTGAGTGTCGAGAGTCATACGTGCAGCCCGCATTCTGTCTTCGTCAGACCGGCCCAACGGCCGGATCGAGGGTCTTCACCGGGGGCGACGGGCTTCGTGCACGGCGCGCAGCCGATCGACGGATATCCGTTCGCGATCAGGGGGTTCACCGGCACGTCGTGCACGGTGGAGTAGCCGATGAGCTCATCGAAGCTCCACGCCGCGACCGGGTTCACCTTCACGAGTCCGTTGCGCTCATCCCAGACGACCAGCTCGGTCGCGGCGCGCGTCGGCGCCTCGTCGCGGCGCACTCCGGTGAACCACACCTCGTAGCCGCCGAGCGCTCGCTGCAGCGGCTCGACCTTGCGCCGTGCGCAGCACAGCCCGGGGTCGCGCGCGAACAGGTCGGCGCCGAACTCGGCATCCTGCTCCCGCACGCTCTGGACGGGCTTCACGTCGACGACGGTCACGTCGAGCCGCGACGCGACCTCGTCTCGGGTGAACCTCGTCTCGAGGAAGTGGTAGCCGGTGTCGAGGAACAGCACGTCGACACCCGGGATGCTCTGCGAGACGAGGTGGGGGAGCGCGGCATCCGCCATCGAGCACGCGACGGCGGCCTGCGAGACGGCGAAGTTGGCCGCGACCCATGCGACCACCTCGGCCGGGCTCGCCTCGTCGGGCTGGCGGCTGCGCAGCTCGACGTTGCCGCGCTCTGCGAGGGCGCGCAGCTCTTGCGCAGAGCGGCGACCCTTCGGCAGGCTCAGGGGCCCACTTTCCGCGGTGCTCACTCCTTCCGCGCGGCTCACTGCAGCGCCTCGTCTTCAGCCCGGTGCGCCCAGGTGGCGAACCTCTCGCCCTCGGTGCGGTCAGCGAGGTAGCGGCGGATGACCCGCTCCGCGTAGTCGGCGATGCCGTCGGCGGGGACCTTCAGCCCGCGCACGGTGCGCCCGAGGCCGGCCTCAGCGCGCCCCTCGGTGGCGAGTCCGCCCCCGAGGTGCACCTGGTAGCCCGGCACCTGCTGACCATCGATCATGACGAGCTGGCCCTTCAGGCCGATGTCGGCCGTCTGGATGCGCGCGCAGGAGTTCGGGCATCCGTTCACGTGCAGCGTGATGGTCTGGCCGATCGTGGGCTCGAGCTCAGCAAGACGCTGCTCGAGCTGATCGATCGCCTGCGCGGCGTTCGCCTTGGTCTCGACGATCGCGAGCTTGCAGAACTCGATGCCGGTGCAGGCGATCGTCCCGCGACGGAACAGGCTCGGGCGCGACGGCAGACCGAGCTCGTCGAGGCCGGCTACCACGTGCGGCACGCGGTCCTCAGGAACATCGAGAACGAGGATCTTCTGGAAGACCGTCGGACGCAGCCGCTGCGATCCGTTCGCCTCGGCGAGATCGGCGAGGCGCGTCAGAGTCGTGCCCGACAGGCGGCCGACAGTGGTCGCGGCGCCGATGTAGAAGCGGCCGTCCTTCTGGCGGTGCACTCCGACGTGATCGGGTGCGCCGACCGGCTCGGCGGGCGCGGGGCCGTCGGGCAGGGGAGACGTGAGGTACTCGGTCTCGAGCACCTCGCGCATCTTCTCGGTGCCCCAGTCGGCGAGCAGGAACTTCATGCGGGCCTTGTTGCGCAGTCGCCGGTAGCCGTAGTCGCGGAAGATGCTGGTGACACCGTGCCACACCTCGGCGACGCGCTCCGGCGGCACGAAGGCGCCGAGCCGCTCGCCTAGGCGCGGGACCGCGGCGAGAGCGCCGCCGACCCACAGGTCGTAGCCGATGCCGAGCTCGGGATGCTCGACGGCGACGAACGAGCAGTCGTTGATCTCGTGCACGACGTCCTGGCTGGGGTGGCCGGTGATCGCCGTCTTGTACTTGCGTGGCAGGTTCGAGAAGCTCGGGTCGCCGAGGTAGCGGTCGATGATCTCGCGCAGCTGCGGTGTCGGGTCGATGAGCTCGTCCTCGGCGATGCCGGCCACGGCCGAGCCGAGGAAGGTGCGCGGCACGTCGCCGCACGCCTCGGTGGTGTTCAGCCCGACCGCCTCGAGACGTCGCCAGATCTCCGGCACATCCTCGATGCGCACCCAGTGCAGCTGCACGTTCTGACGGTCGGTGATGTCGGCGATGTCGCGCCCGAACTCGGTCGAGATCTCGCCGATCACACGCAGCTGCTCGGTGGTGAGCTGACCGCCGTCGATGCGCACGCGCATCATGAAGTACTCGTCCTCGAGCTCGTGCGGCTCGAGCTGCGCGGTGCGGCCGCCGTCGATGCCCGGCTTGCGCTGGGTGTACAGCCCCCACCAGCGGAACCGGCCATGCAGGTCAGACGGATCGATGCTGGCGAACCCGCCCTTCGCGTAGATCGTCTCGATGCGCTCGCGCACGTTGAGGCCGTCGTCGGCGAGCTTGATCTCCTCGTTGGCGTTCAGCGGCTCGCGCCCGTCGACGGCCCACTGGCCGTGCGGTTTGGTCGGCGGGCGACTGGTGCGGGTGCGTGCCCCGCGGATCGTCGTCGGCTGCTGAATGGTCATCGAGCCCCCCTCGGATGAATGGCTGGGGTTCAACGTACGGACTGCGATCCACGCTGGGAACCTTCCATGACACGGAAAGACCAGGAGCGAAACACGGCGTCATGTGACGTGAAACATGACGCGGGAGGGGTGGCGGGATCGTCGGATCTGTGCGTGGCCGGCGAGAGGGCCGCACGAGCGCAGGCGATCCATCCGGCGTAGGACGGAATCGAGCGAGCTCGTCCTACGCCGGGTGGATCGCCTACCTCCGATGAGTCAGGCCGGATGCGCGGCCGCGTAGCGCCCGACGACCAGGTCGACGAGGGCCTCCGGGATGCCTCCATCAGGCAGCAGATCGTCGAGCAGCGGCGGCGTGATGGGGTGGGCGCCGGCATGGCGGACGGCGAGGTCGAAGAAGAAGCCCCGTCCGAGCAGGTAGGTCGCGACGACGGCATCCGGTGCGGCCCTCAGCACCGTCCGCAGATCCGGATGCCGGGCCGCGAGATAGGCGAGATCGACGCGGCGGCCCGTGCGGGCGCGCAGCAGCGCCGACATGCCCTCGGCATCCGCAACCGAGCGCTCGTCGCGGGAACCGGCGACGGCGAGCACGACCGGCGCGTCGGGATGAGGGATGCCGTCGAGCCGCATCGCGAGCACCTCGGCGAGCAGGGCGTCGGGGCCGAGCGGGTCGGTGACGACGGCATCTGGTCTGTCCACGGCGATGCCGTGCAGATCGTGATGCACATGGAACCCCTGCGAGAGCAGCAGCGGCACGACCACCACCGGCCCGTCGATCGCAGCCAGCGCGCGCGCCGCATCGGGCTGCTGCACGTCGACGAACGCCGCGCGCACGTGGACATCGGGCAGGCGCTCGGCCACGCGATCCACGAGAGCGGCGATCGACCGCGCCCCATCGGCGTCGGAGGTGCCGTGCGAGACGGCGAGCAGCGCGGGTCGGGCCATGCGGGCGACTCTAGAGCGGGGGAACGGGATGCGCCGGAAGCGGCGTCAAACAGCGAAATGCGATGCGCAAGACTCAAACCTGAGCCGCGTCGTATCAAGTTTGTTTTGACAGTATCCCGGGGCGGGTTTACACTTGAGTCATCACGACTCAGGTTCGCATCTGATCGTCCGCAGACTTTCACCAATACAAAGGAGAAACACATGGCACGTGCTGTCGGTATCGACCTCGGAACCACCAACTCCGTCGTCAGCGTCCTCGAGGGCGGCGAGCCCAAGGTCATCGCCAACGCCGAGGGCTTCCGCACCACCCCGTCGGTGGTCGCGTACACCAAGGACGGCGAGGTGCTCGTCGGCGAGACCGCCAAGCGCCAGGCCGTGACCAACGTCGACCGCACCATCGCGTCGGTCAAGCGCCACATGGGCACCGGCTGGTCGTTCGACGTCGACGGCAAGAAGTGGACGCCGCAGGAGATCTCCGCGCGCATCCTCCAGAAGCTCAAGCGCGACGCCGAGTCGTACCTCGGCGACACGGTGACCGATGCCGTCATCACCGTTCCCGCCTACTTCAACGACGCCGAGCGTCAGGCCACCAAGGAGGCCGGTGAGATCGCGGGCCTCAACGTCCTGCGCATCATCAACGAGCCCACCGCGGCGGCACTCGCGTACGGCCTCGACAAGGGCAAGGAGGACGAGCTCATCCTCGTCTTCGACCTCGGTGGCGGAACCTTCGACGTCTCGCTGCTCGAGGTGGGCAAGGACGACGACTTCTCGACGATCCAGGTGCGCTCCACCGCCGGTGACAACCGCCTCGGTGGCGACGACTGGGACCAGCGCGTCGTGGACTACCTGATCAAGCAGTTCAAGGAGACCACCGGCGTCGACGTCTCGGGCGACAAGATCGCCCTGCAGCGCCTCAAGGAGGCTGCCGAGCAGGCCAAGAAGGAGCTCTCGTCGTCGACGAGCGCCTCGATCAACCTGCCCTACCTCTCGCTGACCGACCAGGGCCCCGTCTCGCTGAGCGAGAGCCTCACCCGCGCGAAGTTCGAGGACCTCACCAAGGACCTCCTCGACCGCACCAAGAAGCCCTTCGAGGACGTCATCCGCGAGGCGAACATCAAGGTCGCCGACATCGACCACATCGTGCTCGTCGGCGGTTCGACCCGCATGCCGGCCGTCGCCGAGCTCGTCAAGCGCGAGACCGGCAAGGACGCGAACAAGGGCGTCAACCCCGATGAGGTCGTCGCTGTCGGCGCCGCGCTCCAGGCCGGTGTCCTCAAGGGTGAGCGCAAGGACGTGCTGCTCATCGACGTCACCCCGCTGAGCCTCGGCATCGAGACCAAGGGCGGCATGATGACCAAGCTCATCGACCGCAACACCGCGATCCCGACCAAGCGCAGCGAGACCTTCACCACCGCCGACGACAACCAGCCGTCGGTGGCGATCCAGGTCTTCCAGGGCGAGCGCGAGTTCACCCGCGACAACAAGCCGCTCGGCACCTTCGAGCTCACCGGCATCGCGCCGGCTCCCCGCGGCATCCCGCAGGTCGAGGTCACCTTCGACATCGACGCCAACGGCATCGTGCACGTGTCCGCGAAGGACAAGGGCACCGGCAAGGAGCAGTCGATGACCATCACCGGCGGCTCGTCGCTGTCGAAGGAGGACATCGACCGCATGGTGCGCGAGGCCGAGGAGAACGCGGCTGAGGACAAGAAGCGCCGCGAGGCAGCCGAGGTCCGCAACCAGGCCGAGACCCTCGCGTACTCGATCGACAAGCTCATCAAGGACAACGACGACAAGCTCCCCGAGGACGTCAAGACCTCGGTGCAGGGCGACGTCGACGCGCTCAAGACGGCTCTCGCCGGCGATGACGACGAGGCCGTGAAGACGGCGTTCGACAAGCTGAACGAGTCGCAGACGAAGCTGGGCGAGGCGATCTACGCCCAGTCCCAGGCGGATGCCGCCGCCGGCGCCCCCGCAGGTGACGAAGCCCCGGCTGACGCCGCCTCCGAGGAGGACGTCGTCGATGCCGAGGTCGTGGACGACGAGGACGACCCTTCGACCGGCTCAGGACAGGGAAAGTAAGAGATGACGGACAAGAACTTCGACGACAACAGCGCCGAGGTTCCCGGCGAGGGGTCGGATGCTCAGGCATCCGGCCCCGCGTCGCAGAACCAGAGCGTTCCCGACAACCCCGACTCGACCGAGGCCGCGGCGGCCGAGGGCTCTGACGACGACCTCACGGTCGACGACATCCTCGGTGCCGAGCAGACGACCGAGGCGGCCGCCGGCGATCCCGTGGCGGATGCCGAGAACGCGCTGCTCACCGACCTCAAGCGACTGACCGCCGAGTACGCGAACTACCGTCGCCGCACCGAGGAGCAGCGCCACGTCGAGATCGACCGAGCAAAGGGCGAGGCCGCCAAGGGCCTGCTGCCCGTGCTCGACGACCTGGACCGCGCCCAGCAGCACGGGGATCTCGTCGAGGGCTCGGCCTTCGCCGTGATCGCCGACAAGCTGCGCGCCGTGGTCGAACGCCTCGGCGTCGTCGCCTACGGCGCGAAGGGCGACGAGTTCGACCCGCAGCAGCACGAGGCGATCTTCCAGCAGCCGACTCCCGGTGCCACCACCTCCACGATCCTCGAGGTCGTCGAGGTCGGCTACCGTCTCGGCGATGTCGAACTGCGTCCGGCCAAGGTCGTCGTCGCCGTCCCCGCGGAGTAGGTGATCGATGGCTAGCCAGGACTGGTTCGACAAGGACTTCTACAAGACGCTGGGCGTCTCGAAAGACGTCTCGGGCGCCGACCTCAAGAAGACCTATCGCAAGCTCGCTCGCAAGTACCACCCCGACTCCAATCAGGGTGATGCCGCGGCCGAGGCGAAGTTCAAGGAGATCAGCGAGGCGTACAGCGTGCTCAGCGACGCCGAGCAGCGTCGTGAGTACGACGAGATCCGCGCGATGGGCTCGGGTGCGCGTTTCACCGCTCCCGGTGCCGGCGGAGCAGGCGGCTTCGAAGACGTCTTCAGCCGGTTCGGGCAGGGCGGGCGTGCGAGCCAGGCCGACTTCGACGACATCTTCTCGATGTTCTCGCAGGGCGGCGGAGGCTCGTTCGGCGCCGGTCGCTTCGGCCAGCCCACCGGCGGGTACCGCGGCTTCGGCGGCCCGCAGAAGGGTGCCGATCTCACCGCGACGACGACGCTCGACTTCGCCACCGCGGTGCAGGGCGACACGATCTCCCTGCAGGCCGGCGACGGCAAGCCGTTCAAGGTGAAGGTGCCCGCGGGCGTGAAGGACGGGCAGAAGATCCGTCTGCGCGGCCGCGGGCGCCCGTCACCCGACGGCGGCGAGGCCGGCGACATCGTCGTGCAGGTGAAGGTGCGCCCGCATCCGGTGTTCACTCGCGACGGACTGAACCTGCGCCTCACCGTGCCGGTCACGTTCACCGAGGCGACCCTCGGCGCGACGATCGAGGTGCCCACCCTCGCCGGCGACACCGTCAAGCTGCGCGTCGCGCCCGGCACGCCCTCTGGGCGCGTGCTGCGGGTCAAGGGTCGCGGCGTGACGACGGCGAAGGGCACCGGCGACCTGCTCGCCGAGCTGCAGATCGCCGTTCCCACGCACCTCGACGACGCCGCCAGGGAAGCGCTGGAGCGCTTCCACGAGCTCGGTCCGAAGGAGAACCCGCGCGCCGAGATGATGGCCAAGGCGAAGGCCTGACGATGGACGCCGATTCGCCCCTCTTCGCGATCGCGGTCGCCGCGGAGCTGGCCGGGATGCACCCCCAGACGCTGCGGCAGTACGACCGCATCGGTCTGGTGGTGCCCGGCCGCACCCGCGGCGGCTCGCGGCGCTACTCGATGCGCGACATCGAGCAGCTCCGCGAGGTCGCCCAGCTCTCGAGCGACGGGATGAGCCTGCCGGCCATCGCCCGTCTGCTCGATCTGGAGGACGAGGTGCGGATGCTGCGGCGCCGCGTCACCGAGCTCGAAGGCGCTCTGCGTGCCGAGCGCGAGAACCGCCCCGGTGTGCGCGTGTTCGCCGCCGGGGCGACCGGCTCCATCGTCACCCTGCCGTCCGGCCGGCGCATCCGCCGCTCCACGGAGGTCGTGCTCTGGCATCCGCGTGGCGCCGGCGAGGCGGGCGACGACACGGCGGGCGACGACCTGGCCGCGGACGCCTCCGAGTCGTAGAGCGCCGCTCAGATCCCCAGAACGGCCTTCGCGATCAGGAAGTAGATGATCAGGCCGGTCGCGTCGACGAACGTCGTGATGAACGGGTTCGAGAAGACGGCCGGGTCGACCTTCATGGCCCGCGCCGCGAGCGGCATGATCCCGCCGATCGACGCGGCCACCGTGCAGACGGCGGTGAGGGTCAGCCCGATCACCACGCCGATGTGCCAGTCGTAGACGAGTCCCGCGATGGCGAAGCCGAGCGTGCCCAGCAGCAGCCCGAGGCAGAGCCCCACCCGTATCTCCCGGGAGAGCACCTTGCGCACGTCCCGCGGCACGATCTCACCCAGGGCCAGCGAGCGGGTCACCGTCGTCGCGGCCTGATTTCCGGTGTTGCCGCCGGTGCCGATCAGCAGCGGGACGAACAGCGCCAGCACGGTCATCTGCGAGAGCGTCGCCTCGAACGTGTCGAGCACCTGCACGGTCAGCGTCGCGCCGACCGCGAGCACCAGCAGCCACACGACGCGCGAGCGCACGAGGCGGCGGATCGGGGTCGACAGGTACGAGCGGCGCAGCGGCTCGACACCGCCCTGACGCGCGGCGTCCTCGCTCTCCTCCTGCTTGAGGATGCGGGCCGCGTCATCGATGGTCAGGATGCCGACGAGCCGCTGCTCGCCGTCCACCACCGGCAGCGCCAGCAGACTGAAGTCCGTGGTGCGTCGCGCGGCGACCTCCGCGTCCTCCGTCACCTCGGCGACGTGCGGGTCGCTCATGATGCCGGCGATCAGGGCATCCTCATCCGCCATCATCAGATCCCGCAGGCTCACGATCCCGATCACGCGCCGCGCGTCGGTCACCGGCAGGGTGTAGACGGTCTCGGCGCTGTCGAGGGCGGCGCGGATACGCGCGAACGTCTCGCGCACCGTGAGCTGCGGATGCGTGGTGACGAACTCCGGGCTCATCCGCCTGCCGACGGAATGCTGCGGATAGCCCAGCATGCCCGAGGTCAGATCGCGCTCCTGCCGGGTGAGGCCGCGCAGCAGCTGCGGAGCGACGGATGCCGGCAGCTCGTCGAGCAGCCAGACCCGGTCGTCGGGGTCCATCTCCGCGAACAGCGAGGCCACCTCGGCGCGCCGCAGCGCGCCCACCAGGTCGCCCCGGGTTCCGGGCGAGAGCGCTTCGAACACGTCGAGCGCCCGCGGCTTCGCGAGCAGCCGATAGACGATGGCCGCGTGCTCGATGCCGAGACGATCGACGAGCTCGACGATCTCAGGTACCGACAGGGGCGTCAGCGTGGCCGATGCGCCCGGGAGGTCCTGCTCGGAGATGAGACGGCGGATGTCGTCGGCCGCGTCGGAGACGGACTGGAGCTGAAGAGGAGTCATGGCGTGCCTTGGGTGAGGCACCGCACTGAGCGCGTGTCAGAGAACGCCGGGGCGTGCGTCGCAGCAGACGCCGCCGCTCAGCCGAGCGGTGCGGAAGCGGAGGGGATGACGTGTCTGCGACTATGACTGTCACTCGACATGATGAACCACCTCGCTTCCTGGTGCTCGGGGAGGACGTACCAGACGATCGTACCCGGGATACGAGGACGGGCTGTTCCGGCATCCGGCTCAGCTGGCAGCGACCTCGACCAGCTCTCGGGCGAGGCCGTGCAGGTCTCGAGGGCCGCCCCGCCAGAGGGCGGTGATCGGCCGGCGTAGCGGCACCGGCGCCAGCTCGAGGGCGCGCAGACGCCCGAGCGCCGTGTCGTCGGCGACGGCGAGCTCGCTGAGAACCGCCGGGGCGATCCCGGCGATCGCCGCCGAGCGCACCGCGGCTTCGGTCGACAGCACGGATGCCGGCGGCTCGGCGGTGTAGCCGGCGGCGCTCAGCACCTGATCGAGAGCGGCGCGGGTGCCGCTGCCCTGCTCGCGGACGATGAGAGGAGTGGCGGCGACCTCGGCGAAATCGACGCTGTCGCGGCCGGCCCAGGGATGCTGCAGACCCACGGCGACGACCATCGAATCCCAGTGCACGACGCGCGACCCCAGACCCGTCGGCACGTGCGGGCTCTCGATGAAGCCCAGTGCGCACTCGCCGTCGTGCACCTTGCGGATCACCTCGTCGCTGTTGGCCGTGTCGAAGACGACCGAGGACGGGCGCTGACCACGGCCGATCTGCCGGCCCTGAAGAGCCGCCACCCAGCCGGGCAGCAGGTGCGCCGCCACGGTCTGGCTGACGGCCACGACCAGGTCGGTCGCGCTGTGCTGGCGCAGCGAGCCGACGGCCGCGTTGAACCGGTCCATCGCCGCGAGCGCCTCCCGTGCCCACACCACGACGAGGTCGCCCTGGGGGCTGAGCACCGTGCCGCGCGGTGAGCGCTGCAGCAGCTCGACGTCGATCTCGCGCTCGAAGGCCCGCAGCCGTGCCGAGAGGGCCTGCTGGGTGAGGCCCAGCGTGCGGGCGGCGCGCGAGATGCTGCCGTCCGATGCCACCTGCGCAAGCGCCCGTAAAGGCCGGATGTCGACGATCTCCATGGTCACAACTCCTCGTTGTAACCCTACAAGAATGCGCCCTCTACTCCCGTCGTCGCCGCCGCCGAAGACTGGATGCATGGAACGAACAGCACTGGCATCCGCACCGCCGTCGCACACCGCCGACAGCCGGCGTCGGGCGCCGCGATCGCTCCTCGGAAAGCTGCCCGGCCTGCTGCTCTGCATGGCGATCGCGGCGGTGGCGACGGTGGTCGGCCATGCCGTCCCCGTGCTCGGTGCGGCGATCCCGGCCGTGCTGATCGGCGTGCTGCTCGCGGTGCTGCGCCGGCCCTCGGGTCGTCTGATGCCTGGCGTGAAGCTCGCGAGCTCATTCGTGCTGCAGTGCGCCGTCGTGCTGCTCGGCGCCGGGCTGTCGATCGACTCGGTGCTGCGGGTCGGAGCTCGCTCGCTGCCGGTCATGCTGATCTCGCTGACCGTGTGCCTCTCCGCCGCCTGGCTGCTCGGACGAGCGCTGCGGATCGACGCCGGGCTGGTCACGCTCATCGGGGTCGGCACCGGGATCTGCGGTGCGTCGGCGATCGCCGCCGTCTCGCCGGTGATCCGCGCGAAGAGCTCACAGGTCGCCTACGCCATCTCGACGATCTTCCTGTTCAACATCCTCGCGATCGGCGCCTTCCCGCTGATCGGCCACCTGCTCGGGATGCCTCCGGAGACGTTCGGCCTGTTCGCCGGAACCGCCGTGAACGACACGAGCTCCGTGGTGGCCGCTGCCACCGTCTACGGCACGGCAGCGCTCGAGTTCGCCGTCGTGGTGAAGCTCGTGCGCACGCTGATGATCATCCCCGTCAGCATCGGCCTCGCCGTCATCGATGCGCGCCGTCGTCAGGAGCGCAGCGGCTTCTCGCTCGCTCGCGTGCTGCGGCTGGTGCCCTGGTTCCTGGTCGGCTTCGTCGCCCTCGCACTGGTGAACTCGACCGGGATCATCCCGCCCGCCGTCGCCGGTGCGCTGGGGCAGGTCAGCGCGTTTCTCGTGGCGACCGCGCTGGCCGGCATCGGCCTGTCCACCGATCTGCGGGCGATCCGCACCGCCGGCTGGCGGCCGCTCGCGCTGGGCGGGATGCTGTCGGTGCTCGTCGCCGCGACCACCCTCACCACGATGGCCTTCGCCGGCTACCTCTGAGACGCGTGCCGTTCAGGCCGGCGGCAGGCGCAGGACGTCGCCCTCGCCGCCGGTGATGTCGCCGGCGGTGCGGATGCTGCGAGCGAGGTCGTCCAGCGCACCCTCGAGGGTGCCGAAACGCTCTCGGTCGCTGCACACCGCTGTCAGGGTGACGAGGTGCGTGCTGGTGTCCCACGTGTAGGTGGCCGACGCAGGGGATCCCGGCTTCGCCGGCGCCGGCATCAGCAGCTTCTCGCCCTGACCGAGCGGCGTGCGGAAGTCTTCGGTGTCGTCGTACTCCATGGGCATCATGGCGCGCGCGGTGCGCAGCTGGGGCGTGAGCTGCTGCACGGTCGCCATCGCGACGACCAGCTCGGGCTCGGCCTTCCAGGTCCACGCGAGCACACGGCCATCCGCCTTGCGCATGGCGAACGGGATCGCCTGGCTGGCGAGCCAGCTGCCCAGGCGGGCGCCGGGCAGCGTCTCGCGCCCGAGTCCCGTGCCGGCCTGCGCCATCAGCATCCGGATGGCGGCCTTGCGATGGCGGCGGCCGCTGAATCCCAGCGAGCCGGTGACCGGGATCCACAGGGCGCGGTCGGCAGTCGAGATCAGGCGCATGACCCCACGGTACGCGGCTCGCCTCCCCGAATGGCACAGTGCGCTCGGGTAGAGTGACGGGCGCCCAGAGCTAGAGATAGGCAGCAGACTTCACGTGACCTCCGGACGCCCCCTGAAGATCCTCATCGGCTGCGAC
Organism: Actinomycetales bacterium SN12; assembly: GCA_002837415.1. Lineage (GTDB taxonomy): Bacteria > Actinomycetota > Actinomycetes > Actinomycetales > Microbacteriaceae > Microbacterium. Next base: position 145,587 of record PJCV01000003.1, read on the forward strand.
ACGTTCGCCCCCGACATCAATGGAGCAGCGCGCTTCGCCGAGCGCCTCGCCGCCGGCCTCGTGCAGCGCGGTCACGACGTGCACGTCGTCGCGCCGAACACCGCGTACCGCCGCTCACCAGCGCACACCGAGGTGATCGAGGGCGAGCCCATGATGATGCACCGGCTGCCCGCCCTGCGCTGGCTGCCGCACGACTGGGTGCGCTTCGTGTGGCCGTGGCGGTCCAAGCACTGGGCGCGCAAGGTGCTCGACCAGGTGCAGCCCGACATCGTGCACATCCAGTCGCACATCATCATCGGGCGCGGGCTCACCCGCATCGCCCACCAGCGGGGCATCCCGGTGATCGCGACCAACCACGTGATGGCCGAGAACATCCTCGACCACAGCACCTTCCCGAAGTTCATCGACGACGTCGTGCTGAAGCTCGCCTGGGCCGACGCGAAGCGCACCTTCGACATGACGCGCGCGGTGACGACGCCCACGCGCCGGGCCGCCGACTTCCTCGAGCGGACGGTCGACATCCACGGTGTCGTGCCGATCAGCTGCGGCATCGATCGACGCAACTACGATCCGGTGATCGCCCCGCGCGACGCGAACCGCATCCTCTTCGTCGGACGGCTCACGGGCGAGAAGCAGGTCGATGTCGTGCTGCGTGCTGTGCAGCAGCTCGACCCCGCGCTCGACGTGCACTTCGACATCGCCGGAGGCGGAGATCAGCGCAAGGCGCTCGAGGCGCTGACCGCCCAGCTGGGCATCGAGGACCGCGTCACCTTCCACGGCCGGGTGACGGACGAGCAGCTGCGCGCGCTGTACTCGCGCTCCTCGGTGTTCGCGATCGCCTCGATCGCCGAGCTCCAGTCGATCGTGACGATGGAGGCCATGGCATCCGCCCTCCCGATCGTGGGAGCGAACGCCGTCGCCCTGCCGCACCTGGTGCACGACGGCGAGAACGGACACCTCTTCGAGCCCGGCAACGTCGACGACCTCGCCGACAAGCTGACTCGGGTGCTGACCGCGTCGCCGGCGGAGTACGAGCGGATGCAGCGCGCCTCGCTCGACGGGGTCGCCGTGCACGACATCAACCGCACGCTCGACACCTTCGAGGCGCTCTACCGCGACGAGCCGCTGCCCGCCTGACGGCTGCCGGGCGGGCTCGCTCGCCGTTTCGCCGTGCGCGGTGGTGGCCTGCCGACCGCGCGGAGGTAGGCGGACACGCGAAGGTAGGACGAATGACGGGAGTTCAGTCCTACGCTCGCGCGTTCGCCTACGCCCGCGGGTAGCCGAGGCTAGCCGCGGGACGCCGCGCCGCTGGGAGGCTCGCGGTTCCGCGGTGTGCGGGGGTGGCCTGCCGACCGCGCGGAGGTAGGCGGACACGCGAAGGTAGGACGAATGACGCGAGTTCGGTCCTACGCTCGCGCGTTCGCCTACGCTCAGCGGGTAGCCGAGGCGGGTAGCCCGAGACCGCGCCGCTGGGGCCTCGCCGTTTCGCCGTGCGCGGGGACGGCCTGCCGACCGGGCGGAGGTAGGCGGACACGCGAAGGTAGGACGAATGATGCGAGGTCGGTCCTACGCTCGCGCGTTCGCCTACGCTCACGCGGCCCGAAGCCGGGCAGCCGCGCAGCAGAGCCCGCGTCAGGTGTTGGTCATGCCGCGGCGCAGCAGGCGGCCGCGCGGGTTCTCGAAGTCGATGACCTCGCCGTGCAGCCAGGTGCGACGGACGACGCCCGCCAGCGCCTTGCCCTGGTACGGAGTGATCGGGTTCTTGTGGTGCAGCTTCTTGACATCGACCACGTACGCGTCGTCGGCGGCGAAGATCGAGAAGTCCGCGTCGTAGCCGGGCGCGATGCGGCCCTTGCCGGTGAGCCCGGCGAACTGCGCGGGGCGCTCGCTCATCCATGCCACGACCTGCTCGAGCGACAGCCCGCGCTGACGCGCCTCGGTCCAGATCAGCGACAGGCCGAGCTGCAGCGACGCGACGCCGCCCCAGGCCACGCCGAAGTCGCCGTTCTCGAGATCCTTGAGGTCGATGGTCGAGGGGGAGTGGTCGGACACGATGAAGTCGATCGTGCCCTCCTCCAGGCCCTGCCAGAGCAGCTCGCGGTTGCCGGCCTCGCGGATCGGCGGGCAGCACTTGAACGCGGTCGCGCCGAGCGGGATCTCCTCGCTGACCAGCGTCAGGTAGTGCGGGCACGTCTCGACGGTGATCTTGAGGCCGTCGTGCTTCGCCGTGCGCAGCATCGCCAGGGCATCCGACGACGACAGGTGCAGGATGTGCGCGCGGGCGCCCGTCCAGCGGGCGCGCTCGATGACCTCGGCGATCGCGAGGTTCTCGGCACCGCGGGGGCGGGATGCCAGGAACTTGCCGTAATCGTCTCCGTCGGGCTGCGGGGCGCGGTCGATGGCCCTGGAGTCCTCTGCGTGCACGATCATCACCGAATCGAAGGTGGCGAGCTCGCGCATGTCCTTCTCGAGCTCCTCCGGGTCGAGCGGGGGGAACTCGTCGACGCCGGAGTGCAGCAGGAAGCTCTTGAAGCCGAAGACGCCCGCATCGTGCAGGGGGCGCAGGTCGGCGGTGTTCCCGGGGATGGCGCCGCCCCAGAAGCCGACATCGACGTGGGTCTGGCCGCGTGCCACCGAGCGCTTGGTCTCGAGCGCGTCGACGCTCACGGTCGGGGGGATGCTGTTCAGCGGCATGTCGACGATCGTCGTCACGCCGCCGGCCGCAGCGGCGCGGGTGGCCGACGCAAAGCCCTCCCACTCGGTGCGCCCCGGCTCGTTGACGTGCACATGGGTGTCGACCAGGCCCGGGATGAGGGTCTCATCATCGGCGAGCTCGATGACCTCGGCACCGTCGAGGTTGTTGCCGAGCGGCTGCATGGCGACGATGACGCCGCCGCGCACGCCGACCTCTCGGGGGCGGATGCCGGAACTGGTGAGCACGCGCTCGCCGCGGATGACGAGGTCGTAGCGCTCGCCCGTCGGATCGAGCGAGGCACGTGCTAATTCCTGGTGCTCGGCGTCCTGCGACATCCCGACCGCCCTTCCTAGTGCTTTCATAATGCGAGAACAACATTTCGCACTAAGGGATTCCATCACGCGCGTGAAGCGCTGTCAACACCGAGCGAGTGTAGTCCGGCATAGGCTGGGCGGGCCCGGCGACTGCTGGCGGGCCGGGGAAGACCGCGCTAGGCTTTTCGCATAGCAGAAACCGGATTTCATTGATCGGAACTCAGATGAACGCTCCACTCCCGTCCTCCACTCGACGAGAGGTCACCGCCGAACTCGCCCGCTCCTGGCTGCTCGTCGCGGCCACGCGACCCGAGACCTTCGACGACGCCGCGGCCTCGCACGCCGACGCCGTGGTGCTCGACATCGAGGATGCCGTCGACGCCAGCAAGAAGGAGTCGGCGCGCGCCGATGTCGTGCGCTGGCTGAGCGAGGGCGGACGCGGATGGGTGCGCATCAACGATGCGGGCAGCGACTACTGGGCTGACGACATCGAGGAGCTGCGCGCAGCTCCTGGCCTGCAGGGCGTGATGCTCGCGAAGACCGAGCTCGGCGGGCAGGTCATGGACACCTTCAACCGTCTCGGTGCCCGTGTTCCCATCGTCGCGCTCGTCGAGTCCGCCGTCGGCATCGAGAACGCCAGTGAGATCGCCCGAGCCAAGGGGGTGTTCCGCCTGGCCTTCGGCAGCGGTGACTTCCGTCGCGACACCGGTATGTCGGCCGATCGGGAGGCGATGGCCTACCCGCGCGCCCGCCTGGTGATCTCGAGCCGCGTCGGCGGCCTGCCGGGGCCGATCGACGGCCCGACCGTCGGCTCGAGCCACCCCATCCTGCGCGAGCAGTCGGCGATCACCGTGTCGATGGGGATGACGGGAAAGCTCTGCCTCCAGGCCGAGCAGACGCCCGTGGTCAACGAGGTCATCAGCCCCACCCGCACCGACGTCGAGTGGGCGTCCGAGTTCCTCTCCGACTTCGATGCCCGCGGCCGCATCGTCCGCGACGGCAGCGACCTGCCCCGCCTGGGGCGCGCCCGCAAGATCATGCAGCTCGCCGAGGCCTTCGACGTGCTGCCCGTGGCCCGCTGACGACGCTGCCCTCAGCGCCGCCGAACGCGGCATCCATCCCGAAACAGAACGGAGTCATCATGACCGACAAGCTCACTCCCGGCGTCACCGCACCCGACTTCGCCCTCGGCGATGCCGAGGGCCGCACCGTCGCCCTCGCCGACTACCGCGGTCGCAACGTGGTCGTGTACTTCTACCCGAAGGCGGCGACTCCCGGATGCACCACGGAGGCCTGCGACTTCCGCGACAGCCTCTCGGCGCTGGATGCCGCCGGTTACGCCGTCATCGGCGTCTCGCCGGACTCGATCGATGAGATCCGCGCGTTCGCCGAGGCGGAGGGTCTCACCTTCCCCCTGCTCGCCGACACCGACGCCTCCGTGGCGAAGGCATGGGGCGTATGGGGCGAGAAGACCGTGGGCGACCGCACCTTCGACGGCGTGATCCGCTCGACCTTCGTGCTCGACGGCGACGGCGTCGTGCAGCGCGCGGAGTACGGTGTGGACGCAGAGGGTCACGTGGCCCGCCTGCGCACCGAACTCGGCGCCTGACTCCACGATGCGAAAAGGGCCGCCGGGGATGTTGACAAACGGATCCGGAGGCCCGCACAATATTTACACATGCTGAAATAACAGTTCCGGCATACGGAAGTAACCTTCTTGTGAAGACTCCGTCAGGGGTTTCCGTATAGCCTTCACGCCGGATGCCAGCATCTGCTTGAGGATCGAAGATGTTACTCGAGAAGTTCAATTCGGCTCCCCGTGAAGAAGCCGTGGCCGTCGTGAAGCCGGCTCTGGACATCCCCCGGTGGATCGACGCGATCGTTGACGGCCGCCCGTACCAGAGCGTCGACCAGGTCGCCGCCGCTGCCGCTGCGGTCGCCGCTCCGCTCTCCGAGGCCGAGCTGGACGCCGCGCTGGCGCACCACCCGCGCATCGGCGAACGCCCGCAGGGTGAGACGGCGGAAGCCGCGCTGTCGCGCAAGGAGCAGCCGGGCGTCGATGAGGATGCCGCTGCCGCGCTCGCCGCGGGCAACAAGACCTATGAGGAGAAGTTCGACCGCGTGTACCTGGTGCGCGCTGCCGGACGCTCCGCCGAGGAGATCCTCGCCCTGCTGCAGCAGCGGCTGGGCAACACCCCCGAACAGGAGCTCGCCGTCGTCGACCAGCAGCTGCGTGAGATCGCGGCGCTGCGTCTGACCGGAGCCCTCGAGAGCTGAAGGAGCGCACCATGAGCGTTTCCCACGTGACCACCCACATCCTGGACACCTCGATCGGACGCCCCGCGCCCGACGTCGCCGTCGCACTCGAAGCCCGTCAGGGCGACGAGTGGGTCGGGATCGGTTCAGGATCCACAGATGCTGACGGGCGGGTGAAAGAACTGGGCCCCGAGCGGCTGGAGAGCGGCGCATACCGTCTCCGGTTCGACACAGCGGCCTACTTCGCCGGCATCGACACGGACACCTTCTTTCCGGAGGTGGTGTTGACCTTCCAGGTCGACGCTGAGCAGGCGCACTACCACGTGCCGCTGCTGCTCAGCCCGTTCGCCTATTCCACTTACCGAGGAAGCTGAGTTGAGATCATGACCAACATCATTCTGGGCAAGAACCAGTACGGCAAGGCAGAGGTCAGGGTCGTCCGCATCACGCGCGACACCGACCGCCACGAGATCGAGGACCTGAACGTCACCTCGCAGCTGCGTGGCGACCTCGACAGCGCCCACTTCGAGGGCAACAACGAGCACGTCGTCCCCACCGACACGCAGAAGAACACGGTCTACGCCTTCGCCAAGGACGGCGTGGGCAGCCCCGAGGAGTTCCTGCTGCGTCTGGGCCGCCACTTCACCGGCGAGTTCGACTGGATCACCGGCGGTCGCTGGGAGGCCGAGCAGTACACCTGGCAGCGCATCCAGGGCGACGATGGCGAGCACGACCACTCGTTCGTCCGCGGTGGCACCGAGACCCGCACCTCCGTGGTGCAGATCGACGAGGACGACACGGTCGTCATCGCCGGCCTCCAGGACCTCAAGGTGCTGAAGTCGACGCAGAGCGGGTTCGTCGGCTACCCGAAGGACAAGTACACCACCCTGTCCGAGACCGAGGACCGCATCCTCGCGACCTCGGTGACCGCCAAGTGGCGCTACAACCGCACGGACATCGACTTCAACGAGGTCTTCGCGGACGTCCGCCGCCTGCTGCTCGCGGGCTTCTCGCGCAACTACTCCTACGCCCTGCAGCACACGCTGAAGGAGATGGCCGAGGCCGTTCTCGAGGCGCACCCCGAGATCGACGAGATCCGCTTCTCCACCCCGAACAGCCACCACTTCGTGGTGGACCTGTCGCCCTTCGGCCTCGAGAACCCCAACGAGGTGTTCTACGCGGCCGACCGCCCCTACGGCCTGATCGAGGCGTCGTTCCTCCGCGAGGGCGCCGACACCGACCACTGGTCGTGGGACGGCATCGCCGGCTTCTGCTGATCCAGCGCCAGGCGGCACGGAACACACACCGGGGCTCGTCGGTCACACCGACGGGCCCCGGTGCCACCAGGGCGGGGAAGCCCCCGTCCGTCGTCCCCATCTCACATACGCCCACCCCGAACAGCGGGTCCTGGACAAGGAGGTCCTCTCATGACTGCTGCGCGCAGCAACACCAAGGCCAAGCGCCCATCCGACCGTCCTGAGGACGAGCGCCTCGGCATCGGCCCATCCATCGCCTACGGGCTCCAGCACGTCCTGACCATGTACGGCGGCATCATCGCGCCGCCGCTCATCATCGGCTCCGCAGCCGGTGTCAGCCCCGGCGAGATCGGCCTGCTGATCGCGGCCTGTCTCTTCGTCGGCGGCCTCGCCACCCTGCTGCAGACCATCGGCTTCCCGTTCTTCGGATCTCAGCTTCCCCTCGTGCAGGGCGTCTCGTTCGCCGGTGTCGCCACGATGCTCGCGATCGTGAACGGCAACGGCAAGGACGGCCTCACCAACGTCTTCGGCGCAGTGATCATCGCCTCGCTGATCGGCCTGGTGATCGCCCCCTTCTTCGCGCAGATCGTGCGGTTCTTCCCGCCGGTGGTCACCGGCGTGGTGATCACCTCGATCGGCCTGTCGCTGATGCCGGTCGCCGGCCGGTGGATCGTCGGGAACGACCCGACGGCCGCGTCCTTCGCCGACCCGGTCAACATCGGCATCGCCGGCTTCACCCTGCTGGTCATCATCGTCCTCAGCAAGGTCGGCAACGCGTTCGTCTCACGCCTGTCCATCCTGCTCGCGCTGGTCATCGGCACGATCTTCTCGGCGGTGATCGGCCGCGCCGACTTCTCGAAGGTCTTCCAGGGCGACTTCTTCGCCTTCCCGACCCCGCTCGCCTTCGGGGCGCCGACCTTCGACCTCGCGGCCATCCTGTCGATGCTCATCGTGGTGCTGGTGATCCTCACCGAGACGACGGCCGACATCCTCGCCGTCGGCGAGATCGTCGGCTCGAAGGTCGACCGCAAGCGCATCGCCGCCGGTCTGCGCGCTGACATGCTCTCCAGCGCCGTGTCGCCGATCTTCAACTCGTTCACGCAGAGCGCGTTCGCACAGAACGTCGGACTCGTCGCCGTCACGAAGATCAAGAGCCGCTACGCCGTCGCAGCCGGCGGCGTGGTGCTGATCATCCTCGGCCTCTGCCCGTTCCTCGGCCGCGTGGTCGCCGCGATGCCGACGGCCGTGCTCGGCGGCGCCGGGATCGTGCTGTTCGGCACGGTCACCGCGTCGGGCATCCGCACCCTGGCGAAGGTCAAGTACGAGAACAACATGAACCTGATCATCGTGGCCACCGCGATCTCGATCGGCATCCTGCCCGAGCTGATCCCCGCGATCTACTCGAACTTCCCGAGCTGGTTCCAGGTCATCTTCAACTCGGGCATCAGCTCGGCCGCGGTCGCCGCGATCCTGCTGAACCTCGTCTTCAACCACTTCACGCGAGGCAACTCCGACGACCCGTCTGTGTTCGCGGCGAGCCCGGTGCGCATCATCCGCACCGACGTGATCCGGGTGCTCAAGGAGGGAGACCGCTACGTCGACGGCAAGCTCGTGGGCGCTGACGGCAAGGTCGTGCAGATCGTCGACGACGAGCCGGGCGGATCAGCGCACTGAGATCCGTCGATCTGTCTCGAGGTCCGTGCTCCTGAGGGGTGCGGGCCTCGACGCGTGATCGCAGCGAGGGCAGCGCGGGGACCGCTCAGCCGCGACCGCCGAACGGCATCCCCGCGGCGGCGACGGTCAGCGAGGAGATGTTCGCCTCGGGCGGCAGCTGCGCCATGAACAGCACGGCCCGCGCCGCATCCGCCACATCGAAGGTCGGCTCGACCAGACGCGAGCCGTCGGGCTGCAGGGCGCCGGAGCCGACTCCGATCTCGGACATGATCCGGGTCGCGGCGTTGCCGATGTCGATCTGGCCGCAGCTGATGCCGTGGGGTCGGCCGTCCAGGTCGATCGACCGGGTCAGGCCGGTGATGGCGTGCTTGCTCACGGCGTACGCGACCGAGAGCGGTCGCGGCACCTGGGCGGAGATCGACCCGTTGTTGATGATGCGGCCGCCCGACGGCCGCTGCGCGATCATCGTGCGCATCGCCGCGCCCGCGCAGAGCAGTGCGCCGGTCACGTTCACATCGATCGTGCGCTGCCACTCGACGGGGTCGATGTCGGCGGCGGATGCCACGGGGCCGAAGATCCCGGCATTGTTGAACAGCACATCCACCCGGCCCCACTCGGCGACCACGCGATCGAACAGCGCGTCGACCTCCGCGGGCACGGTGACGTCGGCGGGTACGACGAGCGCGTCCGGATGCCCGTCTGCGGTCTGCTGCAGGGCATCCGCCCGTCGCCCCGCGAGAGCCACCCGGAAACCCGCTCCGAGCATGGCCACGGCGACCGCGCGCCCGATGCCCGAGCCCGCTCCGGTGACCACCGCGACGCGTTCGATTGACATCACTGTCCTCCTGAAGTGGGTCCCTGAGCCTGTCGAAGGGTCAGGACGCCAGCTCGGCGCTGATCGCCTGGGCCGCCGTGCGCAGCATGGGCACGGCGCGCTCGCCGAAGGCCTCGTCCACGCGCGAGATCGGGCCCGATACCGACACCGCGGTGGGCGTCGGCGCGTCGGGGACGGCCATCGAGAAGCAGCGCACGCCGATCTCCTGCTCCTGGTCGTCGATCGCGTACCCCCGCTCGCGGATGCGGTCGAGCTCGGCGATGAGCGAGTCGACGTCGCCGATGCTGTGCTCGGTGGGGGTGGGCATCCCGGCGCGAGTGACGATGCCCCGCACCGTGTCATCGGGCAGCTGCGCGAGGATCGCCTTGCCGACGCCGGTGTCGTGCGTGTGGGCACGGCGGCCCACCTCGGTGAACATGCGCATCGAGTGCAGCGACGGCACCTGGGCGACGTACACGATCATGTTGCCGTCGAGCACCGCCATGTTCGCGCTCTCGCCGAGCTGATCGACGAGGGTCTTCAGCTGCGGGCGGGCCAGGGCGCCGAACTGGCGCGAGGCGCCCTCTCCGATGCGGATCAGCCGTGGGCCGAGCGCGTAGCGGCGGTTCGGCAGCTGGCGTGCGTAGCCGAGCGAGACGAGGGTGCGCAGCAGCCGGTGGATGGTCGGCAGCGGCAGGTCGGTCGACGATGCGAGCTCGCTGAGGGTGACATCGCCGCCGGCGTCGGTGACCAGTTCGAGCAGTTCGAAGACGCGCTCGACGGACTGCACTCCGGATCCGCTGCCGCGCGGGGTCTTGCTTTCGGCCATCAAGTCCTCCTAGGTACCGACACGATTCCATCATGCGAGAAGTGCGAGCGAAAATCCTGGGCGATCCCGCATCGTTGATTGCATCGGACTTTCGTAAGATAGACAATAGTCTCCACGATGCGAAAGCACGAAGAAGTCCACCAGCAAATGTGAGTCGGCGCCGCGGCGTACGGCGCACCTCAGGGAAGAGGAATCATGGCCAATCCCGGTCCCGGCAACTCGATCACACTGCGCATCGACGCCCCCTCCAACTTCAGCGTCACCAGCGAGCTCGCCGCTGCCGCGGCATCCGCCGGCGCTGCGATCACCGCGCTCGACGTGGTGGAATCGCACCCCACCTCGATTGTCGTCGACCTCACCTGCAACACCATCGACGACGACCATGCCACCCGCATCCGCGACGCCGTCGAGGCGCTCGAGGGCGTGCACGTGCGCCAGGTCAGCGACCGCACCTTCCTCATGCACCTCGGCGGCAAGCTCGAGGTCGTGCCCAGCGTGCCGCTGCGCAACCGCGACGACCTCTCGCGCGCCTACACCCCGGGCGTCGCCCGCGTCTGCATGGCGATCGCCGAAGACAAGAGCAAGGCACGCAACCTCACCGTCAAGCGCAACACCATCGCCGTGGTCACCGACGGCACCGCCGTGCTCGGTCTCGGCGACATCGGGCCCGAGGCCGCGCTGCCGGTGATGGAGGGCAAGGCCGCGCTGTTCAAGCAGTTCGCGAACGTCGACGCGTGGCCGGTCTGCCTCGACACGAAGGACACCGAGGAGATCATCAAGATCGTCAAGGCGATCGCTCCGGTCTACGGCGGCGTGAACCTCGAGGACATCGCGGCCCCCCGCTGCTTCGAGATCGAGGCGCGTCTGCGCGAAGAGCTCGACATCCCGGTCTTCCACGACGATCAGCACGGCACCGCGATCGTCACCCTGGCCGCCCTCGTCAACGCGCTCAAGGTCGTGAAGAAGAAGATCGAGGACGTGCGCATCGTCGTGTCCGGCGTCGGCGCTGCCGGCAACGCGATCATCCAGCTGCTGCTCGCCGAGGGTGCGAACGACATCGTGGCCTGCGGTCGCGACGGAGCCATCGTCGCCGGCGTCGAGTACGCCGACGCACACCGCCGCGAGATCGCCGCGACCACCAACCCGCGCGGCTTCCAGGGCAGCCTCAAGGAGGCCATGGTCGATGCCGACGTCTTCATCGGCGTGAGCGCGCCCAACGTGCTCGACGAGAACGACATCGCCAACATGGCCGACGACGCGATCGTCTTCGCGATGGCCAACCCGACTCCCGAGGTCGACCCGGTCGTGGCATCCAAGCACGCCGCGATCGTCGCAACCGGCCGCAGCGACTTCCCCAACCAGATCAACAACGTGCTGGCCTTCCCCGGCGTCTTCCGCGGTCTGCTCGACGCGGGCGTGTCCGACATCACCGCACCTATGCTGGTCGCGTCGGCCTACGCCATCGCGTCGCGCGTCGAAGAGGATGAGCTCAACGCGAGCTTCATCATCCCGAGCGTGTTCGACCCGCTGGTCGCCGGTGCCGTCGCAGACGCGATCGTGCGGGCGGTCGAGTCCGCCGCCGCAGGCAAGTCCGCCGCAGAGAAGGAGTGAGCCGGGTGTCAGCCAACACGTCCCTGCGCGAAGACGACTTCGCAGACATCGACGCGCGCCTCGCGCAGACCGACGCTCTTCTCTCCGGCTCGTACCCGGGCGATGACGGCAGCCGGCAGCCCGTGCACACGCTGTACGTGCCGGCCGACCGCTTCGACCGCGACCTGCCCGCGCGCTTCGGCGCCGACGCCATCGCTGCCGTTGAGGCGGCCGGCGGCACCGGCGCGCTGGCCGAGTCGGTCGGCCTGGGTCACCTCGCCGACCAGCTCGCGCCGCTGGTGGATGCCAAGCTGCGCCGTGAGCCCATCGAAGACCTCCGCCTCGACTTCGAGGACGGCTACGGCACCCGCGACGACGACGAGGAGGACGCCGACGCGATCCTCGCCGCCGACCGCGTCGCCGAGGCCGTCGCCGCAGGCTCGGCGACGCCGTTCATCGGCATCCGGTTCAAGTGCTTCGAGGCGCCGACCCGGCGCCGCGGCATCCGCACCCTCGACCGTTTCGTCACCACCCTCGCCGCCGCAGGAGACCTGCCGGACGGGCTCGTCCTCACGCTGCCGAAGGTCACCACCGTGGCGCAGGTCGAGGCGATGGTCGCGCTCTGTGAGCGCTTCGAGGAGCGCCTGGGTCTGGCATCCGGGCGCCTGCGCTTCGAGGTGCAGATGGAGACGCCGCAGCTGATCGTCGCCGCCGACGGCACCATCCCGGTCGCGACACTGCTGCACCGCGCAGAGGGACGCGTCTCGGCCCTGCACTACGGCACCTACGACTACAGCGCCTCGCTGCAGATCGCCGCCGCGTACCAGTCGATGGAGCATCCCGCCGCCGACTACGCCAAGCAGGTCATGCAGGTCGCGGTCGCCGAGACCGGCGTGCGTCTGTCGGACGGGTCGACCAACGTCATCCCGGTCGGCGAGAAGGCGCCGGATGCCTGGAAGCTGCACGCCCGCCTCGTGCGGCGCTCGCTGGAGCGCGGCTACTACCAGGGCTGGGATCTGCACGCCAACCAGCTGCCGACGCGGTACCTGGCGACCTACGCGTTCTACCGCGAGGGGTTCGAGGCCGCCGCCCGACGTCTCGACAACTACCTGCACGGGAGCGACGCGACGATCATGGACGAGCCCGCCACCGCGCGCGCCCTCGCCCGCTTCGTCGTGCGCGGCCTGGAGTGCGGCGCGCTCACCGAAGACGAGGTGCGCTCGTCGACCGGCGCCTCCCCCGCCGAGCTGACGCGGCTCGCGCATCCCAAACTCGCCACCAAGGAGGACAACTCATGAGCGCCCGCACCTACTACACCCCGGCAGGCGGGCTCCCGCCGCAGAGCGACCTGCTCACCGATCGGGCGGTCGTGAAGCTCGCCTACACGTTCATCCCCAAGGGCGTGCTGCGCGACATCGTCACCAGCTCGCTGCCCGGCTTCACGGATACCAGGGCGTGGATCCTCGCCCGCCCGACACCGAGCTCGGCGCAGACCTTCTCGCAGCTGATCGTCGAGATCGCCCCGGGCGGTGGAGCGGCCAAGCCCGAGCTCGAGGCCGGCGTCGAAGGCGTCGTGTTCGTCACGACTGGCAGGCTCACCCTCACGCTCGAGGGTGAGACGCACGTGCTCGAGGCGGGCGGCTACGCCTTCCTCGCCCCCGGGGCGACGTGGTCGCTGAAGAACGAGGGCGACGAGGTCACCAGCTTCCACTGGATCCGCAAGGCCTACGAGTGGCTCGAGGGCGTCGACGCCCCTGCATCCTTCGTCACGAGCGACGCCGAGGTCGAGCCGGTCTCGATGCCCGACACGGACGATGTGTGGTCGACGACCCGCTTCACCGACGCGAGCGACATGGCGCACGACATGCAGGTGAACATCGTCACCTTCAAGCCGGGCGGCTCGATCCCGTTCGCCGAGACGCACATCATGGAGCACGGCCTGTTCGTGCTGCAGGGCAAGGCCGTCTACCGGCTCAACGACGACTGGGTGGAATGCGAGGCCGGCGACTACATGCTGCTGCGCGCCTTCTGCCCGCAGGCCTGCTATGCCGGCGGTCCCGAGGACTTCCGCTACCTGCTGTACAAGGACATGAACCGTCAGATCACGTTGACCTGAGTGTCGTCGCCGCAGCGCGGCGACTCGCGAACGCACCTGTCGGGCATCCGGTGGGTGCGTCCGTCTTTCCAGCGGGTTCCGGATGCTGGAATACGCGCCGCTCTTCGTTGACACCTCTTCAACCCCCGCCTAGCCTTTCATTACTAGGAACTTTCTTTCCGTGATACGAAACCAAGGACGATCATGAGCTACACCGTCAACGCGTCGATCCTGCTGACCGACCTTCCCGTCAACGAGCGTCCCGCCGCCGCCAAGGCTGCCGGCTTCGACGCCGTCGAGTTCTGGTGGCCCTTCTCCTCTGCTGTCCCCGAGCAGCAGGAGGTCGACACGTTCGTCGCCGCCATCGAGGACGCGGGGGTGCAGCTCACCGGCCTCAACTTCTTCGCCGGCGACATGCCCGCCGGCGACCGCGGACTGGTGTCGTGGGTCGGACGCGAGGGCGAGTTCCGCGACAACGTCGACGTCGTCGTCGGCATCGGCGAGCGCACCGGCACCAAGGCGTTCAACGCCCTCTACGGCCTCCGTCAGGACGGCGTCGACGAGAAGGCTCAGGACGACCTCGCGGTCCAGAACCTCGCGATCGCCGGAAAGGCCGTCGCCCGCCTCGGCGGCATCGTGCTGCTCGAGCCGGTCTCTGGTGCCGACGCCTACCCGGTGAAGACCGCCGCCGACGCGCTCGAGATCATCGCCCGCGTCAAGGACGAGCACGGCGTCGACAACGTGCGCCTGCTCGCCGACTTCTACCACCTCGCCGTCAACGGCGACGACGTGGCGGCCGTCATCGCCCAGCACGCCGGCGAGTTCGGTCACATCCAGATCGCCGACGCCCCCGGGCGGGGCGAACCCGGCACCGGCGAGCTGCCGCTGACCGACTGGATCGAGGCGGCGCGCGCCGGCGGCTACGACGGCGTCATCGGCCTCGAGTACAAGGCCACCCAGGACGACCCGTTCGCCTGGACCAAGAACTGACATCCCACTTCCGCGAAGGAGCGACGACATGACCAGCATCACCATCATCGGTCTCGGCATCATGGGCCTGCCCATGGCGAAGAACCTCGTCAAGGCCGGCTACACCGTCACCGGCGTCAACCGCAGCCCCGAGGCTGTGCAGAAGCTCGTCGATGCGGGTGGCAACGGCGCCGCAAGCATCGCCGAGGGCGTCAAGGACGCCGACGTGATCATCACGATGGTGCCCGACTCCCCGGATGTCGCCGGCGTCGTGCAGGGCCGCGAGGGCGTGTTCGCCAACGCGAAGAAGGGCGCCCTCTGGATCGACAACTCCTCCATCCGCCCCGACGTCGCCAAGGAGCTGGCCGAGGAGGCCGCCGACGCAGGTCTCGGTGCCGTGGACGCTCCGGTCTCCGGTGGCGAGCAGGGCGCCATCGACGGCGTGCTCTCGATCATGACCGGCGGGTCTCCGGAGGACTTCGCGAAGGCGGAGCCCATCCTGCAGGCCATCGGCAAGACCATCGTGCACGTGGGCCCCGCCGGTGCCGGCCAGACCCTCAAGGCGGCCAACCAGCTCATCGTCGCCGTCAACATCCAGGCGCTCAGCGAGGCGATCGTGTTCCTCGAGGCCTACGGCGTCGACACGGACGCGGCGCTCAAGGTGCTCGGCGGCGGTCTCGCCGGCTCCAAGGTCCTCGACCAGAAGGGGCAGAAGATGCTCGACCGCGACTTCGCCCCCGGCTTCCGCCTGGCCCTGCACAACAAGGACCTCGGCATCGTCACCGCCGCAGCCCGCGGCGCCGGCGTCACCGTGCCTCTCGGCTCGGCCGTCGCCCAGCTCGTCACCTCGCTCGTCGCCCGCGGCGACGGCGGCCTCGACCACTCCGGCCTCTTCAAGCTCACCGCTGAGCTCTCCGGCCGCGACAAGAACTAAGGACAGAACATCATGACCCGCATGCGTGCAGTGGACGCCATCGTCCAGATCCTGATCAAGGAGGGCGCCGACGAGGCGTTCGGCCTTCCCGGCGCCGCCATCAACCCCCTGTACTCCGCGATGCGCGCCGGCGGCGGCATCCGGCACACCCTGGCCCGCCACGTCGAGGGCGCGTCGCACATGGCCGACGGCTACAGCCGCACCGGCGACGGACGAATCGGCGTCTGCCTGGGCACGTCGGGCCCGGCCGGCACGGACATGATCACCGGTCTGTACGCGGCGATCGCCGACAGCATCCCGATGCTGTGCATCACCGGCCAGGCGCCGGTGGCGAAGCTCGACAAGGAGGACTTCCAGGCCGTCGACATCGCGTCGATCGCGAAGCCGGTCACGAAGTTCGCCAAGACCGTGCTCGAGGGCGCGCAGGTTCCCGGCGTGTTCCAGAGCGCCTTCCAGATCATGCGCTCGGGCCGCCCCGGCCCCGTGCTGATCGACCTGCCGTTCGACGTGCAGATGACCGAGATCGAGTTCGACATCGACACCTACGAGCCGCTGCCGGTCGCCAAGCCCGTCGCGACCCGCGCGCAGGCCGAGAAGGTACTCGACATGCTCACCGCGTCGAAGCACCCGGTGATCGTCGCCGGCGGCGGCATCGTCAACTCGGGCGCATCCGACAAGCTCGTCGAGCTGGCCGAGACCCTCGGCGTGCCGGTCGTCCCCACCCTGATGGGCTGGGGCGCCATCGCCGACGACCACCCGCTGGCCGCAGGCCTGGTCGGCATCCAGACCTCGCAGCGCTGCGGCAACGCGAGCTTCCTCGAGAGCGACTTCGTGCTCGGCATCGGCAACCGGTGGGCGAACCGCCACACCGGTGGCCTCGACACGTACCGCAAGGGCCGCACCTTCGTGCACGTCGACATCGAGCCGACCCAGATCGGCCGCGTGTTCGCCCCCGACTACGGGGTGGTCTCCGACGCCGGTGCGTTCATGGACGCCCTGCTCGATGCCGCGCGCGACCGCGTCGCCGAGCTACCCGACTACAACACCTGGGCGGAGGAATGCCGCGACCGCAAGGCGCGCCTGCAGCGCAAGACCAACTTCGACAACGTGCCCATGAAGCCGCACCGCGTCTACCAGGAGATGCTGACGGCGTTCGACCGCGACACCACCTTCGTCACCACGATCGGCCTGTCGCAGATCGCCGGCGCGCAGCTGCTGCACGTCTACGGCCCCCGCAAGTGGATCAACGCCGGCCAGGCCGGCCCCCTGGGCTGGACCGGCCCCGCCGCCCTCGGCGTCGTGCGCGGCAAGCCGGGCGAGCAGGTCGTCGCGCTCTCGGGCGACTACGACTTCCAGTTCATGATCGAAGAGCTCGCCGTGGGCGCGCAGCACAAGCTGCCGTACATCCACGTCGTGGTCAACAACAGCTACCTGGGCCTGATCCGTCAGTCGCAGCGCGGCTTCGAGATGGACTACGAGGTCTCGCTCGCGTTCGACAACGTGAACACCCCGCACGATCCCGACAGCGTCGCGAGCGGCTACGGCGTGGACCACGTCAAGGTCGCCGAGGGTCTGGGCTGCAAGGCGATCCGTGTGGAGCGCCCCGAAGAGCTCGCCGCCGGTTTCGCCGAGGCCGCGCGCCTGCGCGACGAGTTCCAGGTTCCCGTGGTGGTCGAGGTCATCCTCGAGCGCGTCACGAACATCGCGATGGGTGCCGACCTCGACACCATGAACGAGTTCGAGGACCTCGCCGCGTCGCCCGCCGACGCCCCCGAGGCGATCTACGCCCTGCTCGACTGATCGATTCCGAGTAAGACATGCGCATCCTCATCGCCTCTGACAAGTTCAAGGGCTCGGCAACGGGCTCCGAGGTGGCGGCGGCGCTCGCCGACGGCATCCGGGAGATCAGCCCGGATGCCGTCGTCGACGCGGCACCCGTCGCCGACGGCGGCGAGGGCACGGTCGACGCGGCCGTGGCGAGCGGTTTCACGCCCGTGACGGTCTCGGTGACCGGCCCGACCGGCCGCTTGGTGGATGCCACCTTCGCCGTCCGCGATGAGCAGGCGATCATCGAGATGGCTGCGGCCAGCGGCCTGGACGTGCTGCCGAACGGCGAGAAGGATGCCCTCGGCGCGACCAGCCGCGGCACCGGCGAGCTCATCGCGGCGGCGCTCGACCGCGGCGCGACCTCGATCGTGCTGGGTGTGGGCGGCAGCGCGTGCACCGATGGCGGCGCAGGCATGCTGCAGGCGCTGGGCGTGGCCCTGCGCACCGAAGACCGACCGGTCCGCCCCGGTGGCGCGGGCCTGGTCGATCTGGTCTCGGCCGACATCTCGGGACTCGACCCCCGACTCGCCGGGGTCAGCTTCGTGCTGGCCGCCGACGTCGACAATCCTCTCCTGGGAGACCGGGGGGCCGCCGCGGTCTTCGCACCGCAGAAGGGGGCGAGCGCCGACGATGTCGCCGTCCTCGAGGCGGGCCTCTCGCGGCTCGCGGAGCTCGTCGACGTGCTGCCCGGCGTGCGGGCATCGGCATCCGCGCCCGGAGCGGGAGCGGCCGGTGGCGTCGGCTATGCCGCGCTGGCGGTGCTCGGCGCCGTGCGCGAACCGGGCATCGACGTCATCCAGCGCCTCACGGGTCTCGAGGCGCGCATTGCCGGCGCCGACTTCGTCATCACCGGCGAGGGCAGCCTCGACGATCAGAGCCTGGGCGGCAAGACGCCGCTGGGCGTCGCTGCGGCTGCCGCGAGAGCGGGCAAGCCCGTCGTGGCGGTGTGCGGTCGCACGACCCTGGATGCTGCGCAGGCCGCGTCTGCAGGCTTCGCGAAGATCTATGCGCTGAGCGACATCGAGCCCGAGCCGGCGAAGAGCATGGCGAACGCCGTGCCGCTGCTGCGCGAGGTCGGTCGCGCGATCGCCGCCGACCTGCCGGAGCTCCTCGCCCGCTGAGCCGCGCTGCTGTTCATCCGCTGACCCGGGTGGTCCCGAATGGTCGCCTCGTGGCGCGTGTTGCGGCCGTTTGGGCCCACTGCGTGGGGTGGCGACGCGGGTGTGCAGCCGGGCGGCGAACCGGGTGGTCCCATGTGGTCGCCTCGCCGCGCGTGATGCGACCATTTGGGCCCACTCGGCGCAAGGGAGCTGCGCGCAGGACTCGGCCCCAAACACGACGAAGGGGACCGGGCCGCCGGTGGGCGGAGCCGATCCCCTTCTCTCGCGCGTGGGTCCTCAGGCCGCCTTCGGGAAGAGGACGCGGAATGCGCGGACGAAGCCATTGCCCTGGTCGGCAGGCAGGTGGAAGTCCGGGTCGATGTTGACGGACGTGTTCTCTGCGGACGGGACGTACCCGCTCGCCTCAGTCGGATGTGCGCTCATGTCCCTCTCCGTTCTTGTTTCCATAAAGTGAAAGAATCGTCTTGCTGTATGAAAAGACTAAGCGGAGGATTGCCGAAGAGTCAATACCCTCTTCGCGCCTGTGACCGCAAGTTGCGCCGACGCGCGGGCGAGTCGTCAGTCCCAGTGCCCCGGATCGGCGAGCACCCGAGAGCTCACCTGCAGCGACCCCGCCGCCACCTCGGCCGTGCAGAACAGCAGCGACATGGTCGGATACCCGTGAACATGGTTGTCGCGCACGATCGCCCGGTCGTCTTCGGGGGAGAGGCGGGCGCTCTCGGCGAGCACCGCGACCCAGCGCTCGTCCCACTCCTCGGCGGAAAGGCTGCCGGCAGTCGCGGCGAACCGCGGCAGCCACGCGTCGATGCGCGCCGTGCGCGGATCGTCGAGGTCGTCGTGCGCGATCATGTGCACGCCCGCGGGCACCGGCGTCTCGCGCAGCTCCGCACCGTCCCACGAGAGCACGCGGGATCCACTCGGGCTCACCTCGAGCAGGTTGAACCCGTGCATCGGCAGTGGCCCCTGTGGCGAGCGGCCTGCGACCGATTCCAGCGCCAGCGATCCGCGTGAGCGCACCGCGTCCTCCGGCAGATCGAGCACGTCAGCGCGGTTCAGCAGCACGGCGAGGCGCCCGGCAGCGGGGGCGGCCGCGAGCCAGGCACCGCCGGCGCGGCGGTCGCGGATGCCGATCACGCCGGGATGCACGTCTGGCCACCACTCGCCGAGGTCGTCCCAGGGACGATCCGGATCCTCGTCGCGCACGGCCAGCAGCCGCGCGCCTTCGCCGGGGGAGGGGGCGACATCGATCACGACGGTGCACACGAGCACGAGTCTAGGCGGGCCTCGCAGTCCCAAGGCCGGCAGCCAGATGCGCCGAGCCGGACGCCCATGCCCTTGCCCGCTGGGGCAGAATCGAACGCGTGAACATCGTCGTCGCCGTCACCGGCGGAATCGCCGCGTACAAGAGCGTGCACCTGGTGCGCCTGCTGATCAAAGCCGGTCACGAGGTCACCGTCGTGCCGACCGAAGACGCGCTGCGCTTCGTCGGCCTGCCCACGTGGGAGGCGATCAGCCGCAGACCCGTGACGACGAGCGTGCACGAGGACGTCGCCCAGGTGCGCCATGTCGCCCTGGGGCAGGCCGCCGACCTCGTGATCGTCGCGCCCGCCACGGCGAACACGATCGCGAAGATGACCGCGGGCCTCGCCGACGACCTGCTCGGCACCACTCTGCTCGCGACGACGGCTCCGGTCGCGATCGCTCCGGCGATGCACACCGAGATGTGGCGTCACCCGGCCACCCAGGCGAACATCGCCACGCTCCATGAGCGCGGCGTGGCGATCCTCGGCCCGGACGAGGGTGAGCTGACCGGCGGCGACTCAGGACCGGGACGGATGCTCGAGCCCGAGCAGATCATGGCCGAGGCGCTCGCCCTGATCGATGGCGAACAGCAGCGAGCGGATGAGCAGCAGGATCTCGACGGACTGCGCGTGGCCGTCTCGGCCGGCGGCACCCGTGAGCCCCTCGACCCCGTGCGCTTCCTGGGCAACCGCTCGAGCGGACGTCAGGGCACCGCGCTCGCGCTCGCCGCGGCCGACCGGGGCGCGGACGTGGTGCTCGTCGCCGCGCACGTCGACGGCGTGGTGCTGGCGGATGCCGAGCGGCATCCGCTGATCCGCATCGAGCACGTCGGAACTGCAGCCGAACTTGGCGACGCGATGCGCCGAGCCTCGGAGGAGGCCGCCGTCATCGTGATGGCCGCCGCGGTCGCCGACTACCGCCCGGCCGAGGTGTCCGACCGCAAGCTCACGAAGGAGTCCGGCCCGCTCGAGAGCATCGAGCTGGTGCAGAACGAGGACATCGTGGCCCATCTCGCCGCTCGGCGGCATCCCGGCCAGGTGATCGTCGCCTTCGCGGCCGAGACCCCGGCCGACGGCGACGAGCTGCTGGAGCGCGCGCGGCGCAAGCGCGAGCGCAAGGGCGTCGACCTGCTCGTGGTGAACGAGGTCGGCTGGGACCGCGGGTTCGAGTCGGGGGAGAACGCCGTGCACGTCATCGGCGACGGCGGTGCGGTGGTGGCACGGGCATCCGGAACCAAGCGCTCGGTCGCCGACGACGTGTGGGACGTCATCTCCGACGTCCTGTCCTGAGGCGCGGCGGCTCAGCCGCCGATGTACGACATCTCGATCCGCTTGCGCTGCGTGCGCAGCGCCGGGGTGAGCCCAGCGCGGATTTCGGAGTAGCGGTCGTCTCGGCCGCCCCAGATGGATGCCATCGCGGCCGCCAGCTCGACGTCGTCGGCGCCTCCGCGCATGAGCGCACGCAGGTCGTGACCCTGTGACGCGAACAGGCAGGTGAACAGCCGGCCCTCCGTCGAGACGCGGGCGCGCGTGCAGGTGCCGCAGAACGCGTTGGTGACGCTGGAGATCACGCCGATCTCACCGCTGCCGTCGGCGTAGCGCCAGCGCTTCGCCGTCTCGCCATGCACGGTCGGCGCCACCGGCTCGAGGGGGAACACCGCGCCGATGCGCTCGATGATCTCGGCAGACGGCACGACCTCGTCGAGCGACCAGCCGTTGGTGTTGCCGACGTCCATGTACTCGATGAAGCGCAGGGTGTACGGGGTGCCCTTGAAGTGCCGGGCCATGCTGAGGATCTCGTCATCGTTGACCCCGCGCTTGACGACCATGTTGAGCCGGATGGGTCCGAGGCCTGCGGCGTGCGCGGCGTCGATGCCGTCGAGCACCCGGCTCACCGGGAAGCGCACGTCGTTCATGCGCTGGAAGAGTTCGTCGTCGAGCGAGTCGACCGACACCGTCACGCGCTTCAGGCCCGCGGCCTTCAGAGCCGGTGCCTTCATCGCGAGAGCGGAGCCGTTGGTGGTCAGGGCCAGGTCGAGCGGCTGACCTTCGGGAGTGCGGATGGCGGAGAGCTGCTCGATGAGCTGCTCGATGCCGCGGCGCAGCAGCGGCTCGCCGCCGGTGAGGCGCAGCTTCTGCACTCCGTGGGCCGCGGCGACGGTGGCGATGCGCGTGATCTCCTCGAAGCTCAGCAGCTCGTCGCGGTCGAGGAACGCGTAGTCGCGCCCGAAGATCTCCTTGGGCATGCAGTACACGCAGCGGAAGTTGCAGCGGTCGGTCACCGAGATGCGCAGGTCACGCAGCGGACGGTCGAGCCGGTCGGTGAGCGCGGCCGACGCATTCGCGGGACGGCCGTCGCCGTCGATGCGCCTGCTCGCCATGATCACGTCCTCTCGCGTTGAAACGCTAGCACCGGATGCCGGGGGCGGACCCGCTGAAGCCCGTGTCAATTCCCCGGAACGCGGATGCGCCGTGGATTTCAAGAATGCGCGCCGGAATTCTCTGGACGCCGGCAAATGATGTTGCTATTCTTGCAGCAGCCGCATATCCGAGAAGCGGCGCAATTGAACAGCCAGCGGTTCGACGTATATCTCGCAGAACGATCCCATCCCGATCCGACTCGATAAGCCGTATCACTGCTACGACAGCAAGGAAGCTCTCGTATGAACAGCAGCGCTATGCCGGTATCCGAATCGCAGACCGACCCGACGACCAGACCAGATTCGGCCGAGTACCTGGCAGAGGCCGTGCGCATCGCCGTCGAGAACGTCCGCAATGCGGGCGGACCCTTCGGCGCCGTGGTCGTCACGGCCGACGGGCAGGTCTTCGAGGGCGTGAACCGGGTCACCGCCGATCTCGATCCCTCCGCGCATGCCGAGGTCACGGCGATCCGCAACGCGTGCCGCGGCCTCGGCACCTTCGACCTGTCGGGATCGACGCTCTACACGAGTTGCGAGCCCTGCCCGATGTGCCTCGCCACGTCGCTGTGGGCGCGGATCGACCGGGTGTACTTCGCCGCCGACCGGCACGACGCCGCTGACGCCGGCTTCGACGATGCGGCGTTCTACCGCTACTTCGAGGGCGACGACTCCGATCGAGCTGTCATGCCCGTGACCGACATCGCGCTGCCGCCCGGGCAGCGCGTCGCCCCCTTCACCGAGTGGGCCAGCACGCCCACCCGCATCGAGTACTGAACCCCCTTCACCCTTCTCCGGAGCCGATGATGTCTTCACCTGTCCCTCCTTCCGCGCGCCCATCCGAGGCCGACACATCCACGACCGAGGTGGTCGGCAACGACGCCGCCGAGCACTTCGCCCGCGGCGGTGAACAGCTGCCGCCCCTGGCGACGGGTGCGACGAGCACCGTCGACGCCACACCGAAGAACGGATTCGACCGGTTCTTCGAGATCACCCGACGAGGGTCGACCGTCGCACGGGAGATCCGCGGCGGCGTGGTCACGTTCGTGACGATGGCATACATCGTCATCCTCAATCCGCTGATCCTCGGCGGCGTCACCGACGTGACCGACGGGGCGCTGGATGCCGCGCAGATCGGCGCCGCCACGGGCCTCACGGCCGGTGTGATGACGATCCTGTTCGGCGTGGTGGCAAGGCTGCCGTTCGCACTCGCGGCGGGGCTCGGCATCAACTCCTTCCTCGCCGTCTCTGTCGTCGGCCAGGTCACCTGGCCCGAGGCGATGGGTCTCGTCGTGATCAACGGGCTGCTGATCGTGCTCTTCGGCGCCACGGGCATCCGCACCGCCATCTTCAAGGCGGTGCCGCAGGCGCTGAAGGCGGCGATCACCGTCGGCATCGGCCTGTTCATCGCCTTCATCGGCTTCGTCGACTCGGGCTTCGTCAACCGCACCGCCGGCGGACCCCCTGTGCAGCTCGGCGACAACGGCTCGATCACATCCGTGCCCACGCTGATCTTCCTGTTCGGCCTGGTGCTGATCGGCATCCTCGTGGCGCGCAAGGTGCCGGGCGGCATCCTCATCGGCATCGTGGTCAGCACGGTCGTGGCGGTGATTGCGCAGTCCGTGCTGAAGCTCGGGCCGTCCTTCGAGGATCCGAACGGCTGGCACATGACGATCCCCGAGCTTCCTGCGGCGTGGATCACGGTGCCCGATTTCGGGCTGATCGGCCAGTTCGATCTGTTCGGCGCCTTCGGTCGCGTCGGCGTGCTCTCGGCCACCATGCTCGTGTTCACGCTCGTCTTCTCGAACTTCTTCGACGCGATGGGCACGATGACCGGTCTCGCCAAGAACGCCGGCCTGGCCTACAAGGACGGCACCTTCCCGCGACTTCGCGCCGCGTTCGTCGTCGAGGGCTTCGGCGCGGTGGCGGGGGGCGTGACCTCCACGTCATCGAACACCGTCTACGTCGACAGCGCCTCGGGCATCGGCGAGGGCGCTCGAACGGGCCTTGCCTCGCTCGTCGTCGGCGTGCTGTTCCTGCTGTCGATGTTCGTCACCCCGCTCACCCTCGTCGTGCCGATCGAGGTGGGCTCGGCAGCCCTGGTGGTGGTCGGGGCGATGATGATGTCGCAGATCCGCGAGATCAAGTTCACGAAGTTCGCGGTGGCGCTGCCGGCGTTCCTCACCATCGTCACGATGCCGCTGACCTACTCGATCGCCAACGGCATCGGGGTGGGGTTCATCTCATGGGCGCTGGTGAACGCCTTCTCCGGACGTGCCAGGAAGGTGCACTGGCTGATGTGGATCGTCGCGGCCGGCTTCGCACTGTATTTCGTCCGCGGGCCGATCGAGGCGATGCTCGCGGGCTGAGGATGGGAGATGGAAAGGTCCCGATTCTCGATTTCGAGGATCGGGGCCTTTCTGCTGCGCGGACTCTTTCCCTGCAGGCACAGGAATTCCCGTAGCGCACGATTGCAGCGTGAATGAATGCACTCATTCACGTGTTTGCGGATCAGCAATAGCCGGAATGCGTTTCGCGCATTCCGGCTATCCGAAGAATGTCATTCGGATGCCCGCGATGCCGCCTCCTCGATCAGCTGAAGAATGCGTGCGGCGACGCTCACCGCGATGACCGCGGGCTGCTTGCCCGACACCTCTGGGATGCCGATCGGGGTCGTCACCCGCGCGAGCTCCGCGTCGGTGTGGCCGAGCTCGCGCAGCCTCTTGCGGAACCGCGCCCACTTCGACGCCGAGCCGATCAGGCCGATCGACCCGATCCCCGGCGTGCGCAGCGACTGGTCGACGATGGCGAGGTCCTCGACGTGGTCGTGCGTCATGACGAGCACGTGGGCGCCCGCCGGGATGTCCAGCAGGGCCGCCTCGGGCACCGGCGCGTGATGCGTCTGGATGCTCGCCGCCGCGTCGGTCGTGGCGGGGGCGAGGCGCGCCGGGTCGAGCATCTCGGCGCGGGAGTCGACGAGGTGCAGCGACAGCTCGTGCCGCGAGAGGATCCGCGTGAGCTCGAGGCCCACATGGCCCATGCCGAACACCGCCACCGTGGGCACGACGCGAACCGGCTCCAGCATGATGGTGACCTCCCCTCCGCAGCACTGCACGCCGTACTCGGTCGTGGCCTTGTCGCTGAGCGTCAGCGTGAGCAGCTGGGGCTCGGCCGTGCCCGACGCGAGCATCTCGCGGGCGCGATCGGCGGCGGTCGCCTCGAGGTTCCCGCCGCCGATCGTGCCGAACTGGTCGCCAGGTGAGATGACCATCTTCGCGCCGCCGTTGCGGGGCGCGTGCCCGCGCACCATCGCCAGGGTCACGATCACCGCGGGCGTGCGGCTCTCGCGCAGCGCGCGCAGGGCATCCAGCCAGTCGACCATCTCAGACCGCTGCGAGTTGGGGCGCAGGCTCCGCCGCGCCCAGCGCTGCGCGCGCGGTCTCGACCGCCCAGTACACCGACTCGGCTGTCGCCGGAGAGGCCAGCTCGACAGAGTGCCCTGCCGGCCCGAAGGCCGCGACCGCTTCGCGCAGCGCCTCTCGGGCGCTGAACGCGAGCATGAACGGCGGCTCGCCGACGGCCTTCGAGCCGTAGACGGCGCCATCCTCGCGGGCGTTCTGGAACAGACGCACGTTGAACTCCTCGGGCATCTCCGAGAAGCTCGGCAGCTTGTAGGTCGACGCCGATTGGGTCTGCAGGCGGCCACGGTGCGGGCCGTCAGTGGCATCCCAGCGCAGATCCTCGAGCGTGAGCCAGCCCATGCCCTGCACGTACGCGCCCTCGATCTGGCCGATATCGAGCATCGGCGAGAGCGAGTCGCCCACGTCGTGCACGATGTCCACGCGGCGGATGCGGTACGCGCCGGTGAAGCCGTCGATCTCGACCTCGGTGGCCGCGGCGCCGTAGGCGAAGTACTTGAACGGCGAGCCCTGCATGGTCTCGGGGTTCCAGTGCAGACCAGCCGTGCGGTAGTAGCCGGCGGCGAACAGCTGCACGCGCTGGAAGTAGGCGGCCTTGGCGACCTCGGCGAAGCTCACGCGCTCGGGCTTGCCGAGGGCGGTCACGTAGCCGCCGCCGAAGCGCACGTCGCGTTCGTCGACGCCCAGCAGGCGCCCGGCGACAGCGGCCATGCGGTCGCGGATCTGCTCGCAGGCGTTCTTCACCGCACCGCCGTTGAGGTCGGCACCCGACGACGCGGCCGTGGCCGACGTGTTCGGCACCTTGTCGGTGCGAGTGGGGGCGAGACGCACCTGGTGCAGCTCCAGGCCCAGGGCGGTGGCCGCGATCTGCAGCATCTTCGTGTGCAGGCCCTGACCCATCTCGGTGCCGCCGTGGTTGACCAGCACCGATCCGTCCTTGTAGACGTGCACGAGCGCACCGGCCTGGTTGAACGCGGCGAAGTTGAACGAGATGCCGAACTTGATCGGCGTCATCGAGATCGCGCGCTTCACGTCGGGGCTGGCCGCGTTGAACGCGTCGATCTCGGCGCGACGCTGGGCGATCGACGCCTCGTCGGCGAGCTGGTCCCAGATCGTCGGCATCCGCTCGGCGTCCTTCACCAGCTGGCCGTACGGGGTGTGCTGACCCGGCTGGTAGAAGTTGCGGCGCCGCAGCTCGAGCGGATCGATCCCGAGCGCGGGGGCGACCCGGCCGAGGATGTCCTCGATGAGGAACACGCCCTGCGGACCCCCGAAGCCGCGGTACGCGGTGTTCGACTGCTTGTTGGTCTTCGCGATCTGCCCGTAGGCGTGCACGTTCGGGATCCAGTAGGCGTTGTCGAGGTGGCAGAGCGCGCGGCCGAGCACCGGCTCGGACAGGTCGATCGACCAGCCGCCGTCGGCGGTGAGCACGGCATCGAGGGCCTGCAGCATGCCGTTCTCGTCGAGACCGACCTTCCAGCTGATGTGGAAGGGATGCCGCTTGCCGGTCATCGTGAGATCCTGCGTGCGGTTCAGGCGCACCCGCACCGGGCGTCCGGTGAGCTTGGCCCCGAGCGCGGCGATGGCGGCGAAGCCGTGCGGCTGCATCTCCTTGCCGCCGAAGCCGCCGCCCATGCGCAGGCACTGCACGGTGACCTCGTTGGCGTGGATGCCCAGCACGTGCGAGACGAGGTCCTGCGTCTCGGTCGGGTGCTGCGTGGAGCACTGGACGAAGTACTGCCCCTCGGAGTCGCGCAGGGCGAACGACGCGTGCGTCTCGAGGTAGAAGTGCTCCTGCCCGGCGAACTCGGTGACGCCCTCGAAGACGTGCGCCGAGGCCACGAGTCCCGCGGCCGCATCGCCGCGGGCGACGGTGCGCGGCGTGCCCATGAACGAGCCGGCCTCGATGGCATCGTGCACCGTGATCAGCGACGGCAGCTCGTCGTACTCGACCTTCACGCGCTCGGCGCCGAGGCGCGCTGCCTCGGTCGTCTCGCCGAGCACCCACACCAGCGCGTGCCCGTAGAACATGGCCTCGCTCGGAAACAGCGGCTCGTCGTTGCGGATTCCGGCGTCGTTCAGGCCGGGCACGTCGTCGGCGGTGAGCACGCGCACGACGCCGGGCACCTCGTAGGCGCCCGAGACGTCGATGCTCACGCGAGCGTGCGCGCTGGTGGACTGCACCGGCCAGGCGGTGAGCACCCCATGGGTCTGCGCGGCGATGTCGTCGGTGTACATCGCCGCTCCGGTCACGTGCAGCGCCGCGCTCTCGTGCACGGCGGGGCGTCCGACGATGGGGTTCTCGGGGCGGTCGGCGAGCGTGTTCACACCGACACCTCCTTCGACTGGATGACGGTCTGGCTGTAGAACTTCAGCAGGGCGGAGCCCAGCATGTGCGCGCGGTAGTCGCCGCTGGCGCGGTGGTCGGACATCGGCGTGCCCTCGGACTGCAGCACGGCGGAGGCCGCCTTCACCGTGGTGATGTTCCACGGCTTGCCGATCAGCGCCTCCTCGGTGGCGGTGGCGCGCAGCGGAGTGGCGGCGACGCCGCCCAGGCCGATGCGCGCGGACGTGACCGTGCCGCCGGTGATGTCGAAGGCGAAGCCGAGCGCGACGGAGGAGATGTCGTCGAAGCGGCGCTTCGAGATCTTGTGGAATGCGGTGTACTCCGCCAGGGGGAGGGGGATGCGCACCGCGGTGATCAGCTCGTCCTCGGCGCGCACGGTCTGCCGGTAGCCGGTGAAGTACTCGGCCAGCGGCACCTCGCGCTCGCCGTCAGCGGATGCCAGCACCAGCTTCGCGTCCAGCGCGAGCAGCGCCGGCGGGGTGTCGCCGATCGGCGAGCCGGTGCCGAGATTGCCGCCGATGGTTCCGCGGTTGCGGATGAGGCGCGATGCGAACTGGGGGAACAGCTTGGCGAGCAGCGGCACACGGCCGTCGAGGCGGCGTTCGACGTCGGACAGCGGCAGCGCCGCTCCGATCTCGACCATCTCGTCGGTGACGGTGAGCGCGCGCAGCTCTTCGAGCTGGTCGATCGCGATGACGAAAGGCGCGCGGCGACCGCGGAGGTTGACCTCGACGCCCCAGTCCGTCGATCCGGCCACGATCAGGGCATCCGGCTCATCGCGAAGCAGACGCAGGGCGTCGGCGAGGCTGGGGGGACGGACGAAGCGCGACCCGGCGACCTGGGCTTCCGTCGCGACGGCTGAGGGAGCCGGCTGAGACAGACGCTGCTGGAGCGGGTCATCCTGCGCGGGCGAGCCGAGCGAGTAGGCCGCGTCGCGGATCGGTCGGTAGCCGGTGCAGCGGCACAGGTTGCCGCTGAGCGCATGCAGATCGAACCCGTTCGGGCCGGCCTCGAGGCCGTCGTCATCCGGGCCCTCGCCGTGCTGCTGCTCGCCGTCATGAGCGGGGCAGCCGGTGCCGCGCTCCGGACGGTAGTACTCGGCCGCCATGCTGCACGCGAAACCGGGAGTGCAGTACCCGCACTGCGAGCCGCCGGCCTCGGCCAGCTTCTGCTGCACCGGATGCAGGTTCTCGACCCCGCCGAGCCCCTCGGCCGTCACGATCTCCTGCCCGTCGAGGGCATAGACCGGCACGAGGCACGCGTTCACCGGCGTCCAGCGGGTGGTGCCGTCATCGTCGGGGGTGGCGATCATCATGGCGCAGGCGCCGCACTCGCCCTCCGCGCAGCCCTCCTTGCTGCCGGGGAGCCCGCAGTCGCGCAGCCAGTCCAGAGCGGTCGTGTGGGTGGCCACACCGTCGAGCGGGCGGCTCCGCCCGTTCACGGTGACCGTGATGTCAGTCATTGTCTCTCCTCGGGTATGACGCGTCGGCGTCGGTGCACGCTGCTTGCGTGCCGGCGGGATTCCGAGGGATGAGCGCCGCTTCGATCGCGTGACGCGATCGCGACGTCGCGCGCGGTCGCGCTGATCTCAGGCGAACCGACGGCGAGGCCTCGGAATCGTCGGGAAGGGCGATTCCGGGGTCGGCTGCTCAGGCGCCGTGGGCGTACCAGTTGCCCCAGGCGGTGGAGCTCTCGACGGGGGCGGTGGCGTGAACGTGAACGTACTGCAGCATCGCGACCCCTCTCTGCGCTGAGTTGAGGAGAATCCTCATGGTGTCGGTCAGTGTAATCGGCCGTCCGAGCTTCGGTCAAGAGCGACAGGTTGCCCTTCCGTGGCTCAGGATCTAAACTTGAGTCAACACAACTCAACTTTGAAGGAGTCTCCCTCCAGGAGGAACGAATGACCAACCCGGCACAGAGTGAAGAGCAGCAGAGCGCTCTCGAGCAGTTCGGCATCAACCTCACCGATCGCGCCCGCCAGGGCAAGCTCGATCCGGTGATCGGCCGCGACAGCGAGATCCGTCGCGTGAGCCAGGTGCTCACCCGGCGCACGAAGAACAACCCCGTGCTCATCGGCGAGCCCGGCGTCGGCAAGACCGCCGTCGTCGAGGGGCTCGCGCAGCGCATCGTCGCGGGAGACGTCGCCGAGTCCCTCAAGGACAAGGAGCTCGTCTCGCTCGACATCTCCGCGCTCGTCGCCGGTGCCATGTACCGCGGTCAGTTCGAGGAGCGGCTGAAGAGCGTGCTCAAGGAGATCACCGAGTCCGACGGCAAGGTCATCACGTTCATCGACGAGCTGCACGTGCTCATGGGCGCGGGCGGCGGCGAGGGCTCGGTCGCGGCATCCAACATGCTCAAGCCCATGCTCGCCCGCGGCGAGCTGCGCATGATCGGCGCCACCACTCTCAACGAGTACCGCGAGTTCATCGAGAAGGACGCCGCGCTCGAGCGCCGCTTCCAGCAGGTGTACGTCGGCGAGCCGACCGTCGAGGACACCGTCGCGATCCTGCGTGGACTCAAGGGGCGGTACGAGGCGCACCACGGAGTCACGATCTCGGACACCGCTCTCGTGGCATCCGCGGCGCTGTCGAACCGCTACCTGCCCAGCCGCCAGCTGCCGGACAAGGCGATCGACCTGATCGACGAGGCCATGTCGCGGCTGAAGATGGAGATCGACTCCTCGCCCGTCGAGATCGACGAGCTCAAGCGCCAGGTCGACCGGATGAAGCTGGAAGAGCTCGCGCTGAAGAAGGAGAAGGACGCCGCGTCGAAGGAGCGTCTCGCGGCGCTGCGCGAGCAGATGGCGGGGCTCGAGAGCGAGCTCGACGCGCTCGAAGAGCGCTGGGCGCGCGAGCGTCAGGGCCTGAACCGGGTCGGCGAGCTGAAGAAGCAGCTCGACGAGGCCACCACCCAGCGCGACCTGGCGATGCGCGAGGGCGACTACACGAAGGCATCCAAGCTCGAGTACGAGACCATCCGGCGCTTGAACGCCGAGATCGCCGAGGCCGAGCAGGCCGAGGCGGCCGTCTCGAACGAGGGCCGCATGGTCAACGAGCAGGTCACCGAAGAGGACATCGCCGCCGTGATCGCCGCATGGACGGGCATCCCGGTCGGCAGGCTGCTGCAGGGCGAGAGCGAGAAGCTGCTGCATCTCGAGAGCGAGCTCGGCCGCCGTCTGATCGGGCAGAAGGAGGCGGTGAAGGCCGTCTCGGATGCCGTGCGGCGCTCGCGCGCCGGCATCAGCGACCCCGGTCGTCCGACCGGCTCGTTCCTCTTCCTCGGACCGACCGGCGTCGGCAAGACCGAGCTCGCCAAGGCGCTCGCCGCGTTCCTCTTCGACGACGAGCACGCCATGGTGCGCATCGACATGAGCGAGTACGGCGAGAAGCACTCGGTGTCGCGCCTCGTCGGCGCCCCTCCCGGGTACATCGGCTACGAGCAGGGTGGTCAGCTGACCGAGGCCGTGCGTCGGCGTCCGTACTCGGTCGTGCTGCTCGATGAGGTCGAGAAGGCGCATCCCGAGGTGTTCGACGTGCTGCTGCAGGTGCTCGACGATGGCCGGCTGACCGACGGGCAGGGCCGCACGGTCGACTTCTCGAACGTCATCCTCATCCTGACCTCGAACATCGGCTCGCCCATCCTCATCGACCCCGTCATGTCGCCCGACGAGAAGCGCGAGGCGGTGATGGCGCTCGTGCGGCAGTCGTTCCGTCCGGAGTTCCTGAACCGTCTCGATGACATCGTGATGTTCTCGGCGCTCTCGCACGACGACCTCGCGCAGATCGTCGAGCTGGCGGTCGACGGACTGCAGCGTCGGCTCGCGGATCGCCGGCTGACGCTGGCCGTGACCCCGGATGCCAGGGCCTGGCTCGCCGAGCGCGGCTACGACCCGGTGTTCGGGGCCCGGCCGCTGCGCCGGCTCATCCAGACCGAGGTGCAGAACCGCCTGGCGACGGCGCTGCTCTCGGGCGGCGTGCGCGACGGTGACATGGTGCGCGTCGACGTCGCCGCCGACGGCAGCGGACTGGCGCTCACGGCCGCCGGCGCCTGATCCGTCGGGCCCGGTTTCGCGCCCGGAACCCGCGAGACTTCACTTCCAGCATGAGAAACGCGTTCCAGCGTGGTTTCTCATGCTGGAAGGTACGTCTCGCGGGTTTTCCGTGCGTTCGAGCGCGCCGGACAACCCGTCTGGTTCCGACAGGTGGAATAGTTCATTCGTGCTTCGGAAAAAATCGTTGACGGTGCGTGGTCTGCGTGGTTGAATCTGGACTACTCCGATGACGGAGCACCCGGATCCGCAGACATGCGCACTGAGCCCACTCACCCGTGAGCACACCTGCGAGCCCCGCACTCGACGAAGAGGTCAGGAAATGAGCAAGCAGAAGAACGACGTCCTCCGCCCCGAAGATGAACGCCTGTCCATCGGCGCGACCTTCGGGTACGGACTCCAGCACGTGCTGACGATGTATGGCGGCATCATCGCGCCGCCGCTGATCATCGGGCAGCTCGCCGGACTCAGCCCGGCAGAGATCGGGGTGCTCATCGCGTCGTGCCTCTTCATGGGCGGCCTGGCGACCATCCTGCAGACGGTCGGCATCCCGTTCTTCGGTTCGCAGCTGCCGCTCGTGCAGGGCGTGTCGTTCGCCGGTGTGGCGACCATGGGCGCGATCGTGACGAACGGCGGCGGGCTGCCGGCCGTGTTCGGCTCGGTGATAGCGGCATCCGTCCTCGGTCTGCTGATCGCACCGATCTTCGCGATGGTGATCCGGTTCTTCCCGCCGGTGGTCACGGGCGTCGTCATCACCACCATCGGCCTGACCCTGCTGCCCGTCGCCGCGCGCTGGGCCATGGGCGGCAACGCGACTGCCGACGACTACGGCTCGCCGCAGAACCTGCTGCTCGCGTTCGTGACGCTGCTGTTCGTGCTGATCCTCAGCAAGGTGCCGATCGGGGCCGTCTCTCGCCTGTCGATCCTGCTCGCCATCGTCGCCGGCACGATCTTCGCCGCCTTCCTCGGCCGCGTCGACTTCTCGCAGGTCGGCGAGGGCGCCATCTTCGCCTTCCCGACGCCGTTCGCGTTCGGCTGGCCGACGTTCGAGATCGCCGCGATCATCTCGATGTTCATCGTGATCCTCGTGACCCTCACCGAGACCACGGCCGACATCCTCGCTGTCGGCGAGATCGTGGGCACCAAGGTCGACAAGAAGCGCATCGCCGACGGCCTGCGTGCCGACATGCTCTCCAGCGCCGTGTCGCCGGTCTTCGGCACGTTCACCCAGTCGGCGTTCGCGCAGAACGTCGGCCTGGTGGCCATCACCGGTGTGAAGAGCCGGTTCGTCGTCACCGCCGGTGGCGTGGTGCTGGTCATCCTCGGTCTGCTGCCGGTGCTCGGCCGCGTCGTCGGCGAGATCCCCTCCCCGGTGCTGGGTGGCGCGGGAATCGTGCTGTTCGGCTCGGTCGCGGCATCCGGTGTCCGCACGCTGGCGAAGGTCGACTACCGCGGCAACATGAACCTCATCATCGTGGCGGCGTCGATCGGCATCGGCATGCTGCCGATCGCCGCTCCGACCATCTACGACCAGATGCCCGACTGGTTCAACACCATCTTCCACTCGGGCATCAGCTCGGCCGCGGTCGCCGCGATCTTCCTCAACCTGCTGTTCAATCACGTCGGCGCTCGCCGCTCGAAGAACGCCAACAGCTTCGTCGCGGCGCCCACGCGCAGCATCCCGGTGCAGTACCTCGACGCGTTCGAGGACGGCGACTCGATCGTCGACGGCAGGATCGTCGACCGGGAGGGCAAGGAAGTGCCGGTGCAGGTGCCTGAGCACTGAGCCCGCCGCCCTGACATACCGCGAGACTTCACCTCCGGCACGAGACCTGCGCTCCGGCGCTCGGTCTCATGCTGGAAGTGAAGTCTCGCGGCGTCTTCGCGGGTGCGGGAAGGCTAGTCGCTGTGCGACGTCTGCCAGGACGAGGGGCCCGTGGAGCCGGCCGGATACTCGTCGAGCGGGGTCTCGCCGCGAGCCCAGGCATCCCGAACCGGCTGGATGATCCGCCAGCACTGCTCGGCCTCATCCGCGCGCACCGACAGGGCGACGTCACCGTCGAGCAGCTCTTCGATCACCTCCTCGTAGGACCGCTGCTGCCCGGCACCCAGGCCCGCCACGAGATCCTCGTCGCGCAGCGCGAACGGGTCGTCGCCTCCGGTCACGTGCAGGCGCAGGTGCATCTCATCGGGTCCGAGTGAGAAGGTGAGGCGGCCGCCGTCCGCGGGGACGCCGTTCAGCCCCGGCGGCACGTGCCGCACCGGCTTGAATGTCACCACGATCTCGGAGTGTTTGCGCTCGAGCGCCTTGCCCGAGCGCAGGATGAACGGCACCCCGGCCCAGCGGTCGCTGGACACCTCGAAGACGACCTCGGCGAGCGTCTCGGTCTGCCGGGAGACGTCGATGCCCTCCTCATCGCTGTACGAGGGCAGCTCGCGGGAACCGCCATCGGCGAGCTGCTGGTTGCCGGCGGTGTACTGCGCGCGGCGCGAGAAGCGAGCCGGGTCGTCGCCCATCACGTGCGTAGCCCGCAGCACAGCCGCCTTCGCGTCGCGCAGGTCGCGCTCGTGCAGCGTCGCGGGCGGATCCATCGCGAGCAGCGCCAGCACCTGCAGCAGGTGACTCTGGATCATGTCGATGAGCGCGCCGGCCTTGTCGTAGTAGCGGGCACGGCCTTCGAGCGCGACGGATTCGTCGAAGCGGATCAGCACCTCCTGGATGTGCTCCGCCGACCACACCGGCTCCCAGATGCGGTTGGCCAGGCGCACGCCGAGCAGGTTCAGCAGCGTCGACCGCCCGAGGAAGTGATCGACGCGGAAGATCTGCTTCTCGGGCACGAGCGCCAGCAGCTTGTCATTGAGCGCGCGGGCGCTCGCCTCGTCCTGGCCGAATGGCTTCTCCATCGCGAGCACGGTTCCCTCGGGAAGCGTGAGCCCGGCCATCGCGTCGATCGCCGCGGCGGTGACGGCCGGCGGCAGGGCGAAGTAGAGCACGGTATCCGGGTCGAGCGTGTTGACGAGGGCCGCTACGGCCGAGGCATCCGTCACATCCGCCTGAGCGTAGTCCGCGAGGTCGACCTGGTCGAGCGCCTGGGGAGAATCGGCGAACGCCTTCTTCACGGTGGTGCGCCAGGTCTCGGCATCCCAGTCCTCCGTGCCGGACCCGCGCAGCACGACCCGGCGGTTCTGCTCCTTGCCGAGCAGAGACGCGAGCGAGGGCAGCAGCAGGCGTGAGGTGAGGTCGCCGGTGGCGCCGAGGATGAAGAGTGTTCTGGTCGTCGACATGGCACCGAGGGTAGTCGTCGTCGAACCGAGCGCAAGGGGGGTGGAGTGGGTTCGGCTCCGATGACAGACTGCGCTCGTGGTGACGCGAATCGAGGACTACGCCCTGCTCAGCAACTGCCGCACTGCGGCGCTCGTGTCGAGGGAGGGCAGCATCGACTGGCTGTGCCTGCCGCGGCTCGACTCCGCCAGCACGTTCGCCGCCCTGCTGGGTGACGAATCGCACGGGCGGTGGATGCTGCGCCCCGACGACCCGGATGCCACCGCCACCCGTCATTACGACCGCGACACGTTCGTGCTGATCACCCGGTGGCAGAGCGGTGACGCGGTCGCCGAGGTGCACGACTTCATGCCCATCGACCCGGACCCCAGCGTGCAGATCCGGCGGACGGATGTCGTGCGCCGCGTCGTCGGGGTCGCCGGTGAGATGACGTTCACGCAGCGGCTCAGCATCCGGTTCGACTACTCCCGTGCCATGCCGTGGATGCGGCAGACCGGGACCGGCGACCAGCCGCAGCTGGTCGCCATGGCAGGGCCGGATGCGCTCGTGGTTCGCGGTGCGCGGCTGAAGGCCATCGACCACGAGCACCGCGGCGAGGTGCGCGTGGGGGCCGGCGATGTGCACGACCTGCAGCTGTCCTGGTTCCCGTCGCACCGCCCGGCACCCGACCCGCTCGACATCGATCACGCGCTCGAGGTGACCAAGACGTGGTGGCAGAGCTGGGCCGACACCGTCGAGCACGCCGGACCGCACCACGACAAGGTGGTGCGCTCGCTGCTGATCCTGCGTGCGCTCACGAATCACGAGACCGGCGGAATCGCGGCAGCCGCGACCATGGCACTGCCGGAGCAGCTCGGCGGCGAGCGCAACTGGGACTACCGCTACGTCTGGCTGCGCGACGCCGCGCTCACGCTCGAGGCGCTGCTCGATCACGGCTTCCTCGGGCTCGCCGACAGCTGGCGCGAGTGGCTGCTGCGTGCGGTCGCGGGAGACCCTGCCGATCTGCAGATCATGTACGGGCTCGCGGGGGAGCGCGATCTCACCGAGAGCGTGCTCGCGGCGCTGCCCGGGTACGCCGGCTCCGGACCGGTGCGCGTCGGAAACGGCGCATGGGGGCAGTACCAGGCGGATGTCGTGGGCGAGGTGCTCGTGACCCTGTCGGCAGCGCGGAAGGCGGGACTCGCCGACAGCGAGTTCTCGTGGCCGCTCGAGCGCAGCCTGCTGCGCTTCGCGTCGTATCAGATCGATCATCCCGATCAGGGCCTGTGGGAGATCCGCGGGCCGGCGCGCATGTTCACGCACTCGCGGGTGATGATGTGGGCGGCGTTCGATCGGGGTGTGCGGGCGGTGGAGGAGTACGGGCTGCCCGGTGCGGTCGAGACCTGGCGCAAGCTGCGCGACCGGATGCGCGACGAGATCGACACCCGGGGCGTGCGCAACGGGCATTTCACCCAGCACTACGACACCGATGAAGTGGATGCGTCGCTGCTGCTGCTTCCGCAGGTCGGCTACTGCCTACCCGACGACGAGCGGATGCTGGCGACGGTGGCCCGCATCGAGCAGACGCTCATGCACGAAGGGCTGCTGCACCGCTACCGAACGCAGAGCGGTGTCGACGGCCTGGCGGGCGAGGAGAGCCCGTTCCTCGCGTGCTCGTTCTGGCTGGTCGAGCAGTACGCCAGCACCGGCCGGCGAGATGAGGCGGCGGAGCTGATGGACCGGCTCTGCGGGCTGACCAATGACGTCGGGATGTTGGCGGAGGAGTACGACCCGGTCGCCGGCCGTCAGCTCGGCAACACTCCGCAGGCGTTCTCGCACCTGGCGCTGGTGCGTGCCGCAGACGCGCTGAGCGACAGCGAGAGCAAGCCCCGCTGACGCGAAGAGCGCCGCCCCGGACGGGACGGCGCTCTCGACGAAGGATGCGCGGATCAGGCGTTGGCGAGCAGCGTCTCGTCGATCGGGCGACGAACGCGGGGAGCCGACTCGCGCTCCTGCAGCACCTCGGGCAGCGCGCCCGCATCACCCAGGTCGCCCAGGGCGATGACGGTGATCGGGGTGAAGCGCTCGCCGAGGCCGGTGAGCTCGCGGATGTCGTCCGCGTCGAAGCCGCTCATCTGGTGCACGACCAGACCGTCGTGGTGCGCCTGCACCGACAGGTGCGCGACCGACTGGCCGAGGTCGTACACGGCGTGCGAGATCGGGGCGCCCTCTTCGTTCGCGGTCTCGGCGACGGCGACGATGAGCGCAGCGGCGTTTCCTGCCCAGGCCTGGTTGAAGCCCATCAGCGCCGAGTGGATGCCGCGGTGCAGCTCTGAACCCCGGCGGGCGACGATGAAGCGCCACGGCTGCGAGTTGTTGGCGCTCGGGCTCCAGCGGGCGGCCTCGAGCGCGGAGGAGAGCTTGGCCTCGTCGATCGGCGCCTCGGAGTCGAACGCGCGGGGGCTCCACCGGTCGGCGAGGACGTCCAGGACGGGGTGCTCGGTCTGTGCGGTGCGATCGAGGATGGGGTTGCGCATCAGGTGAGGCCTTTCGCTGTTCGGGAGTTCGGGCGGACCTCATCGTCCAGGGATGCCAACGAGTCTATGCGCCCGCATATTCCCGGCATCCGGCGTCCGGCATCGGGCTTCATCAACGCGAGAAACCACTTCCTGCATGGCAAACCACGCGTAACGCGGTTTCTCAGGCAGGAAGTGGTTTCTCGAGCGGAGGCGGCGACGAAACGGGTCAGCCGCGCAGCGCCTCCCCGAGCTTGACCCGCGCGCCCATCCGCAGCAGCGAGTTCTCGTAGATCTTCGCGGCGACGACGATCGCCGCGATGCACGTCGCGAGCAGGATGACCAGCGACAGCGCGCCCTCCCACCACTGCGCCTCGCCGACGAACATCCGCACCGGCATCGCGACCGGTGCCGAGAACGGCACGTACGACATGATCGTCAGCACCAGCGGGTTGTCGTTGAAGAAGATCACCAGGAAGTACGGTGCCATCACCAGCATCATCAGCGGCATGGTCGTCGAGCCGATGTCCTCCTGCCTCGACACCATCGCCGCCGCCGCGGCGTAGAGCTCCGCGAGCAGCACGAACCCGAGCAGGAAGAACACGGCGAACCACAGGATCGGGGCTCCGATGCCGCTGAGCACGTCCTCCTGCCCGGTCACGATCAGTCCGACGATCGCGATCACGGCCAGCGCGATGATCTGCCCCATCGCCAGCACGGTGTTGCCGAGCACCTTGCCGGCCAGCAGCGTCCGCGTGGGGATCGCGGAGATGAGCAGCTCGACCACGCGGGTCTGCTTCTCCTCCACCACGCTCTGCGCGATCGTGCCGCCGAAGGTCGATGCGGCCATCAGGAACACGAGGCCGAAGCCGAACGCCACCAGGTAGCGCAGCAGGGGGTCGGTGCCGGCCGGCTGCAGCACCTCGACGCTGGGCGACTGCGACAGCAGCATCATCAGGTCAGACGGCGCGCTCTCCTTCGCGAGCACCACGTACCCGAAACCGGCCGGGTCCCCGGGGACCAGAGCGGCCTCCACCTCGTCGCTCGTGACGAGCTCTTCCGCCGCCGCACGGTCGGCCACCTCGCGGGCCTCGACGCCGGGCATCCCGTCGAGCACCGCCGAGGTCTCCGAGGTGACGGCGATGGCATCCGCACTCGGGCTCTTGCTCATGAACCCGCCGATGAGAACTCCCGCGAGAGCGATCAGCAGCAGGATGCCCGTGGCGATGACGAACGCGCGACTGCGCAGCTTCGCCGTGATCTCGCGCTCGGCGACGAGCCAGACAGCACTGTTCATGCGATGACCTCCTTGAAGATCTGGGCGAGGGAGGGACGCTGCGGGGCGAAGCTCGACACGGCTCCGCGGTCCATCGCCTGGCGCAGCACGCGCTGCGCGGTGTCAGGGGCGTCGACATCGAACAGCGCCGATCCGCCCTCGAAGTCGAGGACGGCCACGCCCGGCTCGCCGCGCAGCCAGCCCGCGTCGCCGCTGGAGTGCAGCTGGTATCGCAGCGTCGAGTGCGCCGCTCGCAGCTCCTCGCGCGACCCCG
Organism: Actinomycetales bacterium SN12; assembly: GCA_002837415.1. GTDB lineage: Bacteria > Actinomycetota > Actinomycetes > Actinomycetales > Microbacteriaceae > Microbacterium. The sequence goes on from PJCV01000003.1 coordinate 184,821, forward strand.
CCGCGCGGATCGTGCCGTCGGCGATGATGATCAGGTCGTCGCACAGCCGCTCGACGACGTCGAGCTGGTGCGACGAGAACAGGATGGCGGCTCCCGCCGCGGCCCGGCGCTGCAGCACCTCGGCGACCACGTCCACGGCGAGCGGGTCGAGGCCCGAGAACGGCTCGTCGAGGATGAGCACCTGCGGGTCGTGCACGAGCGCCGCCGCGATCTGCGCGCGCTGCTGGTTGCCCAGCGACAGGGCCTCGATCTTGTCGTCCAGCCGTTCGCCGAGTCCGAGCTCCTCGAGCAGTGCGGTGCCGCGCGCCGTGGCGTCCGCCTTGCTGAAGCCGTGCAGGCGACCGAGGTAGACGACCTGCTCGAGCACCTTCATCTTCGGGTACAGCCCGCGCTCCTCCGGCATGTACCCGAAGCGCTGCCGGTCGTCTGCCGTCGCCGGCTGCCCGTCGAGCGTCACGGTGCCGCCGTCGGGGGCGAGCACGCCGAGGATGATGCGCATCGTGGTCGTCTTGCCCGCGCCGTTGCCGCCGACGAAGCCGGTCAGTCGCCCGGGGGCGACGTCGAACCGGATGCCGTCGAGCACCCTGCGCGAGCCATAGCTCTTGGTGATGCCGTCGAGTTGGAGGAAGCTCATGACTTCACGCTAGGCAAGGGCGGTGGCATCGGGCATCCCCCCTGCGGCGGATTCGGGGGTCCGCCTAGCGGCCGGCGTGGCGGCCGAGGTGGAGCGCTGCGCGCACGATGAGTCCGGCGACAAGCGCCCAGAACGCGGCGCTGATGCCTAGCAGCGCGATTCCCGATGCGGCGACGAGGAACGTCACGACCGCGGGCATCCGCTCGCCGGGGTCGTCAATGGCCTGCTGCACGGCCGAGCCGAACGCACCGAAGAGCGCCAGGCCCGCGACCGCGGGGATGACGGCGGCCGGTGCGAGCAGCACCAGCGCGGCGAAGACGGCCGACAGGCCGCCGAGCACGATGTACGAGACGCCCGTCGAGACCCCGGCGATCCAGCGGCGAGCAGGATTCGGCTCCGCGTCGGGAGCCGCGGCGAGAGCGGCGCTGATCGCAGCGAGGTTGATCGCGTGGCCGCCGGCGGGCGCGCCGAGCGCGGTGCCGAGGCCGGTGACGAGCATCGCCGGACGCCACGGCACCTCGTATCCGAAGCTGCGCATCACAGCGATGCCGGGCACGTTCTGCGACGCCATCGTCACGATGAACAGCGGCAGCGCGATGCCGACGATCGACCCGACCGTGAAGGTGGGGGCGGTGAAGGTGAGGGCGGGCAGCAGCACGGCCGGGTCGACGTCGGTTTCGGATGCCGCGATGCCGACCGCCACGACGACCGTCGCGGTCGCGAAGGCCGCGGGCACCGCCCAGCGCGGAGCGAGCCGCGTGACGATGAGCCAGGTGAGCACCACCGGCACGACGCCCCAGGGATTCGCCACGACGCCGGTGATCGGCGCGAGGCAGAGCGGCAGGAGGACGCCGGCGAGCATCGCCTGCGCGATCGACGGCGGGATCGCCGCGATGAGAGTGCCGAGGCGCGGCACGAGGGCGGTGAGCAGGATGAGCGCGGCGACGACGAGGAAGGCGCCGACCGCGGCCGGCCAGCCGCCGTCGACGACGCTGACCGCGGCGAGCAGGGCAGCGCCCGGTGTCGACCAGGCCGACGTGATCGGCATGCGGTAGCGCCAGGCGAGGATGATGCAGGCGGCGCCCATCGTGAGGCTGAGCGCCAGCAGACCGCTGGCGGCCTGGGCGGGCGTGGCGCCCACCGCGTCGAGCCCGGTGAGCACGACGGCGAACGAGCTGGTGAAGCCGACCAGGGCGGTGACGATCCCGGCGGTGATCGGGCGGGATGCACGGGGTCTTCGTGCAGCGGTGGATGCGGTGGTCATCGGGTGAGCCCGTGGCGGTGAGCGAGCACGATCGCCTGCACGCGGTCGCGGGCGCCGAGCTTCTGCAGCACGCGCGAGACGTGAGTTTTCACCGTGGCCTCGCCGATGAAGAGCTCGCGGGCGATCTCGGCGTTGCTGCGGGCGTCGGCCATAAGCGCGAGCACCTCGGACTCGCGGTCGGTGAGCGGCTCGGCGAGGACGCTCTCGCCTCGGGTCGCTGCGCCGCCTCCCTGGGTCGCTGAGCCTCCTCCCTGGGCCGCTGAGCCGCCTCCCTGGGTCGCTGAGCCTGCCGAAGCGCCGCCCGACGTCGAGAACCTCGACAGCACGCGACGGGTCACCTCGGGCGCGAGGATCCCGTCACCCGCTGCGAGTGCTCGCACGGCGGCGATCAGCTCTTCGGGGCCGGCGTTCTTCAGCAGGAAGCCCCCGGCACCGGCATCCAGAGCCTGGAACAGGTACTCGTCGCGGTCGAAGGTCGTGACGATGGCGACCGTCGCCGCGACGGCGGGATCGGCGACGATGCGCCGGGTCGCCTCGATGCCGTCCATGTCGGGCATCTGCACATCCATCGTGATGACGTCCGGCTGCAGCTCGGCGGCGAGCCGCACGCCCTCGGCTCCGGTCGTGGCTTCGCCGACGACCTCGATGTCCGGCTGGGTGCTGAGGATCGCGCGGAAACCCGCGCGCAGCATGGCGTGATCGTCGACGAGCAGCACCCGGATCATCGCGTCGCCGCCTCGGCGATCGCGGGCGCGGCCTGAATCGGCGCGCCGGTCGGGGCGGGCGTCGGGACGGTGACCCGCACCCGGAAGCCGCCCTGGGGCCGCGGCTGCAGCTCGATCTCGCCGCCGGATGCCAGTGCGCGTTCGCGCATGCCCAGCTGCCCCAGCCCTGGGCGCAGCACGCCGACGGTGCGGCCGGTGTTCACGATCTCGAGCTCCAGGGCATCCGCGTTCCAGCGCAGCCGGACATCCGCCGTCGCGCCCGCACCCGCGTGACGGCGGGCGTTGGTCAGCGCCTCCTGCGCGATCCGGTACAGATTCACGCCGACCGTCGACGGCATAGGGACGGGGTCGCCGATCTCGGCGTAGGCGGTCGGTAGACCGGCATCCGTCGAGGCCTGAGTGAGCCGCTCTATGTCCGCGATCCCGACGGCTGACGGCTCATCCGGCCGGCCGTCGCCGGGGTCTCGCAAGGTCTCGAGCAGCTGCCGGAAGTCGCCGATCGCCTCCCGGGAGGCGTCCTCCACGCCCGACAGCATCCGCTTCGCCTCGTCGGGATCACGGTCGATCACCAGACGAGCCGCGCCGGCCTGCACGCCCATCACCGACACGTGGTGCGCGACGACATCGTGCAGCTCGCGGGCGATCCGCACTCGGTCGAGGGCGACGGCCTGCGCTGCGGTGATCTCGCGCTCGGCCTCGAGTTCGCGGGTGCGCTCTTCCAGAGCGAATCGCTGAGCCGCGGCGTGGAACGAGCGCTCGCCGAAGTAGTAGGCCCCGCCGAAATACAGCACGTTGATCAGCAGGTTAAGCATCATGAACGCGACGAACGGCGAGAACAGTCCGGCGGCGACGTCAGCCTTGTCGGCTTCGTCGATCGCATCGCGGTACATCACGATGAGCAGCCAGACGAACATGCCGAGGATGATCCCGGCGCGTACGAAGAACGCGCGCCGGCGGTCGTTCATCCAGGCGCCCACGGTGTACAGCGCGATGAACATGGCGATGTTGGTCGCGTACACCTCGGGGACGCGCAGGGTGACGCTGGTGAACATGACCAGCGCGATGACGACGGCGACCAGAGCCGGATACCGCCGTCGCACGATCAGGGGAGCCGAGACGCCCACGGCCACCAGCAGCGCCCAGGAGAGCGGTGCCTGCTCGTCATGGTAGAGGCCCGAGATGCTCGACAGCGCCGCGCTGATGACCGCCCCGACCAGCATGACCACGGCGAGCAGCAGGTCCTGTCGCCGGTCGCGGTCGGTCAGAGTGCGAGTGAAGACGGCGGACTCGGGCATCCCTCCACCGTAGGGCGGAGCGAGTATCGCGCGCATCCGCCGCGAGGGGGAGGATCGAGCACGGCGGCGTCAGCCGTGCAGCATCCGCTCGATCACCGCGGCCACGCCGTCGTCGGCATTCGCCGCGGTGACCTCGTCGGCGGCATCGCGCACGACGTCGATCGCGTTGCCCATCGCGACGCCGTGCCCGGCCCACTGCAGCATCTCGAGGTCGTTGAGCGCGTCGCCGAACGCGAGCACCTCGTGCGCCTCGACGCCGACCCGTCGACACACCTGAGCAAGCCCCGTCGCCTTCGTCACGCCCTGCGCCATCACCTCGACGAACGGCGCGCCCGACAGCGTGGCGGCGAAGCCCGTCAGCCCGAGGGCGTTCAGTGCCGCGAAGATCTCGTCGATCGGCACAGAGGCGTGCCGGATCACGAGCTTCAGACTCGGTGAGCCGAGCACCTCGTCGAGCGCGACGCCGCCCATCGTCTCCGGGGCGCGCTTGTGGTCGCTCAGCTGGGCGAGTGCGGCGTACCCGTGCTGGGCGACGAATCCTTCGCCGGCATCGCGCACGCTCGCGAAGACCAGATCCGGGATGCTCTGCAGCAGCGCCCGCGCCAGCTCGCCCTGCACGTCAGCGGGGATCTCCGCCGCGAACAGGTGCTCGCCGGTCGTCAGGTGCAGGCCGTAGGCGCCGTTGCCGCACAGCGCCCACGAGTCGAACCCCGCCTGCTCGGCGATCGGCCGCAGCCCGATCGGCTGGCGGGCGGTGACCGGGATGGTCTCGATTCCGGCATCCCGAGCGGCGTCGAGAGCCGCGCGCGTGCGCGGCGACACCGCTCCCGACCCGTCGAGCAGGGTGCCGTCGAGATCGGTCGCGATGAGGCGGATGCCCGAAAGCCCGGTCACGAGAAGATCATCGGCATGTCGCCGTCGTCGTCACCACCGCCGAAGTCGAGGTCGACGACGACGGGCACGTGGTCGCTGGGCTGCTCGCCCTTGCGCTCGTTGCGGTGGATCGACGCTCCCGTGACGGCGTCGGCGAAGGGCTTCGAGCCGAGCACGAAGTCGATGCGGATGCCCTCGTTGCGGGGGAACTTGAGGCGCTGGTAGTCCCAGTAGGTGAATCCCTCGGGGATCAGCGGACGGACGACATCGGTGACGCCCGCCGACTCGAGGGCGAAGAACGCCTCGCGCTCGGGCTGGGACACGTGCGTAGAGAAGCCCTGCACGATGCCAGGGTCGCCGTTGTCGTGATCGAACGGGATGATGTTGAAGTCGCCGACCAGGGCGAGCGGCAGGTTCGGGTCGGCGGCGAGCTCGGCGGCCGTCGCGGTGCGCAGCGCCTCGAGCCAGTGCAGCTTGTAGTGGTAGTGCTCGTCGTTCAGCGAGCGGCCGTTGGGCACGTACAGGCTCCACACCCGCACGCCGTCCACCATCAAGCCTAGAGCGCGAGCCTCGAGCGGAGCGTCCGGGCCCTCGTGCCCCTTCGCGAACCCGGGCTGGCCGGCGAACGAGGTGCGCACGTCGGTCATCGGCAGCCGGCTCGCGATCGCGACGCCGTTCCACTGATTGAAGCCGTGCACCTCGACCTGGTAGCCGGCCTCTTCGAACGGCTCATAGGGGAACTGCTCGGGCTTGCATTTGATCTCCTGGAACGCGAGCACGTCGACGTCCTCCCGCCCGGCGAAATCGACGGCGCGCGAGACGCGGGTGCGGATCGAGTTGATGTTCCAGGTGGCCAGACGCATGCATCCAGCCTATTCGCGGCGGCGGACAGCCGCCGTCTGACGGCTACCGCTCCGCAGGGTCGCCCGTGCCGATGAGCACACCGCGCGCGAGCGTGTGGAAATGCCTGTTGAAGCCGAGCACGCCGGGAGTGGACCCCGGCTCCAGTTCGAGGTGGTCGACGTCGAGCGCGTCGACGACGAAGAAGTAGCGGTGGATGCCCGTTCCGGCCGGGGGAGCCGCGCCGATGAAGCGCTCCTTGCGGGCCTCGTTCGGCAGCACGATCGCGCCGCCGGGAAGATCCGCCGCGGTGCCGTCGCTGCTGTCGAGGCGGCGCACGTCGGGAGCGATGTCGTAGGCCGCCCAGTGCCAGAAGCCGGACCCGGTGGGGGCGTCGGGGTCGAAGCACGAGACAGCGAAGCTGAGGGTGCCGGCCGGTGGATCCGACCACTCGAGCGTCGGGTGGCGGTCTTCGCCCGCGCGATCCGACGACCAGGCGAAGCCGGGCAGCGGCCCGCCGGCGGTGAAGTCCGGGCTGGTCAGTTCGAGCGGGGCGACCGGACGCAGCTCGGTGAGTTCGGCATAGGGATCGAATGAGAACATGTGTGACCTCCTCGTCCCACGTTAGGCGAGCAGCGGGCATCCGGCCAGGCGGCGAACGGCGAGCGGTGAATACACTGGATGCCGTGACCCACCTCGCCGAAGACCGCCAGGCCCTGCTCGATCTCATCAAGGACGAGGCCGTGTTCCACGGCGACTTCACCCTCTCGAGCGGCAAGAAGGCGACGTACTACGTCGACATGCGCAAGCTGACGCTCGATCACCGCGCGGCTCCCGCGATCGGGCGCATCATGCTCGATCTCATCAAGGGCTTCGACATCGCCGCGGTCGGCGGGCTCACGCTCGGTGCCGACCCGATCGCGAACTCGGTGATGCACGCCTCGGTGGCGACCGATCGGCCGCTCGACGCCTTCGTCGTGCGCAAGGAGCCGAAGGACCACGGCCGCGGCCGCCAGGTCGAAGGTGCCGACATCGCAGGCAAGCGGGTCGTCGTGCTCGAAGACACCTCGACCACCGGCCAGTCGGCGCTGAAGGCCGTCGAGGTGCTGCGCCGGGAGGGCGCAGAGGTGCTCGCGGTCGCCGTGATCGTCGACCGCAAGACCGGCGCACAGGCCGCGATCGAGGCCGAGGGCCTGCAGTGGCTCGCCGCTTACGACCTCGACGACCTGGGCCTCGACCCCCAGTAATCCGTCAGGGGCGCTTGCCGACCGCAGCGTCGGCGACGAGCTTCGCGATGCGGGATGCCCGTGTCTCGGGGCGCTTCGCGGTCGCGATGTGCGTGAGGCCGAGCTTCTTCACCGACTTCGGGAAGCCGTTCCAGTTCTCGCGCGCGGCGGGGACGGCATCCAGAGCTGCGGCGAAGTCGTCGGGTTCGATGCCGGCCTCAGGGCCGTCGAGCATCGCCCACGATCCGTCGTCCTTCGCTGCCTCGATCGCGCGGATGCCGGCCGGAGCCATCAGCCCCGCCGCCTCGAGCTCCGCGAGCCGGGCCTTGTTCGTCGCCGCCCAGCCGCTCCCGCGGCGGCGCGGCGAGAACCACTGACCCACGGCGCTGTCGTCGAAGGTGCGCACGGGGCCGTCGATCCAGCCGAAGCAGAGCGCCTGGCGCACAGCATCCTCGTACGAGATGCCGTCCTGATGGCGGCGACGCACGTGCAGCAGCCACACGCCGCCGGCTCTCGTGTGGTTCTTCTCGAGCCAGTCGCGCCAGGTGGCGGCATCCCGAGCCGAGAGGCGCTCGCCGTCGTCGAGCGCTCCCATCACCGCTTCCCGCGCGGGCGGTCGTCGTCTTCCCAGGGGCCCTCGTACCACTCGCCGGCGTTGTCCTTGCGCCGCGGCTTGAGCAGCTGGATCGTCACGAGTGTCAACGACGCGAGGCCGATGCCGATCAGCACCAGAAACAGCAGGTCGCTCTGGTTCATGTCTCTCCTCCGCCGCTCAGCCTAGGCTGAGCCACACGGCGTCCGCCGCTCCATCCGGAAGATCGGCGGGGGCGGTGATCTCGGCACCGACGCTCACGCCGGCGTCTTCCAGCCGCTGCAGCAGCTCGGGGTCGCGATCGCTCACGCGCAGCACGCGGCCGGTGTGGCCTGCGGGAGCGTCACCGAGCAGCACGAACGGCTCGCGGATCACGTCGCCGTTCGCGTCGGGGATCGCGTCACCGTGCGGGTCGAAGCGCGGGCGTCCGAGGCGCTCGTCGATGGCATCCAGCAGCCGATCGCTGATCGTGTGCTCGAGCACCTCGGCCTCGTCGTGCACCTCGTGCCACGCATAGCCGAACTCGCGAACCAGCCAGGTCTCGATCAGCCGGTGCCGGCGCAGCATCTGCAGGGCGCGCTCGCGCCCGGCATCCGTCAGCTTCACCGCGCCGTACGGCACGTGGGACACGAGACCCGCGGCGGCGAGCTTCTTGACCATCTCCGTGACGCTCGACGGGGCTATGCCGAGAGCGCCGGCCAGCTGCGACGGGGTGATCGGCGCGTCCTGCCACTCAGTGTGGGAGTAGACCGTCTTGAGGTAGTCGTCGAAGGCGGGGGATGCCACGGTCAGCTGCCCAGAGAGACCAGCACGTTGAACGCAGCGTTGCCGGCGAAGAAGAGGATCGCGAACCCGGCGAGCGCCGCGAGCAGCGAGAGACGCCCGTCGTAGTCGTTCACTCCGCGGGTGCCGATCGCGCGGGCGCGAAAGGCGAGGAACAGGGTCAGCGCGCCGAGCGCGAGCTGCACCCAGGGGCCGCCGGCCGGAAGGAGATCCGGCAGGGCGATGAGCAGCACGCCCAGGGCTCCGGCACCCAGCGCGAACCAGGTGCTGAGCTGCATCGCGCGGCGCGCCTCGGAGTCGTCGCGGTGCTTCTTGGCGGGGGAGGAGGGCATGATTCTGAGCCTACCCGGGGCGGGTATGCGCTCCCTCTCTGGTCAGGGTCGTGCTGTGGTCGTGCTCGTGGTCGTGCTCGTGGTCGTGGTCATGGTTGCGCCGAGAGCACGGGATCTCGCCGAGCGCACGGCTTATCGACGTCGACAAGGGGGACACTCGGCGAGATGTGGTGCTCTCGGCGCAGGAAGGTGGGATTACGAGGTCACGCGCCCGTCGCGACCAGCCAGAGCAGCACCGCGTTCAGGGCGATCAGCAGCGCGGCGAAGACGACGCCGAGCACCGTGGTGATCGTGCGGTTCGCGTGCTCGCCCAGCGTGCGGCGCTGAGCGGTGAGCGCGAGCAGAGGGACGAGCGCGAACGGGATGCCGAACGACAGCACCACCTGGCTGAGCACGAGTGCGAGAGTCGGGTCGAACCCGACGCCGAGGATCACCAGCGCCGGGATGAGCGTGACCAGTCGCCGTACGAGCACGGGAACCCGCACCGTCAGCAGCCCGTGCATGATCTCCGCGCCCGCGTAGGCGCCGACCGACGTCGACGCGAGACCGGATGCCAGCAGTCCGATCGCGAACAGCGTGCCGATGATGGGCCCGAGGGTCGCCGTGATCGCGGCGTGCGCGCCCTCGAGCGAGTCGGTGCCCTCGACGCCGGCGAGGTTGGCGGCGGCGAGCAGCAGGATCGCCAGGTTGACGGAGCCGGCGATGATCATGGCGATCGTCACATCCCAGCGGGTGGCGGTGAGCAGCATCCGGATGCCGGGGCGACCCGCCTCGGAGGCGAACCGGTCGCGCGTCAGCGCGCTGTGCGCGTAGATCGCATGCGGCATGACGGTGGCGCCGAGGATGGATGCCGCGAGCAGCACCGATCCGCTGTCGGTGAAGCGCGGCAGCATGCCGCCGACGACCCCCGCAGGGTCGGGCGGCGCGACGAAGAGCCCCGCGATGAACCCGATCACGATGACCGCCATCAGGCCGATGATGACGAACTCGAAGTGCCGAGGCCCGCGGCGGGTCTGGATCGCGAGCAGCACGATCGAGACCGCCCCGGTGATGGCTCCGCCGAGCAGCAGGGGGATGCCGAAGAGCAGGTTCAAGGCGACGGCTCCGCCGAGCACCTCGGCGATGTCGGTGGCCATCGCGACGAGCTCGGCCTGCAGCCAGTACGCGCGTCGCGCCCAGCGGTTGCGGATGCGGATGCCCAGCACCTCGGGCAGGCTCTGGCCGGTGACGATGCCGAGCTTCGCCGAGAGGTACTGGATCAGCCAGGCCATGATGTTGCCGGCGACGACGACCCACACGAGCAGATAGCCGTAGCGGGCACCGGCGGTCATGTTGCTCGCGACGTTGCCGGGATCGAGGTAGGCGACCCCGGCGACGAGCGCAGGGCCGAGCAGCCAGACGCTCCGCATCCACGATGCTGACCGCAAATTTTTCGGCATGCCTAAAAATAGCACCCCGAGCTGGCGCGGCTACGCTGGAAGGCGATGGAAGACACGGGCTCACAGACGCAGCCGGGGTACGGCGTCGGCCCGTGGCCGGGCGAGTGGCCGGCCGACGAGCGCTACGACCCGGAGCTGCTCGCGCACGGCGACACCCGCAACGTCATCGACCGATACCGGTACTGGCGGATGGATGCCATCGTCGCCGACCTCGACACACACCGGCATCCGTTCCATGTCGCGATCGAGAACTGGCAGCACGATATGAACATCGGCTCGATCGTGCGCAGTGCCAATGCGTTCCTCGCCGATACGGTGCACATCATCGGACGCCGTCGCTGGAACAAGCGCGGCGCGATGGTGACCGACCGGTACCAGCACGTGGTGCATCACCCCGACGTCGAGTCGTTCACGGCGTGGGCGGCTGGGGAGGGCATCCCGATCATCGCCGTCGACAACGTCGGGGAAGCCGTGCCGGTCGACCGCGCGGATCTGCCCGAGAGCTGCGTGCTGCTCTTCGGTCAGGAGGGGCCCGGGCTGTCGGATGAGGCGCTGGCCGCGGCATCCGGGCACATCGAGATCACCCAGTACGGGTCGACCCGCTCGATCAATGCGAGCGCAGCTGCGGCGGTCGTCATGTACGAGTGGTGCCGCCGGTACGCCTGAGTGGATCACGTGCGCTTCCACTGAGACGCAGTCTCGCGTAAAATGGGCCTGAGTCTCACCCGAATGGAGTGCACCATGGCATCCGACTACGTCCCCCCGGTCGACGACTACCGCTTCCTGTTCGGCGAGGCATTCGGCCTCGACCTTCCCGCGCGGTCGACCGGCGGCGCATTCACGGCCGAGGACGCCACCGAGATCATCGCCGGGGCCGGCGAGTTCGCGGCATCCGTCCTGGCGCCGCTCGAGACCAGTGGCGACCGCGAGGGCGCACGTCTCGAAGACGGTCAGGTGCGCCTGCCTGCCGGGTTCGCCGAGGCCTACCAGGCGTTCGTCGAGGCGGGCTGGGTCAGCGCCGAGGCGCCCGACTCCGCGGGCGGAGACGGCCTGTCCGGATCGATCCGCGCCGGTCTCGGCGAGATCTGGAACGCCTCCAACGCGGCCTTCGCGCTGTGCTGGCTGCTGACCGCCGGCCAGATCCACGCCCTCGACGCCGCGGCGTCCGACGAGATTCGGGAGATGTACCTGACCAAGCTCGTCTCCGGCGAGTGGACCGGCACGATGAACCTCACCGAGCCCGAGGCCGGCACCGACCTCGGCGCGATCCGCACCACCGCCAGGCCGCGCGCCGACGGATCGTGGGGCGTCAGCGGCCAGAAGATCTTCATCACCTGGGGCGACCACGACGTCGCCGAGAACATCGTGCACCTCGTGCTGGCGCGCACGCCCGACGCCCCGGCCGGCGCCAAGGGCCTGTCGCTGTTCGTCGTGCCGAAGTTCCTGCCAGACGCCTCCGGTGCGCCGGGCGAGCGCAACGCCGTCACCACGGTCGCGCTCGAGCACAAGCTCGGCATCCACGGCAGCCCGACCTGCGTGCTCGCCTACGAGGACGCGACCGGATACCTCGTCGGCGAGGTGGGCGGCGGACTCGCGGGCATGTTCGTGATGATGAATTCCGCCCGTGCGGGCATGGGCTTCCAGGCGACGGGCATCTCCGACCGCGCCTATCAGCAGGCCGTTGCCTACACGAACGACCGTCGCCAGGGCGCGGTGCTCGACCGTCCGGCCGGCGCGCCGATCGCCGAGCATCCCGATGTGCGCCGTCTGCTGCTGTCGATGCAGAGCCGACTGTTCGCCATGCGCGCGCTCGGCGTGTACGTGGGCGACCTGTTCGACCGGGCGGAGGCCGACGGCACCGGGGCGCTCGCCGAGTTCTTCGTGCCGATCCTCAAGGGGTGGGCGACGGAGGACGCGGTCGCGCTCACCAGCGATGCGATCCAGGTGCACGGCGGTATGGGCTTCATCGAGGAGACCGGGGTCGCACAGCACTACCGGGATGCCCGGATCATGCCGATCTACGAGGGCACCACGGCGATCCAGTCGAACGACCTCATCGGACGCAAGGTCATCCGCGACGGCGGGGCCACCGCCGAGACGCTGTTCGCTCTCATCGAGGAGACCGTCGCCGCGTTGCGCGGTGTGGGCGACGACGTGGCGACGCGCACCGCCGGTCGCCTGGAGCGTGCGGTGGAAGCGGCTCGCCGGGCCACGGCATCCATCGTCGGCTTCGGCGCGACCCGCAACGCCTACGGCGTCAGCGTGCCGTACCTCATGCTTCTCGGGACCCTCGCCGGCGGATGGATGCACGGCCTCGCGGTCGCCGCTGTTCTGGCCCACGCGACTCCGGATGCCTCGGACGCGGCGCGCCTGGTCTCCGCCGACTTCTACGGCGCCCACCACCTGCCCCGCGTGCACATGCTCGCGGAAACTGTCGCCGCGGGCGAGGTGGGCTGACCCTCACCCCGCGTGAGGGACGGGGTCAGGCCGCGATACGGGTCCACGCGTCGGTGCGCACGCGCCAGCCCAGGGTGCCCAGCCGCGCGAGCAGGTACACCCCGAAGAACGCGACGGCCAGCCAGACGAGGCCGGCGGAGCCGTCGACACCGGTGGCGGCGATGATCCACAGCACTGGCAGGAACGGCACGAGGTTCAGCAGTCCCGCGATTGCGAGGTAGCGCGCGTCGTTCGCGCCCATCAGCACGCCGTCGAGAACGAACACGATCCCCGCGATGGGCTGTGCGACCGCGAGCACGAGGAACGCCGGCTGAACGAGTGCGCCGATCTCGGCATCCCCCGTGAAGACGATGCCCATGACTCCCGACAGTGCGGCGATGACGGCACCGACGATGACTCCGAACCACGCTCCCCAGGCGACGGTGCGGCGCAGCACGCGGTGCACCTGGGCGACATCGCCGGAGCCGAGGCTCCTGCCGATCATCGCCTGCGCCGCGATCGCCAGCGCATCGAGCGCGAATGCGGCTGTCGAGAAGATCGTGAAGGCGATCTGCCAGCCGGCGAGCTCCTGCGTGCCGATGCCGGTCGCGACGCCGACGGTGGCGAGCAGGGCGACGCGCAGGCTGACGGTGCGCAGGAACAGCCATCCGCCCGAACGGGCCGTGCCCCGGATGCCGTTGCGCTGTGCCCTCATCGATGCGCCGTGCTTGAGGGCGAGGCGTCGGATGACGACCACGTACGCCGCGACCATGCCCCACTGCGCGGCGACCGTGCCGAACGCGGAGCCGGCGATGCCCCAGCCGAGCCCGTAGATGAAGATCCAGTTGAGCAGCGCGTTGGCGCCGAAGCCGAGACCGGCGATCCACAGCGGGGTCATGGTGTCCTGCATCCCGCGCAGCAGTCCGGTGGCGGCGAACACGATGAGCATCGCGGGCAGGCCCCACATCGAGATGGTGAGGTAGGTCTGCGCCTCGGCAGAGACGGCGTCCGATGCCCCGAACGCGGCGACCAGCGCCGGGCTGGCGAGCGATCCGGCGACGGCGAGCACGGCGCCCAGCCCCAGGGCGAACCACATGCCGTCGATGCCGACGGAGACGGCGTCGCCGGGCTTGCCGGCTCCGAAGCGGCGGGCGACGGCGGGGGTGGTGGAGTACGCCAAAAAGATCATCAGGCCGACGATCGTCTGCAGCACGGCGCTGGCGATGCCGAGGCCGGCGAGCGGTGAGGTGCCGAGGTGGCCGACCATCACCGAGTCGAGGATGAGGAAGGCGGGCTCGGCGACGAGGGCGCCCAGCGCAGGCACGGCGAGCCGGAGGATCTCGCGGTTCAGCGACAGTGCGGGGGAGGGGGATGCGGTGGATGCCACCTCACGAGCCTATGGGGTGGTGCGGACGGGCTGTCTCGGTGCCGTGTGGTCCTCGCGGTTAGGCTGGTGACTTTGAGGAAGGACACCACATGACGTCTGCATCCGCATTCCGCATGCTCGTGCCCGTGGCCGCAGCGATCCTGCTCCTGGCGGGATGCAGCGCCGAGGCGACTAATGCGACAGCCCAGAAGCCTGCGGCCAGCGCAGCCAGCACTGCCGCTCCGGATGCCTCATCGCACGCCGTGCTGGCGGAGGGCACCACCGACCTCGGCGAGAACGGTGTGATCACCTCGGTGGTCCGCTCGATCACCGCCGACGAGAAGGTGATGCACCTGCAGTACGCGCTCACACGCGACGGCGGCGACAAGCCCCTGAGCTTCTTCGCACTCGGCATCGGCCACGCCCCCACGGTGACAGACCTCGCGAACCTCAAGGCCTACCGGCCGTTCTGCGCGGAGGGGAGCTGGACCGGCGATGGCAAGCAGAAGTGCACGTACACCGTGCTCGGCTCGGTGCCGCACTACGCGAACACCGACCTCGCGCCGGACGCGACGATGGAGATCGGCGTGCTGCTGCCAGCGCCCGAGGGTCAGCCCGAGACGGTCGACGTCATCCTCGGAGATGGCTTACCCGGCTTCTCGGCGATCCCCGTCACCTATGTCGACGACGCGCGATGACGCGGATCCACGCCATCGCCCTGGCGGCGGTGCTGGCTGCGCTCGTCGCGACGCCAGCGCACGCCTCCACGGATGAAGACTCCTACCTCGACGCCGAGATCACACAGGCCATGATCGAGGCCTCGACGATCGATCTCGATGCGCGCGCCTCGACGATCGATCTCGACGCGGCCGACGCCACGATCGAGCTCGAGCAGGCGATCGAGGAGCGCGAGCACCGCACCGTGCGCCTGACGTCCGACCTACTGTTCGCGTTCGACTCCGCAGACCTCACCGAGGCCGCCCGCGGTGCGGTCGCCGACCTCGCGGCCGGCATCCCCGACGGGGCGGCCGTCTCGGTCGACGGACATACCGATTCGATCGGCGACGGCGCCTACAACGACGACCTTTCCCGGCGTCGGGCCGACGCTGTCGCTACTGTGCTGGCGGAGGCCCGACCGGATCTCGGACTCACCGTCAGCGGGCACGGGGAGCGGGAGCTGCTCGTCAAGGAAGGCGAGGGCGACCAGGCCCCGAACCGCCGCGTCGAGGTCGGTTTCGATACGCCGCGACGCTGATCTCTCCGCGGGTCAGCACAGCGCGGGGCGGCGGCACTCGCGACGCTCCATGCTGTGCTGGCCCGACAAGCGCGAATAAGGGAGTACTCGCCCCCAGTTGGCGCCGGACCTCGCAACTCGGAGAGCCATCGCGCATCGCGCCGCCCGCGTACCCTGGAATGACGGAGGTGCCTCCCATGTCCGACGCGATGAGCGATGCCGCCCGGTACCGGGCCCGCCGCGATGCCGGCGACAGGGCCGAGAACGAGTCCGAGGCCGAAGCGCCGATGATGCTGGATGCCCAGAACAAGGCGGAATTCGTCGAGACCGCCGTCCAGCTTGCGATCCGCCGCGGCGAGTTCGACAATCTGCCCGGCGCGGGTAAGCCGCTCGAGGGGCTGGGCACGCATCACGATCCGGATTGGTGGATCCGTCGCAAGATCGAGACCGAGAACCTCTCCGGTCTCGGTCCGCCCGCGCTCATGCTGCGGGTCGAGGAACGAGAGCTCGACGGTGAGCTCGATCAGCTCGGCCGCGAGGAAGACGTGCGCACCGTGCTCGAGGACTTCAACCGTCGCGTGATCGCTGCGCGACGGCAGCTGCTGGGCGGGCCGCCGGTCGTCACGCCGACCCGCGATATCGATACCGAGGTGGTCGCGTGGCGGGAGCGCCGTGCCGCCCGGCAGGCGGATGCCCGATCTGACGTGTCGATAGACGCCAAGCCCCGACGCGGCCGGCGATGGGGGCGGCGCTGAGATCAGCCGATGATGGGGCGGGGGAAGGTCAGCGCCTGAGACGGCTCGCTCTCGATCGACGCCACGCCTCAGGCATCGACCCTCGGCGTCCGCACCACGCCCGTGGGCAGGTCTTCCGCTTCGTCGAACGCGACCTCGGGAGCCGGGCGGCGGAAGCCGCGCGTCAGCCACAGCAGATACAGCACGCCGACGGCCGCCCAGATCAGCCCGACGGTCATCGCCATCTGGTCAAGGCTCAGCCACAGCCACAGGTTGATGACGAAGCCGACGCCGGGCACGAGCGTCCAGGCGAGCACCGAACCCGGGGTGCTTTCCGCGCCGCGGTGGCGGGCCCAGAACGCGATCACCGACAGATTGACGAAGGCGAATGCGGTGAATGCGCCGAAGTTGATCAGCGAGGTCGCGGCGTTCAGGTCGAGCTTCAGCGCGGTCAGTGCGATCGCACCGACGACCACGATGTTGATGACCGGTGTTCCTAGACGCGGGTGCACGTAGCCGAACACCCTGCGCGGGATGATGCCGTCGCGTCCCATCGCGAACAGCAGACGCGAGGCGCTCAGCTGCGAGGCCAGACCCGACGACAGCACCGATACCGTCGCGCCCGCCAGGAAGAACGTCTGGAACACGAGGCCACCGATGAACAGCGCGATGTAGGGCGATGCGCCCTCGATGTCGGGCGTGATCGCGGCCAGTGCATCGAGGTCAGGCACGAGGGTCTGCATCGCATAGGTGATGGTGACGAAGAACGCAGCTCCTAGCGCGGCGATCCACATGATCGCCCGCGGCACCGTGCGACGCGGGTCGACGGTCTCCTCCGACAGCGTGGTCACGGCATCGAAGCCGAGGAAGGCGAGGGCGAGCACAGCCGCGCCGCCGACCAGGCTCGCCATGTCGGCGCTCACCGAGTAGAACGGCGCGAAGGTGAACGCGAGCGCGTTGTCGCTCGTGATCGCGCCGATGGTCAGCACGAGGAACACGACGGCCAGCAGTGCCTGGAACACGACCATGATCATGTTCGCTACCGCGCTGATGCGCACTCCGATGATGTTCAGCGCGGTGATGATCGTGATCAGCCCGACAATCCACACCCACTCTGGCACGTCGGGAAACGACGCCGAGAGGTAGATGCCGGCCAGCAGCGCATTGATCATCGGCAGGAACAGGTAGTCGAGCAGGGCGACCCAGCCGACCATGAACCCGACGGGTGCGCCGATCGTGCGCCGCGTGTAGGTGTAGGCCGAGCCCGCCGTCGGGTAGACGCGCACCATCTTCGCGTAGCTGAACGCGGTGAACAGCACCGCGATCGTGATGATGATGTACGACATGGGCACGTGACCCTTGGTCGCCTCGGAGACGATGCCGAACGTGTCGAATACGGCGAACGGCGACATGTACGCCAGTCCGATGAACACGACGTGCCTCTGTTTCAGGCTGCGGTGCAGGGCCGGAGCGGCGGATGCGGTGGTGGTCATGGTTACCTCTCTGTAAACCAGGGTGATGCGCGTCAGCGGATGTCGGGAAGCCGTGGCGTACGCGGGGGGACGGTGCGACGGTCGCCGGTGGCCTCGAACGCGAGGCCGAGGGCGAGCAGCGCGGTGTCGTCGTAGGCCCGGCCGGCGAAGGTCAGACCCACCGGCATCCCGATGTCGGCCATGATGCCCATCGGGACGGTGACGGTCGGGATGCCGAGGTGTCGCGGCACGAGGTTGCCGTTGGCCACCCACACGCCGTTGCGCCACCCGGCCTCGGCCGAGTCGGGATTCACGTCCATGTCGGCGCGGCCGATGTCGGCCATCGCGGGGAACGCGACAGCGTCGAGGCCGAGTTCGTCCATCCACTGCTCCAGGTCGATGCGACGGGTCTTCTCGAGACCGCGTGCACCCTCTTCGAGGTGCGGGATGTCGGTGAAGCTCTCGTACGGGTGCTGCTCGACGCGCGCCGGATAGGTGGCGATGTCGTCGTCGAAGCCGTCGTAGCGGTCGGGCAGAGCGCCCTCCGGCACAGGAAAGATGGTCGCTCCGTCGACGCCGACGAGCGTGTTCAGCTTCGGGTCGCCGTTCGCGGCGAGGAAGTCGTCCCATGCCCAGGCAGAGAGGTCGACGATCTCCCTCTTCAGGAACTCGGGGCTGACCATTCCGCGGGTTGCGATGGTCGGTGCTCCCTCACGATCCCCTTCGTAGTTCGTCACGACGGGGAAGTCCACCTCGACGACCTCGGCTCCCGCGGCCTCGAGGTCGCGGCGTGCCTGCTGCCACAGCGAGATGACCGACTTCCTGGTCTCGATCCGCTGGCCGGTCGACCCGCCGATGGTGGTGCCGGTACCGGCATCCGGATCGGCATTGATGTACATCTTCGGGACGCCGATGCGCGCGCCCCGCAGGTTCGCCGGCGCGACCGCGGGGTACGCCTCCGGCCGCACCTCGGACGCCGCCGGGATGCTGACCCACGGCTGCGCCCGCCAGAAGTCGCCCCGCACGTCCGCGTCGTCGGCGACGATCACCTCGAGCACCTCGAGCAGGTCGGCCATGCTGCGGGTGTGCGGCACCACGATGTCCATGGTCGGCACGAGCGGCCAGTTGCCGCGCACCGAGATCACCCCGCGGCTGGGCGTGTACGCCACGAGCCCGTTGCAGGAGGCAGGGGCGCGCCCGCTCGACCAGGTCTCCTCGCCCAGCCCGAAGGCCGCGAAGCTCGCCGCCGTGGCGCTGCCCGAGCCGTTCGACGAGCCCGACCCGAACGCGCTGGTGAGCCACTCGGCGCTGTACGGGCTCTCGGCGCGTCCGTAGACGCCGCGCTGCATGCCGCCGTTCGCCATCGGGGGCATGTTCGTCAGGCCGAGGCAGATCGCTCCGCCCGCGCGGAGTCGCTCGATGGTGAAGGCGTCGCGCTGCGCGACGAGATCGGCGAACGCCGGGGAGCCGGCGGCCGCCGTCAGGCCGGTCACGAGGTAGCTGTCCTTCGCGGTGTATGGGATGCCGTCGAGCGGGCCTCTCGTCTCACCTGCGGCGCGGCGGGCATCCGATGCTGCGGCCTCGACCACAGCGTCCGGATTCCGCACGACGACCGCATTCAGGGCGGTCTCGGTGTCGGGGCCGTCGTACGCGTCGATTCGGGCGAGGTAGGCCCGCACGAGCTCGACGCTGGTCGCCTCGCCTGACTCGAGCGCCGCGCGCAGCTCGGCGATCGACTTCTCGTAGACGTCGAACATCAGCGGGCGTCCCCGACAGACGGCTGCTGCTGTGTGATGCAGTGGATCCCGCCGCCGCGGGCGAAGATCGGTCGGGCGTCGACGGTCACTGCGCGGCGACCGTACGCATCGGAGAGGATCTCGCGGGCACGGGCATCCGCCTTCTCGTCTCCGAAGCCGCACACGACGACGCCGTCGTTCACGACGAGGTGGTTGATGTAGCTCCAGTCGACGAAGCCCTCGTCGTCGCGCAGCTCGGCGGGAGCGGGCACATCGATGATCTCGAGCGTGCGGCCTGCGGCATCCGTCTGCTGCTGCAGGGTCTCCTTCAGATCGCGAGTGACGTCGTGATCGGGGTGCCTCGGATCGTCCTGCCGGTGCAGCAGCACGCGACCGGGGCCGGCGAACGCGGCCACGATGTCGACGTGCCCTCGTGTGCCGAACTCGTCGTAGTCGCGCGTGAGGCCGCGGGGCAGCCAGATCGCCTTATCGGCCCCCAGGGTGCGCAGCATCTCGGCCTCGACGCGCGCCTTGTCGGCGTAGGGGTTGCGGTTCGGGTCGAGCTGCACCGTCTCGGTCAGCATCACGGTGCCCTCGCCATCGACGTGGATGCCACCGCCCTCGTTCACCAGCACGGAGCTGACGAGCTCGGCTCCGACTCGCTCGGCGATGATGCGCGCGATGCCCGCCGAGACCTGCCACTCGGCCCAGGACGGAGCGCCCCAGCCGTTGAAGATCCAGTCGACCGCACCGAGCACGCCGGGGCGCTCGTCGTCGACGACGAAGGTGGGGCCGAAATCACGCATCCAGAACTCGTCGAGCGGTGACTCCATGATCTCGACATCAGAGCCGAGCATGCGCTTCGCGCGGCTGATCTCTGTGGGATCGGCGACCATGGTGACCGGCTCGAATTCGGCGATGGCGAGCGCCGTGTCGGTCCACGCGCGGTATGCCGTCTCCTGCCAGCCGGCGCCATCGCCGAGGGTGACACCGGCTCGCGGGAAGGCCATCCAGGTGCGCTCGTGCTGTGCGCCTTCGTGCGGCATCCGCCAGCCCATGTCGTCTCCTTCGGCGAGTGGTCCCGCAGTGGCCTGCAGGTATTGATCGTTCGATCAATAGGCGATGTTCCTACACTGGACGCACCATGTCAACACCTGTCGCCCGCACCCGCACGCGCAAGAGCCCTCAGCAGCGATCCGCCGAAATAGGTGACGCCGCGCTTGCCGTCGCACGCGAGCAAGGGCTGTCCGCGCTCACGCTCCGCGCGGTGGCGGCACGAGCCGGAGTCGCCCCGGGGCTGGTCGCGCACTACGTCGAGAACATGGACGAGCTCGTCGTCCGCACCTTCCGCGAGCTCGTCGCCGGTGAGCTCGACGAGATCCGCGCTGAGGTGGCGCGGGCATCCTCGCCACCTGCCCGCGTGGCGCGCATGATCGAGACGGTGCTCGACAGCGGTCACAACGACATCACCCTCATCTGGGTCGATGCCTGGTCGCTCGGCCGCGGCAGCGCTGCGCTCGCCGAAGCGATCGAAGAGCAGATGGCGGCCTGGCAGTCCTTCATCGCCGGGTTGATCGAGGCGGGCAGGGAGGCGGGGCTCTTCACCACGGTCGACGCCTTGGCCGTCGGCTGGCAGATCCTCGCGATGATCGACGGCATCGCCGCTCACGCTCTCACCCGCCGCACGGACGCCACCGCCTTCGCGGAGCGACTGGCGCAGGCGTGCGAGACGCTCGTCGGCGCAGCACCCGGCACCATCGTGGCGGCGCTCACGCCTCGGACCTGATGTCGTCACAGCCGCATAGGCTGGTGCCCATGACCGACGTTCTGCCCTCCGGCCTTGCCGTCTCCGAGTTCAGCTCCGACATCCGTCCGCAGGACGACCTCTACCGCCACGTCAACGGCGCGTGGCTCGAGGCCGCCGAGATCCCCGCCGACAAGGCGCGCTGGGGTTCGTTCCACATGCTCGCCGAGCAGGCCGAGAAGGACGTCCGCGAGATCATCGTCGAGTCGCAGGATGCCGCCGAGGGAACCCTCGAGCGCAAGGTCGGCGATCTGTTCCGCAGCTTCATGGACACCGAGCGCATCGCCGAGATCGGCCTCGCGCCGCTCGAGGCCGAGCTTGCGAAGGTCGACGCGATCGACAGCATCCCGTCGTTCCTGCACACCGTCGGAACGCTCGACCGCGACGGCATCGCCGCGCTGATCGGCGTCTTCATCGAGCCCGACCCGGGCAACCCCGAGCGCTACGTCCCCTTCGCCGTGCAGGCGGGCCTGTCGCTGCCCGACGAAAGCTACTACCGCCTCGAGAACTTCGAGGGCACCCGCGCCGCGTACCGCGCGCACCTCGAGCGCATCCTCACTCTCGCTGCGGTCGCTGACGCTGCAGGCGAAGCCGACCGGGCCTTCGGTCTCGAGCACGAGATCGCCGGTCATCACTGGGACAACGTCGCCTCGCGCGACGCCGTGAAGACCTACAACCTGAAGACCTGGGACGAGTTCCAGCAGCTCGTCGGCGTGGACCTGTCGCCATGGCGGGATGCCGTGGCCGCCGGTGCCGTCTCCTCGGTCCCTGAGCCTGTCGAAGGGCAGGGACCCAATCCTTTTGACGAGCTCGTGGTCTACCAGCCGAGCTTTTTCGAGGGCCTCGGCGCCCTGCTCGTCGAGGAGCGCCTGGACGACTGGAAGGCATGGCTGCGCGCCAAGGTCGTGCACGGCATGGCTGCCTACCTCACCGACGACTTCATCGACGAGAACTTCTCGTTCTACGGCACCGAGCTCACCGGGACCCCGTCGATCCGCGAGCGCTGGAAGCGCGGCGTCTCGCTCGTCGAGGGCTCGCTGGGCGACGCGGTCGGCCGCATCTACGTCGATCGTCATTTCCCGGCGGAATCGAAGGCCGCGATGGACGAGCTGGTGGCGAACCTCATCGAGGCCTACCGCCAGAGCATCCAGAAGCTGGAGTGGATGAGCCCCGAGACGCGAGAGAAGGCACTCGCCAAGCTCGACACCTTCCGCCCGAAGATCGGCCACCCCGACGTCTGGCGCGACTACGACGGCGTCGACATCGACCCGACCGACCTCGTCGGCAACGCCCGCCGCGCGACGGTCTTCGAGCACGACCGTCAGGTCTCGAAGGTCGGCAAGCCCATCGACCGCGACGAGTGGTTCATGCCGCCGCAGATGGTCAACGCGTACTACAACCCGCTGATGAACGAGATCGTCTTCCCCGCTGCGATCCTGCAGTACCCGTTCTTCGACCCGAAGCGCGACGCAGCCGCCAACTACGGCGGCATCGGCGCGGTGATCGGTCACGAGATCGGTCACGGCTTCGACGATCAGGGCAGCCGGTACGACGGCGATGGCCGTCTGCAGGACTGGTGGACGGATGCCGATCGCGCGGCGTTCGAAGAGCGCACCAAGGCGCTCATCGCCCAGTACGACGCCCTCGTGCCGGCGGGCCTGAGCGAGGAGAACCACGTCAACGGCGCGCTGACGATCGGCGAGAACATCGGCGACCTCGGCGGTCTGGGCATCGCGCTGAAGGCGTACGAGCTCTCGCTCGGCGACGAGGAGGCTCCGGTGATCGACGGATACACGGGCATTCAGCGTCTGCTGCTGTCGTGGGCCCAGGTGTGGCAGCAGAAGAGCCGCGACGCCGAGACCATCCGTCTGCTCACGATCGATCCGCACTCTCCGAACGAGTTCCGGTGCAACCAGATCCTCAGCAACATCGACGCTTTCTACGAGGCGTTCGATGTCAGCGAAGGCGACCGGCTGCACCTGCCGGCGGAGCAGCGCGTCACCATCTGGTGAGCGCGGTTCCGCCTCCCGGGGCCGCGGGTTACGATGACCGGGGCGCCGCCGATAAGGCCTGTGAGGGTGTGCTGAGCGCCCGACCGGATTCCCCTTCTCTCGGATAGGACACCGCGCGTGGTCTCGTCACCCGCTCCCGAACCGTCCTCCGGTGTGCCCGCAGCCCGCCGGCGAACACAACGGAGCCTGCGGCGCGTTCCACGGCGCGCGGCCACCGGGCGGCGGTCGTTCGCACCGAGCCTGCGCCGTCTGGAAGAGCTGGCGCAGAGCGGAGCGCAGGTCTCGGTGCACGTCGTCGAGCTCGACTCGGGTCGCGTCGTGCTGAGCGGAGACGACCACGTTCCCCTGCCGATCGCGGGGCTGGGGGCCGTTCCCGTGCTGGTCGAGACCGCCGCGTGCTTCGAATCCCGCGCCCTCGACCCCCTGCAGATCGTCGACCGGTCCAACGATCAGGTCATCGGCTCGGGTCTGTGGCGGCATCTGCTCGCGCCCGCTCTCCCGCTGGTCGACCTGGCTGTGCTGGCCGCGGCCGCGGGCGACCCCAACGCCGCCAACGCCCTGCTCGACGCGGTCGGTCATGAGCAGGTCCGCGCGCGGATGGTGTCGCTCGGGATGCCGCGCAGCGCCGTGCTCGACCGGTTCCGCGACAAGCGCGGTCCCGACGATGCCCCGCACGTCGCCGTCGGCACGACCCGCGAGTTCGCGAAGCTGTTCGCGGCGCTCGTCGATTCCCGCGCCGTGGACGCCGCCGTCAGCGCCCAGGTGGCTGAGTGGCTCAGCCTGAATCAGGACCTCAGCCTCGTGGCATCCGCGACGGGACTCGACCCGTTCGCGCACGACGACGATGCGCACGGCCTGCTGTTCATCAACAAGACCGGCCGCGATCGAGGGGTGCGCGCCGAGGCGGGGGTGCTCGTCGGGCCGCGCACCGGAGTCGCCTACGCCCTGACCGTGTGCTTCGATGACCTGTCGATCAGCCACAGACTGCGCGCGCACGACGCGTTCCGTGTGCTCGGCACCGACCTGATGGAGTACACGCACTGAGATCGGCTGGTGGGCGCGGATGCGGCGCGCTTCGGGCGCGGGCCCGAGATCCGGAAGGGTCGCACGGCGGTGCCCGAGGTCTGACAGGTTCGCGCGGCGGCGTCCGAGGTCCGGACGTCGGGCTGAGACCCGGATGCTTCGGCCTCGGGCGTCCGGATCTGGGGCGGTCCGCCGGATCTCGGCACGCTTCCTGGCGGTGGCGACGGGTGTCGACCGGTTCGCGCGGCGGCGCCCGAGATCCGGACGTCGGCCTGACACCCGGATGGTTCGGCCTCAGGCATCCGGATCTGGGGCAGACTGCCGGATCTCGGCAAGAAGCCCGGAGCTTCGGACCCGGCAACGCGGCCGGATCAGCGGGGCAGGGCGGGGTGCGCCTCCGCTGCCGGATGCCGGGGGATCAGGAAGGTCAGCGCGAAGCCGATGATCCCGGCGACGATCGACAGCCAGAAGCACACCTCGAACGCAGCCCGGGTGGGGATCGCCCGGCCGTCGACCTGGATGCTCATCGCGGCGAGCACTCCGCCCATCACCGCCGACGCGGTGGATGTGCCCACCGATCGGAACAGCGCGTTGAGCCCGTTCGACGCGCCGGTCTCGTGCGCGGGGACGGCGCGCATGATGATCATCGGCATGGCGGCGAAGGAGAAGCCGATCCCGATCCCGATCAGCACGTTGGCGACGACGAAGTGCCAGATCTCGGTCGACCAGATCAGCACGAAGGCATAGGCGAGCACGATCGCGGCCGTGCCGACGGTGAACAGCGGGCGCGGACCGACGGTGCGCTCCAGCCAGCCCGACAGGGGCGAGATGATCATCATCATGACGCCCGAGATCGCCACGATCATCGCGGCGGTGAACATGTCCAGACCGAGTCCCGATCCGGTCTCGCGAGGCAGCTCGAGCATCTGCGGAAAGGTGACGTTCGACGAGAACAGGGCGAAGCCCATGCCGATCGCGGCGATGTTCGTGAAGAGCACGGCCGGTCGGGCGGCGACGCGCAGGTCGAGCAGCGGCTCCTTCGCCTTCATCTGGTACCAGCCCCACACGGCCAGCACGACGAGGCCGGCGATCAGGCATGCCAGTGCGAAGGGAGAGCTCCATCCCCACTCCGCCCCGCGTGAGACGTAGAGCAGCAGACCGGTGAGGCCTGCTGCCAGGCCCACCGCGCCGAGGATGTCGAGACGTCCTGGTGCGAGCAGCACGTCGTCCGGGACCACGAGCAGCACCAGCACCAGACCGATCACGCCCAGCGCGGCGGCGAGCCAGAACAGCCCGTGCCAGTCGGCGTTCTCGGCGACGAACGCCGCCACCGGCATCCCGACCGCTCCGCCCACGCCCATCGTGGCGCTCATCAGTGCAACCGCGGTGCCGAGCCGTTCAGGCGACAGCACATCGCGCATGATCGCGATGCCCAGGGGAACGACGCCGGTCGTCGCGCCCTGCAGAGCGCGACCGATGATCACGCCGATGATCGACGACGACAGCGCCGCGACGATCGAGCCGACCACCAGCAGTGCGAGCAGTGCGATCACGACGCGTCGCTTGCCGTACATGTCGCCCAGACGGCCCGAGATGGGCGTAGCCACGGCGGCCACCAGCAGGGTGATCGTGACCACCCAGCTGGTGTCCTCGCGTGAGGCGTTCAGCAGCCTCGGCAGCTCCGCCTGCAGCGGGACGACCAGGGTGAACATGAATGCCGAGCAGAGGCCGACGAAGGCCAGCACGGCGATGATCGCCCCTCGGCGAGGGGTGCGGGAGAGCCGCCTTCTCGCTCTGTCATCCGCACCGCTCACCGAAGAAGGCTACCGGTGCTGGGCGGTGCGGCGGCGCGCCGCGATGAGGAAGCCAGCGGTGGCGATGGAGCACACGATGATCGCGACGATGCTCGCCTCCGGCCCGAAAGCGCCGCCGGAGAGCCAGTCCGGACCGCTGGTCGTCGCCGTGACGAGCGAACCGCGCTCATCGGATCCCGAGACGACTGTGCCGAAGATGCCTCCGATTGCGACGTTCCAGCCGAAGTGCACGCCGCTCGCCAGCCACAGGGAGCCGGTGAGCAGGTAGGCGGCTCCCAGTAGGAGACCGGCCTCGGTCGCGATCGCCAGAGCTCCGGCGAGGGACGCTCCCGGGTTCAGCAGGTGCAGCAGTCCGAAGAGCGCCGACGATGCGACCAGTGCGACGACCGCTCCCCACCGACCGTTGAGCAGGCGGAAGGCCACGCCGCGGAAGAAGACCTCCTCCGCGACAGCGACGGCGGACATCATGCCCGCCACCGCGAGTGCGCCGGTGATCGACCCCCAGCCCGTGATCCGGTATGCGCCCAAGAGCGCGAGGATGCCGATGGTCGCCCCGGCGAGCCCGGTGCCCAGGGCGATTCCCCAGAGCACGTGCCGGGCGCCGCCCGGCTGGGTGAACTCCGTCACCTCTCGCTTCTCGATACGTCGACCGACCCACGCATAGAGGGCGATCATGCCGGCGGCGAGCGCGGGGCCGATGATCAGACTGGCGACGGGGTTCTGCACGGCAGCCGCGACGGCGTTGGCGGCGAGCATGGCGACCGCCGTGCCCACGACCAGGAACGTCGTGCGGAGGCGCTGTCGAGTGCGGTCGCCGGACGCGGAGGGCGCGGCGCGATCGTGGACGGATGCGGGGGTGGGACGAGTCTGATTCGTCATGGCTGCTCCTCGTTGTGGGTGTGACAACGACGCTACGGAGCCGGCATCCGGCGCGAATCGCCCGTATGAGGACACTTCGGATCCCTCGCTGGGGGGACCCGGCAGCCGGATGCCGCCCGCAGGCGCTCAGCGTGAGGCGAGACCCGCCCGGTGCGCGAGCACGACGGCCTGGACCCGATCGCGCACACCCAGCTTCATCAGGATGCGCGAGACATACGTCTTCACCGTCTCGTGGCTGATGACGAGCTGCGCGGCGATCTCGGCATTCGACTGCCCGTCGGCGAGCAGCACCAGCACGTCGCGCTCGCGAGCGGTGAGCGCGTCGAACGCGGTGCTGTCGCTCTCGGACGGTCGCAGGCGCTCGCCGTAGCGACCGATCAGCGCACGTGTCACGGCGGGGTCGAGCAGGGATTCGCCTGCGGCGACCGTTCGGATCGCGGCGGTCAGCTCCGTCGGACGAGCGTCCTTGAGCAGGAACCCGCTCGCGCCGGCGCGCAGGGCGTCGTAGACGAGCGAGTCCAGCGAGAAGGTGGTCACGACGAGCACGCGGGCGGCGATCTCGGCATCCGGACCGGCGATCCGTCGGGTCGCTTCGATGCCGTCGAGAAGCGGCATCCTGATGTCCATCACGACGACATCGGGGCGCTCGCGTTCGACGAGCTTCACGGCGTCGATGCCATTCGTCGCCTCGCCGACCACCGCGAGGTCCGGCTGGGCGTCGATGATGGTGACGAATCCGGCGCGGATGAGATCCTGGTCATCGCAGACCACGACGCGCACCGGGGCGCCCGACGGCTGAGCGGTCACAGCGGGATCCTCGCCCGCACCACGAACGCGTCGCCCTCGGCTCCGGCGTGCAGATCGCCGCCGAGCGACTCCACCCGCTCCCGCATGCCCACGATCCCTCGGCCTCCCGCCGTCGACGTCGGTTCAGGTCCTGTGCCGGAGCTCACGACCTCGACCAGGATCGCATGCTCATCGTGCGTGACGTCGACGGTCGCGGCGCCGTCCGTCGCGTACCTGCGGGCATTGGTGATGCTCTCCTGGATGACCCGCACGACAGCCAGCCCGGCTGCGCCCTGCAGCCGGCGCGGCTCACCATGCGTGCGCAGGCGGATGCTCTGGCCGGCCGCCCTCGCCCCTGCGACGATCTCATCGGGGGTCTGCAGCATCGGCGCACGCGAGTCGGACGAGCCCGCCTCCAGCGCGCCGAGCAGGCTGCGCAGATCGACGAGCGTCGCCCTGCCTCCATCGGCGATCGAGGCGAGCACAGCCTGCGTGCCCGCGTCGAGGTTCGGCTGATACCCGCCGGCTTCGGCCTGCACCACCATGGCGGTCACGTGATGGGTCACCACGTCGTGCAGCTCGCGCGCGATGCGCGAGCGCTCGGCCGCGATGGCATCCCGCTCCGCCGCCACCTCCCGGGCGCGGCGCGCTGCAGCCTGCGAGCGAAGCCATGAACCCCAGATCCAGAGGGCGGCGAGCAGCATCCCGAAGGTCAGCGTGTCGACGATGGTGAGCTGCACGTCGAACGCGAGCAGTGCCGCCGCGAGCACGACGTACGCGCCGAGTGCGATCACCGCGGTCAGCCGGCGGTGCTGTTCGATGAGCGCGCCCGCCGCCACCAGGGTCACCAGCAGCCCGAGTGCGGCGAACGTCGTCGGGTAGCCGAGCAGCTGGTAGCCGGCGAACGCCGCACCGGCGACGGCGAGAGCCCACCCGGCCCGCCACCGGATGAGGGCGACCGCGCCGCCCTGCACCACCAGCAGCGTGATGCCCAGCAGGTCGAGCGGCCGATCCGGAAGCCCGGCGAGCTCGAGGCCCTGCCGTGCGACCCCGGGGACGAACGACAGCCCGACCAGCGCGACCGCGAGCAGGACGTCCCACCGGGCGCGGATCAATCGCAGGCCGGGGATCGTCACCCCTGCATCGTACGCACGGGGGCGATCAGGTCGCCGTATCGAACGGCCGGCTCCCGGTGCAGCTGCGCCTTGATCCCGGCGGTGAGATCGTCCGCGGTGATCTCGTGCGCGCCGGCCTCGAAGCCATCGAGCGCGGCGGTCACGATCGCCGACGGCGAGCTCTTCGGCGCGTCGACCGCTGCGGTCATGTCGGTGTCGACCAGGGCCATGAGCAGGCCCGTCACCTGAGTGCCCTGCGAAGCGAGCTGCACCCGCGTGGCGTCGGTGAGGCTCCAGGCCGCTGCCTTCGACAGCGCGTACGAGGTGGCGCCAGGGGCAGAGAACCAGGCCGCCGCCGAGAGCACGTTGAGGATGCCGCCGCCGCCGTTCGCGGCGAGGATCGGCGCGAAGGCGCGAGTGAGGTGAAGCGGACCGAAGAGGTTGGTCTCCAGCTCGCCGCGGATGGCGTCGAGTTCTCCGTCGAGAAGATCGGCTCCGGACGAGACGCCCGCGTTGTTGATGAGCAGCGTGACGTCGCCTGCCCGCGCCGCCAGCTCCCGCACCTGAGCCTCGTCCGTCACATCGAGTGCGATCTTCTCTGCGCCCGTGTTCGGGATGGACTCGAGGTTTCGTGCGGTGGCGTAGACCTTCCTCGCGCCGCGGTGCAGCAGCTGTCGGACGAACTCTGCGCCGATGCCGCGGTTGGCGCCGGTGACCAGGACGGTCGCATTCTCGATCAGCATGTCAGCCTTTCTGTAGTGAGCACTATGCAATGCGGCCTACCGTAGCAGATTGACTAGCGGACGCTATAAAATGGTGTCATGGCAGGCAGACCGAGGGCATTCGATCGCGACCAGGCGCTGCTCGTGGCGATGGAGAAGTTCTGGCGCGACGGGTACGAGGCGACGACCATCTCTGCGCTCACGTCGGCGATGGGGATCACGCCGCCCAGCCTCTACGCCGCGTTCGGTGACAAGGATCGGCTCTTCGCCGCGGCGAGTGCCCTGTACGTCGACGGGATCACTGCCCAGGTCGAGAAGGCGCTGGCGCTGCCGACCCTGCGCGAGGCCATCACCGAGATGCTCGTCCTCACCGCCGCCGCGCAGTCGGATGACGGCTCACCGGCCGGCTGCTTCCTCGCGACCGAACCGCGGCTCGCCCGCGAGCGCGCTGCGCTGCGCGAACGGGTCGCCCGCCGTATCGCGCGAGCCGTGCGAGACGGCGACGTCGCCCCCGACACCGATCCGGAGCAGCTCGCCGCGTTTGTCATGGCGGTGCACACCGGGCTGTCGTCTCGTGCACGCGATGGCGCCACCACCGACGAGCTGATGGCCATCGTGCAGGTCGCTCTCGGGGCGCTTCCGCACGCCTGACTCGGCTGAGCGGAGTCCGAGCTTCGCCCGAGATCCGGACGCTCGCCCGAGATCCGGATGCCTGGCCCTCAAGCATCCGGATCTGGAGCGGTTCACCGCGTCTCGGCGCGCTGATCCGGCATCCGGATGCCCGTCAGCTGACGCCCTTCATGAGCTTCAGCACCGGCTTCACCGACACGAACAGCCCTGCGCCGACGGCGATCGCGATCAGGCCCAGCACCGTGAAGTACGGCACCTCGTTCTGCGGGTCGTAGAACTGCACGAGCCATCCCGAGATAGCCGTGCCCAGCGAGATCGAGAGGAAGAACAGCGCCACCATCTGCGTCTTGAACCGCGCGGGTGCGAGCTTCGTCGCGGCCGACAGGCCGATGGGCGAGAGCAGCAGCTCGGCGACGGTGAACACGAACAGGATACCGACGATCGCCAGCAGCGGGGTCGATCCCTCGCCGCCGTTCGCGAACGGAAGGAACAGCAGGAATGCCCCTCCCATCAGCGCGGTGCCGAGGGCGAACTTCATCGGCGTCGACGGCTGGCGCGTGCCGAGGCGGGTCCACACGGCGGCGAAGATGCCCGAGAAGACGATGATGAACACCGGGTTGATCGACTGCACCCACGACACCGGCATCTCCAGGCCGAAGATCGAGCGGTCGAGGCGCTTGTCGCTGTACACCGTCAGCACGGTGAACTGCTGCTGGTAGAGCGACCAGAAAGCCACACTCGTGATGAACAGCGGAACGAACGCCCACACCCGCGAGCGCTCGGTGGAGGCGACGTGCCGGCTTGAGAGGATCACCGCGAAGTAGGCGATGGTCGCGCCGAGTGCGCACAGGATCACGATGCCGGCGAGGTTGTCGGCGCGGATCACGCCGATGAGCACCAGCACCGCGATCAGGGCGATCGCGGCCACCGCGATACCGCCGAACAGCGGGTAGCGGCTGCGCGGCAGCGGGTTCGGCACCTCGTGCGCGGCAGCAGGCAGCGCCTTGCGTCCGAAGCTGTACTGGATCAGACCGGCCGTCATCCCGACCGCGGCGAGGCCGAAGCCCCAGTGGAAGCCGACCGACTTCTGCAGCAGGCCGGTCAGCAGCGGGCCGAAGAACGAGCCGAGGTTGATGCCGAGGTAGAAGAGCGAGAATCCGGCATCCCGTCGGGTGTCGTCCTCCGAGTACAGCGTGCCGACGACCGCCGTCGCGTTGGCCTTCAGACCGCCCGAGCCGAGGGCGACGAGCACGAGGCCGATGGCCACGCCCGCGATCCCGGGGATGAGCGCCAGAGCGAGGTGTCCGGCGACGATCACGATCGCGCTGCCGAACAGCACCCGCTCCGAGCCGAACAGCCGGTCGGCGAGCCACGCGCCGAGGATGGTCGAGAGGTAGACCGACCCGCCGTACGCGCCGACGATGCCGCCCGCGACCGCCTCGTCGAGTCCCAGCCCGCCCTTGGTGACGCTGAAGTACAGGTAGATGAGCAGGATGCCCTGCATGCCGTAGAAGCTGAATCGCTCCCACATCTCGACGCCGAACAGGTGAGCAAGGGCGCGCGGCTGCCCGAGGAAGCGGGTGTCGGTATGCGCGGAATCAGTGGCGTTGGAGGGAGGATTCACCCGTCAATAGTACGCGGCGAGCCTCGTCCGGCACCGGGAAGGTCTGTTCCGGCGGACGCAGGTGCGATCAGCGACGTCGACTGCGCGCCAGGCCGATCACCCCGGCGATCACGATCACCACGGCGACCACGATGGCCGTGATCCCGATGGCCGTGCTGCGCGGTTCGCCGCTCAGGCGGCCGAACGCCGCCCACGACAGACCCCATGCGGTGGCCAGAGCCGGCGCCAGCCGGCGGGTGAGCAGGGCACTCGCCACAGCGATGAGCCCCACGACGACGAGCACGCTCACGCCCCAGGCATCCGCCTGCTGCCCGAGCTCGGCGGGCAGCGTCTGAGTCAGCCAGGCGCCGATATTCGCGACGGTCGCGATGGTCACCCATCCGAAGTGCAGCCCCATCACGGCGTCGAAGAGGGTGAGCTCGACGATTCCGGCAGCCCGCCGTCGGCTCAGCTGCACGATGATCACTGCCAGCACGGCGGTCAGGGCGGCGATGACGATCACCGTGGCGGGCAGATTCAGGTAGCGAGCGGCGACCAGCCAGAGGCCGTTCAGCACCATGGACAGCGCCACCCACCATCCGGTCCGCACCTGTCGCGGGTTCTGCCGCTGCCCGGGCAGTGCCTGCCAGATCGTGTATGCCGCGAGGCCCAGGTAGATGACCGACCAGATCGCGAACGCGGGACCGGCCGGAGCGAGGTAGGACCCCTCGGCCGACAGGGCGCCGTTCTGCAGCTCGGGAACGGACTCGCCGCCGAACGCACCGCCGCCGACGGCCGCCCCGACGATCATGAACACCGCCGCGGCGATGATGGTCGACTGCCTCGCGATGTCACGTCCGGTGCTGTTCATGGCCCCGACCCTACTCGGGCGAAGCGGCAGCCTCGCCAGCGTTGACAGGACGGGGCTGGCAGTGCAGTGGGCTTCCCGGCCTGCTGAGCGCCCCGGTACGCTGACACCGTGCGCACGATTCGAGATCTCGACACCGTTGAACTGATCATCGATGCCCAGGAGCTGCTGGATTCGATCCGCGGCGAGAACCGCGTCATCGACGCCGGCACTCTGCGCGCTCTGCAGCACTCGGGCAACTACGTCGTCGGCCTCTTCGACGACAGCGAGGGCGCGGAGCGGATGGTCGGCGCCTCGATCGCCTTCTTCGGCGAGCCCGCGCGGCGCACCATGCACTCGCACATCACGGCGCTGCTCCCCGAGTACCGAGGTCGCGGCTGGGGCCGCGAGCTCAAGGAGCACCAGCGGCAGTGGGCCTTCTCGCGCGAGGTCGGCCGCATCACCTGGACGTACGACCCGCTCGTCGCCCGCAACGCGCACTTCTTCCTCGCCGTGCTCGGCGCACGGGTCAGCGGCTACTCCGTGAACCGCTACGGCATCTTCGGCGGCGGTGACGCGGGAGACGAGAGCGATCGCCTCGACGTGCAGTGGGCACTGGCCGACATCGCGAAGCCTCCGGCATCCGACGCCGTCGTCGCCACGCTCGAGATCCCCGCCGATGTGGAGTCGATGCGCGTCGCGGATCCGGATGCCGCGCACGAGTGGCGTCTGCGTCTGCGCGGTGAGATGGAGGAGCTGCTCGGCCGTGGCCTGCGCATCGCCGGCTTCGACAACGAGCGCGGATACCTGTTCACGGAGTAGGCGGAAGCACGCGCCCGCCTTCTCCCGTCGAGAGCACGGGACCTCGTCGAGTGCACCGGCTATTCGCGCGAACGAGCCGTGCGTTCGCCGAGATGCCGTGCTCTCGACGTCGGGGGAAGGGGTCAAGAAGAAGCGGGCGGAAGCACGAACTCCCCGGTCTCCCCGGGATTGACCGCGATCTCCCAGCGGAATCCGTCGGGGTCGGCGAAGTAGCCGGAGTACCCGCCCCACTCGCGCCGGGTGGCCCGGGAGACGGTCGCGCCGATCGCTTCGGCCTCGGCGAGCACCGCATCGACCTCGGCTTCCGTGGCGAGGTTGTGCGAGAGGGTGATGGGCGCGATTCCGGATGCCGGTGCCGCGCCGATCTCGGCGGTGAAGCCGGCCACGCTCCACAGCGACAGGATGACCCGTTCCGCGACGGGCAGCATGATCACCTCTTCGGATTCGAAGATCGGTCGCCAGCCGAGACCGTCGACGTAGAACGCCCTCGTGCGGGTGACGTTGGCCACGGCGAGGGTGATGAAGCTCACGCGCTGTTCCATGCCTCCAGCATCCACCCGCGCACGACATGCCGGAAGGGCGTCGCAGGTAGGATTGGGATGCCCGTGTTCACGGGCTCCTCACTGCAGCATCCGACCATTGGAGCCACCGTGGCCGAACAGTCCCGTCTTGACAAGGTCATCGCCCTCGCCCGCCACCGCGGGTTCGTGTTCCAAGCGGGTGAGATCTACGGCGGTTCGCGTTCGGCATGGGACTACGGCCCCCTCGGCACCGAGCTGAAGGAGAACATCCGTCGGCAGTGGTGGCAGACGTTCGTGCGCGGGCGCGGCGACATGGTCGGCCTGGACTCGTCGATCATCCTGCCCAAGCGCGTGTGGGAGGCATCCGGCCACGTCGCCACCTTCTCCGACCCGCTCGTCGAGTGCCTGCAGTGCCACAAGCGGCACCGCGAGGACCACCTGATCGAGGCGTTCGTCGCCAAGAAGGGCCGCCAGCCCGAGAACGGCATGGCCGACATCGTCTGCCCTGACTGCGGCACGCGCGGCAAGTGGACCGAGCCGAAGTCGTTCTCGGGTCTCGTGAAGACCTACCTCGGCGTCGTCGACGACGAGTCGGGTCTGCACTACATGCGCCCCGAGACCGCGCAGGGCATCTTCGTCAACTTCTCGAACGTGCTCACCGCCTCGCGCAAGAAGCCGCCGTTCGGCATCGGCCAGGTCGGCAAGGCGTTCCGCAACGAGATCACGCCGGGAAACTTCATCTTCCGCACGCGCGAGTTCGAGCAGATGGAGATCGAGTACTTCGTGCCGCCGGCGGAGGCGAAGGAGTGGTTCGACCACTGGGTCGAGGCGTGCTGGAACTGGTTCATCGATCTGGGTGTCGACCCGGAGAACATGCGTCAGTTCGACGTGCCCGAAGACGAGCGCGCGCACTACTCTGCCGGCACCATCGACTTCGAGTACCGCTTCGGCTTCCAGGGGTCGGAGTGGGGCGAGCTGATGGGCGTCGCCAACCGCACCGACTACGATCTCTCCAGCCACACCGAGGCGTCCGGTCAGTCGCTGACGTACTTCGATCAGGCATCCGGGGAGCGCTACACGCCCTACGTGATCGAGCCGTCGTTCGGCCTCACCCGCGCCATGATGGCGTTCCTCGTCGACGCATACGAAGAGGAGGAGGTGCCCAACGCCAAGGGCGGCACCGACACCCGCACGGTGCTCAAGCTCGACCCGCGCCTGGCCCCGGTGAAGGTCGCCGTGCTGCCACTCTCGCGCAACGAGCGCCTGTCGCCGCTGGCCCGCGAGGTGGCCGACACGCTGCGCGGCAAGTGGACGATCGACTTCGACGACGCCGGCGCCATCGGCCGCCGCTACCGTCGTCAGGACGAGGTCGGCACTCCGTTCTGCGTCACCGTCGACTTCGACTCGCTCGACGACAACGCAGTCACGGTGCGCGACCGCGACACCATGAGCCAGGAGCGCGTGCTGCTGGACACTCTCGAGGCGTACCTGGCCGAGCGCCTGCGCGGCGCCTGACCCCGTCCGACGAGGCCCCGATTCACCTGGTGAATCGGGGCCTCGTCCTGTCCGGCGCTCGCGAGCGAGAACGCGGACGGGGCCCTCCCGGATGCTCCGGAAAGGGCCCGCTCGCTGGATCAGTCGGGAATCAGAAGTCTTCGCCCTCGGCCTGGGACGGGTGACGGTCGAACCAGTAGGGGCGGCCGATGTGCAGCAGTGCATCGGTGTCGATGAGGTCGTTCTCGCGGTCCATTGTGCGGCTCCTTCGCGCGGGATGGCTGGTGATCTGCATCCAGCATCCGCCACTGTTCTGCATCCTTGCGCGCGGAAGAGGCCGAAAGAACCCGCAAAAGTATCGGGGAGCTAAAGCTCCGCGGAGGCTATGGTGAGCGCTTGATGCTGGTGGTTCTGGGTATGGCAGCCGTGGCGCTCGCCGTGCGCGCCCCTCGCCTTCCTGCCCGCGTCATCGCCTGATCGCCTACAGCACAGGCGACACTCGCAACTTCGGGAGGAGAAATGCCGCTGGGGAGGAGGCTCCTCGCGGATTCCTCCTCCCCAGCGTGCGAACGCCTCCCGAGAGCGCGAGCGGGAGCGCGTCAGGCTCTCGCGATCCGCAGCGTGCGCACCTCGAACGGCTTGAGTGCGAGCTCGCCACCGGTGCGGGCGTCATCGAGCTCGTCCTCGATCAGCGACACCTCGCGGATGCCCGAGTGCTCGAAGCCCACAGTGAGCCCACCCGTCGTGCGGCGTCCGAGCGACTCGTAGACGCGAACGATCACGTCACCCGAGCGGTCGTCTGCGAGCTTCACCGACGAGACGATGATGCCCGTGCCGGTCACCGAGACCAGCGGCTCGACCTCATTCTCGCCGCGGACGACCTTCGCGCGCGCGTTGAGCGCGATGCCCTCTGCGGTCGCGATCTCGGCATCCGCTCCGACGACCAGGCCCACCTCGATCTCGTGGTGGCCGTGGTCGGTGTCAGGATCCGGGAAGCGCGGAGCGCGCAGCAGCGACAGGCGCACCGTGGTGGTGACGTCGTCGCCATCGACGTCACGCGAGGTGTCGAAGCCGTAGATCGAGTCGTTGATCAGCGCGGCGCCGAACCCGTCGTCCTCCTGCGCGAGCACGAAGCGGTGCATCGAGGTCTCGAACTTCGCGGCCTCCCAGCTGGTGTTGACGTGGGTCACTCGACGCTGGAATCCGAACTGCGTCTCGGCCAGCGTCTCGCGCGCGAAGATGTCGAGCGGGAACGCGAGCTTGAGCAGCTTCTCGGTCTCGTGCCAGTCGATGTCGTTGCGCAGCGCGATGGTGCGCGAGCCCGGTCGCAGGGTGATCGTCTGAGTGATCGCGGATGCCGAGAACTGGCGCTTCACGATCACGACCGCCGCCCCGTCGACGACCGAAGCCTCGATCGACGAGACGTCGGTGAGGTCGTCGACGCGGTTCTTGTAGTACCGGTCGATGTCCCAGGCATCCCACATGTTCGGGAAGTCCTGGTGCAGCTGGAACAGGTTCGCGGGCTTGCCCGCGGCGATCGTCTCACGGCCGGTCGCCCTATCGATCGCCGAGGTGATCAGGCCCTCGGGCGAGACCGTGACGGTGACGAGGTCGTTCTCGAGGACGTATCCCTCCGCCGTCTCCGCGAGGGACGCCGACGCCTCGGTGCGCGCCAGCTCGACGGCCCCGAGGGCCCGGCCCCCGCCGACCGACGTCGGGGTGAACACGAGCTCGCGGTCGCCCTCTCCGGCGAGTGCCCGACGGGCCGCGGACGACAGCTTCTCGGCATCCGCCAGCACCTGCGAGAGCACCTCGACGGCTTCACGGTGCACCCACGCGATCGACGTGCCGGGCAGGATGTCGTGGAACTCGTGCAGCAGCACGAGCTGCCACAGCCGGTCGAACTCCTCGTAGTCGTACTCGGCGCCCCGCTGCACGGCGGCGGTCGCTGCCCACAGCTCGGCCTCGATGAGCGCCTGCTCGGCCCAGCGGTGCAGCGCCTTCGTGGCGTGCTGGCTGGTGAGCGTGCCGCGATGCAGCTCGAGGTACAGCTCGCCGACCCAGACGGCGGGGTCGGTCAGCTCGGCCTTGGCGTCGTCGAAGAAGGCATCCGGATGCTTCCACTCGACCTTCGCCGAGCCCTCGAGGTCGGCCAGACGCGCAGCCTTTCCGGTCATCTCGCGCGTGGTGCCGCCGCCGCCGTCGCCCCAGCCGACCGGCGCGATCGACATGGTCGCAACGCGGTTCTCCTTGAACTGGCGCGAGGCCTTGGCGACCTCCATGCCCGAGAGCTGGGAGTTGTAGGTGTCCATCGACGGGAAGTGGGTGAACATGCGCGAGCCGTCGATGCCCTCCCACAGGAAGCTGTGGTGTGGGAACACGTTGCGCTGGTTCCACGAGATCTTCTGCGTGAAGAACCACTCGAACCCGGCCCGGCGCATCAGCTGCGGCAGGGCGGGGGAATAGCCGAAGCTGTCGGGCAGCCAGACACCCTTCGACCGGATGCCGAACTCGCGCTCGAAGAAGCGCTGACCGTGCGAGAACTGGCGCACCAGCGACTCACCGGTCGGCATGACCGTGTCGGACTCGACCCACATGCCGCCCAGCGGCAGGAACCGGCCGTCAGCGATGGCGGCGCGCACGCGCTCGAAGACCTCGGGGCGATGCTCTTTGATCCACGCGTACTGCTGTGCACTGGACATGCCGTAGAGGAAGTCGGGCTGCTCGTCGATCAGCGCGGTCATCGACGACGTGGTGCGGGCGACCTTGCGGATCGTCTCGCGCACGGGCCACAGCCACGCCGAGTCGATGTGGGCGTGGCCGATCGCGGCGATGCGGTGCGCGCTGGCGTCGGCGGGGGATGCCAGCACGTCAGCCAGCTGAGCGCGGGCGTCGCCCGCCGTCTCGACGATGCGCTGCAGGTCGAGCACATCGAGTGCGTTGTCGAGCGCCTGCAGGATGCGCATGCGACGGGGACTCGTCTCGGGCAGTTCGGCCTGCAGCTCGATCAGCACCTCGAGGTCGAGGGAGAGGTCGAACACCTCGGGCTCGAACACGGCGAGATCCATGTGGCGCACCCGGTACAGCGGCGCGGGCGAGGAGGTGCGGATGTCGCCCTCCTGCGTGGGCAGGAAGGGGTGGTAGTCGAGAAGTACGGGGTTGGCCGCGCCCTCGAGGAAGAGCTCGACGGAGTGGCCGGCGACCGCGTCGACCGGAACCCACTGGTTGCGGGGGTTGATGCTCTTGACCGGCGAGCCGTCTGGGCGATACACGAGAGCCTCGCACTGGAAGCCGGGCATGTTGATGTCGAAGCCGAGGTCGATGAGGGCCTCGACCTTCTTGCCACCCCATTCGGCGGGCACGTCGCCGCGCACGCGGAACCAGGTGGTGCCCCAGGCCGGACCCCACATGCTGCCGGCGCTGAACGGCTGGAAGTCGAGGGCCAGGCCATCGGTGGGGGCGATGGGCTCGCCGGGCAGCTGATGCACGGCGATCTCGAGCGGCACCCGGGCCGAGTGGATGGCGGCGCGGACGCGCTCGGTCAGCACCCGGTTGACGCGTCCTACGGTGAGCGAGGTCTCTTCGTGCACGGGGAGGATCCTTTGCGGTGGGAGAATGAGGGCGATCGGCCGAGCGGGGGCCCAGCGGGACGATCGTAACTAAAACGATCTAGTACGGTGAGTCTATGTCACGGTCCAAGCGTGTCACCATCGCGGATATCGCGCGCCAGGCGGGTGTGTCGCCCGGTGCGGTCTCGTTCGCGCTGAACGGACGCCCCGGTGTCAGCGAGGAGACCCGGCAGCGCATCCTCGCCATCGCCGATCATCACCAGTGGCGGCCGAGCTCGACCGCTCGCGCCCTTGTGGGCGCGCGGGCCGGTGTGATCGGATTTGCGGTGAACCGCCCCGCTCGTACCCTGGGCAGCGAGGCATTCTTCACCGATCTCATCGCCGGTGTGCAGTCATCGCTGGCAGATCGACGCATCGGCATGCAACTGGCGGTGGTGCCGAGCATCGAGGACGAGATGGACACCTACCGCCGCTGGCGGCGAGCCAATCAGGTCGATGGCGTCCTGGTGCTCGATCCGCGCATCGACGACCCGCGCCACGAGCTGTTCTCTTCGTTGGGCCTCCCTGCAATCATGATCGGCGGCGAGCCATCAGACGAAGAAGGACCAGCGACCATCTGGCTGGATGACGCCGAGGCCGCCCGTACGGTGTTCGGTTTCCTCTTCGACCTGGGCCACCGCCGGATCGTCTACGTCTCGGGCCCCTCCGAGCACGAGCACGTGCGTCTGCGTGGCGGTGTGCTGCAGGCGATGTCACAGCAGGGTGTGGCAGGAGAAGTGATCGAGACGGACTACTCGCCGGCGCAGGTCGCCGCGGCCGTGCACGAGCTGCTCAGCCGCGGGCAGCGGCCGTCCGCCATCGTCTTCGACAACGACGTGATGGCCATCGCAGGGCTTCGCGTCGCTCAGCAGTCAGGCGTGCGTGTGCCCGAGCATGTCTCCGTCGCCTCGTTCGACGACTCAGCCGTGACGAGTCTCGTGCACCCATCGATCACGTGCCTCACTCGCGACACCTTCGGGTTCGGCGAGCAGGCCGCCCGGTTCCTGCTCGACCAGATCGAGGCGCCCAGCACGCTGCCGGACCGGACGGGGCCCGCGCCGGTGCTCACCGAGCGCGAGAGCACCGCCCGCCCGCCCGCCTGACCTGCCAGAACCCGCCGTTCCCGCGCCGGTGCGGTCCGTCGCGAAGTGCGGATCGCGAAGATCTATTCAGGCGACCACGGTGTTGTTCGACGCGTAGGGGACGATCGGCCGCGACAGATCGGGGTGCACGAGCTCGGTGATGCCGCGCGATGCCAGCGAAGCAGCATCCGCTGCCTCCTTCGAGGTGACGAACGCGGCATCCGCGCCGTCAGCGCAGGCCGCCACCCACGCCTCGAAGATCGGGCCGCCCGGCGCCAGCGCGCCACGGCTCACCGGGGTGTCATCGACGCCCTCGACTTCGATCACGATGCCCAGCGAGCGCGGCACCCGTGGGCCGCGCTCGCGCAGCTCGGGAATGATCTCGGCGAAGCGGCGGCCGATCGGCTTGGCGGCGCCCGACTGGTCGATGAGGCCGAGCGAGTACTCCAGCTCGGGGAAGTCAACGAGGGTGCGGCTGACGTCGTGCGAGCACCACCAGGTGACGCCCCAGAGGTTGTCGGTGCGGACGGCGTTGCGCACGGTGGCCTCGAGGAAGCCGGGCATCTCTTCAGCGGTGAGGCAGTTCGAGGGGGCGCCGACCTCCTGCAGCCAGGTGCGCCGCTGCGGGTCGGTCGCGAACGCCCGCGACACCTCGATCATGTACTCGGCGTGACGCTCGGAGGCAGCGGAGCGGCCGCCATACCGCTGCGCGGTGCCGTTGAAGATCCACGAGTGCACGGTCGTCATGGCGCCCAGGCGCGCGGCGAGAGCCGGTGTGAAGCCGTGGCCGTCGAGGTACCAGGCCGCGTCGTACTCGCTGTGCACGTGCTCCTGATCAGGGGCAGTGGAGTCGGCAGCGTCGAGCAGCGTCGTGATCCAGTTTGATGCCTCGGCCGTGGTGACGGGCCACGGAGACGGATGCACGGAAGCCGAGAACTGGTTGGTCTCGTTGCCGGTGGTGAAGCCGAGGAAGTTGCGCGCGTCGCCCAGTGCCTCTGCCAGGCGCTCGACGAGAGCGACCTGGCCGCTGAGCGCGTCGGGGTGGGTGAACATGTTCTTGTCGTGCCAGGTGTACAGCCATGAGGGGATGAAGTCGAAGCTCGACAGGTGACCCTGGATCACGTCGACGCTGACGTCGAGTCCGAACTCCGCGCCCACGTCGACGACCGCTCGCACATCGGCCACCGCCTCGGCGCGGATCAGGGAGCGGTTCGGCTGCAGCACGGTCCACAGCGGGAAGATCCGCACGTGGTCGAGGCCGAGTTCGGCGAGGCCGGCGAAGTCGCGACGCACATCGTCGAGGTTGAGCGAGAGCCAGGAGTGCATCCAGTTGGTCGACGGGGTGTAGTTGGCACCGAAGCGCAGGGGCGCGCCGGAGTCGGGCGAGTCAGGAGTCATCGGGTCGATCCTTCGGGAGCGGGTTGGTGGGAATGCGGCGGTCGGCGCGAACTCATCGCGCTGCGGCCAGATCGAGGGAAGCCGTCAGGTGTTCATCGATCGCGGCGAACTGCTCGTGCGTGAGGGCGCTGCCGCCGTTCCAGGAGCGCTCCGCCATGGCGCACAGCGGGCGGCGGATGCTGGTGCGCACCTCGTCTGCGCTCTGGGCGTCGGGCTGGTCGGACCAGATCGAGAACGACGTTCCGCGCAGCTGCGGCGGGTACGGTGCCGCGAGTTCCTGACGGGTGCCGCCGGGCAGGGCGGGGAACAGCCCTGGATGCCAGTCCGCCGCCCAGATGCGCTCGCTGGTGGGGTATATGTATCCGGCCTGCTCGCCGAGCACGTAGTACAGCAGATTGTCGTTGAAGTTGACCAGGTCGTATCCGGCGTCCACCGCCTCGGCGAGGGGACGCATCGCTGCGTGCCAGTTGGTCCACCAGGTCAGCGCGATGTCGGATCCCAGTGTGATGGCGCTGCCGCGTAGCATCCCGTCATTCCACACCCGAGGGGCGAATCCGCGTGCGCGCAGGTGTGCGGCGACGCGGTTGACGAACTCGGTGAGCAGGTCGAATCCCGATGCTGCCGCGCCGAACCGCTCTCGAGCGGCCTCGCGCAGGCTCGGGTACGCGTCGATGTCCGCGAAGTCGACGAACTCGTCGCCGCCGAGGTGCCAACGGGTGCTGTGCGGGAACAGGGGGATCAGATCGTCGATCAGGGTCAGCGCGAAATCCACGGCGCGCGGGTCGGTGATGTCGAGCGCGCGCTCGCTCAGCGGTCCGCCGTGGGGCATCCGGTACTCGGGATGCTTGGCCAGCACGTGCTCCAGGTGACCGGGCAGATCCAGCGAGGGGATGAGGTCGATGTGCAGCGACTGGGCGAGGTCGGCGACGGCCAGCGCCTGTTCGCGCGTGACGTGCTCGTCGGAGACGATCTCGGGGTGCGCGCTCGAGCCGATGCGGAAGCCCTCGTTCTCGGAGACGTGCCACTGCAGCACGTTGATGCCGATGTCGGCGATGTCGTGCAGCAGTCGCATGATCCACTCTGCCGAGAAGTGCTTGCGTGCCGCATCGAGGTGCAGCCCGCGCTCGCCGACGGCAGGGGAGGAGCGCACCACGGCATGCGGCACGAAGTTCTGCGCTCGCAGATTGTGCAGCAGCTGTCGGGTCGCGCGGAAGGCGCCGGCGGCGGTTTCCGCGGTGATGTCGACGTCGTCGCCGACGGTCATCGCGAACGATTCCGCCGTTGGACCCGCGGGTCCGAAGTGCAGACGCACGACCGGGTCTGCGCCGCAAACGGCGGCATCCGCAGCCTCCGCGTCGGTGACCCACCCGCCCTCGGTCAGCTCGCGGGCGAACCGGCGGGCCTCGGGGAGAAGGGCGGCGTCTGCGGCGACCACGAGCAGCCGCGATGGGCGCCACCGGCCCTCGCGCAGCGCGAGTTCGGTCGGCTGCGGCAGGGCGATCCAGCTGACATCGGCGAGACCGGTGCTCATCCCTTCACGCTGCCCTCTTCGACGCCCTTGAAGAACTGCTTCTGCAGCACCGCGAACAGGATGATGATCGGCACCAGGGCGATCATGGTGCCGGCGGCGATCACGCGCGGGTTCGCCGCGAAGTTCGAGCTGAGGTACTCCATCCCGACCGTCAGGGTGTACTTGGCTGGGTCGGAGAGCACGACCAGGGGCCACAGGAAGTCGTCCCAGGCGCCGATGAATGCGAACAGAGCGACCACCGACACCATGCCGCGCACATTAGGCCAGACGATGTGGCGCAGGCGCTGCATCGTGTTCGCGCCGTCGATTGTCGCCGCGTCGAGCGTGTCGGGCGGGATCATCCGGCAGGCGGCCATCATCAGCAGCACGTTGATCGCGCCGATCGCACCGGGCAGGAAGACGCCCCACAGGGTGTTCGCGAGGCCCAGTGACTTGACGGTCAGGTACTGGCTGGTCAGCGTGACCTCGCCGGGAA
Organism: Actinomycetales bacterium SN12; assembly: GCA_002837415.1. Classification (GTDB taxonomy): domain Bacteria; phylum Actinomycetota; class Actinomycetes; order Actinomycetales; family Microbacteriaceae; genus Microbacterium. Next base: position 227,968 of record PJCV01000003.1, read on the forward strand.
GCAGCAGGGTCGAGAAGATGATGGCGAGCACCACCCACTTGCCGCGGAACTTCATCGTGCCCAGCGCGTAGCCGCCGATCGTGGCGAAGACGACGTTGGTGAGCACAGTGCCCACGCCGACGAGCAGTGAGTGCCACGCGTAGTCGAGCACCGGGATGGTGCGGAACACCTCGGCGAAGTTGCCGATGGTGGGGTCCTGCGGGATGAGCGTGGGCGGGAAGTCGTAGATGTTCTCGGTGGCGCCCTTGAACGACGTCGACAGCTGCCACAGGAACGGGAAGATCATGACCACGAGGATCACGAGCAGCATCGCGTACTTGCCGATCAGGCCTGCCAGGGACGGCTTCATGATGTCGGCCGAGCCGCGCGTGCGGTACGGCTTCTCCCGGGGCGGCTTTGCGGGCGCGGTGGTGGTCATCGACGCGGTCCTTCCGTCTTGCGGCCGCCTGCGGCGGCGGAATCGGATGCCATGACGGCGGCGCCGGTGGCCGCGGCGCCAGCGTGGGCAGCACGTGCGGCAGCCTTCGTGACCTTGGTGCTGCGGCGCGTCGCGCGCATCTCGGCGATGGCATCGGCGTTGTTGATGATGCCGACGACCGCCAGTGGGACGAGGGTGAGCAGGAAGAGCACCAGCGAGATGGCTGAGGCGTAGCCGATCTGGCCGTTCAGGCCCTTGCCCATCGACTGGATGAGCATCACGATGCTCATGGCCCGGCCGCCCGGCCCGCCGGAGCCGTGCGAGAGCACGTACAGCTCGGTGAACACGCGCATGGCTCCCACGCAGATGAGCACCGAGACGAGCATCATGGGGCCGCGCACGCCGGGGACGGTGACCGACCAGAAGCGGCGCCATGCACCGGCGCCGTCCATGGCGGCTGCCTCATGCAGCTCCTTGCCGACGTTGCCCAGCGCGGCCAGGTACACGACCATGTAGTAGCCGAGTCCCTTCCACACGGTCAGGCCGATGGAGCAGAAGATGAGCAGCCACCGATCGGAGAGGAACTCGATTGGCCGGTCGGCCAGCCCGAAGAAGCTCAGGGCGGAGTTGATGGTGCCGCTGCCGGAGAAGAGGAACTCCCAGACGATCGCGACGACCACGGCTGACGCGATCACCGGGAAGTAGAACGTGGTGCGGAAGAAGTCGATGCCGGGGACCTTGGTGTGCACCAGCATGGCCAGCAGCAGGGGCAGGAAGGTGAGCAGCGGCACGCAGACCACCACGTAGACCAGCGACGTGGTCAGAGCGTAGAGGAAGCGCTCGTCCTCGAAGAGGCGCGCGAAGTTCTCCAGGCCGACGAACTCGACCGGGCGGAGGGGGCGGGCGTCCGTGAAAGCCAGGACGACCGTGTTGAGGAATGGCCACAGGGCGAAGACAAGCACCCAGACCACGGCCGGCAGCACCAGCAGGTACGGGGTGAACCACCTCTGTCGTTTCACTTCTGTCTCCCCTCCGCTCGGTCTCGCGTCACTTCACGAGGTTCTGCTGCGCGTACTCCACAGCCTTGTCCAGAGCCTCCTTGCCGGTGATGTCACCGGTCACAGCCAGCGCGATCTGCTGCTTGGCGTAGGTCTCCATGGCCTCGGTGTACTGCGGGGCGCCGGTCATCCTGGCATCCGCCATCTGCTTGCCGGCGAGCTCGTTGGCCACGCCCTGCAGCTCGTTCACGGGCTCCTCCGAGAACGCAGCCGGGTCGTCATTGGCCTCTGTGGTGCCGGGGAAGAATCCGGCGGCAAGAGTGACGAAATCGATCTGGTTCTCGGTGTCGGTCACGAATTCGGCGAAGGCCAGAGCGGTGGCGGCGTTCTTGCTGTTCTTCGACACGCTGATGCCCTGCACGAACAGCGGCGGGTTGCCGAAGCCGGCGGTGACGGCGACGTTGGGCAGCAGGTTCGGCGCGTTGACGCCGAGGTCCTTATCGATGTAGTTCGGCCCTGCAGTGGTCCAGGCCACGCCACCGGTGTTGAAGTTGTTGATGTTGGAGTTCGAGGTCCCCGCGCCCTGCAGTGCCTCCGCCGTGACGGCGCCATCCTTGTACAGCTCTGCGTAGCGGTCGACGACCTCGGCGGCCTCGGGCGTGTTGAAGACGAACTTCCCGTCCTTGAAGATGTCATCGACGGCGCCGACGATCTGCAGCATCTTGGGGCTCGGCACCGACGAGAACATCGGCACGCCGGCGTCGGCCAGCTTCTGCGCAGCCTCGAGAGTGTCCTCGAAGGTGGCGGGCGGCTCGTTCACGCCGCCCTTCTTCAGCAGATCGGTGTTCCAGTAGTTGAGCTCGGTGCCCAGATACCAGGGGAAGGCGTACGAGCCCTCAAGCCCGTCGTACTGGTACGCCTCGACGCCGCCCTCCACATACTCGTCGATGATCTTCGATGCGCTGCTGAGGTCTTCGAGCTGCCCGGCCGAGGCCAGTGAGTAGCCGTACTCCGGGGGGAGGTTGATGACGTCGGGCAGCTCTCCGGACTCGGCCTGCTGCAGGATCTTGTCCTCGTAGCCGTCGCCCGGCTGATCGATCCACTTCACCTTGGTGTCGGGGTACTTGTCCTCGAACGCCTTCACGACGTTCTCGAAGTACGGCGTGAACTTCTCGTTCTTCAGTGACCAGGTCTGGAACGTGATCTCACCTGAGATCTCGCCGGAGCTGTTGCCGGCCGTGGTGTCGCCACCGCCACCGGTGCAGCCGGCGAGGACGAGGGATGCTGCAGCGGCGATGCCGACCACAGCCAATGAGCGATGCTTCATGGACGTTCTCCTTCGAAAGGTCCTAGCTGCCGGGTCGCAGTCGGACTCCGGCGGGCTGACTAAAACGATATAGCAAAAGGTAGCACGCTCTGGTAGCGTCCAGCTAAATCGTTCTAGTTCGTTATCGGCTCGTTGCCGGTGCGGTGAGCGATCGGATTTCCCACTCGACGAGGAGAGAAGAAGCAATGAAGAGAATCAGCGCAATCGGCCTCGGTGCCGTGCTCACCGGTCTCACCGCGTTCGCGTCTGTGCCAGCCATGGCGCAGGAGACGCCGGCGCCGGTCGGCGACAAGACGCACTGCTCCGCTGAGCCGCTGACGATGGCGTACTACCGCACCTGGCGCGATGTCACGGTGCCCGAGAGCGCCAACTCGAATCTGCCCGATAAGAACGTCACTCGCATGAGCGATCTCCCGCCCGAGATCGATGTGGCCATGGTCTTCGACGCAGGCGACACCGCCGACACCGCCTACTGGGACACGCTGCGCGACGAATACATGCCGTCGCTGCATGCGCAAGGCACACGGGCTGTCTACACGCTGTGGATCGATCGGCTGGCCACGGCTGACATCCCGCTCACCGAGCACGCGTACCGCGAGTACGCGCAGGCGCTTGTGGACACCTTCGTCACGCCCTATGGCCTCGACGGCATCGACGTAGACGTCGAGTCCTATCCCACCGGAGACAACCTCACCCGGGCCATCGGCGTCTTCAACGCCCTCGGCGAACTCATCGGTCCGAAGTCGGGAACCGACAAGCTCTTCATCTACGACACGAACCAGACCGGCGACACCCCGCTCTTCGAAGCGGTCTCGGACAACTTCTCGTTCGTGCTGCTGCAGGCGTACGGACGTGGCACTGCTCGCATGCAGTCGACGTGGAACACCTTCGCCGACGACATCGCCCCCTGCCAGTTCCTGCCGGGCTTCTCATTCCCCGAAGAGCAGGATCGCACGCACTGGGGTGACGCGGAAGGCATCTACGATCCCGCCACCGCGCCGATGACGACCGCGTACCAGTACGCGACCTGGCAGCCTGAGGTGGGCACCAAGGGCGGCTTCTTCGCCTACGGCGTCGACCGTGACGGCAAGGTATGGGGCGACGACACGATCACGTCGACCTCCTACACCTGGATGAAGAACCTGTCCGCTGTGCAGGATGATCTCGCCGGCGTCGCGCCCAAGCCCACTCGGGCGTCGCTCGGGGCCGATCGCGTGACGATCAGCGGCATCGGCGCACCCGGTGCGACCGTCACCGTATCGGTGAGCGGCCCAGGACGCCTGCCGTCCGCCGCCTCGACGACCGCTGACGTGGACGGCTCCTGGAGCGTGGTGCTCGATCGCAAGCTGACCGTGCCGCAGACCGCCACGGTGACCCAGCGCCTGGCTCACACCGCTGAGTCCCAGCCCACCGAGGTGCGATTCCGTCCCATGGACCGCTGAGCCCGTCGCCTTGCACGCCGGCGCAGCTTCGGCTGCGCCGGCGTGCAGAGGCGGATGGACGTCCGTTCAGGTGCGCTCCTTCTAGGCGCACCGCAGCTGTCACATCACGGTCTCCGCGTCGGTTACCCGCGTTGCGTCCCAATAGAATCTTCTGGAGCCGATTCGGAAGGACGCCATGAGCGAGACCGTCAAGAAGCACGAGGACTACAACCCGGGGCCGCGGGTGGGGATCACCTTCTCCACCTTCGACCTGCTGCACGCAGGGCACATCATGATGCTCGCCGAGGCGAAGCGGCAGTGCGACTATCTGATCTGCGGTCTGCAGATGGACCCGACGCTGGATCGCCCTGAGAAGAATGCGCCGACGCAGACCGTCGTCGAGCGCTACATCCAGTTGCGCGGCTGCGAGTACGTCGACGAGATCGTCCCGTACTCGACCGAGCAGGACCTGGAGGACATCCTGCGTTCGTTCAAGCTCGACGTGCGCATCGTCGGCGACGAGTACATCGAGCGCGATTTCACCGGGCGCAGCTACTGCGAAGAGGCCGGAATCGAGCTGTACTTCAACAGCCGCAAGCACCGCTTCTCGAGCTCGGGACTGCGCAAGATCGTCGCCGCGAAGGAAGCCGAGCGCGTCGCACGCGGCTGATTCGGCTCAGGCCTTCGCGGCCTTCGCCGCCGCCTTCATCGCCTTCTTGTGCTCGCGCACCTTGGTCAGCGACTCGGGCGAGACGATGTCGGCGACGCTGCGGTGGGCGTTCTCCTCACCGTAGGGCGCGGATGCCTCGCGCCACCCGGCACCGGTGAATCCGTACTGCTTGCCGAGCAGCGCCAGGAAGATCTTCGCTTTCTGCTCACCGAAGCCGGGCAGCTTCTTCAGGCGCTTCAGCACTTCGGGTCCGTCCGGGTCGCCGGTCGTCCACAGCGCGGATGCGTCCCCGCCCCACTCGTCGACGAGCGTCTGGCATAGTGTCTGCACGCGCCCAGCCATAGAACCGGGGAAGCGGTGCACGGCCGGTGTCTGCTTGAACGCCTCGAGGAAGGCATCCGGATCCATGCCGGCGATCGCCGCGGCATCCGTCGCTCCGGTGCGCTGCTCGATCTTGAGCGGACCCGCGAACGCCGTCTCCATCGGCACCTGCTGGTCGAGCAGCATTCCCACCAGCAGGGCCAGCGGGTTCTTCGTGAGCAGGTCGTCTGCGGCGGTGTCTCCGGTGATGTGAAGGGCCATGAGACAAGTCTGGCAGGCAGTCTGGTCTGCTGCCCCCCGCTCTGCTGGCGGCGATCAAAGGATGTGCACGTCATCCTTCCGTTGACATGCACAAACATCTGCTCATAAAGTCGCCGCATGACCGAGAAGCCCCGACATCATGAACTCTCCCTGACCGAACTCGTAAAGATCGTTGCAGCGGCAGGTGCGGGACCTGATGTGCATGGCGCGACCGCGGCCATCAGTCGAGCTGACGAGTTGGTGCACCGATCGCAGGCGCTGCTCGTCGAGATGGTGGTCTCGGCGCGTGCCGCCGGGGTGTCGTGGCAAGCGATCGGGGATGCGCTCGGGGTGAGTCGCCAAGCCGCATTCAAGAGGTTTGGAGGTGCAGCGAGGGACCCGGACGAAGGGCACACGGTGTCGGAGCAGACCCACGACCTGCTGGAACGAACCCGCACGGTGTTCGAGAGTCTGGACGCGGGAGATTACGAGGCAGTGCGATCGCAGATGACCTACGCCTGTGCTCGCCTGCTCAGCAAGAGGAAGATGACGGGCGTGTGGAACCAGGTCGTCGCCGTCTCCGGGCGCCTGGAGTCTTCCGCCGGGCTGACAGTGCAGACCCCCGGTGGTACGAATGCGCTGAACACGTTGCTCAACCGGGCCTTCGCGAACGGAGCGATCGTGCAGACCACGTTGCGCCACGAGGCCGGGGAATGGATCGCACGGGTCGCTTACAACGGCTCGGGCAGGATCACCGGCCTCATCATCGCTCCTCCCGGATCTCGCGATCTGCCGTTCTGAGACGAGCTGTGCCTACGCGCTCAGGCGGTGGCGGCGTCGGACGCGACGCCCGATTCGGCACTCAGGCCGTACAGCGCCTCGAGCGCGGCGTGGAACTCGTCCGCACGCCCCTCGGCCGCGAGCTCGTGAGCGCGCGTCGTCGGCGTGTGCAGCAGCACCCCGGCGAGGTGGCGCATCGCCTGCTCGACGTGTCCGTTCTCGTCGCCGCGACGACGAGCGCGGTCGATCTCCGCCTCCAGCAGACCGAAGATGTGGGTGCGCAGCGCCACGACCGCGGGGGTCACGCTCTGGCGCGAGCCGTCGAGATGGAAGCTCTCGGCTGCCTCGCGCACGACATCGCGCGCGGCATCGGTCGCATGCAGCTCCTCGAGTGGGGCGTGCAGGCGGATGGTGTCGAGGTCGAGCAGGGCGACGCCTTCGAGCTGGGCGATGGCGGGGTCGACGTTGCGCGGCATCCCGAGATCGATGACGAGCTGCGAGTGGGTGTGCGGGTGGGTCCCTGAGCTTGTTGAGGGGCATCCGGCGGCGGCACCCGGCTCGCGATCGAACTGGGCCGGGCCCAGCACCATCTCGGTGGAGGTGCAGGTGATCAGCAGCGACGAGGCCTGCGCGACGCGCGCGTAGTCGTCGGCGGCGACTGGACGGATGCCGTGCTTCTTGGCGAACGGCAGGGCTCTGCCTGACGGGGAGTAGACCGAGATGTCGACGGCACCGCGCTCGCGCAGGGTCGCGAGGGTGACCGCGGCATACGAGCCCGTGCCGACGAGCAGCACGCGCTCGGCGCTCCAGTCGGCGATGCGACTGTCGGCCAGTTCGAGTGAGAGGCGCACGAGCGAGCGACCGGCACGGTGCAGAGCGGTGACGTTCTTGACCTTGCGCTGGGCCTGGCTGGCGCGCTGGAAGAGACGCTCCAGCTGGGGGGAGGTGGTGCCCTGCTCACGCGCCCCGCTGAGGGCGCGGCGCACCTGACCGGCGATCTCGCCCTCGCCCGACACGACCGACTCCAGCCCCGATGCGACGGCGAACAGGTGCTCGGCGACGTGCGCGTCCTCGACCACGTGATACGAGCCGTCGAGATCTGCGGAGGGGATGCCAGTGGCCTGCGCGACCGTCTCGATCACCGCCTCCGAGTCCACATCCTCGGCCTCGACATAGGCTTCGAATCGGTTGCAGGTCGCGAGCACAACGGCTCCCTGCGCGCCGGCAGCCATCAGGCTGGGGGCGACGGTCTCGGGCTGGCGGCTGAGGCGTTCGAGCAGTTCGAAAGAGGCGGTCTTGTGACTCGCCGTCACGCAGATCAGCACCCCACAAGTCTACGTCGCGTTGCTGTGGGAGGCATCCAAGGGCGACCTAACCCGACGCATCCGGTCTCCGCGCGCGGTCCGATCGCGGCCCGGCGCACGGCCCGGCGCACGCATAGGCGTGCGGTGCGAGGATGGCGGCATGAGTGATCTGCTGCGCGCGCTCGCCGGCGAGACCCCCGAGCGCACCCCCGTCTGGTTCATGCGTCAGGCCGGGCGGTCGCTGCCCGAGTACCGCGAGCTGCGGGTCGGCACCCGGATGCTGGATGCCTGCCTCACCCCCGACCTGGCATCCGAGATCACCCTGCAGCCGGTGCGCAGGCACAAGGTCGACGCGGCAGTGTTCTTCAGTGACATCGTGATCCCGCTGCGTCTCGCGGGCGTCGACGTCGAGATCGAACCCGGCCGCGGGCCGGTGTTCGCCAGCCCCGTGCGCACGGCCGACGATGTCGCGCGCATCACGCAGATCGACCCCGCCGACCTCGACGGCACTGCCGTCGCCGAGGCCGTGCGTCTGACCGTCGCCGAGCTGGGCGACACCCCGCTGATCGGCTTCGCCGGTGCGCCCTTCACTCTCGCCGCGTACCTGATCGAGGGCGGGCCGTCGAAGGAGCACCTGCGTGCCCGCGCCATGATGCACGCCGACCCCGAGGCGTGGAACGCGCTGGCCGGATGGCTCTCGCGCATCTCGCGCCGCTTCCTCGAGATCCAGCGCGACGCGGGAGCCTCGGTCGTGCAGCTCTTCGACTCGTGGGCCGGCTCGCTCAGCACCGCCGACTACCGCGCGCACATCGCGCCGCATTCGAAGGCCGCGCTCGAGGGGATCGGGCTGCCCAGCATCCACTTCGGAGTCGGCACCGGACCCTTCCTCGCCGACATGCGTCTCGACGGCGTCGCGGATGCGGTCGGCGTCGACTGGCGGATGCCGCTCGACGAGGCGATCCGCATCGTCGGACCCGACACCGCGGTGCAGGGCAACATCGACCCCGCCATGCTGCAGGCGCCGTGGCCGGTGCTCGAGGCACACGTCCGCGACGTGATCTCCCGCGGACAGGGCGCCAAGGGCCACATCCTCAACCTCGGACACGGCGTGCCGCCCGAGACCGACCCCGACCAGCTGACCCGCATCGTGCAGGTCGCGCACGGCGAGCTCTGACTCCAGCACGCGGGTAGCGGGCGTTCGGCTCTGCAGCACCGGGCGCGGGTTATGAACGGCAGCCACGGGCATCCGCTCCACAGGCCACGGTGGAAGAATCGGAGCATGACCCGCGAGCATTCCCCCGAACTCGCCGCGCGAGCGGCGCAGCAGCACGTCGTCGTCGTCGGCGGAGGGATCGGCGGTCTGGTCGCCGCACGCGAGTGCGCGAAGGTCGGCATGCGCGTGACGCTGCTCGAGGCATCGGAGGCGCTGGGTGGCAGCATCCGCACCGCCGAACTGGGCGGCATCGCCATCGACGCGGGCGCCGAGAGCTTCGCGACCCGCGGCGGTCACGTGCGGGCGCTGGTCGACGAGCTGGGCCTCGCTGACGCGGTCGTGTCACCGCAGGGCGGCGGCGCGTGGCTGAGCGGGATCCCAGGTGCGCCGGACGCACCGCTCCCGAAGGGCAGCCTGCTCGGCATCCCGGCCAACCCCTTCCAGGACGACGTGCGGCGCATCATCGGCTGGCGGGGAGCGTGGCGGGCGTACGTCGACCGCCTGCGCCCGCCGCTGACCATCGGGCATGAGCGCAGCCTCGGCAAACTGGTCAGCTCGCGGATGGGCGACCGCGTGCGCGACCGTCTCGTCGCACCGGTGACGGCGGGGGTGTACTCCGCCGACCCCGATGACGTCGACACCGACGTCGCCACCCCCGGCCTCAATGCCGCTCTCACCCGCATCGGCTCGCTGACCGGAGCCGTCGGCCTGCTGGCGGCCGAGCGCAAGGGCAAGGCTCCCGGAGCGGCGGTGCTCGGACTCGTCGGCGGCATGGGCCGGCTGGTCGAGGCGCTACGCGTCGACCTCGTCGCGTACGGCGTCGACATCCGCACCGGCGCCCGCGTCACCCGCCTCGCACGCGAAGGCGAGAACTGGGCGGTCGAGATCGCGCCGCTGTCTCAGGAGAATCCGGATGTCATCGCCGAGACCCCTCTGCGTGCCAGCGGTGTGATCGTGGCGACAGCCGAGCCCTCCGCGCGCGAGCTCATCGACGCGCACGTTCCCGGCCTCGGTGATGCCGGCGACGCTCCCGAGATCGAGATCGTCACGCTGCTGCTCGACGCCCCGGAGCTCGACGCCGCACCTCGCGGCAGCGGCGTGCTCACGGTGCCGGGCAGCCACACGGCGAAGGCGCTCACCCACTCCACGGTGAAGTGGGGCTGGCTGCGCGATGCCGCCCGGGGTCGCCACCTCGTGCGCCTGTCGTTCGGCAGTCAGGGAGAGCCGGCGGCGACCGCAGCCCTCGACGACGATGCGGCCTCCGCGCTCGCGCTGTCCGAGGCATCCGCCCTGCTCGGCATCGCCCTGCGCCCACCCCAGCTGCTCGCCGCTCACCGCGCGCGATACGTGCAGGCCCAGCCGACCTCGCTGATCGGCGCGACAGAGCGGCGCGCCGCCATCCGGGCAGCAGTGACCGCCTCTCCAGGCCTCGGCGTGGTGGGGGCGTGGGTGGCAGGCACCGGGCTCGCGCAGGTCGTTCCGGATGCCGTGGCCGAGGCCGATCGGCTGCGCGCGAGCCTGCTCTGGGGCTGATCGGAGTCCTGTCCCGGGACCGAACCGAGGGCGCGCTGTTACATCGAACGGGCCTCCGGCGCAAGGGTAGATGCCGAATGCGGAATATGTGGCTACCCTGGAACGCGAAAGAGGCCGCAACCAACGTCAGGAGGCCCTCATGAAGGGAAAGATCGGACTCGTCATCGGCATCGGCGCGGGCTACGTCCTCGGCAGTCGAGCCGGACGCGAGCGCTACGAGCAGATCAAGACGCAGTGGCTCAAGGTGTGGAACCTCGATCCCGTGCAGGAGCAGGTCTCGCGCGTGCAGGACTTCGCGAAGTCGCAGGCCGCCGCTGTTCCCGGTGCCGTCTGGACCGGCGCAGTGAAGGTCGTGAAGGCCGTCTCGAAGTCGGGCACCCCCGGCGAGAAGCTCGACGGCGCGATCGACGCCACGAAGGACGCCGCGGAGAAGGTCGCCGACGCCAAGGACTCGCACGACTCGACGTCGGGTGGCACGATGGCTCCCGCGAAGCCGGTCGGCTCCGAGGGCACCACGCCCAAGAACAAGGGCTGAGGCATGCTCCGCGGATACCGCGACCGCGCCGACGACAGCCTGCTAACTCTGCTCGGGGACCTTCCCGAGCTGGTGCGCAACCTCGTCACTGCCGAGGTCAACGCCGCGAAGGCGTGGATCTCGCGCACGGCGAAGGATGCCGGCATCGGCAGCCTGTGGTTCGTCATCGTGCTGTTCCTGCTGTTCTGGGCGATCCCGGTGCTGCTGGCGTTCGCCATCATCGGGCTGAGCTCGTGGTGGCCCGCCTGGCTCTCGGCGCTCGCCGTGTTCGGCTTCCTGCTCGTCTGTATCGTGATCTTCGCCCTGCTCGGGCTGGCGCGGTTCCGCAAGGTCATGAAGCGCCAGAACCCCGGCCAGGCCGTCGCCACCGATGTGCGCATCATCAAGGGAGACTCCGCCAATGACCGATCTTGAGAAGACGGCACTGCCCAGCGCCGCCCTCACCACCACCGAGGTTCCGCGCACGGTCGTGCCGGCGGGGATCACCGACCCCGTCGCCTCGGCCCGTGCCGAGCTGCGCGCGGCGCTCGCCGCCATCGAGGTGCGGGGCAACTTCCCCCGCCGCATCGAGAAGGCGACGGCGCGGGGCGTCGTGCGCGCTCGCGCCTTCGCGCATCGCAATCCGGCCGGCGCCGGAGCGGCCGTCGTCGCGACGGCAGCCGCCGTCGGCGGGCTCGTGTGGGCGATGGCCCGCGCGATCTCGCGCTGAGAACGCCGCGCAGCGCCGCCGGGTTCGCCGCCTTCGCTGAGAAGGGGCAGACTGGAAGCATGTCCGAAACGCGCGATGACAACCCGTCTGGATTCACCCTGTGGGCCGTCTGGGGCAGAAACCCCGACGCGCCCGCGATCGAGACCGACGAGAGCGAGCTCGAAGTGCTCGTCGGCCACATCGAGAGCTCCGGGGTCAGCGTCCGGGGGTTCTACGACGTCAGCGGCCTGAAGGCCGATGCCGACCTGATGGTGTGGCTGCACGGCGACACCGTCGAAGAGCTGCAGCGCGCCCTGCGGCGTCTGCGCCGCACCGACCTGCTGCGCAACCTGCTGCCCGTCTGGAACGTCATGGGCGTGCACCGCGACGCAGAGTTCAACCGCGCTCACGTGCCCGGTTTCCTCCGCGGGGTCGAGCCCAAGCAGTGGCTCTGCCTCTACCCGTTCGTGCGCACGCCGGAGTGGTACCTGATCGAGGAGTCCGAGCGCCGCAAGATGCTCGCCGATCACGGGCGCAAGGGGGCCGCGTTCACCGGCGTGATCGCCAACACCGTCGCAGCGTTCGCGCTCGGCGACTACGAGTGGCTGCTGCCGCTCGAGTCGGACTCGGCGACCGAGCTCGTCGACCTCATGCGCGACCTGCGCTACACCGAGGCGCGTCGCTACGTGAAGGAGGAGGTGCCCTTCTACACCGGGCGCCGCCTGCGTCTCGACGAGATCGCCGAAGTGCTTCAGTGAGCACGCAGACCCCGATCCGCCTCGGCACCCGGCGCAGCGCGCTCGCGCAGGCGCAGTCCGGCCATGTCGCCGACGCGCTCGCCGCGGTCGCCGGCCGGCCGGTCGAGCTCGTGCCGATCGTCTCGGAGGGCGACACGAACCGGGCATCCCTGTCGGAGATCGGCGGAACGGGCATCTTCGCCAACCGCCTGCGCGAGGCGCTGATCGCGGGGGAGTGCGACATCCTCGTGCACTCGCTGAAGGACCTGCCCACCGCCGTCCCCGCTGAGCTGGTCATCGCGGCGACGCCGCCGCGGGCGGATGCCAGGGACGTCGTCATCACGCGCGGCGGCACGCCCCTGCATGAGCTGCGCCACGGCAGCACGGTGGGGACCGGCTCGCCGCGCCGCATCGCGCAGGTGCGGCGTCGTGCGCCACACGCCGAGGTGGTCGACATCCGCGGCAACGTCGATTCCCGTCTCGAGCGGGTGTCATCCGGAGAGCTGGATGCCGTGATCCTCGCCGCCGCCGGCCTCACACGCCTCGGCTCGGAGACCACCCTGCGTCGTGAGGAGCTGGGTCTCGCCGAATGGCCGACCGCGCCGGGCCAGGGTGCGCTCGCGGTGGAGACCACGGCCGATGCGCCGTCGGAGCTGCTCGACGCACTCGCGCGACTCGACCATCTCGACACCCGCATCGCGGTGACCGTGGAGCGAGCCGTGCTGGCCGGGCTCGAGGCCGGATGCCAGGCGCCCATGGCGGCCCACGCGGTCGTCACCGGCGACAGCATCCGTCTGCGCGCCGTCGTCTACGAACCCGGTGGCGGACGCCGAATCGGACTGGACGTCTCCGAGCCCCTGAACAGGGGGTATATTCGACGGAACGGCAGCGGCAACGGAGCGGATGCTGCCGATGGTGCAGACCCGATGCGCACGGCTCGTGAGCTCGGCGACTCTGCGGCCCATCGGCTGCTCGAACAGGGAGCGGCCGACCTCCTGCCCTGAGAGTGATCGTGATGACTGCTTCCGAAACCAAGACCGCCAGGCCGCTCGACGGCTGGCGCGTTCTCGTGCCACGGGGTGGACCCTGGGGCGACAGCGTCGCTGCCAGCCTGCGTGCGATGGGGGCGGTGCCCGTGGTGGCGCCTCTCATCAACTTCGCCCCGACCACCGATCAAGATGCCCTCGATGCGGCCCTCGGTCGACTGCAGGCCGGCGAGTACGACTGGTTGACCATCACCAGCGCCACGACGGTCGACGTGCTGTACGCGCATCGCGTCGCGATTCCGTCGAGGACCAAGGTCGCCGCCGTCGGCGAGACGACCGCCGCGGCGCTGCAGGCCGTCGGATACGACGTCGCGCTCATGCCCGAGCTCGACAACTCCGCCGCTGGGATGGCGGAGAAGATCATCTCGATCGAGCCCGATGCGCAGCGCATCCTCACCCTGCGCAGCGAGATCGCCAAGCCGGTTCTCTCGGTCATGCTCACCGAGGCGGGGCACGACGTCGACAGCGTGGTGGCCTACCGCACGGTCGGAGTGCCGGTCACCGAGCGGATCCGCCGCGACGTGGAGAACGGCCGGATCAACGCGATCCTGATCACGAGCGGCTCGGTCGCCAAGCAGGTGCGCGAGCAGTTCCCCGAGATCCCCGGGACCACGATGCTCGCGGCGATCGGCCCGCGCACGGCGAAGGACGCCGAGAAGGCCGGACTTCCGGTCACAGCCATCGCCGACAAGCAGACGGTCGATGCGCTGATCGACACGGTCTCGCGATTCACGCTCCCGCACGCGGCAGACGAGTTCGCGCCGTGAGCCGGTTCCCTGACGCGCGTCTGCGCCGTCTTCGCCAGTCCGCTCCGGTTCGCGAGCTCGTGCGCGAGACCTCTCTCGAGCCGCGCCAGCTGGTGCTGCCGATGTTCGTGCGCGAAGGTCTCAGCGAGGCCACGCCGATCGGCTCGATGCCGGGCGTCATGCAGCACTCGCTGGATTCGCTCAAGGCCGCCGCGGTGGATGCCGCTGAGGCCGGTCTCGGTGGCGTGATGCTGTTCGGCGTACCGGCCGTGCGCGACGCGATCGGATCAGGCGCCGACGATCCAGACGGCATCCTCAACGTCGCCACGACCGCGCTGGCAGCGGAGGTGGGCGACGCCCTCGTCGTGCAGACCGACCTCTGCCTCGACGAGTTCACCGACCACGGTCACTGCGGTGTGCTGACTCCTGCAGGAGCAGTGGACAACGACGCGACGCTCGAGCGCTACGCCTCGATGGCTCTCGCGCAGGCTCGCGCAGGATCCCAGCTGCTGGGTCTCAGCGGCATGATGGACGGGCAGGTCGCGGTGATCCGCGAAGCGCTCGACGACGAGGGGTTCCACGACACCCTGCTGCTCGCCTATTCGGCCAAGTACGCAAGCGCCTTCTACGGCCCGTTCCGCGAGGCCGTCGACTCGCAGCTGCAGGGCGACCGGCGCACCTACCAGATGGATCCGGGCAACCGGCGCGAGGGCGTGCGTGAGGCGCTGTTCGATCAGGACGAGGGCGCGGACATCGTGATGGTCAAGCCCGCGATGGCATTCCTGGATGTGCTGCGCGAGGTGCGCGATGCCGTCGACGTGCCGGTGTGGGCGTACCAGGTGTCGGGCGAGTACGCGATGATCGAGGCTGCCGCGGCGAACGGCTGGATCGACCGCCGCGCCGCCGTGCTCGAATCGCTCATGTCGATCCGCCGTGCCGGCGCCGACGCTGTCCTCAGCTACTGGGCGAGCGAAGCCGCGCGCTGGATTCGGAGCCGCTGAGGCGCGCGCCGGCACACTTCTCCCCGCTCTGCACACCAAATCCGCCGATCTCTGTGCTGTTCGGGGAAACCTGTGCATCCGTGTTCGTTTCCCGAGCCCGGCGCCGCTCATAGCCGGCATCCGTAGGCTGGATGCATGGACCGCAACGACTCCCTGTTCGACACTGCCCGCTCCGTGATCCCCGGCGGCGTGAACTCGCCGGTGCGCGCGTACGGCTCGGTCGGCGGAACGCCGCGGTTCCTGGCATCCGCTTCGGGCGCCCGCGTGACCGACGCCGCCGGACGCGAGTACGTCGACCTCGTCGCGTCGTGGGGTCCGGCACTGCTCGGCCACGCGCGTCCCGAGGTGGTTCAGGCGGTTCAGGATGCCGCGACCCGCGGCCTCTCGTTCGGCGCCCCCACCGAGGGTGAGGTGGAGCTCGCGCAGCTGATCGCCGAGCGGGTGCGTCACGACGACGTGCGACCGGTCGAACGCGTGCGCCTGGTCTCGACGGGGACCGAGGCGACCATGACGGCGATCCGCCTGGCCCGCGGCGCCACCGGACGCGACCTGCTGGTGAAGTTCTCGGGCCACTACCACGGCCACTCCGACGGGCTGCTCGCCGCCGCCGGCTCCGGCGTCGCTACGCTCGCGCTGCCGGGCTCGGCCGGCGTGCCTGCGCCGATTGCCGCGCAGACGCTCGTCATCGACTACAACGACCCGGATGCCCTGGCCGCGGTGTTCGCCGAGCATGGCGAGCGCATCGCCGCCGTGATCGTCGAGGCGGCGTCGGCGAACATGGGCGTCGTCGCTCCGCTGCCCGGCTTCAACAGGCTCATCGCCGACACCGCCCACGCGCACGGCGCCCTGATGATCCTCGACGAGGTGCTCACCGGATTCCGGGTGCACCCCGCCGGATTCTGGGGGCTGCAGCAGGAGGCGGGCGAGCAGTACGTGCCCGACATCATCACGTTCGGCAAGGTCGTCGGCGGCGGGATGCCCTTGGCCGCGCTCGGCGGCAGCGCCGCCGTCATGGACATGCTGGCACCCGTCGGACCCGTGTACCAGGCGGGCACACTGTCGGGGAACCCCCTCTCGGTCGCGGCCGGCATCGCGACTCTGCGGCTCGCGACGCCCGAGGTGTACGCGCGCATCGATGCCGCAGCCGATCGGCTCGCCGCCTCGTTGGACGCCGCGCTGACGGATGCCGGCGTGGTGCACGCGGTGCCGCGCGCCGGCAGCCTGTTCGGTGTCGCCTTCCTGCCCGAGGCGCCGCGCGACTACGCGATCGCTCAGACGCAGGAGTCGTTCCGCTACGCCCCGTTCTTCCACTCCATGCGCGAGCAGGGTGTGGCGCTGCCGCCCAGCGTGTTCGAGGCGTGGTTCCTCACGGCCGCGCACGGCGACGACGAGCTGGCCGCCATCGAGGCCGCTCTGCCCGCGGCGGCCGCGGCCGCGGCATCCGCCTGACCCCGTCTGTGCCGAACCGGCCTTGCCGGTTCAGCACAACAGGATCGTTGCCGTCCTGTCAGCAAGTCGTGGGCGTGTCGGTCGCCCGCTTTGGCAGACTGGTCGCATGGTGACCCTGCTGCTGGATCAGACTCGACTTGAGATCGTTCTCTCGCCGATCGAGCGGGCATCGACCTTCCACCGGGAGAACGTGCGCGTCGAGCGCGAGCACATCACCAAGGTGCAGCTGACTCAGGATGCCTGGACCTGGCTGCGCGGAGTGCCGGGACCCGGCACTCACATCCCCGGAGTCCTCGCCGCGGGAACGTGGAAGGCCGCGGAGACCACGGACTTCGTGCTGATCCGGCGCCGCAGGCCCAGCGTCGTGGTGGATCTCGACGGCGACGCGCAGTTCCAGCGGCTCATCCTCACGACCCGCCACGGGCTCGCGCTGACCCAGGCGCTGCGGCTCGAGGTCAGCGATCAGCCCGAGGATGTCGCGGACATCGCGACCGGCTCGGTGCCGGTGCAGAAGCAGCGCCAGCGCCCGGTCATCCGGCCGCGGCCCCGCACCGTCTGACCGGAACGGCGAGGTCTCAGCCGGAAGGGCGGGGTCGACGTCTCACCGGACTCGGCGATCCCGAGCGTCAGTGCTGCCGGTGGCTCTGGTCGCCGTCGTGGTGTGCGGCGTCGTGATGCGGCTCGCCGCCGGCGCGATCCGGCGCATCGTCCGCATTGGCCTCGGCCGACTCCTCACGCCGCTGGGCGCGTGAGCTGTACGGGTAGTCGGGCGCCGGGCCCTCAAAGAACCGGCTCGCTGCCGCCGACAGCGAGGTGCGCATCGCAGCGAGCCGTGGGTCGTCGTCCCCGTCGTCGACCGCGTCATCGTCGTCGTCGCTCGAGAGCTTGGGCGTCATGATCGAGATGGCCTCGGTCGCCGGGGCCGGGCTGTCGGAACCCTCGGTGGTGACCGAGGCGGGCAGGCCCGTGATCAGCTCGGTGAAAGTCGGCTCGACTGTCGTGGACGGCAGCGTGACGGCCTCGGTCGCGAGGGGAAGGATGAGCGGACGCGTCTCGTCCGCCTGCTCGTCGCCCTCGGCCTGTCCGTCCGAGTCAGGGTGTTCACCGATGCGAGCGCTCTCGACCAGGTCGTCGACGCTCTGCTCGGCTGCGCGAGCCTCATCCGAGGACGGAGCGTCTCCTGCTGCGTCGAGCTCCGCATCGTCGTCACCGTCGGAGTCGGTGCCGTCGGCAACTGCTGGATCAGCAGTGTCATCGGCATCCCCACCTTCGCGCGTTTCGGCGATAGCGGCGTCCGCATCGCTGTCGGCCACGTCCGTGGCGTCCGCATCGCTGGGGGCCGTATCTGTGTCGTCCGCGTGCTCAGTCGGCTGGTCGGCTTCCACGCTGTCCGACGCCTGGTCGGATGTCGACGACGCGGCTTCCTCGTCATCCGCCTCCGCCCCGATCTCGCGGTCCGCTGCCTGCGCAGCATCCTGCGCGTCCGCCTCGGCGTCCTCCGGCGTCGCCGTGTCCGCGGTGGTGTCGGCGTCCACGTCGCCGTCTGAAGCGTCTTCGACTGCGGGGATGGTGTCGGTCGGCGCTGCTCCGTATCCGGTGCCGGCCGCTGCGACGGCGCCGCCGTCGGCGACCACCGCAGCCGCACCCGAGAGCGGCACGCCGCCTGCGACCAGCGCCGCGTCGGCCGCGCCAGCATCGGCGTGCTCGGCGCCGGCGTCGGCATCCGCGTCGGCCGGGCCAGCGGCGGGGTGCTCTGCATTGGCATCGGCATCGGCGTCGAGGGCGTCAGCCGCAGCTTCATCCGTCTCGCCAGCAGCGACGGGCTGGGCGTCTGCAGCTTCGGCTCCGCTCGCCGAGTCCGACGCGTGGGCGACCCGGTTCGCGGATGTGTCGAGGCGCGGGCTGTCGGCGCGGCGACCGTAGACGAGGTCGAGGAAGACCTCCTCGAGGCTGGGGCCGCGCTGCTGCAGCATCGTCAAAGCGACGCCGGCTTCGGCGGCGACTGCGCCGACTGCGGCCGAGTCGGAATCGCGCACGGTGACACCCGAGCGCAGCACGTCGAAGTCGAGCTTGGCAGCCGACAGCGCCGTGATCAGCGGCGCACGGTTCTCGGCATCCACCACGACGGCGCCGCCCGAGGCATCCGCAAGCTCCGAGATCGGTCCGGCGTGCACTGCGCGGCCCTTCGAGAGCACCACGACGTCGTCGGCGACCTGCTCGATCTCGCTCAGCACGTGAGATGAGACCAGCACGGTGCGCCCCTCGTCGGCGAGGCGGCGCATCAGCAGACGCATCCAGCGGATGCCCTCGGGGTCGAGCCCGTTGGCCGGCTCATCGAGCACGAGCACGCCGGGGTCGCCGAGCAGCGCCGATGCGACAGCCAGACGCTGACGCATGCCGAGTGAATAGCTGCCCAGGCGGGTGTCGCCGTCGTCCTGCAGCCCGACCAGGTGCAGCACCTCATCGACGCGCGCTGACGGGATGCCGTTCGCCTTGGCGGCGAGCATCAGCTGACGACTTGCGGTGCGCCGAGGGCGGTACGCCGACTCCTCGAGCACGGCGCCGATGGTCCGCAGCGGGTGACGCAGGTCGGAGTAGCTCGCGCCGCCGATGGTCGCGCTGCCCGAGGTGGGGCGGATCTGGCCGAGCAGGATGCGCAGCGACGTGGTCTTCCCGGCACCGTTCGGGCCGAGGAAGCCGGTGACGGCGCCCGGCGCCACACGGACGGAGAGGTCGGAAACGGCGGTCACAGCGCCGAAGCGCTTTGTGACCTGGGTGAACTCGAGCACCTGTCCTTCGGGCATGGCGACCTCTCCTGTTCGGGACAATCTCTTCCATCTTCGCGGAAACCTGGGAGAATCTGCGCTTCACCTGCCGGAACGGACGATCCTGGTGCGCAGATCAGTGCAGATCGCGAAGCGGAGTAGCCTGACAGGCGTGACCGACACCGAAGCCGCCACCGAAGCCGCCACCGTCATCGCCCGCACCGACAGCTCGCTCGGACGCATCACGCTCAACCGTCCCCGGGCCATCAACGCCCTGGATCTCGGCATGATCGAGCAGATCACCGCGGCGCTGAGGGCATGGATCGACGACACCGACGTGCAGACCGTGCTGATCGACGGCGCAGGTGAGCGGGGCCTCTGCGCCGGCGGCGACGTGCGCGCGCTCTACGACTCGATCACGAGCGGCCACCCCGAGCACATCGCCGACTTCTTCCGCGCCGAGTACGCCATGAACGCGCTCATCGCCGAGTACCCCAAGCCGGTCGTCGTCTTCGCCGACGGCATCACGATGGGCGGCGGCATCGGGCTCGCCGGCCACGCGGCCGTGCGCATCGTGACCGAGCGCTCGCGCCTGGCGATGCCCGAGACGCGCATCGGCTTCACACCCGACGTGGGCGGCACCTGGCTGCTCGGCCGGGCGCCGGGGCGGCTGGGGGAGTACTTCGGCCTCACGGGTCAGAGCATGAGCGCGGCGGATGCCCTGTACCTGGGCTTCGCCGATCACTTCGTGCCGTCCGAGAACCTCGACGGCCTGCGCGACGCGCTGGCCACCCGCGCCGATCCGAGCACCCCGAACGAGCTGACGCTGCTGTTCGACGAGACACCGGAGCCGTCGGCCCTGCCAGCCGCTCGCGAGTGGATCGATCAGGCTTTCTCGGCTGACACGGTGGGGGAGATCATGCAGCGCCTGCGTGACTCGGATGCCCCCGATGCGGCATCCGCCCTCGCCACGCTCGAGGAGCTCGCGCCGACCGCGCTGGCCGTCACCCTCGACGCGGTGCGCGAGGCGCGCGGGATGAGCGGCGTGCGTGAGGCGCTCGAGGGGGAGTACCGCCGAGTGATGTGGTTCGGGCACAATCATCCGGACCTGGTCGAGGGCATCCGGGCGCAGCTGGTCGACAAGGACCGCGATCCGAAGTGGCAGCCGGCGACCGTCGCCGAGCTGCCCGCGGATGCCGGAGCACCGGCGCGGAACTACGTGCCGGAGCCGCCGCTGTTCTGAGTCGCCGCTTCTCAGAGGCCGGCGCTCGCTCGGACGTAGGCGAACAACCCGACGCAGGCGAATATGCGCGGGATTCTCCTGTGCTCGCGTGTTCGCCTACCTCCGGTGCCGCGCTCGCCCGGGGGAGCGAATCGGCTGTGCAGCGGGCTCGTTGCGCGCACCCGCTTCGACGTAGGCCATTAACCCGACGTAGGCGATTCTGCGCGAGATTCTCCTGTGCTCGCGTGTTCGCCTACCTCGGATGACTGGTCGACCGGCGCGGCGAGGTCCAGCGTGCGCTCCGGCCCGTGCGAGGACTGGTCAGACCGAGGCAGCGAGCTCCAGCAGGCGCGCGACGTGAGCTGCGGCCACGCGCTCGCTCGCGTAGTCGACGGCCGCGTCGCGCGGAGCAGCGAGCAGGGAGCGGTCTGCCTCGAGCCGGATGATCAGGTCGGCGAGCCCCTCCGCGTCCGGCGTCGGGGTGCCGAGTGCCGCATCCCCGAACTCCGTCGCGAGCACCGGGTCGCTGACGATCACCGGGCGCCCGTGCGCGAAGGCTTCGAGCGCCACCATCGGCTGGTTGTCGAAGCCGAGCGAGGTGATGAGGGCGGCATCCGCGGCATCCATCAGCTCCCCGACCCGCTCACCCGGCACCGGCCCGTGAAATGTGACCGCCGGCACTGGTCGGTGCGTGCCGCCGGCCACGTCGAGGTGCACCCGGCCCTCGCCGAGTCGGCCGGTGACGAGGCGCATCGCATCGAGCGCCACGTCGACCCGCTTCTCAGGCGCGAAGCGCGCGACCCACAGCAGACGCAGCGTCCCGCCGTCCGGCGCCGGGGCGACCCTCAGCGGCTGCGCGACGTTCGAGAACGCCTCCACGCGCCCCGCACCCGCGCCTCGGAGCGCTGTGGCCTGATGCTTCGACGGCGACAGCACGACGTCGGCCCGCTCGGCGATCCGCAGCGTCATGGTGCGGAGGGCATTGTTGAGCGGGTGGCTGCCGGCGAAGCGACCGCCGCTCCGGATCCCCGTGAGCCCCGAGTGCACGCGCGCCACGATCGGCGCGAAGGGGGCGAGCGCCGCAGGCGCCCGCCAGAAGAAGGTGTGCACGGTGTGCATCGACGGGATGCCCAGCTGCCGCGCCACGTCGATCGCCGCTGCCGCGAGCGCGAACTCCGAGTGCACGACGACCGCGCCGATGCCGTGCCGGCGGATGGTCGCCGCGACCAGCGGCTCCAGATCGCGGGCGCGGCCGAGCAGCGGCAGATCCAGCACGGGGATGGTGCCGTGCCGCGGCGGAGAGACGGTGGTGATGCCCTCTGCCGCCACCGCATCGGCATCCGGGGCCAGGACGACCACCTTCACACCCTCGCCGGCGAGGGCCTCTGCCTGCCGCCGGAATGCGGTCTGCGCCCCGCCGAGATACTTCAGCGAGTAGTCGCACACCATCAGCACTGCAGGGCGGGCGGCGTTCTCCGAGGGCATGACAGCGAGTCTATTCAGGGGTCGTGCGAGCGCACGCCTTCGGCTACCTTGGGGGCGATGAGGAGGCTCTCATGAACAACGCGGTCGAGCGTCTGAGCGACGCGGTCGAGCGTCGAGACCGGCGCACGGCCGACGCGGGCGCGGTGGTCGCCGTCGCAGGCGTCGTCAGCGCAGCGATCGCCGCCGTGCTCATGTTCGCCTCCGGCGACGCGGACGCCGCCCGAGGCTTCGCATTCGCGGGGATGATCGGCGTCATCGGAGCCGTCACCGCGGCCGCGAAGTCCGCCACGGCCGAGCGCAAGGCGGCGTTCGCCACGGGAGGGGTGCTGCTGCTCATCGCGTCATCCACGATGTTCGGGCTGAGCTTCTCCTGACACCTCGCCCGGCTGGTCCCGCGCTCCTTTTCCGCTGACAGCGAAGGTCGGCCGTAAGGGGGATACGGATGTCGGAGGTTGGTGGCACGATGTGTGATGGCCGCGTTTCGGCCCTCCGAAATCTCACAAGGAAGTCCACCTGTGCTCGGAAAACTCCTCACTCGATATCTGACCAGATACTGGCCGCTGCTCATCACGATCGTCGTGCTGCAGTTCGCCAGTGTGATGGCCTCGCTCAACCTGCCCGAGATCAACGCCGACATCATCAACAACGGCGTGGCGAAGGCCGACATCGGCTACATCTGGAACCGCGGCGGCTTCATGCTGCTCGTGTCGCTGGGGCAGATCCTGGCCTCGATCCTCGCCACCTATTTCGCCGCCCGCATGGCCATGAGCGCCGGGCGCGACATCCGCGCCGACGTGTTCGCGCGCGTGAGCGGCTTCTCCGAGCGCGAGGTCTCGCAGTTCGGGGCCGGGTCGCTGATCACCCGCAACACGAACGATGTGCAGCAGGTGCAGATGCTGGCGATGATGGGTGCGACGATGTTCGTCACCGCGCCGCTGCTCGCGATCGGCGGCATCATCAAGGCCATCCAGACCGACGTCGGCCTCAGCTGGCTCATCGCCGTCTCGGTGCCCCTTCTGCTCGTCATCGCGGTCGTGATCATCGGCCGCATGGTGCCGCTGTTCCGCCGCAACCAGGCCAAGCTCGACGACGTCAACCGCATCATGCGCGAGCAGCTCACCGGTGTGCGAGTGGTGCGTGCCTTCGTGCGAGAGCGCATCGAGGAGCGCCGGTTCCGCGCGGTGAACACCGACCTGATGGTGCTCGGGCGCAACATCGGCTCGCTCTTCGTGCTGATGTTCCCGCTGTTCATGCTCGTGCTCAACGTCACCATCGTCGCGGTGGTGTGGTTCGGCGGCGTCGAGATCAACGCCGGCAACGCCGAGATCGGCACGATCTTCGCGTTCATGCAGTACATCGGCCAGATCATGATGGGCGTCATCATGTCGAGCTTCATGGCGATGATGATCCCGCGTGCGGCTGTCTCGGCCGAGCGCGTCACCGAGGTGCTCGACGCCGAGTCGTCGATGACCCGCCCGGAGAACGGCGTGACCGAGTTCCCTGAGCCGGGTGCGGTCGCGTTCCGCGACGTCGAGTTCACCTACCCGGGCGCCGAGGTGCCCGTGCTCTCGGCCATCACCTTCGACGCGCGGCCGGGTGAGACGGTGGCGATCATCGGATCGACCGGCTCGGGCAAGACCACGCTGGTCTCGCTGATCCCGCGGCTGTTCGATGCGACCGGCGGTGTCGTGCAGGTCGGCGGCGTCGACGTGCGCGAGGCCGATCTCGACGCGCTCTGGCAGGACATCGGGCTCGTGCCGCAGCGACCCTTCCTGTTCTCCGGCACCGTGGCATCCAACCTCCGCTACGGGCGGGCGGATGCGACCGACGACGAGCTGTGGGCTGCTCTCGAGATCGCGCAGGGGCGGGACTTCGTCGAGGCGATGCCCGACGGCCTCGACTCGCGCATCGCCCAGGGCGGCACGAACGTCTCGGGCGGTCAACGGCAGCGTCTCGCGATCGCCAGGGCGATCGTGCACGG
This sequence comes from Actinomycetales bacterium SN12, assembly GCA_002837415.1. Classification (GTDB taxonomy): domain Bacteria; phylum Actinomycetota; class Actinomycetes; order Actinomycetales; family Microbacteriaceae; genus Microbacterium. The sequence goes on from PJCV01000003.1 coordinate 251,848, forward strand.
GCCCCGCATCCTCGTGTTCGACGACTCGTTCTCAGCTCTCGATCTCACGACGGATGCCCGGTTGCGCCAGGCCCTGTGGAGAGAGCTGCCCGACGTCACCAAGATCGTCGTCGCGCAGCGCGTCTCGACGATCACCGACGCCGATCGCATCGTCGTCCTCGACGACGGCGCCGTGGTGGGCGTGGGCACGCACGACGAGCTGCTCGTCAGCAGCCCCACGTACAGGGAGATCGTCGAGTCGCAGCTGGGGGTGGACGCATGACCCGTTCGACAGGCTCAGGGGCCCAGGACGCAGGCAGGTCGCGTCGCGAGCGCGCGCTCGCCGCACGTGCGCAGGCCACCGCGGTCGCCGACCCTTCGGCGAGCTCAGGGCAGGCGCCGATGACCGCCGCCGAGAAGGAGGAGGCCGAGCTCGCCGAGAAGGCGCGCCTCGAAGGCGGTGGCATGTTCGACGGCCCCGCTCCCGGCAAGGCCGACAACTTCGGGCCCAGCTTCAAGAGGATGATCGGGCTGCTCAGGCCCTCGGCCTGGTGGTTCCTGCTGGTGTCGTTCTTCGGCGCCGTCGGCGTCGTGCTCGCCGTGGCTGCGCCCAAGGTGCTCGGCGAGGCGACCAACGTCGTCTACGAGGGATTCATCTCGAGCGTCCTCGGCCAGGGCTTCGGCGGTGCGCCAGGGTTCCCGCAGGGCACGAGCCGTGACCAGGTGGTCGAGGTGCTCCGCGGCGCCGGGCAGGATGAGTTCGCGAACATGGTCTCGGCCATGGACGACTTCGCGGTCGGCGACGGCGTCGACTTCGAGCGACTGCGCTGGATCATCGTCGCGGTGCTGGCGATCTACGTCGTCTCCGCCATCCTCAGCTGGCTGCAGGGATACGTGATCAACGTGATCATGGTGCGCACCATGTGGCGCCTGCGCGAGGACGTCGAGGCGAAGATCAACCGCCTGCCGCTGTCGTACTTCGACAAGGTGCAGCGCGGTGAGCTCATCTCGCGGGTCACGAACGACATCGACAACATCACCCAGACCATGCAGCAGTCGCTGTCGGGTGCGCTGACCAGCGTGCTCACGGTCGTCGGCGTGCTGGTCATGATGTTCTCGATCTCGTGGCAGCTCGCGCTGGTCGCGCTCGTCTCGCTGCCGCTCATGGGCGTGATCTTCGGCGTCATCGGCCCGCGTTCGCAGAAGGCCTTCGGCACGCAGTGGCGCAAGGTGGGCCGTCTCAACGCCCGCGTCGAGGAGGCCTTCTCCGGTCACGCGCTCGTGAAGGTGTTCGGCCGCGAGAAGGACGCTCTCGACAGCTTCCAGGTCGAGAACGAGGAGCTGTTCCAGGCGGCGTTCAAGGCGCAGTTCCTCTCGGGCATCATCATGCCCGCGATGATGTTCATCGGAAACCTGCAGTACGTGGGCATCGCCGTGCTCGGCGGCCTGCTCGTCGCGGGCGGCAACCTGCGCCTCGGCGACGTGCAGGCGTTCATCCAGTACTCGCAGCAGTTCAGCCAGCCGCTCAGCGAGCTGGGCGGCATGGCCGCCGTCGTGCAGTCGGGTACGGCTTCGGCAGAGCGGGTCTTCGATCTGCTCGATGCCGAGGAGCAGGATCCGGATGCCGATGACGCGCCCTCCGCGCCGGAGGGCAAGGGCGTCATCGAGTTCGAGCACGTCGCGTTCTCGTACAGCGAGGACCGCCCGCTGATCACCGACCTCTCGTTCCGGGTGGAGCCGGGGCAGACCGTTGCGATCGTGGGTCCGACCGGTGCCGGCAAGACGACGCTCGTGAACCTCATCATGCGGTTCTACGAGCTCGACTCGGGGCGCATCCTGCTCGACGGGCAGGACATCTCCGAGATGCGCCGCGACGATCTGCGTGCGCGCACCGGCATGGTCCTGCAGGACCCGTGGCTGTTCGCCGGCTCCATCCGAGAGAACATCCGCTACGGCAACGACGCGGCCACCGACGAGCAGATCATCGCTGCGGCCGAGGCGACCTACGTCGACCGGTTCGTGCACTCGCTTCCCGAGGGCTACGAGACCGTGCTCGACGAGGACGCCTCGAACGTCTCGGCCGGTGAGCGCCAGCTGATCACGATCGCCCGCGCGTTCGTGTCACGGCCCTCGATCCTCATCCTCGACGAGGCGACGAGCGCCGTCGACACCCGCACCGAGCTGCTGCTGCAGCAGGCGATGGCCGCGCTTCGCGAGGGACGCACGTCGTTCGTGATCGCCCACCGCCTGTCGACGATCCGCGACGCCGACCTCATCCTCGTGATGGAGCACGGCGACATCGTCGAGCAGGGCGACCACGAAGAGCTGATCGCAAGGCAGGGCGCCTACTGGCGGCTGTACCAGTCGCAGTTCGAGCAGGCCGCGACCGACCTCGACGCGGAGGAGACGCTCACCGGCTCGGTGCCCGTGATCGTCATCGGGGGCGCCGAAGACGAGCAGGAGGCGATCGCCGAGCAGAAGGTCATCGCCGCCCCCGACGCCCACCAGCTCGGTGAAGCGGTGAAGGAGGCCGAGTCCACGGCATCCGACCCCGACCGCGACTGATCCCGCAACAGCAGAACGCCCGCCCCGTGACCGGGGCGGGCGTTCTGCTCGTGCGCACCGCACCCGGGCATCCGCCCCGACTGAACCCGCGAGACCTGCCTTCCAGCACGAGACGTACGCCGGCGAGTGCCGTCTCGTGCTGGAACAGAAGTCTCGCGGCGTAGGAGAAGCGGGTCAGTCGTGGTCGAGGCCGAACAGCGCGAGCGGATGCGTGAGACGCCACCAGATGCTCGGCTGCGTGATGTCATCGGCGAGCGAGACCGATGCGGTCGCGGTGCCGAGCGGTCCCTCGACCGTCAGGGTGCCGACCTCGGCGCCGGTCGCCGTCTTGTCGCCGAGTGAGAAAGCCGTGGTGGCCGCTGCCGTGGAGCCGTTCCAGAGCAGCACGCGCGCGTCGGCGTCCGTCACGACGTCGACGCGGTCACCCCACTCGGTGCTGACGTGACCGACCACGGTTCGCGCGGGAACCGACGGCGGCTGCTCGGTGAGCGTCGTCTCCAGCTCGGCGAGAAGCTGACGGGTCACCTCCAGCCGCTCGGCGCTCCCGGCCTGCCCGAGCACCGAGGTGTACAGGCGCACGGTGCTCTCACCGATCGTGACATCCTTCGCGGTGAGCAGGTTCCAGTGGTTCAGCGTCCCGGTCTTCACCCCGACGACGCCGGGGTCGTCGAGCATCTTGTTCGTGTTGGTGACCACGCCCACGCCGGGGATATCGGCCGAGCGCGTGGCGACGATCTCGGCGAAGACGGGGTTCGCCATCGCGAGCTCGGCGATCTGGATCAGTGCGGCAGGGGGCGCCACATTCGCTTCGCTGAACCCCGAGGGCGACGCGATGGTCACGCCCTCGATGCCGCGGTCGCTGAGCCATCGCGCCGATGCCTGGGCGAATCCCCGCGGCGATCCCCAGATCTCGTTCGCGAGGCGGTCGATGTAGTTGTTCGCCGACCCGAGCATGATGCCCTGCAGCATCTGATACTCGGTCAGGCTGCCCCCGACCGGCACATCGAGCGAAGACTGGTCCGACCGGCGGTACTGCCAGAACTCGCGGGAGTCGGCGAGGGTGAACGCGAAGCTCGGACCCTGCTCGCCGACCTGCAGGGGCAGCTCATCGAGCACCATCATCACGCTCACCACCTTCGAGATGCTGGCGATCTCGTCGGCCGACGCGGTCGATGCCACCGGTTCCATGCCCTGGATGCCCACGGCCGCGCTTCCCGTCGTGGGCCAGGTCATGGCCGCGGTCGGGGCCGGAGCGATCTCGACGGCGGAGGCCTCGACCACGGGCGCCACCTCGTGCAGCGGCCACAGCAGCGTGGTCGAGACATAGGCGCCGCACAGCGCGACGACGAAGCCGAGCGGCAGGAGCACCCGAGGGCGTCGCCATTCCGGGGTGAGGCGGGCATCGGCGAAGAGCTCGCGCGGCTGCACATCCTGCACACGCTCGTCGAGCAGATCGGAAGGTTCGAGCCAGGTCAGAGCCGTGGGCGGGCGGGAGGCATCCGCCCACTCCGACGCAGGCGCACCGGCAGAGGGGGAGCCGGCCGTCGGCGATTCCGCAGCCGTGACGGCTGCGTCGCGGGCATCCGCAGCCGCAGCATCCCCGACCGCAGCCAGTTCCGGACCGAGGCTGTCGCCGAACGCAGGGAGCGCGGTCGCGCTGGCGGAGGGATGCTCGGCCCGCGCGCGAATGCGGTCGCGCGCAGCACGGCGTGTCGCCGGCGGCGCCGACTCGGGGGGAGGTGTCACGCGACCACGCTACCGCCCGGTGTTTCACGGAACGAAACGCCGAACCGAGACGAGCGCGACCGGCGGTATGATCGAGCCACCACCACGGGAGTCCGGACAGCCGGGCTGAGAGGAAGCGACACGCGCTTCGACCGTCGAACCTGATCCGGATCATGCCGGCGCAGGGAGGAGTTCAGATGAGTACGTCCACGTCCGCATCCGCCGCTGAGAAGGCATCTGACCGGACCGGTCTCGGCCGCCCGTCGATCTGGCGCTGGCGCGTCGTCGACATCGTCGTCGCCAGCGTGCTCGGCGTCGCCTGCGGGTTCCTGTTCCTTGCCTGGAACGTCGGATACCTCGGCCCGAAAGCTCTGCTCGAGCCGCTGATGCCCGGTGTGCAGGGTCTGCTCGACGGTCCGTGGCTGATCGCCGGCGTGCTGGGCGGGCTGATCATCCGCAAGGCCGGCGCGGCGATCTACGTCGAGACGCTCGCGGCCGTCGTGTCGGCGCTGGCCGGCGCGCAGTGGGGCGGCTTCCTCACCATCGAAGCGGGCCTCGTGCAGGGACTCGGCGCCGAGCTGATCTTCCTGCTCTTCGCCTACCGGGCCTGGTCGCTCGGCGTGGCCATGCTGGCCGGCGCGGGCGCTGCCCTGGCCGGCGGCATCAACAACATGATCCTCTGGTACGCGGGCTCCGATGCCGCGTTCACCACCGTGTACCTGATCTGCACCGTCATCTCGGGGGCTGTGCTCGCGGGCCTGCTCGGCTGGCTGCTCGCCAGGGGCCTCGCCGCCACGGGCGCGCTCGACCGGTTCGGGTCGGGTCGCGAGGTGCGAGCCCGCGTCTGAGATGACCGCCCAGGGACGGCCGGCGACGGTCGAGGCGCACGGCTGGGGCTGGCGGCATTCGAGTCGGATCGCCTGGGCTGTAAGAGACATCACCGTGCGCATCGAGCCCGGCGAGCGCGTGCTGCTGCTCGGCGCCTCCGGTGCCGGCAAGTCGACGCTGCTGCACGGCCTGGCCGGCGTGCTCGGCGGCGATGAGGAGGGGGATGCCGAGGGGCGCCTGCTCATCGACGGGCAGCCGGCCGCAGCCTCACGCGGCCGCGCAGGCCTGGTGCTGCAGGACCCGGATTCGCAGGTGATCCTCGCGCGCGTGGGCGACGACGTCGCGTTCGGCTGTGAGAATCTCGGCATCCCGCGTGACGAGATCTGGCGCCGGGTCGATGCGGCGCTCGACGCCGTCGGACTCGATGTGCCACTCGACCGCCCCACCAAGGCGCTCTCCGGCGGACAGAAGCAGCGCCTCGCCCTCGCCGGGGCGCTCGCGATGCGGCCGGGGCTGCTGCTGCTCGACGAGCCCACCGCGAACCTCGACCCGGAGGGTGTCGTCGAGGTTCGCGATGCGGTGCAGCGGATGCTCGAGGTGCAGCGCACCACGTTGATCGTCGTCGAGCATCGGCTCGATGTCTGGCTGCCGCTGATCGATCGGGTCATCGTGCTCGGCGACGGGGGCATCATCGCGGATGGACCCCCGAGTGACGTCTTGGCTGCCCAGGGGAAGCGGCTGGCGGAGGCGGGCGTGTGGGTGCCCGGGATGCCTCCGCGCCACCCGGCTGCGCCGATGTCGGCGCCGGGGGAGGCGCTGCTGACTGCCCACGATCTGGCAGTGGCACGTGTGCGCAGCACCTTGGTGGCCGACGGCATCGACGTGGACGTGCGCGCAGGCTCTGTCCTCGCCATCACCGGGCCCAACGGAGCAGGCAAGTCGACGCTGGGTCTGACGCTCGCCGGCCTGCTGCCTCCTGCGGCCGGCACGGTCACGGCATCCGCCTCCCTCGCCGCCGGGGCGGGCCCGAAGCCCATCCGGTGGGCCTCGCGCGAGCTGCTCACCCGCATCGGCACGGTCTTCCAGGAGCCGGAGCATCAGCTGCTGGCGACCACCGTGCAGGACGAGCTGGCCATCGGCCCTCGCACGCTGGGGCTCTCGGAAGCCGAGATCTCCACACGCAGCGACGAGCTGCTGCAGCGGCTGAGGCTCGACCGTCTCGCCAAGGCGAATCCGTACACGCTGTCCGGTGGCGAGAAGCGCCGGCTGACCGTCGCCGCCGCGCTCATCACTCGCCCGCGAGTGCTCGTGCTCGACGAACCCACCTTCGGGCAGGACGCCCGCACCTGGCAGGAGCTCGTGGCGATCCTCGCCGGGCTTCGAGATGACGGCACGGCGCTCATCACGGTCACGCACGACCGCGACGTCATCGACGCACTGCACGCCGAGCGGTTCGAGCTGCGAGGCGCGGCATGACCCTCGTCGAGACCCGCGCGCGCACCGGGGCGATGTCGCGCATCAACCCGGTCGCCAAGCTCGCCGCGAGCGCACTCATCGCGATTCCGCTGATCCTCACTCTCGACATGGTGTCGGCCGCGGTCGCCCTCGCGCTGGAGTGCGTGCTCTTCCTGTTCGCCGGGGTCGGATGGCAGGAGTTCTGGGCCCGCACCTGGCCGGTCTGGCTCGCGGCTCCCCTCACCGGCGTGACCATCGCGCTCTACGGCGAGACAAGCGGCCGGGTGTATGTCGAATGGCTTCTCGTGCATGTCAGCGACGGGTCGCTCGCGCTCGCCGGGGCGACCGTGCTGCGCGTGCTGGCGATCGCGCTGCCCTCGGTGGTGCTGTTCGTCACCGTCGACCCGACCGACCTCGCCGACGGGCTCGGGCAGACCATGCGGCTGCCGGCGCGCTTCGTGCTGGGCGCGCTGGCCGGTCTGCGCATGGTGGGTCTCTTCCTCGACGACTGGCGTGCGCTCGAACTCGCGCGCCGCGCTCGCGGCGTCGCCGATCGCGGCCGCATCCGCCGGTTCGTGGGGATGGCCTTCGCTCTGCTGGTGCTGTCGATCCGTCGAGGAGCGAAACTGTCGACTGCGATGGAGGCGCGCGGTTTCGGCGCGCCGGTCCAGCGCACGTGGGCTCGCCCCGCGCGCTTCGGCCGGCAGGAATGGATGCTGGTGATCGCCGGCGCATCGATCTCGGCCCTGGCCATCCTCGCGGCGGTGTCCACCGGCGCCTGGAACTTCATCCTCGGGCCGTCCTGACCCGCTCGCGGTCAGTCGATCAGGTTCTTCAGCACGCCCTCCAGCACCACCGCGTGGTTGTGCTCGGTGTCGTTGACCGCGTAGACGAGGGTGACGACCGGACGCCCGTGCAGCGCCTCCACGAGGGTGTCGAGCGCGTCGGCCTGCGGACCGGCCAGATCGGCTCGATAGTGCGCGGCATTGGTCTCGAAGTCGGCCCCTGGCGCATGCCATTCGTGGCGCAGCTCGGTCGACGGCGCGACCTCCTTCGCCCACAGGTCGATCGCAGCGTGCTCCTTCGAGACGCCGCGCGGCCACAGTCGATCGACCAGCACGCGGTACCCGTCGTCGGGAGAGGTGCTGTCGTAGGCTCGTTTGCGACGAAGGTCCATGACCTCAGCATCCACCGCTCGCGACCACCCCGCCAGCGGGACACTCGGAACCACGTATGCTGAGACTCAGTCGCATTCGGCGTCCGACCGGCGCCGAGTCGTTCGAAGGAGAACACGATGCAGATCACCGGACAGGGCGCGCTCATCACGGGCGGCGCCAGCGGGCTCGGCCTCGCCACTGCGCGCAGGCTGTCCGCCGCGGGAGCACGGGTCGCCATCATCGACCTGCCCGGCTCCGCCGGCGAGGAGATCGCCGCCGAGCTCGGCGGACTGTTCCTGCCGGCCGATGTGACCAGCTCCGAGCAGGTGGCTGCGGCCGTGGCATCCGCTCACGCCGTCGCACCGCTGCGCGTCGTCGTGAACTGCGCGGGCATCGCCCCGCCCGCCAAGGTGCTCGACCGCGACGGCAGCCCCGCCGATCTCGACGCGTTCGAGCGCGTCATCCGCATCAATCTCGTCGGCACCTTCAACGTCATCTCTCAGGCCGCCGCCGTGATGGCGCAGACGGAACCCGCCGACGGCGGCGACCGCGGTGTCATCGTGAACACCGCCAGCGTCGCCGCGTTCGACGGTCAGATCGGCCAGCCCGCCTACTCGGCGTCGAAGGGCGGCGTGCACGCGATGACCCTGCCGATCGCACGTGAGCTCGCGCGCCACGGCATCCGGGTCTGCACGATCGCTCCCGGCATCATGGAGACCCCGATGCTCGCAGGCCTGCCGCAGGCCGCCCAGGACTCGCTCGGCCAGCAGGTGCCCTACCCGTCGCGGCTGGGCAGGCCCGACGAGTACGCGGCGCTCGTCGAGCACATCGTCGCCAACGGCTACCTCAACGGCGAGACCATCCGTCTCGACGGCGCCATCCGCATGGCGCCGAAGTAAGGAGAACACCATGTCCCTCGCAGGCAAGACCATCCTGATGTCCGGTGGCAGCCGCGGCATCGGCCTCGCCATCGCGCTGCGTGCCGCCGCCGACGGTGCGAACATCGCGATGCTCGCCAAGACCGACACCCCGCATCCCCGGCTTGAGGGCACGGTGCACACCGCCGCGGAGGCGATCCGCGCCGCCGGCGGCCAGGCGCTGCCGATCGTCGGCGACGTGCGCGACGACAGCCAGGTGACCGAGGCCGTGATGAAGACGCAGGGTGAGTTCGGCGGCATCGACATCGTCATCAACAACGCCAGCGTCATCGACCTGTCGCGTTCGCTCGATCTCGCTGCCAAGAAGTACGACCTCATGCAGGATGTCAACGTGCGCGGCACGTTCATGCTCTCCCGCGCTGCGGTGCCGGTGCTGCGCGAGTCGGCGAACCCGCACATCCTGTCGCTGTCGCCGCCGCTGAACCTGTCGCCGAAATGGCTCGGCGCGCACACCGGGTACACGCTCGCGAAGTACGGCATGACGATCGCCACGCTGGGCCTCGCCGCCGAGTTCGCGGATGCCGGGATCGCGGCCAACACGCTGTGGCCGCGCACCACGATCGCCACCGCCGCCGTGCAGAACCTGCTGGGCGGCGACAGGGTGATGGCGGCCAGCCGCACCGCAGACATCTACGCCGACGCGGCGTATTCGGTGATCACCAAGCCCGCGGCGTCGTACACTGGCCAGACGCTGATCGTCGAGGACGTGCTCGAGGCCGACGGCGTCACCGACTTCTCGAAGTACGCCGCCGTACCGGGAACTCCCGACGACCGGCTGTTCCCCGACATCTTCCTCGACTGATCGCCGGGGCGGCGCCCTCCCGTCTCCCAGCCGGCACGCCGTACCCTTGAAGGTATGCCCGCATCCGACATGACGCCGCCCTCCCGCAGCACGCCCGTGCGCAAGACGGGTGCCGCCCGCGGCGCTCAGGTGCGTCCGGCAACAGAGGGCTGGACGCAGCAGAAGGATGCCGAGGGCCGACCGCTCCTGCAGTTCGCCAGTCCGAAGCGCGGCAAGCCCCCGGTGCACCTGGCAGACCTCACTGCCGCCGAGCGCGTCGAGAAGGTGAAGGAGCTGGGGCTTCCCGGGTTCCGCGCCAAGCAGCTGTCGACGCACTACTTCACGCACTACACCTCCGACCCCGCGCACATGACCGACCTTCCAGCCGCGCAGCGCGACGAGCTGGTCGCCGGCATGCTGCCGCCGCTGATGACCGAGGTGAAGCGCCTCAAGACCGACCGCGGCGACACGATCAAATTCCTGTGGCGCCTGCACGACGGCGCGCTCGTCGAGTCGGTGCTCATGCGCTACCCCGGTCGCATCACCCTCTGCGTGTCGTCGCAGGCGGGATGCGGCATGAACTGCCCGTTCTGCGCCACCGGTCAGGCGGGGCTCACCCGCAACATGTCGACCGCCGAGATCATCGAGCAGATCGTGCGCGCGAACCGTGCCATCGCCGACGGCGAGCTCGGCGGGAAGAAGACGAACGACCACTCGATGGAGCGGGTGTCGAACATCGTCTTCATGGGCATGGGCGAGCCGCTCGCCAACTACAAGCGGGTGATGGATGCCGTGCGCATCATGGTCGCGCCGCAGCCCGACGGCCTCGGCATGAGCGCCCGCGGCATCACCGTGTCGACCGTCGGTCTCGTCCCTGCCATCAGGAAGCTCGCCGATGAGGACATCCCGGTCACCTTCGCGCTTTCGCTGCACGCGCCAGACGACGAGCTGCGCGACGAGCTCATCCCGGTCAACTCGCGCTGGAAGGTCGGGGAGGCGCTGGACGCCGCCCGCGAGTACTTCGACAAGACCGGCCGGCGCGTGTCGATCGAGTACGCCCTGATCAAGGACATGAACGACCACCCGTGGCGCGCGGATCTGCTCGCGTCGAAGCTGAACTCCCGTGGTCGCGGCTGGGTGCACGTGAACCCCATTCCGCTGAACCCCACTCCCGGCTCGATCTGGACGGCCTCCGAGGTCGACGTGCAGAACGAGTTCGTGCGTCGGCTGAACGACGCGGGCATCCCGACCACCCTGCGCGACACCCGCGGCAAGGAGATCGACGGGGCCTGCGGCCAGCTGGTCGCCACCAGCGAAGACGAGGCCGAGGCAGCCGCACTGGTCTGACGTCGTCGGCGCCCAGGCCGCCATCGCCGCCGGCGCCCCTCCAGGTTTCCCGCGCCCCCTCTGATCCACGTGATCTGGAGGGGGCGCGGACGTTCAGAGGGGGCGTCGACGGAGGGGATCAGCGCGGGGTGCGCAGAGTCACCAGGCGGCCGGAGCCCTCGATCAGCTCCGCCCAGGAGTCGATGTCGACGGCGCACTCCGCCACCGCACAGGTGGGGAACTCCACCAGCTGCCCGGTGAGCTCGGCCACGGCATCCGCCATTCCGGGGTTGTGCCCGACGAGCATCGCGACGTCGACAGCATCCGGAAGGGATGCGGCGACCGACAGGATGCTGCGCGCCGACGCGGCGTAGAGCTTCGGTTCGTCGGCCACCTCGAGGCGGAAGGCGGCGGCGTACGCGTCGGCGGTGCTGCGGGCACGCAGTGCGGTGCTCGACACGATGTGCTGCAGGGGCACGCCCTCCGCATTCAGCCGCGCGGCCATCGTGGGTGCGTCCTCCAGGCCGCGCGCATTCAGCGGGCGATCGTGATCGCGCACCGCCGGGTCACCCCAGTCGGACTTCGCGTGGCGGGCGAGCAGCAGCGTCTTCATGGCGTCCAGCCTGGCATCCGGAGGCGAACGACGCACCCTTGTCTGTGAACCGCTCGCAGGCGGCATCCGGCACTCGCACAGCCGGGTCTTCCTACTCTGGAGGGATGTCCTATTCCGCACATCGCCCTGGACGGATGGATTCCCAGGGGCGGATCTCGTTCGAATCCGACGCGCCCGAAGGCTCGGTCACCGACGACGACCTCGACTTCCTCCGCCAGTACGAGCCGGCCGGCGGCGACGCTGCGACCCTTCGGCAGGCTCAAGGACTTAGTGACGAAGCGCTGCAGGGACCCAGTCAGGGAGCGGTGCGAGCACCCAGTGACGAAGCGCTGCAGGGACCCAGCCAGGGAGCGGTGCGAGCACCCGACGCTGCGCCGCCGGCATCCGACGACCGTCCGAGCGAGCGCCGCCCGAAGCGAGCGCCGCGCGCGAAGCGCGAGCGCACACCCGGATCGCGTCTGCGCACCATGGCGATCCTCGGCGGCGCGGAGGGCGAGATCCTCGACCGCGTGCCGGGTGAGACACCTCGTTTCGTGCAGATGTTCCTCGTGCTGCTGGGCACCGCGCTGGTCTCCGCCATCTCGATGATGTTCGCGTTGACCACGGGCGTTCAGGTCGCCATCTGGGTGGCCATTCCGCTGGCGCTCGTGTGGGCGGCGATCATCTTCAACCTCGACCGGTTCCTCACCTCGTCGATGACGTCCACCCGAAACGTGGGCAAGATGCTCGCCCTCGCCCTGCCCCGCGTGGCGATGGCGGCCCTGATCGGGTTCCTCGTCGCCGAGCCGCTCGTGCTGCAGGTGTTCCACAACGACATCGCGCGCGAAGTGGCATCCACCAACATCACTCAGTCGCAGTCCGACCAGGACGCCCTCGAGAAGGGGCCCGAGAAGAAGGCGCTCGATGCGGCGACCGAGCGCGTCGCCGCGCTCGAGAACCAGGCCGCGACCGGCGTCGTCGCCGGTACCGAGTCGGGCACGGCCACCACCGCAGCCGCTCAGGCCACGGTCGACGAGCTGACCGGCAAGATCGCCGAGCAGCAGAAGGTGATCGATTCCGCTCGTGCCCTGTACCAGTGCGAGCTGACCGGTGAAGGCGTGGGCACGGTGCCCGGCTGCACCGGCGTGAACGGCCAGGGATCCAGCTCCGACGCAGCCAAGGCGCAGCTGGCTCAGGCGCAGCAGACCTACGACGCCCTCGCCGGTCAGCTCCGCTCGGCGAACGACGATCTGTCTGCGGCGGCGACCGGCGCACAGGCCAGCACCGCGGCATCCGAGACGACCAACCGCGAACAGGCCAACGACCAGCTTCCGGCTGCGAAGAAGACCTACCAGCAGGCGCTCGCCGCGTACAACGCGCGTGCCGACTCGGTCGCGCAGGGCAATGCGGGTGCGATCGGGCTGCTCAGCCAGATCACGGGACTCAACCGCCTCGGCGAGAAGGAGCCCACGATCTTCTGGGCGCACTGGCTGATCGCGGCGCTGTTCTTCATGATCGAGCTGCTGCCCGTGCTCGTGAAGGTGCTCACCAGCTGGGGTGACCCGTCGCTGTACGAGAAGGCTCGATCGATCCGCAAGCAGGTCGACCTCGACCGGGTGACCGCGGAAGGGTTCCGCGACCGCGCGGCGATCGTGACGGCTGCGGATGCCCCGGCCGCTGCGTCGACATCCGGATCGCGGTCGTCCGCGATCGACGCGACTGCGACCGACCCGGCTCCGACCGACCCTGCTGCGACCGAGCCGGCTGCGACCGAGCCGATCACCCGCGCCGACATCCGCGAGAACGCCTCCGTCTGACATGATGGCGCCATGAACGGCACCCGGGTCACCACATCTCGCGTCTCCGTGATCGGACTGATCGCCGTGACCGCCTATGCCGTGCTCGCCGCACTGCAGATCCTGGTGCTGAATCCGCTGGCGGCGGTGCCCGGGGCATCCCTCGGCGGCATCTACGCCGAGATGGATGCCGTCGGCGAGACCATGCCGGTGACGCTGCCGCTGCTGCTTCTCAGCGTCGGAGTCGTCGCGGCGATCGTGGTGGCGGTGCTCAGCATCCGGGCCCGGTTGCAACCCGCGCACAGCGCACTGCTCTTCCTGCTTCTGCTGATCCTCGGCACGCCGGGGTACTTCGTGGCGTCATTCGGCCCCGGCATGAGCATCGCCGACGCCTTCGGGATCGGCGGTGGCGACCACAGTCGGTGGTCGTTTCTGCTGTATGCCGTGAGCCTCGCTGCGGGTGTCGCCGCAGTGGTGCTGGCGCTGAGGACGAGGGTCTTGCGCCCCGCTGTTGTCAAGGCCTGACGCATCGCTCGGTCGAGGCCCTGATCAGGGATAGCGTGTGAGCATGGTCAACTATCGCTACCTCGGAAACAGCGGACTCAAGGTCTCGGAGATCACCTACGGCAACTGGGTGACGCACGCCTCGCAGGTGGGCGACGAGGCGGCGATCGCGACGGTGCACGCCGCGCTGGATGCCGGGATCACCACCTTCGACACGGCCGACACCTATGCGAACACGGCCGCCGAGGTCGTGCTCGGCAAAGCGCTCGCAGGTCAGCGTCGTGCGGGACTCGAGATCTTCACGAAGGTCTACTTCCCGACCGGACCGAAGGGCCCCAACGACACCGGCCTCAGCCGCAAGCACATCTTCGAGTCGATCGACGGCTCGCTGCAGCGTCTCGGCACCGACTACGTCGATCTGTACCAGGCGCACCGCTACGACTACGAGACCCCGCTCGAGGAGACCATGCAGGCCTTCGCCGATGTGGTCAGGCAGGGCAAGGCGCTGTACATCGGCGTCTCGGAGTGGACCGCCGAGCAGCTGCGTGAGGGGCACGCGCTGTCGCGTCAGCTCGGATTCCAGCTGATCTCGAACCAGCCGCAGTACTCGATGCTGCATCGCGTGATCGAGGGCAAGGTCGTGCCGACCTCGGAGAGCCTGGGCATCTCGCAGATCGTCTGGTCGCCGATGGCCCAGGGCGTGCTCAGCGGCAAGTACCTGCCCGGCCAGCCCGTGCCCGACGGCTCGCGCGCGACCGACCCGCACTCGGGTGCCGAGTTCATCAAGCGCCTGCTGCAGGACGACATCCTCGAAGCCGTGCAGAAGCTCAAGCCCATCGCGGCCGACGCGGGCCTGACGATGCCGCAGCTCGCGATCGCGTGGGTGCTGCAGAATCCGAACGTCGCGGCCGCGCTGGTGGGCGCCTCGCGTCCGGAGCAGCTCGCCGAGACGGTCAAGGCGTCAGGTGTGCGCCTCGGCGCCGACGTGATGACGGCCATCGACGAGGCGCTGGGCGACGTCGCGTACACCGACCCGCAGGACACCTACGACGTGTCGCCGAAGACCCGACTGGTCTGACCCTCAGCGTCGCGGGCGGTGCGCACAGCTGCTGTGGCACCGCCCGCGACGTGCCCGCCCGCCGCGTGCGAGACGCCGATCGGGTCAGAGCGTGGTGATGTCGACCTGAAGATCGTGGGTCAGCCGCTCGATATCGGCGCGCAGCGCATCCAGATCGGCGGATGCCGGCAGCGTCGCGGTCACCGATGACTCGAACAGACGGCCGCCGGCCATCGCGGCATCCCGGGTCTCGGTGGTCATGGTCTCGATGCTCAGCGCGTGCGCGCTCAGCACTCCAGAGATCTCGCGCACGATGCCCGCGCGGTCGTTGCCGAGCACGCTGATCGAGATGCGCTGCGCGGTGCCGGACGCGGAGGTGTCGGCACCAGCGTGAACGGTGATCGCGAGCATCCCCTCGAGAGCATCGAGGTCGCTCCGCAGGGCATCGACGCGATCCTCTGCGACTGAGATCTCGATCACGCCCGCGAAGGTGCCGGCGAGCTCGCCGAGCTGGCTGTTCTCCCAGTTGCCGCCGTGCGCTGCGACGATGTCGGCGACGGTCGAGACGAGCCCGGGGCGATCCGCTCCCGCGACCGTGAGGATGAGCGTGGTCATGCGATCAGCGTAGCCCGCTCACCACGCGCCGCCGTCGAGGAAGCGCTGCATCCGCTCGCGGTGCGGGGCGAGATCCCAGCCTTGAGCTGCGACCCAGGCGTCGTCGTAGTAGGTCTTGACGTACCGCACGCCGCTGTCGCAGATCAGCGTGACGACGCTGCCCGTCTCGCCCGCATCGCGCATGCGGCTGATCAGCTCGAACGCGCCGTACAGGTTCGTTCCGGTCGAGGCGCCGGTCCAGTGCAGCGTGCGCTCGCGCAGCAGCCGGATCGCGGCGACGGACGCCGCGTCGGGAACGGGGATCATCTCGTCGATGACGCTCGGCACGAACGACGGCTCCATACGAGGGCGGCCGATCCCCTCGATGCGTGAGGGCTGGCCGGTGGCATCCGGATCGCCCTTCCACCCGGCGTAGAAGGCGGAGCCCTCGGGGTCGACGACCGCGACTTCGGTGGGGTGACGGCGATAGCGCACGTAGCGGCCGAAGGTCGCGCTGGTGCCGCCGGTGCCGGCGCCGACGACGATCCAGCGGGGAACGGGATGCCGCTCCTGCGACAGCTGGCTGAACACGCTCTCGGCGATGTTGTTGTTGCCGCGCCAGTCGGTCGCCCGCTCGGCGAACGTGAACTGGTCCAGGTAGTGGCCGTGGCACCCGGCGGCGAGGCGCCGCGCTTCGGGCGAGATCTCCTCGGCGTGGTCGACGAAGTGGCAGCTGCCCCCGTAGAACTCGATGAGGTCGATCTTCTCCTGGCTGGTGGAGCGCGGCACCACGGTGATGAACTTCAGCCCGAGCATCCGGGCGAAGTAGGCCTCGGACACTGCCGTCGATCCGCTGGACGATTCGACGAGCGTCGTGTCCTCGTCGATCAGGCCGTTGACGAGTCCGTAGAGGATGAGCGAGCGGGCCAGACGGTGCTTGAGGGAGCCGGTGGGATGCACGGACTCGTCCTTCAGGTACAGGTCGATGCCCCACTCGCTGGGCAGCGGGAAGAGGTGCAGGTGGGTGTCGGCCGAGCGGTTGCCGTCGGCCTCGAGCACCCGAATGGCGGAACTGACCCAAACGCTCATGACTCTCGAGCGTAGCGGGGTGGCTCTCGCCGCGGCAGGTTCCCCTTGTAGCGGCGACGTCACGAGAGCAGACTTCTCGCATCACCCCGCGGAGAGGAACGGCACATGGCTCACGGTGACATCACGCACATCGACATCCCCGTCTCTGACATGGCGGCGTCGACCGCCTTCTACAGCAGACTGTTCGGCTGGAAGATCGCCGAGCTGCCCGGCTTCGAGGGCTACCCGATGTGGCAGGCGCCGAACGGCATCTCGGGCGGTGGGCTGGCCCCGCGTGACGATGGGTTCAGCCAGCCGAGGTCGTACGTCGAGGTCGACTCGATCGACGAGACGATCGAGGCCGCCACGGAGGCGGGCGCGACGGTGCTGATGGAGAAGCAGCCCATCACCGAGACCAGCGCCTGGGCGGTGATCATCGACCCGGACGGGAATCACATCGGCCTGTACGAGGGCTTGGTCGGCTGAAGCTGAGCGGTCATGGAGCAGGCGAGAGATGACACGCGTGTGCGTGGCGGAGTCGGCGCGGGACTGCTCGTCGCGCTCGGCGCGGCTCTCGCCTTCGGCATGTCGGGTGCGTGGGCGCGCGGGCTGATCGACGCCGGCTGGACACCAGGCGCGGCAGTGAGCGCACGCGTATGGGTCGCCGCGATCGTGCTGCTCGTTCCGACTCTGATCGCGCTGCGCGGGCGCTGGGGCCTGCTGCGACGCAACGCCTGGATGATCGTCGCCTACGGGCTGCTCGCGGTCACCGCGACCCAGCTCTGCTACTTCCAGGCCGTCGCCGTGATGGACGTGGGCATCGCGCTGCTCGTCGAGTACACTGCCCCGGTCGCGGTGGTGCTCTGGCTGTGGCTGCGTCGCGGCGAGCGACCCAGCAGGCTCAGCGTGATCGGGGCCATCGTGGCCTTCATCGGGCTGATCCTCATGCTCGACGTGCTGACGGGCGCGCGCATGGATGCGGGCGGAATCCTCTGGGCGCTCGGCGCCATGGTCGGCGCCGCCACCTACTTCGTGCTGTCCGCCCGTGACGACACCGGACTGCCACCGCTCGTGCTCGCGGGAGCGGGTCTGCTGCTCGGCGCGGTCGGCCTCACCCTCGCGGGCCTCGTCGGCGTGCTGCCGATGGCCTGGACGTTCGACGATGTCGCCTACCGGTTCGGGGAGGTGGCGTGGTTCGTGCCGGTCATCGCCATCGGCGTGCTCGCGACGGCGCTCGCGTACGTGCTGGGCATCGCCTCGACCCGGATGCTCGGCTCGCGCCTGGCGTCGTTCGTGGCGCTTGCCGAGGTGGTCGCCGCGATGCTGTTCGGGTGGATGCTGCTGAGCCAGCTGCCCGCCCCGGTGCAGCTGCTCGGCGGCGCACTGGTGCTCGCCGGGGTCGTGGTGGTCAAGCTGGGCGAGCCGGCGGTCGCGTCGAAGCTTGTCGAACCCGAGTACGCCGCCCCCTGACGTCGGCGGTATGTATACGCAAGGAGGGCTGAGAGCGGGGAAGCCTGGCGCCTGTGCGGATTTGTGTATACAGTGAGGCTTGTGAGCACTGTCGTCGATCGGACCCGCGCAAGCGACCGCGCCTATCGGACGCTGCTCGAGGAGATCCAGTCGGGCGCGCTCGCTGCCGGCGCCGTGCTCGCCGAAGTCGAGCAGGCTGCGCGCCTCGGGGTGAGCCGCACGCCCCTGCGCGAGGCGCTGCGCCGCCTCGCGGCCGACGGGCTGGTCGTGCAGCAGTCGCCGCGCGTCACCGTCGTCGCGGGCCTCGATGCCGACGACATCCGCGCCCTGTTCCAGATCCGGCGCGCTCTCGAGGAGACGAGCGCCCGCCTCGCCGCACAGCGAGGCGATGCCGATGCGTTCGCCGCCCTCGCCGAGGAGTTCCAGCACGTCGATCTCGCGCGCGCCGAGGGGCGCGACGACTACTACGCCCTCATCGCGCGACTGGACGCCGAGCTCGACGCGGCCGTCGCCAACGACTACCTGAGCTCCGCTCTGCGCACCGTCCGCACCCACCTGGTGCGCGTCAGGCGGATGGCGCGCGACAAGCCGGAGCGGCTCGCCGCCTCGGCGGGCGAGCACCTGCTGATCGCGCGCTCGCTGGCATCCCGCGACGCCGACCTCGCCGCGCATGCCACCCACGTCCACCTGCACAACGCTCTGCAAAGCATCCTCGAGAGTCTCGACGCGGACGCCGTCTCGCCTCGCTTCACTCGCTCAACGACCGGCGACTAGCCCCCGAGGGAAGGAACCCCATGACCGTCAACCACCACGTCCGCGTCCACCGCTCCGAAGAGGAGCTGCCCCGCGAGGAGCAGCTGGCCTGGAAGATCGCCCAGGTCGCCGTCGACCCCGTCGAGGTCGAACCGGAGGTCGTCGACATGATCATCAACCGCGTGATCGACAACGCGTCGGTCGCCGCGGCATCCCTCACCCGCGCCCCCATCAACGCGGCGCGCGCGCAGGCCTTCAGCCACCCCGTCTCGAACGGCGGCAAGGGCGCCACCGCCTTCGGCTGCACGCTCGACCAGCGCACCAGCCCCGAGTGGGCGGCGTGGGCGAACGGCGTCGCCGTGCGCGAGCTCGACTACCACGACACCTTCCTCGCGGCAGAGTACTCGCACCCGGGCGACAACATCCCGCCGATCGTCGCCGTCGCGCAGCACGTCGGCTGCGACGGTCACGCGCTCGTGCGCGCCCTCGCGACCGGCTACGAGATCCAGGTCGACCTGGTGAAGGCGATCTCGCTGCACAAGCACAAGATCGATCACGTCGCTCACCTCGGGCCCTCGGCCGCGGCCGGCATCGGCACCCTGCTCGGCCTCGACGCCGAGACGATCTATCAGGCGATCGGCCAGGCGCTGCACACCACCACCGCGACCCGTCAGAGCCGCAAGGGCGAGATCTCGACCTGGAAGGCGCACGCTCCGGCCTTCGCCGGCAAGATGGCGGTCGAGGCTGTCGACCGCGCCATGCGCGGGCAGACTTCGCCCTCGCCCATCTACGAAGGCGAAGACGGCGTGATCGCCTGGATGCTCGACGGCAAGGACGCCTCGTACGAGGTGCCGCTGCCCGCGCCCGGTGAACCCAAGCGGGCGATCCTCGACACGTACACGAAGGAGCACTCGGCCGAGTACCAGGCGCAGGCGATCATCGACCTCGCCCGCCGCCTCGGCACCGACAGCCCCGCCCTGCGCGACCCCGCCAACATCGAGTCGATCGTGCTGCACACCAGCCACCACACGCACAACGTGATCGGCTCGGGCGCAGGCGACCCGCAGAAGTACGACCCCACCGCCTCGCGCGAGACGCTCGATCACTCGGTGCCGTACATCTTCGCGGTCGCCCTGCAGGACGGCACATGGCATCACGTCGACTCGTACACGCCCGAGCGCGCGCAGCGTCCGGACACCGTCGAGCTGTGGCACAAGATCACCACGGTCGAGGATGCGGAGTGGACCCGCCGGTACCACTCCACCGACATCAGCGAGAAGGCGTTCGGCGGCCGGGTCGAGATCACCCTCACGGACGGCACGACCGTCGTCGGCGAGATCGCCGTCGCCGACGCGCACCCGCTCGGCGCCCGCCCCTTCACCCGCGAGAACTACATCCGCAAGTTCCGCGTCCTCGCTCAGCCGGTGCTCGACGTCGTCGAGATCGAGCGGTTCCTCGAACTCGTCCAGCGTCTTCCCGAGCTCACCGCCGCCGAGGTGCAGGAGCTCTCGATCGTCGCGAAGAAGGGCCTGCTGGCATCCGCCGACGCTCCCAAGGGGCTGTTCTGATGCTCTACGCCACCACACCCGCGCACGAGAAGCGCCGTCTGTTCCGTGAGCGTCTCGCGAGCGGTGAGCTGCTGCGCTTCCCTGGAGCGTTCAACCCGCTCAGCGCCCGGCTCATCGAGCAGAAGGGCTTCGAGGGCGTCTACATCTCGGGTGCTGTGCTGTCGGCCGACCTCGGGCTGCCCGACATCGGCCTGACGACCCTCACCGAGGTCGCAGGGCGCGGGCAGCAGATCGCCCGCATGACCGAGCTGCCCGCGATCATCGACGCCGACACCGGCTTCGGCGAGCCGATGAACGTCGCCCGCACGATCCAGACGCTCGAAGACGCCGGCCTCGCCGGCGCGCACATCGAGGACCAGATCAACCCGAAGCGCTGCGGTCATCTCGACGGGAAGGCGGTGGTCGACGCGGATACGGCGGTCAAACGCATCCGTGCCGCGGTCGATGCGCGGCGCGACGAGAGCTTCCTCATCATGGCGCGCACCGACATCGCCGCCGTCGACGGACTCGACGCCGCGAAGGATCGCGCCAAGGCGCTGGTGGATGCCGGTGCCGACGCGATCTTCCCGGAGGCGATGCGGTCGCTTTCGGAGTTCGCCGCGATCCGGGATGCCGTGGACGTGCCGATCCTGGCGAACATGACGGAGTTCGGCAAGTCTGACCTGTTCTCGGTCGACCAGCTGCGCGACGTGGGCGTGAACATCGTGATCTGGCCGGTGTCGCTGCTGCGCATCGCCATGGGCGCCGCCGGCCGGGCGCTGGATACGCTGAACGCCGAGGGGCACCTGACCTCGAAGCTCGGCGAGATGCAGCACCGCGCCGATCTCTATGATCTGATCGACTACGAGTCGTACAACCACTTCGACTCGGGAGTCTTCAACTTCACCATCGACCGAGGAGCGACCGAATGAGCGAATCCGAGATCAGGAAGGGCCTCGCGGGCGTCGTCGCCGATGCGACGGCGATCAGCAAGGTCAACCCCGAGACCAACAGCCTGCTGTACCGCGGGTACCCGGTGCAGGAGCTCGCGGCGACGCAGTCTTTCGAGGCCGTCGCGTACCTGCTGTGGCACGGTGAGCTGCCGACCGACGAGCAGCTGGCGGAGTTCCGCGCGACCGAGCGGGAGCACCGCGCCCTGTCGCCCGAGGTCAGGGCCGCGATCGACGCGCTGCCGCTCGACTCGCACCCGATGGACGAGGTGCGCACGGCGGTGAGCGTGATCGGCGCCTTCGAGACCGCCGGCACCGGCAACGTGCTCGACGCGGTCGGCACCCCCGAGCAGAACCTGCAGCGCAGCCTGCAGCTGTTCGCGGTGCTTCCGGCGATCGTCTCGTACGGCCAGCGCCGGCGCCGCGGGCAGGAGATCATCGAGTCGCGCGACGACCTCGACTACGCCGCGAACTTCCTGTGGCTGACCTTCGGCGAAGAGCCGCACGAGGCGGTCGTTGATGCGTTCAACCGCTCGATGATCCTGTACGCCGAGCACTCGTTCAATGCATCGACCTTCACCGCGCGGGTGATCACCTCGACGCTCAGCGACCTGTACTCCGCGGTCGTCGGCGCGATCGGTGCTCTCAAGGGTCCGCTGCACGGCGGAGCCAACGAGGCCGTCATGCACATCTTCGACGAGATCGGCTCGGCTGACCGCGTCGAGGAGTGGCTCGATGCCGCGCTCGCCGAGAAGCGCAAGATCATGGGCTTCGGGCACCGCGTCTACAAGCGCGGCGACTCACGCGTGCCGACCATGAAGGCGGCGCTCGACACCCTGGTCGCGCACTACGACCGCCCGGAGGTGGCCGAGCTGTACGAGAAGCTCGAGAGCGAGTTCGTCGAGCGCAAGGGCATCTACCCGAACCTCGACTACCCGTCTGGCCCGGCGTACAACCTGATCGGGTACGACACGCTGACCTTCACGCCGCTGTTCATCGCCGCGCGCATCGTGGGCTGGACCGCGCACATTATCGAGCAGCAGGCCTCGAACGCCCTGATCCGCCCCCTGTCGGCGTACAACGGCGTCGACGAGCGGCACGTCGAGGAGTACGAGCCCGACACCGCCGCGATCGACGTGCAGGAGCGTCCGGAGGAAGCAGCCGGCTGATCGGCATCCGCCGCTGCCGTCCTTCCACCCGGGAAACCGCGTCCCGCGCGTGGGCGCCGGGCTCAGACGTGGTCGCGCCAGGAGTGCTTCGGCTCGAAACCCAGCACGTCTCTGGCGTGGTCGATCGAGAGCAGCGTCTCGTGCGCGCCGACCTTACGAGTCACCGGCACGTCGGGGAAGACCTCGGCGATCAGCTCGGAGTTGGGCCGCGACATGACGGTGTCTGCAGCCGCGATGATGAAGCGGTCGAACCCCGGCTCCGCCACCTGCAGCGCGCGCTCGACCGCCTGTGCGCCATCGCGGGCGTCGATGTAACCCCACAGGTTCCACTTCCGCTTCATGGTGTCATCGTCGAAGGACGGGAACTCGGCGTAGTCCTCCGGCACCATCACGTTCGAGAACCGCAGAGCGGTGATCGACAGATCGGGATGCCAGCGCACCAGCTCCCGGGCCAGCTGCTCCTCGAGGGTCTTCACCAGCGAGTACACCGACTCTGGGCGGGCGGGGTACTCCTCGTCGACGGGGATGTACGGCGGCGGCACGTCGAACGGCAGACCCAGCACCGTCTCGCTGGATGCGTAGACGATGCGCCGGATGCCCAGGCGCACGGCGGCCCAGAAGACGTTGAACGTCGCCGGCATGTTGTTGTGGAAGGTCGCGACATCGCTGCGGATGCCGGGAGCAGGGATGGCCCCGAGGTGCACGACCGCGTCGATGCCGTCGTGCTGGTCGCCGACCGCGGTGAGCGCGTCCACGACCTGGCCGTAGTCGGTGAGATCGACCTGCACGAAGCCGTCGGCGCGAGCGCCCGTGAGATCCATGCCGATGACGTCCCAGCCGTTCGCGCGCAGCTCGCGTGCGACGACGGTGCCGAGTTTTCCGGATGCTCCGGTCAGTGCGATGCGCATGGTCGCCGTCCTTCCATCGAGGCCTGTGAGGCAACGCTATACGCCGCGACGCCGATACCACCGCGTTATCGTGTCTCGGCCGTCCGGGTCAAGAGTGTCCTGGCCCGGCATCCGTCGGAGTAGAAACGGATGCCAGGGGCGCGTCGCCCCCTACGAGAAGGGGAGCCCCATGCCTGGGTCCGGAGGGAAAGTCACAGAAGTGCGGTCGCTGGTTCCAGCGCGGATGGATCGGCTGCCGTGGTCGCGATTCCATTGGCTGATCATCGTCGGACTCGGCTTCTCGTGGATCCTCGACGGACTCGAGGTGCAGATCGTCGCGGCGAACGGCTACGCCAAGACACTCGGGATGGGCCCGGCTGAAGTGGGACTGGCCGGCACCTGCTATCTGCTCGGTCAGGTGTTCGGAGCGCTCGTGTTCGGGCGCCTGGCGGATCGCCTCGGACGCAAGAAGCTGTTCCTCCTCTCGCTCGCCGTCTACCTGGTCGGCTCGGCCGTGGCGGGCCTGGCGTTCGCCCCCTGGTTCTTCTACATCTGGCGGTTCGTGGCGGGTGCCGGCATCGGCGGCGAGTACGCGGCCATCAACTCGGCCATCGACGAGATCATCCCGGCGAAGTACCGCGGTCGTGTCGACATCGCCATCAACGGGACCTACTGGGGCGGCGCTGCCCTCGGTGCCGTGGCGAACATGTTCTTCCTGAACACCGAGATCCTCCCCGTCGACCTGGGCTGGCGGCTGAGCTTCTTCCTCGGGCCGGTGCTGGGTGTGCTGATCATCTGGCTGCGCCGGCACATCCCGGAGAGCCCGCGGTGGCAGATGACCCACGGGCGCGAGGATGCCGCAGAGCGCAACGTCGACGACATCGAGGAGCGCATCCGCCGCGAGGGCAAGACCATCGACCCCGTCGATGAGAGCAAGGCGATCACGGTCAAGGAGTACGGCAGCGTCCCCTTCCTCGTCATCATGAAGGTGCTGTTCAAGAAGTACCCCCGCCGCACCCTGGTCGGCATCACGATGATTCCCGCAGTCGTTCCTGTACAACGCGATCTTCTTCACCTACGCGCTGGTGCTGGAGAACTTCTACGACACGCCCCCGGCATCCGCGGGCCAGTACTTCATCATCTTCGCCGTCGGCAACCTCACCGGCGCACTCGTGCTGGGGCACTTCTTCGACACCTGGGGACGACGGCGGATGCTGTTCGGCACCTACGTGCTGGCCGGCCTGATCCTGCTGGTGAGCGCCTTCATGTTCAACGCCGGCGTGCTGAACGCCGCGACGCACACGGCGTTCTGGTGCGCGTCGTTCTTCTTCGCCTCGGCCGGTGCTTCGGCCGCATATCTGACCGTCAGTGAGATCTTCCCGCTCGAGCTCCGCAGCCAGGTGATCTCGTACGTCTTCTCGATCGGTCAGCTCGTCGGCGCGATCGCTCCCGTCCTGTACGGCTCGCTGATCGGCGCGAGCGCGGAGACGGGTGACCGCGGGCCGCTGTTCTGGGGATATGTGCTCGGCTCGGCGGTGATGATCTTCGGCGGAGTGATCTGCGGGATCTTCGGGATCAGCGCCGCCGGCAAGTCGCTGGAGGACGTCGCCGACCCCCTCTCGCTGGTGTCCCCGGCCGAAGACGGCGTCACGCCGAAGGACGGGAGCTGACGCCCACACGACGGCAGAGGCCGGGGCACCGCGGAACGCAGGAGTCTGCAACGTTGTAACGTTGGCACCGAGCGGCATCGCCCGATGCCCGTCGACAAGCGGGGAAGGATGCCGATGGCTGTCACGCTGCACGATGTGGCGAGACTGGCGGGGGTCTCGATCAAGACGGTGTCCAACGTCATCAACGACTACCCGCACATCCGCCCCGCCACGCGCGAGAAGGTCGAGAGGGCGATCGGCGAGCTGGGCTACACGCCCAACCTCACCGCGAGGAACCTGAGGTCGGGGCGCACCGGCGCGATCGCTCTCGCCCTGCCCGATCTCAGCCTGGCCTACTTCGCCGAGCTCGCCGCCCAGGTCATCCACGAGGCGGAGGCCGCCGGCGTCGTCGTTCTCGTCGAGCAGACCGGCGCAGACCGGGAGCGCGAACTCGATCTGCTGCGCAGTCCTCGACTCAAGCTCACCGACGGGCTGATCTTCAGCCCGCTGGGCATGGGGCCTGATGATGTGGCCGCTCTGGATGTGCCCTACCCGCTGGTGCTGCTCGGCGAGCGCATCTTCGACGGCCCGACCGATCACGTCACCATGCGCAACGTCGATGCCGCCCGTGCAGCGACCGAGCACCTCCTCGCACAGGGCCGTCGCCGGGTCGCGGTCGTCGGGGCGCACGAGGGCGAGATCGTCGGTTCGGCGGCCTTGCGGCTTCAGGGGTACCGCGAGGCGCTGAAGGCGGCAGGCATCGCGTACGACGACTCGATCGTCGGCTACACGACTCTCTGGCACCGGGCCAACGGCGCCGACTCGATGCGCGACATCCTCGCCAGGGGCGGGGAGTTCGACGCCGTGTTCGGGCTGAACGACACCCTGGCGCTCGGCGCGATGCGCGTGCTGCAGGAGACGGGACGACGGGTGCCCGATGATGTCTCGGTGATCGGCTTCGACGGTCTCGACGAGGCGGCCTACTCGATTCCGTCGCTCACGACGGTCGATCCCGGCCGCAGCTGGATCGCGAAGACCGCCGTGTCGACGCTGCTGGATCGCATCGGCGGAGCGGCGGATGCCGACCCGCGAACCCTCTTCGCCGACTACCGCATCCTCGAGCGCGAGTCGTCCGCCCGCTGATCCGCGCCCGCGGTGAATGCGCGGTGCGTCGGACGGGCAGTTGACAGCGCCCGCTCGTCGGGTCACAATATCTCTACAACGTTTACTACAACGTTGTAAATCCATGAGGATCGCTGGGCGGCTTGGCGCTGGGCGATGACATCGAAGTCAGCTCTGAGAGGAAGACCCGCACAATGAAGTCACGGATCCTGGCCGTCGCCGGTGTGATCACACTCGCCGGCATCACCGCAACCGGCTGCTCCGCATCCGGAGCCGCGAGCGACGACGGCACGCTCACCTTCATGTTCCGAGGCAGCGACGCCGAGAAGGCCGCCTACACCAAGGCGATCGAGGAGTTCGAGAAGGCCAACGACGTCGATGTGAAGATCATCATGACCACGGCCGACGAGTACAGCACGAAGCTCAAGGCGGCCATCGCAGGCAAGAAGATCCCGGACGTCTTCTACGTCGACCCGGGCAGCGTGCAGGCGTACGTCCGCTCCGGCATCATCAAGGACATCACCGAGACCGTCGAGAAGGAGGTCGATCTCGACAACGTGTGGGCGTACGGGGTCGACAGCTACCGCTTCGACGGCACCCTCATGGGCAAGGGCGGCATCTACGCCATGCCGAAGGACGTCGGCCCATTCTCGTTCGGGTACAACAAGACGATGTTCGAGCAGGCGGGCCTGCCCCTGCCCGACGTCGACCAGCCCTACACCTGGGCCGAGTTCATCGACGTCGCCAAGAAGCTGACGAAGGACACCGACGGCGACGGCGAGCTCGACCAGTGGGGCACCGGCCTGAACGTGCAGTGGAACCTGCAGCCGTTCGTCTGGTCGAACGGCGGGGACTGGCTCAACGAAGACCGCACCGAGGTGACGGTCGACAGCCCCGAATTCGTCGAGGCCCTGCAGCTCTTCGCCGACATGAGCACGAAGGACGGCATCACGCCCTCGAGCTCGGACTCGCAGACCCTCGACACCTATCAGCGCTGGATGAAGGGCGAGATCGGGTTCTTCCCCGTCGGCCCCTGGGACGTGCCCACCTACGAGAAGCTCGACTTCGAGTGGGACCTGATCCCCTACCCGGTCGGCAAGACCGGCGAGACCGCCACCTGGACCGGAACCCTCGGCATCGCCGTCAGCGAGAGCACCAAGAACGCCGAGCTCGCCACCAAGCTCGCGATCTACCTCTCCACCAACGAGGCCGCGCAGCAGTCGCTCGTCGACGATGGCGTGCAGATCCCCAACCTCATCGACATGGCCGACACCTGGGTCGCCGACTCCACCACGCAGCCGGCGAACAAGCAGGAGTTCCTCGACATCGTCCAGGACTACGGCCGCGCGCTGCCCGCCAACACCACGTACAGCGCGGAGTGGTACGACGAGCTCTGGAAGAACATCCAGCCCGTGCTCGACGGCAAGCAGAGCGCGAAGGACTACCTCGAAGAGGTGCAGCCGCGCATGCAGGAGCTGCTCGACAAGGCCAACGCCGACGCCGGCATCGGCTGATCATCCGCCGGGGGCGCACGGCGCCCCCGGCCCCTGCATCCGGTACCCGAAAGGAGGTGAGCCATGATGGGCTCTCCGACCACCATCCGCCGTTCCCGACTCCACCGCCGAGAGCACCTGGCCGCGGCCGCCTTCATCGCGGCTCCCGTCATCGGCTTCCTCATCTTCATCGGCTACCCGATGCTGTACGCCGTGTACGCCTCGTTCACCAAGTGGAACGGCCTGAGCGAGCCGACGTTCAACGGTCTCGACAACTACGTCGAGATGGTCAACGACCCGTACTTCTGGAAGGCGATGGGCAACACCGTCTTCATGATGATCGGCATCCCGATCGGCCTGGTCATCTCCCTCCTGCTCGCCCTCGCGCTGAACCGGCGCATGCGGGGCACGACCTTCTTCCGCACGGTCTACTACGTGCCGGTCATCTCCTCGCTCGCCGCCGTGGCGATCCTGTGGCAGTGGGCCTACAACGGCGACTTCGGACTCATCAACCAGGTGCTCGCGATGTTCGGCATCGACGGGCCGAACTGGCTGCAGGATGCGTCCACGGCGAAGCCCGCGATCATCATCATGGCGGTGTGGAAGGGCATCGGCTTCTCGATGCTGCTCTATCTCGCCGCCCTGCAGTCCGTGCCGAGGCACCTGTACGAGGCTGCGGCGATCGACGGCGCGAACGCCCTGCAGCAGTTCCGTCACATCACCATCCCGATGCTGCGACCGGTCACCTTCTTCCTCGTGGTCACCAGCATCATCGGCGGGGCGCAGATCTTCATCGAGATCAACATCATGACCCCCACCGGGGGCCCGGAGTTCTCCACGGCATCCATCGTCTGGTACATCTGGCAGAAGGCCTTCAACTACCTGCAGATGGGCTATGCCACCTCGATGTCCGTGGTGCTGGGACTGGTGGTGTTCGTCATCACGGCGATCCAGTTCCAGATGAACCGACGCTCCCAGTTCTCGATCGAGTGAGGCAGCATGACTCTTACCACTTCGCCGCCGCCCGCGACCGCACTGGCCGTGCTCCCGCCGGATCACCGGAGCCCTCGCCGTCGTCGGCGCGGTGCCCCAGGCGACTCGGCCGTCCCGGTGGGCATGCGCTCGCGCGCGTACCGCTCGATGAACGTCATCGTCACCATCGTGCTCGCCATCGGTGGCGTCATCATGATCGCGCCGCTGCTGTGGACCTTCACGACCTCGCTGAAGACGAGAGAGGCCGTGTTCGCGCTGCCTCCGCAGTGGATCCCCGACCCCGTGCAGTGGGAGAACTACCTGCGCGTGTGGTCGGCCGGCCCGCTCGCCAGCGGCATCTGGAACAGCATCGTCGTCTCGGTGAGCGTGACCGTGGTCGGCACCGCGACCAGCGCGCTCGCCGCCTTCGCGTTCGCCAAGATGCGGCTGCCGTTCAAGAACGTCGTGTTCCTGACCCTGCTCGTGGCGATCATGATCCCGTTTCCGACGATCATGATCCCGCAGTTCAAGATGTTCGGCGATCTGGGCATGGTCGACACCCTGTGGCCGCTCATCCTGCCCGGCCTGTTCGGCAACATCGTGATGATCTTCTTCCTGCGCCAGTTCCTCGACTCGGTGCCCGACTCGATCATCGAGGCGGCCAAGCTCGACGGCGCCGGCTACCTGCGCATCTTCTGGACGCTCATCTTCCCCGCCATCCGTCCCGCGGTCGCGGCGCAGTTCATCCTGTGGTTCATGGCGGTGTGGAACGACTACCTGGCGCCGATCATCTACCTGAACTCTCCCGAGAGGCAGACGCTGCAGCTCGTGATCGCGAGCTTCAACGCCACCTACGCGAGCCAGACCGACTACCCGCTGATCATGGCGGCATCGTTCATCGCGCTCATCCCCGTGCTCGTCGTGTTCGTGATCTTCCAGCGGCAGATCATCGAATCGGTCGCGCTGACCGGGGCGAAGGGCTGATCGTGTTCGACACGGCAGACACCGCGACCTGGGGTGCCCGAAACGCGCACGACCCGACCGTCGTGCGCGGCGACGACGGCCTCTGGTACATGTTCTCGACCGACGCCGCGTCCGGGCTCGACCGGGTGCCGGCGGGCGCTCACGTGCGCACCTCGCCGGATCTGGTCACGTGGACCTACCGCGGCACGGCCCTCGCGGGCGTGCCGGCGCCGGCCGCCTCCTGGTCGGCGGCCGCGGGACTGTGGGCACCCGAGGTGGTGCGCTGGCCCGCGTCGGATGCCGATGGCGGGGCGCAGCGCGAGGCGCGCTGGCACATGTACTACTCCGCCTCGACCTTCGGCTCGCGCACATCGGCGATCGGACTCGCCACCGCACCCGAGCCGGCCGGCCCCTGGCACGACGAGGGCATCGTGATCGCGACGGATCACGCGAGTGACACGATCAACGCGATCGACGCCGCGATCATCTTCGACGGGCAGGGCTCGCCCTGGATGCTGTACGGATCGTTCTTCGGCGGCATCCATGCCGTCGAGCTCGCGCTCGAGACCGGCAGACGACTCCGTGACGAGCCGGGCACGCTGATCGCCCGCCGCCCGGTCGGCGTCGACGGCGCCATCGAGGGCGCCTACGTGGTGGAGCGCGACGGACGCTACGTGCTCTTCGTGTCGTACGACTCGCTTGTCGACACATACAGCGTGCGAGTCGGCGTCTCCGACTCGATCACCGGGCCCTACCTCGACCACCAGGGGCGCGATCTCACCTCGCCGACCGAGGAGGACGCCGTCGCGACCGGCACCAAGGTGCTCGGGGGCATGCGCCTGCCGGGGGCTGCGGGGCTGATCGCGCCGGGGCACAACTCGATCTTCCAGGACGGCGCCGACACCTTCATGGTTCATCACGTGCGCTTCGCGGACGCGCCGGCCGAGCACGAGGCGCAGATCCGACGCGTGCACTGGACGGCCTCGGGCTGGCCCGTTGTCTCGCCGCACGCGTACGCCGGGCCCGGCACCGAGCGCCTCGCGACTGCCGAGCCGGTGGCGGGGGAGTGGGATGCCGTGCGCTTCGCGCCGGAGAACGCCGGCATCGTCGACGCCGAGCGGGTGCGCATCGAGTCGGATCTCGTGTGCGCAGGGGGACCGGTCGCGACGCGGCTCAGAGTGATCGCCGATGCCTCGCCGCGCTCCGGTGGATCGAGAGCGACGGTCGTGCTGGATGCCGTGGTCTTCGGTGCGTGGGATCAGGTCGCCGGATGCACGGTGCTCGCGTTCAGCGGCATCGACGCGGACGGTGTGGTCTGGAGCGGCTCGAAGGCGGTGGAAGCATGAGCGCCGACGCCTACCCTGCTGCAGGCTGGACCGGCCGGGTCATGCAGGCGCTGAACGCCGTGTGGACCCTGGTGCTCGTCAACCTGCTGTTCGCCGGCGGCGTGCTCGCGGGGCTCGTGGTGGCAGGCGTCATGCCGGCCGGTGTCGCCGCGGCATCCGTCCTGCTGCCCGGCGGGCTCTCCGCCGGCGACGGCCTGGTGCGGGCCTTCGCGCGGCAGTACCGCGCCTCCTTCCGGAGGGCGAACCTCACCGGCATCCCGTTCCTGATCGCCGCTCTGCTGCTGGCCGCCGATGCGGTGGTGCTGTCCCGTCTCGACGGCCCTGCCGCCGCCGGACTGTCTGGACTCACCGCGATCGTCGCTCTCGTCGTGATCGTCGCTCTCGCCGTCACGGTGACCCTGCTCACGCGACACGACGACCGGCCCGCTGCGGTGCTGCGTGCGGCCGTCGCCGTCGCGCTCGCCGCGCCGCTCACCGGCCTCGGCGTGCTGCTCACGCTGCTCGCCACCGCGGTCATCGCCACGGTGCTCCCCGTGACGATCCCGCTCGTCGGCGTCTCCCTGCCGCTCGCGATCGCCGTGCGCCTGATCGACCGCCGACTCGCCCGCCTTCCGCTCGGCGCTTCCCAGCCGATCCTCGACTCAGCCTCCGACCCCCATCACCCAGACAAGGAAATCCTGTGACCAAGGCACGCATCTCCATCGACCGGACCGCGGTCGTCGCTCCGATCGATCGGCGCATCTTCGGCTCGTTCGTCGAGCACCTCGGCCGCTGCGTCTACGACGGCATCTACGAGCCCACCCACCCGACCGCCAACGAGGACGGCTTCCGTCTCGACGTCGTCGACCTGGTGCGCGAGCTCGGCTCGACCACCATCCGCTACCCCGGCGGCAACTTCGTCTCGGGCTTCCGCTGGGAGGACTCGGTCGGCCCCCGTGAGAAGCGCCCCGTGCGCCGGGATCTCGCCTGGCACTCGCTCGAGACTAACCAGGTGGGCGTCGACGAGTTCTCGCGCTGGCTCGAGCTCACCGGCTCCGAGCTGATGATGGCCGTCAACATGGGCACCCGAGGCATCGAGGCGGCTCTCGACCTGCTCGAGTACTGCAACCACCCCTCCGGCACGGCGCTCAGCGACCAGCGCATCGCCAACGGCACCGTCGAGCCGCACGACATCCGCATGTGGTGCCTCGGCAACGAGATGGACGGCCCCTGGCAGACGGGCTACATGACCGCGGAGGACTACGGCAAGATCGCCGCTCGCACCGCGCAGGCGATGAAGTCCGCCGACCGCACCCTCGAGCTTGTGGTGTGCGGGTCGTCGGGCTCTGCCATGCCGACCTTCGGCGACTGGGAGCGCACGGTGCTCGAGCACACGTACGAGCACGTCGACTTCATCTCGTGCCACGCCTACTACCAGGAGCGCGGCGGCGACCTCGCCTCGTACCTCGCGTCGTCCATCGACATGCAGTACTTCATCGAGACGGTCGTCGCGACCGCCGACCACGTCGGCCACAAGCTCAAGTCGAGCAAGAAGATCAAGCTCTCGTTCGACGAGTGGAACATCTGGTACCTCGACGAGCACCGCGAGTCGGACGAGGTCAACGACGAGTGGCGCTACGCGCCTCGCCAGCTCGAGGACGTCTACTCCGTGGCGGATGCCGTGGTGCTCGGCAACCTGCTGATCACGCTGCTGAAGAACCACGACCGCGTCGCGTCCGCCTCGCTCGCGCAGCTCGTGAACGTGATCGCTCCGATCATGACCGAACCGGGCGGCGACGCCTGGCGGCAGACCACCTTCTTCCCCTTCTCGGTCACGTCCCGGCTGGCGAAGGGCGAGATCATCAGGCCCCGCATCGAGGCCGGCACCTATGAGACGGCCGTCTACGGAGAGGCGCCGTTGGTCGACTCGGTGGTCACCGTCGACGAGGGATCGGCCGCGGTGTTCCTCGTGAACCGCAGCCAGACCGAGCCGATCGAGGTGAGCATCGCCGTCGACGGACTCGGCATCTCGACGATCGACGAGGCGGTCACGCTGTGGGATGACGACGTGTACGCGAAGAACACCCTCACCGACCAGAACCGCGTGGGGCTGAAGAGCCTCGAGGGGGCGACGATCAGCGACGGCGTCCTGACCGTGACGCTCCCGCCCGTCTCCTGGTCGGCGCTGTCGCTGTCGTGACCGGATCGCAGCGCTCGGTCGGCGCCGCCGTCGCGATCCTCGCGGCGGCGGCGCTGGCCGGCTGCGCGCCCGCTGCGGCCGCCCCGGCGCTGACCGGCGACGTCTTCGTGCACGACCCCGCCTACGTGCAGACCGACGAGGCCCACTTCGTGTACTCGACGGGCGACGGGCGGATCGCCGACGGCAACATCCAGGTCCGCCGCTCCGATGACGGCGTCGACTGGGAGTACGCGGGCGAGGTGTG
Source organism: Actinomycetales bacterium SN12 (assembly GCA_002837415.1). GTDB lineage: Bacteria > Actinomycetota > Actinomycetes > Actinomycetales > Microbacteriaceae > Microbacterium. Next base: position 284,957 of record PJCV01000003.1, read on the forward strand.
GGACGCCAAGCCCGCGTGGCTCGATGACGCGGTGCCCGGGGTCGACAACCTCTGGGCGCCCGAGCTCTACGAGCACGACGGCACCTGGTACCTCTACTACTCGGTCTCGACGTTCGGCAGCGGGGACTCGGTCATCGCGCTGGCGACGAACACCACCCTCGACCCTGCCGACGACGATTACGAGTGGGTGGACCGCGGCGAGGTGATCGCCTCGGAGGGCACAGACTTCAACGCGATCGACGCCGGCATCGTCGAAGACGCCGACGGCGCCCCCTGGATGTCGTTCGGATCGTTCTCGTCGGGCATCCGGATGGTCGAGCTCGAATGGCCGAGCGGCCTGCGCGCCGACGCCGCGGAACCGCTGCGGCTCGCCGATCGCGGTCTCGTCGAGAACGCGATCGAAGCGCCGTACGTCGTCGCCCGTGACGGGTGGTTCTATCTCTTCGCCTCCCGCGGCTTCTGCTGCAAGGGCGTGGACAGCACGTACGAGATCATCGTCGGGCGGTCGAAGGATGTCACGGGCCCGTACCTCGATGCCGACGGGGTCGGGCTGCTCGACGACGGCGGCACGGTCGTGCTCACGGGCGACGGCGCCGACCGGATCGGCCCCGGGGGACAGTCGGTCTTCGGCGACACGCTCGCGTTCCACTTCTACGACGGGGCAGCCGACGGCATCCCGACGCTCGACCTGCTGCCCCTGCGCTGGAAGGACGGCTGGCCGAGCGCCGAGTGGCGTCAGGCTCCCTGACTCCCGAGTGCCCGGTCAGGCGACGCGAACACCCTCGAGCTGAAGCATCACATGCCGGCGCCAGCCGCCGTGCCCTGACATGTTCGCCATCGCGCCGCGAGTGATGAGGATGAAGTCCTCGGCGCCGAAGTCGGCGCGCAGGTGGCCCGCGTCCACCGCGCGGCGGCAGATGCGCGTCATGATCGTGCGGAACGCCTTCTTCTCGTCCTCGATATCGGCCCAGGTGGGCTCGTCGGCGCTGAGGATCGAGAAACGGAACGCCGTGTCCGGCTCGACCGACTCCAGGTAGCCGTAGAGCAGGGTCTCGAACGCCGTCCAGGCATCGTCCTGCTTCTCCGCCTCGCTCGCCAGATGCGTCATCGCCTCGAAACGGCGCCCGATGATCGCCGCGCGCAGCGCCTGCTTGTCCGCGAAGTGCCGGTACAGCGTCCCGACGCCCACCCCCGCCCGTGTCGCGATCTGGTCCATCTGCACGCTCTCGCCGTCCTGGGCGAACAGCTCGGCGGCGGCGTCGAGCACCGCGTCGCGGTTGCGCCGGGCATCCGCGCGCAGTGGGCGTTCAGCAGCGGCCATGTCCTCACTGTAGTTGACCGATGGCTAGCCGCTGCGTATATTCGGAACCGGAATTCAGGTTCAGGTTATGGAGGAGAAATGATCGTCGTCACCACACCCACGGGCCAGATCGGCCGCAGTATCGTCGACCGGCTGCTCGAGGAGGGCAGCGCGGTCCGCGTGATCGTCCGCGACGCGGCGCACCTCGACGAGAGGGTCCGCGAGCAGGCGGACGTCGTCGAGGGATCGCACGCGGATCCGGCAGTGCTCGACCGCGCCCTCGCCGACACGGAGGCGCTGTTCTGGCTCGTTCCGCCGAACCCGGCGGCGCCCAGCGCGGAGAAGCACTACCTCGAGTTCGCGCAGGCGGGCGCCTCAGCGATCCGCCGTCGCGGTGTCGGCCACGTCGTCGCGGTGACCAGCGCCGGGCACGGATGGCCGAAGCCGGCCGGCCTGCTGTCGGCGGCCTTCGCCATGGACGCCGAGCTCAGGGCATCCGGTGCCGCCTACCGCGCCGTCTCGCTGCCGTTCTACATGGAGAACCTCGCAGGCCAGGCGGATGCGATCGCCCGGACGGGCACGCTGTCGCTGACCTTCGCCGCTGACCGGCCGCTGGCGATGATCGCGACACGCGACATCGCGGCGCACGCGGCGGGTCTGCTGATCGACCGGTCGTGGACCGGCCAGCAGGACGTGCCGGTGTTCAGTCCCGACCGTCTCAGTCCCATCGAGATCGCTCGCGTCATCGGCGAAGAGCTCGGTCATGCGGTCGCGTACCGCCGCATCGCCATGGAGGACTTCGCGGCGATGCTGCGCGGTCGCGGCGCGAGCGAACAGGCCGTGCGCGACACCGTCGAGATGTTCGCCTCTCAGAATGAGGGCATCTACGACGCCGACTGGGCAGAGGCGGCCACCGCGCCCACGGACTTCCGCACCTGGTGCCGCGAGGTGCTCGTCCCGGATGTGGAGCGGGCGCTGTCGCGGGCGGTCTGACCGTCGGCGCCCGCGCGGCCTGCGCATCAGCCCAGCTCGATCACCGACCACGAGAGCGGCGGCAGTGTGGCGCGCACGGCGCCGTCGACGACCTCGGCGGCCGTCAGCGGCACCATGTGCACCGTGTCGGGCGCGGACTCGAGGTTGGCCGTGTGGCGGTCGCCGCCCTCCGGAATCGTCAGCGTCTCGGCGTTCGCGATCCGCAGGTCGCCGAAACCGCGCAGGTCGACGGTGAGGTCGTTCGCCGAGTCGAGCGAGCGGTTCGCCACGAACAGCACCACCCGGCCGGTCTCCTCGTCGAACGTCGCCGCGGCGTCGATCGAGTCGACGTCACCGTACCGCTTCGTCGAGATCTGCGACGCCGTGACGGCCAGGAGCAGGATGCGGCCGCGCGCAAGCCGGGCCATCCGCTCGAACGGCCAGAAGCTGGTCTGCCGCCAGGCGGATCCGCCCTGCTCCGAGCGGATCGGCGCGATCACGTTGACCAGCTGCGCCTGGTTGGCGATGCGCACCCGGTCGCCGTGGCGCAGCAGGCTGTTGAGGAAGGTGCCCACGACGACGGCATCCGTCACCGAGTAGGTGTCCTCGATCAGCCGCGGATGCTCACGCCACGTCTTCGAGACCTGGTGCGGCTGGTCATCGGTGTCGAGGCCCGACTGATACCAGACGTTCCACTCGTCGAACGAGATGTCCACCTGTCTTGTGTGCTTGCCGGCGGCCTTCACGGCGTCGACCGTCGCGATGACGCCCTCGATGAAGGCATCCATCTCGACGGCCTCGGCGACGAACGATTCGGCGTCGCCGTCGTGCTCCTGGTAGTACGCGTGCATCGAGATGTAGTCGACCTCGTCGTACGCGTGCGTGAGAACGGTGTGCTCCCACGAGCCGAAGGTGGGCATGCCGCGGTTCGACGACCCGACCGCGACGAGCTCGATCGAGTCGTCGACGAGCTTCATCGCCTTCGCCGTCTCCTGCGCGAGCCGACCGTACTCGGCAGCGGTCTTGTGACCGATCTGCCACGGCCCGTCGAGCTCGTTGCCCAGGCACCACAGCTTGATGTCGAACGGGTCGGCCGCGCCGTTGCGACGGCGCAGATCCGACCAGTACGTGCCGCCCGGGTGATTGGCGTACTCGACCAGCGCACGGGCCTCCTCCACACCGCGCGTGCCGAGGTTGATCGCCTGCATGATCTCGACGTCGGCCTCGCGGGACCAGTCCACGAACTCGTGCAGGCCGAACGCGTTGGTCTCGATGGTGTGCCACGCGCCGTCGATGCGCACCGGGCGGTCCTCGACCGGCCCGACGCCGTCCTCCCATCGGTACCCGGAGACGAAGTTGCCGCCGGGGTAGCGCACGACGGTCGGTCCCATCTCTCGCACGAGCTCGAGCACGTCGCGCCGGAAGCCGCGCTCGTCGGCCTGCGGATGCCCGGGTTCGTAGATGCCGGTGTACACGCATCGACCCATGTGCTCGACGAAAGAGCCGAACAGACGTCGGGGCACGTCGGCGATCGTGAAGTCGCGGTCGATGGTGATGCGGGCCGAGGTCATGGTTCTCCTTTTTGCGAGGGGATCACTGACCGCCGAAGCCGCTGGTCGCGACTCCCTTGACGATCTGCTTCTGGAAGATGATGAACACGATGATGAGCGGCAGAGCGGCGAGCACCGCCTGGGCCATGACCTGCGCGTACTGCACGCCGTACGCGCTGATGACCGTCTGCAGTCCGACCGGCAAGGTCATCAGCGTCGTGTCGTTGATCACGAGGAACGGCCAGAGGAAGTTGTTCCAGGCCGCGATGAAGACGAAGATCGCGACGGATGCCAGGATCGGGCGCGACAGCGGCAGCACGATCGACCAGAAGATGCGCAGTCGACCTGCGCCGTCGACGCGGGCCGCGTCCTCCAGCTCGATCGGGATGGCATCGAAGAACTTCTTGAGGATGAACACCATCGCCGGCGCCACCACCTGGGGCAGGATCAGACCCCAGTGCGTGTCGATCATGTCGAAGGCGAGCATCTCGTAGAACAGCGGGATGATCAGAACCTGCGGGGGCACCACGATCGACGCGATGATCAGCGCGAACAGCCACCGGCGCCCGGTGAAGTCGAGGCGCGAGAAGGCGTAGGCCGCGAGCGACGAGATGGCCAGGGTGATGACGGTCACGGCCAGTGACGTCCACAGGCTGTTCAGGGCCCACAGGTACACGTTGCCCTGGGCCAGGATGGCCGCGAAGGCCTCTGTGGTGGGGCCGGAGGCGCCGATCCAGGAAGGGTCTCCGGAGGCGGCATCCGTCTCGGTCTTGAAGGCGGTCGCCAGCGCCCACAGGAACGGCAGCAGCCAGCCGATCGCGAGCAGCGCGAGGATGACGAAGGCGACGACGCGCAGCAGCGCGAACGGCTTCTGCCCGGGTACGCGCGCCCGATGCACACGCCGCGCACGCTGCTCGCGGGGCACCGTGACGGTCTCGGTGTGCGAGATGGTGGCCATCACAGCTCCTTCTTCCGGCGGACGATGAGCGCCTGGGCGACCCCGACGATGATGATGAGGGCGAAGAACACGTACGAGATCGCGGCGGAGTAGCCGAATCGGTAGCTGACGAAGCCGGCCTCGTAGACGTACTGCACGATCGAGCGGGTGGTGTCGCTCGCGACCCCTCCGAGCATCTGGTACGCCTGGTCGAAGAGCTTCAGCGAGGCCAGCACCTGCAGGATCAGGATGAGCACGGTGGCCGGACCCAGCTGGGGGAGGGTGATCGACCAGAACTGCCGCCACGCGTTCGCTCCGTCGAGCGAGGCGGCCTCGTACTGCTGCGGCGGGATGTTCTGCATGGCGGCGAGGTAGAGCAGGAAGTTGAACCCGACCGTCCACCAGACCGTCGCGATCACGATCGACAGCATGTTCGTGTCGGGGTTCTGCAGCCAGGCGATCGGCTCGAGGCCGAGCGCCTTGAGGATGTTGTTCGCGGCGCCGATCTGCGGGTTGAAGATCCACACCCAGATCTGCGAGATGACGGTGGATGCCAGCAGGTACGGCATGAAGAACGACAGCCGCCACAGCCACTGGCCGGGAAGGCCGCGGTCGACGAGAGCGGCCATGACCAGCGCGAGCGCGACCAGCGGCACAGTCGAGAGCACGGTGAACCACAGCGTGTTCCACAGCGACTGCCACATCACCGGGTCGCCGAGCGCTTCGGCGTAGTTGGCGAAGCCGACGAGCCCGCCGCCGGCGCCGGTGAGCGACTGGTCGGTGAAGCTCAGGTAGATGCCGTGCACGATCGGCCAGATGAGGAAGAGGGCGAACGCGATGAGGAACGGCGTGAGGAACGCCCAGCTGACCAGCTGCTCTCGCCGCTGGATGCCGGCGGGGCGGAACCGCGTGTCGGACTTGCGGCCGGTGACGACCGTGCGGGTGCTCGCTGTGGTCGTCATGACTTCGACGTCCCTTCGGGATCGGCGGGGTTGGGCTGAGCGAGCAGCGTGTTCACGCGACGCTCGAACCGGTCGATCGCCGCAGCGGGATCATCGCCGCTGAGCAGCACTCCCTGCACGGCCGCGCCGAATTCGCCCTGGAAGTTCGAGCCGGAGCCGGTGAACCAGGCCGTCGGGTCGTAGACGACGTGCTCGGCCGCTGCGGCGTAGTGCGCCTGCGGGATCAGATCCGCGTACTCGGGCGACGATGTCACGGGCAGGTAGGCGGGGATGTGACCGGCCTCGGCCCAGCCGAACGATCCCTTGAGCATGTCGGCGACGAACTGATAGGTGAGGTCGCGCCGGTGCTCGTCGGCGCGGGCCTGGTGCGGCAGCACGAAGGAGTGCGAGTCGGCGTACACGGCGGGCGTGCCGTACAGGGTGGGGATCATCGTGGCGTCGAACGGGATGCCCGCGCTGAGCATCGTCCGCAGCTCCCAGACGCCGGTCATCAGCATCCCGCTCTTCCCGGTGGCGAACTCCGCGATCGCGCTGCCGTAGTCGTTCTGGGCTGCGGCGATCTCGCCGTCAAGAAGCGACTGCATGTATGCGAGGGTCTCGACCGCGGCATCCTTGTCGATCCCCATCCTGCCTCCGGCCGGAAGCTCGATCTCAAGTCCGTGCTGGGCGTACAGGCCGTAGAACAGACGCCACATCTGCGCGCCGTCACCCAGGTACCCGTACGACAGGGCGTGCCCTTCGGCGATTCCCGCCACGGCACGGAGCTGGTCCAGGAACTCCTCGGGCGACGAGGTCGGCATCAGAGCCCCGTCGGAGTCGAGCTGCCCGGCCGCGTCGCAGACGTCGGTGTTGTACATCAGCACGAAGGGGTGGGCGTCGAGCGCGACGCTGAACAGCCGGTCGCCCGCGAAGCCCTTCTGCCAGATCGGGCCGGGGAAGGTGCTCTCGTCGACACCGAGCTCGGCGAGCCGGTCGACGTCCCAGCTGTCGAGCAGGCCGCCAGGCGCCCAGCCCGGCACGCGCGTCGCATGCATGATGGCGACGTCGGGTGCTCGCCCGCCGGCACCGGCCATCGCGAGCTTCGTGTAGTACGGCGTGCCCCAGGCGAGCACGGTCGGTCGGATGCGGTACGCGTCCTGCGCGTGGTTGACCTTGTCGAGCAGCGCCGACATGGTCACGCCGTCGCCGCCGGAGAGCAGGTGCCAGAACTGCAGGGTCTGCGTGCCGGAGCCGCTGACCGCACCGGGTGCGCATCCGGCGAGCAGGGCGGTGCCGGCGGCCGCGGATGCGGCGGCGAGGAACTGCCTTCGGGAAAGATCGAGCGGAGGTGTCATCACTGCTCCTTCGTCACCTCGTTGTGAACGCGTCCATCATTACATCGTGGTAATCAGGACGCAAGAGGGTGTTCGGAACCCGTTCGGCCGGGTCAGGCCCGGTGCCCCGCAGGGCTGGCCGACGTGCTCGCCCGCGCGCGGATCGCGTGCGGCAGCGTCATGCTGCGCGGCGGCATGGCGCGGTCGTCCATGCGCGCGGTCAGCAGCGTCAGGGCCGCTTCGGCCAGGGCATTCCGATCGAAGGCGACGGTGGTGAGTGCGGGCGCGGTGAACGCCGACAGCTCGACATCGTCGAAGCCGGTCAGCAGCACGTCGTCGGGAACCCGGATGCCGTGCGTGTCGAGCGCGTGCAGCGCCCCGAGAGCGAGCGAGTCGGTGAACGCGATCACCGCGTCGAACGCGATTCGGCGGTTCAGTAGCTCCTGCATCGCCGCCGCGCCGGACGCCATCGACCAGGGCAGCCGGTTCAGTTCGAGGGACGGATCGTGCGGGATGCCCGCTTCGCGCAGCGCATCGCGCACGCCCTCCAGTCGCTGACGGCTGGTGGCGGTCGCGTGCCGCGGATCGTCGTCGCCGCCGATGACGGCGACGCGGCGGGCGCCCTTCGCCAGCACATGGCGGGTCATGTCGGCTGCGGCGCGCCTGCTGTCGATGCGGACGTGGTCTGCGCGGTGCTGCTCGACCTCGCCGATGACCACCAGCGGCGGAAGCTGATCGGCATGGCGGAGGATGCTGTCCTCCAGGCGCACGGGATTGAGGATCAGTCCGTCGACCAGGCGGGTGCGTGCGCGGGCGAGCAGCTCGCCCTCGCGCTCGGGCTCCAGCGCGGTCTCCTCGATCTGCACGGCGAGACCTCGCTGGTGGGCGGCCTGCACGATGCTGTGCACGAGCTCCGCGGAGTACGCGGTCGCGAGATCGGGCAGGGCCACCGCGATGGTTCCCGACCTGCCGGTGCGCATGCCCCGTGCGCTGAGATTGGGCACGAAGTCGAGCTGCCGCATCGCCTGCTCGACCTTCTCCCGCGTCTCGCCGCTCACGGCGAACGAGCCGGTGACCACGTTCGACACGGTCTTCGCTGATACGCCGGCGAGAGCTGCGACGTCCTTCATGGTCGCTCGGCGCGCGGGTGGCGGAGTCATCCGGTCAGTGTAATGGCGACGGGATGCGCGACCGGGGGCGGGCTTACATCGATGTAACGACCGTGCGATCATGGCGTGATGAGCACCGAGCGCAACTGGGCAGGAAACCTGAGCTACGAGGCCGCACGGCTCGTGCACCCCGAGTCCCTCGAGGAGGCACGGGAGGCGCTCGCCTCGAGCGAGCGGGTCCGGATGCTCGGCACCAGGCACTCTTTCAACGACATCGCAGACACCGACGGAGTGCTCATCGCGCTCGACCGGATGCCCCGGGTGATCGATATCAGCGAGGCGCGCGACGCCGTGCGCGTCAGCGGCGGGCTGCGCTATGGCGACATCGCCCCGCAGCTCGACGCCGCCGGTCTCGCACTCGCCAACCTCGCCTCGCTGCCGCACATCTCGGTCGCCGGTGCGGTGGCCACGGGCACCCACGGCTCGGGAGACGTGATCGGCTCGCTCGCGGCCGCGGTGCGGGGGCTCGCGCTGCTCACGGCGTCCGGCGAGGTCCGCGAGCTGCGCCGAGGCGATCCCGGCTTCGACGGCGCCGTCGTCTCGCTCGGCGCCCTCGGCGCGGTGATCGACCTCACGCTCGACGTGGAGCCCACCTACACGGTGGCGCAGCACGTGTACGAGGGGCCGAGCTGGGACGCGATCCTCGCCGACCTGGATGCGGTCACGAGCGCAGGCACGAGTGTCAGCATCTTCTCGACATGGCGGCGCACCGATGCGGCCGATCAGCTGTGGGTCAAGCAGCGTCAGCCCGATGACCGCGTCGATCAGCGTCTTACGGTCATCGCCGACCTCGGGGCTGTGCCCGCTGCGGAGAAGCGCCATCCGATCCTCGGCGCCGATCCGCAGGCCTGCAGCGAGCAGGGCGGTGTTCCCGGCGAGTGGTTCGAGCGGCTGCCGCACTTCCGGCTGGCGTTCACCCCCTCGGCCGGCGTCGAACTGCAGAGCGAGTACCTCGTGCCGCGTCGCGACGCCGTCGAGGCGATCGAGGCGGTGCGCCGGCTGGCCGCCCGTATTGCGCCCCTGCTGCTCGTGAACGAGATCCGCACAGTGCGAGCAGACGACCTCTGGTTGAGCTCGTCGTTCGAGACGGATGCCGTCGGCCTCCACTTCACCTGGCGACCCGACGAGCAGGCGGTGCGGGCGCTGCTGCCGGAGATCGAGGCGGCTCTGCCGGGCTCAGCGCGACCGCACTGGGGCAAGATCTCGACGCTCGACGCTGACGAGGTGCGCGCGCGCTACCCGCGTTGGAACGACTTCGCGGCGCTCGCCGCATCGTACGACCCCGATCGTCGCTTCGTGAACCGGCGCCTGGAGATGCTCGGACTCTGAGCTTCGCGCGCGGTTTCGCCTCCCGGCCATCCGACTCTTGTGTTCCGCGCTGTGATACCGGTAACATCCGAGTCAGCTGGCCCCAACGTCGTGGCATCCGTCGTATCTCGAGGAGGAGACACTCACCCCACCGAACCCGGTGGCACGGCCCCAGCTGATCGCGGCTCTCGCCGCCGACCCGACCGGGTCGATCTTCCCCACCTGCCGTCTCAGGGCGCGCACGTGCGGCACTCCCCTCGTGCCGCTGCTCGAGCGCGCCCGCGCTCCGGCGCGCCCTGAGACGGTCGATGCACTAGAAGGAGTTCGTAGACGTGAGAACACACGACAACCCTGCGCGCCGTCGGCGCCGATCAGCGCGGCGCATGGCCGCGGTGATCGGAGTCAGCGCGCTGGTCGCCTCGTCGGCGACCGCCGTCGGCCAGGCCGCCTTCGCGGCCCCGGTGACCGCCCCCATGGCGGCGACCGCGGAGATCGAGGCGGTGCCGGGCAACCTGCTGCCCGACGGGCGGTTCGCAGGCAGCCTGACCGGGTGGACGACCGCCCGCGGCGGCGAACTGGCGCTGACCACCGACGCGGCCAGCGGCTCGCACGCTCTTGCGGTCACGAAGCGGCAGAACACCCAGTCGGGCCCGTTCGCCGACGTCTCGGGCAAACTCGAGGTCGGCGCCACGTACCGGATGAGCGGGAAGCTGAAGTACACGGAGGGCGAAGCGACGCAGCGCTTCAACTTCACCTTCTGCCCCACCAACTTCAACGGCTGCGCCGATTACGGTCGCGCCTTCCCCAAGGGCCAGTGGGAGTCGTTCTCCCAGGAGTTCACGGCGGAGGCGAAGCACGCTGACGCGAACTGGTTCTTCATCGAGACGCCGTGGGGCTCGAACGCCCTGCAGGACTTCGCCGTCGACGAGATCTCGCTGATCAAGATCGCGGACGCTCCGGAGCAGCCGGCCTTCCAGGCGCTCGAGGACGTGCAGACGAAGCCGATCGGCGACCACAACCCGCTCGTCGGTCACAAGTTCGGCGCCGACCCGCACCACCTGGTGTACAACGGCCGCCTCTACATCTACTCCACCGATGACACGCAGCAGTACGAGGCGAACACTAAGGACGCCAACGGCCTGCCCACGCAGTCGAACGGCTACGGAGCGATCACGCGACTCAACGTGATGTCGACCAGCGACATGGTGAACTGGGTCGATCACGGTGCGGTGCCGATCGCTCGCGAGGGTGGAGCTGCTCCCTGGGCGCGCAACTCCTGGGCTCCGGCCGCGATCGAGAAGGACGGCAACGTCTACCTGTACTTCTGCGACAGCGGCACCGGAACAGCCGTCGTCGTCGGAGGCTCGCCGCTCGGCCCCTGGGAGGATCCGCTGGGCAAGAAGATCATCCCCGACACCGTGGACCGTGACTACATCGCCTCAGGTGGCTTCCCGGCAGGCATGTGGCTGTTCGACCCCGAGGTCTTCATCGACGACAAGGACGGGCAGGCGTACCTGTACTTCGGCGGCAACTCTCAGATCGGAACCGCCCCGAACGTGCAGGGCCCGCAGAACCCGAAGTCGACCCGAGTGGTGAAGCTGAAGGACGACATGGTCACCCTCGACGGCGATCCGGTCGAGATCGACGGCCCCGGCATGTTCGAGGCGTCGAGCATGTTCAAGCGCGACGGCAAGTACTACTACTCCTACTCCTCGAACTTCCAGGTGAAGGAGGAGGCCGGCAAGTACCCGAAGACCGGGGCGATCGCCTACATGATGACGGACGACCCGATGGATCTCACGGCATCGAAATACGCGGGCGAGGCCTTCCTGAACCAGTCGACGTTCTTCGGTGCCGGCAACGGCGGCAACAACCACTCCGACATGTTCACCTACAAGGGCGAGACGTACTTCACGTACCACACGCAGACACGCGGAGCCGCCTGGGCCGCCGCGTTCGGCAGCCCCGGCGCCACGCAGGGCTACCGCTCGGTGCACATCGACAAGCTGGAGTTCAACGCCGACGGCACGATCAAGCCCGTCAAGGGCACGCGCGAAGGCGTCGAGCAGGTCGAGGCGTTCAACCCGTACCGCACGTTCGAGGCGGAGACCCTCGCCTGGCAGCTGGGCATCACCACCGTCGAGACGGAGGCCGCGTCGGTCGAGTTCCCCGAGCACAAGGGGAGCGGAAACCTCGTCGTGTCGTCGATCGATGACGGCGACTTCACCGGCATCTCCGGGGTGGACTTCGGGGCCGGCGCGAAGACCGTGTCGGCGCGCGTGAAGCCGCTGACCGAGGGCAGCAGCGTCCAGGTCCGTCTCGACCAGCCCGACGGTCCGGTCGTGGCGACCCTGCCCGTCGAGGGCGCAATCGGCGAATGGACGACCGTCCAGGCCGACGTCGAGGGTGCAGACGGGAAGCACGACGTGTTCTTCGTGTTCGCCGGAGCCGAGGGCGTCGAGGCCGGTGTCGACCTCATGGAGGTGGACAACTGGGCGTTCACCGGATCGCAGGACTCGGGCCCCGGTGAGCAGGAGTTCGCAGCGGAGCTGTCGAGCGACCAGGTCGCTGCCGGCGGATCGGTGACGGTCACCGCGTCGGGTGTCGAGGCCGACGAGGTCGAGATCGGCATCGAGAGCGCCTACCGCAAGCTCGCCACGGCGAAGGTCGAAGACGGTGAGCTGTCGGCGACCGTAGTGATCCCGACCGACATCGAAGCCGGCGCGCACGAGATCGTGCTGCGGGCGAACGGAGTCGAGCTGAAGCGGCTGCCTCTCACGGTCACAGCCGCGGCGGCCCCTGGCGACGGCGATCCGGGTGATGGCGATCCGGGTGATGGCGGTGCGGGTGATGGCGGTGCGAGCACCGGTGGCTCCGGCGCCGGCGGTTCCAGCACCGCGGGCTCGACGGCCGGCGGTTCGGGCGGCGCACTCGCCACCACGGGTGCCGACGGCTCGGGCAGCGCCCTGGCCGCGGCGATCGGGGCACTGCTGCTGGCGGCGGGTTCGGGTCTGTGGATGCTGCGGCGCCGGCGGTCTGTCGTGAGCGAGCACTCTGCCTGACACTGAGTCGTCGGCCTCTGCGCTGACGGCGTCGGCCCGGTCGTGCCCCTGGTGGGAACGACCGGGCCGATCGTGCGTGGTCGACTCCTGCTTCGTTGCGGGGCGAGGCTGTGCTCGGTAACATTCCGAAAGGCAAGCCGACGGAGGAAGCGCATGGCCAACGTCGGCTCCGACAAACCGAACATCCGGCAGGTCGCCTCGATCGCCGGCGTCTCGCACATGACGGTGTCCCGGGTGCTCAACGACTACCCGAACATCAAGCCCGAGACCCGTCGCCGCGTCCTCGAGGCCATCGAAGAGCTCGACTACCGGCCGAACCTCGTCGCCCGAGCGCTGGCCACGCAGCGCAGCCAGCGCATCGGGGTGATCGTCGAGAGCCCCGTGGCGCACGGCCCGACCAGCATCCTGCGGGCGGTCGAACTCGCGGCGCGCGAGGCCGGCTACTCGGTCACTCCCATCGCGCTGTACGAGGGCGATGCGATGACCCCTCATGACGCGGTCGACAGTCTCACCACCCAGGGCGTCGACGCGATCTGCGTCGTCGCACCCCGGTCATCGTCGGTGGCGGCGCTGCGCCGCGTGACGATGAGCGTGCCCATGCTGGTGGTCAAGGCCGACCCCGATCCGACCTTCCTGACCGTGTCGATCGACCAGCATGCCGGTACGACTCTCGTGGTCGATCACCTGGTCTCCCTCGGTCATCGCGACATCCTGCACATCTCGGGTCCGCTCGACTGGCTCGATGCCAGGGCGCGCGAGCGCGCCTTCCACACCAGGGCGAAGTCGTGGGGCATCCGGCAGCGGCCGATCGTCGTCGGCGACTGGAGTGCCGATTTCGCCTACGACTTCGCGGTCGGGCTGCAGCGCCTCCCGGAGGTGACCGCCATCTTCGCCGCCAACGACGACACGGCGATCGGTCTCATCCACGGGCTGCACGACCGAGGGTTCGACGTGCCGGGCGAGATCAGCGTCGTCGGCTTCGATGATGTGCCGCTCGCGCGGCACTTCCTTCCCCCGCTGACGACCGTCCGGCAGGATTTCCAGGCCCTGGGAGGGGCTGTCGTCGAGATGCTGCGCGCGGCGATCGAGCAGCGCGAGCTGCCGCCGTTCACCCGCATCCCGACCGAGCTCGTCGTGCGCGGTTCGACAGCCAAGCCGCGGGAGTCGCGATGATCGACGGGGCTGTCGCTCCCGTGATCGAGTTGCGAGGGATCACGGTCGAGCTGCCGGGGGTGCGGGCGCTGGATGCCGTGGATTTCCGTCTCTTCCCCGGCGAGGTGCACGCGGTCATGGGCGAGAACGGCGCGGGCAAGTCCACGCTCATCGGCGTGATCACCGGAACCAGGCGACCGACCTCGGGAGTGGTCCTCGTCGACGGCGAGGAGCGCTCGTTCGCGGGCGTCGGCGACAGCAGAGCCGCCGGCATCGCGACCGTGTTCCAGGACATGCAGCTGAGCCCCAACCTCACGGTCACCGAGGCCGTCATGCTCGGGCGCGAGCGGCGTGGCCGGTGGGGCATCGACTGGCGGCGCAACAGGGCCGACGCCGCACAGGCGCTGGCTCGGCTCGGGGTCGACGACCTCGATCCCCGCAAGCCGCTCTCATTCCTCTCACCCGCCCAGAAGCAGCTCGTCGCACTCGCGCGATCCGTGGTCGACGAACCGCGGGTGCTCGTGCTCGACGAGCCGACCTCCAGCCTCGACCGAGCCGAGGTGGCGGCGCTGATGCGCGTGATCCGCGGGTTGCGCGACAGGGGCGTCGCCATCCTGTTCGTCTCGCACTTCCTCGAGCAGGCCTTCGCCATCAGCGACCGCATGACTGTGCTGCGTGGCGGACGCAAGGTCGCCGAGAACCGCACGCGCGAGCTCGAGCGCGCCGAGCTCATCTCGCAGATGCTCGGCAAGGATCTCGAGGGGCTGCGCGCCCTGGGCTCTGAGCGGAAGGCCCATCACTATGTGTCAGAGGGGGAGCCGGCCTTCCGCGCTGACGCCCTCGGGCGCAGAGGCGAGCTCCGTCCCACGGACATCGAGGTCCATCGCGGTGAGATCGTGGGGTTCGCCGGCCTTCGCGGCGCCGGGCGAACCGAGCTCGGAGCACTCATGTCGGGCGCACTGCGCTCGGACTCCGGCGAGCTCTGGGCCGGCGGCGAGCGGGTGCGGCTGCACAGCCCGTCGGCAGCCCTGCGCCGTCGCATCGCCGCGTCGAGTGAGAGCCGCCGCACCGACGGCATCGTCGCCGGGCTGAGCGCTCGTGAGAACATCCTGCTCTCGCTGCAGGCGCTGCGCGGGTGGATCCGGCCGATTCCGCAGTCGGAACAGCGGATGCTGCTCGAGATCTACACAGACGTGCTGAATCTCAGCGCTGCCGATCTCGCCCGTCCCATCGAGCAGCTGTCCGGGGGTACGCAGCAGAAGGTGCTGCTCGCTCGAGCGCTGGCCGTGCGTCCGCGCGTGCTCATCCTCGATGAGCCGACACGCGGCATCGACATCGCCGCGAAACTCCAGATCCAACGCAGCATCAGCACCCTGGCGCAGCAGGGCGTCGCGGTGGTCTTCATCTCGTCGGAGCTGCAGGAGGTCGTGCGGCTGAGCGATCGGATCGTCGTCCTGAAGGATCGCGAGAAGATCGGCGAGCTCAGCAACGGGCCCGGTGTCACCGTCGACACGATCGTGGAGATGATCGCCGCCGAGTCCGGCGACGACACCGACTGAGCGGGGCATCGAGCGTCTCTTCGGCCGAGTCCCGAACGTTATCCGACTGTGCTTGTGTTACCGAGAATGTTCCCGGTAACATCCAGATACAGGACGCTCTGCATCCTGCAATCACCCGCGGGCCGCACGGCCCACCCGCCGGGCAGCGCCCCGGTCTCTCAAGGAGGAGAACTATGTCTGCAAAGAAGCACTTCCGCGCGGTACTCGGCTTCGCTGCCGTCGGTGCGCTCGCGCTGGGCCTCACGGCCTGCGGCGGTTCCGACGACAAGGGCTCGTCGGACGGCGCCGGATCGGGCGACCTCATCGAGGTCGGCTTCGTGGCGGTCGGCCCCGAGGGCGGCTGGCGTCAGGCGAACGAGCAGAACATCAAGGACACGTTCACCGAGAAGGCCGGCTACAAGCTCAGCTACGCGCCCGCCGCCAACCTCGACCAGAAGTCGCAGATCGACAGCTTCACCGCGTTCGTCGACCAGGACGTCGACGTCATCCTGCTCTCGGCCACCGAGGCCACCGGCTGGGAGGACTCGCTGAAGCTCGCGCAGGAGGCGGAGATCCCGGTCATCCTGCTCGACCGCGGCATCGAGCCCGAGGACGACAGCCTCTACGTCACCCGCATCGCCCCCGACAACGTCGAGGTCGCGAAGGAGGTCGGCGAGTGGGCGGCTTCGGCCTTCCCCGACGGCGGCAACTACGTCGTGCTCGAGGGTCCCGCCGGTGTCGGCGTGGTCAACGAGCGCAACGAGGGCTTCGAAGAGGGCCTCGGCGACTCGTCGCTGAACAAGGTGGACTCGCAGACCGCGAACTGGTCGACCGAAGAGGGCAAGAGCGTGCTCGAGACGATGCTCAAGGCCAACGGCAACGACATCCAGTTCGTCTTCGCGCAGAACGACGAGATGGGCCTCGGCGCCGCCCAGGCCGCTGAGGAAGCCGGCCTCGTCGTCGGTGAGGACATCAAGATCGCCACGATCGACGGCACCAAGAACGCCATCCAGGCGCTCGCCGACGGCAAGCTCAGCTACGTGCACGAGTACAACCCGCTCTTCGGCGAGACGGCGCTGGAGGTCGTGCAGAAGGCGCTCGACGGTGAGGACGTGGACTCGTACATCATCGTCCCCAGTGAGGCCTTCGACTCGGCAGACGCGGCCAAGGCCGTGCTCGCCGACCGCAAGTACTGATCGGAGGTCCGGGTGGCGCGGAGCGCGCCACCCGGCATCCGTCGTCACAGACTGAGAGACAACGATGACTGAAGAACTGCCCATCGTGCAGATGCGCGGGATCTCGATCGAGTTCCCGGGCGTGAAGGCCCTGGACGACGTCGAGTTCCGGCTCTTCCCCGGCGAGGTGCACGCCCTGATGGGCGAGAACGGCGCCGGCAAGTCCACCCTCATCAAGGCGCTCACCGGCGTCTACCGGATCGACTCGGGCTCGATTCTGGTCGCGGGCCAGGAGCGGCAGTTCAGCGGCACCGGCGACGCACAGAGCGCCGGCATCTCGACGGTGTACCAGGAGGTGAACCTCGCCCCCAACCTCAGCATCGGCGAGAACGTGATGCTGGGCCATGAGATGCGCGGTCCGTTCGGAGTCGACTGGCGTGCGACGCATCGCGCGGCCACCGAGGCGCTCGGGAGGCTCGGCCTCTCGCACCTCGACACCCACAAACCCCTCTCGACCCTGTCGATCGCCGTGCAGCAGCTCGTCGCGATCAGCCGCGCGATGGCGGTCAAGGCCAAGGTGCTCATCCTCGACGAGCCGACCTCCAGCCTCGACGCGGCCGAGGTCGAGGGACTGTTCACCGTCATGCGCACCCTGCGCGACCAGGGCGTCGCGATCCTCTTCGTGTCGCACTTCCTCGACCAGATCTACGCCATCAGCGACCGGCTCACCGTGCTGCGCAACGGACGGTACGAGGGCGAGTACCTCACCCGCGACCTGAACCGCCACGCGCTGATCTCGAAGATGATCGGCAAGGACCTCGACGCGCTCAAATCGCTCGGCGGCAACCGGCGCACCGAGCCGCGCGATGCCGACGAGAAGCCGCTGCTGTCGGCATCCGGAATCGCCCGCCGCGGCTCGGTCGAGCCCACGGATCTCGACATCCGCCCCGGTGAGGTGGTCGGCTTCGCCGGCCTGCTCGGCTCCGGCCGCACCGAACTCGCCCGCCTCCTCTACGGCGCCGACCGCGCAGACCAGGGCGCGATCCAGCTGCACGGTCGCGACATCGATCTCAAGTCACCCGCCGACGGGCTCGCGGCGCGCATCGCGTTCTCGACCGAGAACCGGCGTGACGAGGGCATCATCGGCGACCTCACCGTGCGCGAGAACATCATCCTCGCCGTGCAGGCCGAGCGCGGCTGGGCGCGGCCGCTCCCGCGCAAGGAGCAGGATGCCATCGTCGAGAAGTACATCGCCGAGCTGAACGTGCGTCCCGCCGACCCGAACCGCATGATCAAGAACCTCTCCGGCGGCAACCAGCAGAAGGTGCTGCTCGGGCGGTGGCTGGCCACCAAGCCCGAGCTGCTCATCCTCGACGAGCCCACCCGAGGGATCGATGTCGGTGCCAAGGCTGAGATCCAGGAGGCCGTCGCGGCGCTCGCCGAGGACGGCGTGGCCGTCGTCTTCGTCTCGTCGGAGCTGGAGGAGGTCGTCCGCCTCTCCGAGCGGATCGTCGTGCTGAAGGACCACGAGAAGATCGGGGAGATCCAGAACGGCCCCGAGGTCAACGCCGAGCAGATCGTCGACGTCATCGCCGCGCACGGTACGGATGCCGCGGCTGCCACACTCGACGAGGCCGAGGGCGCCCTGCCCGATACCATCTCCGCATCCACCGCAGAGGAGGGGACGCGATGAAGAACGCGACCACCGTCTTGCGAGACCTGATCCACAAGCCGTTCTTCTGGGGCATCATCGCGATCGTCGCGCTGCTGCTGCTGAATGTGCTGAAGGATCCCGGCTACCTCGCCCTGTCCGTCAACCCGAACAATGGCCATCTCGTCGGCAACGTCATCGACATCCTGCGCCAGGCCGCGCCGATCATGATGATCGCCATCGGCATGTCCCTCGTGATCGCCACCGCGGGCATCGACCTGTCGGTCGGCTCGCTCATGGCGGTCGCCGGCGCCGTGTCGATGGAGTTCCTGCGCAGCACCGGAGGCACCTCGGTGGGCTCCGCGCTCACCGCCGTCGGGCTGTCGCTCGCGATCACCGGGCTGCTGGGCGCCGTGAACGGCGTGCTCGTCGCGTATGTCGGGCTGCAGCCGTTCATCGCCACGCTGGTGCTGATGCTCGCCGGGCGCGGCATCGCGAAGGTGATCACCGGCGGGCAGAACACCGCAGCCAGCAACGACGCCTACCGCTGGATCGCGAACGGCTACGTCATCGGCATCCCGGTCGTCTTCCTGCTCGCCCTGGCGATCGTGATCGCCGTCGGCTGGGTGGTGCGCCGCAGCGCCCTCGGCCTGATGATCGAGGCGATCGGCATCAACCCCCGCGCGAGCCGCATGGCCGGCATCAAGCCGAAGGGCCTGCTGCTGACGGCCTACATCCTCAGCGGCGTGCTCGCCGGCATCGCCGGCGTGATGTCGGTGGGAAGCGTGATGACGGTCGACATCTCGCGCACCGGCTATCAGCTCGAGCTCGACGCCATCCTCGCCGTCGTCATCGGCGGGGCATCCCTGATGGGTGGCAAGTTCTCGCTCTCGGGCGCGTTCGTCGGCGCTCTGCTGATCGCCACACTCGACAAGACGGTGCTCTTCCTCGGCGTCTCGTCGTCGGCGACCCCCGCCTTCAAGGCGACGGTGATCATCGTCATCTGCCTGCTGCAGTCCGAGCGCGTGCGCGCCTGGTTCCGACGTCGTCGCACCTCGGCCCCCACTTCGCGCGCCGAGACGTCCGAGATGAAGGAGGTGGCGGCATGACCACCATGACCGCGACACCCGCTGCACCCTCCCGCGCGAGCCTCACCGCGCGCGTGGGCCGTGCGATCACGGCGAACCCGTCGATCCTGCCGACCATCGCCTCGGTCGTCATCTTCGTCGCCATGATCGTCTACGGCGAGATCGCCTACGGGCGCATCGTGCAGGCGAGCACCCTGTCGAACCTGCTCATCAACAATGCGCACCTGATCGTGCTGGCCGTCGCGCTGACGTTCGTGATCCTCACCGGCGGCATCGACCTGTCGGTCGGATCGATCATCGCGTTCTCCTCGGTCGCGGGCGTCATGCTCGCCGGCGCCGGGTGGCCTCCGCTGCTCGTGGTCGTGGCGATGATCGCCATGGGCTCGGCCTTCGGGCTGTGCTCAGGGCTGCTCATCAGGTACTTCAACGTGCAGCCGTTCATCGCGACGCTCGCCATGATGTTCCTCGGGCGCGGCCTGGCATCGCTGCTGAGCACGAAGCCCGAGCGTCTCCCCGAGGACTCGCCGATTCGCTGGATGGGCGAGAAGATCAAGGTGATCGACGGCCCGAAGGTCAACGACCTCACGATCACCCCCTCGGTGATCGTCGCGGTCCTCGTCGTCGCGATCGCGTTCTTCGTCCTGCATCGCACCCGCACCGGTCGCACGGTGTACGCGATCGGCGGATCGGAGAGCTCGGCGCTGCTGATGGGTCTGCCCGTGCACCGCAGCAAGATCCTGGTGTACGTGATCAGCGGCACGCTCTCCGGAGTCGCCGCCGTGCTCTACACGGCGCGCCTCGGCACGGCCCAGAACATCACCGGCATCGGGTGGGAGCTCGACGCGATCGCCGCTGCGGTGATCGGCGGCACGGTGCTCACGGGTGCTTACGGATACGTGCTCGGCTCCGTGGTCGGCGCGCTCGTGCTGGGACTGATGACCGTGCTCATCACCCGCGACGGGGGCATCCCGCCCGAGATGACCACGATCATCACCGGCGGCATCCTGCTCGTCTTCGTGCTCCTGCAGCGCGCGGTGATCCGCAAGAAGGAGTAGCGGTGCATCGGGTCGGCCGGCGGGGGATCTCCGCCGGCCGAGCCGTACACTCAGGACGGTGAGCGACGTGGATGCCATGGGCAGGCGGCCGGTCGGCGTGCGCGATGTCGCCGCTCGCGCAGGCGTCTCCCGGCAGACGGTGTCGCGCGTGCTCAACGAGCATCCCGAGGTCGCGGCCGAGACCCGCGAGCGCGTGATCGCGGCCATGGCAGAGCTCGGATATCGCGTCAACAACGCCGCCAGGGCGCTGGGCACCCGGCGGTCGCGCACACTCGGCGTGCTGGCATCCGACGCGCTGCAGTACGGGCCCTCGCGCAGCCTGGCGGCGATCGAGGCGAGGGCGCGCGGCGCCGGCTACTGGGTCAGCGCGGCGTTCGCCGATGCCGGCGATGCCGGCGCCGTCGTCGCCGCGGTGCAGCATCTCGTGTCGCAGGGGGTCGAGGGGATCGTCGTCGTGGCGCCGCACGTGCAGACCATGGATGCGCTGGATGCCCTGCAGATCGGCGTGCCGATCGTCACGCTGCACGCCTCAGGGCGAGGTGCACGCGGGCTCTCGGTCGACCAGGCCGCCGGCGCACGGCTGGCCGTCGCCGCGCTCGCCGATGCGGGCCACACGCGCATCGCGCATCTGGCCGGCCCCGCGGACTGGCTCGAGGCGGAGTCGCGCGCCGAGGGATACGCGCGGGAGCTCGCCGCCCGCGGCATGCCGAGCGGGCCGGTGATCGTGGGGGACTGGTCGGCGGCATCCGGACACGCGGCGGCGGCGACCGTGCGCGAGCTCGGCGTCACGGCTGTCTTCAGCGCGAACGACCAGATGGCGCTCGGCCTGATCACCGGCCTGCGCGAGGCGGGCCTCGATGTGCCGGGGGATGTGAGCGTGGTCGGCTTCGACGACGTGCCGGATGCCGAGCACTACTGGCCGCCGCTGACCACCGTCCGGCAGGACTTCGACGAACTCGCTCGTCGTGCGGTGGCCGCGGTGATCGGCGAGGCGGCAGCGCCCCGCGACCCCGTGCGGCCCGTGCTGCGCGCGAGGTCATCGATCGCACCCCCGCGAGATGAGTCCGACGCCGCGGCCTGTTGACCGAAGCGCCGCTGCCGTGTCAGACTTCTGTGACCGGTCACATAGACCGTTCCTCCCGTCGAGCCACCGAGGTGCCCGTGAGCAATGAAGCCCCCTTCACCCCCGAGGTGGAAGCCGCCATCCAGGTCGTGCGCGCCGACGTCGCGCGCCTGCACGCAGAACTCGTCCGCTACGGTCTCGTCGTCTGGACCGGCGGCAACGTCTCCGGCCGGGTTCCCGGCGCCGATTTGTTCGTGATCAAGCCGAGCGGCGTCGCGTACGACGATCTGGCTGCGAGCAACATGATCCTCTGCGACCTCGACGGCAACGTCATCCCCGGCAGTGAGGGCAGCGACCGGTCGCCGTCGAGCGACACCGCCGCGCACGCCTACGTGTACCGTCACATGCCCGAGGTGGGCGGCGTGGTGCACACCCACTCGACCTACGCGGTCGCCTGGGCGGCCCGCGGCGAGGAGATCCCCTGCGTGATCACGGCCATGGCCGACGAGTTCGGCGGGCCGATCCCCGTCGGGCCGTTCGCGATCATCGGCGACGACTCCATCGGCCGCGGCATCGTCGACACCCTCACCGGCCACCGCTCGCGCGCTGTGCTGATGCAGAACCACGGTCCGTTCACGATCGGAGTCGACGCGAAGGATGCCGTGAAGGCGGCCGTCATGGTCGAGGATGTCGCCCGCACCGTGCACCACGCACGCGAGGCGGGACCGCTCATCCCCATCCCGCAGGAGGCGATCGACGCGCTCTTCGACCGGTACCAGAACGTGTACGGACAGAACTCGGACGCCCGCCGATGACCCTTCGACAGGACTCAGGGACCCAGCTTCGACAGGGCTCAGGGACCCAGCTTCGACAGGACTCAGGGACCCCGCTTCGACGTGACTCAGGGACCCAGCTGGAGGCCATCCGCTCGGGCCGCACCGCGCTCGGCATCGAGCTCGGCTCGACGCGCATCAAGGCGTGCCTCATCGACGCGGACACGCACGAGGTGCTCGCCACCGGCTTCCACGACTGGGAGAACAGGTTCGAGAACCGCCTGTGGACCTACTCGCTCGACGCCGTGTGGACGGGCCTGCAGGAGGCGTACGCCGGTCTCATCGCCGACGCCCACGACCGCTACGGCGTCCGTCCGACCACGTTCGGCGCGATCGGCGTCTCGGCGATGATGCACGGCTATCTGCCGTTCGACCGATCCGGCGATCTTCTCGTGCCGTTCCGCACCTGGCGCAACACGAACACCGGCGCCGCCGCCGCGGAGCTGACCGAGCTGCTCGGCGTGAACATCCCGCTGCGCTGGTCGATCGCCCACCTGCGGCAGGCGCAGCTCGACGCCGAGCCGCACGTCGACGAGGTGCGCTTCTTCACCACTCTCGCCGGATACGTGCACTGGCAGCTGACCGGGCGCCGCGTGCTCGGCGTCGGAGACGCATCCGGCATGTTCCCGATCGACTCCGCCACCCGGGACTACGATCAGGCCCTCATCGAGCGCTACGACGCGCACACGGGCGGCGACCTGCGCGCGATGCTGCCCGAGGCGCTCGTCGCCGGCTGCGAGGCCGGCACGCTGACCGCCGCGGGTGCCGCGCTGCTCGATCCCACCGGCGCGCTGCAGCCGGGCATCCCGTTCTGCCCGCCGGAAGGCGACGCCGGAACGGGCATGGTCGCGACCAACGCCGTCTCGCCCCGCACGGGCAACGTCAGCGCGGGCACCAGCATCTTCGCGATGGTGGTGCTCGAGCGTCCGCTCGCCGAGGTGCACCACGAGCTCGACCTCGTGACCACCCCGGCCGGCGATGCCGTCGCCATGGTGCACTGCAACAACGGCGCCAGCGAGCTCGCGGCGTGGGTGGGCATGTTCGCCCGATTCGCCGAGGGATCCGGCACCCCGCAGTCGGCGGACGCCGTCTTCGAGACGCTGTTCCGAGAGGCGCTCGAGGGCGAACCGGACGCCGGCGGCCTGCTCGCCTACAACCACCTCGCGGGCGAGCCGATCGCCGGCACCGACGAGGGGCGACCACTGTTCGTGCGCACGCCCGACAGCCGATTCACCCTCGCCAACGTCATGCGCGCCCAGCTCTACGGCGTGTTCGGCACGCTCGCACTCGGCATGCAGGTGCTCGCCGACGAAGGTGTGACGATCGAGCGGATGTTCGCGCACGGCGGCATCTTCCGCACCGCGGGTGTCGCGCAGCGCTTCCTCGCCGGAGCGCTGAACGCGCCCGTCGCGGTCGGCGACACGGCATCCGAAGGCGGGGCCTGGGGCATCGCCGTGCTCGCCGCGTTCGTCGGATCCGACCGGCCGCTGGGCGACCACCTCGCCGAGCGGGTCTTCGCCGACGCCGGCCTCCGCGTCGCCGAGCCGCTTTCCGAGGACGTCGCCGGGTACGCGGCCTACCTCGACCGCTACCGGGCCGGCATCGCCGTCGAAGCCGCCGCGATCGCCGCACTCTGAACCACGATTCGCCTGAACCGCCCATCCGGGCCGACACGCAAGGAACTCCCATGACTCGCACGCCGCTCACCACCACCCTCGACGAGTACGAGGTCTGGTTCCTCACCGGCAGCCAGCACCTCTACGGCCCCGAGACCCTCGCCCAGGTCGCCGAGCAGTCGCAGCAGATCGCGCGCACTCTCGACGAGGCCGCCGAGGTGCCCGTGAGGATCGTCTGGAAGCCGGTGCTCACCGACTCGGCGTCCATCAAGCGCATCGCGCTCGAGGCCAACGCCGATGAACGGGTGATCGGCCTCGTCGCCTGGATGCACACGTTCAGCCCCGCGAAGATGTGGATCGCCGGCCTCGACGCGCTGCAGAAGCCGCTTGCGCACCTGCACACGCAGGCCAACGTCGAGCTGCCGTGGGCCGACATCGACTTCGACTTCATGAACCTCAACCAGGCCGCGCACGGCGACCGCGAGTTCGGGTACATCCAGACCCGCCTCGGCGTGCCGCGCAAGACGATCGTGGGGCATGCCTCCGACCCGCGTCTGCGCCAGGAGCTCGCGACGTGGCAGCGTGCCGCCGCCGGTCTCGCCGCTGCCCGCTCGCTGAAGCTCGCCCGCTTCGGCGACAACATGCGCTTCGTCGCCGTCACCGAGGGCGACAAGACCGAGGCCGAGCTGCGCTTCGGCGTGCAGGTGAACACGTGGGGTGTGAACGACCTGGCGGATGCCGTGGCCGCCGCCTCATCGTCGGACATCGATGCCCTCGTCGCCGAGTACGAGGAGCTGTACGAGGTCGCTCCCGAGCTGCGCCGTGGCGGCGAGCGTCACCAGTCGCTGCGCGACGGCGCCGCCATCGAGATCGGTCTGCGCTCGTTCCTCGAGGAGGGCGGCTTCGGCGCCTTCACCACCTCGTTCGAGGACCTCGGCGCGCTGAAGCAGCTCCCGGGCCTTGCCGTGCAGCGGCTGATGGCAGAGGGCTACGGGTTCGGGGCCGAGGGCGACTGGAAGACCGCGATCCTCGTGCGCGTGGCGAACGTGATGGGCGCGGGGCTGCCCGGTGGGGCGAGCCTCATGGAGGACTACACCTACGACATGACTCCCGGTGACGAGCTGATCCTCGGCGCGCACATGCTCGAGGTCTCGCCGTCGCTGACCACGAAGAAGCCGACCCTGGAGATCCACCCGCTGGGCATCGGCGGCAAGGACGACCCGGTGCGCCTGGTCTTCACCGCCGACCCGGGCCCCGCTGTCGTCGTCGCGCTGAGCGACATGCGCGACCGCTTCCGGCTCACGGCGAATGTCGTCGAGAACGTCGAGCCCCGCGCCGCCCTTCCGAACCTGCCGGTGGGTCGCGCGGTGTGGAAGCCCGCACCGGACTTCACCACCAGCGCGGCCGCATGGCTGACTGCCGGCGCCGCACACCACACGGTGATGTCGACCGCGGTGGGCATCGACGCGTTCCGCGACTTCGCCGAGATGGCCGAGGTCGAGCTGCTCGTCATCGACGAGTCGACGACGCTGCCCGGGTTCCAGAACCAGGTCCGCTGGAACGCGGCCTACCACCGCCTCGCGCAGGGCCTGTGATGACGCCGGTCTCCGGACGTCAACTCTCCATCGCCGGCCACGGCTACGAGGCCGTGATCGCCAGCGTCGGCGCGACCCTGCGCACGCTGACCCACGAGGGGCGCGACCTCGTCGTGCCGTTCGACGCCGACGAGGTGCGCCCGAACTACCGCGGCGCAACGCTGGCGCCGTGGCCGAACCGGATCGTCGACGGGCAGTACTCGTTCGCCGACGCAGAGCACCAGCTCGCGCTCACCGAGCCGTCACGCGGGCAGGCCCTGCACGGACTCGCAGCGTGGCTGGAGTTCGCCGATCAGGTCGTCGAGCCGGACCGGGTGGTGCTGACCGCGGTGATCGAGCCGCAGCTGGGCTATCCGTTCCGGGTGCAGGTCGAGGTGGAGTACCGTCTCCGGGTCGGCGGCCTGACCCAGGTGGTCACCGGCCGCAACCTCGGGGCGGATGCCGCGCCCTGGGGCACCGGCCCGCACCCCTACCTGGTCGCCGATCGCTCCTCCCGCTCGGCCGTCGACGCGTGGACGCTCTCGCTGCCGGCATCCGAGGTCCTCACCGTGACCGACGACCGGCTGAGCCCGATCGCGGTCGAGTCGGTCGACCGGCATCCGCAGCGGGATTTCCGCACGCCGCGCACGATCGGCGACACGTTCATCGACCACGCCTTCACCGGGCTCACGCGCACCGACGGACTCACCGCCGTCGAGGTGCGTTCACCGGACGGCGGCGGCACGGCCGTGATCTGGGACCAGGCGTGCCCCTGGGTGCAGATCCACACCGCCGACACCCCCGCTGACGAGGCGACGCATCGGATCGGCCTGGCTGTGGAGCCGATGACCTGCGCGCCGGATGCCTTCAACTCCGGCGCCGGCCTCGTCGTGATCGAACCGGGCGACGAGCACACGGCATCCTGGACGATCCGCGCGCTCTGACCTGCCCGGCCGACGCCGTGAGAAACCACATCGGGCATGAGACACCACGCGTGAACGTGAGTCTCATGCCGGATGTGGTTTCTCGGCGTGCCGAGACTGCCGGCTAGGGCAGGCGCGCGGCGTACTGCGCACGGATGCCGGGAACCGACGCCACAGGCACGGGAGCCACCCCGCCAGCAGTCCACCGCGGGCGCTCGCCGGTGAGCGCCCATGCCGCCTGAGCGGCGGCGCCGAGCGCCACGTACTCCTGCGGCTCGGGCACGACGACGGGAACGTCGAAGACCTGCGCGGCGATCGTCTGCACGGCGCGGCTCTGCGCCGCGCCGCCGATCAGCAGGATGCGGGTCGGCGAGACCCCCTGCGCGCGGATCGCATCCAGACCGTGAGCCAGGCCGCAGAGCACGCCCTCGATTGCCGCGCGGGCAAGGTTCTCGCGGGTGGTGCTCGCCAGGGTCATGCCGAACAGGGTCGCGGTGGCGTCGGGCAGATTGGGCGTGCGCTCGCCCTCGAACCAGGGCTGCAGCACCAGCCCGCCCGCGCCGGGGGCGGCCTTCAAGGCGAGTTCGCTGAAGGTGGCGTGATCCACTCCGAGCAGGGCGGCCGTGGCATCCATCACCCGGGCCGCGTTCAGCGTGGCGATGAGCGGAAGCCACCCACCCGCCGCGTCCGCGAACCCGGCCACGGTTCCGCTCGCGTCGTGGGCCGGGGTGTCGGTGACCGCGAACACGGTGCCGGACGTCCCGACCGACACCACCGCATCTCCGCTGCGGGCGTCGAGACCCAACGCCGCCCCCGCGTTGTCGCCCGCGCCGGGGGCGACGAGCACGCCGTCCTTCGCGGTGACGTGCTCGGTCCGGCCGAGCACCCGCGGCAGGACGATGTCGGAGGCATCGCGTCGCAGCGCAAGCGAGAGGATGTCGCGGTCGTAGCCGTCCGAGCCCCAGTAGCCGGTGCCGCTGGCATCCGAGCGGTCGGTCACAAGCTCGTCGAGCTGCGGGTCGTCAGGGCCGAAGCCGCGCAGCCGCCAGGTGAGCCAGTCATGCGGCAAGGCGACCGCGGCGACGCGCGCGGCGTTGTGCGGTTCGTGGTCGGCGAGCCAGCGCAGCTTGGTGACCGTGAAGGATGCCACCGGCACGACGCCGGTGCGGATGCTGAACTGCTCGGCGCCCAGCTCGGCCACCAGGTCGGCGGCGGCTCCGGCGGAGCGGGTGTCGTTCCAGAGCAGCGCCGGGCGGATCACCTGTCCGTGCTCGTCGAGAGCGACCATGCCGTGCTGCTGACCGCCGACAGACCAGGCGGCGATGTCGTCCATCGCGGCGCCGTGCGCGCCGGCGACGTCGGCGAGCGCCCGCTGCAGGGCATCCCACCACGCTTCGGGATCCACCTCGGTGCCGTCGGGGTGGGAGGCGCGCCCAGTGCGCACGACGGTTCCCGTCACGGCATCCCGTACGACGACCTTGCAGGACTGGGTCGACGAGTCGACCCCCAACACGAGTGCCATCACGGCATCCTTCCATCAGCTCCCTCGCCGAGACCCCGTGCTGTCACCGACACCCCGTCGTATCCGCGTTCGCAGGACGGGGTCTCGGCGCCAGGACGGGGTCTCGGCAATCGGGGAGGGGTCAGCTCAGCGCGCGCCCATCAGGTGCTCGGTGGCCAGCTGCTGCAGGCGCACGAAGCCGAAGCCGTGCCCGCCCAGGTACGCGTCGGCGTCGAACTCCTCGTAGGCGCTGCGGTCGGCGAGCAGGTCGTCGTACGACTCGCCGTCGCTCAGGGTGGGCTGGGCGAGCTCGGCGACCTTCGCGGCGGCCAGGGCCTCCTGCACCTCGGGGTCGGCGCGGAACGCCTCGGCACGCTCCTTGAGCAGCAGGTACATGCGCATGTTGGCGGCAGCCGAGTCCCAGACGCCGGTCTCGTCCTCGGTGCGGCTCGGCTTGTAGTCGAAGTGGCGGGGGCCGTCGTACGCGGCGCCGCCGTTCGGGCCGCCGTGCTCGAGCAGGTCGACCAGCGAGAAGGCGTTGTTCAGGTCGCCGTGTCCGAACACGAGGTCCTGGTCGTACTTGATGCCGCGCTGGCCGTTGAGGTCGATGTGGAAGAGCTTGCCGTGGTACAGCGCCTGGGCGATGCCGGCGGTGAAGTTGAGCCCGGCCATCTGCTCGTGTCCGACCTCGGGGTTCAGGCCGACCATCTCGGGGCGCTCCAGCGAGTCGATGAAGGCGATCGCGTGCCCGAGCGTGGGCAGCAGGATGTCACCGCGGGGCTCATTGGGCTTCGGCTCGATGGCGAAGCGGATGTCGTAGCCCTTATCGGTGACGTAGTCGCCGAGCAGGTTGGCCGCCTCGCGGTAGCGCTCGAGGGCGGCCTGGATGTCCTTCGCCGAGTCGTACTCGGCGCCCTCGCGACCGCCCCACATGACGAACGTCTTGGCGCCCAGCTCGGCTGCGAGGTCGACGTTGCGCAGCACCTTGCGCAGCGCGAAGCGACGCACCTGACGGTCGTTCGAGGTGAAGCCGCCGTCCTTGAAGACCGGGGCGCTGAACAGGTTGGTGGTGACCATGGGCACCACGAGGCCGGTGGCGGCCAGCGCGCCCTTCAGCCGGTCGATCTGCTTCTGCCGCTCGGCGTCGGTCGATCCGAAGGCGAACAGATCGTCGTCGTGGAACGTCAGCCCGTACGCGCCGAGCTCGTCGAGCTTCTCGACCGCGTGCACGACGTCGAGCGCCGGACGGGTGGGGCCACCGAACGGATCGGTGCCGTTGTAGCCGATGGTCCAGAGTCCGAACGAGAATCGGTCGGCCTTGGTGGGGGTGAGAGACATGTGATCCGCCTTCAGCGACGTCGGTGAAATGTTGTAGAGCCGAACATATCAACCGGATGCCGAAGACGCAACGCATTCATGCGACGTGCAGCGGGCGAAGTGCAGCGGACGGAGGGTCGCCTCAGTGTGCGGGGGGAGCGGTCGACGCGCGCACGATGAGCTCGGCGGGCAGGCGCACATCCTCATGGGTTCCGTCGTCGAGCATGTCGAGCAGCACGCGCACGGCGATCATCCCCATCTCGTGCAGGGGCTGGCGCACCGTGGTGAGCTGCGGTTCGTGCGAGGCCGCCTCGGGCACGTCGTCGAATCCGACCACGGAGAGGTCCTGCGGAACGCGCACCCCGCGTTCGACGGCGACGCGCATCATCTCGATCGCCGACTGATCGTTGGCGGCGAAGATCGCAGTGGGGCGATCGGCGAGGTCGAGCAGCCGGTGAGCGCCGGCGGTGGAATCCGCGGCGCGGTACCCGCCATCGACGACGAGGGAGGGATCGAAGGGGATGCCCGCCTCGTGCAGCGCACGTCGGTAGCCCTCCTCGCGCTGATGCGCCGACTCGAGGTCGGTGCGACCGCGCAAGTGCCCGATGCGCCGGTGCCCGAGGCCGATCAGGTGCTCGACGGCCGCGTGAGCGCCGTCGCGGTTGCGCACGCTCACCGTCGACGTGCCCTTCGGCCCGGCGTGCGGGTCCACGGCCACGATCGGGACGGTGGCCTGGGCGGGGGTCGTGGTCGGGGTGACGATGATGGCGCCGTCGATCAGCGTTCCGCCGAGGCGGGAGAGCGAGCGACGCTCCCATCCCAGGTGCTCGCCGGCGGAGACGCTGCCGGCGTACGCGAGCACGTCGTAGCGGGTGTTCTGCAGCGCGGCCGACACCCCCTGCAGAAGCTGCACCGCGAACGGCTCGAACTCGGCGACGAGCACCCCGATCACGTTCGTCTGCTGACGGCGCATCGATGTCGCCACGAGCGAGCTCGCGTATCCCAGCTCTTCGACCACGCTCATGACGTGGCTGAGGGTGGCGGGGGCGACGCCGTCGCGACCGTTCACCGCCTTCGAGACGGTGGCGACCGAGACGCCGGCGGCTCTCGCGACGTCGTGGATGGTGGTACGGGCGGCCATCATCACAGCCTAGTGAGAGAAAACGTTATCGATAACGATTGACATGATGAGAGGCAGGTGCCAGAGTGGTGCCGACGAGATTGGGTGTCGTCGGCAACAAATCCCGCACCCAGCCACTCAACGATGAGGAGACACAGCATGAAGATCCGGAAGACCTGGCTTGCGGCGGCTGCCGTCGTGGCCGTGGGAGCGCTCGGCCTGAGCGGCTGCTCGGGCTCGACAGGCGGAGACGGTGGCGGCGAGACGCTGACCATGTGGCACAACTCCACCACCGGTGAGGGCAAGCAGTACTGGGAAGACGCTGCGGAGGCGTTCCAGAAGGAGAACAAGGATGTGACCATCAAGGTGACGTCGATCCAGAACGAGGACATGGACGGCAAGCTACAGACCGCCGTCAACTCCGGTGACATGCCCGACATCTTCATGGCGCGTGGCGGCGGCAAGCTGGCCGACATCGTCAACGCCGACAAGGTGAAGGACCTCACCGACCTCATCGACGACGACGTCAAGAAGGCCATGGGCGACGCGCCGTTCGGTGCATTCACCATCGACGGCAAGATCTACGGCATGCCCAGCGCCGTGCTTCCCGGTGGCATGTTCTACAGCAAGGATCTCTTCGAGCAGGCGGGCATCACCGCCGAGCCCACCACGTTCGACGAGCTCAACGACGCCGTCTCGAAGCTCAAGGGTGCCGGCGTCGCGCCGATCGCCCTCGGCGCCAAGGCGGCATGGCCGGCAGCGCACTGGTACTACTTCTTCGCGGTGCGCGCCTGTGACCAGGACGTCATCGAGAACCTCGTCACCGACGCCGACTTCACCAACCCGTGCTGGCTCGAAGCCGCGAAGGACTTCCAGGAGTTCGCCGCCACCGAGCCGTTCAACAAGGGCTTCCTGACCACGGATCCGCAGGAGGGCGCCAACTCGTCCGCCGGCCTCATCGCCAATCACAAGGCGGGCATGGAGCTCATGGGCGCGTGGGACGTGGGCGTGATCGCCAGCCTGACGCCTGACGAGCAGCCGCTGCCCGACCTCGGCTGGTTCCCGTTCCCCGAGGTCGAAGGCGGAGAGGGCGGCGCCGGTGCCATGATGGGCGGCGTCGACGGCTACTCATGCGCCAAGGACTCCCCGGCGTCGTGCGAGAAGTTCCTGAACTTCGTCTCGACGAAGGACTGGCAGGAGAAGTACGCGGTCGCGTTCCAGACGATCCCCGCGTCGCAGGAGGCGACCGGTGCGGTCACCGATCCCTCGCTGAAGCCGCTGATGGAGGCGTACCAGAAGGCCCCGTACGTCGCCCTCTGGCTCGACACCGCCCTCGGCCAGAACGTCGGCAACGCGCTGAACACCAGCGTCGTCGAGATGCTCGCCGGTCAGGGCAGCCCGGAGAAGCTCGTCGACACGGTCGCCAAGGCGCAGGCGCGAGGCTGACCCAGCCATGCACGACACCCAGGCACTGCAGCGCACCATGGTGCCTGAGCAGGACGCCGTCTCCGGGGCGGGCTCGACGCCCGCCCCGGAGCGGCGGCCGCGGCGGGCCGACTGGCGCAAGCGCGGTGAGATCGCGCTCCTCTCAGGCCCCGCCCTGATCATGTTCCTCGGCTTCGTCATCCTGCCGGTGGCGATGGCCGCGTTCTACGGCTTCTTCAAGTGGAACGGCTTCGGCTGGCCGACTGAGTTCATCGGTCTCGACAACTACGTCATGATCTGGCAGGACGACACGTTCCGTCAGGCCGTCATGCACAACGGCATCATCCTGGTGCTGTCGCTGCTGCTGCAGGGTCCCGTCGCGATCCTGTTCGCGCTGCTGATGAACCAGAAGATCCGCGGACGCTCGATCATCCGCATCCTGATCTTCGTCCCCTACGTCATCTCCGAGGTGATCGTCGGCATCGGCTGGAGTCTGATGCTGCAGGATGCCGGTGCCCTGAACTCCCTGCTCGAGAAGTGGGGCCTGGGCGACTTCCAGCAGTCATGGATCGCCGATCCGGCGATCGCCATGTCATCGCTGATGATCATCATCACCTGGAAGTACCTCGGCTTCGCCGTCATCCTCATGCTGGCGGGCATGCAGTCCATCCCCGAGGAGCTCTACGAAGCCGCCGCCATCGACGGCGCCGGCTTCTGGAAGACCCAGTGGGCGATCACCGTCCCCCTGCTGGGACCGACCATCCGGATCTGGGCGTTCCTGTCGATCATCGGGTCGCTGCAGCTCTTCGACCTGGTCAACATCATCTGGGGTCAGTACATCGCCGCCACCGCGGGCACCTCCACGATGGCGACCTACATGTACCAGAACGGCCACCTGGCCGGCAGCTACGGCTTCGGAAACGCCGTCGCCGTGATGCTGTTCATCATCACGCTCATCGTCGCGCTGTTCTATCAGCGCTTCGTCCTGCGCCGCGACACCGAGGGCGCACTGACCGGCGACGGCGGAAGGAAGCGCAAGTGAGTGCCGACAGCCTGAACACACGGGTCGCCATCCAGGCGATCACGCCCAAGGGGCCGCGCCGCGTGCGCGAGTCCGGCGTCAAGTGGGGCAGCCCCGCGGTCTACCTGGTCGCGCTCGTGCTGATCGCCATCTGCATCACCCCGGTGCTGTACATCATCATCGGCGGGTTCCGCACGAACTCGCAGATCACCCTCGACCCCTCGGGATTCCCCACGCCCTGGCAGTTCGCCAACTACGGCGACGTGCTCGCGAGCTCGGAGTTCTGGGTCGCCATGATGAACTCCACCATCTCGGCGGTGGGCACCACCGCGGGTGCGGTGCTGCTCGGTCTCATGGCCAGCTACGTGATCGCACGGTACGACTTCGGCGGACGCGGTCTGATGTACTCGCTCTTCGCCGCCGGACTGATGTTCCCGGTCACGGTCGCCATCACGCCGCTGTACATCCTCATCCGAAACCTCGGACTGGTGAACAGCCTCGCCGGCATCATCCTCCCGCAGATCGCCTTCGCCCTGCCGATGACGATCATCATCCTCGTGCCGTTCCTGCGCGCCATTCCCAAGGAGCTCGAAGAGGCGGCGTCGATCGACGGCGCGTCGCGACTGGGCTTCTTCTGGCGCATGGTCCTTCCGCTCAGCCTGCCCGGTGTCATCACCGTCGGCATCCTGGCGTTCGTGGGTGCCTGGAACGGCTACATGCTGCCGCTGTTCATCCTCAGCGACCAGAGCCTGTTCACCCTGCCGCTGGGTGTGCAGAACTTCGCCTCCCAGTACTCGGTCGACACCGCCCGGGTGCTGGCCTACACCTCGCTGTCGATGCTGCCCGCACTGGTCTTCTTCAGCCTGTTCGAGCGCCGCATCGTCGGCGGACTGACCGGAGCCGTGAAGGGCTGACATGTTCGACCGCACCTCATCCCCGACCACACCGCAGGGTGTGCCCGCCTTTCCGGCCGCCTCGCCGCGCGTGGCCGAGCTCCTCGCGCAGATGACCCTCGACGAGAAGGCCGCGCAGCTCGTCGGCTACTGGCTCGACCAGGGCGGTGACGTGGTCGCGCCGATGCAGAACGAGATGGCGTCCGCAGGCGCGTCGAACGCGCTGAGCGAGATCACCCGTCACGGCATCGGGCACTTCACGCGCGTGTACGGCACCCGTCCGGTCGAGCCTGCCGAGCGGGCCGCCTGGCTGTGGGATGAGCAGCGCCGACTGCAGCGCGAGACGCGTCTGGGCATCCCCGCGATCGTGCACGAGGAGTGCCTGACGGGCCTCGCCGCCTGGAAGGCGGCGACCTTCCCCACCCCGCTCGCCTGGGGCGCCTCGTTCGATCCGGAGCTCGTGGCCGAGATGGGCGCGCTCATCGGGCAGTCGATGCGCGAGCTCGGCATCCACCAGGGGCTCGCCCCCGTGCTCGATGTGATCCGCGACCCGCGCTGGGGCCGCGTCGACGAGTGCATCGCCGAGGATCCGTACCTGGTCGGCACCATCGGCACCGCCTACGTGCAGGGTCTGCAGTCGGAGGGGGTGCACGCCACGCTCAAGCACTTCCTCGGCTACTCCGGCTCACGCGCGGGGCGCAACCACGCCCCGGTCTCGGCCGGCCCGCGCGAGGTCGCCGATGTGTTCCTGCCGCCGTTCGAGATGGCGATCCGCGACGGCGGTGCGCGCGGCGTCATGAACAGCTACTCCGAGATCGACGGCGTGCCCGTGGCATCCGATCCCGCGCTGCTCACGGATCTTCTGCGCGATGAGCTCGGCTTCGACGGGGTCGTCGTCGCCGACTACTTCGCTGTCGCCTTCCTCGAGGTCATGCACGCCGTCGCGCGTGACCGGGGCGAGGCTGCCGAGCTCGCGCTGAAGGCCGGAATCGACGTCGAGCTGCCGTCCGGAGACGCCTACCTCGCCCCTCTCGTCGAGCGGGTGCGTGCCGGGCAGCTGGACGAGGCCTACCTCGACCGGGCGGTCATCCGCGTGCTCTCGCAGAAGGAGCAGCTCGGGCTGCTGGACCCGGAGGCGTTCCAGGACGAGCCGCCGGCCGTCATCGATCTCGACACTGCAGCGCACCGCGACGCCGCGCTGCGTCTGGCCGCCGAGTCGATCGTGCTGCTCGCGAACGACGGGGTGCTGCCGATCGCCGACCCGGCCCTGCGCATCGCTCTCATCGGGCCGAACGCCGACCGCTCCGATGCGCTGCAGGGCTGCTACTCGTTCGCCAACCACGTGCTC
The DNA here is from genome assembly GCA_002837415.1 of Actinomycetales bacterium SN12. GTDB lineage: Bacteria > Actinomycetota > Actinomycetes > Actinomycetales > Microbacteriaceae > Microbacterium. The sequence continues at coordinate 319,823 of PJCV01000003.1, forward strand.
GCTCATCACCCCGACCACGAGGTGGGCTTCGAGATCCCCACAGTGCGCGAGGCGCTCGCCGCGGCGATGCCGGATGCCGAGATCGTGCACCTGCGCGGATGCGATGTCGAGGGCTCCGACAGGTCGGGGTTCGACGAGGCCGCTCGAGCAGCGGCGGACTCCCACCTGGCCGTCGTGGTGGTCGGCGACCAGGCGGGCCTGTTCGGCCGCGGCACGGTCGGCGAGGGCAACGACGTGCAGTCGCTCGACCTGCCCGGCGTGCAGCGCGAGCTCGTCGAGCGGGTGGCCGCGACCGGCACGCCGGTCGTCATGGTCCTGCTGACCGGCCGCCCCTACGCGATCGACTGGGCGCTGGAGGGCGCCGTGCGACCGGCCGCCGTGCTGCAGTCGTTCTTCCCCGGCGAAGCCGGCGGCACGGCGCTCGCCCAGGTGCTGACCGGAGAGGTCACGCCGTCGGGCCGGATGCCGGTGAGCCTGCCGCGCTTCTCGGGCGCACAGCCGTACAGCTACCTGCATCCCATCCTCGGCGGACCGTCGGAGGTGACGGCGACCGATCCGACACCGCTGCGGCCGTTCGGATTCGGGCTGTCGTACACGAGCTTCGCCTACGACGACCTCGCGCTGCCCGCCGAGGCGAGCACAGCAGGGCGCTTCACCGCCTCGGTCACCGTGACCAACACGGGCGACCTGCCCGGCGACGAGATCGTGCAGCTGTACGGCCGCGATGTCGGGGCCAGCGTCACCCGACCGGTGGCACAGCTGCTCGGCTACGCGCGTGTGGCACTCGAGCCCGGTGAGAGCCGGCGGGTGAGCTTCGACGTCCCGGCCGGGCGCTTCGCGTTCACCGACCGCACGCTCACCCGGGTCGTCGAGCCCGGAGAGGTGCAGGTGTGGGCTGCTGCCCACGCCGCCGCATCCGCCCCCGCCGCCGATCTGGCCGGCACGACCGGCGGTGCGATCTCGAACGAGCGCACCCGTGAGCAGATCGCGCTGCCCGGTGCCGCCACCGCACCGCGCAGCATGATGCTCACCGGTGCCGTGCACCGGGTGACCGGCGCGGACGCCCGGGTCGTGACCGTCGAGATCGCGGAGAGCGTGCGGGTGTGACGGCGCTCAACCCGGTGCTTCCCGGCTGCCATCCCGACCCCTCGGTCTGCCGGGTCGGGGAGTGGTACTACCTGGTGACCTCGACATTCGAGTACCTCCCCGGACTGCCGGTGATGCGCTCACGCGACCTGCTGCGGTGGCAGACGATCGGTCACGTGATCGACCGTGCGGGGATGCTCGACTTCGACGGCATCCGCTCATCCGGTGGGCTGTACGCGCCCACCATCCGCCACGGCCTGGGTCTGTTCTGGGTGGTGTGCACGCTCGTCGACCCTGACGACCCCGGTCGAGGGGGCAACTTCCTCGTCACGGCGGAGCAGCCGCAGGGTCCGTGGAGCGATCCGGTGATGCTCGAGGTCGACGGGATCGACCCGTCGCTGGCCTTCGACGATGACGGGCGGGTGTGGATGCACGGCACGCGCCTGGCGGCGGAGCCGGCGTGGCACGACCAGACGGAGGTGTGGGTGCGGGAGTACTCTCCCGCGCAGGGCGCCCTGGTCGGCGACGAGCATGTCATCTGGCGCGGTGCCGTGCACGGCGCGGTGTGGGCGGAGGGCCCCCACCTGTACCTCATCGACGGCGAGTGGCATCTCGTCGCGGCGGAGGGCGGTACGGAGTTCCACCACGCCGTGAGCGTCGCGCGCGCGGACGCGGCGATCGGCCCGTACCTCGGCAACAGGGCGAATCCGGTCTTCACGCACCGTCACCTCGGCCGCAGCGCAGGAGTGATCGGGGCGGGGCACGCCGACCTGGTGCAGGCGCCGGACGGGTCATGGCAGGCGCTGATGCTGGCGATGCGTGCGGCCGACGGACGCCACTACCCGCTGGGGCGCGAGACCTTCCTCTGCCCGGTCGAGTGGCAGGACGGCTGGCCGGTCTTCGCCCCCGGGGAGGGGCGCCTGCCGCTGAGGATCACGGCGCCCTGGTCGGCGGAGCCGGCCCCGGCGGGAAGCTGGCAGCCCGACGATCGTCGAGCGGGCGCGGTGACCCCGCAGGACCCACGGTGGACGGCACTGCGCGCGCTGCCGTCTGAGGTCGCCCGCGCAGACGGCGAGGTGTGGCGGATGCCGGTGCGATCGGCGACGCTGCGCGACGCCACGACGGTCGCGTTCCTCGGCATCCGGCAGCAGCACGCCGACGTCGACGTGCGCTGTGTGCTGGATGTCGGAGGGCTGGCCGACGGCGAGAGCGGTGCGCTCGTGGTGCGTCAGTCGGAGCAGGACCATGCCGCGGTGGTCATCACCCGCACCGGCGGGGACCTGACCCTGAGCGCCGTGCACGTGCGCGGCGGGGAGGAGCACCAGCTCGCCTCGCGCACGCTGCCCGATCGAGCGCAGGTCGAGCTGCGGCTGCGTGCGCGGGGATACGACCTCGAGTTCGTGCACGACGACCAGACGCTGGCGACCGTCGATGCGCGGCAGCTGGACGCCTCGTCGACCGGCGGCTTCCTGGGGTTGTGGCTGGGTGTGTGCGCAAGCAGCTCCGGCAGTGCCCCGCAGGGGGAGCTGGCGATCATGACGCTGGAATACATCCCGGTCGGCGACCGGCTGTGAAGGTGCGGTGCGCTCCTCGGTAGCCTGGGGATCCACGGCAGAAAGCAGACCAAGCATGAGCGAACGCGCCACAACGGTCGAAGGCGTACGGCGCACCAATCTCGGCGAGGTGCTGCGGCTGGTGCACCACAGCGGACCGCGTTCGCGCGCGATGATCACCGCTGAGACCGGGCTCAACCGATCCACCGTCAGCGACCTCGTCTCGCGTCTCGCCGAGGTGGGCCTCGTCGATGAGCACGACCCGGATCCCACGCGACGGGTCGGGCGTCCCTCGCCTATCGTCGCTCCGAGCCGCGACGTGGTCGCCATCGGGATCAACCCCGAGATCGATGCGATCGAGGTTGGGGCGGTCTCGCTGGGCGGCGCCATGCGCCGTCGCGAACGCGTCGCCGTCGCCCGTCCCGACGTCGAGGAGATGGTGGACGTCGTCGCCCGCGTGATCGAGGGATGGCGCGAGGATCTGGCGGGATGTCGCGTTGTGGGGGCGGGCGTCGCCGTGCCCGGACTGGTGCGCACGGCCGACGGGATCGTGCGCCTCGCTCCGCACCTCGGCTGGCGCGACGCCGAGATCGTCGGACCTCTCGGGGACGCACTGGGGCTGCCGGTCGCCGTCGGCAACGACGCCTCATACGGCGCACGCGCCGAACGGCTGTTCGGAGCAGCGCGAGAGCACGCGGACGTCGTGTACCTCAACGGCGGCGCCAGCGGCATCGGCGGCGGCTTGATCCTGCACGGTCAGCTGATCGGCGGCGCGGGCGGGTACGCCGGGGAGTGGGGCCAGACGGCTGCGAGCATCGCGGATGCCAGAGACAGGCGCGTCGAGGACGGAGTGCTCGAAGACGAGGTCAACCGCGCACGTCTGCTCGCGTCCGCGGCCCTCGGCTCGGCCGACGACGACGAACTCGCCCGCGCCCTGGGCGACAGCGCCGGCGTGCAGGCGAGCGAGGAGGCGGCGCGGCAGCGCCGGATCCTCGCCGCCACTCTCCGCAATGCGGTCAACGTGCTCAACCCGTCGATGATCGTCCTCGGCGGCTTCCTCGCAGTGCTCCGCGACCTCGACCGCGGATCCTTCGATGCGGCGGTGCGGGCGCGCGCGCTCGCCGCATCAGCGGAGGACCTGCAGCTAGCATCCGCGGCGCTCGGCGCCGATCGCCTGCTCATCGGAGCCGCAGACGCCGCCTTCGACCGGCTGCTCGCGGATCCGCTCGCACCCGACCCGGTTCTCGTGTGACTCGCGCCGATCGGTGACCCTCGTCCCGGACAGGGGCAGGATGGAGTCATGAGCAGCGAAGCCGTGATCGTCGACGTCGTCCGCACCCCGGTGGGGCGGGGCAAGCCCGGCGGGATGCTCTCGGGCGTGCATCCGGTCGATCTCGCCGCCGGCGTGCTGCAGAGCATCCTCGAGCGCAACGGCCTCGAGTCAGGGCAGATCGACGACGTGCTGCTCGGCTGCGTCAGCCAGGTCGGCGACCAGGCCATGAACATCGCCCGGCAGGCGGTGCTCGCCGCGGGTTTCGACGAGACGGTTCCCGCGACGACCATCGACCGGCAGTGCGGGTCGAGCCAGCAGGCCGTGCACTTCGCTGCAGCCGGGATCGCGGCGGGCGAGAACGACATCGTCATCGTCGGCGGTGTGGAGTCGATGAGCCGCGTGCCGCTCGGCGCCTCCGCCGCCGGCGGGTCGCCCCTGTCGCCCCGACTGCGCGAGCGCTACCCCGAGGGGCTCGTGAATCAGGGGGTGAGCGCCGAGCTCATCGCACGGCGCTGGGGTCTCGAGCGCGAGCGGCTCGACGCGTTCGCCGCCGAGTCGCACGCCCGCGCGGCTCGCGCCTGGCGCGACGGCTTCTTCGACCGCACCGTGGTCGCCGTGCCGGAGGCCCCGGATGCCCGGATCGACGAGACCGTCCGCGAGGGGACCACGTCCGAGAAGCTGGCCGGACTGCCGGCCTCGTTCCGCACCGATGCGCTCGCCGCGCGATTCCCGGATCTGAACTGGTCGATCACCCCCGGCAACTCGTCACCGCTCACCGACGGGGCATCAGCCGCGCTCATGATGAGCGCCGACCGCGCCGAGCAGCTCGGGCTCACCCCGCGCGCCCGCTTCCGCGCCTTTGACGTGATCGGCGACGACCCGATGCTCATGCTCACCGGCCCGATCCCCGCCACGCGTCGCGTGCTGGAACGCGCCGGACTCACCATCGACGACCTCGATGCGTACGAGGTCAACGAGGCGTTCGCCTCGGTGCCGCTCGCGTGGGCTGCCGAACTCGAGGCGGACCCGGCGAAGCTCAACCCGCTCGGCGGGGCGATCGCCCTCGGGCACGCTCTCGGCTCTTCGGGAACTCGCCTGCTCGGCACACTTCTCGATCACCTCGAGGCGACGGGCGGTCGCCTGGGTCTGCAGACCATGTGCGAGGGCGGCGGCATGGCCAACGCGCTCATCCTCGAGCGGCTCTGACGGCATCCGGCGCCGCTCTCGGCCCTTCCCCGAGGCGAACCCGAAGGCTCTTGAACTTGGACGAAGCGGAGAGGAGGATGTCGGCGAGCCGGCATCGGAGCCGGTTCATTCGGCATCCGGACGTCTGCTGGGGAGGCTCCGCCCGGTTTTGGACACGGTCCGGCGTGGAAGCCGGGCCGGGAAATCGGAGGCATCATGCGCGTTCATCGTGCACTCATCGCAGTGGGTGCTGTCTCGGCTCTCGCTCTCACCACGCCGGCGCTCGCGTCGGCGGCGGACCGAACGCCGGTGGTGAAGGAATGGTCGGCGCAGCTGGCGGCGCCGTTCAGTCTCGCCGTCGAAGGTCACCGCCTGCTCGTCGCCGACGGCGGCACGGGCACCGTCGGACAGCTGCAGCCCGACGGCAGCATCGCGCCCATCGTCGAGGGCGTTCCGGGGCTCGCGGGCCTCGCGACGCGCGGCTCGTGGATGGCCTACGGATCATCGGTCGAGGACGGCGGGGCGGAGCCGCCCGTCATCACCGAGAGCGGCCTGAACATCCGCGACCCGCGTGGCAGCACCCGGTACGTCGATCTGCGGGCGTACGAGGACGCGAACAACCCCGATGCCGCCAGTGCGTACGGCGTCACGGACCCGACGAGCTGCGCTGCGGGCACGGCCTACACGGGCCTGTACGACTCGCATGTCTACGGCGTCACCGCCTGGCACCGGGGATGGCTGGTCGCGGATGCCGCCTCCAACGCGGTGTACGAGGTGACCGACAAGGGGGAGGTCAGCACGCTCGCGGTGCTGCCGCCCGTTCCGGTCACCCTCACCGCCGAGACGGCTGGGATGCTCGGACTGGGCGAGTGCGCGATCGGAGATGTCTACTACGCCGAGCCCGTTCCCACCGGGGTCGCGGTCGGCCCCGGAGGCGCGATCTACGTGACCACGCTGCCGGGCTTCCCTGGCGAGTCGGCGTCGCTCGGCGCCCTCTGGCGGATCGACAGCCGGACCGGCGCGATCACCGAGGTCGCCTCGGGCTTCTCCGGGCCGACCAGCCTCGCCATCGCCGCGAACCGCGTGTACGTCGCCGAGCTGTTCGGCGCCGGGATCTCGGTCGTCAAGGACGGCCAGGTATCGCAGTTCGCCGCACTGCCCGGGGCGGTGGGCGTGGCCGCATCCTCCAACGGCACGGTCTGGGCTTCGACGCTCGACTTCACCGGGGGACCGGGAACGCTGGTGAGCATCGCCAAGGGCGAGGTGAAGGTGCAGGCGCACCTGCGCCGCTGAGCGCCCGAGCGCGCTACGCGCGCTGAGTATGAAGAGACCCCCGCCGACCCGATTCGGCGGGGGTCTCGCGGTCTGGGACCGCGGTGGGAGCGGTGCTCACCACGGCGCGGCTGAGGCGGGCACCCGATCCGGTCACGCTCTGCGGCCGCGCACCGACAGTTCTATGGGACCCGGGTGACGCCGAGGTGAACGGGAGGCCAATCCCTGGCATCCGGATTCCGAGTGGCACGCGAAAGCGCCGGTCGCCCGAGACGGGCGGCCGGCGCTTCCGGTGTGCGGTCAGCCCGCGGTGGTCACTTCGCCTTGGGCGGGGTGACCGAGATGAGGGCTGCGGTGTCGTGCTGCATCGACTTCTTCACGGTGATCACCGTGCCGTAGCCGACGCCCGCATCAGCGGGGTTGCCGCTGCCGAGCACGGTGCCGCCCAGGTCGAGACCGTAGAGGTCCGTCGCCGGGGAGCCGTCCGCATTCACCACGCGAGTGGTGTACGGCGCGTCGCCGACCGACGGCACGACGACGGAGGCATCGCGCAGGCGGTAGTAGAGGTCCTCACCGCGGACCTCGATGCCGGGCACCCAGCCCTTGTCGTCGGTGAACGTGCTCACCGGCGGCTGCGGGGCGAAGGTGGTGCACGCCTCGTTGTAGTTCGCGTCGACCGAGCAGTCCTTGAACGTGTAGGTCGGCTGCGTGCTGAACGCGGCGTTCGAGCTCTGAGCGCGGCTGGAGATGTTCTTCAGCGGCGACGGATCCATCTCGGCCTGTGCGCCGGTGCGGCGCAGCGGGTCGAAGTGGCTGTCGACGAGCAGCAGGCCGCCCTTCGCGCCCCAGCTCGGCAGAGCCGTGTGGTTGGAGGCGACGTGGTTGGTGTCGCCGTAGGTGGTGTCGCGGTACCAGACCAGTGCGCCCGGTGCGTTGTACGGCACCTTCTCGACCTTCCACGCCTCGTCGCTGTACACCGTGGTGTAGCCGTACTTCAGGCCCTCGTCGAAGCCGTCGAGGTTGCGCCACTCGACCATGTAGTACTGCGCCTTGATCTGCGTGCCGCTGTCATGGTGCCAGCCGGCTCCGGTCGTGTCGGTCCAGGTGCCGACCTTGGCGGTCCAGCCGTTGTCGCCGGACTCGACGTCGTCGGTCCACACGGCGGTGCCCGCGCTGGTCAGCGCGAAGTCGTCGGCGAACCAGCCGCGCTCTTCGAACGCCGCGTCGGTCGCCTGACGCAGGCGCACCTGGATGTCCTGACCGGCGAACGCCGTCAGATCGATGTAGTCATGACGCCACCCGTCGCTGGAGCCGGTGAGGCCGTACTTCTTGCCACCGAAGTCCTTCATGCGACCGTTCGGGTCGGAGTAGCCGTCGTCGGTCGAGACCACGTTGCCCGCCTCGTCGAAGACCTTCTGCTCGGCCCACGTCTTGCCGGCGTCGGTCGACACCTCGACGAAGCCGAAGTCCCAGTCCTCCTCGATGATGTAGTCGTTCCACATCCAGAACTTCGCATCGGTCGGCACCCCGGCGATCGACCGGGTGAGCGTGACATCCGCCCAGTCCTGATCGGCGCCGGAATACCACATGTCAGCGCCGCTGTGCGGGGTCGTCAGCTCGATCTTCTTGTCGGGCAGGTTGACCTTGATGCCGTCCTCGGTGCCCTTCTTCGGGCGCGAGGTCTGGCCGACCTTGACCGTGCTGGACTTCTCACCCGGGTTCACGACCTTGGGCTCGACCCAGCCGAGCACCCACTTGTCCCAGAGGCCCATGTGCGTCGGCATCGACTGGAAGATGGGTCCTGCGTGCGAGCCCGAGCTCATCAGATCCCAGAAGTCGATGTCGGAGTTGCCGGCGTTCGACGTGTCGTACAGGTCGGGGAGCCCCAGGTCGTGGCCGTACTCGTGCGCGAACACGCCGACGCCCGAGTCCTCGGGCTGAACGATGTAGTTCGAGATCTTCAGATCGGTGCCGGGGATCGTGGCGCCGCCGGCGACAGCCGACGAGTGCGCCCAGATGGCGTACGTGCCCTCGGCACCGCCGCCGCCCGACTTGTCGGCCCCCGCGTGCACGAGCACGACGTGGTCGATCACGCCGTCGGGCTCGAGCACGTTGCCGTCGCCGTCACGGTCGCCCTGATCCTCGATGTCGTAGTCGGCCCAGGGGAAGTCCGGGTTCTGCGCTGCCACTGCGGCGACGGCGTCGATGGGCAGCTGCCCGGGTCCGAGCGGGTTGTCGGGGTGACCCTGCATGTCCTGCATGGGGCCCGCCTCCCAGGCGCCGGCGTCGTTCTTGTGGCAGACGGTCGCACCGTAGTAGCCCTCGGAGTGCGGCACGGTGACCCATTCCGTGGCCGAGCCGCTGAGTGAGTATCCGCCTCGCGACATCTCCTCGTACATGTTCTTCATGGTGTAGCCCGAGATGTCGAAGCCGGGCTTGCCGTCGGGGCCGGTGAGATCGGTGCGCACGCGCTCGGTGATGCCGTCCTCGGTGAACAGCATCTTGTTGAAGTGCTCGCTCGAGAAGTCCGGCACCCACATCGAGTTGTTGTCGAGGTGCTCGGCGTCGGCGGGGTTCGGGATGTTGTTGTGCAGTGTCGGGCCCTGCAGACTGCCCGGCTTGCACTCGGTGGCGCCGAACTCCGTGGGCACGTACTGGTCGCTGAAGTCGTCGGTGCCGTCGAACTCGACGAGGATCGTGAGGAGCTTGGCCTTCTGCGTGGTCTTCGCCTTCTTCAGCTGCTTGGGGCTCTTGCCCGTCTTCAGGGACTTCGCCTCGGTCCTGGCCAGCTGCGCTGCGGCCTTCGGGTTGCCCTGGGCGAATTTGTGGTCGTGCGCTGCGGCCCGCTCGATGGCCTTGCCGCTCACGGAGCGCTTCTGCTGACCGCTGGTGTCGGCGATCGGCGTGTCGGCGGGCACTTCGACGATGCTGTCGGTGCGCGGGGCGACGTAGTTCATGTAGTACTCACCGGCTGCGATGTCGGGCGCCGCCAGTGGCGCCCCGCTGTCGGGCGACGGGGCCGCGGTCGCGGTCGCGCCGCCGAAGGCCGTGAGGCCTGCGGCTGCGATCACGAAGGCGGACGTCGCGGCCACGGCGCGTCGTCGCGCTGGGGCAGTCCGTTGTGACATTGCTTCTCCCTCCGGACACCGTCGCGTAGGGGTCTCGCAACGGTGCGAAATGACGCGCCCCGGTTGGAGCCGCCATATACGGGTTTACCTGTCGAAACGCTGAGAGGGAAGAGGAAGCGCAGGAAATCTTAAGCCGATGCCAAGCAGATGGTGGCGACGGAGTCAGGTAGTAGGTAGCCCTAGTAATTCGTCGGGATGCCGCGTATCCTGGTCACTGTGCCAAAGACGGTGCAGAGGAGCGTCACACAATGACTCGTTTGATCCCCCATTTCATAGGCGGAAAGCACGTCGAACCCACCGGCGGACGCATGGCCGATGTCTTCGAGCCCAGCACGGGCGCCGTCCAGGCCCGTGTGCCGCTCGCCGCGACCGACGAGGTCCGCGCGGCGATCGGCGTCGCCGAGGCCGCGCAGCCCGCCTGGGCCGCGACGAACCCGCAGAAGCGAGCGCGCGTGCTCATGCGCTTCGTCGATCTCGTCAATCGCGACATGGACGAGCTGGCCCGCCTGCTCTCCAGCGAGCACGGCAAGACCTTCGACGACGCCAAGGGCGACGTGCAGCGCGGACTCGAGGTCATCGAGTTCTGCATCGGCGCCCCGCATCTGCTCAAGGGCGAGTACTCGACCGGCGTGGGCACCGGGATCGACGTCTACTCGATGCGCCAGCCGCTGGGTGTCGTCGCGGGCATCACGCCGTTCAACTTCCCGGCCATGATCCCGCTGTGGAAGGCCGGCCCCGCCATCGCATCCGGCAACAGCTACATCCTGAAGCCCAGCGAGCGCGACCCCTCGGTTCCTGTGAAGCTCGCCGAGCTGTTCCTCGAGGCGGGTCTTCCGGCGGGCGTCTTCAACGTCGTGCACGGCGACAAGGAGGCCGTGGATGCCCTGATCACCGACCCTCGGATTCAGGCGGTCGGCTTCGTCGGCTCGACGCCGATCGCGGAGTACATCTACACGACCGCGATCGCCAACGGCAAGCGCGCGCAGTGCTTCGGCGGCGCGAAGAACCACCTCATCGTGATGCCCGATGCCGACCTCGACCAGGTCGCCGACGCTCTGATGGGCGCCGGTTTCGGCTCAGCGGGCGAGCGCTGCATGGCGATCTCGGTAGCGGTGCCGGTGGGGGAGGAGACGGCGGATGCCCTGGCGGCCAAGCTCACCGAGCGGGTCGCGGAGCTGAAGGTCGGGCCCTCGCTGGCGGACGGCGTGGACTACGGCCCCCTGGTCACCCGCGATGCGGTGGACCGGGTCACCGGGTACATCCAGCAGGGCCTCGACGAGGGCGCGACTCTCCTCGCCGACGGCCGCGGCTTCTCGGTCGAGGGTCATGAGGAGGGCTTCTACCTCGGCCCGACCCTGTTCGACCACGTCACGACCGACATGGCGATCTATCGCGAGGAGATCTTCGGCCCGGTGCTCGTCATCGCGCGCGCCGCGGACTACGAGGAGGCGCTGGCGATGGCATCCGACCACGAATACGGCAACGGGGTGTCGATCTTCACGCGCGATGGCGACGCCGCCCGCGACTTCACCGCCCGGGTGAACGTCGGCATGGTCGGCGTGAACGTGCCGATCCCCGTGCCGATCGCGTACTTCACCTTCGGCGGCTGGAAGCGCAGCGGCTTCGGCGACCTCAACCAGCACGGCACTGACGCCTTCCGCTTCTACACGAAGACCAAGACGGTGACGAGCCGCTGGCCCTCCCACGGAGTCCGCGACGGCGCGAGCTTCGTCATCCCCACGATGTCCTAGGAGCCGGAGCCATGACCATGATCGATCCCACCACCGTCACCGCCGAAGAGCGCGAGGCGATCCTCGGCGCCGTGCGCGAGTTCGCCGAGACCGAGCTCGCCCCGTACGCCGCCGAGCGCGACGAGAAGCACATCTTCCCCCGTGAATCGCTGCACCGCGCAGGCGAGCTGGGCCTGGGCGGGGTCTACGTCGGCGAGGAGTTCGGCGGAACCGCGCTGAGCCGTACCGACACCGTGGCCATCTTCGAGGAGCTCGCGATGGGCGATCCGGCGGTGGCTGCATACATCTCCATCCACAACATGGTGGCGTGGATGATCGACACCTACGGCGACGACGACCAGCGTGGTCGGTGGCTGCCGGCCCTGACCGCCATGGAGCAGTTCGGCGGCTACTGCCTCACCGAGCCGGGCGTCGGTTCGGATGCCGCCAACCTGGCCACCAGCGCCGTCCGCGACGGCGACGACTACCTGATCACCGGGATGAAGCAGTTCATCTCGGGCGCCGGAGAGGCCGGCGTCTACGTGGTGATGGCTCGCACCGGCCAGGCCGGATCGGGAGCGAAGGGCATCTCGGCTTTCCTCGTGCCGGGCGACGCCGAGAATCTCAGCTTCGGAGCGATCGAGAAGAAGATGGGCTGGCATGCCCAGCCCACCCGGCAGGTCATCTTCGACGGGGTGCGGGTTCCGGCATCCGCCATGCTCGGCGAAGAGGGGCACGGTTTCGCGATCGCCATGTCGGCGCTCAACGGGGGCCGCCTGAACATCGCCGCCTGCTCGCTGGGCGGCGCGCAGTGGGCGATCGAGAAGGCCGTGCAGTACGTGCACGAGCGGGTCGCCTTCGGCGAGCCGCTGGCCGAGAAGCAGTCGATCCTCTTCGCGATCGCCGACATGCGCACCGAGCTGCAGGCAGCGCGCCTGATGGTGCGCGACGGCGCCCAGGCGGTCGACGAGAAGGCTCCGGATGCCACGATGCGGTGCGCCATGGCCAAGCGCTTCGCCACCGACGCCGGCTTCGAGGTCGCCAACCGCGCCCTCCAGCTGCACGGTGGCTACGGCTACCTGCAGGACTACGGGATCGAGCGGGTCGTGCGCGACCTGCGCGTGCATCAGATCCTGGAGGGGACGAACGAGATCATGCGACTCATCGTCGGTCGCGAGATGCTGCGTCCGGCAGGGTCGGCGTCGATGCGGAGCGCATCATGACGCGCATCGCGTTTCTCGGCCTCGGGCACATGGGCCTGCCCATGGCGCGCAATCTCGTGAAGGCAGGGCACGAGGTGCACGGGTTCGACCTCGTGCCGGCCGCGATCGACGCGGCGCGCGCGGCGGGCATCCCGGTCGCCGCCAGCGGAGCCGACGCGGTCGCGGATGCCGAGGTCGTGATCACGATGTTCCCCGCCGGGAGGCACGTCATCGCGGCCTATCAAAACGAGCTGCTCGCGGCCGCGCGCCCGGGCACCCTGTTCATCGAGTCGTCGACCATCGCCGTCGACGAGGCGCGCACCGCGCACGAGATTGCGGTCTCCGCCGGCCACCGCAATCTCGACGCGCCCGTGTCGGGCGGTGTGGTCGGCGCCGAGAACGGCACGCTGGCGTTCATGGTCGGCGGGTCCGACGACGACTTCGCGGTGGCGCTGCCGCTGCTCGAGGCGATGGGCAAGCGCATCGTGCACTGCGGCGGGCCGGGCCTGGGTCAGGCCGCGAAGGTGTGCAACAACATGATCCTCGCGGTGTCGCAGATCGCGGTCGCCGAGGCGTTCGTGCTCGGCGAGCGGCTCGGTCTCGAGCACCAGGCCCTGTTCGACGTCGTGTCACAGGCATCCGGTCAGTGCTGGTCGATCACGACCAACTGCCCCGTGCCGGGGCCCGTGCCGACCAGCCCGGCCAACCGCGACTACCAGCCGGGTTTCGCCGGCGCGCTGATGGCGAAGGATCTCGGACTCGCCCTGCAGGCGATCGAGCAGACGGGAACGGATGCCAGGATGGGCCGTCTCGCGCAGCAGCTGTACGCCGCGTTCGCCGAGGGTGACGGCGCGAGTCGCGACTTCTCGGGCATCATCACCGACATCCGCGAGGGCACCGTCTGAGGCTGCTTCGCCGGGAGGGCAGGGTCTGAGGCTGCTCGGCAGGTCCCATATGGTCGCCTCGCCTGGGTGGAGGCGACCATATGGGACCTGCGAGAGGCGGGCAGGCGGGAGTGGATCGCGTGGGCACAGCTCGAAGATGTCGACTGGTCCCATATGGTCGCCTCGCTCGCGCGGAGGTAGCCATATGGGACCTGCGCCAGATCGGCGGAGGGCTCGCGTGGAACGGGCCGACGCCCCGCGACAGGTCCGCGGGCGGCGGCGATACCGGATCGACCTGAGATACTGGATGCGCCGCAACGTGGCGGAGGAGGGGAGCGACATGTCCGAGTACGAGACGATCCTTGTCGAACAGCGAGAACGGGTGGGCTGGATCACCCTCAACCGGCCGGAGGCGCTGAATGCGCTGAACGGCCAGGTCTCCGAGGAGGTGGCGGCCGCGGCATCCGCCTTCGATGCCGACGACAGTGTCGGCGCCATCGTGGTGACCGGCTCCGAGCGCGCGTTCGCCGCCGGCGCCGACATCAAGGAGATGGAGTCGAAGACCGGTGCCGAGATGCTCGACACCGACCACTTCGGCGCGTGGACCCGCTTCGCCGCCGTCAGGACCCCGGTGATCGCCGCGGTGTCGGGCTACGCGCTCGGCGGCGGCTGCGAGCTGGCGATGATGTGCGACATCATCCTCGCCGCCGATACCGCCACGTTCGGCCAGCCCGAGATCAACCTCGGCGTCGTGCCGGGCATGGGTGGCACGCAGCGCCTCATCCGCGCCGTCGGCTACTACAAGGCGGCCGAGCTCATCCTGTCCGGGCGCCTGATCAAGGCCGACGAGGCCGAGCGCATCGGACTCGTCTCGCGGGTCGTGCCCGCCGCCGACCTGCTCGCCGAGGCCACCGCGCTCGCCGAGACGATCGCATCGAAGTCGCTGCCGTCGCTCTACGCGGCTAAGGCAACTCTGGATGCGGCCATGGAGACCACCCTCGAAGACGGCCTCGACGTCGAGAAGCGCCAGTTCGCCGCGCTGTTCGACACCGCGGATCAGAAGGAGGGGATGGCCGCGTTCCGCGAGAAGCGCCCCCCTCATTTCCTGCACCGATGAGCATCGCCATGGAAGCACTGCCTGACGACGCCGACCTGACCCTCTCGGAGGACGACCGCCGCGAGCTCGTGCAGTGGACGGTCGCGTGCGCGGAGCGGATGCTGCCGCTGTTCCTCGCCGAGCGTCCGCACGACAGCCGGCCGCGTGATGCTCTTGACGCCGCGCAGGCGTTCCTGCGCGGCGAGCTCAGCATCGACGAGGTGCGTGAGCGGGCGTTCGCCTGCCATGCCGCGGCTCGCGAGTCGACCGACCCCAACGCCATCGCCGCCGCGCGCGTCTGTGGACAGGCGGCGGCCGTCGCGCACATGGCGGGGCACGCCAGGCAGGTGCCGCGCTACACCGCCAAGGCGTTTCCCGGGGATCGCTCGCGGCGCGACGAGGAGCTCGCGTGGCAGCGGATGCGCGTGCCCGAGCGCTTCGACCACTACGTCTACGAGGG
>PJCV01000004.1 GCA_002837415.1 Actinomycetales bacterium SN12
GAGGGGTCAGAACAGGCGGGGGATGCCCGACTCGATGCCCTTCATGCCCTCGTAGTCGAGCACGACGCAGCGGATGCCGCGGTCTTCTGCGAGCACACGCGCCTGCGGCTTGATCTCCTGAGCTGCGAAGACGCCGGTGACCGGTGCGAGATGCGGGTCGCGCCCCAGCAGCTCGAGGTACCGGGTGAGCTGCTCGACCCCGTCGATGTCGCCGCGACGCTTCACCTCGACCGCGATGGCGGCGCCGCGGGCATCCCGGACCATCAGGTCGACGGGACCGATCGCCGTCGGGTACTCGCGACGCACGAGGGTCGCGCCCTCGCTGATCAGGTCGACCTGCTCGGCCAGCAGCCGCTGCAGGTCGGCTTCGACGCCGTCCTTCTGCAGGCCTGGGTCGATGCCGAGCTCGTGCTGCGAGTCGTGGATGATCTCGTAGATCTGCACGCGAAGAGCGTCTCCGGTCTTCTTGTGCGTGACGCGCCACACCTCGATGACGCCGGCGCCGGCCTCCTCCTCACCCGGAACCTCGGGGGAGAGGGAGCACGGCGGGCTCATCCAGTTCAGCGGCTTGTAGCTGCCGCCGTCGGAGTGCACGAGCAGACTGCCGTCGCCCTTGTGCACCAGCAGGCGCGTGGCGAGGGGCAGATGGGCGTTGAGCCGACCGGTGTAGTCGACCGAGCAGCGGGCGATGACGAGACGCACCCGAAGAGCCTACTTCGTCAGGGCCGGCTCATCGGCGTGCAGCGGCTTCGCGGCGGGCGAGAACAGTCCCGACATGACCACGAGCGCGACGAGGATGAACAGGGTGTTCAGCAGCCCGATGTGCTCGCTGATCAGGCCGAGCACCGGGGGCCCGCCGAGGAAGGCGACGTAGCCGATGGTCGCCGCAGCGCTCACCCGGGCGGCCGCCTTCGCGGGGTCGTCGGCAGCGGCCGACATGCCCAGCGGGAATCCGAGCGAGGCTCCGACGCCCCAGAGAGCCGCCCCCAGCAGCACGAGCGGCAGGTTGGGCGCGAGGATGAACAGCAGGATGCCGGATGCTGCGGTCGCAGCGAGCACGCGCAGCACCGCGACGCGACCGAAGCGGTCGACCAGCGGCCCGCCGAAGAGGCGCACGACGGTCATGCCCACGGAGAACACCGTGAGGGCGAGTGCGCCCATGCTGACCGCCTCGCCGTGGCCTTCGACGACGCCGAGTGCGATCCAGTCGTTGGCGCCGCCCTCGGCGAACGACATGCCGAGCATGACGATGCCGAGCGCATAGGTGCGGGGTTCGCGCCACGCCTCGAGAGCGGTGTGCATGCGCTGGCGGACCGAGGGCTTCTCCTGGGGCGCGGGGTCGAGTGCGGCTTCGCGCACAGGCACCTGGAAGAAGCAGACGACGGCGCCGGCGAGGATGATGACGCCGATGATGCCGGCGTGCGTGGCGACGTTGAGGTGCAGCAGGGCGGCCCCTGCCCCCGCACCGGCGCCGATGACGGTGCCGAAGCTGAAGAAGGCGTGGAACACCGGGAGGATCGTCTTGCCCATCTGCTGCTCGATGGCGGTGGCCTCGACGTTCATCATCACGTCGACCGAGCCGTTGCCGAAGCCGAAGAGGACGAGGCCGGCGATGACGACCGGCACCGACCCGAACACATCCGTGCCGAGCCCGATCAGGATGACGCCCGAGCCGAACATGAGCATCCCGATCAGCATGCCCAGCCGTGCGCCGGTCCGGGCCATCAGGACCGGACCGGTGGAGATGCCGATGATCGACGAGATGCCCATACCCAGAAGCAGCAGCCCGATCTGCGCCTTGTCGATCTGCAGGGCAGCGGCGATGCTGGGCACCCGCGACGCCCACGTCGCGATCGACAGGCCGCTGGCGAGGAAGATCGCGAAGATCGCGAGGCGCCAGCGGACGAACTGCGCGCGAGTGAGGGCGGTATCCATCCGTCCATCGTATCGAAACGATTCGATATCTGAGAACCGCCGAAGACGCCGCCGGATATCCTCGGAGCATGAGCACCGGCATCCGACGAGCGACCATCGCCGATGTCGCGCGTGAAGCCGGGGTGTCCACCTCGACGGCATCCGTCGTGTTCAGCGGCAAGGTGAACGTCGCGGACGCCACCCGTCAGAAGGTGCTGGCAGCGGCGGCCGCTCTCGGCTACACCGGACCCGATCCCCGCGCCGCCTCCCTGCGCACGGGTCGAAGCGGCATCGTCGGCGTCGTGCTCGGGGGAGAGCTGCGACACGCCTTCCTCGATCCCGTCACCACGGCGATGATGGACGGCCTGACCGACGCCCTCGCCTCGATCAGCACAGGCATCCTGCTGCTGCGCGACGATCCCCGCGAGGATGAGCCGCCGGCCATCGCCGAGGCGCCCGTCGACGCCGTCGTCCTGATCGGATGCTCGACGCGCGCTCGCGAAGTGCTCGACGTCGTGCGGCAGCGCGGGCTGCCGGTGGTGGTGATCGAGGGCGACGGAGGCGACGACGTGCCGCAGGTCACTCTCGACAACCGTGAGGCGAGTGCGACGATCGCCCGGCACGTGCTCCAGCTCGGACACAGACGCGCGGCGACGATCACGCTGCCGCTCGACTCCGCGCGCGAGCGCGCCCTCATCACTCCCGCGCGGGAGGCGAGCGCGACCGTCTCCGTCACGCTCGACCGGCTGGCGGGATTCCGCGAGGCGTTCCCCGATGCGGTGGCCATCACGGCGGCAGGCAGCCTCGTCGACGAGGGCTATCTCGTCGGCCGCATGCTGCTCGCCACTGACGACGGGGCGCTGCGCGACGATCGGCCCACCGCGATCGTCACGCAGAGCGACCTGCTCGCGGTGGGCGCCATCCGCGCGGCTGAAGAGCTCGGACTGCGCGTGTCAGAGGACCTCACAGTGGTCGGCTTCGACGGCATCGCCGCCGACGGTCTCGGCTCGCTCGAACTCACGACGATGGCCCAGCCGGCGCTCGAGAAGGGTCGCGCGGCAGGGGAGCAGGTGACGCGGATGCTCGAGGGCGAAGCCGGTGAATCCGTGCACTTCACGTGCGAATTCCGTGCCGGGGAGACTGCCGCCCGACCAGCGGTGCGCAACAGCCCCGTAGAATAGAGTCACATCGCCCGCCTGTGCCGGAAGGCCTCGACGAGCTTGAGGAGCCGCTTATGCTGTTGCTCCTCGCCGTGTTCCTGGCCGGGTCGCTTCTTCTCCCCGTCCTGGTTCGCTGGCTCGGAGCACAGGCGTTCGTGCTCGGAGCTCTCGTTCCCGCTGCGGCTTTCGTGCACGCCCTCGTGCAGACGCCGCGCGTGCTGGGCGGTCGGGATGCCCCCTTCGAGCTCTACCGGTGGATCCCGCAGCTCGACCTGAACATGTCGATGCACATGGACGTGCTCGGCTGGGTGCTCACGCTGATCGTCACCGGCGTCGGAGCGCTCGTGCTGCTGTACTGCCGCTGGTACTTCTACGACGAGGCGCGCGAGGTCGGACAGTTCGCCGGCGTGCTGCTCGGCTTCGCCGGTGCGATGTACGGGCTGGTGCTCACCGACGACCTGGTGATGCTCGTGATGTTCTGGGAGATCACCAGCATCCTGTCGTACCTGCTGATCGGCCACTACCGTCGCCGCGCGGCCAGCCGACGCTCCGCGCTGCAGGCGCTGCTGGTGACCACCCTCGGCGGTCTCGTCATGTTCGTCGGGGTGATCCTGCTCGTCGTCGACGCCGGCACGGCCAGCATCCGGGAGATGCTCGCGCTCGCCCCGACCGGACCGCTCGTCGATGCGGCGATCGTCATGCTGCTGGTCGGTGCGATCTCGAAGTCGGCTCTCTTCCCGTTCCACTTCTGGCTCCCCGGCGCCATGGCGGCGCCGACGCCGGTCAGCGCGTATCTGCACGCCGCGGCGATGGTGAAGGCGGGTATCTATCTCATCGCGCGCTTCGCGCCGATCTTCGCGCTCTCGGCCCCGTGGCGGCCGATCGTGATCACGCTCGGCGTCTTCACGATGCTGCTCGGTGGCATCCAGGCGCTGCGCGAGACCGACCTGAAGCGCATCCTCGCCTTCGGCACCGTCAGCCAGCTCGGCTTCTTCGCCGTGGTGGTCGGCTACGGCACCCCGGCGGCGGCGCTCGCCGGGCTCGCGCTCGTCATCGGGCACGCCCTGTTCAAGTCGGCGCTGTTCCTCATCGTCGGTGTCATCGACCGCCAGCTGTCCACTCGTGACATCGACGAGCTGTCGGGTGTCGGGCGTCAGGCGCCGGTGATGGCCACCGCGGCGTTCATCTCGGTGGCGTCGATGATGGGCGTGGCCCCGACGATCGGGTACGTCGCCAAGGAGTCGACCCTGACCGCCCTTCTGGAGGATGCCCAGCACGGCTCGGCCTGGGGATGGGTGGCGCTCGTGGGCGTGACGATCGGTGCGATCCTCACGGCCGCCTACGGCTGCCGGTTCCTCTGGGGCGCGTTCTGGCGGAAGAAGGATGCCGACGGCGCATACATGCCCGAAACAGCATGGCCGGATCCTCCGGTGGGCTTCCTGTCGGCGCCGATCGTGCTCGCCGGCCTCACGATCACCGCCGGCATCGGCGCCCCCGCCCTCGACGTCGCCCTGCAGGGGTACGCGAAGACGCTCGGTTCCGAGGAGCCCGGTCATCTGGCGCTCTGGCACGGGCTCGAGCCCGCCCTGCTTCTCTCGTTCGGCGCGATCGCCGTGGGCGTCGGGGTGTTCGTGCTCAGCATCCGCACCCGCTGGGACCGGCGCCGCCGCATGCTGCGCTTCACCGCCGCTGACGCTTACTACCTCGTGATGCGCGGCGTGGATCGCCTGTCGGTGCTGACCACGAGCGTCACCCAGCGCGGTTCGCTCCCGCTGTACGTGGGCACGATCTTCGTCGTGCTGCTCGCCGCCGAGGCCACGGCGCTCGCCGCCGCGATGCCCGATCGGATCGAGCTGTCGGCGTGGCACACCCCGGTGCAGATCGCGGTGGCGCCGGTGATGGCGGTCGCCGGCGTCGTCGCCGTGCGCGCCCGCAAGCGCTACACGGGAGTGGTGCTCGTCTCGGTCACCGGCCTCGGCATGGTGGTGCTGTTCGCGACGAGCGGGGCGCCCGACCTCGCGCTCACGCAGATCCTCGTCGAGACCGTCACGATGGTCACCTTCGCCCTGGTGCTGCGCCGGCTGCCCTCGCGCATGGGCGAGCACAACGCGTCAGTCGGGCGGATCCCGCGGGCGGTGCTGGCCGTCGGCGTCGGGGTCGTGATGGCCTTCGTGGCCATCGTCGCCACGCAGGCGCGCATGTTCGACCCCATCTCCATCGACTTCCCCGAGCTCGCCTACGAGCTGGGGCACGGCAGGAACGTCGTCAACGTCGCCCTCGTCGACCTCCGAGGGTGGGACACGATGGGCGAGCTGAGCGTGCTCGTGCTCGCCGCGACCGGTGTGGCATCCCTCGTGTTCGTGACCCACCGTGCCGACCTGCTCTCGGCGACCCGCAACCTGCCCCAGACGAAGCTCCGCTCCACCGCGCGCCGGCCGATGGTCGAGACCGAGGAGGGCCTGCGCTTCCAGACCGCGGAGAACCGGGGCGCGCCGCGGGCCTGGCTGGTCAGCGGACAGCAGATGAAGGCCGAGAACCGCTCGATCCTGCTCGAGGTGATCGTGCGCGTGCTGTTCCACACGATCATCCTCGTGTCGATCTATCTGCTCTTCGCCGGCCACAACCTCCCCGGCGGGGGCTTCGCCGGAGGACTCGTCGCGGGGATGGCGCTCGTGATGCGCTACATCGCCGGCGGACGCTGGGAGCTGGGGGCGGCCGCGCCCACCGACGCCGGACGACTGCTCGGCGGAGGGCTGGTGCTCGCCGTGGGAGCCGCCCTGCTGCCGCTGTTCTTCGGCCTGGCGCCGCTGCAGAGCGCCGTGTGGGAGGCGGAGGTGCCGCTTCTCGGTCACCTCGAATTCGTCAGCTCGACCGTCTTCGACGTCGGCGTCTACCTCGTCGTCATCGGTCTCGTGCTCGACGTGCTGCGCAGCCTCGGCGCCGAGGTCGACCGTCAGACCCTCGAGATGCGCAGTCGCGGGGTGGCCATCTGATGGATGTCTCCCTCACCCTCATCGTGATCATGGCCGTGCTCTTCGCCGCCGGTGTCTACGCGATGATGGAGCGCAGCCTCACCCGCGTGCTCATCGGCTTCCTGCTGCTCGGCAACGCCACCAACCTGCTGCTGCTGATCGTGATGGGCGTGCCGGGGTCTGCGCCGTTCTATGCCGAGGAGGGGGCGGTGAGCGACCCGCTGCCGCAGGCGCTGACCCTCACGGCGATCGTGATAACCTTCGCCGTCTCGGCGTTCCTGCTCGCCCTCATCTACCGTTCCTGGCAGCTGGGGCAGGCTGACACCGTCGAGGACGACCCCGGCGACATCGCGGTGCGCGAGCGCACGGATGCCGAGGAGGACCTCTTCGACGACGAGTCGACCGTCGAGGAGGAGGAGGCGACCACCGACTTCGTCGGCGTCACCACCGCTCCCATCACCGTGCTGAACATGCGCGACCACCCCGCCATCATCGACGACGCCCCGGTGAATGTTCCGGATGCCCCGTCAGAGCGCTCACCGGCACAGCACGGCTCACGGGCGCAGGACGACGAGAGCGAGGATCGCTCATGAGCGCGCTCGTCCCCCTCATCGTGATGCTGCCCCTGCTCGGGGCCGCCATCACCCTCGTCTTCGGCCGCAGTCCACGTCTGCAGGTCGTCGTGACGACCGCCACGCTCGTCGCGGTCTCGATCATCGCCGCGGTGCTGCTGGTGGCGGTGGATGCCTCAGACCAGCCGCTCGCGGTCTCGGTGGGCGGCTGGCCCGTGCCGTTCGGCATCATCCTGTACGTCGACCGCCTCGCCGCGCTGCTCGTGCTCATCTCGAGCATCGTGCTGCTCGCTGTGCTGCTCTTCTCGATCGGCCAGGGCGCCGCGGACGGCGACGAGGAGACGCCGATCTCGATCTTCAACCCGACGTACCTGATCCTCGCCGCGGGCATCTTCGACGCCTTCATCGCCGGCGACCTGTTCAACCTGTACGTCGGGTTCGAGATCCTGCTCGTCGCCTCATACGTGCTGATCACCCTGGGCAGCACGGAGTCCCGCATCCGCACCGGGGCGGTGTACATCGTCGTCTCGCTCGTGTCGTCGATCCTCTTCCTCGCCGCCATCGCGATGATCTACGGTGCCGTGGGCACGGTGAACATGGCTCAGATCGCGGAGCGCGTGGCGCAGCTGCCGCAGGAGACGCAGCTGGTGCTGCACCTCATCCTGCTGATCGCCTTCGGCATCAAGGCCGCCATCTTCCCGGTGTCGTTCTGGCTGCCGGACTCCTACCCGACCGCGCCCGCACCGGTCACCGCGGTGTTCGCCGGCCTGCTGACCAAGGTCGGCGTGTATGCGCTGATCCGCACCGAGACGCAGCTGTTCGCGAGCAACGACATCAACGCCCTGCTGCTCATCGTCGCGCTCGCCACCATGGTGATCGGGGTGCTCGGCGCCGTCGCACAGGCAGAGCTGAAGCGGATCCTGTCGTTCACCCTGGTCAGCCACGTCGGCTACATGATCTTCGGTCTGGCGATCGCGACGGAGGATGCCATCGGCGCCACGGTGTACTACATCGTGCACCACATCGTCGTGCAGACCACGCTCTTCCTCGCCGTCGGGCTCATCGAGCGCAAGGCCGGCAGCACGTCGATCCTGCGAGTGAGCGGACTGATGAAGGCGGCGCCGGTGCTGGCTGTGCTGTACTTCGTGCCCGCCATCAACCTCGGCGGTCTGCCGCCGTTCTCCGGCTTCATCGGCAAGGTCGCGCTCTTCGAGGCCGCGGCCGCGGTGGGCACACCGCTGATGATCGTGCTCATCTTCGGCGGCATCGTCACGTCCCTGCTCACCCTGTACGCACTGATGCGGGCGTGGAACCTGGCGTTCTGGCGCGAAGACGACGGAGGCACCGAGAACGACGCACGCATCGAGTACCTCGGCAACGCCCCGGCGGCCGACGAGCAGGGCGAGACGCGCGAGATCCCTCCGATCATGACGTATGCCACGGCAGGCATGGTCACGGTGACCGTCGCGCTCACGGTCTTCGCCGGCCCGCTCTACGCGATCTGCGACCGCATCGGCACCGGTCTGCTGCAGCCCGTGACCCTCGAGCAGATCGATGAGGGGGCCAGCTGATGAAGACCGAGACCGGCCGCCGGATCGTCCGCGACATCCTGCTGCAGCTGCCGTTCATGATCTGGCTCGTGCTGCTGTGGATGCTGCTGTGGCACCAGTTCACGCCGCTCGCGGTCGTCACGGGCATCCTGGTGGCGATCTTCGTCACCCGCGTCTTCCGCCTGCCGACGGTCGAGCTGGTCGGCCGCGTGAACGTCTGGCACTCGCTGGTGTTCATCGCGCTCTTCCTCGGCGCGGTGGTCATGGGCGCGATCAGCGTGACGATCCAGGTGTTCGACTTCCGGCGCCAGCCCGGCGCGGCGATCATCGAGATCCCGCTGCGCTACGCCGACGACATCCTCACCACGCACGTCGCCGTGACCGCGTCGCTCATCCCCGGATCGCTCGTCGTCGAGAGCGACCGCAACCGGCGCATCCTGTACCTGCATGTCATCGGCGTGCGCGACCGCGATGAGGTCGACCGATTCCGCGAGGGAGTCCTGCGCTGGGAGCGGCGCATCGTGCGCGCGGTCGGCACGCCTGAGCAGTACCGGGCGCTCAAGGCCGATCAGAGGGGAGCCACACGATGAACCCGCTGCTCATCGCGATCTTCGTCGTCTTCGGCGTCGCGGGCATCCTCTGCGTGGTCCGCATCGTCCGCGGCCCGTCGATCCTCGACCGCACCGTCGCCTCCGATGTGCTGCTGACCGAGGTGATGTGCGTGCTCGGCGCCGACATGGCGCTCAACGGGCACACGCGCAACATCCCGGTGATGCTCATCATCGCGGCCGTCGGCGTCTTCGCATCCATCTCCGTCGCCCGCTACGTCGCACGAAGGGACAACACGACACCATGACCGTGACATCGTTCCTCGAGATCGCCGTGCCGGTGCCGGTCGCCGAGACCATCGCGCTGATCCTCGTGCTGCTCGGCGCCATCCTCTGCCTCTCGGCGGCCGTCGGCCTGCTGCACTTCCGCGATGTGCCCAGCCGGCTGCATGCGGGCACCAAGCCGCAGGTGCTCGGTCTCGTGCTGATCTGCCTGGCGATCGCCGTCTCGCAGCGCACGATCGGGGGGATGCTGCTCGGGCTGCTGATCGTCATCCCGGTGATCCTGCTGCAGTTCGCGACCGCGCCGCTGTCGGCCCATATGGTGGGCCGGCAGGCGTACCGCAACGGCACGATCCAGGCGCACAGCCTCGTCGTCGACGAGTACGCCGAGTCGAAGCAGACCCCGCCCGCCGCCGGCTGACCCGCCGGCGGGCTCACCCGGCCCAAGGGAAGCCCGGGTCAGAGGCCGCGAACGAACCGCTTGATCGTGTCCGCCGCGCCGCCGGAATCGCTGATCAGCGTGCCGTGGCCGTGATCGGGGATCTCGGCGAAACGGGCATCCGGAACCATGTCCACGATCTCCTGGCACCAGGTCATCGGGGCGAGCGGATCGCGCTGCCCGCGCACGACGAGCACCGGCACGCCCACGCGCGGGTACGCGTTCTCGGGTGTGTGCACAATCGTCGCCTTCATCTTGCGCACGAGGTGCGGTCCGCCGCGCAGGTACTCGCGCGCGCCTCGCCACAGCACCTCGGGTCGTTCGCGCAGCAGATCCCAGAGCAGATAGCCGGCTTGGGCCCGGATGCTGCGCGACGCGCTGTTCACGGTCGGGCCGGCGAGCACGAGCCCGGAGACGACATCGGGGTGGCGCACCGCGATCTCGGCCGCGATCTGGCTGCCCATCGAGTGCCCCATGATCACGGCGTCGTCGATGCGACGACTGCGCAGGTAGGCGGCGATCAGGTCGGCGTGGCGCTCCATCGTGAGGGTGCGCGGGGGCTCCGGCGCCTCGCCGAAGCCGGGCAGGTCGAGCCCGATCACACGCCCGTCGAGGTGCTGCGTGAAGTCGAGGTACACGCTGCGGCCCATGCCGATGCCGTGCACCAGCACGATCGGGCGCGGGCCGGTGCCGAAGTCCTCGTGGACCAGCGTCGCGCCGGCGTACGTGAACTCGCCGATGTCGGCAACGGTGCCCTCGGGTGCGAGCAGGCGTTCGGGCATCCCTCTACGCTACCCGGCCGAGGGTGAGCGCAAGCCGACCGACATCCTCTCCGCTACCCGGCAGGGGTGAGCACCAGCCGATCGACGGTCGCCTTCTCGACCGCCTTCTTCGAGAACGCCCAGGGCTTCTGGATGCCCTTGGCCCAGTCACCGGTCTGGTCGGTGTAATGCGCGCCGAACGCGTGACCGCTCGCGCCGGTGAGGTGGTTCCACGTCGACGCGTCGAAGTCGTCGAGGTCGATGACCATCCGCATCGAGGGCACGGTGACGGTGGCGTACGACTCGCCCAGGCGCCAGCCGGTGGCGTTCACGACCGAGGCGCCGCCGCCCACCGGATACGGTCCGCGGTTGAACAGCATCTCGATCGGGGCGATGCCCGAGGTGCCGAGGGTCGAGTGGGTCAGCGAGAGCGCGTGCAGGTCGCCCCAGCGCCACGCGGTCACGTCTTCGCCCTGCAGCTTCGCGAGCTCGTCGTAGGCCTGATCTGCCGAGAGCGCGAGCATCGACTCCATGTCGTCGACATCGAGACGCTCGTTCTGCCATAGCGGGTCGTTCTCGTCTTCGAGCATCTGGCCGACGACTGTGAACAGCCGACCCTGGTCGCCCACCGGCATCGAGACCTCCCGGTCGATGAAGACGTTGTGCACCAGGTTCGACCAGAGCACGTTCGCGTATGCCGCGGCGGGGGAGTCCGGTGAGTTCTGCGCGTCCCAGGTGCGCAGCAGGTCCACGGCGGCCTTCGGCCCCTTCCGCTGCACCGGCACACCGTCCATGACCGCGGCGAGCTGCTTGCCGATCCACATCTCGTCGTCCATCTGGATGTCGCGCATGTCCTGAGCAGTGAGCGGAGCAGCCGCGGCACGGCGCTCGATCAGATGCGCGATGCGCGCGGCGCGGTACCCGTAGTCCCAGTCCTTCGAGAGGAAGTAGTCGTAGTCGTCGCCGACGATCGCGTTGTTCGCCGTGACGATGTAGCCCTCGCGGG
The DNA here is from genome assembly GCA_002837415.1 of Actinomycetales bacterium SN12. Taxonomy (GTDB): domain Bacteria; phylum Actinomycetota; class Actinomycetes; order Actinomycetales; family Microbacteriaceae; genus Microbacterium. The sequence goes on from PJCV01000004.1 coordinate 11,205, forward strand.
GGTTGTACGACACGGGCAGCTCGTCGAACGGGATGAAGCCCTGCCAGTCGTAGCTGCTGTCCCAGCCCGGCTGCGGCAGGGTGCCGTCGCCGGCGCCCCGGATCGGCAGGCGACCCGGCGCCTGGTAGCCGATGTTGCCCTCCAGATCGGCGTAGATCAGGTTCTGCGCGGGTACATCGAAGAGGGATGCCGCCCGGCGGAAGCCCGCGAAATCCTCGGCCAGGTTCATCGCGAACAGGGCGCTGGAGGTCGTTCCGGGGTCGAGTGCCGTCCACCGCAGGCTGACCGCGGTGTCGCCGGCAGGGGCGCCAGGTGCGCCCTCGAGCGGCAGTGGGGCGCCGCCGGCGCCGACCACAGGATCCTCGCCGATGGCGGTGAAGTCGTCGGTGAGGCCGGAGATGATCGGGCCGTGCGCGGTCCGCCGGATGGTCAGCGGCACATCGTCGCCACCGGCCACCTTGATGACGTCCTCCTCGACCTCGAGTGGGGCGAGGGCACCGTCGCGCCAGTACGAGTCGCCCTCGAGCTTCTCGACGTACAGATCGGCGACGTCGGTGGTGAGGTTCGTGAAGCCCCACGCGATCTTCGCGTTGTGCCCGATCACGACGCCCGGCATGCCGGAGAACGAGAATCCGCCGACGTCGAACGGGCACGCCTCGCTGACCTTCCGGCACTTCAGCTGCACCTGGTACCAGACCGACGGCAGCGCTGCGCCCAGGTGCGGGTCGTTCGCGAGCAGCGGCATCCCGCTCTCGGTCAGATCACCCGACACCACCCACGAGTTCGAGCCGATGCCCTCTCCGGCACCACCGAGCAGCATGCTCGCCGCCTCGATGACGCTGTCTGCCTCGCGCCACTCGACGGTGTGCAGCGCGTCGGTGATCTCCGCCTCCTCGTCGGTGGAGAACGATGCCGGGGCGGCGTCGGTCGCAACCGGGTCGACGGCGGAGATCTCGGGCACGATCACCGGGTTCTTCTCGAACGGGTAGTCGGGATAGAGCTTCTTCACCAGCTCGGCGGTCTGCTCGGTCGTCTCACCCGCCTCCATGAGACGGCCCGCGAGCAGGGCGCGGTCGGTCTCATCCTCGATGTTGGTGCGGAGGTCCCACGCCATCGCCTTCAGCCAGGCGACGGAATCTGCCGGCTCCCACGGCTCGGGCTCGTACCCGGGGTTCTGGATGCCGAGGACGGCATACTCGAGCGAGAGCTCCGCTCCCGACCGTGACGAGAGGTAGGCGTTCACGCCATCGGCATACGCCTGGTAGTAGCCGAGCGTCTTCTCGTCGAGCGCCGCGACCTCCTGCTCGGCGACCGCGCGCCAGCCCAGTGTGCGCAGGAACTTGTCGGTGCCGACCTGAGAGGCGCCGAACATCTCCGCCACCCGGCCCGAGGTGACGTGCCGGCGGAAGTCCATCTCGAAGAAGCGATCCTGCGCGTGCACGAAGCCCTGAGCGTAGAGAAGATCCTCTGCTGTCGAGGCGGTGATGGTGGGGATGCCGCGGTCGTCGCGCTGCACGACCACAGACTTCTGCAGGCCCTTCATCGACAGCTCGCCCGACGTCTGGGGGAACGATCGCTGGATGGTCCAGGTGAGGAAGAACGCGGCGGCGACGGCGACCACCACGATGGCGGCGACGACGAGGAACGCGATCCTTCCGATGCGTGCGGCGAGGCTGCGGGGTCGCGCAGCAGCGGGGATATCGGTCGTCATCGGCGGAAAGTCCTCAAGGGTAGGTGGGACTGCGTGTCACGTAGTCCGGGTGCGCGTCTCGGGAAAGCGCGTGCCCTGGCATCCTACCCACTCGCCGAACGAGATCACATGAGCTTCGTCGACTCCAGCGCCGCGAGCATCTTCTGGTTGCTGCGGATGAACGGACGGCGCAGCACGAGTCCCAGCAGCAGCGCCGGCACGGTGAACGCGAGCAGCCAGCCGAGCGACACCCAGTAGTCGTTCTGATAGATGCCGGCGATCGCCGAGCGCATCGCGTTCACCGCGTGAGTGGCGGGCAGGAACGGACTGATGCTCTGGAACCACTGCGGCAGCACCTGCAGCGGATACGCGCCGCCCGATCCGGAGATCTGCATGACCAGCAGCAGCACCGCCAGCGCCTTGCCGGCGTTGCCGAAGGTGACGACCAGCGTGTAGATGATCAGCGTGAACACGAGCGATGCGACCCATCCGGCGAGGATGAGCAGGAACGGATGCTGCGGCTGCACCTGCGTGAACAGGACGCTGCCGAGACCGAGCAGCGAGCTCTGCAGGAAGCTGACGACCGCGAAGATGCCGAACCGCCCGAGATAGGTCTCGGTGGGAGAGAGATCGGGAAGGCCGGTCGACCCGCCCCGCGGTGGGTCGACGCGGATCGCGACCGAGGTCAGCAGTGCACCGACCCACAGGGCGAGCACGGTGTAGAGCGGGGTCATCGCGGCACCGAAGCTGACGACCGAGTACACCGGCACCCGCGTGAGCTCGACCGGCTCGGCGAGATGAGCCGCGAGCGCATGGGGGTCCGCGCCGATCAGTTCGGTGAGCTCGGTCAGGTCGCCGGTGTCGATCGCGGTGGTGAGGGCCGCGGCGAGCTCATCGAATCGGCCTGCGGTCTCGGTCAGCGAGTCGGAGATGCCCGAGGTCAGTGTCTCGGCATCCGCCAGCGTCGAGCCGATCGATGACGAGCCGGTGAGTGACCCTGCGGCCGACGACAGGTCGTCGCCGATCGCGTCGACCCCTCGGCTGATGCTCGCAAGGGTCGACGCGAGGGCGTCGAGCTTCGGGCGCAGGCTGTCGGTGTACGAGCGGCGGGCGTCGTCGACTGCAGCCTTCGCCTGAGCGGTCAGCTGCTCGATCTCGGCGCGGGTGCTCTGGCTGACGGTGTTGGATCTGCTGATCTGCGTCGCGGCGTCGTCGAGGCGCTGCTGCAGAGCTGACTGTCGGGCGATGGCGGCGTCGATGGCGGACACCGACGCGTCGAACGCGCCCAGCGCGTCCTCGGGCAGCAGGGGCCGCACGTCGCGGACCAGCCCGTCACGCAGCGTCTGCAGCTGATCGACCTGCGTCTGCACTCGACCCGCCAGCGCGGTGATGGTGCGGGCGGCGCTCTCCGACTGCGAGTTCATGGTCGCGAAGACCTGGTCGATGCTCTCGGACACCGATTGATAGCTGTCGGACGTGCCCTTCAGGGCCGCGTCGAGCGAGGACGTGGTCGACGACAGCACGTCCTTCAGCGAGGCGGCGGCGTCCTTCCCGCCACCGAGCGCGCCGCGGGCGTCGCGCAGCGCGTCGCCGGAGGTGCGGACCAGCCCCGACGCGCTGTCGACCAGAGGTCTGCTCGAGGAGATGAGCGAGGTGAACATGTCAGCCGTCGCAGACCCCGCGCGCAGCTGCGCGGCCACCGATTCGACCCGTGCCTGCAGCCTCGACAGTGCGGCCTGGGTGTCGGCGTCGTCGAGGTAATCCGACAGCGAGGTGATGATGTTCAGACCCGCTTCGCTGAGCGTCTCGGTGAACACCTCGTTGATGCTCTTCGTGACCTCGCTGGCGCCCTGACCGGTGATCTTCGGCGCCAGCGCGTTCTTCTTCTCGTTCAGGTAGTAGTCGATGCGCGTGCGATCTGCGCCGTTCGTGTAGAACGTCATCATGTCGGCGCTGAAGGTCGTCGGCAGCACGATCGCCGCGTAGTACTCGCCCGACCGGGTGCCGTCGATCGCATCGTGCTCCGATGTGATCACCCAGTTCAGATCGTCATTGGCGCGCAGGGTCGAGACGACCTGTTCGCCGACGTTGATCCTGAGCGGCATGAGGTCGCTCTGATACCCGTCGTCGACGTTCGCGACCGCGACGGTGAGGTTGCGAGTGTTCTCGAACGGGTTCCAGCTGGCGATCACGTTGAACCAGGTGAACAGCGACGGGATCACGACGAGACCGAACAGCACGATGAGGGCCATCACGCTGCTCATCGCGCGTCGGAGGTCATGCCGCATGACGGCGAGGGCGTTGCTCACTTGTCGTCCTCCGTCGTGTTCGGCTGGTCGTATTCATCGGATGCGGAGTGATCTGACACCGTTTCGGGATGCTCTGCATCGGCGCGCTCGGGTTCCAAGGCGTCACCGTCGCCGGGCGCTTCCGCACCGTCCTCGGCGAACAGCTCGTCGAGGACGATCGTGTCGTCATCCGGCCCGGGCTCGACGGCGATGTCGTGCTCCGGTGGTGCGTCGGGTCGGGCATCCGGATGCTCGAGCACGGCCGTGCGCGTCGTGGGGGCGGGGCCATCGTCGGCAGACAACGCCGCCGCTGCCGCATCGGCGGAGACGGCGGGACCCACGGATGAGTGTGCGTCGGCGTCGGAGTCGGTCAGCAGCTCGCCCTCCGAGGAGTTCTCGACGGCGAGGGCGCGGCGCAGCTCGGCATCCGGCATCTCGCTCACCTCGGCGGCCTGCTCGATGCTCTGCCTGATGTACTCGAGCGCGACGACGAAGCCGATCAGCAGCAGGCACCAGAGCGCGCCGAGACCGAGCACGACCGCCTTGGCATCCGGGATCAGCCATCCGCACAGCGCCAGCACGACCAGCCCTGCGGCGCCGACGAGCAGCGTGAGGCGCAGACGCGTCGTGTAGTGCTCGCCGAAGCGCTGCGCGCGCTGCGCGACATCGGCGCGGAAGCCGTCGCCGTCGGTCAGCGCCCGGATGATCTCCGGGGTGCGGCGGCGCCCGGTGATCTGCACGTCTTCGCTGACCATGAGCTCGGTCTCGGCAAGGCGCCGGTTGAAGAGGAGGGTGAAGTTGCCGAGCCGGCTGCGCAGGAACAGACCGAGCACCCACGCCAGCGCGACGAAGATCGCCAGCATGCCCATGAAGCCCCACCAGTGGCCGCTGTAGAACCCGCTGATGGTCTCGCGCATGGCGTCGATGCCGTAGGTGAACGGCAGGAAGGGATACAGCCCGCGGAAGAAGTCGGGCATCATCTCGATCGGGTAAAGGCCGGAGGCGCCGGGGATCTGCACGATCACCAGCAGGATGCACAGGCCCTTCCCGACGATGCCGAAGCACACCGACAGGGCGTAGATGATGCTGAGGTAGGCGAGTCCGATCAGCACCCCGGTGCCGACGTACGCGAAGGCGTTTGCGGTCTGCACGCCGATGACGAGGTTGCCGACGCACACCAGCACCGCCTGGAACACGGCGATCGTGGCGAACAGCAGCCAACGGCCGACATACGCCTGGCGCACGCTGATGCCTTCGACACCCTCCCGATCGACCTCGACCCGCATGATCACCATCAGCACGAAGGCGCCGATCCAGAGCGAGAGATTGGTGAACAGCGCCGCCATAGCCGAGCCGTACGCCGCCGTCGGGAACATCACCTTCGTATTCACCTCGACCGGTGAGGCCATGAACCGCGCGATCTCGTCGGGCTCGAGGCCGCTGACCGTGCTGAGCTTGTTCCAGATCTCCGCCGATCCGAGAGCGAGCACGTCGGTGCGCACGGTGCCGAGCGCGGTCTCGGCGGACGCCAGGCTGCCGTCGAATGCCGTGAGGGCGTCGGAGGTGCCGGCGAGCTGCGTCTTCAACCCGCCGAGCAGGCTCTGGGCCTGGGCGACCTGGGTGCGCTGCGCACCGAGGGCCGACGAGAACGCGTCGGCGCTCGTCGCGAGCTGCGACATCGCCCGGTTCAGCTGCGGGACGCTCTGAGTGAGCGCGTCGCGGATGGCGGTGGCCGAGCTCGCCGCCTGGCCGACGGCGCCGTTCACACTGTCAGCGGCGCCGGTGACGGCGGTGATCGTGCTCGACACGTCGGCGGTCAGCTGCGTGAGGTCCGAGAGCACCTGCTGATCGGCGGCATTGCGCTGCTGCAGCTCGGCGATCGCCGCGCTGAGGCGCCGCGCGGCGTCGGATCCGGGCTCGACGCTCTCGAGCGCCGCCTGCAGCTCGTCGAGGGCTGCGGCGTTGGTCTTGATCACCGCGTTCAGGTCGTCGGCCGTCGTGCCGACGGCGGCGTTCGCCTGCTGCAGGCCGGATGCCAGGGTCGCGATCGACCCGTTCATCTTCGCCGCGGCATCGGCGATGAGAGTCGAGCCGGACACGTACGCCGATGTGACGCTGTCGGTGACGGTGAGCAGCTCCTGCTGCGCCTCGCCGGCGATCTGCTGCGCCTGCCCGACGGCCGTCTGCACCTCGCCGAGTGTGCGGTCGACCTTGTCGAGAGTGGCGGATGCCCGATCTATGCCGCCAGCGGCATCTGCCAAACCGGTCTGCAGATCCGCGAGACGATCACGAGCCGTCGAGACCTTGCCGGCCGCGTCGTCGAGCGCGCTGACCGTGGAGTCGCGTGCACCGGTGAGGCGGTCTTCGGCATCCAGACCCGCGTCCTTCAGCTGCTCGCTGACCGCCTCGGCGACCGTCGACACGAAGGTGCTGTTGATCTGGTTGTCGAGGGTGGACGCGCCCACATCGGTGATCTTCGGCGCGATCGCGCTGGCCTTCTCGTTCACGAAGTACTTCAGCTCGGGACGGGTGAAGTCGCCGGTCGTGATGCTGAGGAAGTCGTGGCTGAAGTCGGGCGGGATGATGATCGCCGCGTAGCTGCGTCCGCTGCGAACGGCATCCATCGCCTCGTCCTCATCGACGAAGTCCCAGCCGAGCTCATCGTTCTGCTTCAGCTCGCCGACGAGCTCGCCGCCGATGTCGATGCGGCCGGTCAGGTCGGAGGACGCCCCCGCGTCCTGGTTGACGATCGCGACGCTCACCTGCTGCGTGTTCGAGTAGGGATCCCAGAACGCGACGATGTTGAACCACGCGTACAGCGACGGAGTGACGATGACGCCGATGATGATGATCCACGCCTTGCTGACGCGTGCCAGCCGGCCGAGGTCGCGGCGGTAGACGCTCCAGGCGTTCGGCATGGCGTCGGTGTTCGTATCACTCACGCGGGGATCTCCGTGATGTCGGGGTGGGCGGTGAGCAGCTCGTCGGTCTCGCGCCACGATAGTCCGGCGATGCTCAGCACCGTGCGCACAGCGAGGTTCGCGGCCCCGCTGCTGGAGGCATCGGTGCGCGAGACGACCGTGCGAGCGACCTCTTCGATCAGACGCGAGAGCGTCGGGGCCGCAACGTCGGTGCGGAAGCTGCCGTCGTCCTGACCGCGCTGCACGAGCTGCGCGACCGCTCGGCGCAGCGGAGCGAGGGCATCCGCGGTGTGCTCGACGTGGGCTTCGTCGAGGGCGAGTGCGGCGGCGAACTGCACGTGCGCGGCCTCCTGCCACAGCCGAGCGGTGAGCCGGGCGAGGGCGATGCGGGCGTCGGCGTCTGCGGTCGACTCCGCGATGGCGTTGAAGCGCTGAGCGCCGGTGCTGATCAGCTCGCGGATCAGGGCGTCACGGTCGTCGAAGTGACCGTACAGGGTGCGCCGGCTCAGGCCCGCGCTGCGCGCGATGACGTCGACGCTCGCATAGGGGTCGAGCGCGAGGGTGCTGCGCGCGGCGTCGAGGATGCCTGCGCGGTTGGCGCGCGCGTCGGAACGGGGTGGGCGAGGCATCCCTCAAGAATAACTATCTTGCACAGACGTGTGCAACATAGATGGGTGGATTCCCAGTCGCGTCATCGAGAGGGGCCGCGCGTCCCCGATGCTCAGGCCAGCGCGAAGCGATGGTCTGAGGGGGACGTGGGGATCAGTCGGTGCCGGAGTCGAACGCGGCGCCCTCGGACGCCAAGTCGACCGCCTCCGCGAACTGCTCGTCGTCGGTCTCGGATGCGGAGATCTCGGCGGCCTGACCGGCGGTGACCTTGCCGACCAGCTCGCCCGTCGCGCCGCCGACCAGGCCGAGGCCCGCGTACTGCTCGAGACGTGAGCGCGAGTCGGCGATGTCGAGGTTGCGCATCGTCAGCTGGCCGATGCGGTCGACCGGGCCGAAGGCGGCGTCGCCGACGCGCTCCATCGACAGCTTCTCGGGGCCGTACGACAGGTTCGGCGAGACGGTGTCGAGGATCGTCCAGTCGTCGCCGCGGCGCAGACGCAGCGTGACGGTGCCCGAGATCGTCAGGCCGACCCAGCGCTGGATCGATTCGCGCAGCATGAGCGACTGCGGCTCGAGCCAGCGGCCCTCGTACATCAAGCGGCCGAGGCGGCGGCCCTGCTCGTGGTAGGTCGCGAGGGTGTCCTCGTTCAGGATGCCGTTGACCAGGCGCTCGTAGGCGATGAACAGCAGCGCCATGCCCGGCGCCTCGTAGATGCCGCGCGACTTCGCCTCGATGATGCGGTTCTCGATCTGGTCGCTCATGCCGAGACCGTGGCGGCCGCCGATGGTGTTCGCCTCCATGACGAGCGCGACCGGGTCGCTGTACTCGGTGCCGTTGATGGCGACCGGGCGCCCGCCGTCGAACGTGATCGTGACGTCTTCGGTGGCGATCTCGACCGACGGGTCCCAGAACTTCACGCCCATGATCGGGTCGACGGTCTCGAGCGAGACGTCCAGGTGCTCGAGGGTCTTCGCCTCGTGCGTGGCGCCCCAGATGTTGGCATCCGTCGAATACGCCTTCTCGGCCGAGTCGCGGTAGGGGAAGCCGCGCTCGACGAGCCACTCGCTCATCTCCTGGCGGCCGCCGAGCTCGGTGACGAAGTCGGCGTCGAGCCAGGGCTTGTAGATGCGCAGGCGGGGGTTGGCGAGCAGGCCGTAGCGGTAGAACCGCTCGATGTCGTTGCCCTTGTAGGTCGAGCCGTCGCCCCAGATGTCGACGCCGTCGTCGCGCATTGCGCGCACGAGCAGCGTGCCGGTGACGGCGCGGCCGAGGGGAGTGGTGTTGAAGTACGTCTTGCCGCCCGAGCGGATGTGGAAGGCGCCGCACTGCAGGGCGACGAAGCCCTCTTCGACGAGTGCGGTCCTGGCATCCACCAGGCGCGACTCCTCGGCGCCGTACTCGAGCGCACGGCCCGGGATCGAGGCGATGTCGCTCTCGTCGTACTGCCCAAGGTCGCCGGTGTAGGTGAAGGGCACCGCGCCCTTCTCGCGCATCCAGGCGACGGCGACGGAGGTGTCGAGCCCTCCGGAGAAAGCGATGCCGACCTTTTCGCCGACGGGGAGGGACTGGAGCACCTTGGACATGAATTGAAGTCTATCGGCGCGCGGCGTGTCGCCCTGCCGGGTGGCAGCGGAAGACGGACGTGCGCTCGCCCGGGTAACAGGAGCGTCATGGGTCAGGTTGTGCTGTGGAGAGCGGATAAGCCGACGGGATCGCAACCATGACCGGTCGCAGCGTGGCTCGCGCTCGCCGCCTGGACGGGTCACGCGGCTGCGCCGAGAGGCCGCCGCGCCCCGGTGACCGAAAGGGGTTCTCGTTCTCCGCTACAGTGACCGGTGGAACGTCTCAGGACGGTCCGGGGGACGCAAGGGGTGTCCTCCTCACGCCGTCGCGCCGCATCCATCGAGAAGCGGTGCGCGCCCGCGCGCCATTGTGAGGCAACCATGACGCAATCTCGCCACCGCAGTTCCTCAGCCCCTCGGGGGGCTCTTCGAGACCGGTGGGGACGCGGCGTCGTCTCCGCCGTGACGGCTGGTCTGCTCGCCGCGATCGGACTCGTGGCGGTGCCGACCGCTGGAATCGCCGCCGACAACGTCGCGATCGCGGTCGGCGATGTGACGCTGTCGCCGGGTGACAAGCAGATCGTCGTCGGCGACACCGTGTTCGTGTCTGGATCGTGGAACGCTTCCGACGCGAACCCGCAGCCCGGGGACACGTTCACGATCACGCTTCCGGCCGAGTTCGCGTTTCCTGCGCCCATCTCGTTCCCCTTACCGGGGGACGGAGTCACGTGGGGGAGCTGCCTCACCGATCCGGACACGGGTACCGCGACCTGCACCCTTTCCGATGCCCTCGCCGATTACGACCTCATCGAGGGCAAATGGGGCTTCGACGTCAAGGCGATCAAGGGCACGCCGGCCACGGAGGTCAACTTCCAGCTGAACGGCCGGACGGTTGCCGTTCCCCTGCCCGCGGAAGGCGGCATCGACGACGGCGTGAAGCTGCCGGGCAAGATGACCAAAGACGGCGTCATGAACTCCAATAACTGGTCGATGACCTGGACGGTCAACCTTCCCGGTGCGAACATGGCCGGCCAGGAGACGCTCACCCTCCGAGACACACTCGGTGCGGGACATGTGCTGTGTGATCCCATCGGGCTGAAGGTCCACACCGTCCGTGGCACCGACGTCCGGGATGTCACGGCCATCGCCAGCGTGGACGGCCTTCCGGGCGACACGGATTTCGACCTGGTGCTCACGGCACCCGCAGATGGGTTCAATCCCAACGTCACCTACCGGGTGACCTATCAGACGTGCACACCGGACGGCCAGATCGATCCGGCTGGAACCGAGTACGCCAACTCGGCGCTCGTCGAGGCGTGGGGTTCCGCAGGGGTCGGCGTCAGCACGGTGAAGAGCAATCCGTGGGTCACCTCGCTCCAGAAGACGGGTCGGGTGATCGAAGGCCGCGAGCCCGATGGCACATACAGCGGCAGGGTCAGCTGGTCCGTCGTCATTCCGGGCGACGAGCTGGTCGGTAAGAGCGACTTCACCCTCAGCGAGAAGCTCGGGGCTGGACACGCCGTCGGCCCGAATGTGGTCAGCGGCCTGCGGATCTTCGAGCAGTACGGCCCCAGCGACGAGGCTCTGACGTCGATCGATCCGGCGACTCTGCCCCGCGTAGCCCTCCGCTCCGATCCACAGGATTTCGCGGTGAAGTTCGAGGTTCCCGCGGGATCGAGTTTCGCCTTCAAGCCGTCCGACTACCGCTACATCGTCACGTACAGCACGTACATCACGCAGCCGGACCTTCCGCAGGGCGGCACAGCGTACGTCAACAGCGTGTCCATCGGTGGCGATCCGGTGACGAGCTCAGCCGCAGTGCCGCCTCGCAATGCGGGGAAGTCCGGAGGCCTCAATGCGAAGGTGCAGATGGTCGACGGCGTCGAGTACATGCCTCAGACCACGCTGACGTGGGATGTCGTCATCCCGGGTGAGAAGGTCCACGGCCTCACCGAGCTCGCTCTGACCGACACGCTGTCGGACTCGCAGGTCGTGTGCGCAGCGGGCGAACCCACCGGAGGCCCCGCATCGCGCCTCGGCCTGAATGTGCAGGCGAAGGATCAGATCAGCGGCGAGGTCCTGCCCTCGATCGCCCTGACCGGACGCACTGCAGCGTCGATCGACGGGCAGGCGATAACCTTCACGATCCGCCCCGAGGGCGGATTCAGCCGCGAATACCAGTACACGCTCCGCTACACCACGTGCACGGCCACCGGTGGCATGGACGTCGCTGGCACGCAATATGGGAACTCGATCTCGGGATCCGGCATCAACTTCACGAGGAACGTGAGCCAGAACAACCGCGCTTTCGGCACGGGAACCGGAGTCACACGCGGCTCGGTTTCGATCTCGAAGTCGCTAGCCGACAACAAGGCCGCCGCGTTCGTGCCGGCGGGTGCGGCCTTCACTGTGCGAGTGCAGGAGGTCGACCCCTCTGGCACAGCTCAAGGTGACCCGTACGATCTGTCGGTGCCGCTCAACGGTGACCCGGCGAAGGGGCTCAACGCCCGCGGCACCGGATGGACGGCGAGGCTATCCGAGCCGACGTTCCCCGCCATCCGCGGCGTCACTTGGGGTAAGCCGTCCTTCAAGACTGCTCCTGGGGTGACTCCGAGCGCCGACGGCACCACGGCCGTCGCTGCGCTGACTCCCGGCAGCAACGTCTCAGTCAGCGTCGAGAACACTGCTCTGCTGGGCAGTGTTCAGGTCACGAAGAAGCTGACCGGCCCCGATGCAGCCCGCGATCTCGTCGACGAGCAGCAGAGGTACCGCATCACGGCGAAGGTCGACACGAGCACCCTGGGCGCGGGCTTCCCCGCGCAGCCGGATCGCACGTTCGACCTCGCGGCAGATGAGACCGCGACGCTGAACGACCTGCCGATCGGCGCGGTCGTGACGTTCTCCGAGGCGAAGCCGGCCGACGACGATGTGCTCACCTGGTCGCAGCCGGTGATCAGCCCGCAGAGCCTGACCATCAGCGGCGACAACGCGTCGCAGCCCGCGGCTGTCACCGTCACCAACCACGTCACCCGCACGGTCGGCACGTTTTCGATCGTCAAGAGCGTGACCGGAGCGCAGCAGGCCAACCCCGCGGTTCCCGAGGACGTGACGGTCACCGCCACGTGGCATCAGGATGGCGTGGACCACGAGAAGGTGCTGACGGTTCCGACCGATGGCACGCCCGTCGCCCTCGGGGAGCAGCTGCTGATCGGCACGAAGGTGACGCTCATCGAGACACCTCTCGTCGACGGCTCCAGCATCGCGTGGGGCGCGCCGGTCTGGTCTGGAACGGGGGTCGTGATCGACGGCTCGTCCGCCGTGGTGTCCATCGGCCGCGACACGAAGGCGCGTGTCTCACTCGAGAACCACGCGGCGACCTCGGTCGCAGGGATCAGCCTGATCAAGGGCATTGCGGGTGCGGCAGCCGGTGAGGTCGCCGACACGACTGAGTTCCCCATCACGGCGACATGGATGGACGCCGATGGCAAGAAGCAGTCGAAGGAACTGACGATCAACGCCGTCGAACCGACGTCGCTCGGCGTGCAGCTGCCCGCTGGCACCGTCGTCACCATCGTCGAGGGCAAGCGTCCCGCGTTCGACACGGTCATCTGGGGTTCGATCACGATCAGCGGCGACGCCGTCACCGATTCCGGTGAGGGCAGCGCGGAGATCCTCGTATCGAACCAGCAGGATGACGTCACCCTCGTCACCGTCGTGAACGAAGCAACCTGGGCGCCTGGCACCTTCACGCTCTCGAAGGCCGTCGAAGGAGTGCTGCTGGACAACGCCGACGTGCCCGAGACCGTCATGGTGACCGCATCGTGGCTGGAAGACGGCGAGCTCGTGTCCGTCGATGTCGAGCTGCCTACCGACGGCACGGCAGTGGACTTCGGCCGCGACCTGCCGCACGACACCCGGGTCGCCCTGTCGGAGATTCCGCTCGCCGACACCGACGCCTTCACGTGGAACGCTCCCGTGTGGTCTGGGGACGGGATCGTCGCGCATGAGGACGGCACCGCCACGCTCACGATCTCGGCGGCGGTCGACGCGGAGGTCGGGCTGACCAACAGCGTGACCGCACTGCTCGGCAGCCTCTCGGTGACCAAGGCGCTCACCGGCGACGGCGCAGCGCTCGCTGAAAACGCCGCGTTCCCGGTGACCGCGACCTGGACCGATCTGGTCGGCGAGAAGCAGAAGGTCGAGCTGACCGTGCGCGCGGGGCAGTCGGCCGTGATCGACGATCTGCCGCTGGGTACCGTCGTGACGCTCGTCGAGCACGAGGCCAAGGTGCCGGCCAACGCCCGCTGGCATGGCGCGACCTGGTCGAGCGACGATGAGGCGGTCGAGGTCGGCACGGCCGACGGCGATGCCGTGACCGTCGTCGTCACTGGCGAGAGCGGGATCGCGGCCGCTGTCGATCTCTCCAACGAGTACGAGAAGCTGCCCGACCTCGCGGTCACCGGTGGCGCGCTGCTTCCCGCGGGGATCATCGTGCTGGCCGCCCTGCTGATCGGTCTGGGCGTCCTGCTGGTCGCCCGCCGACGCCGCGCCTGACGCACGCGCGGGACGCCGTGAGAGACCTCGCGGCGTCCCGTTGTGCTTCGGCCGATGCAATGTCAACCATCCGCGTCAACTCGATGACCGCGGGTAGGTTGGCGTGATGGGTCAGGCGGTGCTGTGGGGCGCGGTGGCGGCATCGCCGCTGCTCGTCGGCGCGCTGCTCGCGCTGGTGCGCAGATGGCCAGATCGCCTGCTCGGCATCATCCTCGGCTTCGGCGCCGGCGCGCTGATGGCATCCATCGCCTTCGAGCTCTGGGAGCAGGGCGCCGAGCTCGCCGGCAATCTGCCGCTGATCATCGGCGTCGCAGCGGGCGCGCTCTGCTACTACGTCGCCGCCCGGATCCTCGATGCGCGTCAGGCGAAGACGAAGACGGATGCCGGTGGCGGCTCGCTCGCGATCGGAGCGCTGCTCGACGGCATCCCGGAGCAGCTCGTGCTGGGCATCGGCCTCGCGTCCGGCGAGGGCGTCGGCGTGGCGCTGGTCGTCGCCATCCTCGTCTCGAACCTGCCCGAGTCGATCGGCTCGGCCTCCGACCTGCTGGCCGGCGGCATGCGGCGCAGCCGCGTGGTGCTGCTGTGGGCGGGAGTCACGGTGATCTGCGCGCTCGCGACCGTGGGCGGGTTCGCCCTGGCATCCCTCGTCGGAGACGGCTTCCGCGCCGGCGCCAATGGCTTCGCCGCGGGAGCCCTGCTGGTCATGCTCGTGGACTCGATGGTGCCCGAGGCGCAGAAGAAGGCGACGGAGTCGACCGGACTCGCCACAGTCATCGGGTTCGCGTTCGCGGCCTGGCTCGCGCTCGCCGCCTGAGTCGCGCGACTCGCGGCATGCTGGCGCAGGCTCACCCCACTCCCGGGCGGAGAACGCACGGAGGGGAGGAGGCTCCCAGGTGATTCCTCCTCCCAAACGCGCTTTCTCCTCCCGAACGAGTGGGCTGCGAGTGGGCTGGGCTCAGGGGCGCTCAGGTCAGGCGCGCGGCGAGCCAGGCTGCCTGGCGCTGCCAGTGCACGCCCTGACCGCCCTCGTGCTCGTTGAACGGGTACTCCACGACCTCTGCGCCGCCTCGGTGCTGGTTCGCGGCGGCGTACACGGTGGACGGCGGGCAGATCGGATCCATCAGGGCGACCGAGTACAGCGCGGGGGCCTCGGCGCGAGCGGCGAAGTTCACGCCGTCGAAGTACGACAGGGTCTCGAAGGTCTGCGCCACGGCATCCCGATGCACCGAGAGGTAGCGAACGATCTCCTGGTACGGATCCGCGTCCGTCATCCCGACCGCACGCTCGAAGTGGCACAGGAACGGCACGTCGGGCATCACCCCCACCAGCCCCTCGCTGAGTCCGGCGGCCGCGAGCGCGATGCCGCCGCCCTGGCTGCCGCCGGTGACGGCGATGCGATCGGCATCCACCTCGGGGAAGGCGCGGATCGCGTCGATCAGCAGCACCGCGTCGGTGAACACCCGGCGGTAGTAGTACTGCTCGGGGTCGTCGATGCCGCGGGTCATGAACCCGGGGGCGGACGCGCCGGTGCCGTGCGGGTCCGGCGTCGAGCCGCCCGTGCCCCACCCGCTGCCCTGACCGCGCGTGTCCATGAACACCCAGGCGTAGCCGGATGCCGCCCAGCCGAGGCGCTCGTGCGGCAGACCGCGCCCGCCGCCGTAGCCGTTGTACTCCACGACGGTGGGCAGGGGCCCGGTCGCACCGGCGGGAACAACGAACCAGCCGCGCACACGGTCGCCGCCGAATCCGCTGAACGAGAGGTCGTACACGTCGACGAGCGTCAGCGGGGTATTGATCCGGGTTCGTTCAGCAGGCGCGGCCAGCCGGCGCGACGACTCGAGGGTGCGCTGCCAGAACGCATCGAAGTCGTCCGGCTCGGCGACGGCGGGGCGGTACGAGCGCAGCTCGGTGGGGGAGAGATCGAAGCGGGGCATGAATGACTTCCGGTGAGCAGGGCGGTCAGGCGGCTGTTGGTGCGGGTCCGGTCGACTCGCGCACCTCGAGGCGGGGAGTGGAGTCGAGGAACGTGTGCGGGGATGCGCCGGCGATCACTTCGAGCATGCGCCGGGCGACATGGGCGCCGAACGCGACGACATCGTGACTGAGCGTGGTCAGCTTG
Source organism: Actinomycetales bacterium SN12 (assembly GCA_002837415.1). GTDB lineage: Bacteria > Actinomycetota > Actinomycetes > Actinomycetales > Microbacteriaceae > Microbacterium. Next base: position 26,949 of record PJCV01000004.1, read on the forward strand.
GGCACCGTGTGCCGGCAGATCAGCGAGTCGTCCCAGCCGATGATCGAGACGTCCTCCGGGACGCGGATGCCGGCGCGCGAGAACACTCCGAGCGCGGCGATCGCCATGATGTCGTTGTCGTAGATGAACGCTGTCGGACGCTCGGGCGACCGCAGCGCCTGCTCGGTGGCGCGCACACCCTGGTCGGGGGTGTAGTCGGTGCGCAGCAGCTCACCCTCGAGGCCGAGCGCGTCGGTCTCGGCGGCGAAGGCCGCATCGCGGATCTGCGTGTGTGCGAGATCGGCCAGGCCCGCCACCCGGGCGATCCGGCGATGTCCTTGAGCCGCCAGCGTCCGCACCGCATCGCGCATGCCCTGCGCGTCGTCCGTCCATACGGCGGTCAGACCCGGGGCCGCGCTCGGATCGCCGACGGCGACGGTCGGGAACTCCGGATGCTCGGCGAAGTACCTCACGCGAGGATCGTCGATCCGCAGGTCGACGAGCAGCACGCCGTCGACCCGGCGGGTGGTGCGCCAGCGGCGCAGCGTCTTCAGCTCGCTCGCTGTGTCCGGCGCCATCTGCAGAAGCAGGGCGTGGTTGCGAGGTGCGAATTCGCTCTCCATCCCCGCGAGAAACTGCATGTAGAACGACTCGACGCCGAGGTTCTGCGGATCGCGTGCGAGCACCAGGCCGACGCTGTTGGTCTTGCGGGAGGTGAGCGCCTTCGCGGCACTGCCCGGAGACCAGCCCAGCTCGTCGGCGACCAGCAGGATTCGGGCGCGGGTGCTCTCGGAGACGCCTTTGCGTCCGTTGAGGGCGAACGAGACCGCACCGGGTGAGACCCCGGCGCGCTCGGCGATCTCAGCGATGGTGACGGTCTGGTTGTCCCCTGATCTGCCCACCGTCGTACCCTAGACCGCTTCGACGTGCAGGACGAACGCCTGCACGGGCCACAGGGTGGGCAGCTGCAGCCCGATCTCACGCAGCACCGCTCCCGGCAGCTCGATCTCACCCGTGGTGAACCATTCCGGGGCGATCCAGCCGTATGCGGCTGCGCCGATCTCGTCGCGCACCCGCACACGGTAGCGGTGATCGGGACTCAGGTCCGGCATGCGCAGTCGCTCGGCTCTGGCGTCCTCAAGGCTTGCGACCGTGGCCACGACGTAGACTGCTGCCGTCTCGCCGACGAAGCCGGTCACTCGCCACGCGCCATCGCGCAGATCCGGATGCACGGTGCGGCCGGCGTGCACGATGGGCCGGAGCTCGCGGTACAGGGCGGTGAAGCGCTCGATCGCCGCGATCTCGTCCTCGCTGCAGCCGAGGATGTCCCACTCCAGTCCCGCGGAGCCCATCAGGCTGGTGGCCATCCGGTACGACAGGGGCGTGACCCGGCCCGAGCTGTGCGCCTCAGCTGGACCGACATGCGCGCCGACCAGTTCGGGCGGCAGAAGCAGACCCGTCCAGCGCTGGATGTCCTGCCGCTCCACAGGATCGTTCGAGTCGCTCGCCCAAACCCGGTCTGCGTGCGCCAGCATCCCGAGGTCGGTGCGCGCGCCACCGGAGGAGCACGACTCGATCTCGAGCCCGGGATGCGCAGCCTTCAGCTCATCGAACATGCGGTGCACGGCGAGGGTCTGCGCGTGCACGCCCGGGCGACCGTCGTGGACGCTCTCGACGAGATCGCGATTGTGGTCCCACTTGATGAAGTCGATGCCGAGCCTGCCCACCAGCTCGTCGATGCACCCGAAGATGTGCGCGTAGGCGTCCGCACGGGCGAGATCGAGCACGAATTGGGTGCGCCACGACAGGAGCGGATCGTGAGCGAGATGCCGGGGATCGTGCAGCAGCCAGTCCGGATGCCGCCGGGCGAGGTCGGAGTCGAGACTGATCATCTCGGGTTCGAACCACAGCCCGAACTGCATTCCCAGGCTGTGCACGTGGTCGGCCAGCGGCTCGAGTCCTCCCGGCCACCGCTCGCGGTCGACCACCCAGTCTCCGAGGCTCGTGGTGTCGTCGCGCCGACCCGTGAACCAGCCGTCATCGAGCACGAATCGCTCCACGCCGACGGCGGCGGCGCGCTCAGCGAGGGCGCGCAGCTTCGCCGGGTCGTGGTCGAAGTACACCGCCTCCCAGGTGTTCAGCACGAACGGTCGGGCCGTGAGCGGATGCTCGGGGCGGGCGCGCAGCATGGTGTGGAAAGCGTGTGCGATGCCGTTGAGGCCGCGCGCCGAGTGCGCGAACAGCACGGGCGGCGCCAGCACCGTGTCGGCGGGCGCGAGCACGAGTTCGCCCGGGCGCAGCATCTCTCCGCCGCCGATCTGCGTGACCGAGTCGGTGATGCGATCCACCCGATAGGTCACGTCGGCCGACCATGCCACATGAGCCGCCCACGCATCGCCCTGCGTCCATCGCGGTGCGCCGACGGTGGCCACCATCGCGCTCGGGGCGTCGTGTCCCGGTCGCCCGCGGCGCGACTGGCGCACGGTCGCGCCGGCGGGCATGGCGGTCACGACCGGACGCTTCTCTCGGGTCCAGCGCCCGTCGAAGGTGAGCAGGGTGTCGGCGGTCGTGGGAACAGGGAGGATGCTCTCGATCCAGTCCACGTCGACGGGATCTGCTCCCTCATTCGTCAGCTGCTGCTGCACCTGCACGACCCCACCCGGAAGGATGCGGATGGTGATGCCCAGGCGCAGCGCCGCCTCCGCGTCCGCCGCGGCGATCCTGAGCGCGCCGACGCTCGGCGAGATTGATTCCACGTGCCAGCGCGGGCGCAGCAGCACCCCGTCGCGCCGCAGCTGCATTCCGGGTCGCCCGCTCCAGGCATCCGCCTCCTGCGGGGAGAGGGACACCTGCCACGGCGCGTCGAGTGTCGCCGGGCGGGTCTGACGCGAGAGCGCCGCTCGCAGCGCGCGAGAGTCGTCGTCGCTGACGCCGGGCAGACGCGAACCCCAGTGCAGGATGCCGGGCAGGCCCTCGTCATGGAAGTCGAGCACGACGCAGGCGCCGTGGGCATCGATCATCTGCAGTCCGCTGGTCACGCGGAGCCCTCCATCTGCTCTGACTGCGGTGCGCGCTCGCCCGAGCCGCGTTCCAGGAGCCACGTGGGCATCTCGATCTGTCGAGTGAAACCGGTCGGCTCGGCGACGCGCTCGAGCGTGAGCCGTGCCGCGTGTCTGCCGAGTTCCACGGGGTCGTACGAGACCACGCTGACACCGAGCACATCCGCGGTGTCGAAGTCGTCGAAGCCGATGAGCGCGGGTTCAGGCTGATCTCGGCGGGCACGGAACGCGCGCAGCGCGCCGATCGTCATGCGATTGTTGCCGGCGATGATCGCGGTGGGCCGTGCGGTGCTCTCGAGCGCGGAGCGGACCGTGTGCTCCGGCGAGATGCGCCGGTCGTCGAGCAGATGCTCGAGCGCCGATGTGTCGTGCAGGCCATAGGCGCTCATGGCGGCACGGTAGCCGCGCAGCCGCTCGGCCTGGGTGTACACACCGGCGGGGTTGCAGACGTAGGCGATCCGCCGATGCCCCTGTGCGAGCAGCCGGCTCGTGGCGTCGAAGGCGCCGCGGTGGTTCTCGAGCACGATCGAATCGGCCACGAGGTTGCGCGCCGGCCGGTCGATCGCGATGACGGGGGTGCCCAGCTGCCGCTCTCCCTCCAGGTACGACTGGTCATCGGAGACCGGGATGAGAAGGAGCGCCGCTATCCGCTGCGAGAGCAGCGCCTCGACCACCCGCTCTTCGCCATCAGGGGTGTCGTCCGTGGTCGCGACGAGGAGCGCGTATCCGCTGCGACTGAGCTCCTCCTCGAGTCCCGCAGCCACCTTGTAGTAGAAGGGGTTGGCCAGGTCACCCATCACGAAGCCCACTGTTCGCGACGCGCCTCCCCGGCGCAGACCGCGCGCCAGCGTGTTCGGGCGGAACCTCAGTCGTTTGGCGGCGGAGAGCACCCGCTCGACGGTCTCGGGAGAGACCATCTCGCGGTGCGTGTAGACCCGCGAGACCGTCTTCGAGCTGACGCCGGCGAGCCGAGCGACATCGTCGAGCGTCGCCCTGGGCTGTACGGACATCTCGGCTCCTTCGCTGCGGGATCGCTGGGTCGAGCCTAGCAGCGCATGGCGCGAGTGTCTATCGACAGACATTCAGCCGACATTAGTTGCCCTCTCTGCCGGAGGAGTGCCGTGCTAACGCCCGGTCAGCCGCACTTTCGCGCGCAGATTCGGCCCGCCGAACGATCCGGACAGCGCTGACATTTAGTTGCATTAACGCGCGCCTCGACCTAATCTGACTGCGCACCCCGGGGCACACCGGGATGCGCCCGGTTTCAAGGGTGAACCAGACGAGGAGTCGACACATGGCAAAGAAGGCAGTGGCGGGGATTGCGCTGTTCGCCGCAGCAGCGATGGTGCTGAGCGGGTGCGCGGGAGGCGCAGGGGGCGATCCGGACAACACGATCGACGGAGAGGTGAAGGGCTCCATCACGGTGCTCACGAACCGCACCGACCTCGTGTCGGACGGCACGTTCGACAGCTACGCCGAGGCGTTCACGAAGAAGCATCCCGGCGTGAAGGTCAAGTTCGAGGGCATCAACGACTACGAGAACGCCGTCAAGACCCGACTCAACGGCAACAAGTACGGAGATGTGCTCGCCATCCCGTCGGCCGTGAAGCCGAGCCAGTTCGCCCAGTTCTTCGAGCCGCTCGGCAAGACCAGCGACTTCGCCGACAAGTACCGCTACACGCCCAAGCACAGCTACGACGGCCAGCAGTACGCGATCGCCTCTGGCGGCAACGCGAACGGTGTGCTCTACAACAAGAAGGTCTTCGAGGAGGCCGGCGTCACCGAGCTGCCCACGTCCGCCGATGAGTGGCTCGCGGCCCTGCAGAAGATCAAGGACAACACCGACGCGATCCCGCTGTACACGAACTACAAGGACGGATGGCCGCTGTCACAGGGCATGAACAACCTGGGGGCGATCACGAACGATCCCGACGCCGCCGTCGCCATGGCTGAGAGCACCGCGCCGTGGACCGAGGGCACCGACGTCTACGCGATCGACTCGCTGCTGTTCGACTCCGTGGAGGCCGGCCTGATCGAGCCCGACCCGCTGACCACCGACTGGGAGACCTCGAAGACCGAGTTCGGCAGCGGCAAGATCGGCACCATGGTGCTCGGTTCCTGGGCCATCTCGCAGATGCAGGCCGCGGCGGAGCAGGCCGGTGCCTCACCCGCCGACATCGGCTACATGGCGTGGCCCTCGAACATCGACGGGAAGCAGTACGCCACGAACGACGGCGACTACGGCTACGGCGTCAGCAAGCACTCTGCGAACAAGGCCGCGGCCTGGGCGTGGATCCAGTTCTTCACCGAGGAGTCGGGCTACACCGAGGCGCAGGGGATGGTGTCGACGCTGAAGTCCGCCGACCTGCCCGACAACCTCAGCGACATGGCTGATGCGGGGGTCGAGCTGATCGAGCCGGCTGCCGCCCCCGAGGGCAAGGAGAGCCTGCTCAGCGACACGTCGAACGACGCGCAGATCGACCTCTACGGGCAGGTGTACCGCCAGAAGCTGGTGGATATCGCGCGCGGTGCGGCAGACGGCGACAAGAACAGCTACTTCGATGAGCTGAACACGCGCTGGGCCGCAGCCGTCGAGAAGAACAAGAACTGATCGCGAGCAGCAGGAAGTAAGACGATGACCCTCACGACACCCGATTCCGCCGTGGCGGAGCACACGGCTGTCATCGTCACGGAAGGGCGCCGCCTCCAGCGGCGGCGCCCGGCCGGGCGACGGCGGATGCTCACCGCATCCACTCCCTGGCTTTTCCTCGCTGCAGCGGTCGGACTGCTCCTGCTGCTCACCTACTGGCCGGCGCTGAATCTGCTGTACTACAGCGTCACCGACTGGGACGGCATCGACCAGAGCAAGGGCTTCGTCGGTGTGGAGAACTACCTTGCGGTGTTCACCCGACCAGAGATCTTCCAGGTCTTCTTCGTCAGCCTCTACTACTTCGCGGCCACCTTCGTGCAGATGGGCCTCGCACTGTACTTCGCAGCGATCCTCAGCTTCTCGACGCGATTCCAGAATCTGTTCCGCGGCGTCCTCTTCTTCCCCTATCTCATCAACGGCGTCGCGATCGCCTTCATGTTCCAGTACGTCTTCCAGCCCGACGGCTCTCTCGACATCGTGCTCAGCTGGTTCGGTGTGACCGAGCCGCCCAAGTGGCTCGGCGACCCCGCGGTCGCCAACTGGTCGCTCGCCAGCACGTCGGTGTGGCGCTACACCGGGCTCAACTTCGTGCTCTTCCTCGGCGCGATCCAATCGATCCCGAGCGAGCTGTTCGAGGCCGCGGACATCGACGGCGCAACCAAGTGGCAGCAGTTCTGGGCGATCATCTTCCCCGGCATCCGTCGCGTCGTCGCGCTCAGCCTCATCCTGGCGATCTCCGGTTCGCTCTCGGCCTTCGAGACGCCGTTCATCATGACCGGGGGCGCCAACGGCACCGCCACCTTCGTGATCAAGACGGTGCAGGAGGCGTTCGTGTTCAGCCATGTCGGACTCGCCTCCGCCATGGCGGTCGTGCTGCTTGCGATCGTGCTGCTGGTCACCTGGGTTCAGCGCAGACTCTTCCCCGACGAGAAGGTGGACCTGTCATGACCACGACATCTGTCGCTCCGCTCCCCGCACGCAAGGCGCCCAGCGTCACCGCGATTCGCGTCCGCGTCGCGGCGTCGAAGACCGCGAAGTACACGAGCCTCCTCCTCGCGGCCTTCTGCACGCTGCTGCCGATGGTCGCGATCCTGTTCGCCAGCTTCAAGGACGGCGAGGAGTACGCGCGCAGCGGGGCGCTGACACCCCCGACGAACTGGCTTCGCCTCGACAACTTCACCACCGCCTTCGTGCAGGGGGCGATGCTGGAGGGCTTCGTGAACACGCTCATCGTGCTGGCGGTGTCGTTGGCCGGTACGATCTTCGTCGGCAGCATGGCCGCGTACGCCCTGGACCGCTTCACCTTCCGAGGCAAGGCCGTTGTCATCGTGCTGTTCCTGATCGCCACCCTCGTGCCCTCCGTCACCAGCCAGGTCGCCACCTTCCAGCTCATCAACGGCATGGGTCTCTACGACACCAAGGCCGCGCTGATCCTGCTGTTCACCGGCACCGACATCATCGCGATCTACCTCTTCATGCAGTTCATGGCATCCATCCCCATCTCCCTCGACGAGGCGGCGATGCTAGACGGCGCGAACCGCTGGACGATCTACTGGCGCATCATCCTGCCGCTGCTCAAGCCCGCCATCGCGACCGTCATGATCATCAAGGGCATCGGCATCTACAACGAGTTCTACACACCCTTCCTGTACCTCCCGTCAGAGGGGCTCGTCTCGACCACCCTGTTCAACTTCAAGAGCACGACCAACACGCAGTGGGAAGTCATCGCTGCCGGAACCCTGCTCGTCATCATCCCCTCGCTGGTCGCCTTCCTGCTGCTGCAGAAGTGGATCTACCGGGGCCTCATCGCCGGAGCCGTGAAATGACCATCGACATCCTCCCCACCGCCGCGCTCGCCGCTGTCAGCACACCGCTGCACGAAGGCTGGCGACTCACCGCGGCGTCCGGGCCGGTTGCGATCGACCTCGAGGGCGGCGTGCCCGCCTCGGTACCGGGCTGCGTGCACACCGATCTCCTCGCGGCTGACCTCATCCCCGATCCCTACCTCGACGACAACGAGGCGCTGCTGGCGTGGATAGGCCTGGTCGATTGGACGTACCGCACCTCATTCACCTGGGCGCCCGACGGTCACACCAGGCACGACCTGGTCTTCGAGGGGCTCGACACCGTGGCGACGGTCACCCTCAACGGCGCCGTCATCCTCGAGGCGGCGAACCAGCACCGCTCCTACCGCATCGACGTGCGCGAGCACCTCGCCGAGGGGGAGAACTCGCTCGTCGTCGCGTTCCGCTCGCCGGTGCGCTACGCCAACGGGAAGAGCATGGAGTACGGCGCGCGGCCGCGGCCCTACCCGCTGCCGTACGAGGCGATCCGCAAGTCAGCCGCGAGCTTCGGCTGGGACTGGGGCATCGCCACGTTCACCAGCGGGATCTGGCGACCGGTGCGCCTCGAGTCGTGGTCGGTCGCACGTGTCGACGAGCTGCGCGTGAACGCCGCGCCCGCAGCCGGGGGCGCCAAGGGCGGCCGCGCCGAGGTCGAGGTCGTCATCGAGCGGGAGAGCGAGGCATCCCACGGCGAGCTCCGGGTGTCTGCGGCCGTCGCCGGCGGGACGGCATCCGGCATCATTCCGGCCGGCGCCGACCGCGCGCGGCTGGTCGTGCACGCGCCTGACGCCGAGCTGTGGTGGCCGGCCGGCTATGGGGCGCAGCCGCTGTACGCGCTCGACGTGACACTCGTCGCAGAGGAAGCCGAGATCGCCGCCGCGAGCCGTCGCGTCGGCTTCCGGTCGGTGCGATGGGAGACGGAGCCGGATGCCGACGGCACCCCGTTCACGCTGAGCGTGAACGACCAGAGGGTGTACGTGAAGGGCGTCAACTGGATTCCGGACGACGCGCTCACCTCCCGCATCGACCGCGCTCGTCTCGAGCGGCGCATGCATCAGGCGCTGGATGCCAACCTCAACCTCATCCGCGTGTGGGGCGGCGGCATCTACGAGTCGGAGGACTTCTACGACCTGTGCGACGAACTGGGCCTGCTGAGCTGGCAGGACTTCCTCTTCGCCTGCGCCGCCTACCCCGAGGAGGAGCCGCTGCGCAGCGAGATCGAGGCCGAGGCCCGCGAGCAGATCGTGCGCCTGTCGTCGCACCCTTCGCTCGTGCTGCTCGCAGGCAACAACGAGAACGTCTGGGGTTACGAGGACTGGGGGTGGAAGGAGCACCTCGACGGCAAGACCTGGGGTGCCTACTACTACCACGAGCTCTTCCCGCAGCTCGTGGCCGAGCTCGCGCCGCACGTGGAGTACTCGCACGGCAGCCCGTTCAGTCCGCACGGGCAGCACCCGAACGAAGAAGCGCACGGCACCATGCACCTGTGGGAGCAGTGGAACCGGCAGGACTACCCCACCTACCTCGAGCACCGTCCTCGCTTCGTGGCGGAGTTCGGCTGGCAGGGACCCGCGACCTGGACCACGCTCACCCGCAGCATCTCCGACGCGCCGCTGACACCCGAGTCGCCCGGCATGCTCGTGCACCAGAAGGCGGCGGAGGGCAACGACAAGCTCACGCGCGGCCTGCTCCCGCACTACCGCATGCCGTCCGACATGTCGGGATGGCACTGGGCCATGCAGCTGAATCAGGCAGAGGCTGTGCGCTTCGCCCTCGATCACTTCCGCTCGCTCGCCCCGCTGAACTCCGGCGCCATCGTGTGGCAGCTCAACGACTGCTGGCCGGTGACATCTTGGGCGGCGGTCGACGGTGACGAGCGGCTGAAGCCTCTCTGGTACGCGCTGAAGAGCGCGTTCGCGCCGCGTGTGGTCTCGCTGCAGCCGCGCGAGGGCGGTCTCGCGGCCGTACTCGGCAACGACACGGCCGAGCCGTGGTCGGGTGAGCTGGTGGTGCGCCGCATCGGCTTCGACGGCCAGGCGTGGGCGACCCACCGGATGCCGTTCACCGTCGCCTCGCGCGGATCGCTGGAGATCTCGGTGGATGCCGGCATCGCGACCCCCGTCGAGGCAGCCGGCGAGCTCGTCGTCGCGGAGGCCGATGGCGTGCGCGGCGTGCGGTTCTTCGCGGAGCCGCGTGACTCGCAGCTGCCTGCGGCCCAGTACACGACCGAGCTCACGCCCGTGCAGGGCGGCACGGAGGTGCGCATCACCGCGCAGAGCCTGCTGAAGGACCTCACGCTGCTCGTCGACCGTGCGCACCCCGACGCCGTGACCCACGAGGGCCTGATCACCCTGCTTCCGGGCGAGACCGCGACCTTCACGGTGCGGCACCCCGCCGACGCCGACCCCGCCGCGCTGCTGGCCCCGGAGGTCATCCGCACCGCGAACGAGCTGGTCGCCCGATGATCGGCTACGTCGCGGGGATGACCTGGGGATGGACGGGCATCCGCGGCACATGGGCGACGCCCCAGGCATCCGCCTCCCTCGCCGCGATGGCCGACCACGGCGTCAACTGGACCGCCATCGCCTACGCCGTCGAGCAGCCCACCGCGCAGTCGACCGAGATGTCCTGGGATCAGGCCCCGACCGTAAGCGAGGAGGAGATCGTCTGGGCCATCCGAGAGGCGAAGTCGCACGGGCTGCAGGTGTGCTTGAAGCCCGTCGTCAATGTCAGCGACGGCACCTGGCGTGCGTACATCGGGTTCTTCGACTGGGACGTGCCCGGCGAGCCGAGCTGGGGCGACTGGTTCGCGTCGTACCGCGAGTTCATCCTGCACGCCGCACGCCTCGCTGAGGCCGAGGGCTGCGAGATGCTCTGCGTGGGATGCGAGATGGTGCGCGCCGACGGACGCGACGCGGAGTGGCGCGCGCTGATCGCCGACGTGCGCGAGGTGTACTCGGGCATCGTCACGTACAACTGCGACAAGTACCAGGAGGACCACGTGACCTGGTGGGACGCCGTCGACGTGATCACCTCGAGCGGGTACTACCCGATCGACCGGTGGGACGCCGAGCTCGACCGCATCGAGAAGGTGGTCGAGGCATCAGGCAAGCCGTTCTTCTTCATGGAGGCCGGATGCCCGTCGCGCACCGGCTCGCCCGACAAGCCCAACGACTGGAGTCTTCCCGGTGAGCCCTCGGGTGAGGAGCAGCTGCGCTACTACCGGGCGATGTTCGACGTCTGCGACCGGCGTCCCTGGATGCGCGGATTCATGCTGTGGGACTGGCCGCCCGCGCTGTACGCCGAGTCGGACGCCGACCGCAACGACGACTACTGCCCCTACGGCAAGCCCGCCGGCGCGTTCCTGCGCGAGGCGTATCGCGCGCGAACCGCGAACTGACCGGTACTGCGCCGCCGACTCGCCGCCCGCCGCCGGTGCATCACCGGCGGCGGGCGCGACTCAGCCGGCTGCGACGAACAGACGTCCCGCGCCCGTGATCCGCATCGCGGCGGGTCGGGAGATGAGAACAGCGCGGCCGCGCGGCATCGAGATGCGCTCGTCGCCGGACGCCAGCTCGAACTCGCCGTCGGTCGCGAGGGCGATGGCGGGGCCGTCGAGCGCGATCTCGCCGTCGGCTTCGGCGGCGTACAGTTCGAACCCGGGGTCGTCTGCGGTGCTGCGCTCGACCGGTCGGAACACGCGGATGCCGTCGGACACGATCTCGGGCACCAGCCGCGGGTCGCCGCTCTCGCGAGCGTCCAGCACTCGGTCGAGTTCCACCGTGTCGATGTGCTTGCCCGTGAGTCCACCGCGCATGACGTTGTCGCTCGGGCCCATCAGCTCGATGCCGGAGCCCCGCAGGTAGGCGTGGATATTGCCGGCGGGCAGCCAGAGCGCCTCGCCGGCGCGCAGCGTGAGGTGCTGCAGCATGAGCGCACCGAGGATGCCGGAGTCGGCGGGGTGAGCCTCGGCGATGCGCGCGAGCAGGGCGAACCGGGCATCGCGTGCGGCGACCTCCGTCACGGCGGCGACGAGTGCGGGCAGACTCTCATCACCGGAGAGCAGCCACAGGAAGGCGTTGCGGATGCCGTCGGCGCCTCCCAGATGCTGCTGCCAGGTCGACAGGGCCGACGACGCGGCCGAGTCGTCGATCAGGCCGGCCAGCGTCTGCAGGTCGTCGCGCACGTCGGCGAGGGGTCGGAAGCCGCACAGCGCCTCGAATCCGTCGTGCAGCGCCACGATCATCTCGGGCTTGGCGTGCGGGTCACGGTAGGTGCGGTTCGGGGCGTCGAGGGGGATGCCGAGGGCGTTCTCACGCTCGAAGCCCTCCTTCGCCTGCGCGGTGCTCGGGTGCGCCTGCAGCGACAGCGGCTCTGCCGCGCAGAGCACCTTCAGCAGGAACGGCAGGGTCGCGCCGGTCTCGCGCTCCCACGCATCGAGGGCCGGCCACGGCGCATCCCCGACGACCGCACTCGGTGCGGAGGGGTGGGCGCCCAGCCACAGCTCGGCCTCCTTGCGCCCCGTCGGGGCGGTGCCGCGGACGTGCGCGACGCCGTCGATGAGCCCCCAGGCGTAGTCGCGGGGCGTGTTGTCGATCTCGAGGAACAGGGGGGTCGTCATGATGCGGCTCCGATCGGGATGTGCACCTGTTCGTGTGACACCTCGGCGAGGCTGTCGCGAAGCGGATGCTCGGGTGCGAGGTCTGCGAGTGCAGCGGCGCCATCGAGCCCGGAACCCGCTGCGGGAACGAGATGGGCCTCGGGGCGCTGCGCGAGCACGTTCTGCGTGAACGCGTCGCGGATGAGAGTCGACCGCAGCACGCTGCCCGTCGCCCCGATGGCGGCATCGGCCGGAGCATCGGTCTCGCGCAGCGCTGTGGTCACCGAGAGCGCGAGCTCGTCTGCGGCGGCCAGGCAGATGCCGAGCGCGATGGCGTCGCCGTCAGCGGCGAGCTCTGCGGTGGCGCGCGCGAACGACGCGACGATGCGAACACGGTCGGAGGCGTTCTGCAGGGCGAAATAGGCTGCTTCGAGGTCCGGCCAGCGCTCGCGCACGAGCTCGGTCAGACGGGTTGCGAGGCCCCGGTGGTCGTGGGCGCGCATCACGGCCTCGAGTGCCTGACGGCCGATCCAATAGCCGCTGCCGGCGTCACCCATGATGTTGCCCCAGCCATCGACGCGCAGTGCTCTGCGAGGACCGACGCCGAGGGTGACCACGCCCGTGCCGACAGCGATGACTGCGCCGGGGCGATCGCCGAGAACGCCGAGGAAAGAAGTGACGGAGTCGTGGGCCACGAGCAGGCGCCGCACTCCGGCGAGGTCCGGGTGCCGCATCAGCTCCACGGCTGTGGTCGTGGCGTCGGTGACTCCGCTGACCCCGATCGACACGACGCGCGGTGCGCCGGTGACGTGGGAGACCTTGCCGACGATCTGCGCGAGCTGCGGCACGAGCGGACGGTCGGTGAACACGCCAGGGACGACATCTTCGCGGATCGTCCCGTCGCTCCAGCGCAGGCGCAGCTTGCTGCCGGTCTGGCCCGCGTCGATCGCGAGCAGGTCGGGGGTGAGGGGCATCGATGTTCTCCGGACGGCGCGCGGCAGCAGAGTCGCCACCGCATGTCATCGTAGGACATCGTTCCGCCACGAACTACGGCCTTCGGCGGCGCCTGTCCGGCTCTGTCGGTGTGTTCAGTGGCCCGGACACGCGTCAGGAAGGGCAACGCGGCCCGGGCCGACCGACAGATGTCCAGGGCAATGTCCTGACGCATGTCTCACGAGGACACGCCGGTGCCAGGCTCAGCGCGTGCGCTCGACGAAGCGCTCGTGCAGCGGATGCTCGGTGCCGAGCGCTGCCAGGGCCACGGCGCCGTCGAGGCCGGATCCCGCAGGCGGGACGAACCGAGCATCCGGGCGCTCGGCGCGCACGGCGTCCTCGAACGCCGAGCGGATGACGTCGGAGCCGAACACGCCGCCGATCGCTCCGATGGCGGCGTCGGCAGGCGCGTCGGTGACCCGCAGCGCGGCCAGCGCTGCGGTCGCGAGCTCGGCGGCGGCGTCGCGGCAGATGCGGATCGAGACCTCGTCTCCGGATGCCGCGAGGGCGGCGGTCGGTGCAGCGAACGAGGCGACGGTGCGCACCCGATCCTCGGACGACTGCAGCGCGACGTACGCCGTCTCGAGGTCGGGCCAGCACTCCTGCACGACCGAGGTCAGTGCGGTGGAGGGGCCTCGGCCGTCGTGTGCGCGCATCACGGCATCCAGCGCGGCTCGGCCGATCCAGTAACCGCTGCCCGCATCGCCCATCATGTAGCCCCAGCCGTCGACGCGAGTCGAGTGCTCGGGGCCGACGCCGAGGGTCACCACGCCGGTGCCCGCCGCGACGACCGCGCCCTGCTGGTCGCCGAGCACCCCGAGGAACGAGGTGACCGAGTCGTGGGTGACGACGATGCGGTGCACCTCGGCGAGATCCGGGTGCTGCATCAGGGCATCCGCCTCGACATCGGCGGAGGTGAGACCCGAGACGCCGAAGGTCACCGTGTGCGGTGCCTGCGAGGTCACGCGCGTGACCTCCGCTACGACGGCCGCGAGCTGCGCCAGCAGCGGCCGGTCGGTGAGCACACCCGGGAACAGCCACTCCTGGGCCGTTGTGTCGGTCGCGATCAGGCGGGTCTTGATGCCCGTCTGGCCGGCGTCGATGGCGAGAAGCGTGTGCTCGGGCAAGTGGTCCCCTTGATCGTCGAAGGTCGCGCCGCGCGACCAGAAGCCAGCGTAGGACACCGCCGCCCGTCCGGGACACGAAGATGTCAAGCCCCCTTCGCCGCAGATGCGAAGACGATGTACTGGTCGCTCACTCCGCCCCCAGCGAAGGAGAACACCGTGACGTCCCTATGGCTCGACGACCAGCGTGAGCGCATCGCCTCCGACACCTTCGAACCCGGCGCGCGCTACGACGCGGTCGTCGCCGGAGCGGGGATCACCGGGCTCACGACCGCCCTTCTGCTCGCGCGAGCGGGACTCTCGGTCGCCGTGCTCGAAGCGCGTTTCGTGGGGGCGGTGTCGACCGGCAACACCACGGCGAAGCTGAGCCTGCTGCAGGGCAGCGTGCTCTCGGGCATCCTGTCGCGCGGGTCGAGCCACGTGCTCAAGGCGTACGTCGAGGGCAACCACGAGGGACAGGCGTGGATGCTGCGCTACCTCGACGAGCACGGCGTCGCCGTGCAGCGCCGCGACGCCTTCACGTACGCCGCTACGGCCGACGGAGTGAAGAAGCTGGATGCCGAGTACGAGGCGTGTCGGAAGGCCGGCCTCGAAGTAGAGCGTGTCGACACTCTCGACCTGCCGTTCGAGACGCATGGAGCGCTGCGCCTGCCCGACCAGGCTCAGTTCGACCCGATGGACGTGCTGCGCGCGCTCGCCGCAGACCTGCGCGAGCGCGGCGGGGTGATCATCGAGGGCGCCAGGGTCAAGGACGTCGACACCGGCGAGCCCAGCAAGGTCACGACCTCCCTCGGCGAGGTATGGGCGGGCACCGTGGTGCTCGCCACGGGCATCCCGATCCTCGACCGCGGACTGTACTTCGCCAAGGTGAAGCCGATGCGCTCGTATGCGCAGGCGTATCGCGTGCCGGGCGCGGCGCTGCCGCAGGGCATGTACCTCTCGATCGATTCGCCGAGCCGGTCGCTGCGCACCGCGCCCGTGGGCGGCTCCCTCGACGGGGCAGTGGGCGGCGAGGAGCTGCTCGTCGTGGGCGGCAACGGCCACGTCGTCGGCCGGGAGGACGACACCCAGCGCCTCGTCGACGACCTCGAGCAGTGGACTCAGCGGTACTTCCCCGGTGCCGAGCGCACGCACGCGTGGTCGGCGCAGGACTACCAGTCGATGAACCTGGTCCCGTTCGTCGGATGGATGCCGCGCACCGGCAAGCACATCGCGCTCGCGACGGGCTACAACAAGTGGGGCATGACCAACGGCGTCGCCGCGGCGCTGAGCATGACGGCCGACATCCTCGACGGCAACATCCCGTGGGCGAAGACCCTGCATCACCGCATCACCCTGCCGAAGGACATCGCCAACAGCGTGGTCGCGAATGCGCAGGTGGCAGGGGAACTGGCATCCGGATGGGCGTCGAGCCTGCGGTCGCTGCCGGATGGGGCTCCTGCCGAGGGCACGGGCGTGGTGGGCGCCGAGGAGAAGGAGCCGGCCGCCGTCTCCACGGTCGACGGCGTCACATGCCGCCTCTCAGCCGTCTGCACGCACCTCGGCGGCATCGTCTCGTGGAACAGCGCCGAGCGCTCGTGGGACTGCCCGCTGCACGGGTCGCGCTTCGCCGCCGACGGCACGCTGCTCGAGGGCCCCGCGGTCGAGGATCTCAAGCCGATCGACGAGCCCGAGCTGCCGGGCGACGAGCACGTGCCGGTGGACGAACTGCCGTAGGGGGCGGATGCAGGTCGGCCTGCGCGCCTGAGATCCGGAAGGTGTGCCGAGATGCGGATGCCTGCGACCAGGGCATCCGGATCTCGGGCGCTTCGCCGGATCTCGGGCGCCGGAAGCAGCGCCGCCAGCCCGGCGAGTCGGCGCCGCCGCTCAGAAGCCCGGGTACTCCCGCAGCCGCTCCTCGAACTCGGCGCGGTCGGCGTCCGGCAGCACGCGGCGGGCGAAGACGACGAGCTGGATGCCCTCGAGCGGCTCCCCCGTCTGCGCGGCGATGGCCTCGCGCTGCGTGCGGAACTCCCCCGTCGGGTCGTTGGAGAGGTCGTACGCGTACGCGTAGAAGCGCATCGGGTCGGGGTAGGTGTCGCCGTAGTACTCCCAGGTGTGCTGCCTGGAAGGCTCGGTGGAGCCGTACAGCTTCGCGACCATGTCGGGGGAGATGCCGGCGTCGATCTCGTTCAGCGGGTACAGATCGCTCATGCCGCGCTCGAGGAGCACCTCGCTGATCGCCTGCATGACCTGCCGCTTGCGCGCGTCGTCCTGCACGGGCTGCTCTGTCGTCCACACCGTCGAGGTGTACTTGCGCAGCATCGACTCGCCGCCGTACCCGTTGCGCTCGGGGCTGACATCCACCGCGCCGCTCTGCTCCCAGGTGTAGCCGTAGCGATCGCTCAGCCGCTCGCGGATCGCGGCCATCAGGGCGTCACCCTCGGCCTGCACGCTCTCCAGGGAGGGACCGCTCAGGGCATCCTGCGGCGAATAGTCCTTCACGCCGGGATACGCCTCCTCGTGCCGCTGCTGCTCGGATTTCGTGCCGTCGTACGTCTGCGTGGCCGAGGAGTACAGGGCGCCCACGGCGCCCACGGTCGCGACGTTGCAGACGAGCGAGACGGCGAGGGCGATCGCTCCCAGCATCCGTCCACGGCGCGTCAGCATCGCCGCCACGATCACGCCGACGATCGCCAGCTGCAGCACGAGCAGCGTCACGCCGTACAGCGCATCCGTGCCGCCGGCGAGCATGAGCAGCAGCAGGATCACGGCGAAGATCACCGTCGCCGAGATGGCGGCGAGCCCGAGCCCGTTGACGCCCTGCTTCGGAGCGGTCGCCGGATCGGTGTAGGTGACCCCGGATGCCGTGGGCAGGCCGGCCGCGGCATCAAGACCGCCCCGTGCGCGAGCAGCTCCCGCGTAGCCGCCGGCCGGGGGAAGGGGAGGCGCTCCCTCGGAGCCGCCCACGTATCTGCTGCGCTGACGATCTACCACGGCTTGTCCGTTCCGCCGCCGGAGCCGTCGTCGCCCTGTCCGCCCCCGAGCTGGTCCTCGCGCTCCTGCGCGCCCTGGTTCAGCCGGTCCTCGACATCGTCGAGCTTGTCCTGCGGGGTCTGGGGCTGCTCGCCCTGGTCGCCCTGGTCGGGCTGCTGCGGCTGTTCGGGAGGCGGCTGCTGGCTCTGGCGCTGCTTCTCCTGCTGACGCTGCTGGTTCTCATCGAGCGTGTCGCTCATATCGCGGTCCGGCAGCGGCGACTGCTGCTGGGCTTCGTCGCTGCGGCACTCCTCCGGCGTCTCGACGGTGATCTCCAGAGCTTCGCCGTAGAGCTCCGCGGCTTTCGCCGCATCGCCGTCGGCCTGCGCGGCGTCGCCCTGGCGCTCGATCACCAGCGACAGGTTGATC
This sequence comes from Actinomycetales bacterium SN12, assembly GCA_002837415.1. Lineage (GTDB taxonomy): Bacteria > Actinomycetota > Actinomycetes > Actinomycetales > Microbacteriaceae > Microbacterium. The sequence continues at coordinate 44,582 of PJCV01000004.1, forward strand.
AGCACGGGGCAGACCTGCACACCCTGGGCGAGCGGAACCGCGCGCTCGAGTTCCGCACGAGCTGGGGCCAGCTCATCCGCACCGCCCAGGGCAGTGCCGATGTTGTACGGCGCGATGGCGGGTTCGAACCAGTTGAGCAGATCCTGGCCGCGGGCGGCCGACTCCGACTCGGCGTACGCGCCCGAGACGAACGAGCTGATCGACGTATGCGCGAACGCGTACATGCTCAGCAGCTTCGCGACGAACAGCAGCGCGGCGAGCGTGAGAGGGAGGGTCGCGATCGCGACCCAGCGCCGGATGCTGCGGCGCCGGCGGTTCATGGCCAGCAGCGCTGCTGCCGCATCCGCCTGCGAGGGGATGGTCATCTGGCGTCTCCGCTCTGCCGCACGCGGGCCTGCTTCGTCCGTGCCCGTGGAGCTCGGGTCTGCCGGATCCGGGCGAGTCCGCGCAGCCGCACGACGGAGGCGGTCGCGAGCGCGACCTCGACGGCCAACAGAGCGATCAGCGCGAGCGCTGCGATCCAGTACAGCTCGATGACGTTGCCGACCTCCCCCGAGGCGGCGTAGTCGGTGGTGCTCGTCGGCGCCTCGGGCAGGTCGATCGTGGCATCCGCGCTTCTCAGCTGATACTCGACGCCGAGCTGCTCGGAGACCCGACGCAGGTTGTCCTCATCGAGCACCGACATCGCCGGCTGCCCCTGATACTCGATGTAGTCGCCGCCCTCGGTGCCCTGACCGGTCGTCTTCCTCATCGGCCCGCCCTGGGTGGTGCCGTACCCGAGCACCATGCCACCGTCAACATACTTCGCACTCGAGGCGAAGGACTCCGGCTCGCTCGACGCGGTCTGCTCGCCGTCACCGAGGTAGAACACCATGCGTGCGCGCTCGGGCGACGCCTTCGCCGCCGCGGAGAGGGTGTCGGCGAGCATCCGGTTGGCGATGCCGATCGACGACCCCCGGGACTGTTCGGTCACCTCGGGTCGCATGACATCGAGCGACGAGATGAGCGCGGTGGCATCCGTCGTCAGCGGCAGGCGCAGCTGCGCCGCCGCGTCGAAGCTGATCAGCGCGAAACGCGCCCCCGGATACTCGTCGACGATGGCCTGCACGTCGTCACGGACGCCGTCGATGCGCGGTCGGTCGCCCGCCCAGTCCTCGGCGACGATGCTGGCCGTCGTGTCGACGACCATCACGACATCGGTGTCGGTCGCGAGGGACTGCGACGTGCCGCCCGGGATGCCTGGCCGCAGCAGCATGGCGAACACGACGACGATCATCCCCAGGCGCAGCACCCAGAGCGCGCGGGATGGCCCTGTCACCAGTGCACGCACGACGAAGAAGGCCGGTGCGGCGCACAGCAGTGCGAGCAGGATCGGATGCAGGACGGGCTGGAAGATCATGAGCGGCCCCTTCCCGCATCCCGAATGACGGTCAGCAGCACCACGAATCCGAGCACGGCCACGAGCATCAGCGCGATCCACACGGTCGGGCTGTCGACCAGGATCACCTGCGCCTGGCCCTTCAGGGTCCTGGCCTCCTGCTTCTGGATCTCGGCGATGATGTCGCCCACGGTCGTCGTCTCGCGCAGCGCATACGACTGCCCGCCGGTGAGCGCGGCAGCGTCCGACAGCTGGGCGCTGACCTGCGCGTCCTTGCCCTCCACCGGGTTCAGGGCGAACACCCGCACCTGCCGCGACTGCGCGTACTGCGCCGCCTCCTGGATCGTGAGGATCGAGGCGCCCGCCAGCTCGTTGTCGGTCGCCAGGATGACCGAGCGGCTGCGTTCGTCATCGTGATGGTCGAAGCGCATGGTGCATGCGGCGAGACCGTCGCCGATCAGCGAGGCGCCCGGGCCGTTGAGCGTGCCGACCCAGTGCTCGGGAGTCTCGTCCTCGAAGTCGAAGCTGCTGCGCACGCTGCGCAGCTGCTCCTTCACGAAGGCGTAGTCATCGGTGAGGGGGAACACCTGCACGGGCGAGCTGTTGAAGATCGTCAGCCCGATCCGCTCACCCTCGAACCCCTCGAGCAGCTTCTCGAAGACGCCGAGCACCTCGACGTCGACGTCCGACATCGAGCCCGACACATCGAGGCAGAGCATGATGTCGCGGCTGGCGTTCACCGGCTGCACGGTCTTCGGCGCCATCGGACGCGCGGCGACGACACCGCCGAGCAGCATGGCGATCGCCCCGAGCGCGACGATGCCGGACAGCAGCGCCATGCGCCGCCGCACCGCGGCGCGGAACGACGGGAGCGACCGCAGGCGCTCGGCCCGCGAGACGAGCGCGGCCGGCCCGGCCTCGGCGGTCCCGCCCGAGCGGACGCCGAGCAGAACCCCGATGACGACGGCGAGGACGAGCACGCCGAGGGCGACGAGCAGCATCCACCAGATGTTCAGTGTCACGTCGTCACCCCTCAGTGCCAGCTCGCGACGACGGCGCGCGCGGCCTCTGCGCCGTAGACCGGATCGATTGCAGGCCCCCGCTGGAAGATGCTCGGATAGTAGTGCCGGCGGATCGCGTCGATGAGCGCCGGATCGACGCCGCGGGCGACGAGGTCGTCGAGCGAGAGCACCGGCGCCTCGAGCCCGGAGTACTCGTTGACGAACGCGCGCACGGAGCGGCTCAGCTCGAGGTTCGCCTGCCGCGGTGAGATATTCCCGGAACGGTATGCATCTTCGATGCGCTGCACGTCGGCCAGGTACTCGCCGCGCAGCTGAACGAGCACAGACGCGGTCGGCGGCGAGTAGACCGGCTCTCCGGGCAGCGTGATGCTCTGCTTCGGCCTGGTCAGGGCGATCAGCAGCCACGCGGCCCCGGCGAGCAGCAGCAGGATGCCGATCGCCAGGACGACCCACCCCCAGCCGTACTGCGCCGGCGGATACAGCTCATCAGGAGCGGGCATGCGACCTCCTGTTGAGCATCGCGAGCAGCATCGGCACCGCAGCGCTCTGCGCGCCGAACTCGGCGTGCGTGATCTCGAGACGCCGCAGCGTCGCGTCGCGCACGGCAGTGTGCGCCGCCTCATCGGCGGCGAGTTCGGCCATCACGTCGTCATCGCCGTGCACGAAGTCGGGGATCGCCCAGCCGCTGTCGACATCGCGTCGGTGCGTGCCGCCGCTGCCTGGCCGGATGACCGGGTCGGCGTCGCGCACTGTCAGCCACAGCAGATCGTGCTGCACCGTGAGCCGGCGCAGCAGCCCCTCGGTGTCCGGCGTCAGCGGCGCCTCGTCGGTCACGAGCACGACGATCATGCGTCGGGCGATGTTGCGCGCGGTGTAGCGCAGCAGGGCATCCCGATCCCCTGCCGCCGTGCTCGAGTCGATCGCCGCGCTGATCGTGCGCAGCGCGTGCTCGAGGGCGCCCTCGCTGCTGCCCGGGGGCAGCCGGCGCACCCGCGCCGTATCGCCGTAGACGACCGAGAAGTCATCGCCGTGGCGCACGGTGAGGAAGCCGAGGGCGCCGGTCAGCAGCACCGCGAGATCGCGTTTGCCGCCCTCGTCCTCGGCGAGGGCGCGCATCCCGCGCCCGGTGTCGACCAGGAACAGCACCGTGTGCTTGCGGGTGGCCTTCGTGCGCTTGATCAGCGGCTCGCCGTGACGGGCGGTGGCGCGCCAGTCGATGTCGCGCACCTGATCGCCGAACTCGTAGGGGCGCAGGTCCTCGAAGTCGAGGCTGCGCCCGCGCAGCAGCGATGCGTACGCGCCATCCAGCGCGTGCATCGACTTCTGCGACGAGCGGATGAAGAGCTTGCTCTTCACCTGGGTGATCAGACTTGCCACAACGGGGTCCCTGAGCTTGTCGAAGTGAAGGGCTACGGCGTCGGCACCGACGCGAAGATCTGGTCGATGATGTCCTCGCTGCGCACGCCCTCGGCATCCGCCTCGAAGGTCAGCAGCACCCGGTGCCGCAGCACGAGGTGGCGGAGCGACCGGATGTCCTCGGGCAGCACGTGGGTGCGGCCGTTCAGAAGCGCCAGGGCGCGCGCGGCCTGCAGGAAGGCGATGCTCGCGCGGGGGCTGGCGCCGTACTTGATGAACCGGGCCCGCTCCTCACCGATGTACGGCGCGGGATTTCGGGTGACGTAGGCGATCTGCACGATGTAGTTGCGGATCGCCGGGTCGATGTAGACGCGCGAGGCGATGTCCTGCAGGTCGTGCACGTCGTCGAGGCTGATCGCTCCCGCCACGTGCCGGTCGGGATCGAGCGCACCGGAGTCGATGCGGTTAAGGATCTCGAACTCCTCGGCGGGGCTCGGGTACTCGACGATCGCCTTGAGCAGGAAGCGGTCCATCTGCGCCTCGGGCAGCTCGTAGGTGCCCTCCTGCTCGATGGGGTTCTGCGTCGCGATCACGAGGAACGGGCGCGGCAGCGGATGCACCTCGCCGCCGATCGTGGTCTGCCGCTCCTGCATCGCCTCCAGCATCGCCGACTGCGTCTTCGCGCTCGAGCGGTTGATCTCGTCGAGCAGCACGAAGTGGGCGTGCACGGGCCCCAGGACGGTGCGGAAGCTGCCCGTGGCCGCGTCGTAGATCTGGCTGCCGGTGATGTCGCTGGGCAGCAGGTCGGGAGTGCACTGGATGCGCTTGAAGCTGGCCTTCACGGTGTCGGCCAGGGTGCTCGCGGCCGTCGTCTTCGCCAGGCCCGGCACCGACTCGAGCAGGATGTGCCCACCGGCGATGAGGGCGATGAGGAGGCTCACGCGCAGGCTCTCCTGCCCGACCATCTTGGTCGCGTAGGAGTCGGAGATGACCCGCAGGATGCGCTGCGCTCGAGCCAGATCGTCGGCCGCCGCGGGGGGAGCCTGCGAGGTCGATCCGGGATTCGGGAACTCAGACATCTCTCACTCCTCGTGCGCGTCGGGCGCTCGTCGACGACCGAGAACCCCCGGTACAGAGTAACCGTCCAGCCGATGCGCGAGAGGATGGGAGGATGTCCCGCACCACCGCTGCTCTCGCTCTCACCGCCCTCCTCGGTCTCGGCCTCGTCGGCTGCTCGGCCCCGGCATCCGACACCGGTCCTGCGCCGGTGCCCGCCTCGCCGACGGCGTCCGCCGCGACCGCGAGCCCGGATGCCACGGACGAGCCCGACTCGACCGAGGCTGTCGACGAGGCGGGCGCTGCTCAGGCTGCCGTTGAGCTCTGCGCACAGGCATCCGCAGCCGGACAGGGCGATGTCTGCGTGCTCGAAGGCGCGACTGCATCTGATGACCTGTCGTTCTCATCGTTCCGGATCGTCAAGATCATCGGCGGCACCTTCGACGGGACCATCGAGGTCACCGGAGCGGAGCAGGTGACGATCACCGAGGCCACTGTCGGGGGCAGCGTCCGCGTGGACGCGCGCGGCGGAGCCGTCGTCAAGCTCGCCACGATCGGCGGCTCGCTCGACATCGCCGGCGTGCGCAGCGCGACGCTGGTGAAGAACAGGGTCGGCGGCGAGCTGCAGTGCGCCGACGGCGTGCAGGCGAACGGCGACGGCAACGCGGTGACGGGAGAGGTGACCGGCACCTGCTCGCGTGTCCTCTGAGCACGCGGAGCGGCGGCGAGCGGTCAGGCGCGTCGGCGCCACCTGGTCCGGGTCACCAGCACTCCCAGCAGGCACAGCGCACCGCCGAGCAGCATGAGCGGCGTCGGCACCTCGCCGAGGACCGCCCATGACAGCAGGATCGCGATCGCCGGCACGACGTAGGTGGTCGCCGACGTCTGGCCGGCCGTGCTGCGCTGCAGCACGTACGCCCACGTCGTGAACGCGATGGCGGTGGGGAAGATGCCGAGGTAGACCAACCACAGCGTCGCGTCGAGCGGTGCGGTCTGCAGCGCTCCGACGAGGTTCCCGGTCCACGGCAGCAGCGCGACGGTCCCTGCCGCCGCGCCGAGCCACGTGAGCGTGGTCGAGTCGGCACCCGCGCTGAGCAGATGCTTCTGCAGCAGGGTGCACCCGGCGTACATGACGGCGGCGAGCAGTGCCAGCAGCAGCCCCGTGACGTCGAGACCGGCATCCGTCCGGGAGTTCATCCCGATCAGCACGACGCCGAAGAAGGCGATCGGCGCGCCGATGAGCAGCGGGCGGGGGAAGCCCTCGCGCAGGAAGAGTCCGCTGAACACCACCACCATGAGCGGCGCGAGGTTGACGACCATCGCCGCGGTGCCCGCGTCGAGTGTGAGCTCGGCCGCGTTCAGCGCGAGGTTGTATACGCAGAACCACGCCACGCCCCACAGGGCGACGAGCGGCAGGTGCCGGCGGGCCGGCATCCGGATGCCCGCCTTCAGCGCGATCAGCGTGAGCGCGACGGTGCCGACGGCCATGCGCAGCAGCGCGAGAGAACCCGGGTCGTAGTGCGGTCCTGCGCCGCGGATGCCGATGAAGGCGGATGCCCAGAGCACCACCGTCACGAGCGCGGCAAGCAGCACGAGAGTTCCGCTCGACGGCGGCGTGGCTGCGGCTGGCCCGCCGGCCACGGGTTCGGAAGATGCAGGCATCCTCTGATCGTCGCAGGTGCCGCCGAGCGAGGAGGGGAGCGTCGCCGCGTGACGCCCGCCGAAAAGGCGTCGGAGGGCCTCAGATAGGATGGAGCCGCCCGATCAGGGCCAGCTCATCGGCCGGTGCAAACCCGGCGAAAGCGTGCAGCACCAGGGGGTACACGCATGCCAGGAATCGTGATCGTCGGCGTCCAGTGGGGCGATGAAGGCAAGGGCAAGGCCACCGACCTGCTCGGCGAGCGCACCGACTGGGTGGTCAAGTTCAACGGCGGCAACAACGCCGGCCACACCGTCGTCATCGGCGACGAGAAGTACGCCCTGCACCTGCTCCCCTCCGGCATCCTGAGCCCCGGGGTCAACCCGGTGATCGGCAACGGGGTGGTCATCGACCTCGCGGTGCTGTTCCAGGAGCTCGACGCGCTGCAGGCCCGCGGCGTCGACACGTCGCGCCTCAAGGTCAGCGCCAACGCGCACATCATCACCGCGTACCACCGCACGCTCGACAAGGTCACCGAGCGCTTCCTCGGCAAGCGCCGCATCGGCACGACCGGTCGCGGCATCGGCCCGGCCTACGCCGACAAGATCAACCGCGTCGGCATCCGCGTGCAGGATCTGTTCGACGAGAACATCCTGCGGCAGAAGGTCGAGGGCGCCCTCGACCAGAAGAACCACCTGCTCGTGAAGGTGTTCAACCGCCGCTCGATCACGGTCGACGAGATCGTCGAGGACCTGCTGTCGTACACCGAGCGGCTGCGTCCGCTTGTCGCAGACACCGGCCACCTCGTCGACGAGGCGCTGAAGCGCGGCGAGGTCGTCGTATTCGAGGCCGGCCAGGCCGCCATGCTCGACGTCGACCACGGCACCTACCCCTTCGTGACGTCGTCGACCGCGACGGCTGCGGGTGCGGCATCCGGATCGGGCGTGGGACCCAACCGACTCGACCGCATCGTCGGCATCGTCAAGGCGTACACGACTCGCGTCGGCTCGGGCCCATTCCCCACCGAGCTCGAGGACGAGATGGGCGAGTGGCTGCGCAAGACCGGGTTCGAGTACGGCACCACCACCGGTCGGGACCGTCGCACCGGCTGGTACGACGCCCCGATCACCCGGTACGCGACGCGGGTGAACGGCATCACCGACCTCGTGCTCACCAAGCTCGACGTGCTCACCGGGCTCGAGCAGATCCCCGTGTGCGTGGCCTACGACGTCGACGGCACCCGCTTCGACGAGGTGCCCGTCAACCAGACCGACTTCCACCACGCGAAGCCGATCTACGAGTACTTCCCGGGCTGGAGCGAGGACATCTCGACCGCGCGCACCTTCGACGACCTGCCGCAGACCGCGAAGGACTACGTGCTCACCCTCGAGCGGATGAGCAATACCCGCATCTCGGTGATCGGCGTGGGTCCCGCCCGCGATCAGGTCATCGTGCGCCACGACCTGATCGACTGAGCGCGACTCCTGCCGTCGAGAGCACGGGACCTCGCCGAGCGCACGGCTCGTTCGCGTGAAGGGCCCGTGCATCCGGCGAGATACCGTGCACTCGACGGGATGTGGTGATCTGGGCGCGAGGAGAGGATGAGGCATGACGAGGTTCTGGGTGGGCGGCTACGGCGCCGACATGGAGGGGGATGCCGAGGGCATCGGCCTCCTGTCCGTCGATGAGGGCCGCGGGCCGTCGACACTGCGCCATCGCGGCACGGCTGCGCCGGTGGCATCCCCGTCCTGGCTGGCCGCGCATCCGACGCTCGACGTCGTCTACGCCGCTCTCGAGGGCCAAGGCGCCGTGCAGGCGTTCGCCCGGGCAGGGGAGGCGACGCTGCGTCCGCTCGGTGAACCGCTCCGCGCGGGAGACTCGGTCTGTCACCTCGCCGTCGCCCCCGGCGGACGGATGCTGATCGCCAGCTGCTACGGCGACGGACGGGTGGTGCGCTTCGGCATCGCAGGCGACGGCTCGCTCGTGCCGGCCGGCGTCGATAAGGCGGCAGCTCTCCGTGCCGCGCTGTTCGGCGAGCAGGATGAGCGCTCGGACGCCGATCGGCATGCGGCCCGCGACCCGTACCCGACCCCGGCGGGCGAGGAGCCACGCGCATCGCACGCCCACGCCGCGGTGTTCCTGCCCGACGGGCGCATCGCCACCACCGACCTCGGGTTCGACCTGGTGCGCATCTGGCGCCCTTCGACGGGCTCAGGGACCCAGGCGGGCTCAGGGACCCAGCCGGGCTCGGGGACCCAGCGGGGCTCAGGAACCCAGGCGGGCTCGGGCCTGGCGCTGGATCACGAGGTCGTGCTGCCGCGCGGAACCGGTCCGCGCCACATGGTGCTGCATCCCAGCGGGCACCTGCACGTGGTCACCGAGTACTCCTGCGAGGTGTTCACCCTGGCATCCGCCCGCGACGGAACCTGGGGAGTCGTCTCGGCCACGATCGCGTCGCCCGTCGCCCAGGTCGGGGTCGACTTCCCCGCCGAGCTGGCCGTCTCCCGCGACGGCGACACCCTCTACACGGCGCTGCGGGGCAGCAACACCCTCGCGGCGCTGCGCGTGCGCGGAAGCGGCGACGCGGTCGAGCCGTTCGCGCTCGCCGACTCGGGCGTGGACTGGCCGCGCCACCACGTGGTCTACGACGGCACGCTGCTCGTGGCCGGCCAGCGGTCGGGCACGGTGAGCGTCGTCGACCTGGACGAGCGCACCGGCGCTCCGCGCGATGTGCGTCACGTCGCCGACGCGCCCACGCCGACCGTGATCCTGCCCGTGCGCTAAGCAGTCGCGCACGGCGCCCGCGACGTCAAGCAGTGGAATCGAGAGCCCCGCTCGGCAAGACTGACCGCATGAGCGACGAATACGACGTCATCGTGCTGGGAGCGGGCCCGGTCGGCGAGAACGTGGCCGACCGAGCGGTGCAGGGCGGGCTCACCGCCGTCATCGTCGAGAGCGAGCTGGTCGGCGGCGAATGCTCGTACTGGGCGTGCATGCCGTCGAAGGCGCTGCTTCGGCCCATGCAGGCGCTGCGCGCCGCGCAGCACGTGCGGGGAGTCGAAGGCGGCAGCATCGCCGCAGCCGAGGTGCTCGCCCGTCGTGACGACTTCGTCTCGCACTGGTCGGACGACGGCCAGGTGACGTGGCTGCAGAACGCCGGCATCGATCTGGTGCGCGGGCACGGTCGGCTGACCGGCGAACGTGAGGTCACGGTGACCACCGGCGACGGCGAGCGGGTGCTGCGGGCACGGCACGCCGTCGCGGTGGCGACCGGATCGGATGCCACGATCCCCGGCATCCCTGGCCTTGCCGAGGCGAGCCCGTGGACGAGCCGTGAGGCGACCGGCGCCGAGCAGGTGCCCGACTCGCTGGCCGTCATCGGCGGCGGGGTCGTCGGCGTCGAGATGGCGACGGCCTTCGCCGGGCTGGGGTCGTCGGTCACGTTGATCGCCAGGCACGGCCTGCTCGAGCGGATGGAGCCGTTCGCCGGCGAGCAGGTCGTCGAGGGGCTGCGCGGCCTGGGCGTCGAGGTGCGACTGAACACGCAGACGACCGCCGTGCGCCGCGAGGGCGATCGGGTGACGCTGACGCTCGACGACGGTCATGAGATCACGGTGGCCGAGGTGCTCGTGGCGACCGGGCGGACGCCGCGCAGCGCCGATATCGGCCTCGAGACGGTGGGTCTGCCGGCGGGTCGCCCCATCGAGGTCGACGACACGATGCGCGTGCCGGGAAGCGACTGGCTGTACGCCGTCGGCGACGTCAACGGACGCGCGCTCCTCACGCACCAGGGCAAGTACCAGGCCCGTGCTGCCGGCGACGTCATCGCGGCCCGCTCGCGCGGCGAGGTGATCGCCGACGGCGCGTGGGGTCGCCATGTCGCGACGGCCGATCACGCCGCGGTGCCTCAGGTGGTGTTCAGCGAGCCCGAGGTCGCCTCGGTGGGGATGACGGCGGATGCCGCGCGCGAGGCCGGACGGGAGATCGCGGTCGTCGACTACGACCTGGGCTCGGTGTCGGGCGCGGGGCTGCATGCCGACGACTACCAGGGGCAGGCGCGCATGGTGGTCGACACCGAACGCGAGGTGATCCTCGGGGTGACATTCGTGGGCGCCGACGTCGCCGAGATGCTGCAGGCGGCGACGATCGCCGTGGTCGGCGAGGTGCCGATCAGCAGGCTCTGGCACGCGGTTCCCGCCTATCCGACGATGAGCGAGATCTGGCTGCGATTCCTAGAGGAGTACGGCAGGCAGTCCGCATGACCGCCGGCCGCCAATCCGGTGCGGCCGCTGCTCCGAACCTGGATCGTGGGTGAAATGATTCCGCCAGCATGTCCGGATCCTCGCCTACCCTCGAAGAGATGCCAGGAGGTACGTGCATGAGAGCTGTCCCTGCAGGAGCCGTGAGCCGATGATCGAGTTCCGGTCGGTCACGAAGACGTTCCCCGATGGCACGCGCGCGGTCGAAGATTTCAGCCTGGTCATCCCGTCACGGAAGACGACGGTGTTCGTCGGCTCGTCCGGATGCGGCAAGACGACGCTCCTGCGCATGATCAACCGCATGGTGGAGCCCACATCCGGTGAGGTGGAGATCGACGGGAAGAGCGTGCTGGGCGGCGACCCGGTGGCGCTGCGGCGCCGCATCGGCTACGTCATGCAGAACTCCGGTCTCATGCCGCATTTCACCGTGCTCGACAACGTGGCGACCGTGCTGCGTCTCACGGGCGTCTCGCGTCGTGACGCGCATGCGCGAGCACGCGAGATGCTCACGACGGTCGGTCTGGACCACTCGCTCGCCGATCGCTACCCGAGCCAGCTCTCGGGTGGTCAGCAGCAGCGCGTGGGCGTCGCGCGTGGGCTCGCCGCCGATCCGAACATCCTGCTCATGGATGAGCCGTTCGGCGCCGTCGACCCGATCGTGCGGGCGGACCTGCAGCAGGAGCTCATCCGCCTGCAGAACGAGCTCGACAAGACCGTCGTGTTCGTGACGCACGACATCGATGAGGCGTTCCTGCTCGGCGACCAGGTCGTCATCCTCGACCGTGGAGCGCGGATCGTGCAGGTCGGCAGCCCCAGCGAGATCATCGAGAACCCCGCGGATGCTTTCGTCGCGGCGTTCATCGGCGCGGAGCGCGGCCGCCGTGCCCTGAGCGTGAAGCAGACGCCGAACGGCGCTGTTCTCGTCGACTCGGAGGGCCGCACCCAGGGCCGCCTCGTGGAGGACACCGCATGAACTGGGTGGTGGACAACCTCGGGCTCATCGTCGAGCTCACAGTGATCCACCTGCGTCAGAGCCTCATCCCGATCGCGCTCGGCCTCGTGCTGTCAGTGCCGCTCGGCTGGGTGGCCTGGCGCTACCGGCTCGTGCGCGGGCCCGTCATCGTGCTCACCGGCCTGCTGTACACGATCCCCTCGCTGGCGCTGCTGATCCTCATGCCCGCGGCCTTCGGGTACTCGGTGATCAGCGAGGAGAACCTCGTCGCCGCGCTGACCATCTACGCCGTCGCCATCCTCGTGCGAGCTGTCGCCGACGGACTCGACTCGGTGGATGCCGATGTGCTGCAGGCATCGACCGCCATGGGCTTCGCCGCTCGGCGGCGCTTCCTCACCGTCGAGCTGCCACTCGCCGGCCCCGTGATCCTCGCGGGCCTGCGGGTCACCGCAGTGTCGACGATCTCGCTCGCGACCGTCGGCATCCTGATCGGCGTGGAGAACCTGGGCTACCTCTTCACGAACGGGCAGCAGCGCCGGATCATCCCCGAGGTGCTCGCCGGCGTCGTCGCCGTCGTCGTCATCGCCCTGCTCGTCGATGTGCTGCTGGTCCTCGCGGGGCGGGCGCTCATGCCGTGGACGCGCAGGGCGACCCTTCGACAGGCTCAGGGACCCAAGGGGGGACAGGCTCAGGGACCCAAGGGGGGACAGGCTCAGGGGCCCAGGGGGCAGGCTCAGGGACCCAGGGGACAGGCTCAGGGACCCAGGGGACAGGCTCAGGGACCCAGGGGACAGGCTCAGGGACCCAGGGGACAGGCTCAGGGACCCAGGGGGCAGGCGAAGGCGGTCAGCGCATGAACCTCTTCGTCGATGCGTTCGCCTGGCTGTTCTCGCCCGACCGGCTGGTCGGCACGTACGCCCTGCCCACCCTGCTCGCCCAGCACCTGATCTACACGGTCGTCTCGGTCGCCGTCGCCGCAGCGATCGCGCTTCCGGCGGGCTGGCTGATCGGACACACCGGGCGCGGGCGCGAGATCGCGGTCGCCATCTCGGGCGCCGCACGCGCGATCCCCTCGTTCGGGCTGCTCGTGCTGCTGGTGCTCGTGCTCGGCATCGTGCAGACGCCACTCGCCGCCGTGATCACGTTCGTGCTGCTCGCGATCCCCTCGCTGCTCGCCGGCGCCTACACCGGGCTCGAGGCCATCGACCGCCGGGTCATCGATGCGGCGCGGGCGATGGGAATGACCGAGTGGCAGATCTTCACCAGGGTCGAGCTGCGGCTCGGTCTGCCGCTGCTCGTCGGCGGTCTGCGCTCTGCACTGCTGCAGGTGATCGCCACCGTCACGATCGCCGCCTACGTGAACCTCGGCGGACTCGGATGGCCCATCATCCAGGGCATCCCGCTCAGTCGCTTCGACCAGGTGCTCGGCGGGGCGATCCTCGTCGCCGCCCTCGCCCTCGTCGTCGACCTGCTGATGGCGCTCGCGCAGCGAGCCGCCGTCCCCCGGGGGCTGCGCACCCCGGCATCGGGAACACCGACTTCTGCGCCGCGCGCTCGCCGCGTGGCATCCGCTCCAGCCTGACCCCCACCGAAAGGCCCCGCCATGTCCACCCACAGCAGAACCCGCACCGCGCTCACCGCCGGTATCGCCATCGTCGCCGCCCTGTCGCTGGCCAGCTGCGCATCCGACTCGAACCCCCTCGACAAGCCCAGCGCCGACAGCGGTGACAAGGGCGGCGACACGATCGTCGTCGGCTCGCAGGCGTACTACTCGAACGAGATCATCGCCGAGATCTACGCCCAGGGGCTGGAAGAGGCCGGCTTCACCGTCGACCGCAAGTTCAACATCGGCCAGCGCGACGCCTACATGCCCGAGGTCGAGTCGGGCAGCATCGACGTCTTCCCCGAGTACACCGGCAACCTTCTCGAGTACCTCGACAAGGAGGCGACGGCCACCAGCCCCGACGACGTGTACGCCGCCCTGAAGGACGCGCTTCCCGACGGGCTCACCGTGCTGCAGTTCGCCGACGCGAGCGATCAGGACACCTACACGGTGCTGAAGTCGTTCGCCGACGAGAACGACCTCACCTCGATCGCCGACCTGTCGAAGCTCAGCGAGCCCGCCACCATCGGCGCCGCGCCCGAGTTCGAGCAGCGCCCCTACGGCCCCGCGGGCGCGAAGGACGCGTACGGCATCGACCTGAAGTTCTCAGCCACCGGGCAGGGCACGCTCGACGCGCTGCTGGCCGGCACGGTGCAGGTGGCCGACATCTACTCCGCCGACCCCGCCTTCCAGACCGAGGACATCGTGGCCCTGGACGATCCCGAGAACATGATCCTGGCATCGAACGTCATGCCGCTCGTCTCGAGCGACATCGCCGACGACCTCAGCGATGTCATCGACTCGATCAGCGCCGAGCTGAGCGCCGAGGACCTCGTCGCGATGAACGTGCAGAGCACCGTCGATCAGAAGTCGTCGGCCGACATCGCCAAGGCGTGGCTGAAGGACAAGGGTCTGATCTGACCCTCCCCTGAGCACCGGCGCGGCCGGGTGGGTTCTCCCACCCGGCCGCGTTCGCGTTCCGGCGGCTCAGACCCGCTCGTCCTGCCGGGGGATGAAGATCCGGTTCAGGATGATGAGGATGGATGCCGTCGCCGGCACCGCCACGAGCGCACCGAGCAGCCCGAGCAGCGTCCCGCCGGCCAGAGCGCCGAGCACGACCAGCAGACCGGGGACCTCGAGGGTGCGATTCATGACCTTCGGCGTGAGGACGTACGCCTCGATCTGGATGTAGATCAGGTAGACGACGCCGAAGATCAGCGCATGCAGGGGGTCGGCGAGCAGCGCGACGACCGTGCCGATGGCGAGGAAGAGCAGCGGGCCGATCAGCGGGATGAGCGTCACGAGGAAAGCGACGACCGCCATCAGCGGCGGGAACGGCAGCCCCAGCAGCAGGTAGAGCACGAGCGCCACCATCGAGTTCGCGAACGCGAGGATGACCATGCCCTGCACGTAGCCGCCGACGGACTCGGCGATCTGATCGATGATGCTGCGGGCCTGCCGGCGCTTGCGGGCCGGGGCCAGGCGCAGCATTGAGGCGATGATGCCGGGCAGGCCCACCACGAAGTACAGCGTGAGCACGAACACGATGACGAAGGCCGAGACCCCTTCCGCGATCGAGGTGCCGACCTTCAGAGCGCCACCACCCAGCGCGGTGAGCGTCTTGCCGTCGGTGAGCAGCTTCTGCCCGTCGGCGAGCAGCGAGTTGATCTGGTCGCCGAACTGGTTCTCGAGCAGGAGGTAGAGGTCGGTGTGCATGAAGTCGTCGACCACGTCGGGCACCGACTTCACGAACGACGCCACCTGCTCGACGACCACCGGCACGATCATCACGAGCACGAGCCCCACGGCGACGACCAGGGCGACGATGACGATCGCGACGCTGATTCCGCGCGAGAGTCCGCGCCGTTCGAGCAGCCGTACCGCCGGGTTCAGGCCGAGGGCGGCGAACAGGGCGATGGCGACGTAGATGAGCACCGTCGAGAGGCTGGTGAGGGCGAGCGCCACGAGGAATGCCGACAGACCACCGAGGGTGAGCAGGAAGCCGAGCCGGAACGGACGGTCCACGCGTGTCCACATCGATCGACGCGGCGTGGGGGCATCCGCCGGGGAGGGGTGCTCCGCCGCCTCGGCGGCTTCGGCAGATGAGGCCGCGGCATCCGCCTCATCGGCGGCGACACCGGCCTCGTCGGCTGCGACATCCGCTTCGACAGCCGCGCCGGCTTGTGCGGCCTCCGCGGCGTCTGCGGCGCGGGTGGCTCTGTCTGCCGCGCGGGAGCCGCCGCGGCCGGAGGGCGCGGGCGACGTGGGGTCTTCGGTGCTCATGGCGATCACTCTACGGCTGCGCTGACATGACCCTGCCTTCTCGGCCAGGGCTTGACTATCGTGAGAGGTGCGACCACCCCCTGGAGGATCTCATGCCCGACGAAAACGCATACGACGCAGCCGAGCCCGCCGAGGGCGAGTACACGGATGCCGATCACGGCGACGGCACGACCACCGGCCGCCACCACGCCGGGCATGCCGGCGAGGTTGAGGGCGAATACACCGACGGTGTCTACTCGGCCGACGGGCGTGAGCAGCATCTGCCGCATCACGGCGAAGGCACGTACACCGACGCCGACCACGGGAGCGGTCATGACGACCACTCCGGTGGCGCTCGGGCAGAGGCATCCGGTGCCCACGCCGTGGAAGCAGAGGCCCACGCTGTGGAAGCAGACGCTCACGCCGTGGAAGAAGAGGGCGAGTACACCGACGGACGCTACCCCGACGACGGCGATGCAGGGCGCGCCGATCGCCGGCACAGCTGACGCCGTGGGTGACGCCGACGCGCGCGATGCGCGCGCTGAACTGCTGCGCCTGCGCGCCAGCATCGACAACATCGACGCCGCGCTGATCTTCATGCTCGCCGAGCGCTTCCGCTGCACGCAGCAGGTCGGACGGCTGAAGGCCGAGCACGACATGCCCGCCTCGGACCCGGGGCGCGAAGAACAGCAGACCGCACGGCTGCGGGCGCTGGCCGAAGAGGCGCACCTCGATCCGGAGTTCGCCGAGAAGTGGTTCAACTTCGTGGTCGCCGAGGTGATCCGCCACCACACCGAGGCTGCCGAGGGCCGCTGAGCCTCTGCCGCAGCGCTCGCGTTCACCACCCGCTGGGCGGCGAGGAGGACTTCAGCATGCCCGGGATCTGTGCCAGAATGTGAGCGATCTTTGGTTTGAAACGTCAGAAACACGCATTCAGGAGTAGCCATGCACACCACCGCCGGCGCGCACATGCGCGCAGAGCTCACCTCGCAGCCTGAGACCTGGGCCCGCGCGGCTGCCATGCGCGATGAGCAGGCCGTGCTCCCGGCATCCGGCGCCCGCATCGCCGTCGTCGGCTGCGGCACCTCCTGGTTCATGGCGCAGTCGTACGCCGCGCTGCGCGAGAGCGCAGGCCACGGCGAGACCGACGCGTTCACGGCATCCGAGTTCCCCTTCGGGCGCCGCTACGACGCGATCGTCGCCCTCACCCGCTCCGGCACGACCACCGAGGTGCTCGAGCTGACCGAGCGCGTGAAGGGCACGACGCCCGTGATCGCCGTCGTGGGCGACACGACCTCACCGCTCGTCGACCTGGCCGACGACGTGATCGGCCTCCCGTTCGCCGACGAGCAGTCCGTGGTGCAGACCCGCTTCGCGACCACGGCGCTGGCGCTGTTCCGCGCCTCGGTCGGCGAGGACCTCGACGCGGCGATCGCCGACGCCCAGAGCGTGCTCGACGGTGACGATGACGCGGCCCTCGCCGAGGCCGAGCAGTACAGCTTCCTCGGCATGGGCTGGGCGATGGGCCTCGCGCACGAGGCGGCCCTGAAGATGCGCGAGTCCTCCCAGTCGTGGACCGAGTCGTACAGCTCGATGGAGTACCGCCACGGCCCGATCGCGATCGCCGCCCCCGGGCGGATCACCTGGCAGCTCGGCTCCGCTCCCGAGGGCCTGCAGGCCCAGGTGGAGGCCACCGGCGCTCGTTTCGTGCAGCATGCGATCGACCCGATGGCCGACCTCGTGCGCCTGCACCGTGTCGCCCTCGACCGAGCGCTGGCGAAGGGCCTCGACCCGGATCAGCCGCGCAACCTCACCCGTTCGGTGGTCCTCGACGGCTGACGGCTGACGACCGACGACGGGCGACGGAGAGCGCATGTCCGAGCAGAGCGACATCCCCGAGGTGGTCAGCGACGAGTCAGGTGAACGGCTCGCGCGCGCGGCCTCGATCGGGGCCGGTGCGCCCGTGCTCGCCTTCGACGTGGGCGGCACCGACATCAAGTCCGCGCTGTTCGACGCCGACGGCACCGCCCTCGGGCTGCGTCGCACTCCGACCCCGCCCAGTGACGACGGCACTCCTGGCCGGCTGATCGAACGGCTCGCCGAGCTCGCCGCGGAGCTGCGTGCCCAGCATCCCGATGTGGAACCGCAGGCGGTCGGACTCGTCGTGCCCGGCATCGTCGACTCCGACCGCGGTATCGGCGTGTTCAGCAGCAACCTCGGCTGGCGCGATGCGCCCATGCGCGACCTGATGGCCGCCCGATTCGGGATGCCCGTGGCCTTCGATCACGATGTGCGGATGGCCAGCTGGGCCGAGCACGTGCTCGGCGGCGCGCGCGACTACGCGAACTCGGTCGTGCTGATCATCGGCACCGGCATCGCCGGTGCGCTGCTGGTCGACGGCCGCCCGTACACCGCCGGTGGTTACGCCGGCGAGATCGGCCATTCGCCGCTGGGCGAGTGGCCCTGCCCGTGCGGAGCACGCGGATGCCTGGAGGCGATCGCCTCGGCCGGCGCCATCTCGCGCCGCTACACCGACGCCACCGGCGACGTGGTCGACGGTGCTCGCGAAGTCATCGCCCGTGCTGCCGCGGGAGATGAGATCGCGGCGCGTGTCTGGAACGAGGCGCTCGATGCGCTGACGATGTCGATCGCGCAGCTCACCGCCGTCATCGCCCCGCAGGCCGTGGTCATCGGCGGCGGGCTGTCGCGCGCGGGCGGCGCGCTCTTCGACGAGCTGCGCGCGCGGCTCGCCGACCGGCTGAGCTTCCACCGCATCCCGGCCCTGGTTCCGGCCGAGCTGTCCGGCAACGCGGGCATCCTCGGCTCGGCGCTGCGCGCACGGCAGGTGGCGCCGGCATGATCGTCACCGTCACGCCGAACCCGGCGCTGGACCTCACCTGGCACGTCGCCGCGCTGGAGCCGGGTTCGACGCACCGCGCCGACACCGGGCAGGCTCGGGCGGGTGGCAAGGGCGTGAACGTCGCGCGAGTGGCCCACGCCGAGGGCGCTTCCGCATGCGCGGTCGTGACGCACGGCGGTGCGACCGGCGAGGAGTTCTTCGCCGAGCTGGTCGCCTCCGGAGTCCCCCACGTGACCGTGCCGGTGCGCGGTGCGACCCGGCGCAGCATCGCCCTCGTGGATGAGAGGG
Source organism: Actinomycetales bacterium SN12 (assembly GCA_002837415.1). Lineage (GTDB taxonomy): Bacteria > Actinomycetota > Actinomycetes > Actinomycetales > Microbacteriaceae > Microbacterium. Next base: position 63,257 of record PJCV01000004.1, read on the forward strand.
CCGGCGACACGACGATCGTGAACGAGCGCGGTGCCGCGCTCGAGGAAGTGGAGTGGGACGTCCTGCGGGGTGTGACTCGGGCGGCACTCGCCGCCGGCCGCGCCGCCGCGCCATCCCCAGCGTCGAGAGCACGGGACCTCGCCGAGCGCACGGCTCGTTCGCGTGAAGAGGCCGTGCACCCGGCGAGATACCGTGCACTCGACGGGATGTGGGGCGCTGGTTTCTCATCGGGGAAGACCGCAGTCCCGGGGGCGGGTGTGCTGGTGATCTCCGGCAGCTTCCCGCCGGACACCCCGGATGACGTGCTGCCCTCGCTGATCGCACTCGGCCGCGACGCCGGCGCGACCGTGATCGTCGACACGTCGGGCCCTGCGCTGCTCGCGGCGGCGGATGCCGGGGCATCCGTCCTGAAACCCAACGAACACGAGCTGCGCGACGCGACCGGCCTCGATGACCCGGTCGACGGCGCACGCGAGCTCATCCGACGCGGCGCGGAGCTGGTGCTGCTCTCGCTCGGAGCCGACGGGATGCTGGCGGTCACGCCCACGGCATCCGGAGATGTCCACGTGCTCCACGCGCGGCTGGGCGAGGTGCTCGCCGGCAACCCCACCGGTGCGGGGGATGCCGCGGTCGCGGCGTGCGCCGTGCTGATGGATGCCGGCACCCACGACCCCGAGCAGATCCTGCGTCGCGCGACCGCCTGGTCCGCCGCCGCGGTGCTGATGCCGCTCGCCGGCGAGATCCACCCGTCCTGGCCCGAGCTCGAATCCGCACTCACCCTCGCCGAGAAACCACTTCCGGCACGAGACACCCACACCGGCGAGGTTTCTCACGTCGAAGCCGATGTCTCACCTGCATCCGACCCCAAGGAGACCCGATGACCCTCGCATCCGCACGCGAACTGATGCGGGCGGCCGCGTCGGCCGGCACCGGGATCGGCGCGTTCAACGTCATCCACCTCGAGACGGCGGAGGCGCTGGTCGCCGCGTCCGAGCGCGCGAATCTCCCGGTCATCCTGCAGATCTCTCAGAACTGCGCCGACTACCACGGCGGTCTCGAGCCCATCGGCTGGGCGACGCTCGCCATCGCGCGGCGCGCGAGCACGCCGGTCGCGGTGCACCTCGACCACGCAGAGCGGCCCGAGCTCGTCGACGAGGCCATCGCGCTCGGCTTCGGCTCGGTGATGTTCGACGGCGGCAGGCTCGACTACGAGCAGAACGTCGAGCTCACCGCCGACGTCGCATCGCGCGCCCGTGCCGCCGGCGTCTACATCGAGGCGGAGCTCGGCGAGATCGGCGGGAAGGACGGCGCCCACGCCCCCGGTGTGCGCACCGACCCCGATGAGGCGCGGGCGTTCGTCGAGGCGACCGGGGTCGACTCCCTCGCCGTGGCCGTCGGCTCGTCGCACGCGATGCTCGACCGCTCGGCGTCGCTCGACATCGACCTCATCGGCCGTCTCAAGAGCGCCCTGCGCGGCATCGGCCGCACGGGCTGCGACATCCCGCTCGTGCTGCACGGCTCGTCGGGCGTCGCCGACGACGTGATCGTGCAGGCGGTCCGCGCCGGGATGACCAAGATCAACGTGTCGACGCACCTGAACGGATTCTTCACGCGCGCGACACGCGAGACGCTCGCCGCAGACGAGAACCTCGTCGATTCGCGCAAGTACTTCTCTCGCGCCCGCGAGGCGGTCGCCGACGAGGCGGCCCGGATGCTGCGCCTGTTCGCCCTCGAATCCGCCTGACCGCCGCGCGGACTGACAGACGGAACCCGACATGAAACGCGCCGCCCGACTCGCCGCGATCCTCGACCTGCTGGCCGCTCGGGGCGAGGTGAGCGTCGAAGACCTCGTCGAGCGCTTCGGCGCATCGGCCGCGACCACCCGGCGCGACCTCGACAGTCTCGCCGAGCGCCGGCTGCTCACCCGCACGCACGGCGGCGCGGTGGCGCAGTCGGTGGCGTACGAGCTGCCGATCCGCTTCCGCAGCCACCACGCCACGGGCGCGAAAGAGCAGATCGCGGCCGTCGCCGCGTCCCTCGTCGAACCGGGACAGGTCGTCGGTCTCTCCGGCGGCACCACCACCAACGCGATCGCCACGGCGCTCGCCGCCCGCGACGACCTCGCCGATCGGGGCATCACCGTCGTCACCAACGCGGTCAACATCGCCGCGCAGCTGGCCATGCGCCCCGAGTTCAAGGTCGTCGTCACCGGCGGGGTGATCCACGCGCGCAGCTTCGAGCTGGTCGGCCCGTTCGTCGAGCAGCTGCTCGGCGGCATCCGGCTAGACGTCGCCTTCATCGGCGTCAACGGTCTCTCGGCCGATTCCGGCGCCAGCACGCACGACGAGGCGGAGGCTGCAGTGAACCGGATGATGGCCCAGCGATCCGACCAAGCCGTGGTCGTCGCCGATGCCTCGAAGATCGGCTGCACCGCGTTCGCTCACGTGGGCGGCGCCGACCTCTTCCCGCTCGTCATCACCGACCCGGCCGTCACGGAAGATCAGCGCGCCGCGCTGGCGGATGCCGGGTTCGAGGTGCGAACCGACTGACGTCCGCTGATCCGGCCACCGGGCTCGACACGGTATTGCCGTCTGATCAGCCCCGAGAAGAAGTCACCCGGGCGCTACTCCGCTAATAATGCACTCCTTCTCGGCCCCTGGCAAGGGTGCTTCGCGGGGCGAGTTTCGTCACTAGTGTCAGGGACATGCGAAAGTGGCTCCCTCTCTGCGCTGCACCGATGCGCGTGCACGCCGACGCCGACAGTCCCATCGACGCGGCCCTCGAGGGTCGACCGGGGGGAGGCTGCAGATGAGCATCACGTCGACGCCGGAGGCGCTCGTGCCCGCCGAGCAGGAGGCCGAGAAGAAGGCCGAGAAGAAGGCCGGGAAGAAGAGGCGATGGTTCCGCCGCGGCCCGAAGCCCGCGCGTGACCACTACAACAAGCGCGAGGCGATCGCCGGGTACCTGTTCATCACGCCCTGGATCATCGGGTTCCTCGTCTTCACCGCCGGCGCGATGATCTACAGCCTGTACATCTCGTTCAGCAACTACAACCTCGCCACCAACAGCGCGCGTCCGGTCGGGCTCGACAACTACGCCGAGCTCTTCGACGACCCGCGGGTGATGGTGTCTCTGGCCAACACGCTCTTCTACGTCGTGATGGCCGTGCCGCTCGAGATCATCTTCGCGCTCGTGCTGGCCATGCTGCTCAACCGTGTCGGCCGGGGCGCCGGCATCTTCCGCACGCTGTACTACCTGCCGAAGATGACGCCGGCCGTCGCCACAGCCGCCGTGTTCTTCCTGCTGCTGAACGGCAACAGCGGAGTGATCAACGAGTTCCTGCGCCTGTTCGGCATCGACGGCCCGCAGTGGCTGGTGGACCCGGCCTGGGTGAAGCCGAGCATCGTGATCATGACGCTGTGGACGGTCGCCGGCACCATGGTGATCTTCCTCGCGGCGCTGAAGAACGTGCCGACCGAGCTCTACGAGGTGGCATCGCTCGACGGCGCGGGCAGCGTGCGCAAGTTCTTCTCGATCACCCTGCCGATGATCTCGGGGGCGATGTTCTTCAACGTCATCGTGCTCTCGATCGCCGCGTTCCAGATCTTCGATCAGGCGTATCTGCTGTTCTGGCGCGATCAGAGCAACTCGTCGCCCGAGGCGTCGCTGTTCTACGCGATCTACCTGTTCCAGCAGGCGTTCCGGCAGTTCAACTTCGGATTCGCCGCCGCCATGGCCTGGCTGCTGTTCGTCATCATCATGGTGATCACCGTGATCCAGGTGAAGTTCGGCAACCGCTTCGTCTACTACGAGGGAGATCGCTGATGGCGACGTCGCTGCAACAGACTCCACGACGTCAGGATGCTGAGCGCCGCGACCCGTCGACGGTCGTCGCCACCGTGCCGAAGCGCTCGAAGTGGCGCCGTGCTCTCAGCCAGCCGCGCAGCTTCGCCGCGCGGATCGTGCTCACGGTCATCCTGATCGGGTTCGGTCTTCTCTTCCTCTACCCCTTCGCGTGGCTGGTGGCGGCGAGTTTCAAGCCGCGGGGCGAGGTGTTCGACAACGCGCTCATCCCCAAGACGTTCGTGCCCGAGAACTACCTCGAGGTGTGGAACCAGCTGCCGCTCATGAGCTGGCTCTGGAACAGCGTGGCGATCGCCGTGCTGGCGGCCACCGCCGTCGCCGTGTCGAGCTCGATCGTCGCGTTCGGGTTCGCGTACTTCAAGTTCCCCGGACGCGGGCTGCTCTTCGGCCTGGTGCTCGCGACGATGATGCTCCCGGGCGCAGTCACGATGATCCCGATCTACCTGATCTGGAAGGAGACCGGGCTGCTCGGCACGTGGGTGCCGCTGTGGGGCATGAACCTGTTCGGCTCGGCGTTCTACATCTTCCTGCAGCGCCAGTTCTATCTCGGACTGCCACGGGAGCTCTTCGAGGCGGCGCGCCTGGACGGCGCGAGCTACTGGGGACTCTTCTGGCGGATCGCGATGCCGCTGTCGGTGCCGTCTTTCGTCATCGTCTTCCTCTTCGAGTTCCAGGCGAGCTGGAACAACCTGTACTCCGCGCTGATCTACCTGAACGCCGGGTCGGTCGACGACTTCACCGCACCGCTGGGCATCGCCTACGCCATGACGAAGTACAGCCCCACGGCGGGCGGCCACGGCGACTACCAGTACGTCATGGTCGCGTCGCTCATCGTCACCGTGCCGATGCTCATCCTGTTCGCCTTCGGGCAGCGGTACTTCATCGAGGGCGTCGCCACCCAGGGGCGGAAGGGCTGATTCCGGATGCCTGGGGCCAGGCATCCGGAATGGACGACTTGCACAACAGAACAGCGGCGGCGCTTCGGGGTCGCGGCTCGAACGAGAGGAAGAGAGATGCACAAGCGCATTCTGGGAGTCGCGGCCGTCGTCGCGGCATCCGCTGTCGTGCTGACCGGCTGCGGAGGCGGCAAGGACGCATCCGACATGGCTGAAGACATCGACTGGGGCGCGAAGGCGACCGGCGATCTGAAGGCGTGGGGCTTCGAGAACGCCGACGATGTCGGCCAGTCCCGCCTCGACTACGCCGAGGGGCAGCTGAAGGACGTCAAGGTCGACCTCGACGCCACCGCCTTCGACGCGCAGAAGTTCACCACGCGACTGGCCGGCGGCAACGTGCCCGACGTCGTGCAGATGGACCGCCGCTACGTCACCACATACGCCGCGCAGGGGCTGATCATGCCGCTCGACGAGTGCCTGAAGGAGCAGGACGTCTCGCCGCGCGACCAGTGGTACCCCTTCGTCGTCGATGACGTGACCTACGACGATGAGATCTGGGCCGTGCCGCAGTTCTACCAGCCGCCGGCGATCCTCGTGAACAAGAAGGTGCTCGACGAGGCCGGGGTCACCGCCGACCAGATCGACACCTCGAAGCCGGACGTGCTGCTCGACGCGGTCGGCAAGATCTACCAGGAGCAGAACGGCGTTCCCACCCGACTGGGCTTCGATCCGCAGGCCACCGGGCAGAGCGGACTGTGGATCCTCGGCATGGGCGGGCAGCTCAACGACGACGACGGCAAGCCGACCCTCGACGACCCGAAGAACGTCGCCGGCATCGAGATGCTCAAGCAGATCACGGATGCCCAGGGCGGCTACGCCGCCGTGAAGAGCTTCACCGATTCGTTCGACACCTTCGGCGACAACAACCAGTTCGTCGCAGGGCAGGTCGGCGCGCAGGTGAACGCGCAGTGGTACCCGAACGTGCTCTCGCCGTACATGGACGAGCTGCAGCTCGAGGCCGTGCCGTTCCGCGGTGCGGACGGGGAGCCCTTCTCGGTGGCATCCGGAACCGCGTTCGTCGTGCCGGCCGGTGCGAAGAACCCGGCCGCGGCGTGCGCCTGGATGGTCGACCTCACCTCGGACGACGCGTGGGCGGCCGCGGGCAAGGCGCGGGGGGAGACCCGCAAGAAGGACGGCGGCGTGAACACCGGCCTGTTCACCGGCTCGCCGGCCGCCGACAAGGCGATCCGCGAGGAGTGGGTGACCGAGAGCGGCAACGCCGGCTTCGATCAGGTGATCTCGACGTACTACGACGTGGTCGACTACGGGCAGTCGTTCGGTTCGTCGCCTGCCGGTCAGGAGATCCAGAACGAGCTCAACAACGCGATCACCGCGGCGCTGCTCGGCGACAAGTCGCCCGAGGACGCTCTGAAGGACGCCCAGAAGGCGGCGATGCGGGCGTACAAGAACATCGAGCAGGACTGAGTCGAGCGGTTCTGTGCTGCGGGGCGGGGCCTGCGGGCTTCCATCCCGTCGCCTGAGATCCGGAGGACGTGCCGAGATCCGGATGCCTGCGGTTGGGGCGTCCGGATCTCGGGCGGTCTGCCGGATCTGGGGGAGTTCGAGGGCGCCGAGCCGGGCCCTGGATGCTTGCCGGGCCGGCGCTGCGGGGTTCTGCGGCGCTGGCATCCCGTCGCCTGAGGTCCGGAGGACGTGCCGAGATCCGGATGCCTGCGGTTGGGGCGTCCGGATCTGGGGCGGTCTGCCGGATCTGGGAGCTCGGGAGTCCGGGGTGCCGGATCCGGGTAGCCCGGAAACGCAGGGTTCGGAGGCGCCCGGGGCGCAGAACCCCGGCGCTCAAGCCCCGTGCGTCACTCGTCGAGCGTCAGAGGCCGCGCGACCCCGCCGCCTGGGCGAAGATCAGGCTGGTGCTGGTGGATGCCACTTCCGGCTTCAGGCTGATGGTGTCGGAGACGAGTTCGCGCAGCGCACTGGCATCCGGAACCGCGACGTGCACGAGGAAGTCGCGATCCCCGGCGAGGAAGTACACCCGCTGCGTGGCAGGCAGCCTTTCGAGGTAGGTCTGGAAACGCCGCAGGTCACCGCGGGCGTGCGCGTGCAGGCGGATGGTGATGAGCGCCTCGAGGTGGAGTCCCATCGCGGCGGGCGAGATCTCGGCGTGGAAGCCGACGATCACCCCGTTCGCCTGCAGGGCGCGCACGCGCTTCAGGCACGTCGACTCGGCTATCCCGGCGATGGCGGCGAGCTCGGTGTTCGAGATCCGGCCGTTGCGGCTCAGCTCCGACAGGAGGGTGCGGTCGACGGCATCCAGAGAGGGGTGAGCGGATGCCGAAGAATCAAGGGTCATGCGGGCACTTCCTCGTCTCGCGGTGAAGATTTCCACCATTCGAAGGTGATTGTACGCAGAACCTTCGGCGAGCGACCCGCAGATCGCGGAGATCTGCATAATCGCAGGTAGTGGGCGTCTACTCTCGCGCCCGCGATCAGCTGTCTCAGGAGGACGCAATGACGCGCACGATCATCGTCGGTGCAGGAATGGTCGGACTTGCCACGGCGTGGCATCTGCAGGAGCGCGGGGTCGACGTCACCGTCATCGACCGCGTCGGCGTCGCCGCCGGATCGTCGTGGGGCAACGCTGGCTGGCTGACGCCGGGCAAGACGATCCCGCTAGCCGACACCGGTCTGTGGACGTACGGGCCGAAGGCCCTGCTCGATCCGGATGCCGCTCTGCACGTGCCGTTCCGGGTGGATGCCGGGCTCTGGTCGTTCCTCGCCCAGTTCGCCGCGCACGGCACCAACCGGGCGTGGGACAGGACGATGGCCGACCTCACGCCCATCGACAAGATCGCGCTGGAGTGCTTCGACGAGCTGATCGACGGCGGCGTGAAGTCGTGGACCCGCGAGGGCCCGTTCGTGATCGGCTTCAAGCAGGAGGCCGACTCCAAGGGCTTCCTGCACGAGATCGAGGGCGTGATCCGCCACGGGCAGGACGTGCCGTTCGAGCGTCTCGAGAACCCGCGCGAGCTCGCGCCGGTGCTGTCGGATGCCGTGACGCACGCCTACCGGCTCGACGGGCAGCGCTTCTTCGAGCCCGCGCCGTTCGTCGAGGCGCTCGGTGCCGCCGTCGTCGAGCGGGGCGCCGAGCTGATCACCGGATACGAGGTCACCGACGTCTCGTCCACCCGCCGCCCCGTCGTCACGATGTCGAACGGGCAGCGACTCGAGGCGGACTCGGTCGTGATCGCGACGGGAGCATGGATGCCCGCGCTCGCCCGCAAGCTGGGCGTGCGCACGCGCGTGCAGGCCGGCCGTGGCTACTCGTTCACGGTCGCCACCTCGGTTCCGCAGGAGCACCCGGTGTACTTCCCGTTCCAGCGCATCGCGTGCACCCCGTACCAGGGGCGCTTCCGCATCGCCGGCACCATGGAGTTCCGCCGCCCCGACGAGCCCTTCCAGCCGCGCCGGGTGCAGGCGATCATCGCGCAGGCTCGGGAGATGTTCCAGGGTCTGGATCTCGACGATCGTCAGGACGAGTGGGTCGGCTCGCGTCCCGTCACCCCCGACGGCCTGCCGCTGGTCGGCGCGACCCAGGCTCCGAACGTGTACGTCGCCGGCGGTCACGGCATGTGGGGCATCGTGCTCGGACCCGCGACCGGCAAGCTCCTCGCCGAGCAGATCACCACCGGCCGCATCGCCCCGGAGATCAAGCCCTTCGACCCGCTGCGCTGAGCCGGGGCTGGGTTTTTCGGGCGTTTTCCGGGCTTCAGGAGCTCGACTACGGGCATCCGGGGTCAATTTCGTACGCCGGCGGCGCCGAAAGCGTACGCAATCGACCCCGCACCCCGGCGACCGGGCGGCGCGCCCGCAGGCGGGTGGGATGCGCCCGGCTACCGGGCATCCGGGGTCAGTTTCGTACGCCGATGGCGCCGAAAGCGTACGCAATCGACCTCGCACCAGGGAATCCCACCCCCGCACCTGCAGCGGGGATGCATTCGACTGGTCAGAGGGATGCTGAGCCAGAGAAATGCATCCCTGACAGATTCGACTGGGTGGGTCAGGCGCGGCGCACCGGCTGCTGCAGTTCGGTCACCCAGTCGGACTCGTCGTCGAGCGGCCACGACCGCACGTAGAGTTCCCGGCACGGGCCAGAGGGGGTGAAGCCGCGTGCGAGCATCTCGGCGTGCAGCGCGTGCCAGGTGTCGGGGATGCCGGCCGTCGGACCGAGGTGGATGCCGCACACCGCCCGCTCCTCAGCGGCGAGCTCGACGATCTCGAGGCCGTCGATGGGGCCGCCGCCGTACTCGTAGCCGATGGTCAGCAGCATCCCGTCGTCGGTCGGACGGTATTGGGCGATCGGCGTCTCGAGCATCCCCTCCGTCTCCGGCAGGCCGTCTTCGACCTCGCCGAACATGGGACCCACGTGCCGACCGACCTCGTCAGTGGGCACAGTCGCCGTGCGGGCGATCAGGCGGACGGCAGGCAGGGACTTCTCGATGAACTCGACAGATGACATGCGCTTCTCTCTTTCTATGAGGTGGAGCCGCCGCTCCACGTCGACGAGTCGTTCGGTGGCGATCCGGTGTTCGTGCTCCACGGCATCCCGATGGGAGCGCAGCAGGCCGGCTATGCGATCCGCACCGATCCCCTCATCGAGGACGGCGCCGATCTGCTCCAGCCCGAACCCCAGCTGCCGCAGTGCGACGATGCGATGCAGCCGGTCGAGCTGCGACGGATCGTACGACCGGTAACCGGTGAACTCATCCACGTGCGCGGGTACGAGCAGACCCGCGGTGTCCCAGTGCCGCAGCATGCGGTGGGTCACCTGGCCGATCTGCGCGAACGCTCCGATGGACAACATGTTCTGATTCGACCGCCTCACACTGTGTCAGGGTCAAGTCTGCTCGACGGATGCCCGCCACCTCACCCGCGCAGGTCGCGGCGCGTCAGGGCGAGGGCGGATGCCACGGCCAGCGCCACCGCGATCCCCCAGACGAGCAGCAGCCCAGGCACGTCGACACCGTCCTTCAGCGGCGGCTGGTGGTACACCCACGCGTACGGCGAGAGGGCGTTCAGCCACTCGAGATCCTTCGACTGCTTCGCCACCGCCTGGAACACGTATCCGAGCACCGCGACGCCGGCCGCGACGCCCGTCGCCCAGGCCTTGCGGCCGGTGAGTGCGCCGGCGAACAAGCCCGCCATCGCGCTGAGGAAGGCGAGTCCGGTCAGGGCGAGCGCGGCTCCGATGATGTGCGGCGGATGGATGCCCAGTTCCGCCGGATCGTTCAGCGCGAATACGATCGCGCCCGACAGCGCACCCAGCCACAGCAGCCGCACGAGCACGGCGAGCGCCGACTCTGCGGCGTACTGCGCGCGGCCGATGCCGTGCGCGAGGTCGAGTTCGAGTCGGCCGGACTCCTCGGCGCCCGCGATCGCGGCCGAGCCCCACAGCACGGCCGCGATCGTCAGCAGCAGAAAGCCCATCAGCCCGTAGAACGTGCTCTGCGCATACCCCGCACCGGTGGCGATCTGGTCGTAGCCCAGGGTCTCGATCAGCTGCGACGGCAGGGCCTTGATGATGTCCTCGAGCTGCCCGTTCGCCCCGAAGCTCGGGTACAGCGGCAGGTACAGGAACAGCACGGCGGCGACGCCGAGGCTCCACCCGATCACGCTGCGCCACGACTCCCGGATGCTCCGCCGGAACACCGGCAGCACGCTCTTCATCGCGCGCCCCCCTTCTTCTCCCCGCCGACACCCCTGCTTTCCGCCGACACCCCCACGTGTGGCCGTCCGTACCCGGGGGTGTCGGCGGCAGGTGGGGGTGTCGGCGAAGAGGAAGAGGAAGAGGAAGAAGAAGAGGAAGAAGAAGAGGGGGAGGAGTAGAGGCGCAGCACGCTCTCCTCGAGATCCGGCTCCTCGACGGTCAGGTCGTGAACGGTCATCTGCGCGAGCGCCTTCACGAACGGGTCGATCGCGCCCTCCACCGTCGCGGTGAGGTGCAGCACGTCGCCCTGCGGGGTGATCTCGATCTCGGTCACTCCCGGGATGCCCGTGAAGGCCCGCTCCAGGGCATCCGGATCCCCCGCATCGAGCGAGACCCGCACCCGCCGAACCGAGCCGAGGCGCAGCGAGGCGACGTCGCCGCTCGCGACCACGCGGCCGGCGGCGAGCACGGCGACCTCGTCCGCGACCTGCTGGATCTCGCTGAGCACATGCGAGCTGAGCAGCACGGTCTGCCCGGCGTCGCGCGCCTCGCGCACCATCGCGAGGAACTCGCGCTGCACGAGCGGGTCGAGCCCGCTGGTCGGCTCGTCGAGGATGAGCAGCTCGGGCCGGTGCATGAACGCCTGAATCAGCCCGATCTTCTGCTTGTTGCCCTTCGACAGACTGCGCAGCGGCCGCGACAGGTCGACGCCGAGACGCTCGGCGAGTTCCGACGCGTATCCGCGTGAGACCGGGCCGGAGACCTCGGAGTAGAAAGACAGCATCCGATGCCCCGTCACGCGTCCCTCGAGGTGCAGCTCACCCGGCACGTAGCCGATGCGGCGCCGCAGGCGCGCGCCACCGTGCCGCGGGTCCTCGCCGAGCACGCGCACCTGACCCGAGGTGGGACGGATGATGTCGACCAGGGTGCGCAGAGTCGTGGTCTTGCCGGCGCCGTTCGGCCCGATCAGACCGTATATCGTGCCCGGCTGCACATGCATCTCGAGGCCGTGCAGGGCGGTGCGACGCCCGAAGCGCTTGTGCAGCGCGGTGATGTCTATGACGGAACTCATGATGCCCCTCCTTCGGCGGGCTTCTCGGATGACCCGTTCTCGGATGACGCGTTCCCGGATGACCCGTTCCCGGATGCCATGGCCTGGCGTGCTCCGTCGAGGAAGGCCGTGCTCGAGTAGATGCCGTGCGTGAGCAGTTCCAGGGTGGGAAGGGTCGTGCGCAGCATCCCGGCGGGGCTCAGCTGGTCCTGCCCGAGCATCCGGCCGATCTGGGCGCGCATCATCACGGGCGCGAGGCCCATCATCACCAGGAGCAGCGTGGTCATCTCGGGATCGCTCATCTCAACGAGCAGTCCCGCCTCGCGCTGCTCGTCGAGCACGTCGCGGGTGACGCGCACGATCTCATCGAACAGGCGGTCGGCGGCCGGCGAGCTGTCGCCGAGCATGCGGCTGAGGTAGTCGATGTAGGGCCCGTAGCGCTCGACGTCGTGCAACGCGGCGCGGATGCGATCGGCCGTGGGCGCCTCGATCAGCTCGTGCTTGTCGTCGATGAACGCCGCCACGACGTAGTCATCGCACGCAGTCCGAAGCGCATTCTTGTCGCCGAAGTGGTGCACGATCAGCGCGGCGCTGACGCCGGCCTCCCTCGCGATCGCGCGCATGCTCGCGGCGTCGAACCCGTCGCGGGCGAAGGCGCGGATCGCGGCCTCTCGGATGCGGGCGCGGGCCGTGAGATCATCGGATGCTGAACGCATGTACAGCATGCTAAACGCGCGTTCAGTGGGCGTCAAGACCAGCTGACATGCGGCGATAGTGTGAGCGGGTGACGGGCTTCGATTACCAGCGCCTGCGGCGCTTTCCCGATGTCGAGGCTGCGAATCTGCAGGCCTGGGATGCGACCGACGACCTGCTCGTGCAGCGCGCGCTCGACACCGGCGTCGCGGGCGACGAGATCGCCGTGATCGGCGACGAGTACGGCGCTATCGCGCTCGCGTTGACGGATGCCGGGATGCACGGCATCCGCGTGTATCAGGACCTCATCACCGGCCGTCGTGCGCTCGGCGCCAACGCCCGGGCGCTCGATCTGCCGCTGCCCGCAGCGCACGAACTCGACAGCTCGCTGCTCAGCGGTAGCCGGCTCGTGCTGCTCCAGCTGCCGAAGGGGCTCGCCGAGCTCGAGGAGATCGCCGATGCGGTCGCCCGCTGGGCGGCGCCGGATGTGATGTTCATCGCGGGCGGCCGTGTGAAGCACATGACGCTCACCCAGAACGAGACGCTCTCGCGCTTCTTCGGGCACGTGCAGCCGCAGCGCGCGGAGCGCAAGTCGCGGTTGATCGTGGCATCCGGAGCCGTGCCCGTGCCCGACCAGCCGCCGTTTCCGGTGAGCCGCCAGCATGACGGCTTCACCCTGTGCGCCTACGGCGGAGCATTTGCAGGCGCGAAGCTCGACATCGGCACGCGGGTGCTGATCGATGTGATGCCCGCGCTGACCCCGCCTTCGCCGCTCCGGGGATCCGCGCCGTTCCAGCCGAACGATGCGCCGATCGGGGGGACGCCAGCGCAGTTCTCCGGAGTTGTGACGCCGCCTCCGCTGCGCGTCGTCGACCTGGGCTGCGGAACGGGCGCGCTCGCCGTCGCGTTCGCGCAGCAGCATCCGGATGCCAGGATCACCGCCACCGATCGATCCGCCTCTGCGGCGCGCTCGGCTCAGGCATCCGTCGTCGCGAACGGCCTCGCCGGACGCATCACCGTCACGCTCGACGACGCCGGCTCCGAGCTGCCCGATGGATCGGCTGACCTCATCCTGCTGAATCCGCCGTTCCACCTCGGCACGAGCGTGCACGAGGGCGCGGGTCACCGCCTCATCCAGGCCGCCGCGCGGCTGCTGCGACCCGGCGGCGAGGTGTGGACGGTGTTCAACTCGCACCTTGATCACCGGGGCGTGCTGAGCCGTGACGTAGGCCCGACCGAGCAGGTCGCCCGCACCCCGAAGTTCACCGTCACGCGCAGCGTGCGCCGGGGCTGAGCCCGCGACGAGCGTGCCCGGTCCCGCCCACGCATCCGCTCGGCCTCGTGAGCGTAGGCGAACACGCGAGGGAAGGAGAATCCGCGCGAAATCCTCCTTCCTCGAGTTGTTCGCCTACCTCCGCGCCCCCGCACCACCGCGCAACAACGCACCGCCGATCACAGGAACCCCCGGTGAACCCCGAAAACCGCCACCCGGATTTGCCACCGGATCAGCCGTTCGTTAGCGTGGATAGGTGGCCGTGAGGTCACAGAGACCAGTCCGCGGTCGCGTCCTTCTTTCGACTGAGCTGTAAACGAAGAGGCGCGGGCGTACGGTCGATGTTCTGTCGCGGGGATCCGAAATCCCCGTCCGCGCCGCCTTGCAGCTTCTGTCGAAACGGCCTTGAGAACGTCACCCGGGCGTAACCGAAGCGGCCCGCCGAGACCCGAAGAATCGGTGGGCAACGGGGGAAACGTGTCCGAAACCGCTCTCGAAGCGCGCAACATCTACAAGGTCTTCGGCCGGAATCCGCAGCAGGCCGTGAAGCGTCTGAAGGCCGGTGAGACGCGCACCGAGGTGCAGGACGTCGGCACGGCCGCCGTGATCGACGCGAGCTTCACCGTGAACCGCGGTGAGATCTTCGTCATCATGGGCCTGTCGGGTTCGGGCAAGTCGACGATCATCCGCATGCTCAACGGCCTGCATGACGCGACCGCCGGCGAGATCACCATCGGCGGCGACCAGATCACCGGCATCCCGGGCGCGCGCCTGCGCGACATCCGCCGCGACCGCGTCTCGATGGTGTTCCAGCACTTCGCGCTGCTGCCGCACCGCACGGTGGCCGCGAACGTCGCCTACCCGCTCGAGCTGAAGGGCGTCAGCAAGACCGAGCGCCTGCGCAAGGCCGACGAGATCCTCGCCCTGGTGGGCCTCGAGGGCTGGGGCGACAAGCTGCCCAGCGAGCTCTCCGGCGGCATGCAGCAGCGCGTCGGCATCGCCCGCGCGCTCGCCGCCGACACCGACATCCTGCTCATGGACGAGGCGTTCAGCGCCCTCGATCCCCTGATCCGCCGCGAGATGCAGGAGCAGCTGGTCGAGCTGCAGGCCAAGCTGCAGAAGACCATCGTGTTCATCACGCACGACCTCAACGAGGCCATGTTCCTCGGCGATCGCATCGCGGTGATGCGCGACGGCCGCATCGTGCAGATCGGCACGCCGGAGGACATCCTCACCGACCCCGCCAACGACTACGTCGAGCAGTTCGTGCAGGACGTCGACCGCGCCCGCGTGCTCACCGCCGCGAACGTCATGGAGCGTCCGCGCCCGGTCGTCGCCGAGTCGGCCGGTCCGCGCACGGCGCTTCGCCAGATGCGGGATGCCTACATGTCGGCGACCTACGTCGTCGGCCGCGACCGCAAGCTGGTCGGCATCGTCACCGACCGGGATGCCGTGAAGCTGGTGCGCCGCGGCGAATCCTCGCTTGCGTCGATCATCAAGCCCGTTCCGCAGAAGGTGCACGAGGACGACGTGCTGATGAACCTGTTCATCCCGTCGGTCGAGTCGCCGGTTCCGCTGGCGGTGACGGATGCCGAGGGGCGCCTGACCGGCGTGATCCCGCGCGTCACCCTGCTCGCCGCGCTCGGCCCTGGCCCCGGCGCGACGGGCGAACTGACCCTGCCGCTGAACCCGATGCCGCAGGCCGTGATCGACGAGGTGCTCGCCGAGGCGAGCTCGTTCACCGAGGCCGCCGCTGAGGCAGCCCCCGAGTCGGCCGACGACGAAGCCGGCACCGCTGACACCGAGGAGGTGCGCTGATGGATTTCCGCATTCCGATCGGAACGTGGGTCGCCGGCATCGTCGACTGGGTCAAGGACAATCTCGACGGCCTGCTCGACGGCGTCTCGTTCGTCTTCGGCTTCCTCGTCAACGGGCTGACCGCCGGACTGCTGTCGGTGCACTTCGTCGCGATCATCGCGATCGCCGCGCTCATCGCGTGGCTGGTGCGCTCGTGGCAGCTCGCGATCGGCACCGCCGCGTCGCTGCTGCTCATCGTGGGCATGCACCTCTGGGTTCCCGCCATGCAGACCATGTCGCTCGTGCTCGTCGCCGCGGTCATCGCGGTGCTGATCGCCGTGCCGCTGGGCATCTGGTCGGCGCGCAACGGCACCGTCCGCGCACTGCTGAAGCCCGTGCTCGACTTCATGCAGACCATGCCCGCCTTCGTGTACCTGATCCCCGCCATCGTGTTCTTCGGCATCGGCGTCGTTCCCGGCATGGTCGCCACGATCATCTTCGCGCTGCCTCCTGGTGTGCGCTTCACCGAGCTCGGCATCCGCGGCGTCGACAGCGAGACCGTCGAGGCCGGCCACGCGTTCGGCGCGAAGCCAGGGCAGATCCTGCGCGGCATCCAGCTGCCGCTCGCGATGCCGACCATCATGGCCGGCATCAACCAGGTCATCATGCTGGCCCTGTCGATGGCGGTCATCGCCGGCATGGCCGGCGCCGACGGCCTCGGCAAGATGGTCGTCGAGGCGATCTCGACGATCAACATCGCCAAGGGCGTCGAGGCGGGGCTCGGCGTCGTGCTGATCGCCGTCTTCCTCGACCGGGTCACCGCCGCTCTCGGCGCACCGGCGGAGAATCACGCATCGCTGCTCGGCATCCTGGCTCGTCGCCGCGAGGCGCGGCGCCGCACCTCGGCATCCGTCGCGGTGCCGGATGCCACACTGCAGCCTGCGTGACGTGCATCCCGCACCCGCAATCACACATACGCAACAGAGAGAGAACATCGTGAAGAAGAAGATCACTGCACTCCTGGCCATCGGAGCCATCGGCTCGCTCGCCCTCGCCGGCTGCACGAGCAACGGCGGAACCGGCGGCACCGGCGGCGACGCCGACGGCGGCTCAAAGGGCGACAAGGGCACCATCACGCTCGGCTTCCTGCCGTCGTGGACCGACGGCCTCAGCACCGCGTACCTGCTCGAGAACAAGCTCGAGGAGCTCGGCTACGACGTCAAGATGAAGACCCTCACCGACGCCGGCCCGCTGTACACCGGTCTCGCCCAGGGCGACGTCGACATCTACCCGTCGGCCTGGCCCGAGCTCACCCACAAGAAGTACATGGACAAGTACGGCGACGACATCGAAGATCTCGGCACGTACTACGAGAACGCGAAGCTCACCATCGCGGTGCCCGAGTACTCCGAGCTCACCTCGATCGAGGACCTCAAGGGCAAGGCCGCGGACTACGACGGCAAGATCATCGGCATCGAGCCGGGCGCGGGTCTCACCGAGCAGACGACGAAGATGCTCGGCGAGACCGGACTCGACAGCGAGTACGAGCTGGTCACCTCGTCGACCGCGGCGATGCTCACCGAGCTGAAGAAGGCGACCGACAAGCAGGAAGACCTCGTCGTCACGCTGTGGCGTCCGTTCTGGGCCAACGACGCCTTCCCCGTGAAGGACCTCGAAGACCCGAACGGCCTGATGGGCGAGGCCGAGGGCCTGCACTTCCTGGGCACGAAGGGCTTCGCTGACGAGTACCCCGAGGCCGCTGAGCTGATCGAGAGCATCAAGCTCGACGACGTGCAGTACGGCTCGCTCGAGGACATGGTCGTGAACGAGTACGGCGAGGGCAAGGAGCGCGAGGCCGTCAAGGCTTGGCTCGAGGAGAACCCCGACGTCATCAAGTGACCCGCTGACTTCTCGTCGGGGCCCCCTCTGGTCGTCCACGCCCCCTCTGAATCACGTGATTCAGAGGGGGCCCGGATGCCACGAGGGGGTCTCGACGTGTTGAGGGTCAGTGCGTCTCGGCGGTGACCAGCGGGTCGGGTGACAAACGGGTGGTCACGCCGTCCTTCTCGACCGGGAAGCCGTTGCGCACCCAGTACTCGTACCCGCCGAGCAGCTCGCGGGTGTCGAATCCGGATGCCAGGAGCCGGCGCGCAGCGGCGGTGGCGCCGTTGCATCCCGGGCCCCAGCCGTACACGATGAGGGTGCGGTCGCGCGGCAGCTCGGCGATCCGGGCATCCCGACCCGCCGTCGGCAGATGCAGGGCGCCGGCGATGTGGCCGTGATACCAGGACTCCTGCCGGCGGGTGTCGACGAGCACCGCCTCGCCCGAGGCGACGGCCTCCGCGGCCGCGACCACGTCGATCTCGAACGCGAGGCGGGCGTCGACATGCGCGAGCCGCGCTGCGATGGAGGCCGAGAGCCCGGCATCAGCCACGACTGCGCGTCTCGTCGAGATACGAGTACGCGGTCACGCGAGAGACGTGCAGCCGTTTGGCGATCGTCTCGATCGACTTGCGCATCTGCGTGACACCGCGCTGGTCGAGCTTCTCGAGCACTGCGATCTTGTCGTCACGCGTCATCTGCTCGACAGGCCGGCCGATCTCGCCGATCGCCTCGGCGATCATCTGATCCATCACCGACACCAGGTCGGTGCCGAAGTGCTCCTGCGGGCGTTCGTCTGCGGCGGTGGTGGTCGCGGCCACGGGCAGCAGCGCCTCGAGCATGTTGCGGGCCTGCTGCAGCGGACTCAGGTCGACGTTGATGCAGAACGAGGCGATGATGTCGCCGGCCGCGTTGTGGAAGTACACCGACGAGCAGCGCAGCTCGCGGCCGTCGCTCGTGCGACCCCGATAGCCGAACGCGTCGTGATCCTTCTGCCGGTCCTTCAGCACATCGAGGCCGAGGTTGGTCGACGGCCCGCCCACCGAGCGGCCGGTGACGTGCCCGTTCTCGATCGCCATGATGGTGTGCCCGAGGTCGACGTCGGCGCCGTCGAGGTTGTGCAGCACGACCTCGACCGACGGGCCGGCCGCGGTGGCGAGGGCGCGCATCACGGGCCGGTACAGCCGAAGGATCTCCTCCGCGCTCTCGTATGTCTGCCGCGCGGCATCCTCTGCCAGCACTGCCGCCGCCTGCCGCATTGCAGTCTGCGTCGCCATCGTTCACCTCAGCTTTACAAAAAATCTTTACAGTAGACATTGTGTCTATCCGTGGGCTATCTTAGCGGCGGCGGTCTCTTCCGTCGAGGGTCACATCCTCACCCGACCCCCCTCTTCACCCCCGAGCAAGGAGGCTCCCATGGCCACAGTCGCATCCCGCGGCTTGACGCCGAAGCAGCGCAAGACGGTCGCCGGTGGCGCGATCGGCACGCTGATCGAGTACTACGACTACTACCTGTACGGTCTGGCGTCGGCTGCCGTCTTCCCCGCCGTGTTCTTCTCGTCGGAAGACCCGGTGATCGCGCAGCTGTCGTCGTTCGCGACCTTCGCCGTCGGGTTCTTCCTGCGGCCCGTCGGCGGCATCGTCTGGGGCATTATCGGCGACCGCGTCGGCCGTAAGGTCGTGCTGATGAGCACCGTCGTCGGCATGGGTCTTGCCACCACCGGCATCGGCCTCATCCCGCCGGACGCGGCGATCGGCATCGCCGCTCCGCTGCTGCTGCTGTTCTTCCGTCTCTGCCAGGGCTTCTTCGTCGGCGGTGAGATGGGCGGAGCCGCGACCATGGTCGTCGAGGCCGCACCCATCGGCAAGAAGGGCCTCTACGGCGCCTTCCTGATCAGCGGCGCCGGTGTCGCCAACGTCGTCTCGGGCGGTCTGATGGCCGGTCTGGGCCTGACCCCCGGCTCGTGGTTCATCGAATGGGGATGGCGCATCCCGTTCGTGTTCTCGATGGTGCTCGCGATCGCCGCCGTGATCCTGCGTCGCCACCTCGAGGAGTCTGAGGAGTTCACCGAGACCCAGACGCTGCTCATCTCCGCCACCGGCAAGAAGCACAACCCGCTCGTCGAGGCGTTCCGCCACCCGAAGAACACCATCCTCGGCATCCTGATCGGCCTTCCGCAGTCGATCGCCGGGTACGTCGTGCTCACCTACGGTCTCAGCTTCATGGTGTCGAACAAGAGCCTTCCCGCGTGGATGGGCTTCGCCGGCACGATGATCGTCGGTCTGCTGCAGATCGTCGTCGCTCCGCTGTGGGGTCGCATCTCGGACCGGATCGGACGCCGCACGGTGTACATCATCGGATGCATCGGGTTCGCCGCCATGGTCTACCCGGCGTTCGCCCTGTTCTCGACCGGCAACATGTGGCTGATCTGGCTCGGTCAGATCCTCGGGTTCGTCGTGTTCGGTGTCGCCATGCAGGCGACGCTCGCCACGATGCTCGCCGAGATGTTCGACCCCGAGGCGCGCACCACCGGCGTCAACATCGGCTACCAGATCTCCAACACCCTCGGCGGCGGTCTCGCACCGATCATCTGCGTGGCTCTCGTCGCCGCCGCGGGGGGCGCGTTCTGGCCCGTCGTCGTCTACGCAGCAGTGATCGCGATCGTGGGCGTGATCGCCACGCTGATGGCATCCATCCGACCCGATGTCGAGGGTGCCGGTCGTCTGCACGAGCTCCCGGTGGCCCGTCAGGACGCGACTGTCTGACATGCGTTCCGTGCAGTTGCACGATCGAGGCCCCCTCCGGTCGTCCACGCCCCCTCTGGATCACGTGATTCAGAGGGGGCACGGATGCCACGAGGGGGCCTCGATCGTGTGGTGCGGGGGAACCCGCGGTGCTCAGGCGAGCAGCTGCGCGAGTGCCGGCAGTTGGCTCTCGTCCTCCAGCGCCGAGCCGACGGCGACGACGCGCACGCCGGCGTCGAGGTACGAGCGGGCGTTGCCCGAGTCCATGCCGCCGGTGGCGACGAAGCGCGCCTGCGGGAACGGGCCGCGCATGGCGGGGAACCATCCCGTGCCGAGCAGCGATGCGGGGAAGGCCTTCAGCCAGGTGAGCCCCTCGGCGAGGGCGCGCTGCACCTCGGTGGCCGTCGCGACGCCGGGTAGCGCCGGGAGCCCTGCCTCGTGCGACGCGCGCACCACGTCGACGTCGAAGCCCGGGCTCACGGTGAAGGCCGCGCCGGCGTCGGCTGCCTGGCGCACGTGCTCCAGCGTCACGACGGTGCCGGCGCCCACGGTGAGGCCGCGCTCACGGGCGGCCTCGGCCACCACGCGCAGCGCCTCGATGTCGGTCGGTGTCTGCACGGGCACCTCGACGGCGGTGATGCCGAGGTCCCAGGCGCGGGTGGCGGTGGCGAGCGTGCGCTCGACCCCCATGCCGCGCAGGATCGCCATCAGGGGCACGTCGCGGAAGATCTCTTCGAAGACGGAGTTGTCGGTCATGTTCGATCGCCTTTCAGGCTTGGTCGATGGTCAGGGTGTCGTCGGCAGCGTCGTCGGGCAGCAGGTCGCCGGTGGACTGCAGCACGAGGTGCGCGCGCCGGTGTCCGGCGAGCAGGCGCTCCTCTGCCGTCGCGCCGCTCAGGTGCGCCGAGAGGTAGCCGGCGGCGAAGGCATCGCCCGCGCCGACCGCCTCGACGACCTCGGTCTTGATCGCGGGGGTGAAGGTGCGCACGTCGGCGCCGTCCCGCCGCTCGTACTCGGTCGCGCCGACGTCGCCGTCCTTGACGACGAGCAGTGCGGGCTCGGGGATCAGCGCGCGCACCGCGTCGGCGTCGGCGGTACCCCACAGGCCCTCGGCCTCGTCCAGGCCGACGAAGACGAGATCGGCACGACGGGCCAGGGCGAGCAGAGCGAGAGCGGCGGCGTCGGGCTGCCACAGCGCCGCGCGGTGGTTCACATCGAAGCTCAGGATGCCCTGGCCGGCCGTCACCCGATCAACGACGGAGTCGACGAGCGCGGCGCAGCTGCTCGAGAGGGCCGGCGTGATGCCCGACACATGCACCAGGTCGGCCTGCTCGAGGGGAACCTCGGCGACCGTGTCGGGGGTCATCGCCGACGCGGCCGAGCCGCGGCGGTAGTAGAGCACCCCGCGACCCGGGTCCTTGAAGTAGACACCGGTGGGCGCGTGCGGGTCGGTGCTGACCCAGCCGACATCCACCCCATGAGAGGCGACCTCGTCACGCACGCGCACGCCGAGGGGATCGTCGCCCACGGCGCTGACCCATGCACTCCGGATGCCGAGCTGCGCCGCGTGGATGGCGACGTTCGACTCGGCGCCTCCGATCAGCAGCCGCACGTCCTGCGTGGTCGCGAGCGGCTCGGGCCGCGCCGGGGCGATGAGCGCCATCGTCTCGCCGATCGCGATCAGGCGTGGAGCAGAAGTGTCGGGCATGGTTACCATGATGAGGTGGCGTGTGCACACACTGCAATTGCTGTTGCACCATGCGCACAAGAGGAAGATGAGTGATATGACCGATGAGCTGCTGACCGCACGCGACAAGGGCATCCCGGAGCGGGCGATCGGGATGACCGCATCCGCCTTCCTCGAGACGAAGCCCCGACTCGACGAGTTCTGGACGCCCCTGATCGTGCTCGACGACGCCGCGATGCGCGCCAACGTCGCGACGATGGCCGAATGGTGCGCGGCGAACGATCTGGAGATCATGCCGCACGGCAAGACGACGATGGCTCCCGAGCTGTGGCAGCGTCAGCTCGACGCCGGCGCTCTCGGCATCACGCTCGCCACCATGGGCCAGGTGCGCACCGGCCGCGACCTCGGACTCGACTCGATCATGCTCGCCAACTCCGCCGTCGACGCTCGCTCGCTCGCCTGGCTCGCCGGTGAGCTCGCGGATCCCGCCTTCCGATTCGTGTGCTGGGCCGACTCGCTCGCCACCGTCGACGCGATGGAGCAGGGGCTGCGTGCGGTGGGAGTCCCCCGCCCGGTCGATGTCTGCGTCGAGCTCGGCGCCGAGGGCGGCCGCACCGGCGCGCGCTCGATCGCCGAGGCGGTGCAGATCGCCGAGCGCCTGGCGGCATCCGACGTGCTGCGCCTGGCCGGCGTCGCGGGATACGAGGGCAGCCTCGCCCACGACCGCTCCGCTCCGGGCCTCGACGCCGTGCGCGCCTACCTCGAGGCGCAGCTCGAACTGCACCGCACCATCGCCTCGCTGTACGACGACGACGAGATCTACGTGACAGCCGGCGGCAGCGCCTACTTCGAAATCGTCGCCGACGTGTGGTCGGGCGTCAAGCGCGACGAGCGCACGCGGTTCGTCCTGCGATCCGGCGCGTACATCGTGCACGACGACGGGTTCTACCGCGGCATCTCGCCGTTCGATGAGGGCGGTGCCCCGGACGGCCCCCGATTCGTCAACGCGATGCACGGCATCGCGCGGGTCGTCTCGCGCCCCGAGGACGGTCTGGCGCTGGTGGATGCCGGCAAGCGCGACCTGCCATACGACGAGGGCCTGCCCATCCCGCGCGCCGCGGCTGACGATCTGGCCGGGCCCTGGCATCCGCTCGACGCGACGCTGTCGGCGATGAACGACCAGCACTCCTACGTGCGACCGGCAGAACCGCTCGACGTCGGCTCGGTGGTGCGCTTCGGCCTGTCGCACCCGTGCACCGCATTCGACAAGTGGCGGGTGCTGCCGGTGGTCGACTCCGTCGACTCGGGTGTCGTCGTCGGCCTGATCCGCACCTGGTTCTGAGGAGCAGCATGTCCGGTCGCACAGTCCTGCGTGGCGGTTCCGTCATCGCATCCGATGGGATCCAGCCCGCCGATGTCGCCCTCGAGGGCGACCTCATCGTCGAGGTCGGGGAGGTCGAGGTGAGCGACGGCGATCGAGTGATCGACGCCACCGGTCGCCTCGTGCTGCCCGGGTTCATCGACGCGCACTCGCACGCCGACGGCCTGCTGCGCGACGCCGAGGTCACCAGGGCGCTGCTGCGACAGGGCGTCACGACGATCATCGGCGGGCAGGACGGCGTCTCGTACGCGCCCGGCGACGGCGCCTATGCGAGCGGCTACTTCGCCGCGATCAACGGACCGCACCCGACCTACGTCGGCGGTGGGATCGCCGCGCTGCTGCATGCCGTCGACGGCACCTCTGCGCTGAACGCGGGCTACCTGGTTCCGGCCGGCACCGTTCGCTTCGAGGTATGCGGACGCAGCAGCGCCACGGCGACCGACGACGAGCGCGAGAGCATGATCGCGCTCGTCGAGCAGGGCATGGCCGACGGGGCGCTCGGTCTGTCGACCGGGCTCGACTACGTGCCCGGCATCTTCCAGGATGCCGAGGAGATCGCGGCCCTCTGCGGCCCCGTCGCCCGTGCCGGCGGCGTGTACGTCAGCCACATGCGCGGCGGGTACGAGGCCAACACCGCAGCCGGCATCGCCGAGATGGTCGAGATCTCGCACCGCGCGGCAGCGGATGCCGATGCAGCCCTGCCCGTGCACGTCTCGCACCTGCACGCCGACGCCGACATCGTGCTCGAGCAGCTCGACGCCTTCGCGGCGGCGGGGGTCGAGGCGACCTTCGACGCGTACCCGTACATCCGCGGCTGCACGCTGCTGGGCATGCCGCTGCTGCCGCCGGAGATCTCGGCGCTGCCGGTCGACGAGGTCGTCGCGCTGCTCGGCGACCCGCTCGGCCGCGATGCGCTGCGCGACACCTGCGTGCAGCGCGCCTCGAACAGCCCGAGCCTCGGCCCGGAGTGGCCCGAGATGATCACGCTGGCCCACATCGCGGCATCCGGCTACGGCTGGGCGCACGGCCTCACTCTGCGCGCGGCCGCAGAGCACGCCGGCGCAGACCCGATGGACTTGGCCTTCGACCTGCTCGCGGCATCACGCATGGAGAGCAGCGCCGTGATGGCTGTGCGCAGCCCGCGCCCCGCCACCGAGCTCGCACGCATCTTCGCGCACCCCGGCCACATCGGCGGCTCGGACGGGATCTTCGTCGGCGCGCATCCGCATCCGCGGGCCGCGGGGTCGTTCGCGCGGTACCTGCGCGAGTTCGTGCGCGAGCTGGGCGCGTGGACCTGGGCGGATGCCGTGCACCACCTCTCCACGCAGCCCGCGCGGCGTTTCCACCTCGGGCGCCGCGGGGTGATCGAGGCTGGAGCGATCGCCGACGTGCTGCTCGTCGACCCCGAGACCGTCGCCGACGGCGCCACCTATGAGCAGCCGCGTACGCTCGCGACCGGCATCGACGATGTCTTCGTCGCGGGGGTGCAGGTGCTCGCCGACGGCGAGCTCACCGGCGCGCTGCCCGGGCGCGGCCTGCGCCGGGACGGCGCGTGATGTCGCAGAGCGTGACGCGCGCGGCCCGGATCCTCGGCTCCCTCGCCGGGGAGCCTGCGACGGTGAACGGGCTGGCGGATGAATTCGGCATCCACCGATCGACGATGTTCCGCGAGCTGCAGAGCCTCGAGCAGGTCGGGTTCGTGCGACGGCAGAGCGACGGACGCTACGCCGTGGGCCTGCAGCTCGCCGTGCTCGGCGAAGCGGCGCTCGAGCAGCTGGACCTGCGCGGCGCGGCCTTCGCGCACGCCAGGCGGCTACACCGGATCGTCGGCAACACCGTGCACGTCGGGGCGCTGATCGGCGACGAGATCGTCTACGTCGACAAGGTCGAGGATGCCGCGGGCGTGCGCATGTACTCCCGAGTCGGCGCATCCGTGCTGCCGTACTGCAGCGGGATCGGCAAGGCGATCCTGGCCGAGCTGCCCACCGACCGCCGGGATGCCGTGCTGGCCGGCGCCGACTGGCATCCGCACACCGACCGCACCCTGACCACGCGCGCCGCCCTCGATGCCGATCTCGCTGTCACCGCCCGGCGGGGATGGGCGTTCGACGATGCGGAGTTCGAGGACTTCGTCGGCTGCGTCGCCGTGCCGATCGTCACGCCCGCCGGCGTCGTGGGCGCGCTGTCGCTCACGGCGCTGCGAGTCGCGCAGACCCGCAGGCAGCTCGAGCAGCGCGTGCCCATGCTGCGCGAGACGGCGGCCGAGATCGCGCAGCGGCTGAGCTGAGCGGGCTCACCTGAACCACCGACCGACCGACAGACCAGACCGAACAGACCAGACCGAAAAGAAGGAGAGAAAGATGCCCAAGACTGGCTTCTACGCCGAAGGCGCCCCCACCCCCGCAGGCCCGTACAGCCACGGAGTCGTCGCGAACGGCTTCCTGTACACCGCAGGCTTCGGCCCGCAGGATGCCGCGAACGACCACGCCGTTGCCGACAACGTGGGCGAGCAGACCCGCCAGGTGCTGCGCAACATCCAGATGGTGCTCGCCGAGCACGACCTCACCATGGCCGACGTGGTGAAGTCGACCGTGCACCTGCAGGACCTCGCCGACTTCGCCGAGTTCAACGCGGCGTACGAGGAGTTCTTCACCGCGCCGTTCCCGGTGCGCACCACCGTGGGCTCGCAGCTCGCGAACATCCTCGTCGAGATCGACGTGGTCGCCGCGCTGCCGCAGGACTGACCGCGGATCCTCGTCAGGAGGACTTCGCCTTGATGGGAGGAGCTTTCCGCGCGGAAGCTCCTCCCATCCCTGCTCTCTCCTCCTGAGGGCGCGCGGATGCCCGGTGTCAACCACCCTTCGCTCTGCGCCTCCGCCGTCATACCCTGTGGGCATGGACGGGTTCGCCGCCGTCGACTTCGGCTTCGCCCGCGAGGTCCTGCAACGGGGCATCGCGGCGCTCTACCTGGTCGCGTTCCTCTCGACGCTGAACCAGTTCCGTCCGCTGCTGGGCGAGCGCGGGCTGCTGCCCGCCCCCGAGCTGCTGGAGTGGGCGACGTCGTCTTCCGCGAGGCGCCGGATGCTGCATCCGACGCTCTTCACGCGCATCCGGTACACGGACCGGCGTCTGGCCGCGCTGTGCTGGACGGGCATGGTCATCGCGGCGCTGCTCGTCGTCGGCATCCCCCAGCTGGCGCCGCCCTGGGTGCCGATGATCTGCTTCCTGCTGCTGTGGGGCGGGTACATGTCGATCACGAGCATCGGGCAGACCTTCTACTCGTTCGGCTGGGAGATGCTGCTGCTCGAGGCGGGATTCCTCGCCGCGTTCCTCGGCTCGGCCGACCAGCCGCCGCCCACGGTCGTGATCGTGCTGTTCTGGTGGCTGGTGTTCCGGCTGGAGTTCGGCGCGGGGATGATCAAGATCCGCGGCGGCAGCGAGTGGCGCGACCTCACTGCCCTGATGTACCACCACGAGACGCAGCCGATGCCGGGGCCGCTCAGCAGGCAGGCGCACCTGCTGCCGCGGTGGTTCCACAAGGGCGAGGTGCTCGGCAACCACTTCGCTCAGCTGGTGGTGCCGTTCTTCCTCTTCGTGCCACTGGCATCCCTGTTCACGCCGGACTCAGTCGACCGGGTCCTGCTGGTGATCGGCGCGATCGCCGCGACGATCGTCATCCTCACGCAGCTCTGGCTCGTGCTCACGGGCAACTTCGCCTGGCTCAACTGGGCGACGATCGTGCTCGCCTTCTCGGCGTTCCCGACGTTCTGGCACCCTCACCTCTGGGCCGCTGAGCCTGTCGAAGCGCCGAGCGCGGACATCCCCCTCTACTGGCTCATCATCACCTCGGCGGTCGGGCTGCTGCTGATCGTGCTCAGCTGGCCCGCGCTGCGCAACCTCTTCGCGCGCCGTCAGCTGATGAACGCGAGCTTCAACCGGTGGCAGCTCGGCAACGCCTACGGTGCGTTCGGCACCGTCACGAAGCAGCGGATCGAGTACGTCGTCGAGGGCACCGCCGACGCCGATCCGGATGCCGCGGACTGGCGCGAGTACGAGTTCAAGGGCAAGCCCACGGATGTGCGGCGCATACCCCGGCAGTTCGCGCCGTACCATCTGCGGCTGGACTGGCTGATGTGGTTCCTGCCGCTCGGGCGATCGCTCGAGGACTGGTTCACGATGTTCCTCGTGCGGCTTCTCGAGGCGGACGCTCCGACGCTGCGGATGCTGCGCCGCGATCCGTTTGACGGCGAGCGTCCCGCCTGGGTGCGCGTCGTCTCGTATCGGTACCGCTTCGCCACCCGCGCCGAGCACCGGGAATCGCGCGCCGTATGGGTGCGGGACCGGCGGCACGTGCTCGTGCGCCCGCTCGGTTTCGGCGGCTGACCGGCGGCTGACGGACGCGCCCGCTCCGCCTCGAACGCCCACGCGCCTGCGGACCCGCCCGATGACCGGCGTCCAGGCGCAGCGCGCCGCTTCGTGTCAGGGGACGATCGAGTCGACGTACCCGCCGTCGACGCGCACGGCCGCCCCCGTTGTGGCGGAGGCGAGAGGGGATGCCAGGTACGCGACCATGTTGGCGATCTCCTCCGGCTCGATGAGGCGCTGCAGCAGCGATTGCGGCCGATGCAGCCGCATGAACTCGCGCTGGGCCTCATCCCAGGGAAGGCTGCTGTCGACGAGCTGGTAGACGAAGTCCTCGACACCGCCGGTGTGCGTCGGGCCGGCGAGCACCGAGTTCACGGTCACCCCGCTGCCCGCGGCCGCCTTCGCGAACCCGCGCGAGACAGCGAGAAGCGCGGTCTTCGACATTCCGTAGTGGATCATCTCGGCCGGGATCACGATCGCCGAATCGCTGGCGATGTTCAGCACGCGACCCCAGCCACGGGCTGTCATGCCGGGCAGCGTCGCGCGGATCAGCCGCGCCGCTGCGAGCACGTTCACCTCGAAGTAGCGGCGCCACTCGTCATCCGAGATCTGCAGCGGATCCTCGGCGCCGAAGATGCCGAGGTTGTTGACCAGCACGTCGATGTCGCCGGTCGCGGCGAGCACGGCATCCGCGCCGCCCTGCGTGGTGACATCTCCTGGCGCGGGAATGAGGACGCGACTGTCACCCGCGATCTCGGCGATGGTCGCGTCGACCTTCTCGGCGGAGCGACCGTTGATGGCGACGCGTGCTCCGGCGTCCGCGAGGGCGATCGCGATCGCTCTGCCGATGCCCTGGGTGGACCCCGTGACCAGTGCCGTCTTGCCGTTCAGATCGATGCGCATGCCCTTCACGCTACGCGGCTGTGACGCGGGCAGGGTCAGAACGTGATCGGGCGCTTTCCCGCCAGGGATGCATAGGCGGCATCCACCACGGCGACCGCCGCCAGCCCGTCCTCGGCGGTGACGCGCGCCTCTTCCCCGGTGCGGATCGCCTCGGCGAAGTCGGCCAGCTGAGCGCGGTACGGGTCGGCGCCGACTGGGTCGGCGTCCGTGTCGAAGCGCAGGATGCCGTCGGAGCCGGCCACCTCGACCATCGACCGGAACGGGGTGCCGGGCTCCAGCCAGTCTGCGCGCAGGTGACTGATCGCACCGTTCGCGTGGGTGAGGGTGACGTGCGCCGAGACCGGCGGGGAGACGCGATCGCCGACCGCGGGCGGATCCTGCGTGGCCGATACCTCGACGACGGAGCCGGCCAGCCACAGCGCCTGATCGATGTCGTGGATCATCAGGTCGCGGATGACGCCGCCGCCGGCATCCTCGGCATAGAACCAGGCGGAGTCGGGAGCGGCGACGGTGCGCCGGAACGTGAGCTCGGTGAGCGTGCCGACCGTGTCGACGCGCTCGTGCAGAGCGCGGTATCCCTCGAAGTAGCGCACGACGTGCGCGGGGAAGAGACGAACACCGGCGTTGTCCGACGCATCGATCAGCGCTCGCGCGTCGGCGGCGCTTCCGGCGAGTGGCTTCTCGCACACGACGTGCCTGCCGCGCGCGAAGGCCGCCCTGGCGATGGCGAGGTGCGTCGAGGTCGGGCTGATGATGTCGACGATGTCGACCGCATCGATCAGCTCGTCCAGTTCGCCGATGATCCGGATGCCGTATCGGTCGGCCAGCAGATCGGCATCCGTCCTCCGCAGGATCGCGACCTCGGCGCCCAGCGCCAGCCAGCTCTCGATGTGGACCGGAGCGATGCCGCCCGCCCCGACGATCCCGACCCGCAGCGTGCTCTCCATGGCCCGACTCTACGCCGGGCCTGCGCGGCCAGGCCCGGTCCTCGCCCCTTCCGCCGACACCCCCACGTACTGCCGATACCCCCGGCTGCGGACGTGCCCACGTGGGGGTGTCGGCGCGAAGCAGGGGTGTCGGCGAAGGGGAGTGAGGGTGAACGGAGCCTCAGCCCGCGAAGGGGAGGGTGGGCAGGCCCCGGATGCCGAGGTCGACGGCGAACAGCGACCCCGCCTCGGTGCCGTGATCGGGGTCGAGGCCCTGAGCCGAGGTGGTGATGAAGAGGGTGCTCAGCCCGTGCCCGCCGAAGGTGCAGGCGCTCACCTGCGGCACCGGCAGCGGGATGCTCTCGATCAGCGTCCCCGAGCTGTCGTATCCGTGCACGGCCGAGCCACCCCAGAGGGCGACCCACACGCTGCCGTCAGCGGCGACGCAGAGCCCATCGGGCGCACCGGTGTCGGACGGGATCGACACGAACGGCCGCCGGTTCACGAGGTCGCCGTCCGAGACGTCGAACACGTCCACGCGACCGGTCGCGGTGTCGGCGTAGTAGGCGTGCGATCCCTCGGATGTGAAGGCGATGCCGTTCGAGATGGTCGCCTCGGGCAGCACGGTCGTGATCGACAGGTCGGCGTCGATCCGCCGTAGCGAACCCCGACCGGGGGAGGCGTCGTACGCCATCGAGCCGGCGAGCAGCCGGCCGTCGGGATCGCAGCATCCGTCGTTCATCCGCACGCCGGGGTCGTCGCCGAGTCGCGCCACGGCGCGGGTCTCGCCGTCGGCCACGTCGGCGAGATAGAGCGTGCGGGCGCCCGCGGCGACGAAACCACCGGTGCGCCGCGGCCGCACGAAGGCGATGAACTCGTCGTCCACGTGCTGGCGCGTCACGCCGTCGTCGCGCAGCGTGAGCAGGTCGCCCGCGGCGCCGTCCACCCAGCGCAGCCCACCCCACGCGGCTGCCCAGACCGGTCCCTCCGCATGGCCCGCGATGGGACCGGTGACGTTCTCGACCTTCATGCTCGCGGCTCCTCTCGGCGCAGCGGCATTCGCTCGGGCTCGGGCGCGGGCTTGGGCGCGGCCGGTTGTTCGGCCTCGGGGACAGGCGGGGGCCCGACAGCCGCTGCGGGCGCGGGCGTGCCAGCCGGGGATCCGGATGCCTGTGCCGACCCGATCTGACCGGCGACCTTCTGCTCGAGCACCTCGACCGCCTCATCCGAGAGCAGGATCAGTCCGTCGAGCTCTTCGCGCACGCGCTTGTAGGCGAGGTTGCGCTCGGCCTGGGTCGCCGCGTCGTCGAGGGCGACGGTGAGCAGGTGCCGGGCGCGGTCGAGCCGCTTGCGCTCCACCTCGCTGAAGTTCGCGTCGCGCAGACGTCGGGCGTCGCGCTCGGCGATGTCGAAGGCGACGGCGTAGTCACCCACCGCATCCACGTACTCAGCGATCTCGGCCTCGCTGAGCTTGGCGTCCGCCGACGCGGGCCGCAGGGTGTCGGCGATCTTCTTCGCGCGCAGGAACGCGGCGGTGAGCGGCTGGCGCCCGTCGCTCATCGCCGGGAACGCGATGAGCTTGGCCACGTCGAGCTCATACTCCAGCCATCGGGCGGTGATCTCGTCGTGCTCGGCGAAGAGCCGCTCCAGCAGCTGCACGGTCGAGGCGCGCTCCTCGGCGGCGATCTCGCGCACCTGCTTCCTGGTCTGCGGCTGCGGCGTGCCACCGCGGGCGGCCAGCTGGGCTGCCTTGATCTCGCCCTTCAGTCGCAGAGTCTCGAGGCGTCGCTCATGACGGCGCTTGGCCGCGCGCTCCCACGACTTGCCGACGCCGCCGGCGACACCCATCAGCGGGAAGACCAGCCACCAGAAGTTGCCGACCCACCTCAACACCTCGTCCATGATGCCCTCAGCCTACTTCCGCACTGCGCTCGCCGTCCGGCGAGTTCCAGGCGCTCAGCGGCATACCGGGGTGCATGAAGAACCCGCCCGGGAGGAGTTCACACGTTCGGACGGACTCTCCAGACTGAGGAGTCCTCCCGACCGTGCGTTCTCCTCCCGAGCGGGCGGTCTGCACGGGCTCACGGCAGCAGCGTGAATCCCGACTCGTATCGCGTCTTGCCGAGCGCGGCCATGATGATCTGCAGGAAGCCCATGGCCTCCAGCTCCCGCGCGCGGGTCAGCGGTCCGGCATCCACTGCCCGCATCCCCGCCCCCTCGATCAGCTGGGCGACGGCGATCTTCGCCTCGGCGTAGTCGCCGGCGAACAGCACGGTCGTCGGGGTCGTGCCGTTCGTGCCCGAGGTGAGCGTGTCGCCGAGGTTCACGTTGAACGCCTTCACCACCGCCGATCCTTCGGGCAGCATCTTCGCCAGCTCGGCGGCCGTCGACGAGTCGGCGGGCGACTTGAGCCGGTCGTAGGTGCTGAAGTCGATCGGGTTGCTGATGTCGATCACGACCTTGCGGCTGAGCTGGTCGCGGTAGTGCTGCAGGATGCCCTCGTAGGCGTTGTAGGGAACCGCGAGCACCACGAGGTCGCCGGTGAGCTCGTCGCCCATCACGCCGTACGCGAAGCCGTCCCGCGCCGCCGACATGCTCGTCGGGCTGCGCTTGATGATCTGAACCGCGGCGCCCGCGCGCGTGGCGACCTCGGCGATCGCCGCGCCCATCTTTCCGCTGCCGATGATGCTGATCGAGGTCATGCGACCTGGTCCCTCCTGAATCGATTGAGCGCCTCTTCGGCTACTTTCTGCGCGTCGTAGTCGAATACGGCGCTGCGACGGAAGTCCCGCCCTACCCTGATGTCGGCATCGCGCTTGACGAGGTTCTCGAACTCGTGCTGCGCGTCGAACATCGCCCCGGCCCGGCGTGATCCGTGCTGCAGGATCGCCGTGCGCTGCATGCGCACCGCCGTGTAGCGACGGAACGCCTCGGAGATGTCGGCGACCGTTTTGGCCGCAGCGACGAACGTTGCCAGCGCCATGCTGTCTTCGATGGCCTGGTTCACACCCTGCCCCTGGTGCGGCAGCATCGTGTGGGCCGCGTCGCCGAGCAGCGCGATCGGTCCTCGCGACCAGTTGGTGAGCGGCTCGTGGTCGAACAGGCCCCACCAGAACGTCTTCTCGATCGCGCCGATGAACTGCTGCAGCCGCGGATCCCAGTCGTCGCCGGCGAACTCCGCCGCGAGCTCGCTGACCTCGGCAGAGCCCGACCACGGCCCGTGCAGCGGCCGGTCGCTCGGGATGCCGGCGACGAAGTTGAACAGCTTCCGCTGCTGCAGCGGATAGCACATGAAGTGCCGGCTGTTGCCCATCCAGACCTGGCTGATCATCGGCCAGTCCGCGGGCAGACGCGCCGCGTCGACCACGCCGCGGTAGACGATGTAGCCCGAGTAGACCGGCTCCGGATGCTGGTCGATGGCCCTCCGCACGACGGAGTGGATGCCGTCGGCGCCGATCACGGCGTCGAACACCTCGCTCACACCGTTCTCGAACTCGACGCGCACGGCATCCGGTGCATCCTCCACCGGCACGGTCTCGACCGACGCGAGCCGATGGCCGAGACGGATGGTGTCGGGGTCGACCTCTGCAGCCAGGATGTCGATGAGGTCGGGGCGGTACATCCCGATGTTCTGGTACTTCTTCGCCGAGTCCTCCCACGCGGCATCCGTGACCATCTCACCCATGGCGTTCAGATACACGCCGTGCCCATCAGGCACTGCACCCGCCCGCCGCACGTTCTCGAGCACGCCGAGCCGGTCGAGAACCCGAGCCGCGTTCGGCGCGACCGTGACGCCCGCGCCCACCTCACCCAGCCGACTGGCCTGCTCGAAGACGGTGACCTGCACGCCGGCGACGCGGGTCAGGGCGATGGCGGCGGTGAGTCCGCCCATCCCTCCGCCGATGATCGCGATCCTGGTGGTGTGCGGTGCCATGGGTTCTCCTTGACTGACTTGCGGGATGGAGGGTCGGATGCCGGCAGCTGCTCAGCGGGCTCCGGCGAGGTCGCCGGTGGGCTGCGTCGACGAGAAGACTGTCGCGCCTACCGCCTGCTCTGCCTCGTTGTCAGGGCCGAGCTCGATGCCGCTGCGGTCGCGCAGGCACAGGGTCGCGCCCGCGCCGAGCAGGGTGGCGAACAGCAGGTACGACGAGACCGCGACGGTGGTTCCGGTGGCGTCGAGCAGCATCTGCGCGATCATCGGCGCGAATGCGCCGCCGAGCACCGCGCCGATCGCGTAGGTGATCGAGACACCGGAGAAGCGGATGGATGCCGGGAAGATCTCGGCGTACCAGGCAGCCAGCGGGCCGTAGGTGAGGCCGAGGCCGATCGAGATGAGCAGCAGCGCGGTGTAGAGACCGAGCAGGCCGCCGGCGTCGACGAGCCAGAAGACCGGGAAGACCACGATGGCCTGCAGGGCGAAGCCGATCAGGAACGTGTTCCGGCGGCCGATGACATCCGAGAGGTAGCCGGCGAACAGAGTGGAGAAGAACCAGACCGCGGCCGCGAAGACGGCGGCGATGAGGACGTCGGTGCGCGCGAGGTCCTGCACGCTGATCGCGTAGTTGTTCAGGAACCCGCCCGTGGTCATGTACCCGAGGGTGCCGTTGCCGACGAAGACGAACGCCGCAAGCAGCACGAGACTCCAGTGGCGGCGGAACAGGGTGATGATCGGCACGCTCGCCTGCTTGCCGCGCTCGGCGATCTCGGCGAAGACGGGGCTCTCGTCGACCGAGCGACGGATCACGAAGCCCACGACGATGAGCACGATGCTGAGCAGGAACGGCACGCGCCAGCCCCACTCGAGGTAGGCGGCTCCGGGGGAGATCACGCCGGTCATCAGGGCCGTCACGCCCGAGGCGAGCATGAAGCCGAGCGGAACGCCCAGCTGCGGCCATGAGCCGGCACGTCCGCGGCGGTTCGCCGGTGCGTGCTCGACGGCCATCAGCACAGCGCCGCCCCACTCGCCACCGGCTGACAGGCCCTGCAGAATGCGCAGGATCAGCAGCATGATCGGCGCGGCCATGCCGATCTGCGCGTAGGTGGGCAGCACGCCGATCAGGGTGGTGGCGCCGCCCATCAGAACGA
Organism: Actinomycetales bacterium SN12; assembly: GCA_002837415.1. Classification (GTDB taxonomy): domain Bacteria; phylum Actinomycetota; class Actinomycetes; order Actinomycetales; family Microbacteriaceae; genus Microbacterium. Next base: position 97,526 of record PJCV01000004.1, read on the forward strand.
GGGTCGCGACGAGCATCGCGCGGCGGCCGATGATGTCGCCGTAGTGTCCGGCGAGGAAGGCGCCGAGCGGGCGGAACAGGAAGGAGATGCCGACCGTCGCGAACGAGAACAGCAGGCCGAGTCCCTTGCCGGCCGGCTCGAAGAAGAGCTGGGCGAAGACGAGGGCGGCGCTGGTGGCGTAGATGAAGAAGTCGTACCACTCGATGGTGGTTCCGACGATGGTGGCGAAGGCGATCCGGCGCTGAGAGGCCGGGGCGCTCGGGGCGGAAGAAGAGGTCATCGGTTTTCCTGACGTCATTGTCTTCCCTCGGCGACGAGGGGCGGTGGAAGCGGGTCTCCCCATGATCTCGCCGCGGTCACTGTGTGTAAATCGCAGTTATACGAGGATATAGTTCGGTTAGCCTGAAGATATGGTCGACGTCAGCCTGAGGCAGCTGGAACTCTTCGCCGCCCTGCCGAGCTTCCCCACGCTCAGTGCTGCGGCTGCAGATCTGCACATCTCGGAGTCGGCGCTGTCACAGGCGATCACGAGCCTCGAGAAAGCCGTGGGTGAGCAGCTGTGCGTGCGCCGGAAGGCGCGGGGGCTGACGCTGACACCCGCCGGGCAGCAGTTCGCCAGACGCGCGCGGCAGATCGTGGCCGACACCGACGAGCTCGTGCTGGCGGCGGGTGACGGCGACGAGCTGCGCGGGCCGGTGAAGCTCGGCTGCTACGACAGCTTCGCCACGAGCGTGGTCCCCGAGCTGCTCGAGGGCTTTCCGAAACGGCATCCGGGTGTGCACATCGAGATCATGATCGGCACGAACGAGGAGCTGCTGTCGGCGCTCGAGGCCGGGCTTCTGGATGTCGCGCTCGTCTACAACGTGTCACTCCCGCTGGGATACAGCAGACGGAAGATCTATGCGACCGAGCTCGAGGCGCACCTGCATCCCGATCACCCGCTCGCTGCGGCCGAGACCGTCGACCTGGCGGATCTCGCCGACGAGCCGTTCATCCAGTACGACGCCACCCCTGGCATCCGCAACGTCAGCGACGCCTTCACCGCGCGGGGACTCTCGCCCCGGATCCAGGCGCGCGTCTCGCAGATCGGGCTGGTCGTGGCTCTGGTGAGCCGAGGGCTCGGATACGGCCTTCTCATGTCGCGTCCGAACACGCTTCCGGTGAGCGTCGAGGGGCTTCCGGTGGTCATCCGGCCGTTCGACCCGCCGGTCAAGGTCTCGCACGTGGTGGGGATCTGGCCCGAAGACATGCAGCTCACACCACGCGCCTCGGCGCTGCTGGACTTCGCGATAGAGAAGCTCGGCGGGTACGGGCGGGCCGACGTCATCGGCGACACCGCGAGCAGCTGAGCGCCTGGCGTGTCGGCCGCCGATTCATGCGTCGGGGCGGGTCACCTGGTCTTCTCGGCGCACGGCACGCACAACCTCGCGAACGGGCGCACCTCGAGCCGGCCCGCGGGAATGGGTCGACCGCAGCTGGCGCAGACGCCGTAGTCACCGGCATCCCAGCGCTCCAGCGCCTCGTCGTACTGCCGCACCTCGTCGGCCGCGGCGTCGGCGAGCGCCGACAGGCGCGACCACTCCGACGACAGCGTCACGCCCTCGGGATCGTGCTCGTCGTCGTCGTTCGATCCCTGGCGGTCGTGCACGAGTTCGGCCAGAGCGGATGCCGCATGCTCGGCGCGCACGATGGCATCCGCCCGCTGCGCGGAGAGCGACTCCCGACTGATCACGTCCATCCCGCCACCCTAGCTCCGGTACTCGAGGGGGCTGCCGGCCGCCGTGGCCGCGCGGCGTTGGACGACTCTCCGCGACCACGACGGCGAAGGATGCCATATCCGCACCCGCCCCGCACAGGCCTTGCCACCACCGGGTGCGTGCGTGACGATGGGAACGCCAATCGACGGGAGACATGATGCAGCTGGGAATGATCGGACTCGGACGCATGGGCGCGAACATCGTGCGCCGACTGATGCGCGACGGACACGAATGCGTCGGATTCGACGTCAACCAGGAGGCGGTCGAGGCGCTCGCCGCCGACGGCGCGGTCGGCGCCACCGACCTGCAGGACTTCGTCTCGAAGCTCCAGACCCCGCGCGTGATCTGGCTGATGGTCCCGGCCGGGCTCACCGGCACGATCCTCGAGCAGGTCGCGGACCTCCTCGACGAGGGCGACATCGTCATCGACGGCGGCAACTCCAACTACCGCGACGACGTGCGCCGCGCCGCCGCGATGCGCGAGCGCGGCATCGAGTACGTCGACGCCGGCACGAGCGGCGGGGTGTTCGGTCTCGAGCGCGGGTACTGTCTCATGGTCGGCGGATCGGATGCCGCAGTGCAGCACATCGAGCCGCTGCTGAAGACCATCGCACCGGGCGTCGGCGAGATCGAGCGCACCCCTGGTCGCACCGGCGAGCTGACGCCGGAGGAGCAGGGGTACCTGCACTGCGGTCCCGCGGGTGCGGGGCACTTCGTGAAGATGGTGCACAACGGCATCGAGTACGGGATCATGGCGGCGATCGCCGAGGGTCTCAACCTGCTCGAGAACGCTGATGCGGGTGTGCGCGAGGCCGAGCACTCGGCTGAGGTCGCACCGCTGGAAGAGCCGGAGTTCTACCAGTTCCCCATCGACACCGGGAAGGTGGCGGAGCTCTGGCGGCGCGGTTCGGTGATCTCGTCGTGGCTGCTCGATCTCACCGCGACTGCGCTCGCCGACAACCCCACGCTCGACGGTCTCGCCGGCCGCGTCTCGGACTCGGGCGAGGGACGCTGGACGGTCAAGGCAGCCGTCGATGTCGGCGTGCCGGTTCCGGTGCTCTCGTCGGCCCTGTTCGAGCGCTTCGCATCCCGCGGCGAGGACCACTTCGCGAACCAGGTGCTCTCCGCTATGCGTCTGCAGTTCGGCGGACACAAGGAGCTTCCCGCCGGTGACGTGCTCGAGGCCGGCGGTCGCAAGTCGGAGTCACACGATCGCGGGCAGTCCGACACCGTCGAGTGACCCAGCCCAACTGACACGAAGGATGCCGGTCGAGAGCTTCTCTCGACCGGCATCCTCATGACGTGTGCGGGTGCGTCCCGCGTCAAGTTCAGTCGAAGCGGTCCCCGTCGCCGGCGGTCTCCTCTTCGGCGGCATTCTCACGAACCGCCTCGTCGTCGACCTGGGCCGGCGGAGTGTCCTGCAGGTAGGCGCGGTCGTCATTGGGGTCGCCCGTGCCGTCGTCCAGGCCGTTCTCGAGCAGCTCGTCGTCGGTGGGCTCGTGTGCAGGTGTGCTGTCGCTCATGCTGACTCCTTCGATCGGATCTCAGCCCACGATCGGCGTGCTCTTCAGAGGAGTCGAGAGGGTTGACAGCCCGCCCTGCCCCGGCCCGCGCGGGAGCCTCGTGCCGGGTGGGCCCATATGGCCGCGTCGGGCGTGTGGATGCGACCATATGGGACCTGCGGACGCGGGTGCCCAGCCCGCGGGCACCTCTACGCACAAGGAGCCTCGCGCCCGGTGGGCCCATATGGCCGCCTCGGGCGTGCGGAGGCGACCATATGGGACCCGCCGACGCGCGCGCGGACGCCGCCTGCGAACGAGATCCCGCGCGTCAGCCGAACAGCAGCGTGAGCGCGGTCACCCCGCCGCCGCCGACGATGAGCGCGACGATGGTCACCCAGGCGACGACCCGGATGCGGCGGCTGCGACGCGCGGCGAGATCGCCGTAGTCCTCGTCGGTGTCGATCATGCGTTTCGTCTCGCTTCGCTCGCTCAACGAACGGGAAGCTCGGCGACGGTCGGCCCGAACACGGCCGGGAGCGTGCCGCGCGAGGTCTCGCGCAGCTCATCGACCGTGAAGGTGAAGACGTCCTGCACCTCGAGAGCCGGCTCGGTGTCGGTGACGCCGATGCGCAGCACCGGGTAGTCGCGTCCCTCGCACAGGCCACGGAACTTCACGTCCTCTTCGCGCGGCACGGTCACGATCACGCGGCCGGCCGACTCCGAGAAGAGTGCGGTCGCGGCATCCACACCATCCCGCTCCATCAGCTCGGTGAGCCAGACCCGGGCGCCGACGCCGAAGCGCATGACGCCCTCGGCGAGGGCCTGGCCGAGGCCGCCTTCCGAGAGGTCGTGCGCCGACGAGATCAGCCACTCCTCACGGGCGGCTCCGAGCAGGCCTGCGAGGCGACGCTCGGCGGCGAGGTCGACCTTCGGCGGCAGTCCGCCGAGGTGGTCGTGCACGACGTCGGCCCAGGCCGAGCCCGACAGCTCGGTGGAGGTCACGCCGAGCAGGTAGATGTTGTCGCCGGCATCCTGCCATCCCGACGGGATGCGGCGCGAGACGTCGTCGATGATGCCGAGCACGCCGACCAGCGGGGTCGGGTGGATCGGCACGTCGCCGGTCTGGTTGTAGAACGACACGTTGCCGCCGGTGACCGGGGTGCCGAGCTCGAAGCATCCATCGGCCAGACCGTCGACGGTCTGCCCGAACTGCCACATCACCTCGGGGTTCTCGGGGGAACCGAAGTTCAGGCAGTCGGTGATCGCGGTCGGCGTCGCGCCGGTGACGGCGACGTTGCGGTACGCCTCGGCGAGCGCGAGCTGCGCACCCGCGTACGGGTCGAGCTGGCAGTAGCGGCCGTTGGCGTCGGTCGAGACGGCGAAGCCGAGCCCCGACTCCTCGTCGACGCGCACCATGCCGGCGTCGTCCGGGAAGGCGAGGGCGGTGTTGCCGCCCACGTAGTAGTCGTACTGGTTGGTGATCCAGCTGGTGTCGGCGAGGTTCGGCGAGCCGAGCATCGCGAGGAACTGCGCGCGCAGCACCTCCGGCTCGTTCGAGCGGGGAAGGTCCTCTGCGGCATCCGCCTGCAGCGCGTCGATCCACGTCGGGTACGCGACCGGACGGTCGTAGACGGGGCCGTCGACCGCGACGGTCGACGGGTCGACGTCGACGATGCGCTCGCCCTGCCAGTCGATGATGAGGCGGCCGTCGCCGGTGACCTCGCCGAGCACGCTGGTCTCGACCTCCCACTTGCCGACGACCTCGAGGAACGCGTCCAGCTTCTCGGGAGCGACGATCGCCATCATCCGCTCCTGCGACTCGCTCATCAGAATCTCTTCGGCGGTGAGGCTCGGGTCGCGCAGCAGCACGTTGTCGAGCGAGACGTGCATGCCGCTGTTGCCGTTGGCCGCGAGCTCGCTGGTGGCGCACGAGATGCCGGCGGCGCCGAGGTCCTGAATGGCCTCGACCAGCTCGAGCTTGTACAGCTCGAGGCAGCACTCGATGAGCACCTTCTCGGCGAACGGGTCGCCGACCTGCACAGCGGGACGCTTGGTCGGGCCGGTCTCGTCGAAGGAGTCGGATGCCAGGATCGACGCGCCACCGATGCCGTCGCCGCCCGTGCGGGCGCCGAACAGCACGACCTTGTTGCCGACGCCGGTGGCGTTGGCGAGCTTGAGGTCTTCGTGGCGGAGCACGCCGACCGCGAGCGCGTTGACGAGCGGGTTCGCCTGGTAGACGGCGTCAAAGACCGTCTCGCCGCCGATGTTCGGCAGGCCGAGGCAGTTGCCGTAGAAGCTGATGCCGCTGGTGACGCCGTGCACGACGCGAGGGGTGTCGGGGTGGTCGATGGCGCCGAAGCGCAGGGCATCCATCACCGCGACCGGGCGGGCGCCCATCGAGATGATGTCGCGCACGATGCCGCCGACGCCGGTCGCCGCGCCCTGGAACGGCTCGATGAAGGAGGGGTGGTTGTGCGACTCGGCCTTGAACGTGACGGCCCAGCCCTCGCCCACGTCGACGACGCCGGCGTTCTGGCCCATGCCGACCATGAGCCGTTCCTTCATCTCGTCGGAGACCTTCTGCCCGAAGCGGCGCAGGTAGTTCTTCGACGACTTGTACGAGCAGTGCTCCGACCACATCACCGAGTACATGGCGAGCTCGCCGGAGGTGGGGCGGCGACCGAGGATGGTCTTGATCTGCTCGTATTCCTCGGGCTTGAGTCCGAGCGCGCCGTAGGGCTGCTCCTTCTCAGGAGTTGCGATGGCGTTCTCGACCGAGTCGGGAACATGCTGACGAGAGGCAGGAGTGGTCACGCGGGCTCCAGAAGAAGAGGGAGGCGGGGCGAGACCAGTTTAGGCGCTTATTCTTCCGCCACCTTCGACGGCGACCTCAGGTCCCGTCGACCTGCCCCCTCACCGCACGCCCACCGGTGTTCGCCTCTCGCCCCGACCGGCGCCCGCTGTAGAACGACCCGGCGTCGGCGCCGTCACGCTGACGGGCTCGCCTCGTCGACATCTCACCGACAGCGGCATCGACGCGTTCGAGTCTCGAGGCGAGCACCAGATCGGTTCCAGGACCCGCGTCGTCGATGATCTGCATGCGGCTCTCCCGGATGCGCTCTGCTGCGCCGACGCCGAACCCCCGGATGAATCCGCTGCGGGCCCGTCGCCTGTCGCCTTCGGTGTGGTGCCACCGGCGATGCCGCTCCCCGACCCACCAGGCGCGCATCGCGACCATCGCCTGCATCTGCAGGCTGGTGATCAGCACTTTGGCCTGATGCACGTCCGACGCGTAGCCGACGAGATACAGCAGGGACGGTCCTCCGCCTCCGCCTCCGCCGCGGCCGCTGGCGTACAGCGGGCGTACCGCGCCGAGCGCGTGGACGACCACCGCGCCGAGGTCCCGCATGTCGCGTGCGTAGGTTCCGTCGAACGGCATCAGCTCGGTCACGATCTGTTCGCGATCCTGACCCAGCCGCGAGCGCTTCTCATCGAGCCTGGCCTGGTCGATGCCGTACTTGAGCATCAGACGTTCGGCGTGCTCCGTGAGCGCTTCCGCTTCTTCGGGCGTCGTGCGCTCGGCCTTCGCCAGCAGCTTGGCGATGAGATCCAGCTTCGATTCGTGCATGGCTTCTCCTTCGATCGATTGAGTCGATCCTCGGAGCTGCCTCCTACATTTCGCGCGCGTATCGCACTGAATGTGCACAAGACTCGCGGCTGCTGATCCTGTGCAGATTGATTGATGTCGGGCGCTGGCGTCCTGCCGCCCTGGGCCCGCGCCGGCTCGCCGCGGCACCTGCCTGCTCGCCTCGCCCCCGGCTTGCCCCGGCTCCCGGCTCACCGGAGGTAGGCGAACACGCGAGCGACGGATGCATCAGCGTCGTTCGGGCCTACCTCCGCGCGTTCGCCTACCTCCGCATGGCGGCCGGGCAGCCGAGCGCCCGAGCGCCCGAGCGGCACGCCGCCCGGGCGCCGAAGAAGAACCGGCCTAGAGCTCGACCTTCCCGCTCTCACCGCCGTCGTACTGCTCGCCGGTGATCTTCGACTTAACGAAGCTGAACACCGTCGCGATGCGTCCGCCGGGGGTGTCCCAGTACTCCGCGGATTCCGCCGTGAAGCGCACGAGACCCACGTCGGGGTCTTCGGGTCCGTCGGGGAACCACGCTTCGACCACGGGGTTCCACAGCTCGTCGATCTTGCTGCGGTCGTCGACCAGCCACGCCGTTCCCGAGAGCGAGACCCACGCGTCGTTCGAGCTCATCGACACGTTCACGTCGGCATCGGCAGCGAGCTCCGCTGCGGGGGAGGAGCTCTTCGAGATCAGGAACCACAGGTCCCCGTCGAACTCGGCCTCCTGCACCGTGAACGGCCGAGCGACGAGCTTGCCGTCGCCCTTGCGAGTGGTGAACATCGCGAAGCGGAAGTCCTTGATCAGCTCGGCGACCTTCTTACGGTCATCGGTGGTGTCGGTCATCGCCTGCTCCCTCCTGCCGCCCGCCGACTGCGGGCGCCGTGGTGCACCACGATGCCGCCAGCTCGCGGTGACGGGGAGGGGGTTGCCGTGCCGTGCGGGCTGGGTTACGGCGGCGGTCTCACAGCCGGATGTACGCCGCCCCGTCGAACTGCGCGTCGGTGAGCGCGACGATCGCGGCGGGGACGGTGCGGATGCCGTCCTGCAGATCCTCCATGGTGATCTCATGCGCGCGCATGCCGCCCTCGCATGCCTCGATAGCCGCTTCCTCAGGCAGCTTGTCGATGGCGAGCACGTCGGCGTCGCGGGTGACGCCGGTGATCGCCGGCCCGTTGACGATGATCCGGATGCGATGCTCGGGCCGATCCTTGTGCAGGATGCGCGCGGAGTTGATCGAGCGGGCGACGTCGGCGGGGTCGGTGGTCACGTGGATGACGACGGTGCGGGATGCGGTCATACCGGCATCCTGCCACCGGATGCCGGTGCCGCGGCCGACGTGAGACCAGGTCTCGCCGGAAACCACGTTTCGCGCGAGAAACCACTTCCTGCGTGAGAAACCGCGCGCCGGCTGGTTTCCCGTGCTGAAAGTGGTTTCTCGGCGACTCGGCGTCACGCGCGGCGCGCCCGTCAGCGCGCCAGGGCGGCCGCCAGGTACGGAGCCGTGCGGCTGCCGGATGCCCGGGCGACGGCATCCGGAGTTCCGGTCGCGACGATCCGCCCGCCCGCGTCTCCACCCGACGGACCGAGGTCGATGACCCAGTCCGCGTCGGCGACGACGTCCATGTCGTGCTCGACGACGACCACCGTGTCACCCGCGTCGACGAGCGCGTGCAGCTGCGCGAGCAGCCGGCGCACGTCGGCGGGGTGCAGCCCGGTGGTCGGCTCATCGAGCAGGTACAGCGTGTGTCCGCGGCGCACCCGCTGCAGCTCGGTGGCGAGCTTGATGCGCTGCGCCTCGCCGCCGGACAGCTCGGTCGCCGGCTGACCGAGGCGCAGGTATCCCAGTCCCACGTCGAGTAGCGAACGCAGGCTGCGAGCAGCGGCGGGGATCTCGGCGAGCACCTCGGATGCCTGCGCGACGGTGAGCGCGAGCACGTCGGCGATGGAGTGCCCGTGCCAGCGCACCTCGAGCGTCTCGTCGTTGTACCGGGCGCCGTGGCAGGTAGGGCAGCGCCCGTAGCTGCCGGGCAGGAACAGCAGCTCGACGGAGATGAAGCCCTCGCCCTGACAGGTCTCGCACCGACCGCCGGGCACGTTGAACGAGAAGCGACCGGCGCTGTAGCCGCGCTCGCGGGCAAGATCGGTGCGCGCGAACGCGGTGCGCACCGCGTCGAACAGGCCGGTGTAGGTCGCGAGGTTCGAGCGCGGGGTGCGGCCGATCGGCTTCTGGTCCACGCGCACGAGCCGGTCGACGAGCTCCAGTCCCTCGGTGCGCCCCACGCTGAGCACGTCGGCATCGGACGGCGCCGTCGCCTCGGCGATCCCCGGCTCATCGGGGTCGGTCTCGTCTTCTGCGGAGTCGCCGGCATCGGCATCCGGATGCAGGTGATCGCGCACCACCTCGTGCAGCACCCGGCTGACGAGGGTCGACTTGCCCGAGCCCGAGACGCCGGTCACGGCGACGAGCGTCTGCAGCGGGATTGTCACGTCGATGTCGACGAGGTTGTGCAGCCGGATGCCGTCGACCCGCAGCCACCCGGCCGCTTCGCGGCGCTCGCGCGCGGCGGTGTGCTCGCCGTGCGCGTCGGGGAAGAGGAAGGGGCGGGTGAGGCTGGCATCCACCTTCGCCAGGCCGTCGACGGGACCGCTGTAGAGCACCTCGCCGCCGCCTTCGCCGGCGGCGGGGCCGACGTCGATGATCCAGTCGGCCTGGCGGACGACGTCCATGTTGTGCTCGACGACGAACACGGAGTTGCCCGAGCGCTTGAGCTGCTCCAGCACCTCGAGCAGCGGCTCGGCGTCGGCGGGATGGAGCCCTGCGGAGGGTTCGTCGAGCACGTAGACGACGCCGAAGAGTCCCGAGCGCAGCTGGGTGGCCAGGCGCAGGCGCTGCATCTCGCCGGGGGAGAGGGTGGTGGTCACGCGGCCGAGGCCGAGGTAGCCGAGGCCGAGGTCGCCGAGCACGCCGATGCGCGCACGCAGGTCGGCGGCGATCGCGACGGCGACCTCGGTGCGCTCGCCGCTGGCCGCGGTCGGCAGGGCGGGGCCGGGGTCAGTGATCTCGGTGGTGAGGCGCAGCACGTCGGCGAGCTCGGTCATCGGCAGGGCGTTCAGCTCGGCGATCGAGCGCCCCGCGAAGGTGACCGCGAGCGCTTCGCGGCGCAGCCCGGTGCCGTGGCAGAGCGGGCACGGGCCGGAGCGCATGAAGCGCAGCACCTTGGCGCGCATCATCGCGCTCTGCGAGTCGGCGAGGGTGTGGAAGACGTACTTCTTCGCGCTCCAGAAGCGTCCGTTGTAGGGCTTCTCGATGCGGTCGCGCTGCGGGATGATCTGCACGACCGGCTGCTCGTCGGTGAACAGCAGCCAGTCGCGGTCGGCCTGCGGCAGGTCGCGCCAGGGGCGATCCACGTCGTAGCCGAGGGTGATGGCGATGTCGCGCAGGTTCTTGCCCTGCCAAGCGCCCGGCCAGGCGGCGATCGCTCCGTCCCGGATGCTGAGCGAGGGGTCGGGCACGAGCGATTCCTCGGTGACGTCGTGCACGACGCCCACGCCGTGGCAGCGCGGGCAGGCGCCGGCGGCCGTGTTGGGTGAGAAGGCGTCGGAGTCGAGGCGTTCGGTGACGCCGTCGGGGTAGGTGCCGGCGCGCGAGAACAGCATGCGCAGCGAGTTAGACAGCGTGGTGACCGTGCCGACGCTGGAGCGCGAGCTGGGTGCGCCGCGCCGCTGCTGCAGCGCGACCGCGGGCGGCAGGCCGGTGATCGAGTCGACGTGCGGATCGTGCCCCTGCTGGATCAGGCGGCGCGCGTACGGGGCGACGGATTCGAGGTAGCGGCGCTGCGCCTCGGTGAAGATCGTGCCGAAGGCGAGTGACGATTTGCCGGAGCCGGAGACGCCGGTGAAGGCGACGATGCGGTCGCGTGGCATGTCGACGTCGACGCCGCGGAGATTGTTCTCGTGGGCGCCGCGGACGCGGACGAAGGGATCGGCGGCCGGTGGGGTCTCGAGCATCCGGTCGAGTCTAGTGATCGAGGATCAGTGCGGCGTCGAGCCGTCAGAACGGGATGGTCAATGAGCAGTCGGCCGTGCGTGCGACGACCTTCTTGTCGATCAGCCGATCGATGACCGCGGGAGCGTCGATGGGCTCCGAGCCGTCTTCCATCGGCCCGTCGCGGTCAGGGTCGTAGCGGTAGGCCGCTTCCAGACGCGCGCGCGGCACCGGCCCGCCGAGTTCACGCGACAGGCGCACGAGGGTGCCGGCGACATCCCCTTCGTCCGGCGCCAAGCGCGTGAACTTCTGCAGCACGTCGCGCAGTTGGCCGACTGCGGCCGCCAGCGAAAGGAAAGCCTGGCCGGTCAGGATGGATGCCAGGCCGACCAGCAGCTGCCAGAGCGCGTCCTTCCCGAGCTCGGTGGTGTTGATGTGCCACCGCTCGTCGGGAGTGATGATCTCCACGACAGACGAGTCGCCGCGCGGGGATCTCGAATCTGCTGTGATGCCCGCGACATGCAGCGCACGGGCTTCGGCGAACAGCGCCTCGACGTCATCGGGCGTGAGCCGGCTCGCCAGGTCTGGCTCGATGAGCTGCAGCGCGGCCGGCAGATCCCGCTTCGAGAAGCTGTTCACGAGCGACACTGTAGCGATCTCAGCGCAGCGCCGCCCGCGCGAACACCCGCAGGTCGTCGGCCGCGCTCGCCGGATGCTGGCGCTGCAGCGAGTCGCTGAGCAGGTCGAGCACCCGCTGCGGATGGAAAGTGGCATGCGCGATGTCGCGCTCGGTGAACGCCAGGCGGGTGGATGACTGCCAGCCGCACAGTTCCAGGCCGAACGCGATCGCGTGCCAGCGCTCGTCGTGTGCGGTTCCGTCGGCGACGGCGAGCAGCAGCAGGGCGGCCGCGTCGGACTCGGCGTCGCTGAGCTTGCGGTACACCCCGCGCGTGATCAGCTGCAGCTGGGTGCGGGCATCGCCGAGGGCCTTCTTCGCCGCAGAGCTGAGCAGCAGGCGCCCCTTCTGCACGCGCATCAGTCCCAGTCGCTGAGCGGCGCCGCGCAGCTCGGAGATCGGCGGGGTCAGCTCTTCCCGGTTCCCCGTGCCGATCCAGTCGTCGAACAGCCCGAGCTCGGTCATCCCGGCGAGGACGGTGGCGGGTGGCATCCATCCCGCTGCGGTGAGGGCGACGCCGTCGGGGCCGACGGCATCCATCAGCCACGTGAAGGGGCGCACGATGCGCGCCGCGGTTTCGTCGTCGAACTCGAGCGGCTCGAGCACGCCGGTGAGGTGCAGATGCTGGCGCAGCTCGGAGCGGATCGGCGAGGGCAGCTGCGCAGCGAGCTCGACGATGGGCGACTCGTCGCCGACGTCTCCCGGGCGGCGCAGCTCGTCGCTCTTCACCAGACCCGACATGTCGTACGGCGAGAGGCCGGATCCCTGCGGGTTGAACATCAGGTTCAGCTCGCTCTGCGCGCCGACCAGATCGAACGCGCCCGGCGAGAGCGGCGCCCACGGACCGACGGTCGCGCGGATCCATTCGGTGATCTCGTCATGCTCCGGATGCTGTGGATCGGCCAGCGCGGCGAGCTTCTCGGCGTATCCGTGCATGCCGCCGGCGTCTTCGAACGGCCCACGATTCGCGCCGTCCAGCAGCACCACGGGTGCGAGCAGTGGGGCATCCGGCTGGCGTTCGACGACGTCGAGGCGGTGCACCCACCCGTCGCCGAAGTCGTACTCGTACCAGAGGGTGTCGAGGCTCGAGAGCACCTGGCCGACGGTGGCCGCGTCTTCGGACAGCGCGCTGTTGTCGTCCGCGAAGTCCGGCGACTCCCAGCGCCGCCCCTGAGTGGACGGCTCATCCGGATCGGTGTCGGTGAACGCGTGCAGGTGCGATTCACGCCAGCTCATGATCGTCTGCAGGGCGATGTGCAGCATGCGCAGCGGCATTTGCCCGTCGATGTCGAACTCGCGCCAGATCTCGGGTTCGCTGTCGACGAGAGCGACGCGGAGGCGGTACCGGGTCATGGGGTCAGCGTACGGGTGGGGTCTGACATCGGCCCGAGTCCCGACCGCGCCCCGGTCGGCCTCGGCCCGGGGCTGTCGTTGTCTGAGCCAGGCCTCAGCGCGTGGGGGTTCCCGTCCGCGGCTCGGCAGGCTCGGAACCAGCGCGGGCGAGCGAGCGCTCGCGCCGCGTCTGCATGCGGTAGTCGAGTGCCACCGGCGACACGGGGCGGTCGACAGCGAAGGCGCCGGTGCGCACGATGTCGGCGCCCAGCTCGGTCAGCGCGTCGACGATGCGATCGACGCGCTCCGGCGACGACTGCTCGCGCCGAGCGGTGTGGGCGCGTCGGAGCACGGCACCGATGGTGTGCACGTCGGCGATGAGCGTGCGGGTGTTGCCCTGTACGTCGACGCCCGGCGTGACGACAGTGGCATCCGGATGCGAATAGAAGACGCATGTGTCGATGAACGACAGCTCGCCCACGCGCTCAGACAGGTACGTGTGCAGCCGAGATGCTCCCACCCGCGCCTGCCGCACCGGCGCCGCCGGGCCCGCGTCGACGCGCAGGCCGATCGACGCGGGGTCGCGCTGGCGGAGGTGGACCGCGAAGGGCGGCGTGAGCTGCTTCTCGTCGAGCAGCGCCGCGAACTGAGCAGCGAGCTGCGATGGTTTCGTGCCGTCGAAGACCAGACCGTTCCAGTACTTGCTGTCGATGACGAGCGTCGTGTTGTCGGTGACCACGACGTGATCGATCTGCGCGCAGAACGACCGCTTGTCCGACACCACGGCGAAGACGACGTTCGTCGCGATGATCGCGTTGAGCGATGCCGCTTCGCAGGCCTTCACCAGCGCTTCGCGCGAGTTGAGCTCCCACCGCATGCCACGCGCCGCCAGATGAAGCGCGCTGTCACGAAGCGCATCACTCGCCGCCTGCCCCGCGCGCATGGCCATCACCTGCTGATCATGAGCCGCGGCGGCTCCGGCCAGATGCTGCGCATGCACCAGCGCATCCTGCTGGCGTCGCGCCTGCCAGCTGCGACGCTGCCGGCGATGCACGAGCAGCACCAGAACCAGCAGCAGAATGAGCACCAGCACCGCGCCGTACATCGTCGTCATGTCCACGGTCTGAGTAAAGCAGCAATCGCCGACGTCCCGCGGCCGACCGGAACGATTCGCGGTCTAGACGCTTACGATGTCTGCGGCGGTTTTCCGGAACGCGCCAGGGTCGGGATCGTCTCGGCCGGCTCGTCACGAAGGATGCCCATGAAGCTCTTCCGTCTTCCGCTGCTCACCTGGATCGTCATCGCGATCGTGCTCGGCGTGCTCGTCGGGCCGTTCATGCCCGTGTGGCTGGGCAACGCGTTCCTCACCTACAACTCGATCTTCTCTGGCCTGCTCGGCTTCGCCGTGCCGCTCATCATCTTCGGCCTGGTGACGCCGGCGATCGCCGAGCTGGGTCGCGGCGCGGGCAAGTGGCTGGGTCTTACCGCGGGCATCGCCTACGCCTCGACGGTGCTCGCCGGCCTGCTCGCGTACTTCGTCAGCCGCTGGCTGTTCACCGAATCGCTCAGCGGAACCGACTCGGTCATCTTCGACGAGAAGTCGTCGGCGTTCACTCCCTACTTCTCGGTTGTCGGCGAGGCGAGCGGTGGGGCGACCGAGATCGTGCTCGCACCGGTGATCGACGTGATGTCGGCGCTGGTGCTCGCGTTCGTCGTCGGCATCGGACTCACCGCGATGCGGGGCGGGGTGGTGCTGCAGGGCGCGATCGAGTTCCGCACGATCGTCGAGGGGCTGATCCGCCGCATCATCGTGCCGGCGCTGCCGATCTACATCTTCGGCATCTTCATGGAGCTGTCGAACAGCGGCTCGGCGGTCGCCGTGATCGGCAAGTTCCTGCTCGTGGTGATCGTGTCGTTCGCGCTCACCCTGGTCGTGCTTCTGCTGCAGTACTCCGCGGCGGGTGCGATCGCGCGGGTCAACCCGTTGAAGGCCCTGTGGGGCATGCGCGACGCGTACCTCACGGCGCTCGGAACGTCGTCGTCGGCGGCGACGATCCCGGTGACGCTCGCGTCGGCGAAGCGGAACGGGGTGACGGATGCTGTGGCCGGCTTCGTCATTCCCCTGTGCGCGACCATCCACCTGTCGGGCTCGATGGTGAAGATCACGTGCTTCTCGATCGCGGTGCTGCTGCTCTCTGACGGCGACGTGAGCCTCGGCTCGTACCTGCCGTTCATCTTCATGCTCGCGGTGATGATGATCGCCGCGCCCGGTGTTCCCGGCGGGGCGATCGCGGCCGCTGCCGGTCTGCTCGTGCAGATGCTCGGCTTCGGCGAGGCCGAGGTGGGCCTGATGTTCGCGGCCTACATCGCCCTCGACAGCTTCGGCACCGCGACCAACGTCACCGGCGACGGCGCGATCGCGCTGATCGTGAACAAGCTCTCGCGGGGCCGCCTCGGCGCGGGCTCCCCGGTCGTTGAGCGAGCGCAGCGAGTCGAAACGCCCTGAGCGAGCGAAGCGAGACGAAGGGTCACAACCCACTCTCTGAACCGCACCCCCGGCCCGAGATGTCCTCACCCCCGCGTATCCTCATCCTCATGCTCCGTCACTCCCGACGTCTCCGAGAGAAGCCGCACCCGTAACGCGGGCTGCGGCGCCTCTCTTGTCATCGTTCATTCACGACAGGAGACCGTCATGCCCGAAACCGACTGGACCAACCACGAGCTGCGCGCTTTTCTTACCGCGCTGCGCGCCGCCGGCATCTTTCGCGTAAGCGACGACGAGGAAGGGGCGATTTGGCGTGAAGCTGCCGTGACCATGCGAGATACGCTGGCGTGAGTCTGGATCGGTTAACTGTCTCTTATCGAGGGGTGCTTGATGAGTCTTCAGGATGTTCGTGAACGCTTCTTCTCACGATTCCCTGCAGCGCGTTGGGTTGATCGCGCACTTCGAGGCGCGACCAACCCTACGCCGATGTTCTTCCTCGCACCCGTCCGGGACGATCCAGATCTGCGGGAGGCCGGGCTGGCGCTGGCGCGGCTAGGCTCGGATCTCGAACGACGGTTCAGTATCAATGGTGAAGTTGCCTGGTACTTCACGCCCTGGGTCGATTTTCAGCGTCGTAGCTTCAACGCAATCACCCTGCGTACTCATGATTTACTGAAGTCGCTCCAAGTTGAGAATGGTGGGCTGGAGAGATTTACCGCGTCTCGGCGAGTTGTCATGTTGGTTTCCCCAGACCCCGACATAAGGCGGAAGCTCGACGAATGGCAACGTGATTCACGGCGTGAATTGATCGTAGTTCCAATCGACGCCGCCGGGTCGGACGAAGCGCGAATCAAAGCGGCGATAGTTCGCGAATTGCGTGACAGGTTGGGGGCTCGGGACCTATATCGAACACAGAATCCTGTTGAAGGCGACGACTTCTTCGGTCGATCGAGTCTGCTGAGGAGCATGACGGCTGCGTTGGAGGGGGACCAAAATATTGCGGTGCTAGGCTTGCGGCGGTCCGGAAAGACTTCAGTACTTCGTGAGTTGCGCCGCCAGGTCATCAGTCGCCGAATCGTGATGACGATCTCTGACTTCCAGATGCTGGATGCGTCTTCCATCGGAGAGCTCCCCGCTTCAATCGCGTCCGCTCTCAATGAAGACCTGAAGCGTGCGCGCGAATTGGGGCTGGACGTGTGGAGTGGGACTGAATCTCAGCGAGAAACTCGCGGCATGACACTCACAGGGCTATCCGACCGAATCAAACAAGTGGCGGCCCGCAACCCAAACTTGCGCTTTGTCATTGCTGTTGACGAAGTCGAAAGCGCTGCCGCTATTGCGAAACACAACCCGCAGGCCGTCCGCAGTCTGTTGGGTGCACTTCGATCCGCTGCGCAATCACGTGACAATGTGTCTCTGATGTTTAGTGGTGTGGCAAATAGAATGTTTCGTCGAAGCTCTCTGGACGCGGAGAACATGGTTGACAATCCCATGTTTGGCCAGGTTTCGAGCGTCCATCTAACCTCTTTCGATGAGGGCGAAACCGCCATGCTCATTCGCGATCTCGGCACCATTATGCTTTTGCAGTGGGAGCGTGCTGCAATAGAGGAGGTTCATCGACTGACCGGTGGATATCCATACTTCGTTCGCGATTTCGCTGCAAATATTGCATCCCACGCACGCGCCAGGCTTCCAATCGGGCATGACGCGGACTCCGATACTGTGCCCGTGTCGATCGCTGACGTTGAAGCTGTCTGGGATGAATGGTCGAAGAGCGCGAGCGAAACCTGGCGCGGAATTAGCTCGGCGCTCCGTGGTCACTACCCTGAGGCGGCGGATCTGCTTGATCAAGGGTTGAGTGAGAGTGAGGTAAACGAATGGGTTGCGGGTGATTCTGAAGCCGGGCAAGCTGCAGATGACCTCGCTGCTCTGGGGCTCTTCGAGCGCAGTGGGAATCAAATATTCCACTCGTCGACGCTGATTGCTCTTAATTCTCTAGGAGTTGCGAACCATCGGGATGACCGGCTCGTCTCGAACGATGTATCCGCGACCGAGGAGATAACAGCGCTTCTGACGGCCGGGGAGTCCCACACGGTCGAGTTCAAAGAAACTAGTCGGATCGATGTGAAGAGTGGTGCCAAGGAGAAGTACATCGAGGACGCGATCGTTAAGACGATCGCTGGGTTCATGAATTCTGACGGTGGTGACCTTCTTATCGGTGTCGCTGACTCGGGGGCCACGCCTGGTCTTCAGCGGGATCTCGCGTTGTTTGAAGGTAGCGTCGATCGTTATGAACGATGGCTCACTTCGGATCTCCTTGGCAAGAGAATTGATGCACAACTGGTGGCCGACCTGGTTCGAGTGGCATTTGCTCAATTCCGCGGGAAGGTCTTGGTGCGCGTAACTGTTGGTTCGAGTCGGTCCGCGGCCTGGGTCGACAATGTGAAGTTGTATCGGCGGATGGGAAATCAGACGGTGGCAGTGGAGGGTGGCCGTGAGATTGCAGCCTTTATATCCCAGCGAGTTTGATTATTCGACGCTTCTTCCGGGTGATCGAGAGTGCGTCATGCTGAGTCGACTAAGGGCTTCTTGGTAGAGCGGTGCTTTCGTGATCGCTTACTTCCTCCTACCCGGAGACGCCCCACGTTCCGGTGCTTGTTCGCTTCATATATGAACGGCCGCCGTGGCTCGCCGATCTGTTTCCGCCCGAACGCGACGCTCGTTCGTTCCTGTGCGCGGCGGCGTCGGGCGAACTAGCGCGCTCCGGGACCGTGACTGGGTGGCCCTTCAGCTTCGGGGAGGGGTATGTCTTTCGGGAGGCACCGAGGATAGCCCGACGCTGCGGCGACAAGCGCGTCGTCACTGCGATCCGCCAACTCTATGCGGATGATTGGGCATGGGAGATCGACACAAGGTACCCGTCGTCGTCTATCTAGACATGAACGTATGGGTGTCGATGGCGCGAGGCAGTTCTCAGGGCGACAAGAGGTGGATATCAGCCCGGTCCGTCCGCCCTGGAGCAGGCCGTCTCGCGCGGACAAGCCGTGATTCCTCTCGCTGTCGCGCACTATCTGGAACTCTGGCATCGACGCGATCAGCGGTCGCGGGAGCAGGTCGGTGCCCTGATGCGAGACATGACGGGATACGCGACGATCCCGTCTCCATATCTTGTGCGCCGTAGAGAGGTGCGCTCGCTGGTGGCGCAACTCACGGCCGTGCCAAGTTCGTTGCCTTCGATCAGCGACTTGCTTGGATATGGCGCGGCTCACGCGTTCGGCTCTCCGCATGGTCGGTTCCGCTTCGTGGAGTCGCTAGCGTCGCCAGACAGCACCGTGAGCGAGGGGCCTTCAGTCGCGCCGCCCGAAAACTGGGAGGCGCTGGAGCGAAGCGGGCCAGCCTGGGAGTGGCTCCAGCTCGTGGGGACGCCAGCCATCCTCGAAAGCGAGGGAGTAGAGCGAACCCCCGAGCACCGATACGGGACACAGCACATGCAGAGCGAGCTAAGAGTCCGCGAGAGCATCATCCGTGAACGTGCCACCCCTGCACAGCTGTGCGACTTTCTCGTCGCCGACGAACTCAAGTCCTTGACGGACGAGATCAACGAGATCGCGGCGGAACTGGATGTCGACCCCAACCTGTTCTTCTCCTCGGGCCTCCTCGGCAGGACGGGGCCCGAGTCGGTGCATGCCTTTATCACGGCATTGCCGTCTGCGTTCGCGTGGGCGACACTCCGCTACCGGAAGCACCGCGACCTAACTCATCCTTGGGAGCAACATGACTGGACGGACGCTTCGGCCCTCTCTGTAGCCGTTCCGTACTGTGACGTGGTGATCACCGAACGCCGCTGGGCGCACATGATCGAGGCGACCGGCCTCGCGAAGCGACACGGGACGAGAGCCGGTCACGGGATCGCTGCACTTGAAACCCTGCTCCTCACGCTCACGTAGTAGCTTCTCTGACCTAGTGCCGCCCGACTGTGCTTCGCACCCGAACCTACCGTGGAGCCGTGCACGAAT
Source organism: Actinomycetales bacterium SN12 (assembly GCA_002837415.1). Classification (GTDB taxonomy): domain Bacteria; phylum Actinomycetota; class Actinomycetes; order Actinomycetales; family Microbacteriaceae; genus Microbacterium. Next base: position 116,910 of record PJCV01000004.1, read on the forward strand.
CGTGGGCACCAGGTGAGGCCATCCGCAAGGCCACGTCGAGGAACACGGCCGCGATGCCACTGCGGGGTTGGCCGTACACAAGGCTGGTTCGTACTGCTCTTCTGGGGGCAGGAGCTCCCGCCGGCGGGCACGGCGAGCATCGCGGAGCGAGTGCGTGAGCGTCGCTCATCGGTCAGCCCCTGATAATCGGGAGGTTGCAGCAAAGGGTCTGTGGTCGGCCGCATGCGTGCCAGCGAACATAAATCTTGCCCGACTCGGCGCGCCGACGCGGGACCGACTCGCTATGTCGGCGGCTCCTTCTATTGTTGTTGTTGGGAACCCCAGTGGTGTCAGCGGTGAGCCGCGCCCTCCTGCTGTGTGACTTTGCGCCACTCAGCCGGACACAGAACTGAACTAGATCTTGGAATCTGAAGGAGAACGCCAACCCATGGCAGCCCAGCCTCCCACCTTCCGATTCATCGACCTGTTTGCTGGGCTCGGTGGGTTTCACGTGGCGCTCCGGGGGCTCGACGGCGAGGGCGTGTTCGCTGCAGAGTGGGAGTCGGGACTGAATGCGCTCTACAAGACCAACTTCGGTATCGCGCCGTGGTCGGATGTGAACGAGCTGGACACGGATGAGGTGATCGCCGAGCACGTGCCCGACCATGACGTTCTCACCGCAGGTTTCCCCTGCCAGCCGTTCTCCAAGTCAGGTAAACAGCAGGGCTTCGAGCACACTCTGCAGGGTCATTTGTTCTTCAAGGTGCACGATATCCTGCGCGTGAAGAGACCCGGTCGCTTCATTCTTGAGAACGTCCCGAATATCCTCAGCCACGATGGTGGCGAGACGAAGGCGACCATCGTCAAGATGCTTGTCAATCTTGGATATGAGGTCGACATCCGGCGGTTGTCACCGCACCAGTTCGGCATTCCGCAGGTGCGCGAGCGGGCGTACTTTGTCGGAGCCCTGGTCTCCGAGGGCGGGCTTGCTGGGTTCCAGTGGCCGGACGAAAGCATGGAAGTGACCACCATTGCCACCGCTCTTGACCCCCAGGCGCCGCCCGTTCGTGAGGTGCCCGAGAAGACACGGGACGCGATCGACATGTGGCGGGACTTCTTGCTTCGTGCGCCGAAGGACATCAAGCTCCCATCCTTCCCCATCTGGTCGATGGAGTTCCGCGCGAGTTACCCCTACGAGGAGATGACACCTCCTCGGGCATGGTCCCAGCGGCGACCGGGAAAGCTCGATGATTTCACGGGATCGTTCGGATTCCCGCTGGACGGACTGAGCACCGCCGGGCAGAAGCTGCTGATACCAAGCCACTCCCGGCGCGACGGGGACATCGAGTTCCCTGGCTGGAAGCGGGCCTTCATCCGACAGAATCGTGCCTTCTACTCGGACAACCGCAAATGGATCGACCCGTGGCTTGATGCGTGGCGACCGTGGGAGTTCCCGTCCAGCTTTCAGAAGTTCGAATGGAACGCGCAGGGCGGCGTGCGTGAGATCGACGAGTACGTCATACAGGTTCGGGCCTCCGGCGTCCGTGTGAAGCGGCCGACGACCGCGCCGGCTCTGATCGCGATGACCCAGACGCAAGTGCCAATCCTAGGAGCGAAGATCTCAGGCACCGGCGCCCGGCGCTACATGACCCCGGCAGAATGCGCGAGATTGCAGAGCCTTGGCGGCATCACCCTTCCTACAAGCGATGTCGCTGCATACAAGGCGCTCGGCAACGCCGTCAACGCAAAGGTCGTCCGTAAAATCGCGGAGCCGCTCCTCAGGGCTCTGACATCGCGCGAGATGGCATCGGACATTGCAAAGCCCGGAATCACCGTCGCTGGTGAGGCTGCCTAACCGCCGTTCCAGACCGCATTGAGAAAGAAGTGCCACGAATGAGTTCGAACGTCGCAGAGGCCGCTGATGACAGCCCCGAAGAGGGCCCGCGCGTGCAGGCCCAGGATCGCATCGCGGAAGCACTTGCTGAACTGTCGGACGTTACCGACCCCCCGGAAGGAGTGCAGGCTTGCGCCAGCTACTCCTCTGCTGATGTGGACTTCGAATCCGATGCCTGGGTATCGCGTCTGGGTGACGTACAAGGGTGGCTTCACTTCGATGACGATCTTTCCGATGCCGACCTCGCGGCTTTCGTCCTCAGCCTTTCAGCCAACTTGAATTTTGTTCCGGCGGCTCAAGGGGCCGAGGAGACCGGTGGGGCAACGCGGCTGACCACTGAGGCGCTGGAGCGCCTCGCGGAGCGAGCAGAGGCAGCGATCCGACTCAAGGACGAGTTCATGGCAGAACTCAACTCCGACGGTGCTACTCAATCGTCTGCTACCGCCTCCTGGGCGGACCGCTGGGAAGCCGAAGCGGGGGACGAGGAAGCCATTTCCCCAGAGCCCGTCACCGCCAAGGCCGACGTGTGGCACATCTTCCAACTGACAAAAAAGAAGCTAAACCTCACGCCTTCCTACCAGCGAGGAGACGTGTGGCGCACGGGGGACCGACAGAAGCTGATCGAGTCAATCCTCCGGGGGATTCCTTTGCCTTCGATCATCTTGCTGCGCAAGGGCGGCGCTGCTCCCGATGATGTCGTGGACGGCAAGCAGCGCCTGACCGCGATTCTGCGCTTTGTGGGCAAGCATCCGGAAGCGCTCGCGAGGGTCTTTGAGGCTGACAAGGCGAAGCCTGAGGCTGGGTTTCGTGACAAGTTCGAGAACGATTACCCCAAGTTCCGGTTGGCCTGGAAGGCGTACATGGGCGAACCGCTCACGGCAAGACTCGAGGACGACTACTACTTCCCATTTCGGCTCCGAAACGATAAGAACGGGGTTCTCGTCGGTAAAGACCTGGAGCCTTTACGCGGGAAGTACTACACCCAGATAAAGGGACACACCATTGACGTCGCGGACCAGGAGGTGACGGTCGAGGAACTCTTCGAAGGGGCCCCCGACTACAAGGTTCCCGTTATCGAGTACACGAAGGCGAATCAACGGCAGATTCACGAGGTCTTCAACCTCTATAACAAACAAGGTATGCACCTGAACGCCGAGGAGATCCGCAACGCGGTGTTCCATGATGTCGAGTTCACGCGCGCAATCCTCGTCGCGGCTGGTGATGCCAGTGGCCGTGCCAACATCGCAGAGATCGCCCCGTCGCTCCTCGACGTTCCGGACGTCGGTGAGCTAGGAAAGACTCTGGCAGATTACGGGTTCGGTGAGGCTCGCTACCGACGAACAAAGGTGCTCGGATGGATCATGGCAACGCTCGTTAATGATACGAGAGGTAAGCTTCTTCCCTCCACCGCGCGCCACATTGACGACCTTCTCAAGCGCGTGCAAGACGACGGCTCACATGCATTGCGTGCCTCCTCTCGACTCTCCGACCTTTTCGAACTAGTGACGACGGCTGCCAGTTTGCACGCGGCTTACGACGAACTCTGGCCGGACAAGTTTCGCGGCGACGGGAAAAGCAGCCGATGGCAGGACTTGCAGTTGGTCGGGTCGCTCGTCGGCGTCGCAATTGCCACCGCCGGTGCGCCAGAGGATATAGAGGAGCGTCTGGAGGCCAACGCCACGACAATCCGCCAGGCGGCGCTGAATGACTGGACGCGTCCCGAGAAGACTCAGACCCGCACACAGTGGGACTTCATCGCTCGCATCGCCGCTGGCGTTGTCGAGAAGCTCGGGATAGACATTGAAATGGCCTCCGAAGCGATCCGTGCTCGTTTCGGGTCATCAGGCGTCGAGTCATTGCTCGCATCGCGTATCCCACCGAAGGGTGCGTGATCGGTCAACGTGGAACGGGTGCACTTCGATGCGCCGTCTGGCGCGCGAGAGACATGGTGGAGCCGGTACGCTGCTGAACTCGGGCAGATGACCTCGACCGCGCGAGGGGTCCTCCAGACCGACTGCGCCTACATCGTCGAGCGAGGGATGCTTGGTGCGGGGCCGCCGGACGCTTCGACGTGGCCTGAGAATCGGACGCGTACCGGCCTGGTTATGGGCTCAGTTCAGTCAGGCAAAACAGCCTCGATGTTCGGCGTGACCGCGCTGGCGCTCGACCAGGGCATCGACATCGTAGTGATCCTTGCGGGGACACGCCTGTCGCTCTGGCGTCAGACCTACGAACGGATGGTCGAACAGCTCGATGCGGGGGAGGACGGAGTCGCGAAAGCGCGGCGACGGCTGCTCTGTCCACCTCCGGGAGTCGTGCTGTCCGGGACGTCCGCGACGCTGGACGATACTTATCGACTCCCTTCCGCTCAGGTGAGACGCAAACTGTCGCAGAGTCAGCCCATGATCGTCGTCGCGATGAAGCAGACCGATCACCTCTACGCTCTCGGACGCGAGCTACGTCAGAGCGTGTTCAGGGAGGTTGCGCGGTTGGACCGTGCCGTGCACATGCTCGTCCTTGACGACGAAGCGGACGACGGCTCGGTGCTCGACGCCGTCGTAGAGCAATCCCAGGGCCCACTTTCCCCGTCCCTCAAACAGATTCCCCGCGCGATCGCCGACCTATGGGAGCCGCGATCGAGCGGGGCGCCGGAAAACCTCTTCGCTACTTATGTCGGGTACACGGCGACCCCCCAGGCGAACCTGCTACAAGAGGACCACAATCCGCTCGCCCCGCGTGACTTCGTGATCTCGCTTAGGACACCGCTCGATGTTGGTCAGCCCGCAAACCTCGGCGACCTGAACGCCCCGCGGTCGTCGACGTACCCAGAACCGAACGGCATCAATAACTACTACACGGGCGGCGAGGTCTACTATGACCGCGGCGCCGGGGCCGGCCTGTGCCGCGAGCTATCGGGACAAGCCGACGACGATCTCGCAGATTCCATTCGCGCCTTCCTAGTCGCCGGTGCTATTAAGTTGCACTGGGCCTCCGCAACTGACCCCACTGTGGTCGGGCCGCACTCGGTGAAAGGCGTGGACTTCCTCCTGCGAGACGATGCGACAGCGGCTTCGCCGCCCGCCCACTCGATGCTGCTCCACCCCTCCGCGGACATCGGTGCCCACTTCGCATCCGCGGAGGACGTGCTCGTTTGGGCGGGCGTTCCAGACCGCTCCGCGGCGCGCAACCTGATTGAGTCAGGCAATGCGCTCCTCCCAAGGAGTCTCGTCGATAAAGTGCGCGGTGAGGAACCCCTCTGGGAGGCATGGATCGACCGTTACCGGTCATCATCAAGCGCGATCGCAATCGAGTTCAACGTCATGAACCCTCGACCCATCCCCGACTGGCCGACCGTGCTCCGCATCCTGGAGACGGAAATCATCCCAGGCACCCGGGTGTCCGTCGTGAACAGCGACCCCACCGCGGACGACAGGCCTGAGTACAGGCCCGTCTTCGATGAGACCACTCGGCGTTGGCGTGCGGCCACTGACCTCTCAACGATCTTCGTCTCCGGCAACGTGATGGCACGCGGGCTGACACTGGAGGGGATGACGACGGCACTTTTCCGACGCAGTTCTGCTAACCCTTTGGCCGACACTCAGATGCAGATGCAGCGATGGTTCGGCTACCGCGGAGAATACATCGAGCTCTGCCGCATGTTCGCGACCCGACAGCAGATCGACCTGTTCGGCGCCTATCACGATGTCGACGAGGCGCTCCGCGAAGGCATCGCGGCAAAGATGACTGGCACCGCGCCTTCTCCGGTTGTCCTGCACGGCATGGGTTTTCTGGCCACGGGAAAGATCGCCAATATCGGCCGAGTGCCGCTATGTCCGAGCGCGAAACCGTTCGTCAGGCTCATCAACGACGGTCAGCAGCCGGACCCGAACGCTCAGCGTGTCGCTGAGGCCTTCTCCGGTCCCTCCTCCGACGTGGTGGTGGGACTCACTGTGCGGGGACGTGCGCTCGACCGAACACTGTCGCTGTCAGAGGCTGCCGACCTGCTTGACAGTCTCTCCTATGGCTCGTATGCCCCCGGTAATGAAAGCCGTCTGGCGGATTTGTGGCAGCAAGTCCAGGCCCGCGTGGACGCAACGCTGCCGCTGCCGGCGGGGACACAGTTCTACAACGCACCAGGCGCCGCCGATGTGACGCATGCGGAGGCCCGCCTCGAGTGCCCGTACGCCATCGCTGCGTACCTCCGCTTATGGGAAGCGTGCCTGAGTCGTGCCGTCCGAGGCCTCTTCGTCACAGGAGTCCCGTCCGGCCGATGGGCGATGGCGGACCTGCGCGCCAAGGCGCTGCATCAGCCGCGATTCTCCGTCGGTATCCGGTACGGCGACGGCGACGCGATCACCAGTGGACCCCTCTCCGATCTCGGCTTCAACATCCGCGCCACCCAGAAGAGCCTGAACGCCGAGGGGAACGTTGACGGGACCTGGGGCACAAACGACCCGAACGCGGGCCCCCTTGACTACCGCGGCGACGAGTTCTTCGACTACTACCATCGCGGCGAAGCGCTGCCCGCAACGGCTGGGACCACGTCCTGGCGCCCGCAAGGGGCGCACGGACAGATCCTCTTCTACATCAATAAGCGGCAGGGGCAACCGCATCCTGCAGTCGCTGTCGGAGTATGCATACCTGCTGGCGGCCCGGAGCAGTTTGCCGCGACGCGAGCTGGCTCGCTGATCGCAGCGTGAGGACAACCCGATGACCAACTACGAAGACGCTCGGCAGCGGATCGAACGCATCCCGATCTCCCCGGAGACGGGGTCGCGAAACGTCGAGTGGATCACCCCTACCGAAGTGATCGGCGTGGCTCGCGACACGGAGGGCAAAGTGGAACTCCTCCTTCGTGGGGACGAGCTCGTGCCGGTATCTAGGGTCGTCAAGGATGCATCCGAGTATCGACCTGTTTACAAGGACGATGGGACGACATTCGAAGCCACGCACCTCATCTTTCCCGCGCTCACACACTTCGACCAGGTAGCAGCGTTCATCTGCACCGAACTCCTGCGAAACGGAGCAGATGGCGATCTCTCGCGCGCATTCGCCCTCACCGAACCGATCATCGAACTCGCCATCAAGAACCTCACACTTTCGAGCCAGGCGCTCCTCGGCCTCGCGGGCGAGTTGCTCCTTTTGGAGGTGCTTTGCCGCCGGGCTGATGACGCTCGCGTCGCAGAGATCATCGCCGGTTGGCGCGGTTGGCAGCGCTCCTCGCGCGACCTCGTCCTCGGCGGCACCGGAGTTGAGGTCAAGACCACGACGAGCAACGCTTCATCCCACCTCGTCGAAGGCGTGCATCAGGTTGAGCGTGACGAGGAGGGCGACGAGGACCGGCTGTTCCTGCTAAGCATCGGTCTTCAGCGAGCCGAGAGCGACGCCAGCAACAGCTTCACAGTGCCCAACCTCGTCGATCGCATCACCAAGCGCATGGCCGATACCGGAGCCTCGCCCGTCGTGATCGAGCGATTCGTCGCACACGTCGCAGAGTACGGGGCGAACTCGTCGATCGGTTACAACCACGCCACACAAGCAATTGGTTCGACCTACTCAGTTCCGTTTCTTACGACCTTCTTTCGCGCCTACGACATGGATGACGCCGCAGTCGGTGTTCTGCGTAGTAACGACGTTGCCGCGTTTCGACACGTCGCCGACGACTCGGTGAGATTTCGGGTGAACCTCTCCGCTCTTGGGCCGATCAGCGCTGGGAACCCCATCGAAGGGGCAAATCAGGTGGCCCAGATGGTACTTGGGCTCTGACATTCATGCCTGCGACTGGATCCACGCGCTATCTTGTGACGCTGATTGCGGCCATACTCAACTCCGTGCCGCCACCGCTGGTGACCTGGGTGCTTCAGCCGCGCATACGAAGCATCTGGTCCCGCAGATCCTTCAGCCACGCGCCGTTCTCCAAACGCCAGAAGTACCAGGCATTCCCACTTCGGCCGCCCCGCACCACCCGGGCGGCGGCCGCCGGACTCGCGTACGTCTTGCCTTCGTAGAGCATCTGCCCACCGGCCAGAATCGTGCCGCGTGCTGCTGGCCAGCGCTCGTCGGTGCACACGAGAGTGGCGCCCACCTCAAGGAGCCCCGCGCTGATCAGATCGGCGTACGTCGTGGTGGCCTTGCTGAAACGCGACGAGCGATCCACGGTCTTGCCCTCGTGTCCAGCGGGAACCGGCCAGGTCTCCAACAGAGCATCGATCATGGCATCCGTTCGCTCGGCGACCTTCGCCTCGTCCCATCCGTCGACGGAATCGTCGATGACAGGACGGTTCATCAGGAAGACATCGTGCTTTCTCAGCTCTGCCCGCTTCCCTCCTTCGCCCAGCCAAGCGGCATTTGAGACGGAGGCATTGAGCGAACCCGTCAACAGCGTGAGATTGCCAAGCCGATGCACGACATCGTCACGTTCTGCCTCGGCAGCGGCATCCGCCACCGGCCAGTGCGTCCGCCAACCGCGAGGCAGCAGATGCTCCACCTGGTGCTTGTCGCGATGGATGCGGATGCCTGTCTTCGAGCGGCCGGATGAGGCATATCCCCGATGCCAGTCCTCGACCGCCTGAAGGAACAGACGCTGCATCGGCTGCGAGAAGCGCCGATAGAAGTGCATCGTGCGCAAGGCGGTTCGCAATTCCGCGTCGCCCGGCCAGTACGTGCTGGCAGCGACCAGCCCTGTCAGGTATCGATCCACGCCCGCGACCAACTCGGCTTCCGGCAGATTTCGTGCGTACGAGATCATCTCGGCCGCGACGCGCCCGAGGTCGCTGCTCTGCAACCGCAGCAGACGTCGCCGGATGATCCAGCTCTCGACGGAGTCGATCACCGACGCGACGGTGGTGGTGCTGTAACCCGAGTCCGGGGAAAGGAGCCAGAGCACGATCGGCTTCGTCATCTCCACCTGCGCGACGCTCATGCGGTAGAAGTGAAGCTCAACTCGATCCAAGGCTGCGTGCGAGTCCGCCGCGCGTTCGGTGAGGCGCTGGTACTCCTTGGCTTGAGCGGTGATGAGTTCCAGCAGCTCGGACATCGATCGCTCGGTCTCGTGCTCGGTGAAGAACTTGAAGCGCGAGAACGTCGAGCGTGGGCTGATCTCCTTGCCCACCTGCGCCACGAGCCATTGCCCCAAGAAGAGCGCACTGCGCGTCGTCGCGAATCGGCCGACGCTCACCTCCGCTTCCCAGAACTTCGTCTCGAACGGCCAGCGGGCATACGCGTCGGCGGCATCCGTACCCTCAGCCCGCAGCCGCTGGAACACGTAGTTCTTGATGAGGTCTGCTGCCGTCAGTGGCGTTCCTCGCGCATTGAGTGTCTCGAAGATCTCCTGGGAGTCCTCGTCTGCCGTCAGGCGGATGATCACGAGCTGGAGCGAGAGCTGCAGAGACATCGCGAGGGCATCTGCGCGAGCGGTCGCGTTCTCCGGGTCGGTGTCGAGCCAGGCGCCGATGTGGGAGGCGAAGTACTCGTGAGCCCGTGCTATCAGCGAGTCCCCGTGCTCGAGCTCTCGATAGTCGATCGGCGGGTCAGCGAGCATGACCTCGTCGAAGGCAGCTCGGTCGCGGTTGGTGTGCCGGAGCTTGAGGCCCGAATCGGCGGATGCCATGAACATCGCTCCGTTGTGGGTCAGGAAGCCGAGCTGCCCTGCCAGCGCGGTAAACCCTCGCTCTTCGAACGCGGCGGCAGTCGCATCGAGAACCAGCTGCAATGTCGTCAGTCGCTGCTGTCCGTCGACGATCTCGAACTCCTGCACTCCCACAGGGCCGGCAGGAGCGTCCTGTGTGACGACTGCCCCGAGGAAGTGGCTCACCATGGAGGTCGGTGCTTGGATGCGGTGTTCGGCCACACGCCGGATATCAGCCCAGAGCGGAGCCCACTGCTCGTCCTCGGTCCACACGTACGGACGCTGATAGATCGGCACTGCGATGTGCTGGGGCATGCCGAAGATGCCTTGGGGGTGGTCAGATCAGTCTTCATGGGGCTCCTGCTTCGCAGTGGTGGCGTCGGGGCAGTGGAACAAGCGTGGGCCTGTACGTTGAATTCACCGTCCGATCACGGCTCGCCGAATCCGTAGCTGTACTCCTGCGTGTCCCAGTTCATTGTCGCGTTGTAGTAATAACCCGACATCGTTCCGTCGCCATTGTCCTCGTTCGCGACAAAGCATTGGAAGACGGTGGTCCGCTGCCCGAGATCGTCCATCGAGCCGCCGTTAACGGGTGAACAGGTGACCTCGAGGATCGTGCCTTCAAGCAACCCGTCCGTAACGTGGGTCTCGGCCATCGTCTTTACCGATGCTTCGATCTCTGTGACCGCGTTCTCGCGGCTCGCACGCTCGCGTCGGTCCGCTCCTGCTTTGCGGTCGCGTTCTGCTTCTGCTTCAGCAGCTGCTTGCTTCTCGGCCTTCGCGTCGGCTTCCGCTTTCGAGAGCCTCGCCGCTTCTGCCTGGTCGCTCTGAACCTTCGTCGTCACGGCGACTGCGCCGCCCGCAATCAGCAGCGCCGCAGCCAGGGCAACTGCTGCGACCCAGATGTTTCGCCGGCGACGTGACGGTGGCTTCGCAGTCTCGGCGTGAGCTGTCTGCGCTGGCGGAGGGATATCCAACCATTGCGTCCCGTCCCAGTAGCGCGTCACCCCAAAAGGGTCCGGATACCATCCCGCCGGCGCTGCCGGTGATTCGTGCGACATCTCGATTGCCCTTCGTTCGTGAAGATTGTGGTGGCGGCCGGGGACCCCACTCCCGTATGTCGAGACCCCTGCCGCCAGCATCCGCTCCCCAGCGAAGTCCCGCACTTACGGCTTGACGAACACCTCGTCGGCGAACATGCCCGGCGTCACACGCAGCAGCACGCTCTCGCCGTCGGGCACCAGAAACGCCTGCGATCCAGTGGCCGACGCGCCGTTGTAGAGCTCGTCGAGGCCGAAGCTGTCTTCGAGAGCGACCATGGCGTCGTAGCTGTTCAGCACATTGCCAGCGCTCGTCACCGCCGCCACCTGAACCTCGGCAGAGAGGCCCTTCTCGGCGCCGGTGTAGGTGACCGTGTAGTTGACGATCTCGTAGTGAGACCCGGCGGGGGCCTCGTCGTTGAACATGTTGCCCCGGGCAACGACGGCTGCGCCGTCGACGTTGTACGAGTTCACCACGACGGTCCAGTCGTCGTTGCTGATAGCCGACTGCAGCGGGTACGGGTTCTCGCGAGTTCCCTCGGCGGGAGCAGCATCCGCCGGCTCCTCGGCGTCTGCCGCCGGCTCGGCATCCTGCTCAACCGGCTGCGAGACGGTGGTGTCGCCGCTGCCGAACGACTGGTCGAACGCCGTCGCGACGACGGCGAAGAACACGACAAACCCGACGATCGTGCCGATGATCGACACGATGAGGCCGACGACGCCCATCCACTTGCGCTCACCCTTGAGGAACAGCGACACGATGCTGAGCACGAAGGCGATCGGCAGCAGAACCCAGCCGACGATCAGCGCGCCGGGGACGCACGCGAAGATGAACCCGACGATCGCGACGATCATCGCGATGAGCGCGACGACGTTCTTCTTGCCGGGCACCACGGCGGGCTGGCCGGCAGCATCCGCGTGAGGCGCCGGGGGAGCGGCCGCGTACGGCGCGGGCGCAACCGGAGCCGTGTTGTACGCCGCAGTGGGCGATGCGGGAGGCTGATCGGGCGCGGGAGGGTTGGGAATCGACATGGATGTCTCTTTCGGGAGGGTGCGCACAGCACCGGGATTGCCCAACGGCGACTTGCCGCAGGAGCGCTCTGCATGCACGCCGAGTACCGCCCAGGAGTGATGGGCGCGAGACTCGGAACCCGGGCGAGTTCCTGTCGTCCGTGCGGAGCAACTGATCCAGATACTAGCGGGCGAGTGCGACATTCGAAGTCCCGGAATGGCAACGATCTACCCGGGTGGCGGCTGCGCGTCCCTGCTCCCCGAGGATCACCGCAGTAGTCGACCTGTTACACCGGAGCACCCGCCGTACTCCTTCACGCCACCGCTCGTTCACCTGAGTCGAATATCCCTTGAGTCGGTCCGCGTCCGCGGCCCATCACTCACAGGAGATCCGCCTTGCCCCTGCTTCCTCCCCTTCTCGCGCGCCGCTCCGCGGCATCCGCCCGCCGCGACGGCGCCACCAAGACCGCAGCTGTCGCGATCGCCTTCGGAGCCGTCGCTTCCCTCGCTTTCGCCGCGCCCGCGCATGCCGTCGACGACGAAACCCCCGACGGCTTCTACAGCAGCAAGCAGCCCTACATCGCCCCGACCGACGCCGACATCGCCGCGTACTCTCCGGCTCCCGACGGCTACGAGCCGCTCGCGACCGAGAGCGTCGCGCGTCACGGGTCGCGCGGGCTGTCGAGCTTCAAGTACGACGCGCTGCTGCACCTGCTCGCGAAAACCGCGCAGGCCGAGAACGGCTTCCTTACGCCGGAGATCGGCACGGAGTTCATCGCGAACCTCGACGGCATCACCGCGGCGAACGTCGAGAACGGCTACGGCATGCTCACTCGCCAGGGCGAGCTGCAGCACGAGGCCATCGGGCAGCGTGCCCTCGAGCGCAATGCAACGCTGTTCGACGGTGCCGACGGCCGCATCGCCGCCCAGACGTCGGGCGAACCGCGCGCGACCGAATCAGGTGAGAGCTTCCTCGCCGGCTTCGGGGCAGACGCCACCGAACTGGAGCCCCGCCCCGACCTGCTGTACTTCCACAAGGTCGAGAACCCCGACGGCACCGACAAGGTCAAGGGCTCGCCCGAGCGCAAGAGCGCCGACGCGTACGTGGAGTACATCGAGAAGCAGACCGACGACGGCGGCACGATCGCCGCCGCGATGGACTACATCGAAGAGCTGCCCCGCTCGGTCGAGGTTGCCGACGAGCTGCTCTCCGGCATCTTCACGGCCGACTTCATCGCATCCATCGGCGCCGACGACGAGCACACCTGGTTCAACACCGTCGACGGCACCGAGGACGGCGACATCTTCTGCGCGCCGGGCGCGGACGCGGCCGCCGATCCGGATGCCTGCGGCGACCCCGAGAAGTCGATCGAGAGCCCGGTCGACGCGGCCATGACGCTGTACAACCTGTACATCATCGCCGTCGACATGGCGGAGGAGAACGTCGCACCGCACGAGTTCGACTTCGCCCAGTACTTCGAGGGGCGGGAGGCGGATGCCGAGTGGTTCGCCTACCTGCTCGACGCCGAGGACTTCTACGAGAAGGGTCCGAGCCTGGCCGAGCACACCGAGACGTTCGACGTGGCGCAGCCGCTGCTCGACGACTTCTTCACAGCTATCGACGAGCGCGTCGCCGGCGGGGATGTCGCGGCGACGTTCCGCTTCGGTCACGCCGAGACGATCGTGCCGTTCGCGGCGCTGCTGCGCCTGCCGGGTTCCACGGTCGCCGCGCCGGACGAGGCCGAGCCGTCGTCCGCAGACGACGTGTACGACTACGAGAACAACCCGTGGCGTGGCGCCGAGGTCACGCCGATGGCGGCCAACGTGCAGTGGGATGTCGTTGCCCGCGCGGGCGTCGACCCCGCGACCGGCACCGACTACACCCCGCTCGTGAGGATGCTGTACAACGAGCGCGAGACCGCCTTCGCCGACGGATGCCGTCCCATCGCCGACGGATCGAACTGGGTCAAGGTGACCGAGCTCAAGCGCTGCCTGAACGGCGAGAAGACCGACGAGAACCCGCTGATCGGCGACGCGGCACCGACCGGCGCGCTGGCCGCGGTGGGCGGCGTGCCCGCAGGCGCCCTGTGGGGCGGGGCGGCGGTGCTGGTCGTGGCCGGAGCGATCGCCCTCCTCTTCGTGAAGCGGCGGCGCACGGCGCAGGAGTGAGACAGGTGGGGCGCCGGCGGTGGATGCACTGCCGGCGCCTCTCTGCGCCCTCCGGTACCGGGCGCGGAGTACCGTGAGCGCATGGCGCCGACCGTTCCCACCTTCACCGCTGCACAGGTGCGCGCGGCCGAGGCGCCGCTGCTCGCCGCCGGTGTTCCGCTCATGCGCCGTGCGGCGGCCGGGCTCGCCGAGGTGATCGGCGAGCAGAACCCGAAACGGATGCTCGTGCTGGTCGGTGCAGGCGACAACGGCGGCGACGCGCTGTTCGCCGCCGCAGACATCGCCGCTCGCGGGGTGCGGGTCGACGTCCTGCGCACCGCCGAGCGTGTCCACACAGAGGCGCTGCGGGCGGCGACGGATGCCGGCGCGCGCAGCATCCTTCTCGCCGATCTCGACCCAACCGCCTACGACGTCATTGTCGACGGCATTCTCGGCATCGGCGCGCGCGGCGCATTGCGGGGTGCGGCCCGCGATGCGGTGACGGCGCTGCTTCCGGCATCCGCTGTCGTCATCGCCGTCGACCTGCCCAGCGGTCTCGACGCCGACACCGGCGCCGCCGACGCGATCGTGCTCACCGCGACGACGACGGTGACGTTCGGCGCGGTCAAGGCAGGCCTCACTCGCGGCGAGGGGCCGCGGCTGAGCGGCCGGGTCGTGCTGGTCGACATCGGGCTGGCGCTCGATGCGGCGGATGCCGTGGGCGAGGGGACCGTGGCAGAGAGGCGCGCTGGCTAGACACTGAAGCGACGGCCACCGCGCGAACCAGGCCGCCCCGGCAACAGCGCAGGACTTACTCGAACCCGCCGCTCAAGCGCCCGTGGAACGCCCCGCTCGCGGCATCCATCCCCACGATCTCCACCGACTTCCCGTATGCGACGTATTTCGTCTCGATGGCATCGAGCGCGGCGACGGTCGACGCGTCCCACACGTGCGATCCGGAGAGGTCGATCACGATTCGGTCGGGATCGGAAGAGTACGAGAACAGCGTCGTCAGGTCGTTGCTCGACGCGAAGAACAGCTCGCCCGTCACCGTGTAGGTCGCCACGCCGTCCGAGACCACCCGGGTCACGTCCACGAGATGCGCGACCCGCCGCACGAACAGCACCGACGCGACGAGCACGCCGCCGACGACGCCGACGGCGAGGTTGTGGGTGAGCAGCACGAGCACGACGGTGGAGACCATCACGAAGGTCTCGCTCTTCGGCATCCGCTTCAGGGTCGACGGACGCACGCTGTGCCAGTCGAAGGCGCCGATCGCGACCATGATCATCACCGCGACCAGCGCCGCCATTGGGATCGTCGCAACGAAGTCGCCGAACACGACCACGAGCAGGAACAGGAAGATGCCGGCGCAGAACGTCGAGATGCGGGTGCGCGCGCCGGACTCCTTCACATTGATCATCGTCTGGCCGATCACCGCGCATCCGCCCATGCCGCCGAAGGCGCCGGACAGGATGTTCGCGACGCCCTGCGCCCACGCTTCGCGGCCCTTGCGCGAGTGCGTGTCGGTGATCTCGTCGACCAGCTTGGCGGTGAGGAGGGACTCCATCAGCCCGACCAGCGCGACCGCGAGCGCGAACGGCGCGATGATCGTGAACGTCGCCAAGGTCAGCGGCACGTTCGGGATGAACAGCGACGGCAGGCTGCGTGGCAGCTCACCCTGATCGCCCACCGTCGGCACGGCGATCGCGAACGCCAGCACGACGCCGGTCACGATCACGACCGAGACCAGCGGCGCGGGGATGACCTTCGTGATGCGCGGCATGACGATCATCACCGCGATTCCCAGTGCGACCAGCGGATACACCAGCCACGGCACGTCGATCAGCTGCGGGAACTGCGAGCTGAACACGAAGATCGCCAGCGAGTTCACGAACCCGACCATCACGCTGCGCGGGATGAACCGCATCAGCCTCGCGACCCCGACCACCCCGAGGATCACCTGGAACACCCCGGCGAGGATCACCGTCGCGATGAAGTAGTCGATGCCGTACGTCGGCGCCACCGGAGCGATCACCAGCGCGACAGCCCCGGTCGCCGCCGTCACCATCGCCGGTCGTCCACCGAGGAATGCGATCGACACCGCCATGATGAACGACGAGAACAGCCCCACCTTCGGATCGACGCCGGCGATCACCGAGAACGCGATCGCCTCGGGAATGAGCGCCAAGCCGACGACGAGTCCGGCGAGAACTTCGCGGGTCAGCATCCGCGGACTCTTCAGCGCGGTCAGAACCGTCGGGTTCGGGCGATAGCGGGCGGGATCATCGACGGATGCGGTGGACATGAGGCTCCTGAGCACGCCTCGGAGAGGGATGAGGCAGACGTTCCAGAGTAGAGCGGATGCGCGGGATCGGCGATCACGAGAGCTTCGTGATGCCACTGCCGCTCGCCTTCGAAGCGCTGGTCAGCCTTCCGCAGCTGCGCGTGCTGATCGGCGATGGCGCGCAGCCTAGGTCTACGGCGGTGGCGTCTTCGGCAGGTACTCGGCGACGATCCACCGGGTGATCGCCTCCACGACGTACTCGCGCTCGCCGTCGGTGAGCGCGTGCCCCTTCGGGATGCCGTGCCAGCGCGACAGACAGGTGCGGCAGCAGGTGGCGGTCGCGTGCTGCGCGACGAAGACCGGATGCCCGTGGTACGGCGTCTGCTTGCCGTCGTTGCGGGGCTCGGCGGGTGCGAGCCGCTCATCGATGATCTCTCTGGCGTGACGGCGAACGGTCTCGATGCCACGTAGACCGACGATCGCTCGGTCGCGTCCGCGCAGGTGGAAGCGCGCACGGAACGGATGCTGGCCGATGCGGCGCAGCCGGGCATCCAGGTCATCGCTCATTGCCGTCATTGTGGCGGAAGGCTCCGACATTGCCGGGGAGACGTCGATTGTCAATCCCGCTCGGGCCGTCGGTGGAGCGGCGTACGCTCGCCGCATGTCCGACATCAATGATTCCGAAGAGACCATCGGCGCCGAAGACCCGCAGAACCCCGCCGCGAAGGACCCGTCTGACTGGGTGACGGGCGACGAGCCGATGACGGCACCCCAGCGCAGCTACCTCGACACCCTCGCGCGCGAGGCCGGCGAGGAGCTTCCCGCTGATCTCACGAAGGCTCACGCATCCGAGCACATCGAACGCCTGCAGCAGAAGTCGGGTCGCGGCGCGTCCTGAGTCCCGGCAGCTCTCGCACTGCAGCGCCTGCGGTGCCGCAGCGCGAAGGACCGACTTTGTGGGTTCGGCCGCCTCAACTCACAGGGCGCAGACACTCAGGCGATGTCGGTGAACTTCTCGCCCTTGTCCTGCTGCTCTGCCGCCCTGCGGTCTCGCATCTGCTCGTCGTGGGTCGGTGCGCGGTCGTCAGGGCGGTCGGCGTCAGCGGCGCCGGATGCCTGACTCGCGTCGGCATCCTGGCTGAGGTCGGGGTCATTGCCCTCGGGCTTCATCGGGTCGGTGGGGAAGGGCGTGGGGTCAGACATGATCGCTCCGATCGATTGATGGGCGTTCAGAATCCCATCCTCGCGTCGAAGGGTGAACCCCCGTTGACAACCTCGCCGACGGGATTCACTGTCGAGCACCGCCTCCGGCATCCCGTTCAGCGGCGAGGCGACGGAACGTCTGCGGAACGGCGGGCGGGACCGCATGATCGAGGGCCTCGGCGACAGACCGTCGCCGAGGCCCTCACGCTGCGGTGGTCAGCGGCCGGTGCGGGGCGCTGCTGCCGAGCGGTGATCGCGGTTGAGGACGAAGCTGAGCAGGATCATGCCTGCCGCCAGAACGAGGTGCAGCCAGTTGTCGGCGTCGTTGAGCGGAACGAAGTTCAGCTGGTCGTTGCCGACGGCGAAGAGTCCGTAGATCCAGAGCACGAGGTAGATGATTCCGCCGATGAGGAGGAACGTCCGCGACGCGCGCATGCTCTTCGCTGCGGCCAGACCCCAGACTCCGAAGGCCAGGTGAACGATGTTGTGCAGGATCGACACCTGGAAGATGCCGAGGAGCATGGCCTCGGAGTCGGTGCCTGCGCCCTGCAGGTGTTCAGCGTGCTGCGTCAGCCCGGGGATGAACCCCGCGGCGCCGACGAGGATGAAGACGATGCCGACGATCAGTGCGGTCTTCTGGATGATGGTCTCACCGTAGTTGTGCGAGACGGCGCCTCGCGAGGTGGCGTTGCTCATGATGTGTCTCCCTTGATGCGGTGGGAATGCTCCCGTCCGCCGACCATATGCGCGTGCCGTCTGTGCGAACGAGGGCATTGACGCGGACCGAGAAGTAGGGGTGGAGCGGTCGGTCCGGCTCGTCGCGCTCCCAGTGCAGCAGATCGTCCCGGTGACGCTCGCGAGCCCGGCGCAGGTCATCCAGTGTGGTGAAGCGCCCGCCTTCGTCCGGCCGTTTCAGATCACCTTGCCCAGCTTGTCGCGCAGCGTGCGGGCCTCGTCTAGCGCGCTGCTCGAGCCGGATCCCGTGCTCACCGGCCGGCGGTGGCACCTCGCGAAGGTCGGCGAACGCACGAGCGAAGGAAGAACTGGTGCGAGATTCACCTGCGCTCGTGTGTTCGCCTACGTCCGCGCGGCGGGGGCGCGGCGGGGCGCGCGGCAGAGGGCGGCCAGTACGCCGGCGCGCGCGTCAGCGAGAGCCTCCGCCCTCCGCTTCCGCCGTGATGCGGGCAGCCATCCCCGTGAAGATGAAGCCGTGGAACGGCAGCACCGCCAGCCAGTACAGCCGGCCGAGCAGGCCCCGCGGGAAGAAGACGGCGCGCTGCTCGTAGCGGGTGCCGTCGGCATCCGGAACTGCCCGCAGCTCGAGCCATGCCGAACCCGGCACGATCATCTCGGCCCGCAGCCGCAGCAGTCCGCCGCGGGAACCCGAATCGAGCACGAGCGGCTCCTCGACCGCCTCGACCCGCCAGAAGTCGACCGCGTCACCCGGACGCACGCTCGAGCGGCTGCGCCGCCCCCGACGCAGCCCGACCCCGCCGATCACGCGGTCCATGACTCCGCGCACCGCCCACAGGAACCGCGACGAGTACCAGCCGTTCTCGCCGCCGATGCCCGTGATCACGCGCCAGACCTCGGTCACCGGCGCGGTGGTGTTCACCGACCGCTCGTCGGTGAACACGGTGCGGCCGGCCCAATCAGGGTCGCTCGGCAGCGGATCGCTCGGAGCGCCCGACACCTCGGCATCCTGCCAGCTGGTCTCGACGCCATCGGCATCCACCCGGCCCAGCGCGAGAGCCACCGCTCGGCGATACGGCGTGAGCCCGCCGTCGGGCCTAGGGATCAGGTCGTCGATCGCGTGGTTCTTCATCACGCACTCGTTCTGCAGCGACTCGACCAGCGGTCGCGCGATCGAGCGCGGCACCGGCGTGACGAGGTTGACCCAGTGCGATGCCAGCCGCGGGGTCAGCACCGGCAGCGACGCGATCGCGCGTTGCCGCAGCCCCGCCTCGAGGGCGTAGCCATTCATCATCTGCCCGTACCGCAGCACGTCCGGGCCGCCGACGTCGACCGCCGCGTTCACCGACTCGTCGACGCGCGCCGCGCCGAGCAGGTAGTGCAGCACGTCGCGGATCGCGATCGGCTGGATGCGATTGCGCACCCACTTCGGCGCCGGCATGTACGGCAGCACATCGGTCAGGTGCCGGATCATCTCGAACGACGCCGACCCCGACCCGATCACGACGCCGGCCTGCAGCACCAGCGTCGGCACACCGGACTCGAGGAAGATCTCGCCGACCCGCACCCGCGACCGGAGGTGCGGCGACAGCTCGGCATCGTCCGGATGCAGCCCGCCGAGGTACACGATCCGGCTCGCGCCGGCCGCGGCCGCGGCATCCGCCACAGCTTCGGCCGCCGCGGTGTCCTGCTTCTCGAAGTCCTTGCCGCCGGTCATCGAGTGCACCAGGTAGTAGACGACGTCGACGTCGCGCATGGCGGCGGCCACGGCATCCCGATCCTGCGCCTCGCCCTCGACGATCTCGACGTCGCGACCCCACGCGAACGACTGCGCGCGCGCCGCATCTCGCGCCAGCACGCGCACCCGGTACCCGGCGTTCAGCAGCCGCGGGGTGAGGCGCCCGCCGATGTATCCGGTCGCCCCGAACACCAGCACGCGGGGCGCCGAGCCGTCGTCGCGGGGGATGGCGCGCAGCGCCGGTTCGCGCCCGGTCGGGGCGGTGAGCTCGCTCATGAGACGACAGTACGACTCGTCGGGACGCGGTGGCAGAAGGGTTGACGCCGGCGTCGGCGTCTGCCAGCCCCTGTGCCGCTCGCGCCGCTCATCGGCGCAGCTCTCTCAGGGCGCCGCTCACCCGAGGTAGGCGAACAACCCGAGGTAGGACGAATCCGGCCGGGAACCTCCGACGCTGGCGTGTTCGCCTACCTCGGTGCGGTCGGGCCGAGGGGAGGGCGGCTGCCAGGAAGCTGCGTTCCCCCTGCGCCGCTCGCCCGGGGTAGGCGAACAACCCGAGGTAGGACGAATCCCGGCGGGAAACTCCGACGCTCGCGTGTTCGCCTACCTCCGCGCGGCGGGCGCGACGCGCGTCGCCTGCCCAACGACCGGGAAGGGCGGATGCCAGGAAGGCGCGTTCCTCGCGGCGCCGCTCACCCGGGGTAGGCGAACAACCCGAGGTAGGACGAATCCGGGCTGAAATCTCCGACGCTCGCGTGTTCGCCTACCTCCGCGCGGTCGGGCACGCCGGGCACGCCGGGCGCGACGCGCTGCGCTTGCTCCACGACCCGAGAAGGGGGACGGATGCCGCAGCATCCGCCCCCGAAACCACAAACCAGGGTCAGGCCGAGGCCTGCTCGGCCTTCTTCTCGCGGCGCAGGCCGTGCAGCAGCGGCTCGGTGTACCCGCTGGGCTGGGCTGCGCCCTCGACGATCAGGCGACGGGCGGCGGTGTACGCGATGCCCGGCTTCTCGCCCTCGGCGAAGGCGAGCTTCTCGTAGTTCGGGTCGCCGGCGTTCTGCTCGTCGACCACGACGGCCAGGCGGCGCAGGCTGTCGTCGATCTGCTCTTCGGTGATCACGCCGTGGGTGAGCCAGTTGGCCAGCAGCTGGCTCGAGATGCGCAGGGTCGCGCGGTCTTCCATCAGGCCGACATCGTGGATGTCTGGCACCTTCGAGACGCCGATGCCCTGGTCGATCCAGCGCACGACGTAGCCGAGGATCGACTGCACGTTGTTGTCGATCTCCTGCGCGACGACCTCGTCAGTCAGGTCGCCTTCGCCAGCGAGCGGCGGCACCAGCAGCGCGTCGAGGGCCTCGTCACCGGTGGGGGTGAGGGTCGCGCGCACGGCCATCGGGTCGACCTGGTGGTAGTGCAGGGCGTGCAGGGTTCCGGCGGTGGGCGACGGCACCCAGGCGGTGGATGCCCCCGACTGCGGGTGCGCGATCTTCTTGTCGAGCATGTCGTGCATGAGGTCTGGCTCGGCCCACATGCCCTTGCCGATCTGCGCGTGACCGTCGAGGCCGGCCTCCAGCCCGATCGAGACGTTGCGGTCCTCATAGGCCTTCATGAACGGCTGCTGCTTGATCAGAGCCTTCGGCAGGAACGGACCGGCGTGCATCGAGGTGTGGATCTCGTCGCCGGTGCGGTCGAGGAATCCGGTGTTGATGAAGGCGACGCGGTCGGATGCCGCGGCGATGGCGGCCTTGAGATTCGCCGAGGTGCGGCGCTCCTCGTCCATGATGCCGATCTTCATCGTGCGCGCGGGCAGACCGACCAGCTGCTCGGCGCGGCCGAACAGCTCGGCGGCGAAGGCGACCTCTTCCGGGCCGTGCATCTTGGGCTTCACGATGTACATCGAGCCGGTGCGCGAGTTGGTGCCCTTGTTCGGGCCCTCGAGCTCGGGCAGCGAGCCGAGCGAGGTCATGATGGCGTCGAGGATGCCCTCGAACACCTCCTCGCCGTTGCGGTCGAGCACCGCGGGGGTGCGCATGAGGTGTCCGACGTTGCGGATGAACAGCACCGCGCGGCCGGGCAGCGTGATCTCGCCGCCGTCGGCGGTGGTGTAGACGCGGTCGGCGTTCGGCACGCGCGTGAAGGTGCGCCCGTTCTTGGTGACCGACTCACTGATCGTGCCGTCCATGAACGCACGCCAGTTGCGGTACCCGAGCGCCTTGTCTTCGCCGTCGACGGCCGCGACCGAGTCCTCGAGGTCGAGGATCGTCGTGATGGCCGACTCGAGGATGATGTCCTGCACGCCCGCGGCGTCGGTCGCGCCGATCCGCCCGGAGCGGTCGATGACGATTTCGGCGTGCAGGCCGTGGTGCACGAGCAGCACGGCGGTGGGGGCATCCGCCTCGCCGGTGTATCCGACGAAGGCAGCCGCGTCGGCGAGGCGGCGGTCGCCGCCCTCGGTGCGCACGATCAGGCCGTCGGCGTCGACGGCGTAGCCGGTGGCTTCGCGGTGCGAGCCCTCGGTGAGCGGCGCGATCTCATCGAGCAGCTCGCGGCCGCGCTCGACGACCGCCGCGGCGCGGGCAACGTTGAACTCCTTGCCGGGAGCCAGCTCACCGGTCTGGTCGATCGCGTCGGTACCGTACAGCGCGTCGTACAGCGAGCCCCAGCGGGCGTTCGCGGCGTTGATCGCGAAGCGCGCGTTCAGCAGCGGCACGACCAGCTGCGGGCCCGCCATGGTGGCGATCTCGGGGTCGACGTTCTCGGTGGTCGCCGACACGTTCTCGGGCACCGGAACCAGGTAGCCGATCTCGGTGAGCAGGGCGCGGTAGGCATCCTTATCGGGGACGCCCGGGTTCGCGCGGTGGAACTCGTCGATCTTCTGCTGCAGCCCGTCGCGCTTCGCAAGCAGCTCTGCATTGCGAGGGCCGAGTTCGTGGATGATCGCACTGGCGCCGGCCCAGAACTCGTCGATGTCACGCCCGCTCTCGGCGAGCGCCGCCTCGGCGAACTCGACGATGGGAGCGGCGACCGAGAGATCGGCGCGACTGAGGTGCGAGGTCATAGTTCCATTCCTTCTGTTCGAGCGCCGATGCGGCGCAGGGTCTCCAGGGCGATCTCCGCGTCCTGCGCGGGGGTGCCGCCGGCGACCCCGAGGCCGCCGGCATGCTCGTCGCCGAAGTAGATGGGGACGCCGCCGTCGATCGTCGTCAGCTGGCCGCCCGTGCCGAGCGGCAGCGCGACGGCGAAGGCCTCCGGGATCAAGCCGGTGCGGCGGCGGGTGGATGCCGAGGTCGCGGCCTTACGGCGACTGGTCTCGACGCTGTGCGGCGTCGCGCCGTCGGCCATGCCGAACGCGATCACCGTCATCGACGGGTCGGCCACCGCCACCACGGGGCGGACGCCGCGTTCGGCGCCGATCTGCATTGCGAGGTCGACCGCCTGTGCCGCCGTGGCATAGGTGATGGCGACGATCCGGCGCGTGGTCGTCATGTCATTCCCCTCCAAAAGTGCAGTTCCAGATTAGGCACGGGTGCACCTTTTGGAGCAGCGATTTCATATGATGGAACTCATGGAGGGAACAGCTGCAACCCCAGGCCGACGCACCCCGACCACCGGCGTGACGCCGGCCGGGACGGTGCAATCCGTGGCGCGTGCCTTCTCGCTGTTGGAGGCGCTGTCAGCATCCGGAGGCGAGGCGTCGCTGGCATCCATCGCCGCTCGCACCGGACTCGCGGTGCCGACCGCGCACCGTCTGCTCGGCACGCTCAACCATCTCGGCTACGTAAGGCAGCTGGAGGACCGCCGGTACGCGCTGGGCGCGAGCCTGATCTCGCTCGGCAGGCACGCCGTGCCGCCGCTCGCCGACGCGGCCCAGCCGCTGCTGCGCCGGCTCGAGGACAGGTTCCACGAGACGGCGAACTTCGCCGTGCTCGACGGCGACCTCGTGCTGTACGCCGGGCAGGTGGCCTCTCGCCAGCGCATGCGCATGTTCACCGAGATCGGCCGGCGCGTGCTGCCGCACTCGACCGGCGTCGGCAAGGCGATGCTGTCGACCATGCCCGAACGGCAGGTGCGCGCACTGATCACGCGCACCGGTCTGCCCCGCTTCACGCCGCAGACCATCACCGACGAAGAGGCGTTCATCACCGACCTGCGCCGTGCCCGCGGACGCGGCTTCGCCGCCGACGACAGTGAGCAGGAGGTGGGCGTACGCTGCATCGCCGTCTCGGTGCAGGGGCTCGGCCAGCCCGCCGCCGTGTCGGTCTCGGGTCCCGCGGCGCGGATCACCGATGCCACGGTCGTCGAGGTCGTGCGAGCGCTGCGCGAGGCGGCCGCCGAGCTGACCGAGCTCGCGGCGGAGCGCGGTGGGGCGGATTCACAGCCCTGACCCCTTGCTGAACGACAGTGAGCGACATATCGTTAACCATCGTTCAACAACAGGAGGTCATCATGAACGGATCGTTCCCCTCCAGTGGGTTCAACTTCGGCTCCAGCAACGGCGCGGGCAATCCGCTCGCCGGTGTCTGGGAGGCCGTCGAGCAGCTGCGCAGCGGATTCGAGCAGCGCACCGGCGGCTCGCGCATGGCGCGCGGTGACGTGCGCTCGGCTGTCATCTCGCTGCTCGCCGAGCGGCCGATGCACGGCTACCAGATCATCAGCGAGATCGGCGAGCGCTCCGGCGGAGCGTGGAAGCCCAGCGCCGGCTCGGTCTACCCGACCCTGCAGCTGCTCGCAGACGAGGGCCTCATCACGGCCGACGAGCAGGGCGGACGCAAGACGTACTCGCTCACCGACGCCGGCATCGCCGAGTCGGAGGCGCTCGCCGCCAAGCCCGCCCCGTGGGAGGGTGCCGGTCAGCGCGGCGGCGCGCAGAGCCACCTCGGTGGCCTGCCGAAGGCGGGCATGGAGCTCGCCAGTGCGACCGCGCAGCTCGCGCGCACGGGCACACCCGAGCAGGTCAAGGAGGGCGTCGAGATCCTCGAAGACGCCCGGCGTAGGCTGTACGCGATCCTCGCCGAGGGGTGATCCCGCCAGAAGGGGATTCGGGTATGCACCGGACTCGCTATCGCCGCATCCTGCGCTTCGCCGCACGCGCGTTCGCGCAGATCTGGTGGTTCGAGCTGGTGCTGCCCCGCCTCGGGTTGGGTCGCGTCGCCGATCAGACGCGGGATGCCCGGATGCTGCGCCTCGCGCGCCGCTTCCGGGCGCTCGCCGTCGAGCTCGGTGGCCTGATGATCAAGGTCGGGCAGTTCATGTCGTCGCGCCTCGATGTGCTGCCGCCGGAGATCACCGCTGAGCTCGCCGATCTGCAGGATGAGGTGCCGGCCGAGAGGTTCGAGGACATCCGCGCGGCGGCCGAGGCCGAGCTCGGGATGCCCCTGGCCGAGGCGTTCACGTCGTTCGACCCGGTGCCGGTGGCCGCGGCATCCCTCGGTCAGGCGCACCGCGCCACCCTCTCGGCTGCGGACGCTGCCGACACCGGCCTCGACCGGGTGATCGTGAAGGTGCAGCGGCCGGGGATCGACGAGATCGTCGCGGTCGACCTCGCGGCCCTGCGCCGGGTGTCGCGCTGGGCGCAGCGAGTGCGCGCCGTGGCATCCCGCGTCGATGCGCCCGCGCTCGTCGAGGAGTTCGCTGCGACCTGCCACGAGGAGATCGACTACCTGCACGAGGCCGCCAGCGCCGAGCGCTTCGCTGCAGATTTCGCCGATGAC
Organism: Actinomycetales bacterium SN12; assembly: GCA_002837415.1. Taxonomy (GTDB): domain Bacteria; phylum Actinomycetota; class Actinomycetes; order Actinomycetales; family Microbacteriaceae; genus Microbacterium. The sequence continues at coordinate 142,238 of PJCV01000004.1, forward strand.
GCCCGGGTCGCCGCGCCCGCAGTCGTCTGGGAGCGCTCCACGCGAAGGGTGCTCACGCTCGAAGACGTCACCGCGATCAAGATCAGCGACCTTTCCGGTCTGCGGGATGCCGGGATCGACCCCGCGGACGTCGCGCAGGTGTTCGCGCAGGTGATGCTCGACCAGGTCTTCACGTACTCGTTCGTGCACGCCGACCCGCATCCCGGGAACGTCTTCGTGACGCCCCTCGATTCCGGGTCGACGGAGTCTGATGCCCCTGGGTCGCTGAGCTCGGGGCCTCCGGCCCCTGGGTCGCTGAGCCTGCCGAAGCGCAAGTGGCGCCTCACCTTCATCGACTTCGGGATGATGGCGGAGGTGCCCGACGGCATCCGGGCCGGCCTGCGCACGCTCGTGATCGCCGTCGCGTCGCGCGACAGTCACGGCCTCATCGTCGCGGCGCAGCAGATCGGCGTGCTGCTGCCATCGACGAACACCGCCGAGCTCGAACGCGCGCTCACCGTGCTGTTCGCCCGGTTCGGCGGCATGGGCTTCAACGAGCTGCGCGACGTCGACCCGCGCGAGCTGCAGCGGTTCGGTATGGAGTTCGGCGAGACCGTGCGGTCGCTGCCCGTGCAGTTCCCCGAGAAGCTGCTGCTGCTTCTGCGCGCGGTCTCGCTCACCTCGGGCGTGTGCAGCGCGCTCGATCCGGCGTTCAACATCTGGGAGCCGGTCGAGCCGTACGCCACCAAGCTGCTGCGCGCCGAGAGCGGCAACCTCATGCAGGACGTTCGCGACCAGGCGATGACGAACATGTCGACGCTGTGGCGTCTGCCCGCCCGCGTCGACGGGGTTCTGAACCGGCTCGACTCCGGATCTCTCACCTTCGACATCTCCAGCCTCGAGCTGCGTCTCGACCGCATCATCCGCGTCGCGTATCGCGCAGTGTCGGCCGTGCTCTTCGGCGGGATGCTGATCGGCGGCGTGCTGCTGCTCGAACCGGCATCCGGGTGGGGCGTCGGTCTGATGTGCGCGTCGGTCGTGCCGCTGCTGCACGCCATCTTCGGGCGGCGCTGAGTTCGATCTGGCCCGCCGGGCGCGGTCGGCTCTGAAGTTCTGAAGGACGGCCGCCTCGCCGGCATTCGTGAGGACCGCACCGCTAAGCGGCAGTCGCCGAGGCCCCCGTCTCTCTGAACTGCTGCGAAGAGAGCCACGCAAGAATCGCATCGGCGACATCGCGCCATCCGCTGTCCATCGTCAGCGAGTGTCCGCGCCCCGCGAACTCCTGATAGTCGGTGATGGATCGGCTGTCCCCATACAAGCGCAGCACTTCCTGGGTCACCGGGTTCGGCACGGTGTGATCTTCGGTGCCGGATATGAGGAGCAGTGGACCTCGCTCGGAGGTGCGCGTGTCGACAGCGGCGGGGGAGTTGCGTGTGAAGTTCGCCGTCGCATCTTCGAACAGTGGGCGGCCCGGCCCTGGGATCGTCCAAGCTCGATAGAGCTGATCGGACTCTTCCTGAGTGAGCGCGTTGCCGAAGCCGTAGCGGAACTGCTTCGCGGTGAGCGATACGGTGCGTCGCTTGTTCTTCGGATTGCCGAGGACGGGGAAGCCCGCCCGCAACTGAGAGAACGGCAGAGTCTTCACACCTTTGATCGGCGCGGGGTCGATCGCCACACCCGCCGTGGCATACCCGTCAGCGAGGAGCTTCTGCGCGATCAGGCCACCGAACGAATGACCGATCACAATGGGATTGGCGGGCATCTGGTCGATCAGCGCGGCATAGTGGCGACAGATCGCCTCGATGCCGACATCGTCGAGCGCGCCGGGATGGTCGCGAGTGTCCAGCACTGTGTCACCGTCACCGGGCCAGCCAGGCGCAGACGTCGTGTAACCGGACGCTTCATACAGGTCTTGCCAGTCGCGCCACGCGCTCGAGTGGATCCACAGTCCGTGGATGAACAGAATCTGAGGTCGGCGATCGGATGCTTCGGACATGGGGTTCCTCGGGTTGAGAGATGGATTCGGTGAGGGTTACAGCGTCTGGACGAGTCCGCCGTCGATGCGGAAGTCCGCTCCGGTGACGTTCGCGAAGCGATCGCTGGCCAGTATCAGCACGAGGTCTGCGACCTCTTCGGGACGGGTGAAGCGTCCTGTGACTGCTTGAGCCGCGGCTGCCGCGGCAACCTCTGCAGGTGTGCTGGCGCCGGCGTGCGACACGACCTGAGCCACTCCGTGTTCGCCGAGCCAGAGAGCCGTCTCGACAGGCCCGGGACTGATCGTGTTGACGCGAACCCCGCGCGGGCCGACTTCCTTCGATAACGACTTGCAGTAGTTGGTCAATGCCGCCTTCGTCGCCGAGTAGTCGACCACGAGCGGATCGGGCAGCGAGGCGTTGACGGAACTGATCGTGATGACGGCACCCCCGCCGGCGGCGACCATGCCCGGCACCGCAGCGCGGATCGTGCGCACTGCGGCCATGAGTCCGAGGTTCAACGTGCTGTCCCAGTCGCTGTCGGATACAGCCGTGACCCCGTCAGGTCGAGGCGTCACCGCCCCCACGTTGTTCACCAGGATGTCGAGGCGGCCGCGTCCGAGGGCGTGCTCGATCAGTGACGCCGGTCCCGCGGGTGTCGCGAGATCCACTGGGAGGAATTCGACTCTTCCGCCTGCCACGAGCACCTCGAGGTCGGCGGACGAAGTCCTGGCCCCAGCTACAACGTGAGCGCCTTCCGCCGCCAGAGCTTGAACTGCCGCAAGCCCGATGCCCTTGCTCGCGCCCGTGACCACGGCCGACTTGCCCATCAAGTGCAGATCCATGTCTCGTCCTGTCATCGCACATCGGCGAGAGGCGGCCCGGGGCACGATGGCGAACGGGTCGATCCTGTTCTGAGTGCGAGTATGAACCGCCGCAACGCCTCTCGCAAGGGCATTTGGGTGAGCACAGAGATGTCGGGAATGCGATGCGGCGACACTGGTAGCCACGCGAATCAGGCCGCTTTGTGCCACTGCACGCGTTCTCGACAAGAAATGTCGGAAACGGGATGAGATGACACTGGATGTCACACGCCGGAGTCCTGTTCGATCGAATACGGCTCACTTCGTCGTGACTCTTTCCCGGCTCTTCGCATTTGAGGGTGTAGGTGGGGTGCGCCCGCCGCGAGGGCCCGCGACGTCTCTCCCCCTCGCTCAAAATCGCCCAAACCTGCCCAGCTGCTGGGTAGACCAGAGGAACAGTCGATGGTGCAAAACCCATCGTTTACGGCTGACTCCAGCGCCGTGCTGGGGTTCCTCCGTAGTGTGTGCGTATGGCACCTCCGATGACGACGCGGTCAGGGCCGAAGTTGCGGGCGCAGACCCCTACCGCCACCTGCCCGCCATTACCCGACGTCGGGACGTACGGAGCCCCAGGACAGGGGTAGCTCATCGTCTCGCGCAAGCAGAATCAGCCGAACCCGTAGGTTTCGGTCGTTCAACCAGACGCAAACGCCCTGGTTGTAGCCGACGCCGCATCCCCGTCGCCTGCGTCTCGGGGCCCACGGCGTCCCAGCGGACGCAAGTGCCTCGGCCGGCTGACATCGATCGTGCGCGCGGTCCCTGGCCGGCCGGAACCGCAAGAGACACGGGTGGCGGTTCGCGAGCCGGGATTAGGATGATCCCGCAGCCGGGGGGCTCGCGGGAAGAGGGCAGCATGTCTCAGGACTATGAGATCGACACGGACGTTTTGCGGACGATGGCGACGAAGGCTCGGGGTGCGGTCGACAGCCTCGGCTCATCTGAGGTGACACAGCCAAAGGACCCGGGTCACGAATGGGTGACCAGTGCTGCCGCGGGGTTCAGCGCGTCGTGGTCGGAGGGGCTCACAGACCGTGTCACCGATACGGAGGACTTCGCGGATCGTCTGGATACCACCGCGCGCGTGTTCGATGAGGGCACGGACGCGGCGAAGGCCGAGATCGACGCGATGATCTGGGAAGACTGATGGAGCTCGGCCAGACCCAGTCTCCGACGGACCTCGTTCCCGGATCGGTGTCCGACGTGCGGTCGACCGCGGAGTCGTGGAAGGCACCCGGTCGCGCTGCGACTGAGGTGCGCGACGCGCTCCGGACACTCGACGATGCAGGCACCTGGAAAGGTGACGCGTACGACGCCTACCTGGAGCGGTTCGAGCGTCAGCTCCTGCACTGGCAGAACGCCGGGGAGTCACTCGACGCCGGCGCGGGGGCGCTGTTCACCTGGGCGGACGCGCTGCAGTGGGCGCAGGACGAGGCCGATAGGGCGATCACCCTGTGGAACGAAGCCGAGCAGCAGGCGGCCCAAGCTCTGGCCGCTCACCGCGACTACCTCCGGGAGCTGAGAGTCGGGCAGGGGCTGCGGCATCCTGAGGTGGACGTACCGTTCGTCGACCCGTCCGGCCCCGCGCACGACGAAGCGCGAGAGGTGCTGTTCAACGCACGAGCGACACTCGAGGTCTACGCGCGCGACTGCGCCATCCGGCTCGACACCGCAGCCGACCAGGCCCGCATGCCGCTCACCGAGTCTGAAGCCGGCCGAGCAGCCAACAACGCCATCGCCGAGGCGGTGTTCACGATCGCCGTCGTCCAGCCGTTCCAGGCGACGATGCAGACCCTGTCGATCGCCGCTCAGACCCTCTGGGAGCACCCGGACATCATCCTCGAGCTGCTGGGTGGCGCGGCGACGTTCCTCGGTGGTGCGGCGATGGCCGTCGGCGGCGGCGGCCTGACGGTGACGGGCGTCGGCGCCCTCGCGGGCGCTCCCGGTCTCGTCGTCGCCGGGGTCGGTGTCGCTGGTACGGGCGCCGGGCTGATGGGCGACGCCGCCGGACGGTGGCTCACCGAGAGCCACGGGGTCGGCGACCGCGTTCGAGGCGTCGACCGCGGCGATGGTCGCGACTATGCAGGGACGTTCGCGAACGGCCAGGCGAACAAGCCCTGGGTCGATAAGGAAAAGCTCGGTCTCGACGAATACGCCGAGGAGCAGGGCGCGGACGTGATCCGCATCAAGATCAAGGTCGACTACGACGGCTCGCCGCAGAACGGCCGCGTCTACGACGGACTCGAGCGCAACAACGACGGAACCTACACGGCGATCGAGATCAAGTCCGGTCCGTCCGCACGATCTGAATACAACAGTGCTGGAAGCACGCAACGGCAGTTCGACGACAGCGTCAACGCCGGCACGCCAGCGCGTGGCAAACTCGATGGCGATTCCATTGAGATCACACATGTCGAAGTGAGGTACGTCCCATGACCCTCTACGGACCATTCGCGGAGACTACCCCGCGCGGAATGACCGGATGGATCAGCGACCGCCGTCGCCCCATCCCCGAGCACCTGCGGATGATGCTCGGGCACCTCGACGGGCAGGAGAAGTTCACCTACATCGTCTGGCGTGCTCCGAACCCAGAAAGCATCATCGTCACGCCCCAAGACGGCGGCGACTCGTTCATTCAGGCCGCAGGTTCCGCAGATCAGATGACCGTCGAAGTGCGGCTGCCCGGACCCGATGGGGAGAGCCATCTGTACACCGTGGGTCGAAACGAACCCGCGGACGGTACGAAGACTCTGGTCCCGATCAGCAGCTCGCGCGCGGTGGAAGTGTCCTCGAACGAGCTGTTCTCCGCCGACGAAGCGGCCCTGATCTTCTACACGTACTACCTCACGGAGGCAGTCTCCCAGCCGTACGTGCTCCGGGAGATGGATCTCGCGAACGAGCTCTCGGTGCCGCGATGAAGGTATCCGTCCACCACGACGCCGTGGGGCAGACAGTCTCCCAGCTGGCGCTGTGCGTCCACGACCTCGACGAACAGCTCGCGACTCTCGATGCGGAAGTGCAGCGGCTGCAGAACAGCTGGGACGGGGAAGCCCGAAGCGCGTACGGACGCGCACAGGAACAGTGGTCGTCGACGATCCGTCAGATGAAGAGCCTGCTCGCCGAAGCAACGCGCCGCCTGAATACGGTCAACGCGATCTCCATGGAGACCTCGTCAGTGGCCTCGAGCATCTGGTCGTCCTAGCGACGTCGGAGAAGGCTCCAGAGTCCGCGGCGACAGCTGCGACGTCGGTGGCCTGTGCTTGCATAGCTGGGTGACCCATGCGAGTGATGGCAACGCCGCCCCCTCCGAGCCGACAGCCAGCAACGAAGCTGCGGAGAGCAGGGTTCGGCCCATTGCGGCGGATCCGTCGAACGCCATCATCTCGACCTTGCCGACCTCAACCCGGAACATGCTCGCCGAGGTGGGCAGGCTGGGTTCGATGTTCGCGGTGTCGGAGAGCCTCAAGGGCATTGTCGCCCCCATTCGGGTTCCGACGTACCTCTTCGAGCCGGCCCTGGAATCCGCGATCTCTACATCACTGCAGGCTTCGTCACTTCTGGGACATCAGGATTTCAAAGGCATCCTCGGATCGGTTCCGATCCCGTCTTTCCTCTCGGATGAGACGACGAAGTCGATCATCTCAAGGGCACTCGAGCTGTCGACATTGTCGACAGGCGCAGCCGAGATGCTGCGTGGCACTTCGATGCTCGACCCAAAGATCCCAGGTCTCACAGGCGTGGGGTTCCCGGCCTCGCTCTTCGCGCCGATGCAGTCGATCATCAACGAGCAGCTGACATCGCTGACGGGGTTCACTGGCCTGTCGTCGAGCCTTCTCGGCGATCTCAGCTGGATCGGCGACCTCACAAAGGGGCTTCAGCTCGGCAAACCCCACCTGCCGTCGAACTGGCGGCGCGTGGAGACTGAGCCCGACGATCTCGAGGACGAGGTCCGGGTGATCCTCGAAGAGGGGATACCCCTCGCCTGGGTGCCGTCGGCGCGTGTGATCGAGTTACTCCTCGCTGCCCCCGATGCCTCGAGCCGGCGCCGCGTCATCAGCAACAACCACAAAGGCATTCTGACCGGCTGCGAGCGTCTGGTTTCTCGGCTGCCCCAGAAGCGTGCTCTTCTCTACGGCGACATGATCCGCAAGGCTGTCAACGCTCTGCGCGACGAGCACGTCGAGGCTGCGCAATCGCTCGCCACGAACGTGCTCGACACGCTACTGACTCAACACTCGAAGGACGCCCTGGACGTACCCATCGGCGTTGTCACCAACGCTGCCTCGTACAAAAAGTTCCGCAAGCAGAGTTGGCGTCTGACTCTCGCGGTGCACCCGGCCACCACCGTCATGAGCGGTCGTTATGGCGTCGACGATCGCCCCAGCGGCTACCGACGCAACGCCACTGCGCATGCGATCACCCGACACCAGTACAACCGCATCAACGCCGTGCTCGCGGTCATGAACGCAACTTCGGTGCTGACCTGCTTTGTGCGGGACACGCCCGCATTCGACTGACGATTCTTGGCGACAGCTATGTCCGGCTCACACCCTGGCTGTCGAACTCAGTCGGAATTCTCCTGGAAGTCGACGAGGCCGTCCACGACCACTGACCTGCTCAGCTGCCGATGTTCCTCCCGGAAGCCCCGATGCTTCGGCAGGCGGCCCCGGGGTTTCGTGACACGCGGTGCGAGGCGTCGAGCGTCGCTACTGGCCAACTCCGCCGAACCCGCAGAGCGCCGGACGGCTCATTCAGCGCATCGTGATCAACTCTCGAGACTTCGCTTTAGGTCGGACTCAGTCCGATTCCATCATGGGTAGTCCGATGTAAAACGTGTAGTCCGATCTAGAGTCGCAATTCACAGAAAGCTCTTGACACGGGCATCCGCTCGCCCTAACGTACAACCAAATGGTTGTACAAACAGAACTCAGCGAAGCGGAGATCGACCGTGTGTTCCATGCGCTCGCGATCTCGACCCGGCGTGACATCCTGCGCCGGACGATCGAGCGCGAGCAATCCGTCTCCACCCTCGCGAGCGACTATGAGATGTCGTTCGCGGCGGTGCAGAAGCATGTCGCCGTCCTCGAAGAGGCCGGCCTCATCGTCAAGCGCGCCGAGGGACGCGAGCGGCTGGTCCGCGCGAACCCCGAGATGATCGCCCGTGCGCGGGCGCTTCTCGCCCGATACGAAGAGCTCTGGCGAGCACGCATCGCCCGGCTCGATGACCTGCTGGCGAGTGGTTCGACAGGCTCACCAGCCCAAGAAGACCCCGAAAGCCCCGTCAAAGGAGACTGAAATGCCTGTCACCGACATCATCACCGACCACGAGAACCTGACGATGACCGTCATCGCCGATCTCGCGGCGCCAATCGAGCGCGTGTGGAGCGCCTACAGCGATCCTGAGCAGCTCGGCCGGTTCTGGGGCCCTCCCGGGTGGCCGGCGACCTTCACCTCGTGGCACCACGAGGTCGGCGGCCGCGCCACCTACACGATGCACGGACCCCGCGGCGAGAAGGCATCGGGGTACTGGGAGTTCCTCGCGATCGAGCATCCGCACCGCTTCGAGGTGCTCGACGGCTTCGCCGACGAGCAGGGCGACCCGAACGACGACCTGCCGGCGATGCGCATGGAGTTCGCCTTCGAGCCCACCGCCACCGGCACCCGCATGCGCAACACCAGCCACTTCGTCTCGCTCGACGCGCTCGAGCAGATCGTCGCCATGGGCGCCGTCGAGGGCACCCGCATGGCGATGGCGCAGCTGGATGCCGTGCTGCAGGACCTCCGCGAATACGCGCAGGGCAAGGGCACCCGAGTCGAACTGCTCGACGACACGCACGTGCGCATCACGCGCCTCGTCGAGGGCCCGCGCGAGCTGGTCTGGCGCGCCTACACCGAACCCGAGCTGATCAAGCGGTGGATGCTCGGACCTGACGGCTGGGAGATGACAGAGTGCGTCGTCGGCAACGAGCCTGGTGAGACGTTCCGCAATTCGTGGGCGCCCGTCGGCGACACCGAGGGCGAGCCGTTCGGGTTCGAGGGCGAGACGCTGCTCGTCGACGCTCCGCGTCGCGCGGTGACGACCGAGCGGATGCAGGGCACCGACGGTCCCGAGACGCTGAACGACCTGAACCTCTACGAGGAGGACGGCGCGACGCTCGTCACGGTGCTCATCGAGTACCCCGATAAGGAGACCCGCGACATGATCCTCGCCACGGGCATGGCCGACGGCATGGAGGCCTCGTACCAGCGGCTCGAGTCGTCGGTGCTCAGCGTCTGAGCTCGGCGGAGCGGATCGGTCTCGATCAGCCGCGGCGGGTGCTCCACAGCGCGAGCCAGACGAGCACCGGCTGGAAGAACAGTCGCGCGAAGCGCTTCATGTCGGTGTCGAGCCCGAATCCGTCGCGGTGGTGGGTCCACTGCGACACGTTGCCGGGGAAGATGGCGAGGAAGAACAGCGCGGTCAGAACCCCGACCAGCCGGCGGCGGCGCCACGCGAACAGCAGCGCGGTGCCGAGGCTGACCTCGACGACACCGGATGCCACGACGGTGGTGTCGGGATCCAGCGGCACCCACTCGGGCACCTGCGCCTGGAACTCCTTGCGGGCGACGGTGAGGTGGCTGACGCCGGCGAAGGCGAGGAAGCCACCGAGGGCGATACGGGAGAGCATGCGAGCGGGTGACGTCATGCCCCGATGGTACGCGCCGTGCGGATGCCGGGGCCGGTCCACCGATCATCGGCAGAGAGACCGGATGCCCGAGCTGCTCGGCGCACGAGCCCGTCGAGCAGCTCGTCGTATGAGGTTCCCGCCGCGCTGACCAGCCGAGGGAAGTGGGATTCGCGTCGCAGGCCGGGCATCGTGTTGATCTCGTTGAGCACGACCCCCTCTGCCGTCACGAAGAAGTCGATCCTCGCCAGCCCCGCCACCCCGACCGCTTCCGCCACGCTCAGCGCGGCAGTCTGCAGCTCGTGCAGGATCGGCGCGGGGAACGTGGCGGGGATCTCCAGCCACCCGCCCGCGCCGGAGTACTTGTGGTCGTAGCTGAAGGCGGTCTCTCCCTCGGGGAGGTGCACGAGCGAGCCGCCCGTGGCGCGCAGTGGGTGCTCGCTCCCGTTCCAGACGCCCACGCTCACCTCCGCCCCGCGGATCAGCGGCTGCAGCAGCACCACCGGATCCAGCTCGAAGGCGACATCGAGCGCCGCGCGCAGCTCCCGCAGCGACGACACCACGGCGACTCCGACGCTGGATCCACCGGCATCGGGCTTCACGATCAGCGGCCAGTCCGCGACGCGGGCGAGGGCGGAGGCGTGCAGATCGGGGTCGGCGAGATACGACGACCTGTGCAGCACTCGGGTGGGGATCGTCGGCACCCCGCCGCGCACGGCTGCGCGGGCCGTCGCGAGCTTCGACATCCCCACTCGGCAGGCGGCCGCCGAGCATCCGACATAGCGAATGCCCCTGGTCTCGAGCTCGTGCTGCAGTCCGCCGTTCTCGCCCCACCCGCCGTGCAGCACCGGGAAGACGACGTCGTCCGGTTCGAGCTCGTCGAGGATGTCGGAGGCGGTGAACGCGGTGTTCACACCCTCCATCCACCACATGCCGGCGCGGTCGATGCGGATCGGCATGACCCGATGCTGCCTCGCGAGCGACTCCGCGACATCGGCGCCGGATGCCAGCGAGACCTCGTGCTCGGTGCTCTCACCGCCGGAGAGGACGATGACCCGGCTCATGCCCCGACCTCCGTCCGGGCGACGCGCGGACCGATCGCGGTCAGTACCTCCTGAGGGATCGTGCCCACGGCAGACGACCACTCCGCAAGAGACGGCTCTCCTCGAGCCGGATCGCCGAGCAGCACCACGCGGTCGCCGGCCGTCACCGGCGCATCACCCACGTCGATCACCGACTGGTCCATCGAGATCGCGCCGATGAGCGGAAAGCGCCGCCCGCCGACGGCCACCGTCATGGATTGCTCGTCGCCGGACGCGCGACGCGAGATGCCGTCGGCGTATCCGACGGGGATCAGCGCCAGCCGGGTCGCGGAGGCGATCGCCGTCTGCCCGTAGCCGACACTCTCGCCCGGGAGCACGTCGCGCGTCTGGCTCACCCTGGTCTCCCACCTGGCGACCGGCGCGAGCCCGAGCGGACGTTCCGGCACGGGTTCGACGCCGAAGAGGCTGGCCCCCAGCCGCACCAGATCGAGATGCGTCCGCGGGTCGACCGCCGCCGCACGAGAGGCGGCGGCGTGGCTGCGCACCCGCAGCCCCGCTGCGCGGGCCAGTTCGACGGCATCCGAGAGATGCGTCAGAGGCACGCTGAACTGCGCCGGCGACGTGCCCGAGAGGTGGGTCCACACCCCGACGACCCGAACGAGACCGGATGCCGAGGCCGCCGCCGCCATGTCGAACAGCTGCTGCCATTCGGCGCGAGGAGCTCCGGAGCGGTTCATGCCCGTCTCCACCTCGATCTCGACCTCGGCCACGACGCCCAGCGCGGCCGCTGCCTCGACGACTCTCCGCAGCTGGGCCGGCGAGGTCGGCGACAAGCGCACGTGCGCGGCGACGGCTGCGCCGATCGGAGCGTCGTCGTGCAGCATCCATGCCAGGAGCGGCGCCTCGATGCCCGCACGACGCAGCTCGATCGCCTCGGCGCAGGTCGCGACGCCGAGCTCTGTCGCGCCGCCGGCGAGAGCCGCACGAGCCGCGCGCGCGGATCCCAGGCCGAACCCGCCGGCCTTGACGACCGCCATGACGGGCGACGCGCAGAGCTCGCGCATGCGGGAGGTGTTCGCCTGGATCGCCGCGGTGGACACCGCGACCGAGGAGGGACTCGACCCTGTGGCGCTCGCCGTGGAGAGCGCTGCAGGGTGGGTTTCGGAGAGGACTGCTGCCATGTTCCCAGTTCACGCGACCGGCCAGGTCTGCTGCATCGGCGCAGCGGCGTACTGGCATCATCCGCTCGGATGATCTCGCCCTGGCCGACGGGCCGGTCACCGCGCACTCAGGAAGGCCTCGGAGCGCCGCCTACGGTGGAAGGATGCTCGATTGGACCTCGTGGACCGGAACCGCCGTCGCCGTCGGCATCGCCCTGGTGGCGGCGACCGCCGCCGTGCTCGCCCCGCACACCATCACGTCGCTGCTGGGTCGCAGAGCCGCATGGATGCGCGACCTCTACCGTCGCGCGCGCCGCCCGTGGGCGGTGGTCGTGCTCATCGTCGCGCTCTGGATCGCCGCAGCGGTCACGCAGCCCGCGCGCGAGGAGTGGTGGCCCGGCATCTCGCACATGCTGCTGATCGCCACGATCCTCACCGGAGCCTGGCTGCTCGGCACGGTCGCCTCGTTCGCCTTCGAGGGCCTGCTCACGCGCGAGAAGGTGACGTTCTCGGGCGCCGACCTGCGCCGCCGCCGCACGCAGATCCTCATCATCCAGCGGCTCACGGTCGTCGTCATCGTGGTGATCGCGGTGGGGATGGCGCTGTTCTCGTTCCCGGCCCTGCGCGTGGTGGGCACGAGCGTGCTGGCATCGGCGGGCATCGTCTCGGTGATCGCGGGACTCGCGGCGCAGTCGATCTTCGGCAACCTCATCGCCGGCATCCAGATCGCCTTCACCGACTCGATCCGCGTCGGTGACGTCGTCGTGATCGACGAGCAGTTCGGCCGGATCGGCGAGCTGAACCTCTCGTACGTAGTCGTCTACCTCTGGGACGAGCGCCGCCTCGTCATCCCGTGCAGCTACTTCACGACCAACGTGATTGAGACGTGGACCCGCCGCTCGGATGCCATCCTCGGCACCGTCTTCCTCGACCTTGACTGGCGGGTGCCGATGGATGCCGTGCGCGCCAAGTTCGACGAGATCATGGCGGCCTCCGAGGCGTGGGATCGCCGCAGCAGCGGGGCAGTCGTCACTGATTCGCAGGGCGGTTTCGTCACCGTGCGCTTCACGGTCTCGGCCAAGGACTCGGACGACCTGTGGACCCTGCGCTGCGCGGTCCGCGAGCAGATGATGACCTGGTTGCAGCAGGAGCATCCGGACGCGCTGCCGCGCACGCGCGTCTCGCTCGAGAGCTGAGTCGTCAGCTGCGCGTCGAGCGCAGAGCCAGCAGCACGAGCACCGGCTGCAGGAACAGGCGCCCGAAGCGCTTCATCTCGGTGTCGAGCCCCGGCGCGCTGCGGTGATGCGTCCACTGCGACACGTTGCCGGGGAACACGGCGACGAAGAACAGCGCGACGAGCCGGCCGACGCCGCGCCGGCGCCGCCGGGCGAGCAGCAGTGCAGTGCCCAGCGCGATCTCGACCCAGCCGGATGCCACGACCGTCGTGTCCGGATCCCCCGGAACCCAGTCGGGCACGGCGACGCGGAACCCGCGCCGCGCGAACGTGAGGTGCGCGACGCCGGTGAAGAGCAGGACCCCGGCGAGGGCGATGCGGGTGATCGTCTGCGGAACGGAAGCCATCCCGCGAGTGTACGCAGGCCCCGCCACCCGCGGCTTCACTCATCCCCGCTGGAGTGCAGGCCCCGACGGGCCGAGAGCAGGTTGATCTCGGGATGCTGCTCGACCAGCATCCGTTCAGCCTGATCGAGCACGTCGCGCACGTGCGAGGCGTGCGCTGCGACGACCGAGAGGCCGATCATCGCGCGCCGGTGCAGGTCCTGCAGGCCGACCTCGGCGACGGCAGCCTCGGTGCGCCGGCTGAGATCGGCGATGATCGGCCGGATGATGCTGCGCTTCTGCTTCAGCGAATGGACATCGCCGAGCAGGATGTCGAACTCGATCCAGCCGATCCACATGGCGTCAGTCTGACACGCCCACTCAGATCAGGCGCCGCAGCGCCTCCTCGATCGAGATGCCCTGCGCGTCGGCGCGGTCGCGCAGGGCGGCATGCTCGGCTGCGGTCAGCGAGACAGTCAGCTGGAGTGGGCCGGATGCCTGGGTTCCTGAGCCCGCCCTCTGGGTTCCTGAGCTCGCCCTCTGGGTTCCTGCGCCTGCCCTCTGGGTTCCTGAGCTCGCCCTCTGGGTTCCTGAGCCCGTCGAAGGATCGTCCAGCCCGTCGAGCAGATCGGCGGGCTCGGCCCAGAGCAGCGCTTCGGGAGCCGAGGTGTGCGCCGGAGCCGAGGCGGCGGCGGAGACGGCCATCGCGCCCGCGAGGGTCGCGCCGGCATCCGCGGCGGAGACGAACCCCGGCCCACGGCGCGGTTCCCGCTTCTCCTTGTACGCGGTCGCCGCCGCGTTCGCGCGCTCGTCGGCGGCTTCGTTCAGCGGATGCCCGGCATGCCCCTTCACCCACGAGAACTCGACGTCGCGGCCGCGCATCGCCTCGTCGATGCCCTCAAGCAGGTCGCGGTTGAGCACCGGCGCGCCGTCGGCCTTGCGCCAGCCGCGACGCTTCCATCCGGGCATCCACTTGGTCACCGAGTCGATGACATAGCGCGAATCGCACTCGATGACGAGCGTCTCGTCGACACCGGCGGTCGCGCGCAGCAGCTCGAGCACCGCCTGCAGCTCACCCTGGTTGTTGGTGCCGTGCGGCGAGCCGCCCGCGGCCCAGCGGTCGTCGTCGATGTACCAGGCCCAGCCGTTCGGACCCGGATTGCCGAGGGCAGAGCCATCGGCGGCGGCGGTGATCGTCATCCTTCAACCGTAGGGCGTCGGTGAGACACCGCCCGCAGTCGGTACCCTCGAGAAGTGACCGGATTCGCGCTGAAGACCGTGATCATCGTGGTCGTGATCGCGCTGGTCGTGATCGTCGTCGCGCGCATGTTCCACCGGCCGAGCCCCGGCGCGTCTCCGTCGCGGGCCGCCGGTCGGATGCCTCTGCTCGCCTGGGTGGGAGCGGCGGTGCTGCTCGCAGCCGGATTCTTCCTGGCGCTGGTGTCGTTCACCTCGCGCTACACCGAAGACCTGCTGCCCATGCGGATCGCCGCCGTGGTGGCACTGCTGGCGGGAGGCGCGGTGCTGTTCGTCGCGTCGCGGCGCGCACGGAAGCGCTGACCGCGCGGCCGACTGATCGGCCCGCTACTCGCCCGCGTCCTCGACGTCAGCCGCCTCGGGTGCCGGCGCTGTCACCGGGAAGACCACGGTGGAGTACTGGGCGCTGAGCCCCACATCCATCAGGTCGAGCGAAGGCGCCTCGTCGAGTCGCTCGGTCGGATTGGTCTCGTCGAGCGGCTCACCGGGCAGAGCGGCCCATGCGCTGGGCTCCTGCGGCTTCTGTGTGAACAGTCCCATGTGATCATTCTCCTCCGCCGGACCTCATCAAGGGTTCAGAAGTCGGCGATGACCAGCTTCTTCATGCCCAGCATCCGCTGGTACGCGCCGGGCTTCGCCAGCAGCTCGCCCATGTTCTCGGGCACGATCTGCCAGCTGATTCCGTACCGGTCGACGAGCCAACCGCACTGCTCCGCGTCCGGCACGGCGGAGAGAGCGCCCCAGAAGTGATCGATCTCGGCCTGACCCGCGCAGCGGATCTCGAGCGAGACACCGGGGGTGAAGCCGAACTGATGCTCGACGTTCGAGTCCATGAACGAGAACCACTGCTCGCCGATGCGGAACTCCCCGAACATGACGCTGCCCGCCGCCGCGGTGCCCGAGGCCTCGGGGTACTGCACCACCGTGCCGAATGCGGCGTCGTCGAACAGCGACATATAGAAGTCGACCGCTTCGCGGGCCTGGTTCTGCGCATCACCCGAGAACATGATCTGCGTGATCACGAACGGACGCGGCTCGCCCGTCGGGTCGGTGAGCATCAGCTGCCAGCTGACGCCGTACCGATCCTGCACCCAGCCGTAGTGCGGGCTGAACGGGTACTCGCCGAGCGGCATGAGCGCCTGCCCGCCGTCCGACAGCGCGGCCCAGGTCTTATCGAGCGCGGCCCGAGCGGCAACCGTGTCACCCTCGAACAGCAGCGGATCGAAGTTCAGCATGAACGAGATCGACGGGGTCGGCCGGAATGTGTCGTCGGAGTTGATCATCGTGACTCTGAAGCCGGCGACATCAAGGTCGACGACGACAGGTTCGCCCTCGAAACCCTTCTGGAACTCCGGGAGCTCGTCGGGATACCGCATCGCGACGTGAGCGGCCGCCCACGGCAGCGCCGCACTGTAGAACTGGCCGGCCTCACCCGCGTTGCCAGCGAACCAGAGGTTGGGAACGATCTTCTGCGTCATATCTCCACTCCATCGTGGTGTCGGAGGTCAGTGCGTGGCGTTGTCGGAGTCGGCGTCGCGAACGGCGTCGACGAGTTCGCGCCAGGCGCCTTCCAGGTGGGTGTCGGGAACGACCTGCTCGAGCTGCTCGTCGCGCACGCGCACGTGGATGCTCCACACGTAGCGGTCGGCGCCACGGGCATCCGGATCCAGCCGCTCATCCCACGGGCAGCGCTCGACGAGCTGGATCCAGGTCGGTGCCTGCTCGGGCGCCGGCTCCGCTCGCCAGCGGCGGCGAAGCCCGGCGATGCCGCCGCTGCGCACGACGGCGATGACGATGCGATCCTGCGCATCGTCCGTTCCCGCCCTGTCAGCGCGGTGTTCGTGCTCGTGCATCCTCGATCACTCCGACCGCGATCCACCCCTCGCGGACCGCTGACTCCACGGTAGACCCGATCTCGGCCGCCGCGGCGATCGTCTTCTGCGCGAACTCGGTGAAATCGGCCGTCGACGACAGATCCCCGGCGAGCGCGCGGTACCAGGCGAGCCCGGCACCCTCCCACGCGTGCCCGCCGATGGCCCGAGCCGCCAGCGCGAAGGCGCGATTCGGGATGCCCGAATTGATGTGCACGCCGCCGTTGTCCTCCACGGTCTGCACGTAGTCGTCCATGTGCGCGGGCTGCGGGTCCTTGCCCAGCTCGTCGTCGTCGTAGGCGGTGCCCGGCTCGAGCATCGAGCGCAGGGCGCGGCCCTGCACGGCATCCGTGAAGATGCCCTCGCCGACCAGCCACGACGCCTGATCCGCCGTCTGTCCGAGCAGATGCTGTTCGGTGAGCGCCCCGAGCACATCGGCGATCGACTCGTTCAGCGCGCCGGACTGGTCGCGGTAGACGAGCCCGGCTGTGCTCTGGATCACCCCGTGGCCCAGCTCGTGGCCGATGACCGAGACCGAGCGGGTGAACCCGACGAACACCTCGCCGTCTCCGTCGCCGAACACCATGCGCGAGCCGTCCCAGAAGGCGTTGTCGTAGTCCTCGCCGTAGTGCACGGTCGCGTTCAGCGGCGCCCCCGCACCGTCGAGCGAATCGCGCTCGAACGCGTCGAGCAGCATCCGGAAGGTCGCCCCCAGCCCGTCGAACGCCTCGTTGACCGTGGCATCGTCCACCGGCTCGTCATCTTCGGTGCGCACGATGAGCCCGGGGAGGGTCTCGGTGTTCTGCGCGTCGAAGATGGTGCGCGTGGGAGCAGAGGTGACCTCGGCGACCAGTGCGCCGCTCTCATCGATAGACAGCTCGAGCGCCGCATGGAAGGCAGGGCGGCCGGCGATGAGGGTCTGCCGCGCCGCTTCCGCGGCGCGCGGATACCGCTCGGATCGTGCCAGCTGCGCCAGCAGATATCCCGGCACGATGCCCTGATGAATAGTCGTGTACGCAGCTTCTCCGGTGCTCATGTGCTGACCATACGCCGGGGCGCCGACAACGCCCAGGGGGTCACAGGTGGGCCGCGTAGAATCGGCCTAATGACCGACCCTTCGACAGGCTCAGGGACCCAGATGGCGACAGGCTCAGGGACCCAGGAGGGAATCCTCGCCTCCGGCATCGACCCCGACGACCTCGCCACCACGCTGCGGGTGCTCGCATCGCTCGATGAGGTCGACCAGCAGCATCCGGACTACCTCTCCGTCCGCCGCGCCACCGCGAACATGTTCAAGGCGGTCAAGCGCGCACGGCGCAAGGAGATCCGGGATGCCATCGCCGACGCCGACAAGGCCGTCGTCGCCCGCACGGCGACCGGCGCCCCCGACCGCATCGACGACGAGACCCGCGGCCTCGACCTGGCATCCAGCGTCGTCGACGCGCCCATCGCCGGCGAGCTGCTCAAGCCCCGTAACTGCTACATCTGCAAGCAGCCGTACACGCTCGTCGACGCGTTCTACCACCAGCTCTGCCCCGAATGCGCCCGCTTCAGCCACGGCAAGCGCAGCGCCCGCACCGATCTCACCGGCAGGCGCGCGCTGCTCACCGGCGGCCGCGCGAAGATCGGCATGCACATCGCGCTGCGGCTGCTGCGCGACGGCGCGCACCTGACCATCACGACGCGTTTCCCTCGCGACGCCGTGCGCCGGTTCTCGTCGCTGCCGGACGCGTCGGACTGGCTGCACCGGCTGCGCGTCGTCGGCATCGACCTGCGCGACCCGGCACAGGTGATCGGACTCGCGGACTCGGTCGCGGCCCAGGGGCCGCTCGACATCCTCATCAACAACGCGGCGCAGACCGTGCGGCGCTCGCCGGGTGCGTACTCGCTGCTGGCGGATGCCGAGCTGCAGCCGCTTCCCGACGGTCCGCTGCCCGAGATGGAGACGTTCGGCCACACCGCCGACCCGCACCCGGAGGCGCTGCAGGCATCGGTCGACGCGCATCCGCTGCTGTCTGTCGCAGCCCTCGGCGGCACGGTCGCCGAGCAGGGCGGGCAGGCGCTCACCGCCGAGGATCTGGCGCGTCTCGCCATGGCACCGGGATCATCGTCGCTGGTCAAGCACGCCGACGGCACGGCGATCGACGCGGGTGGACTGGTTCCGGACGTGAACCGGATGAACAGCTGGGTGCAGTCGGTGGATCAGGTCGATCCGCTCGAGATGCTCGAGGTGCAGCTGTGCAACACCACCGCGCCCTTCCTGCTGATCAGCCGGCTGCGGGCGTCGATGGCGGCATCGACCGCGCGACGGAAGTACATCGTCAACGTCTCTGCCATGGAGGGGCAGTTCTCGCGTCGGTACAAGGGTCCGGGGCATCCGCACACCAACATGGCCAAGGCCGCGCTGAACATGCTCACCCGCACCAGCGCCGGCGAGATGCTCGAGACCGACGGCATCCTGATGACCGCCGTCGACACGGGCTGGATCACCGATGAGCGCCCGCACTTCACGAAGGTGCGACTCGCCGAGGAGGGCTTCCACGCCCCGCTCGACCTCGTCGACGGTGCGGCGCGCGTGTACGACCCGATCGTGCAGGGTGAGGCCGGCGTCGACCTGCAGGGCGTGTTCCTGAAGGACTATCAGCCCAGCCCCTGGTGAGGGCCGGCGCGCGTGTGCGCCGCTGCACACTGATCCCCGCACAGCACACGAATTTCGCGGATTCCTGTGCAGAACGGGAATCCTGTGCATCGGCGACCGCGCGACCGCGGGACCACGCGCAGGCGCCGCCGACGGAAGCAGCGCAGGTCAGGACGACTGGGCGAGCACGCGCTGCAGGGGCGCGTAGTGCTCGATGACCGCCTGGCGGTACGCCTCGACGTCTCCCGCGCGCACCGCGTCGAGCATGTCGCCGTGTGCTTTCGCGGTGCTCTGGATGTCGGCCGGGGGAGCGATCTCGAGCTGCGGCAGCACCGCCGTGTGCACATCCCAGAAGGCGCCGACCAGCTGGCCGACCAGATGGTTGCCGGTGCGGGCGAACAGCTGCGTGTGGAAGGCGCGGTCGGCCTCGAGGAAGTTCTCGCCGCGCCCGGCCTTGTCGACCATCTCGTCGACGAGATCTGCAAGAGCCGGATGCTCGGCCTGAGCCGTGCCGGCCTCGACGACGCGCTCGGCCATCGAGAGGTCGAGCGCGAGACGCACCTCCACGACCTCGCGGAGGGCGTGCAGCGACCCCTCGGGCGAGAGCACACCGCGGAACACCAGGGCCTGAACCATCGGGTCGAGCGACATCTCGCCGACGAACGTCCCGTGTCCGTGGCGCACGTCGACGATGTCCAGCGTGGACAGGGTGCGAATCGCTTCGCGCACCGAGGACCGGGAGACATCCAGCGTCTCGCACAGCTCGGATTCGGTCGGCAGCGGGTCACCGGGCCGCAGGCTCCGCGTGAGGATGAGCTGCTTGATCTGATCCGCGGTCGTGGCGCGGCGCATCCGGGACGCGCGTGATCGGGTCGGGTTCAACTCGCACTTCCTCTCGCGTCGATCATCTCATTGTGGTGAACGGTCGTTTGCTGTTGAGAACAGCGCCCATCTGTGGTTATAGTACATCAGACATCTGATGTCCTCGACGATGTCGTCCCCTCCCGAAACTGGAGCATCACATGACCCGACACATCCCTCGCAGGCGCGGGACCCGATTCGCGGCGGCGCTGGCCGGCTCGATCGCCGTCGCCGTTGCGCTCTCCGGCTGCGGTGCCGCGGCCACCGACAAGAACGACGCAAGCGCCAAGCCCGGCAAGGTCGACTCCGACGCCATCATCGAGGCGGGCATCTCGTACTCGCTGAGCGGCAGCTTCGACCCGATGGTCGCCTCCGGCGCCGTCACCGTCTCGGCCAACTGGCACATCTTCGAGGGCCTGGTCGACCTCGACCCGGTCACCCAGAAGCCCGCGCCGGCGCTCGCCGCCGACCTTCCCAAGAAGGTCGACGACACCACGTACGAGATCGACATCCGCGAGGGTGCGACGTTCCAGAACGGCGACCCGGTCACCTCTGAGGACGTCGTCTTCAGCTACGAGCGCGTGCTGGACCCGGCCAACAACTCGCTCTTCCTGTCGTTCATCGACTTCATCGACACGGTCACCGCCGTCGACGAGGACACCGTGCAGATCACCACGGACTACCCGTTCTCGCTGATCAACGACCGACTCGGCGTCGTGAAGATCGTGCCGAAGGCCGTCGTCGAGGCTGACCCCGAGGCGTTCGCCTCGAAGCCCGTCGGCTCTGGCCCCTACGCGCTCGTCTCGGCCGTGCCCGAGGACAAGATCGTCTTCGAGCGCTACGACGACTACAACGGCCCGCACCCGGCCCTCGCCGCCGGCATGAACTGGAACCTGCTGGCCGACCCGTCGGCTCGCGTGACCGCCATGTCGACCGGCACCATCCAGGCCATGGAGGACGTGCCCTACATCGACGTCGACTCCCTCGCGTCGGCCGCCGAGGTCGAGAGCGTGCAGTCGTTCGGCCTGCTGTTCATGATGTTCAACACCAAGGCCGCGCCGTTCGACGACCCGCGCGTGCGTCAGGCGCTGCACTACGCCCTCGACATGGACAAGATCATCGAGACCGGCATGCTCGGCAACGCCACCGCCGCCACGTCGTTCCTGCCGGAGAACTACAAGAACTACCACAAGGCGTCGACGGTCTACACGTACGACCCCAAGAAGGCGAAGTCCCTGCTCGCCGAGGCCGGCGCCTCGGACCTGTCGATCACGCTGCTCACCACCGACACCGGCTGGGTCAAGGAGGTCGCGCCGCTGATCAAGGAATCGCTGGATGCCGTGGGCGTCAAGACCACGCTCGAGATCGGCCAGTCCGCGGCCATGTACGAGAAGGTCGACTCCGGTGACTACACGGTCGCTGTCGCTCCGGGTGACCCGTCGGTCTTCGGTGTCGACCCCGACCTGCTGATGAACTGGTGGTACGGCGACAACGTGTGGTCGAACACCCGCACCGCATGGGCGGACTCGCCCGAGTACGCCGAGTTGACCGGTCTGCTCGACCAGGCCGTGCAGCAGGATGGCGACGAGCAGCAGGAGACCTGGAACAAGGCCTTCGATCTGCTCTCCGAGCAGGCTGTGCTCTACCCGCTGTTCCACCGCAAGCTGCCCACCGCGTGGAGCGACCAGGAGCTGGTCGGCTTCAAGCCGGTCCCGACCACCGGACTGTCGTTCCTCGACGTCGGAGTCGCTGCCAAGTGATCCCCCTCCGGGCGGCGCGCGACCCGCGCCGCCCGGAGATCCCCCTCGAACAAGAAGGCTCCCGTGTCCAGCACGCTCAGTCTCATCGGCCGCCGCCTTCTGCAGCTGCCCGTGATGATCTTGGGCATCACGTTCCTCGTGTTCTTCGTGATGTCCTTCTCGCCCATCGACCAGGCCAGAGTCGCACTCGGCGAGACCGCCTCCGCCGACGCCCTCGAGGCCTACCGTGAGAAGCACGGGCTCAACCTGCCGCTGCTCGCGCGCTACCTCGGCTTCCTCGCCGGGCTGTTCCGCGGCGATCTCGGCACGTACTCCGCGCGCAGCCTTCCCGTCATCGACGAGGTCTCCCGCGCCTTCCCCGTGACCCTCTCGCTGACGTTCTTCGGCCTCATCATCGCCGTGGTGCTCGCCTTCACGATCGGCGTCATCGCCGCCGTGTACCGCGACCGCTGGCCAGACCAGGTCATCCGCTTCTTCGGAGTCGCGGCCCTGTCGACGCCGTCCTTCTGGCTGGCGATCCTGCTCATCCAGGTCTTCACTCTCGGGCTCGGCGCGCTGCCGGCATCCGGTCCGCTGCCCGACTTCTGGACCGACCCGTCTGCCTGGCTCGCCCGCATGACCCTGCCTGCCGTCGCTCTCGCCGTGCCGGTGATCGGCCAGCTGTCGCGCGTCGTGCGCACCTCGATGGTCGAGGAGCTCGACAAGGACTACGTGCGCACCGCGCTCGGCGCCGGCATCCCGCGCGTGGTCGTGGTCGGACGCAACGTGCTGCGCAACGCGCTGATCACCCCCGTGACCGTGCTCGGTCTGCGCATCGGCTACCTGCTCGGCGGCGCGGTCGTGATCGAGATCATCTTCGCCATCCCCGGGATGGGCACCCTCATCCTCAACGGCGTGACCAACAACGAGCCCAACCTCGTGCAGGGCGTGACGCTCGCCGTCGCCCTCGCCTTCGTCGTGATCAACATCATCGTCGACCTCCTGTACGTGCTCATCAATCCCCGAATCCGGGCGGTGTGACCCATGCGACGCAAACTCACTGAACGACTCTCCGTTCCCGGCCTCCGGTTCGGCGGCCTGTCCGTCGGAACCGTGATCTGCATCGTCATCCTGGCGATCATCGCGCTGTCCGCCGTGCTCGCGCCGCTCGTCACGGCCTACGGCCCGCTCGCCTCCGGAAGCCCGGTGCAGGCGCCCAGCGGCGACCACCTCTTCGGCACCGACCGGCAGGGGCGCGACATCTTCTCGCGACTCGTCTACGGCGCCCGCTACTCGCTGGTGATCGGCATCGGCGCGACGCTCGTCGCCCTGGCCGTCGCCTGCGTGCTCGGCACCATCGCCGCCACGGCGCCCAAGTGGCTGTCCGAGACGCTGATGCGCGTGATGGATGTCATCATGTCGTTCCCCGGCATCGCCCTCGCGGCCGTGTTCGTGGCCGTGTTCGGCAAGTCGCTGCCCGTGCTGGTGCTGACCATCGCGTTCCTGTACGTGCCGCAGCTCACCCGCATCGTGCGCGCCAACGTGCTCGACCAGTACGGCGAGGACTACGTCTCGTCCGTGCGCGTGATGGGTGCGCGCACCCCGCGCATCATCATCAAGCACGTGGCCCGCAACGCCATGGCGCCGGTGCTCGTCTTCGCCACCGTCCTCGTCGCCGACGCGATCGTCTTCGAAGCCTCGCTGTCGTTCCTGCAGGCCGGCGTTCCCGATCCCGAGCCCAGCTGGGGCAACGTGATCGCAGCCGGACGCAACCTGCTGATGTCCGGCGCCTGGTGGGCGACGTTCTTCCCCGGCATCCTGATCATGATCACGGTGCTGTGCCTGAACATCCTCTCCGAGGGGCTCACCGACGCGATGGTGTCGCCGCGTGCGCGCAAGATCACCGCCGATGCGGCGGGCACCGAGGAGTCGACCACCGATCTCGAGCGCGCCGGCTTCGACGGCACGAACGTCATCCCCACCGTCGACACGTCGGTGAACCTGTCGGTGCCCAGCGGGGTGCCCGAGCTGCGTGCGCCGCAGGTGGCCGTGGTGCCGCTCAGCGAGCGCCTCGCCGAGCTGCGCACCCGAGAGCTCGCTCGCAACGACCGGATGGTTTACGCCGGTGACGAAGCCCCGCTGCTCGAGGTGCAGGATCTGTGCATCTCGTTCCCGCGACACGGCGATGTCGATGTCGTCGACCACGTGAGCTTCACGGTGCGTCCCGGCGAGACCATGTCGCTGGTCGGCGAGTCCGGCTGCGGCAAGTCGATCACCTCTCTCGCCATCATGGGTCTGCTCGACCCGAAGGCCGACGTGCGCGGACGCATCATGTTCGACGGCGAGGATCTGCTGCAGATCGCACCCGCGCAGCGCAACGCACTGCGCGGGCACGACATCGCGATGATCTACCAGGATGCTCTGAGCTCGCTGAACCCCGCCATGCTCATCCGCTCGCAGATGAAGCAGCTCACGCGTCGCGGCGGCACGCGCACGGCCGAGGAGCTTCTCGAGCTCGTCGGCCTCGACCCGAAGCGCACCCTCGCCTCGTACCCGCACGAGCTCTCGGGCGGTCAGCGCCAGCGTGTGCTGATCGCGATGGCGCTCACCCGCGACCCGCGTCTGGTGATCGCCGACGAGCCGACGACCGCGCTCGACGTCACCGTGCAGGCGCAGGTGGTCGAGCTGCTCATGCGGCTGCAGCGCGAGCTCGGCTTCGCGATGATCTTCGTCTCGCACGACCTGGCCCTCGTCGCCGAGCTGACCCACCGCATCACCGTCATGTACGCCGGGCAGGTCGTCGAGCAGGGCACGACGCGCGAGGTGCTCACCCAGCCCGTGCACGAGTACACGCAGGGCCTGCTGGGCGCGGTGCTCTCGATCGAGGCCGGCTCCGACCGCCTGCACCAGGTGTCGGGTGTCGTGCCGTCGCCGCGGGACTTCCCGCGCGGCGACCGCTTCGCACCGCGCTCGTCGAACCCCGCGCGCTACGCCGGCGTCACGCCGGTGCGCAGGCAGATCCCGGGCACCGAGCACTTCTACTCCGCGCATCCCGACGATGCGCCCGTCGAGCCGATCGGAGCAGGGCGATGAGCGATCCCATCATCGAGCTGAAGGACGTGCACGTCCGCTACCGCACGCGCACCTCATCGATGTTCAAGCCGAACTACGTCGATGCGCTGGCGGGAGTCTCGCTCACCGTGAAGCGCGGCCAGACGCTGGGCATCGTCGGCGAGTCCGGATCGGGCAAGTCGACCTCCGCGAAGGTCCTGATCGGGCTCGAGAAGCCTACCAGCGGCCAGGTCGTGTTCGCCGGAGAACCCGTGCGCTCCTTCACCCCCGCGGTGCGCAAGCGGCTCGGCCGCATCCTGTCGGTGGTCTTCCAGGACCCGGCGACCGCACTCAACGCCCGCATGACCGTGCGCGACGCGCTGCTCGATCCGCTGCAGGTGCACGGCCTGGGAGATCCCGCCTCGCGTCAGCGCAAGGTGCGCGATCTGCTCGGACTGGTCGGGCTTCCGGCATCCGCTCTCGACGCGCTGCCCGGCCAGCTCTCCGGCGGCCAGCGGCAGCGCGTGGCGATCGCGCGCGCTCTGGTGCTCGACCCGCAGGTCATCATCGCCGACGAGCCGACCTCGGCCCTCGACGTCTCGGTGCGCGCGCAGATCCTCAATCTGCTCACCGACCTCAAGGACCAGCTCGGCCTGGGCATGGTCTTCATCTCGCACGACATCCAGACCGTGCGCTACCTCTCCGACGAGATCGCCGTGATGAACCGCGGCCGGGTCGTCGAATTCGGCGATGCGGCCAGCATCTTCGACAACCCCTCCGACGACTACACCCGCACACTGCTCGGCGCCGCGCCCTCGCTGCTCGAGCCGGCATCCCACTGACGAACGAACGAACCGGAACCCTCATGTCCTCTGCATCCCCCGCCTTCGCAGGCATCGTCCCCCCTGTCGCCACGCCGCTGCTGCCCGACCACACCGTCGATCACGCCTCGCTCACCCGCCTCGTCGAGTACCTCGTCGACGCCGGCGTCGCCGGCCTGTTCGCGCTGGGCTCGACCGGAGAGACCGCGTACTTCACCGACGACCAGCGCGTGGAGATCCTCAAGACGATCGCCTCCGCGAACGCCGGTCGCGTGCCGATCATCGCCGGCGCCATCGAGCTCACCGCGCCGCGGATCATCGAGACCGCTCGCCGGCTCGTGGATGCCGGTGCCGACGCGATCGTCACCACCGCGCCGCTGTACACGCTGAACTCGCAGGCCGAGATCGCCGACCACTTCCGCACCATCGCCGCCGCGATCGACGCGCCCCTGTGGGCGTACGACGTGCCGGTGCGCGTGCACAAGAAGCTCAGCCTGGAGCTGCTGATGCAGCTCGGCACCGAGGGCGTCATCAAGGGCGTCAAGGACTCGTCGGGAGACGACGTCGGCTTCCGTCGCCTGATCGCCGCGAACGAGGCGGCGGGTCGCCCGCTGCAGCTGCTGACCGGTCACGAGATGGTCGTGGATGCCATGCTGCTGGCCGGCGCCGACGGCGTGGTTCCGGGAGCGGCGAACGTCGAGGCCGAGGGCTACGTGCGTCTGTTCGAGGCCGCCCGCAGCGGCGACTGGGACACGGCGCGCAGCGAGCAGGAGCGCATCAACCGCATGTTCGACATCGTCTTCCAGCCGGCCGGTCTCTCGGGCGACGCCACCGGAGTCGGCGCGTTCAAGGCGGCGATGAAGGCACGCGGGCTGATCGAGCACGCGACCATGGCGCACACCGTGACGCCTCTCGACGACGAGGCCGTCGACAAGGTCAGCGGCGTGCTCGCGGGCGTGGAGCTGCTGCCGGCCGCGACGCGCTGATGACCGAGGTCGTCCTGGCCGTCGACGTGGGCGGCACGAAGACCGCCGCCGCGCTCGCCGGCCGGGACGACGTGCCGCTCGCGACGCGCGTCGCGCCGAGTCGCGCCGCGGACGGACCGAATGCCGTGATCGGCACGATCGTGGCGCTCGCGATGTCTCTGCTCGAGGCGGCGGACGCCACGGCCGGCGAGCGGACGCTGCTCTCCGGAGTCGGCGTCGGCACCGCGGGGGTCGTGGATGCGCGTACCGGGACGATCGTCTCGTCGACCGACACCTTCGCCGACTGGCCCGGGACCGACGTGTCGGCCCGTCTGCGGGCAGGGCTGGGCGACCGGCTCGTCGAGGGCGCCGTCGTCGCCGTGCAGAACGACGTCGACGCGCATGCTGCCGGGGAGTTCCGCCACGGCGCGGCGGCCGGCGCCTCGAGCGCCCTGATCGTCGCCGTCGGCACCGGCATCGGCGCCGGAGTGATCGTCGACGGCCGTCCTCTGCGCGGTGCCCACCACGTGGGCGGCGAACTCGCGCATCTGCCCATCCGGGGCGCCGATCACCTGCGCTGCCCCTGCGGACGCGTCGGCCACCTCGAGGCCATCGGCGCAGGCATCGGCCTGCACCGGCACTACCTGTCGCTCGGCGGCGACCCCGCCGTGTCCGATTCCCGTGCTGTCGCTGCGGCCGCCACGGCGGGCGACGAGCGCGCCGTGCAGGCGATCGCCGATTCGGCGGCAGCCGTCGGGCGCGCACTCGCCGGCGCCGCATCCCTGCTCGACCCCGAGCGGATCGTCGTGACCGGCGGCGTTCCGCAGATCGGCGATGCGTGGTGGAACGCCATGCTCGCCGCCTACCGTGCCGAGGCGATCGACGCCCTGCAGACCACACCGATCCTGCCGGGAGCCCTCGGCGACGACGCACCGCTGCGCGGAGCCGCGGCATCCGCATGGAGGAACTGATGCGATTCACCGATGTCCCCGAACGGCTCGCCGGCCGCCTGATCGTCTCGTGCCAGGCCTACCCCGGAGAGGCGATGCGCGACCCGCGCACCATGTCGCAGGTCGCGCAGGCGGCGATCGTGGGCGGCGCCGCCGGCATCCGGGTGCAGGGCATCGCCGACATCCGCGCCGTCGCCGACCTCGATGTGCCCATCGTGGGCCTCTGGAAGGACGGCGACGACGACGTCTTCATCACGCCGACCCTCGATCACGCGCGAGCGGTGGTGGATGCCGGGGCCGACATCGTCGCCATCGACGGGACCCGCCGAGGCCGCCCCGACGGGCTGACGCTGGCCGAGACGATCCGCGGCATCCGCGTGCACGGCGACGTGCTGATCATGGCCGACTGCGGTTCTCTCGACGACGCGATCGCGGCCGAAGCCGCCGGCGCGGACTTCCTCGGCACCACGCTGTCCGGCTACACCGGCGAGCGTGCGAAGACCGACGGCCCGGATCTCGAGCTCATCTCGCTGATCTCCGAGGCCTGCGAGCGTCCGGTCATCGCCGAGGGCCGCCTGCACTCGCCCGCCCAGGCCGCAGCGGCCATCAGCGCCGGAGCGTTCGCGGTCTGCGTGGGCACCGCGATCACGCATCCATCCACGATCACCTCCTGGTTCGCCGGCGCGGTCGACGCAGCCCGGAGCACGCGCTGATGTCCCGCCCCGTCGTCGTCAGCGCGTATCCGCTGTCACCGGCGTTCGCGAACTGGGATCCTGCCGTCGAGGACGAGGTGCTCACCGGGCTCGCCGAACTCCCGGGCGTTGCGGCGCTGGAGGTGCCGTGGATCGACGGCATCCACCCGCACGACTCCGCCTGGTTCCTGGGGAACGTGCCCGACGTCGCCCTCGCCGTCACGCCGCTGCCGTTCGTCATGCGCCGGCTCGCGACGCCCGGTTACGGCATCGCCTCTCGGGACGACGACGGCCGCCGGGCCGCGATCGCCGACCTGCGTCGCGTGGCCGCGGACGTCGCCGAGATCACCGAGCACAGCGCAGCGCACGTCGCCGTCGTGGAGCTGCACACCGCACCGCGCGGCGAGGCGCACGCCGACGCTCTGGCGCGTTCGCTCGCCGAACTCGGGGAGCTCGAGTGGTCGGGAGCCCGCTTGGTGATCGAGCACTGCGATGCGCACGTGCCGGGGCAGGCGCCCGAGAAGGGCTTCCTGTCGCTGGACGGCGAGATCTCCGCTGTCCGCTCGTCGGGCGCCGATGTCGGCATCTGGATGAACTGGGGGCGATCGGCCATCGAGCTGCGCGACCCCGACGCCGTCGCGGCGCAGATCGCTGTTGCTGCGGAGAGCGGGCTGCTGGATGCGCTCGTGCTTTCGGGGGCTTCTGACTGTGAAGGTCCGTACAGCGGGCCGTGGATCGACGCGCACCATCCCTTTGCGTCGATCGATCCTGCAGCTGAGTCGCTGCTCACGGACGACCGCGTGCGCGCAGCTGTGCGTGCGGCCGACTCTGTGCCGTGGCTCGGTCTCAAGGTGAGCCGGCGTCCTGGTGCGTCTGCAGCCGAGGCACTGCGCGCCGCCCGGGATCACCTCGAGGCGCTGCGCGCCGCACCCTGAACGACCCCCTCCATCGCACGAACAGAAAGGCCTGTCCATGCAATGCCGTACCGAATCCTCTTTCCGCCACTCCCGGCGGGGCAAGGTGCTCTTCACCTCCGTCGTCGGAGCGCTGGCGCTCGCGCTCAGCATCCCGGCGCAAGCCGCCTTCGCGGCACCTGCCCCGAGCTACCTCAACGATCCCACGCTGGCTCCGGGAACCTACCAGGAGCAGAACCTCGCCGCCGACCGCACGGCGGACGACTTCTTCTACCGCATCCCCGCACTCGCACACCTCGGTGACGGCGTCGTCCTCGCCTCGTGGGACGCACGCCCGGGCAGCGCGGCCGACGCCCCCAACCCCAACTCGATCATCCAGCGCCGCTCCACCGACAACGGCAAGACGTGGAGCGATCTGCAGATCATCGCGGCCGGTGACGCAGCCGCGCCGAAGCACGGCTACTCCGATCCCAGCTACGTCGTCGACCACGAGACGGGCCGAGTGCTTGGCCTTCTTCGTCTACTCGAAGGACGTGAGCTTCCAGGGCAGCCGCTATGGCAACGACGACGCCGACCGCAACATCATCAGCGCGGCCGTCATCCACTCTGACGACCAGGGCGTCACCTGGAGCGAACCCGAGCTGATCACCGACGTCGTCAAGCCGGCGAACGGCACGGTCGTGAACGGCGCCTACCAGCCGGTCGCGGGCGACGTGCGCGGCGTGTTCGCGACGTCGGGCGAGGGCATCCAGCTGCGCTACGGCGAGCACGCCGGACGTCTCATCCAGCAGTACGCCGCTCACGTGCGCCAGGCCGACGGCAGCGAAGCGATCCAGGCCTACTCGGTGTACTCCGACGACCACGGCGCGACCTGGCAGCGCGGCGCATTCGTCGGCACCGGCATGGACGAGAACAAAGTCGTCGAGCTCTCCGACGGCCGCGTCATGCTCAACTCACGCGACAGCTCGAACGGTCGTCAGCGCAAGGTGGCGATCTCGACCGACGGGGGCGCGACCTACGGCACGGTGACGCGCGATGCTGAGCTGCCCGATCCGACCAACAATGCGTCGATCACCAGGCTGCATCCGGATGCCCCAAAGGGCAGCGCCGATGCCCGCAAGCTGATCTTCACGAACTCCAACAACGGCGCCAACGGCGACCGAGTGAACGGAGCCGTGCGGCTCTCGTGCGACGACGGTGAGACGTGGCCGGGCCTGCGCACGCTGAAGACCGGCTTCTTCGCCTACTCCTCGGCCACCGCGATCGACGACGGACGCGTCGGCGTGCTGTGGGAGGGCGATTACACCGACCAGATCCGGTTCTCGTCGTTCGACGAGGCGTGGCTCAACGCGGTCTGCGCACCTGTCTCGGTGCCCGAGACGGCGCTGCAGGCCGGTGTTGCCAAGACGGTGCCCGTGACGATCACGAACCAGGAGGACACGGCACTCAGCGGCACCGTGTCGTTCCATACGCCCACCGGCTGGACGGCATCCGACGCCGCAGTCACCGACCTCGCATCCGGTGCGAGCGTCACGGTCGATGTCTCGGTCACCGCGCCCGCCGGCGCGGAGGGCGCGCAGCGCCTGCAGGCCGCCTTCACCACCGCCGACGGCCGGCTCAGCCAGACCACGGCCGCCCTGCAGCTGCCGCTGAACGCCAAGCTCGGTGCGACGCTCAGCGTGACGAACACGACGGCCGCCCGTGATGTCGTCAGCAACCCGTACAAGGTCGGCGAGCAGCTCGCGTTCACCGTGCGCGTCGTCGGCACCTCGAACGTGGTCAGCACGCTCACCCCGGCCGCGAACACATTCAGCAGCGGCTTCTCGCCGACCGCCTGCCGCTGGCAGAACCTGGCCGTGGGCGGCGCATACAACTGCACGACTCCGCGCCGCACGCTGACGCAGGAGGACATCGACCGCGGCTGGTTCGCTCCGGAGTTCTCGTTCACGATCACCGGCGGAGGTCTTGCAACCGTCACGGCGAGCCACACCGGAGCGGCCGTTCCGCTGCGCGACGGTCTGCTCGACGCCGACATCAGCGGCAAGCGCACCGACACCGGCCGGGACCTGGCCGCCGACCCGTATGCCGCCGGCGAGCGGGTGCCGTACTCCTTCCGGGTCGACAACGCGACGCCGGGAACGGTCACCGTGGCTCCCGTCGCTGGGCCCTTCGCGCCGTTCCTGCCGCCGAACGCCGGCAACTGCCGTTACCAGAACCTGCCGAAGGACGGCGGTTACACCTGCGCCACGCCGCGTCACACCGTGACCCAGGATGACGTGGACCGCGGCTACTTCACCGCCGACACCACCTGGCGGGTGGAGGCGGCCGGTCAGACCGCCAAGGACATCGAGGTGCCCGGCGGAGAAGTCGACGTCATCAAGCGCGCACCGGCGCTCGCCGCCTCCATCAGCGGCGAGTGGACGGATGCCAATGGCACCGGCGTCGCGGATGCCGGTGACACCGTCACCTGGACGCGGACGGTGCGCAACACCGGCAACGTCCTGCTCACCGATGTCACGGCCGACGGCGCCGAGCTGGGCAGCCTCGCGAAGGGCGAGACCAGGCAGCTCGAGTCCCAGGTCGTGACGTTGACCGTCGACGACATCACCGCGGCGAAGATCGCTGCCGAGCGGTTCGCCGCAACTGCATCCAACGGCAGCCTCGACGTCACCGCGCGGGCAGAGGCGAGCGAGCTGACCCTGCCGACCGCACCGCTCTGGGCCGCCGGAACCGTATACCTCAAGGGCGATCAGGTCACCCACCAGGGACGGCTCTGGGAAGCGGGCTGGTGGACGCGCGGCGAGAAGCCGGGCTCTTCGGTAAGCGGCGCCTGGCAGGAGGTCGCGGTGAACGGCGACGGCGAGGTGGTGTGGACCGCGACGCAGGTGTTCCTCGCCGGCGACCTGGTCGTGCATGACGGACAGCGCTACGAGGCACGCTGGTGGACCCGCGGTGACGAGCCGGTCATGACGTCCTCGGGCAAGCACCCGGGCGCGTGGAAGCCGGTCGACTGACGGGTCAGGCTCTGACCGGGCGCCGGTGCCCCCCGCTCGGCGCACGGATGCACACATCTCCCCGTTCTGCACACGAACTCATCGAATTCGTGTGCGGAATGGGGAGAACTGTGCAGGTGCGGCGGCCCTAGAGGCGGTCGACGCCGGTCACGGTGACGACGGCCTCGCCGGCCTCGTCGGATGCCGCGAGGTCGATCGTGGCGGAGATGCCCCAGTCGTGGTCGCCCGCGGGGTCGGCGATGATCTGCCGCGCCGTCCAGGCCTCGGCGCCCTGCTCCATGAGCAGCAGCTGCGGACTGCGGGCGTCGGCGCCGGTGAGGATCTCGTCGTGCTCGGCGTAGTAGGCGTCGAGGGCGTCGTTCCAGCCGTCTGCGCCGAAGTCGGCGTCGAGGGATGCCAGTGACTCGACGTCTTCGCGGGCCGCGAGCAGCACACGGCGGAACATCTCGTTGCGCACCAGCACCCGGAAGGCGCGCGTGTTCGCGGTGAGGCGCTTGGGCGCGGGCGGCACGACCGGCTCTTCGCCCTTCGACAGGCTCAGGGACCCAGACACGAGCTCGGACCATTCATCCAGCAGGCTCGAGTCGACCTGCCGCACGAGCTCGCCGAGCCACTCGATCAGATCGCGCAGCTCGTCGGTCTTCAGCTGCTCGGGGATGGTCTGCGACGCCGCGCGATAGGCATCCGACAGGTACCGGAGCACGACCCCTTCAGAGCGCGCGACCTTGTAGTAGGCGACGTATTCCCCGAACGACATGGCGCGTTCGTACATGTCGCGCACCACCGACTTCGGGTGCAGCTCGAAGTCGCGGATCCACGGCTGCGACGAGCTGAAGGTCTCGAACGCCGCACTCAGCAGCTCTTCGAGGGGCTTGGGGTAGGTGATCTGCTCGAGCAGCTCCATGCGCTCGTCGTACTCGATGCCCTCGGCCTTCATCGCACCGACGGCCTCACCGCGAGCCTGGAACTCCTGCTGACTGAGGATGGCTCGGGGGTCGTCGAGGGTCGCCTCGACGATCGAGATCATGTCGAGTGCGAAGGTGCTCTCCTGGGTCCCTGAGCCTGTCGAAGGGTCCGAGCCTGTCGAAGGGCCTGAGCCTGTCGAGGGGTCGAGCAGCTCGAAGGCGGCGAGGGCGAACGGCGAGAGCGGCTGGTTGAGCGCGAAATCGGGCTGCAGATCGACGGTGAGGCGGACGGTGGGGTGGTCGCCGGCGCGTTTCGCCTCGCCTTCGGCTCGCTCAACGACCGGGGGGACTCTCTCCACGACACCGGACTGAAGCAGGGTGCGGTAGATGCCGAGCGCGCGCAAGGCGAGCAGTCGCTGGTTCGCGCGCGGCTCGTGATTGTCGTATACCAGCGAGCGCATATTGGCGAACACGTCCCCGCCGCGCGCGATCACGTTGAGCATCATCGCGCTGGTGATCTGCATGTGCGAGGTCAGGGTCTCCGGCTCCGACCCGATGAGCTTCTGGAACGACGGCTCGCCCCACGACACGAATCCGTCCGGTGCCTTCTTGCGGATGATCTTGCGCTTCTTCTTCGGGTCGTCCCCGGCCTTCTTCACCGCCGCGAGGTTCTCGGTCTCGTGCTCGGGTGCCTGCGCGACCACGGTTCCCGCCGTGTCGTACCCGGCGCGGCCGGCACGCCCGGCGACCTGATGGAACTCACGGGCGTTCAGCTGCCGCATCCGGGTGCCGTCGAATTTCGTCAGAGCCGTGAGCAGCACCGTGCGGATCGGCACGTTGATGCCGACGCCGAGTGTGTCGGTGCCGCAGATGACCCGCAGCATGCCGCGCTGCGCGAGCTGCTCGACGAGGCGGCGGTATTTCGGCAGCATGCCCGCGTGGTGCACGCCGATCCCGAGCCGCAGCAGCCGTGACAGCGTCTTGCCGAACGCGGTCGTGAAGCGGAAGCCCCCGATGAGCTCTGCGATGGCATCCCGCTGCTCGCGAGTGGCGACCTTCGCGCTCGCCAGCGCCTGCGCGCGCTCCATCGCCGCCGCCTGCGAGAAGTGCACGATGTAGACCGGTGCCTGTCCGGTCGAGAGCAGCTCGTCGATCGTCTCGTGGATCGGCGTCGTCTCGTAGTAGAAGTGCAGCGGCACGGGGCGCTCGACGCCCGTGACGACGGCGGTCTCGCGTCCGGTGCGGCGGGTGAGGTCGGCGGCCAGCTCGGTGACATCGCCCAGGGTCGCCGACATCAGCACGAACTGCGCCTGCGGCAGCTCGAGCAGCGGAACCTGCCACGCCCAGCCGCGATCGGGGTCGCCGTAGAAGTGGAACTCGTCCATCACGACCTGTCCCACATCGGCATCCGCTCCCTCCCGCAGCGCACGGTTGGCGAGGATCTCAGCCGTGCAGCAGATGATCGGGGCGTCGCCGTTCACCGACGAGTCGCCGGTGATCATGCCGACGTTCTCGGCACCGAACACGTCGACGAGGGCGAAGAACTTCTCGCTGACCAGCGCCTTGATCGGGGCGGTGTAGAAGGTGCGGCGTCCGCCGGCGAGAGCGGCGAAGTGGGCGCCGATGGCGACGAGCGACTTCCCGGTGCCGGTCGGCGTGGACAGGATCAGATTCTTGCCCGACACGATCTCGATGACGGCCTCGTCCTGTGCGGGGTAGAGGCTGATGCCGGTCGACTCCGCCCACTCGACGAAGGCCAGATAGACGGTGTCGGGATCGGCGTCGCGCACGAGAGAGGGATCGAGAGGCATGATGCTTCGATCCTTTCACCTCTCGCGTTCCAGACGGGCGGAGCTCGAGCGCCGCTGCCAGCGTCACGATGTTGCGCATGCGTGGCCAGGGCGACTATCGTCGGCCTAACTAATCATCGTTAGGTAAGACATGTCCCGAGCACGCATCCTCGCCGAAGCCCGCACGGTCTTCGCGCGCAAGGGGTACGGCCAGGCAAGTCTTCGCGAGATCGCCGAATGCGTCGGAATCAAGACGCCTTCCCTGTACGCGCACTTCCCCAGCAAGGAGGCGCTGTACGAGGCGGTCTACGCGGAGGTCGTCGTCGAGCACACCACGTTCTTCGACGATCTCGTCCGCACCAGCGCGGATCTGGCACCCCTGCCGCGGCTGCGTCACCTGCTGTCCGGCATCGGGATCTACTACCGCGACCACCATGACGAGCACGAGTTCAGTCTCCGCGCGGCGGTGGACGAATACGGGCCCGACGGCCAGAAGCTGCGCGAGATCTTCCTCGATCAGGAGTCCGCTCTCGCACATGCGGTGCGACAGGCGTACAACGATGGCGTGGCGACCGGCGTCTTCGCCCCTGGCGATCCGGAAGGATTCACGGCTCTGGTGTTCGTGATCATGGACGGTCTGTTCCTGCAGCACACGCACTACAGCGCCGAGCTGTACTCCGAGCGCTTCGAGCAGGCGTGGCGGCACCTCGCCACAGTCCTCGCGTGCCGACCGGCGCTGCGTCCGGCAGCGGCGGCCACCCGAGCCCGAACCTGACCCCGCGACTGCGCACGAGCTGGTGCTCGCACGCTGCTTGCCTCGAGGCGCTCATCCGAACTCCTCGCACTCGTCTCTCCCGACCTCCCTGCGCGGTGACACCGCACCTCCACCGCCGACCGCCCCTCGCACAAGGACCCTGACATGGACACCACTGACTACGAGCACGGAGTCGTGCCCTTCGACCAGTGCAAGAGCTGGCTCTCCATCGCCGCCGTGTGGATCGCCATCGGCATCGACCTCTCCGGTGCCTTCCTCGGCGTCGCGCTCGCTTCCGGAATGGCGTTCTGGCCGGCGATCGGCGCGACCATGCTCGGCTCGCTGCTGCTGGGCCTGCTGGCCATGGCCTGCGCGTACGTGGGCGCCTCGACCGGCCTGTCGACCGCGATGATCTCGCGTGCGGTGTTCGGCAGGATCGGCGGCGCCGTGCTGGCCCTCGCGATCTCCATCAGCCTCGTCGGCTGGTTCGCCGTGCAGGCCGGATTCTTCGGCGGCAACGCGCAGATCGCATTCTCGGAGTTCACCGGCCTAGACGTGCCGGTGCAGCTGTTCACCGGCATCGGCGGCGTGCTGATGGCGCTGACCGCATTCTGGGGATACCGCTCCATCAACCGCCTGAGCTCTCTGGCGGTGCCGCTGCTGCTCCTGCTGCTGGTGGTCGGCGTCGTGGTCGCGTTCATCACTCACGGGACGAGCGGGCTGGATGCAGCGGTCGAGGCGACCTTCACCTTCGGCGGCGCGGTGTCTCTGGTGATGGGCATCTTCATCCTCGGCGTGGTGCTCGCCCCGGATATGGCGCGCTGGGCGAAGACGCCGAAGCAGGCCATGGCCGCCGGGTTCGTCGGCTTCTTCTTCGGCAACTCGATCATCCTGGTGGTGACGATCCTGCTGGCCCGCATCATGAACCAGTCCGAGCTGATGAGCATCTACTTCGCCCTGAGCCTCGGCGGCGTGGCAGTGGTCGTGCTGATCCTCGCGCAGTGGACCACGAACACCACAAACCTCTACTCCGCGGGGCTCGCCTTCTCGTCGATCCACCCGAGGCTCACCCGTCGGATGGTCACCCTCGTGCTCGGCGTCGTCGGCATCGCGGTCGGCGTCGTCGGGGCGGCCGACTACTTCGTGCAGTTCATCCTCGTCATCGGCACGATCATCGCTCCCTATGGAGGCGTCTACCTCGCCGCGTTCTTCACGGGCGGCCGCACCGCGCGCTGGGCACACGGCGCGGATGCGCGGACGGTCGAGGTGTGGTCGATCGTCGCCTGGGTCGCCGGAGTGCTCGCCGCGTTCGCCACCACGAACCCCGCAGACGGCCCCGGATTCGGGCTGTTCAGCTTCACCACCATCTCGTCATTGGACGGTCTGATCATCGGCTTCGCGGTGTACCTGATCCAGTGGCTCGTCCGCGGCGGGCTCCGTCGCCCCGGTGGTGCGACCCCAGAGCCGAGGGGCGACGTGGCCGACCCCGCGACGCAGAACGGTGAGGTGCGCGCATGACTGTCGTCACCGAGGCAGATGTCGACGAGATCGCCCTGGGGGCGGCGGTGCTGGGCACCGGTGGCGGCGGTGATCCGCACGTCGGCTCGCTGATCGCCAAGCGCCTCATCCGACTGCATGGGCCAGTGCGCATGATCTCCGTCGATGAGCTCCGGGGCGACGACTTCGTCGTGCCGGTCGGCGGCATCGGCGCGCCATCGGTGAGCGTCGAGCGCATCATGGCGGAGTCCGAGCTGCTCGCGGCTCTCGAGGCGATCGAGCGCGGCACCGGCCGGACGCCCACCGCGGTCATGCCGATCGAGGTCGGTGGAGGCAACTCGATGATCCCGATCGCGGCGGCAGCGATCGCGGGGCTTCCCGTCGTCGACGGGGACGCCATGGGACGCGCGTTCCCCGAGGCGCAGATGGTCACGTATCACCTGGCCGGCTACGGCCCCGGCACGACCGTGCTCGTCGACCACCACGGAAACGAGGTGATCAGCCGTCCCATCGACGGCGCCTGGTCGGAGCGGCTCGCCCGCGCGGTGACCGTCGAGATGGGCGGCGGCGCCACCATGATCGACTACGCCTACGACGGTGCGATCGCCCGCGAATGCGCGATCCCCGGAACGCTCACGCTCGCGAAGCGCATCGGCCGCATCCTGCGGGGACGCGACGCTGCCGGTCGCGACCTGCGCGATGACGAGCGCATCGATGCCCTGTGCGCTGACCTCGGCGCGTTCCGCCTGTTCGACGGCAAGGTGCGCGACCTGCAGCGTGCCGTCGACGGTGGCTTCACCCGCGGCGCGGCCGAGCTCGACGGCGTCGGCGCCGACCGAGGCCGCATGTTCCGGCTGGACTTCCAGAACGAGATGCTGCTCGCCCGTCGCGACGGGGAGCTCGCGGCTGTCACGCCCGACCTCATCGCTGTCCTCGACCTCGCGACGGGCATGCCGGTCACCACCGACGCCGTGCGCTACGGCGCCAGAGTGGCGATCATCGCCATTCCCTGTCACGACAAGTGGCGCACCCCCGAAGGGCTCGAGACGGCAGGTCCGCGGCACTTCGGATACGACGTGGCGTGGAGGCCCGTGGAAGACGTCGCTGCGGAGCGTGCGACTGCTCAGAAGAAGGAGGCGGTGTGATGGCCGCGTATCGCATAGGTATCGACGTAGGCGGCACGAACACCGACGCCGTCATCCTCGACGAGACCCTGGGGGTGGTCGCCTCCGTCAAGCGGCCGACCACCGCCGACACCGGAGACGGTGTTGCGGACGCTGTCGACGCGGTCCTCGCGGCGTCGGGAGTCGATCCCGCGCTGCTGTCGTACGCGATGCTCGGCACGACGCACTGCACCAACGCGATCGTCGAGCGCCGAGGACTGGGGCGGGTGGGTGTGCTGCGCCTCGGTGCGCCGGCGACCACCGCCGTGCCGCCCCTGGAGGGCTGGCCCGATGACCTGCGCCGAGCCATCGGCGAGCACGTGCATCTGATCAGCGGCGGGCTCGAGGTCGACGGGCGCCAGCTGTCGCAGGTCGACGACGCCGAGGTGCGCGCGGCGTGCACGAGCATGCGCGGCCACGTCGACGCGGTGGCCGTCGTCGGCGTGTTCTCACCCGTCGACGAGACTCAGGAGGAGCACGTCGCCGCCATCGTCGAGCAGGAGCTCGGCGTACCCGTGTCGCGGTCGGCGCGCATCGGCTCGCTCGGACTGCTCGAGCGCGAGAACGCCACCGTGCTCAACGCAGCGCTGATGCAGACGCTCAAGCAGATGGCGACCGGATTCGTCGCTGCTCTGCGCGAGCGGGGCATCACCGCCACGCCGTACTTCGGCCAGAACGACGGCACGCTCATGCAGCTCGAGTACGCGCTCGAGTTCCCCGTGCTCACGATCGGGTGCGGACCCACCAACTCGATCCGCGGAGCCGCGCACCTGTCCGGCGCGACCGACGCGCTGGTCGTCGACATCGGCGGCACGACCACCGACGTCGGCGTGCTGGTGAACGGCTTCCCGCGCCAGTCGGCGCACGCGGTCGAGATCGGCGGCATCCGCACGAACTTCCGTATGCCCGACGTCCTGTCGGTCGGGCTGGGCGGCGGCACCATCGTGCGCGACGGCGGCGCAGAGCTGGGCCCGGACAGCGTCGGCTACCGCCTGCTGCAGGAGGCGCTGGCGTTCGGCGGTGGCACGCTGACTGCCACCGACATCGCACTCGGGGCGGGGGCGGCGCAGATCGAAGGCGTGGCCGCTCCCGAGATCGACTCCGGCATCGTGGCGACGGCCTGGAAGGGCATCAGGGCGCTGCTCGAAGACACGGTGGATCGCATGAAGCCCAGCGCGGCAGCCGTGCCGGTGATCCTCGTCGGCGGCGGAGGAATCATCGCCCCGGCCACGCTCGACGGCGTGAGCGACCTCATCCGCCCCGACCATTTCGGTGCCGCGAACGCCGTGGGCGCCGCTCTGGGAGACGTGGCGGGCCAGGTCGAGAAGATCTACCGCGTCGAGGCGACCGAAGCTGGGCGGCGCGCGGCGCGCGAGGATGCGTCTCGGGATGCGGTGGAGCGCGCGCGGCTCGCGGGAGCCGCGCCGTCGACGATTGAGGTCGTCGCCGTCGAGGAGCTGCCGGCAGCCTACTCCGACGGGCAGCAGGTGCTCATCCGGGCGCGGGCGGTAGGGCGCCTGGCTTGATCTGACGGCGTCAGGTCTCGTCGCGCAGCTCGCTGTGGATGCGCCGCAGGTCCTCCATCAGCGACCCGACGAGGATCCAGTGATCGGATGCCGGAGGGCGCACCACCAGAGGAGTGGTCAGGGCCGGAACGGGCGCAGTACGGGCATCCGGGATCTCTTCCGCCGACTGCACCGCGAGCCGCACGTCGTGACCGGCGCGGTGCAGCTGCTCGGCGATCGCCTGGACGGTCGGGTCGGTGGCGAGGGAATCCTCGTAGTGGTCGATGTAGGCGCGGGTGATGCCGATCACCTGCGTGACGACCGGCGACAGCCTGTCGAAAACCTCGCGCAGCTGGGCGAGGTCGTCGCGGTGGCGTCCGCGGCGGGGGTTGAGTGAGAGCGATTCCTCGGCTGCGGTGAGGGATGCCTCGGCCGCGTCCTTCATCGGGCGCAGCAGCCGCGCCTCGAGCATCAGCTCCTGCAGCTGCGCGGCGGTGCGGGTCGTGGGCAGCGCGTCGCCGAGACGGTCGAGGGATGCCGCGAGTTCGCGCCCCAGCATCCCGATGTCTCGCCGGGCCGGAGCCGAGAGCACGGGCGGGACGACAGCCACGTTCACGACGAATCCGATGGCAGCGCCGATCAGGGTCTCCACGATCCGGTCGAGGGCGTAGTCGGGGTTCGAGGAGCCCAGGGCGAGCACGAGCACGGCCGATATCGCCACCTGGTTCGCGGTGCCGCTGGATGCGCGCATCGCCCAGGCGGCGAGCAGTGCGACGACGACAGCGGCGAGCACCACCCAGCTCTGCCCGCCGAGCAGCAGGCTCAGCAGCACCGCGATCACGACGCCGAAGATCACGCCTGCGCTGCGTTCGAGCGCCTTCGACAGCGACTGGTTGACGCTCGGCTGCACGACCAGCAGTGCCGCGATCGCGGCGAACACCGGCAGCGGTCCGGGGATCAGCCAGCCGGCGATGAGCCACGCGGCGATCGTCGCGGCGGCCGACTTCAGCACCTGCAGCAGGGGAGCGCGGCGGGCGGAGCGCAGGGCGGCGGGGAAGCGCATGGCTCAACGGTAGCCCTCGCGGGGGCCGCCCGCCGGGCGCTCGTGCCCGGATCAGGCCGTCGCGGCGCGCAGCGCGATCTCGATCATGTCGCCGAAGCTCTGCTCGCGCTCCTGCGCCGTGGTGGCCTCGTGCGTGACGAGGTGATCCGAGACCGTGCAGATGCTCAGCGCGCGGCGCTGGTGGTACGCGGCGAGCGTGTACAGACCGGCGGTCTCCATCTCGACCGCCAGGGCGCCGTGCGCGACCAGCGGCTCGGTCAGCTCGGGCCTGGTGGAGTAGAACTGATCGCTCGAGAACAGCAGGCCGACGTGCACGGCGGCATCCATCGTCATCCCCTCGGCCGCCTCGACGGCCGCCCGCAGCAGCGAGAAGTCCGCGACGGGAGCGTAGTCCTGGCCGTGGAAGCGCACCCGGTTGATACCGGAATCAGTGCACGCGCCGTTGGCGATGATGACGTCACGCATCCCGACCCGCTCGGTGAGACCGCCGCACGATCCGACGCGCACGATCGTCTGCACGTCGTATTCGGTGAACAGCTCGGTGGCGTAGATCGCCATCGACGGCTGGCCCATCCCCGATCCCTGC
This sequence comes from Actinomycetales bacterium SN12, assembly GCA_002837415.1. Taxonomy (GTDB): domain Bacteria; phylum Actinomycetota; class Actinomycetes; order Actinomycetales; family Microbacteriaceae; genus Microbacterium. The sequence continues at coordinate 183,511 of PJCV01000004.1, forward strand.
ACCGAGACGCGGTGGCCGTTCCACGTGCCGGTGAAACCGAGCATCCCGCGCACCTCGCTGTAGAGCGCGGCGTCGTCGAGGAAGTTCTCCGCGATCCACTTCGCACGCAGCGGGTCACCGGGGAAGAGGACGATGGGGGCGATGTCGCCGGCCGCGGCCGCGATGTGAGTGCTCATTCCTCCAGCGTATGTCGGCCGCGAGTGGTTCGATGAGGGCATGGAGACCGGGCTGCGGGAGCTGGAGCGGATGCTGTGGGCCACCGCAGCCTGCTTCACCGCGGGCGCTGTGGTGGGCACCGGCGTGCTGTGGGGCGCTGCCCGTCCGTTCAGCGGCGACGGCTCGGTCATCATCCCGATCGCGCTGGTGGCGGCCGTGATCGCGGCGGTCGCGTTCACCATCAGCACCCGGATGCACAGGCGCGGCGACACCGCGCCCATGCCGCCGTGGCAGGCGTCGGTCTCGCACATCAGCGCCGTTGCGGTCGCCGTCGCGATCGCCGGCGTCACGGGGCTCGGTGTGCTGCTCGCCGGCGAGGTTCTCGCGACCGGACTGGAGGGACTGACCCTGCCTGCGCTCGCCGGCGGAGTGTTCACCGGCATCGCGTCGGCGCTCGGCGGCCGCCTGGGTTTTCGCATCGGGATGCGCCTGAGCACGCAGGACATCGCGCGGCTGCTCACGTCGTTCCTGGTGGTCGGCACCCTGTTCGCGATGCTGACCGCCACGGATTCCGCCTGGTGGGAGCGCAGCTTCTCGGAACTGGGGATCGGGGCAGGCGGATGGGCGTTCAACGGCACGGTGGTCGTCGCCGGGCTGCTGATCGCCACGACCGGCTCGTACCTCGGCCGGGATCTGCACCGGATGCTCGGTGACAGCGCGCTGCCGCGAATCGCCGCGATCGTGCTCACCTGGGCCGGGGCCGGACTCGCGCTCGCCGCCGTCGGGCTGCTGCCGCTCGACAGGGTGCCGGTCGTGCATGCGATCGCTGCGTTCTCGATGCTGGTGCTGATCCTCGCGGCGGCGGTGCTGACGACGCTGCTGCTGCGGGATGTCGCGACGCTGCGGGTGCTGACGATCGTGCTCGTCGGCACCGTTGTGGTCGCCGCCGTGATCGCGTTCGGCTTCAACATGCTGTCGGTCACCGCCCTCGAGGGCATCGTCGTCGGCGTCGTGCTGCTCTGGCTGACGACCCTGGTGCAGCTGCTCGCGGTGCTCGCGCCCGACGCGTCGCGCCCGTCCGCCCGTCGGTCGCCCCTGCGGGCCTGAGGAGCGCCGCCGCCGCGCTTGGGCGGAGCTGCGCCGCCGCTTGCGCTCGGCAGGTCCCATGTGGTCGCCTCGTGGGCGTGCGAGGCGACCATTCGGGACCTGCGAACCCGACCGGCGGGTCAGTCTGGTGGGCGGGGAACCGCTGTGCCATTCTCGGAAGGCACCAAGCGGCGAGATCCGCCGCGGAAAGGACGAGTGATGTCCGATCAGATCTTCACCTACGTCGCACTCGGGCTGTACTTCGCGGGCATGCTGCTCATCGGCTATCTTGCGTTCCGCCGCACCGACGACCATGAGGACTACATGCTGGGCGGGCGCAACCTCCCGCCGTGGGTCGCGGCGATCAGCGCCGGAGCCGCAGACATGTCGGGATGGCTCGTGATGGGCCTGCCCGGCGCGATCTACCTGACCGGTCTCATCGAGGCGTGGATCGCGATCGGCCTGACGATCGGCGCCTACCTCAACTGGCTGCTCGTCGCCCCTCGTCTGCGCGCGTACACCGAGGTCTCGCGCAACTCGATCACTATCCCCAGCTTCTTCGAGAACAGGCTGCGCGACACCAGCCGCACGCTGCGCATCGTCTCGGGCCTGATCATCCTGATCTTCTTCACCCTTTACATCTCGTCGGGCATGGTCGCCGCGGGAGTCTTCTTCGAGAGCGCGTTCAACGGCGACTACCTGTTCGGGATGCTTCTGGTGGGCGGCATCACGCTGCTGTACACACTCTTCGGCGGATTCCTCGGCGCATCCCTCACCGACGTCGTGCAGGGACTCATGATGGTCATCGCCCTGATCGTCGTGCCCGTCGCCGCGATCATCGCCATCGGCGGATTCGGCGAGACCGGCACGCTGATCGCCGAGAACGCCGGCGCGGGGCACCTCTCGCTGCTCGGCGGCGGCGCCGTGACCGGCGGAACGATCCTCGCGATCGTCTCGGCTCTGGCATGGGGCCTCGGCTACTTCGGGCAGCCGCACATCATCGTGCGTTTCATGGCACTGCGCTCGCCGCAGGAGGCGAAGAGCGCCCGTCGCATCGGCATCTCGTGGATGGTGCTGTCGATGTTCGGCGCCGTCATCTCCGGCCTGGTCGGCATCGCGTACATGGCGAAGCAGGGCATCGAGCTCGACAACCCCGAGACCGTCGTGCTGCTCATGTCGCAGACGCTCATGCATCCGTTCGTCGCGGGCCTGATCCTTGCGGCCGTGCTCGCGGCCATCATGAGCACGATCTCGAGCCAGCTCGTGGTGTGCTCGTCGGCGCTCGTCGAGGACCTCTACAAGGTGGCGCAGCGCACGCCGCCGTCGCAGAAGCGCCTCGTGCTGATGGGACGGATGGCTGTGCTGGTCGTCGCGGTCATCGCCATCGTGCTCGCGATCACGCCGAACGATTCGATCCTCGGCCTGGTCTCGTTCGCGTGGGCCGGATTCGGTGCGGCGTTCGGGCCGATCATCATCCTCAGCCTGTTCTGGCGCAAGCTCACCAACTGGGGCGCCCTGGCCGGCATGTTCGTCGGCGCGGCCACCGTCTTCATCTGGAAGGCGCTCGACACCGGCCTCTACGAGCTGCTGCCGGCCTTCGTGCTCGCAGCTGTCGCGGCGGTCGTCGTCAGTCTGATGACGTACCGGCACAACGAGGAGATCCAGCAGGAGTTCACCGAGACGGGAACCATGCTGACCGTGCCGCGTCCGCACGCCGTCGGCGACACTCCCTGACGCGAGGCTCGAGGCGGCCATTCGGGACCTGCGGGGCAGCGCGAGGATGTCTCGCGGGCCGAGTTGCGTCGCCCTCGTGCTCGGCAGGTCCCGTTCGGTCGCTTCCCGGGCAGCGAGGCGGCCATTCGGGACCTGCGGGTAGTCCGCACGCTCAGCGAGGCGACCATTCGGGACCTGCGGGTGGTCGCACGCTCGGCCCGACGGATCAGCGCTCGACCGGAGCCGCAGTGGATGAGCGGATGATGAGCTCCGGATGCAGGTCGGGCTCGTCACCGGCATCCGTCCCCTCGATGTGCGAGATGAGCCGTTGTGCGGCGGCGCGTCCCATCTCCTCGAACGGCTGACGCACGGTGGTGAGGGCGGGGGAGGCGTACGCGGCGAGGGCGATGTCGTCGACGCTGACCACGGAGACGTCGTCGGGCACCCGTCGACCGGCTTCGTGCAGGGCGCGGATCAGCCCGAAGGCCATCTCGTCACTCGAGACGAACACAGCGGTGGCGTCCGGGATGGCGGCGATCGTGCGTCCGGCGCGGTAACCGGATTCGGGCGTCCACTCGCCGGGGATCAGCGGCGGCGGCGTGATGCCCCGCTCGTGCAGCACCTGCTCCCACGCCTCCCGGCGTTGGCGACCCTCGATCCAGTACTCATCGCCGCCGACGTGCCAGACGGTGCGGTGGCCGAGGTCGAGCAGATGCTCGACGGCGAGACGGCCGATCGCGTGCTGGTCGACGACCAGCGGCGCGTCGAGCTGCAGCGAGGCGACCTGGCTGCGCGTCGAGGGCGTGCGCTCGGTGCGCATGCGCATCTCGGGGCTGTCGAGCTCGACCGGGACGTTGAGCACGACGCCCTCGGCTCCCTGCCGCTCGAGACGGTCGAACGCCTCGAAGAAGGCAGAGGTGGACGCGTGGTCGGAGACCGATGCGGTGGTGACGGTGTATCCGCTGGCCGCCGCGGCCGTCTCGACGCCGGCGCCCAGCGCCGCGGATGAGTACCGGTCGTTGGAGACGACGATCATGCCGATGATGCGGGTGCGGCCGGATGCCAGTGATGCCGCGGCGGCGTGGATGCGGTAGCCCAGCGAGTCGATCGCCGCATGCACGCGCCGTGCGGTGTCGGGGCGCACGTTGGGGTGGCCGGACAGCACCCGGGACACGGTCTGAGCGCTGACGCCGGCGGCGCGCGCGACGTCCATCTGGTTCGGCGCGCGGTCGGAGGTGGGGCGGCGGGGCGACATCCCGCAATGATAGCGGCGCACCCGTACGGATCTCGGCCTTCTCAGGCAGGCGAACTGAGGTAATGTGAGCGCAAACATTCGTTTCGATCGGGAGCTGTATGTCCACCCCCACCCTCAGCTGGCGTGACGGCCAGATCCTCCGTGACGGAGCGCCGCACCGCATCCTCTCCGGCGCCGTGCACTACTTCCGCGTGCATCCCGACCAGTGGGAGGACCGCCTGCGACGTCTGGCGGCCATGGGCGCGAACACCGTGGACACCTACATCGCCTGGAACTTCCACGAGCGCACCGAGGGCGAGTACGACTTCACCGGCTGGCGCGATGTCGCGCGCTTCATCCGCATCGCCGGCGAGGTGGGACTGGACGTGTTCGTGCGCCCCAGCCCGTACATCTGCGCGGAGTGGTCGAACGGTGGCATCCCGTTCTGGCTCAGCGGGCGCACCCGCGCCCTCCGCACCGTCGACGCCGACTTCCTCACCGCCGTCGACGCCTGGTACGACCAGCTGATCCCGCAGCTCGCGCCGCTGCAGGCCGCCCACGGCGGCCCCATCCGCCTGATCCAGGTCGAGAACGAGTACGGCTCGTACGGCACGGATGCCGAATATCTCGCGCATCTGCGCGACGGGCTGCGCTCGCGCGGCATGGTCGAGATGCTCACCACCGCCGACGGCATCACCTCCGACATGATCGAGCACGGCAGCGTGCCGGGCGCCATGAGCACCTTCACGTTCGGCACCGGGGTGCCGCGCGCGCTCGAGCTGCAGCGCGACGGCGAGCACCTGATGTGCAGCGAACTGTGGGGTGGCTGGTTCGACCACTGGGGCGAGCAGCACCACATCCGCTCTGCCGCCAGCATGCTGGGCACCGTCGACGAGCTGCTCGAGGCGGGAGGCTCGGTGAGCCTGTACATGGCGCACGGCGGCACCAACTTCGGGCTGTGGAACGGTTCCAACCACGACGGCGTCATCCAGCCGACCGTCACGAGCTACGACTCCGACGCGCCGATCGGCGAGGACGGCACGCTGGGCGAGAAGTTCCACGCGCTGCGCGAGCGCTTCGCCCGCTTCCACGACGGCGAGCTGCCGCCGGTTCCGGATGCCTCGCGCCGGCAGTCCGCGGCATCCGCCGACCTGCGCGCCGACGCTGCGCTGCTCGACGTGATCGCCGCGACGCCCGTGCGCGCCGAGTCGCCGCAGCCGCTGAGCTTCGAGGAGCTCGGCGCGGAGGACGGGCTGGTCGCCTACGAGAGCGACCTGCTCTTCCCCGCGGGCGCGACCCTCGGCATCCTGCAGCTGCATGACCGCGCGACCATCTTCTTCGAGGGCGAGCGGCTGGGCACTCTCGAGCACGACGGCGAGCACACCCTCCCCCTTCCCGCAGCCGGCGGCCGCGGACGGCTGATGATCGTCGTCGAGAGCCTCGGGCGCATCAACTACGGCCCCCTCACCGGCCAGGGCAAGGGCATCCTCGGCGGCGTCGTCATCGACGGGCGCCGGTACCAGCACGGCTGGGCGCACCGGGTGCTCGGCGACGGCATCCCGTCGGTCGATCTCAGGGCCGGCGACGAGACGACGGCTGCCGATCCTGCCGGGCTCGCCTCGGCCACGCTCGAGGTGAGCGAGCCGCTGGACGCATGGCTGGCCTTCCCCGAGGGCGCGAAGGGCATGGTGTGGCTGAACGGCTTCCTGCTCGGGCGCTACTGGGAGCGCGGACCGCAGGAGACCCTGTACGCGCCCGCCCCGCTCTGGCGCGCGGGCGAGAACGAGATCGTCGTGTTCGACACCGACCGTCTGCCCTCCCGCGTCGAGATCCGTGAGCAGCCCGCTTTCGGACCGACCGAGGAGTTCATCGGCACCTGAGCGACAGGTTCAAGAGAACCTCCCCTCGCGTTCACGTGAGGGGAGGTTCTTCGTCTGCTGCTGGGCCGGGAGTCAGCCGTCGGCGGCGCCGGCGGTCAGCCCTTGACCGCTCCCGCGGTCAGGCCCGAGCGCCAGTAGCGCTGCAGGGTGAAGAACAGGATGACCAGCGGCACCACGCCCAGCAGAGCACCGAGCATGACGGCCCCCTTGTCCGGAGAGAAGTAGCTCATCATGCCGTACAGCCCGAGCGTCACGGGCTTCAGGTCGGCGCTGGAGACCATCAGCAGCGGCAGCAGGAAGTTGTTCCAGGTGGCGACGAAGATGAACAGGAAGATGGTCACCATCGCCGGCCCGAGCAGGCGCAGCACGATGGTGAAGAAGATGCGGATCTCACCCGCCCCGTCGATGCGCGCCGCCTCGAGCAGCTCGGTCGGAACCGAGGACTGCGCGAAGACCATCCCGAGGAAGACGCCGAACGGCGACACGGCGGACGGGATGATGATCGCCCAGATGGTGTTGGTCAGTCCCAGTGCGTGGAACTCGATGTACAGCGGCACGGTCAGCAGCGCCACCGGAAGCAGCAGCCCGCCCATGATCACTCCCACGGCGATGCGCCTGCCGGGGAAGACGAACTTCGCGATCGCGTAGCCCGCCATGACCGCGACGAGCGTGCCGATGACCCCCGAGCTGACGGAGTACAGGATCGAGTTCGCGACCCAGCGCCAGAACAGTCCCTGCGTCCAGCCCATGAGGCTGTCGTAGTTCGCGCCGAGGTTCCACTCGGCGAACCAGAACCCGAAGGTGGAGGTGAGATCCGCGTTGTTCTTCGTCGATGCGACGAGCAGCCAGAACACCGGCACGAGGAAGTACAGCGTGGCGATGACCAGCGCGATGACGCCGAAGGTGCGGGCCATCGGCCCCGGGGCGATCGACCGCGGCGGCAGGTCATCCGCAGGGGCGGGACGCCGACGGGGGCGCCGGGTCGCCGCCACCTCGGCGGCGAGCAGAGTGGTCGTGGCGGTCATGCGTCCCCCTTGCGGCGCTGCAGCAGCGCGTAGACGATCGCGAGCACGCCGGCGATCACGGCCATGAGCAGTGAGTAGGCGGATGCCGGGCCGCTGCCCGACGGCGAGATCTCGCCCATCATCGAGTTGTAGGTGAGCATCATCGGCGTGAAGTCCTTGCCCATCCACTGGTTCTGGCTCTCGAGCACGACCGGCTCGTTGAACAGCTGGATGGTGCCGATGATCGACAGCAGCACGGCGAGCAGCGCGGCTCCGCGCATCATCGGCACCTTGATGCGAGTCGCGACCTGCCAACCGCTGGCACCGTCGATCCGGGCGGCCTCGTACAGATCTCGCGGCACGGCCTGCAGCGCCGACAGGAAGATCAGCATGTTGTAGCCGGTGTACGTCCATGTGGTCATGTTCGCCATCGACAGCAGGATCGACCCCGGTGCGAGGAAGTTCGTGCCCTCGGGAAGGAACTCCAGGAACGGCGAGACCTGCGGCGTGTAGAGGTAGAGCCACATCATCGCCGCGATGACCCCGGGCACCGCGTAGGGGAGGAAGAAGGAGAGCCGGAAGAGACCCGGCCGGCGGACGATGAACGAGTCCAGCAGCAGGGCGAGGGCGAGCGCGGCGACGATCATCACGGGGATCTGGATGGCCGCGTAGAGCACGACGCGACCCATGCCGGCCCAGAACGCGCTGTTGCCGATGGCGAGCGCGAAGTTGTCGAACCCGACGAAGGTGTCGACCAGCTCGCCGCCGCCGTAGAGGCCGCCGCCCGACGGCAGCTGCGCGAAGAAGGATGCCCGGATCGAGACGATGATCGGCACGACGAACACCATCAGGAAGAGGATCGCGAACGGCGCGAGGAACATCCATCCCGTCAGACCCTCGCGGCGGATGCGGCCTCGTTGTCGAGTCGCCGGGCGCTCGGGTGCGGAGCGGGCGGGTCCGGCGGTGCGCGCTCTGATGGCTGTGTCGGTCACGGCTCTCTCTTCTCCTGATTCAGGACGACGGCGGAGAGCACCAGAGTGCTCTCCGCCGTCGGCTTCATACGCTGTCGTGCTCGCCGGTCACTCGGCGACCGGCAGGCCGAGATCCTTCAGCGACGCGACCGCGGTCTTCTGCGCGGTGGCGAAGACGTCGGCGACCGACGCGGAGCCGCTTCCGGCGCCTGCGGCGACCTCGTTCATCTTCGACAGCGTCGAGAAGCCGGGGGCGTAGGGGAAGTCGGGGTTCAGGTTCTTCGTCGCCGTCGCGAGCTCGGCGAGCACATCCTGGCCGCCGAACTGGCGCTCCATCTTCTCGGGGGTCTTCACCGCGCCGTCAGCGGCGACGACGAGACCCTGGGATGCCAGGTCGTCGACCTGCGTGTTGAACCAGGCGTTGAACTTCATCGCCTCGGCCGGGTGCTCGCAGCCCTTGAGCACCGAGACACCCGAGCCGCCGTCAGGGCCGCTCATCTCGCCCGCGCCGAAGTCGGGCAGCTGGGCGACGCGCCACTGGCCCTCAGCGGGCGTCCCGTCGAGCGAGTCGAGCAGGAAGCCCGCCTCCCACGCGGCGCCCACGTGGCCGATCAGGCTGCCGTCGTTGAGGGCGGCCGTGAAGCCCTCGCCCCAGCGCTCGGTGGTCAGCGTCTGCTTGCTGTCGATGAGGTTCTGCCAGAAGGCGGCCACGCGCTGCGCGCCGTCGCCCTCGGTGTCGACCTTCCACTTGTCGCCGGTGCTCGAGAACCAGGTGTCGCCCGCGGCGGCCGCCTGAGCCGAGAGCCAGTTCGATGCCTCGTCGGGGGTGAACGCGGTGACGAACTTGCCCGCTGCGCCGGCGGTCGCGCTGTCGGCGGTGAGGTCGTCGAGCGTCGCCGGCACGTCGAGGCCGAGCTCGGTGAAGGCCGCCTCGTTGTAGAAGTACACCAGGGGGCCGGTGTCCTGGGGAAGGCCGACGATGGCGTCGCCGACCTTCATGCCGCTGAAGGCGCCGGCCGAGAAGTCGTCCTCGTACTTCTTCGCTTCGTCGGCGACGTCCTGCAGCATGCCCTTCACGAAGAGCTGAGGCACCTCGGAGTAGGCGGTCTGCGCGAGGCACGGCGCGTTGCCGGCCTTCACGTCGGTCTCGAGCTTGAGGATCATGTCGCTCGAGGCGCCATCGAACTTCGTCGCCTTGACCTGGATGTCGGGGTTCTCGTCGTTCCACCGCTGCACGATGTCCTTGACGGCGGTCATGTCCTTGCCGTCGGGCAGCCGGTGCATGTAGTCGATCGTGACGGCGTCGCCGTTCGAGGCGTTGCCGCCTGATGCGGAGTCGGTGCTGCCGCAGGCGGCCAGGCCGAAGGCCGAGACAGCGCCGACGGCGATGACGGCGGCGGTGCGGATGGTGCGGGACGTGGATGCCATGCTGTGCTCCCCGTTGAGGTCAGTTGAGTGGGCAGAGGCGCTCGCGGATGAGGCCTCGGAGCCATTAAAGCGCAGGATGTTTGCGCTCACAACCCGAGAGAGCCAATGGTTGCGTCAGGTGCGTCGATGGTGCAGGTAGCGCTACCACCGGGCGCGAGCGGTCGGACGCGCGTGCTGAAGGCGGCTGCGCGCGCGCTGAAGGCTGCTGCGCGCCCGAAGAGCGCAGTCGACGCGAGGGAGGAGCGCGGTCATCACCGGCGCCCAGGCGCGTCCCGGGTCAGACGAGCGAAGCGCTCACTCCGACGCGGCGCTGCAGGTCGGCGAGCATCTCGACGATCCCGTCCACTGGGGTCGGCCGCCCCACGTGATAGCCCTGCGCGAGGCCGACCTCGAGCTCCCGCACGGCGTCGAGCTGTGCCTCATCTTCGACACCCTCGACCAGTGCGTGCGCCCCGACCTCCTCGGCAGCGTCGAGAATGCTCTCGATGCGGTGCCGGCCGTCGGCTTCGGACAGTGAGCGCCAGAACACCACCCGGTCGATCTTCACGATGTCGGGACGCAGCTGGCGGATGCGCTTCTCATCGGCGAAGCCGGTTCCGGCGTCATCGATGAGCAGGAACCCGCCGAGCTCGTCGACCTGCTCGCGAATCGCCAGGCACTCCTCCGGCTCGGCGTCCTCGAACAGCTCGAGCCCCCACGAGCGGTCGCAGCGGCGAAGCGTCTCAGCCAACTGCGGGAACGCCATCGTTCGCGGGGACACATTCAACGTGATGAACCCCGCTGCGGGCAGAGCGGCCGCGGCGTCGACGGCGATCTCGATCAGCTGCAGTTCGAGCTGCGCACGCTGGCCGCGCTCTTCCGCCGCACTCAGGTGATCGAGCGGCGATACGCCGTCGTCGAAGCGCGCAAGGGCCTCGAAGCCGACAACGCTCATCGTCCGCACGCCGACGATGGGCTGGAAGAACGCTCGCGCGCTCGCTGTTTCAGACATACGGCTCCGGTCCGTGAGGAACTTCAGTCTATTGCTCGCAGAAGCATAGGCCCTCGCTGGTATATCGCGCGCTAGCCTGAAACAGGGGAAGGGGCGATGGTCTCGATGGTGGAAGGAGACGGATCGTGATTCCGAAGGGCATCCGCGAGGCCGACGCGGCCGAGCTCGGCTGGCTGAACGCGTCATGGCTGCGAAGGGTGCGCAGCCGCACGTCCACCTACTCGCTCGTGACGGCGATCATGTGCGCCTTCTTCGCGTTCCTGCTGCTGATCGAGCTGTTCGAAGACGACATCTCCTTCCTGGAGAGGCTGCTGTCGGCGGGCTTGATGGTCGTCGGCTTCGCGGCCGCTGCGGCGGTGCTTGTGTTCCGACTGCGCATCCCGCGCTACGGCGGGCTGATCCTCGTGCTCCTGCACGCGGCGGTCTCCGTGTACTACGTCGGGTTCTCGGACGAGCGGCAGAACGCGGTCGCCAACATCCAGGAGCTTCCGGTGATGGCGATGTACCTCGCCTCGTTCAATGGAGCACGGATCGGTCGGTGGGTCGAGACCGCCATCCTCCTCTCGGTGGGCTCTGCGATGGTGCTCGGCCCGTTCGGCGGTGAGGCGATCCCCGGTGTGGCAGCGCCCGGTCTGTTCGGCCCGGCGAACGTCTTCGGCCTCGTCGTCATGAGCTGGATCTGCCTCGAGATCGGCTTCTTCGTGCGTCACAGGGTGCGCGTCGAATCGCAGACCGATCCGCTGACCGGGGCTCTCAACCGCCGTGGCCTCGTGTACGCGATGAGTGAGGCGCTGCGTCGCTCGTCGCGCACGAGGCAGCCGCTGTCGATCGCCCTGATCGACCTCGACCACTTCAAGGCGGTGAACGACGGAGAAGGCCACCAGGCCGGCGACGCCGTGCTGAAGACGCTCGTGGCTCAGTGGACCGCGCTCTCCCGCGTGGGCGACCGGGTCGCTCGTCTCGGCGGGGACGAGTTCGTGATCCTGCTGCCCGAGACGCCCCAGGCCGGGGCCGCAGCGATGGTGGAGCGCATGCGCCAGCTGACCCCGCACCCGTGGTCGTGGGGAGTCGCGGAGGTGCGGTCGAACGAGACTCTCGATGAGGCTCTGCGGCGAGCGGATGCCGAGATGTACCGCAACAAGCGCAGCCACTGACGCGCCCTTGCCTGCTCTCCGCCGGCGGGAAATACCCCTGGGGGGTATCTTGTAGTACTCTGGTGAGGTACCCCGTGGGGGTATCCACGAAGGAGGAATCATGAGCACCACCGAATTCCAGGTGACCGGAATGACCTGCGGACACTGCGAGATGTCCGTGCGTGAAGAGGTCGAGAAGATCGCCGGCGTCGAGAGCGTCGACGTCAGCGCGCAGACCGGTCTTCTCGTCGTCACCTCTGCAGCTCCTGTCGACGCCGACGCCGTGCTCGCGGCCGTCGACGAAGCCGGGTACCGCGCCGCGACGGCCTGACTTCATCTGAACCCCAGGAGGAGCGGACCGTGAGCACCGAGGCGGCGCCCGTCGGCGCCGAGCAGACCCGCATCGATCTCGAGATCGGCGGGATGACCTGCGCATCCTGCGCGATGCGCATCGAGAAGAAGCTCAACAGGCTCGACGGCGTCAGTGCGACCGTCAACTACGCGACCGAGAAGGCTCAGGTCGTCGTCGACGGCCCCGTCGACACGGCCGCGCTCATCTCCGAGGTCGAGAACGCGGGGTATTCCGCGGCCCTGCCGACGCCGCCCGCTGACGCCGGACCTGCGCAGCCGGATGCCGAGTCCGCCGCAGACCAGGAGCTGCGCTCGCTGCGTCAGCGGCTGGTCGGCTCGGTCGTGCTGTCGGTCCCCGTCATCGTGCTCGCGATGATCCCCGCGCTGCAGTTCACCTACTGGCAGTGGGCATCGCTGGCGCTTGCGGCCCCGGTGATCGTGTGGGCCGCCTGGCCGTTCCACCGCGCGGCATGGGTCAATCTCCGCCATGGCGCGGCCACCATGGACACCCTGATCAGCCTCGGCACATCGGCCGCGTTCCTCTGGTCGCTGTACGCGCTGTTCCTCGGCACGGCGGGGCACCCGGGCATGACGCACGGCTTCTCGTTCGCGATCACGCGCAGCGATGGGGCCGGCAACATCTACCTCGAGGTCGCCGCCGGGGTGACGATGTTCGTGCTCGCCGGCCGCTACTTCGAGAAGCGCGCCAAGCGCCAGGCTGGGGCCGCGCTGCGCGCCCTGATGGAGCTCGGCGCCAAAGACGTCGGAGTGCTCAGGGGCGGCGCCGAGACGCGCATCCCGATCGGCGATCTGAGGGCTGGAGACGAGTTCGTCGTGCGCCCTGGCGAGAAGATCGCGACCGACGGCGTGGTCGTCTCGGGCACGTCGGCCGTGGATCAGTCGATGATCACCGGCGAATCGGTGCCCGTCGAGGTCGGCGAGGGGGATGCCGTGACCGGAGCGACCGTGAACGCCGGAGGCCGGCTGGTGGTGCGCGCCACGCGCGTCGGCGCCGATACCCAGCTCGCTCAGATGGCGCGGATGGTCGAGGACGCGCAGACCGGAAAGGCGGAGGTGCAGCGCCTGGCGGATCGCATCTCCGGCGTGTTCGTGCCGATCGTCATCGCCATCGCCCTCGTCACGCTCGTCACGTGGCTGGTGCTCGGGTTCCCGGCATCCGTCGCCTTCACCGCCGCCGTCGCGGTGCTCATCATCGCCTGCCCGTGCGCGCTGGGGCTCGCGACCCCCACCGCCCTGCTCGTGGGAACCGGGCGCGGAGCGCAGCTGGGCATCCTGATCAAGGGCCCGGAGGTGCTCGAATCGACCCGCCGGGTCGACACCGTCGTGCTCGACAAGACCGGAACGGTCACCGAGGGACGGATGTCTGTCGCCGCCGTCGTGCCCGAGCACGGCGTGGATGCCGGTCAGCTGCTGCTTCTCGCCGGAGCCATCGAGCACGCCAGCGAGCATCCGATCGCTCGCGCCATCGCATCCGCCGCGTCGGAAGTCTCAGATGATCCGGATGCCGGGCGGCGTGCCGCCTCGCGACCCGCCGGTGCTGGTGCGGATGCTCTGACTGCTCCGACACGGAAGCGGGTGCTGCCGGAGGTCGAGTCGTTCCAGAACCATGACGGACGCGGGGTCACCGGCGTCGTCGAGGGCCACGCGATGGTGGTCGGGCGGCTCTCGCTGCTCGAGGAGTGGTCGATCCACCCCTCGGCGGAGCTGCTCGCCGAGAAGGCGGATGCCGAGGCCGCAGGCCAGACGGTGATCCTCGTCGGCTGGGACGGTGTGGCCGCGGGGATGATCGTCGTCGCGGACGAGGTCAAGGCGACCAGTGCCGAGGCCGTGGCCTCCCTCAGGGCACTGGGGTTGCGCCCGGTGCTGCTGACCGGAGACAACGAGGCCGCCGCGCGGCACATCGCGGGTCAGGTCGGCATCGAGGAGGTCATCGCCGAGGTGCTGCCGGCCGACAAGGTGGCGGTCGTCTCGCGGCTGCAGGGCGAGGGGCGGGTCGTGGCGATGGTTGGTGACGGCGTGAACGACGCCCCGGCTCTCGCGCAGGCGGACCTCGGCATGGCGATGGGCACGGGCACGGACGCCGCGATCGAGGCATCCGACATCACGCTCGTGCGGGGCGACCTGCGCGCGGCGGCGGATGCCATCCGCCTCTCGCGGCGCACCCTCGGCACGATCAAGGGGAACCTGTTCTGGGCGTTCGCGTACAACGTCGCGGCGATCCCGCTCGCGGCGCTCGGACTGCTGAACCCGATGCTCGCGGGTGCCGCGATGGCGTTCTCGAGCGTCTTCGTGGTGGGCAACAGCCTGCGGCTGCGCTCGTTCCGCTGACGCAGCTCGCGAGCGGTCCACATACTCCTCGGGCGACCGAGTCGATGCAGTCAGGAGGTTCGATCATGAATTCGCACGATCAGCACGGTGGGCATCACGAGCAGCACGCGCACGGAACGCAGGAGATCGCACGAAACGCAGGAGCATCGGGGGCAGAAGCTCCTGCGATCCGCGAGAACTCCTCCGAACCGGGGGACCACAGTCACCACAGTCACGGCGGGCACGAAGGGCACGGCGGGCAGGAAGGACACGGCGGTCACGGCGACCATGTCGGGCAGTTCCGACGGCTGTTCTGGATCAACCTGCTGATCGCGCTCCCCGTGGTCGCGACCAGCGGCATGTTCGCCATGATCATCGGCTACGAGGTCCCCGGCTGGGCGCGCTGGATCGCACCGTTGCTCGGCACGGTCATGTACGTGTGGGGCGGCCGTCCGTTCCTCACCGGTGCGGTGTCCGAGCTCAAGAGCCGCACGCCGGGCATGATGCTGCTGATCGGCCTCGCGATCACAGTCGCGTTCCTCGCATCGTGGGGCGCGAGCCTGGGCATCCTGCACCACGAACTCGAATTCTGGTGGGAGCTCGCGCTGCTGATCGTGATCATGCTGCTCGGCCACTGGCTCGAGATGCGCTCGCTCGCCCAGACCACCTCCGCGCTCGACTCGCTCGCAGCGCTGCTGCCCGATGAGGCCGAGCGCGTCGACGGCGACGAGATCACGAAGGTCAGCCCGGCCGATCTGCAGAAGGGCGACATCGTCATCGTGCGCCCCGGGGCCAGCATCCCGGCCGACGGCAGGATCATCGACGGACGCGCCGACATCGACGAGTCGATGCTCACCGGCGAATCCCGGGCGGTGAGCCGCGGTCAGGGCGATCAGGTCACGGCCGGCACCGTCGCCACCGACTCCGGGCTGCGCGTCGAGGTCACCGCGACGGGCGACGACACCGCGCTGGCCGGCATCCGCAAGCTGGTCGCCGACGCGCAGGCGTCGAGTTCGCGCGCCCAGCGCCTCGCGGACCGCGCAGCCGCCTGGCTGTTCTGGTTCGCGCTGGGCACAGCCGTGATCACCGCGCTGGTCTGGACGCTGTTCGGGATGCCCGATGACGCCGTCATCCGCACGATCACCGTGCTCGTGATCGCCTGCCCGCACGCCCTGGGCCTGGCGATCCCCCTGGTGGTCTCGATCGCGACCGAGCGCGCGGCGCGGGCCGGCGTGCTCGTGAAGGACCGCCTGGCGCTCGAGAGCATGCGGGGCATCGACGCCGTGCTCTTCGACAAGACCGGCACGCTCACCAGGGGCGAGCCCACCGTGACGGGCGTCGCTTCCGCGGACGGCTGGAGCGCCGACGACGTGCTGGCGCTCGCCGCGTCCGCTGAGGTCGACAGCGAGCATCCGCTTGCGAAGGCGATCGTGCGGGCGGCCCCGGCGTTCCCCCGGGCGACCGGGTTCAGCTCGTCGCCGGCGGTCGGCGTCACGGCGACGGTCGACGGACACGAGATCCGAGTGGGCGGCCCACGGCTGCTCGACGAGATCGCTGCAGACGAGATCCCGGATGCCGCCGACTGGCGCTCCGAGGGAGCGATCATCCTGCACGTCGTGCGTGACGGGCAGGTCATCGGAGGGCTGAAGCTCGCCGATGAGGTCCGTGCCGAGTCGCGCGCAGCAGTCGACGCCCTGCAGAAGCGCGGCGTGGAGGTCGTGATGATCACCGGAGATGCCGAGGCGGTGGCGCAGGCGGTGGCCGGGGAGCTGGGCATCCAGCGCGTCTTCGCCGGCGTGCGTCCGGAGGACAAGTCCGCGAAGGTCGCCGAGCTGCAGGGCGAGGGCAAGAAGGTCGCGATGGTCGGCGACGGCGTGAACGACGCGCCCGCTCTCGCCCAGGCCGACGTCGGCATCGCGATCGGCGCCGGCACGGACGTGGCCATCGCCTCGGCGGGAGTGATCCTGGCATCCGACGATCCGCGCTCCGTCGTCTCGGTGATCGAGCTCTCGCAGGCGACCTACCGCAAGATGACGCAGAATCTGTGGTGGGCGGCCGGATACAACCTCATCTCGGTGCCGCTCGCCGCGGGCGTGCTCTCCCCGGTCGGGTTCGTGCTGCCGATGTCGGTGGGGGCTGTGCTGATGAGCCTGTCGACGATCGTCGTCGCACTCAACGCCCAGGCGCTGCGCCGGCTCGACCTCCGCCCCGACCGCGTCTCCTGACGTGCGGCCCGCGCGCCGGGCTCTCGCACCCGGAACACAGGAGATCACACGAAACGGAGGAGCATCTGGCGCGAAGGCTCCTCCGTTTCGTGCGAACTCCTCCGAACTCAGTGCATGGTGTCGGGGTCGGAGTCGCCCACGTGGCCGGGCAGGATGCTCGAGAGCACGCGCTCGACGAAGGCGGCGTACTCCTCCATGTAATGCCCGAGGAACTTCGCCGTGGACTCGTCCTTCACCTCGCCGTCGGGCCCGTACGCCTCCGGTGCGAACGTGATGTACGCCTCCGGCGCATTCAGCTGCGGCGCGTCGAGGAAGCTCAGCACGCTGCGCATCGACGCCTGCATCACCGCGGTGCCGATCGCACCGGTGGAGGCGCCGATGATGCCGGTGGGCTTGCGAGCGAAGGAGTTCTGCCCCCACGGGCGCGAGCCCCAGTCGATCGCGTTCTTCAGTGCGCCGGGGATCGAGCGGTTGTACTCGGGCGACACGATCAGCAGCCCGTCCGAGCGCTCGATCGCCCGCTTGAACTCGGTGACCGCACTCACGGGCGAGTTCTCGTCGTCGCGGTTGTACAGGGGCAGGTCGCGAATGGGGATTTCGGTGAGCTCGAGGCCCTCGGGGGCCAGGCGCACGAGTGCGCTCGCCAGTACGCGGTTTATCGAATCGCTCGCGAGACTGCCGACGATGTAGCCGATGCGGTGGACCATGTCGTTCTCCGATCTTCTGGGGTCACTCAGGTCTACTCGCTCGAGCGAGGTGCGACAACGGGGGTTGTGCCCGCGCTCGCCCTGCGCCTCACCCTGGGCCTCAGCCCTGCGCCTCGCCCTGGTCGGGAGGCCCCGCCGGCCGCTGCGCGCGCCGACCACGAGGCGGCGACCCGTACAGCGCCACCGGGCGACCCGCACGCTCCTGACCGGGCAGCGGACGCGAGCGGCGGCCGTAGATCAGCTCGGACGAGTCGAGCAGCCACGGCACGAGCGTGATCGTCACGCCGTGCACGAGCATCAGCTGCGAGGCGATCCGGCGCGCGCGTCGGTTGTGCAGCACGCTCTCCCACCAGTGCCCGACGATGTACTGCGGCAGGTAGACCGTGACCACCGACGGGCCGTGCTTCTCGCGGTACTCGCGGATGAAGTGCTCGATGGGCTGCGCGTAGGTGCGGTATGGCGAATCGACGATCACCAGCGGCACCGGGATGCCGTGCTGCGCCCACTCGCGCTGCAGCACCTTCCCGTCCTCCGGCGTCAGGGCGATGTGCACGGCGATGGTCTTGTCGTGCTGCGCGGCGATCGCGTAGTCGAGAGCCTTGATCACCGGCTTCTGCAGGCGGCTGACGAGCACGATGGCGACGTCGCCCTGCGAGCCGAAGTGCGTCGTGTCGTCGATGCTGATCTCGTGCTCGACGTCGCGGTAGTACCGCTTCACTCCCAGCATCAGCACGGCCAGCACCGGGATGGCCAAGAACACCATGTAGGCGCCGTGGGTGAACTTCGTGATCGTGACGATCACGAGCACGGCGACCGTCATCACCGCACCCAGCGAGTTGATCACGAGTCCCACGTGCGCCGAGCGCCGCTCAGCCGCGACCTCCGACAGCGGCCGGTGAGTCGTCTCGCGCAGCATCCGACGCCAGTGCCGCACCATGCCGATCTGGCCGAGCGAGAACGAGACGAAGACGCCGATGATGTACAGCTGGATCAGAGCGGTGAGGTTCGCCTGGAAGGCCACGAGCACGGTGACCGCGCCGATGCCGAGCAGGATCATCCCGTTCGAGAAGACCAGCCTGTCGCCGCGCGTGTTCAGCGCCTTCGGCGCGTAGCCGTCGCGGGCGAGCACGGCGCCCAGCAGGGGGAAGCCGTTGAACGCGGTGTTGGCGGCCAGCAGCAGCACGCAGGCGGTCGCCGCCTGGATGACGAAGAACAGGATGCTGCCTCCGCCGAAAGTCGCCGCCGCGATCTGCGCCATGAGGCTCGGCTGCGGGCCCGAGCAGTCGAAGCCCTGCAGATCGCACGGGTTCTCGGCGTAGCGCACGCCGGTGATCAGAGCCATGGCCGTGAGGCCGGTGAACAGCAGCGCCGAGACCCCGCCCATCATCGTGAGGGTCAGCTGCGCGTTGCGGATCTTCGGGCTGCGGAACGCCTGCACGCCGTTCGACACCGCCTCGACGCCGGTCAGCGCCGAGCACCCGCTCGAGAACGCGCGCAGCACGAGCAGCACGATCGCCGCGTGCGAGATGCTCTCGGCCTGCACGGTGTAGCCGGCGCTCGCCGCGACCGGCGCATCGCCCAGGAAGGTGCGGATGAGGCCGGTGCCGATCATCAGCACGACCGAGCCGATGAAGACGTAGGTCGGGATGGCGAACACGGTCGACGCCTCGCGCACGCCGCGCAGGTTGACGATCACGATGAGGATGACGAAGCCGACCGCCAGCTCGACGCGCCACGGGTCGAGGGAGGGCACGGCGGAGATGATGTTGTCGACGCCGGACGCGATCGACACCGCGACGGTGAGCACGTAGTCGACGAGCAGCGCCGCCGCGACGACGACACCGGGCACCTCCCCGAGGTTCGTCGACGCGACCTCGTAGTCTCCGCCGCCGGAGGGGTACGCCTTGATCAGCTGCCGGTAGCTGAGCACCACCACGATCAGCAGCAGCACCACGGCCGCCGCGACCCATGGGCTGAGGGTCAGGAACGACACCCCGCCGAGGAGCATGATCATCAGCATCTCCTGCGGCCCGTAGGCCACCGAGCTCAGTGCGTCGGATGCGAAGATCGGCAGCGCCATGCGCTTGGGAAGCAGCTGATCGTCGACCTGCTGGGTGGTGAGCGGTTCACCGAGGAGGATGCGCTTCGCGAGCTGCGGGGCGTCCGCGCTCTCACGCATTTCGTCTGCCACGAGCGGCGACACTACGCCTGCCGGGGTGCGCCCGCAACAGACGCGCCGACCGCGTTCTCTGCGTGAAGCTCCTCTTCGGGGCTCAGCACCGATCCCTCACCGATCCCAGGCGATTCTGAAGGCGGGCGCGTAGCGTCGCGAGCATGACGATGCTCCCGATCGACGACGCCGCGATCGCCGAGGCGAAGCAGCTGCGCGATGCGTTCCAGCGCTTCCTGCGCGAGTACGAGTTCGGGATGCGCGAGGTCGAGACGAAGATCTCGATCCTGCGCGACGAGTTCACGCACATGCACGCGTACAACCCCATCGAGCACGTCAAGAGCCGCGTCAAGACACCCGACAGCATCGTCGAGAAGGTCGCCCGGAAGGGCATCGACGCCGACTTCGACGTGATCCGTCGCGAGATCACCGACATCGCCGGGGTGCGCGTCACCTGCAGCTTCGTCAGCGACGTGTATCGGCTGTTCGATCTGCTCACCCAGCAGGACGACGTGACCGTGCGCGCGGTCAAGGACTACATCGCCGAGCCCAAGCCCAATGGATATCGCAGCCTGCACGCGATCGTCGAGGTGCCGGTGTTCCTCTCCACGGGGCCGGTCGCGATCCCCGTGGAGGTGCAGTTCCGCACCATCGCGATGGACTTCTGGGCCAGCCTCGAGCACAAGATCCACTACAAGTTCTCCGGCCGCGTGCCCACGCACCTCGTGCAGAGTCTCACCGATGCGGCCGAGGTGGCCGACGAGCTGGACCTGCGCATGGAGCGCCTGCACCGCGAGGCTCACGAGAGCAATCAGCGCGTCATCGAGGCGTGAGCCCGGGCGCCGAGGAACCGCCTCAGCCGAGGAACTCCCGGGCAGCCGTCGCCATCGCGCTGACGCCGACCTCGATCGTGGGGTGCATCACCGGGGCGTAGAACGGCGAGTGGTTGGTGGGGACGTCCTTGTCGACGGTGCCGTTCGCCACGGCATCCGCATACGCCTTCGGGTCGACCCCGCCCCAGAACCAGAACACGAGCGGAACACCCGCGTCGCGGGCGAACCACGACACGTCCTCGCTGCCGGTGAAGAGGCCGGGATCGATCACCGACTGCTCGCCGAAGACGCCGCGGAAGGCCGAGACGACCCGCTCCGTGGCATCCGCGTCGTTGATGGTGGCCGGCAGGCGGTGCAGGGTCGAGATCTCCGGCTCGCGTTCGGCGCCGGATGCCATAGCCTCGGCGCGGATGACCCGCTCGACCCGCTCGAGCACCTTCTCGCGCAGCTGCTCGTCGGGATAGCGCAGGCTGAGCTGCAGCGTGGCATCCGCCGGGATGATGTTGTTCTTGGTGCCGGCGTGGATCGCGCCGACCGTCACCACGGCGAGGTCGCGCGGGTCGACCTCACGTGAGACGACGGTCTGCAGCCGCATGATCGTCGCCGCGGCCATGACGATCGGGTCGATGGTCGAGTGCGGACGCGACCCGTGGCCGCCACGGCCGTGCAGCACCACCTGGATGCCGTCGGATGCCGACATCTGCGGGCCCGGCCGCACGCCGATCGTGCCGGCGGGCAGGGGAGTGACGTGCTGGCCGAGCACGACGTCAGGGCGCGGGAAGCGATCGAGCGCGCCGTCGTCGAGCATCGCGCGGGCGCCGGCGCCGTACTCCTCGGCGGGCTGGATGATCACGACGACCGTCCCGCTCCACTGCTCGCGCTCGGCGACCAGGCGCTCGACCGCGCCGATCATGGCGGTCACGTGCATGTCGTGACCGCAGGCGTGCATCACCCCGACGGTGTTGCCGTCGGGGTCGACCCCAGTCGCGGTCGACGCATACGGGAGCCCGGTCTCCTCGACGACCGGCAGTGCATCCATGTCCGCGCGCAGCCAGACCACCGGGCCGGCCTGGCCTGAGCTCGTCGAAGGGTTCTTCAGCACGCCCACCACGCCGGTGATGCCGACGCCCTCGGTCACCTCGAGGCCCAGCTCGCGCAGGTGAGCTGCGGCGATGCCGGCCGTGCGCGTCTCCTGGAACGACAGCTCGGGATGCTTGTGCAGGTCGATGTAGAGGGCTTCGAGGTCGACGGTCATGCGATGAGCCTAGCCCCGGGTTCTTCGTCGATCGGGCCTCAGCAGCCGCACACCGTGATAGCGTGGAGTGACCCTCCGCCGGAGGCTTCACTCTCAACAGCTGCGCGAATCTCGCTGCAGCCATCACCCCGATCCCGACCCGCGTGTGAGTGCCGCGGACCAGGATCTCCCCGATCCCGTCGAGTCATGCGCCCCGCGCCAGTCGGTCGGCATCAGTACATCGTGCACGCCGGACAATTCAGCGTCGCATCCCGGCCGCGTCAGCGGCCAGATAAACAGAAAGCAGAAGCACATGGCCACTGGCACTGTGAAATGGTTCAACTCCGAAAAGGGCTTCGGCTTCATCGCTCCCGATGACGGCTCCGACGACCTGTTCGCGCACTTCTCGGCGATCGAGGGCAACGGCTACAAGGAGCTCACCGAGAACCAGAAGGTGGAGTTCGAGCCCGAGCGTGGCCCCAAGGGCATGCAGGCGGCGAAGATCCGCGCGCTCTGATCTGAGCGCAGACAGAACCGGCCGGGACCCTCGTGGTCCCGGCCGGTTCTTTTCGTCGGGGGAGCGGATGCCCGGCATCCGCTCCCCGGGATGGCTCAGCGCTTGCGGCCGGTGACCGGGATCGGTCCGGTGACGCTCAGCTCGTCCTCCCAGCACTGGATGCCCGTGACCTCGGGCATCCGCTCCCGGGTGAAGACCGGGTCGAGCCCCGCTCGACGCTGGTCGAGGTAGTCGCGCAGCAGCTTGAACGCGACGCCGGAGAGCAGCGCGATGGCGATGAGGTTCACGATCGCCATGATGCCCATGATGCTGTCCGCTGTGTTCCAGATCAGGTCGGCCGAGGCGATCGAGCCGAGGAAGACCACGAGCACGACGAGGGCGCGGTAGCCCTGCAGCACGCCGCGGTGGGCGCGGATGAACTCGATGTTCGACTCGCCGTAGTAGTAGTTGCCGAGGATCGAGCTGAACGCCAGCAGGAAGATGATCACGCTGAGCACGATGTTCGACCAGGAGCCGAGCGAGCTGACCAGGGCATTCTGGGTGAGCACGATGCCCTGCTCGGCGTCTCGGAGGTCGGGGGTGGCGACCAGCACGATGAACGCGGTGATCGAGCACACCAGGAACGTGTCGAAGTACACACCGAGCGTCTGCACCAAACCCTGCTTGACCGGGTGGGTGACAGCGGCGGTCGCGCCGGCGTTGGGGGCGGAGCCGAGACCGGCCTCGTTCGAGAACATGCCGCGCTTCGCGCCGATCATGATGATGGTGCCCAGCGCACCGCCGGCGACCTCCTTCGTGCCCCACGCCTGCGTGTAGATCGAGGCGAACACCTCCGGCAGGCGGTCGATGTGGATCGCGACGATCACGAGACCCAGGAGCAGGTACAGCAGCGCCATCAGCGGCACGACCGCCGACGAGACCGTCGCGATGCGGCGCACGCCGCCGAAGATGACGAGCGCGGTGAGCGCGGCCAGGACGGCCCCGACGACCCAGGGGATCCACGCGACTTCGCCGCCGAAGCTCCCCGACACGGTGGCGCTGATCGTGTTGGCCTGCAGCGAGTTGAACGAGAACGGGAAGCACAGGATGAGGATGACGGCGAAGACGATGCCCATCCACCGGGCCTTCAGCCCGTGCTGCATGTAGTAGGCGGGGCCGCCGCGGAAGCCGTCCTTGTCGCGCACCTTGAAGGTCTGCCCGAGGGTCGACTCGATGAAGCTCGAGGCGCCGCCGATGAAGGCCATGGTCCACATCCAGAACACGGCGCCGGGGCCGCCGATCGCGATGGCGGTGCCGACGCCGGCGATGTTGCCGACGCCGACGCGGGATGCCGCCGAGATCGTGAAAGCCTGGAACGCCGACACCGACTGCGGCCGGCCCTCAGCATCCGTCGGGGTGCGGTCGGTGAGCGTGCGGAACATCTCGGGGATGAGCCGGAACTGCACGACACCCGAGCGGAAGGTGAAGTAGAGGCCGAGCACCAGCAGGATGGGCAGCACCGCCCAGGTCCAGAGCTTGTCGCCGAAGAAGAGCACGAAGTCGTTGAGTGCGTCCATGCGACCAGTATTCAGGGACGAGGCGGCCAAAGAGAACAGCGCCGGGCGAAATGAGCCGAATCGGCTCACGCGCTCACGCGGTCAAGAGGTGCTGAGAAACCTGCCGTCACATGGCCGCAGGTGCACCTGCTTCTGCTTTGATGAGTTTGTGAAGACGACTGACGAAACTCGTCCCGCCGGGTTCGGAGCCCTGCTGTGGCTCGCCCTCGCGACCTTCTCGATGGGGATCGACGGCTATGTGCTCGCCGGCCTGCTGCCGCAGATCGCCGGCGATCTGGATGTCGCCGAGGCCGCTGCGGGTCAGCTGGTTGCGGTGTTCGCCCTCACAGCGGCCATCGCTGGGCCCGTGCTGTCGTCGGTAACCGGCCGCTGGGAGCGCAAGCTCGTCATCTCGCTGTCGCTCGCCGTGTTCGTGCTGGGCAACCTGCTCATCGCCGTGTCGGTGAACTACGCCATGGCGATGACCGGCCGCATCGTCTCCGCACTCGGCGGCTCGCTGCTCAGTGCCGTGGTCAGCGCGTATGTGCTGGCGAAGACGGCGCCCGAGCGTCGGGGCCGCGCTCTCTCGTTCGTGCTGGGCGGGTTTCTCGCCGCGACCGCCCTCGGCGTCCCGGTCGGTCTCGTCATCGGGCAGGACGACTGGCGGCTGCCGCTGTTCCTGGTCACGGGCGTGGGCGCGGTCGCGCTGATCGGCATCCTGATCAACGTCCCTCGTCTGCACCTGCCCGCCCTCACCCTGCGCCAGACGCTCAGCCCGCTCGGCCGCCCTGCGGTGATCGGCTCGATCTTCGTCGCGACGGGCATCATGTGCGCGAGCTACCTGTGCTTCACCTACGCGACGCTCATCTTCGGGCCGCGGGTCGGGGAGGGGGCGCCGATCATCGCGGCGATGTTCGGGTACGGCATCGTCAGCCTCGGCGGCAACATCCTCTCCGGCCGCATCACCGACCGCATCGACCCGAAGACCGTGATCGCGCTGATCATCGGCATCCTCATCGTCGTGGCGCTGCTCGGCACCGCAGGACTGCTGCTTCCCGGCGTCGGCGGTGCGGTCGCGGCATTCGCCTGGTTCTTCGGATGCGCGTTCTTCAACGGAGGGTCGGGTGTCGCGCTGCAGTCGCGCCTGGGAGACATCGCGCCCGACTCGATGTCGCTCGTGCTGGCCCTCAACGGCAGCGGCATGCAGCTGGGGTCCGCGCTCGGCGGCATCCTGGGCGGGCTGCTGCTGGCATCGGGGGTTCCCGCCGACGGGCTCGTGCCGGCCTCGGCCGTCGTGCTCGCGGTGACGATGGGGCTGCATCTGCTCGTCTCGCGCGCCGCGCAGCGCGTTCCCGTCGCCTGAGCCGACGGGCGACGGATGCTTAGGACCGCGGCGGCGCGGTCGTGCTGCGCACGATGAGCTCGTAGGGCAGGTCGGCGACGGTCCCGGCATCCGAAATCCCCTCCAGCTGCGCGAGGATCGCCGCCGCCGCTCGCTCCCCCTGGGCGAGCGGGAACTGGTCGACGGTGGTGAGCTCGAAGAACTCGCCGAGCTCGTAGCCGTCGATGCCGACGATCGAGACGTCCTCCGGCACTCGGATGCCGAGGTCGCGGGCGGCCAGCAGCGCTCCGATGGCCATCTCATCCGAGGCGGCGAAGATCGCCGACGGCCGCGGGCCGG
The DNA here is from genome assembly GCA_002837415.1 of Actinomycetales bacterium SN12. GTDB lineage: Bacteria > Actinomycetota > Actinomycetes > Actinomycetales > Microbacteriaceae > Microbacterium. The sequence continues at coordinate 208,688 of PJCV01000004.1, forward strand.
AGCCGCTGAGCAGCCGCGTGGCGGCACGGTACCCGCCGTCGACGGTGAAGTCCGCCGGCTCCAGCAGCGCGGGGTTCGCGGGGATTCCCGCATCCGCCAGCGCCTGCTCGAAGCCCAGGCGCCGGCGCGACGGCACACGGAAGTCGGCCTCGAACTCGGGACCCGCGCCGATGTGCGCCATCTCGCGGTGCCCGAGACCGATCAGATGCTCGGTGGCCAGGCGCGCGACCGCGGTGTCGTCGAAGGTCAGGGTCCGAAGTCGCGGATTCGGGCCGCCGACGCCGATGACCGGCAGGCCGAGATCGAGCAGCTGAGCGGTCTCGGCATCGTCGAGCTCGATGGCGACGGCGATCACGGCATCCACCCGCTGCCGGCGCAGGAATGTCGAGAACACCTGCTGGCGCACGGCGGCGTCGGCCGTGATGTTGTACAGCGTGACGTCGTAGCCCGCCCGCATCAGGGCGCTGGTCACGCCCGACAGCACGGCGCCGAAGAACCAGCGGTCGAGGAACGGCACGATCACGCCGACGTTCTGCGTGCGACCGGATGCCAGGCTCGACGCGCGCGACGAGACGACGTATCCGAGCGAGTCCGTAGCCGAGCGTACCCGCTCGCGTGCGCCGTCGGACACGTGCCCGCGCCCGCTGAGCGCGCGCGACACCGTCGCCGTGGACACCCCGGCGAGCCGGGCGACCTCGTCGATGCTCACCATGACGTCGGCCTTTCGCGCCCGCCGACGCGAGAAACCACATCCGGCATGAGAAACCACGGAAAACGTGGTTTCTCAGGCAGGAAGTGGTTTCTCACGGGGGTGCCGGGTCGGTCGGGGGTGCCGGGTCGGTCGAGCTCGGTCGAGGGGGCGCGCTCAGGCCCGCGTGAACCAGGCGGCGGTGTTCGGGGGCAGCGCGGTGCCGGCGAACGGCTCGCTCTGCACGACGAAGGTCACGTCGTCGCCGAGCTCGATGGGCTCGTCGCCGAGGTTCGCGACCACGTGCAGCTCGCCGCGGCGGAAGGCCACGGCCGAGGCATCCACGTCGTCCCAGATCAGCGAGCCCGAACCGAGCGCGCGCTCACGCCGCTCGGTCAGCAGGCGCCGGTAGAGGTTGAGCGTCGATTCGGCGTCGCCCTCCTGGGCGTCGCGGGCGAACGTCGCCCACTCCGCCGGCTGAGGCAGCCACGAGGCGCCGGTGTCGTTGAAGCCGAACGAGGGCCCGGATGCGGTCCACGGCAGCGGCACGCGGCACCCGTCGCGACCATAGCGCTCGCCGTTCGTGCGGAACCAGGTCGGGTCCTGACGGAACCCGTCGGGGATCTCCATCGCCTCGGGAAGGCCCAGCTCCTCGCCCTGGTAGATGTAGGCCGAGCCGGGCAGGGCGAGCATGAGGGTGGTGGCAGCGCGACCGCGCGACAGGCCGACCACGGGGTCGGGCTTGCCCTCGGAGTTCGGTCCGATGCCCTCGCCCTGCGGGTTGTCGGCGGTGAGCGCAAGACGCGAGGCGTGCCGCACCACGTCGTGGTTGGAGAGCACCCAGGTGCTCGGGGCCCCGACCTTGCCGAACTCCTCGAGCGACTCGCGGATCACGAGGCGCAGCTCCTGGGCATCCCACGGCGTCATCAGGTACGGGAAGTTGAAGGTCTGATGCATCTCGTCCGGGCGCACCCAGAGGGCGGTCTTCTGCAGCGTCGGCAGCCATGCCTCGCCGCACAGCGCCCGGTCGCCGTCGTACTCGGCGAGCACCCGGTGCCAGTCGCGGTAGATGTCGTGCACCTCGTCCCGGCCCCAGTACGGCACGTTCTCCTCGCCGCCGCCCATCGAATCGGCGTCGGCCACCGGCGCGTAGTCGGGAAGCCCGGCCTCCTTCATCATGCCGTGCGCCACATCGACGCGGAATCCGTCGACGCCGCGGTCGAGCCAGAAGCGCAGGATGCTGCGGAACTCCTCGCGCACCTCTTCGTTCGTCCAGTCGAAGTCGGGCTGCGACGCGTCGAAGATGTGCAGGTACCACTGGCCGGGCGTGCCGTCGGGCTCGGTCACGCGCTGCCACATGCCGCCGCCGAACACGCTCTCCCAGTTGTTCGGGGGCAGCTCGCCGTTCTCGCCGCGCCCGTCGCGGAAGACGTAGCGGGCGCGCTCGGGGCTGCCGGGAGCGGCCTTCAGCGCCTCCTGGAACCACACATGCTGGTCGGAGGAGTGGTTGGGGACGAGATCGACGATGACCCGGATGCCGCGGGCGTGCGCCTCGTTCAGCATGACGTCGAAATCGGCGAGCGTCCCGAACAGCGGGTCGACGTCGCGGTAGTCGGCGACGTCGTAGCCGGCATCCTTCTGCGGGCTGGTCATGAACGGGCTCAGCCAGATGGCGTCGATGCCCAGGCTCTTCAGGTCGTCGAGCCGGCTGGTGACACCCGGCAGGTCGCCGATGCCGTCGCCGGATGCGTCGGCGAACGACCGGGGGTAGATCTGGTAGATGACGGCGGTGCGCCACCACTCGGAACCCGGGGCTGCCATCTGCTCACGCTGCTGCTCACGCTGTGCCATGCAACCAGGCTAGTGCAAGCGCTTACAGCGTCTTCCGGCGCCGCTCGGTCAGGACGCCGGGAGGACGACGTTCAGCGGCGGCTCGCCGGCCAGCATCCGCTCGATCTGACGCCGGACGAGCCGCGCCATCCGCGGGTTCATCGCCGTCGATGCTCCGCCGCCATGCGGGGTGATCAGCAGGTTCGGCGCCGACCAGAGCGGATGCCCGGCGGGCAGGGGCTCCTCTTCGAAGACGTCGGATGCTGCGCGAATCGCGTCGGCGTTCAGAGCTGCGACCAGGGCATCGGTGTCGATCAGCGGCCCGCGACCGACGTTCACCAGCAGAGCGCCCTTCGCCATACGGGCGATGCGCTCGCCGTCGAAGAGATGGTGCGTGGAGTCGCTCGACGGCAGGCTCAGCACGACGATCTCGGCATCGGGCAGCAGCGCGTCGAGCTCGTCCATGCTGTGCACGGCGATCTCGCCGACCCCCTCGAGCTGCTCGGTGCGCGCGCTGCGCGCGACGGCCGTCATCTGGACCTCGAACGGTGCCAGGCGCCGGGCGATCGCCGTGCCCACGCCGCCGAAGCCCACGAGCAGCACCCGCCGGTCGGCGAGGCTCTCGGCGAACACCGGCGCCCACTCGCCGCGCTCCTGGGCCTGCACGAACCGGGGCAGCTGCCGCTGCGCGGCGATCATCATTCCGACCGCGAGCTCGGCGGTCGACGCCTCATGCACGCTCGCGGCGTTCGCGAAGCGCAGGCCGGGCGGCAGCGTGTCGGCGACTCCGTCATAGCCGATCGACTGGCCCTGCACGAGCCCGACCTCGATGCCCTCGAGGACGTCGAGCGACCCGGCGGTGCCCATGTACGGCGGCACGACGATGTCGAGGCGTTCGGCGGGCGCGGGGGATCGGAAGTCCCATACCCGCAGGTCGACCCCGTCGGGCAGGGGGCCGATGTTCTCGGCGAGGCGTTCGGTCGGCACGGTCACGAACAGGGTCACGCTATGACCCTACCTGCGCGCGCCCTCCGATGTCCGCGTGCTACCTTAGGCAAGCCTTACCAAACTGCGCATCGGATCTCGGTGATGCAGCCGCTCACCCGAAGGAACGCCTGTGCGATCTTCCCGCCTCCTCGCTCTCGCCGCCGCCGCAGCCCTCGCCATCGGCCTCGCCGGCTGCGCCTCCACCGCGGACGACACCCGCGACGACTCGAACGCCACCTCTCCCGGATCGTCGGGCGAGGCGTTCCCCGTCACCCTCGAGCACGCCTTCGGCGAGACCGTCATCGACGCCAAGCCCGAGCGGGTCGCGACCGTCGCGTGGGCGAACCACGAGGTGCCGCTCGCGCTCGGCATCGTCCCGGTCGGCATGAGCAAGGCCACCTGGGGAGACGACGACAACGACGGCATCCTGCCCTGGGTCGAGGAGAAGCTCGACGAGCTCGGCGGCGAGACGCCCGTGCTGTTCGACGAGACCGACGGCATCGACTACGAGGCCGTCGCCGACACCGCCCCCGACGTGATCCTCGCCGCGTACTCCGGCCTCACGCAGGAGGAGTACGACACCCTGTCGAAGATCGCTCCTGTCGTCGCCTACCCCGACGTCGCGTGGGGCACCTCGGTCGAGGACATGATCGAGATGAACTCCGAGGCGCTCGGTCTCGAGAAGGAGGGCGAGGCCCTCATCGAGCAGCTCGAGACCGACGCGGACGCTGCGCTCGCGCAGCATCCGGCGCTGAAGGACGCGAAGGTGCTGTTCGGATACTTCGACATGAGCGACCTGTCGAAGATCGGCTACTACACCGCCGCCGACACCCGCCCCGGCTACCTGCACGAGCTCGGCCTGCCGCTGCCGAGCATCGTCGAGGACAGCGCCGACAGCGACCAGTTCTACCTCGAGGTCTCGGCCGAGGACGCGCAGAAGTTCGATGACGTCGACCTGTTCGTCACCTACGGCGACGACTCCACCGTGGCGACCCTGCAGGCCGACCCGCTGCTGTCGAAGATCCCCGCGATCGCCGAGGGTCGCGTCGCGATCCTGCCCGATGCGACGCCGATCGCCGCATCCGCGAATCCGTCGCCGCTGTCGATCCCGTGGGGCCTGAACGACTACTTCGGCATCCTCGCCGCGCCGCTGGCCAAGTAAGACTCCTGCCGCTCCCGGGGACTCCCGCTCGTGACCTCCACCGCCACCCCGCCGGCCGTCGCGCATCTGCGCCGGCCGGTGCTGGCGCGCGCTTCGTGGCTGCTGGCGGGCGTCGGGGCTCTGGTCGTGCTCAGCATCCTGTCGATCTCGTTCGGGGTGCGCGCGGTGACGATCGACGACGTGCTGGCCGCGCTGTCGGGGCAGAACGAGACCATCGAGCAGGCCGCGATCATCAAGCGGATGCCGCGCACCGTGCTCGCCCTGCTCGTCGGCGCCGCGCTGGCCATGGCAGGTGCGGCCATGCAGGCGGTCACCCGCAACCCGATCGCCGAGCCGGGCATCCTCGGCGTCTCCAACGGCGCCTCGCTCGCCGTGGTCGTCGGCATCGCCTCGTTCGGCCTGAGCGACCCGTTCGGTCAGATGGCCTTCGCCATCTCCGGAGCCGCAGCGGCGGCGGTCTTCGTGTACGCGGTCGGCTCGCTGGGCCGCGGCGGTGCCACTCCGCTCAAGCTCGCGCTCGCAGGCGCGGCCACGTCCGCGGCCTTCGCCTCGCTGATCAGCGCCATCATGCTGCCGCGCGTCGACCTGCTGCAGACGTTCCAGTCGTGGCAGGTGGGCGGCGTGGGCGGTGCGGAGTGGCCGCGCATCGCGGTCACCGCGCCCGTGCTCGCGCTCGGCGCCCTCCTCTGCCTGCTGTGCGCGCGTGGGATGAACTCCCTCGCGCTCGGCGACGACATGGCGAGGGGCCTGGGCGAGAACGTCGCGCGCACGCGCATGCTCGCAGCGCTCGGCGCGGTGATCCTGGCCGGCGCCGCCACCGCCATCGCCGGTCCGATCGGCTTCGTCGGCCTGGTCGTGCCGCACGTGTGCCGGATGCTCATCGGCACCGATCATCGCTGGCTGATGCCGTTCTCGGCCATGGCCGGCTCGGTGCTGCTGACCGCGAGCGATGTCGTCGGCCGCGTGATCGCCCCGTCGGGGGAGGAGATCCAGGTGGGCATCATCACGGCGATCATCGGGGCCCCGTTCTTCATCTGGATCGTGCGCAGGCAGAAGGTGCGTGAGCTGTGAGCACACGCGAGCACACTGCAGACGCGCACGCAGCGACGGCGGAGAGCAGCATCCCGGCCGCGCACACGCTCGAACGGCCCGCCGACACCGGCGCGCACCGGGTGCAGCGCATCATCGCCGGGCGTCGATCCCGCCACCGCCGCCACCTGCTCGCCACGATCACGCTGGGTGTGCTGGTGTGCCTGCTCTTCGCCGTCGCGCTCATGGTCGGCGACCGGTTCTACAGCCCCGAGCAGATCGTGCGGGTCATGCTCGGCGAGAGCGTGCCCGGAGCCTCGTTCACCGTCGGCGAGCTGCGTCTGCCGCGGGCGGTGCTCGCCGTACTCACCGGGCTCGGCTTCGGGATGGCCGGCGTGACATTCCAGACCCTGCTGCGCAACCCACTCGCCTCCCCGGACATCATCGGCATCTCGCACGGTGCCGGTGCTGCGGCGGTGGTCGGCATCATCGTGCTCTCGCTCGACGGACCCGCGGTGTCGCTGCTCGCGCTCGGCGGTGCGATCGCCACGGCCGGGCTGATCTACGCGCTCTCGCTGCGGGGCGGCTTCGCCGGCACCCGGCTGATCCTCATCGGCATCGGGATCGCGGCGGTGCTGCAGAGCGTGATCTCATACCTTCTCTCACGGGCGGCGAGCTGGGACATCCAGACCGCGATGCAGTGGCTCAGCGGCAGCCTCAACAACGCCTCATGGGAGCGCGTGGTTCCGATGGCCATCGCCGCGGCGGTCGTGATGCCGCTGATGCTGTCGCAGGGGCGCGCGCTCGGTGCGATGCAGCTGGGCGACGACTCCGCCGCCGGCCTCGGTGTGAGGGTGAACGCGACGCGCATGCTGTTCATCCTCGGAGCGGTCGCCCTGCTCGCCTTCGCCACCGCCGCCGCCGGGCCCATCGCCTTCGTCGCGTTCATGGCCGGGCCGATCGCCGCGCGCATCACGGGACCCGGAGCCGATCTGCTGCTGCCCAGCGCCTTCGTCGGCGCGGCACTCGTGCTCGGCAGCGACTTGCTCGGGCAGTTCGCCCTCGGCGCCCGCTATCCGGTCGGGGTCGTGACCGGCGTGCTCGGCGCGCCCTTCCTCATCTACCTGCTCATCCGCACCAACCGCTCGGGAGGCTCCCTGTGACCGTGGCGCACACTCTCGCGGCCGAGTCCGTCACGCTCGCGTACGGCGACCGCACGGTGATCGAAGGGCTCGATCTGTCGATCGCGCCCGGCCGGATCACCTCGATCGTCGGAGCGAACGGATGCGGCAAATCCACGCTCCTTCGCGCGCTGGCGCGCCTGCTCACCCCGGCCGGCGGCCAGATCGTGCTCGACGGCGCCTCGGTGCACGCTCGCCCGTCGAAGGAGGTCGCGCGCCTTCTCGGGCTGCTGCCGCAATCGCCCGTCGCGCCCGAGGGGATCGCCGTCGCCGATCTCGTGGGCCGGGGCCGGCACCCGCACCAGCGGATGCTCGCGCGCTGGAGCGCGCAGGACTACGCGGTGGTCGCCGATGCGCTCGACGCCACCGGGATCAGCGATCTCGCCGATCGCAGTGTGGATGAGCTGTCCGGCGGCCAGCGCCAGCGGGTGTGGATCGCGATGGCGCTCGCGCAGCAGACCGACATCCTGCTGCTCGACGAGCCCACCACGTTCCTCGACGTCGCCCACCAGGTCGAGGTGCTCGACCTGCTCACCGACCTGAGCGCCTCACGCGGCACCACCATCGTGATGGTGCTGCACGACCTCAACCTCGCCGCCCGGTACAGCGACGAGCTGGTCGCCATGAAGGACGGCCGGGTGCACGCCGTCGGCGCCCCCGGTGAGATCGTCACCGCAGAACTCGTTCAGGAGGTCTTCGGCCTCGCCAATCAGATCACCGTCGACCCCGTCTCGGGCAAGCCGATGGTCACGCCCATCGGGAGACACCATGTCCGCTGACACCACGACGAAGACCCGGCCCACCTACCTGCTGGCGCTCGCCGAGGTTCGCGCCGTCGAGCGGGTGTCGCCCAGCTTCGTGCGGATCACCTTCGGTGGAGACGAGCTCGACGAGCTGGGCACTCCGGGCGACACGTTCGACTCGCGCGTCAAGCTGATCTTCCCGCCCCGACCGGATGCCGTGCCGCCGATCGACCGTGACGGCGACGACTGGTGGGGATCGTACCTGGCCGTTCCCGAGCACGAGCGCGGCTCGATGCGCACCTACTCGGTGCGCGAGCTGACCGTGACGGATGCGGGCACCGAGATCGTCATCGACTTCGTGCTGCACCTGCGCCCCGGACTCACCGGTCCGGCGTCCCGCTGGGCCGCCGACGCACGGGTGGGGCAGCAGATGTTCCTCATCGGCCCGCGTCGCGGCGTATCCGCCCGCGAGCACGGCGGCGCGGAGTTCGCGCCCGGCGAGGCGGGCTCGGTGCTGCTGGCCGGTGATGAGACCGCCGCGCCTGCGATCGCCCGCATCCTCGAGGACGCCCCGCGTGACCTGCGCGGCACCGCATTCATCGAGGTGCCGGAGCGGGCCGATGTGCTCGAGGTCGCGGCACCCGCCGGCGTGGAGGTGACCTGGCTGCCGCGCGCCGACGGCGTCGCACACGGAGCGTCTCTCATCCCGGCAGTGCTCGCCCATCTCGGTGACGCGCACACGCACGTCGATGTGCGCGATGTCGAGGGCGAGGATCTGCTCTGGGAGACCCCGGTGTACTCCGGCCTCGGCGAGCAGATCGCCGCGACGCACGCGCCCGCCGACCGGTACTTCTGGATCGCCGGCGAGAGCGGCGTTGTGACCACGCTGCGCCGACACCTGGTCAAGGATCTCGGCGTCGACCGCGCGCAGGTCGCCTTCATGGGCTACTGGCGCCACGGCGTCGCCATGCGCGGCTGACGACCTCGAACGCTGCGACACCCGGGGGTAGTCTGAGCGCATCCGATGAAGGAGGCGTCATGACGGTTCCCGAGATCAACTACTGGGCGGTGCTGGTCGCGACCGCGGCGAGCATGGTGGTCGGCGCGGTGTGGTACTCCAGGGGTGTGATGGGTGAGCGCTGGGCGCGCCTCGCGGGCGTCGATCTCGAGCATCCGTCCCGCAGGCCGCTGTGGCCGATGATCACCACGGTGCTGATGAGCCTCATCACGGCGTGGGTGCTCGCCGGCGCCGCGACGATCGCGTGGCACTTCTACGCGGGCTCGTACTTCTGGGCATCCGTCGTCACCTCAGTGACGCTGTGGGCCGGCTTCACCGCGGCGCGCCTCATCACGCACGATGCGTTCGAGGGGCGCTCGACGCGTCTCACGACCCTGAACATCGGGCACGAGCTGGTGACGGTGCTCGTGATGGCGCTCATCGTCGGCGTCTGGCCGCCCGCCGGGCTCTGATTCGTCGCCCCGCTTCGGGCGCGGCGACGCCCGCGACGGCGGATGCTAGGCCGCGACGCGCGCGACGGCGGCGATGGCGCTCTCGAAGAAGCCCAGACCGTCGACACCCGAGCGCATCGCGGCGCCGGTGTCGGGGCCGAAGCCCGCCTCGGTGGCGTGCTCCGGGTGCGGCATGAGACCGACCACGTTGCCGCGCTCGTTGGTGATGCCGGCGATGTCGCGCAGCGATCCGTTCGGGTTGACCCCGGCGTAGCGGAAGGCGACGAGCCCCTCGCCCTCGAGGCGGTCGAGGGTGTCGTCGGCGGCGATGTAGCCGCCCTCGCCGTTCTTGAGCGGGATGACGATCTCCTGCCCCTTCGCGAACGCGCTGGTCCAGGCGGTGTCGTCGTTCTCGACGGTCAGGCGCTGGTCGCGGCGCACGAAGTGCTGGTGGTCATTGCGGATGAGGCCGCCCGGCAGCAGGTGCGCCTCGACGAGCATCTGGAATCCGTTGCAGATGCCGAGGACGGGCATCCCCTTCTCCGCTGCGGCCTTGACCTCGGCCATGATCGGCGACAGAGCCGCGATCGCACCCGAGCGCAGGTAGTCGCCGTAGCTGAAGCCGCCGGGCAGCACGAGGGCGTCGACGCCCTCGAGGTCGTGCGAGCCGTGCCACAGGGCGACGGGCTCAGCGCCGGCGATGCGCACCGCGCGCTGCGCGTCGCGGTCGTCGAGCGAGCCCGGGAAGGTGATGACGCCGATGCGCACGCTCACTGCGAGACCTCGACTCCCACGACATCCTCGATGACGGAGTTCGACAGCACGTCCTCAGCCAGGCGCCGCGCCTCGGCCAGCACGTCGTCGGTGACCTCGCCGTCGACCGTGAGCTCGAAGCGCTTTCCGATGCGGACCTGGCTGAAGCTCTCGACACCCAGGCGGGCGAAGGCACCGGAGACGGCCTTCCCCTGCGGGTCGAGCAGTTCGGCCTTGGGCATGACGTCGACGACGATGGTGGGCATACCACTGATTCTAGGCGATGTCGGGCGGCCTCTCGGCCGGGGTCATGGTCATCACGCGGGCGGTTGTCAAGGGTGCGGTCGAAGGTGGTCGCCGCTCCGGCGCCTCGCTAAAGTCAGCGCCATGAGCAGACGTCGGTTGGCAGGTGCGGGAGCCCTCGCGCTGCTGGTCGCGCTGACCGGCTGCGGGATCCAGATGCCCGCGGATCCGCACGGCAGCATCGACCGGATCGAGGGCGGCACGCTGCGCGCCGGAGCGACCGAGCAGCCGCCGTGGGTCGACGTGCACGACGCGGGGGAGCCGACGGGCTCGGAGCCCGAGCTGATCGAGGAGTTCGCCGCGCAGCTGGACGCCGGGGTGGAGTGGACCACCGGCAGCGAAGCCGACCTGCTCGCGGCCCTGGAGCGCGGCGAGCTCGACCTCGTCGTCGGCGGGTTCCTCGACGACACCCCCTGGACGGACCGAGGCGCGGTGACGCGGCCCTACACCGAGCGCAGCACGAAGCACGGGACGCAGAAGCACGTGATGATCGTGCGCATGGGCGAGAACGCTCTGCTCACCGAGCTCGAGACGTTCCTGCACGAGGAGGCCGGCTCATGACGACGCGATTCGGCCGGGCCGAGCTTCCCGAGCAGCAGGAGAAGGCGCTGCGCAAGGCGATCCGCTTCGAGTGGTACACGCTGATCTTCCTCGCGGTGGCGATCACGATGGTCTACCTGGTGATGGGCAACTCGCAGGCGATGAAGGCCGCCTGGCTCGAGGACCTGCTCTCGCTCGCGCCGCCGATCGCCTTCCTCGTCGCGGTGCGCATCGTCAACCGCAAGCCCAGCGGCCGCTATCCGTACGGCTACCACCGTGCGGTCGGCGTCGCGCACCTGGTGGCGTCGGTGGCGCTGCTGGCCATGGGCGCGTTCCTCATCATCGACTCGGTCACCGGGCTGATCGGCGGCGAGCATCCGCCCATCGGCACGGTCGTGCTGTTCGGTCAGCCGATCTGGCTGGGCTGGCTGATGGTGATCGTGATGGCGCTCACCATCCCGCTTCCGATCTACTTCGGGCGGGTGAAGATGCGGCTGGCCGAAGAGCTGCACGACAAGGTGCTCTACGCCGACGCCGACATGAACAAGGCCGACTGGCAGACGGCCGTCGGCTCGATCGTCGGCGTGCTCGGCATCGGCATCGGGTGGTGGTGGACGGATGCCGCCGCGGCACTGCTCATCGCCGGCAGCATCCTCTGGGACGGCATCCGCAACATGCGGGCGGCGATCACCGACCTGATGGACACCGCCGCGACGACGTTCGACGACGGCAAGGTGCACCCGCTGACCGGCAAGATCGACGAGCTGCTGCGTGCGCTGCCGTGGGCGGCAGAAGTCGGATCACGCGTCCGCGACCAGGGGCACGTGCTGCACGTGGAGTCGTTCGTCGTGCCGCGCAGAGGCCGCACCCCGAAGCTCGACGAGCTCATCTCGGCCCGCGACGCGTGCCTCGACCTGGACTGGAAGGTGCAGGACATCGTGATCGTGCCGATCGACGTGCTGCCCGAAGAGGTCGGCGGGCGTCGGGAGCACCAGTCCGAGCGCAACCAGTGAGAAGCGCGCCGGGGTCAGGCTGAGCGGAAGACGGTGTGCAGGTCGCCGATCACGTCGCGTCCGCCCAGGCCGTCGATCTCGAACAGCACGCTGATGCCGGCGACGGTGTAGCCGAGGCTCTTCACGATCTCGCGTCCGGCGGCGAGTGTGCCGCCGGTGGCGAGCACGTCGTCGATGAGCAGGATGCGCGTGCCGGGCGGAAGGTCATCGTGCATCTCGACGGTGGCCGTGCCGTACTCGAGCGCGTAGTCGACGGACGCCGCGGGGCGCGGCAGCTTGCCCGCCTTGCGGATCGGGGCGAACCCGACCCCGGCGGCGATCGCCGCAGCTCCGGCGAGGATGAACCCGCGCGCCTCGATGCCCGCGACGACGTCGAAGGAGCCGGTGAAGGGCTCGAGCAGCGCCTCGGTCGTGGCGCGCAGCGCCCGGGCATCCGCCAGCAGAGGCATGATGTCGCGGAACAGGATGCCTGGCTGCGGGTAGTCGGGGATCGAAGCGATCAGGGACTCGGCTCTCGCCAGTTCGGGACTCACCTGCCAAGATTACCGAACGGGTCGGGTGGCACCCCGTGGGAGCGCTCCCAGAATCTCATGGCATCATGGTTCCATGTCCCGAACCTTTCCTGACGGCTTCCTCTTCGGCGCTGCCACCGCGGCCTACCAGATCGAGGGCGCGGCCTTCGAAGACGGCCGCACCGCATCGATCTGGGATGCCTTCGCGCGCGTGCCCGGAGCTGTCGTCGGTGCCGAGAACGGCGACGTCGCGTGCGATCACTACCACCGCTACGCCGACGACGTCGCACTGATGAAGCGGCTGGGGCTGCAGACGTACCGGTTCTCGACCTCCTGGTCGCGGGTGCGTCCCGATGGCGGGCCGGTCAACGCCGCGGGGGTCGACTTCTACAGTCGTCTGGTCGACGAGCTGCTGGAGGCTGACATCGTGCCGTGGCTCACTCTGCATCACTGGGACATGCCGCAGGCGCTCGAAGAGCGGGGCGGATGGACGAACCGCGACATCGCCGACCGCTTCACCGACTACGCGCTCAGCATGCACGACGCCCTCGGCGACCGGGTGCAGCACTGGACCACCATGAACGAGCCGTGGTGCTCGTCGTTCCTCTCGTACACCGCCGGCGTGCACGCGCCGGGGCGCACGAGCATCCGCGACGGCCTGCTCGCCTCGCATCACCTGCTGCTCTCGCACGGTCGCGCCGTGCAGGCGCTGCGCGAGCGCGACGCCTCGCTCGACCTCGGCATCACCCTGAACCTCACGGTCGCCGACCCGGCTGACGCCGACGATCCGGTCGACGTCGACGCCGCGCGCCGCATCGACGGGCAGTTCAACGGCTGGTTCCTCGGGCCGATCTTCCACGGCGAGTACCCCGCCGACATCGTCCGCGACTTCCGCGAGGTCAACCCGGCCGCGGTCGCGGAGTGGCAGGCTGCCGTGCAGCCCGGAGACCTCGACGTCATCTCGACACCGCTCGACGCGCTGGGCGTCAACTACTACCACGGTGAGCTGCTGTCCGGGCATCCGCAGCCCGGCGCAGGCGACCCGCACCAGACCGAGGGTCAGCAGCGCGAGACGCGCTCGCCGTTCCCCTCGAGCGAGGGCATCCACTGGGTCGAGCGGGGCCTGCCGCGCACCGGGATGGACTGGGAGGTGCAGCCCGAAGGCCTCACCCGCCTGCTCGTGCGCGTCGCCGAGGACTACGCCGGCGACGTGCCGCTGTACGTGACCGAGAACGGCGCCGCCTACGACGATGAAGTGGGCGCCGACGGCGAGGTGAACGACGTCGAGCGCACCGAGTTCCTCCGTGCGCATGTCGCGGCCACGCTGGATGCCATCGAGCAGGGCGTCGACGTGCGCGGCTACTTCTACTGGTCGCTGATGGACAACTACGAGTGGGCCTGGGGGTACGAGAAGCGCTTCGGCATCGTGCGCGTCGACTACGAGACGCAGCAGCGCACGATCAAGCAGAGCGGCGCGGAGTACGCTCGGATCATCGCCGCCCATACCGGTCGCTGAGCGGTCCGCACCCCGGTCGTCGAGCGGGAGCGAAGCGACCGAGTCGAAACGCACCACCGAAAGCACGGACAGCATGCCCCGAGCCACGATCGAAGAGGTCGCCGCACTGGCCGGCGTGTCCCGCTCGACGGTGTCCCGCGTGGTCAACGGGTCGACTTCGGTCAGCCCCGAGGCGCTCGCCGCGGTGCAGGACGCCATCGCCCAGCTCGGCTACGCGCCGAACCGCGCCGCCCGCTCGCTCGCCAGCCGCCAGACCCACGCGATCGGACTGGTCGTGCCCGAGGACACCACCCGGTTCTTCGGAGACCCGTTCCTGGCATCCGTCGTCGCGGGGATCAGCTCGCGTCTGGCCGAGTCGGAGTACATCCTCAACCTGCTCATCGCGAGTGACGACCCCGACGGCAAGATGACGCGCTTCGTGCGCAACGGCGGGGTGGACGCGGCGATCATCGTGTCTCACCACGCGAGCGACTCGTTCGTGGAGCGCATCGCCGAGGCCGTGCCCGTCGTCTTCGGCGGACGGCCGGCGACGGTGCGCGACAGCGACATCATCGTCGACGTCGACAACGTGGCCGCGGCCCGGGCGGCGGCTGAGCATCTCATCGCGCTCGGATGCCGGCGGATCGCGACGATCACGGGCACGATGTCGATGTCGGTGAGCGTGGATCGCCGTGACGGATTCCTGGCGGCGCTGGCGGATGCCGGGCTGCAGTCCGCCGGGGAGATCGACGGCGACTTCAGCGAGCACGGCGGTGCCGAGGCAGCACGTGTGCTGCTGCAGCGCGACGAGCGTCCCGACGCGATCTTCGTCGCGAGTGACCTGATGGCCCGCGGCGCGATCGGCGTGCTGCGCTCCGCCGGCCTGCGCGTGCCGGAGGACGTGGCGATCGTCGCCTTCGACGACTCGCGGGTCGCCGAGACGTCCGATCTCACCAGCGTGCGCCAGCCGATGTTCGCGCAGGGGGAGATGCTCGCGGGCATGGTGGTGGACCTGCTCGCAGGAAGGCGGCCCGACGCGCTGACCATCCTGCCGACCGAGCTGGTCGTGCGCGGGTCGGCGCCCGCGGTCTGACACAGGTCGATCCTCGGTAGCATCCGAGGCATGGCATCCATCGATCTCAACTCCGACCTCGGCGAGAACTCCGCCGAGCACACGGTGAGCGATGACGCGGCGATGCTCGAGATCGTGACCAGCGCGAATGTGTCGTGCGGCTTTCATGCGGGCAGCGCCGAGGGCATCCGCGACACTCTCGCCGCCGCCGTGGCGAACGCAGTCGTGATCGGCGCGCACCCGTCGTATCGCGACCGCGAGAACTTCGGCCGCAGCCCGCTCGAGCCGGATTCGCGCACGCTGCAGGCCGAGGTCGAGTATCAGCTGGGTGCGCTCATCGCGCTGGCTGGGGCCGCCGGCGGGCGGGTCGCCTACGTCAAGCCGCATGGCGCGCTGTACAACACGATCGCGCGCGATGAACGGCAGGCTCGAGCCGTGGTCGCGGGCGTGCGCTCCGTCGACGCGAACCTGGTCATGCTGGGGCTGGCGGGTGGGGTGGTGCTCGACATCGCGGCTCGGGCCGGAGTGCCGGTGGCGGCCGAG
The DNA here is from genome assembly GCA_002837415.1 of Actinomycetales bacterium SN12. GTDB lineage: Bacteria > Actinomycetota > Actinomycetes > Actinomycetales > Microbacteriaceae > Microbacterium. The sequence continues at coordinate 223,988 of PJCV01000004.1, forward strand.
GCCTTCGCCGATCGGGGCTACCTGCCCGACGGCGGCCTCGTGCCGCGCTCGCAGCCGGGAGCGGTGCTGCACGACGCCTCGGCCGTGGCGCGCCGGATGGTGCGCTTCGCCGAGTCGGGTGTCATACGAGCGGTCGACGGCACGGACGTGCGCATCGACGCGCGGTCGATCTGCGTGCACGGCGACAGCCCGGGAGCGGTGGCGATGGCAGCGGAGACGAAGCGGATGCTGCAGGATGCCGGCATCGAGATCGCCCCGTTCGTGACTCCGATCGCGATCTGAGCGGGTGAGCGCATGCGGGTGCTGACGGCTTCTGATCGGGCGGTGCTCGTCGAGTGCGCCGACCTCGATGAGGCGATGCGCATGCACCGCGCCTGGGCCGATGTGCCCGGGGTGATGGAGCGGGTGCCAGGGGCGCGCACGGTGCTCGTGCGCTTCGATCCGCTGGTGACATCCGCGGCTGAGCTGGCCGAGCTGGCCGAGGTGCTGGTCGCAACCTCAGCGGACGAGGGTGCGCTCGAGTCGGGGCCCGAGGTGATTGTGCCGGTCCGATACGACGGCGAAGACCTCGCCGTGGTCGCTGACCTGCTCGACGTCTCGGTGGATGAGGTGGTCCGTCGGCACGGCGCCGCATGCTGGACGGTCGCCTTCTCGGGCTTCGCTCCCGGGTTCGGGTACCTCATCGGCGACGATCCGCTGTTCGACGTTCCGCGCCGTGCGTCGCCGCGCACCCGCGTGCCCGCGGGGGCGGTCGCCCTCGCGGGTCGGTTCAGCGGCGTGTATCCGCGGGCGAGTCCGGGAGGCTGGCAGCTCATCGGCACGACGGATGCCGTGATGTGGGACGTGCACCGCGACCCTCCGGCCCTGCTGGTGCCCGGCGCCCGCGTGTGTTTCGTCGTGGCTGAGCGGTCGCTTGTGCCGAGTGCGGTGTCGGGAATCTCGGATGCTTCGGCCGCGCAGCGGCATGTCGGACGGCGACGCGCTGATGGCGGGCCTGTTGGTCTGCCGGTTTCGACGCCCGCGCTCGAGGTGGTGAACCCGGGTCTGCAGCTGCTCGTGCAGGATCGCGGCCGCCCAGGCCTCGCCGAGCTCGGCGTGCCGGCATCCGGAGCAGCCGACCGCATCGCCCTGCGCGACGCGAACCGCGCCGTCGGCAACGCCCTCGATGCCGCGGTGCTCGAGGGGGTGGGCCCCGCGGCCGTCCGCTTCCATGGCAGCACCGTCGCGGTCGTCACCGGAGCGGAGTGCGAGCTCGAGGTGATCGGCGTGGACGGCCGGATGCGCCGCGTCCCGCACAGCGCTCCGTTCGCCGTCGCCGACGGAGACGAACTCAAGATCGGCCAGCCGACGCGAGGGCTGCGGTTCACGATCGGGGTGCGCGGAGGCATCCGGATGCCGGAACAGCTGGGCAGCCGATCCACCGACACGCTCTCAGGTATCGGCCCAGCGGCGCTGCGCGCCGGTGACGTGCTGCCGGTCGGAACTCATGCGCCGCGCGCGGTCGAACCCGACCCGCTGCCGCGCGACCTGCCCGGAGACGTGGTCGAGCTCGACATCACGCTCGGCCCCCGGGACGACTGGTTCACACCGGCCGCGGTGCGGCTGCTCAGCGAGCAGGAATGGACGGTCACGCCACGGTCCGACAGGGTCGGCATCCGCCTGCACGGCGAGCGATCGCTCGAGCGCGCGATCCACGACGAGCTGCCCAGCGAGGGTGCGGTCGACGGTGCCATCCAGGTGCCGGCCGACGGTCAGCCCGTGCTGTTCGGTCCCGATCACCCGACGACAGGCGGATACCCGATCATCGGGTCACTGACCGATGCCGCGAGGGATGCCGCGGGTCAGCTGCGACCGGGTGCCCGCATCCGGTTTCGCGTGGTGTCGTGAATCACTGACGATTCGCACCTTCCAGCCGCCCGGCGTGGAAGGTCAGCAGTTCGACGGCCGCCTCGATCGTCGAACTGAGCACGTCCTCGGGCTCGCCGTCGAGAGTCAGCTCGCGATGCCCGACCTCGTCGCGCGTCGCCCACCCCAGGAACACTGTGCCGGCGGGATGGCCGTCTTCGGCATCCGGTCCGCCGACTCCCGTCGTCGAGACGCAGAGATCCGCATCGAACAGCTCGCGGGCACCTCGGGCCAGCTGCTCAGCGCACTCGGCTGAAGTCGGGTCCTGATCGGCCGGGAAGCCGAGGATCGCCTCCTTCACCTCGGACAGATAGGCGACGATGCCGCCGCCGAACCAGGTGCTCGCTTCCGCCCCGGCGCCGACCGTGCTGGCCAGCCCACCGGAGGTCAGCGACTCGGCGACCGCTACGCGGAGGTTGCGGCTTCGGGCGAGATCAGCGAGAGGTGTGACATCGAGCATGCGCCGACGCTACCGCCCCACGGGATGCCTCGACCGGGCCTTGACAGCGACTGCGATGTGCGCGCAGGCGACGGCCTCAGGCCGGGTCGCCCCCGGGCGCGCCCACGCCGGCGAGCGGCTTCGGGTCGTCGGCGCCCGAGCCGCGCAGCCGCGCGATGAGGTTGCCGAGGTGGTAGATGAGGATCGCGCCCACCGTCGCCAGCACGATGCCGCCGAGCTCGAAGCCCGACTCCGGATCCTTGATCATGAAGCCGCCGACCGCGACGATCAGGCCGACCGCGGCGGTGTACTGGTTGACGGGCCGCGAGAAGTCGACGCGGTTGTCGACCCAGATCTTGATGCCGATGACGCCGATCAGGCCGTACAGGGCGGTGGTGATGCCGCCGAGCACCCCGGCGGGTACCGAGTTGATGACCGCGCCGAACTTCGGCGACATGCTGAGCAGGATCGCGGTGATGCCGGCGACCCAGTACGCGGCGGTCGAGTAGACGCGGGTGGATGCCATGACGCCGATGTTCTCGCCGTACGTCGTGGTTCCCGAGCCGCCGAAGAACCCGGCGAGCGAGGTCGAGATGCCGTCGGCGATGAGCGCCTTGCCGGTCTGCTTGTTGACCGCCGGGTCTTCGACCATCGTGGCGACACCGCGCACGTGTCCGACGTTCTCGGCGATCAGCACGAGCACGACGGGGAGGAACATGGCCATCGCCGACCAGGTGCCCGGGGTCGCGAAGTCGGGCAGGTGGAAGGTCGGGAAGCCGATCCAGTCGGCCGCCTCGACCTTGCTGAAGTCGAGCTCGCCCCGGATGCCGGCGAAGATGTACCCCGCGATCACGCCGAGGAAGATCGAGATGCGGCCGAGGAATCCGCGGAAGACCACCGCGAACAGGATGGTGACCGCGAGCGTGAACGTCGCCGTGATCGGCGCCAGCTCGTAGTTGCCGCGCGCAGCGCCCGCGAGGTTGAACCCGATCAGCGCGACGATCGTGCCGGCGAGCACCGGTGGCAGGAACCGGTCGACCCAGTGCACGCCCACCGTGTGCACGACGGCGCCGATGATGGCGAGCAGCACGCCGACCGCGACGATGCCGGCCAGCGCCGAGCCCATGCCCGCCGATGCCGTAGCCGCCGTGACCGGGGCGATGAACGCGAACGAGGAGCCCAGGTAGCTGGGCAGCTTGTTGCGCGTGACCAGCAGGAAGAGGATCGTGCCGATGCCGCTGAACAGCAGCGTGGTCGGCACAGGGAAGCCGGTGATGATCGGCACGAGGAACGTCGCCCCGAACATGGCGACGACGTGCTGCACGCCGATCGCGATCGTCGCCGGCCAGTTCAGGCGCTCATCGGGGCGGACGACGGCGCCGGGCGCGACAGTGCGACCGTTGCCATGGATGTTCCACAGCGGCATGGGGGCTCCTCGGGAGTCGGGATCAGGGCCGAGGAAACACTACCGCCCCGGATGCCCGGCATCCGGCGTGCGACGGATCAGGGGCGAGCCTTGGCGGCTCAGCCCTTCAGCCGCCCGATGAGCGCGCGGTAGCGGTCGGCGGTCTGCTCGACGATCTCCGCCGGAAGCGCGGGCGGCTCCCCCTGCCGGTCCCAGTGGGATGCGAGCCAGTCGCGCACGATCTGCTTGTCGAAGCTCGCCATGCGCTCCTCGGGCGCGGTGCCGGATGCCCAGGCGGCCGCATCCCAGTACCGCGAGGAGTCGCTCGTGAGCACCTCGTCGGCCAGACGCAGGGTGCCGTCGGCATCCACGCCGAACTCGAACTTGGTGTCGGCGAGGATCAGGCCCTTCGCCTCCGCGATCTCGGCGGCCCGGCGGTACAGCGACAGCGAAGCGTCGCGCAGCTGCGCGGCGCGTTCCGCGCCGACCAGCTCGACGACGCGCTCGAAGGTGATGTTCTCGTCGTGCTCGCCCAGCGGCGCCTTGTACGCGGGGGTGAAGAGCGGCTCGGGCAGCCGGTCGCCGTTCTGCAGGCCCGCTGGCAGCGGGATGCCGCACACGGTGCCGTGCGCGGCATACTCCGCCCAGCCGGTGCCGGTGATGTACCCGCGCACCACGCACTCGATCGGCAGGATCTCGAGCGCCATCGCGAGCATGGCGCGGCCGGCCACGGCATCCGGGATCTCGCCCTCAGCGAGGTGGTTCGGCACGTCGGACAGCTGCTCGAACCACCAGTCGCTCAGCTGGGTGAGCAGCTCGCCCTTCTGCGGGATGCCCGGTGACAGCACGAAGTCGAATGCGCTCACCCGGTCGGATGCCACGACGAGGATGCGCGTGTCGGCCGGATCCTCGGAGGCGTACAGGTCTCGGACCTTGCCCGAGTAGAGGTGCCGCCAGCCGGGGATGCTCTGTGGTTCGCTCACGCACCCATCTTCCCATCACGCCGATCCCGATGTCGGCGGTGCGTCGATGTCTGCGGGGAGGAGTACCGTTGCCAGGTGACTTCGACTGAGACGGCTCCCCCCGAGACCCGCAGCCCCTGGCCGGCCCTCTGGGCGCTGGTGATCGGCTTCTTCATGATCCTCGTCGACACGACGATCGTGTCGGTGGCGAATCCGGCGATCAAAGCGGCGCTCGACCCCGACACGAACAATCTCGACAACGTGGTGTGGGTGACCAGCGCCTACCTGCTGGCGTACGCCGTCCCGCTGCTGATCACCGGGCGTCTGGGTGACCGATTCGGACCGAAGAACATCTACCTGATCGGGCTCGTGATCTTCACGGCGTCCTCGCTGTGGTGCGGTCTGTCCTCCAGTCTCGAGGGCCTCATCGCCGCCCGTGCCGTGCAGGGCCTCGGTGCCGCCTTCATGACGCCGCAGACGATGGCCGTGATCACCCGCACGTTCCCGCCTCAGCGCCGCGGCGCCGCCATGGGCCTGTGGGGCGCGACCGCCGGCGTCGCCACCCTCGTCGGCCCGCTGCTCGGCGGCCTGCTCGTCGACGGCCTCGGCTGGGAGTGGATCTTCTTCATCAACGTGCCGGTCGGCGTCATCGGCTTCATCGCCGCCGCGATCCTCGTGCCGAAGCTGCCCACGCATCCGCACCGCTTCGACTATGTCGGAGTCGTGCTCAGCGCAGCCTCGCTGTTCCTCATCGTGTTCGGCCTGCAGGAGGGCGAGAAGTACGACTGGGGCACCATCACCGGGCCCATCTCGGTGTGGGGCCTGATCGGCACCGGCATGGTGCTGCTGGTGCTCTTCGTGCTGCAGCAGTGGAAGACGCGCAGCGAGGCGCTCGTGCCGCTCCAGCTGTTCCGCGACCGCAACTTCTCGGCCTCCAACCTCGGCATCGCCGCCGTCGGCTTCACCGTGACGAGCATGTCGCTGCCGTTCATGTTCTTCCTGCAGCTGGCGCGGGGACTGACCCCCACCGAGGCGGCGCTGCTGATGATCCCGATGGCGGTCATCTCCGGCGTGCTTGCTCCCTTCGCCGGTTCGCTGCTGGATCGGATCGACCCGCGATTCATCCTCATCCCCGGCCTGGTGTGCGTCGCGGGCGGTGTGCTGTGGAACGCCTCGCTGATGAACGTCGACACCCCGACCTGGATGTTCCTGCTGCCCTCGGCGCTGCTGGGCATCGGCAACGCCGGCATGTGGGGCCCGCTCGCCACAGAGGCCACCCGCAACCTGCCGCCGCGCCAGGCCGGCGCCGGCGCGGGGATCTACAACACCACCCGCACGATCGGCTCGGTGGTCGGCTCGTCGGCGATCGCCGCGTTCATGCAGGCTCGCCTCGAAGCGAACCTGCCGGGTCTCGACGAGGCGCCGGCGGGTCTCGGCGGTGGAGGAGCGATGCCGGATGCCGTTGCCGAGGGCTTCTCGGCCGGCATGGCGCAGTCGATGCTACTGCCCGCCGGGATCATGGTGATCGCCCTCATCGCGGCGCTGTTCATCCGCAGGCACCGCCCGCAGCACGCGGACTGAGCTCGGTGCCGCGCGTCCGCGATCCGGAGATTGGTCCGAGTTCCGGAAGTACGAGGATCGGGCATCCGGATCCGGGGCGGGATGCCGGACTCCGGTCGCTCCGAGCTGGGCATGCCGCCCGGCCGCCGGCTCAGCGGAACAGGGCGATGCCGGCCTGGCCGATGAGGGCGAAGATGATAGCCCAGATGATGATCGAGATGACCTGCCAGAGGATCACGGCGTTGCGGTTCGCGCCGAACGACACCATCATCCCCGAGGTGATCTGGCTCGGCAGCACGGTCTGACCGAGCAGGCTCACGCCGGGAACGCCGAAACGGTCGAACATGCGCTTCACCTTCTGGCGACGCGGCGAGGGGGCAGCCGCTTCAGCATCCGCTCCGCGACGGGCCAGCACCTTCCGACGTGCCGCGTCGGCGAGGAACACGAAGACCAGCATCGAGATGACGTTGCCGACGACGGCGGCGAGCACGGCGATCGGCAGCGGAACTCCGGCGATCGCGCCGATGAGCGTGCCGAAGTACGACTCGATGAAGGGGATCGCCGCGGCGAGCATCACCCCGGCCCACTGCAGCCAGAGGGGAAGGGATTGGGTGAAGTCGACGAGTGCGTCCTGCATGCTGGCCTCCGAGATGTGTAAAGCGTGTTTGACATGACAAGCATGCTTGACACTCTCTGTGCTGTCAAGTTCGCTTTACATGTCAGTACGCCTGGCCTACGTTTGAAGGCGTGCAGAGCAGGGTCAAAGAGCTGAGAACCGAGCGCGGTCTGTCGCAGCAGGCGCTCGCGACTGCGGTCGGCGTCTCCCGGCAGACGATCAATGCGATCGAGACCGGCCGCTACGATCCCTCGCTCGCGCTGGCCGTGCACCTGGCACGGCACTTCGGCTCGACCGTTGAGGAGGTCTTCGATGTCGACGCATGACCGTGACGCCGTCGGATCCGCGCGCCCTTCGTGGCCCATGTCGCGTATGAACACCGCGCTCGTGGCAGTGTGCGCCGTGGGTGCGCTGCTCTGCTTCGTGCTCGGCCAGACCATCGCCGCCGTGGCCCTGCTCGTGGGGGCGGTCGGGGGAGCGGTGGGTGCCGTCTTCGCCCGCCGCGGCAGCTCGGGCGTACTCGAGCGCGTGAACGCGCTCGAGTACGCCGATGAGCGCGACCGCACGGCGGGAACGAAGGGTCTCGCCGCCGTCGGCGTCATCGCGCTGGTGCTGAGCGCAGTGCAGCTCGTCGTGCATGCCGTCGTCGACACCGACCCGCTGTCGCGCTGGATGGCGATCGCGCTGTACTTCGCTCTCGTCATCAGCTGGTTCGCCGCGAACTGGTACTTCGTGCGCCGCGGCTGAGGTCGTTCCGGATGCCGGGTGGGCGCGCCCCCGAATGCATGGTGTGATGGGACGATGCCCGTCTCGCTCGCATCGCCCTCACTCTCGCTGTTCGACTCCTGGTCGCAGGCCGTGACCGAGTTCGGGGACGTGCATATCGACGGTGCGGGTCTCGACCGCGGGCAGGCGGCCCATCGCGCCGCATGCGAGGCGTTCATAGCGAAGGCGGGGCGGTACGCCGACCCGAAGGCGACGCCGCCTGACGGGCACGTCGCGTGCGACTACTTCTGGATCACCGACGACGGAGAGGTCGTCGGCTTCATCGCCTTCCGCCGCGAGCTGAACGACTGGCTGCGCAGCTACGGCGGGCACATCGGCTACTCGGTGCGTCCGTCTCGGCGTCGGCAGGGCATCGCCCGCAGAGCTCTCGACCTCGTGCTCGATCGCGCCCGTGCGCACGGATACGACCGCGTCATGCTCACCTGCGACGACACGAACATCGGCTCGTACCGCACGATCGAAGGCGCCGGTGGTGAGCTCGAGGGCGTCATCGACGGCCCCGATTCCCCCGGCGAGCGGATGCGCCAGTACTGGATCACGCTCTGACCGTCCCCGGGTTCCACCGCTCACCGCTTCCGCGAGCGGAGATCCGGAAGTCTGACTGAGATCCGCGAGTCTGACTGAGATGCGGAGGTCTGCGGCCCTGGCATCCGGATCCGGGGCTGGATGCCGGATGTCGACGCGTCGAGGCGCGACGCCGCGCTGACGCGACTACTCCGCGACGCGCGCCGCGATGTCGTGACGGTAGTGCGCGCCGTCGAGCGAGATGCGGCCGATCGCCTCGTAGGCCCTGGCGCGGGCATCCGCGAAGTCCGAACCGGTCGCGACGACGTTCAGCACCCGCCCGCCGGTCGCGATGAGCGACCCGCCGGGGGCGTCGGAGGCGCCGGTCGCGGCGTGCACGATCGAGACGCCGTCGACTGCTGCCGCATCGGCCAGCCCCTCGATCATGCGGCCCGTCTGCGGTGACTCGGGGTAGCCCTCGCTGGCCAGCACGACGGTGATCGCGACGTCGGACGAGAACTCGGGCTGCGGCTCGTCTTCGAGGGTTCCGGATGCCGCTGAAAGAAGCAGGCGTGACAGTGGGGTGCGCAGACGGGGCAGCACGACCTGCGTCTCGGGGTCGCCGAAGCGCGCATTGAACTCGATCACGCGCACACCCGCGGGCGTGAGGATGAGCCCCGCGTACAGCAGGCCGATGAACGGTGTGCCCTCGGCGTCGAGCTGGCGCACCACGGGCATGGCGACGGTCTCGGTCACCTCGGCGACGAACGCCTCGACGCTGCCGAAGTCATCGGCCAGCCAGGGCAGCGGCGAGTACGCGCCCATGCCGCCGGTGTTGGGTCCGCCGTCGCCGTCGAGCGCGCGCTTGAAGTCCTGCGCGGGGCTGAGCGCGCGCACGGTGTCGCCGTCACTCAGGAAGAAGAGCGACACCTCGGGGCCGGTGAGGAACTCCTCGACCAGTACCGGTCCTGCGGGCAGGTAGTGCTCAGCGTGGGCGAGCGCCTCTGCGCGGTCGGCGGTCACAATGACGCCCTTGCCCGCCGCCAGACCGTCAGCCTTGACCACGTGCGGGGCGCCCAGCTCGTCGAAGGCGGCCTCGACCTCAGCGGTCGTCGATGCGCGCACGGCGCGCCCGGTGGGCACGCCCGCGGCATCCATGATCCGCTTGGCGAACGCCTTCGAACCCTCTAGCTGCGCCGCAGCGCGACCAGGGCCGAACACCGGGATGCCGCGCTCGCGCAGCACGTCCGCGACCCCGGCGACGAGAGGTGCCTCGGGGCCCACGACGACGAGGTCGATGCCCCGCTCGTTCGCGAAGGTGGCGACCGCCGCCCCGTCGAGCTGATCGAGGTCGACGAGGGTGGCGTCCTGGGCGATTCCGGCGTTGCCGGGGGCGGCGAAGATCTCGTGATCGGCCTCTTCGGACCGCAGGGAGAGGATGATCGCGTGCTCGCGCGCGCCCGAGCCGAGAACGAGGATCTTCATGCCGCCAGCCTACCGGCGGGAAGCGGAGCCGATCAGACGATGACCGGCCGCTCGACCGCGCGATCCCAGGGCTGTGCCCATCCGGTCGCGTCGAACAGCGCATCGAGGATGCCGGCGGTGAAACCCCATACGATCGTGCCGTCGACGTCGAACGCCGGGCCCTTGTACGTGTAGCCGTCGCGGCGCAGCACTGAGGTGAAGCGATTGGCCGGATCGACGAGCTGCGCGACCGGCACCCGGAAGACCTCGACCGTCTCGGCGTGATCGACGGCAGCGACGCGTGACGGCTCTCGCCACCAGCCGAGCACCGGCGTGACGAGGAAGCTGCTCACCGCGAGCGGGATCTCGGGCAGCGCCGCGAGCACCTCGACGCCCTGCGGGTCGAGGCCGGTCTCCTCCTGCGCCTCGCGCAGGGCGGTGGCGACAGCATCGGCATCCTGCTCCTCATATCCGCCGCCCGGGAACGACACCTGCCCCGGATGCGAAGACAGTGTCGCGGCGCGACGCTGCAGCAGCACGTCGAGATCGGCCGACACCGTCTCGTCATCGGTTCCGGCCGGGATGCTGTCGAGCCGGCCGAACAGGATGAGCACGGATGCCGGCCACGCGTCGTCGCCTGACATCGGGAAGCGTGGCGTCCACTCACTCGCGCGCTCGGCGGCCGCGAGCAGCTCGGCGCGTGCGCCGCGCATCTCCTCAGCAGAACCAGTCATCGCTGTCGAGCCTACGTGCGTCGTCTGCCGGCCGTCACGCGCACCTCACGTCGACAGCACGGGACCTCGACGAGTGAGCGCCTCGTTCACGCGAAGGAGCAGTGCGCTCGGCGAGGTCCCGTGCTCTCGGCGGAAGAAGAAGTAGCCTGGGGGCATGCCCGCCCGGAGGATCGACACGGCCGCTGGACGCGACGCGCTCTCCGCAGTCGCTGCGGGAGGGGCTGCCCGAACGGTCACGGCCCTGGCGGTGCGCTATCTGCTGCAGCTGCTCGACGAGAAGGCGCCGGGCAACAGCGTCGAGGTGCGCGTGCCGCCGTTCGGTGCGGTGCAGGTCGTGCAGGGACCGCGGCACACCCGAGGAACCCCGCCGAACGTGGTCGAGATGGATGCCGCGACGTGGATCGCGCTGGCGACCGGGGCAGAGCACTGGACGGATGCCGTGGCCGCTGGCCGCGTGACGGCATCCGGGACCCGCGCAGATCTGTCTGACCTGCTGCCGCTGCGCCCCTGACGACCGGCGGATAGGGTCTGAGCATGAAGCAGATCCTCGCGGCTTCGCTCGCCGCGCTCGCCGCGCTTGCGCTCACCGGCTGCACGGCCGCCGAGCCGCCGGATTCTGAGGCCGTCCAGCAGTGGCTCGACGAGCAGGATCGGGTGAGCGCCGGTTCCGGGGCGTTCATGTCCGGCCTCGCCTCGACGAGCGACACCGCCGACGCCGCCGCGAAGGAGGGCAGGCAGGAGGGCGTGCGCATCGAGATGGACGAGTCCGAGAGGATCTCCACGATCGAATTCACCTGCTTCGGCGCCGAGACGATGGATGCCCGGGTGTCGGTTGAGAGCTCGTCCTCCGCCGAGGCGAGCGTCCACGAGGTGCGCTGCGATGCCGGCCCGGAGATGATCGACACCAAGGATGCTCCGGTGAGCGCCGTCACGATCAACGGGGTCAATGCCGCCGGCTTCGGAGCGTGGGCGGCGACCTTCCGCTGATCCCGCCACCGCACAGCCTGCGCGTGGGACAATAGGAGCATGTCCGGAACAGCCAGCCACTCCACGGTCGAAGCGACGATCCGCCCCGTGCCGCGCTACGGCGTGTTCATGGTGACGGGCGCCGTGCTGGGGATCATCGTCGCCGGCATCCTGACGCTGCTCGGGTCGTACGAGCCGTCCGACGTGCTCGGCGTGGTCTATCCGCCCGGACAGGTGTTCGGCTTCGCGCTGCTGTGGACCGTGCCGATCGGCGTGGCGCTCGGCGGCATCATCGCGGTCGGCCTCGACCGTGCTGGTCGCAAGCACGCGCGCGTCGTGACCGTCGCGCACGAGCGAGTCGTCGAGGACGACGAACAGGCCTGAGCCGAGCAGAGGACGACGAGCAGGCCTAGGCGAGCTCGGCGATCACCGGTCGCATCGCCGCGTCGAACGCCACGACGTCACGACGCAGCCCGTCGGTGACGGCGACGCTCAGCGAGCCGATCCACCAGATGCCGCGCTGCGTGAACGGCAGCACCTGCACGTTCAGCTCGAACGAATGCGCACGGCGGCCGATATCGCGCTCGAACTCGGCGATCGCACTGGCGTAGGCGCGGTAGGCGCCGCCGGAGGAGCTGACCGAATCGACGTACCTGTTGTGCGCACGCTGCGCGTAGTGCAGCACGGTCTGCGCATGCGGGATGATCGCGGCGCGCAGCTCCTCCGCGCCGGTCGTGGGCAGGGCGATGAGGGTGTCGAAGCCCTCGACGAGGTCGAGCGGCACCTCGGAGCGGTGCGCGCGGGGCTCGACGGTCATGTCCCAGTACTCGCGCCACTGCTTCTCGAGAGCATCGTCGACTTCGGCGGCGTCGGGAGGACGCACCTCGAGTCCGCGCAGCGCCGGCAGATCCTCCGGCGCCCGGATGCCGAGCAGCTGTCGCAGCGCGAGCGCGACGAGCACCGAAGTGCCGGCGTCTTCGCGGATCAGCCACTGCGGCTTGTCGACCATGGCCCCATCGTAGGGTCCTTCGAGATCCTGTGCGCAGCCCTTGCGGCCGGCGCCGCTGCTGCCCTCGCCGTCGCAGCCGGCGCCGAAGGCGGCTGGCCGGAGGCGGTGCGTCAGCGGCGTCGGGAGAGGATGCGGCGATGCAGACGCTCACGGCTGCGCGAAGGCGGACGGGTGGCATCCACCAGCGCCTGCCTGGCGGCGGCGAGGCTGGGGTAGCTGCCGATCCGGCGGCTGTGCCTGTCGTGCACCACGTGGGCGGTGTCGTCGACGGTCACGAAGCCGGCGAACTCGCCGCGGCTCGTCGCAACGAAGACGTCGGCATCGGCCTGACGCCAGGCCAGCTCTGCGGGTGAGGCGTCGGGTGCGGGGTCGTGGTCGGGGATGGGCGCGCTGGAGCGCGCGGAAGTATCGGTACTGCTCATGATCTCTGGTCTGTCTGGCGGGCGGCATGCTGCCGCCTGTGAGTCGGCCGGGGCGCCAGGATCCGCATCGGTGCGGATCGGCCACTCGTGCCCGGTCTGGAGGTGTGCGCTGCGCCGGTGAGATACGGCGGAACTTCGCGCAACTACTCATAGTAGCAGACAGTCGCGCCCGATGCCGTGAGGACCGGTCACGAGGGGACGGGTGCCCCTGCGGGCCGGTACGCTGTACAGGTGGCAGACTCCCCCACCAATCCCTATGCTCAGGCCGGTGTCGACACCGCCGCCGGTGATCTCGCCGTCGAACTCATGAAGGCCTCCGTGCGTGCGACGCACGGGCCAGAGGTGCTCGGGGGTGTCGGCGGCTTCGCGGGCATGTTCGACGCCAGCGCGCTGCTCGGCTACCGGCGTCCGCTGCTGGCCAGCAGCACCGATGGCGTGGGCACGAAGGTCGCCATCGCGCAGGCCATCGACAAGCACGACACGATCGGGCAGGACCTCGTCGGCATGGTCGTCGACGACATCGTCGTGGTCGGCGCCAAGCCGCTGTTCATGACCGACTACATCGCCTGCGGCAAGGTCGTCCCCGAGCGCATCGCGGCCATCGTGCGCGGCATCGCCGAGGCATGCTCGGCGACCGGCACCGCCCTGGTCGGCGGTGAGACCGCTGAGCACCCGGGGCTCCTCGGCCCGCGCGACTACGACGTCGCAGGCGCGGCGACCGGAGTCGTCGAGGCGGATGCCCTGCTCGGCGCGCACCTGGTGCAGGACGGCGATGCCGTGATCGCGCTCGGATCGAGCGGACTGCACTCGAACGGCTACTCGCTCGTGCGGCACATCGTGGCGAACGCGGGCATCGGATACGGAGACAACGCCGCTGACCTCGGCAGCACGTGGGGCGAGGCTCTGCTCGAGCCGACGCGCCTGTACACGACGCCGCTGCTGAAGCTGATCGAGACCCTCCCCGGCGCGGTGCACTCGCTGAGCCATGTGACCGGCGGCGGCATCGCCGCCAACCTCGCGCGCGTTCTGCCTCAGCGCAGCTGGGCAGAGGTCGACCGCTCGACGTGGACTCCGAGCCCGGTGTTCCGGGTGCTGGCCGACATCGCCGGCACGCCGATCGTCGACACCGAGGGCACCTGGAACCTCGGCATCGGATTCCTCGCGGTGGTCGCCGCGGAGCAGAAGGATGCCGCGGTCGCCGCCATCGGCGCGCAGGGCATCGCCGCCTGGCAGGTCGCGACCGTGCACACGGGCTCGCGCCCCGAGGGCCATTTCGAAGAGGGCGCCAAGGGCGTCGACGGCGGAGCGGTGCGCCTGGTGGGCGCATACGCGGACGGAGCGAAGTAACACCCATGTGCGGCATCGTCGGAATGGTCGGCAACGGACCGGTCAACCAGGACATCTACGACGCCCTGCTGCTGCTGCAGCATCGCGGGCAGGATGCCACGGGCATCGCCACCGCAGAGCCGAACGGCGTCATGCACCTGACGAAGGCCGAGGGCATGGTGCGCGAGGCGTTCCGCACCCGCGACATGCGCTCTCTGCTGGGCAGCATCGGCCTCGGCCACGTGCGCTACGCCACCAAGGGCACCGCGTCGAGCGAAGAGGAGATGCAGCCCTTCTACGTGAACGCGCCGTACGGCATCGTGCTGATCCACAACGGCAACCTCACGAACACCCGCGAGCTCACGGCGGAGATGGCGGATCGCTACCGCCGTCACCTGAACTCGTCGAGCGACACCGAGCTGCTGCTGAACGTGCTGGCGGGGGAGCTGCAGGCAACGACATCGTCGGTCGACCTCGACGCCGATCGCATCTTCGACGCCGTCGAGCGCACCCATGAGCGCATCGAGGGTGCGTACGCGGTCATCGCGATCATCGCCGGGTACGGTCTGCTCGCCTTCCGCGACCCGTTCGGCATCCGCCCGCTCATCCTGGGTCGCCGTGCTTCGACAGGCTCAGCAACCCAGGAGGGCACTGGCGCGGACGAGTGGGTCGTGACCAGCGAATCGCTCGTGCTCGAGAACGCCGACTACGAGATCGTGCGCGAGGTCGAGCCCGGCGAGGCCGTCTTCATCTCCAACGACGGAGAGCTGTTCACCCGCCAGTGCGCCGAGAACGCGCAGCTCGTGCCGTGCGCGTTCGAGTACGTCTACCTCGCCCGGCCCGACTCGGTGATGAATGGCGTCTCGGTGTACGAATCGCGCCTGCGGATGGGCGACAAGCTCGCCGACACCATCGCCAAGCACGTGCCGCTCGACGAGATCGACGTGGTCATGCCGATCCCCGACTCGTCGCGCCCCTCGGCGATGGAGGTGGCCCGCAAGCTCGGCAAGGAGTATCGCGAGGGCTTCTACAAGAACCGGTACGTCGGCCGCACGTTCATCATGCCGGGCCAGGCGGTGCGCAAGAAGAGCGTGCGTCAGAAGCTCAACGCGATGTCGTCGGAGTTCCGCGGCAAGAACGTGCTGCTCATCGACGATTCGATCGTGCGCGGGACCACCAGCCAGCAGATCATCCAGATGGCCAGGGATGCCGGCGCGAAGTCGGTCATCTTCGCGTCTGCGGCGCCTCCCGTCCGGCACCCGCACGTGTACGGCATCAACATGCCGTCGCGACACGAGCTCATCGCGCACGGGCGCACGATCCCGGAGATCGCCGAAGAGCTCGGCTGCGACCGCATCGTCTACCAGGAGGTCGACGACCTGAAGGCGGCGATCATCGAGGGGAGCGACCTCACCGACCTCGACATGAGCTGCTTCGACGGACGGTACGTCACCGGCACCGTCACCCCCGAGTACCTCGCCTGGGTAGAGCAGTCACAGACCTCGTGACGCCCCCGCAGCCGCTCTGGCGCGGCCGGGTGCTCGCCGTCCTCGGCATCCTGCTCTGCGCGTTCTCGCTGCGATCGGCCGTCGCCTCGCTCTCGCCCGTCGTCGACCTGATCGGCGAGGACTTCGAGGTCTCGTCGGCCGTGCTCGGCGTGATCGGCACGCTGCCGCCCGCCTGCTTCGCCGTCTTCGGCATCCTCACCCCGATGCTCGAGCGGATGCTGGGGATCGAGAGACTCACGGTGATCGCGCTGACGGCGATCACCGGCGGTCTCGTCGCTCGCGGCTTCGCGACGGACTCCGTCGGGCTGCTGGCCGGGACGGCGGTGATCTTCGCCGGAGTCGGCATGGGGAACATCCTGCTGCCGCCGCTGGTGAAGAAGTTCTTCGCCGACCGCATCGGCCTGATGATGACCGTCTACACGACCGCCATGGCGTTCTCGACCTTCGTGCCCCCGCTGGTCGCGGTGCCGGTGGCGGATGCCTTCGGCTGGCGCTTCTCGATGGCCATGTGGGCCGCCTTCGCCTTCGCCGGTGTGATCCCGTGGCTGGTGATGATGGTCCGGCCCGGCGCTCCGGTCGTCTCGGCGGCACGGGTTCGGGGGTCGGCGGACGAGGACACGAGCTTCGCCGCCACCGGCCCGATCGCCACCGCGCCGACGAATCGTCGTCTGTTCGGACGCCTGGCGCGGATCCCCCTGGTGTGGGCGCTGGCGCTGACCTTCGGCACCTCGTCGACGATGGCGTACGTGTCGTTCGCGTGGCTGCCCTCGATCCTCATCGACACCGCCGGGGTGGATGCCGCGACCGCCGGCTTCCTGCTGTCGCTGTGGGCGTTCATCGGCCTGCCCGCGTCGCTCATCGTGCCCGTGCTCGTCGTGCGCTTCCAGGCCACCCGACCGCTGTTCGTGTTCGGATCGCTCTCGGCTCTCACCGGGCTGCTGGGCATCATGCTCGCACCGGCACCCGAGCTGCTGTGGCTCTGGATGAGCCTGTTCGGCATGGTGGGGCTGCTCTTCCCCCTCGCGCTGGTGCTGATCAGCATCCGCTCCCGCACCCCTGAGAGCGCGGTGCTGCTGTCGAGCTTCGTGCAGAGCGCGGGCTACGTGCTCGCCGCGATCTTCCCGGCACTGGTCGGCATCCTGCACGACGCGACGGGAGGGTGGACCATCCCGCTCATCGCGGTCGGCGCGGTGCTCGTGCTCACCTTCCCCGCCGGACTCGTGGCGGGACGTCGCGTCACGGTCGAGGACGAGTGGGAGCGCCGGCACGGCCGCTGGTGAGCTGAGGCCTGTCGGCCATCACGCCGCTGCCTGGACCGACGACGTAACCCGGTCGACACGACGAAACCCTGGTCGACACGGCGTATGCCGGTCGCCAGGGTTCGCCCTTCGACAAGCTCAGGGACCTAACTTCGACAAGCTCAGGGACCCAGATGAGAGCGGTCAGGCTCGCTCGAGCTCGTCTTCGTCTTCGTCTGTGTACATGTCCGCCCACTTGTCGACGTACTGATCGTCTGACGTCGGGTGTCCGAGCTCACTCTCCAGCGCAGAGAAGTTCACGTCGGGACTGTACGACTTGAGTTCGCGGGCGATCTTGGTGTGCTTCGCCTTCTGACGGCCACGGCCCATGCGCGAGACCCCCTTTTACGAGTTCAGCAGCGGGCTCATGAAGGACCCGATGATATTCACGGCACCGGCGCGAAGCCGGTAAGAGTAGCATTCAGGATAGCACGCACGCCAGAGCATCCGGCCGTCCTGCGGCCGCCCCGCGGAAGGATCGACATGACGGATTCCACGCCCCGAGCAGCTGAGGAAGCGGCCCAGAACGCGGCCCTGCAGAAAGCGGTGATCGTCGGCATCCAGCCGGGCCAGCCGCCGCATGTCCTCGACGAGGCGCTGCGCTACGCGCGACTGCTGAGCGCGCCGCTTGTCGTCGTGCACGTCGACGTGACGCGCTTCGTCACCTATGAAGACCCCGACGGCTACGTGCACTCCGCGCCGATCGACCTGAACCTCGACGCCGGCGCCGCAGAGTTCGAGGACGTGCAGCGCGCCGCCGAGCGGACTCTGGCCGATGCGGACGTGCCCTGGACGGCGCGCCAGCTGGTCGGCGACCCGGCCCTGGCGATCAAGCAGCTGGCCGAGAAGCTCGACGCACAGCTGATCGTGGTCGGCACGCGCAAGCGCGGGCTCGGCGAGTCCATCCGCGAGTTCTTCACGGGATCGGTCGCTGCTCGGCTCGCCCACCGTCAGCACCGCTCGGTGCTCGTCGTGCCGCAGGGCGACACGGTGCCCGACGAGCAGAAGGACATCTGGACCGAATAGTCCACGCGACCGGCTCCGCTCGACGGAACGGATTGGCGCGCGTCGTCGCCGGCGAATTCAATGGACAGGTGACTACGCCCTCCCGTCGCGACTTCGCTCTCATGCTGACCGCGCTGCTGCTGCTCGCGGTCAACCTGCGCCTCGCCGTGACGACGGCGTCGGTGCTGCTGCCGCTGCTGATCGACGAGGGCGCGCTGACGCCGCAGGCCGCGATCGTCATCCCCGCGGTGCCGACCGCGCTGTTCGCCGTCGGCGGCGTGCTCACGCCGTGGCTGAGCCGCCGCATCGGCGCCGTCGCGGCAGTGACCTGGGCGTCGGTCGCCGTGGCGATCGGGATGCTGGCGCGCTTCGTTCCGCACTCGATCGCGATCGTGGGAGGGACCGTGCTCGCCATGTCGGGAATCGCGGTCGTCAACGTCATGCTCCCCGCGCTCGTGCGCGCCACGAGCGGCACCCGCATGCGCTCGGTGACCACCGCGTACACCACCGTCCTCTCGGCATCGAGTGCGATCGGAGCCGCCGCCGGGGTGCCGGTCGCGCACGCGCTCGGCTCGGCGACGCTCAGTCTGGGATCCTGGGCCCTGCTCGCGGTGGTGGCGCTGGGCGTCTGGATCGCCGCGGTTAGCGGGCGCGGCATCAACGACGCTCTGGCCGCCCCCGCATCCCAGGGCCGGGTTCCTCTGCCGCGCGGCACCTGGCCGCTCACCGGGTTCTTCGCGCTGCAGGCGCTGCTGGCCTTCGTCGTGATGGGGTGGCTGCCGACCATCGCCGTGGATTCCGGGATCACCCCCGCCCGCGCGGGCGTGCTGCTCGGCATCGTGATCATGGTCAGCATCCCCGCCGGCATGGCCGCCGTGAGCATGGCGCACACGCTGCGCGGGATCCGCATCGGCGTGGTCGGGGTGTCGGTCAGTGCCGCGGCCGGGCTGCTGGGACTCTGGCTGGCGCCGACCGCCGCTCCCGAGCTGTGGAGCGTGCTGATCGGGGCCGGCATGGCGGCTTTCCCGCTGACCCTCGCGCTCATCGCCCGCTCCGGATCCGGCGCCGCCGAGGCGACCCGGGTCTCGGGCGTGGCGCAGGGCGTCGGCTATGCCATCTCGACGATCGGGCCGCTGGGGGCCGGCGCCTGGTACGGCGCGGGCGGCGAGTGGGGTCCGGTGCTGGTCGCCCTGGTGGTGGGGGCGGTGCTGCAGGCGCTGATCGGCCTGGCCCTGGCATCCGCTCCGAAAGCCTCCGGTCCGAAGGCCGCTGCACCTCGCGCCTGACGCCGACGCCCCACCCGCCGAAGCGGGAGGGGCGTCGGGCGCAGCGCCGCTACTTCTCGGTGGGCAGTGCGCTCAGGGCACGGGTGACGGCGCGCGCCGCCTCGTCCATCGCGTGCTCCAGATCCGTCACGACGGATGCCGGAAGCGAGCCTCCGCGCGCGACGTGAGTGCGCAGGTCGGTGCGCAGCTGGGCGCGGAACGCGTTGATCGAGGCGTCCGCGCGCTGCACGTGCTCGCGGCTGGTGGCTCGCTCGTCGCTCATCCCCTCGAATCGGGGCCGCGCCTTCGCCGCGCGCTTCTCCTCGTGCGCGGCGGTGGCGAGGTCGGCGCGCAGGGTGCGCATGGCATCCTGTACGCTCTGCCGCACCTCGTTCGCGATCAGCCGCACCGAATCGGCCAGGCCCTGCTCGATGCCGGCGAGGTCGCCTTCGCGGGCGGCGAGCTCGGCACGGCCCGCGTCGGTGATGGCGTAGATCGTGGTGCGGCCGTCGGCGGTCTTGGTGACCAGGCCCTCCTCCTCGAGCTTCGCCAGACGCGGATAGATCGTGCCGGCGCTGGGCGTGTAGGTGCCGCCCGTGCGATCGGTGAGCGCCTGGATGATGCCGTAGCCGTGCTGTGGCTCCTCGGCGAGCAGCGACAGCAGGTACAGGCGCAGGTCGCCGTGCGAGAAGACCGCGGGGCTCATGATTCCCACTCCGCGTCATCGGCGACCGACACCCGCGGGCGTCGCAGCACCGTGACGCCGCCCGAGACGGAGTTCGCGCGCACGTCGACGAAGCTGCCGGCCAGCTCGCCGGCCTGGCCGGTGTAGCTGCCGGGGCCACCGCTCGAGCGCTCGACGCCGTCGACCGTGATCCGGCCGGTCATGCTGCGCAGCACGTAGTTCGCGGGCAGTGTCTCGTCGAGCCGCACGGTCGTGCCGCCCGAGACGGTGTTGAGGTTGATGGTGTTCATGTCGCCGACGGCGTCGATGAGGATCGATCCCGAGACCGTGTCGACCGTCGCCTTGCGCATGCTGCCGGTCACCGCGACATCGCCCGAGACGCTGTTGGCGTTGATCGATCCGGTCAGTGCCCGCACCTGCACGTCGCCCGACACGGAGTTCGCGGTGAGGTCACCGGTGATGCCGTCGGCGATGAGGTCGCCCGAGACGGTGTTGAGCTTTGCGTCGTTGCGGATGCCCGAGACGAGCGCACCCGCGCTGACCACGCCCAGCGTGAGCGCGATCGCGCGCGGGACGGCGATGCTGACCTCAGCCTTCGGGCCGCCCGCGCCGAAGTTGCGGAACACGTCGAGGAAGTTGTCCCACCCGATCTGCGGGTGGTCGATCTCGACCTGGGTGCCGTCGGATTCGACGCGCAGATCCTTCACGGTGACACCGCGCACCTCGATGCGGATGCCCGGTTCATCATGCGCGATGACATCGACCTGTCCGCCCACGAGCCCGACCTTGAGGCGCGAGGCGGAGGCGATATCGATGACGCGTTCTTCGCCCGGGGCGATGAGCCACTTCTCGGTCATGTCGGTTCTCCTTGATGAACGGATATCGAGATATATCGTGTTGTGGACACGGTAACACGATATATCTCGATCCGTACCTGCTGATCCGCTGAACGCGGCTTGACCTTGACGCAGCGTCAACTTCTACCGTGAAGACATCGACAGAGAGGAGGGCGTCATGGACTGGTCGATCCAGGAGATCGCTCGGCTGGCGGGAACGACGAGCCGCACCCTGCGGCACTACGACGACATCGGGCTGCTGCTGCCGTCGCGCATCGCGCACAACGGGTACCGGCACTACGACCAGACGGCGCTGGTGCGCCTGCAGCGCATCCTGCTGCTGCGAGAGCTGGGACTCGGCCTGCCGCAGATCGCGGAGGTTCTCAGTCATGCGGGCTCAGGAGCCCCGGCGGAAGCGGCACAGGCATCCGCTCTCGAGACCCACCTCGCCTGGCTGCGCCAGGAGCAGCAGCGGATGCTGCGGCAGATCGCATCTGTCGAGAACACCATCGCGGCATTGAGAGAAGGAGAAGAGATCATGGCCGAGAACATGTTCGACGGCTTCGACCACACGCAGTACAAGGACGAGGTCGAAGCGGGCTGGGGAAGGAAGGCCTACGCCGACAGCGACCGCTGGTGGCGGGGCATGGGCGCCGAGGAGCGCCACGCCTGGCAGCAGCGCGCAGCGGATCTGGGCCGCGACTGGGTGGCAGCCGCGGAGAGCGGCGCCGACCCGGCGTCCGATGAGGCGCAGCGCATCGCGCGCCGTCACGTCGAGTGGCTCACGAGCATCCCCGGCACCCCGGCATATGGATCGGCCCCTGAGCCTGCCGAAGGGCCGGGGCTCAGCCCTGAGATCAAGGGCTACGTGATCGGCCTCGGCGAGATGTACGTCGCCGATCCGCGCTTCGGCGCCAACTACGCCACGAGCGCAGGCGGCACCGCCGGCGCCGAGTTCGTGCGCGACGCGCTGCGCGTGTACGCCGAGACGAACCTGCAGCCACAGCGGTAATGCAGGAAGTCACCCGGAACACAGGATGCGATGCGGCATCCGCTCCTGTGTTTCGGGTGATCTCCTGCGTCTTGCGAGGCGAGTCCGACATCCCGACCGCCGCGGGTAGTCTGGCAAGCACGATGAGCATCACGCGCCGCACTCTGCTCGTCGGCGCCGGGGCGAGCGCCGTCGGACTGCTGCTCGCCGCCTGCACGCCCGAGCCGCAGCCCGCGCCCACCCGCACCAGGACGCCGATGCCGCGACCGACCGCGCCGGACGCGGTGCCAGCGCCGGCTGCCTGGCAGCGCAGCACCTGGGCCACCGACCCCTACTCGCTCGGGTCGACCAGCTACCTGCCCGCGGGCGCCGATCCCAGCCAGCGCGAGCGCCTTGCCGAGGCGGTGCTCGACCGGGTGTTCTTCGCCGGAGAGGCCACCGACACCGCCCATCCCGGCACCGTGGTCGGCGCCGTCGCCGATGCCCGCCGGGCGGCGCTCGCTCTCATCGCGAGTGCGGACGATGCCGAGCGCCTCGCCATCGTGGGAGCGGGGGCTGCCGGAGTGGTCGCGGCCCGGATGCTGGCGGATGCAGGTCACGAGGTCACCCTGTTCGAGGCGCGTGAGCGCCTCGGCGGTCGCATCCTCAGCGTCGACGACGACGAGCAGTGGCCGATTCCGCCGCAGCTCGGCGCGTGGCTGCTCAGCGAAGACGAGCTCGCATCGCTCGACGACCGGCTCGCCGACATGGGCGACCGCACGCTCGAGCTCGACACCCCGACGGCGTGGTCCGCAGACGGCGAGGCGGCCGGCCTGGACGGCGCACCGTTCGCGGAGGCTCTCGAGAAGGCTCAGACCCAGGCGTCCGACGCGCCGATCATCGACGCGCTGACCGCGAACGGCGCGAACCTCGACGACCCGGCGCTCGCGGCCTCGCTCGCCTGGCTGGCCGCGAGGACCGGCGTCGACCCGTCGCGCGCGTCGAGCTGGTACCCACCGGAGTTCCCGGCCGACGCGGTGCACGGCGCGATCGGGAACCTCGACGCCTTCCTCGAAGAGCAGCTCGAGGACGTGAAGGTCGCGACCGCGTCTCCGGTCGCGCGCATCGCCTACGACGAGCGCGGCGTCAGCCTGCGCCTCGGCACCGGCGAAGCGCTCTCGTACGACCGGGTGGTCGTCACCGCACCGATCGGCGTGCTGCAGAAGCAGGGCATCGAGTTCGCACCCGCGCTGCCCTTCTCGCACCGCGGTGCGATCGCGGCACTGGCATCCGGTTTCATCGAGACCGTCTGGATGCGCTTCGATGAGGCGTTCTGGACGACCGAGGCGACCATCTGGCACGTCGTCGGCGGAGACGCGCTGATCCGCACCTGGCTGAACCTGCAGCCGTTCACCGGAGAGCCGGTGCTCGTCGGTCTGGTCGGCGGAGCGGACGCCCAGCAGTTCGCTGAACTCAGTGAGCGCGATGCGACGGCTGCTGCCCGAGCCTCGCTCGCGTTCTTCGCAGAGCCGGCAGCGGACGAGGGCTGATCTCGCCCCACGGCGGCACCGTCGGGCGCACCTTGCTGAGCAGCACGAGCGCGACCGCGACCGCGGCGAAGATCGCCAGCGCCAGCGCGCAGCTGAGCGCCATCTCACCGAAGCCGGACACCTGTCGCGGGTCGAGGAAGTAGTACGGGTACCAGCCGATCACGCTGCCGCGCCAGATCGTGAAGAGGCCCCACACCACCGGGTACAGCAGCACGAACGGCACCACGCGCCATGACGCGGCACGCCGGCCGGGGCCGAACACCCAGGCGACGATGGTCCACGCCGGCAGCACGAAGTGCAGCATGACGTCCGACCAGGGCACGG
This sequence comes from Actinomycetales bacterium SN12, assembly GCA_002837415.1. Classification (GTDB taxonomy): domain Bacteria; phylum Actinomycetota; class Actinomycetes; order Actinomycetales; family Microbacteriaceae; genus Microbacterium. The sequence continues at coordinate 247,527 of PJCV01000004.1, forward strand.
TGATCGGGATGCCGTGCTCGCCGGCCTGCCACACGATGAGAGCGAACGCGAGACCGGCGGTGATCGTCCAGCTGAGCACGAGAGCGCGAGCGGTGGTCAGCCACGACGGGTCCTCCTCGCGACGCAGCGCGACGACCCCGGCGACGATCGCCAGCACGGCGAACGCCGTGTTCGACTGGATCGTCAGATACGCGAAGAAGTTCGCACCGGCCAGGGTCTGCGAGCCCAGGCCCCACAGCATCCGGTGCACGAGCGCTGCGATGCACACGGCCGCGGTCACCAGACGCGACCAGCCGAAGATCCTTCGCGTGAGCACTCGAGCGTCGTCCTCCCCGCAGCCCGGCGGCATCGGAGCGGAGCCGCACCACCGCCTCGAGTCTATGCAACTCCGAGCGGGCGACCGCGGCGAGAGCTCGCGGCTAGAGTGGCGCCGTGACCACTCCGACCCCCGCGCGCATCGTGATGCGCCGGGCGGCGCTCGCTGCGGCGGGTGGCGCGGTCGGCACCGCCGCGCGGCTCGGACTCGGGATGCTCATCAGCGACGCGCCCATCGGGGTGCTCGTCGCCAATATCGCAGGAGCGCTGCTGCTCGGCATCCTGACCGCGCGGATCCCCGCCTCCGACCTGCGGATCCTGCTCGGCACCGGGATGCTCGGCGGCTTCACCACCTACAGCGCTTTCGCGGTCGACAGCGTGGAGCTGTGGGCGGCCTCGCCCGCGCTCGCCGGGGGATACATCCTCGCCAGCCTCGCCGGGGGACTCGTTGCCGCCTGGCTCGGGCTGCGGATCGGCGGGTCGCTCGGCCGCAGGAGCGCCTCGTGAACCCGCTCGTGTTCGTCCTCGCCGCCGCGTGCGGCGGGCTGGGGGCCGCAGCTCGCTACCTGGTCGACATCGGCGTCGCGCGCGTGAGCCGCTCGCGCTTCCCGTGGGGTGTGATGGTGATCAACATCACCGGCTCCCTGCTGCTGGGACTGGTGGTCGGGATGCTTCCCGGCGCCGCCTTCGTGGTGGGCGCGGGCTTCCTCGGCGGGTACACCACCTTCAGCACCGCGATGGTCGACGCGCTCTCGCTGTGGCGCGACGGGAAGCAGAGCGCGGCGGTCGTCGATGTGGTCGGGATGCTCGTGCTCTCGCTCCCAGCGGCGCTGGTCGGCCTCGGCATCGGCGGTGCGCTGGGCTGAGGCTCTGACCATCAGCCCGTCCTGCCAGTCGCGCCATAGGTTGATGCGCACATAATGTACAGACGTACATCTTCGATGCCCGGGAGGGTCATGAGCGAGCCGTCACGCCGTCGCCGTGACCCCGAGGCGCGCCGCGCGGAGATCATCACCGCGGCCGCGGAGCTGATCCTCGAGGTCGGCGTGAGCGCAGTGACCCACCGTCTAATCGCCGCCCGCGCGGGTGTGCCGCTCGGCGCCACCACCCAGTACTTCGCCACGCTCGACGACCTGCGCTCGCAGGCCCTGCACCACCTGGTCACCGAGGTGGACGCGCACGTCGACGGCATCCGCGCGACCCTCGAGCAGCGCGGCGCGACCCCGGCGGTGCTCACCGAGCTCATCGTCCAGGCGCTCGCCGACGCGCGCGCGCTCGAGGCGGACAGGGCGGTCGTCACGGCCGCCGTCGACGACCCGCAGCTGCGCGCCATCGCGCGGCGCTGGTCGGAGCGGATGACCGGATTCCTCGTCCCCGCCTACGGCCTCGAGCGGGCCACCGCGGCAGCCGTCTTCATCGACGGTGTGCTCTGGCACACCCGCATCCACGACCAGACGCTGAACGCGTCCCTCATCGAGAACGCCCTCACGGGCATCCTCGGCACCCATTCCACGACCACGAGCGACTGAAAGAGCACCGCGTGTCGAACCTCGCCATCCTCAGCCTGCGCAACCGCGCACTCATCGCGCTGATCACCATCGTGTCCGCCGTCTTCGGCGGGATCGCGCTCACGAATCTCAAGCAGGAGCTGATCCCCTCGCTCGAGCTGCCCGCGCTGGTGGTCATGAGCACCTACCCCGGTGCGTCGCCCGAGGTGGTAGAGAACGACGTCTCCACGCCGATCGAGAACGCCATTCAGGGCGTCCCGGGCCTGGAGTCGAGCAGCGCCACGAGCACGACCAACGCCTCGATCGTGCAGGCGATGTTCGCCTACGGCACTGACCTCGCCACAGCCGAGCAGAAGATGCAGCAGGCGATCAACCGCATCTCGCAGCAGCTGCCCGACGACGTGAGCCCGCAGGTGCTCAGCGTCTCGATCGACGACTTCCCCGTCATCCAGATCGCCGTCACGGGATTCGACGACTCCGAGACCGCGCAGCAGGATCTCGAGACCACCGTGATCCCCGACCTCGAAGACGTCGACGGCGTCAACGCCGCCGAGATCGTCGGCGGCGTCGGCCAGCGCATCACGATCACTCCGGACCGGGCGAAGCTGTTCGCCGCCGGTCAGACGACTCAGTCGATCAGTCAGGCGCTCGAGCAGAACGGCGTGCTGCTGCCGGGCGGCGACATCACCGAGGGCGACCAGACGCTCACCGTGCAGTCGGGTGCGAAGCTCACCTCGGCGGAGGACATCGCCGCCCTCCCGCTGAGCGGCACGGATCTCACGATCGGCGAGGTCGCCGAGGTCACGCAGGTGGCAGACCCCGTCGCGTCGATCTCCCGCGTCGACGGGGAGGACGCGCTGTCGATCGCGGTCACCAAGCTGCCCGCCGCGAACACGGTCGAGGTCTCGCAGGGTGTGCTGGCCGCGCTCGACGAGCTCGGCGAGACCTTCCCGGATGCCGAGTTCACCGTCATCTTCGACCAGGCGCCGTACATCCAGCAGTCGATCGAGACGCTCGCCACCGAGGGCCTGCTGGGCCTCGCCTTCGCCGTGATCGTGATCCTCGTGTTCCTGCTGTCGATCCGCTCGACGCTGGTCACCGCGATCTCGATCCCCACCAGCGTGCTGATCACGTTCATCGGGCTGCAGGCGTTCGGATACTCGCTGAACGTGCTCACCCTCGGTGCGCTCACGATCGCGATCGGCCGCGTCGTCGACGACTCGATCGTCGTGATCGAGAACATCAAGAGGCACTACGTCGAGGGCGCCGACAAGGGCGCTGCGATCCGTCTGGCCGTGCGCGAGGTGGCATCCGCCATCACCGCCTCGACGATCACCACGGTCGCGGTCTTCCTGCCGATCGTATTCGTCGGCGACATGGTCGGCGAGCTGTTCCGCCCGTTCGCGATGACGGTGACGATCGCGATGGTCGCCTCACTGCTGGTCGCGCTGACGATCGTGCCGGTGCTGGCCTACTGGTTCCTGCGGCCCGGTAAGCCGCTGCTCGCCGCAGACGGCTCGCGCATCGATCCCGAGCATCCGGATGCCCCGCCCTCGGCCCTGCAGCGGATGTACCGGCCGATCCTCGGCTGGACCCTGAAGCACTCCGTGGTGACCGTCGTGCTCGCCGTGCTCGTGCTCGCCGGCACGCTCGCCGCAGCCCCGCTGATGAAGATCAACTTCCTCAGCGACTCGGGCCAGAACACCATGACCGTCACGCAGGACATCGGCGAGACCGCGAGTCTCGAGGCGAAGTCCGAGGCCGCGAAGAAGGTCGAGGAGGCGCTCGAGGGCGTCGATGGGATCACGCACGTGCAGGCGTCGATCGGCTCGAGCGGCTCAGCCCTGCGTGACGCGTTCTCCGGCGGCGCGGGCATCACGTACTCGATCCAGACCAGCGACGACGCCGACCAGGAGACGCTGCGCGCCGACGTGCAGAAGAAGGTCGACGACCTCGACGACGCCGGGGACATCACCGTCGCGGCGAGCTCGGGCGGATTCGGCTCGAGTGACATCGAGGTCACGGTGACCGCGCCGAACGCCGACGATCTGCAGACCGGCACCGACGCCCTCATGAAGGAGCTCGACGGGCGAGACGGCATCGGCCAGGTGACAAGCAACCTGTCGTCCTCGCTGCCGTACATCGCTGTGATCGTCGATCGGGAAGCCGCCGCCGCGCGCGGACTCTCGGAGGTCGCGGTCGGCTCGATCGTGTCGGGCACGATGCGTCCGCAGCAGATCGGCTCGGTCGAGGTCGACGACAGCGCGCTCACGGTGTACCTCGTCGACCCCGAGCCGCCGACATCCGTCGACGCCCTCAAGCAGCTCTCGATCCCCACCGCGACCGGACTGGTGCCGCTGCAGGAGCTCGCGACCGTCGAGCAGCGCGAAGGCCCCATCTCCATCTCCACGGAGCAGGGCCGCCGCACAGCCACGATCACCGTGCCGCCGGCATCCGACGACCTCGCCGTCGCCACCGCCTCGGTGACCGCGGCACTCGACGCAGTCGAGCTGCCCGATGGCACTCGCGCCGAGGTGGGCGGCGTCGCCGAGCAGCAGAGCGAGTCGTTCTCGCAGCTCGGGCTGGCGATGCTCGCGGCGATCCTCATCGTGTACGTGGTGATGGTCGCGACGTTCAAGTCGCTGCGGCAGCCGCTGCTGCTGCTCGTGTCGGTGCCGTTCGCGGCGACCGGGGCGATCCTGCTGCAGATCGCCACCGGCGTGCCGCTGGGCGTCGCCTCGCTGATCGGCGTGCTCATGCTGATCGGCATCGTGGTGACGAACGCGATCGTGCTCGTCGACCTGGTCAACCAGTACCGGTCGAAGGGGCTCACGACCCCCGAGGCGGTGATGGCGGGAGGCGAGAAGCGTCTGCGGCCGATCCTGATGACCGCGCTCGCCACGATCTTCGCGCTGACGCCGATGGCGCTCGGCATCACCGGGCACGGCGGGTTCATCTCGCAGCCGCTTGCGATCGTCGTGATCGGCGGACTGGTGTCGTCGACCGTGCTGACGCTCATCGTGCTGCCGACGCTCTACAACCTCGTCGAGGGGGCGAAGGAGCGGCGTCACGCGAAGCGCGCCGCACGGGGCGATGGCGAGGCGTCTGAGTCCTCGGAGTCGTCGGAGCGTTCGGAGCCTTCGACGGACACGGGCAGCGTGGGGCTCACGCGCCGCCAGCTGCGCGCCGGCGGGGTGCACGACTGACGCCGCACGTTCGGGAGGACTTCGCACGCGTGGGAGGGCGAGCGTTCGAGAATGCTCCTCCGACGCGTGCGTTCTCCTCCCGTGCGAGCGCCAGCCGTGCGGCGCGGGGGAGAGCGGACGAGTTCAGGCGAAGCGGATGCCCCACTGCAGCGTCCACGACTCGCCTTCGGCGAGCCGACGCAGGCCGCGGCCGGAGTTGAAGGCATCGGCCGGGGCCGTCATGGGCTCGATCGCCACGGCGAGCGGCTGACCGGGGTACTTGGTGTTCGTGAACGCCTGCACGTAGTCGAAACCCGGTCCCTGCTGCAGCGTCACGGCGCGCCCGTCCGGGGCGGTGATCGTGGTGCGCACGAAGCCGTCGGCATCTCGGTGCAGGTTCGCGTACCCGGTGTCGAGCTGCACGTCGCCGAGGCGACGGCCCTCGCGCAGGTCGGTCGCCGACGAGACCGGACTCTCGCCGACCGGCAGCATCCGGTCGTCGGTCTCGAAGTACGTCTCCGCCTGCAGCCGCAGGACGAGATCGCGCGCGTCGACGCCGCCGATGACGAAGAACGGGTGCGTGCCCAGGGCCACCGGGGCGGGGTCGGCCGAGTGGTTGGTGAGGGTGTGCGTGACGTCGATTCCGGCATCCGTCAGCGCGTAGGTGACCGAGGTCGCGATGAGGTACGGGTATCCGGTCTGCGGCACGATCCTCGCCGCGAGCGTGACGGATTCGTCGGTGTGCTCGGCGATCTCGTACGACGTGTAGCGCAGCAGCCCGTGGCTGGCGTTGCGGAACTTCGGCTCGCTGATCGACAGTGCACGTTCGGTGTCGCCGTCCTGCCAGACGCCATCTCGGATCCGGTTCGGCCAGGGCGCCAGCACGACGCCAGAGCACGACGGGGTCGGCAGATCGGCCGGGTAGGGAGGCATGATCTCGACCCCGCCGACAGTCAGGTGACGCAGCGAGGCGCCGACCTGCGCGATCTGCGCCGTCGCCTCTCCGCGTCGGAGGTGGATCTGGATGCCGGTGGGGGAGCCGATCACATCGTCGAGGGACATGCGGCCATCGTACGGCGGGCACTCTCCCAGCAAAGGGCGGTATTCTGGAAGGAGTCGGCTTCGAGCACCCGCGTCACGCGGTTCTTCCGAGCGCTGTTCATGCTCATTGTGAGCTCAGGGGCCGATGGTTCATAACCATCACATGAATGGCCCCGGTCGACGAACGCTCGGGTATGTCCCACGCGCGCTGATCTCTGTGCCCGCGGAGCGGACGCTGTTCTCGTGTCAGAGACAGTCAGGAAACACCATGCCCAAGAATGGCAAGCCCAAGGGCGGACGCCCGGCGCGCAACTTCGAGCCGCGGTACGCGAAGAGCGGACCCTCGTTCCACGAGCGTCACTCCGGCGGACGTCCGTCGCGTGACGGCGATCGTCGGACGGATGCCGGAGAGCACCGCTCCTTCTCTTCGGACGCTCGTGCAGACCGCCGCCCCGGCAGCGTGAGCCCGAAGCACCGTGGCTACCGCCCCGCTGACGCCGAGGGATCGGCGCCGAAGGGACGCTGGTCGGACACGCAGCGCGCCGGCCGCGACGAAGCCCGTTCGATCCGCAACCGCGCGGAATCCGGACGCCGTGAGGCTCCGCACCACCGCGGGGAGCGCGACGACCGTCGTGACGGTCGTGGCTTCGACCGCAACGACCGGTTCGGCCGGGATGCCCGTCCCGCGCGCGATGACCGGTTCGCTCGGGATGCCCGTCCGGCGCGCGGCGACCGTGGCGGATACGAGCGGCGCGACCGCTTCGATCGCGACGCGCGTCCCGCACGCGATGACCGTCAAGGCGGGTTCGACCGCAACGACCGCCAGGCGCGGAACGACCGGGGAGGCTTCGAGCGGCGTGGCGGCTTCGATCGCGACGCGCGTCCCGCACGCGATGACCGCGGTGGATACGGGCGCCCGGATCGTTTCGACCGTGATGCCCGTCCGGCGCGGAACGGCCGTTTCGACCGCGACGCTCGTCCGGCGCGCGATGACCGCGGCGGATACGGTCGCCCGGAGCGCGACGCCCGTCCCGCTCGCGACGACCGTCGTGGCAGCTTCGACCGTCCCGAGCGCGGCAACCGCTTCGACCGTGACGCACGTCCCGAGCGCGGCAACCGCTTCGACCGTGACGCCCGTCCCGAACGCGGCAACCGCTTCGACCGTGACGCACGTCCGGAACGTGGCAACCGCTTCGACCGTGACGCCCGTCCGGAACGCGGCAACCGCTTCGACCGTGACGCGAGTCCGGCACGGGATGACCGCCGCGGCGGATCCGAGCGCAGCGAGCGCCCCCGCTTCGACCGTGACGCGCGCCCGGCGCGGCAGAACCGCGACGACCGTCCGAACCGCAGCGACTGGAACGCCACGGCAGCAGCCCAGACTCGGCACGAAGAGCAGGTCGACGTCGTGCACGAGCGGCTCGAGGCAGAGGCCGTGCAGGCGACCGAGGTCGCGGATGTGACTTTCGGCGACCTGGGCATCGGCTCGAACATCGTCGAGATCCTGAGGAACATGGGCGCCGCGACGCCGTTCCCGATCCAGGCGGCGACGATCCCCAGCATCCTGCAGGGCCGCGACGTGCTCGGCCGCGGCCGCACCGGCTCGGGCAAGACGATCGCGTTCGGCGCTCCGCTGGTGGAGAGCATCTTGCTGTCGCAGAAGGGCGAGCGCCGTGAGTTCGGACGCAAGCCGCGAGCGATCATCCTGGCGCCGACGCGTGAGCTGGCCCTGCAGATCGACCGCACCGTGCAGCCGATCGCGCGGAGCGTCGGCCTGTTCACCACGCAGATCTACGGCGGTGTGCCGCAGGCACGCCAGGTGGGTGCCCTGAACAAGGGCGTCGACATCATCATCGGCACGCCCGGCCGCATCGAAGACCTCATCGAGCAGCGCAAGCTCGACCTCTCCGAGGTGCGCATCGCCGTGCTCGACGAGGCCGACCACATGGCCGAGCTGGGCTTCGCCGAGCCGGTGCAGCGCATCCTGCGCAAGACCGGAACGGCTCTCCCCGACGGCGCCACCAGCCAGAAGCTGCTGTTCTCGGCAACGCTCGACCGCGAGGTCGCCGCGATCGTCGACGAGTTCCTCGTCGACCCGGCGGTGTACGAGGTCGCCGGCGAGGACCAGGACTCCAGCACCATCGACCACCGCGTGCTCGTGATCGAGCACCGCGACAAGGCCGACGTGCTCACCTCGCTCGTCGACCGCGACGGCCAGACCCTCGTCTTCGCCCGCACTCGCGCCTACGCCGAGATGCTCGCCGAGCAGTTCGAAGACGCCGGCATCGCCGCTGTCTCGCTGCACGGCGACCTGAACCAGGCCAAGCGCACGCGCAACCTGCAGAAGCTGACCGCCGGCAAGGTGCAGGTGCTCGTCGCCACGGATGTCGCCGCCCGCGGCATCCACGTCGACGACATCGACCTCGTCGTGCAGGCCGATGCTCCCGACGAGTACAAGACCTACCTGCACCGTTCGGGTCGCACGGGTCGTGCCGGTCGCTCCGGTCGTGTGGTCACGCTGATCACCCGTCAGCGTCGCCGCCGCATGGAGGACCTGCTGAGCCGCGCCGAGATCGATGCGCCGTTCGAGCAGGCCACGCCTGGCGATGACCTGATCGAGGAGATCGCCGGCCGGATGCCGAGCGAGGCAGAACTCACCGCCTGACCTCGGTCAGAACTCCGAAGAAGCCGCCGGGATGCGACCTGCAAGGGTCGGATCCCGGCGGCTTCTGCCTGTTTCTCCGGAGCTGGGAACGCACCTTAGTGTGGACGCATGGGATGGGACGAGTGGGCCACAGCCGCAAGCACGGTCTGGTTCAGCATCGCTCTGGTGATCAGCGCGCTGGCGGGACTGCAGGGTCGCACCAAGCTCGGCTGGTTCGTGCTCGGCATGATCTTCGGCCCGCTGGCACTGCTCGTCCTGGTGTTCCTCACCAAGCCGCAGGTCAGATCCTTCGAGTAGAACCGGTCGAGTCAGAACAGCCTGTCGGCCGGGGCCAGGGTCGTGCGGACGGATGCCGGAGCGGGGCGCTGCCGCATCCGCCGGCCGCGCATGCTGTCGTTCTCCTCTTCCGAGCGGGCGTCCAGCCCGTGCACGCGCATGAGTGGGCGGATGCGCCGCGCCAGCCACTGACGGTAGGCCTTCGGAGCCTCCACTGAGACACCGGGGTACAGCCCGCGGTACGACGACAGCAGCTCCGGATGCTCGCGCTCCAGCCACTGGAAGAACCAGGGCTTCACGCCGGGGCGCAGGTGCAGCGAACCGTAGACGACGTGATCGGCGCCGGACTCACTGATGCGCCGCAGCGCCTCGTCGATCGACGCGAGCGAATCGGTGAGGTGCGGCAGCACCGGCATGAGGAAGACGCCGACGCGGAAGCCCGCATCGCTGAGCGCGCGCACGGTGTCGAGTCGCGCCTGAGTGCTGGGGGTGCCGGGCTCGATCGCGTGCTGCAGTTCGTCGTCGTACATCGCGATGGACATCTGGATGTCGATCGGCACTCGCTTCTTCGCCTCGACGAGGAGGGGGATGTCGCGGCGGATCAGCGTTCCCTTGGTGAGGATCGACATCGGCGTGCCCGAGTCGGCGAGGGCCTGGACGATGCCGGGCATGAGCCGGTAGCGCCCCTCTGCGCGCTGGTAGGGATCGGTGTTCGTGCCGAGGGCGACGGTCTCGTGGCGCCAGGATCCGCGTCGCAGCTCGCGCTGCAGCACCTCGACCACGTTCGTCTTCACCACGATCTGCGAATCGAAGTCCGCGCCTCCGTCGAGGCCGAGATACTCGTGCGTACCGCGAGCGAAGCAGTAAGAGCAGGCATGGCTGCACCCGCGGTACGGGTTGACCGTCCAGGCGAACGGCATCTTCGAGGCGCCGGGCACGGCGTTCAGCGCAGACTTCGCCAGCACCTCGTGGAAGGTCATCCCGGCGAACTCGGGCGTGGTCACCGAGCGCACGATCCCGCTCCGGCTCTCCAGGCCCGGGAGCGCCTGGGCGTCGACATCATCGACCGCCTGACCTTGCCATCTCATGCATCCATTCGAACAAAAAGACGTATCTCTGTCAACCATTCGGCAAACCTTTGTTCTATCAATGCTGACGCGTCCGGTGGGGGACAATGGATCGGTGAACGCCGCGCAGTCCCGACACGTCGCGCGTGAACCGCTCGCCGTGCGGCTCGCCCTGCCGCTCGGTGTGCTGTTCACGGCGATCGCCTCGCTGGCGACCCTGTGCGGCGTGATCGCCGACAGCCCGACGACTCGCGCCGAGCTGCCCGCACCCGCCGCGGCGATGACGATCCCCGCTGTGGAGGTCGACGCCGAGCTGGCAGCGAATCCCTGTGCCGACGACGCCGTCCGCGCAGCACTCGACGCGGGCGACGACGCGGCCGCCATCGCCGCGTTCGGCGGGGGCGCCGCATTCCGCGAGGCGATCGTGAAGGGCAATGCTCCGTGCGTCTCGCTCTCCGACCCGAACCGGTCGTGGGTGGTCGTCAACAAGCAGCGTCCGCTGGACCCGGTGAGCTTCGCTCCCGCATCCCTCGCCGATATCGGCCTCAGCGCCACCACCCGCTCGAACGAGCTGCGTCCTGAACCGAAGGGCGCTCTCGAGTCGATGGCGGCCGACGCGAGCGAGGCGGGCGCGGGCACGATCGGGATCAACAACGGCTACCGATCGTTCGGCCTGCAGGAGAGCACCTACGGCGGGCACGTGCGCGACAAGGGGCAGAGCGGAGCGGATGCCGTGTCGGCCCGCCCTGGCTTCAGCGAGCACCAGAGCGGTCTGGCCTTCGACCTCGTCGCTTGCGACCCGCGGTGCGGCGCCATCGAGACGTTCGGCGCGACGCCCCAGGGCCAGTGGGTCGCGGAGAACGGCTGGCGCTACGGATTCATCGTGCGCTACGAACCCGGACACACCGGCACCACCGGGTACGCACCCGAGCCGTGGCACATCCGCTACATCGGCCCCGAGCTCGCGCGGGCGTATCACGACGGCGGGTTCCACACCCTCGAGGAGTTCTTCGGGCTGCCGCCGGCGCCCGACTACAGCCACTGAGGCGCCGAAGCGCGAGATCCCACAAACGCGGAACGCAGTGTCATCGTGTGTGAGACTTGTTCCCACAAGCGACTGTCCGGCGATGTCGTTCCGACCTAGACTCGCCGTGCGAGGACGCACACGATTTCGAGGAGGACGCCATGGAGCGCGACATCTACGAAGAGGATCACGAGGCCTTCCGCGACCTGGTCAAGGACTTCGTCAAGAGGCACGTCTCGAACGAGTCGATCGAGCGCTGGGATGCCGCGGGCGAGGTGGACCGCGAGACCATGCGGGCTGCCGGTGAAGCCGGGATCATCGGTCTCTCCGTCCCCGAGGAGTTCGGCGGCGCGGGCATGCTCCAGGACTACCGCTTCCGAGCGATCGTGAACGAAGAGGTCATCGGCGCCGGCGCCGGCTCGCTGGCGGGCGCCCTCGGCATCCAGGATGACCTGGCCGTGCCCTACCTCGTGCACATGGGCACGCAGGAGCAGAAGGAGAAGTGGCTGCCGCGCATGGCGACCGGCGAGATCCTCGGCGCGCTCGCGATGACCGACCCCGGCGCGGGCAGCGACCTGCGCGGTATCAAGACCAACGCGAAGAAGGTCGACGGCGGGTACATCCTCAACGGGGCCAAGACGTTCATCTCGTCCGGCACCACCGCCGACATCGTCGTCACCTTCGTCAAGACCGGCGAGGGCAACCGCCCCGACGCGTTCAGCCTGCTCATCGTCGAGAAGGGCATGGAGGGCTTCGACCAGGGCAAGAAGCTCAGCAAGATGGGCTTCCACGGCTGGGACACCGCCGAGCTCAGCTTCACCGACGTCTTCGTGCCCGACGAGAACCTCATCAGCGGCAAGGAGGGCCAGGGCTTCATCCAGCTGATGATGAACCTGCCGCTCGAGCGCCTGTCCATCGCCGTATCGGCAGCCGCCGTGATCCAGGCCGCCGTGAAGTGGACCGTCGACTACACGAAGAGCCGCGACGCGTTCGGCGAGCGGATCATCGACTTCCAGAACACCCGCTTCCGCATCGCCGACATGGCGACCACAGCCGACGCGGTGTGGGCGTACGTCGACCGCGGGCTCAGGGCCTACGCCGCCTCGCAGCTCACGGCCGAAGAGGCCGCGCAGCTGAAGTTCTGGGCCACGGAGCGCGAGTGGGAGGTGCTCGACACCGGCGTTCAGCTGCACGGCGGCTACGGCTACATCATGGAGTACCCGATCGCCCGAGCGTTCACCGACGCCCGCGTGCACCGCATCTACGGCGGCACCAACGAGATCATGCGCGAGATCGTCGGCCGTCAGATCGCCGGCAGACGCTGAGAGCAGGGTGACCGCGGCCGACGCCGCGGTCCAGAGATGAGAAGTGCGGGTTCCCGACGTCGGGAACCCGCACTTTCCATCTCTGGGCGGGGCTGCGTCGTGGAGGTCAGCGGGTCTGCCAGGGGAAGGTGAAGGCCAAGACGACGGCGGATGCCAGCAGCAGCCCGGCGATGAACACCGTGTCGCGTGGACGCCACAGCACGAGGTGCCGTTCGGTTCGGGTGGGATAAGCGCCGAAGGCACGGGCATCCATCGACAGGGCGACCCGCTCGGCATGCCGGATGCCTGAGGCGAGCAACGGCACGATGTAGCCCCAACCGCGCACGAGCCGGGCCAGCGGTCGGCGACCGCCGCCCTGGCCGCGCACCCGGTGCGCGGCGCGGATGATCGACAGCTCGTATCCGAACCGCGGAACGAAGCGGTAGGCGGCGAGGGCGGTGTAGCCGATCCGGTACGGCACGCGCAGCTGCTGCACGGTGGCGCGCACGAGGTCGGTTCCGCGAGTGGTGAGGCCGCCGATCAGCGCGAGGGCCAGGATGGCGGCCAGGCGCAGCGCGGTCGCGAGCCCGATCATCAGGGCGCCGGAATGCAGCGTCCAGTCGCCGATTTGCGCCAGGGGCGCTGAGTCGCGTACCTGTTCGGCATCGACCCACACGCCGAAGCCGACGCTGAGCACGGCGAGGGTGACCGGCACGCCGAGCAGCAGCACCGCTGCGGTGCGGCGGGTGAGCCGGGCGCCGGTGATCATCATCGCGTAGGCGACGGCGAGGAAGATCGCCGGGGTGAGCAGATCGCGGGTGAACGCGAGCAGTGCCATCGCCGGAACGACGGCGCCGAACTTGGCGAGCGGGTTGATGCCGTGCAGCCAGAAGCGCGCCGGAACAGGGGCGTCGGCGTAGGGGTTGATCGGCGTCGGCTCGGTCGCCGGGGCGGCCGAAGGGCTCGTGGTGGCGGATGCCTGGGCATCCGGTTCCGTCTGCGCGAGCACCTCTGCGGCAGGGCCGGCGGCGATCACCTCGCCGTCGCCGACCAGCACGACATCCGTCGCGTACTCGGCGACCAGCCGTCGGTCGTGCGAGACGATGACGACGGTCGTGCCCGCGTGCTGCAGCTCCTGCAGCATGCCGAGCAGCTCGGCCGCCCGCGCTCTGTCCTGTCCGAACGTCGGCTCGTCGAGCGCGATCACCGCCGGGCGGGTGATCAGCGCGGTGCCGACCGACAGCCGCCGCTTCTCGCCGCCGGAGAGCAGGAAGGGATGCGCGTCGGCCTTCGCCGTGAGCCCGAAGCCGGCCAGCATCTCGTCGACGCGCTCGTCGATCTCGGCGGCGTCGATCCGCTGCAGGCGCAGGCCGTGTGCGAGTTCGTCGCGCACGGTTCCCGCGATGAACTGGTGCTCGGGGTTCTGGAAGACGAAGCCGGCGTGCGCGGCGAGCATGCGCGGGGTGGCGCGCCCGGCATCGAGCCCGTCGATCAGCACCGTGCCGCGCGTCGGCGGCACCACGCCGCCGAGCGCCTGAAGCAGGGTGGTCTTCCCCGCGCCGTTCGGGCCCATGATGGCGGTGAATGAGCCGCGGGCGATGTCGAGGTGGGGCACGTCGAGCACACGGGCGCTGCGCTTGTCGACGCCGAGGCCTCGCACGCTGATCGCGGGGGCGGTGCCGGAAGCGGCGGACGGCAGGCTGGGGTGCCGCGCAGTGTCTCCGGCGGCGGGCATCCGGTCGACAGGCGGCAGCACCCCCAGCTCGCGCAGGGTCTGCGCGTGCTGCTGCAGCGTCTGCGCGGCCGGCCCGTCGAGCAGCAGGCGTCCGTCGTGATCGAGCACGATCACGCGAGTGGCGAGGCCGATGGCCGCGTCGACGTCGTGCTCGACGAGCACGATCGCGCGCTCCTCGGCATCCCGGATCAGTTCGCCGAGAGCAGCGTAGACATCGCGCACGCCCTGCGGATCGAGGTTGGCGGTCGGCTCGTCGAGCACGATGACGCGAGAGCGGAGGGCGAGGGCGCACGCGATCGCCAGCCGCTGCCGACCCCCGCCGGAGAGCAGGTCGGGGTTCCAGCGGCGGCGGCTCCAGAGGCCGACGCGGCGCAGCGCCTGCTCGGCGCGGGCGAGCACTTCGGATGCCGGCAGCAGCAGGTTCTCGAGGGCGAAGGCGACCTCATCGAGCACTGTTCCGGTCACGAGCTGCGAGTCGGGGTCCTGGAAGACCATCGACACCTCGGTGCTCAGCTGCGCCACCGGGGTCGTGCGGGTGTCGCGGCCGGACACCTGCACGGATCCGGTCGTCGTCGTGTTCTCGACCGACTGCGGGATCAGGCCGTTCAGAGCGAGGGTGAGAGTCGACTTGCCCGATCCGCTCGGACCGAGCAGCAGCACCACTTCACCCGGATGCACGTCGAACGAGACGTCCTGCAGTGCGGGGTGCGCGGCGCCCTCGTGCGTGACGCTGAGGTCGCACACGCGAAGCAGGGGCGCGGAAGGGCGCACGGGCGGATCCTCTGTGAGCGGGTGGTTCCCTCTAACTTAGCCTGACCTAACCTGCTCGGTGCGTCGGTCCTGGCCGCCGGGTCTCACCGCGGCGCGACGCCGGCTCGCCTGAGCGCGTTCCCGATGGCGATTCCGGCGGCGGTCCATGCGATGGGCCCGAGCACGGCGACGATCAGGTAGCTGACCTGCACCCACGGCGTGAAGGCGGGCAGATCGACCGCGAGGGCGACGACGAATGCCACGATCACGCCGATGATCGCCGCCGATACGAAGAAGCGCCAGCGCCCCCAGGCGCGGTAGCGGGTGAGAGCGGCCACGCCTTCCTGAATCGCGCCGAAGAGCAAAGCGGTGCCGATGTACCGCATCGCCCACATCGGGGTGAACGCGCTCGAGATGAGGGCCGCGATGACGTGGGTGATCAGCGCCACCATCGGCTTGCGCAGCACCTCCTGCGCGATGATGCCCGGCAGCACGTGCACGCCGAGCACCAGGCCGTACACGAAGGGGGCGGACGCGATCACGACCACGGTGATGAGCCCGGCCACGCCGCCGAGGATGCCTGTGGCGACGCCGATGGCAGCGCAGACGAGAAGGGTGCGCGTGCTCAGCGCGGGTCGGGATGCCACCCCTCCAGGGTATCGGGCGTTACCGACCCCTGCTGTGGTCCGGGCCGGGTATACGGTCCGAGGGCCGAGGTGCCGCGTGCATATGCGGCTGTGGACGGCCGGCCACGATGTCGGCGCCGGTGGCTACGCTGGAGGGATGCGTCCATCGAACTGGGTCCCTGAGCCCGTCGAGGGGCCGTACGAGGACGTGCCGTACCCCGACGATCCCTACGACGAGCTCCCACCCGAAGAGCTGGACTGGGTGCCGCCGGAGGCCGGCTGGGAGCCGCCGCTGGACTGGGGCTCGGGCCCGATGATGCCGGCGGCGACGGCGGGACGCGCCCGGGCATCCGGAATCGCACCCTCGAGGTTCCCGACGCCGATCGAGGCGCTGGGCACCGTCTTCGGGTACGACGCGTTCCGTGGCGATCAGGCTGCGATCGTCGAGCACGTCGTCGGCGGGGGAGACGCCGTCGTGCTGATGCCCACCGGCGGCGGCAAATCGATCACGTATCAGGTGCCTGCACTCGTGCGCGAGGGCACCGGGCTGGTCATCAGCCCCCTCATCGCGCTCATGCACGACCAGGTCGAGGCGCTGCGCGCGAACGGCGTGCGCGCCGCGTATCTGAATTCGACGCAGGCGCCGGACGAGCGCCGCGAGGTCGAGCGCGCCTATGTCGCCGGCGAGCTCGACCTGATCTACGTCGCCCCGGAGCGGCTGTCGTCCGCGCAGACCACGCAGCTGCTGCAGCGCGGCACGCTGAGCGTGATCGCCATCGACGAGGCGCACTGCGTCTCCCAGTGGGGTCACGACTTCCGCCCCGACTACCTCGCTCTGGGTGACCTCGCAGAGCGATTCCCCGGCGTGCCGCGCATGGCTCTCACCGCCACGGCGACCCGCGCGACGCATCAGGAGCTCACCGAGCGCCTCGGCCTGCAGCGCGCCGAGCACTTCGTCGCGAGCTTCGACCGCCCGAACATCCAGTATCGGATCGTGCCCAAGGTCGAGGTGCGCCGCCAGCTCGTCGAGTTCATCACGTCCACCCTTCGACCGGCTCAGGGGTCCAGTTCTCAAGGCTCGGGAATCGTGTACGCCCTGAGCCGCAAGTCCGTCGAGCAGACGGCCGAGCATCTGGCATCCAAGGGATTCGACGCGCTGCCGTACCACGCCGGCCTTCCCGCCGAGGTGCGCGCGGCGAACCAGGCCCGGTTCCTCCGCGAGGACGGTGTGGTCATGGTCGCGACCATCGCCTTCGGCATGGGCATCGACAAGCCAGATGTGCGCTTCGTCGCGCACATCGACCTGCCGAAGTCCGTCGAGGGCTACTACCAGGAGACCGGTCGCGCCGGACGCGACGGCGAGCCGTCGGTCGCGTGGATGGCGTACGGACTGGGTGACGTCGTGCAGCAGCGACGCCTCATCGACCAGAGCCCAGGCGACCGCACCTTCAAGATGCGGATGGGTCAGCACCTCGACGCCATGCTCGCGCTCTGCGAGACCGTCGCCTGCCGGCGGCAGAACCTGCTGCGGTATTTCGGACAGAGCCTTCCCCAGGCTGGGTTCCTGAGCGAAAGAGGCGGAGCCGAGAGAGTCGAAGGATGCGGCAACTGCGACACGTGCCTCGAGACGCCCGACACCTTCGACGGACTGGTCCCCGCGCAGAAGCTGCTGTCGACGATCGTGCGCCTGAAGCGCGAGCGCAACCAGGCGTTCGGCGCCGGGCACCTGATCGACATCCTGCGCGGAGCCTCGAATGACCGCATCCGCAAGATGCGCCACGAGCAGATCGCCACCTACGGCATCGGCGCCGACCTGTCCGACCAGGACTGGCGCAGCGTCGTGCGGCAGCTGCTGGCGAGGGGCATCCTGGTCGCGCAGGGCGAGTACGGCACGCTCGCCCCGGGCGACGCGGCGTCCGGCGTGCTGCGCGGCGAGACCGCCGTGCCGTTGCGCAAGGACACCATGGGTCGCGTCGGCGGCTCGTCACGTGCGCGCAAGGCGCCGGCATCCGCCGCGGTGGATGCCGGAGACCGCGACCTCTTCGAGGCGCTGCGCGCCTGGCGTGCGGCGACCGCCCGCGAGCAGGGCGTGCCCGCGTACATCGTGTTCGGCGACGCGACGCTGCGCGCACTCGCCGAGCGCCGCCCGACGACCGTGGCGGGTCTGGGCGGTATCAGCGGCATCGGCGAGAAGAAGCGGGACGCCTACGGCGAAGCCGTGCTCGAGGTGATCGCGGCGCACTGAGGTGGGCCGCACGAAATACCGGAGTTCACTCGGAACACAGGAGCCGATCGGCAGAAGCATCCTGCATTTCGTGCGCGCTCCTGCGATTCGCGAGCGCTGATGACGCCAGCCTCAGCCGGCGTACTCCTCCGCGTGCACCTGCACGGTCGTCGCCCCCTGCAGCAGCTTCGACACCGGGCAGCGCGCATGCGCGCGATTCAGCAGATCCGCCGTCTCATCCAGCGTCAGCCCCTCTGCCGACAGGTACGTGTCGACATGGAACTCATACCCGGGACCCTCGGAAGCATCGTGCAGCTCGACCTCGATCCGCACCGCCGTGCGGCGCTCACGCTTCACCAGCGCCTGCGCGGTCGCGTTCAGGCACGTCGACCAGGCCAGCGCGAGAAGCTGCTCCGGGTTCGAGGCATCCGGGTCAGGATTCGACGCCAGGGGCGAAGCCACCGGCACCTCCATGCCACCCGTCACCCGAGCCGTGCCCGTTCCGCCGTCGCCGTTGATCGCTTCCGTCCGGTACCTGAGGGTCATAGCTCAACTATAATTTGGATCACGTACAGAAAAGGCCGCTCGGCCTGATCAGGGCCCGACAGCAGGCCCACCAACCCCACCCTGAAAGACGCGATGGCCACCGACCTGCCCGCGATCGTGGAGTTCCGCCATGTCACCAAGCGGTTCCGCCCCGACACCGACGAGCGCCCAGCACTCGACGACGTGACCCTCAGCATCCGCCCCGGCGAGATCTTCGGCATCATCGGCGAGAGCGGCGCCGGCAAATCGACCCTGCTCGAGCTGATCAACGGCCTCACTCACCCGACCGCCGGTGACGTGCTCGTCCGCGGCGCCTCGGTCGCCGACCTCGACCGGTCCGGCCTGCGCGCCCTGCGCCGAGACATCGGCGTCGTCTTCCAGGGCGTCCACCTGCTCAGCAACAGCACCGTGCGCGACAACGTGCGCCTGCCGCTGCATCTCGCCGAGCGCAGCGAGAAGCGCCTGACCGGGCCGCAGCAACGGGATGCCGTCGACGAGATCCTCTCGTTCGTCGGTCTCTCGCACCGCGCCGATCACTTCCCCGCTCAGCTCTCCGGCGGCGAGCGGCAGCGGGTGGGCCTTGCCCGTGCCCTCGTCTCCAAGCCACCGCTGCTGCTCTGCGACGAGCCGACGTCGTCCCTCGACGCCTCGACCACGGCCGACGTGCTGCGCGTGCTCGCCGACGCCCGCGACAAGCTGGGCACGACCGTCGTCGTCATCACGCACGACCTCGACGTGGTCAAGGCGGTCTGCGACCGCGCCGCGCTGCTCGAGAAGGGCCGCCTGCGCGAGGTCTTCGACATCGACGCGGCGGGCCCTCGGTCGCTGCCGAGCTACTACGAGCAGGTCAAGCGGGAGCTGACGGCATGACCTGGCTCACCGACCTCCTCTCGGAGTACGGCGGCGACCTCGCCGAGTCGATGGCCGAGACCGGGTACATGATGCTCGTCTCCCTGCTCGCGGCCGTGCTCATCGGCCTGCCGCTTGGAACCGTCGTGTACCTCACCGAGCGCGGCGGCATCGCCGAGAATCGCGCCGTCAACACCATCGCGAATCTCTACATCAACATCGTCCGATCGTTCCCGTTCCTGCTGCTCGTCGTCTTCCTCATCCCGTTCACCCGCGCGGTCATCGGCACGAGCTTCGGCACCCAGGCCGCCACCCTGCCCCTCTGCTTCGTCGCCGTCGCGATCTACGCTCGACTCACCGAGCAGATCCTGAGAGAGATCCCCGCGGGCATCTCGAAGGTCGCCGTCGCGTCCGGGGCGACGGTTCCGCAGGCGGTGTTCCGGATGCTGCTGCCCGAGGCCCGCTCGGGACTCGTCTACGCCCTGACATCGGCGGCGATCAGCCTGCTGTCGTACTCCACCGTGCTGGGCGTGGTCGGCGGCGGCGGCATCGGCGACTTCGCGATGCGCTACGGCTACCAGGTCTACAACGACAACCTCATGTACCTCACGATCGTCATCATCATCGTCTGCGTGCTCGCCATCCAGGCCGTCGGGCACCGCACCTCCGTGCGGCTCGACCACCGCTGAATCCCTGCATCCCGAAACCCCATCGAAACGGAAGACACCATGAAGAAGTCACGCATCGCCTTCGCAGCCGCCGGACTCGGGCTCGCGCTCGCCGTCACCGCCTGCGCGCCCGCAGCCGAGAAGAAGCCGGATGCCGGTGCCGGCGAGCCCACCGTGCTCAAGGTCGCCGCTGTGCAGGCGCCGATGACCGACGTCGTGAAAGCCGCCGGTGAGGCGATCGACGACGCCTACGAGGTCCAGCTCGTCGAGGTCGCCGACTACATCACCGCGAACACGATCCTGAACAGCGGCGACGTGTACGCGAACTTCTCGCAGCACGTGCCCTACATGGAGACGTTCAACGAGGGCAATGACGCGAGCCTCGTCGGCGTGCAGCCGGTGTACAACTTCGTCATCGCGTTCTACTCGAAGACCCTCGACGACATCGCCGACCTGCCCGAGGGTGGCAAGGTCGCCATTCCCGACGACCCGTCCAACACCGGCCGCGCGCTCAAGCTGCTCGCCGCGAATGACGTGATCACGCTCGACCCCGAGGTCGACCCGTACGAGGCCACCGTGAAGGACATCACCGAGAACCCGAAGAACCTCGAGTTCGTGCAGGTGCCGATCTCGTCGCTGAACGCGGCGTATGAAGAGGCCGATCTCGTCTTCCAGTGGCCGTCGCACATCAAGGCGCTCGGGCTCACCCCCGACGACGACGGACTGATCACCGAGCTCGACGACCGCTTCGCGCTCAACCTGGTGGTGCAGAAGAAGGACGCCGAATCCAAGGCGACCAAGGCGCTGAAGAAGGCGTTCACAAGCGACGAGGTGCGCGAGGTCATCGAGGGCAACGGCACCATCAAGACCGCCTGGTGAGGTGCGGGCGCCGTCGCTGACTGTCGCGACGTGACAACGGGAGGCGGGGTCGACGCCGGATGCTCTTGTGCAAAGAGCACAGTCGACTTCGCCTCCCGTTGTCGGACTCCTACGGTTGGAGGACACCTGCTCCTTTCTGAGAGGAACCGCCATGGTCGACGCAGCCATCCGTCCCACCACCTCCGCCGACGCCTCCACCGCGGCCCCCGACACGCACGCCATCGACGTCGATCGCGTGAACGAGCTGCTGATGGGCACCTGGGCCGATATCCGCCGCGAAGCCCGCGAGATGATCAAGGACCCCGCCTTCTGGCGCGATGACAGCCTCGCGAAGGACGAGCACCGCGAGCGCGTGCTCTCGCAGCTGCACCTGCTGGTCGAAAACGGCGCCGTGCACCGCGCGTTCCCGAAGAAGTTCGGCGGCGAGGAGAACAACGGCGGCAACATCGCCGGCTTCGAAGAGCTGGTCGCCGCAGACCCGAGCCTGCAGATCAAGTCGGGTGTGCAGTGGGGCCTGTTCGGCTCGGCCATCCTGCAGCTCGGCACCGAGCAGCACCACGAGAAGTGGCTGCCCGGGGTGATGGACCTGTCGATCCCCGGTGCCTTCGCGATGACCGAGATCGGCCACGGGTCAGACGTCGCGGCCGTCGGCACGACCGCGACGTACGATCCCGACACCGAGGAGTTCGTGATCAACACGCCGTTCCGCGCGGCGACGAAGGAGTACCTCGGCAACGCCGCCCTGCACGGCGTCGCCGCGACGGTGTTCGCGCAGCTGATCACCAACGGCGTCAACCACGGCGTGCACTGCTTCTACGTGCCGCTGCGCGGAGACGACGGCAACGACCTGCCCGGCATCGGCCGCGAGGACGACGGTCTCAAGGGCGGGCTGAACGGCATCGACAACGGCCGCCTCAGCTTCGACCACGTGCGCATCCCCCGCACCAACCTGCTCAACCGCTATGGCGACGTGTCCGCCGACGGCACCTACTCGAGTGAGATCGAGAGCCCCGGCCGCCGCTTCTTCACCATGCTCGGCACCCTCGTGCAGGGTCGCGTCTCGCTCGATGGCGCGGCATCGTGGGCATCCGCTCTCGGTCTGCACATCGCAGTCACCTACGCGACGCAGCGCCGCCAGTTCGACGGCGCGAACGGCGAGGAGACGGTGCTCCTCGACTACGGCAAGCACCAGCGCCGCCTGCTGCCGCGCCTCGCGACCACCTACGCGCAGATCTTCGCGCACGACGAGTTCCTGCAGAAGTTCGACGGCGTCTTCTCGGGCCGTACCGACACACCCGAAGACCGCGAAGACCTCGAGACGCTGGCCGCCGCCCTCAAGCCGCTGTCGACCTGGCACGCCCTCGACACCCTGCAGGAGGCTCGTGAGGCCTGCGGCGGCGCGGGGTTCATGTTCGAGAACCGTCTCGTCGGCCTGCGGGCCGACCTCGACATCTACGTCACCTTCGAAGGCGACAACAACATCCTGCTGCAGCTGGTCGGCAAGCGCCTGCTGCAGGACTTCGCCCGCCAGTTCAAGGGAGCGGATGCCCGGACGCTCGCGCGGTACGCCGTCGGGCAGACCGCGGGCAAGGTGTTCCACGGCGCAGGCCTGCGCGCCCTCGGCCAGTCGGTCGCCGACTTCGGCTCGACGGCGCGATCGGTCGAACTGGGACTGCGCGAAGAGCAGCAGCACGAGCTGCTCACCGAGCGCGTGCAGCAGATGGTCGCCGACATCGCCGGCCGCCTCCGCGCGGCGGGCAAGGACAAGGTGCTCGGCGAGAAGCTGTTCAACGAGAACCAGGCCGAGCTGATCGAGGCCGCACGCGCGCATGGCGAGCTGCTGCAGTGGGAGGCGTTCACCGATGCCATCCGCAAGATCGACGATGCCGGCACCCAGCAGGTGCTCACCTGGCTGCGCGACCTGTTCGGCCTGTCGCTCATCGAGAAGCACCTCGCCTGGCACATGATCCACGGTCGCCTGTCGATGCAGCGCGCCGCGGCGGTCTCGAGCTACATCGACCGGCTGTGCGCGCGGCTTCGCCCGCATGCGCTCGAGCTCGTGCAGGCGTTCGGATATGAGCCCGAGCACGTGCGCGCACCCATCGCGAGCGGAGTCGAGCAGCAGCGTCAGGATGAGGCGCGCGCCTACTACGCCGCTCTCGAGGCGTCGGGCGAGGCGCCAGTGTCGGAGAAGGTGCTGAGGCAGCAGAAGCGCTGACCGTCGGCGCCCCCCTCTGTTGTCGAGGCCCCCTCGCAGTCACGCGACTGCGAGGGGGCCTCGATGCTGCGAGGGGGCGCGGACGCACGGGCGTCTGAGGCCGCCGGTAACGTGGCGGCATGGCATCCCTCATCACCGCCGCCGACGGGCGCGCCCGCTGCGCATGGGTCGGCGACGACGTGGAGTACCGGCGCTACCACGATGAGGAATGGGGGCGACCGCTGCACGGCGACCGCGCGCTGTTCGAGAAGATGGCGCTCGAGGGCTTCCAGGCCGGGCTGAGCTGGATCACGATCCTGCGCAAGCGGCCGTGCTTCCGCGAGGTCTTCGCCGGCTTCGACCCCGCCACGGTCGCCGCTTTCGGCGCCGACGATGTCGAGCGGCTGATGGCGGATGCCGGGATCATCCGCAACCGAGCCAAGATCGACGCCACGATCTCCAACGCCGCACTGGTGCGGGACATGGCCGAGGGCGAGCTGGATGCTCTGATCTGGTCGTACGCGCCGACGGCATCCCGCCTCCGCCCTCGCGAGTTCGCCGAGGTGCCGGCGGTCACGCCCGAGTCGACGGCTTTGAGCAAGGCGCTGCGCGCCCGCGGTTTCCGGTTCGTCGGGCCGACGACCATGTACGCGCTGATGCAGTCGGCGGGCATGGTCGACGACCACGTCGAGGGGTGCTGGCGAGCCGCGTCAGGAAGCGGATGACGGGAGCGCCGTCACGTCGAACTGCACCAGGGCATCCTGCTCGGGAACGACCTCGACCGCCTGGCGGCGTGTGGAACCGCGCTGCAGCAGGGCGCTGTCGAAGGCTGCGTTGACGGCATACACGCCGGGATAGGCGAGGTAGTCCGCTGCGGGCACCGTGGGGTCGGTCGAAAGCGTCTCGGCGGTGCCAGGCACGGTGAACGGCGCCGGTTCCATGCTCGCGACGCTCCGTACCGCGACGACCGACATCCACACCGTCAGCGACTCCCGCAGCTCCCACTCCTGCGCTTCGTCGTTCCAGCCGATGCCGAGCGACGAGCTGTGCTGTTCGCCGTCGAGGGTGAACTCGAACGAGACGCGGCGTTCGTCGCCAGCCGAGCCCGGCTCGGCCTTGGAGGTCTCGTCGACAGAGACGTCGGAGATGCGCTGCTCGGCCTTCTCGAGCACTGCCGACGATCTGAGAGCGTCGAGATCGCCGAACTCCGACCGGCTCGTCTGCTCGGCCTCGCGCTTGACCGCAGCATCGTCGAGCGCTGCAGCGGCGTCGGCATCCCCTTCGGCGATCGCGCCCAGATACCGTTTCACGAGCGGCACGGGATCCGGGCGTGCCGACGCCCCGCAGCGCAGCCGCTCAACGTCAGCATCGTGACGAGCGCGAGCGCGAGCGCCGCGCTCCGATGGGCAGTCCGGCTGCGCACATGGCCGAAGCTCTTCGCAGGGCTCATGCAGAAGAGACTAATGCGCCGATCGTCGGCGCCCCCTCCTGTTGTCGAGGCCCCCCTGCAGTCGAGCGACTGCGAGGGGGCGCTGATGCTGTGAGGGGGCGCCGAGGCGCGATACGCGAAACCCGCCAGCAATCGAGCGGCGTGACCGGGCTGCGGCTCAGAATCCATGCTGACCGACGAACGCGCTCAGCACGCCGTCGGTGCCGGTGCCGTCGAGCACGCCTGACATCTGCAGCATCACCGTGCCGGTGAACCCGTCGGCGCCGGGAACAGTGATCTCGAGTGGATAGGTGCCGCCGAACGCGGGGATCCGCGGCACGTCGCCACCATCCGCGAGAGCTCGCGCCTCGAGGAACGCCTCGCTGACATCCACCCCGTGGATGCGGTACACCGTGTCGGCCGGGAGCCGCTCGACGCCGGACGCGTCGAGGCCGAACCGATCCTGTGGGATCACCATGGCGTAGTCGTCCGGACGCGCCTCGTTGTCACTCTTCAGTTTCAGCTGGAGCGTATCCGTGTGCTCGACGTCCGCCATGTCGTACGTCACGGTGACCCTGCCCCTCTTCCCGTCCTTCGACACCGACACGTCGTCGACTGATCGGATGATCGGCCGGTCCTCGATCCGGCTGTGGAGGGTGAGCGGAGTGAGCAGCAGCGAGATCGGGTCCGCGAAGGAGACGGCGGGCGTGAGCTCTTGCGCGGCGCCCTGCACATCCGCCGCTGCGAGAAGCGAGAAGAAGAGCTGAGCAGAGGATCGCACGCCATGCTCAGCCGGGTAGAGCTCGGATGCCGTCGATGTCGGCGAGGGCACAGCAGGGGAGGCAGGCGTGCACCCGCTCAGGGCCAGAGCCAGCCCCGCTGCAGGGGCGACGACGAGAAGCGGCAGACGTCTCAGCGGTGATATCGGTGAACCCATCGGCGACTCCCTCAGACACGTGCTTGTTCAGCTTCGCCAGCGCCGCACCTCGGGTGGCGCCCCGACTCTAGGGGAGGCCGCTGGCATTGTCCACGCGGACGCGCTGAGCCGCCTTCGCCCGGCGGATATAATCTTCGCCGGGGGGATCTTCCTGCGCGCTCACACGATGCGGCGGTCGTTCTCAGTCACCCCGAGACATCGTGGAGGAGGGGCCGTGGCGAAGCGCATCACGTCGTCGCCTCCCGTGCTCGGCGGCTACAGCTACGTGCGTCCACTCGGGTCCGGTGGCTTCGCCGACGTCTTCCTGTACGAGCAGGACATGCCCCGCCGTGTCGCCGCCGTGAAGGTGCTGCTCGCCGATGCGGTCAACCCCGAGGTGCTGCGCACCTTCAACATCGAGGCCGACATCTCGGCTCGGCTCAGCGCGCATCCCAGCATCGTCACCATCTACCAGGCATCCATCTCGGCCGACGGTCGCCCGTACTTCGCGATGGAGTACTGCCCCGACACGATGAGCGCGCGCTACAAGAAGGGGCCGCTTCCGCTGGCCGAGGTGCTCGACACCGGCGTCCGCATCGCGGGTGCGCTCGAGACCGTGCACCGCGCGGGGATGCTGCACCGCGACATCAAGCCGTCGAACATCCTCATTAACTCGCTGGGCGCCCCCGTGCTCGCTGACTTCGGCATCGCCGCCGCCGTGATGGACGAGGGCGACGGCGAGACGATCGCGATGTCGGTGCCGTGGAGCTCGCCCGAGGTGCTGCAGGAGAAGGTCTCGGGTTCGGTGCCCAGCGAGGTCTGGAGCCTCGGCGCCACCCTCTACACGCTGCTCGCGGGCCGCAGCCCGTTCGAGCGCGCCGACCGTGGCTCGAACTCGCGAGATCAGCTGACCGACCGCATCATCAAGGCTCGGTACACCGCGGTTCCGGCTCCGGGCATTCCGCCGATCATCGACGACATCTTCGCGACCGCGATGCAGCGCGACCCGGCCAAGAGGTTCGCGAGCATGGCCGACTTCGCCGAGCGGCTGCGCTGGGCGCAGTACGAGCTCGGAATGCACCCGACGGCCTTCGAGGCGGCCTCCGCCGAGTGGGCGGCCGCCGCACCCGTCAACTTCTCCGACTCCGCACCCCGCGGCGCCGTGATCACGACGGTGGCGCCCGACTCCCGTCGAGCCGCCCGCGCCGCGCAGAACGCCGGCCCGGCTCGGGAGCGGGACGAACTGCCGCAGTCGCGATCGAAGGTCCGCTCACCGCTGGTCGCCGGTGTGATCGGAGCCGTCATCGGCGCGTCGGCCCTCGGCGCGATCGGCGTGGCTGCGCTGTTCCTGACGGGTGTGCTGTGACGGCGTTCGCAGGGCGAAAGCGGACGGATGCCGCGCAGCGGCGGCCCCGAAGCCGCGTGATCGCGGCCGCGGCGGGCATCGCCGCGCTCGCCGTGGTCGTCGTGCTCGCGGTGACCGCACAGGGGTACGAGTCGCAGGAGGTGCCCCGCCTCGAGTCGGCGGTCTGGGTCATGCGCGACAGCGGGCAGTACGCCCGGGTGAACACCGAGCTCGCCGAAATCGACACGGTGCGCACCGTCGACGACCCGGAAGCCGTGTGGCAGGACGGCTCATCGGCGGTGCTGTTCGCGCAGGGCAACAGGCAGCGGTGGGATCTGAATCCCGCGAGCCCCGATGACCTGCTCTCCGAATCACCCGCCGAGGGCACGCCCGTCACCTCCGAGCCGACGCCGGCCGGCACCAGGCAGATCACCTCGGCCGGGCCGTATGTCGCCTACCGCACCGACACGGGCCAGGTGTCGGTGAGCACGGTCGAGAAGGGAGCGGGCACCGCGCTGGTCGACCCGTTCGCCGCCGTCGAGGTCGAGGAGGACGAGGAGCCGCCCAGCTACACCGCGGATGCCATCGCGCTCTCACCCGACGGCCTGCTCGCCCTCTACTCCGCCGACGAGGGCGCAGTGCGGCGATTCGACGTGCGCGAGCATCGCTTCCTCGATGACGGGACGGCTGTGCCCGAGGCTCCGGACGGCGGCGACGGATTGGCGATGACGGTCATCGACGGGCGCTGGGCGCTGCTTCAGGCCTCATCGGGCGAGCTCTGGATCGCGGGGCGCGATCAGCCCATCGAGCTCGAGATCGGTGAGGACGCCGTTCTGCAGACCGGCGCAGCGCGCGGTGACGAGATGGCGGTGGCCGACTCCGACGGTCTGGTCACGGTCGACCTCGGCAGCGGCGAATCGGAGCGCACCGTAGAGGCCAGCGGCGTTGCGGCCGCGCCGATCGTGGTCGGGGGGAAGACGTACGCGGCCTGGCTCGACACGAACGCGGGAACGCTGTGGAGTGGCGGGAAGACCGTGCCGCTGATCGTTCCCGACGAGACGCTGGAGTCCGCCGCCATCGAGCCCGTCTTCCAGACGAACGGCGATCGCGCGGTGCTCAGCGAGATCAGCACCGGGCTCATCTGGACGGCTCCCGGCGGCGCCCTGATCCCGCTCGAGCAGTGGGCCGTCGAAGACGAGACCGAGCAGAAGGAGGGCACGATCGTCGTCGAGGACGTGGCGGAGCAGATGCCGCCCGTCGCTGTGAACGACGCGTTCGGGGTGCGCTCCGGTGAGCAGGTGATCCTGCCCGTGCTGCTGAACGACCACGACCCGAACAGGAAGGACGTCCTGACGATCGACCCGGCCTCGATCTCTGGACTCTCCGATCCTGCCTTCGGTGACATCTCTCTGGTCGCGAACGGACAGTCGCTGGTCATCGACGTCCGAGCGGGTTCCGGGCAGGCATCCTTCACCTACGCGGTCACCGACGGCGCCGCCACCTCGACGCCGGCGACCGTGACGCTGACCGTCGTCGACCCGACGGCGAACTCCGCACCCGTCTGGTGCGGAGTGGAGGCATGCCAGCAGGACTGGCCGACGCCGCAGCTGCTGCCTGGAGGCAGCACGATCGTGTCGGCCCTGTCGGGCTGGGTCGACCCCGAGGGCGACCCTTTCGTGCTCAGCGACGCGTACGAGACCGATTCCTCGGCCCCGGTGATGGTCGTGCCCATGGCGGACGGTCGCGTCGCCATCCGTCACACCGACCCGAACGCCACCGACGCCGTCGTCTCCGTGACCGTCGTCGTCGAGGACGTGCACGGCGAGACCGCCGAGAAGCAGCTCGAGGTGCAGGTCACCGGCAGCGCCGCGCTGCTCGCCGCCCCCGTCGCCCTGACCACGCGGGTCGGCGAGCTGCGGTCCATCCGGATCTCCGACCACCTCTCCGGCGGTTCCGGGTCGTACCGGCTGGTGGATGCCGTGCAGACCGCGGCCACGGCCCAAGGGCTGCAGGTGAACCCGAACGCCGCGGCCGGAACGGTAGACGTGACGGTCGCAGAACCGGGGCAGTACGTCGTCACCTACACGGCCCAGGACGCATCCACTCAGGCGGAGCAGTCGGCTGTCATCCGGATCACGGCCGTGGACGGCTCGTCGGCGCTGAGCATGGCACCGCTCACCGCCTTCGTGCGCGAAGGCGAGGACACCACCGTCGAGGTGCTGAGCGCCGTGCAGAACACGAGTGGCCGGGTGCTCATGCTCTCGGACGCGGTCTCCTCCACGCCGCAGCTCAACGTGCGCGCGGTCGGCAACGAGAGCATCCGCGTGAACGGCACGACGGAAGACGGCGAGCCGGGCGTGATCGGCAAGGCCTCGGTGACCGTCACCGACGGCTCGGGAGCCGCGGTGCAGGGAACGGTGACGGTCTTCCTCGCGCCGCCCTCGACCGTCACGCGGCCGATCGTCTTCCCGGACGCCATCACCGTGCGCGCCGGATCTCTCACGCGCATCAGCGTCGCCGCGAACGACGTCGCACCCCGCGGCGAGCCGCTCGTGGTGCTGCCCGAGGTGACCGGCTCCGGCGAGGCGGGCGAGCTGGTCTTCGCCGACGGCAACGCGCTGCGATACCTCGCGCCGACCACCGCCGGAACATATCGTCTGACGTACTCGATCTCGCTCGAGCGCAACCCGTCGCTGTACGACAACGGCGCCGTCACGGTCACCGTGGTGCCTGCGGGCACCAACCGCGCGCCCACCCCGACCACGCTCACCGGCCGCGTGCTGAGCGGCCAGACCGTGTCGCTCCCCGTCTCCGCCACAGGTATGGACAGCGACGGCGATCGGGTCGTGCTCGCGGGCGTGGACCAGCCCGGCAAGGGCGCCGGCACGGCGACGATCTCGGCGGCGGGCGACGCCATCGTCTACCGCGCTCCCGCGAACGGGGTCGCCGGAGGCCAGGTGAGCTTCCGCTACAGCGTGCGAGACCCGCAGGGCGAGGTCGGCGAGGGCACGGTGCGCATTGGCGTGCTCGACGCTGACGTCGAGGACTCGGCGCCGATCACATTCAGCGACTACCTGCGCGTCGAGGCAGGCTCCCGCACGCCCGTCGTGCTGGATCCCCGGTCGAACGACCTCGACCCTGCGCAGGGCGAGCTCGAGATCGTCGACCTGGTGCCCAACGCTCCCCCCGTCAAGGGCAACCCGCTCTACGACCGTCTCGACGCGCTCATCGACGCGGGCACCTCGCTCAAGGAGGGGCGAGTGATGCTGCGGGCCGGCGACACGGCCGGTACGAACTCCTACTTCTACACCGTCAAGTCGACGAGGACGGGAAGCACGTCGCAGGGGCTGATCGTCATCACGGTGACCGATGGCGCCGTCACCGACCAGCCGCGGGTGGCGGACACGGTGCTCACGGCACGAGATCGTCGTGACATGGCCGAGAGCGGCATCGATGTGCTCACCGACCGCGTGAGCTGGCCGTCAGGCGATGTGACCTCGCTGCGCCTGAGCCTCTGGGGTGAGCAGCCGGGCTTCTCGGTCCGCGGCAGCCGTATCATCGGCACTGCTCCGGAACAGGGTGCCCTCGTGCCCTTCCGGCTCACCGGAACCGGCTCCGGCGGGCGCGACGTGGTGGGCTACGGCTTCCTGCACATCCCCGCATTCGACGACATGCAGGTGCAGCTCAAGCCCGGCGCGACGCCGGTCGTCGTCGACGAGGACGCCTCGGCGACCTTCGCCCTCCGCGACTACGTCGACCTGCCGGCTTCGGATGACATCGAGATCGGCTCCGGCCAGTTCGGCGTGCAGCGCGCCGCTGCTGCGTGCGCGGCCAAGGGCGACGCCGATGCCGAGTATCGCGCGGGCCGCGAAGCGCCGTGGTCGGACAGGTGCCTGGTGCCGGTGCGGCTCAGCGGTCAGAAGCGGTGGTCGCACGTCGACGTGCCCGTGACCGTGCGACCGGCCGAACCGCAGCTGCTGCTCTCGTCGATCTCGCACACGATCGCGCCGGGCGCGACCGAATCGGTCGACCTCTACGCGAACATGGCGAGCTGGGAGGGTGGCCGCGAAGGCGACGCCCGATCACTCGACTACCGCGTGACCTACTCCGGTTCGGCGTTCACCGTCACCCAGGCGGGAGCATCGCTGACGATCGAGGCGCGAGCGGACGCTCGCCCCGGCATCGCCGAGAACGTCAGCATCACCGTCGCCCAGTACGGTCAGCCGTCGGCATCCGTCCGACTCGTGGTGGGAGCAGCCCCTCCGGATGCCCCGCGCGGCGCGACCTTCACACGGCAGTGCGTGGTCACCAGCGCCAGCTGCTCCATCGACGTCGTCGGCGTGGCGGGCGAGTACGACCCGTTCGAGGGCAAGACCGGGTCAGGGTTGCGCCTGATGTCGCTCGGCGGCGGAGCTCGCTGCGACGTGGCATCCGTCTCGGTCTCGAACAGCACGGCGATCACCGCGACCTGGCCGGGCGGCGGTCAGGCACCCGGTGGCCAGTGCGTCATCCCGTTCGTGGTCTCGGATGCGCAGGGGCGTACCGGAGCGGGCGTCCTCACCCTCGATCTGCAGGGCTTCCCGCAGGCCCCGGCCAGCGTGACGACCGTCGGCTTCACGCGATCCACTGTCGAACTGGAGGTGCCGCTCGGCGAGGCGGGTCGCGCGCATCCCGGCGTCACCGGCATCACGATCTCCCAGGACGGATCCGCGGCCAACGCGTCGTGTCGTCCCGCCGGAGCGGTGTACCGCTGCACCGTGAACGGGCTCGTCAACGGCGAGCCGCACATCTTCATGGCGTCCGCCGTCAACGCGATCGGAGCATCCGCGCCCACCTCACCGCACACGAGCTGGGCCTACGCGGTGCCGGTCGTGTCGAACGTCTCCGCCTCGCCGATCTACCGGTCGGGAGTGACCGATCGCAGCCGCGGCGTCGTGGCGCTGTCCATCGCCGCGTCGGATGACTCACGTGCCTTCCGCATCGAGGAGACCGGCCAGGTGATCGAGCGCACCGGCGCGACGACGACGGCCGAGATCACGCTGTCGCCCGGTGCGCAGACGGTGACCGTGGTCCCGATCAGCCAGTTCCAGCCGCCGACCGGCGGCGGTGGCAACGAGGGTGGAGCGGTCCGCACCTCGGTGACGGTCGCGGGCGCGCCGTACTTCGACCCCGCCGCCGCCCAGGCCCGTCCGACGTCGAACACCTCCGTGAGCGTCAGCGGGGTGACACCCCAGGCGAACGGCAGCGCCAAGCCGCTCGAGGTGATGTATCTCGCATGGCGATCGGGCAAGGCTGTCTGCAGCGCCAACGGCGACGGAACCCTGTCGGTCTCGGGCGCCGAGGGCGCATTGTCCTCTTCGACGCTCACCGGGCTGGCCGAGTACACGACGTACAACGTCAAGGCGTGTGTGTCGAACGGGTACGGCGTGGCCGAGTCGGAGCCTACGCAGGTGTTCACCTTCACCTTCGTCGACGCTCCGAATGGCGATACCAGCTACACCGTCGACACGAAGCCGAGCCGCGACGGCGACCGCTATTCCTACGGCCTGGCCGCAGCGCCGTCCATCGCCGTGAAGGACGGGTTCGTGCCGCAGTACGACATGTACGGCTCGTGGCGATCGAGCTTCGAGCTGACGCCGGATGCCTCACCCCTTCCGGTGCGGGCGCGCTCGTGCCACGCGATGCTGACCATCTACTGCTCGAACCCGGTCGACATCACGGCCAGGACCGCCCCGACCACTGTCAACGTGCAGTTCCAGCAGTGCGTGCCGGCGAAGAAGGAAGACGTGTACAGCATCAGCAGCGCTGCGCGCGGGTCGTTCAAGCCCACCTTCACTGAGAGCGCCGTCAACGGCGTGACCGTCGTCGATACGACGATCACGTGGGAGGACGCGTTCCGCGCCCTGCAGCCGATAACCCATCGCGCTCCGCTCTGCACGCAGCCGCCGCCCCCCGATCCCGCCGAC
>PJCV01000005.1 GCA_002837415.1 Actinomycetales bacterium SN12
CTCGAGTGCGTTCACGAACGCCCCACCAGGTGCGGGCCACCATGGGTGCCGCGCTGCGGCCCGCGGTCTCCTTCGGAAGAAGCGGCCGCGGAATGGTCTCGTGTTGGTCGTTCCGTGGCCCCACCGCGGTCCCACCTTGCCCGCTGGCAGAGCGGCTGAGATCAAACTATCTCGGCGGACCGCACGATGGGCTCGACGGGGCCTCAAGTTGGGCCAAAAGCGGCCACGGTGCATCAGTCAGCCGCCCAATCAAGCTGGTTCAGGCTGGCTGGGCGCCGGGCGGTCCTCGGCTGGTCGCATCCCGGTCACACGATGCCGCGCGGTGGCCCGTTTGGGGCCGGATCATGGCCGCGGGACACTCAATAAGCTGCGCGCAAATGTCGTCCAGACGGGGAAACGGCTGCGAAGAGCCGATGTGGCGAGCGGCACGCGTATGCCGTACCGAGCCTCCTAGGGAGAGAAGACCGAGCGGAGCTTCGCTCCTTGTCGCGGGTCGCTAGCACCTCCTCCGTCGGCGCCGCAGATGGGGCTCAGGCGCTATGCCCAGAGGCCGGCGCTGCGCTTCGGCCTGCGCCGTTTCATGAGCAATGACGACCGCGTGCCCGCGGCCGCGTCGGGGTGGAAACTCGGTCGTTCCTCCCTCGTGCCTCGCTGCGCTCGAGGCTTGGGACCACGGTGCCAAGGCACCCAGAACCGCGGTCCCAAGCAAACCCCGACTTTCCAACGCAAAAACATGGCCATGGTCCCAGAGCACCCGTTGGGCCCTTCGGGTTCTGCTCTGGTACCAAGGGTGCTGGTCCCAAGCTTTTGTGCTGATGAAACGGCAATAATGACCTCGATCGCTCGCTAGAGCTCGCGATTCGAGGGAGAAAGAGAAAAGAGCATAAGGGGAGGTGGCACCGGGCCGCGTTTCTCCTCCGCTTCGCTACGGTTCAACTTGCCCGCTGGTCGGCGTAGCCGACGCCGCTGAGTCATGCTCTTCAGGCGCTCGCTTCGCTCGACCTTCGTGCCTGCCTCACCCTCTGCGCTGACGCGCCTCGGGCCCTCACGGCGGAGCTGACGCTCCGCCGCCTGAGACCGCCCCATCGGGGGCGTTCTCAGGTGCTCCCGACGATGCCCGCGCCGACGCTCCGCACGGCCCCGGCATCGCCGAACGAAAGCGCGCGGACGCCTTCGGCATGATCATCCTGGCTTGCGAACATTTCCCGAATGGATCACGGAATCATTTCCGCACGTGTAGTCCAGAAGTGACGGAGTGGCAGCCGGAAGTTCGAGCGTCCTGAGCAGCTCGTTCAATACATCGGTCCTCGCGGATGACGCTGACCGTGGTCACAGGGCTTGCCTCCCTCGTCTAGCTGCCGGAGCGAATGTCTAAGACCCCTGCGTGTGTTCAGTCGGCAGACTCTGAGCCGTTATACGTCCAATTCGCCGTGCCGTCCCACTCGCCTTGCACAACCCCAAGGAGCAAGGACCGCCAGGTAGTGCGTCCTGCCAGATACCCGCGGGCTGCACGCAGACGCCACGTTTCGGCGGAGAGCCTGCGTACGACCTCGATGGCTTCATCCAAGGTCACGACCGTTACCCCGGGCACACCGGTCTTGGACACCAGGCGCAGAAGATAACGATCGTCCTGCTGCCTGATGCGCTCGGGATCGGGGATGAACTCCTCCGCGATGTCCGCGACGAGCAGGTCATGCATGAATCGGTTTCGTGCCTCGTATGCTGCTGAGGCACTGTCGATCGCTGCTGCGATCGCCGCATGGATCTCCCGATCCCCGATCGCAGCGCATGCCGACATCGTGCGGCACTGGTCAGCAAGAGTCGACCAGTTCTGCGGGGCATGGAGAAGCGCCTCCCGGGTGTCGAGCCCTCGCAGCTGCGCATGAAGACCCCTGAGCGCTGCGTCGAGCTCGACAGAACCTTCGGCAATCCGACCTCGCACCACGGTCCACTGATCACCGGGACTCAGGGCCGACAGCTCTTTGAGTTCCATCCCCTCAGCATCCCAGGTAGAACGCGCCCGTCGGCGACTTTCGAGATCTGACCTACGAAACGGGGTCAGCCCAGTTCACTCACGAGGGACTTCCCGTTCCTGTCGTCGGGGGACACATCGGGCTAACGAAGCTCGGTGCAGGTAGGACGATGCACTTGTGCAGTTGATGGCCAGAAGTGTCTTGTTCAACGGGTGAGCAGGGATCTGGGATGTGAACTGCAGAACTGCATCGACCGGCACCTGTGCCGTCCGATGCAGTTCTGCAGTCGTTGGACGTAAGTCTTCCAATGTGCTTTACGTAGGGGGGTTTCGGCTTTCAACTGCACAACTGCATAGGGCCCAGCAGGTCGATGACTCTTCAGATGCTGGCGCGCCCGAGCTCATAATGAGAAGGCGTGGAGCGTGCGATAGTGACGGTCATCGGACGCTGGGAGCAGGCCACGAAGGACGCGTGACACGCCCTCGTCTCACCCTCAGACAACGAAGACAGCGCTGGGCGGATCATCGGAACTTTCCCAGGGGCCAGTGGGCGGGTCCGCGTCCGGGACCGAGACCTCGTGACTTCGGTCGTAAGGATCGCTAGCAATCGGAACCCCACCGTTGCCGGCGAGTCCGAGACCCCCGCGTACCATCCCGCGGCTCTTCTTCACAGACGGGAAGCCGAGCCGGTCAAGGGCGTGCCCGAACTCAGTGCGCCCAAGTCTGTGCTCTGCGAAGATGCGTTCCGCGGTCGCCCAGTCAGTGTAGGCGTCGTGAAGCTCCTTCGTGGTGTTGCCACCGGTCGAAGGCGATTCAGTGCAGACAGCTTCGATAAACCTCTTGACGCTGTCCTGGGCGGCGGCATAGCCGCTGGTGGCCAACGTGACGGCTTCAGGCTCGGCGAGCCCTCCGGTCCAGTACTGACGCAAGCCCTCGACTGCCCACGTGAGGATGCCGTCAGCCTCGTCCTGGAGCTTGGATGCAAGCCTCGGGTCTCGGTCTTTCTTCTGGATGAAGACGTCGAACATGATGACGCGGACACGCTCCCAGACCGCCGGGTCATCGGCTGGCAGCGTCGGAAGATGGTTGGTGACCAGAAGGATCAGCCAGGACGCCAAGAACGTGATCGGCTTTTCATACAAGCCACGAGCGGTGACCGGATCGCCACCCGTCAGGCTCTTAAGAAGGGCCGACGCGATGCGGGCCATCTTCTCAGTCTCTGACAGTGCCACGAACCGTGCCCCTCGCAGATCGAACAGCGCGGGCGACGCGGCATTCGCATTGCCCTTCGTGCGCTCGAACAGAGTGGATGGAGCGTAGTGAGTGTAATCGCCGATTGCCCAGCCGAGTGCCTCGTAGGTCACACCCTTACCGTTGCGGCCAGAGCCGGTCGCGATCACAAGAATGTGTTCCAGCTGCTTGCCGACAAGCGCGAGGCCGAGGACACGCTGTAGATACGCGCGTACCTCGTCGTCGGGCAGGACCTGCTCGAGGAACGTCGACCACCGTTCACGCGGTGCCGTCAGATCGTACGAACCGCGGGTGATCTTGGTAATCCGATCCAGTGGATCGTGTGGTCGAAGTTCGAACGACTCAAGGTCAAGCAGGCCAGACGGAGTGTTCAGTACGAATGGGTCGGCGTCGAGTTCGGATGCGCTCACGGAGACACCGGGGAGGCCCGCTGCGAGTTTGAGCACACCCTTGGCGCCGGCAGCAGTCTGCGCCTTCACAAGATCGGAATACAGATCCTTGTCGGTGAGCCCATCGGCAGCGAGCCTACGGATGGTCTTCATGACGGCGTTCGTGGCGCCTTTATCAGCGTCGTCGGCAGCCCAATGCGTCTTGTCGTATCGAAACCATCCGAGACCGGTGACGTGCATGAACTTCAGCTGGAAGTCGGCGGCCACCTCATAGGCGATCCGCATGTGGAGACGATGCTGTTTTGCGCTCTCGCGAAGCCAATGGGTCTGATACTCGATGTCGAGAGCATCCGGACGACCACCGCGGTCGACGAGGTCGAGGTCTGTGGTTGTGTCAAAGCTAGTGTCAGCGTCCGCTGATACGGTCATATGCAGGTCCTTTGGTGAGAAACGAGTTGCCGCTCGTTAGCCGAGATCTGTTGTGTGAAGCGCCCCGGCTTTTCCGGGGCGTTTTGCTTTGGTCGCGCTGTGGGCCGTGTCTCTGCGTCACATCGCTGGTTCCAGCTGCTCCTCAATCCACAGGTCGACATCGGCCTGGCGCCAACGCACCGCAGAGCCGATCTTGACAGCGCGCGGCAGTGACTCGCCGAGCGACCGCTTGCGGTAGATGGTCGACACTGACATGCCGGTGAGTGCGGACAGTTCCTTCACGTCGAGCAGAGTGGGCTGGCGAGCGGTCATGATTACTTCCTTTTGCTTGTGAATACCATAAATGCGTAGCGTGTGCGCCACGTTAGCACAGGTTCTAAATATCTAGTAATCTCTGAGTATGGAGTCGACGACATACGCCGAAGCGGTTGGTCGCTTCTTGCGTGCTTTCCGCCAGGATCGCGGAATCACGATGGACACGGTCGCGCAAGCGGGCCGCGAGTTCGGCGCCAGGTGGAGCCTGTCGAGTGTGCAGGCCATCGAAGGAGGGAAGGCAGCCCCAACTCTTCCGACTCTGCTGACTCTTGCGCTCGTTCTCGGGCGACTCTCGGGGGAGTCAATCCGACTGGCGGACCTGCTGGGGGCAGCTGAGTTCCTCGATCGCCCGTACATCCTTAGCTCCGATCAGCCGGTCAAGCGATCGTGGGTCGAGAGGGTGCTCTCGGGAGCTCCAGTCGAGATACTCGCCGAGGATCATGCTCATGCTCCTGTGACGAGTCCCACTGAAGACGATTGGGACGAGGAACTGGAGCTTGAGGCGTTGCGTTTGCGCTCCGCCAGCACCGATGCTGCGCGGAGCTATGACAGCGTCGACGCGATGTGGGATGCCGCGAACCAGCCGTCTGAGCTCCCCCCGAGCTTGCGCGGGCCCCGGCCGCCGGTCAGCCTCGCGGAGTCCCGTGCCGCGAAGAAACTCGGCATTCGGCCGCTTCTTCTTCAGCGCCACGCGTCTAAGCTCTGGGGGCACTCTCTCGAGGCTGAAGCGAAGCAGCGTGCGGGAGCGGCGAGCACCCCGCAAGCGCGCGGCCGCGTGACGCGCATCCTCGTCGATGAGATCCGCGCGTCCCTGGAAAGCGAGGACTGATGGCTAGGCCACGGTTGGCGATCGGAACGTACGGCACCATCAACGTGGCTGAGGTTCAGCCGGGGAAATGGCGTGCCCGAGCTCGCTACCGCTTCGCCGACGGGAAGTCTCGCCAGATCGAGAAGCACGCGCCGAGCAAGGCGAAGGCGACGGCCGCGCTGAAGAACGCGCTGACCACGATCGAGGCTGCCCGTGGTGGTGAGCTGAAGCCGGCGACGCACCTTCGTGCTCTTGGGCAGAGGTTTCTGGAGTCCCGTCGGGAGTTGGGCCGCTCGGAAGGCACGCTGGAGACGTACGGATATGCAGTGACCGCGCACATCACGCCCCGGATCGGCGATCTCTCGGTCGCGGAAGCAACGCCTGAGCGGCTGCAGAAGTTCCTCAACGCCGTTGAGAAGGAGGCTGGTCCCGGGGCAGCGAAGAACTGCCGGTCGGCCCTGAGCGGCATGCTCGGCCTTGCGGTGCGGAACGGAGCTTTGTCCCATAACCCCGTGCGTGAGCTCGAGCGCGTCACCCAGAGGAAGAAGAAGGGGAGCACGGCGATTCCGCTGGACGAGCTCCCTGCATTCCTCGAGCGCGTTCGTGCTGACGAGAAGCTCCTCGAGTGGGACACGGTCGACCTGATCACGTTCATGCTCGCATCCGGGTGGCGCGTCGCCGAGGTATGCGCGCTCGAAGCGGACGCCATCGATTTCGCCGCCGGCACAGCGTCCGTCGTGGCGCAGAACGTGCGTGTGAAGGGGAAGGGGATCGTGCGCCAGGAGTTTGCGAAGACTGACAAGTCTGCGCGTACGACGCACTTGCCGGAGGCGACGATGAGCCTGCTGCACAAGCGTCACGAGAGATTGCGCGACGATAGCGGCCTGATCTTCCCGACCCCGCTGATGCGACCTCGGGACCCATCGAACACGCAGCGCGAGCTACGAGACCGGCGCGACAGCCTGGGTTACCCGGGCTTGTCTACGCACGCTTTCCGGAAGACAGTAGCCACGATTCTCGACAAGGCCGGTCTATCCGCTACGGAGATCGCCGACTACCTGGGCCACGAGAATCCGAGCATGACCCAGGACGTATACATGAACACGCTCAAGGGCTCGACCAAGGCAGCGGGAGTGATGGGCAAGTCGCTGCAGGGGCTCATCTAGGAGGTCGCGCCGTGCTGCTACGAGGTCGGCCCTGGCCGGGGGCGCGAGTCGGGGGTTGGAGAGAAGCCCACGGGTTGTCGGTCATCCAAGCGAAGGCAGTGGCGGCTGAACCGACGCACCCGCAACGCCTCAGGATGACTATCGTCGGAGGCAGAGGAGGCTGCTGTCGAGCTTGTGCAGTAGCAGGCCAAGGTAATCTTCGGGAGTCGTCGACCGGGCTGGCGGACGGTGAGGGGCTGACGTGGGCGAGGTAGCGGCTGGCACACCTCGCCTTGGCGTGATGGTCGACGGGAGTGGCTCTGAGGAGGCACCGGTCGCAATGTTCTTGGATAACGGCTCGTCATTGGAGCTCACCCTCGTCGTCGATCCCGCCGTCCGGTTGAGTGAACGATATGAACGCTGGTGGGGGCACCGCGTCATGTATATGGATGACCCCGACCGCACTCGACGCAGCTACGAGCCACCTCGCTCGCTCGGATTCCGAGACAGTTACGGCACTATCGTGCTCGTCGGCTGCCGATCAACCGACTCTCGCACGACCGGTGGAGGTAGCGGTCACGGCAAGCTTGTTGCGAACTTCGCCGTGATCGACGGCCAGTGGCTCGACTACGAGCAGATCAATGGCCTCCGCACTGACGCACCCGGAGTCGCTGCCTGGACCCGACTGAGCGGTATTCGTGTCGATGTGCAGCGAGACGATCGACGTCGGGCGACATCGGTGCGGATGGATCTGGAGTCACCCGCAGACATCCGACTTGCCAGTGCGATGAACCTCGGAATGCACTTGCACTGGCGTACCGACAACCCCAGAGGGCGGTTCAGCGCCGAAGAAGTCGTGCAACTGCAGACACTCGTTCGAGGCCGCCGCACCTGGGACGACCATCTCGACTTGCATGGAGCAGTTCTTGACCTCGCAGCGATCTCGGCATGGGAGCCATTCGGCTTCAAGAGCATCGAAGTGCAGATCGATAGTGACCGAGTGCGTACCGGCGCGGATACTTACAGCGATCCCCAGTGGCGCAAGGTTGCCACTCACCGTCTCATCAAGCACGAGGCCTGGAAAGAGGGACCTCGGTTCCTCTTTCCGTTCGCCGACGTCGGGCCGCGCGGCGTCAAGCGGTGGTTTCGAGTCAGGCGAGACTACGAGCGAGTCATCCATGCGCTGATGCGGGTTCTCTACTCGGACGATCCGTGGGATC
Organism: Actinomycetales bacterium SN12; assembly: GCA_002837415.1. Taxonomy (GTDB): domain Bacteria; phylum Actinomycetota; class Actinomycetes; order Actinomycetales; family Microbacteriaceae; genus Microbacterium. The sequence goes on from PJCV01000005.1 coordinate 7,530, forward strand.
TCAGCAGTGTGGTGCAGAGCGGCATCGCCTTAGAAGCTCTCGGGTACATGATCGATCTTCGGAAGAACGATGGGGTACATCTCAATGTCCGGAAGCAGATGAACTTCAAGCCCGGCCTCCGCGTGATTCTGGCGGACATGGAGTTTGTGCCGCTCGATGATGCCGAAGGCTGGATCGAGAGAAGCTACGCCGCCTACATGGGGTCCAAGCACGTGGACCGGGCGATGCCTGATTCCCTCGACCTCCTGAACACGCTGCGCGAGAACCTCCTCGTTCTGAGGTTCTGGATCGGTTTGAAGATCGGCGTTCCGGCAGCGACGTTGGAGAATCTCCTCCAGCGTGACCAGCTGAGCTCGCAGTTCATCGCTCTCGATTGAAGCGCAGCGGTGAGCACCAGAGCGAGCGCGGGCTCCTAACCCCGCATCCGATGGTTCGACTCAGGCCGCGCCTGTCGCATCGTGGTCCGACTCAGGTGCACGAGGGACGCCGCCGTGCCAATCCGATCGCAGCGCGCGAGCATGAGCGCGATCGCGTGCTCCGCGAGGTCGCTCAGGTCGCAGTCGGCTGAGCGGTGACGCAGGCCGACGGAGCGAAAGTACGATCTCCAAAGTGCGGGGTTACTGCGGGGTGCGTGACTGAAGAATCTGGGGGATACGCGGAAGATCTTCACGATTCCATTGACAGGTCACTGAGTGCGCAGCGCCAGTACCGACGGATCTCCCTGGTCAGCAACCAAAAAGAACCCCCGCAAGTAGAAGCCTTGCGAGGGTTCGGCAGCGGTGTAATCTCCGCTACGTGGCTCCGACCGGCATCGATCCGGTGACCTTTCGATTTTCAGTCGAACGCTCTACCAACTGAGCTACAGAGCCGTGCGGCACTTCGAGAACTGCCGCACCCTAGACGAAGAGCCTCCTCGAAAGAAGGCTCGACGCTCGGAGCGACCCTGACGGGACTTGAACCCGCGACCTCCGCCGTGACAGGGCGGCACGCTAACCAACTGCGCTACAGGGCCATAACTTTTCAATTGTATCGGAAGAGTGACCCCAACGGGATTCGAACCCGTGCTACCGCCGTGAAAGGGCGGCGTCCTAGGCCGCTAAACGATGGGGCCGAAGAGATTCCTTGGGGGTTTCCCTTGCCGACGCTCAAGCATAAGGGCTGAGCGAGGCAAAAACGAAATCGGGGGCGCGTCGGCTTACATCCCGGGCGTTTCGGGAGGACGATGGAGTGACGAGAAGCACGCATCGCGTCTCTCCGTGGGGCCGCGGCGAGGCCGGCACCTGGTGCGACTGTGACGAATGTTGTTACTGTTGCAGCTGTGAATCCGGCGAAAGGAGCCGAGTGAACGAGGACATTACTGCGGATGCCCGATCCGCAGGGGCTGACTGCGGGTGCGCCCCGACGCCCGCAGAACGCGAGGCTCTCTGGTCGCGCTCGAAGCTCACCCGCCGCAGCGCGCTCACCGTCGGAGTCCTGAGCGCTGTCGCACTCTCTGCCTTCGGCGTCTCCGCGAACACGCAGACCGCTCAGGCCGCCGGGTACCCCAGCTGGGACGACGTGCAGCGCGCCAAGGCCAATGAAGCGGCGAAGGCGTCTGAGATCACGCGCATCGAGGCGCTCATCCAGCAGCTCACCGATGAGGCTGCAGCGGCCGAAGCCGCCGCCCGCAAGGCCGGCGACGAGTTCTACGCCGCACAGCAGGCGTACTTCGACCAGGCGGCCAAGGCGGACGACCTTCAGGCGCAGGCCGACGAACAGGCGCAGATCGCCGCCGACAGCGCTCGCAAGGCCGGGCAGGTCGCCAATCAGCTCTACCGCAGCGGCGGCGACGAGACTGCCCTCGAACTCTTCCTCTCCGAGTCCTCCAACGGAGCCGACGACCTGCTCGCGCGTCTCGGCAGCATGGACAAGCTCGTCGAGTACAACCGGACGGTCGCCGAACGTGCAGCGTCCGCTCGCGACACCGCTCAGTCGCTCAGCAATCAGGCATCCACCGCTCGCGACGAGCGCGACCGGCTGCAGAAGATCGCCGAAGAGAAGATGCAGGCCGCGCAGCGCGCCGCCGACGCGGCTCAGGCTGCGCTCGAGGAGCGTCAGTCCAACCTCGTGACGCTGCAGGCGCAGCTGGCCGCTCTCAAGGACAACACCACCGCGACGGTCGCCGGCTATCAGGAGGGCGAGCGCATCCGGAAGGAAGAGGAGGCGCGACGCCGCGCCGAGGAGGCCGAGCGCGCGCGCAGGGCCGCCGAAGAAGCCGCCAAGAACCATCAGAGCGGCGGCGGCGGTGGCGGTGGCGGCGCCAGCAGCAGCGGTGGTGGTGGCGGCGGAACCGGCGGAAGCGGATCCGGCGCATGGCGTCGCCCGCACGGCGGTCACATCTCTTCGCACTTCGGTCCGCGCCCGCCGGTGTGCACGGGCGGCGTCTGCCGCTCGACCACGCACGGCGGCACCGATTTCGCCAACGGGTGCGGCGCGCCGATCTACGCGGCCTCGAGCGGCCGGGTGGACGCCGCCTTCTACAACAGCGGTTTCGGCAACTGGGTGCGCATCCAGCACGGCGGCGGCATCGCCACCAGCTATGCGCACATGTCGGGCTACGCGGTCTCGAACGGCCAGCAGGTCAGCGCCGGTCAGCTCGTCGGTTACGCCGGCAACACCGGCGCCTCCCAGGGATGCCACCTGCACTTCGAGGTGTACATCAACGGCGGCCGCACCAACCCGTACAACTTCCTGGCGGCCCGCGGCGCGATCTGACCCGCATCAGAGCTGAGAACGACAGAACCCCCGGCCGAGAGGCCGGGGGTTCTGCTGCAGATGCGGGATGCGGGTCAGTGTCCTTCGCCCGCGAAGCGCTCGATGGCCTCGTCGAGGATGCGCTGCGCCTCGGTGGCGTCGCCCCAGGCGTCGACCTTGACCCACTTGTTGGGCTCGAGGTCCTTGTAGTGCTCGAAGAAGTGCGCGATCTCCTTCTTCGTGTACTCGGGCAGGTCGTCGATGTCCTGGATGTGGGCCCAGCGCGGGTCCTTCGACAGCACGGCCACCAGCTTGTCGTCTCCGCCGGCCTCGTCGCTCATCTTGAGCACGGCGACGGGGCGCACGTTCACGACGACGCCGGGGAAGATCGTGTGGTCGAGCAGCACGAGCACGTCGAGCGGGTCGCCGTCCTCGCCGAGCGTGTTGTCGAAGTAGCCGTAGTCGGCCGGGTAGCCGAAGGTGGTGTACAGGACGCGGTCGAGGTGGACGCGACCGGTCTCGTGGTCGACCTCGTACTTCACGCGGCTGCCGCGCGGGATCTCGATGACGGCGTCGTGTGCGCCCATGTGCTGTTCTCCTTGGAATGACGGTCGGATGCCGGGCACCAGCCTACCTGCGCAGCCGCAGCAGCCCTCGCTCGAGCGGGCCGACAAGCACGAGAAGCAGCAGCGCGAGGTAGCCGATCGGATGCACCCACGCCGCCAGGATCAGCGCGACGAGGAACAGGATGACGGCCGCGATGTCTCCTGCGCAGCCGCGTCGCAGGGCTTCGGCGGGAATGTCGGCGAGATCGAGATGGCGCAGTAGGTAGAGCTTCGCGGTCAGCGTGGCGATCTGGGTCAGGATGAGCGTGCCGATGTACACGGTCGCCTGCACAGCATCCGTCGGCAGCTGGCCCAGCATCGCGGTCGGCACCGGCAGCCACACGATCGTCAGCAGCCAGCCGATGTTGATCCACAGCAGCGCGGGCGTGATCGCCGTCACCCGGCGATACGTCCGGTGGTGCTCCATCCAGAACGTCGCGATGAGCACGAAGCTGAGGATGAAGCTGACCAGCTGCCCCGACGTCTCGCGAAGGAAATCCGCAGTCCGGATGCCGCGTTCGGCGGCGTCCGTGACCGACTCCAGCAGCGGCAGGATCAGCAGAGTCATCGCGATCGCGACCACCGCGTCGGTGAACGCCGTGAAGCGCTCCGGCGCGAACCGGGTCGGCACCGTCCCCTTGTCCACGGCCCCAGGGTACGGCCGCGCGCGCGGCGCGCGCTACCGTTCGCGCGCGCAAGGTCGCCCTGCCGCCCGCCGGCTTCTCCGGGGCTGCGGTGCGCCGCAGGCTAGCGTGGACGCGTGCCCTCGCTCGATCCCGCCATCGCCGAAGTCCGTCGCGCCGTCCGGGGCGCCCTCCACCTGCTGCCCGACCGCGCGACCGTGATCGTGGCTCTCTCCGGCGGCGCCGACTCGCTCGCCCTGACAGCTGCCACGGTGTTCGAGGCTCGCGCACGCGACATGACAGTGCTGAGCCTCACCGTCGACCATCAGCTGCAGGAGGGCTCAGATATGGTCGCGGCATCCGCCGCCGTGGCCGCGGAGCACATCGGTGTGCATGACGCGCTGCAGACGAAGGTCCGGGTGGTCAGCGACGGCGAGGGTGTCGAGGCGGCAGCGCGGGAGGCCCGCTATGCGGCCATCGGCGGCATCGCCCGCGCCGAGGGCGCGGCCGCCGTCATGCTCGGGCACACCCTCGACGACCAGGCGGAGACCGTGCTGCTCGGTCTTGCCCGCGGCTCGGGAGCTGCGAGCCTGCAGGGTATGGCGCCGGTTCGCGAGAGCGACGACGGGATGCTGTGGATCCGGCCGCTGCTCGGTGTGCGTCGGGCCACCACGCGGGCGTGCTGCGTGGCATCCGGACTCGAGATCTGGGACGACCCGCACAATCTCGACGACAGGTACGCCCGGGTCCGCACCCGCGAGCGCGTGCTGCCGGTGCTCGAAACGGAACTCGGACCCGGCATCGCGGAGGCGCTGGCCCGCACAGCAGATCAGCTGCGCGAGGACAGCGAGGCGTTCGAGGAGATGATCCACGAGACGATCGAGGACATCGTCGAGCATGCCGAGGCGGGCATCGCCGTGAGCGTCGCGGCGCTCGCGGCGAACCCGGTTGCGCTGCGCAACCGCGTCATCCGCCTCGTCGTCGACAGCGAGTTCGGGGTGAGCCTGACGCGGTCGCAGACCCTTGAGGTGGCACGCCTGGTGACCGACTGGTCTGGTCAGGGGCCGATCGATCTGCCCGCGTGCACCGCACGTCGGGCAGGCGGGCAGATCGTCTTCAGCGCGCGATAGCGGCTACTTGCGGCCGCCCAGCAGCCCGCCGAGGATGTCTCCGAGGCCGCCCAGGCCGCCACCCGATGAACCGCTGCTCGAGCCGCCGGAGTGCTGGCCGCCGCCGAGCAGCCCGCCCAGGATGTCGCCCAGACCGCCGCCGCCGCTCGAGCTGCCCTTGCTCTTGTTCGCGATGATGCCCATGATGATCGGCGCGAGGATGGGCAGCAGCTTGCCGAAGTCGATGCCGCCCGCAGTCTTCTCGCTCTTGTTGAGCTTCTCGGTGACCTCGCCCTTGCGGTCGCCGAAGACGTGCTTCACGATCTTCTCGCCATCAGCCTGGTCGACGTCGTCGACCCTCGAAGGGCGGGCCGAGCCGCCGTGCCGGCTCAGTGCCTTCTCGATCGCCGCGGAGCCCTCACTGCTCTCGGCATTCTTGGCCAGGCCGCCGAGCAGCGTCGCGCCGCCCTCCTGCACGGCCTGCCGCGCCACCTCGGGGCTGACGCCGAAGCGCTTCGCGATGTCATCGATCGGCACCTGCTTCAGGATCTCGTCGACGTTCATGTCTTCCTTCCCCGCAGGGCGGATGCCCCGCTTCACCGCTCACAGTAGTGGGGAAGCATATGCCGATCGACCTAAGATCGATCCATGCGCGCTGCCGACATCCAGGACGACCTCAGCCAGATCCTCGTCACCGAGGAGGAGATCCTCGCGAAGCTCGATGAGCTCGCAGCGCGCGTCGCAGAGGACTACGCAGGCAAGGACCTCCTCCTGGTCGGCGTGCTCAAGGGCGCGGTGATGGTCATGGCGGACTTCTCCCGCGCGCTGCCGATGGACGCGCCGATGGACTGGATGGCCGTGTCGAGCTACGGCGCGAGCACGAAGTCCAGCGGCGTGGTGCAGATCCGCAAGGATCTCGACACCGACCTGCACGGCAAGCACGTGCTCATCGTCGAGGACATCATCGACTCGGGGCTGACCCTCAGCTGGCTGCTCGAGAACTTCGAGTCGCGCGGAGCGGATTCGATCGAGGTGCTCGCGCTGCTGCGCAAGCCGGAAGCGGCGAAGGTGGAGATCGACTGCCGGTACGTCGGATTCGACATCCCGAACGAGTTCGTCGTCGGCTACGGACTGGACTACGCCGAGAGCTACCGCAACCTGCGCGATGTCGCGGTGCTGGCGCCCCACGTCTACAGCTGACCCTTCGGCAGGCTCAGGGGTCCAGGATGGGCTCAGGGCCCTTCGACAGGCTCAGGGACCCAGGGGGCTCAGGGCCCTTCGGCAGGCTCAGGGACCCAGAGCGGCTGAGAGACCCAGAGCGGCTCAAGCGGCGGGTACGCCCGTGGTGAACGTTCAGCGGACGCCTGAGCGCCGAGCGGTACGCTGAACGCATCATGGACGTCAAGAAGGTCTCCCGCAATCCGCTGATCTACGTCGCGTTGATCGGCGCGCTGCTCTTCGCCGGTTTCCTGCTGATCTCGAACCTCTCTGCACCGAAGCAGGTGACGGTCCAGCAGGGCCTCGAGCTGCTGGACGGCGACACGGTGACGAAGGTCGTCAACACCGACGGCGACCAGCGGGTCGACCTCACCCTCTCGAAGGAGTTCGAGGGTGTGAAGAACGTGCAGTTCTACTACGTCGAGGCGCGTGCCGACCAGGTCGTGAAGGCCATCGACAGCGCTGAGATCAAGGCCAAGGACGCCAACGACGTCGTGCCGCGCGCGACGTGGTTCGACGGCTTCGTCTCCCTGCTGCTGCCGCTGGTGCTGCTGGGTCTGCTGTTCTGGTGGCTGCTCTCGTCGATGCAGGGCGGTGGCAGCAAGGTCATGCAGTTCGGCAAGTCGAAGGCCAAGCTCGTCAGCAAGGAGACGCCGACCGTCACCTTCGCAGACGTCGCCGGGGCCGACGAGGCCATCGAGGAGCTGCACGAGATCAAGGAGTTCCTGCAGGACCCCGCGAAGTTCCAGGCCATCGGCGCTCGCATTCCCAAGGGCGTGCTGCTGTACGGCCCTCCCGGAACCGGCAAGACGCTTCTCGCTCGCGCCGTGGCGGGCGAGGCTGGCGCACCGTTCTACTCCATCTCGGGCTCGGACTTCGTGGAGATGTTCGTCGGCGTCGGAGCATCCCGCGTTCGCGACCTGTTCACCCAGGCGAAGGAGAACGCTCCTGCCATCATCTTCATCGATGAGATCGACGCCGTAGGCCGTCACCGCGGTGCGGGCATGGGCGGCGGGAATGACGAGCGCGAGCAGACGCTGAACCAGATGCTCGTCGAGATGGACGGCTTCGACCCGAACGCGAATGTCATCGTCATCGCGGCGACCAACCGCCCCGACATCCTCGACCCCGCGCTGCTGCGTCCCGGTCGCTTCGACCGCCAGATCGGCGTCGACGCCCCCGACATGAAGGGCCGCCAGCAGATCCTCGAGGTGCACGCCAAGGGCAAGCCGCTCGCGCAGTCGGTCGACCTCGAGGTCGTCGCGCGCAAGACCCCGGGCTTCACCGGCGCCGATCTCGCCAACGTGCTGAACGAGGCCGCTCTGCTGACCGCCCGCTCGAACGCGCAGCTGATCGACAACCGCGCGCTCGACGAGGCCATCGACCGGGTGATCGCCGGACCGCAGCGCCGCACCCGCGTCATGAAGGACAAGGAGAAGCTCATCACCGCCTACCACGAGGGCGGCCACGCCCTCGCCGCGGCGGCGATGAACTACACCGACCCGGTCACGAAGATCACCATCCTGCCGCGCGGCAAGGCGCTCGGCTACACGATGGTGATGCCCCTCGACGACAAGTACTCCGTCACCCGCAACGAGCTGCAGGATCAGCTGACCTACGCCATGGGCGGTCGCGTGGCCGAGGAGCTCGTCTTCCACGACCCGACCACCGGCGCCTCGAACGACATCGAGAAGGCGACCAGCATCGCCCGCAAGATGGTCATCGAGTACGGCATGACCACCCAGCTCGGTCCGGTCAAGCTCGGCTCCGAAGGCGGCGAGCCCTTCGCCGGTCGTGACATGGGGCGCGGACGCGAGTATTCCGAGACCATCGCCGAGCGCGTCGACGCCGAGGTGCGCGCGCTGATCGAACAGGCGCACAACGAGGCCTACAAGGTGATCAGCGAGAACCGCGACATCCTCGATCGTCTCGCCCTGGCGCTGCTCGAGGAGGAGACCCTCGACCACAACCAGATCGCCGAGATCTTCACCGAGGTGCGCAAGCTCCCCGAGCGTCCGCAGTGGCTCTCGAGCGAGGAGCGCCCGGTGTCGACGCTGCCTCCCATCGCGATGCCCCGTCGGGTCGAGGAGGGTGTGGCCGCCCAGACCGCACAGCCGACCGGTACTGCTCGCACGTCGAGCTCACCCGCGACCGGCGGGCAGGCCCGACCGGCGACGGCGTGACGTGAGCGTCGACAGGGCGCGCGTCGAGCGGCTCACCCGCGAACTGCTCGAGGCGATCGGCGAGAACCCGGACCGGCCCGGGCTCACGCACACGCCGAGTCGCATGGCCGAGCTGTACGCCGAGTTCTTCGCGGGCGTCGGTGAGGACCCAGCCGTGCACCTCGCGCGCACCATCAGCGTCTCGCGCGGTCCTGCACCCGACACTGTTCCCTCCGGTGCCGTGCTGCTGCGCGACATCCGCTTCCGCTCGGTGTGCGAGCATCACCTGCTGCCCTTCGCCGGCGTCGCGCACCTCGCGTACCTGCCGGGCGAGCAGGTGGTCGGCCTCGGCGCGCTGGTGAAGGTCGTGGAGACCCTCGCGAGCCGCCCGCAGGTGCAGGAGCGCCTCGGCGAGCAGATCGCGGATGCCATCGCCGAGAACCTCGACACCCGCGGCGTGCTCGTCGTGCTCGACGCGTCGCACGGCTGCGTGACGATGCGGGGCGGGCGGCAGCCGCTCGCCACCACGGTGACCATCGCCGCACGCGGCGCGTTCACCGATCCCGCGGCCCGCGCCGAGCTCATCGCCCTGATCGGCGGCCCTTCGGCAGGCTCAGGGAGTCAGGGGTCTGCGACTCAGGCCCAGGGGGCTGCGACTCAGGGTCAGGGGTCTGCGACTCAGGCCCAGGGGGCTGCGGCCCAGGGCCAGGGTCTCGGGAGTCACGGATGACGGGCATCTGGGGCATCCTGAACATCACACCCGACTCGTTCAGCGACGGCGGCCGCTACGTCGAGCTCGACATCGCTCTCGCACGCGCTCGAACGATGCGCGCGCAGGGCGCCAGCATCGTCGACGTGGGCGGCGAGTCCACCCGGCCCGGCGCCGAGCGGATCGGCAGCATCGAGGAGCAGCGCCGAGTGCTTCCGGTTATCGAGGCGCTCACCGCCGACGGCATCCCGACGTCGATCGATACCCTCAACGCCGACACAGCGGCAGCGGCCGTGCGCGCCGGAGCGCGCATCGTGAACGACGTCTCCGGCGGGCTCGCCGACGAGCGCATGCTGGCGACCGTCGCCGATCTGGATGCCGACATCGCGATCGGCCATTGGCGCGGACCGTCATCCGATATGTACGCCCACGCGCAGTACGTGCGGATCGCCCGGGAGGTCGCATCCGAGCTGCGCGAGCGGGTCACGGCGGCGGCCGTCGCGGGCATCGCGCCGTCGCGCGTCATCCTCGACCCCGGCATCGGCTTCGCGAAGTCGGGGGAGCAGAACTGGGAGGTGCTGCGCGGCCTGGACGAGATCATCGGCCTGGGGCACCGCGTGCTCGTCGGCACGTCCCGCAAGCGCTTCCTCGCCGACACCCTCGACGGGGATCCCGGTCAGGCACGCCGCGACCTCGCGACGGCGGTCACGAGCGCGCTCGCCGCGCGGGCGGGCGCATGGGCCGTGCGAGTGCATGATGTCGATGCGACCCGCGACGCCCTCGCCGTCGCAAGCGCATGGGATGGAGTCTGAGATGAGCCAGCTCGACGAGATCACGCTGACGGGTCTGACCGTGTTCGGCTACCACGGCGTCTTCGACTTCGAGCGCCGTCAGGGCCAGGAGTTCAGGATCGACCTCACGCTGCAGCTGTCGCTCGCGGCAGCGGCATCCTCCGACGACGTGGTCGACACCGTGCACTACGGCGAGCTCGCTGACAGGGTCGCGGCGATCGTCGCCGGTGAGCCGGTGAACCTCATCGAGACCCTCGCGCAGCGCATCGCGGATGCCGCGCTCGAAGACGCGCGAGTGCGGAACGTCGAGGTCACCGTGCACAAACCGCACGCGCCGATCGAGCAGACCTTCGCCGACGTGTCGGTGACGGTCCGCCGGGGGCGGCAGTGATGGATCGCCGTCTCACCCACCTCTCCGGCCTGCCTGATCCGCGGCCGGGCCGCGCGCCTCAGGTCGCGGTGATCGCGCTCGGGTCGAATGAGGGCGACCGCGGTGAGATGCTGCGCGCCGCGGCTGAGCGGCTGCGCCGGCTGCCCCTGGTCGACGACCTCGTGATGTCGGAGGCGATCGAGACGGTGGCGGTGAAGCCCGACGGGCCCGACCCGGACGCGCCGCCGTACCTCAACGCCGTCGCGCTGATGACCACCCGCCTCGCACCGCAGGTGCTGCTGGGCATGCTGCACGCGGTGGAGGAGGAGCAGGGCCGGGTGCGGGCCGAGCGCTGGGGCGACCGCACCCTCGACCTCGATCTCATCGCGTACGGCGACTTCCGCAGTGACGCCGAGCATCTGCAGGTGCCGCACCCGCGGGCCGGCGAGCGTCTCTTCGTGCTCGAGCCCTGGCTCAGCATCGATCCTGACGCGGTGCTGCCCGGAGCGGGCCGCGTCGACGAGCTGGTGTACCGACTGCGCTCATCGGACGATCGATGAAGCGCACGTCCGCATCGACGCTGCTCGTGCTCGCGCTGCTGGCGGCCGGCGCCGGCTTCGCCTTCGACCACATGCTGACGGTCACCGGAGGCGCGACCTTCACGCCCTCCGGGTTCCTCCCGGTGCTGCTCGTGCTCATCGCGGTCGCTGTGCTGCTGCTCGCGTGGCCGGTGCGGCGCAGCACCCGCGGCGGTCGGCGCATCGACCCGTTCCGCGCGCTGCGCGCCGCCACCCTCGCACGAGCGTCGAGCCTGCTCGGCGCGATCATGGTCGGCTTCGGCGCCGGGCTGCTGCTCTTCCTCTCCACCCGTCCCGTGCCCGCGCCGGTAGGGTCGGTGGTGGCGATGATCGCCCTCATCATCTGCGCAGCGCTGCTGGTCGGGGTGGCCCTCATCGCGGAACAGTTCTGCACTCTGCCGAAGGATCCTGATGAGCGACAGCCAGACGAACCCGCCTCGTGAACCGAACGTGTTCACCCCGGCTCCTGCGGCGGCCGACGTGCTCGACGAGGGAACGTACTCGAGCATCCGCACCCCGCGCGGCAGCGGCGCCCTCGCGCTCGACGGGGCATGGCACCAGATCTCACCGCGGTACGTGACATCGCAGTTCGTGCAGAATGCGATCCTCATCCTGCTCGTCGCGATCGCGGCTGCCGTCGCGGCCACCGTGCTCGAGATGACGTGGGTGTGGATCCCGGCCGGGGCTCTCGTCGCGATCGACGTGATCACGCTCGCGATCCTGCCTCGGCAGGCCAGGGCACTCGGGTACATGCTGCGCGCCGACGACATCGTGTTCCGACGCGGCATCCTGTGGCAGCGGATGGTGGCGGTGCCCTACGGGCGCATGCAGCTGGTTGACATCACGCAGGGTCCGCTCGACCGCGTCTTCGGACTCTCGCAGCTGAAGATGGTCACCGCAGCGGCCGCCACGGGGGTGCAGATCCCCGGACTCACGCAGGGCGCGGCCGAGGCGCTGCGCGACACGCTCATCGAGGTGGCCGAGACCAGACGGACCGGACTGTGAGCACCCCCGAGCGTCCCGCCGCTGCGCCGGCCGACGCACTGCCGCAGGGCGGCTCGTCGTCACTCGCCGACGGCGAGTGGCACCGGATGCATCCGCTCACGCCCCTGTTCAAGGGCGGCCTCGCGCTGCTGGTCGTGGCGGGCATCGTCATCACGAACATGCGCGACAAGATGATCGACTGGGTAGTCCGGCTCTTCGCACCCGACTCCGGCTTCAGCCCGAACGGCGGCGACCCCGTCGACTGGGTTCTCGAGAACGACCTGGTGCTGCTCGCACTGCTCGCCGTGCTCGGGCTGGTGGTGCTGCTCATCGCCGTCTTCTGGTTCCTCTGGCGCTTCCAGCAGTTCCGCATCACCGGCGATCACGTCGAGGTGCGCAAGGGGCTGCTCTTCCGCTCGCACCGACGCGCCCCGCTCGACCGCGTACAGGGGGTGAACCTCACCCGTCCCTTCCCCGCGCGCCTGATCGGACTCGCCAAGCTCGAGGTCGTCGGCGCCGGCAATGACGCGAACGTGCCCCTCGAGTACCTCTCGACGGCGAAGGCAGAAGAGGTGCGCGCCGACATCCTGCGACTGGCCGCGGGCGCCCGCAGCGCCCGCCTCGTGGCCTCCGGAGCGACGTCCGCTCAGACGGCCCGTGAGGCGATCATCGGATCGATGAACGCGGGAGTGTCCGGACTGATCGAGGGCGTCGATCTGGCAGACGTCGCGCCGGAGAGCGTCGTCAAGATCCCCACCGGCCGGCTGATAGGCTCGCAGCTCATCTCGGCCGTGCTGTGGGTGCTCTTCTTCGGCGCCATCTACGTCTTCTCCGTCGTGGCCATGTTCCTCGGCATGACCGCAGACGGCGAGAAGCCTGCTGACATCGCGCTCGCGACCATCGCGCTCAGCCTCGGCATCGGCATCCCGCTCGCCATCGCCGTGGTCGGCATCACCTGGGCGCAGATCTCGAAATCGCTGCGCTACTCGATCGCGCCCACGCCCGACGGGGTGCGGATCACATTCGGGCTGCTCACGACGATCACCGAGACGCTGCCTCCCGGCCGCATCTTCGCGGTCGAGGTGTCGCAGTCGCTGCTGTGGCGGCCCTTCGGCTGGTGGACGGTGAAGATCAACCGGATGACGGGAAAGAGCGCCGTCCAGCAGAGCTCCGGCAACGCGCAGCAGTTCAACATCGTGCTTCCCGTCGGCCGCCGCGCCGATGTCGAGCGGGTGCTCGAGCTGGTGCTGCCGGGCATCCCCTCGGCAGAGATCGCGGCGATGTGGGAGAACGGCGTGGTGGGACCCACCGGCGACGACCCGTACCGCACCATCCCGCCGCGGGCCGCCTGGCGCCGGCCGCTGTCGTGGAAGCGGCACGGCTACCGGCTCACCGAGCACGCGGTGCTGGTGAGACGCGGCTTCCTGTGGCGGCGGCTCGCCGTGTTCCCGCTCGCACGACTGCAGAGCGTGTCGATCTCGCAGGGCCCGATCGATCGTCTGCAGCGGGTCTCGCACGGGCAGATCCATTCGGTCGCCGGCCCCGTCACGGGCAATCTGTCGGGTCTCGAGCGAGATGACGCGATCGCGCTGCTCGACGGCGTCAGCCGTGCCGCGGCGCTCGCCGCCTCGGCCGACCGCACCCATCGCTGGGCGGAGCATGCGCCGGACGCGCCGGCGTATCCCGACGGTGACGCGGTGCAGCCGCCCGGATGGATGCAGCGATGATGCGCGAGGGACGTCTCGGCATCGGCATCATCGGCGCGGGCCGTGTCGGACCGATCATCGGCGCTGCGCTCGCCGGCGCCGGTCACGCGATCACCGGCATCACCTCGGGCTCCGACGACGACCGCGCGGCCGCGGTGCTCCCGGGCGTGCCCGTGCTGGACGCTCTGGAGGTGACCCGCCGCAGCGAGCTGGTCATCGTGGCCGTGCCCCATGACGAGCTGCCCGGACTCGTCAGCGGTCTGGCCGAGCTCGGCGGCTGGCAGATGGGCCAGCTGGTGCTGCACACCGACCCCGCGTACGGCACCGAGGTGCTGCGCCCGGCCGCCGAGCGCGGGGCGATACCGCTCGCCGTGCATCCGGCCATCTCGTTCACGGGCACCACGATCGACCTGCGCCAGCTGCAGGCGGCATTCGCCGCCGTCACCGCACCGGCCGCCGTCCTGCCGATCGCGCAGGCGCTTGCGGTGGAGATGGGCTGCGAACCGGTCGTCATCGCCGAGAAGGACCGGCCGATGTACGCCGAGGCGATCGCCACGGCATCCGGGTTCTCCCGCTCGATCGTGCAGCAGGCGACGGGTCTGCTCCGCGGGGTCGGGATCGACAACCCCGGCGGGTACCTGTCGGCCCTGGTCGGCTCGACCGTCGAGCAGGCGCTGCGCGCGGCATCCGATCCGCTCAGCCCACCCGGCGAGCACTGAGCGGTGTCGGGTGGAACGCGTCAGCGGCCGCCCGAGAACCCGCCGCCCCCGCCGCCACCCGAGAATCCGCCACCGGTCGACCCACCCGACGAACTCGACGCGGGCGTGTAGGTGGCCGCAGTGCTCATCGAGCTCGAGTAGCTCGACAGTCGCGATGCAAGAGAGACGCCGACGTAGGTGCTGACCCAGTCGGGGCTCCGCCCGCTGTCGGCGTACGTGGTCTCGAGCACGCTCGTCCAGCTGCGCTCCTCACCGAAGAGCATCGCGTAGGGCAGCAGCTTCTCGTACAGGTGGATGACGTCGATCGAGCCGTCGGCGCGCCGTTCCGCGCCTGCGACCGACTGCAGCATGCGCAGCCGATCGGCCTCGGCGACGCGGATGAACTCCCGCACTCCGAGCAGGTACTCGGCCCGCTCGGCGCCCTCTGCGGTGAGCACCGTATGCCGGCTGAACGCCACGATCGCCGAGACGCCGACGCCGACGGCGGTGAGGACGAAGGCGATGACCGACAGCGGCAGCAGGTCGCGGTCCTTCGTGGCAGTCCAGATGAGCAGAGCGAGGGTCGCCGCCAGCATCCCGAGCGATGACCAGCCGAGGGCCATCGCCGCGCGGCTGCGCTCCGAGGTCACCCAGCCTCGGCTCCTCGCCTCGGCCGCGCCCTTCTCGACCAGCTTCTGCATGCGCTTGGCGAACTTCGCGCTCGTGCGCGGGATGCGGCGCAGAGTCGTATCTCCGGGGAACAGGGCATTCAGCATCGCCGCATCGAGCGGATGCCCGGAACGCGCTCTGTCGAGCAGCCGCAGCGCCGGACGGCCCTCGCCCTCGCCGGCACCCTCGTCCTCGAGGCGCAGCGCGCCCTGCACCGCGAGGTGCACCATCTGCGCCGGAGCGGGATTCGGAGCACCCGCGATGAGCGGAGCGGCCACAAGCGGAGGCAGGGCAGCGGGCACATCGAACTGGGCGATGACGATGCCCGTCGCGGTGCGGCGTCGACGCCGCATGCGGGCGATCGCGACCCAGACGCCAGCGGCCGTGACCAGTGTCGCCCCGCCGGCGACGACCGGCGCGAAATCCGCCACAGGATCGGGTTGGCGGGCGGCCGGCTGGGTCACCGTCCCCTTCGCGAATCCGATGGCCACCGTGACCCCGTCGCCCGCCTCCCGAGCACCGGAGCGCACCCGGAAGGTCGAGCCGTCGGCTGACTTCTCGATCTCGCACGCGCGTCGCTCGCCCTGACGGCCCGCGTAGCAGGCGGTGTCGCCGACGGCCGCGGCCGCGAGCTCGGGGGCCAGGCGGATCTCGGCATGGAAGCGCTCGATCGCCTGCGTGCTGTTCAACGGCAGCAGGTTCCAGTAGAACTCGTCGTTGCCCGACTCCGTGCCGTGCACCATGAAGTCGCGCATGGTCGACCGGATCACGTATGTCATCGAGCCGTGCACGTAGTCGTCGGTGCCGGTCAGCACGAGCACCATGTCATCCTCGGTCTCGACGTCGAAGGGCACGTCGCGCCCCTCGGCGTCCGTCACGGAGACGATGTCGATGTCGAGCCCCGCGCCCAGGTACCGCTGCGGGTAGCCGCGGATGATGCCCTTGTTCTGATCGTGCTGAGGGAACTCGGCGACCAGCGTCTCGGTCACCTGCGCGGTCGCTCTGCCCTCGGCGTCGAGCGAGACGTCGTACTCGGCCGACCAGGACGAGTACGCGAAGTCGTCCACGTCGGCGGCGGCCGGGGCGACGGGCAGCAGCGCGACGAGCAGCCCGACGGCGAGCGCGAGGGCGACGAGGGCCCTCGGCGCGTCGAACAGGGCGGAGATTCGCTGAGCACGCATGCCGAGAGGCTACCTCGGCAGCCGAGGCAGCTCGGGGCCGCGCGGCGCGCGCCGGTAGACTCGAGGGGACTTTCCAAGGAGCCCCACCCATGACTGACGCGCCCGCGCCGACCCCCGCATCCGCCGAGCTCGAAGACGACGTCCGCCGCGCTGAGCTTGCCGAAGCGTTCGAGCAGAAGGCGGTTCGCCTCGCGAAGCGCGAGCGGCTGATCGAGAAGCGGATGGATGCCGGTGGCGGCGCGTTCCCGGTGTCGGTTCCGGTCACGCACAGCATCCCGTCGCTGCGCGCCGAATACGGTGAGCTCGAGCCCGACACGGCGACCGGAGTCATCGCCGGTGTCGCCGGCCGCGTGGTGTTCAGTCGCAACACCGGGAAGCTCTGCTTCGCGACGCTGCAGGCCGGTGACGGCTCGCGCATCCAGGCCATGGTGTCGCTGGCGAACGTGGGGGAGGAGTCGCTGGCCGACTGGAAGGCGCTCGTCGACCTCGGCGACCACGTCTTCGTGCGCGGCGAGGTCATCTCCAGCCGGCGCGGGGAGCTGTCGATCATGGCTGACGCGTGGCAGATCGCGTCGAAGGCGATCCTGCCGCTGCCGAATGCGTACTCCGAGCTCAGCGAGGAGGGCCGAGTGCGCAGCCGCTTCCTCGATCTCATCGTTCGCGATCAGGCCCGCATCACCGTGCGCGCCCGCGCCGCAGTCAACGCCAGCCTGCGCGCGACCTTCACCTCGCACGAGTTCCTCGAGGTCGAGACCCCCATGCTGCAGGTGCAGCACGGCGGCGCCTCGGCGCGTCCGTTCATCACCCACTCGAACGCGTTCGACACCGAGCTGTACCTGCGCATCGCCCCCGAGCTGTACCTCAAGCGCGCGGTCGTCGGCGGCATCGAGCGGGTGTACGAGATCAACCGCAACTTCCGCAACGAGGGCGCCGACTCGACGCACAGCCCCGAGTTCGCGATGCTCGAGGCGTACCAGGCGTACAGCGACTACAACGGCATCGCCGACCTCACGCAGGAGCTCATCCAGAACGCCGCGGTCGCCGTCGCCGGCTCCACCACGGTCACCTGGGCCGACGGCACCGAGTACGACCTGGGCGGCGAGTGGGATCGCATCTCGATGTACGGCTCGCTGTCGGCCGCGGCGGGGCGCGAGTTCACCCCGCAGGACGACGTGGCCGATCTCATCGCGTTCGCCGAGGCGAACGGCGTCGACATCCCCCCGCACCCCACGCACGGCAAGCTGATCGAAGAACTCTGGGAGCACTTCGTCAAGGTCGATCTCGTGCGCCCCACCTTCGTGATGGACTTCCCCGTCGACACCTCGCCTCTCGTGCGCGAGCACCGCTCCATCGCCGGCGTGGTCGAGAAGTGGGACCTGTACGTGCGCGGCTTCGAGCTCGCCACCGGGTACTCCGAGCTGGTCGACCCCGTCATCCAGCGTGAGCGCTTCGTCGAGCAGGCCAAGCTCGCCGCGGGCGGCGACCTCGAGGCGATGCGCGTGGATGAGGAGTTCCTGCGTGCCCTCGAGCACGGCATGCCGCCGTCCGGCGGCATGGGCATGGGCATCGACCGTCTGCTGATGGCCATCACCGGCCTCGGCATCCGCGAGACGATCCTCTTTCCGCTCGTGAAGTGAGCGGAGCCCGGGCATGACGCCGAACGTCGTCGACCTGCTGATCGCCGTGCTGCTGATCGCGTCGGTCGCGACGGGGCTCGGAGCGGGCCTGTTCGCCGTGCTCGGCTCGGTGTGCGGTCTGGTGCTCGGCGCGCTCGCCGCGCCCTGGGTGCTGCCGCTCGTGGCGCGCGCCGTGCCCGAGAGCGGGCCGAAGGGGCTGCTGCTCGTGATCACGGCCGTCGCGCTGCTCGCCGTGGGCGCCGCCGTCGGCTCGGCGATCGGCCGCGTCGTGCGTCGCGGTGCGGACCGGCTGAAGCTCCGCCTCGTGGAGCGGATGCTGGGCGGGCTCACCGCCCTGGTCGCTGCAGCGCTCGCGATCACCATGGTCGGCTCGGCGATCGCCTCTGCGGGTGTTCCCGTGCTGTCGGCGACCGTCGCCTCGTCGAGCGCGCTGCGCACCGTCGAGCGGTACATCCCACCGCCCCTCGCGGAGGCCGCCGCTCGGCTCAACGCGTTCGCGTTCGGTGAGACGGTGCTTCCCACGCTCGAAGGGCTGCTGCAGCCCGGGCAGCTGGACGCGGCTCCCGAGCCGACGCCGATCGAGCTCGCCACTCCCGAGCTCGATCGCGCGGCCGGCTCGGTCGTCAAGGTGTCTGGTTCGGCGGACGGCTGCGGGGTGATCTCGACGGGAACCGGGTTCGTCATCGCCGAGGACCGCATCATCACGAACGCGCACGTCGTGGCGGGCGTCCGCGCCCCAATCGTGGAGGTGCCGGGCGAACCGGCGCGCGATGCCACGGTGGTGTACTTCGATCCGATCGACGACATCGCCGTGATCGCCGCCGATGTGCAGGCTGAGCCGCTGGGCCTGGCCGAGCCGCTCGCTCCCGGCGAGAGCGGCGCCGTCATGGGGTACCCGTTCGGCGGCCCGTTCCGCGTGACGACCGCTGGAGTCGTCTCGTCGTCGAGCGCCCCCGTACGCGACATCTACGGCGAGAGCACGACGCCGCGCAGCGTCTACGCACTGCGGGCCCAGGTCGAACCGGGCAACTCGGGCGGCCCGCTTCTCACTGCCGGCGGGCAGGTGGCGGGCATGGTGTTCGCGAAGGATGCCGCTGCGCCGAACGTCGGATATGCCATGACGAACGACGAGCTGTTGCCCGTCGTCTCGCAGCTCGGCGCCGACGCGGCGCCCGTGCCGGTCGGTGCCTGCATCCCCTGACCCAAAGGCGGTCACGGCCTGCGCAGCACCCACTCCGGCAGCATCGCGGCTGCGAGGATGCTCGAGATGAGCGAGGCCATGCTGTGGCCGGGCTCCAGACGCAGCGCCTCGTCGACGTAGGTTCCGGCGTGCGACGAGCGACCCATCGCCCATGCCAGCCATGCCGCGGCGGTGAGCGCGCCGACCTTGGCGTGCCGCGGCGCACGCGCGGCGGCAGAGCGGACGACCTGCAGCGCGCATCCGAGCCGGTCGAGATCCGGCCGCGGGCCACGGCCCATGAACACCTCGCCGATGGCATCCGGCACCGTCGTGCGATCGCTCGAGAAGGCGAGCTGAGCATCGAACGCGCGATACCCGAACTCGAGGTCGGTGGCCCACTGCACGAGGATCGCGTCCCGCAGCGGCGGGCGGCTCAGGCACCACAGCAGCGCTGCGCACGCGAAGGGATCGTCGTCCAGCGGGGCGTCGAGGAGGTGCTCGACGAAATGCGGCAGGTCGTCGAGCATCACCTCGGCGGCCGCGATCGCGATGGGGTTCTCAGCGCCGATCCCCCTGCCGTGGGTCTGGTGCTCGATCGCGTCTCCGAGGTCGCGCAGGGCCCGGCCCACGCTCTCGCGCTCGACGAGGTCGCTGCGCGGCAGCTCGGCGCCGGCGAGCTGATCGCCGCTGACGTCGCCGATGCCCGGCACCGCGGGAGCGGAGGGGATGTCCGCGAGCGGACGGACCAGCGGGGTGTCGTCGAGGTAGTCGCCCCAGCCGTGCGGGGTGACGCACAGCGCTTCGACCACCCGCAGCCCGGCGTGGCTGCACACGTCGACGAGCGCCTCCGCGATGGACAGGTGCGGCAGCAGCAGGCCGTCGGGCACCCGCGCCGGCGCGTCGTCCGTGTAGACGACGACGGCGACCGCGTCGGTGTCGGGCACCTGCAGCAGCGCACGCAGCGCCACGTCGGCGAAGTGGTCGGGGTCGATGTCGGAGGCGGGCAGGTCGATGCGCATCGCCCCCTGCGTGCGAGTGCCGTGAAAGGGCAGCATGACGATGCTCTGCCTCGGCGTGAAGCCGGCGAGCGCCGGCACGAGCCCGAGGAACTCGGCGGGGTCTGTGGCGTGGATGATCGTGGTCATGAAGGGAGTGTGCGCGACGCCGCCCACTGCGCGAGCGGGGCCTTGCCAGCCCTCCCCGGCGGCGGTGCACAGACGCGCACGAGGAACGGGCTGTGCAGGAAGAATGCCGCGCATGGGGAGAGGCGGCCGCCTCACAGACGCGAGCGGTACGATGGGAGCGTGGAGAGCTTCTGGGTTGCTGCGGCGTGGTCACTTCTGCCGACCGTCGCCGTGAGCGTGGTCTTCGTGATCGTGCTCCGCGGCATCCTGCGTTTCGATCGCACGGAGCGCAAGGTGCACGCCCAGATCGAGGCCGAAGAGCGCGCTGCTCGCGGTCTGCCGCCGCGCGTCTGAGGCACCGGCTACGCTGAGCCGAGGCTATCGGCAGGGGAGGCTCTGTGCTCGACGTGAACACCTGGCCCTGGTGGGCGGTGCTCGGCTATGTCGTCATCGACCTCAGCGTGCGTGTCTTCGCGGTCATCGTCGTCCCCCGCAACCGCCGCCCCACCGCGGCGATGGCGTGGCTGCTGGCGATCTTCTTCATCCCCGTCCTCGGCATCCTGCTCTTCCTCCTGATCGGGAACCCGAGACTGCCCCGTCTGCGCAGGCGCAAGCAGGAGCGGATCAACCACTACATCGCCGAGACGGCAAGCAATCTGCGTCTCGGCACGCTGCGTCCGGATCCGCCGGAGTGGTTCCCGCCGCTGGTCACCATGAGCCAGTCGATGGGCGCGCTGCCCCTCTCGGGCGACAACAGCGCGCACCTGATCAGCGAATATCAGACGTCACTGGACACGATGGCGGAAGCCATCCGCGGCGCGCAGGACTATGTGCACGTGGAGTTCTACATCCTGCAGTCGGACTCCTCGACCGACAACTTCTTCCGAGCCATGGAAGAGACCGCGGCGCGCGGCGTGCCGGTGCGGGTGCTGCTGGACTACTGGGCGAACCGCTGGAAGCCGAAGTATCGCGAGACCATCCGACGGCTCGAGAGGATGGGGGCCGACTGGCATCTCATGCTGCCCGTGCAGCCGCTGCGCGGCCGCATCCAGCGACCCGACCTGCGCAACCACCGCAAGCTGCTCGTGATCGACGGCACCGTCGGCTTCCTCGGTTCGCAGAACATCACGGACTCGTCGTACAACCTGCCCAAGAACATCCGTCTGGGGCTGCACTGGGTCGACCTGATGGTGCGCGTCGACGGGCCGGTCGTTGCGAGCCTCAACGCCGTGTTCCTCAGCGATTTCTACGCCGAGACCGACAGCGTGCCGGAGGGCATCGACATCACGCGCATCGAGACCGGTCGCGGTGATCTGGACTGCCAGATCGTGCCGTCCGGGCCGGGCTTCGAGGTCGAGAACAACCTGCGTCTGTTCCTCGGCCTGCTGTACGCCGCGCAGGACCGGGTCATGATCGTCAGCCCCTACTTCGTGCCCGATGAGGCGCTTCTCGCGGCCGTCACCTCAGCCGTGGATCGTGGAGTGCAGGTCGAGCTGTTCGTCTCCGAGCAGGGCGATCAGGCGATGGTCTACCACGCGCAGCGCAGCTACTACGAGGCGCTGCTGCGCGCCGGCATCCGCATCTGGATGTACCCGAAGCCGTACATCCTGCACACCAAGAGCCTCACCATCGACGATCAGGTCGCCGTGATCGGCTCGAGCAACATGGACATGCGCTCGTTCGGTCTGAACATGGAGGTGTCGATGCTCGTGCGCGGTGAGGAGTTCGTCGACGAGATGCGCGTCGTCGAGGACGACTACCGCGCGCTCAGCCGGGAGCTGACGCTGGAG
This sequence comes from Actinomycetales bacterium SN12, assembly GCA_002837415.1. Taxonomy (GTDB): domain Bacteria; phylum Actinomycetota; class Actinomycetes; order Actinomycetales; family Microbacteriaceae; genus Microbacterium. The sequence continues at coordinate 29,397 of PJCV01000005.1, forward strand.
GAGTGGATGCAGCAGCCGCTGCGATCGACAGTGCTCGACAACCTCGCGCGTCTGACCTCCGCGCTGCAGTGAGCGCCGGCGGGCGCCGCTCGCATTGGGACGATCGTCGCCGCCGTGACACCATCAAGACATGAGACTCCTTCGCGCATCCTCCGCCGTCGCGACGCTCGCCGGCGTCGCCCTGCTCGCCACGGCGTGCGCGAGCGCCCCCGGCTCGGACGCGCCGACGAGCTCCCGCACGCCGAGCGGGCTCTCGACCCCGCCGATCGCCGACGGAGTGAGCGAGGTGGAGGTGGCGTGGATCGATGGCGGTCGCGCGATCGCCGTGCTGACTTGGGGCTCGTCGTCCTGCGTCCCGACGCTCGCAGATGTCGAGGGGGACGGGCAGAGCATCAGCGTGACCCTCGCCGCGAGCAGCGAGAAGGCATGCACCGACGACCTCGCACCGCGGGCGCTCATGGTGCCCGTGCCGGAGGGCATCGATGTCACCGCGGATGTCGAGGTCGAGATCGTGCACGGACAGCGCACCGACACGTCCGACCTCGAGGCGCTCGCCGAGGCCCCGCAGGGGCAGACCGAGTATCGGCCGTCGGCGAGCTGGTTCGACGAAGACGGCATCGTGCTGCTGACCTGGGGGTCGAGCTCGTGCCCGCCGATCGTGAACGACGTCCAGGCGACGGATGCCGGTGCGACCGTCACCCTTCAGGACATCGATCGCCCCTGCACGATGGACATGGCTCCCCGCCTGACGCCGCTCGCCGTTCCCGCTGGACATGCAGCTGGGCCGTATGAGCTGACGCTGGTCGGCGGCGGGCTCGACGGGAAGGTCGCCGTCGGCTGACGGTCCGCGCTCAGAAGCCGGACGTGTCGTGCCCCTCGGGCAGCACGATCGTGAGACCGCCGCGCTGCACACGGCACACCATCCGCACCGCGACGCCCAGCTCGTCACCGTCGAGCTCGATCGAGGTCGGTCCGATCATCGCCGCCTCGGCCGCCGCTCCACGCAGGTAGCGGATCGACGCATCCCTGCCACGGCGTTCGAGCACACGCCGCCCGGCGCGCGTGCGTCGCAGCACCGAGTTGTCCCACCACACCTTGCGCCAGATGCCGAGCCAGCCCAGCGGGCCGGTCGCCTGGATGAGGGCGATGTCCATCGCGCCGTCGTCGAGTGAGGCATCCGGAAGCAGCGCGATACCCGCCGGCAGCGCACCGCAGTTCGCGAACAGCATGCTGTGCACCTTCGCCGAGTGCAGCCGTCCGTCGTCGATCTGATAGACGACGCGGAACGGCTTCGCGCCCGGCAGGGAGCGCGCTGCGCCGTCGAGGTACGCCACCCAGCCGACCGAGCGCTTCAGGTCGGGTCGCGTGTTGGCGATCATGTCGGCGTCCAGCCCCATGCCCGCGAGCACGACGAAGCCGTGCTCGGTGATGGTGCCGTCGGGTCGGTTCAGTCGCGCCCATCCCATGTCGACCGGGTACGTGAACCCCGTGAAGACGGCCTGCATCACCCTCTCGGTGTCGACCAGCGGCAGGCCGAGGTTGCGCGCGAAGAGGTTGCCGGTGCCGCCCGGAAGGACGGCGAACGGGATGCCCGTGCCGGCCATGCTCTCGGCGACCGCCCGGATCGTGCCGTCGCCGCCCGCGGCGAGGACGGCGGCCGCGCCGGACTCGATCGCGTCGCGAGTGATGCCCTGACCCGGATCCTCGATGGTCGTCTCGTAGACGCGCGGGGGCGCCCACCCGTGCGCCCGGGAGAGCGAGACGAGGTCGGAGCGCAGCCGCTCGACATCGACCTTCACCGGGTTGAGGACGAGAGCCGCGTGCGGGTGAGCGCTCCCGGATGCCGACATGCCGCCACTCTACGACCTGCGCCCTATGCCGCCGCCGCCCGGGCGCGGCCGACGCCGTCGATAGACTTGGCCCATGATCGATCTCGCCCTCCTCCGCGACGAGCCCGAGCTCGTCCGACGCTCACAGATCGCGCGCGGAAACGCGCCCGAAACCGTCGACGCGGCGATCGAGGCCGACCGATCGCGCCGGGATGCGCTGAATGCGTTCGAGACGCTGCGCGCCGAGCAGAACGCCTTCGGCAAGACGGTCGCCAAGGCGCCCAAGGACGAGAAGGCTGCACTGGTCGCGCAGGCCAAGGAGCTCGCCGATCGCGTCAAGGCCGCCCAGCAGGCGGCGAATGAAGCAGCGGATGCCGCCGCCGCAGCGCTCGAGCGCATCGAGAACGTCATCATCGACGGCGTGCCCGCCGGCGGCGAGGAGGACTTCGTCGAGCTGCGCCGCGTCGGCGACGTGCCCACCTACGACTTCGAGCCGCGCGATCACCTCGAGCTCGGCGAGATGCTCGGCGCCATCGACATGGAGCGCGGCGTGAAGGTGTCGGGCTCGCGCTTCTACTTCCTCAAGGGCATCGGCGCCCGCCTCGAGATCGCGCTGATGAACCTCGCGCTCGACAAGGCGCTCGCCAACGGGTTCACCCCGATGATCGTCCCGACGCTTGTGCGCCCTGAGATCATGCAGGGCACCGGATTCCTCGGCGAGCACGCCGACGAGGTCTACCACCTCGACAAGGAGGACCTGTTCCTCGTCGGCACCAGCGAGGTTCCGCTCGCGGGCTACCACAAGGATGAGATCCTCGACCTCGGCGAGGGCGCCCACCGGTACGCCGGCTGGTCGACCTGCTATCGCAGCGAGGCCGGCTCATATGGCAAGGACACCCGCGGGATCATCCGGGTGCACCAGTTCAACAAGCTCGAGATGTTCGTCTACACGACTCCGGAAGACGCCGAGGCCGAGCACGATCGCCTCGTCGCGCTGCAGGAGGAGATGCTCACCGCTCTCGGTCTCGCGTACCGGGTGATCGACGTGGCCGCCGGCGACCTCGGATCGAGCGCCGCCCGCAAGTTCGACATCGAGGCGTGGGTGCCCACGCAGGGCGCGTTCCGCGAGCTCACCTCGACGTCGAACTGCACGACGTACCAGGCGCGCCGCCTCGACATCCGCTACCGCCCGACTTCCGATGACGCGGCTGCTGCGAAGACGCGCGCGGTGGCGACGCTGAACGGCACCCTGGCCACCACCCGCTGGATCGTCGCGATCCTCGAGACGCACCAGCAGGCCGACGGCTCGGTCACCGTGCCGGAGGTGCTTCGGCCCTATCTCGGCGGCATCGACGTGCTGCGCCCCATCGGCTGGTCCGAACCGACCGTCGCGCAGGGTGCCGAGTGAGCTCGCGCGGCCTGGTCGGGCTCGACGTCGACGGCACCATCCTGCTGCAGGATGAGACTCTCAGTCCCGGCGTCGCGGAGGCTGTCGCCGAGGTGCGGGATGCCGGCTACGAGGTCATGATCGCGACCGGACGCAGCTGGGGCGGCACCAAGCGATATGTCGACGAGCTGGGCCTGACCGCCGAGTATGTGGTCTGCTCGAACGGCGCCGTCGTGATGCGTCGAGCGGGCGAGGGATGGGAGCGCTGGCGCGTCGAGGTCTTCGACCCGGCCCCCGTGCTCACCCTGCTGCGCGAGACCCTGCCCGAGGCGAGGTACATGGTCGAGCTCGGATCCGGCGAGCGGCTCTACACCGAGGTGCTCGACGACTGGACGCTCGATGCCGGCCGGCGGGTCGAGTTCGATGAGCTCATGCAGCAGCCGGTCTCGCGCATCGTCGTCGTCTCGCCCGAACACGACGAGGCGGACTTCCAGCGCATCGTCGGGGAGGCCGGGCTGAACGAGGTCTCATACGCCATCGGCTGGACATCCTGGCTCGACATCGCCCCGAAGGGCGTCGACAAGGGGACCGCACTCGAGCGGGTGCGGGAGCAGCTCGGGGTGCCGCGGGGAAGCGTCCTCGTGGCGGGCGACGGTCGCAACGATCTCGGCATGTTCGACTGGGCGCTCACCGGTGGCGGGCGCGCGGTGGCGATGGGGCAGGCGGTCGAGGAAGTGAAGGATGCTGCCGGTGAGATCACCGGCGCCGTGGAGGACGGCGGCCTGGCATCCGCTCTCCGCACTCTTCTCTGACCGCCACCCTCTCTGACCGGCTCCGCCCATGACCGGATCCGCCCAGAAGATCCCCAGGCGGACGCGTGAGAATGAGTCGTCCTGATCGGCTTCCCCGAAACCGATAGACTCGACGACTGACCGACCGGTGCGAACCGGCGTCGGGAGGGTTGTCCGAGCGGCCGATGGACCTGGTCTTGAAAACCAGTGGGCAGCAATGTCCCGTGGGTTCGAATCCCACACCCTCCGCTTCCTGTTGAAAGGCCACCGAGTGAGCACGTCCGTCAAACGGCGCCAGCCCGTGGCGCGCCATGGTCAGCTGCGTTCGCCCAGTGCCGTGGGGCAGCTGCTCAAGATCGTCGGCGTCGTGCTCGCCGTGGTGCTCGTCAGCGGCGTGAGCGTCGCCGGATACGTGCTCAACAGCTTCACCACGACCGTGGCCGCCAACGCGGTCGAGCTCGACGACACCAAGGAGCTTCCGCCGGACATCGGCGCGTATCCGGGCGGCTTCGACATCCTCCTGGCCGGTGTCGACACCTGCGAGGAGAAGTACGCATACCTGTTCCCCGGCCGCTGCGATGGCCCGGATGCCGGCGGAACGCTCAACGACGTGAACCTGCTCGTGCACGTGTCGGCCGAGCCGCGCCGCGTCACCGCCGTGAGCTTCCCCCGAGACCTGATGCTGCCGATCCCCGCCTGCACCGACGCAGAAGGTCGCACGAACTCCGCCATGAGCAAGCAGCCGCTGAACGTCGCGTATGAGCACGGCGGCGATGGCGGCGGACTGAACTGCGTCGCGCAGACCATCTCGAAGCTCACCGGCGAAGACATCGAGTTCGCGGCGAAGGTCACCTTCGGCGGCGTGATCGAGATCACGGATGCCATCGGCGGCGTCGACGTGTGCCTCGCGAATCCCATCAAGGACAGGCACACCGGTCTCGACATGCCGGCGGGCACGCACACCATCCAGGGCATGCAGGCGCTGCAGTTCCTGCGCACCCGCCACGGCGTGGGTGACGGGTCGGACCTGGGCCGCATCGGCAACCAGCAGCAGTACATGTCGAGCCTCGCGCGCAAGATGATCAGCGGCGAGGTGCTCGGCAACGTGCCCACGATGCTGCGCCTGGCCGACACCGGGCTCAACAACCTCGAGGCCTCGACCTCGCTGGCCGACCCGATGAAGATCGTGCAGATCGCCCTGGCCGTCAAGAGCGTGCCTTTCGAGGACATCGTCTTCGTGCAGTACCCGACCGCAGCAGACCCCAGCGACCCCAACAAGGTCGTGCCCGACAAGCAGGCGGCCACCGCGCTGTGGGAGGCGATCGCCGCCAACAAGCAGCTGCAGATCACGCACCAGAACACGGCCGACGACGGTGTGGTCGTGCAGCAGCCCGAGACGCCCGCGACGCCCGAGACACCTGCCACCGACGCGCCGGACGCGGGCTCGACGGAGACCGCTGCCCCGGTGCCCGACGATGTGGCGCAGCTGCCCAGCTCGATCAAGGGCAACTCGGCCGCGGTGCAGACCTGCTCCAACGGAAACGTCCGCCGCTGATTCGTGACTGCCCCGCGGCACGGGTCGGCTGACGGCGCCAGTCGGTAGCATCGTCGGGTGACCACCCTCCCGATCGCTCGCCGCGGCGAGGGCGGCTACGCGCAGTACCGCATCCCCGCGCTCGCCGTGACCACCCGCGGAACTCTGCTCGCCGCCTACGACGGCCGCCCGAACCTCGACGACCTGCCCAGCCCGATAGACCTGCTGCTGCGGCGCAGCGTGGACGGCGGTGCGACGTGGGGGGCGCAGACGGTCGTGCGCACCGGCACCGGGCTGCAGGGTTTCGGCGACCCGTCGCTGCTCGTGGACACGGCGACCGAGCGGATATTCATGTTCCACGCGGCCGGCACGCGGGCCGGCTTCTTCGAAGCCGTCGAGGGCACCGAGCCCGTCGATGAGGTGCAGCACGTCGACGTGTCGGTGTCAGACGACGACGGCCTCACCTGGGAGCACCGGCGCCTCACCCCTCAGCTCAAGCGGCCCGGCATCACCGGCATCTTCGCCGCATCCGGCACCGGTGTGCGCATCGACGAGGGCGAGTACGCTGGCCGTCTCGTGCAGCCCATGGTGCTGCTGGACGGCGGGGAGATCACCGCGGCCGCCGCATTCAGCGATGATCACGGGGAGACCTGGATGCTGGGTGCCGCCGTCGGCGGCGGCACGAACGAGTCGTCGATCGCGGCGCTGCCCGACGGGTCGCTGCTGCTGCACTCCCGAGGCACACCGCACCGGCTGGCCTCACGCTCCACCGACGGCGGTGCGACATGGAGTGCCGTCGAGCAGATCACGGGACTGCCCGACCCCAGCGACAACGGATCGCTGCTCGCCCTGACAGCTGCGTCGGCACCGGGAGCACTGCTCGTCACCTCGAACCTCGACCCCGAGATGCGCCGCAACACGGCGGTGAGCCTGTCGTTCGACGGTGGGGCTACCTGGCCGCATCAGCACGTGATCTGCCAGGGCAGCTCGGGGTACTCGAGCGCGGCCGCGCTGCCCGACGGCCGCATCGGCGTGCTGTACGAGCGGGAAGGCTACTCCGAGCTCGTCTTCACTGCCGTGAGCCTGTCGCAGATCCAGGATGCCGGCCCCATCGACCCCGAGGCGGCCCGCACCACGGCGCCGTCCGCCCCCACCCTCGAAGTGATCCTGCGCTCGATCACACCTGGACTGCCCGACGAGTGGGTGCACGTCGGCGAGCATCACGTCTACCCGGTCGATGCAGGAGGCGTCGGCGTGAGTGCGTGGAAGGAGGTCGGCCAGGCGTACGGGGCGGCAGGTGGCATGATCCTCGGCACCCGTGAGGCGCAGCTGCGCAACTACGGGCCTCCGCGGCCGGGGCTGCGCGCAGGGGACATCCTCGCCTTCCACGTGCGGGTGCGCGTGCCCGCGGATGCGGGAGCGCGGAACGTGGTGCTGGAGCATCCGGGTGGGAGCACTGCGCCGCAGGATATCCCCGCCGGCGGAAGGCTGCTGTTCTCGGCGCCCTACCCGGCACTCACCGTCGCGGATGCCGACATCGCTGCGGGAACGGTCACGGCGCGGTTCACGGTTTCCGCGCTCGGGCTGGCGCGTGAGCTGCGATTCGACTGCGCGACGGGCTGCCTGATCTGACCATACGGACTCGATTCGTGGGGGACTCGTAGAACCCGTTATGATTGCAAGGCGCATCCGGTGGACACTGGATGCCTGGAGACGTCGCATAGTCAGGCCTAGTGCACCACCCTGCTAAGGTGGAGTCCTCGCAAGGGGACCGAGGGTTCAAATCCCTCCGTCTCCGCCAAAAAATCCGGATCTCGGGACGAAGTCTCGGGAGCCGGATTTTTCGCTGTGGCGGGTGGAGTGGCCGCGAGGGATCAAATCCCTCCGTCTCCGCTGCACAAGCTTCTTCGCCGCCCGGGACCCGCTCCTCGGTAGAGTGCACCGCATGACTGCGTTGAAGGTGCTGTTCATCGGCGGAACGGGAATCATCTCCTCGGCGGCGAGCGAGCTCGCTGCCCGGCGCGGCATGGAGGTGACGCTGCTGAACCGCGGGCAGTCGCACCGAGCCCCGGCGGAAGGCGTCGAAGTGCTCACGGCCGACATCTCCGATGCCGCCGCGGTCGACGCTGCGCTTCGCGGTCGCGAATTCGACGTGGTCGCCGACATGATCGCCTTCACTCCTGATCAGGTGCAGCGTGACATCGACCGCTTCGAGGGGCGCACCGGGCAGTACGTCTTCATCAGCTCGGCATCCGCCTATCAGAAGCCGGTCGTGCACCTGCCGATCACGGAGTCGACCCCGCTGCGCAATCCGCACTGGCAGTACTCGCGCGACAAGATAGCGTGCGAGGAGCTGCTGACCAGGGCGTATCGCGACCGTGACTTCCCGGTGACGGTGCTGCGCCCCTCGCATACCTACGACAAGTGGACGATCCCGGCGTTCGGCGGGTGGACGGCGATCGACCGCATCCGCCGCGGCGAGGAGATCGTCGTCCACGGCGACGGCACCTCGCTGTGGACCCTCACCCACGCGAGCGACTTCGCGGTCGGATTCGTCGGGCTCCTCGGCAATCCGCTCGCCTACGGGGACACCTTCCAGATCACGAGCGATTTCGTGTACACCTGGAACGAGATCTACTCGATCCTCGGCCGAGCCGCCGGAGCGGAAGCCCGCCTGCGATATGCGCCGAGCGCCGAGATCGAGCGGCTCGCTCCGGAGCGGGCGGGTCAGCTCACCGGTGACATGGCGCACTCCGTCGTCTTCGACAACACCAAGATCCGCCGGCTCGTGCCGGACTTCAACCCGACCGCCGCCCTCCACCACACCGCGCGCGAGATCATCGACTGGCATGACGCGCATCCCGAGCTGCAGCGTGTCGACCCTGCTCTGGACGCGCTCTTCACCGAACTCCTGTCCGCCCGCCGCGGCGGCGTCGATCATGGGGACACGCCCTAAGCTCGGTGTCATGCAGCATCGCACTCTGGGTCGCACTGGTCGCGACGTCTCCGTCATCGGTCTCGGCACGTGGCAGCTCGGCGCGGACTGGGGTGAGGTGAGCGAAGCGGATGCCAGGGCCGTGCTCGATGCGAGCGCCGAAGCCGGCGTCACGTTCTTCGACACCGCCGACGTCTACGGCGACGGGCGCAGCGAGTCGCTGATCGGCGCGTGGCGGCGCGACAACCCGGATGCCCCGCTGACCGTCGCCACGAAGATGGGCCGCCGAGTCGAGCAGATCCCGGCGAACTACGTGCTCGAGAACTTCCGCGACTGGACCGACCGCAGCCGCCGGAACCTCGGCGTCGACACGCTCGATCTCGTGCAGCTGCACTGCCCGCCGACGGCGGTCTACTCCGACGACGCCGTCTTCGACGCGCTCGACACCCTGGTGGCCGAGCAGGCCATCGCCGCCTACGGAGTGAGCGTCGAGACCACTGCCGAGGCGCTCGCCGCCATCGCGCGCCCGAGCGTTGCGACGGTGCAGATCATCCTCAACGCCTTCCGTCTGAAGCCGCTCGACGAGGTCCTTCCCGCAGCCATCGAGGCCGGCGTCGGCATCATCGCACGCGTGCCGCTCGCGAGCGGACTTCTCTCGGGCCGCTACTCCCACGACACGGAGTTCGCCGCGAACGACCACCGCAGCTTCAACCGGCACGGCGAGGCCTTCGACCAGGGTGAGACGTTCTCCGGCGTCGACTACGACCAGGGCGTGGAGGCTGCGCAGGAGTTCTCCGCGCTCGCCGCGAGCGCGGGGCTCGCCCCGGCGACGGCGGCTCTCGCGTGGGTCTCTCAGCTTCCGGGCGTCTCGTCGGTGATCCCCGGTGCGCGCAACACCGCGCAGGCGGAATCGAACGCGGCCGCGGGCTCAGTCCCCGAGCTCGGCGAGGCCTTCACCGCAGCTGTGCGGGATCTCTATGACCGCCGGTTCCGCGCGGACGTCCACCCGCGCTGGTGAACAGCGAGATCTCGGCGCAGGGTTTCTATCACCTCCGCTGGTCGGCGGCCAGGGTCTCGCCCGCGCCGGCCGCGCGCGAGATGGTCGTGGCATGAGCGAGAACGATGACGCCATCGACGGCATGACCCACGAGCAGAAGCTGCGCGACCAGTTCCTTCGCGCGGAGCACTCCACCGAGGCCGATGCGGCACCGCGCATCGAGGTGACAGAGCACGACGGCAATGTGCGCATCGACGTCGCCGACACCGCAGCCGTGCGCCCTGGCCCCGGGCCGGGCGTGGACGGTGCCGACGGCCCCGGAGACGCGCCTCGCTCCGACTGAGCTCGGCGGCGAGGCCAGCCGGCTGCGCCGCACCTCTCCGGTAGCCTCGGAGCATGGCGAATGCAACGACGCAGACCAAGAAGCGCGAGGCCTTCGGCTCGCGCAACGTCTTCATCATGTCGGCGATCGGCTCTGCGGTCGGACTCGGCAACATCTGGCGGTTCCCGTACGTCGCATACGAGGGCGGCGGTGGCGCGTTCCTCATCCCCTACCTCTGCGCGCTGCTGACCGCGGGCATCCCGCTGCTGTTCTTCGACTACGCGATCGGCCACCGCTTCCGCGGCTCGGCGCCGCTGGCGTTCCGTCGGATGAGCCGGGCGGCCGAGCCGCTGGGCTGGTGGCAGGTGCTGATCTGCGTCGTGATCGCCACCTACTACGCCGTCATCATCGCGTGGGCGGCCATGTACACCTGGTTCTCGGCGCAGATCACCTGGGGCAAGGGCAACGAGCAGGACTACTTCTTCTCCGACTTCCTCCAGATGGGCGACATCAAGAAGGGCATCTCGCTCGAGTTCGTGCCGCAGGTCGGCATCCCCCTCATCGGCGTGTGGCTCGTCGTGATCATCATCATGGCGCTGGGCGTCAAGCGCGGCATCGGCGCCGCCAACATGATCCTCATGCCGCTGCTGACCCTCATGTTCGCCACGCTCGTGGTGCAGGCCCTCTTCCTGCCCGGCGCGATGGACGGACTGAACGCGTTCTTCACCCCGAACTGGGAGGCGCTCGCCGACCCCGGTGTGTGGGCCTCGGCCTACGGCCACATCTTCTTCTCGCTGTCGGTGGCCTTCGGCATCATGGTCACGTACTCGTCGTACCTGAAGCGCAAGACCGACCTGACCGGCTCCGGCCTCGTCGTGGGGTTCGCCAACTCCGGCTTCGAGATCCTCGCCGGCATCGGCGTCTTCGCTGCCCTGGGCTTCATGGCGCAGGCGCAGGGCACCGATGTCTCGGGCGTCGCATCCTCGGGAATCGGCCTGGCGTTCATCGCCTTCCCGACCATCGTCTCGCAGGCCACCGGCGGATCGATCTTCGGCGTCCTCTTCTTCGGCGCCCTGGTGTTCGCCGGCATCACCTCCCTCATCTCCGTGCTCGAGGTGGTCGTCGCCGCTCTGCAGGACAAGCTCGGCTGGGGTCGCGTTCGCACGACCCTGACCGTGGCTATCCCCGTCGCGCTGATCTCGATCGCGTTCTTCTCCACCACCACGGCGCTCCAGGTGCTCGACACGACGGACGCGTTCATCAACGCGTTCGGCATCATGGCCGTGGCCCTCGTCGCGGTCATCCTCGTCGCCTGGATCCTGCGCAAGCTGCCCGTGCTGCGCGAGCATTTGAACAAGCGCTCCAGCTTCACGCTCGGCTGGACCTGGATGCTGCTGGTCGGCGCACTGGCGCCCGTCGTGCTCGGCTATCTGTTCGTCAGCGAGATCATCACGAAGATCACCACACCGTACGAGGGCTATCCGCTCTGGTTCCTGGCGATCTTCGGCTGGGGGATGGTGATCGCGATCATCGTGTTCGCGATCCTCCTGTCGCTGCTGCCGTGGAGCCGTCGCTCGCATGCGAAGGACGACCCCGAGTACGACGAGTTCCTCGTCGTCGAGAACTACGAACCGGATGCGGAGACCGGAAGCATCGCCGTGGCGGATGCCCGCCGGAAGGGAGCACGATCGTGACCACCACCGCTGTCGTCATGATGATCGTCGCGATGGTCACCGTCTGGGGAGGGCTGGCCCTCGCCGTGGTGAACCTGGTGCGTCATCCCGAGGCTGCTGAAGACGAACCAGCGGCGCCCGTCGAACTCTGACTCATCGAGCTGATCGGCCGAAATGCCGGAACACTGGCCCAATCGGTCGGGTGGTGGTTGAATCCGATCATGTCGCTGGATCGAATGTCGGGCCTCGAATCCGAGCGCGTCGCCGATGCGCTCCGGGAAGACATCATGTCGGGTCGGCGGCCTCCGGGGTCTCGACTGATCGAGCGCGACATCGCAGCTGAGATGCAGGTGTCGCGACTGCCGGTGCGCGAGGCGATCAAGGCACTGGTCGCCGACGGGATCGTCGTGGCACGACCGCGCAGCTGGGCTACGGTCAGGGAGTTCTCACGGCATGACCTGCAGGGCTTCTTCGAGGTGCGCGAAGCGCTCGAGACGCTCTCTTTCGTGCTCGCCGCGCAGCGCGTCGATGAAGCCGGGATCGCGCTGCTGGAGTCGCTGGTGGCTCAGGAGGCCGCTGCGGCCGCGCTGGGCGACATCGAATCCGCACGGCAGGCGTCGACGGCATTTCACATGGCCGTCGTGCGGCTGTCGCAGAACGCGATGCTCGTGGAACTCGCGGGAACGCTCGTCACCAGGCTGCGCTGGCTGTTCGGACAGCACGACGATGTCGCGACGATGGCGCACAGCCACCGCGAGATCCTCGAGGCGATCCGCGCGCGCGACCTTGACGCCCTGCGCCGGCTGATACCCGAGCATCTGGCGGAAGGACGGGCGGCCGCTCAGGAGCGGATGTTCGGGGCATCCGCTCCGCGCGAATGAACCCACCCCACCGCTGTCGGTGGGGTGCCGGTACGCTCGATTCGGGAGGTACTCGTGGGACGAACAGCTGATGCCGTCGCCGAGGGCGTCGCGATCGCCACGGCGGCCGTTCGGCTGACCGTGAAGAACCAGATCCTGGTCGGCACGATCGCACAGGGCGGCGCCTTCGAGATCGACCATTACATGGACGAGGCTCGTGTCGCGTTGCGGGCGATGGCCGACGAGTCAGAGCAGGCCGCCGAGCACCTCACCGCCCTGCGCAAGCGCGCACGCGGCCGGCACTCCGACCCGCACGGCACCCACGACTACCGTGACCGCGACGTGCGCAATCTGCGCCGCCGCGCCAAGCAGTCGCTCGGGGTGGCCACGCATCTGCGTGAGATGACCGAAGATCCCGAAGCGCTGACCGCCCTCGTCGAAGAGGCGAGAGCGGCGGCATGGGCCGATGTGCGCAGCAATCTCGATCGTCGCCTCCGGGTCGAGGGGATGCGGGCAGATCAGGACCCCGAGTACGAGCAGATGCGCGAGGCGCGCATGCAGGCGCTCAAGCTGGTCGATCTGCAGGCGCTGTCGTCCGAGCAGCGGGCCCGCCGCAAGCGCGAGAAGGCGGCCGAGAAAGCCGGGGAGAAGGACACCTCGCGCGGGGAGCGAGACGGCAAGCGGGCGCTCTGGACACGCCGGGCGTGACCCCGCTCCGCCGCGATTTCGCTTCTCGGCGAAACCTGTTGTAGTCTGTTCTTCGGCCCGCTGAGCGGGTCCTGCGCCCCTAGCTCAATGGATAGAGCATCTGACTACGGATCAGAAGGTTGGGGGTTCGAGTCCCTCGGGGCGCACACTGTGTTGAGACAGTATTGAAACCCCCGTCGCGAGAGCGGCGGGGGTTTCGCCTTTCCTGCGGCCATCTCCCAGCGGCCCGGAAGAGCAGGCGCGGACGTAGGCTGGAGAGGTGACTGCGTACGTCTCGGCTTTCGATCTGTTCTCCATCGGTGTGGGGCCGTCGAGCTCGCACACCGTGGGGCCGATGCGCGCCGGCGTCGACTTCGCCGATCGGCTGCGAGCCGAGGGGCTGCTGAGCAGCGTCGCCCGCGTTCGCTGCGAGCTGTTCGGCTCGCTGGGAGCGACCGGACTCGGTCACGGCACCCCGGATGCCGTGGTCGCCGGCCTGCAGGGGCTGCACCCCGAGACCTGCGATCCGGCCGACGTGCGTGAACTCTGGAGCCGCTGGCCCGAGGGTCGAGATCTGCTGCTGGCCGGCGAGCACGGCATCCCGTTCGCGAAGGACGACATCGCCTTTGTCCCTCGCACTCGCCTCCCCGGCCATCCGAACGCGATGACCCTGCACGCGCTCGACGCCGAGGGTGCTGCGGTGCTCGAGCAGACCTATTACTCCGTCGGTGGGGGGTTCATCCGCCGCGACGGCGAAGAGGCACGGGTCACTGCGGCTCCGCAGCCGTACCCCTACGACACCGCCGAAGAGCTGCTCGCGCTGTGCGACGAGACGGGGATGTCGATCGCCGAGATCGCCCGCGAGAACGAGATGGCGGTGCGCACGGAAGAAGAGGTCGCCGTGGGGCTCGACGCGATCTGGGATGCCATGGCGGCGTGCGTGGACGCCGGGTTGCACTCCGAGGGCACGCTGCCCGGCATCCTGAAGGTGAAGCGCCGCGCGGGCGACATCCGCCAGCAGCTCGAAGTCTCCGAAGTCGACGGGCACGCGGCCCTGCCCGGCGAATGGCTGGGCGCCTTCGCCCTCGCCGTGAACGAGGAGAACGCGGCCGGCGGCCGCGTCGTCACCGCACCGACGAACGGCGCGGCGGGCATCCTGCCGGCGGTCGCGATGTACTGGTGGCGCTTCCTCGCCGACTCCGGTCTGGGCGTCGGCAACGCGGTCACACCGCACGGCGAACTCGTCGGCAGCGCCCTGCTCGGCTTCCGGTCCAGCGATCAGACCGCGATTCAGGCGGCATCAGGTGCGGGCGTCCTCGATGACGCCGCGGTGGCCGAGGCGAACCGGCGCCGCGGCATCCGGCGGTTCCTGCTCACCGCGACGGCGCTCGGCTCGCTGTTCAAGGCGAACGCGTCGATCTCGGGTGCCGAGGGCGGCTGCCAGGCCGAGGTCGGCTCGGCGTGCGCGATGGCGGCTGGCGGCCTGACCGCCGTGATGGGCGGCACCGTGCGGCAGATCGAGAACGCCGCCGAGATCGCGATGGAGCACCACCTCGGTCTCACCTGCGACCCGATCGGCGGGCTCGTGCAGATCCCGTGCATCGAGCGCAATGCGATCGCGGCCTCGACCGCCGTCACCGCGGCGCGACTCGCGCTGCGCGGCGACGGCCACCACTACGTCTCGCTGGATGCCGTGGTCGAGACCATGCGGCAGACCGGTCTCGACATGTCGACGAAGTACAAGGAGACCAGCGAGGGCGGTCTCGCGGTGAACGTCATCGAGTGCTGATCTGACCGATCAGTCGTGTGCCGCGCGCCGACTCGTGTGTCGAGTCGCGGTGGCAGCCCACGGGTCCTCGGGCCAGGGATGCTTCGGATAGCGTCCCCGCATCTCGGCGCGCACCTGCGCATACGGGCCTGACCAGAACGAGGCGAGATCGCCGGTGACCGCGAGCGGCCGCCCGGCGGGGGAGAGCAGGTGGAACAGCACCGGCACGCGCCCGCCGACCAGCCGCGGTGTCTCGGCCCAGCCGAAGCACTCCTGCAGCTTCACGGCGACGACGGGCTGCCCCTCAGGTTCGTCGAGCGGCGGGTACGCGACCCGGATGCGCGAGCCGCTGGGCACCTCGAGCAGTGAGGGCGCGAGAGCATCGAACTCGGCGGCGGCTGGCCACGGGAGCAGCCGGCGCAGCGGGCCGGCGAGGTCGATGCGATTCGCGGGGGTGCCGCTGGCGAGGGCCGTGAGCTCTGGATCGAGCCAGTCTGCGAGGCGGGCCAGCAGGGCATCGTCGGAGACGTCGGGCCAGGGCTCGCGGAGTTCGCGGTGCAGCAGCGCCATCCGTCGGCGCCGCTCATCGGCGGGGCCCGACCAGGTGAACACGCCGAGGCCGTCGGCGCGGAGCGCGCGCGCCACGGCATCCCGACCCTCAGCAGCAGACGCTCGAACCGGCACGGACGAGCGGACGATCGCCCCGACCCGCCGCTCGCGACGGGCGCTGATCCGGCCGTCGATCAGCTGCGCCTCGACGCGGTCTGTGATGAGGTGGTCGGCGGCGCGCTCGACCTGCTGCTCCGTGATGGCGGCGGCGGCGCGAATCACCGCGCCGGAGCCGGCGGCGATGCGGCCGGATGCTCGTGCGACATCCGCGACGGCGAGCCACTCGGCGTCGGCGAGCGGGCCGCTGATCCCCGCTCGTGTTCCGGATGCCAGCAGGAACGTCGCCCCGTGAGACGAGCGATCGACCCGCTTGGCGATCCGTCCGGGGAAAGCGAGCGCGACGACGAGACCGACGCCGTGCCCTGCTCCGACCGGGGAGCGACCCGACGGCACGAGGCGCACGAGGCGGTCGACCTCGCGGGCCCACCGCTGCACGTCAGGACCTCGGCCGTGCCGCAGTGCCGAGAGAGCCGAGGCGATATCGGCATCGCGAAGGCGGATGTCGTCGCCGACGAGCGCGACGACCTCCGCAGCCGCCCGTGCGCCCACGAGTGCCGATCCGTCGCGTAGCGCCCGGGCGAGGCGCGGATCCGTCGGGATGCGCGCGAGCGCGCGTCCCTCGGCGGTCACGCGCCCCTCGTCGTCGATCGCACCGAGGGCATGCAGCACCTCCGTCGCGTCGCTCAGGCTGTCCGCCGGCAGCGGGTCGATGAACCTCATGCCCGCGCCGCCCGGTGCGCCCCAGCACGCGAGCAGCAGGGCGGCAACGGCCAGGTCGGCCGTCGCGATCTCGGGGGCAGGGCGAGCCGGGGCGGCGGCGTACGTGCGCTCATCCACGCACCGCACGACCGCGCCCGGCCCCTGTCGCGTCGCGCGTCCGGCGCGCTGCACGCACGAGGAACGCGACGCCGCTGTCGTCACCAGCCCGGTCATGCCGCGGCGCGCGTCGCGTTGGGGCCGACGTGCCAGGCAGCTGTCGACGACAAGGCGCACGCCCGGCACGGTCAACGAGGACTCGGCGAGCGACGTCGTGACGATGATGCGCGGCCGATCATGGGCGTCGCGGCCGCGGATCACCGCGTCCTGGGCGGCCGATGGCAGCTGCCCGTGCAGCTCGCGCACGTCGAAGTCGGGCGCCAGGTCGGAGATGCGGCGTGCGATCTCGGCGACCTCGCGCGCTCCGGGCGCGAAGACGAGAGCGTCGGCATCGGGCACGTCGCGGACGAGATCGCGGGCGGCGGATGCCGCTGTGCCTGCCACATGATCGAGGAACGACGGGGCGACGCCGCGCTCGTCGAGCCGCGGCGCGGGGCTGGGCGCCCAATGCTGGGTGAGCGGATGCGCGGGTACCGTGTGGTCCACGACCGGCGCCGGTGCCCTGTCCGTGCCGATCACGGAGGCGATCCGCTCGGCGTCGAGCGTGGCGGACATCGCGACCAGCGTGAGGTCGTCACGCAGCTCGCGCACCTCGCCGAGCAGCCCGATCAGCAGATCGGTCTCGAGTGCTCGCTCGTGCACCTCGTCGATGATGACGGCGTCGATGCCATCGAGGCCCGGGTCATCGAGCATCCGGCGCAGCAGAACTCCCGCCGTGACGAATTCGACGCGCGTCTCAGGGCTCGTCCTGCGCTCGCCGCGGACCGTGAAGCCGACACGACTGCTGAGTGGTGAGCCGTCGAGCTCGGCGAGGCGGCGGGCGGCGGCGCGCGCGGCGACGCGCCGCGGCTGCGTGACGATCACGCGTCCGCCGGAGCGGGATGCCAGCAGGGGTGGCACGAGCGTGGTCTTGCCCGTGCCCGGCGGTGCGCTGACGACCAGCGCGGTGCCCGTCTCGAGGGCGCGCTCGACATCTTCGAGGGCCGCTGCGAACGACAGCCCTGCGCCGATGCGGGCGAGATCGAACGGGCGGGAGGTCACGGTTCCAGTCTGCCCCGCAGACAGACAGCGGGCCGACATGCCGGTGCGGGGTCGAATGTGCACGCCTGCGACGCGGAAACCGTACGAAAGTGACCTCGGACGCCGGCTATGTGCGTCGGGGAGGTGCGAAGAGCCGCCTCGCTGGGCGAGACGGCTCTTCGAGAGCGGCGGTTTACGCGCCGGTGTCGGGCTCGGCCCGGTCGTCGAGGGTGCGCTCGACGATGGCCGTTGTCGTCCCGGCGGACGGGGATGCCGAAGGCGAGGCATCCGTCGCCTTCGCGACACCCGCCCCGAAACCACGACCGACGGCCTGACCCTGGATGATCGCGGCGAGGTCGAGACCGGTCGCGGCGCTCACGCTGTCGAACACCGAGCGCATCGCCTTCGCGTTGTCGCTGCCGACGACGCTGGACGCGCCGTCCTCGCCGTTGCCGCCGATGATCGACACGTTGCCGATGGCGGAGTAGCCCTTGGCGAACTCGGCCATGATCGACGGCAGCACCTCGAGCACGCGCTGCGACAGGAACGCCTCCTGGTTGGAGGCGATCGCCTTGGCCTCAGCCTCGACAGCGGCGGCGCGCGCCTCTCCCTCGGCGCGGATCGCCTCTGCCTCGGCGTTGGCGCGCAGGCGCCGGGCCGCAGCTTCCGCGTCCGCCTGGGCGCGCAGCGCGTTGGCGTCACCGTTGGCCTTGGCCTCGGCCGCAGCGGCCTCACCGGCCGCGCGAGCCCTGTCGGCCTGAGCCTGCTGCTCGGCGATGCGGGTGCGGGCCTCGGCCTGCTTGACCTGCTCGATCGCGGCAGCCTCGGCGGCCTTCTCACGAGTGAACAGCTCGGCCTGCGCGCGGGTCTCGGCTTCGTACCGCTGCGCGTCGGCGACGCGCTTCACGTCGGCGTCCAGCTGGGCCTGCTTGTTCTCAGCCTGCTGCTGCAGGACAGCCTGCTCGGCTTGGGCGCGAGCCAGGTACTCGGCCTGCTCGGCCTCGGCGCGCGCACGACCGATGCCGGCGTTGGCGTTGGCCGTGTTGGTGTCGAGTGCGGTCTGCTCGATGAGGTTCGCCTCGTTGTTGGCGATGTTCTTCTGGTTGATCGCACGGTCGGCGTTCGTCTGCGAGATCTCGGCGGCCTGGCGCTTGGCCTGGATCTCGGGAGCGCCCAGCGACTGGATGTAGCCGACCTTGTCGGTGATGCCCTTGATCTGGAACGAGTCGAGGATGAGCCCCTGATCGGCGAGTTCGCTGGAGACGTCGGCGGCGATCTGGTCGGAGAACTTCTTGCGCTCGCGCATCAGCTCGACGACCGACAGGGTGGCGACGATGCCGCGCAGCGCGCCCTCGAGCTGCTCGGTCGTGAACTGCTCGATCGCCTTGTCCTGCGAGGCGAAGCGCTCGGCGGCGCGGCGCACATACAGCGGGTCGGAGCCGATCTTCACGATCGCGACGCCGTCGACGTTGAGCGTGACGCTGTCGAGTGACTGAGCCTCGGCGTTCAGCAGCACCTGACGCGAGCGCAGCGAGATGATCTCGTGACGCTGCGTGATCGGGTTGACCAGCGACTTTCCGTTGACGATCACCGTGACCGGCGACTCGGCCATCTCCGAGCTGGTGCTGCCGTCGGCGTTGATGACCGCCCGCTGCACCTTCTGCTTGCGACCTGAGATGACGAGCGCCTCGTCGGCTCGGGCCACCTTGATCCAGCTGCGAGCGAACAGCAGCAGGATCAGTGCGATGACGATCGCGGCGACGACCGCGATTCCGATGATGACCAGGATGCCGATTGCTCCGGCGATCTCCATGGTGACCTTC
Organism: Actinomycetales bacterium SN12; assembly: GCA_002837415.1. Classification (GTDB taxonomy): domain Bacteria; phylum Actinomycetota; class Actinomycetes; order Actinomycetales; family Microbacteriaceae; genus Microbacterium. Next base: position 48,568 of record PJCV01000005.1, read on the forward strand.
CTTCCCCCTTGTAGGTTTCAGGTACACCCTGCCAGAGTCTCGGGCGTCACACTCCTCGCAGCTTCTGCGTGAGTCGCAGCAGCGTCGCCAGCTCGGCGTCGTCGAGGGGAGACATCTTCTCGGCGATGGTGCGCCCGTGCACCGTCGCCAGCTGGCGGAAGGCTTTGGCTCCGGCATCCGTCGCCGTGATCACGGCTCCGCGGCCGTCTTCGGGATCGATCGCCTTCGTGATGAGCCCGCGCGTCACCATGCGATCGATGAGCCTGGAGACGCTGGGCTGGCTGATCAGTGACCTGGCGGTGATGTCGCGCAGCCGCGAGGTCATCTCCGGTGCGCGGACGACGGTGAGCAGCACGTCGTACTCGCCCTGCGCGAGGGCGGACCCCTCGAAGTCGACGGCCATCTCCGCGAGCAGCTGGTGCTGCGCGCGGAACAGGCTCTCCCACGCCTGCAGGGCGAGCTCGCGGTCGGTCATGCACTCAGCGTACTGTCGCGCACCGACGTGCGGCGGCAGCAGTAAGGGCCGGTCGGAGAGGCTTCCGACCGGCCCTTGTCCCTTGCACCAAAGAGAGTCCTGCAATCACATGCGGTGGATGCCACAGCTAACATTCACCGTGTGATGAGCATATAACGGCGCGGTAACGAATGCAACGGTTTGGTCACGGAACATCTGCGCCTTCCTGAAATGTGGCTGATCCTCGCCAGACGACGCTGCGCGAAGATGGTTTCGTGAGCTACGACGCAGAGGAGACGCTTTTCGAGCATGCGGGACGCCGCGTAAGACTCGAGACGAACGCGCAGTTCGAGGCGATGACGGCGGCGTTCGAGCGGGCAGTTCCCGCACTGTCTCAGGAGCAGGCGCTCGAAGAGCTCCGCGGCAGCGACTGGGCCGGATTCGTGCGCGGTCTGCAGTGGGAGACACAGAACGGATTCGTGCGGGTATGGACTTCGCGTCCTGACGAGCTCATGCAGCACGCGGGCAGCGCGGCGCGCAGCGTGGTGTGGATGATCTCGCATCACGCGATCGCGGCCCGGCTGTACCGTCACGATCCAGGTGCGGTGCTCTATTCGCCGCTGCGCATTGAGGCGCACACGACAAAGCGGCCGGGAACGACCCTGAGCTTCGAGGTGCCCAGCGCTCAGCTCGCGGGGTTCGGTGTCAACAAGATCACCCAGGCCGGTGCCGAGCTCGACCGAGCGCTGGGCGACCTGATTGAGGAGCTCGGTCTGCCGAGACCCTCAGCGCTGAGGCGCTGAGCCGGCGCGAACTCGCGCCCGTTCGACGACAGTCGCGGCCCACCACGCTGCTCAGCGCCCGACCACTCCCAGCTCGTAGGCGCGGATCACGGCATCCACCCGGTTGCGCAGCTCGAGCTTCGACAGCACGCGGCCGACGTGGGCCTTCACCGTCGAATCGCTCAGATGCAGGGCTGCGGTGATCTCGCCGTTCGTCCGCCCCTGGCCGATCAGTACGAAGATCTCGCGCTCGCGGGCGGTGAGATCGGCGAGTGTGCTCTCGACGTCGTCCGCCTGCCGACCACCGAGGTGCGGTGCTGCGGTCGCGATCAGATGCGCGGTGATCCGCGGTGAGACGACCGCGTCGCCGGCATGCACAGCCTGGATCGCCGCGATGAGCTGCTCAGGGCGAGTGTCCTTGAGCAGGAAGCCCGCCGCACCCGCGCGCAGCGCCGCGAAGGCGTACTCGTCGAGGTCGTAGGTGGTGAGCACGAGGATGCGGGTGCGGGGCAGGCGGGCAAGGATCCGCCTGGTCGCCTCGATGCCGTCGGTGCCGGGCATCCGGACATCCATCAGGATCACATCCGGATGCAGTCGCTCGGCCGCACCGATCGCCCGTTCGCCGTCGTCGGCCTCGCCGACGACCACGATGCCAGGCGTCGCATCGAGCATGAGCCGGAAGCCGTAGCGCACAAGCTCCTGGTCGTCGACGAGAAGCACCCGGATGTCGTTCGTCATTCTCCCTCTCCCCGTTCGTGCCAGCGGAGGCGGGCGGACACCCGCCACCCTCCGGCATGCGGGCCTGTCTCGATGTCGCCGTCGTACAGGGCGACGCGCTCCTGCATGCCCACCAGGCCGCGGCCCGGCGAGCGCTCGCCGGCGGGGAGCAGCTGCGCCGCGGCCGAGAAGTCCTGCACGACGATTCTCACTTCACCGTCCTCCCACGCCACGTCGACCTCCACGGAGCGGATCTCCCTGCCGTGTCGAAGGGAGTTGGTCAGCGATTCCTGCACGATCCGGTAGACGGTCAGCCCCAGCGCGGGGTCGGCAGGCGCGCGGCCCGTGACGGTGAGTCGCACCGGCAGGCCGGCAGCAGAGAACTCCTGCACGAGCGAGGGCAGCCGAGCCGCGTCGGGTTGCGGAGCGTGCGGCACGGGCGGCTCGGCGTCATCCGCGCGCACGGTCGCGAGCAGCCGCCGCACCTCGCCGAGGGTTCTGCGCCCGGTCTCGGCGACCCGGCCCATCGCCTCCTTCGCCTGCTGCGGCTTCTCGTCGGCGGCCAGGCGCGCGCCGTCCGACACGGCGATCATCACGGTCAGGCTGTGCGCGATCACGTCGTGCATCTCACGGGCGATGCGCTCGCGCTCCTGCGCGCGAGCTGTCTCGGCCTGCTGGTCGCGTTCTCGCGCGAGCTGCTCGGCGCGATGCCGGAGCTCGCCGAGCTGGCGTCGACGGTGGCCGGCGTTGATGCCCAGCAGCGTCGTGATCACGAGCAGCGCGGCGACCAGGCTGAAGAAGTTCAACCAGTCCAGCAGGGTGTCACGCGGGTCGAGCGGGGGCGCGGAGCCCAGCATGGGCGGCAGCCGCGTGCCGCGCAGAGTGAGGGCGCTCGCACCCGCCGCCGCCAGCAGCAGCGCCACGCCCAGCGCTGCCCAGGCCGTGGCCGGCCGTGCCCGCAGCCCGACCAGATACATCGCGCCGACCGCCAGCATCCCCTCGGCGCCCGACCCGAACGCAGTCGATGCCACGGCGAGGGCCATCGCGCCGGCGAAGGCGGCGGCGGGATGCCTGAGCCGCATCACCAGCACGAGGATCCCGCCCACCCCGAGTGCGACCAGCGCCCACAGCGGCGTGACGAAGGGCGGCTCCAGCGAGAGCGCGGCCATCGTGATGGCTGCGCTGAGGTAGAGGCCGAGCAGCACGGCATCCGTGATCGAGAACCGGCGCGCCGGACGCGGCGCCTCCGGGGAGGCGCCGCGCAGACCGACCGGTGCGGTGTTCAGACGTCCCCCTTGCGCAGGCGCAGGATCCCGAGCACCAGGAACACGAGCGCCCATGCTGCGGCGATCATCCAGCCCGCACCCCAGCTGATGTATCCGTCGACGAGGTTCACGAGCGCTCCTTGGTTCTCGGGGGCGTTGCTCATGGCGTCTCCCGCCTTCGACATGGTCAGCAGCTGCATGTTGCGCACCGTCTGCGAGGCGGGCAGCGCAGAGAGCACCACCGGCATCAGCAGCGTCAGGACGACCGCCCCGGCCACACTGGGTGCGACAGCTCGCAGCAGCGCGCCGATGCCCAACCCGAGGATAGCCGAGAGGCCCAGATAGACCGCGGCGCCGACGAGCGCCGGCAGGACGCCGGGTGCCGTCAATCCGACCGCCAGTCCCAGGGCGTCGAAGAACGGCAGGGTCACTGCCCACGAGCCGAACGCGCCGACGAGTCCGGTGGCTGTGGCAGCCACGAACACCACGCACGCCTTGGCCAGCAGCACCGGTGTGCGCGTGGGCGCGGCGATCATGGTGGGCTGGATCGAGCCGCTCGCGTACTCGCCGCTGATCGCCATCACGCCCAGCACGACGGCGACCAGCTGGCCGAACAGGACGGTGCCGAGAGTGATCTCATCGAGCATGAACCCGACGGACGGCAGGTCGGGAACCCCCGCGTCGGCCATCGTCACCGCAAGCGCGAGGCTGACGGCCAGGCTGAGCAGCACGATCGAGACGAGCATCGCCCGGTTGGAGCGCAGGCTGATGAGCTTGATGGACTCCGAGCGCAGGATGCCGCGGAAGGTGAGCCTCGCAGGGCCGGGAATGAAGGTCGCGCGCTTGTGGTCGATGGCGGTCATCGGGCTGCTCCTGCGTCGTGGGCGGTCGAGGTGAGGGCCGAGCGGTACTCGACGTCGCCGGCGGTGAGGGCGAGATAGGCGTCTTCCAGAGAGCCCGACGACGTCACGACCTCGTACAGCACGATGCCGGCCGTGGAGGCTGCGGCCGCGATGAGCTCGGCGCTCATCCCGGTGATCTCGTACGCGTCATCGCCGACGGACGAGACGGAGACGTGCGCGTCGGCGATCGCCGCCAGGAGCCGCGGACCGTCGTGGGTGCGGACCCTGACGACCTGACGGGTCACCTGGGCGACGACGTCGCCGACGGTGCCGTCGGCGAGGATCCGGCCGCGTCCGATGACGATGAGCCGGTCAGCCGTCTGCGACATCTCGCTCATCAGGTGCGACGACAGCAGCACCGTCCTGCCTTCGGCGGCGAGTGTGCGCATCAGCGTGCGCACCCATCGCACGCCCTCCGGGTCGAGGCCGTTGACCGGCTCGTCGAGGATGACGGTGCCCGGGTCGCCCAGCAGCGCCGCGGCGATGCCGAGCCGCTGCCCCATGCCGAGCGAGAACCCGCCCACCCGCTTGCCGGCGACAGACTCGAGGCCCGCCAGCTCGAGCACCTGCCGCACCCGGGAGGTGCCGATGCCGTGCGTCGCCGCGATGGCGCGCAGGTGCTGGTACGCGGTGCGGCCGCGATTGGCGGCCTTCGCGTCGAGCAGCACGCCCACCTCATGCAGCGGCGCCGCGTGCTCGCGGTACGACCGCCCGTTCACCCGCACCGACCCGGAGGTGGGCCGATCGAGGCCGACGATCATGCGCATGGTGGTGGACTTGCCCGCGCCGTTCGGGCCGAGGAATCCGGTCACCTGGCCCGGTTCGACCGTGAAGTCGATGCTGTCGATGGCGGTTCTGGAGCCGTAGCGCTTGACGAGCGCCTCGGCGGAGATCACTGGTTTCCCTTTCGCATGTCATCGACAGTACGAATGGCGCCCGGTGCGCCACATCGGACGCGAGTGCACCTTTCCGGTCCCAGCCGGTACCTGGGTACCGGCCGGGACCGGCACGCGGGTGCGGATCAGCGCCGGATGATCGCCGCCGACTCCGCGGGCAGAGTCGTGCGCCCTGCGGTCGACGCGGTCTCGCGAGTGGCGAGCAGGACCTCCCCGGCGACGTCGAAGGCGACGTCGGCGGAGGTCAGGTTGATCAGGATGCTCAGGCCGCCCCGATCGATGCGGAACGCGCGGTGCTGCGGCTCATCGCTCGGCACGACGAGGTGCACAGAGGGCTCCCGGATGCCCGGGTCGGTCAGCTCCGCATGCTCGCGCCGCAGCGCCGCGAGCCGGCGGTACAGATCCAGCAGCTGCGCGTGGGTGGGCTCACCCGGTTCGTCCCAGTCGAGCTTGGAGCGCTGGAAGGTCTCCGGATCCTGCGGATCGGGCACGACGGCGGCATCCCACCCCATCCGGGCGAACTCGGCGACGCGTCCTTCGGCCGTGGCGCGCCCGAGCTCCGGCTCCGGATGCGAGGTGAAGAACTGCCACGGCGTGGACGCGCCCCACTCCTCGCCCATGAAGAGCATGGGCGTGCCGGGCGCCGTCAGCGTGAGCACCGCCGCGACCGCGAGCCTGTCGTCGGACAGGGTCTCGCTGAGCCGGTCGCCCGTCGCTCGGTTGCCGATCTGGTCGTGGTCCTGCGCGAAGGTGACCAGCCGCCAGGCGGGCACCTCGTGCGGGATGGGGGATCCGTGCACGTGGTCGCGGAACGACGAGAACGTGCCGTCGTGGAAGAAGCCCCCGTCGGTGACCTTCTCGATGGCATCCGGCGCGGCGAAGTCCGCGTAGTATCCCGAGGTCTCCCCGGTGAGGGCGACGTGCACCGCATGGTGCCAGTCGTCGGACCACTGCGCGGTGAGTCCGTATCCGCCGGCCTCGCGCGGAAGGATCAGAGTCGGATCGTTGAGGTCGGATTCGGCGATCAGGGTCAGCGGCCTGCCCTCGTGCGCAGAGAGGGCGTCGACGCGCTCGGCGAGCTCCTTCAGGATGTGGATGCGGCTGTCGTCGTGCAGGGCGTGCACGGCATCCAGCCGCAAGCCGTCGACGTGCCGATCGCGCAGCCACATCAGGGCGTTCTCGATGATGTACTCGCGCACGGGCGTCTGATCGAGATCGACCGAGTCGCCCCACGTGTTGCGGCTGCCGTCGCGCAGGTAGGGTCCGAACTCGGGCAGGTAGTTGCCGCTCGGTCCGAGGTGGTTGTACACGACGTCCTGGATCACGCCGAGGCCGTGCGCGTGCGCGGCGTCGACGAAGCGCTGGTAGCCGCGCGGACCACCGTAACCCTCGTGCACGGCGTACCAGAGCACGCCGTCGTACCCCCAGTTCCACTGCCCGTTGAAGGCGTTCACCGGCAGCAGCTCGACGTGCGTGACGCCGAGGTCGACGAGGTGCGGCAGCTTCTCGATCGCGGAATCGAAGGTGCCGGCCGCAGTGAAGGTGCCGATATGCAGCTCGTAGATGAGCCCACCCGCCAGCTGCCGTCCCGTCCATGCGGCGTCGGTCCAGGCGAATGCCGTCTCGTCGAACGCCGCCGACGCGGCATGCACCCCGTCGGGCTGCCGGCGAGAACGGGGATCCGGCCGCAGCTCATCGCCATCGCCGATCACGAAGCCGTAGCGCTCGCCGTCAGCGAGCTCGGCGTCGGCCTGCCACCAGCCGCCGGGACCCGCCGTCATCTCCCGCTCGTCGAGCGTCGAGCCGTCATCGCCCACCCGGCGCAGTCGCATCCGCGACGCGCGCGGCGCCCATACGTCCATCACCGCACCGCCCTTCATCACCGCATTGACCTCCATCACCGCACCTCCCGCAGCAGCGCGACGGGGTAGTGCTCGAGCAGTTCGGCCAGGCGCACGGGACCTCCGGCGAATCGCCGCCCGGTGAGCACATCGATCGACGGCATCTCCGACCGCATCAGGGTCGTCTCGCCCCAGCCGCCGCGTCTCTCCAGCCCGACCGGCAGACGCGTGGCCACCACGGTCAGACCGCCGCGGTCCACCGCGACGGCGTGGGACGCAGCGGGCCCGGCGACGGTCTCGGGTCGGTACGCGGTGAACAGCTCGGGGTGATCGCGGCGCAGCCGCAGCGCCCGCGAGGTCACCAGCAGCTTCGCCGCTCCTGAGTCGTCGATCGAGGGCAGGCTGCCCTCGGCGACGGCAGCGTCGAGCTCGGACAGCATGCGCTCGCGCTGCGCGAAGTCCACCGGCCGGCGGTTGTCTGGGTCGACGAGCGACAGATCCCACAGCTCGGTGCCCTGGTACACGTCCGGCACACCGGGGCCGGTGAGCTGCAGCACCTTCGCCGACAGGGAGTTCGACCGCCCGTACCCGATGATCTCCGCCACGAAGCGCTCGAGAACCGGCTTCGCGGCACCGTTCGCCGCCTCGGCGATCGCTTCGAGACCCTTCTCGAACTCGGCATCCGGATGCTGCCACGCGGTCGATTCGGACGCCTCGCGGGCGGCCTTCTGCGCGTACGCGAGCAGCCGCTCCGAGGAGATCGGCCAGGCGCCGACGGCGGCCTGCCACAGCATGCTGTCGAGCGGGCCGTGGCCGGTCGACGCGATCCCGCGCAGCTCGTCGAGCACCTCGGACCAGCGCTCGGGCACCTCGGCGAGCACCGCGAGGCGGGCACGCACATCTTCGGATCGCTTGGTGTCGTGCGTCGACAGGGTCGTCATCGAGCACGGCCAGGCGGCGAGGCGACGCTGCTGCGCGGTGTGGAACTGCGGCACGCTCAGCGACGCGACCGACGGGTCGCCGCCGACCTCGGTCAAGGTGCCGAGGCGGGTGTACCGGTAGAAGGCGGTGTCCTCCACCCCCTTCGCCATGATCGCGCCCGACGTCTGCTGGAAGCGCCGCGCCACGGGCAGAGCCGGATCGGCGAGCAGCGGCTCGAGCTCGTCGATCGCGGATGCGAGATCCGGTCGCCGACGGCTCGCCTCCTCGACCGCATGGCGCAGATGCTCGCACCCTGCCGGCAGGTAGGAGCGGTAGACCGGAAAGCAGGCGAGCAGCTCGGCCAGGGCATCCGCCGCGCCCACGATGCCGAACGGCAGGTCGTGCACCAGCCGGCGCACCTCCGACTGCAGCAGCCCGTCGGCCATCGCGCGCTTGGTGTCGTGGATGAGATCGTGCCAGTCCTGCGCCTCGGGGAGGTCGCTCTGGTCTCGCAGCCGAGCATCGAGCGCAGTGAGCTCGTCGACTCCGGCCGGATCGATCAGCACCCGGTCGATCTCGCCGAGCGCGTCGTACCCGGTGGTGCCGTCGGTGCGCCACCACGGCGGCAGCTCCTCGCCGTACTCGAGGATCTTCTCGATCAGCGTGTATGCGCCGCCGGTGGCGTCGGCGAGTCGCTCGAGATACTCCTCCGGGTCGTCGAGGCCGTCGGGATGGTCGACCCGGATGCCGTCGGCGAGACCTTCGCGGATCCAGCGCACGATCTCCTCGTGCGACTGCGCGAAGACGTCGGGAAGCTCTACGCGCAGAGCGGCGAGCTCGGTGACGGCGAAGAAGCGCCGGTAGTTCAGCTGGTCGTTCTGGTCTTCCCAGTGGCGCAGCTCGTAGTGCTGTGCACCGAGCAGAGCGGTCAGGTCGTCGCTCAGCCGCCCCGTGCCGGGCGCCAGGGGGAGGACGTGCTCGAAGTACGACAGCGTGCCGTCGGGGGCATCCGGTGCCGGCGTCGGATCGACCACGATCTCGCCGCGCTCGATCACCTCGCCCGGAGTGCCGCCGAGGATGGCCAGGCGCACCTTCTCGCGCCCGCGCTCCCAGTCGACGTCGAACGCGATGGCGTGGGCCGAAGCGCGTCCGAGGCGGAGCACGTCCCACCACCAGGGATTCTGCCGCGGCGAGGCCACCCCGACGTGGTTCGGCACGATGTCGACCAGGATGCCGAGGCCCTCGGCACGCGCCGCGGCCGAGAAGGTGGTGAGACCTGCCGCCCCGCCCCTGGACTCGTCGATGCGCGAGTGGTCGACGACGTCGTAGCCATGATCCGAGCCCTGCGTCGCCGCCAGAAGCGGAGAGAGATAGGCCCAGTCCGCACCGAGCCGGTGCAGGTAGCCGGTCACCTTCGCAGCCTCCTCGAGCGTGAAGCGCGAGGTGATCTGCAGACGGTACGTGGAGTCGGGGCGGCTGGTCATCTCACACCTCGGGTTTCGGCGCGGGCGCGCGGGTCGCGGCGTTCTCGACCTGCACCCGCAGCGAGGCCTCGACGGAGTCGTCGGTCGGCTCGTCCGCGCCGTCGACCTCGCGAAGCACGAGCATGGATCCGGCGCCGAGCTGCACGCCAGCAGCAGCCGGCAGCGGGTCGGCGTGGGTAAGCTCGCCGGCTGTGTCGACCACGGCCTCCCAGGTCGCGCCGTGCCGGGCATCCGGAAGCACGACGTCGACGGACTCGTCGCCGCTGTTGAAGTACACCAGGAAGTTCACGTCGTCCACCGGACGGCCCTGGCGGTCCTTCTCGCGGATGCCGCGGCCGTTGAGGAACATGCCGATCGACAGCCCGAAGCCCGACTCCCAGTCCTCGGGCTGCATCGTGCGCCCGTCCGGGCGGAGCCACTCGATGTCGGGCACCGGCGAGCCCTCCTCGACGCGCACCGGCTTGCCGTCGAAGAACCGGCTGCGCCGGAACGTCGGATGCAGGGCGCGCAGCCGCGTGAGCGCCGCCGTGAACTCGACGAGCGGGAGATCCGCCGCCTCCCAGTCGATCCACGTGATCTCGTTGTCCTGCGCGTAGCCGTTGTTGTTGCCGTCCTGAGTGCGGCCCAGCTCGTCACCGTGCGAGATCATCGGCACACCCTGCGACAGCAGCAGCGTCGCCAGCATGTTGCGCTGCCGCATGGCGCGGCGGCGGTTCACGTCGGGGTCGTCGGTGTGCCCCTCGACCCCCAGGTTGTCGGAGCGGTTGTGCGATTCGCCGTCGTTGTTGTCCTCGCCGTTGGCCTCGTTGTGCTTCTCGGCGTAGCTCACCAGATCGCGCAGCGTGAAGCCGTCGTGGGCGGTGATGAAGTTGACGGATGCCACGGGGCGGCGCCCCGAGTGCTCGTAGAGGTCAGCCGACCCGGTGAGGCGCGAGGCGAACTCGCCGAGCGCCTGCGGCTCGCCGCGCCAGAAGTCGCGGACCGTGTCGCGGTACTTGCCGTTCCACTCCGACCACTGCGGCGGGAAGTTGCCCACCTGGTAGCCGCCGGGCCCGATGTCCCACGGCTCGGCGATGAGCTTCACCTGCGAGACCACCGGATCCTGCTGCACGAGCTCGAAGAAGGTCGCCAGCCGGTCAACGTCGTAGAACTCCCGCGCGAGGGTGGAGGCGAGGTCGAACCGGAATCCGTCGACGTGCATCTCGGTGACCCAGTACCGCAGCGAGTCCATGATCATCTGCAGCGCGTGCGGGTTGCCGACGTTGAGACTGTTGCCCGTGCCGGTGTAGTCGGTGTAGTACCGGCGGTCCTCCTCGAGGCGGTAGTACGCCTCGTTGTCGATGCCGCGCATCGACAGGGTGGGGCCGAGGTGGTTGCCCTCTGCGGTGTGGTTGTAGACCACGTCGAGGATCACCTCGATGCCGGCGGCGTGCAGCGCACGCACCATCGCCTTGAACTCCTGCACCTGCTGGCCGTGCTCGCCGCTCGAGGAGTACGTGTTCTGCGGTGCGAAGAACGACAGCGTGTTGTAGCCCCAGTAGTTCGACAGGCCCTTGTCCTGCAGGGTGCTGTCGTTCACGAACTGGTGCACGGGCATGAGCTCGATCGCGGTCACGCCCAGGCGCGTCAGGTGGTCGACGATCGCCGGGTGCGCGACCCCGGCGTAGGTGCCGCGCAGCTCTTCGGGCACGTCGGGATGCCGGATGCTGAGGCCCTTCACGTGCGATTCGTAGATGACCGTCTGCGCATAGGGCGTCTTCGGCAGCCGGTCGCCGCCCCATTCGAAGAACGGGTTGATCACGACGCTCTTCGGCGTGCTGGCGGCCGAGTCGTCCTCATTGTGCGAATCGGGGTCGCCGAAGTCGTAGGAGAACGGCGCCTGCCCCCAATCGACCTGTCCCGCGACGGCCTTCGCGTACGGGTCGAGCAGCAGCTTGCTGGGGTTGAAGCGCTTTCCGTTCGGGGGGTCGTACGGCCCGTGCACCCGGTAGCCGTACAGCTGTCCCGGCTGCACCGAAGGCAGGTACCCGTGCCAGACGTAGGCGTCGACCTCGACGAGATCGACGCGGGTCTCCTCACCGTCGTCGTCGAACAGGCACAGCTCGACCCGCTCTGCGTGCTCGCTGAACAGTGCGAAGTTCGTGCCCTGACCGTCGAAGGTCGCGCCGAGGGGATGGGCTGATCCGGGCCACACGTCGACGCTCATGCGGCGGTACGACCGTTCTCGTGCGAGCCGTGCGAGTGCGGTGCCGCCTCGCGCACGCGGCGCACCGCCTGCTCGAAGTCGAAGACCTGCGCCACTTCGATCGCCTTCGGGTAGGGGTGGCCCGAATAGCAGATGAACAGCGGCGGGATCACCTCGACGTAGCCGACGGGGCCGTCCTCGAACACCTCGTAGCGATCGATGTCGACGAGCTCGTAGGCGGGCTCGGCGGGCGTGGGCTGGGGCGACGGCTCGCTCGCGATGGCCGGCTCGGTGCTCGCCGTGGGGTCGGCGGCCTGCGGCGGTGCGGTCGGCTCGGCCGACCGGGCGATCGCCTGTCCGGTGGATCTGGTTGCGGCAGACATGAGGACTCCTGTCTCGACTGCCTTCCGGCTAAGCGCCTCGAGGTCATTGCTGTTGAGGAGAACCTACGGGGGTGACGCCTGCGAGGCTACGGGGTTGTCACATGGCGGAGTTCGGGGTAATACTCGCAGCTCCGGTCACGCCGCATCCGCGAAGGTGCAGATGGCGCTGCGTCCGGACGGCGGGCTCCTGCTGCATCAGGTGCGGGGCTGAGGGTCCCCGCCTGGCAGGCTGTCCTTGGGCCGAGCGTCCGCCTCCGGCGCGAGCATGAGCAGGATCCGCTGCAGGTGCATCGCGCTCAGCACGCCGGGGCCGGCGATGGCATCCGTCTCGAGCGAGCGCGTGTGCACGGCGCGCAGGAGGGTGTCGACAGCCTTCGTCGCACGGGCGTGCAGCTCCTCGGCATCCTCCTCGGCGCCCGCGAGCACATCCGCCACCGCTTGACACGCCTCCGCGAGGGGTTCGACAAGCGCGGGGTCAAGCGGGAAGCCCGAGGGGCGGTCGTTGATCGTGTCGCTCAGGCATCCCGAGACGTCCCGGATCTGATGGCTCACCTCGACGAGCATCTCGAGACGAGCGTGTTCTCTGCTCGTGTCGGCCCGGCCGCGCCAGGCTCGTGGATTTCCACGACGACTCTCGTCGGCCTCGGCGACCGCATCGCGCAGCGATCGGCTCGTCTCCGCCAGCGCCCCGGCATCCTGCATCCACCCCGCCCGCTCCGGCGGCCAGGTCTCGATCAACGCGGCGGCGATGTCGTCGAGGTGCGCGGCCAGCCGCTGCTGGAAGGAGTCGATCCGGGCTGCGGCTTCGGACACCAGGGGTGCGGGCGGGATGATGGCGTTCACCAGGAGTCCGACGACCACGCCGACAGCGGTCTGAGTGACGTACCCGAAGGAGTAGTCCTCGGCATCCGCTCCGCCGATGATCAGCACGAACAGCGCCGCCATCGGGATGTACTCGCGGCCCGCCCCGAACCAGCCGGTACCCGACACGATCACGCCGACGCCGACCACGATCGCGATCGACCAGATGCTGGGGCCGACGGTCAGCAGGACGAGGGCGGCGAGGCCGATGCCGACGCCAAGACCGAGCAGGGTCTGCAGACCCGACCTAGCCGACGACATCAGAGTCGGGTACATGCTGATCAGCGCGCCGAACGGCGCGTAGTACGGGTACTGCTCGGCCGCGCCAGGCATGAGCGGGGCGATGCTCCACGCGATCCCCACGGCCAGGGCGGTCTTCGCGGCGAAGAGCAGGCGGGCGCGACTGACCGCGCCGCGCGCCGCCGTTCCGATGCCCGCTGTGCGCAGGCGGATCGGTCTTCTCATTCGCACTCTTCTCGATCACTCCATGTGGGTCGCATCCTGTGCCGCGCCGGCGACCTTCTCGATGATGTTGGGCATGTCGGTCGTGCCGTACAGCCTGGCATCCGGACGCGTGTGCGAGGGCATCGGCGCGCTGGTGGTCGGACCTTCGTGGTAGCTGAACTCGCCCTTGCCGTCGGGGGCAGGGCCGGACGCCCAGGTGCCTTCGGCAGCGGCGGGTCCGTCGCTGAAGTTCAGGTACTGGTACGACACCTCGGTGTGCTCCTTCGACTGCGGGAAGTTGCTCGGCACCGGCAGCTCTTCAGCGCCCTCGGCCTTGAGCTCTGCGACCGCGGCCTCCCACTGGTTCTGGTGCATCGTGTCGCGGGCGAGCAGGAACGCCAGCATGTCCCGCACGCCGTGGTCATCGGTCATGTGGTAGAGCCGCGCGACCTGCAGGCGGCCCTGCATCTCGGCGTTGGCGTTCGAGGTGAAGTCGGCGAGCAGGTTGCCGCTCGCCGTGACGTACGCGCCCGACCACGGATTGCCGTTGCTGTCGACCGGACGAGCGCCGGCGCCGGAGACGATGGCGTGCTGCACGTCGGTGCCGCCGATGATCGCGGCAACCGTCGGGTCATCCTGCACGGCGTCTTCGGTGATCCCGAGCGGCGACTTCTCGAGCAGCTGCGCGATCATCACGGCGAGCATCTCGACGTGGCCCATCTCCTCGGCGCCGATGCCGTACACCAGGTCGCGGTACTTGCCGGGGATGTGCATGTTCCAGGCCTGGAACTGGTACTGCATCGCCACCGTGATCTCGCCGTACTGCCCGCCGAGGACCTCCTGCAGCTTTCTGGCGTACACGGCATCGGGCGCCTCCGGCGTCGCGGAGAACTGCAGTTCCTGCTTGTGGAAAAACATCGTGTCATCCTTCATCTCGTGGGGGGTGGAACGGCCCACCTAACGCCTCGATCTCGAATCCGAGGAGGGGGTTTCGCTATGCCGTGGCCCCTGCGACAATCACGGTCGGACGAGCAAGGACGCGATCGGATGAGGAAAGGAAAGGTACGGCGGCGACGGCTCACGGGTCAAGCCCCTGTCCCGCCCGTGGTTCCGGGCCAGACTGCCGACATGGACCCCATTCGCGATCACCTGCACCGGCATCTCGACGAGCTTGCGGAGAGGCTGGCCGAGTGGGTGGCGATCCCGTCGATCGCCGGCGACACCGAGCACCGCGGCGACCTGCGGCGCTCGGCCCACTGGCTCGCCGGTGAGATGCGTGCCGCCGGGCTCGAGGCTTCCGTGCTCGAGTCGGGTGACTCGTGGGCGGTGCTCGGCGAGTTCGTGACCGATCCCAGCGCGCCGACCGCGCTGGTCTACAGCCATCACGATGTGCGGATAGTGAAGCCGGAGGAGTGGGCGGAGACCGCGCCGTTCGTCCCGGTGCGGCGCGATGGGCGGCTGTACGGCAGAGGAGCGTCGGATGCCAAGGGGCAGGCCCTCGCGCACGTATGGGCGCTGCGCGCCCTGCGTGACCTCGACGGAGGGGCGCCGATCAACGTCAAGCTGCTCATCGAGGGTGAGGAGGAGATCGGCTCCCCGAACCTCGCGGCGCTGCTCGAGCGGTACGCCGAGCGCCTTGCCTGCGACGTGATCGTCTTCTCGGACACCGTGCAGTGGCGTGCGGATGCCCCGGCGCCGGTGACCTCGATGCGCGGCACGGTCAACGCCACGCTGTCCGTGCGCGGGCCCGACCGCGACGTGCACAGCGGTGTCGTCGCGGGTGTCACCGTCAATCCGGCCGCCACCCTGGCCCAGGCGCTCGCCGCCCTGCACGACGAGCACGGTCGCGTCGCGGTGCCGGGGTTCTACGACGATGTGGCAGAGCTGACCGACGAGCGCCGCGCGGAGTTCGCGGCGCTGCCCTTCGACGAAGAGGAGTGGGTCACCCGCACTGAGACGCGCACGATCAGCGGTGAAGAGGACTTCACGGTGCTGGAGCGACTTTGGGCTCGACCCACGATCGAGGTGATGTCGCTGCTGGCCGGTGATCCGCTGGGTCTGCCGCGCTCGGTCATCCCGCGCGATGCGACGGCGAGTCTGAGCATCCGCACGGCCGCTGACCAGCGCATCGCCGCGGTCGCCGAGCAGCTGCGCGGCTTCTTCGCCTCGGTGCTGCCCGCCGACGCGGAGTACGAGCTCACCATCGACGAGGCGCTGGGTCAGGAGCCGTATGAGACGCCGCGAGGACCTCTGCTCGACGCGCTGGAGCGGGCGCTCGAGCACGGGTACGACATGGCGGTGCGCGGGCGGATGGGCAATGCGGGCGGCGGCCCGGCCGACCTGCTGACCCGCACCTTCGACGCCCCGATCCTCTTCCTCGGCACCGGGCTGCCCGAAGACCACTGGCACTCCAGCGACGAGAGCGTCGACCTGCAGATGCTGCAGCGCGGCGCCGCATCGATCGCGCACCTGTGGCGCGAGCTGGCGAAGGTCCTTCCCACACGCGAGTGAGCGCTCGCCCGTCCTCGGCGCCTGTCCGCACTCCCTGTCGGCGACCCGGGATAGGGTCGGGCGCATGAGCGCAGACGACGGGATGGGGTGGATGCGGCGCAGGCATCCGGTCGTCGCCGTGAGCGCGAATGACGACGCCGCCGAGCCGAGCGACCGCTGGCCGACGAACATCCCCGCGGTCGCGCAGCTGCTTCGCGACGGGATGCGCCTCTCACCGGGCGTGACGTTCCTCGTCGGCGAGAACGGCAGCGGCAAGTCGACGGTCGTGGAAGGGATCGCGCTGGCCTACGGACTGTCGCCCGAGGGCGGGTCGCGCAACGCCCGTCACAGCACCCGGCCCACCGAGTCGCCCCTGTCGGACTGGCTGCGCATCCAACGGGGCATCGGCGCGAGCCAGTGGGGATTCTTCCTGCGCGCCGAGACGATGCACTCGTTCTACACCTACCTCGAGCAGAACCCGTCGACGCAGGGAGACGCCCCGTTCCACGAGATGAGTCATGGCGAGTCGTTCCTCGCCCTTCTCGACACCCGTTTCGATTCGCCCGGCTTCTACTGCCTCGACGAGCCGGAGGCTGCGCTGTCGTTCGCCTCGACCCTCACGCTGATCTCGGTGCTGCGGCGCATCGCCGACGACGGCGGGCAGGTGCTCTGCGCCACGCACTCACCCGTGCTCGCCTCCCTGCCCGGCGCGACGATCCTCGAGGTCGGCGAGTGGGGGCTCCGCGAGACGACCTGGGAAGAGCTGGAGCTGGTGCGGCACTGGCGGTCATTCCTCGGCGACCCGGATCGCTACCTGCGGCACCTGCTCGACTGAACGCTCAGGCGGGTGGCTGCGAGAAGGCTCGAGTGAGCTTGTGCGGATTCGACACCTGCCGGATGCCGCGGATCCGGCCCACCTGATCGAATTCCAGCGTGAGCACGTCGGTGCGACCGCTGTGCGTGAGCGCCAGGGCGAACTCGCCGTTGACCTCGATCGGGCTCACCGAGAACGGGAGGTCCGGAGCGAGCTTCGCTGTCTTCTCCCGCACGCCGACGTAGAAGCGGTGCACCTTCTCGGCTCCGAAGATCGGATTGCGGGTGGCGGCGACGACGCCTCCGCCGTCCGTCCACAGGATGGCCTCGTCGGTGAGCAGATCGAGCAGGGTGTCGAGGTCGCCCTGCTGCACGGCGGTCATCAGGGCGCCGAGCGCCGCAGGGTCGGCCGCGCGCGGGGCGGGGGAGTGGTCGTGGATCTGCAACCGCCGCTCGGCCCGTGAGATCAGCTGCCGCACCGCCGCCGGCGACTTCTCGAGGATCTCGCCGATCTCGACCGCGGTCATCGCGTACGCGCGGTGCAGCACGACCGCGGCGCGGGCGTCGGGGGACAGCTGCTCGGCCAGGTGCAGCAGAGCGAGCGACAGCAGCTCACGATCGGCCACCGCGTCCTCCGGCAGCCGATCTGTGGCGACCGGTTCCGGCAGCCAGTGTCCCGTGTACTCCTCGCGCACGGCGGCCAGCGAACGCACGCGGTCGATCGACCGGCGCACGCACGTCGTCGTGAGCCAGGCGGGCCAGGAGCGCACCGCTGCGGCATCCGCCCGCTCCGCCTTCAGCGCCTCGATCGCGACCTCCGAGACGACGTCCTCGGCGTGGCCGAAGTCGCCCAGCATCCGGTACGCGATGCCGATCAGCCGGCCCCGCTCGGCCTCCCAGGCCAGCGCGGCGGACGTGGCGGCGGTCATGTCGCTCACGCTACCCCGCTGCGCTCGCCGACTGCGGCCGCCCTCACACGATCGGGTGCTTGTCATCGAGCGGAGGCGCCATCTCAGTGGCGATCGCGATGCGGTTCCACACGTTGATCGTGCAGATCGCCATCACGATCGCGCCGAGCTGCGCGTCGTCGAAGTGCTCGGCCGCAGCATCCCAGATCTCGTCGGTGACCGTGTCGGGGCCGAGCTTCGTGATCGCGTCGGTCAGCGCGAGAGCGGCGTGCTCCTTCGGCTCGAAGAGGTTGCGGGCGTGCTGCCATGCGCCGACGGCGTGCATCGTGCGCTGCGGGATGCCGTGCTTCGCGCCGGCGGTCGCGTGCATGTCGACGCAGAAGCCGCAGCCGTTCAGGATCGACGCGCGCAGCTTGATGAGCTCGTACAGGCGCTTCTCCACCGACCTGCTCAAGTACGCCTCCATCCCGATGACGGCGGCGTAGCCGAGCTTGTTCGTGCGCATCATGTCGATCCTGGTCATGGTGGTCCTCTCTCCCGGCATCCGATCGACGCCTTCACCTCTGTGTCGGGAGCGGAGGGCGATGTGTGACAGCCGTCATCCGGCTTCGTCGGGTCGGCGATCCTGCGACAATGGAGACCCCGACGACCCGAGGAGCGCTCGTGCTGTACATCTCCACCCGCGGCGGCATGCAGCCGCAGCCGTTCAGTGAGACGCTGCTCGAGGGGCTCGCGCCCGACGGCGGGCTGGCGGTGCCCGAGCAGCTGCCGCAGGTCGACGCCCAGACGCTCGAGCGCTGGCGTGCGCTCACCTACCCGCAGCTGGCCACCGAGGTGCTGTCGCTGTTCGCCACCGACATCCCCCGCGAAGACCTCGCGCGGATGACGGCGGCCGCCTACACCGACTTCCCGGATGCCGTCGTGCCGCTGCGCTCGATCGGCGGGGGCCTCACGCTGGTCGGCCTGTCGGAGGGACCGACCCTGGCGTTCAAGGACATGGCGATGCAGTTCCTCGGGCAGGTGCTCGAGTACGTGCTCGAGAAGAAGGACCGCGTGCTGAACATCGTCGGCGCGACCTCGGGCGACACCGGCTCGGCAGCCGAGCACGCGCTGCGCGGCAAGGAGCGCGTCTCGGTGTTCATGCTCTCGCCGCAGGGCCGGATGAGCTCGTTCCAGCGGGCGCAGATGTACTCGCTGCAGGACGAGAACGTGCACAACATCGCCGTCGACGGAGTCTTCGACGACTGCCAGAACCTCGTCAAGAAGCTCGCCGGCGACCTCGAGTTCAAGCGCGCGCAGAATCTCGGCGCCGTCAACTCGATCAACCTGGGCCGCATCGCCGCGCAGGTCGTCTACTACTTCTGGGCCTGGCTGCGAGTGACGGATGCCGTCGAGCCCGAGTTCCGCCCCGGGTTCGAGGTCTCGTTCACGGTGCCGTCCGGCAACTTCGGCAACATCCTCTCGGGCTTCTTCGCCAAGGGCATGGGCGTGCCCATCCGCCGCCTGGTGCTCGCCGCCAACGAGAACAACGTGCTCGACGAGTTCTTCCGCACCGGCATCTACCGCCCGCGCTCGGCTGCCGACACGCACGCCACCTCGAGCCCCTCGATGGACATCTCGAAGGCATCGAACCTCGAGCGGTTCATCTTCGATCTCGTCGGGCGCGACGCCGCTCGCGTCGTGCAGGCGTGGGACGCGCTCGACGCCGTCGGCACCATCGACTTCTCGGCAGAGCAGCCTCGCTTCGAGAGCGAGTTCGGCATCGTCAGCGGCACGTCGACCCACGCCGACCGGCTCGCCACGATCCGCTCGGTGTACGAAGAGACCGGTGAGGTCATCGACCCGCACACCGCCGACGGCGTGAAGGTCGCTCGCGAGCACGTCGAGGCCGAGGTGCCGATGCTCGTGCTCGAGACGGCCAGACCCGAGAAGTTCGCCGAGACGATCACCGAGGCGATCGGCGTCGAGCTGGAGTTCTCGCCCGAGCTTCGAGAGATGATGGATGCCCCGCAGCGCGTGACCGAGATGGCCGACGACGAGCAGGCGCTGCGCGCCTTCGTCGCCGAGCACGCGCTGCGCTGACGCGGGTCAGCGCAGCGTCGGCTGCGCTCAGCCGCGTGAATGCTCGCGCGGATGCACCAGGCCGGAGAGGGCGCCCAGCGCCGCCCCGGCCAGGGTGTCGATCACGCGCTCGACGGCGACCGACATGTCGCCGATTCCTCCCGTCGCGGCGCCGAGCAGCAGCAGCACCAGCGGGGTGATGAGCGTCAGCGCGAGAGCGTAGTTGCGCACCACGACCAGTTCGATCGAGAACTGCAGGACGCCCAGCAGGACTGCCAGCCACAGGCCGCTCGGATGCAGCAGCGCGAGCAGCGCGTACACCCCGGCGCCGGCGATCGTGCCCAGCATCCGATGCGTGGCGCGCTGCAGCGCGGCGCGTCTGCTCGACGCGATGCCGATCACGGCGACCGCCGCGCCGACGATCCAATAGGCGCGCGCGGGGTCGAGGAACAGGCTCGTGAGCGTGCCGAGCACGCTGACGAGCACGACGCGCAGCACCAGCATCCGGGCATCCGCATCCCACGACGGGCCGGGGAACAGCTCCCGCAGCGGGCGGGCGTGATGGGCGCGCACCCGCGCGATCACCAAGGGTGACACGGCGACGAGATACGAGAACGCGCAGCCGGCACTGATCGCGGCGATGTAGCCGGCCGGTGTGATCGGAGCGGATCGCATCACCGTGGCCGACAGCCCGAACACCAGGACGAAGAACAGCGGGCCGGGCGGACCCAGCCGGAACCCGAAGGCGAGGGCTGCACTCACGATCGCGACCAGCACGATGCCGATGCTCACCAGCAGGGGAGCATGTGCGGCGGCGACACCGAGTGCTGCGCAGACGATGAGAGCTGCAGCCACGAACGGCAGCATCCGGGCCCGCTCGACGACCGGCAGGGATCCGGCGAACAGCACGGTGAACGCTCCGGATGCGGCGATGTAGCCCAGCATCGGCTGCCCGAGCAGTGTCATGGCGGCGATCGGCACTGCGATGCCGAGAGCCGCCTGCAGTCCGAGCTGCCAGCGCGGGCCACGGGAGGGGCCGAAGGCGAACAGACTCACCGCACCATTCTTCCAGGCAGCGGCGCGCGGCGGTGCTCAGGCCGGCGGGTTGTGCATGATCTCGATCCGGATGCCATTGGCATCCTCCACGAACCCGGCGTAGTACCGCGCGCGGATCGCAGGACTTCGCGCGAAATGCAGGAGGGATGCCCGGCATCCCTCCTGCATTTCGGGAGATCTCCTGCGTTTCGCGAGATCCTGCGCTTCGCGCCGCGCTCAGTGTGGGGCGTGGTACTCGGCCTCGTCGCGCTTCCAGTAGCCCTTCACGACCGCCTTCGCCACGTCGACGTCCCAGCGGGCGAGCAGCGCGCGGCCGGGCTTGACGATCGACTGCTCGGCGGCGATGAAGACGAAGGGGTCGGAGCCCACGGCATCCGTCTCGCCGAGGCCGTCGAGGAAGGACATGAGCGCCGATCCGGCCAGAGCCTCGCCGCGATGCAGCCACTCGACGGCGACCGGCGCATCGATCTCGACCTGGTCAGCCTCGGAGACGACCTCGATCACGACGCGCGCCGGCGCACCGGCAGGGATCATCGCTGCGAATCGGCGGATCGCGGGGATGGCGGTCTCGTCGCCGACGAGCAGCCACGATCCGGGCTCTCCGGTGAGCACCGCCGACCCTCGCGGCCCGCCGACGCCGACGAAAGAGCCGAGCGGAGCGGATGCTGCCCATCGCGCAGCCACACCCTCATCGCCGTGCACGGCGAACTCGACGTCGAGCCAGTTCTCCCCCCACGCGAGCGGCGTGTACTCGCGGCTCGGCGATGCACGCAGTTCGTCGACCGATGCTGTCGGCTCGGCGGCGAAGAACAGCCGCATGTGGTCATCCGCACCGAGCGACTCGAAGCCGGCGAGATCGTCGCCGGTCAGGCGCACGCGCACGTAGTTCGGTGCGAGCCACTCCCGCTCGGCGAGGGCCGCGGCGCGGAAGCGCAGATCGAGTCCCTGTCGTTCGATCGAGAAACCTGATTTCACATCGCTCATAAAGTAAGGCTAACCTAAGTCCCGGCGAGATCGAATTCGCCCTCGCGCAGCTCGCGCATCACACCGCAGAACAGGAGACTCTCCATGTCCATGCCCCGAATCCTCGGCGGAACCGCCCTCGGTCTCGTCAGCGTCCTCGCGCTCGCCGGCTGCGCCGCGGGTCCCGCTGCCGAAGCCGAAGAGGCCGCGCCCACCAGCGCCACCGTCACCGTCGAGGACAACAGCGGCACGCACAAGATCTCCACCCCGCCGAAGTCCGTCGTCGCCACCGACAACCGCACGTTCCAGACGCTCAGCGACTGGGGTATCGAGCTCAGCGCCGGCGCTGTCGCCCTCATGCCCACCACCGTCGGATACAAGACCGACGAGAGCATCATCGACCTCGGCAACCACAACGAGCCCGACCTGGAGTCGATCGTCGCCGTCGAGCCCGACCTGATCATCAACGGCCAGCGCTTCACCCAGCACCACGACAAGATCGCCAACCTCGTGCCCGACGCGACCATCATCGAGCTCGACCCTCGCGAGGGGGAGCCCTTCGACGACGAGCTCAAGCGCCAGGTCACCGTGCTCGGCGAGATCTTCGGCAAGCAGAAGGAGGCCAAGAAGCTCGTCGACGACTTCGACGCCGCCGTCGCCCGCGCGAAGGACGCGTACGACGACGCCGAGTCGGTCATGGCGGTCACCACGTCCGGCGGCGAGATCGGCTACATCGCGCCCACGGCC
Source organism: Actinomycetales bacterium SN12 (assembly GCA_002837415.1). Taxonomy (GTDB): domain Bacteria; phylum Actinomycetota; class Actinomycetes; order Actinomycetales; family Microbacteriaceae; genus Microbacterium. Next base: position 70,741 of record PJCV01000005.1, read on the forward strand.
GGCCGCACGCTCGGCCCGATCTTCGACATCCTCGGCCTCACGCCGGCACTCGAGGTCGAGGGCGCCACTGACGACCACCAGGGCGACGACATCTCGGTCGAGGCCGTCGCCAAGTCGAACCCCGACTGGATCCTCGTCATGGACCGTGACGCCGTGTTCGCCGACCAGGAGCCGAACTACGTGCAGGCCGCCGAGATCCTCGAGAGCTCAGAGGCGCTGGCATCCGTCACCGCTGTCAAGGACGACCAGATCGTCTACATGCCCACCGACACGTACCTCAACGAGAGCATCCAGACGTACACGACCTTCCTCAACGACTTCGCCGACGCGCTCGAGAAGTCCGCGAAGTGACACCCGCGCGGTGGCATCCGATCGAATCCGGATGCCACCGCGCATTCGCACCATGACGCGCACTCTTCCTCTCTCTGAACCCGTCGCCGCTGTCGCGGGACGCGGGAACGCGGCGACCCGCGGCAGGCTCTTCGACGGCAAGCTGCTGATCGGCATCCTCGTCGTCGCCGCCCTTCTCGTCGCGTCGCTGTTCACCGGCGTCTACGACATCGCAGGAGCCGCCGACGGCGCCGAGATGTTCCAGATCACCCGCATCCCGCGCACCATCGCGCTCGTGCTCGCGGGCGCATCGATGGCCATGGCCGGTCTCGTCATGCAGCTGCTGACGCAGAACCGCTTCGTCGAGCCGACCACCACCGGCACCACGGAGTGGGCGGGGCTCGGGCTGCTCGGCGTCATGCTCATCGTTCCGCAGCCCTCCCTTCCCCTGCGGATGGCGGGCGCCGTCATCGCCGCGTTCATCGGCACGATGATCTTCTTCCTCTTCCTCAAGCGCGTGTCGCTGCGCTCATCGCTCATCGTGCCGATCGTCGGCATCATGCTCGGGGCGGTCGTCGGCGCCGTCTCGACCTATCTCGCGCTCGCCACCAACACCCTGCAGAGCCTGGGCGTCTGGTTCGCCGGCAGCTTCACCTCGGTGCTGCGCGGCCAGTACGAGATGCTCTGGATCGTGGCAGCGGTCGGCGTCATCGTCTTCATCGTCGCCGATCGGCTGACCGTCGCCGGCCTCGGCGAGGAGATCGCCACCAACGTCGGTCTGGACTACGACCGGATCATGCTGCTCGGCACCGCGCTCATCGCCGTCGTCACCGGCGTCGTCACCGTGGTCGTCGGCAACCTGCCGTTCCTCGGACTGATCGTGCCCAACATCGTCTCGATGATGCGCGGCGACGACCTGCGCAGCAACCTGCCGTGGGTGTGCCTGCTGGGCATCGGGATCGTCACGGTCTGCGACCTGATTGGCCGCACCATCGTGATGCCCTTCGAGGTGCCGGTCTCGCTCATCCTCGGCATCGTCGGCGCTGTCGTGTTCGTGCTCCTCCTGCTCAGGCAGCGGCGCCGTGCTTAGGCGGGTGGACGCGCTCAGTCCGACGCAGGCAGCGCCGTCGACGCCGGCGCGAGCAGCGCTGGGCTGGTTCGCGGATGCCCGTGCCAGGCGTCGATACCTCATCGTGCTCAGCATCCTGATCGTGCTCTCGGCCGGGTTCGCCATCGGGCTGCTCGCCTGGGACAACCCGATGCCGTTCGGAACGGTCGGGTTCTGGCGCATCGCCGAGCTGCGCTTCACCAACGTGCTGGTGATGATCATCGTCGCGGTCTGCCAGGCCGTGGCGACGGTGAGCTTCCAGACCGTGGCGACCAACCGCATCGTCACGCCGTCGATCCTCGGGTTCGAATCGCTGTACCGGGCCGTGCAGACCTCGTCGGTGTACCTGTTCGGGATCGCGGGACTCGTCGCGATACAGGGGCTGCTGCAGTTCAGCATCCAGATCGCGGTCATGGTGGCCCTCGCCATGCTGCTCTACGGCTGGCTGCTCACCGGACGCTACGCGAACCTGCAGGTCATGCTGCTGATCGGCATCGTCATCGGCGGCGGCCTCGGCGCCATCTCGACGTTCATGCAGCGGCTGCTGACGCCCAGCGAGTTCGACGTGCTCGCCGCGAGGCTCTTCGGCAACATCTCGAACGCCGACGCGTCGTACCTTCCGGTAGCCGTGCCGCTGTGCGTGGTGGCATCCGCTCTGCTGTGGATGCGCGCCCGCCGCCTCAACGTGATGGCGCTGGGCGCCGACACGGCGAACGCGCTCGGGGTGAACCACCGGCGGGAGCTGATGATCACGCTGTTCCTCGTCGCCGTGCTGATGGCGACCTCGACGGCGCTGGTCGGGCCGATGACGTTCCTCGGGTTCCTCGTCGCGACGCTGGCGTACCAGTTCGCAGGATCCGACGATCACCGCCTCGTGTTCCCGGTGGCGGTGCTGACGGCCTTCACGATCCTGTCGGGCGCGTACTTCGTCATGCGCAACATCTTCTACGCGCAGGGCGTCGTCTCGATCATCATCGAACTGGTCGGCGGCGTCGTGTTCCTCATCGTCATCCTCAAGAAGGGCCGCCTGTGATCACCATCGAGAAGGTTCGCCGCGAGTACGCGACCGACGTGGCGATCGGGCCGCTCGACCTCGTCATTCCCGAGGGCGGCATCACCGCGCTGATCGGGCCGAACGGGGCCGGCAAATCGACGCTGCTCACGATGGTCGGCCGGCTGATGGGAATGGATGCCGGTTCCATCGCGATCGCCGGACTGGATGTCGCCTCGACGAAGTCGGCGGACCTCGCCAAGGTCGTGTCGATCCTGCGGCAGGAGAACCACTTCGTGACCCGCCTGACGGTGCGGCAGCTGGTGGGCTTCGGGCGCTTCCCGCACTCGAAGGGCCGGCTCACCAGGGCCGATGAAGACGTCATCAGCCGCTCGATCGACTTCCTCGACCTCGGGATGCTCGAGCACCGCTACCTCGACGAGCTGTCGGGTGGTCAGCGCCAGCGGGCGTACGTCGCGATGGTGCTCGCGCAGGACACGGATGTGGTGCTGCTCGACGAGCCGCTGAACAACCTCGACATGAAGCACGCCGCGACGATGATGGCGCAGCTGCGGCGCGCCGCCGACGAGCTCGGACGCACGATCGTGATCGTGCTGCACGACATCAACTTCGCCGGCCACTACGCCGACCGCATCTGCGCCATGAAGGACGGCCAGGTCGTCGAGTTCGGCACCCCCGCCGAGATCATGACCGACGAGGTGCTCACGCGCGTGTTCGAGACCCCCGTGCAGGTGATCGAAGGCCCGCACGGCCCCCTCGCCGTGTACTACTGAGCGGACCGTCCTGCCCTCGCCGACCCGCCTCGCCGAGGAATCATGTTCTGCGTGAGAAACCACGTTCTGCATGAGAAACCAGGTTTGCGGGTGTTTCTCATGCGGGATGTGGTTTCTCAGCGGGGAGGGGCGGGCGCGAAGGCGGGCGCGGACGGGCGCGAACGCGGCGGGCCGCGCGGTCAGCGGTCGCGGTGGTCTTCGGGCGCGAGGCGGGCGCCACGACGCGGCTCTCGAGAGCCGGATGCCCAGATCAGCCGGATCACGCGCTGGCGATGGCCCGCCCAAGGGGCAAGCAGCTCGAGCATCCCGTCATCGTCGGTGCGGTGACCGGTGAGGGCGAAGCCGACCTCGTGCGCGAGGTGATAATCGCCCACGCTCACAGCATCGGGATCGCCGAGCGCCCGGATGCGCGTCTCCGCGGAGGTCCACACGCCCACGCCGTGCAGGCTCGTCAGCACGCGGTCCCGGTCGGCCCCGTCGGCCGCGGCGAGGGCTGCGCGCTCGATGCTCGCACCTCGTCGGGCTGCGGCGACGATGGTGCGTGACTGCGGCGGCTCGACGGCCGCGCGGTGCCACTGCCACGACGGGATGCTCCGCCACACCTCGTGCGATGGGGAGGCGAACATCGGTCGCGGCGTCGGGCCGGGCGCGCGCTCGCCGAAGCGGCTCACGAGATACCGCCAAGCGCCGAACGCCTGCATGCCGGTGACCTTCTGCTCGATGATCGCGCACGCGAGGGCATCGAAGATGCGGTCGGTGCGGGCCATCCGGATGCCGGGATGCCGACGCGCCACCTCTTCGAGCAGCGGGTGGTCGATGACGAACCCGGCGTCATCGTCGTGGGCACCGCACAGCCGGGGAACGACGTCGAGTGCCTCGCCGGCGCCGGGCCCCCAGGCCGAGGCATGGACCCCGTCGGAGCCCTGCCGAAGGCACAGCGTCGCGATCCCGGCATCCGTCCGGAAGGTCATCCAGATGCGAGGTCCGTCGATGACCATCGTGGGATCTGTTCCGCCGCGGCGCAGCATCCCGACCGTGCGACCGAGATGCAGCGGGTGCGGCGGACGATAGACGGATTCGCGCGCCGGGGCGGGCGCGACGGCATCCGTCATCAGGGTCATGCCAGCACCCTACGCGCCGTCCCTGACATCGCCTCCCGGCCGGGGCACTCTGACCGACACCCCTATCTGTCGTCGACACCCCTATCTGCGGACGTCCATACCCAGGGGTGTCGACGGCAAGTGGGGGTCTCGGCGAGGGAGCGAGAGAGCGAGCGGCGAGAGAGAGCGAGCGGGGCGGCTCAGAAGCGGTCGGGGGAGGGGGTGCCGTGGCCGTAGCGGATCGACACGTCGGCGTGACGGTCGAAGCGGTAGCCGACCCCGCGCACGGTGCGCACGATGTCCTCGTGGCGGCCGAGCTTGGCGCGCAGGCGACGCACGTGCACGTCGATGGTGCGCTCGCCGGGAGCCTCGTCATCGGCGGATGCCTGCCACAGCGCCGAGACCAGCTCGCTGCGCTCGATCGTGCGGCCCTCGCGCAGCACCAGGTACTGCAGCAGCTCGAACTCCTTGTAGGTGAACGAGGCGGACTCGCCGTCGAGCAGCACGCGCTTGCGGGAGATGTCGACCACGACACCGGACTCCTCGTCCTTCTCCTCCTCGACAGCGGCGTTGGCGCGGGCGATGGCGCCGGGCTCGTGCAGGGCGAGGCGCACGACGTCCAGGTCGCGGCCGCCGGCGGACTGTGGGGCGAGGGCGACGGTGGCGTGCGTCTCGGCGGTCGGGGCGAGCTCGGCGAGCGTGCGGCGCAGCGCGTCGACGAGCACCGGGAGGCTGATGCCGGCGGACGCCGCCTTGATCTCGTCGATGCCGACGTAGAGGGCGAACCCGCGAGGCGAGCGGACGGAGGGGAGGTCTGCGGCGGCGTCTGCGGGCGAGACCACCCGGACAGGGGCGGTGACGGGACGCTCGAGGAGGGCGGTGTTCGACATGATGATGGATCCTTGCGTGAGCCGAGGAACTCGGGATGCGTTGCACGAATGACCGGGCGGAGCCGGTGGGAGATGAGCGCGAAGGGTGGGCGCTCAGAGACTCGTCCTCAGATCGAGGAGAATTCAGCGAGTCAGGCTGGGTGGTTGCGCCTTAGCAACACATTCGGCAACACATGCCAACGCGACCGGGCATCATCATCCCGGCAGTCCCGTTCGCCTCCTGGGCGGACAGAGGGCTTGCGTTGGTGGTCATGGGGGTGATTATTTCCCACGGAGACCTCCCATGTCAAAACGTGACAATCCCGGGGATGAAACACGACGTAACGTTGTGGGGTGAGTTCAACCGCCGACGCCGCTGATTTCGTGTTCCTGGATGAGAAGGATGCATCGCGCTGCACCCTCACGCGTGACGGCGAGCTGCTGAGCGTTCTCGACTACCGCGACGACGGCGCGACCGTCGCGATGACCCGCGCGTACACGATCCCGACGCACCGCGGGCACGGGTACGCCGCCCGTGTGGTGGCGGGAGCCGTGGCCGACATCGAGGCCAGAGGAGACCGCCGCATCGACGCGGTGTGCTGGTACGTCGCCGACTGGTTCGACGCGCATCCCGACAAGCAGCATCTGCTGCGCCGGCGCTGATCGCGGCACGCCTCGGACGCGATGTCGGAGGCAGTACGTACCGTGTGAGTATGCGCATCCTGCACACCTCTGACTGGCACATCGGCCGCACGTTCCACGGGCACTCCACGCTCGCGGCGCTGGCCGAGGTGCTCGACGCGCTGGTCGCGCAGGTGCGCGAGCACGCGGTCGACGTGGTGATCGTCGCCGGTGACGTGTTCGATTCCGCCACGCCCGCGGCATCCGCCTACACGCTGCTCGACGACGCTCTGCTCGCGCTGCACGAGACCGGCGCCACCGTGGTCATGACCAGCGGCAACCACGACTCCGCCGCTCGCCTGGGCTTCCACTCCCGGCTGCTGCGCGACGGCATCCACGTGCTCACCGATCCGCTCGCCATCGCCACACCGGTGACCGTGCACGACGAGCACGGCCCGGTGCACTTCTTCGGCATCCCCTACCTCGAGCCCGCGATCGTCCGCCAGCACTGGATCGACGACGAGCGCTCGCTGCGCTCGCAGGCGCAGGTGATGCAGCATGCCATGGACCTCGTGCGCGAGGGCATGGCGGCCAACGCGGGTCGATCAGTCGCCGTCGCGCACTGCTTCGCCGCCGGGGTCGACGCGACCGTCGGGCTCGAGCGCGAGGTGCGCCAGGGCGGCCTCGACATGGTGCCGCTGGCCGGCTTCGACGGGCCCGACTACGTCGCGCTCGGGCACATCCACGGCCGTCAGCAGCTGAGCGAGCGCGTGCGCTACTCCGGAGCACCGCTGCACTACAGCTTCGGCGAGCAGCACAAGCAGCGCGGCTCGTGGCTGGTCAACCTCGACGCCGAAGGCCTCGCCTCGATCGAATGGCTCGACCTTCCGATCCCGCGCGCTCTCGTGACGCTCACCGGCTCGCTCGACGACATCCTCAGCGACGAGAACGCCCGCCACGCCGACGGCTGGGTGTGCGCCGTCTACACCGACGCCGTGCCGCAGCACGAGCCGATGCGGCGGCTGCGCGAGCGGTTCCCGTTCTGCGCGCTGGTGCAGCACCAGCCCGAGGGGGCGGATGCCGCTGACGAGCGCTCGTACACGCAGCGCCTGCGCGCCGCGGTCAGCGACGTCGACCGGATCGAGGCGTTCCTCGAGCACGTGCGGGCCGGCCAGGGCGCGACCGAGCGCGAGGCCGAGCTGATCCGCGAGGTGCTCGACGACCGGGTGCGCACCGAGGCGCTCGCCTGATGCAGCTGCACCGCCTCGAGATCGAGGGGTTCGGGCCGTTCCGCGAGCGCCAGAGCATCGACTTCGATGCCTTCGCCGACGACGGCATCTTCCTCATCGCCGGACGCACGGGCGCGGGCAAATCGAGCATCCTCGACGCCGTGTGCTTCGGCCTGTACGGCGGAGTGCCCCGCTACGAGAAGGGCGGCGAGAAGCGGCTGCGCAGCGATCACTGCGAACCCGACGACATCACCGAGGTCGTGGTGGAGTTCAGCACGGTCGCGGGCCGGTATCGCGTGACGCGCTCGCCGGAGTACCAGCGTCCGGCCAAGCGCGGCGGCGGGCTCACCAAGCAGGCGGCCGCCGTCTCGCTGGAAGAGCTCACCGACGCCGGCTGGGTGGGGATCGCGGCTCGCGCCGTCGACGTCGCGAACGAGCTGAACGAGATCCTGCAGCTCACCCAGGAGCAGTTCCTGCAGGTCATCCTGCTCGCGCAGAACCGGTTCGCCGACTTCCTCCTCGCCGACAGCCGCGAGCGTCAGGCGCTGCTGCGCCGCCTGTTCGGCACCGAGCGGTTCGCCGACTATCAGGCCCGGTTCGACGAGCGCCGCCGCGAGGCCGAGAACGCACTGGGCGGCAGCAGGGCGACGGTCGACGCGCGACTCGACGAGGCCGAGCGGATCGTCGGCGACGCCGAGCTGTGGGGCGACGACGCGGACGCCCTTCCGGATACGACGGATGCCAGGATCGAGCGTCTTCGTCGTGCGATCGCCCGCGCCGACTACCGGGTCGAGCAGCTCGGCACCGAGCGCGCGGCCGCCGAGAAGGCGCTCGCATCGGCCGACGCAGCGCTCACCGCGCTCACCGAGCAGCGCCGGGCGCAGTCCGACCGCGACCGCGCGCGCTCGGCGCTGGCGGCGCTGGAGGCCCAGACGGATGAGATCGCGGATGCCACCACGCGGCGTGATCGCGCCCGCGCGGCCGACGCGCTGCGCACCCTCATCACCGCCTCGGCACGGGCATCCGCCGCTCGAACCGCCGCAGCGCAGGCCGAGGAGAGCGCGGTCACCGCTGCTGCCGGCCTCATTCATGCGGATGCGCCGCGGCCGGGCACGGAGCCCGACCGCACGCGAGCGGCCGCGTATCGCGAGCTCACGACCGAGCGCACACGCGAGTGCGGCGCGTGGGATCAGGCAGCCGAGCTCGAGGCCGGCGCAGCGCGCCGCGCGGCCGAACTGAAAGCGGCGCAGGTGGCGGTGAGCACCGCATCGGACGCTCTCAGCGCTCTCGACGCCGAGCGCGCGACGCTCCCCGCCCAGATCGCCGAACTGACCGCCGAGCGTGACCTGGCCCGCCGCGATGGCGATCGCCTCGACAACGTCACGCAGAGTGTCGCGCTTGCCGAGAAGCAGCACGCGGGCGCCCTGGATGCCGAGCGCCTGAGCTCGGCGGTCGCTGCGGCGGCGTCCGCCGAGTCCGACGCCTCCGATGCGCACACGCGTGCGCAGGCCGAGCTCGCGCTCCTGCGACGGCGCCGCCTGGACGGATACGCCGGCGAACTCGCGACGGCGCTCGTCGAGGGTGAGCCCTGCGCCGTGTGCGGTTCCACCGCGCATCCGGCCCCCGCCGCGCACGCCGATCCGGTGTCGGCCGACGACATCGAGGCCGCCGAGATCGCACGCGATGCCGCTGCAGCGGTCGAACGCGCGGCTTCGCGGACCCTCGCTGAGCGCACCGCCGAGCTCGCCGCCGCTGTCGAGCGCTCCGGCGGACTCAGCGTCGCCGACGCGAGCGGCCAGCTCACGCAGGCCATCGCCGCCCGCGAGGCGGCCGAAGCCGCCGTCTCTCGCGCACGGCAGCTGAGCGTCCGCGTCGAGGAGCTCCAGCGCGGCCTCGCCGACCTCGAGCAGCGCCGCGCAGCGGCATCGGACGCCCTCGCCGGCTCCCGCACGGAGCTGTCCCTCATCGAGCAGCGCATCACCGACGCAGATGCCGCCATCGCACGGGCCCGGGGCGAGCACGACACGGTCGCCGCTCGGCTCGCCGAGGCACGTGAGCAGATCGCGCTCGCCACCGCTGCGGCCGAGGCGATCGAGACGCACGCCGACGCCGCCGGGCGAGAGCGTGGCGCGAGCGCCGAGCTCCACGAGGCTCTCGACGCCTCCGTCTTCGACGCGGTCACGGAGGCCGAGCACGCCATGCTCAGCGCGGCAGAGCTGGCGGCTCTCGACGAACGCATCACGGCCTACGCGGTCGACGTGAAGAAAGAGCGCGCGCTGCTGCTCGACCTCGAGATGCGGATGCTGCCGGAGGAGCCGATCGACCTCGCGCCCGCCGAGCAGGCCGCGCAGCACGCTCGGGATGCCTGGCAGGGCGCGGTCGACGCGGACAGCCATGCGCGCAGCGTGCAGAAGGGGCTCACGGCGACCGTCGACTCCGCCGCGCGTGCCCATGAGGCATCGGCGGAACAGGCCGCCGAGTTCGAGGTGCTGCGGGGTCTCGCCGACGCGCTCGCCGGCCGATCGGGGAACACGCACAAGATGAACCTCGAGACGTTCGTGCTCGCCGCTGAACTCGAAGAGATCGTCTCCGCCGCCAACCTGCGGCTGCACGACATGTCCGACGGCCGCTATCAGCTGCGCCACTCCGACGCGCTCGCAGCGCGCGGCGCGGCATCCGGCCTTGGCATCGTTGTGTTCGACGCCTTCACCGGACAGACGAGACCCGCCAAATCGCTCTCCGGCGGCGAGACGTTCCTATCGTCGCTCGCGCTGGCGCTGGGACTGGCCGAGGTCGTCACGGCGCGCGCCGGGGGCATCCGGCTCGACACGCTCTTCATCGACGAGGGGTTCGGGTCACTCGACGCCGACACGCTCGAGACGGCGATGCGCACCCTCGACGAGCTGCGCCAGGGCGGGCGCACGGTCGGCGTGATCAGCCACGTCGAGGCGATGCAGGAGCAGATCCCGGCTCAGCTGAGCGTCCGCACGGTTCCCGACGGGCACAGCGTCATCGACGCACCGCGGCGCGCCGGCTGAGGCGCGCCCAGGCGCGCGGGCTGAGGCGCGCGGGCTGATCAGAGCGGGTATTCGCTGCGCATGTGCTCCCAGAGCTGAGCGCTGCACGCGGCGACGACGTCATCCCACACCTGCGTCGCACCGTCCTGAGCGCGGTCCGAGACCACGCGCATCACCCGGATCGGCACGTCGAACTTCTGCGCCACCCAGATGAACGAGAACGTCTCCATGTCGACCAGCACGCCGCCGAGACCGCGGATCCGCGCGACCGCGTCCGCGTCGTCGACGAAGATGTCGCCCGTGGCGATGGTGACTCCGTCGCGGCCGGTCTCCACGCGCGCAGGCAGCGACACGTGCTGCCCGATGATGCCGTCCAGGTCCTGCACATCGTGCTGGATCGCCGCGCTCACGTCGTAGATCCCCGACTCGACCGAGTCGTCCACGGCGCCGGCGGTGCCGACCACGACGATCTCGTCATATCGCTTGGCATCGAGCGCGCGCGTCAGCCCATACGCCGCCATGAGCTTCCCCGGACCCGTCACCAGCCGGTCGAAGCCGGGAAGCTCGGCGGGGAAGGCCTGAAGTTCGGATGCCAGGGCGGCGACGAGAAGTCTCACGCCCCCATCCTCTCAGCTGGGGGAGACTGGTACCGACGAAGGAGGCCCCATGACCATGCAGCAGCAGATCATCGAAGACCTGGGTGTGAAGCCCGAGATCGACCCCGCGGCCGAGAACGAGACGAGGATCGGATTCCTCGTCGACTACCTGCGCACCACCGGAGCGAAGGGGTACGTGCTCGGCATCTCCGGCGGTCAGGACTCGACCCTCGCCGGTCGCCTCGCGCAGCTCGCGGTCGAGCGCGTGCGAGCAGACGGGGGAGATGCGACGTTCCTCGCAGTGCGTCTGCCGTTCCGCGTGCAGGCGGATGCCGCCGACGCGGAGGCCGCGATCGACTTCGTCGGGGCCGATCGCTCGGTGACCGTCAACATCCAGAACGGTGTCGACGGTCTCGAACGCGACCTCGAGGAGGGGCTCGGCGACAGCATCAGCGACTTCAACCGCGGGAACATCAAGGCGCGGCTGCGCATGGTGGTGCAGTACGCGCTCGGCGGCCACGACGGGCTGCTCGTCCTCGGCACCGACCATGCCGCCGAGGCGGTGACCGGCTTCTACACGAAGTTCGGCGATGGAGCCGCCGATGTCGTCCCGCTCGAGGGGCTCAACAAGCGTCAGGGGCGGGCGATGCTCAAGCAGCTGGGCTCTCCCGAGCACCTCTACACGAAGGTGCCCACCGCCGACCTGCTCGACGGCATGCCGGGCCGCTCCGACGAGGACGAGCTCGGCCTCACCTATGAGCAGATCGACGACTACCTCGAGGGCAGGGAGGTCGAGCCGGCCGCCGCCGCGATCATCGAGCAGAAGTACCGGGCATCCCGGCACAAGCGGCACCTTCCCGTCGCCCCCTCCGACGGATGGTGGCGCTGAGAACCCGCCTCGAGCACCGGTGCCCCGGTGATGTCCGAGCCTGCGGATAGTGTCGAAGGCAGGCAAGGGAGAGGGGCATCGTGCGGGTCATCGCAGCGGAGAATCGGGTCGTCTGGAGCGCCAGCGACCTGAAGCTGGCGGCGGAGTGCGAGTTCGCCTGGGCGCGCGCACTCGACGCGAAGCTCGGTCGTGTTCCCGCGGTGGAGGAGCCGGAGGATGCCACGCTCGAGCGTGCCGCGCGGCTCGGTGATCGCCACGAGGAGAAGGTGCTCGAGCGGTACCTCAGCGAGCTGGGCGAGTCGGTCGACGGCGGCCCGGGCGTGGTGGTGCTGCCGAAGGTGTCGTCTGCGGATGCCGGTGAGCTGGCCGCCACGGTCGACGCGACCGAGCGCGCCCTGCGCTCAAATGCCTCGCTGGTCTTCCAGGCGGCCTTCTCGACTCCGGAGTTCGTCGGCTTCGCGGACTTCATCGCTCGCGACGAACCGCTGCCCGGGGAAAGTGTCGGGCGCTGGCGGGTGCAGGACTCGAAGCTCGCTCGCACGGCACGCGCGACCGCGCTCATGCAGCTCGGCGCATACGTCGATCAGCTGGACCGGCTCGGCATCCCGCGCTCGGACGAGGTCGACCTGATCCTCGGCGACGGAACGACGAGCACCCACCGCGTCGACGACCTGCTTCCCCTGTTCCACGTGCGTCGTGCTCGCCTGCGCAGGCTGATCACCGACCGGCGGGTGGGCGACGGCTCGGCGGGCGAGCCGCTGGCATGGGGCGACGACCGCGGCGACCTGCAGATCACGGCATGCGGGCGCTGCGCGACGTGCGACGAGCAGGTGACCGCGCACCGCGACCTGCTGATGGTCGCCCGCATGCGCCCAGTGCAGCGACAGCGACTGCGCACCGCGGGCATCCACTCCATCGACGATCTCGCCGTTGCCGCCGATGCCCCTGACGGCATGAATGCCGATACCTTCACCGCGCTGCGCGCACAGGCCAGGCTGCAGGCAGGAGGGCCGTCGGAACCCGGTGCGGTGCCGCCCTTCGAGCTCGTCTCACCGAACGCGATCGGCCTCATGCCACGTCCCAGCAGGGGGGATCTGTTCTTCGACTTCGAGGGCGATCCGCTCTACACCGAGCCCGTAACGCCTGGGGAGAGCCCGCGGTGGGGCATCGACTACCTCTTCGGGTGGACTGATAACGCCGAGCAGTACTCGGCGCTGTGGGCGCACACGTTCGCCGACGAGAAGACGGCGCTGCTCGACTTCCTCGAGTTCGTGAAGCTGCGTCGGCGGACGCATCCCGACATGCACATCTACCACTACGCCCCGTACGAGACCTCGCACCTCTCGGCGATGGCGGCACGGCACGGAGCGGGGGAGGCCGACGTCGACCGCCTGCTGCGCGAGGGCGTCTTCGTCGACCTGTATCCGATCGTGCTGCGCTCGGTGCGCATCGGATCGCGCTCGTACTCGATCAAGAAGCTCGAGCCGCTCTACATGGGCGACGAGGTGCGCACGAGCGACGTGCAGAAGGGTGACGACTCGATCGTCCAGTACGTGCAGGCGCGCGAGCTGCGCGCATCTGGTCGGGATGCCGGGGCGCAGGCGATCCTCGACGACCTCGCCGACTACAACCGCTACGACTGCGTGTCCACGAGGCGGCTGCGGGACTGGCTGATCGGGCTGGCGAGAGGAGCTGGAGTGGTTCCCGCTCCGCCGGACGACCCCGAGACCCGTGCCTACGAGCCGTCGCCGCTGTCGCTCGCGCTGCAGACCGAGGCGAGTCGTGCCGGCGACGAGACGAGTGCTACGTCGTACCGGGTCGCCGCGGCGGCGATCGACTACCACCCCCGTGAGGCGAAGAGCTTCTGGCAGGGGCACTTCCAGCGGCTGCGCGAACCGGTGTCGATCTGGGAGTCGACCAGAGACGTGCTGCGCGTCGACCCGACCGCGAGCCACGTCGACGCCGACTGGGCAGTCGACGAGGGCCGCCGCGCCCAGACGCGCCTCGTGCGACTGCGTGGCGAGGTCGCGCCGGGCAGCACCCTGAACGTCGGCGGCCGCCCGTTCGCGCTCTACGCGGTGCCGACGCCGTTCGACGCTCCCGCGCCCTCGCGCGTCATCCATGTGCCGCACGAGGTCGAGATCGTCGAGGTGCTCGACGACGGCTATGTGGTGCGCGAGCGCACAGTGCAGGGCCAGGTGTGGGACGAAGTGCCCGTCGCCCTCGCGCCTGCGGCTCCGCCGAAGGTCCAATCCCAGCAGGGTGCCATCGAGGAGTGGGCGGCATCGCTGCATCGCGCGGCGCCGGTGTTCCCCAGCGACGCCGCCACCGACATCTTGCGCCGCATCCCGCCGCGCACTGTCTCCGGCGCCCCGCTGCCGCCGACCGGGGACGGTCACGACACGGTCGACGCGATCGTTCGCGGAGTGCTCGACCTCGATGACAGCTACCTGGCCGTGCAGGGTCCTCCGGGAACCGGCAAGACCTACACCGGCTCGCAGGTCATCGCGCGCCTCGTGCGCGATCACGGCTACCGCATCGGCGTGGTCGCGCAGTCGCACGCGATCGTCGAGAACCTCCTCGAGCGCGTCGTCGCCGACGGGGTTCCGGCGGCGCAGGTCGCGAAGGCGCCGAAGGACCCGGATGCCTCGGAGCCGGCGTTCACGGTGATACGCAAGGACGGCATGGCGGCCTTCCTCGCCGAGCACGCGCACCACGGCGCGGTCGTCGGCGGCACGGCGTGGGACTTCAGCAACACGAGGCGGGTCGACCGGAAGGGTCTTGATCTGCTGGTGATCGACGAGGCCGGCCAGTTCTCACTCGCATCCACCATCGCCGTCGCAGCCGGCGCCAAGCGGCTGCTGCTGCTCGGCGACCCGCAGCAGCTGCCGCAGGTCAGCCAGGGCACGCACCCCGAGCCGGTCGACACGTCCGCGCTGGGCTGGGTGATGGACGGGTCCTCGGTCATCGATCCGCGATACGGCTACTTCCTCGCCGAGTCATGGCGCATGCATCCCGCCGTCGCCGCGCCCGTCTCCCGCCTGTCGTACGCGAGCAAGCTGGCATCCGCTGCCGGAGCCGAAGGCCGCGTCGTCGACGGCGTCGAGCCTGGGCTGCACATCGTGCCCGTGCGCCATCGCGGCAACGCCACGCAGTCGGTGGAGGAGGTTGCCGAGGTGGTGCGCATCGTGCGTGATCTCATCGGCCGCACCTACGTCGACGGCATGTGCGACGACCCGCCCCGTCCGCTCGAGCAGCGCGACCTCATCGTCGTCGCTCCGTACAACGCGCAGAAGCAGCTCATCCACGACGAGCTGTCTGCGGCGGGGTATGACGGCGTCGCGGTCGGCACGGTCGACAACTTCCAGGGGAAGGAGGCGGTCGTCTCGATCACGTCGCTTGCGGCCTCCAGCGGCCGCGACGCTCCGCGCGGGCCGGAATTCCTTCTGCTGCAGAACCGTCTCAATGTCGCGATCTCCCGGGCGAAGAGCGTCGCATACCTCGTGCATTCGCCTGCTCTGCTGGACGACCTGCCGTGGACGCCTGAGGGCGTGGCGCGGCTGAGTGCCTTCGCGCACCTGGTGGGTGCGGATCGCGAGTGAGCCGAGGTCGCCCCTCGCTCAGATCGCGAGGGACGGCAGGCGGCGTGTCACCGGTGTGGCCCGGGAGCGGATGCCCGGGGCGCGGTCGCCGCGTGACGTGATCACATCGAGACGTCGTTCTCGATGTCCTCCGCGAGATCGTCGATCGCCTCGGGTCGCAGTCGAACGCCGGCCTCGTCGAAGCGCTCTTCCAGGACGTTGCTGACATCGTCGTCGACCTGACCATGCCGGATCTGGTCGCGAACCTCCTCGACGACCTGCTCCACAGCCTCGGTGTCGTCGTCCGTTGGTGCCATGTTGTGCTCATCATCGCGTGTCATGTCGTGATGATCGGATGCGACGCCCGCCAGCACCAACCCCCTTGACGCCTGCCGTCGCCGGCGACCACCCACGGCGTGCGGTCACCGTGACGGCGGCATCCGGCTTACCATGATGTTAGTTTTCCCGCATGCACACCCTCGACGACATCATGCGGGCTTCAGCAGCCTGGGTCTGGTTCCCGCGCGGCAGCGATCAGGAGAAGACCGAGCTGCAGCTGGTGCGCCATCCGGCGCGCTTCGGGGGCGGGGTCAAAGCGTCGCAGGTCGATTCGACGAAGGACGCGGCAGAGGTGCTCGACCATGCGATCGAGCGCACCCGCGCTTGGGGTGAGAGCGAGCTCACCTTCTGGACCAGCGCGTCCGACAGTCCCGATCTCGAGCAGGAGCTGCGGCGTCGCGGCGCCCTGCACGTCGACACGGTCGCCGTGCTCGCTCGCCCGATCGACGGGCCCAGAATCGATGTGCCCGAGCAGATCACGACCGAGGTCGTCCGCACGGTCGACCAGTTCCGCGAGATCGACCGAATCAACGTCGCGGCGTGGGAGCACCAGGGTCCGCTCAGCGAGCAGGGACTGCGCGACGAACTAAACGAGAACGCCGAGTCCCTGGCATCCCGAACCGGTGGTCGTGCCCTCGCCCGCCTCGACGGAGTGGCGGTCAGCACCGGCGGCTGCACGATCGCCGACGGCTTCGTTCGCCTCTGGGGCGCCGCCACTCTTCCCGAGTCGCGAGGCCGCGGCGCGTACAGGGCGGTGCTGGCGGAACGGCTGCGGCTGGGCGCCGAGATGGGTGCGACGACCGCGCTGGTCAAGGGCCGCACAGCGACGTCGGCGCCGATCCTCACCCGCGCGGGTTTCGAGCGCCTCGGTTACGAGCGCGGGTACGTGCTCAGCGTCTGAGCACGAGAAACCACGTTCCGCACGAGAAACCACGTTCCGCATGAGAAACGCGCGCTCGGCTGGTTTCTCATGCTGAATGTGGTTTCTCAGCGGGGTGCGCGAGCGCGGCCGAGGGCGACCGAGGCGCGGACGGAGGCCCCGGACGGGCTCAGACCGTGCCGTACAGGCGGTCGCCGGCGTCGCCGAGTCCGGGCACGATGTAGCCCTTCTCGTTCAGACGCTCGTCCAGAGCACCGAGCACGAGGGTCACGTCCGCGTCACCGACCATCCTCTCGATCGCCGCGACGCCCTCGGGGGTGCCGAGCAGGCAGATCGCCGTGACGTTCTTCGCACCGCGGTCGAAGAGGAACTGGATCGCCGCCGCCAGCGAGCCGCCGGTGGCGAGCATCGGGTCGATGGCGAAGCACTGGCGGTCGCTGAGGTCATCAGGCAGCCGCTCGGCGTAGGTGGTGGGCTCGAAGGTCTCCTCGTCGCGCACCATGCCGAGGAATCCGACCTCGGCGGTGGGGATCAGCTTGACCAGGCCCTCGAGCATCCCGAGACCGGCGCGCAGGATCGGGACGACGATCGGGCGCGGCTCAGCGATCTTCACGCCGGTCGTCGTGGTCACCGGCGTCTTCACCTCGATCGGCTCGACCTTGACGTCGCGGGTGGCCTCGTAGGCGAGCAGCGTCACCAGCTCCTCGGTCAGCTGACGGAAGACCGGCGACGATGTCCTCTCATCCCGCAGCACCGTGAGCTTGTGAGTGATGAGCGGGTGATCGGCCACATGAACGCGCATGGGTACAGATTACTTGGCGCCCGTGTGCCCGCCAGCACGGGCCGCACGTCGTTGGCGCGCCGCGGCGTTGATGCGCTTGGCGTTCGTGGCGACGACGACCGATCCGATCAGGGCGGGAAGCGTGATCAGCATGATGATGAGTGCGGGAGCGTTGTCCATGTCCCCACGCTATGCGCACGCAAGCCCAGCAGTCATCCGTCGCGCGGGGGAGATCGTCGCCTCCGTCGTCCGGCGGACGGATGCCAGGGATCCGACTCAGCGCCGGGTCTCGAAGAACGCTCGCAGCTGTGCGGTCGCCTCATCGGCCCGGATGCCGCCGACCACCTCGGCGCGATACGGCAGGCGCCGGTCGCGCAGCACGTCGTACATAGAACCGGCAGCGCCCGCCTTGTCGTCCCAGGCGCCGAAGACCACGCGGCCGATGCGCGCCTGCAGAATGGCGCCCGCGCACATCACGCACGGCTCCAGGGTGACGACGAGGGTGTGATCCTCGAGATTCCAGCCGCCGTGCGCTTCGGCGGCCGTCCGCAGCGCGATGATCTCGGCGTGCGCGGTCGGGTCGTGCGTCTGCTCGCGGAGGTTGCGTCCCTCGGCGATGACGGCGCCACGGGCATCCAGCACCACCGCCCCGACCGGAACGTCACCGGCTGCTCCCGCCTCAGCGGCCAGCGCGAGGGCGCGGCGCATCGCATCGTGGTCCGCGGCGGTCATGGTTGCGAGCCTAGCCTCCGGGCGTTCGGGGGCCCCATATGGTCGCTTCGCGCCGTGGGAGGCGGCCATATGGGCCCCACGGAGCGATCCGATCCGGGGCCGACCCCCTCAGTCCGATGACGGGAAGACGAACGCGTCGGTCGAGGGCTCGGGGTCGAGCGATGGCCGGTACACGTCGGGCTCGAGGTAGATCACGCGCGCAGTGGGGACGGCATCCCGGATCCGTCTCTCGATCTCGTCGATGTCGGCGGCCGCCTCGCGCACGGTCTTGTCGGACGTGAGGGCGATCTTCGCCGCGACCATCAGCTCCTCGGGCCCGAGGTAGAGGGTCTTGATGTGGATGAGCTTCTCGACGTCGGGGCCGCCGACGATGGCATCCACGATGCGGTCGTAGTCGGCGCGGTTCGCCCCCTCGCCGACGAGCAGGCTCTTCGTCTCGATGGCCAGGACGATCGCGATCACGATCAGCAGCAGCCCGATCATCAGCGTGCCAAGCGCGTCGAACAGGGGGTTGCCCGTGATCAGGGTCAGACCGACGCCGAGCAGAGCGAAGCTCAGACCGATCAGCGCCCCGGTGTCTTCGAGCAGCACCACGGGCAGCTCCGGAGCCTTCGAACGGCGGATGAACGAGATCCACGACTGGCCGGGCTCGCGCAGCGCATTGCTCTCACGCACTGCCGTGCGCAGCGAGGTGCCCTCCAGGACGATCGCGATCAGCAGCACCGCGAGCGGCAGCCACCACCAGGTGTGGTCGATCTCGTGCGGATCGATGATCTTCTGCACGCCCTCGTACACCGCGAACAGGCCACCGAGCGAGAACAGGATGATCGACACGACGAAGGCCGACACGTACCGCTCGCGCCCATAGCCGAACGGGTGCGCACGGTCGGCTTCGCGAGTGGCCTTGCGGTTGCCGAGCATCAGCAGCAGCTGGTTGCCCGAGTCGGCGACGGAGTGGATCGCCTCGGCGAGCATCGACGCCGACCCCGACAGCGCCCACGCGATGAACTTCGCCAGGGCGATGCCCATGTTCGCCAGGAAAGCCGCGATGATCGCCTTGGTGCCGCCGGATGCGCTCATGGCCAGAGTCTACGACGACGGCACGCGCGGATCACGAGAGCACGACCCACCCGAGGGCGCGCTCGTAGGATGGGCGGCATGGCCGATACCCTCCCCGCACTCGCGTTCCTCGGAGCAGGTTCGATGGGAGGTGCGATCCTGCAGGGCGTCGTCGCGTCGGGCGTCGAGCTCGACGGCGGCATCGTCGCCACCAACCGCACCCGTGAGAAGGCGGATGCCCTAGCATCCCTCCCCGGCGTCACCAGCATCTCGCTCGAGGAGAACCCCGCCGGCAACACCGAGGCGGCAGCCGCGGCGCGGATCATCCTGGTCGGCGTCAAGCCCGCCATGGTCCCCGACCTGCTGCGCGAGATCGCTCCGTCGCTGCGCGACGACGCGATCGTCGTGAGCCTCGCCGCCGGCGTCACCCTCGCGACCTTCACCGAAGCGCTCGGAGCGAAGGTGCGCACCGTGCGCTCGATGCCGAACACCCCCGCGACCGTCGGTCGTGCCGTCACGGGCATCGCCGCGGGCCCGGCGGCCACGGACGACGACATGGCACTCGTGCGCGCGCTGTTCGAGAAGGTCGGTGCGGTCATCGAGGTGCCCGAGTCGCAGATCGACGCGCTGTCGACGGTCTCGGGCTCCGGCCCCGCCTACGTCTTCCTGCTGATCGAGAAGCTCGCCGCGGCGGCGCAGGGGATGGGATTCTCGGATGCCGACGCCCGCCTCATGTCGGAGCAGACGTTCATCGGCGCGGCGGCCCTGCTCGCGGCATCCGGCGAGGACCCGGCCGAGCTGCGCCGGCGCGTCACGAGCCCCAAGGGCACCACCGAGCGGGCCGTGGCCGTGCTGCAGGATGCTCGTCTCGACGATGTCTTCGCGGAGGCGACCGCCGCCGCGCTGGCGCGTGCGAAGGAGCTCGCCGCGGGCGCCTGAGCGCTGCCGACGCTTCTGCGTCCCGTCGTGGCTGGTCCGAAGTAGGCGAACAACCCAGCGCAGGCGGAAAGGCGTGCGATCCGTCCTGCCTCCGTGTGCTGGCCTACCTCCGATGAGGGGAACGGCTACCGGTCGAGGCCCGCGAACCGCTCGATGTCGACGTTGGTGCCCGAGACGATGATCAGGTCGTGGTTGGTGACCACGGTGTTGGCCTCCGCGTAGCGGAACGGCTTGCCCGGGCTCTTCACGCCGACGACCGTGACCTTGTACTTCGTGCGCACGCCGGATTCGTTCAGGCGCACGCCACGGATGAACTTCGGCGGGTACATCTTCGCGAGCACGAAGTCGTCGTCGAAGCGGATGAAGTCGAGCATCCGTCCGCTGACCAGGTGCGCGACGCGCTCGCCTGCTTCGCGCTCGGGGTAGATGACGTGGTTGGCGCCGACGCGCGCGAGGATCTTGCCGTGCGACTGCGACACGGCCTTCGCCCAGATCTGCGGCACCTTCAGGTCGACGAGGTTCGCGGTGATCAGCACCGATGCCTCGATGAGCGAGCCGACGGCGACGACCGCCACCTGGAAGTCCTGCGCGCCGATCTGGCGCAGGGCGTCGATGTTGCGGGCATCCGCCTGCACGGTGTGGGTCACCCGCTCCGACCACTTCTGCACGAGGCCGAGGTCGCCGTCGATCGCGAGCACCTCGCGATCGAGGCGGTCGAGCTCGCCCGCGCAGGCGGCGCCGAAGCGGCCGAGTCCGATCACGAGCACCGGGGCGTCGCCCCGCACCATCTCAACCAACGATCGGCCTTTCGACGGGCAGCGAGTAGAGCTGCGAGCGGGAAGTCGCGGCGACCGCCGCGGCGAGTGTCACTGTACCAACGCGCCCCATGAAGATCGTCGCGGCGAGCACATAGCTGGCGGAGTCCGGAAGCTCTGAGGTGAGACCCGAGCTGAGGCCGACGGTGCCGAACGCGGAGATCACGTCGAAGAGCACGTCGATGATGTCGGCCTTGGTGATCTGGGCGATGACCACCGTCGAGACGGCGACGATGGTCGCGCCCCAGGCGACGACCGACAGCGCGACGCGCTGCACGTCCGACGGGATGCGGCGGCCGAACACCTCGACCGACTGGCGCCCCTTCGCCTCGGACCAGACCGCGATGGCGAGGACGGCGAGAGTGGTCACCTTGATGCCGCCTGCGGTGGATGCCGAGCCGCCGCCGACGAACATCAGCATGCACGCCACGAGCATCGACGACCCGTTCAGATCGGACATCTCGATGACGTTGAACCCACCCGAGCGCGTCATCGCCGACAGGAAGAACGCGTTCATGGTCGTCTCGCCCGCATCCATCGACCCGAACGTGGCCGGGTTGTCGAACTCGAGCAGCAGGAACGCGGCGGCCCCGAGCACGAAGAGCAGCGCGGTGGTGATGAGCGTGAGTTTGGAATGCAGCGACCAGTGCTTCACATGCCAGACGTGCTTGGCGAGCGTGTAGATCACCGGGAAGCCGATGCTGCCCAGGAACATGCTCACCATGAGGATGCTCAGCACGAGATAGTCATCGGCGAAGACGGTCACGCCGCCGGCGTTGGGGGTGAAGCCCGTGTTCGTGAACGACATGGCCGCGTAGTACGGCGCCTCCCACAGGGCGGCGAACGGGTCGATGCCCGCCCACACCAGCGCCGGGTAGAGCAGCACCGCGACGCTGAGCTCGATCACGAGCGTCGACAGCGCGACTGTGGTGAGCAGCTGGCCGACCTCGCCGAGGCGCACGGTCTGGCTCTCGTTCACCGGACCGCCGTGCGCGCGCATCGGGTTCGAGTCGCCCGCCGCCAGGAGCTTGGCCCGCAGCCCCAGGCGCTTCGAGATCACCATGCCCATCAGCGACGCGAGTGTCAGCACGCCCATGCCGCCGATGTTCACGCCGATGAACAGCAGCACGTTGCCGAAGGGCGACCAGTGGCTCGCCATGTCGACGGTCGAGAGGCCGGTGACGCAGATCGTCGACATCGCCGTGAACAGCGCGTCACTCAGATCCGTGATGGTGCCGTCGGCCGACGAGATCGGCAGCGACAGCAGGCCGGTGAACAGCAGGATCAGCGCGGCGAAGATGACGATCGCGAAGCGCGAGGGGGACGAGGTCACGAGGTGCCTGGTCTGCCTGCCAAGACCGCGCAGGGTGCTCTGCGGGGACGATGCCGACACCATGCCCGACATCGCTCCCCTCTCCGCCGGCGCCGTTCGCCGAGCCTTCGTCATGGTACTCCCGTGCGGTGCCTACTACCCTGAGGGGATGACCGACATCTTCGACGTGATCGCGGACGGCACGAGGCGAGACATCCTCCAGCTGCTGCTGAGCGAGTCGGCCGAGGGCGACGGCGGCACGAGCGTGACGCAGATCGTGAGCCGCCTGGGCATCAGCCAGCCGACCGTGTCGAAGCACCTCAAGGTGCTGCGGCAGGCGAGCCTGGTGACCGTGCGCGAAGAAGGCCAGCGCCGCTTCTACAGCCTCTCCGTCGGGCCGCTCGAAGAGGTCGACGATTGGCTCGTGCCCTTCCTCGTCGATGCCTACGGCGATCAGGCGCCGCTGATCGACATCCCGTTCGCCCCGCTGCCGCCGGCGACAGCCCACGCAGCCGAGGCCGTCGGCCGTGCAGCCGCCTCCGCCAAGCACGTCGTCGCTTCCGCCCTGAAGAAACTCGGAACGTAGCCGCGAGTCACATCCGTCTCATCTGTTTACAGCCATCGCAGCAACCTCATATGCTGTGGTCAGCAGAAAGGGGTGCTGGGGATGCCCGACGTTCACGATGTTCGATTCCTGACGGTGGCCGAAGTCGCCGAGATCATGCGCGTGTCCAAGATGACCGTGTACCGCCTCGTCCACGCGGGTGAGCTGCCGGCGATCCGCTTCGGGCGCAGCTATCGCGTACCCGAGTCCGCGGTCGCGGCCGCCATGCGCACCCCGAACGCCGATGTCGGCTGACCCCCGATTCGGGCCGCGCCCGACCGTTTGCTAGAATCGTCCGAGGCATTTTTTTCGTGCCCGTACCCGGGTGCCGTTTCCATGGCATCCAACCCCTGACTTAGTGAGGTTTCCGTGGGTTCAGTCATCAAGAAGCGCCGCAAGCGCATGGCGAAGAAGAAGCACCGCAAGCTGCTTCGCAAGACTCGCCACCAGCGCCGCAACAAGAAGTAAGCGGCACGACACCGAGCGCCCCTCATGGCTTCTGAGCCTGTCGAAGGGGCGCTTCGTGTCTGCGCCGACAGGAGGAGAACCATGAAGACGATCACTGTCGACGAGCTCGCTCAGCGAGAGGGCGTGCCCCTGATCGACGTGCGCGAGCGCCATGAGTTCGAGGCGGGTCACGTGCCCGGTGCGATCAATCTGCCGATGTCCGAGCTGGGCGGTCGGCTGGATGAGCTGCCCGGCGAGGCCTTCGACGTGATCTGCGAGCTGGGCGGACGCTCGGCTCGCGTGGTCGACGCGCTCTCGGATCGCGGACACGACGCGACGAACGTCGAGGGCGGCACGGCAGCCTGGGTGGCCCAGGGGCGTCCGGTCGCGCAGTGACCACGCTCACGATCATCGGCAAGCCCGACTGCCATCTGTGCGAGGTGGCGAGCGAGGTGGTCGACGCCGTCGTCGCCGAGATGCCGGATGCCGCTGCTGAGCGCCTCGAGATCGTCGAGCAGTCCATCGCAGATGACCCCGCGCTCTACGAGCGCTGGTGGGAGAAGATCCCCGTCGTGCTGATCGACGGTGAGCTGCACGCGCACTGGCGCGTCTCGCCGGATCGGCTCCGTCAGGCACTCGAGGAGGCCACGAAGTGATCCGTCATGTCGTCAGCTGGAAGCTCGCCACGGAGGATGCCGCTGCGCGCGCCGAGCAGGCCGCCGAGGTCGCTCGCCGTCTGAACGCGCTCATGGGCGTGGTCCCTGAGCTGCGCGCGGTGTCGGCAGGGGCGAACGTCGCTCATCCGGATGTCAACTGGGATGTCACGCTGGTCGCCGACGTCGATTCGCTCGAGGCTCTCGAGGCCTACCAGGTGCACCCGGCTCATAAGGAGGCCGGCGCGTACGTCAAGTCGGTCGTCGCATCCCGGGTCGCCGTCGACTTCGAGATCTGACGCGCCGCCTTGCAATGCAAATGTGATCGGCGCCCCTCTCGCGCCGCTGTGAGAAGTACCCATGAGCATGACAAGATGAGTTCACCCGAATCGGGCGTATGCCCCCGTCACAAAGGAGTGGCTATGAGCCGCCGTCCCCTCGTTCTCGGTGCTGCTGTCCTCGCGGTCGCGGCCCTCGCCCTCACCGGCTGCGCCGGCGGAGACTCCAAGCCCGCCGACGACGGCGGGAAGGCGTCGTCCGGCGCCGACTACGGCCTGGTGTCGGAGGGGACCCTGACCGTGTGCTCCGAGGTCCCCTACGTTCCCTTCGAGATGGAGGGCGGCGACAACGGCAGCGGCTACACCGGCTTCGACATCGACCTGGCCTACGCCATCGCGCAGGAGCTCGGCCTCGAGCTCAACGTGCAGGACGTCAGCTTCGATGGACTGCAGTCCGGTACCACCTTGATCGCAGGCACGTGCGACATGGGCGCCTCGGCCATGACCATCACGGATGAGCGCAAGGCCAACATCGACTTCTCCGACCCGTACTACGACTCGCTGCAGTCGCTGCTGACCAGCGTCGACTCCGGCATCAAGAGCATCAAGGACCTCGACGGCAAGAACGTCGGTGTGCAGCAGGGCACCACCGGCGAAAGCTATGCCAAGGAGAACGCCAAGGGCGCGACCCTCGTGCAGTACCCCGGAGATGCCGAGCTGTGGCCTGCCCTGCAGGCCGGTCAGATCGACGCGATCCTGCAGGACCAGCCGGTCAACATCGAGCACGAGAAGACGGATCCGGAGTACAAGATCGTCGAGGAGTACGACACCGAGGAGTCGTACGGGTTCGCCTTCGCCAAGGGCGAGAAGGACGAGCTGCGCGAGGCTGTGAACAAGGCTCTGAAGGACCTTCGCGACAGCGGCGACTACGACACCATCTACGACACGTATTTCGCAGCGAAGTAAGCCCGGCGGACAGACAGGAGCTGCGTACCGATGGCATTGAAGCGGAGGACCAGGAGCAGGCTGTACCGGTACTCGATGTATGGGCTGTTCCTGGCCCTGGTCCTGGCGGTCGTGCTGCTCACCGACTGGACCCGGATCGGCAAGCAGTTCTTCAACCTCGAGGTCGCGGCGAAGCTGTTCCCCGACATCATCCTGGTCGCGCTGCGCAACACGGTGCTGTTCACGCTGATCGCCTTCACCGGAGGTCTGCTGCTCGGCATCCTGTTCGCGCTGATGAAGCTGTCGATCATCGCTCCGTTCCGCTGGTTCGCGACGGCGTGGATCGAACTGTTCCGCGGTCTGCCTGCGCTGCTGACGATCTTCGCGATGGCGTTCATCCTGCCGATCGCGTTCGGCATCAAGCCGCCTGGCGGTCCGGTCGGAGCAGGCCTCATCGGGCTCATCCTCGTCGCTTCCGCGTACATGGCCGAGGTGATCCGCGCCGGCATCCAGGCCGTGCCGAAGGGGCAGAGCGAGGCGTCCCGTTCGCTCGGCATGTCGCCGATGAAGACCATGTTCTGGATCGTGCTGCCGCAGGGATTCCGGATCATCATCCCGCCGCTGACCAACGAGTTCGTGCTGCTGCTGAAAGACACGTCGCTGCTGTTCATCGCCGGCACATTCATCTGGTCCAAGGAGCTCACCAGCTTCGCGAGGGACGCGAACACCATGTACGCGAACGCGACACCGCTGATCATGGCGGCGATTCTGTATCTGATCGTGACGATTCCGCTCACGCGGTTCACCGCGTGGCTGGAACGACGGATGGCGAGGGAACGATGAGTACGGATCTGATCGACGTACACGCACCTGCGATCGACATCCAGAGGCTCGGGAAGAGCTTCGGCGAGAACGAGGTGCTCAAGGGCATCGACTTGACGGTGCTCCGTGGCGAGGTGGTCTGCATCATCGGTCCATCCGGATCGGGAAAGTCGACGCTGCTGCGCTCGGTGAACCTGCTCGAGGACCCGACCCGCGGAAACATCCTCATCGAGGGGATCGACGTCACCGACGAGGAGACCGACATCGATCGGGTGCGTCAGCGCATCGGCATGGTCTTCCAGAGCTTCAACCTCTTCCCGCATATGACCGCGCTCGGCAACCTGACGATCGCGCAGCGTCGGGTGAAGAAGCGCTCCAAGACCGAGGCGGAGCAGGTCGCGCGGGAGATGCTCGACCGAGTCGGACTGGCGGAGAAGGCCGACGAGTATCCCAGTCACCTCTCTGGCGGCCAGCAGCAGCGCGTGGCCATCGCTCGCGCGTTGTGCATGAACCCCGACATGATGCTCTTCGATGAGCCCACCTCGGCGCTCGATCCGGAACTCGTGGGTGAGGTGCTGCAGGTGATGCGCCAGCTGGCGGAGGAGGGGATGACGATGCTCGTCGTCACCCACGAGATGGGCTTCGCGCGCGAAGTCGGATCCCGGCTGATCTTCATGGACGACGGGCAGATCGTCGAGCAGGGCGACCCGCGCGAGGTGCTCGCGAACCCGCAGCATCCGCGGACGCAGGACTTCCTCTCACGCGTGCTCTGAGCGCCGACGCAGACCCCGTCGTGTCCATCGAGGGCGCGCCGATCTGGCATCCTGAACTGTGATGGAGATCGGCGCGTTCCTCGGCCTCGAGCAGCTCACGTGGGGCATGCTCGTCCTCGTCGTCATCGCCGCATTCGGCGCCGGGTGGATCGACGCGGTCGTCGGCGGCGGCGGACTGCTGCAGCTGCCCGCGGTGCTGCTGATTCCCGGCATCACGCCGGTGCAGGCGCTGGCGACCAACAAGCTCGGCTCGATCTTCGGCACGGCGACGAGCAGCGTCACCTACTATCGCCGGGCGAAACCCGATATCCGAACGGCGCTGCCGATGGCGGCGATCGCGTTGGCGGGCTCGTTCGGCGGAGCCGCCGTGGCCACCGTGCTTCCGGCATCCGCCTTCAAGCCGATCATCGTCGTCGCGCTGCTGGCCGTCGCGTTGTTCACCGCGTTCAAGCCGCAGCTGGGCGCCGCGACGGCGCTGCGATTCTCGGGGCATCGCCATCACGTGACCGCGGGCGCAGCGGGCCTGGTGATCGGCTTCTACGATGGCCTGATCGGGCCGGGCACGGGGACATTCCTCGTGATCACGCTCGTCGCGCTGCTGGGCTACGACTTCCTGCAGTCCAGCGCGAAGGCGAAGATCGTGAACTTCGCGACCAACGCCGGCGCCCTCATCCTGTTCATCCCGCACGGCGCGGTGCTGTGGCTGCTGGGCCTGATCCTCGGCGTCGCGAACACGGCGGGCAGCTACCTCGGCTCGCGCATGGCGATCTCGCGGGGGTCCGGCTTCATCCGCGTCGTGTTCCTCGGCGTGGTGATCGTGCTGATCGCGAAGCTCGGCGTGGATGTGTGGAATGAGAACGTCGCGCCCATGCTCGCGGCCCGCTGAATCAGGGCATCCGAACCGGCATATCGGAAATATCGCGCGTACGCGACCCTTGCCATGACAGGTGTCTTCCCGCGTAGACTCCGAATTGCGTCCGGTCGGGCGCGCCAGTGCTCCCACGGAGGAGGGACGATGAGGTCACTAGGCAGGGTGCGCATCCTGGTCGGATTCGCCGGTCTCACGGCGGCAGCGGTCGCGTTGAGCGGATGCTCGGGATCGGGGGATCCGGGTGACGGCGACAAGGTCACCCTCGAGGTGCAGTCGGCGATGGCCGAGGGGACGCCTCGTTACAAGGCGCTCGCCGCGCTCGCCGAGGCGTACGAGAAGGACAACCCCGACGTGAAGGTCGACGTCGTCGCGATGGGCAGCGACTACGAGGGCGACATGAAGGTGCGGATGGGGTCGGGCGACCTGCCCGACATCTGGGCCACGCACGGGTGGTCGCTGCTGCGCTACAGCGAGTTCCTCGAGCCGCTCGATGACCAGTCGTGGGCCGACCAGCTCAACCCCGTGCTCGACTCGACGATGAAGAACGACGACGGAGAGTTCTTCGCCCTTCCGCTGACGACCGACGTCGCCGGCATCCTGTACAACAAGACGGTGCTCGAGGATGCGGGAATCGACCCCGCGTCGCTCGACACCATCGACGCGTTCGACGACGCGCTGGCCACGGTCAAGGGCGCAGGGGTCGTGCCGATCTCGAGCTCAGGCAAGGACGACTGGTTCGCCGGCAACGTCGCGGACTGGCTCGGATCGGGATCGTACGACGAGGCGGAATCCGAGAAGCTCGCCGACGGGGAGTTCGTCGACAGCGGCTTCGAGGCCATGTTCACCAAGCTCGATGAGTGGTCGAAGGCCGGGTACTTCAACCCCGACTTCTCCTCCGCCACCAGCGATGACGTCGCCACGGCGCTCGGACAGGGCTCGACCGCGTTCGTGATGATCCAGAACACGCTCGCGCTCGGTGCCAAGGACTTCGTGCCAGACGCGCAGATCGGCTTCATCCCGGTGCCTGCCATCAACGGCGACGACGAGTACCTCATCGGCGGCGAGGGTGTCGCCCTGGGGGCGTGGCGCGACGGCGACCACAAGGAGGAGGCACTCGACTTCCTCGAATTCCTCGCCGAGCCCGAGAACATCGGGCAGTTCGCGAGCGAAGACGGCAACCCGGCGGGCCTCACCGACATCGACGTCGACCTCGGCGACCTCTCCGACAGCTACGAGGAGTTCTTCACACCCGGGGAGGTGCGCATGGTGCCCTACTTCGACCGCGCGTACCTGCCCAACGGCATGTGGAACACTCTGATCTCGACCACGTCGGGCATCGTCACCGGGCAGACCACGGTCGACTCTGCGGTGAAGCAGGTCGAGGCCGAGTTCGGCACGCTGTACGGTCAGCAGTAGGTCACGCGAGAGGTGACTTCACGTTCGACGGGGATCTTCCCGCGCCGACTCAACTGGTTCTACGTGCCGGCGCTCGTGCTGTTCGCCGTGTTCTCGATCTATCCCCTGATCAGCGGCGTCAGCCTCTCGCTGACCAACTGGAACGGGTACAGCCGCAGCAAGGCGTTCGTCGGCGTGGACAACTACCTGCGCCTGGTCGACGACGAGGTGTTCCGCACGGCGCTGGTCAACACGCTCATCTACGGGGTGGGCAGCACGATCATCCAGCAGGTGCTCGGCCTGGGTCTCGCCGTGGTTCTGGATCGCATCGTGCGCGGAGCCGCGCTGCTGCGCGCGGTCATCTACCTGCCGGTGCTGGTGTCGCCGGTGGTGCTGGGCACGATGTACTACCTGATCTTCCGGTACAACAACGGAGCTCTGAACGATCTGCGGGCGGTGTTCGGCGCCGAGCAGGTCGCGTGGCTATCGGATGCCGGGTTCGCCACCACCGCGATCGTCGCCGTCAACTCGCTGCAGTTCGTCGGCATCTCGATGGTCATCTACCTCGCGGGTCTGCAGGGCGTGCCGACGGAATACCACGAGGCTGCGCAGCTCGATGGCGCGACCTGGTGGCAGAGCTTCCGCAGCATCACCCTGCCGCTGCTGCAGCCGGCGTTCGCGACGAGCATCGTGCTGAACCTGATCGGCGGGCTGAAGCTGTTCGACGTCGTGCAGGTGCTCACCGGCGGTGGCCCCGGCGATTCCACCCACTCGGTGTCGACGCTGATCGGCGAGACGTACTTCTCGAATCAGGCAGCCGGATACTCCGCCGCGATCGGCGTGGTGCTGTTCGTCCTCATTGTCGCTGTCACGTTCGTGCTGAACTCGCTGCTGAACCGGAAGCGGGTCGAGCTGTGAAGAACGCGTCCACGCCGTCGAAGGCGCTCATCTACGCCGGTCTCGGCTTCATCGCCCTGCTGCAGCTGCTGCCGTTCTATTTCGGCCTCACCACGGCATCCAAGCCCAAGACCGACCTCTCGTCGCCCTGGGCCTTTCCCGGCGAGATCCACTGGACCAACTTCCAGACGGCGATGCAGCAGGGGAACATCCTGCAGGCGATCGGCAACAGCGCGCTGGTGACGGTGGTGTCCACCGTGCTCGTGTGCGTGCTCGGCGCGCTCACCGCCTACCCGCTCGCGCGGCGGATCACCCGCGGCAATCAGCTGATCTACGCCTGCATCATCGCCCTGATCATGATCCCGCCGCTGTCGGTGCTCGTGCCGCTGTACACCCTCATGAAGGACCTCGGCGGACTGAACACCCACTGGGGAATCATCGTGCTGATGGTCACCGGCAACCTGCCGCTGGCCGTGTTCCTGTACACGGCGTTCATGCGCAGCCTGCCCCTGTCGATCGAGGAGGCCGCGACCGTCGACGGCGCGGGTCCGCTGCAGGTGCTGTTCCGGATCGTCTTCCCCATGCTCAGGCCCGTCACCGCCACCGTCGCGATCCTCGCGGGAGTCGGGATCTGGAACGAGTTCGCGCTGAGCACGTACTTCCTGCGCACCGACGAGACCCGCACGATCGCTCCCGCCGTGGCCGGGTTCTTCGCCGCGCAAGGAAGCAACCCGGGCGCCGCGGCCGCGGCGTCCGTGCTCTCGGTGGTGCCGGTGCTGGTGGCCTACCTCTTCCTGCAGCGCAGCTTCATCAAGGGGATGATCGCCGGATCGTTGAAGTGAGCTGTCTCACGGGCAACGGCGTCACCGCGGCAGGTGGTACTTGAAGCCGACGTGCGAGCCGACATACCCGAGGCGCTCGTAGAACCGGTGCGCGTCGGTGCGTGCGGCATCCGAGGTCAGCTGGATCATCGCGGCGCCGAGCGCGGGAGCAGCGTCTTCGGACACCCAGCGCATGAGGGCCGACCCGATGCCGCTCGAGCGCAGGTCGCTGCGAACGCGCACCGCCTCGACGAGCAGCCGGCGCGCGCCCTGCCTGGCCATGCCGGGAATCGACGTGAGCTGCAGGGTGCCGACGATCGCTCCGTCGAGCTCCACGACAAGCAGGTCGTTCGACGGCTCGGCGAGGATCTCGTCGAGTGCGGCCAGGTAGGCCGGGCGGTCGGCATCCGAGGCCTGATCCCCGCGGGATGCGCTGATCGGGTCGTCGGCGAGCAGCGCGATGATGCCGTCGGCATCCGCCTGGGTCGCGCGCCGCAGCGCCGCGCGTCCGGCGCGCGAGTCGATCGGGTGGGGAAGGGGGAGGGATGCCAGCATCCGGCCAGTCTCCCAGGAGAACCCTCCACCCATCGGCGCCCCCTCTGCACGCCGAGGCCCCCTCTGAGCCATGCTGCCCGGAGGGGGCGTGGATGCTCAGAGGGGGCCTCGGCGGAAGGTGGTTACGCCTCGTCCTCGGGCGCGGCGTCCACGCCCGCCTCGGCGCGCTGCTCCGGCGTGATCGGGGCGGGCGCCTCGGTCAGCGGGTCGAAGCCGCCACCTGACTTCGGGAAGGCGATGACCTCGCGGATCGACTCCGTCTTCGTCAGGTGCTGCATGACGCGGTCCATGCCCAGCGCGATTCCGCCGTGCGGGGGAGCGCCGAACTTGAACGCCTCGAGCAGGAAGCCGAACTTCTCGTCGGCCTGCTCCTCGGTGATGCCCATGACGTTGAACACTCGCTTCTGCACGTCTTCCCGGTGGATGCGGATCGAGCCGCCGCCCAGCTCAGACCCGTTGCAGACGATGTCGTATGCGTAGGCGAGAGCGGATGCCGGGTCGGTGTCGAACGTGTCGGCGAACTCGGGCTTCGGGCCGGTGAACGCGTGGTGCACGGCCGTCCATGCGCCCGAGCCGACCGCGACATCGCCGGATGCCACGGCGTCCCCTGCGGGCTCGAACATCGGCGCGTCGACGACCCAGGTGAACGCGAACACGTTCGGGTCGAGCAGCTCCAGGCGGCGGCCGATCTCGACGCGCGCGGCACCGAGCAGCGCGCGGCTGGCCTTCGTCTCACCCGCGGCGAAGAACGCGCAGTCCCCGGCCTTGGCGCCGACGAGCTCGGCGAGGCCCGCCTGCTCGGCCTCGGACAGGTTCTTGGCGACGGGGCCGCCCAGCGTTCCATCCTCGTTGAAGAGCACGTACGCGAGGCCACGGGCACCGCGCTGCTTGGCCCAGTCCTGCCAGGCATCCAGAGTCTTGCGCGGCTGCGATGCGCCACCGGGCATCAGCACCGCGCCGACGTACTCCGACTGGAACACCCGGAAGGGCGTGTTCGCGAAGTACTCGGTCGCCTCGACGAGCTCGAGACCGAACCGCAGGTCGGGCTTGTCGGAGCCGTACTTCGCCATCGCGTCGGCGTAGGTGATGCGCGGCAGCGGGGTCTGCACGTCGACGTCGATGGTCTTCCACATCGCGACGACGAGCGACTCCATCATCTCGATGACGTCCTCCTGCTCGACGAACGACATCTCGATGTCGAGCTGGGTGAACTCGGGCTGACGGTCGGCGCGGAAGTCCTCGTCGCGGTAGCAGCGGGCGATCTGGAAGTACTTCTCGACACCGCCGACCATGAGCAGCTGCTTGAACAGCTGCGGTGACTGCGGCAGCGCGTACCAGCTGCCCGGATGCAGGCGGGCGGGCACGAGGAAGTCGCGGGCGCCCTCGGGCGTCGACCGCGTCAGCGTCGGCGTCTCGACCTCGACGAAGTCGCGCTTGTGCAGCTCATCGCGGATCGCCTTGTAGACGTCCGAGCGCAGGCGCATCGCGGCGGCGGGGTTCGGGCGACGCAGGTCGAGGTAGCGGTGCTTCAGACGCACCTCCTCGCCGATCGGGTCGGACTCGGCCAGGCCGCTCGAGACCTGAAAGGGCAGGGGTGCGGACTCGTTGAGCACCACCACCTCCGCCGCGATCAGCTCGATCTCGCCGGTGGGCAGGTTGGGGTTCTCGTTGCCCGCGGGGCGGCGGGAGACCTCGCCGGTCACCTGCAGGACGAACTCCGAGCGCAGCGGGTGGGCCACCTCTTCGTCGCGGATGACGACCTGCGCGATGCCCGACGCATCGCGAAGATCGATGAACGCGACGCCTCCGTGATCGCGGCGACGATCGACCCACCCCGAGAGGGTGACGGTCTGACCGATGTGCGAGGCATCGAGTGAGCCTGCCGTGTGTGTGCGAAGCACCGAGATTCCTTCTGATCGGGGAAATACGAACTCGCCCAGTCTACGTGGCGGGTCGTGACGCCCGATTCGAGCGAGAGTGGGGGTTCCTTTCGCTTGTCGCCCGGCGCATACTTTCCAGATGGAAAGCAAGCCGGGCATGCCGAATGCCGAAGCCGTGATGGCTCTCCGCGTCGTGGAGGACGTGCGCGAGCGGGTGAGTGGCGTGCCCCGCCGTCATGCCGTGATGCAGCTGCTGTATGCGGTGATGGTGTCGGCCTACATGGCGGTGTTCGTCTACACCGGTTCCGCCGAGGGAGACGCAGATCGGTCGGGCGGCACGACCATGGCGCTGCTTCTGCCGCCGCTTGTTCTCTCGAGTGCGCTGGTGGAGGGAGCCGCGCAGCGCTTCGGCGGTCGGCTGCGCGCGGCCAGACGGTACTGGATGGCTGCAGTGGCGTTCGGCGTGATGCTCGTGATCTTCCTGCTGTGGTCGGTGATCGGCGGGGGCTACCCGTGGTGGCTGTCGCTCGTGAGCCTGTTCGCCACGCTCGTCGTCTTCGGCGCTCGGCCGGTCGGTGTGCTTCTCAGGGGCGGCGCTGAAGCGGCTCGGGCGACGGTGTCTGCGCCGCTTCCGCGCGGAAGCCGAGTCACGACAGTCGTCATCGGTCTCGTCTTCGGGGCGATCTGCGCGACCCTGTTCCTGCCGGTCGCCGTGTGGGGGACGATGATGGCGAGCATGGTGCTGATGCTGATCTCCGCCGGCGCGACCTCCACCTGGGGTCTGCGCTCCACAGGCTGGTACTGGGGCACGACGCAGTGGTGTGCATTCGGCATCTCGACCGGGGCGATGTTCCTGCTCGCAGCGCTGACCATCGCCACCGAACTGATCAGTCCGGTCGTGAGCGCATCGACGGGGGCCGTGATCGCGGCATCGGTGGTCGTCACCGCCTTCCTGCCAGGACGCGGTGATGACGGGTATGACGGGGAGGGCGCCGATGGCGCATCCGAGGCATGAGCTCGATCCCGCGCTGCTGACTCCGGTGCGCCTCTCGCTGCTCGCCGCGCTGCCCGAGGGGATCGAACTGGACTTCGCCGCGCTGCGCGATCTGCTCGAGGCCGACGACTCTGCAGTGTCGAAGGGCATCACCCATCTGCAGGACCGCGGCTACGTCGACATAACCAAGGGGTACGCCGGCGTTCGCCCCCGTACGTGGGTCGCCTCGACGAGGAACGGCCGCCGCGCGCTCGCACGGCACATGGCGGCGCTGCGCGCGATCGTCGGCGACGTCTGAGGTTCGGCCGCGATACGGTGGGCGGGTGACGGCACGACGACTCCACCTGGTGCGCCATGGCGAAGTGCACAATCCCAAGCGGGTGCTCTACGGGCGCCTTCCCGACTATCACCTGAGCAAGGCGGGGCGCCGGATGGCGCGTGATGCGGCCGAGTATCTGGCATCCCTCGACCGACGCGTGAGCGAACTGCGCTGCTCACCGCTCGAGCGCACGCAGGAGTCCGCGGAGCCGTTCACCGAGCTGTTCGGTCTCGAGCCGACCCACGACGCGCGCATCATCGAGCCAGCCAACGTGTTCGAGGGGCAGCGGATGTCGCGCGCCCTGCGCAACCCGTTCAACTGGCGTCACCTGCGTCGCCCGTCGGTGCCCAGCTGGGGGGAGCCGTACACGTCGATCGCGACGCGCATGCGCGCGGCGATGGATGAGGCGTGGGATGCCGCGGATCGTGCCCCCGCGGTGCATGAGGGCGACATCGTGTTCGTCTCGCACCAGGCGCCGATCTGGATCACGCACCTCTCGGTCGCGGGCATCACCCTGCAGCACGATCCCCGCACCCGGCGCTGCGCGCTGTCGAGCATCACGTCCTTCGAGCGCGTGGGCGACGTCTGGCGCGAGGTCGACTACGCAGAGCCTGCGGGCAAGGGCATCGATCTCGGCGCGGTCTGAACCGAGAGCCGGCGTTTCAGAGCGCGCATAGGAACCGCGCGTACGATTCCCAGCGTGTCCGTGCCTGCTCGATCCCCTCGCGGCGCCTGGCGCATCGGCGCCGCCGCGCTCGCCGCGGCGCTCACCATCGGTCTGAGCGCCTGCGCGCCCGACCCCATGGTCGAGGCCTACAAGAACGGCGATCAGAAGGCCTACACGACCGCTGACTTCCGAGTCGAGTCGATCCCGGTCGCCGAGCGCAAGGTGCCCGTCGACTTCGGCGGGGTCACCGAAGACGGCGAGAAGTTCTCGAGCGACGACATCCGCGGCGAGGTCGCCGTCGTCAACTTCTGGTACGCCGGGTGCGGACCCTGCCGGATCGAAGCCGAGGACCTCGAGGCGACCTGGCAGAAGCACAAGGACGACGGCGTGCAGTTCATGGGCGTGAACATCTACGACCAGGCCGACACGGCGAAGGCCTTCGCGAAGACCTACGGCGTCACCTACCCGAGCCTCATGGACGCCACCACCGGCGACGCCAAGCTCGCCTTCGCTCGAGTGACGCCGATCCAGGCGCCGCCGACCACCCTCGTGCTCGACAGGCAGGGCCGGGTCGCCGCCCGCATCATCGGGCCGATCGACGGCACCTCGATCCTGTCGACGCTCATCAAGGACGCCCTCGAGGAGAAGGCGTGACTCCGGATGCCGTGATCGGAGCGGGTGCGCTCTGGATCGCCATCCCGCTCGCTCTTCTCGCCGGACTCGTGTCGTTCCTGTCGCCGTGCATCCTGCCGCTCGTGCCGGGGTACCTCGGGTTCATCGGCGGAGCGGCGGGCACGGCATCTTCGCCTCAGCCGCAGGTCACGCAGGCCGCCGCTCAGCGCCGTCGGATGCTTCTCGGCGTCCTTCTGTTCATCGCCGGGTTCACGGTGGTGTTCGTCGCCTACACGGTGATCGGCGGTGCGGCATCCGTCTTCTTCCTGGAATGGGGCGACCTGATCACCCGCATCCTGGGCGGCATCGTCGTGCTGATGGGCCTGATCTTCCTCGGTCTGTTCGGCTTCGCGCAGCGCCAGTACAAGATGCAGGTGAGCTCCACCACGGGACTCATCGGCGCACCCCTGCTCGGCTTCACACTCGCGATCGGCTGGGCGCCGTGCACCGGCCCCACGCTCGGCGCGATCATCAGCGTCGGCTGGACGCTGGGCGACCCGTGGCGTGCCGGGCTGCTCGGCGTCGCGTACTCGCTCGGCCTCGGCATCCCGTTCCTGCTGGTCGCGCTCGGCTTCGGCTGGGCGACCAGCGCGACCGCCTTCATGCGTCGCCACATCCGCACCGTGAACATCGTCGGCGGTGCGCTGCTGATCGTGCTCGGCCTGCTGATGATCACCGGCGTGTGGACCCAGATCATGTCTCGACTCACGGCGGTGATGAGCAGTGTCATCCTCCCCCTCTGATCGCGCCGGCAGCGCTGGCGCCTCGGGCCGCTCCAGCGCGTCTGGCCGCTCCGGCGCCTCTGGCCGCGATGACGGCGCGGCAGCGGCATCCGACCCGCTGCGCCCCGCCGATCACATCGACTCCGCACCCGTCGACGAGAACGAGATCAACCAGCCGCAGCTGGGCGTCGTGGGCTGGCTGCGCTGGGGCTGGCGACAGCTGACCTCGATGCGCGTCGCGCTGGTGCTGCTGCTGATCCTCGCCATCGCCGCGATCCCCGGATCGGTGTTCCCGCAGCGCACGGCGGACCCGAACGGCGTCGTGCAGTACAAGCAGAACAACCCCGACACCTTCCCGGTGCTCGACGCCATGCGGATGTTCGACGTGTACTCGTCGCCGTGGTTCTCGGCCATCTACCTGCTGCTGTTCATCTCGCTGATCGGCTGCATCATCCCGCGGATCAAGCACCACGCGAAGGCGCTGCGCGCGCTGCCGCCCCGCACACCCGCGCGGCTCGGCCGGCTCGAGCACCACCGCTCCACAGTCTGGGCCCCTGAGCCTGCCGAAGGGGACGGCAATGCATCCACGGCGATCGACGCAGCCGCCGCGATCGACGTCGCCGAGAAGCAGCTGAAGTCCCTCGGCTACCGCGTCGCGCGCTACGACCGCGGCCGGACGTGGTCTGTGTCGGCGGAGCGCGGCTACTGGCGCGAGACGGGCAACCTGCTCTTCCACATCTCGCTGGTCGGCGTGCTGGTGACGGTCGGCATCGGCGGCGGCTTCGCCTACACCGGGCAGCGCGTGGTCATCGAGGGCGCCAGCTACGTCAACACGTTGATCGACTACAACTCGATCAACCGGGGGCGCTTCGTCGCCGACGACTCGTTCCAGCCCTACGCGCTCACTCTCGACTCGTTCGACGTCACCTACGAGGACTTCGGCACGCCCGGCGCCGGACAGGCCGGCAACTTCGCTGCCAACCTCTCGGTGCGAAACATCGACGGCTCAGCGAGCAAGGGCACCGTGCGCGTCAACCACCCGCTGCACGTGGGCGGCGACAGCATCTACCTGCTCGGAAACGGCTACGCGCCCACGATCACCGTGCGCAACGCCGACGGCGACAAGGTGTTCAGCGGGCCGGTGGAGTTCCTGCCGCAGGACAGCGCCATGACCTCGCTCGGCGTGGTCAAGGTCACCGACGGCATGCCGGAGCAGCTCGGCATGATCGGCTTCCTCTACCCGACGCCGCTGAAGATGAAGAGCGGCGCGTACACCTCGGTGCACGGTGCGTTGAACCTCCCGCTGCTGACGCTCGACGTGTACCAGGGTGACCTCGGCGTCGACGGCGGCAAGCCGGTCTCGGTGTTCGAGCTCAACACCGACGGCCTCGAGAAGCTCAACGGCCGCACCACCGATACGAAGTCCATCGAGCTGCAGCCCGGCGAGACCGCCGACCTGCCCAACGGCCTCGGCACCGTCACGTTCGAGAACGTGTCGCCGGAGGGCGCGAAGGACACCCTGCAGTCGGTCAAGCGCTACGTCTCGCTGCAGATCCATCACGACGCCTCGGCACCGTGGGTGCTGGCGTTCGCGCTGCTCGCCCTCGGCGGCCTGGGACTCGCCCTCTTCGTGCCGCGTCGGCGCATGTGGGTGAAGGCCACCGCCGCCGACGACGGCATCCACCTCGAGTACGCCGCCCTCGCGCGCGGCGACGATCCGACCCTCGCCGCCGCCGTGGACGACCTCGTCCGCGGACACGAGCGGCTTCTCGACGCGGCCGCGCCCGAAGGCTCGACCCCCGCAAAGGGAGACTGACACATGCCCGACCTCGATTCGATCTCGATCCTCACGCTGTGGACGGCCATCGCCGTCTACGCCGGCTCGTTCATCGCCTACGCCTTCGACCTGGCCCGCCGCTCCTCGGCGACGACCGCCGAGGTCCAGTCGCCGGCGCTGGTCGCGGCCGGGGGAGCGGATGCCCGTGGCGCCGGCGCACCGGCATCCGGAACCGCCGCAGGCGGCAAGGGGAAGAGCGGCAAGCCGCGCTTCATCTTCGCTCGCATCGGCACGGCGCTGGCGATCCTCGGCTGGCTGTTCCACCTCACCTCGGCGCTGACCCGTGGCTTCGCAGCCGGACGCGTGCCGTGGGCGAACCTGTACGAGTTCGCGATGATCGGCACGCTGCTGATCATGGGCGTGTACCTGGTCGTGCTCACGCGCATCGACCTGCGCTACCTGGGCACGTTCATCTCCGGCCTCGTCGTCGTGCTGCTCGGCGCCGCCGCGGCGAACTTCTACGTCGCGGTCACGCCGCTGGTCGACCCGCTGAAGTCGGTGTGGCTTGTGATCCATGTGTTCGTGGCGTCGCTGTCGACCGCGCTGTTCGCCCTCGCCTTCGCCCTGTCGGTCATGCAGCTCATGCAGTCGCGTCGCGAGCGTCGCATTGCCGAGGGCATCGAGAGTGCCGGCCCGGGGTTCCTGCGCACGCTGCCGAACACGGCGCGTCTCGAGAACATGGCGTACCACTTCACCGTCGTCGGCTTCATCTTCTGGACCTTCACGCTGATCGCCGGCTCGATCTGGGCGCAGGACGCCTGGGGCCGGTACTGGGGCTTCGACGTGAAGGAGACCTGGACCTTCATCATCTGGGTGCTCTACGCCGGGTACATCCACGCGCGCGCGACGCGCGGCTGGCGCGGCAACCCGTCGGCATGGCTGTCGATCACGGGCTTCACCGCCGTGATCTTCAACTTCGCGATCGTGAACGTGTTCTTCAAGGGCCTGCACGCGTACTCCGGCCTGAGCTGAGCTTTTCTCCTGGCCCCTGCGCCCCTGCGCCCTTGCGCCCGCGCGGAGGTAGGCGAACACGCGGAGGAAGGAAGATATCCGCTGATTCGTCCTACCTCCGCGCGTTCGCCTACGTCGGGTGAGTGGTCAGGTCGGGCGACGAGGTTGAGCGGATGCCGCGGAAGCGGATTGTCCCCGCGGCCGGCACTTCCCCGGCCCGGTGCCTCGTGCGCCCCGGTGCCTCGTGTGCCGGCTGTGCCTCTTGGCCCGCGCGGAGGTAGGCGAACACGCGGGGGTAGGAATATACCCACTGAATCATCCTCCCTTGGCAGGTTCGCCTACGTCGGGTGAGTGATCACGTCCGGCGGTGAGGTTGAGCGGATGCTCGGGAACCGGGGTGCCCCGGTGGGCGGACCTTTCCTCGGCCCGGTGCCTCGTGCTTGCGCCGCGCTGCGCCTCTTGCGCCCGCGCCGAGGTAGGCGAAAACACGGAGGTAGGAAGATACCCCGCTGATTCGTCCTACCTCGGCGCGTTCGCCTACGTCGGGTGAGTGATTAGTCCGGCGGTGAGGTTGAGCGGATGCCGCGGGAGCGGATTGTCTCCGCGGCCGGCACTTCCCGGCGCGGTGCCTCGTGCGCCCCGGCACCTCGCGCGCCGGGTCGTGGCTCGTGCGCCCGCGCCGAGGGGTTCCCGGGTAAGCATCCTGGGCCGGACGAGCTGCCCGCCCTGAGGCAGCGGGGCTGCACGGACGAAGGCAAACAAGCGAGGGTAGGACGCGGATCGTGGGATCCGTCCTACCCTCGCTTGTTCGCCTGCGTCCGAAGAGTCAGGCGGCAGAACTCCGGATGCTAGGCCGCGGCCAGCACGGCCTTGGCCGACGTGGTGCGGCGGGTTGCCACGACGATGGTCGCGACACCGAGCGAGAGCACGGCCCAGACGACCAGGCCCGCGAAGGCGGCTCCGCTCGGCTCGATCAGACCGCTCAGCGCCGGTGCAGTCGGCATCGCAGCTCCGAGACTGGCGAGCCAGTCGGGAACCGTGGAGATCAGGCTCGTTGCGAATGCCAGCACGCCGATCAGCGCGCTGATCCAGCGACCGATACCGCCGAGCACGGCGACGAGCGCCTGGTTGATCGCTGCGAACGCGATACCGGCGACGACCGCGAACCCGGCGAAGCCCCACCACGTGGCCGCGTCGTACTGCGTGACGAGCTGCACGACCAGCGCGACGAGCAGACCCTGAGCCGCACCGATCGCCGCAGCCGGCCAGAAGCCGCGCAGCACCATGCCGGCCGACGAGCGCCGCGAGGTGAGCGTGCTGCCCGGGACAGCCCGCAGCACGACGAACGAGGCCAGCGCGCCGAACCACAGCACGACAGCCGACAGCAGCGGAATCGTCGCCGGACCGAAGAGGTCATTCGAATCGGAGTTCGAGGTGACCGGGTCGGCGATCACCGAGGCGAGCGAGGTCG
This sequence comes from Actinomycetales bacterium SN12, assembly GCA_002837415.1. Taxonomy (GTDB): domain Bacteria; phylum Actinomycetota; class Actinomycetes; order Actinomycetales; family Microbacteriaceae; genus Microbacterium. Next base: position 111,297 of record PJCV01000005.1, read on the forward strand.
ACTGCTCCTCGTCGAACGAAGGCAGCGAGGTCGAGGCGGTGTGCAGGCCGTCGGCGAGATCGCCGGTGCCGGATGCCAGTTCGTCCAGACCGCTCGAAAGCTCGCCGGCGCCTTCGCCGAGGGCGGTGATGCCGTCTCCCAGCTGCGATGCGCCGTCAGCGAGAGACCGACCGCCGTCGTCGATGCCGTCAGCGCCTGCGGCGAGACCGCGCGCTCCGTCGGCGGACTGGCCGACGCCAGCGGCCAACTGCCCGAGTCCCCCGCCTAGCTGCGAGGCAGCGTCGCCTGCCGTGCGCAGCTGGCCACCGAGAGCGCCGAACAGTTCCTTTACGCCGCTAGCGACCCCGCCCGCGTATGCCTGGCTCTCCAAGGCGGGTTGCACAGCTGTGCCCAGATCGGAAGCGGCTGCGCCGAGCTCATCACAGAACTGCGGCGAGGCGCCGGCGGCGATGCATCGCGCAGACAAAGCGCCAATCTCTCCGGAACTGCTACGCACAATGCCCGCAGCCTGCTGGGCCCGATCGGATGCCGTGGCCGCGCTCGACACGAGACTTTGCGCGTCGCCCTGAGGCTCAGTGAGCGCCGTCGCGCCAGCAGTCAGGCCTTGCCCGAGCGTTGTGGCGCCGTTCGCCACTTCGCCAGCCTTCTCCGCGATGGTGTCCAGCCCAGTCCCGAGCTGCGTAGCCCCGCTGGAGAGCTGACCCGCCCCGCCGGCCAGCTCACCCGCACCGTCGGCGAGCTTGTTCGCTCCGTCAGCCAGCTGCGTCGCGCCATCCGGGATCGCGGCTGCGCCATCAGCGGCCGAGCGTGCACCGTCGGCGAGCTTGTCGGCGCCGTCTGCGGCATCCCCGATCTGGTCGCCGATGGTTTTGAAGCCGATCAGCACGTTGCCGACCGTCGCCTCGCTGAGCATCGTGCCGAGGGTCGAAGCGGCGACCGAGGCGATCTGCTGGCTGATCAGCCCGTCTGCCACTCGCCCGTCGGGCGGCGTGGTCACGCTGATCTCGGCCTGCTCCGCAGATCCGTCGCCGTCCTGCAGGGCGACGCCCGCCGAGGTCGCATCTTTCGAGAACGACTTCGGGATCGTCACGATCGCCTGGTATCGGCCGTCGGCCATGCCTTCGGAGGCGTCGTCCTCATTCGAGATGACCCACGTCAGGTTCGAATCGAGCTCGTCCGAGCCCTCGACGAGGCCCGCAGCGAGCTGGCGACCGAGCGGGGTGTACTGACCGTCGATCGTGACCGGCTTGTCGAGGTTGACGACCGCAGCCGTCATCTCCTCGAGGCGGTCGGTCGGGTTGTGAAGCGCTGCGACGAGGATCCCGCCGATCATGGCGGGCAGCAGCAGCACCCCGATGAGCGTCAGCCAGGTGATCGGTCGGCGCGAACGTGCGCGTTCGATGGGGAGGGTCATGCGTTCACCTCGGTCGAGTCGGAGGTCGGGATATCAGCGCTCTCGCGCAGGTCGGTGACGGATGCCAGGGGTCGGCCGGCATCGGCGAGCAGCCGCTGCGCGGCATCCGGATCCGTCGTCGTGAACAGCACCGCGACATCGCCGGCGTCACGCAGTCGCGCGGCGAGCTGGTCGCGCGCCGATGCCGAGACGCGCTCCACACCGTCGAGGATCACCAGCGTGGTCTGACCGCGCAGCGCCTCGGACAGCTGGGTGGCGGCATCCGGCTCGTCGAGCAGGGCGACGCCGACATGCGCGCGCACCCACGCCGAGCGGCCCGGTAGCAGATGACCGGTGACGCGCAGCTTCCCGGCATCCGGTTTCACGCGTCCCGACAGGACGAGAGCCAGAGTGCGGAGAGCGCGCGGGGTCGCGCCGGTGACAGCCAGCGACCCGCCGGGCGCGAGTCGCAGGTGCGCGCCGTGGATTCCCGCGCCGTCGACGACGAGATCGTCGGCGGCGAGGATGCTGTCATCACCCGGCCACGCGTCGAGTGCGCGCTCGCGCTCGACCGCCTCACCCTCGATGTCGACGTGCGGCAGGATGCGCTGCATCCATCGCGGGATGCTCCATGCGCGGTCGCCGAGGATCGCCATCACCGCGGGGATCAGCGTCATGCGCACGAGGAACGCGTCGATCGCGATGCCCGCTGCCAGACCCAGGGCGATCGGCTTGAGCGACGAGTCGCCCTCCGGCACGAATGCGACGAAGACGGCGAACATGATGAGCGCTGCGGCTGTGACCACGCGGGCGGTGCCGGCGAATCCAGACCTCACGGCTTCGACGGCCTCGGCGCGGCCCGAGCCGCGAGCGTGCACGAAGTCCTCGCGCATCCGCGAGACGAGGAACACCTGGTAGTCCATCGCCAGTCCGAACAGCACGCCCATGAGCACGATCGGCATGAAGCTGATGATCGGGCCGGTGCGCGCGACGTGCAGGGCATCCGCGAACCAGCCCCACTCGAAGACGGCGGCGACGACACCGAAGGCGGCGACGATCGAGAGCAGATATCCGATCGCGGCGGTGACGGGCACCCAGATCGAGCGGAACACGATCGCGAGCAGGATGAGCGACAGGCCGATCACGAAGATGCCGAACGGCAGCAGTGCGGCACCGAGCTGGTCGGAGATGTCGATCGCGACGGCCGTGAATCCGGTGACCTTCAGGTCGATGCCGTATTCGTCGAGCCACTCGTCGTGGTGCGAGCGCAGCTCGCGCACCAGGTCGCTGGTCGCCGGGTCGTCGGGCGCCGTCTTGGGGACGATCTGCACGATGCCCGTGTCGGCCGTCTCATTCGGCGTGGCGAGAGCGACCTCGCGCACGCCGGGGAGCTTCTCGACCTCGTCGCCGAGATCCTTCATGAGGTTCAGCGGGTCGGTGGAGGTGACGATCGTGCCGGTGAGGATCAGCGGGCCGTTGAAGCCGGGGCCGAACTCCTCTGCGGTGAGGTCGTAGTTGACACGCGCCTCCGACCCCTTGGCCAGCACGCCTGCGTTGGGCAGGGCGAGGTTGAGGCTGAGCGCGGGGATGGCGACGATGCCGAGCCCGACGATCACCGCGGTCGCGACGACGACGGGGCGCTTCGTGATGGCGTCGACCCATCGACGCGAGAAGGTGGGCCGAGGTGCGGCATCCGCCTTCCGGCGCGCACGACGGGGCCGGCCTGCGACGCGACCCTTCAGGAACCCGAGCAGTGCGGGGGTGAGCGTGACCGAGATGGCCACGGCGATCGCGACGGCGACGGCTGCCGCTATGCCCATGGTGGTCAGGAACGGGATGCCGGCGAAACCGAGTCCGATCAGGGCGATCAGCACCGTGACGCCGGCGAACACGACGGCGGAACCCGCGGTGCCTACCGCGCGCGATGCGGACTCCTCCGGCTGGATCCCCTCGCGCACCTGATCCTGGTGGCGCGCGACGATGAACAGCGAGTAGTCGATTCCCACGGCCAATCCGAGCATGAGCGCGAGGAGGGGAGTGGTCGACGACACAGTGGCGAAGGCCGTGGCGGCGAAGATGCCGGCCATCGAGATGCCCACCCCGAGCACAGCCGTCAGCAGCGGGAGCCCGGCGACGACGAACGAGCGGAAGGTGACGATGAGCACGAGCAGCGCGATCAGCAGGCCGATCGCCTCGGTGATGGTGACCGTGGGCACTGATGCGGTGAAGAGGTCACCGCCGAGCGCGGTGCGGGAGCCGTCGGGCAGGGATGCCGTCAGGTCCTCGACGACGCGATGCAGTTCGTCCTTCACCTTGTCTGAGACCGTCGAGGCCTGACCGTCGAACTGCAGCCGCACGATGGCGGCGGTGTGCTCCTCGTTGACCATCCCCTCGACGTTCTCGTCATAGGGCGATGTGGCGGCGAGGACGCCCTTCACATCGGACAGCTTCTCGACGGAGTCCTCGATCTCGTCCCTGTACCCCGCGTCGGTGACGTCATCGCCATCGGCTGCGACGACGATGAACTGCGCATTGGTGCCGCTCACCTGGGGGAAGGTGCGCTCCAGCTGCTCCAACCCCGCCTGCGACTCGGTGCCGGGAATCGAGAAGGCGTTGTCGGTGCCGGCGCCGAGCCCCAGCGCCCCACCGCCCGCGACGCCGAGCACGATCAGCCAGGCGAAGAGCACGCGCCAGGGGTGGCGGAACGACCAGCGCCCCAGCGAGGAGAGGAAAGTGGACACGCGACCTCCGACAGTCCGATACATGACCGTATTGAATACGTCCCTGTATCGTAAGGCAGAGACGAACGACGATGCTGTGCGTGGGATGTGAAGAGAGCGCTCGGCTGGACGTGCCAGAGTGAAGGCAGGAGGGCACCATGACGACACCGGTCACCCGCAGTCGAGAGAACACTCGTGCACGGCTGCTCCATGCCGCCGCACAGGTCTTCGCCGAGACCGGACTCGACGGAGCCACGGTCGAGGCGGTGTGCGAGCGGGCCGGCTTCACACGGGGAGCGTTCTACTCGAACTTCGCATCCAAGGACGAGCTGTTCCTCACGCTCGCGTCCTCGGTCGGTGAGGCCAGGCTGGCTGCGGTGCGCGAGCGGATCACCGCCATGCTCGACGAGAACGTCATCCGCGAGACCGACCCCGGCACTCTCGTGCGCCAGATCATGGATTCCGGAGACGACGACCGGCTCGACGTGATGCTGATGAGCGAGATCCGCTTGAGGGCGCTGCGAGACGTGGAGTTCGGGGCCTCCTTCCTCCACCAGGAGCGTGAACTCGTGCGCAGCATCGCCGGAATCATTCAGCAGATCGTCGACAGCGGGCAGATCGCGCTGCGCGTCGATGCTCAGGAGGCCGCGCGACTGCTCATGGTGGTGTGGGAAGGGATGATCGTCCGTGAGGCCATGGGTGGCGACGACGGCGAGCGCCTGCGGCGTGTGGGCAGCGAGGCGCTCGGACGCATGGTCGAACTGATGAAGGTCTGATGATCAGGCTTTGAGCCGACCGACCTGACGTGATCTGATCTGGCCGGGGCACTGGCTCAGCGGCTGATCAGCGCGTGGCAGCGCTCGAGTCGCGCCAGCCACCACTCGCGCCGGTCGGCCGGCGCTTCCAGGCGCGCCAGCGCATCGGCATCCGGAACCACCCGCGCGGCCGACACCGAGCCGCCCACCGGGCGAGCATCGGCGACGTCGTCGGCGAACAGTGAGGCGGTGCCGAGCCCGCAGTCGAATTCGAGCTGGGGGAGGGATGCCGCGAGCGCGGCCCCCTGTGACAGCCCGACGGCGGTGTCGAGCGCGCTCGAGACGACCGCGGGCAGGCCCGCCTGCGCGACGATGTCGAGCGCTCGCCGGATGCCGCCGAGCGGCTGGGCCTTGATGACGACGAGGTCTGCGGCCCCGGCGCGGGCGACAGCCAGCGGATCCTCCGCCTTGCGGATGCTCTCGTCGGCGGCGATCGGGATGCCCATGTGCTTCACGCGACGGCGGAGATCGGCGAGCTCGTCGACTGACGCGCAGGGCTGCTCGGCGTATTCGAGGTCGAACTCGGCGAGGGTGTGGATCGCATGCTCGGCCTCGTCGACGTTCCATCCGGCGTTCGCATCGATGCGGATGCGGCCCTCGGCGCCCATCTGCTCGCGCACGGCGCGCACGCGGGCGATGTCGTCGGCCAGCACCTGCCCGTGCTCGGCGACCTTGACCTTGGCGGTGCGGCATCCGTCGAATCGGGCCAGCACCTCCGGCACGCGCGCTGCCTCGACGGCCGGAACCGTGGCGTTGACGGGGATGCGGCCCCGAAGAGGGGCGGGCTGCTCGTGCCAGGCGAAGTCGATGGCGGCGTCCAGCCAGGTGGCGGCCTCGGCATCCGCGTACTCGACGAAGGGCGAGAACTCCGCCCAGCCCTGCGGGCCCTCGAACAGCAGTGCCTCGCGCACGTCGACTCCCCGGAACCGGGTGTTCATCGGCAGGGCGACCACGCGGGCGGTCGCGAGCAGTTCGGCGAGGGGCGGCGTCATGCGTCCATCATGCCCGGCCGGCCTCTTCTGCATTCCACTTCTTCGCCGACACCCCTGCTTCGCGCCCACACCCCTGGTTGCGAACGTCCGCACGTGGGGGTGTCGACGGGAACTGGGGGTGTGGGCCGAGGTCAGCCGATCCGCTTCTGCAGCTCGCCGACGGTGGCGGAGTGCAGATTGTCCTTCAGGCTCAACGCGAGTGATCCACCGCCGACGACTGCGCCGTCGCGGAGGGCGACATAGGTGCGGCGCTCCGTGGTCGCCGATCGCTGCTGCATCTCGGTGCGGCTTTCCTCGAGAGTCCAGATCAGCGCGTTCTCGCTCATGTCAGCGCGATTCGCCTCAGCGTAGGTCTGCCACCAGAGGTTGTGCTCGGCGGTGTCGAAAGGATCGACGCTGCGAATCTGCAGGGGAGACGTCATCGCCTCAGAATACGGACCCGGTGGCGTTCGAACATGTGTCATTGACAATGGTGTGCGACGCACAGTAATGTGTGTGACGTGAGCGAGAGTGAATTCGACGGCCATCTGCAGGAGCTGCGGCGCGGCACGATCGTGCTCGCCAGCCTCCGGCTGCTGCGGACGCCCGGCTATGGCTACGGATTGCTGGAACAGCTGGCATCCGCCGGATTCCCCACCGATGCCAACACGCTCTACCCGCTGCTGCGCCGACTCGAGAAGCAGGGATATCTCGACAGCGAGTGGAACACCGACGAGGCCAGGCCCCGGAAGTTCTACCGCACCTCGGAGGCGGGTGTCCGCCTCGCGACGACACTGACTCAGGAGGTCGCGGCCATAGCCGCCGCGACGGCCGCCCTCCGCGACGAGGAGAACTGACATGACCGCCACGCTGACCGACCGCTACATCGCCGCCACCGTGCGGAGCCTTCCCGCCGACCTGCAGACCGAGGTGGCCGACGAGCTGCGCGCCTCGGTCGGGGATGCCGTCGATGCGCTCATCGAGAGCGGCGAGCCGATCGAGCACGCCGAGCGCGCGGTGCTCACCGAACTGGGCGACCCGGCGGCGCTCGCAGCCGGCTACGCCGACCGGCCACTGCACCTCATCGGGCCGAAGTACTACCTGACCTGGTGGCGGCTGCTCAAGATCCTGCTGGCGATCGTGCCGGCCTGCGCCTTCGGCGGCGTGGCGATCGCCCAGGCGCTGACGGGGGCAGGCATCGACGAGATCATCGGCGAGGCGATCGTCGTCGCCCTGTCGGTCATCGTGCACGTGTCGTTCTGGACCACGCTGGTCTTCTTCGTGCTCGAGCGCACCGGCGCCGATACCGGTACGACGTGGAGCCTCGACCAGCTGCCTGAAGACCCGCACGACGGCCCCGGTCGCGCCGACCTCATCGGCTCGCTCATCATGCTCGCGCTGTTCGCTGGGGCCCTTCTCTGGGATCAGCTGCGGGGCTGGACGTCCTCCGACGGCGCCCCACTCTCGATCCTGAACCCCGAGCTGTGGCCCTGGGGCATCGGAGCGCTGCTCGCAGTTCTCGTCGCCGAGGCGGCGCTGGCGGTCGCCGTGTTCGCCCGCGGACATTGGACGGCGACCTTCGCTTGGCTCAACGCGGCTCTGGCGGCGGTCGTCATGGTGCTCGCGCTCACGGCCCTCGCTCAAGGGGCTCTGTACAACCCGCGCTTCGTCGACGAGGTGTTCGTGAGCAACGGTGTGGGCGACGACGCGTTGATCGTCCTCGCGGTGCTCAGCGGCATCGCCATCGTCGGCATCACTCTCTGGGATGCGATCGACGGCTGGCGCAAGGCCTCCCGCGCTCGCAACGCCCGCTGACCGGCGGGCTCGGAGCGCTAGACAGACGCCCGGGGTCAGCCCTTCGTGACGGTCTCGATCATCACGGGCGTCTTCGGGGCTCCGTCGGAGCCGCCGTTGTCGGTCCCGGCGGCGGCGACGTCGGCCACGACCGCGGTGGAGGCTTCATCGAGGTGGCCGAACACGGCGTAGTTCGGCGGAAGCTGGCTGTCGGCGTAGACGATGAAGAACTGCGAGCCGTTCGTGTCGGGTCCGGCGTTCGCCATCGCGAGCATGCCGGCCTCGTAGGTTTCCGCCCCGTCGAGCTCGTCGGCGAACGAGTAGCCGGGGCCGCCCGTTCCCGTCGCGCTCGGGTCGCCGCACTGCAGGACGAAGATGCCATCGGTGGTGAGGCGATGGCAGGTGGTGCCGTCGAAGTAGCCCTGCTCGGCGAGCGAGAGGAAGCTGTTCACGGTGCACGGCGTCTTCGCGGCGTCGAGCGTCATCTTCAGCTCGCCGACGCCCGTGGCGACGGTGACGGGCACCTCGCCCGTCTCCATGGGTTCGGCGGCGGGTGCGTCGACGTCCTTCGACGCGGGGCGGCTGCTGGCGGGGTACGAGCAGGTTCCGGATGCCGCGGACGCGGACGACGACGGCGCGGGTGCCGCGGAGCCCGGCTCTGCGGCATCCGGATTCGACGCGCAGCCCGTCAGGGCGAGCGCCGCGGCGGCGGTGAGGGCGAGCACGGAACGGCGGAGGTGAGTTGTCAGGCGCACGCCACGATCGTACGCGAGCCGACGGCGGGGTCTCACCCGCCGGAACCACTCGCGCGGAATAGGCTGAGAGCCGTGACCGCCGACTTCGTCTCCGACATCTTCGACCCGTCCGAGTGGCAGCTCGCCCCCGGAGCCGAGGACTACACCGACATCACCGCGCACGTATCGCGCGACGGGGGCGTCGCGCGCATCGCGTTCGACCGGCCCGAGGTGCGCAACGCGTTCCGCCCACACACCGTCGACGAGCTGTACCGCGCGCTCGACATCGCCCGCCAGGATCCGCGCATCGGCGCGGTGCTGCTCACCGGCAACGGCCCGAGCCCGAAGGACGGCGGCTGGGCGTTCTGCTCGGGCGGCGACCAGCGCATCCGCGGTCGCGACGGGTACAAGTACAGCGAGTCCACCACCGAGGTCCACGACACGGCTCGCGCCGGTCGCCTGCACATCCTCGAGGTGCAGCGGTTGATCCGCTTCATGCCGAAGGTCGTCATCGCCGTCGTCCCCGGGTGGGCCGCGGGCGGCGGGCACTCGCTGCACGTCGTGTGCGATCTGACGATCGCGAGCGCCGAGCACGGCCGGTTCAAGCAGACGGATGCCGATGTCGGCAGCTTCGACGCCGGCTACGGCTCGGCGTACATGGCGCGCCAGACCGGGCAGAAGATCGCGCGCGAGGTGTTCTTCCTCGCCGAGGAGTACTCCGCGCAGCGCGCGTATGAGATGGGCGCCGTGAACCGGGTCGTGCCGCATGCCGAGCTCGAGCGCGAGGCGCTGTCGATGGCCCGGACCATCCTGACCAAATCGCCCACCGCGATCCGGATGCTGAAATTCGCCTTCAACGCGGTGGATGACGGCATGGTCGGCCAGCAGGTGTTCGCCGGCGAAGCCACCCGCCTCGCCTACGGCACCGACGAGGCCGTCGAGGGCCGCGACTCGTTCCTGCAGAAGCGCGACCCCGACTGGTCGCCCTTCCCGTACCACTTCTGATGAGACTGCATCCGGTCGAGAGTGCGGATCCGCGGGCGGTGCGGGATGCCCTTCCCGCAGCGCTCGACGGCTCGCGCCCGCTCGCGCTGGGATTCACTCCTGGCCCGGATGACGAGGTACCCGACGGCACGGCCCTCGTCATCGCCACGTCCGGGTCGAGCGGCGTTCCCAAACGCGTCGTGCTGAGCGCAGCCGCGCTGCGCGCCAGCGCCGAGGCGACCGCCGAGCGCATCGGCGACGGCCAGTGGATGCTCGCGCTGCCAGCCGCGTACATCGCCGGCGTGCAGGTGCTCGGCCGCTCGCTGCTCGCCGGCCACGAGCCGGTACTGCTCGACGGGCGGTTCAGCGTCGACGCGTTTCTCGAGGCGACCGCGCGGATGCGTGGCGACGTCGACCACTTCACCTCGTTCGTGCCCGCCCAGCTCGCCACGCTGCTCGACGCCGCGGAGTCGCGACCGGATGTGCGCGGCGCCATCGCGTCGTATCGAGCGATCCTCGTCGGAGGGCAGGCCCTGCCCGAGCCGATGCGCGAGCGCGCAACCGCGACGGGTGCACGGATCGTGCGCACCTACGGGTCGAGCGAGACCGCCGGCGGGTGCGTGTACGACGGCATCCCGCTGGACGGCGTGCTTCTCGCCGAGGTCGACGGCGAGGTGTGCATCAGCGGGCCGATGCTCGCCGACGGCTACCTGGGCGATGACACGCGCACGGCCGAGGTGTTCACGACCGACGCCGACGGCATGCGCTGGTACCGGACGGGAGACGCGGGAACGGTCGCGCCGGACGGTCGCCTCAGCATCACCGGACGCCTCGACAACGTGATCATCTCGGGCGGCATGAACGTGTCGCTCGACCGGGTCGAGCGGGTCGTGCGCGGCATCCCGGGTCTGGAGCAGGCGGTCGTCGTCGGAATCCCGGATGCCCGTTGGGGCGAGGCATCCGTCATCTTCGCCGACGTGGCCAGCGACGACGCGGAGCGGCTGCTCGCGACCGCCCGCACCCGAGTCGAGACCGAGATCGGCCGGCATGCCAGGCCCGCACGTCTGGAGGCTCGGGAGGTGCCGCTGCTGGCATCCGGCAAACCCGATCGGCAGGCCGTGCGGCGGCTCGCGCAGGACTGAACCCGGAGCGCGCACGCGTCGTGCGTGACGCACGCACGAGCGACGGCGCGGCCTGCGACATACTGACGAGCATGGCCGTCTACACGCACGGGCACCACGATTCGGTGCTGCGCTCGCACAACACTCGTTCGATCGTGAATTCAGCCGCGTACCTCGAACCGCACCTCGCCGCGGAGGCGCACCTGCTCGACATCGGCGCGGGACCGGGGACGATCACGGTCGACTTCGCGGGGCGGGTCGGTCGAGTCACCGCCACCGAGATCTCCGACGATGCGCTTGCCCTTTCGCGGGGTCTCGCTGCCGAACGGGGCATTGAGAACATCGACTTCTCGGTCGAAGACGTGCACGCCCTGAGTTTTGCCGACGACACCTTCGACATCGTGCACGCACACCAGGTGCTCCAGCACGTGGGCGATCCCGTGCAGGCGCTGCGCGAGATGCGTCGTGTCACGAAGCCGGGCGGGATCGTCGCTGCCCGCGATGCGGACTACTCCGGATTCATCTGGTTCCCGCTGCTGCCCGAGCTCGACGAGTGGCTGCGGCTGTACCGCGAGGCGGCACGACGGAACGGCGGGGAGCCGGATGCCGGACGCCGTCTGCTGTCCTGGGCGCGAGCGGCCGGGTTCACCGACATCACCGCGACGGCGTCGACCTGGTGCTACGCGACGCCCGAGGAGCGCCGCTGGTGGGGCGGGATGTGGGCCGACCGCATCCTGCAGTCCGCGCTCGCCGTGCAGCTCGAGCGCGATGGCCTGGCCACCCGCGCGCAGCTGCAGCAGATCAGCGGTGCCTGGCGTGCCTGGGCATCCGACGGCGACGGCTGGTACGTCGTGCCGCACGGCGAGATCCTCTGCCGGGCCTGACCCGCCGCGTGGTCGCACGCCCTGGGCATCCGCAGGTCCCAAATGGCCGCTTCGGATGCCGGGAGGCGGCCATTCGGGCCCACTCGGTCGTTCCGGATGCCCGCCCGCGTGCCGCGCGCACATCGGCGGGTCCCGTATGGTCGCTTCGGATGCCAGGAGGCGGCCATTCGGGCCCACTCGGCCGCACGGGATGCCCACTCGTCCGCTCGGGATGCCCACTCGCACCCCGCGCGCACATCGGCGGGTCCCATATGGTCGCTTCGCATGCCAGAAGGCGGCCATTCGGGCCCCCCGCAGCGACGAGGCCGGGATACATCTGCAGGCGGACGCGCCCCGTCATGCGCTCCCGTAGCGTGAAGGGGTGATCCGCCGCATCCCGACGACCTGGCTCGCCCTCGACATCCTCGGGGCGCTCTTCGGCCTGCTGATCACCGTGCCGCTCTCCCTGGCCTTCAGCGCGGGGCAGATGAGCTTCTGGCTGCCTGACTCCCAGGCGACGTTCGCGCTCGTCGTCGTCTCGCTGCTGGTCTGGGGCGCCGTGGCGATCAGCCGCCTCTCACCCCCGGTCGCGCTCATCCTGGCGTGGGCAGGGGCGCTCCTGCAGATGACCGCAGGGCTGCCCCCGGCCCCGGTCGACGTCGCGATCTTCGGAGTGCTGTTCGCGACATCCGCGTGGGGCACGAAGCAGATGCTCTGGCTCGGCGGCGCCTCGGCCGTCGGCGGCGGAGTGATCGGCGGCCTCTACATCGGCCTGCTGCAGTACGACTTCGGAACGATCACGGCCTCGGCGCCCATCGAGATGCGCCTGCTTCTGCTGAGCGTGACGATGGGCCTCACGATCGTGCTGTCGCTGGCCCTGGCCTGGGGTGCCGGGCTGCTGTGGCGCCTGGTGCGGCAGAGCAGGGCCAACCGCGAGGCGCAGCAGCGCGCCGAGACGGCGGCAGCCGAAGAGCAGGAGCGGGTGCGCATCGCCCGCGACATGCACGACATCGTCGCGCACTCCCTCGCCGTCGTCATCGCGCAGTCCGACGGTGCGCGCTACGCGGCGGCGGCGAAGCCCGAGCTCGCCCAGGAGGCGCTGGTCACGATCGCGCAGACCGCGCGTTCCGCTCTGTCGGACGTGCGGATGCTGCTGACCCAGCTGCGTCACCGCCAGGGAGACGGCCCGCAGCCGACCCTCGCCGACCTGGAAGCGCTGTTCGCGCAGGTGCGTCAAGCCGGTGTCGAGCCGCGGGTGACGGTCGACCCGATGCCACCCGCCGAGCCGCCGGGGGCGATCCAGCTCGCCGTCTACCGGATCCTGCAGGAGGCGCTCACCAACGCGATCCGTCACGGCGGCGGCGAGGTCGATGTGCGGCTGTCCTGGTGGGCTGATCGGGTAGACGTCGCCGTGCGCAACCGCATCCCGCCCTCGAAGCAGGCCACACCGGGAGTGCCGCCCACTCACACCGGCGGGCACGGGGTCATCGGCATGCGCGAACGTGCACAGCTCGTCGGCGGTTCGCTCACAGTGCAACATGAACCGGCCTGGTTCACGGTGCGCGCTACGCTTCCGATCGGCCCCTCGGCGAACTGAGTGGCCGAAGACGACCAGGAGGTCAGGATGATCAGGGTCGTGCTCGTCGACGATCAGGCGCTGTTCCGCGCGGGCGTGCGGATGCTCGTCTCGTCGCAGCCCGACATGGACGTGGTCGGCGAAGCCGGCGACGGCAGAGAGGCGCTCGAGGTCATCGGACGCACCCGTCCCGACGTCGTGCTGATGGACATCCGGATGCCCGTGATGGACGGTCTGACGGCCACCGCGGAGCTGCTCGCCCAGCCCGACCCGCCGCGGGTCGTGATGCTCACCACGTTCGACCTCGACGAGGCGGCGGCGCGAGCCATCCAGCGGGGAGCCAGCGGCTTCCTGCTCAAGGACGCCGACCCGGAGTTCCTGCTCGCGGCCATCCGGACCGTCGTGTCCGGATCGAGCGTGATCGCGGCATCCGCTACCCGCGAGCTGTTCGCGCACTTCACCGCCGAGACCAAGCCGGTGCCCTCGGAGTTCGCCGACCTCACCGACCGCGAGCGCGAGATCTTCGCGCTCGCCGCGCGAGGGCTGTCGAACGCCGAGATCGCGGCGCGCGAATTCCTCAGCGAGGCGACCGTGAAGACGCACATCAGCCGCATCCTCACCAAGCTGCGCCTGCGCGATCGCGTGCAGCTGGTCGTCTTCGCCTTCGAGCACGGCCTCGCCTGACGCGGCGTACACCGCTCGCCGCGGCGGATCATCCTCTCGATGTATCCGGATGCCACCCCGAGGCCGATGCGCCGGGGCAGGCCCGGAAAATAGCGTCGAAGCATGGAGATCACGACCTCGGACCTCGGCCTCGCCGCACGCGTCCAGCACCTCACCAAGACCTACGGGGCCGGAGCCGCCGGCGTCCGCGCCCTCGATGACGTCAGCGTCGGCATCCGTCGCGGTCAGTTCACCGCGATCATGGGCCCGTCCGGCTCGGGCAAGTCCACGCTCATGCACATCATGGCCGGCCTCGACGCCCCGACCGAGGGACTCGCGTGGATCGGAGACACCGAGATCACCGGCCTCAGCGACCTCGACATGACGATTCTGCGGCGTCGCCGCGTCGGGTTCATCTTCCAGGCGTTCAACCTGGTGCCAACCCTTGACGCCCTCGGCAACATCCTGCTGCCCTTCGAGCTCGACGGGCGCCAGCCGACGGCCATCGAGCGCGCGCGCACCGATGGTCTCATCGAGCGCCTGGGTCTGGCATCCCGCCTCACCCACCGGCCGCACGAGCTCTCGGGCGGACAGCAGCAGCGCGTCGCGATCGCTCGCGCGCTCGCCACCGCACCGGACCTCGTGTTCGCCGACGAGCCGACCGGAAACCTCGACTCGCGCAGCGGACGCGAGGTGCTCGCTCTGCTCGCGAGCGCCAGCCGTGAGCACGGGCAGTCGATCGCGATGGTCACGCACGACGCGATCGCCGCGAGCCACGCCGACCGCGTGCTGTTCCTCGGCGACGGCCGCATCACCGCCGACCACCCGAAGCAGAGCGCCGAGCAGATCGCCGCGCACATGCTCGCCGCGGAGGTGGCGGCATGAGCGCGCCCGCTGCGACGATGCCGCGTCTCGAACCTGGCCGCCCGCGCGCGGCTCGCCTCGGCTGGCTGCGCGAGCGGGGGATGGGTGCCAGCATCCTCGTCTCGGCGCTCGCCGCCGCCTTCGGCGTGATCCTCGTCGAGGTGACCGCCTACATCGGCGCCGTGCTGCAGTCCGACCCGTTCATCGGCGACAGCGAGGTGCTCGCGATCGTCGTGACGATCCTGTCGGTGCTGCTCGTCGGGGTGGCGATGTACGTCGCGGCGATCGTCACCGCCAACACCTTCTCGACGATCATCGCCGGCCGCACGCGGCGCATCGCCCTGCTGCGACTGATCGGCGCGTCGGCGCGCTCGCAGCGCTCGGAGGTCACCGGCCAGGGATTCGTGGTCGGCCTGATCGGGGCGGGGGTCGGCCTGGTCGTCGGCATCGGCTTCTCGGCGTTGGGGGTGCTCGTCGGGGATATTCTGCTCGACGGCGCGTCCGGCGACTTCACCCTCGCGCAGCCCGGCGTGCTGTTCCCCGTGGTGGGCGTGGCGCTGACGACCTGGCTGGCCGCCTGGATCGGGTCGCGCCGCGTGCTCACTGTCACTCCGCTGCAGGCGCTCGGCGGCTCGGTCGAGCGCACGCACGACGAGGAGGCGGGGCGCCGCGGCAAGCACGTCGGCGCTCTCGTGCTGATCGTCGCCGGAGCGGGCCTGCTGGCCGGTGGCGTTCTGCTCGGACTGATCACCCCGCTCGGCGTGGTCGTGGCGTTCTTCGGCGGGCTGTTCTCGTTCACCGGTCTCGCGACCGCGTCGCCGCTGTTCATGCCTCCTGTGCTGCGTCTGGTCGGTCGGCTCTTCGGCCGCGGCCCGACTGCCCGACTCGCGGCTGAGAACGCGCTGCGGCATCCGGAGCGCTCGAGCCGCATGGCGATCGGAGTCGTCATGGGTGTGGCGCTGGTGACGATGTTCGCCGTCGCGCTGGAATCGGTGAAGGCGCTGATGATGCGCCAGAGCGAGGGGGAGTTCGTCGACGGCTTCTTCGCCCCGATGGACGCCTTCGCGAGCATCATGATGGTGCTGGTCGCCGTGTCGGCGGTGATCGCCGCCGTCGGGCTGGTCAACCTGCTCACCATCGGGGTGGTGCAGCGCCGCCGCGAGCTGGGGCTGCTGCGCGCGATCGGTCTGACCTCGGCTCAGGTGCGCCGGATGGTGCTGCTCGAGGCAGTGCACATCACGGTCGCCGCGACCCTTACCGGCCTCGTGCTCGGCATCGCGTACGGGTGGATCGCCGCCCAGTCGCTGCTCGGATCCGTGCCCGTGCTCCCGGACTTCAAGCCGGCCGGACTCGTGTACCCGGCGGTGCCGTGGATCCCCGTGGTGATCATTGTCGTCGCGACCGGTGTGCTGACCGTCGTCGCCGCGGTGACACCGACGCGCCTCGCGACGCGAGTCGCGCCGGTCGAGGCGCTCGCCGCTGACTGAGTCGAGCTCACTTAGGCCGAGACCCCGTGCTGTGCGGGTTCGCAGGCACGGGGTTCCGGCGCGCTCTCGACGGGTGCGGGATTAGGCTGATCGGATGCCGCCGTTCGACCAGTCCTCCTACCAGGTGCGCCTCGAATGGGGCACGCAGGGGCTGGCGCGCCTCGCGCCCGCCGACATCGTGATCGTCATCGATGTGCTGCGCTTCTCCTCCACCCTCGCCGACGCCGTCGCCGCCGGCCAGCGGATCGCCCTGTCAGACGCCATCCGGTGGTCGACCAACGGCGCATCCGTCGTCGCCGCTGCGTCGGCATCCGACGCTTCGGATGCTGGTGCCTCGACCGTCCTGATCGGCGGCATCCGCAATGCGGCAGCGACGGCCCGTGCGGTCATGGCGGTGCAGGAGCGGCAGGGCACCCGCGCGTCGGTCTCGATCATCGCGGCGGGCGAACTCGCCGCGACCGGCGAGCTGCGCTTCGCGGTCGAGGACCAGCTCGGCGCCGGTGCGATCATCTCCGCGCTCTGCGACCTCGGCATCGATCACTCCTCGCCGGAAGCGGCCGCCGCGGCTGAGGCCTACCGCGCGCTGCGGCCCGGACTGCGGCACATGCTCGTCGGCAGCGGGTCGGGTCGCGAACTGGTCGGGGGCGTGGCGTCCACCGCCCGCATGGAGGCCGCAGGAGTGCGGCCGGCGACCACCGCCGAGGCGGCAGAACTGGATGCCGTCGACGCCGCCGTCGTGCTGAGCGACGGCGTCTTCGAGCGCTTCAGCTGACCGGGTCGGAAGCCTCAGTCACGCCGGCGCGGCGTGCCACGGGCATCCGGTTTCGTCCGAGATCTCCGACACTGGCGCCGGCACCGCGCGCCATCGACAGCGCCACAAAGCAGCGACATAGGGTCGGAACATGAGGTTTCTCCCCGCGGTCATCGTCGACGCCGTGTTCGTGCTCATCTTCGCGGCGATCGGCCGCGCATCGCACGATGAGAACCCGCTCGGGTTCCTGCTCACGGCATGGCCGTTCCTGGTCGCGCTCGTCGTCGGGCACGCGCTCGCCGCGCTCGTGCCGGCGCGTCCGCGACGTCCGTGGTCGCTCGGGTGGGGTGCGATCGTCTGGATCGTGACCGTGGGCGGCGGGATGCTGCTGCGCATCGCCACCGGCGACACCGCCGAGACCCCGTTCATCATCGTCGCCACGCTGGTGCTCGCCGCCATGCTGCTCGGCTGGCGGCTGGTCGCCCTGCTCGCACGGCGCTATCGCGCACCGCGCACGGCGGACTGAACCAACGGCATCCGAAACGCAGGAGCTCACCCGAAGCGCAGGAGGGATGCCCCCCCTGCGCTCCTGCATTTCACGTGAAGTCCTGTGATTCCGCGCGCGTCGGAGTGCGCCCCGGACCGCAGCGCAGGGAAAGCGCGTTCAGCGGGGCAGCTGCGCGGCGAGCCGGTCGGCGGCGGTGATCTCGCGTCGGTGCCATTCGAACAGGAACCGCCGGTCGAAGCACCGAGAGCACCTCGCGCACGATGTCTCACGCGCCGGACGGCGATGACGATAGGCGACGTGCCCCGACGGGCACTGCCCGATCCACGGGGCGAGCTCGGTCGCGGTCTCGCCGTGGTGGGTGGTGCCGCCGACGTAGCCCAGCGAGCGGGCCGTGCGCTTCCACGCCGGCCCGTGCCCTGCCGCGTGGCCCGCCAAGGCGTGCGCGACCTCGTGCAGCAGGGTCTGATGGATCTCGTCGTCGTCGAACCGGGCGGCAAGATATCGCGACACCGAGATGCGCCGGCGCTGATAGTCGCACAACCCGGCCCGACGCTTGGCGTTGTCGAAGTCGAACGACCACGACTCGTCAAGGTGCATGCGAATCAGAGCGTCGCCCCAGACGCGGACGCGATTCAGATCGGCCATGGCATCAGAGTAGGACCAGCCACCGACATCGGCTCTAGACGAGCGCGCCGGCTTCCATCGCGCTGCGCCGCTCGGCGGCCTCGATCGCGCGCAGCGCCTTCTCGAGATCCGCGTCGTCGGCACCCGCTGACCGGCGCAGGAACAGCGAGCGCTTGAAGCTTTCGCGCGCCTGCTCGAAGTCGCGCACCTCGTACGCGTTCTTGCCGTGGTGCTGATGCGCGAAGGCGGCGATTCCCGCCCAGCCCTGGCCCTCGGCCTCGTTCGCGCATGTCGCGAGCTCTTGCGCGGCCGCGGCGTTCGCGCCGCGGTTCTGCAGCACCGTGCCGTGCAGCACGCGTGCGCGCAGCAGGTCCTTGCGGGTACCGGCCATACGAGCCTGACGCACCGCCTCATCCGCGAGCTCGAGCGCCTCGTCGAGCCGGTCGAGCACCTTCAGCAGCCACACGCGCTCGAGCAGCACAGGCAGGCTGCGCTGGTTCTCGATCTCGGACAACCGGGCCAGGCACTCGCGCGGATCCACCAGTTCTCGGAGGGTTTCTGGGTCATAACCCTGGATCAGATTCACGACTGCTGGCTCCCTTCTGCGACCGTCGTCCCAGTCTGCCTCGCCGACCTGAGAACCGTTCGAGGCTCGCCCTGGGACCGCGTGATCGAACCCCAGCGTCCCCGTGCGTCAGCGCAGGAAGATGCTCGCGTCGGGGCGGGGGGATGCCACGGCATCCGCGTCAGTGACGATCGCGGCGCCCTTCGCGAAGGCCGCGACCTCGGCATCCTGAGCGATCTTCGCCGGATGCGGGCCGGCGGCCAGCAGCCGGGGCAGCCACTCCGTCGGCAGCGGCGTCGGCGAGGCGGCCAGCACGAGGTTGCCGAACCGGCGGCCCTTCAGCACCTGCGTGTCGGCGAGCAGCGCGACCTCGTCGAACACGCTCATCGCGGTCGCCACCTGACGTCGCGCGAAGGCCAGCCCCGGTCCGTCGGCGACGTTCACCAGCAGCACGCCCGCCGGTGCGAGCAGCTCGGCGATCTCGCGGTAGAACTCCAGGCTGGTCAGGTGCGCGGGGCTCTGCGCTCCCGAGAACACGTCCGAGACGACGAGATCGCAGTGTCCGGTGAGGGCGGGCGGCAGCCGTCGCAGGCCCTCGCGCGCATCCCCGATCCGGATGCGGATCGCCGCCGACCGCGGCAGCGGGAGGTGCTCGCGCACGAGCGCGACGAGGGGGCCCTCCAGCTCGATCACCTGCTGGCGCGATCCGGGCCTGGTCGCCTCGATGTAGCGGGGGATGGTCAGGGCACCGGAGCCGAGGTGCACGACGCTGAGCGGGGCGGATGCCGACGAGCCGAGCTGATCGATCACCGCACCCATCCGCACGATGTACTCGAAGTGCAGATGGGTCGGGTCATCGAGGTCGACGTGCGACTGCGGGGTGCCGTCGACGATCAGCTCGAATCCGCTGCCGAACTCGCTCGGCGCCACCTCGGCGATGCCGCCGTGATCGAGTCGCGCCTGCGGGTTGGCCGCATCGCGCGCGCGTGCTCGTCCCATCCCTCGAGGGTATCCGTCAGCGCCGCTTGCCGCCCGAGCAGGTCTGCTGGTTCAGGTCGATGCCGCTGATCTGCTCCGACAGCACGACCCCCTCGGTCGCAGACGGCGCGGGACTCGGCGCATCGGGGGCCGTCGACTCCGGCGCCGCGGGCGACGACGGATCGTCTTCCGCGACCACACCGCCGTGGTTGCTGGCCTCGCCGGTGATCTGCATCGACTCGCCGGTGCGGATCGCCTCCCACATCGGCCCCGCGGCGCTCTCATCGGTCACGACGCGGTTCGGGTCGGACGGGGCCTCGACGGTGGGCAGCTGCAGGAACTTGAACTCCTCGAACGGGACGTCCTTCAGCGCGAGTGCGAGCTGCGCGAGCCGCACCGGGTTGGCGAGTTCCCTGCTGGGATCGACGTTGTCCGCGACCACGTTCGCCAGCCGGAGCACCTTGGGCACGTCGGTGAGTGTCTCGCTGCTGAGGATCGTCTTCGCCAGCCGCGACATGTACTGCTGCTGGTTGGAGATGCGCGCGAGGTCGCTGCCGTCGCCGATGCCCTTGCGCACCCGGATGAACTGCAGGGCCTCGTAGCCCGACACCGTGCGCAGACCCGGATCCCAGTCGATACCGGTGTGCCTGTCGCGAATGCCCGTGCCGCCGATGCAGATCTCCACGCCGCCGATCGCGTCGGTGATCTCCATGACGCCGTCGAAGCTGAGCTTCGCGGCGAACCCGATGTCGATTCCGCTGGCTTCGGCGACCGACTTGACCACGCACGACAGGCCGGCGCGCTCGAAGACGGTGTTGATCACCGCGGCGGATGATCCGGATGCCACTGAGCCGTCTTCACGTGTGCACTCCGGCACCTCGAGGATCAGGTCGCGCGGCAGGGAGACGACGCTCACCTTGCGCGGTTCGGCCGAGACGTGCACGAGCAGGTTCACGTCGTTGCGGATGCCCTCTTCGTCGACGCACCGCTCGCCGAGCTTCTGCGTCGACACCTCGCCGCACTCGTCGGTTCCGACGAGGAGGACGGCGAACTCTCCGGGGTACGCGCCCAGCGATGGGGGAGCGACCTCCGGAGCGTCCTCCAGATCGACCGCGTCCTGACCCACCCGCACAGCGAGGTCCGCGGCGATGAAGCCGCCGATCCCGAGGGCGGAGACCGCCACCACGGCGGCGCCGATGCCCAGCATCCGCAGGACGGATCCCCAGGCTGAGGGCGTGCGGTGCGGCGCGTGCTGAGCCACGGGGGTGCGCGTCATGGCATCCGACCCTACAGCGCCCGCCCCGGTGCGACCCGATACCGGATCGCAACATGCGAAAGTTTGGCGATCAGCGGCGGCGCTGAGTAGCGTCAAGACATCATGTGCGGATGCGATGGGGCATCCGGTTCATGCGAAGAAGCATTCCACAGAGAGGCACACCATGCTCCACAGCACCCGCAGGCGAGGCTTCGCACTCGCCGCCGGCGCCGCAGTCGCAGCGATGCTGCTGACCGGCTGCGTCGCCAGCCAGCGTGACGACGACAAGGGCTCCAAGTCGTCCGGCGATGTCGACAGCACCTTCGTCTTCGCCGCATCGGCCGACCCGCAGGGCCTCGACCCGTCCCTCGCACAGGACGGCGAGACGTTCCGCGTCTCGCGCCAGATCTTCGAGGGCCTCGTCGGCACCAAGCCCGGCACCGCCGACCCCGCTCCGCTGCTCGCCGAGTCGTGGGAGTCGTCCGACGACGGCATGAGCCACACGTTCGACCTGAAGACCGGTGTGACGTTCCAGGACGGCACGCCGTTCAACGCCGAGGCCGTCTGCTTCAACTTCGAGCGCTGGTACAACTGGACGGACCTGCTGGCGTCCGAGGCGCTCGGCTACTACTACAACAAGCTCTTCCACGGCTACAAGAGCAACGCCGCCGACG
Source organism: Actinomycetales bacterium SN12 (assembly GCA_002837415.1). GTDB lineage: Bacteria > Actinomycetota > Actinomycetes > Actinomycetales > Microbacteriaceae > Microbacterium. Next base: position 132,637 of record PJCV01000005.1, read on the forward strand.
CCGTCTACAAGTCGTGCACGCCTGACGGCGACGACAAGGTCACGATCGAGCTGAACAAGCCGTTCGCCGGCTTCGTCGCCTCGCTCTCGCTGCCCGCCTTCAGCATGCAGAGCCCCTCGGCGCTCGAGGAGTTCAAGGCCGACGAGGTCGGTGGCACCGCAGAGGCTCCGGTCCTCTCGGAGTACGCGAAGGGCCACCCGGTCGGCACCGGTCCGTTCCAGTTCGACTCGTGGGCGCCGGGTGAGAACGTCACCCTGAAGGCCTACGACGACTACTGGGGCGAGAAGGGTCAGATCGAGGAGATCGTCTTCCGGGTCATCGGCGACCCGACCGCCCGCCGCCAGGCTCTCGAGGCCGGCGACATCGACGGCTACGACCTGGTCGGTCCCGCCGACACGAAGGCCCTGGAGGACAAGGGCTTCAACATGGTGTCGCGTCCGCCGTTCACCGTGCTGTACCTGGGCTTCAACCAGGCCGTTCCCGAGCTGCAGGACATCAAGGTCCGTCAGGCTCTGTCGTACGCGGTCGATAAGGACGCGCTCATCAAGCAGGTCCTGCCCGAGGGCACCGAGAAGGCCACGCAGTTCGTGCCGCCGGTGGTCAACGGCTACAACAAGGACGTCACGACCTACGACTACGACCCCGCCAAGGCGAAGTCGCTGCTCGAAGAGGCCGGCTACACGGCCGACAAGCCGCTGACGCTGACCTTCAACTACCCGGTCAACGTCTCGCGCCCCTACATGCCGGACCCCGAGCAGATCTTCACCGTCCTGGCGAAGCAGCTCGAGGAGGCCGGCGTGAAGGTCAACGCGCAGACCGACGCGTGGAGCCCGGACTACCTGGAGAAGATCTCCAGCACCCCGAACCACGGCATCCACCTGCTGGGCTGGACCGGCGACTACAACGACACCGACAACTTCGTCGGCGTGTTCTTCGGCCAGCAGAGCGCGGAGTGGGGCTTCGACAACGCCGAGCTGTTCTCGGCGCTCACCGACGCCCGCGGCATCTCGAACATCGACGAGCAGACCGCCGCGTACGAGAAGATCAACGAGCAGGTCGCCGAGTTCATCCCCGGTGTCCCGCTCGCCCACCCGGCTCCGACGCTCGCCTTCGGCGAGCGCGTGAAGAGCTACCCGGCGAGCCCGGTGAACGACGAGGTCTTCTCGGAGATCGTCCTCACCAAGTGATGCCCGCCACGTCGTCCGCTCTCACTGGATGCGCTTCGGCAGGCTCAGCGTCCCAAGATGGGTCCCTGAGCCTGTCGAAGGGCCCTGAGCCTGTCGAAGGGCCAGTGAGGGCGGGCGACGTGCCCTGACGGAGAACTTCGTGCTGCGAACAATCGGCAAGCGGCTGCTGCTGCTCATCCCCACCCTCTTCGGCCTCAGCATCCTGCTGTTCGCCTGGGTCCGCGCCCTTCCGGGCGGACCGGCGGTCGCGCTGCTCGGCGAGAAGGCCACACCCGCCGCGGTCGAGCAGGTGAACAAGCTTTACGGCTTCGACCGCCCGCTCATCGAGCAGTACGTGACCTGGATCGGGCGGCTGCTGCAGGGCGACTTCGGCTCATCGATCGTCACCTCCCGCCCGGTCGTGGAGGAGTTCTTCCGCCGCTTCCCGGCCACGATCGAGCTCAGCGTCGCGGCCCTCATCTTCGCGGTCGGCGTCGGCATCCCGCTCGGCTACTGGGCGGCGCGGCGCCACGGCAAGTGGGCAGACCACACCGCGGTGATCTCCAGCCTCATCGGAATCACGATCCCGGTGTTCTTCCTGGCGTTCATCCTGAAGTACATCTTCGCCGTGCAGCTGGGCTGGCTGCCCTCCGACGGCCGGCAGAGCCCGCGGATCAACGCGACGCACGTCACCGGCTTCTACGTCTGGGACGGCATCATCACCGGCGAGTTCGACGCGGCCTGGGACGCCCTCCTGCACCTCGCGCTGCCGGCGCTGGCGCTGGGCACGATCCCGCTCGCGATCATCGTGCGCATCACCAGGGCGAGCGTGCTCGAGGTGCAGAACGCCGACTACGTCCGCACCGGCAAGGCGAAGGGCGTGGCGCCGGGCACCCTGCGCAGCCGGTTCATCCTGCGTAACGCGATGCTGCCGGTGATCACCACGATCGGCCTGCAGACCGGCCTGCTGATCTCGGGCGCGGTGCTCACCGAGACGGTGTTCGCGTACCCCGGCATCGGGTCGTTCCTCGCGCAGTCGATCTTCTCACGCGACTTCCCGGTGCTGCAGGGCTTCATCATCTTCATCGCGATCGCGTACGCGCTGATCAACCTGGCCGTCGACGTGTCGTACAGCCTGATCGATCCGAGAGTGAGGGTCCAGTGATGAGCGCAGTGCTCCCACCCGCACAGGGCGGCGAGGTGCTCGACACCGTCGCCGTCGCACAGGCGGATCTGAAGACCGGCGGCGGATTCTGGCACGACGTCCTCCGGCGGCTGCGACGAAACCCTGCTGCCTGGGTCGGCCTCGCCATCGTGCTGCTCTTCGTGCTGGTCGCGGCGCTCGCGCCGCTGCTGGCGCCGTACCCCGAGCGCGCGCTGCCCGGCACCGAGCACATCACCCCGACCACCATCCCCGGAATCGGCGAGATCGACGGGTTCCCGCTGGGCCTGGACCGCTTCGGCGGCGACGTGCTGTCGAAGCTGATCTGGGGTGCGCAGGCGTCTCTGCTCGTCGGCGTCGTCTCGACCGCACTCGGCCTGGTCGGCGGCATGCTGCTCGGCCTCCTGGCCGGCACCTTCGGCGGCTGGGTCGACACGCTGATCATGCGCATCGTCGACATCATCCTCTCGGTGCCCAACCTGCTGCTGGCCGTGTCGATCGCCGCCATCCTCGGGCAGACGCCCTCCGCGGTGATGATCGCCATCGGAGCGTCTCAGGTGCCGATCTTCGCGCGCCTGCTGCGCGCCTCGATGCTGCAGCAGCGCTCAGCGGAGTACGTGCTCTCGGCGCAGACGCTGGGCCTCGGCCGCGGTCGCATCACCATGTCGCACGTGCTGCCGAACGCCATCGGACCCGTCATCGTGCAGGGCACGCTGACCCTGGCCACCGCGGTGATCGACGCGGCCGCGCTGTCGTTCCTCGGTCTCGGCGGCGGTCGCCCCGAGACGGCGGAGTGGGGGCGGATGCTGACCTACGCGCAGGCCGAACTGGCGATCGCGCCGCAGCTGGCCTTCCTCCCCGGCATCTGCATCGCGGTGACCGCGCTGGGCTTCACGCTGTTCGGCGAGGCGCTGCGTGAGGCCATGGACCCCCGGACGCGTGCGCGATGAGGAACGAGAACATGAACACGAATCCGGATGCCGTGCGCCAGCCCCTGCTGCAGGTGTCGAACCTGGCCGTCGACTTCGGCACCATGGACGGCGTCGTGCACGCCGTCGAGGGCGTCGACCTCGAGATCGCCCCCGGTGAGACCGTCGCGATCGTCGGCGAGTCCGGCTCGGGCAAGTCGACCACCGCGATGGCCGTGATCGGTCTGCTCGCCTCGGGCGGGCGGGTGGCCGGCGGCAGCATCAGGCTCGACGGACGCGAGCTGGTCGGCATCTCCGAGAACGAGATGCGCAGGATCCGCGGACGCGACATCGGCATGGTGCCGCAGGACCCGATGTCGAACCTCAACCCCGTCGCCAAGATCGGCACGCAGGTCGCCGAGACGCTGCTCGCCCACGGTCTCGCCAACCGCGGCAACGTGCAGCAGAAGGTCGTCGAGGCGCTCTCTGCCGCCGGCCTTCCCGATCCCGAGCGTCGCGCCAAGCAGTACCCGCACGAGCTGTCGGGCGGGCTGCGTCAGCGCGCCCTCATCGCCATCGGTCTGGCCTGCCAGCCGCGCCTGCTCATCGCCGACGAGCCCACGAGCGCGCTCGATGTGACGGTGCAGCAGACGATCCTCGATCAGCTCGACGAAATGACCCGCGAGCTCGGCACCGCCGTGCTGCTGATCACACACGATCTCGGTCTCGCCGCCGAACGCGCGCAGCGTGTCGTGGTCATGCACCGCGGGCGAGTGGTCGAGCAGGGCCCGGCCCGACAGATCCTCGAGGATCCGCAGCACCCCTACACGCAGAGCCTGGTGAAGGCGGCGCCGTCGATCGCCGCGGCGAGGCTGCAGCCGGAGGTGTATGGCACAGCAGGCCAGGGCGCGACAGGCCCAGCAGCCCAGGAGACGACAGGCTCAGCAGCCCAGAATGGGCCCCTGAGCTTGTCGAAGGGTGCTTCGACAGGCTCAGCAACCCTGGATGGGTCCCTGAGCCTGTCGAAGGGCGACAACATCGTCGAGATCGAGGGGCTGCGCAAGGTCTACCCGATCCGGGGCCAGGCAGAGGACTTCGTCGCCGTCGACGACGTCTCGCTCGCGATCCCGCGGGGCACGACCGTCGCCATCGTGGGGGAGTCCGGCTCGGGCAAGACCACCACCGCGCGCATGCTGCTCAAGCTGATCGAGCCGACCGCTGGCACCATCCGCTTCGAGGGCAACGACATCGCCAAGCTCGACCGCGCGCAGTCGCGCGAGTTCCGGCAGCGCGTGCAGCCGGTCTTCCAGGACCCGTACTCGAGCCTGAACCCGATGTTCACGATCGAGCGCCTGATCGCCGAGCCGCTGGAGTTCTACAAGCGCGGCAGCCGGACCGAGCGGCGCGCGCGGGTGCGCTCGCTGCTCGACGACGTCGCGCTGCCGCAGTCGATGCTGCAGCGCTATCCGTCGGAGCTGTCCGGCGGTCAGCGTCAGCGCGTCGCCATCGCGCGGGCCCTCGCGCTCTCGCCCGATCTCATCGTCTGCGACGAGCCGGTCTCGGCCCTCGATGTGCTCGTGCAGGATCAGATCCTCACGCTGCTGGGCGATCTGCAGAAGGAGTACGGACTCAGCTACCTGTTCATCTCGCACGACCTCGCGGTGGTGCGCCTGATCAGCGACTACGTGTGCGTCATGAAGGACGGTGCGCTCGTCGAGGCGGCGAGCTCGGAGGAGATCTTCACGAACCCCCGCGACCCGTACACGCGCCGGCTGCTGGCATCCATCCCCGGCAACGAACTCGGCATCGCGTCCTGACGCGCGGGGGTCAGCCTCGTAGACCGGGGTCGCGCGCCCAGCGCCGCGCCAGCGAGCGCACGCGCACGGCACGCGCCTGCCAGGAGACCCAGAGCACCGGCCAGAGCAGGGCGGCGGTCGGTCCGTCGAAGGTGAGCCGGTCGCGCCAGAGAGTCCGCCCCGCCCGGCCGGGCGCGGGGGAGACCGCCATCTGGTGATCCCACACGTCGAGTCCGCCGAGCGGGCCGGTGAGCGGGATGCCGCTGTCGCGCAGGATCCGTACCGGGCCGTCCGGCCCGTCGAGCGTGCGGTCGCTGATGTGGATCAGCTGCGTTCCGACCGGGATGCGTCCGAGCGCGGCGAGGCGCACAGGGACCTCGTCGCCGGGCATCCAGCGCTCGGGAAGGCCTTCGGTCAGCAGCGGCTGCATCTGCAGCAGGGGAGCGTAGAGCTCGCCCACGATGCGCGGCGAATGCAGCGCGCGCCAGGCGGTGTCGGCGTCGCAGTCGATGGTGAACTTCAGCACGATGCGCATACTGCAGTGTCGCTCATACCCCAGCATCCGGCATTGGTCAAGGATTCCGCTTGCCATGTCGTGAAATCGTGCGTATAGTTGGTAGTTGCGCTCGCTTCTCCGTGCCCTCATATGGTGGTCGGCATCCGTTGAGCTCTCGAGCGCGTTCTCCACCGACGTCTAGGAATCGACCAGCCCCTGCACGGGCTCACGGAGGTTACTCCCTTGGCTGCTGCTCGCAACGCATCCACATCCACCACCAACAAGAACGGACGCGGAGTCTCCCGCCTCTCGTTCGCCAAGATCTCCGACACGCTCGACGTCCCGGATCTGCTGGCACTGCAGACCGAGTCGTTCGGCTGGCTCGTCGGCAACGACGACTGGAAGGCTCGCGTCGCCGAGGCCAAGAAGTCCGGCCGCAGCGACGTCTCCGAGGTCTCGGGTCTCGGCGAGATCTTCGAGGAGATCTCCCCGATCGAGGACCTCGGCGAGACCATGCAGCTCTCGTTCACGAACCCGTACCTCGAGCCCGAGAAGTACTCGATCGACGAGTGCAAGGAGCGCGGCAAGACCTACGCCGCCCCGCTGTACGTCGAGGCCGAGTTCATGAACCACCTCACCGGTGAGATCAAGACCCAGACGGTCTTCATGGGCGACTTCCCGCTGCAGACCGGCAAGGGCACGTTCATCATCAACGGCTCCGAGCGCGTCGTCGTCTCGCAGCTCGTGCGCTCGCCCGGCGTCTACTTCGACAAGACCCCCGACAAGACCAGTGACAAGGACATCGTCACCGCTCGCGTCATCCCCAGCCGCGGTGCGTGGCTCGAGTTCGAGATCGACAAGCGCGATCAGGTCGGCGTGCGCATCGACCGCAAGCGCAAGCAGTCCGTCACCGTCTTCCTCAAGGCGCTGGGCATGTCGAGCGAGCAGATCCTCGCCGAGTTCGCCGGCTTCCCCTCGATCGAGGAGACCCTGGCGAAGGACACCATCCTCACCCAGGAAGACGCGCTGCGCGACATCTACCGCAAGCTGCGTCCGGGCGAGCAGGTGGCCGCCGAGGCCGCGCGCTCGCTGCTCGACAACTTCTACTTCAACCCGAAGCGCTACGACCTCGCCAAGGTGGGTCGCTACAAGATCAACCAGAAGCTCGGTCTCGCAGCTCCCCTCACCGACTCGGTGCTGACCGTCGACGACATCGTCGCGACCATCAAGTACCTGGTGCGCGTGCACCGCGGTGACGAGACGTTCGAGGGCATTCGCAGCGGCAAGAAGACCGAGATCCGCATCGCGACCGACGACATCGACAACTTCGGCAACCGTCGCATCCGCGCCGTCGGCGAGCTGATCCAGAACCAGGTCCGCACCGGTCTGTCGCGCATGGAGCGCGTCGTCCGCGAGCGCATGACCACGCAGGACATCGAGGCGATCACCCCGCAGACCCTGATCAACGTGCGCCCCGTCGTGGCCGCGATCAAGGAGTTCTTCGGCACCTCGCAGCTGTCGCAGTTCATGGATCAGAACAACCCGCTCGCGGGTCTGACCAACAAGCGCCGTCTGTCGGCCCTCGGCCCCGGTGGTCTCTCGCGTGACCGCGCCGGCGTCGAGGTGCGAGACGTGCACCCCTCGCACTACGGCCGCATGTGCCCGATCGAGACCCCGGAAGGCCCGAACATCGGCCTGATCGGTGCGCTCGCGACCTTCGCGCGCATCAACTCGTTCGGCTTCATCGAGACCCCGTACCGTCGCGTCGTCGAGGGTGCCGTCACCGACCAGATCGACTACCTCACGGCAGCCGAGGAGGTCGACTTCAACATCGCTCAGGCGAACGCACCGCTCGACAAGAACGGCCGCTTCACCGAGAGCCACGTCCTGGCCCGCCCCCGCGGCGGATCGGGTGAGGTCGACCTGTTCCTGCCCGAGGAGATCGGCTACATGGACGTCTCGCCGCGCCAGATGGTGTCGGTCGCGACCTCGCTCGTGCCGTTCCTCGAGCACGACGACGCGCAGCGCGCGCTCATGGGCGCCAATATGCAGCGTCAGGCTGTGCCGCTGCTTCGTTCGGACTCGCCGCTCGTCGGCACCGGCATGGAGGGCTACACCGCCATCGACGCCGGCGACGTCATCACCGCGCAGAAGGCCGGTGTCGTCAGCGAGGTCTCGGCAGACCGCGTCGTGATCATGCTCGACGACGGCGGCACGCAGGAGTACCACCTGCGCAAGTTCGACCGCTCGAACCAGGGCACCTCCTACAACCAGCGCGTGATCGTCAGCGCCGGTGAGCGCGTCGAGGTCGGCGAGGTCATCGCCGACGGTCCCGCCACCGAGAACGGCGAGCTCGCGCTCGGCAAGAACCTGCTCGTCGCGTTCATGCCGTGGGAAGGCCACAACTTCGAGGACGCCATCATCCTCAGCCAGGAGCTGGTGAAGGACGACACCCTCTCGTCGATCCACATCGAGGAGTACGAGGTCGACGCCCGCGACACCAAGCTGGGCAAGGAGGAGATCACCCGTGACCTCCCCAATGTCAGCCCCGAGCTGCTGAAGGACCTCGACGAGCGCGGCATCATCCGCATCGGCGCCGAGGTCCGCCCCGGCGACATCCTCGTCGGCAAGGTCACGCCGAAGGGCGAGACCGAGCTGTCGGCCGAGGAGCGCCTGCTGCGCGCCATCTTCAACGAGAAGAGCCGTGAGGTTCGCGACACCTCGCTGAAGGTTCCGCACGGTGAGCAGGGCACGATCATCGCCGTCAAGGAGTTCGACGCCGAGGAGGGCGACGACGAGCTGGGCTCGGGCGTCAACCGCCGCGTCGTGGTCTACATCGCTCAGAAGCGCAAGATCACCGAGGGCGACAAGCTCGCCGGCCGCCACGGCAACAAGGGCGTCATCGCGAAGATCCTGCCCGTCGAGGACATGCCGTTCATGTCGGACGGCACGCCGGTCGACGTGGTGCTGAACCCGCTCGGCATCCCGGGTCGAATGAACTTCGGCCAGGTTCTCGAGACCCACCTCGGCTGGATCGCCAAGACCGGATGGAAGGTGGAGGGCGACCCCGAGTGGGCCGTCAAGCTGCCGGAGAACGGTCGCGACGTCGCCCCCGACACCAAGGTCGCCACCCCGGTGTTCGACGGTGCCAGCGAGTCCGAGATCTCGGGCCTGCTCGACTCGACCCTGCCGACCCGTGACGGCGTGCGCCTGATCGACTCGTCGGGCAAGACGCTGCTGTTCGACGGCCGCTCCGGCGAGCCGTTCCCGGCTCCGGTGTCCGTCGGCTACATGTACATCCTGAAGCTGCACCACCTCGTCGACGACAAGATCCACGCTCGCTCGACGGGCCCGTACTCGATGATCACCCAGCAGCCGCTCGGCGGTAAGGCGCAGTTCGGTGGACAGCGCTTCGGTGAGATGGAGGTGTGGGCTCTCGAGGCCTACGGCGCCGCATACGCGCTGCAGGAGCTGCTGACGATCAAGTCCGACGACATCCTCGGTCGCGTCAAGGTGTACGAGGCCATCGTCAAGGGCGAGAACATCCAGGAGCCCGGCATCCCCGAGTCCTTCAAGGTGCTCATGAAGGAGATGCAGTCGCTCTGCCTGAACGTCGAGGTGCTCTCGGCTGACGGCACCGCTGTCAACCTGCGGGACACCGACGACGAGGCCTTCCGCGCAGCGGAGGAGCTCGGCATCAACATCTCCAGCCGTTTCGAAGCCGCGTCGATCGACGAGATCTGACGCTTCGGCATGCTCAGCGCCCCTCGACCAGCTCGGGGGCCCAGTTTCTACGGAACAGATTTTTTCTACACAGGAGAACTAGTGCTCGAATCAACCACTTTCGACGAGCTTCGAATCGGCCTGGCCACCGCTGACGACATCCGCGGATGGTCCTTCGGTGAGGTCAAGAAGCCCGAGACGATCAACTACCGCACGCTGAAGCCCGAGAAGGACGGCCTCTTCGGAGAGCAGATCTTCGGACCCTCCCGCGACTGGGAGTGCGCCTGCGGCAAGTACAAGCGTGTCCGCTTCAAGGGCATCGTGTGCGAGCGCTGCGGCGTGGAGGTCACCAAGAGCTCCGTCCGTCGTGAGCGCATGGGTCACATCGAGCTCGCCGCTCCCGTGACGCACATCTGGTACTTCAAGGGTGTTCCGTCGCGTCTCGGCTACCTGCTCGACATGGCGCCGAAGGACCTCGAGAAGGTCATCTACTTCGCCGCCTACATGGTGATCTCGGTCGACGAGGATGCTCGCCACCGCGACCTCGCCACGCAGGAGAACAACATCCGGCTCGAGCTGAAGACGCTCGGCGACCGCCGCGACGCGAAGATCGCGGAGCGGATGGCGAAGCTGGAGGAGGAGCTCGCTGCCCTGGAGGCAGAGGGTGCCAAGGCCGACGCCAAGAAGAAGGTCAAGGACGCCGCCGAGAAGGAGATGACCCTCACCCGCAAGGGTGCCGACGAGGCCATCGCCAAGCTCGAGCGCGTGTGGGAGGACTTCCGCACGCTCGAGGTGGGCGCGCTGCGCCCCGAGGACGACGTGTTCCACGAGCTGCAGGACCGCTTCGGTCAGTACTTCGAGGCGCACATGGGTGCCGAGGCGATCAAGCGTCGCCTCGAGACCTTCGACCTTCAGGCCGAGTCCGAGAGCCTGCACCTGCAGATCTCGGAGGGCAAGGGCCAGCGCAAGATCCGTGCGATCAAGCGCCTGACCGTCGTCAGCTCGTTCCTGGAGACCGGCATGAGCCCGGCCGCGATGGTCCTCGACGTCGTCCCGGTGATCCCGCCGGAGCTGCGTCCGATGGTGCAGCTCGACGGTGGCCGCTTCGCGACCTCCGACCTGAACGACCTGTACCGCCGTGTGATCAACCGCAACAACCGTCTTCGTCGTCTGATCGACCTCGGCGCCCCCGAGATCATCGTCAACAACGAGAAGCGGATGCTGCAGGAGGCCGTCGACGCGCTCTTCGACAACGGCCGCCGCGGTCGTCCCGTCACCGGCACCGGCAACCGCGCCCTGAAGTCCCTCAGCGACATGCTGAAGGGAAAGCAGGGTCGTTTCCGCCAGAACCTGCTCGGCAAGCGCGTGGACTACTCGGGCCGTTCGGTCATCGTCGTCGGCCCGCAGCTGAAGCTGCACCAGTGCGGTCTGCCCAAGCAGATGGCTCTGGAGCTCTTCAAGCCGTTCGTGATCAAGCGCTTGATCGACCTCGGTCACTCGCAGAACATCAAGGCCGCCAAGCGCGCCGTCGAGCGCACCCGTCCCGAGGTCTGGGACGTGCTCGAGGAGATCATCCGCGAGCGTCCGGTGCTGCTGAACCGTGCGCCCACGCTGCACCGTCTCGGCATCCAGGCGTTCGAGCCGCAGCTCGTCGAGGGCAAGGCCATCCAGCTGCACCCGCTCGTCTGCGCGGCGTTCAACGCCGACTTCGACGGTGACCAGATGGCCGTGCACCTGCCGCTGTCGGTCGAGGCTCAGGCCGAGGCCCGCGTGCTGATGCTCGCCTCGAACAACATCCTCAAGCCGTCGGACGGCCGTCCGGTCACCCTGCCCTCGCAGGACATGATCATCGGTCTGCACCACCTGACCACGGTCAAGGAGGGCGCTGCCGGTGAGGGTCGTGCGTTCGGCTCGGTCTCCGAGGCGATCCTGGCCAAGGACGAGGGCACCCTCGACCTGCAGGCGAAGGTCCGCATCCGCATCCCGGGTCTGACCTTCCTCGAGGGCGAGGCCCCCGAGGGCTACGAGCGTCACGGTCTCGTCGACGCGTCGCTCGGTCAGGCGATCTTCAACGGCGCTCTGCCGAAGGGCTACCCCTTCGTGCGCGGCCAGGCCGACAAGGGCAAGCTGTCGCAGATCGTGAACAAGCTGGCCGAGGAGTACCCCAAGGTCGAGACGGCCGCCACGCTGGACCGCATCAAGGATGCCGGTTTCCACTGGGCGACCCGCTCGGGCGTCACCGTCGCGCTCAGCGACATCCTCACCCCGCCGAACAAGGCCGAGATCGTTGCCGGCTACGAGAAGCAGGCCGCGAAGGTCCAGTCGCAGTACGACAAGGGTCTGACCACGGATGTCGAGCGTCGTCAGGAGCTCATCAAGATCTGGACCGAGGCGACCGACGAGGTCCAGGCCGCGATGCGCGAGCACTTCCCCGAGGACAACACCATCAACCGCATGGTGACCTCCGGTGCTCGTGGTAACTGGCTGCAGATCCGCAACATCGCGGGTATGCGTGGTCTGGTGAACAACCCCAAGGGTGAGATCATCCCCCGTCCGATCATCTCCTCGTACCGCGAGGGTCTGTCGGTGGCGGAGTACTTCATCGCGACGCACGGTACCCGTAAGGGTCTGGCCGACACCGCTCTGCGTACCGCCGACTCGGGTTACCTGACCCGTCGTCTGGTGGACGTGTCGCAGGACGTCATCATCCGCGAGCAGGACTGCGGCACGTCGAAGGGCCTCGAGCTCCCGATCGCCGCTCCGAACTCGCAGGGTGTGCTGACCCGCGACGCGAACGTCGAGAACTCGGTGTTCGCCCGCACCCTGGCATCCGATGTCGTCACCGAGGCGGGCGAGGTCGTCGCCTCCGCCGGCGACGACGTGGGTGACGTGCTGATCGACAAGCTCGTCGAGGCCGGCGTCGAGACCATCAAGGTCCGCTCGGTGCTGACGTGCGACTCGGCCGTCGGTGTCTGCGCGCAGTGCTACGGCCGTTCGCTCGCGACCGGAAAGACCGTCGACATCGGCGAGGCCGTCGGCATCATCGCCGCGCAGTCGATCGGTGAGCCCGGTACCCAGCTGACGATGCGTACCTTCCACACGGGTGGTTCGGCCTCGGCCGACGACATCACCCAGGGTCTGCCGCGTGTGCAGGAGCTCTTCGAGGCGCGTACCCCGAAGGGTGCATCCCCGATCGCCGAGGCCGATGGCCGCATCACGATCGAGGAGACCGAGAAGGCCAAGAAGGTCATCCTCATGCCCGACAACGGCGACGAAGAGGTGGTCTACCCGGTGCTGAAGCGTGCGACGCTTCTCGTCGAGGACGGCCAGCACGTCACCGTCGGTCAGCCCCTGCAGGTCGGCACGCTCGACCCCAAGGAGGTCATGCGCGTCATGGGTGCCCGCGAGGTGCAGAAGTACCTCGTCGGCGGCGTGCAGGGTGTGTACCGCTCGCAGGGTGTGCCGATCCACGACAAGCACATCGAGGTCATCGTCCGCCAGATGCTGCGGAAGGTCACCGTGGTCGACCACGCTGACACGACGCTGCTTCCGGGTGAGATGGTCGACTCGAAGCGCTACCAGCAGATCAACCGCGAGGCCGTGGCAGAGGGCAAGCGCCCCGCGTCGGGTCGCCCGGAGCTGATGGGTATCACGAAGGCGTCGCTCGCGACCGAGTCGTGGCTGTCGGCGGCATCCTTCCAGGAGACGACTCGCGTGCTCACGCAGGCCGCCATGGAGGGCAAGCGCGACCCGCTGATCGGTCTCAAGGAGAACGTCATCATCGGAAAGCTCATCCCGGCCGGAACCGGTCTGTCGAAGTACCGCGACATCACGGTCGAGGCGACGGAAGAGGCCAAGAGCGAGCGCTACCCGAACCGGATCTTCGCATCCGACGGTGCGTACGCCGACGGCGACTTCGGCTACGTCGACTTCGACGCGTTCTCGACGGACGACATCACGCCCGGCACCTACAACTGATAGGTCCTGAGTGATTCGAAGGCCCCGGCCCCTCTTCGGAGGGCCGGGGCCTTTCCCGTGTCCGGCGACCTGGGGTGGGGCGCGGGTCAGGGCCAGAGCGCCTTGACGATGCTCGACGTGTACCCCGTCGGCGCGAGGTTCGAGTAGCGAGTGTCGATCAGCAGACCGTCGCGCCAGAAGAGCGTGCGACCGTCGGTGACGGGGTACAGCTCGTTCTGCCAGCTCTTCTCGCAGCGGGTGCCCCCGTCGGGCGTGTAGCAGGTGAAGCCCTCGCTGTCGGCGAGACCGTTGAGCATGTCGAGCGCCGGCCCGCGATCCATCCGCGAGATGGTCGTCGTGAGTCCGGTGGTGTCGGCGGAGGGGTGGCCCCAGTTGCAGACGAGGGAGTCGCCGAGCAGCCCACTGTCGCCGAAGGCGGGATCGTTGAGCGGCACCCCGTCGAGCTGCGCCAGCACGTCGGCTGAGAGGATCTCGCGGCAGTTGCCCGGCAGCGGCATAAGCGTCGGCGTCGGCGTCGGTGTCGGGGAAGCGGCGGCGGACGCCGAACCGGATGCCGAGGGCGCAGCGCTCTTCGACGGCTTCGCCGCATCGTCCGGCCCAGCGGAGGTGCAACCTGCCAGCAGGGTGACGGATGCCAGGATGAGCGCGACTGCCGCGCCGGCGCGGAGCTTCATGCTGTCAGGGTAGGCCCGCCGTGCCTTCGGCGCGAGCGCCTCGCCGTCACCCCGTCTCGTGCGTCCGCCACTCCCGTTGACGAACCGCCCGCGGTACCCTCACAGCATGACTGCTGTGGTGATCGGGGATGCCCTGATCGATGAGATCCGTGGTGCCTCCGGCGTGCGCGAACTGGTGGGCGGAGCCGCGTTGAATGTCGCCGTCGGCCTGCGTCGGCTGGGGGCCGAGACCACGCTCATCGCGATGGTCGGCGACGACGAGGCGGGCGAGCACATCCGCGAGTACTTGCGCGACCACGACGTGCGCTTGATCGAGAGTCCCGCTCCGCTCGGGTCGTCGCGGGCGGTCGTGACGCGGTCGCTCGCCGGCGAGCCGCAGTACGCCTTCAATGCTGCGGCTCGCGGCCGAAGCATCCGGTACGGCGACGAGGCGCGCGAGGCGATCTCGACCGCTGATGTCGTCGCGATCAGCTGCTTCCCGTTCGACCGGAGCGATGAGGTGGATGCGCTGGTCGACGCGCTGCGGGATGCCCGCATAGCCCTCGACCCGAATCCCCGCAGCGGCATGATGAGCGACGCCGCGGAGTTCGTTCGCGGGTTCGAGCGCCTCGCCGCCAGGGCGGAGCTGGTGAAGGTCGGCGCCGACGATGCGACCCTGCTGTACGACGGCGATCTCGACGCGCTGCGCGACCGCCTCCGCCGGCTCGGAGCCGGCGCTGTTCTCGCCACCGCGGGCGCCGACGGCGCGGTCCTCGAGACCGACGCCGGTGTCTTCCGCGCCCCGATCGCGACGCTTCCCGGGCCGGTGACCGACACGGTCGGCGCCGGAGATGCGACCCTGGCATCTGTCGCCGCCGCCCTGTCGCACGGCGAGCCGAAGATGGATGCCGAGTGGCAGCAGCTGCTCGATGACGCGATGCTCATCGCCGCGGCGACCTGCCGTGCGGAGGGTGGTCTGCTGCGCACGCCGGAGTCGCTGCAGGAGGCGGAGCGGGGCGTCTTCGGCAGCTGATCGCTCGATTTCTCACCGCCGCCGGTGACGGGTATGCTTGATCTTCGCGCCCCCGGTTGGCTGAGAAAGCCGGACGGGTGTGCATTGGCAAGTTGCCCGAGCGGCCAAAGGGAGCTGACTGTAAATCAGCCGCGTAAGCTTCGGGGGTTCGAATCCCTCACTTGCCACATTCTGAACGAAGGCCCTCGCATTGCGGGGGCCTTCGTCGTTCTCGCCTCTGCGCGCCGTGCGCAGGTCCCGAATCGTCGCCTCGCGTCGCGTGAGCCGACCATATAGGCCCACTCGACCGCGGCCCACGACGCGATGCGACGATAACGGGCCGCGTCACCACCCTCAGCCCGCGTTGCGCACCAGGATGCGCCAGCGCTCGGGCCCCTCGTCGAGGTAGCGCGTGTGGAAGGTGTCGCCGTGCTTGCCGCGCAGCTGGGTGAGCAGCGGCACGGGGTCGTGCGTCGCGGAGATCACCAGGGCGCTGCCGGGACGGAGCGACTCGATCGCACCGAAGATCGCCGCGTGGCGCACCGCGTGCGAGATGGCCTGCGCGTCGAGCTCGGGCAGCTCCTCATCGTGGCCGCCGCAGGCGCAGCCCGTGCTGCCGGGCATCTGGGTGGTGGCTTCGGAACGTGACCGGTGGATCTCGATGCTTCCCATGATTTTCTCCGTCTCCGCGAGGTGGGGGTGTGCGATCGATTTTATTACACTGGATACCGTGGAAAATATCGAGTCAGCCGGAGAAAAGCCCGTTCGCCGTGGCGCCGACGGCAGCCGGTACTCCTCGACGCGCGAGCGGATCCTTCGCGAGGTGGAGTCGCGCGTCTCCGCATCCACGTCCGAGATCGTCGGCGCCACCCGCCTGCACGAGAACACGGTGCGCGAGCACCTCGAGCGCCTGCGCCTGGACGGCCGCCTGCGGCGGGTTCGCGCCGAGGTACAGGGCCGGGGTCGCCCCGGCTGGCGGTGGCAGGCTCCGCCCGCAGACACCGTGAACCCCTACGCCGGGCTCGCTCTCGCCCTCGCCGACACCCTCACTCGAGTTGCGGCCGATCCCGTCGGACAGGCCCGCGCCTCTGGTGAGCAGTGGGGCGCGGAGATCGCTGCCCAGCATCCGGATGCCGCAGCCGACCCTCGCACGATGGTCGTCGACCTCATGCGCGAGCAGGGCTTCGCGCCGGCGGACGACGGCGCCGAGATCCGGCTGCACCGCTGCCCGCTGCTGTCGGCGGCGGCCCGCCGCGCCGATGTCGTCTGCGCCGTGCACGAGGGGATGATCGCCGGCATCCTGCGCTCCCGCGATGCGGCGGCGGATGCCACGCTGCTGCCCTTCCAGGCCGACGGCGCCTGCGCTCTGCACCTGCGGACCGCATCGTGACCGGCGCACCCCGCCCGGCCGCCCCCGGCGAGAAACCACTTCCTGCGCGAGAAACCACCCCGCGCGTGGTTTCTCACGACGAAAGTGGTTTCTCGCGGGGCTCAGGGCGCGCCAGCCGCCGCCCCGGCCTGCGCCTGGTGTGGATGCTGCCCGCCGGCCTCGCCCTGCTCGCCGGACTCGACGCGGGCCTGCTGCTGCTGGGACTGCCCGCTCCGGTGACCGCCGAGCGGCTGCCCGCCGTGCACGGGATGCTGCTCGTGCTCGGATTCGTGGGCACGCTGATCAGCCTGGAACGCGCCACGGCCCTCGCTCGCCCACTCGGCTACGTCGCGCCGGCCCTGCTCGGCATCGGCGGCATTCTGCTCGTCGTCCCGGCCGTGCCGCTGGTCATCGCGAAGATCGTGCTCGCCGCGGGCGCGGCATCCTTCCTCGTCCTCTACGTCCCGCTGTGGCGGCGGCAGTACGACCACGCTCTGCTCACCCAGCTGCTCGCTGCCGGCCTGGCGCTCGCCGGTGCACTCATCTGGATCGGGCAGGACACGATGACCCGCGTGATCCCGTGGCTCATCGGGTTCCTCGTGCTGACCATCGCCGCCGAGCGGGTGGAGCTGGCGCGCATCACGATGGGGCCGCGGGCGGGCATCCGGCTTCTCCTGCGCGGCTGGGCGGTGACCGCGGCGCTCGTCGTCGGACTCGTGTTCCCCGATGTCGGGGCCATCGCACTCGGTCTCGTGCTGCTCTCGCTGACCGGCTGGTTGGTCGCGCATGATGTCGCCCGCCGCACCATCCGCGCGACGGGCGTGACGCGGTACATGGCGGCGTGCATCCTCGCCGGGTACGTCTGGCTCGCCGTCGCGGGACTCGTGCTGCTGCTCGGGATGCCCGAGGCGCAACCCGCCTACGACGCGGTGATCCACGCGATCTTCCTCGGCTACACGTTCTCGATGATCATGGCCCACGCGACGACGATCCTTCCCGCCGTGCTGCGCATCGCCCTGCCGTACCGCCGGGCGTTCTGGGCGCCGATCGGGCTGCTGCAGGTGGCGCTCGTCGTGCGCGTCTGGTTCGGGGACGGGCTCGGGATGCCGGTGGCCTGGCGCATCGGGGGAGTGCTGGGCGTCATCGCCCTGCTGCTCTTTGTGGTCACCGCGGTGGGCAGTGCGGTGCTCGGGCCGGCTCCGGTGGCCGGTCGCGCACAGCCCGCCGGGCCTCGGGCGGCGAACCCGGGCGCGCACCCCCGGGAGGAGAACTCCGGTATGGGCGGAGGGATGCTGCGCGTGGGCCCTCCCCGGCCCGCGAAGTCCTCCCCAGCGCGGGCGGACAAGGGAGACGCACCATGACGAAGAACCGCGGTTTCTGGCCCATGCGCGACATCCCGACCGTGCTGTGGCTGCTGCTCACGGTGATCGCCGCCCTGGCGCACCGCGCGCTGCCCATGCCGGGCTGGCTCATGATCCATCTGCTGCTGCTCGGCGCCGTCACCCACGCGATCCTCGTGTGGAGTCAGTACTTCTCGTTCGCGCTGCTGCGCAGTGCGGCCACCGACCGTGACCGCAGACACCAGAGCATCCGGCTCATCCTGTCGAACTCCGCCGCCGCGCTCGTGATCGCCGGCGTGCTGAGCGGCATCTGGGCGGTGACCCTGACCGGAGCCGCCGCGCTGATCGTGGCCGTCACCTGGCACGCCGCCACACTCGTCCGTCGCATGCGCGGCAGCATGCCCGGCCGGTTCGGGCGCACCATCCGGTACTACATCTCCTCCGCCGCGCTGCTGACGATCGGCGCCGCCCTCGGCGCATGGCTCGCTCGCGGCGACTCGGCACCGAACCTCGTGGTCGCCCACGCCCTGATCAACGTGCTGGGCTGGATCGGACTCACGGTCGCCGGCACCGTCGTCACGCTGTGGCCCACGATCCTGCGCACGCGTGCTGACGAGAACGCTGCGACCGGGGCATCCCGCGCTCTGCCCGTCCTTGCCGGCGGTGTCGTGATCGCGGCCACCGGCGCCGCACTCGCGCAGCTGCTCGTCGTCGCCGTCGGGCTCGGCGCCTACCTCGTGGGCCTCGTGATCATCTTCGTCTCGCTGATCCGCGCCGCCCGGCAGAAGGCGCCGCGCACCTTCGCCGCCCTGTCGGTCGGTGCCGCACTGCTGTGGTGGGCGGGCGCGGTCGCCGCAGTGGCGGTCGGCGCGGTTCTGGCCGCCCTCGACGGCAGCGGCTTCAAGGCGCTCGACGCTCTCTTCGGCCAGGTCGTGCCCTATCTCGCCGCGGGGTTCGCGGCGCAGGTGCTCGTCGGTGCGCTGAGCTACCTCGTGCCCGTGGTGCTGGGTGGAGGCCCCACCCCTGTGCGCGTGGGCACGGCCGGGTTCGACGCGGCGGGCATCCTGCGGGTCACCGTGGCGAACGCCGCGCTCGCCGTCTGCGCCCTGCCGGTGTCGAGCCTGATGCGCGTCGTCGCGTCGATCATGTACCTCGTGGCGATGGCGTCGTTCCTCGTCGTGATGTGGCGCGCGATGCGCGCCCAGCGACGCGCGAAAGCGGGCGGCCCCGTCGGCGACGCCGTTCGCCGTCACGGACCGATCGTGCCTGAGGGTGAGCAGCCCCCGGGGCGTCGATCAGGCCAGGCGGTCGCGGGACTGCTGGCGGTCGTGCTCGTCGCGGCCGGACTCGCCGCGGTCGATCCGGTCGGACTCGGGTGGAGTGCGGCGCCGGTCGGAGCGGCGGATGCCCCGGTGCAGACCGTGCAGGTCGAAGCGGCGAACATGCGCTTCACCCCTGACCGCATCGAGGTCCCCGCGGGCACCCGGCTCGTGGTCGAGGTCACCAACACCGACGACGAGCAGGTGCACGATCTCGCCTTCGCCAACGGCATCGCCGGCAGCCGCCTGGCTCCCGGCGAGAAGGAGACCATCGACGTCGGTGTCATCACCGCCGACCTCGACGGGTGGTGCTCGATCCTCGGGCATCGGCAGATGGGCATGACCCTGCAGATCGTCGCCACCGGCGCCAAGGCGGGCGCCGCCGCGAACGCGGATGCCGGTGAGCACGACATGAGCGGCATGGGCGGCGGCAGCGCGAGTGAGCCCGCGGAAGCCCCCGACCTGATGGCCGACCCCGGCCCCGGCTTCGAGCCGTTCGATGCCGAGCTGCCTGCGCTGCCGGCATCCGGAGCGCCGATCACGCGCGAGCTGACCCTGACCGTCCGCGACGAGAAGCGCGAGGTCGCGCCTGGCGTGACGCAGACGCTGTGGACGTACAACGGCACCGCGCCCGGGCCGCTGCTGCACGGCAGAGTCGGCGACCGCTTCGTCATCACGCTGGAGAACAAGGGCACGATGGGGCACTCCATCGACTTTCACGCGGGCTCCCTCGCCCCCGACCGGCCGATGCGCACCATCCCGCCGGGCAAGAGCCTCACCTACACGTTCACCGCCACCCGGGCCGGGATCTGGATGTACCACTGCTCGACCATGCCGATGACGGCGCACATCGCCAACGGCATGTACGGCGCGGTGGTCATCGAGCCCGCTGACCTGCCAGCCGTCGACCGCAGCTACGTGCTCGTGCAGGGCGAGTACTACCTCGGCGACCACGACGGAGGCACGGTCGACCCCGACCGCATCGCCACGCGCGACCCCGACCTCGTCACGTTCAACGGCTACGCGAACCAGTACGACCACGCGCCGCTGCCGGCGAAGGTCGGCGAGCGGGTGCGGGTCTGGGTGCTGGATGCCGGGATCGAGCGCCCCAGCAGCTTCCACGTCATCGGCGGCCAGTTCGACACGGTGTGGTCGGAGGGCGCATACCTCCTCGACCGCTCGACCGACACCGGTTCGCAGGCGCTGGCGCTGCAGCCCGCGCAGGGCGGCTTCGTCGAGCTCACCTTCCCCGAGGCCGGCACGTATCCGTTCGTGTCGCACTTGATGATCGACGCAGAGCGGGGAGCGCACGGCCTGTTCGCGGTGGGGGAGTAGCGCCCGCGCCGCTCGGACGATCGACGCGCCGGATGAGAGGGTGGATGCCATGGATGCCTCAGACCTGACCCACCTGCGCCGCTGCGTCGAGCTCGCGCGCGAGGCGCTCGACGACGGCGACGAGCCGTTCGGCTCGCTGATCGTCTCGGCCGACGGCGAGGTGCTCTTCGAAGACCGCAACCGGGTCGCCGGGGGCGATCACACCCGGCATCCGGAGTTCGAGATCGCGCGGTGGGCGGCGGCGCACCTGTCTCCGCAGGAGCGGGCGGATGCGACGGTCTACACCTCGGGTGAGCACTGCCCGATGTGCTCGGCCGCGCACGCCTGGGTCGGCCTCGGGCGCATCGTGTACGCGACCTCGTCGGCGCAGCTGTCGCAGTGGCACGAGGAGTGGGGACTGGGGCCCGGGCCCGTGGCCGCGCTGCCGATTCAGGCGGTGGCTCCTGGCATCCCGGTCGACGGACCCGCCGACGACCTCGTCGACGAGGTCAAGGAGCTGCAGCGGCGCCTCTCCGAGCGCTCGTCTTCTTAGACTGGATCGATGCGACCACTCACCGAGACCCAGGTCCGCGAGGCGATCAAGAACGCCGACGCCGATGAGATCGAGCAGATCGGGATGCCGCACGACTTCATCCTGACCGACTGGGACTACATCGACTTCCTCGCCTGGCGAGACCCCGAATCGAGCCGTCGCGCGGTCGTGATCGTCGAGCACGACGGGCATCCGATGGGCATCGTGCTGCGCTCCACCGACCCGGCGCGAGTGCGCTCGGGCATGTGCAACATCTGCCGCACCATGCAGCCGGGCAGCCAGGTGGCGCTGCTGACCGCACGGCGCGGGGGAGCGAAGGGCCGTCGCGGCGACAGCGCGGGCACGTACATCTGCGCCGACCTGTCGTGTCACGACAACGTGCGACTCGCTCATCCGCTCGCGCCGAGTGAGGTGCGCGCCCCTGGTCAGATCGACCAGCGGCTCGACGGCACGAGGCACCGCATGGAGGACTTCGTGGTGCGCGTCCTTTCGGAGGACTGACGGCCGCCGTCGTGGTCGTGGTCGCGGGCGTACGGGGTCACTTGTGTACGGTTTCGGCGCTGTTTCCGTACTCAATTGACCTCGCACCCGGGTAGCGGGCGGCGGAGCGTGCGGTGGAGCGATGCGGGAGACGTGGCGGGGTCACTTGTGTACGGTTCGCGGGCGATAGGCGTACCCAATTGACCTCGCACCGGCGCCCCGCCCGCGGCGGCGCCACACCGCGTGAACCTTGGTGCCAGTTAGGCTGAAACCCCGTCCTGCGCATCGAAGGAGAGCCATGACCGAGCCGCTTCTGCTCACGATCGACGAGGGCCTCGCCCGACTCACGCTCAACCGTCCCGCGAGCCTCAACGCCTTCGACGCCGATCTGGCGCACGCCTGGCGCGACGCCACAGCCGAAGCGGTGGCCCGCGATGATGTCGGCGCCATCCTCCTCGAGGGAAACGGCCGGGCCTTCTGCGCCGGCGGCGATGTGCTCGCCATGTCGACCGGGATGGCCGGCGGGCACGAGATCACGTCCCTCGCGCACGTCATCAACGCGGGCATCCTGTCGCTGACCACGTCCGCGATCCCCGTCGTCGCCGCCGCGCACGGCACCACGGCGGGCGGCGGCCTGGGCATCCTGATGTGCAGCGACTACGCGGTGGTCGGCGCGAGCTCGAAGATCGGCAGCCGCTACGCGAACATCGGGCTCACGCCCGACCTGTCGGTCTCGGCGCAGCTCGCGCGGGCCGTCGGCGAGCGCCGTGCGCTTCAGCTGCTGCTGCAGGACCGGATGCTGTCGGCAGGCGAGGCCGTCGAGTGGGGCCTCGTCGCCGAGGCGGTGGCGGGTGCCGCAGGCGAGGCGGGGTCTGATCCGGATGCCGAGGCTGATGCCGTGCGTGAGCGCGCCGAGCAGGTCGCGCGCTTCTGGCTGGCCGGTGCATCCGCCGCTTACGGGCAGGCGAAGCGTCTGGTGCGCTCGCAGCCGTCGCGCTCCTTCGAGGAGCAGCTGAGTGCCGAGGCGGACTCCATCGGCGCGGCATTCGACACGGCCGACGCGCAAGCGCGCATCGCCGGCTTCGCGGCGGCGTCGCGCAAGCGCTGAGGTTTATCCACAGCATCCGATCGTCCTGACGGGTGCGTGGGAGGATGAGACCACCGACCGGGGAGGATCTCACCATGTCCGACGTCACACCGTCAGCCGAGCATCCGGCGAACGCCGATGCGCACAAGCCGATGTCGTCGAAGCTGCTGCGCGGGGCCATCTGGATCGCGATCGGCGCACTGATCGCCGCGGCGCTCGTCTGCGTGGTCTGGGTGCTCGTCGGCGACCAGGACGGACTCATCGGCCGGGCGTTCCTGACGATCCTGCTGCTCGCCCTCTTCGCGGGTGTCGCGATCGCCGAGGCGCATCTCGCCGAGCGACGTCCTGACTGGCTCGCCCTGAGCAGCATGATCAGCTGGATCATCGTGCTCCTCGTCGGCGCGGTGAAGATCTGGCTGCCGCGCGACATCGCGGAGTGGTACGGCTGGGTGGGCGCAAGGTTCTTCCAGTTCCTCCTCGTGATCGCGATCCTGCAGCTTGCTCTGCTGCACGTGCGCCTGTTCACGAGCGCCTCCCGCCGATACGTCACGACGTTCACGCGGGTGATCGTCATCGTCACGTTCGCGATGCTCGCCGGTCTGGTCGCGCTGCTGGTGTTCCACCTGACCTTCCCCGATCAGTTCCGGTACGACGACCTGTACTGGCGCATCGTGGTCGCGCTGGCGATCCTCACCGCCGTCGGCACCACCCTGATCCCGCTGCTGAACGCGCTGTTCGCGCCGCGTGCGCCTCGCCCCGCGCGGCCGGCTGCCGCAGCTGCCCCGCAGCAGATGTGGCCGACCTACGCCGACGGGCGCACGCCGCTGCCGGCTCTGCCCGACGGCAGCCCCGACCTGAACGCGTACTACACCGGGCGCCCGACCTATGCGCCGCAGCAGACGGCCCCGAGCTTCCCGACGCTCGAGGCTCCGCATGACGCCTACGGGCAGGCCGCTCAGGCAGGTGCCCAGACGGGGCCGCCGTCGGTCGCGCCACGGGTCGAGCCGAGGTGGGATGACAGCGCGCCGTTCGCGCGTGTGCCTGAGCACCACGGTGCCGGGTCCGCTCCCGCCGGACCCCCGGCGCCGCCCGCTCCGCCGACGTCGCCCGCCCCGTTCGACGGAACCGCCGCATCCGCCACTCCGCCGGTTCCGCCTGTGCCCCCTGCACCCCACCCCGGGGGAGCTCCTGCTGCCCCTCCCGTGCCGCCGGTTCCTCCCGTCCCGCCGGTTCCGCAGTCCGCCGGCCCGGTTCCCCCGACCGCAGCTGCACAGCACCCGGCTCCGCCCGTGCCCCCGGCTCCGCCGACCGCAGCTGGGCAGGGCGGGCCAGCAGCTGAACCGCACTCGCCGCAGCGGACCGAGGACCAGCCGTGACCGCAGCCGATCTCGGCACGCTCGCCGCCGAGATCGCGCGGGAAGCCGGCGATCTGGCTCGGCGTCGACGCTCCGAGGGAGTCGCGCTCGCCGCGACGAAGTCCACCATCTCCGACATCGTGACCGAGGCGGATCGTGAGGTCGAGCAGCTGATCCGTGAGCGACTGAAGGCGGAGCGACCCGAAGACGGATTCCTCGGTGAGGAGACCGGCGCGGAGCGCGGCTCGAGCGGGCGCACCTGGGTGGTCGACCCGATCGACGGCACGGTGAACTACGCCTACGGCATGCCCGGATACTCGGTCAGCATCGCCGTCGTCGAGGGCGAGCCCGATCCCGACCGCTGGCGCAGCATTGCCGGGGCCGTGTGCGCGCCTGCGCTGGGGGAGCTGTTCACCGCGGTTCGCGATGAGGGCGCGTGGCTCGACGGCACACGTCTGGCTGTCACCACCGAGACCCCGGCCGGAGCGCTGCTGGGCACCGGGTTCGGGTACGACCCGTCGACCCACGACGGCGATCTCGCCACCGTCAGGCGCGCGATGACGATCGCGCGCGACGTGCGACGCATGGGATCCGCGGCGATCGATCTCGCCTACCTCGCGGCCGGGCGCCTCGACGGGTTCTTCGAGCGGGGCCTGAAGCCCTGGGACTTCGCCGCCGGGGTGCTTCTCGTCGAGGAGGCCGGGGGAGTGGTGACCCGCCTCGACCCCGCTGCCGCCCGCCCGATGCTGGTCGCCGGAGGCCCCGACGTGCACCGACGGCTGTGCGAGCTGGTCGTCGAGGACGGCGGATGATGAGTATGTTCGGACTCATGGCTTTTTCAGCCGGAGCACGATAGCGTTTACCTGATCGTTACTTTCGTCGCCCGAACGACGTGAGTGATCAAGCCCTTCTTCAGCTTGACCCGAAACCCGAGAGATCCGTTTTGCCCCCTGAGCACACTGAGAACGCCGCTGCCACCACGCGTCGTTCGAATCGACTGCGCGCCGCCACGACGGCCCCCGCCGATTCCGCGACTCCGAACGCAGACCAGGTCGTCCCCTCCGCGGCATCCGCTGTCGCCGCTGCTGCGGCCGTGACCGCCGCCGCTGTCTCGGCTGCCGCGACGAGCCGTCGCGCCCGTCGGATGGCCGCGGGCGGAAGCCCCGAAGCGCAGACCGTCACCGAGCCTGAGGGCGTCATCGCCGCGCCCGCTGCGGTCATCGCCGAGATCGTCACATCCGTGACATCCGCTGCCTCTCCCGCTCCCGCTCCCGCTGTGCGCGAGGAGCCCGCCGAGATCGTCGATCCCGTCGCCGTAACGGCCGACGCAGACGCGTTCGCGGTGGCGTCGGAGGCCTTCGGCTTCCGTCCCGTCGATGACCAGTCCGTCGACGAGGTCCCCGTCGCCGACGAGCCTGTGTCTGCGGGCGTCGTCGTCTCTCACGTCGCTCCTCGGCGTCCTCGGGTCGCGCGATTCGTGGCGGCCGGTGCCAGCCTCGGCGTCATGGGCGTCGCCGGCCTCATCGCCGTGTCGATGACGCTGCCCGTATCGGCCGTCGCCGCCAGTCAGGGTGGTGCCTCGACCTCCCTCGTCGCCGGCGCGACCGCTGCCTCCTCCTCGGCGAAGGTCGACGACGGCCAGATCCAGGCGTTCGTCGCCCCCGCCGATGTGCAGGGCGAGTCGCTTGCCCGCTCCGACTCGTACTCGACGATCTCGCTGGCGCAGGTCGCAGCTGAAGAGGGCATCAAGTTCTCCGAGAGTCTGTACACGAACGACCCCGACGCGGCCATCCAGTGGCCGTTCAAGGTGGGCGTGGCCATGAGCTCCCCCTATGGGGCGCGCTGGGGCCGGCTGCATGCGGGCATCGATCTCGTTCCCGGCGAAGGTGCGCCGATCCAGGCCATCGCCGACGGCACTGTGCGCACCGCCACCGAGTCGGGCGGCGCGTACGGCGTGACGATCTACATCGACCACGTCATCGACGGCCAGGTCGTGACGAGCCACTACGCGCACATGCAGCACGGATCGATGCAGGTCAAGGCCGGCGACACGGTCAAGGTGGGCGACGTCATCGGACACGTTGGAAACACCGGTCGTTCGTACGGTGCGCACCTGCATTTCGAGATCATCATCAACGGCTCGACGGTCGACCCGCTGCCGTGGATGCAGCGAAACGCCGGGCGTTACGAGTACTGAGCCTCGATTTCGCGCGAGACACCGTGAGGTGATAATCTCATCTGGTTGCCCGGAAACGGGCAGCACGCCCCGATAGCTCAGTGGCAGAGCACTTCCATGGTAAGGAAGGGGTCGTCAGTTCAATCCTGACTCGGGGCTCGCAGCATTCAGATTTCGATCGGATGCCCTGCGGCAGGGTAGCTCAGTTGGTGAGAGCGCACGACTCATAATCGTGAGGTCGCGGGTTCAAGCCCCGCTCCTGCTACAGAATAAAACCCCCGGTGAAGCCGGGGGTTTTGTCGTCTCCGGGGTCAGTCGAAGCGGCCGCCTGGCCCCGAGACTTCTGTTGGAGCACGAGACTTGCCTGCCGAAGGTCGGTCCCATGCTGGAACGCAAGTCTCGCGTGAGCGGCGGCTAGCGGGCGACAGGGAGCGCCGAGCCCGCGCGATAAACTGGAGCGTGTGACTGGCGCGCGTGCCGAGGCGGCATACTCTCGCTCCCTCGCGGCTTTCCGAACGCCGACGCTGGGGCTGCTCCATGGTCGCCAGGCGCCCTTCGTCATCGCAGCCTTGTCGATGCTGTTCTCCGCTGAGCGCCCCTCCGTGCCCGTCGCCGATGCGCACGCCGAGGTCGCCGAGGCGCTCGATGAGCTGCGCTCCGCGGGACATGACGATGACGACCGCCGCATCCCCGCGGGCAGCGGCCGCGAGGTCTGCCGCACCTGGGCGAAGCAGGGCTGGCTCGTGCAGCAGATCGACGATGACATCGAGGTATACCGGCTCTCGGCGCATGCCGTCGAGGCGCTCGAGATCACCGGCCGCACCGGCGGCGGGCGCACCCGGGTGTCGAATTCGCGTGTGCGCACCCTGCTCGACGCGGTCGAGCGCCTGGCCGATGAGGCCGAGGCAGATCCCGTCAAGCGCATCGCCCGCCTGACCGCCGAACGGGATGCCCTCGACGCCGAGATCCTGCGGGTGCAGGCGAACGGCACGGTTCCCGTCGATGACGAGGAGCTGTACGAAGAAGCCGAGAACATCCTGCACCTGGCGCGCGAACTGCCCGCCGACTTCACCCGCGTCGCCGAGTCGCTCAAGGCGATGCAGCGCGACGTCGTCGCGCACCTGCGCCGTGACGAGCGCCCGACCGGCGAGGTGCTGCGCGAATATCTGCAGCGCGCGAAGGACGTCATGCAGTCCACCCCCGAGGGGCGGGCTTTCGCCGGAGCGCTGCGCCTGATCGGCGACCCGGAGCGCATCGACGCGCTGGCCGAGCAGCTGCACGATCTGCTCGCGCACCCTTTCGCCCGTCACCTCGATCAGGCGCAGCGGGCGGAGTTCGATGCGATCGGTCGCCGGGTCGAGCTGGGCGTCGAGGAGGTGCTCGCCGCGCAGCGTCGCGCGTCGCACGTGATCACCGGGCAGGTGAAGACGCACGACCCGCTGCGCGATCGGCAGATCGACGACCTGCTGCGCGACGTCATCTCGGGCCTGCATCACTGGGCGCAGGCGGCGCCGTCGAATGCGACCGTCGACCCGGTGCGCAGCCTGCCGCTCATCGACCTCGGACGCCTCCGTCAGACGGTCGGCGACGTCCGCCCGCCCGGGGCGCCGGCCCCGCTGACGGATGCCGACGACGTCGAGTACCTCGAAGCCGACTCGCGCTCGTGGGGCGGGCCGCGGTACGCCGAGCTGGAGACCTACGTGGCGGGTCTCGGCGAGAGGTTCGACCTGGCGGATGCCTTTGCGCACGCCCCCGACGACACGCGCCGCCCGGTGGACCTGGTCGGCCTGCTCGAGATCGCGCACCGCAACGGCATGAACGAGACCGACGGTCTGTCGACCGTCGAGACGCTGCGCCCCGACGGCACCACGAGGCGCTTCGCGTTCGTCTCGGCGACCGCTCGCGCAGCCAAGGAGGGCGACGATGACTGACGAGACTGCTGCTTCCGGCCCGGCCGCGGATCGGGCATCCGGGCGGGAGATGGAAAGCGCGGGTGCGGATGCCGCGGAACCGGCGTTCGGCATCTCCGAGTCGACGGCCGCGGATCGGGCATCCGGGCGGGAGATGGAAAACGCGGGCGCGGATGCCGCGGAACCGGCGCTTTCCATCCCTGAGCGACCCGGCGACCGCGCAGACGCCCAGGCCGACGCGCCGTTCATCGCACCCGTCGCGATGGAGGACGACCTCGACGAGCTCTTCCCCGGCGACCGCGGCACGCTCGACTCGGAGGTGCGCCGCGTGCTCGTGCACGTGCTGCAGCGGCGGTTCCTCAGCGCCGACAACCGCGTCGAGTGGGCGCTGCTACTCGAGCACCAGCAGCTGATCGAGTCGCGGATGCACGACATGTACCTGCGCCTGGTGGTCGACCTCGGGCGCGGTGTGGCGTACAAGCAGCAGGTGCGCTCCGACGAATTCGAGGTGCCGATCCTGCTCAAAG
This sequence comes from Actinomycetales bacterium SN12, assembly GCA_002837415.1. Lineage (GTDB taxonomy): Bacteria > Actinomycetota > Actinomycetes > Actinomycetales > Microbacteriaceae > Microbacterium. The sequence goes on from PJCV01000005.1 coordinate 160,961, forward strand.
ACGCCCCGTACAACCGCACCGAGACGCTCGTGCTCGTGCATCTGCGCACGGTCTTCCAGCGCGAAGCCGCGGCGGGGGAGCCGGCTCCGCGCATCGACATCGAGGACATCGAGCAGACCGTGCTCAGCTATCTGACGGATGCCGACGGCAGCACCGCCCGTCAGCAGAAGGCGATCCGCGCGGCGCTCGACCGGCTCGACCGCGAGGGCGTGATCGACGAGGAGACCCTCGGCCGCTACCGCATCAGCCCGCTCGTGGAGGTGGTGCTGAGCGCCGAGAGGCTCGCCGAGCTGCGGGCGTGGCTGCGCGAGCAGGCGGCGCAACAGGCATCCCGAGCCGAAACCGCCCGAGCCGCGACCGCCCAGAAGGAGACGACGCTGTGACGATGCTCGACACGCTCTTCGGGCTGATCCCCGCCGATTCCCGCGGCCAGCAGTGGGTCGCCGAAGACCTGCAGCTGATCAACTGGGGCGGTTACGACGGCGGCCCGCACCGGGTGCGCTTCTCACCGAACGCGACCATGCTGTGCGGCGGCTCGGGCTCCGGCAAGTCGACCCTGATGGACGCGTACATCGCCCTGATGATGCCGCACACGACACCGTTCAACGGCGCCTCCAACGGCGGGATCACCGGACGCCCCCGGGGCGATGAGCAGCGCAACATCCTCTCGTACGGCCGCGGCAAGATCGATGAGTCGCGCACCGACGAGGGCACCAAGCTCCGGGTGCTGCGCGGCGACGGCGAAGACACCTGGACGGCCATCGCGATGACCTGGCTCGACCACGACGGCTCGCGGTTCACGGCGCTGCGGGCCTGGTACATCCCGGCGGGCGCGCGCATCCTCGAAGACACGGTGCGGGTGCGTGCGACGACCGACGGATTCCTCGACCTCGCGCGACTGGAAGAGGCCGCCTCGCAGCGGCTCGCCGACTCGGCGCTGCGCTCCCTGGGCCTCGAGACCCTCGCCACCGACCGCGAGTTCTCCGCGCGACTGCATGCCGTCCTCGGCATCGGCGCGGCGGGTTCCGGCGCGAAGGCGATGAGCCTGCTCGCGCGCATCCAGGCCGGTCAGCAGATCACGACGGTCGACGACCTGTACAAGCGGCTGGTCCTCGAAGAGCCCGAGACGATGGCGACGGCGGATGCCGTGGTCGCGCACTTCGACGAGCTCGAGAGCACCCGCACGAGCATGATCACCGCGCGCCAGCAGGTGAACGCGCTCGAGCCGATCCAGGGCATCCGCGAGAAGATCACCGCAGCCGCAGAGCAGGTGCGGCTGATCGACGAGGTGGGCGATTTCACCTCCCCGGACTCCCGCGCCGCGCTGTGGCGGGCCGAGCGCCGCCTCGATCTGCTGCGCGAGGTCGAAGACGAGCTGCGCGAGCGCACGCATGCCCTCGACCTGACTCTGCGCGAGAAGAAGGCGCTGGTCGACGCCGCCGAGGCCGAGCGCGACGGCCTGCTCGACCTGCTGCGCCAGTCCGGCGGCGACCGGCTCGAGACCGCACAGCGCGAGCTGCGCGCGGTCGAGCGACGCCTCGCCGACGTGCAGCGCGAGCGCGACCGGTTCGACGCCGTGCTGGCCGAACTCGGGCTGTCGGCGACGACGGCCGAGGAGTTCGCCGAGGTGCAGGCGGCCGCCCGGGCGGCGCAGTCGGAGGCATCCGCTCGACGCCAGGCCCGGGCGACGTTCGCCGAGGCGGAATCCGCCCGGCAGGCTCTCGCGAAGCGCCGGCGTGCGCTCGCCGAGGAGCGCGCAGAGGCGAATCGGCTGCGCGGCAGCATCCCTCCCGCCCTCGACAGGGCCCGCATGCTGCTGGCCGAGGCCGCCGGTCTCGACGCCGGCGACCTGCCCTTCGTGGGCGAGCTGATCGAGGTGCGCACCGAGTTCGAGCCGTGGCGCGAGGCGTTCAACCTCGCGCTCGGCGGTTTCGCCACGACGCTGCTGCTCGACGATGCGCACATCGACCGGTTCCGCGCGGCGATCGACGAGGTGCGGCTGCCGATGCGGCTGCGGTACGAGGGCGTTCAGACGGGGCTGGCGTCGACCGATTCTGCCGACGCCCGCACGCTGCCCGGCCGTCTCGACTACCGTCCGACGCCGTTCACCGGCTGGCTGCAGCAGCGCCTCGACGAGCGCTTCGGATTCGTGTGCGTCGACTCGTCGGCGCAGCTGGGCGCGCACTCGACGGCGCTCACGATCACAGGGCAGATGTCGCAGGGCAGCCGCGGCGCGCACGGCGGGCACGGGCGCGAGAACGTGCTCGGATTCTCGAACGAGCGGCGCCTGCGCGCGCTCGACGAGCAGGCCGCAGCCCTCGAGACGGAGGTCGCGGCGGCGACCGCCGCGGTGACCGAAGCGGAGGCGGCGATGGATGCCATCGAGCAGCGCTCGACGGCTTTCGCGATGATCCATGACCTGAGCTGGGAGCAGATCGACGTCGCCTCGCTGGCGGCGGAGGTCGAGCGGTGGCAGGCCGTCGAGGCCGAGGTGACGACGGCGAATCCGGAGATCGCGGATCTGCGGGAGCGGGCCGAGGGCCTCAAGGTCCGTGCCGCCGTGCTGCGTGACGAGATCGGTGCGCTCGGCGCGCAGCGCGCCGACGCCCAGGAGCGCTGGGGCGCGGTGACCGACGACGTCGACGAGTGCCAGCGGGTCGTCGATGATGCTGCGGAGATGTCGGTCGGCGATGCTCAGGCGGCGTTCCTCGATGCGCGGTTCATGCTCGAGCACGGCCAGGGGGAGGGTGCGCCGGCGAGTGACCGGCTGGCCCGCCTCGACCTGGCGTTGAAGTCGGCGGCGGCGCGCCTGGCATCCGACCGCCGCGCGGCCGAGGAGGCGCACGCCGAGCAGCGGGAGCGGATGCGGCAGTTGATGTCGTCGTTCCTCGAGCGGTGGCCGAACCTCAACCTGCTGCCGGATCCGGATGCCTCGGTGCCGGAGTTCCTCGGCATCCTCGAGGCGCTGCGCACGAACGGCCTGCACGAGCTCGAGAACGAGTGGCGCGACAGCCTGCTGGGGCTCTCGGGCAACGATCTGACCAGCCTCGATTCGACGCTGAGCCGGTCGGTGCGCGAGATCAGGGAGCGCATCGAGCCGATCAACAGCATCATGCGCGAGCTGCCGTTCTACGACGACCGGCATCGCCTGCAGATCTCGCCGCGCGAGAACCAGTCCGAGGCGCGTAAGCGCTTCCGCCGGGAGCTGCGCGAGGTGCGCGGCCTGATCGAGGCGGCCTCGACCGATGACGAGCGCGAGCACGCGTACAAACGGATGAGCCGGCTGATCGGGCGCATGCGCCGCACGGCTCCGGACTTCGCCGAGCTGATCGACGTGCGCAATCACGTGCGGGTGTCGGCCGAGCGGGTGCTCGCGGAGACGGGCGAGCACGTCGCGCTGTACGACCACATCGGCGAGAAGTCGGGTGGCGAGTCGCAGGAGCTGGTCGCGTTCATCGTCGGCGCGGCTCTGCGATATCAGCTGGGGGATGCCGGCGCTTCGCGTCCGCGCTACGCGCCGGTGTTCATGGACGAGGCACTGATCAAGGCCGACGCGCACTTCACGAAGCGGGCGATCGGCGCGTGGCGAGGGCTGGGATTCCAGCTCGTGATCGGCGCGCCGAACGACAAGTACAGTGCGATCGAGCCGCACGTCGATGTGGAGTACACGATCCTCAAGGACACCCGCGGGCGCTCTTGGGCGAAGCCGAAGGTCGCGGTCGACTGAGTTCCTGGCGGGGCCGTTGCCCAAATCAGCTCCACGGTGCGGTATGCCCCCCGGCGCGGGGTCCCCGCGTCGATAATGTGAGGGAGCCCCTACCGCAATGACGCCTTCAAGGAGATGCCATGACTTCCTCCCGAGAATCCCGCAGGGGCGCCGGCGCGTCCGTGCACGACCCCGCACTGCCGCCCGTCGCCGTCCCCGAGGCTGAGCTCGATCGGGAAACCCGCATGACCGTGCCGAAGATCGTGCTCTGGGTCGCGGTCGCCCTGCTCGGCGGCGTGGCGTGGACCATGCTCGCCATCGTCCGCGGTGAGACCGTCAACGCGATCTGGTTCGTGTTCGCGGCGGTCTGCACCTACGCGATCGGCTACCGGTTCTACTCGAAGGTGATCGAGCGGTACATCACCCGCCCGGATGACCGCCGTGCGACCCCCGCCGAGATCCGCGAAGACGGCAAGGACTATGTGCCCACCGACCGTCGCGTGCTCTACGGCCACCACTTCGCCGCGATCGCCGGTGCTGGCCCGCTGGTCGGTCCGGTGCTCGCCGCCCAGATGGGCTTCCTCCCCGGCACGATCTGGATCATCGTCGGCGTCGTGCTGGCCGGTGCCGTGCAGGACTACACCGTGCTGTTCTTCTCGATGCGACGCAGCGGACGCTCGATCGGGCAGATGGCGCGCGACGTGCTCGGCAAGGTCGGCGGAACCGCGGCGATCATCGCCTCGCTGCTCATCATGGTCATCATCATCGCGATCCTCGCGCTCGTGGTCGTCAACGCGCTCGGCGAGAGCCCGTGGGGCGTGTTCAGCGTCGGCATGACGCTGCCCATCGCGATCTTCATGGGCCTGTACCTGCGCTTCCTGCGTCCCGGTCGCATCACCGAGGTATCGCTGATCGGCTTCGTGCTGCTCATCGCCGCCATCGTCGGCGGCGGCGCCGTCGCCGCGACCGACTGGGGTCAGGCGATCTTCCACCTCGATCGCAGCACCATCGCGTGGGCCATCATCGTCTACGGATTCATCGCCGCCGTGCTGCCGGTCTGGCTGCTGCTCGCCCCGCGCGACTACCTGTCGACCTTCATGAAGATCGGCGTCATCGTGATGCTCGCCGGCGCCATCGTGCTGGTGCGCCCCGAGATCGAGGTGCCCGCGTTCACCGAGTTCGCCGAGACCGGCCTCGGGCCGGTGTTCTCCGGAACACTCTTCCCCTTCCTGTTCGTGACCATCGCCTGCGGGGCCCTGTCGGGCTTCCACGCGCTGATCTCGTCGGGCACGACGCCGAAGCTCATCGAGAAGGAGCGCCAGACGCGCTTCATCGGCTACGGCGGGATGCTGATGGAGTCGTTCGTCGCGATCATGGCGCTCGTCGCCGCGATCTCGATCGACCAGGGCATCTACTTCGCGATGAACTCGCCCGCAGCGCTCACCGGCGGCACCGTCGAGGGAGCGGTGACCTTCGTCAACTCGCTCGGCCTCACGGGCGTCAACCTGACTCCCGAGATGCTCACGAGCACCGCGACGGCGGTGGGTGAGGAGACCGTCGTCTCGCGCACCGGCGGCGCTCCCACCCTGGCGCTCGGGCTCGCGCACATCATGCACCAGATCGGCGGCGGCACCGCGATGATGGGCTTCTGGTACCACTTCGCGATCATGTTCGAGGCACTGTTCATCCTCACCGCCGTCGACGCCGGCACCCGCGTGGCGCGCTTCATGCTGCAGGACTCGATCGGCGCCTGGATGCCCAAGTTCCGCGACATCAGCTGGCGTCCCGGGGTGTGGATCTGCACGGCGATCATGGTCGCCGGGTGGGGCTACATCCTCATCCTCGGCGTCACCGACCCGCTCGGCGGAATCAACACCTTCTTCCCGCTGTTCGGCATCGCCAACCAGCTGCTGGCGGCGATCGCGCTCGCCGTGGTGTTCGCCATCGTCGCCAAGCGCGGTCCGAGCTACGTGCGCTGGCTGTGGGTCATCGCGGTGCCGCTGGCCTTCACCGCCGTCATCACGATCACCGCGTCGATGTACAAGATCTTCTCGCCGGTGCCGGCCATCGGGTACTGGGCCAACAACGCGAAGTACCGTGCCGCGCAGGCGGCCGGCGACGGCAGCCTCGGCGAGCCCGAGGTGGTCGAGGCGGTGATCCGCAACACGGCCGTGCAGGGCACCCTGTCGATCGTGTTCGTGGTGCTGACCATCGTCGTGATCGCCGTGGCGGTCATCTCCGGGGTGAACTCGATCCGCAAGGGCATCACCGACGACGGTGAGGACGAGCCGACTCCCTCGCGCCGCTTCGCACCGGCCGGCTTCATCGCCACGAAGGCCGAGCGCGAGATCGAAGAGCAGTGGCGCGAGCACGACCGCGCGACCGGTACGGCCCGCACTCGAGGCGGCCACTGATGAGCGCGTCCGGCCTCGAGCTCCGCTCCGCATCCGTCGCCCTCGGGCGGCGGGTGCGGGGTGCGGCCTCGGGCATCCGGTGGTACGTCACCACGCTGATGGGCGATCGGGCGTACGAGACGTACGTCGCCCATCACCGGGCGCAGCACCCGGATGCGCCGGTGCTCACCGAGCGGGAGTTCTGGCGGGAGCGGATGGACGAGCAGGACCGCAACCCCGGCGCCCGCTGCTGCTGACGTCCGGCCCTCGCATCTAGGCTGAACGGGTGCGCATCCGTCTCGACATCGCCTACGACGGCACCCACTTCCGCGGCTGGGCGAAGCAGCCCGGCCTGCGCACGGTGCAGGGCACGATCGAGGCGGCGCTGGCGCGCATCCTCGGATCCGACGCGCAGCTGGTGGTCGCCGGGCGGACGGATGCCGGTGTGCACGCCTCCGATCAGGTCGCGCACCTCGATCTCGATGAGCTTCAGTGGGCGCGGCTGCAGACACGCCACGCGCACGCGGCGTCGGATCCTGCGGGTTCTCTCGCCCGTCGCATCCGGGGCGTGCTCGGCAACTACCCCGACGTGACCGTCACTCGGACGAGCCTCGCGCCCGAGGGGTTCGATGCGCGCTTCTCGGCGGTGTGGCGCCGGTACGGCTACCGGCTCGCCGACGCGACGGTCGGCTACGACCCGATGCGCCGCAACGACACGACGACGATCCGCTCCGCTCTCGACGTCGAGCGGATGGATGCCGCCGCGCAGACCCTCATCGGCCTGCACGACTTCGCCGCGTACTGCAAGCCGCGCGAGGAGGCCACCACCATCCGCACCCTGCTCGACTACCGCTGGACGCGGGACCGCGACGGTGTGCTCGTCGCGGAGGTGAAGGCCGACGCGTTCTGCCACAGCATGGTGCGCGCGCTGGTCGGCGCGTGCGCGGCGGTGGGGGAGGGGAAGCTCGAGGTCTCCGACGTCGCCCGGCTGCGCGATGAGCTGACCCGCACGAGCGCCTTCAAGGTGCTGCCGGCGAGGGGGCTCACGCTCGTCGAGGTCGGGTATCCGGCTGATGAGCTGCTGGCATCCCGCGCCGAGCAGACCCGCGCCCGACGCGACCGCGACGAGGAATAGTCCCGCGCAGGTCTCGTGCGCAACCCCGGTCTTGGCACTGCATCACGGCGGTAACGTGAAGGCATGAGAGTGATCTCGTACAACCTTCGCAAGCATCGCGCCGCAACGGAGCTGACGGCGCTCGTCGACGAGCACGATCCCGACATCCTCTGTCTGCAGGAGTGCGACACCACCGCCCTTCCGGATGTCATCGGCGGGCTGTCCCTCGTGCACACGACCAGCGGCAACCGGCTGGGGCTCGCGATGTACCTGCGGCGCAACACGTTCGAGGTCGAGCAGGTGCGCACCATCGGGCTGAAGAAGTCGCTGCACGATCGCGTGCTGAAGCCGGCGCACGAGCGGGTGCTCGGCGCGCGGCTGCGCGACATCGACACCGGACACGGGCTGATCGTCGCGTCTTTCCACGCCGCGCCGCTCACTGCTCTGAACTCGCTGCGCCGCAACCAGATCAGGGCGGGGCTGGATGCCCTGCAGGAACTCGGGCCTGGGATGCCCGTGCTCATGGTCGGCGACTACAACTACCCCGTCTTCAAGGAGCGACTCGGCCAGACGGTGCGCGATCACGGGTACACGCTGACTCTCAGCGACGACCGCACGTACACGCGCTACCGGGTGTTCAAGGGACACTACGACTTCGCGACCTCGGTCGGCTTCGACATCTCGAAGATCACGACCCTGCCGCAGGCCACGAGCGACCACCGCCCGATCCTCGTGACGGCCGAGGCGGAGTAGGCCGGGGGCTGGGCTCGCCTGGCCTGGTCGGGTGGTCCCATGTGGTCGCCTCGGCCTGAGGGATGCGGCCATTTGGGCCCACTCGGTACACGGCGCGGAGCTTGTGACCTCACCCCCTTTGCTCGGGTGGTCCCATATGGTCGCCTCGACGTGGGGGATGCGGCCATTTGGGCCCAGTCGTGACATGGCTCGGGCCCTGTGACCCCACCCCCTTTGCTCGGGTGGTCCCACATGGTCGCCTCGGCGTGGGGGATGCGACCATTTGGGCCCACTCGTGACGGGGCTCGGACCCTTCGACCTCAGCCTCTGGCTCGGGTGGTCCCATATGGTCGCCTCGGCGTGGGGGAAGCGACCATTTGGGAGCACTCGTCACGTGGCTCGGGCCCTGTGACCCCACCCCCTTTGCTCGGGTGGTCCCACATGGTCGCCTCGGCGTGGGGGATGCGACCATTTGGGCCCACTCGTGACGGGGCTCGGACCCTCCGACCTCAGCCTCTTGCTCGGGTGGTCCCATATGGTCGCTTGGGCGTGAGGGATGCGGCCATTTGGGCCCACTCGTCGAAGGGGCGAGCGCACCATTCAGAGGTCGGGGCGCCAACCCCGCCGGATCAGGACTTCGCGCACGATGCGAGGGCCCCTCCGCAGCGTCCGGATGTCGTATGCCGTCAACCGCACGACCTCCCAGCCTGCGTTCGCATAGTCTCGGTACTTCTGCAGGTCTCGATTCCATTGATGCTTCGACGAGCGGTGGTGATCGCCCTCCACCTCGACCACGACGCCGTACTGCGGGTAGGCGAATTCCGAGATGCCCAGTCGCCGGCCTTGAGCGTTGCAGATGTCGGCATCCAATTCCGGCTCGGGCAGGCCGGCGTCTTCGCTGTCGAGCCGGTACTCGCTCTCCAATGGCGATGCGCAGCCGACCCGGATCCGGTCCAGCGCGGCGCGCAGCTTCTTCAGCCCGGGTCGTGGACCGGCGTCTATCGAGGCCTGCAACTGCTCGATCGTCGCCCCGGCCCGCTCCGGATGCTTGATCCCTCGCTCGTCGCGGGGAACTCGGACGATGGCATCCCCGAGGATGATCAGCTTTCGCACACTGAGATCGCGTCCGAGCATGGCCCAGGTGCTGGCGGGAGAGGAGGTCGGGATGCCGTCGACCACCTCGACGTCGACCAGATGTACTGCGATCCCGCGTCCTTTGACGCCCCGCCCCTTCGGCGCTCGCCGCGGCGCGAAGACCGCGACGTCGAGCTCGTTCGGGAGATCCACCGGGTAGCCGCGCAGCACGGCGGCGCTGGCGCCGCAGATGAAGCTGCCGGGGGTGGCGACCTGCAGGTACGACAGGGCCTTCGAGCGCATGCGGCGCATGCTCGCGCGCGTCGGGGCGAGCGGCTCGGTGTCTCGGGCGATCTCGTCCTGCTCTGCGGCGATGTCGGCGACTGTGCGGCGTGCGCCGTGGAACGGCCGGTCGAGATCCTTCGCGCGCATCCGGCGGCTCGTGAGGCCCGCTTCTCGGCCCCTCCCGACGCTGAAATGCGCGCCGACTGTCGTCGGCAGGTCGCTCGGTGTCGTCGGCATCCGTCTACTCTCGCCTCGACCTAGGACCTGCGAACGTGCCAGATGCACGAACGGTGGAGACCTCGACGTAGACGGCCCATGTGCAGGACGATCAGCGCTCGCGGGGTGGGCCCATATGGCCGTCTCACTCGCGGGGATGCGGCCATTTGGAACCTGCGGCGGGAGGAGGGAGAGGTCGAGGGGGAGAGCACGGCGCTCAGCAAGCCAGGTGGTCCCATATGGCCGCCTCACGCGAGACGATGCGGCCATTTGGGACCTGCGGCGGGAGGAGGGGAGAGGCCGAGGGGGAAGAGCAGGACGCCCAGCGCACCCACCGGTCCCATATGGCCGCCTCACGAGCGACGACGCGCCCGTTTGGGACCTGCGGGCGGGAAGAGGGGCGAGGTCGAGGGGGCGAGCACGGCGCCCAGCACACCGAGTGGTCCCAAATGGCCGCCTCACCCGCGTCGATGCGGCCATTTGCGACCTGCGGCGTGAGGAGGGGAGAGTAGTTCGTCCCACCGGCCCGGATGCTGTAAGCTTGACCCTTGGTGTGTGATCAACTGCGGTCGCACCCGCGAACGTGAGCCCTCCACTGGCGCGTGTTTCGTCTCGGATCCTCGAGGCGGAACCCACCCCGGAGTGGGATTCACGAACCTCTCCGTTCGAATCAAGAAAGCAGCACTATCGTGACGCGCACTTACACCCCGAAGGCCGGGCAGGTCCAGCGTGACTGGATCGTCATCGACGCCACTGACGTCGTTCTCGGTCGCCTCGCCTCGCACGCCGCAGCAATCCTGCGCGGCAAGCACAAGGCCACCTTCGCTCCCCACGTCGACACCGGTGACTTCGTCATCATCGTCAACGCCGAGAAGGTCGCCCTCACGGGTCAGAAGCTCCAGAAGAAGATGGCCTACCGCCACTCGGGTTACCCGGGCGGTCTGACCGCCACGAGCTACGCCGAGCTCCTCGAGAAGCACCCGGTTCGCGCCGTGGAGAAGGCCGTCCGCGGCATGCTCCCGAAGAACACCCTGGGTCGTCAGCAGCTGTCGAAGCTCAAGGTCTACGCAGGTGCCGAGCACCCGCACGCCGCTCAGCAGCCCACGCCGTACACCCTCGACCAGGTCGCGCAGTAAGCGCCCCTCAGATTTCAAAGGACATACTCGTGGCTGAAATCCAGGACACCACCGAATTCCCGCAGAACTTCTCGACCTCCAGCCCTGAGGCTGAGGTTCAGGAGTCGGCTCCCCGCCCCGTGCTCTCCGTTCCCGGCGCCGCTGTCGGCCGTCGCAAGCAGGCCATCGCCCGCGTGCGTCTGGTTCCCGGCTCGGGCACCATCACGATCAACGGTCGTACGCTCGAGGACTACTTCCCGAACAAGCTGCACCAGCAGCTGATCAACGACCCCTTCACGGTGCTGAACCTGCAGGGTGCGTACGACGTCATCGCCCGCATCTCGGGTGGCGGCGACTCGGGTCAGGCCGGCGCGCTGCGCCTCGGCATCGCCCGTGCGCTGAACAACATCGACGCCGAGAACAACCGTCCGACCCTCAAGAAGGCCGGCTTCCTCTCGCGCGACGCTCGCGTCATCGAGCGCAAGAAGGCCGGTCTCAAGAAGGCCCGCAAGGCTCCTCAGTACTCGAAGCGCTGATCCGCGCAGTTCCTCTTATGGCACTGTTCGGAACGGACGGCGTGCGGGGGCTGGCCAACGGTCAGCTCCTCACCGCCGAGCTCGCGCTCCACCTGGCCCAGGCGACTGCTGTCGTCCTGGGCCAGGGCCGTATTGCCGACGCGCGTCGCACCGTCGGCAAGCGGCTCACCGCCGTCGTCGCGCGTGATCCGCGCATCTCGGGGCACTTCCTCAGCGCCGCCGTCGAGGCGGGTCTCGCCTCGTCGGGCGTGGATGTGCTGGATGCCGGAACCCTGCCCACGCCGGCAGCGGCCTTCCTCATCTCGGACGTCGACGCCGACTTCGGCGTGATGATCTCCGCCTCGCACAACGCGGCACCCGACAACGGCATCAAGATCTTCGCCCGCGGCGGCGTCAAGCTGCCCGACCTCGTCGAGCAGCGCATCGAGGAGACCATCGCGTCGCGCGAGAAGCTGCAGCCCACCGGCGGCGACGTCGGTCGCGTCATCCGGTTCGCGGATGCCGAGGACCGCTACGTCATGCACCTGCTGGCCTCACTGCCGCACCGGCTCGAGGGCATCCACGTGGTGCTCGACTGCGCCCACGGCGCAGCATCCGGAGCATCGCCCGAGGTCTTCGCCGCGGCCGGCGCCAAGGTGACCGTCATCGGCGCAGATCCTGATGGCCTGAACATCAACGACGGCGTCGGATCGACCCACCTCGACAAGCTCGCGGCAGAGGTCATCCGCGTCGGAGCCGACGTCGGCATCGCCCACGACGGCGACGCCGACCGCTGCCTCGCTGTCGATGCCAACGGCAACGTCATCGATGGCGACCAGATCATGGCGATCCTCGCCGTGGCGATGAAAAGTCGCGGCAAGCTGGTCGACAACACGCTCGTCGCCACCGTGATGAGCAACCTCGGTCTGCACATCGCCATGCGCGAGCACGGCATCACCGTGCGTCAGACAGCGGTCGGCGACCGCTACGTGCTCGAGGACATGAACGCCGGCGGGTACTCGCTCGGCGGCGAGCAGTCTGGCCACGTGATCATGAGCGAGTTCGGCACCACCGGCGACGGCGTGCTCACGGGTCTGCACCTGGTCGCCGAGATGGCGCGCCAGAAGAAGTCGATCGCCGAGCTGGCCTCGATCATGACCGTCTACCCCCAGGTGATGATCAACGTGAAGGACGTCGATAAGGACGCCGTCTCGGATCACGCCGGCGTGCAGGATGCGATCAAGGACGTCGAGTCGCAGTTGGGCACGACCGGTCGGGTGCTGCTGCGCAAGTCGGGCACCGAGCCGCTCGTGCGTGTGATGGTCGAGGCGGCGGATGCCGAGACCGCGCACTCCCACGCTTCGTCCCTTGCTGACGTGGTGCGGGAGCACCTCGCCCTCTGAGACAGAACGAGTTGAAGAAGGCGGTCACCTGCGGGTGGCCGCCTTCTTAGCATCTGAGCGAGAAGACGGGTGCGGCCCCGGCGAGTGGGGACTCGGCTGGGGCCGCTGACACGGGCCGCTGGGGACAGCTCCGCATCTGACGCGTGGCACTGGGGATGCCGTACCGCGCCAGCGACTGATGTGACTACGTCGCGGTTCGACTCTATCGGTGAAACCGTGCAGATGCGCTCTGGTTTGGCAGGTTTATGCGGTTAGTGTTCGGTGGCAGCAGCTACGGCGGGGCGCCTTAGCCGCTCTGTCCTCGTGACGAGCGATTCCCAACGGCATACACAAGCGGCGCCGACTAGCCCTGCGGGATCGACTCGACATAGGGCCTTTTTGCTCGGTGGGATCTGCGCGCCGGGACGACATCTGTGTCCAGAGCCACACCTGTGTCGGCTTCGCTGCCATTGCTGTCTCGGACGAGAGCCACGATGACCTCGGCCGCGGCCTCGCGGAACACTCCTATACGGGTGGCGACATCGTTCAGGCGGCGATTCTTGGGAACCAGCACCACCACCACATCAGCGGCTCGGGCTACCCGGGCCGCACGCGCGGGTGTTGAGTCGGGATCGCAGATCGAAACGAGAACGTCTTCTGCTCGTTCGGGCTTGATATCGGTCGTGCTGGTGGTGGCTTCCGCCATGCTCATCACCGCGTTGCGAAGCCGATCTGCCGACTTCCGCGCTGAAGGCAGGTCCACGGGCTGAAGAAGCACGCGCGTCTTTCGTGCTGAGGCCAGCTTCTCAGAAACCTTCAAGATCTCGTCGCCCAGATTGTCCCAGAGTTCGACATCGTCTAGGCCGCCGATCACCGTGCACGCCGGCGCGACCACTCGCGCCAGCCTGTCGGTTGACCGCACACTGCGATCAAGACGCTCGCGCGCTAAGGCGAAGGCGACGCCAAGCAGGAATCCACCGACTAATCCTCCCGCGAGGGACACGGCCAGACCGGGGCTGGACGGTCGCGAGGGAACCGTGGCTTTACCGATGATGCGCCCCGGTTCAGCGCTTGTGAGCGTCACGCTCAATCGCTGCTGCTGCAGCGCCTCCGTGAGTCGTTGGTTGACATCCGCCGGCTGCTGATTCCTCAGCTCCAGCAGCTGTTCGTCGATCTTCTCCAAGTAGCGGGCAGCGGTCTCATCTGCCCCCTCCCGGCGAAAGTCCAAGTAGGCCTTGCTGATTGCGTCGGCCGCTCGAGCCGCCTGTGCGGGAGAAGCGGCTTGGACGGTCACCTGCAAAATCTGAGATCCGGACGGTGCGGCGACGTCGACCTGCGAAAGCAGGAAAGAGTCGGGCGCCAGCTTCACGTCGAGCGCTTGGGATGCGCGCTCCGCCACCTCGCGTGAACTGATGATCTCGCGTTCAGTCCGGATATTCACCTCCTCGCGGCTGTCCGTGAAGGGGTTCGTCACGAGGGACGAGACGACAAGGCTTGTGGTGGCCGAGTATCGCGTCGGGCTTGCTATCGCGAAGACACCGGCAGCGACGGTCCCGAGCAGTACCCCGAGTAGCACGGTCAACCAGCGTCGTCGAAGCACTGTGAATACATGCGAGAAGGTCATGGTCTTGAATCTAAGTCCTTATCGTTGCTGTGCCATCAATGGCCAGAATTTCAGATGGTTTCGGTGCGCTTTTCAGCGGTGGACGGGTTCACCCTGGTGTCGAGCCGCGCCATGAGGTCGAGAGACCGTGCAGCGCTGACTTTGCGGACGAAGTAGGCGCCTGACTCCTCGATCGAGCCGGCATCATCGAGGGTGAGAACCTTGGGATGCCCGAAGCCGTCGCCTTCGAAATCGATATAGCGGCCATTGTCGTTCCGAAACGTGAACGACCCGGCACTCACCAGGATGCTCTGGAAGAACACCTCGTCGATCGCAAGACTGGTGGATCCCCATTCAATGAGGTCTGGGCGCGTCTTCGCTGCTTCCAACACATGCTGCACAGCTCGCCGGGACACGCTGAACCATGCAGAACCACCATGACAAGTGAGTCCAGGCGGCAACGAGCCGCGAAAGCGCGCGATCCGAAGACTGCCGTACGAGACGTTCACGCGAAAGAACGGCTGCATGTAATTCAGCGCGTGCAACCAGTGCAATCGTCTGCTGGCGGTGCCACTCAGCTGGCAGACCACCCGCCATCGGAACAGATATCGTTGCCGCACCTCGTGCATTGACCACTCGCTGGTCTCAGGCGCCAGAGCTTGGAAGTGGTGGAGAAGCCCGTCACCCGACTCCTCGAGCGCCGCGATCAGGTCCCCGATCGGTCGTGCGGGATAGTCCTGTCCAGACAGAACAGTGACGTACTCTGCGCCACCATCCTTCTCGACGAGTTCAAACAGCGACAGGATCCTCTGGATCTGAGTGAAGTCCCCTCGGCCGCCCGCTTCGCGGATGACCCGGCACCGCTCGCCCTCCAACCGCTCGATGCCCGGCTCGCCGGCCTCGTCATGGCTGATGTAGACACGGACGTCGCGCCGTGCGCTGGTTATCGCCGTCACGAGTCTCTCCACCTGCGAGATGTCCGCATGCGTTGTGATGACGAAAGCCATCTTGGCTTTCGCGGCTACCGCATCCTCATCATTCCGAAGCGTTGTCAAAACCGAACATCCCCCTCTTGAGAACAACAAGCAGCGCTGCCCCGTATATGGCCACGACGGCGACCAACGCCGAAATACGGGTGAGTGCCGACGCGTCCCGAAGAAGCGCGCTCGCGAGGAGACCGCCGACAAGTACGACTGAAACCGGCAGAACCGCCGCCCTGGCCACGCTTCGCCCGGTCGTGATGAACCCGAGCGAACGATGAACTTGGACGGACGCGAGCAGGGTGTCCACTGCGACACTGACTGCGAACGCGACTGCGCCCCCGATGATGCCCCAAGCGGGTACTGCAACTGCGGCCAACAGCACCATGACACCTAGCTGAACGGCCTTGTTGAACAACTGCCACGTGCTCCGGCCAACCATCAGCAACACGGTCTGAAGAGCGCCCGCTGTATTACGAAGCCCCATCGCGACGGCAAGGATGATGAGGGCCGTACTCCCTTGCACAAACTCTTCCCCGAACAGACGAAGGATGTCCGATGAGAAGACTGCGATCGTGATGTAGAACGGCCACGAGGCGAGGATGAGGAACTGCGTGACCTGCAAGAAGAGGCGTTCGGCGAGTGCGTGGTTGCCCACCGCCGTGGCGGCGCTGAGACGTGGACCCAGGACGATCCGCAGCGCTGCCTCCAGCATGGCTCCCGCCTGGACGACCCGGGTCACGACTCCATAGATTCCGCCCATAGCAGGGCCGAGAAGCGCGATGACCATGAGCACATCCGCCCAGTCCAGAGCGCGCTCAAGAATGATGGTCCCACCGCGCGGAAGAGAGAATGACCAGAAAGTGCGCGTGAGAGCCTTCCGTTCGGTGGGCGTTGGCGGAAACTGGCCGCCACCTTGAACACGCAACTGTCGCAGAAGAGCGAAACCGGCGATCGCGCAGGCGAGGACAAGGGGAAGTGCCCATGCCCAGATCACACCCCAGGCGCTGTGGAAGAGGTAGACGACGACTGCCACGGCCCCGAGGCGGGTGAACGGGATGAACAGGTTCTGTACGACCGTGTACGTGATGATCCGGCCCAGACCCCGCGATCCACCGAGAAGCACACCCGTCAGCGTGGCAGGCAGGATCGTCGCCGCGAGAACACGGACGGTGGGGACCGCATCTTCCCCGAGCCCGAGCCAGCCGCTGAGCTGAGCGGCACCGAGCCATATGGTTGCGCTGACTAGAAAGCCCAGCAGTACCACTGGCCACACTGCGGTTCGGACGATCGGCGCGAGCGTGCTCCTACGATCCAGGGCGACGGACTGAGACAGAGAGCGGACCAGTCCTGTGTCAGCACCGAGGCCGGTTGCGCTGGTCACGATCATGAACAGAGATGTGAGCAGGAAGAATCCGCCTGTCGCGTCGGCCCCCAGACCGTTCGCGATGATCCATGTCACCAGGAACGCCAGAGCAGCGTTCACCGATATGCCGATGAATGTGACCACGGATTCTCTGCCGATGCGCATCTTCGTGTCAGTCATCGAGTGCCTCTGTCCGCGCTCGAGCGACTCAGAATTCCTGCGCAGAGAACCAGGATGAGGCATTGAGTGGCGCCGAGACCGTAGAACCAGATCGTGACCGCCACGGTGACCATCAGGCCCTGCATCACATATGCGGTGGGATCCCGCTCGGACCATGCTGCCAGGAACACACGAGAGATGAAGGCGAAGAAGATAATCAGTCCGACGAACCCATACGAATACATCAGCGTCCACGCGTAACCCTGAGTGCCGAGTGCGACTCCGATCGTCGGATCCATGCCCGGAGTCGCCCAGCCGACCAGTGGCGACTGGAGGACCTTGTCAATCGTGGCAACGTAGATGCTGCCGCGCCCTGAGGTGGTGTCGCTGACTTCCTGACGGCTAGCAATCGCTTCGAAGACCCCTGTCACTGCGAGCCCAGTTGCGGCAGCGCTGATCACCACGAGCACGAGGACGCCCGCCCGTATGCTTCCCGCGATGAAGAATCGTATGCCGACGTAGAGTGCGAATACGGCCAGAGCGATCATCATGCCGCGGTTGCTGGTCTGAGCTGCAGGATAAAGCGAGCCGAGAATGACTGCGCCGAGAGCGAGGCGAGCGACTCGGCTTCGCAGCTGCAGCCAATGCAGCACCACGATGGGAGTGAGCATCGCGTAAGCCATTCCCCATGAGTTCGTATATGGGAACGGCGCAGCGGGTCGAACGAACGGCTCCTCGGCGCCCCATGGCTCCTGGACTTCAGCTAGACGGGGCTGTACGAGTTCGCGCACGAGTTCGTTGTTGAGCAGTGAACCAGGCAGAAGCTGGGCGAGAGGTGTCGTGATGCGTAGGTCTGGAAGGACAGTGGCGAGCGCACCCAATACCACGACAGTCAGCCAGATCACCGTGAACCCCGCGATGATCTGCTGCGGGCGTATAGTCTCCTTCGCATTGACGTAGTAGAGAAGCGCGATTCCGATGGCGACCAGATCCCCGGTTCGTTGAGCGAACCCGACGAACTGCATGAAGCCAGTCACGGACACCACGCACGTGCATACCCAGAGCAGAAACGCGAACCAAACGAAAACTCCCGGAGTCGCCCGCAGTCGGCCTCGAACGGTCAGGAACACCGCCATGATGCCGGCGAGAGTCACAGGGGCGAACAAGCTCGTCCCTGTTATCCAGAACAGGGGGAAGCAATACAGCAGGGCCAAGAGTGGCCAGGCGGGCAGCGTGGCATCCTGCCCGGTGCGCTCCCGATCCGCAGAGGATGGAAGCGCACCAGGCCGCATAACCTTCGCTGCGGGAGATGTCACGGCGCCCCAGCCGCGTCGAGGCGTCCTTGCAGCTCGAAGCTGGCGCTTGGTGTGGATCTGTAGTTGGAGTGGACCTCCGCGGTGACGAGGTTCTGCCCAGTGCGCAAGAGCGTGCCGGGGACCGTGATTGTGATCGGGTTGGCCAGCGCCGCCGATGCGTTGGGTGCCGCTGTTGCATAGGTGTTGGGGCCGATGGCACCTGCGGGCATGTTCGTCCTGCCGACTTCCGTTCCGTTCACGTAGACGACGATGCCGTCATCGGCTCGCGTCGTCAGCGTCAGCGATTGAACCGTCGATGCGTCCTTCACATCGAAGGTCTTGCGGTAGTACGACGCGATGGGTTTGG
This sequence comes from Actinomycetales bacterium SN12, assembly GCA_002837415.1. Lineage (GTDB taxonomy): Bacteria > Actinomycetota > Actinomycetes > Actinomycetales > Microbacteriaceae > Microbacterium. Next base: position 179,263 of record PJCV01000005.1, read on the forward strand.
TGCCATCAGCGGCAAGGGTCGTCCCCAGATTGGCGTGTCCCCAGCCCAGAGGCGCCAGACCGGTAGGCCACGAAGAGCCGTCGAACTCGGCGGTCTTCCAGTTCTCCGCAGGCGCATCAGCAGTGAAGCGATACGACCATGTCGAGCCCGCCGCGATCACATCGCTCGGTTCCGGGTCGGTCGGTTCGTTGGGGCCGGGGTCGGTCGGCTCGCCGGGGTCCGGATCGGTCGGTTCGCCTGGGTCCGGATCAGCGGGCGTAGGCTCGCCGAGGGTGAGGCGTCCTTGCAGCTCGAAGCTGGCGCTTGGTGTGGATCTGTAGTTGGAGTGGACCTCCGCGGTGACGAGGTTCTGCCCAGTGCGCAAGAGCGTGCCGGGGACCGTGATTGTGATCGGGTTGGCCAGCGCCGCCGATGCGTTGGGTGCCGCTGTTGCATAGGTGTTGGGGCCGATGGCACCTGCGGGCATGTTCGTCCTGCCGACTTCCGTTCCGTTCACGTAGACGACGATGCCGTCATCGGCTCGCGTCGTCAGCGTCAGCGATTGAACCGTCGATGCGTCCTTCACATCGAAGGTCTTGCGGTAGTACGACGCGATGGGTTTGGTGCCATCAGCGGCAAGGGTCGTCCCCAGATTGGCGTGTCCCCAGCCCAGAGGCGCCAGACCGGTAGGCCACGAAGAGCCGTCGAACTCGGCGGTCTTCCAGTTCTCCGCAGGCGCATCAGCAGTGAAGCGATACGACCATGTCGAGCCCGCCGCGATCACATCCACGGGTTGAGGATCAGTCGGCGGCTGAACGCTCAGGGCGACTGGAGAGGTGGCGGAACGGTTCCCCGCCGCGTCGACCGCTCGAACGAAATAACGCGTTCCGGGAGCGGACGCCGGGACGTTGAGCGTATTCGTCGTTGTCTTCGCAATCACGCGATCGTGGCGGAGCACCTCATACGTTGCGCTCGGCACGGTATCCCAGGTCAACGCGTCGCCTGTTGCGCGGTTGACCGCCGCCAGGTTTGTCGGGACCGGGGGAGGTGTTGTGTCGACCGCCGCGAACCTCACGAAGCCACCCGTCCACCTGTTATTGGTGTTGGACAGTCGTGCGTGCGTGTAGTCACCCCCGAGCCACAGTGAGCCGTCGCTGGCTTCCTGAGCAGCCCAGGCCCCATAACCCACGCGCAAGCTGACCTGCGGGCTGAATTCGGGGACGTAGTCGCCGTCGGCGGTTCGCCACATGCCCGCCTGTTCGATGTGCTCGACTCGCGAGAATCCTGTGGGAGTCGGCCAGGTTCGAGCCCCTTGGTACACGTTCTCGGAGCAGTGGCAGCCGGCGACGACCTTGTCCTGGTAAGTGTTGATGACCTGGCCGTCACCACCGTTCTGCATGATGTTCGTACTGAGCTCAGCCATCGAGGTGCGGTCGTAGCTGAACAGCATGTGCTCGGATCCGGCGATCCAGACTCGGTCCCCGGCCTCCTTCACCGCCTGTTGGTAACCAGTGCGCCCGTTCTGCAGGTTCGAGAATTCCACCTTCCAGGGAATGACAGTCGCGTCCGAAGCCGTGAACGCTCCGACACGGAGGGTCTCGTTCGTCCAATTGCTCAAGCCGAAGTACCCAGCTGCGAAAACGCGATCTCCCCGATCGGAGGCATCCACGGACACGACCGTGCCGTCCAACGTGGGGCTCCATCCAGAAAGCGGCGCGAGCGTTGTGGCGTTCAGCCTGCCGATGTTGCGCATGTATACCTCATGGTTGACGCCGCTCCCCGTCGAGTGAGTGAAGCGTCCACCAAGGTATAGGAACCCGTCCTGCACATCCATGCTTCGGATCACGGGCGGAACCCCGCCTGTGTAATTGATCATCCGTGTCGTTACCCCGGGATCGAGCGCGCCCGTCGCAGGATCGACGACGGCGAAAGCTGGCGAAGCCGTGCCGTTGACCGTATCGAACGCGCCGCCGACAGCGAGACGCCCGTCAGGAAGCACCGCGAGCGCTTTGACCTGATTGTTGAGAACAGGGCGGAACGTCGAGATCCATTCGCCGTTGGATGCGTTGAAAGCCGCCAGGTAGCTCTGCTCGACCCGAGCGGTGCCATTCGCGTCTCGCTGGACATACCGGAAGTTACCGCCGACGAACATCACACCGTTGGATTCCGCGAAGTCCGCCACCTCAGTGTTGAGCTCTCCCGTTCCCGCTGCGCCGAGGCCGGTGACGCCCCAAGAGTTCGCGATGGGGTAGCTCTCTGCAGCAGCGACTTGTGTCTTGGCGGGAAGGCCGTTATCAGGAATTGATGAGAACACCTCAGTGCTGAGGAGTCGTGGTCGAAGGTACACCTGCGTGAATGGCTTGGCATATCCAGCGGTGCTCGACGACGCCCACACGTACGAGGTCGTGGAGGAGTCGCCTCGTTGCGACGATCCGAATCCGAAGCCTCGTGACCAGCCGCGATTCGCGTCGGCATTCGTGTCCACTCGACGCAGGAGGTTGTTGTTTCCAAAGCTTCCGGTGGTCCCTCCGCTGCCGGAGACCCCGTCGAATTTCCAGGACGAGACTCCTTGCAACCCTGCGAACTGCCAAGACCAGTCCGCCCGGGCGGTGGAGTAGCGGAAGCGCACCTCCTGCCATGAGTTCCCGCTCACCGTCGTGGCGCGGCGAAGCCGGACACCCTCGTTCAGTGCATCCACGCGACCGCCATCGAGCAGACCGTTAACCACGTCTACGGAGAGCTGAGCCGGGTTGAAAGCCGCGACGCCGTCCGGCGTGTTCGCGACGTCGGCGCTCGTGAGACGTCCTGTGTTGCTTTGGGTCCAATTCTCTCGACCTCGTCCGACAAGCACCCAACCGCCGCCGTCCGTCACCTGGTCGCAGTAGAACTGGTCGGGGGCGCCGAGAGTTGGAGTGACGAGCCAGTACACGCCGCTCGCCGCGGATGGGTTGCTCTGCTTTATCTCCCAGCAAGAGGCAGCGGCCGTATCAGCGGAGCTGCCGTCGCCGATGACCGCGCCCGCTTCCGCTGTCGCTGCTACGGGAGTCAACAGTGTCGCCAACAGTACGCCGGCACCCAATGTCGCGCCGACGAACCGACCGATCTGCGACCGGCGCCTCGAGTTGATGCGCTCCATGTCCATCTTCTTTCTCTCAAATGTCAGCAGGCGGGGTCGTCGGAGAAGGTGCGTCCGACGATGCGCCATGCAGAGTTCTTTGACTGTTCGAGAACGAACAGATTCCATGCCCGAGTGGACGATCCGCCAGGCTCGATGACCGTTCCGTCTGTCCTGCGCACGGTCAGACCGGAAGTATCGATGCATGCGCGTACCGTGGCCGATGCCCCGTTCTCCGCATCCGAGAAATCCAGCACTTCGACGGCGTCCACCTTGTAGGCGCCTTCGCGAGTCCATCCTTCAGCATTGAATTCCAGCCGCTCGGCTTCGAGCTCGCTCAGGAAGGCCTGGGATGCGAGGCCTGACAACTTGCTGACGATGTTCGTGTTGTCATCGGCGCCGATGTCAGCGATTGTCGGAAGCACCGACTCGAGGAGATCATCCGACGCCTTCTCCACTTCTCGGCGGTCGTCCTCCGGCACACTCTTATTCGCAGGAGGCTGGTCAGCCGGTGGAGGTGACTGCGTCGCGGCCGGGATCGAATCATCGAAAGCTGATTGCGGCGGTGAGCTGACTCCTGACACGGCGTACATCAGAACCATCGCGGCAGCGATTGCGGCAATCACGACAAGCACTCCAGCGACCGCCCAGTCTCGTCGCCGGGCGTTCATATGCCGCGTCCCCGCTTGTTCAGCGCGGTGACAATGGTGCGCGGGGAGACGACGCGTGACATCGCCAGCACCGTCAGCCACGCGCGCGGCTCCCTGAGCCGATGACGCAGTGTGCGGCGCAACCATATTCGAGCCGCGCGGTAGTCACCTGACGCCGCGTGTGCGAAGGCTATCTGGCCGCTCATCCTCGCTGCGTTGTCGTTGTCGAACAGTAGGTCGGGATGCTTCTCGACGATGAACCCCAGCCCGCTGGCCATCGCACTCCATCGGCCTGCGAAGTAGGAGTCTCGATCCCAGTGCACGATCACGAGGGCAGCTTGAACGCTGACGATCGGCCCGAACTCCGTCATGCGCAGCAGGAGATCGTAGTCCTCGCCATACGACGAAGGGATCGACTCGTCGACGCCGCCGGAGAGGGCGCCGAGCGCCGTTCGGCGGAACAGGAACGACGACGGGTGAATCTCCCCCACGCGGGACTGCAGGAGATCCGAGCGCTGGGTGACAAGTGGAGGAATGCGCGTAACGGTTCCGTCGCGCGTGACGATCTCTATTCCGGAAGACATCACAGCTGCTTCGGGATAAGACTGCCAGGCGTCCACCTGGCGTCGAAGCTTGGTCGGCAGCCATTCGTCATCGTCGTCGCAGAACGCCACCAGCAGACCCGTCGCCCGCGCGATGCCCGAATTGCGAGCACCCGCGAGCCCGGCCACGAGGTGGTTCGCCATAGTGATCAGTTCCACTGTCGGCGGGAGCGAGGTGCGAAGGTCGTTCAGAGCATCTATGTCGCTCTGGTCGAAGACGACAACGATCTCGATCCGCCCGTCGTAGTCCTGCGCCGCGATCGACCTCACGGCTCGGCGGAGCAGCTCAGCACGTCCGCGGGTGGCGATGATCGCCGAGACCATCGGTTGAACCTGAAGTGGGATGGTCATGGGCGGTCTCCCTGGTCGAGTTCGCGCCAGCGGCGCCGAGCGGAGGCTGAGACGTGCGCGAGGTTCGTGACGAACAGAAAGAGGTAGACGACGGTGAAGAGAGGCAGCAGAGGCCACAATGCGAAGGTCCAGCAGAGTACGCCGGGGTCAACCGGAAGCAACAACCAGGACTGGAATCGCCGCACTTCGATTCGTTCATTCCGCGATTGGTCGCGCAGCAGACCGCCGAGATTCTGGCTCAGAAAGGCAGCGGAAGCCATGATCGAGAACAGCGCTGCCACGATCGCCATCACGGTCTCACCGCGCAACAGCATTGCCGTGGCCAGCGCGAGATGCACAGCGGGCAGCCGAATCGCGTCGAGAGTGTGATCCAGCCATTCGCCTCGCAAGCTGGAAGAGCCTTGGAGTCTGGCGAGCTGCCCGTCTGCGGAGTCGAGGGCATAGCCGATCGCGAGCAGAACCGCACCCAGCAGGCCGGCGGCGACGGGATGCTGATTCAGCGAGATGAAGAGCGAGAGACCAAACATCGTGAAGACGATGCTCAGCAGTGAAACGCTCGAAGGTGACATCCCTGCGTGACAGAAGATCGCCGCGAAGAGCCGCGCCACGCGTCGGTTGATCCAGCGCGTGTACGCCGGGACTCCTGCGCCAGACTTCTGCGCTGTCCCCAGATTTTTGATGGCCTCCCCGAACGACATGCGCCGCGCGGGGTCAGCCGAAACCACCCCAGAAATGTTGAACCCTCCCCAGGTTCGAAACTCCCCATAGCCGCCCCATACGGCTCCCAGTGCTCAGCGTACTGCCGAAACCGCGAAAAGCTCAATCGTCGAGATTGGATTCTTGCTGTTCCGAGAGTATGCATGCGGACGAGAGGCCCGCACGCCACTACTCATCCGGTTTGCCCTCCACTTTCCTTGCCATCTGCGCCGCGCGCCTGAGGGAGAATCCTCTCCGAGGGGCCGAGACCGCTTCCTCAGCCAAGCGCTTGACCGCGCCGCTTGCAGAATCACCATCTGTGGCCGCGTCGAACCGGCCGGCGAGCGGGTTGCGTCTCAGCATGTCGAGTCGGCGGATGAAGTCTTGTTCGCTCGTTTCTGCCCAGCAGCGGGCCTGTGCGGTCATGAATGTCCCGAACGGGTATTGGTGCCCGTCCACGACTTCCCCGAAGGCCGGGTCACGAGGTACAACCACCGGGCGGTGCCCTGCTCGGTTGGCCTCGAAGATGGTTCCAGGCCCGACCTGCCCGACCACAAGATCAGCCAAGTCGTACTCGGCTCGCAGATCTGTCGCGCCGAGCAGTTCGAGATTCCTGCCCCACTTGGACTTCGGTGATGAGCCATGCTGTACGACGAGATCGACCTCGCTTCGAGGCTCGGCCCATCGGTCTACCCATTCGATGAGGCGAGCGAAGGGGTGGTGATCCGTGCCGACGGTTACGAAAACGCGCATGGTCATAGCGTGGGTCCGATCACGATCGACTCCGGGTAGAGACTCTTCTGCTCGGGCCACTGGACCGCGAAACGATCGGCGATCGGATAGACGAGACGCCCGGTGAGGGTGCGAGAGGTGATGCGGTCGATGACCTCGACATATAGGGTGCGGACACCCCGTGCCTTCGCCACCACGAAGAATGGGACGGCCACAGCGGCGCCGGTGGACACAACGAGGTCCGGCTGCATTCTCTTGAGCACGCGGCGAGCGAGGAACAGATTGCGAAGGGCATTGGGGATGTTGCGTGTAGTCGGCGAGAAGGCCCAGGTCACCTGCTCGCTGGCGAGTGCGTCGTGCGCATGCTGATTATCGAATGTCACCCATTCGCGTTCATGCTCACTCCACCACGCACGCAGCGCCAGCAGTTGAGTCAGGTGTCCTCCCGTCGACGCGACCAGAAGTACTCTCATCGTCGGTTCCCGTCGTCGTCGCTTCCCATGATGCCTTCCATTCCGCGCCGTCCGCGCGTCGATATCGGCGCTCGAGCCCCCGCCGAGACGCTCGCGAGCGCGTACTCTGGCTGTGACTCCGGAGATTAGCAGAGGACTCTCAGGTGAGCGTTGAGTTGCCTCGGGGCAACAACGCTTCGCGGCCTTTGCAGACGGTCGTGGCTGAGATGTCGAGCTGTGCCCGGATCGTGTAGCCCGCGCCACCGCACCGATGCGGAGGTGTCGTTGGAAGCGACACCGGGGCGCTCTGCGGATCCGCCTGCTTCGCCACAGTCGTCCGTTCGATGAATTGTGCCCGTTCGTCAACCGGCGTAGATGACGGAGGACGCTCGAGACGCCGCCTCGCGCGTTTGCGTCCCCCCGTCATCATGTGTTTAGCTCCCGGTACTCATGTGGGTGCGCGGCCGAACAGTCGCGTCTGAGGGACATGAGTGAGTAGAACGCCGGCTTTCCGCGCGTCAATATCCGAAAAATCGACATTGATTAGGTGACCCCTCATGCCCCATAGCCCACGCCCTCGTTCGAACCGATCCGCGCGTCTTCTTGCGATGTCCGTCCTCGCTACGGCGCTGTCGGTTCTCGCAGGACCTCTAGGCACCGCCGCCGCGGCACCCTCTCCTCTCCCAGCAGCTGAGCAGGCTGTCGCCTCGAGCGCAGCTACTCAGTCAGTCCTGATCGCAGCGCAGAGTGACTGGCGTTGGAGATACTCGGACGACGGCTGGCCCACTGGATGGCAAGAGACCGACTTCGACGATTCCGCGTGGAAGGCTGCCCCCGCCCCCCTCGGATTCGGCCGCGATGCGGTTAGTCAGGTCGTCGATTCGAGCGTGCCGCCCGCCGATCGTGGCCTCAGTCTGCAGTCGAGGAAGTCGTTCACCGTCGAAGAGCCCGAGGAATTCGCGTCCGCGACGCTGACTGTGCGCGCGGATGACGGTGTCGTCGTCTTCCTCAACGGTGAGGAGATCGGACGAGCGAATCTCCCCTCCGGGGCGCTGTCTGCGTCCACGTACGCGACCGCGGCGCCCAGTACCTCGCAAGCCACGAAGACCCGCGCCTTCAGCATCCCGGTCGACCTTCTGCGGCAAGGTGAGAACGTCATCAGCGCGTCCACGCACTTGAACTGGCACGCTACCCCCGGCGTGAGCTTCGATGCGACGCTTGTGGCGGACAAGGCAGAAGCCGCTCGGCCATCGTGCGGTGCACAGGGATATCTCGCTCCCACATGCGGGGCACTGTGGGGTGCATATACCACGCGCGGTGCAAATCTCACCAGCGCCGTCACGGACCTCGAAAGCAAGGTCGGACGTCAGTTCGACCTCACTCTTCGGTACCACGATTTCTCGACGCACGTGCATCAGGGTCTCTTCCCCGACGCTGACGAGCGGGCGCTAGGACAGTCTCGCACCCCGGTTCTCGCATGGCAGGCGCGGGTTGCCTCCACGAACACCGACATCCGCTGGGCTGACATCGCCCGGGGGTCATGGGACAAGATCATCGACGACGCGGCATCGCGGCTGAAGTCCTACGGCAAGCCTGTGATGATCGCGTTCGACCCGGAGTTCGACCGGCTCGACAAGGGTTCGATGGCGGACTACGTCGCCGCGTTCAAGCGCGTGCATCAGAGGTTCGAGGCGAATGGAACAACGAACGTCGCATGGCTATGGGTTTCTACCGGATACCTCGGGGCAGGAAATGATGCCAAGATTCTTGCCGGGTACCCTGGCGATCAGTATGTGGATTGGGTCGGCTTCGATCCGTATAACTTCTTCACCTGCAACGGGTCTCGCTGGAACTCATTTGAGCAGGAAGTGGCGGGCCCGCACGACTTCCTGGTGAATTCCGGTTTCGGCTCCAAGCCCCAGATCCTCATGGAATACGGCACCGAATTCGACGAGAATGACCCTCGGGCATCGGCAGCCTGGTACGAGTCGATCCCATCGGTGCTGAAGAAGTATCCGAACATCAAGGCGCTGATCCGATTCGATGCGAACTCGGTATCATCGACCTGCAACGTCAGTATCGAGAACGGCTCAGGTATGCTTTCCGCGTTCGCGTCGGCGGGCGCCGACCCGTGGTTGAACACCAAGTAACCGAATCGATTGGTCGCTTCGCAGGAGGGGCTTTACCAGCCCGCACGTGACCAACTCGCATAGTGATGCTGCGACCTCAGTAGGCTCCACTCGGTCGCAGCATCACTTTCGCGGTGCGCCACATGATCTGCAGGTCGCTCACCACAGACCAGTTCTCGACGTAGCGCAGGTCGAGGCGCACGCTCTCGTCCCACGACAGGTCACTGCGTCCCGATACCTGCCACAGCCCCGTGATGCCTGGGTTGATGTAGAGCCGGCGGAACACCTTGCCGTCATAGCCGGTGACCTCACTGGGCAGCGGCGGGCGAGGCCCGACGACGCTCATATCGCCGACGAGGACATTCCAGAACTGCGGCAGCTCGTCGAGCGAGAACTTGCGCAGCACCCGGCCCACCCGCGTCACGCGCGGATCGTCCTTCATCTTGAAGAGCAGGCCTGAGCCTTCGTTGTGCTCCCGCAGCTGCGACAGCTGCTGCTCGGCATCGGTGCTCATCGAGCGGAACTTCACCATCTTGAACAGCTGGCCGTCGCGACCGACGCGTTCCTGCAGGAAGAAGATAGGTCCGCGCGAGTCGCACTTGATCAGCAGAGCGAGCAGCGGATAGAGAATCGCAATCGGCACCAGCGCGGCGATCGCGACCAGGATGTCGAGAGCGCGCTTGAGCAGGTGCTGGCCGCCCGAGTAGGTCGGGATCTGCATCCGTATGAGCGGCAGCCCGTCGAGAGCCTCGAACGAGAGGCGCGGCCCGGCCACGTCGGCGAGCCGGCTCGAGAGCACCAGCTCGGCTGCGGTGCCCTCCAGCTGCCAGCTCAGACGCTTCACGAAGTCGGCGTCACCGCGGGGATGACTCGCCACCACGACCGTATCGGCGCCGAGATCGCGGGCGACGGCGCTGATGGTGGACATGGTTCCGCACACGGGGTACGCGCCGTCGCCGACGACGAGCTCCTGCTCGGCATCGTCGCTCAGCGTCACCCCCACGACCCTCAGCCCGGCGGAGTTCGCCCGGCCGAGGCTTGCGATGACGTACTCGACGTCATCGCGCTGGCCGACCACGAGCGTGCGCGACGAGAACACTCCCTGCGCGCGCTGTGCGATCAGCCAGCGACGCCACGACCACCGACTCAGCACCAGCAACCCCAGCCCTGAGGGGAGGGCGACGAGCAAGAGCAACTGCATTCCATGCAGGCCCATGAGCGCGTCGCTGGTAGCCAGGGCGCCGAATGCTGAGCCGGTGGCGCGCGCAACGCCGCGGTACTCCACCGCACTAGGGCGGAAGAGAGCGGCGTCGCGCGTATGGGTGCCCCCGAGCATCGCCAGCCACAGTGCTGCCAGGAGTGAGGCGCGCACGATGGAGTCGAGCAGAGGGGCACCCAGCTGGATCTGGATGCCGACGGTCAGCCCTACAGCGAGGGTGATCGTGCCGGCATCCGTGGCGTGCAAGAGCATGCGATAGTGCCGCTCCCAGCGGCGTCGCTGCTCCAGTGTGCTGGAGGCGCGCGGTGCCACGACGAGGTCGGGCACCGCGCGCAGAACTCGAGGAGGAGCGACGGCGGGACGATCGATCCCGCTGCCGCTCAGGCCCAGAACGTCTTCGACGGAAGTCATTCCGAGGCTCCACCGCGAGCCGTTTTTGTACGCAAACCCCAGTGCGTCATTTCCCCAGACTTTCCCCAGTGCCTGCCGCAGCGACGGCAGGCTATTTCTCTGGGCCCGTCCCCCGGGCCCGAGATCCGTGACCCCAGATCACGGAAAGGATGCTGCTCCCCAGCAGCATCCGGTCTAACAAGACGGTGCGGTCGTATTTGGTCACGCGCGGGGCGGGCCGCGCGATTCTCCACGGTTCATCGCGACATCACCATTGAATTATCGGTCAGCGCGGCGAGTGCGCGGCGAAGGGTTGTGCTCGAGGTGTGCACCGTGTACGGGAAGTAGACGACCTCCACGCCGACGCTCGCGAACTCGCGCTCGAGAGCGATGCCCTTCTCGGTGCCGCGCCAGTCGTCGCCCTTGAAGAAGTGCGTGAAGTGCAGATCGCGCCAGGCGTCGATTTTCGCCGGACGGGTCTCGATGTACACATCATCTACGTACGAGATGTGTCGCACGATCTCCGCACGCTCGGCTGTTGGCACGACAGGGTCGATGCCCTTCACCGCCCGCAGCATCTCGTCGCTCACGACGCCAGCGATGAGCACATCGCAGTGCTCTCGGGCGTGGCGAAGGATGTTCAGATGCCCGACGTGGAAAAGGTCGAAAGCTCCAGCGGCATAGCCGATACGCGTCCCCATGATCTCCCCAGATCAATACTCCTGTACGGATCCCCATCCGTATACGGCTCCCCAAATGGCCGTAGGTGTGACTCTACCTATGGTTACGCGCGTAACGCAAGCAGACCGCGCAGAAAAGTCACCCGAGTCGTCGAGATCCGCATCAGGATGCGCTGTCGAACCCGTTCGGGTTCTTCAGCTGCCACGCCCACGAGTCGCGGCAGGCGTCGGCGAGGGAGCGTGTGGTGCGCCAGTCGAGCGCCTTGTTCGCCTTCGCGGGGTCGGCGATGGTGGTCGCCAGGTCTCCGGCGCGAGCGGCGACGATCTCATAGGGGATCTCGCGCCCGCTCGCCTCGGCGTACGCGCGCACGACCTCGAGCACGCTCGAGCCCTCGCCCGAACCGAGGTTGTATGCCTCGACGCCGGGGGAGAGGTGCTCGAGGGCAGCAACGTGCCCCTCGGCGAGATCCATCACGTGGATGTAGTCGCGCACACCCGTGCCGTCGACGGTCGGGTACTGATCGCCGAACACAGCGAGCTTCTCCCGCCGGCCCACCGCGACCTGCGCGACAAACGGCATGAGGTTGTTCGGGATGCCAGCGGGGTCCTCACCGATCTCACCGGACGGGTGCGCGCCGACGGGGTTGAAGTAGCGCAGCAGCACGGCCTCGAGCTCGGGCCAGGCCTGCTGCACGTCGGCGATGATCTGTTCGATGAACGCCTTCGTGCGGCCGTACGGGTTGGTGATCCCGATGCCGACGGGCTGCGTCTCATCGAGGCGCTCTACTCCGGCATCCGGGGTGCCGTAGACCGTGGCCGACGAGCTGAAGACGAGCTTGCGCACGTCCTTCTCGCGCATGATGTCGAGCAGGTTGAGCGTCGAGTTGAGGTTGGTGCGGAAGTAGCGGGATGGCTGCGCCACAGACTCACCGACGGCCTTCAGACCGGCGAAGTGGATGACGGCGTCGAAGTCGACGTCGCGCAGGGCGGCTTCGGCTGCCACACGATCCGCGAGATCCGCCTCGATGATCTGCAGCGTCTTCCCGGTGAGCCGCTCGACCCGCCGCAGCGACTCGGGGCTGCTGTTCGAGAAGTCGTCGATGACGACGACGTCGTCGCCGCGCTCCAGCAGCACGAGGGCGACGTGGGATCCGATGTAGCCGGCACCGCCGGTGAGAAGAATGCGCACATCTCGAGCCTAGCGGCGGTCGGTGCGACGACGCACTACGCTCGATGCGGGGAGGCTGCAGAGGGGGAACGCCATCGATACATCGAGCGAGGGCCGCTCGCACGTGCGCGCGTGGCCGGTCGTGATCGGCATGGCCCTCTACGGCTTGGTTATGCTGCTGATCGTCTTCTGGCCGGTGCCCGTCGACTCGGGGATGCACGCGCGGGCGCTCGTCCAGTGGATCATCCGGACTGTGCCGGGCATGACGTATGACCGAGTGGAGGTAGCGTCGAATGTGGCCATGTTCGTGCCGTTCGGCGCCGGTTTCGCGCTTCTGCTGCGGCGACGCTGGACGGTGGTGCTTTTCGCGCTGCTGACCTCTGCATCAATCGAGATAGCGCAGGCGCTCCTGCTGCCATCTCGTACGCCAAGCGCGCTCGATGTGCTCGCGAACACCACTGGCGCATGCGTAGGTGTCGCGATGGTCCTCGTCTGGCAATGGTCCCGCGAGCGGGGATAGCGGAAGCCCCGTGCGCAGGGGCTGCGCACGGGGCTTCTGAATGCCGATGAGGTCAGGCCTCGACGGCCTGGTTGCGGTTGCGGCGCACGGCACTCCCGACGGCGACAGCACCGCCGGCGAGCACGAGGGCACCGCCGCCGACCCAGAGGCCGAGCATCGCTGCGCTGTCGGCACCGGTGGTCGCGAGAGGATCGTTGTTGCCGCCGGCAGCGCCGGACCCGGCAGCGGCGACCGCCACGGTCGCCGAGACCCCGACCGGGTTCGACGGCGACGTTGCGAGGATGGTGTACGATCCCGACGCGTTGGCCGGAAGGGTGATGCGCACGCCCGAGACGCCGCCGTCTGCGTTGGCAGTGGTGGTGCCGAGCGCCTTGGTCTCGACAGCGAACTTCACGAAGCCCAGCGTCGCGGCGCTGGCGTTCTCGCCGGAGACGGAGATCGAGACGGTCTCCCCGGGCACGAATGCGGCGTCGGTGACCGAGAAGGTGAAGGCCTCACCCGGGGCAAGAGTCGAATCACTGACCTGTCCGCGGGCGGGAGGGGTGTAGCCCTCGACGGCGGAAGCTGCAGCAGGAACGGCGAACAGGGCGCCGGCGGCGAGCGCCGCGACTGCGGCTGCCTTGGTGATGGTGTGCTTCAAGATGTCCCCCTCTGGAACGTTGCGTATGTATGCTCCGGTCGGCGCGCCATGCACACCGCTGCTGGCGCAAGAAGATCTACCCGCGTCAGCTATCCTGCTCGATTATTCAGGAAAACCACAGCGAAATGCAACTGTGGGAGGTGTGTGCTTGGTTAAGAGTCGATGACGTCCTCGTAACCAGGACACTCAGCTGGTTCGACGACGAGCGAATGCTCTCCCCGCCACAGTCGCCAAGCGGCTCCGTTTCAGCGCTTCTCGCACGCGGTAGCCGTCTCGACGCCGTGCGCTGTCGGCGTGATGCGCGCGGTCAATTTGTCGGTGTCGGGCGTGGTGACGGTGACGTCGAGTGTGCTCTCGGCACCCGGAGCCAGCTGCGTCCTCCACACGAGAACCTGCCGGCCGGCGTCGATGCCGCCGCCCAGTCGCGGTGCGTCTTCTTGACCGGGCAGTGTGGTCGACACGAGAGCGGAGTGCTCAGGCAGATAGATGTAGGCGATCGTCTCGACCTCGCCTGGAGGCACACCGAAGCTAGCGCTTCCGGTGATATAGGTGGGCAGAGATGCCGCATCGGCGGGCGCCGAGCTGCGGAGCGTGACGCGCAGGGTGCCCTCACCGCTCGTGCACGACTCGACGCCCGCGCCCACCTGCATGTAATAGTCCATCTTTGAAGCGGTGCCGGCGTTCAGGTACACACCGAACTCTGCCTCGTCGGGAGCGATAGGCCCGAGGATGCCCTGCAGCGTGGTGCCGTCGAGCACCGACTGCTCTTCGGGAGCGGCATTCCAGATCATGAGGCGGTGTTCCTCGCCTGCGCGACCGAGTGCGGTCACGAGTGCTGCCGGATCGACACTTCCCGTGGTGAGTGACGAGAAGACGGACGAGGCGGCCGCGGCGAAAAACGCATCCTGCTGGCGCGGGTCTTCGTAGCGCAGATATACCTCGTTCAGCAGAAGCTGCACCGCATTCTCGGCGTTGAGCTCATCTCCCGTCGGCAGCGAGATCGGCCCGGTTGCCTCGAGCAGGTACGACAGAGCGACAGGGTCGAGCGAGATAACGCCGTCGATTGTGGTGCCCGTCTGACGCTGCCACATCGCCTGCACAATCGGTGCGTCGCGCGTGAAGTCGGGGATCTGCGTGACGTTCTGGACATAGCTCGCGGGCTGACGACCGAACAGGCGGATCTCGTCGTCGGTCATCGGCACGACCGGGTCGTCGTAGCGGGGAAAGTCAGACGACGCTGCCTGCGCGCTGAGGGTGAGCTGCCCGTTCTCGGTATGCACGAGCGCCATCGCGCCGACGATGCCGCCGAGCGATCGCCACTCGGCGTTGTTCTGAAAGACGATGAGGTAGTCGCGCGGTCCGTCAGCGCCGAGCATGGGCGGGAAGAGCGCAGCTGTGCGGTTCAGGGCATCGGCCGCGACATGCGCCCGTCGAAGGAGACTCGTGATCTCGTCGACCGCGTCACGCAGCGGCCCGACCAGGGGAGCCGGGTCGATGCTGCCAACCACCGACGCGGCGGCAGCCATCCCCGACGCGCTCTCGGAAGCCGCTCCCTCCAGCTCGCGAAACGTTGACAGATCGATCGATCCGTTTCGCGGTCTGATGCTATCGAGCGAGAACGATGCCGCGGCGGAAGCGAGCGGCGTGAGGGCATCCGACGCAACATCATTGAGCGTGGCCGCGACGGAGCTCACCGCGGCGAGCTGTGGGCCGACCCAGGGGAGCTGTTCGCCGGCCTTCCAGACGAGGTCGTTCGTGAGGTCTCGCGCGGCTGCGGTGTCGGCCGATACCTCGCGGATGAGCTCTGCGGCACTGGCCGGGTCGGCGAGAGCGGATGCCGCGTCACTCGCCGTCGCGCGGGCGTCGGTGAGGTGCTGGTACGCGAGGAACCCGCGAATGCCGATCCATGCGGTGGCGATGACAGCGAGAATCAGGATGCCGCCGAGCACCCACGCCGTGATCCGCCCCGCGCGGCGTCGCCGCTGCGCAGACAGGCTCTCGGAACTCACACTGTCACGATAGCTTGCCGCAGCCCCTGAGTCGCACGGCCGGCCCCTGAGCCTGTTGAAGGGTCCGGCAACCCTACGGCCGCCCCATCCCGTAATACGTCCACCCCGCCTCGCGCCACGCAGCGGCGTCCAGGCAGTTCCGCCCGTCGACGACGATCGTCCCGGCAGTCAGCGACGCGGCGTGCTCGGGGGAGAGCTCGCGGCGGTACTCGTCCCACTCCGTGACGACGATGACCGCGTCTGCCCCGCGCAGTGCTTCGTCACGGTCGTCGACGTAGTTCAGTTGCGGATGCTGGCGTCGAGCGTTCTCGAGAGCTTCGGGATCGGTGACGGTGACTTCGGCGCCGAGACCCTTGAGGCGAACGGCGACGTCGAGAGCGGGGGAGTCGCGGATGTCGTCGCTGTGCGGCTTGAATGCGGCGCCGAGCAGTGTGATGTTCTTTCCGACGACGTTGCCCTCGAACGCGTCGACGACAAGGTGAACCGCACGTTCACGGCGCCGCAGGTTGATGGCATCGACTTCGCGTAGGAACGAGACCGATTCGCTGCGCCCGAGTTCTTCAGCTCGTGCCGAAAAGGCGCGGATGTCCTTCGGCAGGCAGCCACCGCCGAAGCCGATGCCCGCGCCGAGGAACCGGCGGCCGATGCGAGCGTCGTGGCCGATGGCATCAGCGAGTTGGGTGACGTCGGCACCGGTGACTTCGGCGATCTCGCTCATCGCGTTGATGAATGAGATCTTCGTTGCCAGAAACGCGTTCGCCGCCACCTTCACCAGTTCGGCCGTTGCCAGATCCGTGACGATGAACGGCGTTCCCTTGGTGACGGCGGGGTGGTAGACCTCGCGCAGCACGTCCGCGGCGTCGGCCGCTGAGCTGCCGCCGGCACTCCCTAAGCCTGTCGAAGGGCGCGATACCCCGCCGCTCCGGCCGGCCGCTGAGCCTGTCGAAGCGTCCGACACTCCCACCACCAACCGGTCTGGGTCGATCGTGTCCTGCACGGCCCAACCTTCACGGAGGAATTCCGGGTTCCAGACGAGCGTCGCCCCGGTCGCTTCGACGCGCAGCGCGAGCTGGGCCGCGGTCCCCACCGGAACCGTCGATTTGCCGGCGACGATGTCGCCGGAAGTCAAGTGCGGCAGCAGCGCGTCGACGGCGGCGTCCACATAGGTGAGATCGGCTGCATCGCCGTCTCTCTGCTGTGGTGTGCCGACGCCGATGAAGTGCACTCTCGCGCCCTTCGCCTCGGCGATGTCGGTGGTGAAGCGCAGGTTGCCCGAAGCGATGCCCGCGGAGAGGATCTCAGGCAGCCCGGGTTCGAAGAAGGGGGCCTCCCCTGAGGAGAGCGCGTCGATCTTGCGCTCATCGACGTCGATTCCGACGACCTCGTGGCCGATGGATGCCATCGCGGCAGCATGCACGGCGCCGAGGTAACCGCAACCGATGACTGAGAGTTTCACTTGGCTCCTTTGATTGAACCCTCTATGCATAGCAGAGCGTCGTGACGCCATGATCATCCGGACGCTCGTGGGATGAACGGCGACGGCGCCGCAGACTGCTGCGATCCAAGCGCGAGCAGAACAAGATCCCGCGCGAGACGCAGCCACTAGGAGCATATGTAGTGCCGGGGAGGACCATCGCCGATCGTGTACCATCTACCCGAGCCATATACTCCATGGCGAACTGTGCGCCACTTGCGACCATGAGCGAGCTCGCGAAGGGATACGTGATGACGGGGGACACGAGATGACGATCCCTTCGCGTCGCGAGATGGACCACGCGCATCCGACCGACGCGCCGCCGCTGTGAATTCTGCACAGCCGAGATCAAGTCGAAGCGGTACGTCAAATCCTTCGCGAACTGGATGTGGCGTACGTTCGATTTCTGTAGCACTGTGCTTCTGGGCCGTTATCGCGTACCCCCGTCCAGAAGTGGTTCCGGGGACGGTCGCGCTGATAGTTGGCGCAGTTCTCGTCGTTCTACTAGTCGCTCGCTCGCTATCACTTCCATGGGCGTCAACGTTAGTTAACATGTTCGTCGCGCTGGCGATTCTCTCCGCTATATGGGCGGACAGTGCTAGCGCCTCGTTAGCGAGCAGCGCCCTCTTGCTTGTCATCGCCGGATCCGCGGCCTTCGTAGCGCGCTTCTTGAACGCGGACGATCTGCTCAAGACTCTGGACTTCGGGTTCAAAGCGGTCATCTCGATTTCGTTAGCCGTCGCCTTACTGGTTCCCTCGTTCGGTATTACTAGACGCGTCTGGACAAACGGGGCGCTTGAGGGGATCTATCCGCACAGAAACGTGTTGGGGTATGTGGTCGTCCTTGGGTTGATCACTCTTCTGTATGCCCCTGGGCGCCGCCGCTGGTCGAAACTGCTCTGGGCAGCGGTCTATGTCGGGACGATGATCTGGACAGGCTCAGCAACGTCAGCGGTCGGAATCGGGATGGTGTTGATACTTGGCATTGTCTTCCGGATCACTTCGGCGAAGGATGCGCGCACTCGAGTAGTTGCTACGCTGCTGGTGCTCGCCAGCGGTTCTGTTGCTCTGCTGGCGGCAACTTACAATCCGACAGCACTTTTTGACGCTCTCGGGCGGGACGAAACCCTAACCGGTCGGACAGAAATTTGGCGTGGCGCAGAGTTCGCGTTCAGCTTGCGTCCGATTCTCGGGTACGGGTGGAACTCGATTCTTGGGGAAGATACGACTTCTGGAAGGCTAATTCTTCCGTACGCTGGCTGGTACACGAATAGCACGCATAACGGCTACCTCGCGGTGGCGCTCCAACTAGGCATCGTAGGTCTGATCATCGCTTCTCTTATCCTCGTGCGCGCTTTGTACTGTAGCTTCCGTCTTATGCTGCGCCGGGGTGGGCCTTTCTGGGCGTGGAGTGTCCAGGTGATTATCGCTCTTGCGGTAGTGAACGCGGTAGAAACGAGAGCGTTTCTCGACTTCGGGTGGTTTTTGTTGGTACTAATAAGCAGTAAGGTGCTGCTCGAGAAGAAAGTCCCAGCCGCCGATGCTAATAGAATGTCACCAGGGTACTTATGATACTGAGGCAATTCGGCGGGGTCGCGTTCGCGCGCGGCCTTAGTAGTCTCAGTCAGGCTATCCTGCTCGTGCTCGTTGCGCGAGGCGTCGGGCCTAGCCAATTTGGTGTGCTCGCCACATTCTTGTCTCTGCACATTGTCTTGTTCTCGCTGGGCAGCTTGAATGCCACTACCTTGATATCGCGCGAGTACGCGACCGGCAACCACGGCTTTGTGGTGACGGCTTTGCGCATCAACGCGGTCGCTCTTTCGGGGGTGTTCGTCCTCGTGGGCTCTCTCGGTCTCTTCCTCATCGACGATCCAAGACTCTTGATAGCTGTTTCGGGGAACGCAGTTGCCGTTCTCCTGGAAAACACCGCGGAAGCGCGACTCGCCATTGCGTTCGCTAGGAAGACCGTGAGTGCGCCGACGCTGTCCGTGTCGGTCAGAGCCGCGCTCACAATTTCGATCTACCTGCTATTGTTCTTCGGCAGTGTTGACTTGTTGGTTGCTTACGGCGTGGCGCGGACGGGCGGCGCGATCGTGGGAAACTTGATAGCTGTTCTGTGCGTAAGAACTGAGCTGAGCGTTCGTCGAGCTCCCACCTGGTCGACCCTGGCAATGCTCGTGCCTCTCGCGACGGCAAAGGCTATGGGGTCGCTTCGCAATCTTGACAACGTCGTTGTCTCCGCGACGTCGGGTGCACTAGCTGTGGGTCTCTACTCCGCTGTAAGCAAGGTTCTTGCCCCATTCAGCATCGTGCCAAATGCGCTCAATTCGATTGTTATTCCGCGTGCCGCTCGTGCGGATCTTCGCCGTGTGCGAAGGTACTGCGATATTGCGTTCTACGTCGGTGTAGCGATATCTTTCGCCACTCTCGGCCTCACTCCGGTGAACGAGTGGATCGTTCAGACTGTTTTTGGTCCGGAATACGCGGGTGGGGGGTTTGTCCTTTCGCTGGTGATGTTGCGACTCGGAGTCGTCAGCGTCGGCCCGGTACTCGGCGGCATGTTGCAAGCCAAACGGTTGGACCGTTATGTTGCGATCAACTCGACGATCGTCGCCGTAGCCACGCTCCTGGCAGTAGCCGTTTGTTCGTTCTTGTGGGGCCCGGCCGGGGCTGCTGGCGGATTCGCCGGCGTTTCCCTTCTTGGTTTTGCGCGAATCTGGTTAGAAGGACGCCGCCGACTGGAGCGCGGGCAATCCTAGACACGTCGGGCACGTGGCGTTGAGCGGTAGGGACGGGCGGCGTGATTCGCTCGGGTCTCGAGCTGAATGAGCTAAGAGCGTCTGAGACGGCCGTGCACGCGCCGCATGAGTCGAGCGACCAACGAGTTGCGAATAACCCATCGGACCGTCCCGTCGGGGATCGCGGCGTTCACTCGCTCGAGCGTCTCTCGGAACGGGCCCTTCAAGAATCCGTCTGTATGCACTTGCAATAGCGGTATCCCGAAGTTGCGATTACCTTCGATTAATACCGGTCCTGTTGGCGTGATAGTCACCTCCCAAACCACAAACGGGTGCACCGAAGTCGCCCGCGCGGCGGCTATGCATAGCTCGACGGCATCGGCCCAGTAAGGGAGTTCCGCGCCTTCGAACCGAACATCATTGTCGGGGTTACGGGTCAGCCACTGCGTTCCGTACTGTGGAAGCGTCCTGGCTCGACCGAGGCGTCCCGTTTGTACATCGACGTGAACGGATAGCGCACCGTGCTTCCAACTGTTCACCTGGTCACCTTCCCGGCCGGCGTAGAGCGCCGCAACAAGCAGGCGGGGATCACCGCGCTCATCAAGGTAGGTGAGCATGCGTACCGTGTGGGGTGCATCGAAGCCGATTGCTGACATCCTGGGATGCGGTCCCACGAGCTCTTGGAGGATAGACCCCTGAAATTCGTCGACACCCCTCTGCGAGCCCCACACCCAGTCCAGGCTCCGCACTGTGCCGTCGCCAATCGTAAACAAGGGAACGTTATCATCCCACTCCACTTCACGAACGAGCACTACGCCCTTGCTCGCCATTCCAGCCACAGGTTTGATCACGAATGAACTTGGCCGAGTGTCCCGTATCCAGTCTCCAAACTCATCTCGATTCCGTATCGGTCGCCCGTCGACGGATTTTCCTCCGGTTGGGTGGACGAGGCCCAAAGTCCGCGGCGTGGACAGCCCCCGCTGCGCCGCGGTCTGGGCAAACAACCATTTATTGTCGAGGAGGCCCGTCCAGTCGGGTTGAGTAAATGACGGTCGGACGACATCCTTCCAAGCTCGAGCGGACAGGTAGTACCTGCGGTCCTTGTCTGACTGTCTAAGCCCGTAATGCGCGGACTCCTCGGGCGTTAGCAACCAGCGATCTACCATGGTGGTGGTCCTCAGCGTCTATTAGGTGGGTTTTCGCGGGGCTCTGTCCGAAGGAGGCCACTACGATGGAGTCAAGTCGGCAGAATTTTTCGCATGAGCGCGCGGGACTTAGTGATCATGAGGTATTGAACTCGCCTTCCCAGCGTAGGAGCAGGAACTCGGCGACCGAAACCTTCCGACCGTGCGTGTTTGCACGGGTTGCACCAGCCGCAAGGTTGGCCATTGAAGAGCGGCGTGTGACACCACCAGGTCATTTCCATGATGTCCTGGTACCCGTTTGCTTGCGCAATGCGCTGCGATTCAAGTTTCGTTATGTCGAAGATCGGAAACTCGAAATGTTGAAATAGTAGTTTCGGCCCCTTCGCGTGCTCTAAGTCAAAGCCGAATCTTCCGGGGGTCTTTGTCCTCAAAATGAGATCACCAAGACGGACGCTAGGCGCATCATCCGACTTCAACCCGATCTCAAAACGAACACCCTCAGATTTCGCTAATCGAGCGAGCCAGTCGTACTGTGCTCCCCAATACTGTGTTCGTCGCAGGTCCCTAAACCAGCCGCTGATCTCTTCGTCCGCTGGAACGTCGGCCTTCCCGACGACCTTGGTCTGCCTGAGGCGGTGGGAAACTGAGGGGTCGCGCTCTTCGAGGGCCACCCGGATGCGTTGCATCGTCCGCAGTTCGGTAGCCGATGAGTATCGGTCAGGATCCAGAACGTACCAGGGCTGAACCACCGCGTCCGATGTGAGCAGAAGCTGGGCAACCCTAAAGGTCGAGTCCCACCCCGAGGTCCAGAGAACGTTGTGCAACGTCGTCATCGTCTTACCTTTCGAAATCTAAGTTCCAGTAGGAACCAAGAACGCGGTCGAACTCTTCGGGATGAAATCTACGACGACCACCGGCTGGATATGGCGTAGTCTCTCCGAAATACACCGTGTCACCGACGCTGTAAAAGTCGACGCGCATGAAATCAAAGGCGCCGCCAATACTTCTAGCCTGACGAAGGATCTCGTCGAGGTTGACCGGACGCTCAGGAATGTCTTCGCTCGAGATCGACGTCTTTACGTCGAGAGGAGACCACTCAGGTGACACGTGATATTGACGATGATCGATGCCGCGGCCGGAGTGGATTTGTATCATTTTCGGCTCCCCATGAAAGACGAAAACCTTATAGTCCTTCGGAACCTCAGTCAGGGAGTTTCCACCGATCCAGGGCTCTATGAGGTATAGCGGTCGCGCAAACTGATATGCCCATTCTCCGAGCTGCTGATACCTATCCTGCATGTGTAGCCAGTGGGATGTCTTCTCCGCAACATCCTCAAGGTCCGGGGTGCCTTCGCCAAGATACACGTCGCCAGAAAGGTGATTGGGTTTAAGGACCCAGCGGTGCGGAAGCGCGATGCTCGAAAGTTGGGAAATTGCGGTTCCTGACCAGACCGTGTCAACCGGCGTCACTGTCGCATCAAGCTCGCGCACCTTATCTTTCATCAGCAGTTTGTCGCAAGTCCACTTAAGTTCAGGATTATGATCGTAAAGTAAGCGCCAAGTGACCTTCTCTGAGAAGGTTGATGGGTTCTTCAGGTTCGGGAGTTTGCCGTGGGATCGCAGGAATAGAAGCTTCCTGCGACTGGTTAGCGGCAGTTGCTCGAGGAGTCCAGAGAATAGTCGTTTTCCGGACTCCCTGAGGAGAGGCTTGATCTGGGTCATTGCTCTTTCCGTTTGATCTAGTTACCGCCGACACCGACAACTGGATAGGGTGATTTACTGTCGTTGGTATTCGCGGACATACGTTCCCATTGACGCAGTGATCATTCCGACGGCTTTGGGGAAGTTCATGGCGGCCGGTCCCCAAGGGGTGCGGCGGAGTAGCGCGAGAAGGACAATACCGGGTGTGGCGATTGCTCGGAAGGCTCCGAGCAATATCACGGAGGCCCTGCTCTTACCCTTGAGTATCAACATACGCGAACTGACATTGCCCAGTCGACGTCCGCGGCGCCATAGCCATTTTACCGAAAGGCGTGAGGGGAGGACATTCTCGAACACCTCTGCCTCGTTGCACCAGACGAATGTCGCTCCGGATAACTCGAGACGCCAAAAGAATTCGGTATCGCTGCCTCCAGTAATAGAGAATTCCTCCGCAAATTCCTGCTTGTCGAGACGGGCTATGGCCGCGCTTCGCACAAGGCTGTTGTTGGTTGCGGGCCATCTTGTCCGGCTCCCCGATGGCACAGCGGGGCGACTGAAAAACTGTCCCCATCGGGCCCACTTTGGAGCATTCGACGGAAGAACCGGAGTCACCGGTCCAGAAACGACATCCGCGGAGTAGCGAGACTGTGCACCAACGAGATCGGCGAGCCACGTAGGTGACACCCACTCATCATCATCGACAAACGCAACGAACGCATACTTTCCCATGGCGAGCCGCAGTGCGCGGTTGCGCGCTGCGGCGATTCCGGGGGCGGGTTCGATGGCGTACTGAATGTTGAGTGCGCTGTCCTCGCAACTGCCGCCTCCCGTGCCTTCCGGGTCGTTGTCAATCACGATGAGATCGAACGACATGACTTCGTATGCTATCTCAAGCGAGTGCAACAGGTCGCGCAAGTGCTCCGGTCGCTTATAAGTCGCCACCAACACAGCCACGTCTTTCACGGCATACCTTTCGTACTTGGTGGTTGTTTCCCGCCTAGGAGAACCCTCAGCACCAGCTCTCGCGGAACAATCGCACCGGCGGTAAATGCCATCGAGAGCGCGCTAGGTATTCTCTGTGCTCGGACAATTTCCGCAACCGATGCACGTACGCCGAGTCTTGATTTCGATTGCACTGCATACCTAAGGGGCTGTGCCGCAATGAAGTCCGCGTAGGTTTGAGGCGACCAGCGATCCCTCCATTGGCGGGCCCACCGCAAGGAAGCTTCCCAATCTACTGCCGCGGACACCGAGCCCGTCGATCCGGCCGTGTACGCAGCCAGCACATCGGGAACCTGAATAAATTTCGCTCCGGCGGATTGTAAGCGGAGGAGGAAGTCCCAGTCTTGATGGCGAGTGAGGGTTTCGTCCCAGCGAACCGTACGGATCAGGGATTCCGATGCGAAGATGGTGGACGTAAAAAAGCTCGGTCGGCCAGCGGTCGGTGCGCGGTTGCGGAAGAGGTAGTCCTCGATTGGGCGTGCAGACGAGATCAGCTTCGAAGGCGAGGGCCTGCCGTTGCTGCCACGTTCGCCGGCGTTGAACTGCTGGACGCGCGCTCCAACAACGTAGTCGTTTTCAGCTCCCGTGTTTCTGATCGCATTCAGCTGATTCGAGAGCTTTGTCGGGAACCACCAGTCGTCGTCATCGAGGTACGCGATGTAAGCCCCAGTGGCAGCGTCTGTCCCTACATTGCGGGCGAATCCGCCGCGCTTTCGTCCGCCGGTCGAGATCACTATGTCCGCGCCGGCGGTCAGATCAGTAGCGGAACGTACCGCCGCGCTATCCGTGTCGGCTACTACAATGATCTCAGTCGCGACCCCGTGCTGCTCGCGAGCTGTCTGGACCGCGCGTCGCAACTCCGGTCGAAGGACTGTCGGGATCACCACGGACACCTTGTCCAAGTTATCGGCCACGTTTCAGCCTGTCTCGATCGGGTTTGTCGCTCGTTGCCCGGTGTCTCCGCTCGCCCATTAGTAGGCACTCTTCCCCGGCGCCAGGACCGCCTTGAGCGTTCTCAAAATGATTGCAAGGTCACCTAAGAACGACCAGTTTTCGACGTAGTACAAATCCAAACGCACCGCTTGCTCCCAGTTCAGCGCACTACGACCGCTCACCTGCCACAGTCCGGTGATTCCTGGGCGGGCTCGTAATCTGCGTCGTGCGGCATCCGAATATAGCTCCACTTCGGCCGCCACCTGTGGTCGTGGGCCCACTAGGCTCATGGAGCCGCTCAAAACGTTGAAAAACTGCGGCAATTCGTCGAGCGAATACTTGCGAATGAACTTGCCGACACGAGTGATCCGCGGGTCATCCTTCACTTTGAAGAGCGGTTGTTCAGCGCTTCCTTGAGATTGCAGTAGCGAATTCAGTTCTTTGTCGGCTCCTACCCGCATAGATCGGAACTTCAGCATTCGGAAGGGTTCTCCATTGAGGCCAATGCGTTCCTGCTTGAAGAGGAGAGGCCCTGGACTTGTTGTCATCACTGCAATCGCTACCGCAGCGAACAGGGGGGACAATAGCGCCATCAACGCCAAGGATCCGATTATGTCTGTCACGCGCTTTAGGAGACGCTGCCCAGAAGTAAATCGTGGGGTCTCGACGTGGATAAGAGGCAGGCCCGCGACCGGGCGGGTGTGAATGCGAGGACCAGCAACATCAGTGATGCTCGGCGCGAGCACGAGATGCTGCCGCCCAGCCTCCAGCGCCCAGGACAGTCGTTTGACGCCACCCGGAGGGAGGTCGCCGCTGCTCGTGACAACAACGGTGTCGGCGCCGGTAGCGACAAGCGCCGATTCCACGCCGTCAACCGAACCGAGCACCAAAATATCTGTGCCCGGAAGTGTGTCTCCGTCCTGCCCTCCCGTTACACAAGCGCCCACGACGAAATAACCTGCATTAGGAGCGCGGCGCAACTCGCGTGCGATATTGGCAACAGAGCGTTCGGATCCCACCAGAATCACCCGTGCCGAGTACGATCCGGTGCGTCGTGTCGATATCAACCATTGTCGCCAAAGCCATCGGACGAAAACGAGCATCAGTACGCCGACCGGCAGGCTGATGAGAAGGTAGCCGCGAGCGACATCGACCTTCGTTAGGAACGCTACGATCGCGATCGCGCCGAACAGGGAGAAGCTCGCGCGGGCTACGCGCACGTACTCCGTCGTTCCCGTGCCGATAATGCGGTGGTTGCGTGAATCAATGAGTCCCAGCGCCCACAACCATACGAACACCAATCCGGCTGAGAATAACCAATAAGAGATATTCGGAAGGCCGAAGAGGTTATCCGTCGGGACGGACGCTCCATTGAAGCCAAGCCATGCGATCTGAGTCCCGTAGACAACCCAGACGAGCACCGACAGGTCTGTCACCAAGAGGCTGCGAGCGTACTTGCGTCGCCAGTCGAGGTTACGGCGCTTCGGGCTGCTCTCGGGTACCGCGCCGCGCGACGTCGTCACAACTCGATCTATCGACGCCAATGCAGTTCCCTCGGCATGTAGTCCTGTGAATGATGTATGAACCGGAGAATATCAGGTCTCACGGACGCCACGAACACGTGCGTCACGGGGTTACGGTAGCTGTCTCAGCACCGGACCAGACAACCAGGTCTGTGCCGGCAACTGCGAGCGCGGTCGGCGTCGAAGGCTCGGCTGCCTCGACGCACTTCTCAGATTGCGGAGCAGCCGCGTCCTCTGACGCGAAGCGCGAGATCGTGATCCCGGTGCACTGCTCCGCGAGATGCGCGACCAGAACATCGTCGCCATCGAAGTTCACAGCCGCGACGTTCGCTGGCGGCAGCGGCATCCACTCGTCCTCCGCGTCTAGGACGTGCGCGACGCCACCGCAGACCGTGGCGAGAGTCGTTCCCGAGGCGCGCAGGCTGCGCGGATCAGAGCAGGAAGCAGCGACCGTTGCGCCTGAGCTCACGATGCGGCTGGTGTCCGTTGGGTCGACATACCTCGACGCGGCGTGAACCTCGGGGTTTGACTCCCAGAACTGGCCCTGCGTGAACGTGCGCAACGTCTGCGCCTCGCAATCGGTTCCCGTCAATGCGACGATCTCGGCCTGGCCATCGGCGAACGGGTCGAGTGCGACCAGCTGACCGATTCCGAGGTAGCGCGGAGTCGCATCCGTCCAGGACTTGCCGCCGTCAGCAGAGCGCTCAAGCAGGGGCTCGGCGACGCCGCACTGCCCAGCGACACCCCGCCATAGAGTTCCGGCGCTTGCGGCGAGAAAACGCTCCTGCGAGCGGTCGTACGAAGCTGCGCCCGCGGTGGTCTCGGTGGGTGAGGGGGAGGGGCTGGGCGACGCCGGCTGCGAGAACGACGGCGGCGGAGAGACCTCGCCATCTGCCGGTCGCGCTCGCACGTGGTCGAGTGCGAGCAGAGTCAGCACGACCGCAGCGATCGCGATGACCGCGACAAGCACGTCCAGGAGCAATCTCCTGGACGTGACAGTCATCGCACTCCCGCGAGCCACAGGTCGACTCAGTGCGGGTTGAGCAGGTCGTCGAAGCTCGTCGACTGCTCGACCTGAGATTCCGAGCGACGGGCGCGAGGCGAGGGCGCGATCGCGCGCTTCTGCTTCGCTGGCTTCTTCTGCTTCGCGGGCTTCGTCTGCTCAGAGTTGTACGCCCCGTAGCCGCCATAGCCGTAGCCGTACGCGTAGGCATCGGCGCCCTTAGTGGGCACCATGGTCATGACCACACCGGCGACCTTCGACCCGACCGTCTCGAGCGCGTCGAGCGCACCCTCGAGCTGCTGCGTGGTCGTGCGGCCCACCGCGACCACCATGATCGCCCCCGACGTCGCTCGCGAGAGCACGGCGGCATCCGTCACGGGCAGCAGCGGCGGAGCATCGCACAGCACCACGTCGAACTCTTCGCTGAGAGCTGCGAGCAGAGACTTCATGCGGTCAGACCCCAGCAGCTCGCTCGGGTTCGGCGGAATCTTGCCTGCCGGCAGAGCGAACAGGGACCGGTCTCCCCACTGCTGCACCGCATCGCCCAGACGGGTGCGGCCGATGAGCACATCGGTCAGGCCGACGCCGCCCTCGATGCCGAGGTACTCGGCGACCTTCGGCTTGCGCAGATCGGTGTCCACCAGTGCGACGCGCTTGCCGCTGTCGGCCAGCGCGAGCGCGAGGTTGATCGAGGTGGTCGACTTGCCTTCCGACGGGATGCTCGAGGTGATGACGAACGTGTGGCCGCCGTCCATCTCGAGGAACTGCAGGTTGGTTCGCAGCGAGCGGAACGCCTCAGAGCGCGGGTTCTGCGGGTCGGCGTGCAGGATCAGCGGGCGCGCCTTCGCCTTGGGGTCGTGCGGGATGGCGCCGATCAATGGGCGGTCGGTAAGTGCCTCGACGTCGCGGGCCGAGCGCACCTTGTTGTCGAGCACCGCGCGCAGCACGGCGATGCCGACGCCGAGAGCGAGGCCCACGAGCACGCCGAGCGCGAGGTTCAGCGGCACATTGGGGCTGGACGGCGCCTGCGGGGGCAGTGCATCGCGCACCCGGGTGAGCTTGATCGGGCTCACGTCCTGGCCCACCGGGGTGTCGATCCGCTTGACGGCGGCAGCCAGGCTTGCGCCCAGCGCGTTGGCGATCTCGGCACCGCGTACCGGATCGGCGTTCTCGACCGTGATCTCGATGAGCGTGCTGTTCAGCGGATTGGTTGATGTGACCGACTCGGCCAGCTGCTCGGCGGACGCGTCGAGACCGAGCTCGGTGATGACCGGGTTCATCACCACAGGCTCACGCACCAGGCTGACGTAGGTGGTGATGCGCGCCTGCGCGAAGGTCGATCCCTGCTGAAGCTCACCCACCGTGGTGCCGGTCTGCGACTGAACGAACACGACCGCCTGCGCCTCATACATCGGCGTGCGCGTCAGCGAGAACCCTGCGGCGGCCGTCAGGCCGACCAGGGTCGTCGCCACGATCACCAGCCAGTTCTTACGCAGAATGCGGATGTAATCGCTGAGCTCCATGGCGCCTCTCGTCCGGTCAGTTACGCGCGTTCATTGTCGCACAGGGGCACGGGCCCGCCGCATCCGGGGCCGGGCGCACCGATAGGGTCGGAGGTGATGCCTGCAGCCTCTGCCTCCCCCCGCGACGAGTCGCGCGCGCGTTCGCGCACGCATCGCCGACGTCCCTGGTGGCTGGGCGGGTCGTCGGTACATCGCTGGAACGCCGAGCTGCTCGGCTGGGGCATGCTGGCCCTCGGGGTCGGTCTGCTGCTCGGGCAGCTGATCGGCGGGATCATCGGAACCGTTGTGTTCTGGGTCGTGCTTGCGGTGCCCGTCGTTCTCGCCTTCCGGCGGGGAGTGCCCCGCGGGCTGCTGCTCCTGCGCCCCGTGGATCTGCTCTACGGCGTCGTGCTCGGTTTCCTCCTCCGACTAGTGCAGGGCTGGTTGCACGTCGGTATGGGGGGCTCGCCGGGCTTTCCCTCTTATCCCACCCTCGACGGCGCGCTGCCGCCGCTGTGGTGGGCAGAGGACCTCGTCGGCGCGGCCATTGTTGCCCCCGTCGTGGAGGAGTTCTTCTTCCACGGGATGCTGCTGGTCGCGATCTACACGGTGGTGCGCCGGATGAGCGGACGCACACAGAGCGCCCGGGTCATCGGCGCGCTCGTCGCAATCGTGGCATCCGCTGCTCTCTTCCTCATCACTCATCAGCTCGTCGATGCGCTCGCTGCCGACGCCGTGATCGCCCTCGCGCTGCTGGGTGCGACCTGCGGTGCGCTGGTGATGTTCACCGGGCGGCTGTGGCCGGCCGTGCTCGTGCACGTCGTGTACAACGGCACTGGCGTGGCGTTGACCGTCGTCGGCACGCTGCTCGGCTGAGAGGACCTCCGCGCAGCGCGGTGCAGGCTGGTCAGCCGAGCGCGGTGCGCAGCACGCGCGCCACGACGTCGATTGCGGGTGCCAGCTGCGCTGTCGAGCGCTCGTACGTCTCGATCGAGCGCCGGTACGGGTCGATCACGTCGTCGTCTTCGAGCGGCAGGGGAGCGATGGTGCCGCGCTGTCGCGCGGCCAGACCGGCAAGAGCGGCCAGGCGTGCGCGCGGGTCCGCGCCTGCAGCGTCCGCCGCCTCGCGGATCTGCTCGTCGGAAAGTCCGTCAGTCAGACGAGCGAGTTCACGAAGGGTGAAGGTCTGACGCAGCTTCGAGGGGGCGAGCTCGACCGCCGAGGTGCGATGCTCGCGGGCCATCGCGATGATGAGATCCGCGCCATTCGCGACCGGTTCGGTGAGCCAGCGCGCGCGATGAGCAGCGGCGTGGTCGCCCGCAGCACCGTGCGCGATGGCGAGCTGCTGCGCATCGGGCGTCATGGGCTTGTCGATCAGCCCCCGCGTGCCGGCGCTCTGCACGCGCAGAGGAATGTCTGCCAGACGTGCTCGCAGCAGTACCTCCGCCATGGGGGAGCGGCAGATGTTGCCCGTGCACACCATCAGCACGAGGGGCGCGTCCTCTGCCGCTGCGGGCGTCTGCAGTGCTTCAGCACGATGACGCAGCTCACGCCGTGTCATGGCGGGGCGCGGGGAGGACGGCATGGATAAAGAATAGGTCGCGGAACTCACGGGAGCGCAGCTGCGGCCCTGTGCGCCGGTGACGGTAATCGCCATAGCGCTGCGGACCGTGAACTCGCCCTCAGGATCACCGCAGCTTCCCTCAGATCCCCGCAGGTTCTGCTGGAGCCCTTCGACGGTCTACGCGACGCCGTTACCGTGAGTGGTGCGTTCAGCGGAATACCCGAACGCATCGGGCCTCTGTTCGGCGCTGCGTGCCGCCCGAACGGTGACGCGAGCGCCATGGGGACGCGCAGAGGCCCGACCCGCTCACTGCAGGGTCAGCAGCGCATCGATCCGCGCGCGCAGCTCTCGCGGGCGAAACGGCTTGGTCAGGTACTCGTCGGCTCCCGCCTCGAGACCGCGGGCGACGTCGGCATCGTCGATGAGGGCCGTCAGCATGATGATGTGCGTGTCGCCCAGCGCCCGGATGCGCCGGGCGGCCTCGAGCCCGTCGATGCCCGGCATCGTGACATCCAAGGTCACCAGCAGCGGACGATGCGTTTCCACTGCCGTCACGCCGTCGAGACCGTTGTCGGCCGTCACGACGGTGAACCCCGTGGTTCGGAGTATCTCCGCCACCAGGTCGCGGACGTCAGGATCATCGTCGACGACGACAGCGGTCGACGAAAAAACGTTCACATCAGACATCTCAGAGTCCCCAATACTCTGGAAGGAGTGGATGCCGATTCCCCAGGGCATCCGCTCACATGCTACATGTCGAGCCGATCCCGGTCGAGGCGCTCACCCTGCTCGGCCTCGGCGCGTACTCGCTCCCACCGATCGCCGCCCTCGGCGTGCGCCAGATTGGCGGCCTCGGCAGCCCGCCCCACGAGCGTGTCGAAGTCGTAGCCGACCGCCGAGACCGGCGCCCAGCCGATGCTCGCCGTCAGCCGGATCGGCAGTGCTCGGTCGTGCTCGGATGTCGCGATCCGCTCGAGCAGCTCGGTGAGCAGCTCGCGCACACCGCCCTGAGAGCGTGGCACCAGCACGAGACACCGCGTCGAGGCGACCTGCTCGATATCGGCGTCGGCGGGCAGCACGCAGTCGACATCGCGCGCGAACTTCTGCGCGACGGCATTGAACTCCGCCGTACTCGACGCCGTGCGGATGTCGTCGGGATCGTCGAGGCGGATGTCGAGCAGCGACCACAGATCATCGTCGGCGGCGCTGGCGCGATCGAGACGAGTGCGCACCGTGCGCTCGAAGGCATCGCGCGGCGACGTGGCGATCTCGTCGCCGTGGATGGTCAGCAGCAGCGTCGTGATCAGCGCGCACACCACGTACACCGCCATTCCGACCATGTTCATGGTGCGCACGAGATTCAGGGCATCCGAGCCGGTGATCAGGCCCGCCATCACGAGCATCCCGTTGACATCGATGATCACCGCGAACACGATGAACGCGCCGGAGACGCCCAGCAGGGGAAGGGCCTCGTCTCTCAGGCGCGGCCCCAGGCCGACGAGCTCGACGATCATCAGACCGGCGAACACCGCCGTCGCGGTGAACACCACACGGAATGCGATGCCATACACGCCCGCGAAGCTCGACAGCAGCAGCACGATCGGCGACAGCAGACCGAACAGGTAGCCGATCAGCAGGTGCTGCCGCTCGCGCCCACGGTAGGCGCGCAGGCCCGACCAGAGCAGCGGCATGGGGGCGATCGTCAGACCCGAGCCGAGCGCGCGCAGTGGCTCGGAGGCGATGTGATTCTGCGCGAGCCACACGTACGAGCCGACCATCGCGATCGCGAAGGCTGTCGACCAGAGCGCCGTCGCGCGCGACGGCCGCGGCAGGAAGCCGAGGCCGATGTAGACCACCGTTGCGAGCGTCGTCAGAGCGACGACGGGCATCATCAGCGTCGAGTTGATCATGCAGGAGTCCGTTCGCGAGCATCGTCGGGGCAGGGGAGGAGGATGCTGACGCGCGTGCCCTGCCCGAGCTCGCTCGCCACCTCGAACCGCCCGCCCTGCTCCGCGACGATGTCGCGCGAGATGCTGAGCCCGAGACCGGTGCCAGGGATGCCGCGCTGCCTCGCGAGCTCAGTGCGGAACTGGCGGTCGAAGATGCGGGGCAGATCCTCCTCGGAGATCCCGATGCCGTTGTCGCTCACCAGCAGACGCACCTGACCCGCGCCTTCGCGCTGGCCGTGCACGACCACGCGGCCACCGCGCTGGGCGTATTTGATCGCGTTCCCCAGCACGTTGTCGACCACCTGGCGCAACCGGAAAGCATCGCCGTGCAGCGGCAGATCCTCGAACAGCCGCGCTTCGATGGCCACACCCGACGCTTCGGCGGCCGGCGTGAAGCCCTCCACCGACGCGGTGGCGACTTCGGCGAGGTCGAACGGCCGATCGCAGTCATCCTCGCGCGCTTCGGGTACGCTCAGGGCCTGGTCGATGAGCTGCTGCATGCGCGATCCGGCGTGGTCGATCACCGCGAGCTGCCGCCGGGTGGACTCATCCAGGCCGTCGCGCTCGAGCAGCAGGTCGGCGTGCCCGAGTATCGCGGTCAGAGGGTTGCGCAGCTCGTGCGCGATCGAGCGCCGCAGTGCCACTTCGCCCGCCCGCGGATCGACGCTCTCGGTGACGTCCTCGACCAGCAGCAGCACGCCGTCTGCCGAATCTCCGGGGTCGATCACCTTCGTCGATGCTTTCAGCGCTCGCCACCGCCCGTCTACGCCGAACAGCCACACGATCTCGTCCTGGAAGAGCTCGCCGCGGCCGGCGCGGGCGATCATCGTCTCCGCGGCGGGCACGGCCGCGCCGCGCCGCGCGCGGTACTCGACCGCGCGTGACGGGTGCAGCCGCGATGACGAATCGAGCGCGTACAGACTGCGGAACGCCGTGCTGGCGACTTCGACCACGCCACCGGATCCCACCCGCGCGACGCCGACGTCGAGCGCGTCCAGCACCCGAAGGTTGCGGGCCTTCTGCTCCTGCACACGCTGCAGCGCGTGCGCGAGCCGGTCGGACTGCGCACTGAGCAGGCGTCGCGACGACCGGTTGCGCGCCGAACCGACCCGCATGATCAGGCCCACGAAGCAGAGCGAGAGCAGCGAGATGACGATGCCCATCGTCGCGGTGATGGTCACGCCATCCCACAGCAGCATCACGAGCTGGATCGTCGCGATCAGCGACAGCATCCCGACCAGCGTCAGCGTGCGGAAGTACGTCGCCGCCCACGCCACCGGAAACACCCAGAGGAACGTCGCGGCAGGGGTGTGTCCGGCCACCATCAGGCCGATCATGGCCGCATCGATCGCCGGGACGGCGAACACCGCCGCCCTGGGAAGGAGATGCCACGGCACCGACAGCGTCGCGATCGTGGTCGCGATGATCAGCACGATGCTGACACTGAACTGCCAGTTGCCGAAGCGGGTGGGCTGCAGGGCCGCCACACCCACAGCGGTTGCGACCGTCGTGAAGGCGATCACAAGCTGCCACTGCCAGATCGAACGGCAGCGGCTGTCGCCGAAGTACCGGGGCACAGGGGGAGACAGTGCGGACCCCCTCAGCATGAGCGCCATTGTAGTGCCACGACAATTCCTCGATGGTCCGCGTGACTTCTCCGCGGCGACCAGGGGGTGCGCTGCTCGGTCGATACGATTGGCTCCGTGAGCCTCGCCTCGAATCAGCCGCTGTCTCCATACCGTGAGATCGACCGCCCCGACTGGGCGCGCCTGGCTGCGGGGATCGACCAGCCTCTCACCGAGACCGAGGTCGTCGGCATCCGGGGCATCGGCGACCGCCTCGATATCACCGAGGTGCGCGAGGTCTACCTGCCGCTGAGCCGCCTGCTCAGCCTGTACGCCAGCTCGACGCGCGAGCTCGGCGCAGCGACCAGCGCGTTCCTGCAGGAGAGCGACACGACGACTCCGTTCGTCGTCGGCGTGGCGGGTTCCGTGGCCGTAGGGAAGTCGACCATCGCCCGACTGCTGCGCGAGCTGATGAGCCGGTGGCCAGGCACCCCCCGCGTCGAGCTGGTCACGACCGATGGCTTCCTCTACCCGAACGCCGAGCTCGAGCGCCGCGGGCTGATGGACCGCAAAGGCTTTCCCGAGTCGTACGACCGGCGGGCGCTGATCTCGTTCCTCACCGAGGTGAAGAGCGGCGCCGCTGAGGTGCGGGCTCCCTTCTACTCGCACATGCGCTACGACATCGTGCCCGATGCGCACGTCGTGGTGCGCCGGCCCGACGTCGTCATCGTCGAGGGACTGAACGTGCTGCAGCCGCCGCCCGCTCCGAACGACGTCGCGGTCAGCGACCTGTTCGACTTCTCGATCTTCGTCGATGCCGACACCAGCCACATCGAACGCTGGTACATCGACCGCTTCCTCGCGCTGCGACAGGGAGCCTTCAGCAACCCCTCGTCGTACTTCAACGTGTTCGCGCATCTCACCGACGACGAGGCGGTGACCACAGCTCTGGGCTACTGGAACGAGATCAACATGCCCAACCTGGTCGAGAACGTGATGCCCACCAGGCACCGCGCCACCCTGGTGCTGCGCAAGGGCGCCGAGCACGCCGTCGAGAGCGTCAAGCTGCGCAAGGTCTGAGCCTGAGCACCCCGGGCCCCGGCGCAGGGGTGAAATCGGGGGTGAAATTTCGCCGAACCGCTGAACAGCCGGTTCTCTGACGGCGAGCCTGGCAGTGACCCAGGGATGGCAGTCGCGCCGGCGAGCGGGAGTGCGCTCGACGAACCATGCCGCCTGCATCTTCTGGGTCATCCGCGTGCGCGAACGCCGCGGGTTCCGCACCAGGGGAGACCATCTTGATATTCCGTGCTGGGCAGACGCAGCATCTGCCTGATTCGAACAGACCACGATCCGAGCGCCGCTGGCGCCTCGGCCTGAAGCGCCTCATCGCCGGCGCGGCGAGCACCGCCGTCGTGGCGTCGTCGCTCGTCATCGGCGGGATCGCCGCCGCCGCGCCTGCCGCTGCAGCCGAGCCGTTCATCTGCGAGGCGGGCTCGGTCTACGTGCAGAGCATCACGCAGGTGCGCGAGTTCAAGGTGAACAAGAACGGCAGCGGCGGGTCGCTCGACACGAGCGGCACAGGCTTCGGTGCCGGCCACCAGAACAACGGCCTCGGCATCTCGTCGAACGGGCGCTACGCCTACACGGTGAGCAATGGCGGCACCGAGAAGGACAGGCAGGTCACGAAGTACGACCGTCAGGCGGACCGTCCCCAGTCGTGGCCACTTCCGAGCGGTGTTGATTCGACCATCATCCGTGGCGCGGTGCACCCGATCACGGGCGTGTACTACTTCGCGAGCGGAACTGCCGGGAACGGCATCAACCTCTATGCCTGGAACGAGAAGGTCAGCACGCCGACGGCGGTGCGCGTCGGCACCCTGAGAGCCGCCAGTGGCGACCCGCGCCTCGCGAACGGCGCGAACGGCGACATGGCGTTCAGCGCATCCGGCCAGCTGCTGATCGTCGCCGAGAACCTCATCTACTCTGCAGACGTGCCGAACGGCGGTCAGCCGGTGGCCGGCACAGCCGACATCCCGGTGAAGCAGGTCTTCGCGATGAAGGACGGGGTCAAGGGCAACGGCATCGCATTCGGAAACTACGGTCGCATCTTCGTGTCGGCCAGCACTCCGAGCCGAGTCATCATCGAAGTCGACCTCGCCAAGGGAGAGACGGTCAGCACGACGCCGATCGACTTCTCGCCGACCGACATGTCGAGCTGCACCTTCCCCAACACCATCACCCTGAAGAAGGACCTGCCGGCGGGCCGTCAGGCGGCGACCGACCAGTTCGGGCTGCGCATCGACGCTCCTGTCGGATACCAGACCCCGCGATCCGCCGCCACGACGCGCGGCAACGCGCCTGGCCTGCAGCCCGACTACGTCGGCCCGGTTTTCGTCAACCAGGGCGACAGCTTCACGCTCACCGAATCAGCATCCGGCACCACGAAGCTCGACCAGTACGTGTCGTCGCTCGCCTGTGCGGAGATCACCCCCACCGGCACGAAGCCGGTCGCCGTGACCGGCAGCACCGTCGTGCAGCCGCGCGGCGAGCTGGGCACCTCGATCGAGTGCGCTTTCACGAACGCCAAGCTCACGCCCGGCCTGGCGCTGCGCAAGACGTCCGACCCGGCATCCGGCGCTGCCGTCACCGCGGGCCAGAAGATCACCTACACCGTCGAGGCGCAGAACACCGGCGACACCGCCCTCGACCCCGTGAGTGTCACCGACGACCTGTCGGACGTGCTCGCCCACGCGAAGTACTCCGGCGACGTGAAGACGCACATCGACGGCACGGATGTCACCTCCGGCGCCGCGGCGATCAACGGCACGGCGCTGGCGTGGACGGGATCTCTGCAGCCCGCCCAGGCCGTGACGATCACCTACTCCGTCATCGTGAACGACGACGTCGCGGGTGAGACGATCGCCAACAGCGTCACCGCATCCGGTACGCCCCCGGGCTCGTTCGAGCCCATCGTTCCGACCGAAGTGATCACGCAGCACCCCGTCGCCGGATTCGTCATCGACAAGACCGCAACCCCCGCATCCGGCGCCGTCGTGCAGCCGGGCCAGAAGATCAGCTACACCGTCACCGGCACCAACACCGGCGCCACCACGCTGAACCCCGCGCGCATCAGCGACGACCTCAGCAAGGTGCTCACCGGCGCCACCTACAACGACGACATCGTCACCAAGGTCGACGGCGCACCCGTCACCTCCGGTGCCGCGACGATCACCGGCGGCACGCTCGCCTGGACCGGCTCCCTCGCCGCCGGTGCCACCGTCACGGTCACCTACTCGGTGACCGTCGCGCAGGGCGCATCCGGCACGGTCGTCAGCAACACGGCATCCGGAGATGCGACACCCACAACGCCCGACCCCGCCGACCCGAACGGGCCGCAGATCCCCGGCACGCCCATCACCCCGCCCGCGGTCACGACCGAGCACCCGGTGATCGGCTCCGGCTTCACGATCAGCAAGTCCGCTGACCCGGCATCCGGAACCGCAGTCGAGGCCGGAGACACCATCACCTACACCGTCACCGGCACCAACACCGGCGACACCGAGCTGCGCCCCGCCGAGATCGTCGACGACCTGTCGGCCCTGCTCGACGACGCACGCTACAACGACGACGTCACGGCCAGCCGCGGCGCCGCCGAGGTCGAGAACGGCACGCTCACCTGGACGGGAACGCTTCCGAAGGGGGCATCCGTCACCATCCGCTACAGCGTCACCGTGAAGACGGGCGTGAAGAGCGCGGTGCTGAAGAACAGCGCGGAGGGCTCCGCCATCCCGCGGATCCCCACCGACCCGTCCGACCCGCAGAGCCCGACCACGCCGGGCACCGCGATCACGCCGCCGCCGGCGACGACGACGCACCCCGTCGTCGACAACGGCTTCACCGTGAGCAAGACCGCGACGCCCGACACTCGCACCGCCGTGCGCGCGGGTGACACGGTCACCTACACGGTGATCGGCAAGAACACCGGCAACACGGCGCTCGACCCGGCCAGCCTCACCGACGACCTGTCGGCGGTGCTCGGATCCGCTCAGCTGACCGGCGAGATCACCGCCTCCACGGGCAAGGCCGCGCTGAACGACCAGGTGCTCACCTGGACGGGCGCGCTCGCACCCGGCGCCTCGGTCACTCTCACCTACACGGTGACGGTGAACGCCGACGCGACCGGCGTGATGCTGCGCAACACGGTCGCGGGCCAGGGCACGCCCCTGATCCCGGCCGACCCGACCGACCCCGAGAGCCCGACCACGCCGGGCACCCCGGTGACCCCGCCGCCGGCGAGCACCGAGCACCCCGTGGTCAACCCCGGGTTCACCGTCGTGAAGTCGGCCGAGCAGGCATCCGGCACGCGCGTCGACCCCGGCAGCGTGATCGAGTACACCGTGACCGGCACCAACACCGGCGACACCGTGCTCGACCCCGCGACGATCAGCGACAACCTCGCCGATGCGCTCGCGAACGCCGCCTACAACGGCGACGTCAAGGCGAGCCGCGGCACCGCGAAGGTGACCGGCAGCGCCCTCACCTGGACCGGCTCGCTGAAGCCCGGCGACGACGTCACCATCACCTACTCGGTGACGGTCGACGGTGACGCCGGTGGAGAGACGATCCGCAACTCGGCGACCGGCTCTGCGACCCCGCAGATGCCCGCTGACCCGAGCGACCCCGAGAGCCCGACGACGCCCGGCACTCCCGTGGTGCCGCCGACGGTGAACACCGAGCATCCGGTCAACACCCCGGGCTTCACGTTCGCGAAGACCGTCGACCCGGCAGCCGGCACGGCCCTCGACCCGGGTCAGGTGCTGACCTACACTCTCACCGGCGTCAACACCGGCCAGACGGCACTGCCCCTGGTCGAGATCGCTGATGACCTGTCGGGTGTGCTCTCGCACGCGTCGTACAACGACGACGCGGTGGCGAAGATCAACGGCACTCTTGCCGGCGGTCCCGCTGTCGCTGACAGCACGCTGTCGTGGGAGGGTGCGCTCGCGGTCGGTCAGACCGTCGTCGTCACCTACTCGGTGACGGTCGGAGCGGATGCCATCGGCGAGGTGCTGAGCAACTCCGCCACCGGCACGGCCACCCCTCCCGGCGGCGAGAAGATCACCCCGCCGCCCGGCACCACCACCAACCCGGTGAACCTGCCCGGATTCTCGGTCTCGAAGAGCGCCGACCCGGCCGGCGGGAACGTCGACCCGGGCAGCACCATCACCTACACGGTGACCGGTGCGAACACCGGCGAGACGGCACTCGACCCGGTCACCATCGTCGACGACCTGTCGGGCGTGCTCTCGGGCACCTCGTACAACGCCGACGCGACCTCGACGATCGACGGGGCTCCTGCCGGCGATCCCGCTGTCGCCGACGGCGAGCTGTCGTGGAGCGGTGCGCTCGCGGTCGGTCAGACGGTCACGATCACCTACTCGGTGACCGTGAACCCGGATGCCGGCGGCGCGCAGCTGAAGAACTCGGTTTCAGGCGTCGCCACCCCTCCGGGTGGAGTGCCGCCGATCGAGACGCCTCCGGCGACCACCGAGCACGGGGTCAACGAGCCCGGCTTCTCGGTCACGAAGACCGCGGATCCGGCATCCGGAACCCGCGTCGACCCGGGCAGCGTCATCACCTACACGGTGACCGGCGTGAACACCGGTGAGACCGCGCTCGAGCCCGTCGCGCTCAGCGACGACCTCTCGGGTGTGCTCGCCCACGCCGTGTACAACGACGACGCGACCGCGCGCATCGGCGAGACGGATGCTGGGGCTCCCGTCTTCGCTGAAGGCGAGCTGTCATGGCAGGGCGCCCTGGCCATCGGCGAGCGTGTCACGATCACCTACTCGGTGACGGTGAACGGCGAAGCCGGCGGCAAGACGCTGAAGAACACGGTCGCGGGAGTGGCGGTTCCTCCGGGAGGCGCCGAGCTCACGCCGCCGCCGGCGACCACCGAGAACCCGGTCGGAAAGCCCGGCTTCACGTTCGCCAAGACGTCGAACCCGGCGTCCGGCACGGCCATCGCCACGGGCAGCTCCGTGACCTACACGCTCACCGGCGTCAACACCGGCGAGACGGGTCTCGACAAGGTCGTCATCACCGACGATCTCGGCAAGGTGCTCGCTCACGCGAAGCTCACGGGTGATGTGGTGGCTGTCGTGGGTGGCCGCGAGGTCGCCGCGCCGCAGATCGACGGCTCGAAGCTGTCGTGGAGCGGAGCGCTGGGCCTCGACGAGACGGTCACCATCACCTACACGGTGACGGTGAACGACTCGGCCGCAGGGCAGACGTTGAAGAACGTCGCCACGGCTTCTGCCACCGCACCCGGTGGTGTGGTGCTCGATCCGGCGGCCAGCAGCACGGAGCACAAGGTGCTCACGCCGCTCGCCATCACCGGCGGACAGCTGATGCCCTGGGCCCTCGGGTTCGGTGCGCTGCTGCTGCTGGGTGGCGCCGCGCTGATGCTGATGCGTCGACGCCGAACCGCCTGATAGGCGAGTGACGAGGGCCTCGGCCTGCTGGGGAGCAGGCCGGGGCCTTCGGCGTTCGTGCGGGGCTCTTACGGTTCGTTCGGGTGGGCCCGAAAGGCCGCCTCACGGGGTGGGATGCGGCACATTGGGCCCACTCGGGTTGGGGGTGGGCGTGCTGGTTCTGCGGGGTGGGCCCAAAAGGCCGCGTCACGGGGTGGGATGCGGCACTTTGGGCCCACTCGCTGGGGGAGTGCGTGTTGGCTCGATGCTCCCGCTCGGGCTGGAGGTGGGCGTGCTGGTTCCGCCGGGTGGGCCCGTAAGGCCGCCTCACGCGGTGGGATGCGGCACTTTGGGCCCACTCGCTGGAGGTGTGCGTGCTGGTTCGATGCTCCCGCTCGGGCTGGGGGTGGGCGTGCTGGTTCCGCCGGGTGGTCCCATAACGCCGCCTCGCCGGGTGGGATGCGGCACTTTGGGCCCACCCGGGCTGGAGCGAGGCGCCGAGCGTGGGTCAGGCGGGCGTCGAGACAGTCGCCCGCGCAGCGGCGGCGACAGCGTCGGGGGCGGACGCCCGTCGCACCGCGGGAAGAGTGAGCAGGCTCATCAGGGCGATCACGGCAGCGGTCGCGTAGAGCACGGTGTAGTTGTCGGCCGCGCCGGAGATCGGGTCGCCCGCGCCGGCGCGCAGCAGTGCGGCCGCGGCCACGGGAACCACAACCTGGGGGATCGTCTCGGCGACGTTGAGCACCCCGAGATAGACACCCTCCCGCCGAGCGGGCAGAACGCGCATCGCCAGGGCGAGGTTGACCGCGAGGGAGGTTCCGACGGCGAGACCGCCGGCGGCCGCCGCGAGCCAGAGCGCGACGGGCGTCTCGGCCACCGCGCGCACGCTCGCGGCGGCAGCGAGCCCGACGCCCGCAGCGGTGAAGAAGGGCAGGTAGCCGCCGCGGCGTGACGCCCACGTCCCGCCGATGACGGCGCCCACGACGATGCCCGAGCCGCCGCAGAGCGTGGCGATCATCGCCACGGGTGTCGCCGTCACCGGGTCGCCGGTCATCCGGTCGATGACCAGGTAGAGGGTGAACGCCGCCGCCAGCGAGAACGCGGCCTGCATCGCGAACCGCTGCAGCCACACCGCTGCGAACGCGCGGGAGCCGGCGAATCGAGCGCGCTCTCGTCGGCGGGGCGCGATCTCCGGAGGCGCCGCCCGCGCAGGCATCCGCTCGGGGATCATCATGGCCGCACCCACGACGACGACGGCGAGCGCCGGCATGAGCAGCGAGACCGCCTCCACGTGGCGGGGGAACAGTGCCGAGAGAGCCAGCGGCGGCAGGGTGCCGACGAACGCCGCTGCGGTGAAGAGGCCCGACGCCGACCCGCGCTGCTGCTCGGCGACCGAATCGGCGAGCAGCGCCGTCGACGCCGCCATTGTCGCGTTCACGGCGAGCTGCGCGCCGACCCAGCTGGCGGTGACCGCCGTGACGCTGTCGGCGCTGGCCAGTGCCGCGAGGAACGCGAATCCGATGAGCACGCCGCCCAGCATCCAGGGGCGTCGTCTGCCGAGGCGTCCGCGCGTGCGATCCGACAGGGCGCCGAACAGCGGGTTGCTCACGAGGGCGGCGGCGCTGCCGAGGGCGAGCGCGGTGGCGAGGGCGCCGGCGCGCTGATCCTCGGGAAGGAGGGCGGCGAACTTCAGCGGCATGACGGCGACGACGGGAGCCGTGAGCGAGCCCAGAGCGACCAGATTCACGGCGGCGAGCAGCAGGACGACGCGTCGCGGCTGTCGTGCGGTGATCTGTGCAGGCGGCATCCGGGTCCCTCTCGTCCTCGAGCACTCTAGCTACACTGAGGGCATGATGTTCGCGGGCGATCGGAGCCCGCTGCCTCGCAGGCGCCTTCTGGATGCGCTGTCGTCATCGAGTCCCGTGGTGGTGCTGGCTGGTCCGGCCGGCGCGGGGGCCACGACGACACTGCGCGCGTGGGCGGCTGAACGTGAAGACGTGACCTGGGCGGCGGGGACGGTGCCGGATGTCGCAGACCATGGTCTCGCGGCACCAGGCACCGCGTTGGTCATCGACGACGCCGGCAGCCTCACCCCGGACGACTGGGACCGGCTCACCCTCCTGCGGACCTCCCGGCCGCACCTGCTCGTGCGGCTCGCGGTGCGCAGCCGCGCCACCGTTCCGCCGCAG
Organism: Actinomycetales bacterium SN12; assembly: GCA_002837415.1. Classification (GTDB taxonomy): domain Bacteria; phylum Actinomycetota; class Actinomycetes; order Actinomycetales; family Microbacteriaceae; genus Microbacterium. Next base: position 221,356 of record PJCV01000005.1, read on the forward strand.
CAGGGGGCGGAGTTCGCCGAATCGCTGCTGCTCACGGTCGCCGAGACTGCCGAGTACCTGATCGAGGTGGGCTCTGTGCTGGGTGCGCCAGCCGTGCACCGCGTCACCGGCGGTCTTGCGTCGGCGGTTCGCGCGGTCGCCCGGCTCACCGTTCTCTCGCCGGCGGCCGTCGACGCCGCGCTCGTCGCGCTTCCACCCGGCCCGCTGCCCGCCGAGCACGCCGCGCTCGCCGCACCGACCGTGCTCACGAACGAGGTCGCCGAGGCGCTCGGTGCGCCGGACGGCTCCATCGACGACTGCGAGCGGGCGGGGATGGGCCAGTGGGAGCCCGGCTTCGGGCATCCGCTCTTCGTGCTCACCGCACCCGTCCGCGCGGCCACCCTCGCCGCGTATGGCCAGCCTGCGGACTCTCCCGAGCAGACTCCCAGCGCCGCGGCGGCCGTTCTGCTCGCGCAGGGCGCCTGGTACGGCGCGTTGCGCGAGGGTGCGGCCACGGGCTCGATGCAGACGGTCGACGCCGCGCTCAAGGGTGGCGGACTGGAGCTGGTCCGCATGCACGGCGCCGCGATCCTCGAGCACCTGCGTCACGTGCGCCCGCTCGAGGTGCGACGGTGGCCGGTCATCGCGATGGCCCTCGCACTGATCTTGAACGCGCGGCGCGAGCATCGCGTGCGCGCGATGGAGATGATGGGCATCGCGCTGGTCGGTGCGCGCACGGCTGCCGCCGGTTCGAGCGAGCGAGCGCTGCTGAAGGTGATCGAGTCGGTGCTCAAACGTCTGCTCGCGGTGGGTGACGGAGGCGTGAAGGCCGCACAGTCCGCGGCGCGGATGCTCGCCGAGATCTCGGATGACGAGCGCCGGTCGCTGGACGGAGTGCTCACCGAGCTGCACGCCCACGCCGGCGTCAGCCTGATGTACGGCGGGCACGCCGCCGAAGCTGCGGAGCAGTTCGAGATCGCACTCGCGGCTGCGGTCAGGCCCACGGCTCGCCTCACGGCCTTCGGCGGACTCGCGCTGGTGCAGGCGCAAGCCGGAGACCTGAGCGCCGCGCAGGGCTGGATCGATGCGGCCCTCCGGCATCCGTGGCACGACAGCGTGCTGCGGGAGTACCAGGGCAGTCTGCTGCTCATCGCGCAGGCATGGCTGCACATCCAGCACGGCGACCTCGATGCGGCGGAAGAGGCGATCGACGGCGTCTGGCACATCATCGACACGATCGAGCACTGGCCTCTGCTCGCGCATGTGCGAGCGGTGATCGACATCTGCCGGGGCGTGCCCCAGCGAGGACTCGAGCGCCTGCAGGCACTGCGACGGCAGCGCAGTTCCCGCATCCCGCGAAGTCAGGCCCGACTGCTCGACCTGACCGAATCGTCTCTCAACCTGGCCGCCGGCGACTTCCTCGCCGCCCGCGCGCTGACCGCGCACTCCCGCGACGCGCCCGCCCTGGCCATCGGCGCGGCACGGGTGCAGCTCTTCGACCGGCATCCGGAGCAGGCGCTGCGGATGCTGGGCCGCATCGTCACCGAGACCCCGATCGACCGCGCCACCGCAGCCGCCCTTGAAGCGGTCGCACTGGCGCAGCTCGGCCGTCACGCCGCCGGCCCCGCCTCGCGGGCCACGTCGGTCGCCGAGACGCACGGGCTGACGACCCCGTTCCTGCTGCTGCCGCCGGAGGGACGCGAGATCTTCGGCGAGAGGATGCCCTGGCAGACCGACGACGTGGCGCTCGCCACCGTCGCGCGACCTCGGCTCACCCCGCGGGAGCTGATCCTGCTCGAGCAGCTGGTCGACACTCCGAGCCTTCCGGATATCGCCGCCGAGCTGCACGTGTCGGTGAACACCGTCAAGTCGCAGCGCCGAACCCTGTACCGCAAGCTCGGAGCCGCGTCGCGGGACGAAGCGCTGGCGATCGCGGTCGAGCACGGGCTGCTGGGCACCCGCGAGCCCACCTCGGCCGCCCTGAAGCGCGGTCGCTGAGCCCCTCCATTTCGTACGGAACCCTCGCAAAACCGCGCGTTTATTGTGGTGAGCATGTGTGGAATCGTCGGATACGTGGGCCCGCGGCCCAGCCAGGACATCCTTCTCGCGGGCCTCGCCCGCCTCGAGTACCGCGGCTACGACTCGGCCGGCGTCGCCGTCATCGATGAGCAGGGCGACCTGGGTATGCGCAAGAAGGCCGGCAAGCTCGCCGTGCTGCGCGACTCGCTCGCCGACCACCCGCTGAACGACGGCACCACCGGCATCGGGCACACCCGCTGGGCCACCCACGGCGGACCCACCGACGTGAACGCCCATCCGCACCTCGCCGACGACGACAGGCTCGCCGTCATCCACAACGGCATCATCGAGAACTTCAGCGCGCTGCGCGCCGAGCTCCTCTCCGAGGGCGTCACCTTCCGCAGCGAGACCGACACCGAGGTCGCCGCGGCTCTGCTCGGGCGCGAGTACCGGGCATCCGGCGATCTGGCATCCGCCTTCCGCGCCGTCGTGAACCGCCTCGAGGGCGCCTTTACGCTGCTCGCCATGCACCAGGACCAGCCCGGCGTCGTCGTCGGCGCTCGCCGCAACTCGCCGCTGGTGATCGGCCTCGGCGAGGGCGAGAACTTCCTCGGCTCCGACGTCGCCGCATTCGTCGAGCACACCCGCAAGGCGCTCGCGATCGGGCAGGACCAGATGGTCTCGATCACCCCCTCGTCGGTCGAGGTGACCGACTTCGAGGGCAACCCCGTCGAGGCGCAGCCGTTCGACGTGTCCTGGGACGCCGCCGCCGCCGAGAAGGGCGGCTGGCCGTCGTTCATGGCCAAGGAGGTCGCCGAGCAGCCCGACGCTGTCGCCAACACCATCCGTGGGCGGGTGCAGGGCGACCAGGTGGTCATCCCCGAACTCGACGGTCTCGACGAGCTGTTCGTCGGCATCGACCGTGTCATCATCACCGCCTGCGGCACCGCCTCGTACGCGGCGCTGGTCGGCAAGTACGCGATCGAGCAGTGGGCGCGCGTGCCCGTCGACGTCGAGCTCGCGCACGAGTTCCGCTACCGCGACCCGGTGATCGGCGACCGAACGCTCGTCATCTCGATCAGCCAGTCGGGCGAGACGATGGACACCCTGATGGCCGTGAAGTACGCCCGCGAGCGCGGCGCGCGCACGCTGTCGGTCTGCAACACGCAGGGCGCGACCATCCCGCGCGAGTCGGATGCGGTCGTCTACACCCACGCCGGCCCCGAGGTCGCCGTCGCCTCGACCAAGGCGTTCTCGGCGCAGATCACCGCGCTGCTGCTGCTCGGCCTGCACATGGGCCGGGTGCGGAACACCCTCTCTGCGGATGCCTCTTCGGACGTGGCCGAGCTGCAGGCGCTGCCCGAGAAGATCGCCCAGGTGCTCGCCGAAGAGCAGGAGCACGTCGCGCAGCTGGCAGGCTGGATGGCCGACACCCGCTCGGTGCTGTTCCTCGGCCGCCACGTCGGCTACCCGATCGCGCTCGAGGGCGCGCTCAAGCTCAAGGAGATCTCGTACATCCACGCGGAGGGCTTCGCCGCCGGCGAGCTGAAGCACGGCCCGATCGCGCTGATCGAGCCCGGTCAGCCCGTGTTCGTGATCGTGCCGTCGCCGCGGCACTCGGCGCTGGTGCACTCGAAGGTCGTCTCGAACATCCAGGAGATCCGCGCCCGCGGTGCTCGTGTGATCGTCATCGCGGAGGAGGGGGATGCCGCCGTGCTGCCCTTCGCCGACGAGGTCATCCGCATCCCGCTCGCGGGTGCCATGTTCGAGCCCGTGCTCGCTGTCGTGCCGCTGCAGATCTTCGCCATGGCGCTCGCCACAGCCAAGGGCCTCGACGTCGACCAGCCGCGCAACCTCGCGAAGTCCGTCACCGTGGAGTGAGCCCCGCGCGCGGCGAGTGCCTTCGCTGGCCTCTCGTCAGCCGCCGACACCCCCACTTGGTGCCGACACCCCTGGATACAGACGTCAATAGCCAGGGGTCTCGGCGACACGTGGGGGTGTCGGCGGGATGGGCGCGGTCGTCGCCGTCGGGGCAGGGTTCGGCCGACTAGGCTGAGCTTCGGCATCGACCGCTGCGGTCGCTGCGCGCACTGCCATCCGCCGTGGCGGATTGCGCTTCGACGCAGGCGAGTGGAGTGCAGCGCGTGTCTCTCATCATCCTTGTCATCGAGGCTTCCGCTGGATCCCTTGAGGTGGGTGCGTCGTGCTGCTGAGCGCTGAGCAGGCTTCGCGCGGCGTGGTCCGGGTCTACCGCGGTGCGATCGTGGCCGATGGCACCGACCGCTTCGTCGCCGATGTGGCGATCGAGGGCAGCCGGATCGTCGGCATCCGCCGCCCGGGAGACGCGGATGCCTTCGAACTGCCGCACGGCGCCGTCGAGATCGACGCCGAGGGACTGCTGCTCGTTGCGGGTGCCATCTCGGTCAGCGGCCGCTCGAGCGAGACCCGCGGGGCCGATGCTCACGTCAAGTCGGCGGGTCACGGCATCACGACCGAGGTGATGCCGGTGCCGCTCTCGACCTGGAGCGACGGCTCGCCGTCGGACGCCGTTGTGAACGTCGCACCGCTCGTGTCGTACGACGAGCTGCGGGGCCGCGCCGGCGTGGCCACCGGTTCGTCTGCGACCAGCTCGCAGGTCGCCGAGATGCGTCTGCTGCTCGGCGAGGCGCTGGACGCCGGCGCCTTCGGCCTGGCAAGTGTGGTCGGTTCGGTGGCGTCTGTCGACGAAGCGGCGATCGAGGCGCTTTGCCGCGTCCTGGCCGAGCGCGGCGGATGCTGGGTCGCACAGCTCGACGATGCCGTCGCACCGACCGGTGACGCCGGTCACGCCGCGCAGGCGATCGCCGAGCGCACGGGTTGCCGGATGCTCCTTCTTCCCGCACCTCACAGCGACGAGACTTCCGCCGCGGCCGCATCGGAGCCCGGCACGCTGTTCGGCCTCGATCGCGACGACGCGCCTCGCGGTGTCGTGCGCGAGGGCGCTCGCGCCGACCTCGTGCTGCTGCAGCCCGACGCGGCGACGGAGACATGGCCGACGGTCGTCGAGGTGCTCGTCGCCGGCGTGCCGGTGATCGAAGCCGGCGAACCGACCCACGCGCGACCCGGGCGCCTCCTGCGGCGCCCGCCTGCCCCGCACCGGGCATCCGTTCCGCTCGTGGACCACGAGATCGACCCGGATGCCCCTGCCCACATCCTTCTCGCGGACTCGACCATCGTGGCCGAGCCGGAGCTGGACGGGATCGGACGCATCCTGCAGGAGCGCCTCGGCATGACCGGCGCGTCAGCTGGCGAATCCGCCGGCACCGGACGAATCCGCCTGCGCGTCGACAGCGCGCTGCCGGCCGAGGGCTTCCGCGTCACGGTGACCGCCGACGTCGTCGATGTCGCCGGCGGCACGGCGGAGGGCGTCTTCCGTGGCGCCATGACCTTCCGTCAGCTCTGCGATCCCGAGCATCCCGTCGGCACCCGCATCCCGGCCGGGGTCTGGACCGGCGCGCCGGCGCTCGGCTGGCGCGGCGTGATGCTCGATGTCGCTCGGCACTTCCGGCCGATCGCCGACCTGCGCCGGCTGATCGACCTGCTCGCCGACCACCACCTCAACGTGCTGCACCTGCACCTCACCGACGATCAGGGCTGGCGCTTCGAGGTGCCCAGCATGCCGCGGCTCACCGAGATCGGGGCGGTGCGCTCAGCCACCCAGCTCGGCCACGGCCCGGATGCCACGGTCGAACCCGGCCGGCACGAAGGCTTCTACACGATCGAAGAGCTGCGGCAGCTCGACGCGTACGCCGCGGAGCGGTTCGTCACCCTCGTGCCCGAGGTCGAGCTGCCCGGCCACGTGCAGGCGGCGCTCGCCGCCTATCCCGAGCTGGGCAACCTCGATGTCACCGAGCCCGTGACCGAGCCCTGGCCGCGCTTCGGCTTGAACCGACGCACGCTGGCCCCGACCGATGAGGCGCTGGCGTTCGGCTTCGCCGCCATCGACGCGCTGTGCGATGCATTCGCGTCGCCGTGGATCGGCATCGGCGGAGACGAGGTCTCAGTCGACGAGTGGGCGGCGAGCCCGGCAGCGCAGCAGCGGATGCGCGAGCTGGGGCTCGCGTCCGCGCGCGAGGTGCAGCCCTGGTTCACGCGAGCATTCGTCGCGCACGTGCGCGCCCGTGGCCGCACCGCGCTCGCGTGGGACGAGGTACTCGAGGGTGACGTGCCCGACGGGGTCAGGCTGCTCGCGTGGCGTGGACCGGTCGCAATGCGCGAGGCGCTGCGGCGTGGCATCCCGGTCATCGCCTGCCCCGACCTCGAGTCCTACCTCGATTACCCGCAGGCCGACGACCCCGACGAGCCGATCCGCGTCGGTCCGCCGCTGCCGATCGAGAAGACGTACACGCTGCACGTGCCCGACGGCGCGGAGGGCGGGCAGGCGAATGTCTGGACCGAGCACCTGCCCACCCGCGACCGCGTCGACTTCGCCATGTTCCCGCGGCTCTCGGCTCTCGCCGAGCGCCTCTGGCAGGGCGGCACGCCGCCGCCGTTCGACGGATTCGCCGCGCGTGTGCCGGTGCAGCTGCGCCGGCTGCGCGCGGCGGGCGTGCAGTACCGTCCGCTCGACGGACCGCTGCCCCCTCAGCGCCGGCCCGGCGTGCCCGGCAAGCCGATGAGCGTCGCCCAGCGCGAGGCGATCGTGGCCGGGCTCGTGGCGAGCCTCCTGCCGGACTCACCGGGGGAGTAGCGTTTCCCTCGCACGGCCGAGCCGTGCATCCGCATCTTCCGATCACCGAGGTCGCTGACTGACATGCCCGAATCGGCACCCATCCCCTCCGGACGCCCGCACAGCGCGGCGTTCTGGTTCGGCGCATCCCGAGCCCTGCGCTCGCGCGTCAAGGTGCTTCCCGAGCACGCCCGCGGGCACAACCGCGCGCTCGTGCTCGAGACGCTGTACCACGCAGGGCCCATGAGCCGCGCCGACCTCGCCCGCGCGACCGGACTCACGAGAGTGACCGTGTCGGAGCTCGTCGCCGAGCTCATCGACGACGCGATCGTGCGGGCGACCGGCATGCGCGAGGTGACCGGCCCCGGCAAGCCCGCGGCTCTGGTCGACGTCGATCGCGGCGGACACCACATCGTCGGCATCGACATGTTCGCATCCGATGTCTTCTCGGGCGCGCTGCTGACCCTCGACGGCGAGGTGATCGTGCGCGACACCGTCGAGCGCCCCGCCGACGACGACGGGGATGCCACGCTCGCCGCGGTGCTCGACCTCGCGAAGCGGCTGATCGCAGCATCCGACCGCCCTCTTCTGGGCGTCGGCATCGGCACCCAGGGCCTCGTGGACCCCGACGGCACGGTGCTCAGCTCGCCGAACCACGGCTGGCATGACCTGCCGCTGCAGAGGCATGCCAGCGCCGAACTCGGGCTGCCCGTGATCGTGCGCAACGACGCCAACGCCGCCGCGCTCGCGGAGTACACCTTCGGCAGCGGCTCGGGCGACTTCGTGCTCATCGCGATCGGCCGCGGCGTCGGCGCGGGGATCGTCTCGGGCGGGCAGCTGCTGACCGGCAGCCGCTTCGCCGCCGGCGAGATCGGCCACGTCGTGATCGGCACCGACAGCGGCCCGCGGTGCGTGTGCGGGCGGAACGGATGCCTGGAGGCATGGGTCAACGTCGTCCGGCTCACGGCGGCGATCGCCGAGGCACCCGAGGAGCGCGATCGGATCCTCCGCGATGCCGGCGAGCGCCTGGGCATCGCGCTCGCGCCCATTCTCGCGGCGCTCGACCTGTCGGACATCGTCGTCTCGGGTCCTGACGAGCTGCTCACGGACGCGTTCTTCCAGGCCGTGGTCGACACGCTGCAGGCCCGCACGCTCGAGGGTGTCTTCGACGATGTCTCGGTGCGCAGGACCGCGCAGACGGAGATCGTGCTGCGAGGTGCGGCGGTGGCGGTGCTGTCGGATCAGCTCGGCATCTCCTGAGCCCTGGCGCCCCTTAGGCCTGAGCCCCCTCGCCGACACCCCCACTTGCCGCCGAGACCCCTGGGTACGGACGTCCGTACCTAGGGGTCTCGGCGTGAAGTGGGGGTCTCGGCGGGGATGGCGACCGGGCTATGCGACCGGGGGCCGCCCGCCGGGGCTACCCGACGGGGCTACCCGTCGGGGCTACGCGGCGGGGATGTCGTCGATTGCGATGCCCGATGCACGCAGCACCGGCACCAGGGCGCTGAGGCGCGCGATGTAGGAGTCCCAGGTGCGCTCGGCGCCCTCACGCGGCGACCATGCGATCTCGGCGTGCGCGGTGATCCGCGGGTACACCAGGGCGTCGATGTCGGCGGGCGATTCGACGGTCTCGGTCCACAGCGGGGCCTCGACGCCCAGGATCGCGCTCTCGGGCGCACCGGGCACGATCGCGGCCGGATCCCAGTCGTAGGCGTCGCGGAGCGGGATGGTCCCCGCCCACGTCAGTCCGAGCGGGAAGTCGGCGTCGGGCTTCATGTCGAGGTACGTGCGATTCGACGGCGACATGATCAGTCCGCCGTCGCGCTCGATGAAGCCCAGGGCCTCCTCGGCGTGCGAGCCGGTCGGCACGGAGTAGCCCCAGTACTGGCCGACGGTGCCGGCGGCCATGCCGGGCACCGCTCCCGCCTCGTGCCAGGCGATCGGGGTCTTGCCCGTCTCGGCTGCGATGCGCGTGGTGCGCTCGATGAAGGTCGCGAAGTCCTCAGCCGAGGTGCCCAGGCACTCGTCGCCGCCGATGTGCAGATAGGGCCCGGGTGTCATCTCGGCGAGTTCCCCGAGCACGTCCGCGACGAAGCGATAGGTGCCCTCGTCGTGGATGCGCACCGAGGAGTGCCCGACCGCCCAGCCCGAGAAGTGCTCGCCGTGGGAGGGAAGCGGCTGCTGCAGCCGCTGCGCCTCGGCGACCATCAGCTCGCTGATGACCGGCTGCTCGACGAGCTCGGGGTACGCCACGCCGACGGCGTGCGTGTGCCCGGGCAGGTCGACCTCGGGCACGACGGTCATGTGACGGGATGCCGCGTGCTCCACGATCCGGCGATAGTCGTCCTTCGTGTAGAACCCGCCCGGCCCGCGTCCGCCGTCGCCGATCGAGGCGAGCTCGGTGAGCAGCGGCCACGCGTCGATCTGGATGCGCCAGCCCTGGTCGTCGGTGAGATGCAGGTGCAGGTGGTTGAACTTCAGGGCGCTCGCACGGTCGATGTACGAGATGACCTCGTCGACGGGGGAGAAGTGCCGGGCGATATCGAGCATCACCCCTCGGTACGCGAAGCGCGGGGCATCCGCGATGTGCACGCGCGGCACCCGGCATCCGTCCCCCGCCTGCGTCAGCAGCTGCAGCAGCGTGCGCGTGCCGTAGAAGAGTCCGGCGGGGGTGGCGGCCGAGATATGCACGACGTCGCCGAGTGAATCGAGGACGTAGCCTTCGGCGGCGGAGTCGTCTTCGGAAGCCGGAGTGTCGAGCGAGAGCACGATGCCGGCGGGTGCGTCGGCTGCGTCGGCTACCTCGCCGAAGCGCGCCGACAGATCGCGCGCCAGTGCGGATGCCGTTTCGCCGGGCCCGCTGATGCGCAGCGAGGGGAGTGTGAGCTCGCCGTCTTCTCGCGTGAGCTGCGCGGGGGCGGGAATGAGGGGGAGAGCAGCGGTCGAGGGGCGGATGTTCTCGTCGGGCGCCGTCGCTTCAGTTAAGACCATGAACAAAACGCTATCCGGGTCGCGGAGGATTTGCCAGAGCCGCGGAGAAGAGGCTGTGGCGCATTTCAACCGCCGAGTCCAGATCGTTATTCAACGACGGGTGACAGAGCTTGTGAGGGCTTGGGGTATTTGTTAGGTTGCTGTCCTAACAAACCTTCCTGGTTTGTTGGGTGGACCTTCCACCGTCCCTCCTGCAATGCAGCACCGAGAGGAAGATCGGAATGATCAGCAAGACCACGCGCAGGTATGCGCTCGCAGCAGTTGCGGGGGCATCCACCCTCGCACTCGCCCTGACCGGATGCTCGGCCGGCGGCGGCAACAACTCCGGCGACGGCTCGTCCGACCGCGCGCTGCGCGTGTGGGCCGGAAGCCAGACGCCGATCGAGGCGAACTACAACCCGTTCGCGCCGACCGTCCTGCACGGCGCGCTCGGTCCCATCTACGAGCCGCTGTTCTTCTTCAACAAGACCTCCGACAGCGAGCCCGTCGGACTCATCGGCGAGTCGTACGAGTACAACGAAGACGGCACCCAGATCACCGTCAAGATCAAGGACGGCCTGAAGTGGAACGACGGCAAGCCGCTGACCGCTGAGGACGTCGTCTTCTCGTTCAACTACGAGGCCAACAACCCCGAGGGCAACGGCCTGGTCTCCGCAGAAGCGACCGACGAGACCACCGCTGTGCTGACCTACGATAGCGCGCAGTACACCACCGAATTCCAGCGCATGGGCTCCAGCTACATCCTGCCCAAGCACATCTGGTCCGAGGTCGACGACTACATGACCTTCACCAACGAGGAGCCCGTCGGATCGGGCGCGTACAAGGTCGCGAAGACCACGAAGGAGTCCTACTCCCTCGTCGCCAACCCCGAGTACCGTGACGCGGATGACCTCGGTGTCAAGAAGGTGCAGTACATCGCGGTCGACAACAACCAGACCGCGCAGGACCTCCTCGCTGCGGGCAAGCTCGACTGGGCCGGCATGTTCATCCCGAACCCCGACTCGGTGACCGGCAACGGCAAGGTCGAGTGGATCAACACCCCGCAGGACCCGACCGTGCTCTACACCTGCTCGAACGCTGACCTCGGCTGCACGGGTGCGCAGACCGACGTCGCCGTCCGCCAGGCGCTGAACGTCGCCATCGACCGCAACACCATCAAGGAGAAGGCATTCGTCGGCCTCACCGGCGACGCCTCGCCGACCTTCGCGCTGCTTCCGCGCGACGAGAAGTGGGTCGCCGACGCGGCGAACAAGACCAGCCCGCAGGAGGCCGACCCGGCCGAGGCAGGCAAGATCCTCGAGGCTGCCGGCTACGTCAAGGGCTCGGACGGCTTCTACGCCAAGGACGGCCAGGTCGTCGAGATGAGCCTGACCTCGGTCGACGGCTGGACCGACTACAACGACGCCGCCAAGCTGATCGCCGAGCAGGCCGCTGAGGCCGGCATCAAGGTCAACGCCTCGACCGTGCAGTGGCAGGAGTTCTCGGACTCGCGTCAGACCGGTCAGTACGAGCTGATCATGGGTGGCGTCATCGGCACCTCCGTGGCCGACCCGTTCCAGATCTACCGTGACTGGTTCGGCGGCGAGCAGGTGCAGTCGACCAGCGCCGTCGGAACCGAGATCCCGTCCGGCCGCTGGAACTTCAGCCGCTACAGCAACCCGGTCGTCGACCAGGCTGTGACCGCCGCCGTCAGCACCAACGACGAGGCTGCCAAGAAGGAGCTGTACGGCACGATCCAGACCGAGATCGTCCGCGACCTGCCCTACATCCCGCTGGTCATCAACGCCACCCAGACCTTCTACAACGCGAAGGACTACACCGGCTGGCCGACTGAGGACGACCTCTACGCCTTCCCGCCGTCCTGGGGCGCCATCGCGGCAGGCTACGTGCTGCCGAAGCTGAAGCCCAGCAACTGACGCAATGCATTCGTGGGAGTGGGAAGTTCTGAGGAAGTTGTGACATGAAGTTCTATGCAAGACGGATCGGGTTCTACGCGGTGACGCTGTGGGCCACGATCTCCCTCAACTTCCTGCTCCCGCGGATGATGCCGGGCAACCCCGCCGACATCATGATCGCCAAGCTGCAGCGTGCAGGTGGCGACGTGTCGGAGGACACGATCCGCAACATCAAGCTGCTGCTGGGCGGCGACGACCAGCCCATGTGGCAGCAGTACCTCGGGTACTGGGGACGCATGTTCCAGGGCGACCTGGGCATCTCGGTCACCAAGTACCCCGCGCCGGTCACCGAACTGATCGCCGAAGCGCTGCCGTGGACACTGATCCTGGTCGGCACCGCCACCGTCATCTCCTTCATCCTCGGCGTCGGGCTCGGCGCCTGGGCCGGATGGAAGCGCGGCACCTGGGTCGACAACATCATCCCGGCAACCACCGTCCTGCAGTCGATCCCGTACTTCTGGCTCGCGCTGATCCTCGTGTCGGTCTTCGCCGTGGGGCTGGGCTGGTTCCCGATCTTCGGCGGCTACGACGTCTTCGACTTCCCGGACGGCCCGTCGATGGACGGCGCGTTCCTCGCCGACGCAGCGAAGCACGCGATCCTTCCCGCACTGACCATCGTGCTCAGCTCGGTCGGCGGCTGGCTGTTCGGCATGCGCAACATGATGGTGTCGACCCTCGCCGAGGACTACATCACCACGGCCGAGGCCAAGGGCCTGCGCCCGCGCCGCATCCTCACCACCTATGCCGCGCGCAACGCCGCCATCCCCTCGATCGCCGGCTTCTCGATCACGCTCGGCTTCGTCGTGGCCGGCTCCATCGTCATGGAGCAGGTGTTCACCTACCCCGGCGTCGGCAAGCTGATGTTCCAGGCCGTCCTCAACAGCGACTACGCGCTGATGCAGGGAGTCTTCCTGGTGATCACCATCGCGGTGCTCGCTGCCAACTTCTTCATGGATCTCGTCTACGGATTCATCGACCCGAGGGCACGCCAGAATGTCTGATTCCATCACCCGCGACCCCGCAGAGCTCGCCATCATCGAAGACGAGGCGCCCGCGCCAGCTCTGCCGGGCACCCAGGCGCTCGTCGTCCAGCCGAAGCGCCGCAGCGGCGCGAAGGCGCTGCTGCCCACGATGAGCCCCAAGCTGATCGTCGGCCTCGTGCTCGTCGGTGCGATCGTGCTGTTCGCCATCATCGGGCCGCTGCTCACCCAGAATCCGCGCAACTCGAAGAACCCCGCTCTGTCGCCGCCTTCCGGCGAGCACCTGCTGGGCACCACGAAGCTCGGCTACGACGTGCTCGCGCAGCTGGCGCACGGCGCGCAGGGCTCGCTCATGGTGGGCCTGATCGCCGGCGGCATCGCGATCGTCCTCTCGCTGATCTTCGGTGTGCTGGCCGGCTACCTCGCCGGGTGGCAGGAGGACGTGCTCTCGCTCGTCACGAACATCATGATCGTGATCCCCGGACTTCCGCTGGTCATGGTCATCGCCGCGTTCGCGCCGACCCGCAGCTTGCAGCTCGTGGCGATCGTGCTCGGCATCACCTCGTGGGCCGGAGCCGCGTATGTGCTGCGGCTGCAGACCAGGTCGCTGCGCACCCGCGACTACGTCTACGCCGCGAAGGTGGCGGGGGAGCGCTCGGTCCGGATCATCCTGGTCGAGATCATGCCGAACCTGCTGCCGCTGCTGGCCGCGCAGTTCCTCTTCGCGATCATCTTCGCCATCCTCGGCGAGGCCGGCCTGTCGTACCTCGGGCTCGGACCCACCGACTCGATCACCTGGGGCACCATTCTCAACGAGGCGCAGTCGGGCCAGGCGCTCGGCCAGGGAGCCTGGTGGTGGTTCGTCCCGCCGGGGATCATGATCGCCGCGCTCGGCTGCGGCCTCGCCCTGATCAATTTCGCCATCGACGAGATCATCAACCCGCGACTGCGCACCGCGCCGCAGGCTGCGCGCAGCGTGCGCAAGGCGGCCAAGTCGAAGGGAGTGGCAGCATGAGCGCCGCCGAACCGGTTCTGTCCGCACGCAACCTGTCGATCGAGTACGAGGTCGACCCGCCCGTGCGGGCCGTGCGCGACGTCACGATCACGCTGAACCGCGGCGAGATCCTCGGTCTCGCGGGTGAGTCCGGATGCGGGAAGACGACCCTCGCGTACGGTCTGAACCGCCTGCTCAAGGCGCCCGCGCTGATGACCGGCGGCGAGGTGGTCTTCCACGACCGCAGCGGCGAGGACATCGACGTCGTCGCTCTCGGCGACGAGCAGCTGCGCGCATTCCGCTGGGACAAGATCTCGATGGTATTCCAGGGCGCGATGAACTCGCTCAACCCGGTGATCAGCGTCCGCGCGCAGATCTACGACATCTTCGACACGCACCGCCCCGGCATGTCGCGCCGCGCCAAGAAGGAGCGCGCGGAAGAGCTGCTGAGCCTGGTCGGCGTCGACCCGAACCGGCTCACGAGCTTCCCGCACGAGCTGTCCGGCGGCATGCGTCAGCGCATGATGATCGCCATGGCTCTCGCGCTCGACCCACAGGTCATGATCATGGACGAGCCCACCACGGCGCTCGACGTCGTCGTGCAGCGCGACATCATCCGCGAGATCATGCGCCTGCGTGAACGCCTCGGGTTCGCCGTCATCTTCATCACGCACGACCTCCCGATGCTCATCGAGATCAGCGACCGCATCGCCGTGATGCTGCAGGGGCAGATCGTCGAGCAGGGGACGGCCGAGGAGATCTACCGCACACCACAGCACGAGTACACGAAGCGACTGCTGTCGAGCTTCCCGAGCCTGCGCGGCGAACGCGGCGACTTCGTGCGCACCGGTTCGCAGATGAGTCAGGAGCTGGCCCGATGACCGACAACCGCACCCTCGAGGCCCGCAACCTGGTGAAGGACTTCACCCTGCGCTCGGGGCTCCGCACATCCCGGCTGCGTGCCGTCAACGACGTGTCGTTCACGCTCGAGGCCGGCAAGACGATCGCCCTGGTGGGCGAGTCCGGCTCGGGGAAGTCGACCATCGCCCGGATGCTGATGAAGCTGGAGACCCCGTCGTCGGGCCAGATCCTGCTCGACGGCAAGTCGACCGGCACGCGAGGCCGGGAGATCGCCCCGTACCGCTCCGACGTGCAGATGGTCTTCCAGGACCCGTTCGCGTCGCTGAACCCGTTCCACAGCATCGCTCACCACCTCGAGCGCCCGCTGCGGCTGCACCACCCCGAGCTCAAGGGGGCAGACCTGCGAGCTCGCGTCGTCGAGCTGCTCGAGCGCGTGCGTCTCTCGCCGGCGGAGAGCTACGCCGATCGGCGTCCGCACGAGCTGTCGGGCGGACAGCGGCAGCGCGTCGCGATCGCCCGAGCGCTTGCGCCGGGAGCCCGCTTCATCGTGGCCGACGAGCCGGTGTCGATGCTCGATGTGTCGATCCGCCTGGGGGTGCTGAACCTCCTCGCCGACCTGCAGCGCGAAGACCACCTGGGCGTGCTCTACATCACCCACGATCTGGCCACGGCACGTCACTTCAGCGACGAGATCATGGTGCTGTACCGCGGCGATGTGGTCGAGCGCGGGCCGAGCGACAAGGTCATCCTCGATCCTCAGCACGAGTACACGAAGCGCCTGCTCGCCGCAGCACCCGAGCCGGAGAACTTCGGCCGGCTGCGGGATGAGGTGCGTCGCGAGCTCGCTGCGGGCTGACCCCGCCGGTGCCGACGAGGGCCGCCGAGTAGGCTGAGAGCGTGATCCACGGAACCGGCATCGACCTCGTCGACATCGCACGGTTCGAGCGATCGGTCACCCGCACGCCGAAGCTGCTGCAGCGCCTGTTCACCGAGACGGAGCAGCGGCTCCGGCTGCCCTCCCTCGCCGCGAGGTTCGCCGCGAAGGAAGCGCTCATCAAGGCTCTCGGCGGCAGCGACGGAGTGCACTGGACCGAGATCGAGATCGGCGCGGAGCCGGCGGGCAAGCCGCTGTTCCTGCTCAGCGGCTCGACCGCCGCGGTCGTCGCCGAACGCGGCATCACGACCCTGCACCTGAGCATGACGCACGACGCCGGCCTCGCCGTGGCGTACGTGATCGCGGAGGGCACAGACGCATGATGTCGCCGTCCCCTTCCCCGTCCCCTTCCTCCTCCGCCGAGACCCCCACTTCCTGCCGACACCCCCACGTACGAACGTCCGCAGGTGGGGGTGTGGGGGCGAAGTGGGGGTCTCGGCGAAAGAGGGCAGGCGTGAACAGCAGAGGAGTGCGCGGATGAGCGTTCCGTTCCGTGAGGCATCCATCGACCTGAGCGCGATCGCGCACAACGTCGCGCGGTTCCGCTCGATCACCGGGGTTCCGGTCATCGGCGTGGTCAAGGCGAACGGGTACGGGCACGGCGCCGCCGAGGTCGCCACAGCGGCGCTCGCCGGAGGCGCGACCCGGCTGGGCACCGCGACCCTCGAGGAGTCGCTCGCCCTGCGCAGAGCCGGCATCACCGCGCCGCTGATGGCGTGGCTGCACGCCCCCGACCGCCGCTTCGACGACGCCGTCGAGGCTCGCATCGAGATCGGCATCTCGTCGTACCAGCAGCTGCTTTCGGCATCCGAGGCGGCGCAGCCACCGGCATCCATCCACCTCAAGGTCGACACCGGCCTGTCACGCAACGGTCTCGCGCCAGCCGAGCTCGACCGCGTCTTCGCCGAGGCGGCACGCCTCGAGCGTCTGGGGCGCGTCCGCATCCTCAGCATCTTCAGCCACCTCTCGGGTGCGAGCGGCGATGACGACCGTGCGCAGCTCGCCCGATACGAGCAGATCGTCGCGCGGGCGGAGGCCCACGGCATCCACCCCGAGTTCCGTCACCTCGCCGCGACGGCCGGGGCCATCGACATCCCCGAGGCACGGCTCGACGCGGTGCGCATCGGAATCGGGATGTACGGCCTCTCGCCCCTCGCCGACCGCACCTCCGCAGACCTGGGCCTCCGTCCGGCCATGCAGCTGCGCGCCTCGGTCGCGGCCGTGCGCCGCGTGCCCGCCGGCAGAGGCGTCTCCTACGACTACGCCTACCGCTGCGAGAACGAGACGACGCTCGCGCTCGTGCCGCTCGGCTATGCCGATGGGGTGCCGCGTCAGGCATCCGGAGCTGGCCCGGTGATGATCAACGACCGCCGCTACACCGTGTCGGGGCGCATCGCCATGGACCAGTTCGTCGTCGACGTCGGCGACGACGACGTGCGGCCCGGCGACGAGGTGGTGCTGTTCGGCGATCCGGCTGCGGGTCTGCCGAGCGCGACCGAGTGGGCGGATGCCGCGGGCACGATCAACTACGAGATCGTCACGCGCATCGGCGACAGGGTGCCGCGGAGATGGCACTCATGACGATCGATGCTGGGTTCCTCGGTCGGCACGAGATCCGCACGTCGGATGCCATGGAGGGCCTCGGCCTGCGCATCGGCGAGCAGCTGCAGCCGGGCGACCTGCTGATCCTCACCGGACCGCTCGGCGCCGGCAAGACGACCTTCACCCGCGGGCTCGCGGAGGGGCTCGGCGTGCGCGGGCCCGTGCAGAGCCCGACCTTCGTGATCGCTCGCACCCACCCGTCCCTGGTCGGCGGAGCGCCGCTGGTGCACGTCGACGCCTACCGGCTCGGCTCAGCGGCAGAGCTCGACGACCTCGACATCGACTTCGCGCGCTCGGTCGTGGTGATCGAGTGGGGCCGGGCGATGGCATCCGCCGTGGCCGACGCGTGGTGGGACATCGAGATCGAGCGGCCCGTCGGGGGTGACGAGGCGCTCGACGACGAGGACCTCGACGCCGATGCCCCGAGATTCGTGACCGTGGCGCGCGTCGAGGGCTGAGTGCGCGGGGGTTTGTTTGGCTCGCGGGTCGAATATGGCCGCGTCGCACGGATTGAGGCGGCCATATGGGACCTGCGGGCGCACCGGGGACGCCTGCTGAGGACATCCGGGTCGCCGGTGTCTGCTCGGTGGTCCCATATGGCCGCCTCGGATGCTGCGACGCGACCATTCGGGACCTGTGGGCGTGCGTGGGGCGCCTGCTGCAAACATCCGGGTCGCCGGACGTTCGTTCGGTGGTCCCATATGGCCCCCTTCGGACCCAGGGATGCGGCCATTTGGGACCTGTGGGACTGCGGGAGTCGCCTGCTGAGGGCGTCCGGGTCGGGCTCGGCTTGTCGGGTGGTCCCATATGGTCGCCTCGGATGCTGCGATGCCGCCTTTTGGGACCTGTGGGTGCGCGGGGGCGCCGCGCTGCGGGCATCCGGGTCGGCGGTGTCTGCTCGGTGGTCCCATATGGCCGCTTCGGACGCGGGGACGCGGCCATTTCGGACCTGTGGGCGTACTTGAACCCGGGTCCTCGGGCGCGCCGCGGCTACGGGCGCTCGGCCGCCCGCTTCAGGCGCAGCGCTCCGATGAAGCCCAGCACGAGGAAGACGGTGGCGACCAGCAGCGCGCCGCGCGTGGCATCGGCGAATCCGCCGGTCAGCGCGTCGATCACCGTGGGTGTCTGCTCGCTGTACGCCGAACCCGCACCCTGCGCCCGCAGCTGCGTGATGGTCGTTCCCGCGGACAGCCGCGTGGATTCCGCGAGGCGATCGGCCGCCGCGCCGGTGACCCCTGCGTTCTCGAGCGCGGCGGGCAGCGAGACCGCGAGCCACACCGACAGAGCCGTGCCGGCCATCGCCGTGCCCAGCGCGGATCCCACCTGGCGAACGGTGCTCTGGGTCGCCGAGCCCTGCCCCGAGACGGCCACCGGGATGTCCTGCAGCACCGTGCCGGTCAGCTGCGCGGAAGCCAGTCCCAGACCGAGCCCGTAGACGACCAGCGGCAGCGCGACCACCCAGCCGGCGCTGTCAGCGCGCAGCAGCAGCGCCAGCGCCAGCGTTCCGACGATCTCGAGCCCGAGGCCGAGCAGCACCGTGCCGGGTGCGCCGAAGCGCGCCGCGAGATGGCGGGCAGCGGCGCCCGAGAAGAACGCACCCACCGCCATGGCGGCGAGCACGAGCCCTGCGCCCATCACGTCCAGGCCCAGCGCGTTGATGAGGAACAGCGGAAGAACGAAGATGATCGCGAACTCGCCGATGGCGACCATCGCGGCGGTGAGGTTGCCCCACGAGAAGGTCGAGAACGTGAACAGCCCGAGATCCAGCAGCGCCTCGCGCTGCACCTTCTCCCGGTGCCGCTCCCACACGACGAAGAGCACGAGCGCGATGATCGCGATCGCCAGCGCCACCGGAACGGCCGAGATCGGGGCATCCTCCGACCACGTCCAGCCGAACAGCGTCAGCTCGCTCTTCGGCGTCCACCATCCGAGATCCGGCCCCTCGACCACCGCGAAGACCAGCGCGCCGAAGCCGATCGCGCTGAGCAGCGCGCCATCCACATCTACGCCGGGCCGGGTCTTGCGGCCGCGCGTCTCGGGCACGACGATCGCCGCCGCGACGAGCAGCAGCAGGCCGACGGGCAGGTTGACGAGGAAGATCCAGTGCCACGACGCCCACTGCGTCAGCGCGCCGCCGGCGAGCGGACCCACGGCGGCCGCACCGGAGATGACCGCGCCCCAGACTCCGAAAGCCGCGGCCCGGTACCGGCCACGGAACACGGCGTTCACCGTCGAGAGCGTCGAGGGCATGATCAGCGCCGCGCCGACGGCCTGCACGGCGCGTGCGCCGATGAGCGCACCTGCGCTCGCAGAGACGGCGGCGAGCAGACTGCCGCCCATGAAGACGACGAGCCCCGCCAGGAAGAGGCGCTTGCGCCCCCAACGATCGGCCAGGCTGCCGGTCGAGAGCAGCAGCGCGGCGAGCACCACCGCGTAGAGGCTGTTGACCCACTGGGCGTCGGTGAGGTCGAGGCCCAGATCGCGGATGATGGCCGGCAGCGCGACACCGACGATCGTGCCGTCGAGCACGATGAGACCGAGTCCGACCGAGAGCACCGCCAGCGCGATCCACTCCCGTCGGGTGGGTGCGGCGGGCTCCGCCGGGGGAGCGGCGCCGTCGGCGCGGTCTGCCTTCACGGTCTCTTCGTCACTCATGAGTCTTCGCCTCTCCGTCAGACCTGCACGGCCATCGGCGACTGTACGCCTGCCCCGCGTGCGCCGACGACGGCCTTGCGCAGCGCGACGAACAGCAGAATCAGTGCGGCAGTGAGCAGGATGTGACCGAGGCCGGCGATGCCGGCGATCATCTTCGTCGACTGCTCGCCCAGCACCGTGAGGCTGCCGTGCCAGACCATCATCGCTGCGGTGAGGACGACCCCGGCGTTGTACAGCCAGAAGAACCAGGCGAACAGCTTCGGGCTGCGGGAGAGGGCGAACACCTTCTCGAGCACGAGCACGATCAGCAGCGCGATGAAGCCGAGCGTCAGCAGGTGCGTGTGCACGAGCCCGAGCTGCGTGAACGCGCCCTCGGGGAAGTCGTTCGCCTTGGTGAACTCGCGGTAGAACAGGCCGGATGCCACGCCCGCGAGCATGTAGGCGAAGGCGGCGTAGAACAGTTTCGTCATGGACGGTCCTCTCGAAGGGGTGGGCGGGTCAGAGCAGACCCACCTGCTGGGCGACGTGGATGGCGCGGGAGCGGCTGTCGACGTCGAGTTTGGTGAAGATGTGGGCGATGTGGCTCTTGACGGTCGCCTCGGTGACGAAGAGCGTCTTGGCGATCTCGCGGTTGCCGGCGCCGGTCGCGAGCAGCCGCAGCACCTCGACCTCGCGGTCGGTGAGCTTGGGCAGCGGGTTGCGCATGCCTTGCAGCACCCGCGCGGCGAGCTCGGGGGAGAGGATCGTCTCGCCCGCGTGCGCCCGCCGGATGCCGTCGATGATCGTTTCGGGGGCGACGTCCTTCAGCAGATAGCCGGCGGCCCCCGCCTCGATCGCCCCGAGGATCTCGGCATCGCGGTCGAAGGTCGTGAGAATCAGCACCGCGGGGGCGGGGTCGAGGCGGCGCAGCGCGGCGGTGGTGCGGATGCCGTCGATGCCGGCTCCCAGGCGCAGATCGCACAGCACCACATCGGGGCGCAGATGACCGGCCAGGGCGATGGCCTCCTCACCCGTCGCCGCCTCGCCGACCACGCGGACGGTGTCGGTGTCGAGCACGCTGCGCAGGCCGCTGCGGACCACCGGGTGGTCGTCGACGAGCAGGACGGTGGTGGTCACGGGGTCTCCTTCGTCTCGGGCGAGGCGGGCTGAGCGGCCGAATCGGGCTGTGCAGGCGATGCGGTTTGCGCAGCGGATGCCGGTCGAGCGGATGCCGGTGCGGCGGCCAGACCGGATGCCCGTGGCGTCTGCTCGGGATGGATCGGCACCGACACCGAGATGGCGGTGCCCTCGCCCGGCGCGCTCTCGATGTCGAGGCCGCCGCCCAGCTCACGCAGCCGGGCGCGGATGAAGCGCAACCCGTAGCTCGACGAGCCCGATTCGCGGTCGCGCTCCCAGGTCGAGACGTCGAATCCGACGCCGTCGTCGATCATGTCGAGCCGCACCGACCCCTCGTCGTCGATCAGGCTGATCACGACCCGGGATGCCCCGGCGTGCAGCCGCACATTCGCCAGTGCCGACTGGGCGGTGCGCAGCAGCGCGACCTCTACGGCGGTCGGCAGCGTCGGCAGCGACTCGTCGACGTGCAGCTCTGTGCGCAGCCCCGCCTCCTGCTGGGTGCGATCCAGCATCCGCTTCAGCGCCTCCGCGAGCCCGTTGCCGTCGAGCTCAGCGGGGGCGAGCGCGGCGACGATGCGCCGGACGTCGCCCAGGCTGTCGCCGGCGAGATCCTCCAGCTGGGAGAGCGTGCGTGCGGCCTCGGCATCGGTGCTGCGCGCGGCTCCCGCGTGGGCGAGCAGCCGGATCGATGAGAGCCCCTGTGCGACGGTGTCGTGGATGTCACGCGAGATCCGGGTGCGCTCGGCGATCGCGCCGGCCTCGCGCTGGGCGAGAGCGAGCTCGTCCTGCAGGTCGGCCATCTCGTGCTGCGCGCGGGTGAGCGAGCTCAGCAGGCGCTCCCGCTCTGCGGCATCGCGCAGCAGCTGCAGATAGCCGCGGGAGATGCCGAAGGCGAAGACGCCGCCGATGAGCGGCCCGAAGATGTTCGCGTAGCTGGTGCCGCCGTGGTGCACGATCGGCCCGACCACGACGACCGCGAACACCACGCCCGAGAACACCAGACCCCAGCGCAGCGGCAGCAGGTGACCGGCGAGCAGCCACAGCAGGAAGGCCACCCACACGAACTCGGGCGACACGGCGACCGCGGCGATCCATACTGCGCCGAAGCCGACGAGCCACCAGATGGCGGCGCTCCGCGCCCGGGACCGTAGGGGCAGCAGTGCTCCGGCCGTGTGCCAGGCGAGGATCGCCACGCCGGCGATGATCGCCGCGGCGATCGGGGTGCCGGCGGCGACGGCGCGGATCGCGCCGATCGCGGCGAGTCCTGCGGCGATGACGTGCTGACCGATCTCCATCGCGCGCACCGTGGGAGCGGCGGATGCGGGTCCCATCCGGCCGCCGTGCCCGCCCTCACGGCGGACCCGGCCTGGCATCCCGCCACCCGGCTCGTCACCGGGACGGCCGGCCCGACCTGGCATCCCGCCACCGCCACCAGGCTCGTCACCGGGCGACAGCGGCATGCTCACGAGACTCATGGGTCGATTCTTCCTTCGAACCGCTGATGGGCGAAGAGCCCGGACGGCTCGGCCACCAGATGCGGTCGCCGACGAGGGCGAAGATCGCGGGCACGATCACCGTGCGCACGACGAGGGTGTCGACGATCACCCCGACCCCGACGATCAGTCCGAGCTGTCCGAGAGTGACCAGGGGCAGCACGCCGAGTGCGGCGAAGACGGCTGCCAGCACGATGCCGGCGCTGGTGATCACGCCGCCGGTGTGGGTGACCGCTTCGACGATGCCGGTGCGCGTGCCGTGCTTCGCGGCTTCGCCGCGTGCGCGGTGCACGAGGAAGATCGTGTAGTCGATACCCAATGCCACCAGGAACAGGAACGCCAGCAGCGGCACCTGCAGATCGAGAGCGTGCTGGCCGAGCAGCACACGGCTCAGCCAGGCGCCGGCGCCGATCGCGGCGACCGCGCTGGCAAGATTCACCAGAAGCAGCAGCACGGGCGCCACGATCGACCGCAGCAGCACGAGCAGCACGAGGAAGCTGACGGCGAGCACGAGCGGCGCGATCAGCAGCAGGTCCCGCTGGTTGCCGTCGCGGGCATCGAGGTCGGTGGCCACCGCGCCGCCCACCAGGGCATCCGCGTCGGGGACGGCGTGCACGGCGTCGCGCAGCTCGGCGATCTGATCGAGGCTCTGCGTGGTGCTGGGGGCGTACTCGCTGGTGACCATGAGCTTCGTCAGCGAGCCGTCGGCGGTCTCGCCGGCCGGATGCGCGCGCACCACGCCCTCCACATCGTCGATCGCGGTGAGCACGTCATCGGCGTGGTCGCTGTCGGCGACGATGAGGATCGGCTGCGCCTCACCGGCAGGGAAGTGCTGCGAGAGCACCTCGAGACCCGTCGCCGACTCGGACTGCACGCGGAACTTCTCGATCTGGTCGAGTCCGACCGAGGTGCCGATGAGGCCTGTGGCCATGACGGCCAGCAGCGCCACTCCGCCGACCAGGCTCAGCGCGGGCCGGAGCACGACCCGGGTGGCGAGGGATCGCCAGGCGCGACCCTGCACGCGGGTCTGACCGGGGCGCGGCACGAACGGCCAGAACACGCCACGGCCGCACACCGCCAGCAGCGGCGGCAGCAGGAACAGCACGGCGGTCAGGGCGATCAGCAGGCCGATGGCGCTCGAGACGCCCAGGCCGTGCGTGCCGGGGATGACGGCGAGCACGAGGGTGAGCAGCGCGAGCACGACGGTGACGTTCGAGGCGAGGATGGCGGGCGCCGTGCGACGCCAGGCGATGCTGAGGGCACGCCGGTGGTTCTCGGTCTCGAGCAGCTCCTCGCGGTAGCGGGAGATGAGCAGCAGGGCGTAGTTCGTGCCGGCCCCGAACACCAGCACGCTGATGATGCCGGCATCGAACTGCAGGTTCCAGGCCGCACCTGCGGCAGCCGTGATGCGACCGGCAAGACCGTCGGCCAGCGCGACGACGACCAGCGGGATCAGCCAGAGCACCGGCGAGCGGTAGGTGATGATCAGCAGCACCGCGACGATGAGGATCGTCACGAGCAGCAGCGTGAAGTCCGCGCCCTCGAACGCCGATGCGACATCGGCGCCGAACGCAGGCCCACCGGTGACCTGCGAGCTGAGGCCGTCGATCCCGTTGTCGGCGAGGTCTGTGCGGATGTCGCCGACCACCTCCGCCGTGACGGTGTTCGTCTCGCCGACGGTGATCGGAGCGACGAGCAGCGCGGCCTTGCCGTCTTCGCTCACCAGGGGTCCGGTGGCATCGGCATCCGTCCGCTCGTCGAGCACGGGCAGCAGATCCTTGAGACCGGTGAGATCGGCATCGGTGAGGGCCGCGCCGTCGTCTCGCGTGGTGACCACGAGCACCGACTGCCGATCCGCGTTCGGGAACTCGTCGAGCAGCGCGCTCGTGCGCGCTGACTCGGAGTCGGTGGGCGCTCCGGCGTTGCCCTCGGGCGCCTTCGCTGAACCGAACGCGCCGAACAGCAGCACCATCACGAGCAGGACGAGACCCAGCGAGACCCAGGCGCCTCGGCGCGAGGTCAGCCGGTCGGAGAGGGAGGGACGAACCGCAGAATCTGGCATGACATCCACTCCACCAGCGCGCGGTCCGCGGCACATCGCGAGCAAGGGTGAAGTGCGTCTCAGCCGAAAGGATGAGACCCGCCGGGACCCGTCGGCCGACCGGGGCGGACGAAGCGGGACGGATGCCGCCGAGCCGGCCACCCGAGGCGCGGAGCGCGCCAACAGCGCCGCCGCATGGCGCCGACTAATCTGAGAGGGTGATCCTCGCCGTCGACACCTCGCTCGGAACGACCGTCGCCGTCGTCGACGCCGACGGGCGCACCGTCGCCGAGGCGAGCACCCCCGATCCGCTCGGTCATGCCGAGGTGATCGGCGATCTGCTCGCGCAGGTGGCACGCCCCGGGATCACGCATGTCGTCGCCGGCATGGGGCCAGGACCGTTCACCGGGCTCCGCATCGGGATCGCTGCGGCCCGCGCTTTCGCGCTCGGCCGCGGCATCCCGCTCATCCCGATCCCCAGCCACTTCGCCATCGCTCTCGATGCGAGTGCCGAAGGGCCGTTCGCGGTCGTCACCGACGCCCGCCGTCGCGAGATCGCGGTGAGCGTCTTCGACGGGGTGGATGCCGACGGCATCCCGAACCTGATCCGACCGACCCGTCTCGAGAAGCGCGGCGCCGAGCTCGACGAGCAGACGCACGAGACGACCGAGCTGTCGGCCGCGGCGCTCGCACGAGTGGGGGCTGCAGCCATCGCCGCCGGGCGCGTTCTGGCTGACGCCGAGCCGCTCTATCTCCGCTCGCCCGACGTGGTGCAGCCGGGTGCCCCGAAGCGGGTGAGCGCATGACGCTGCGCACAGCGACCCTCGACGACCTCGCCGCGATCATGGATCTCGAGCGGCCCGGCTTCCCCACCGACGCGTGGAGCGAGCAGACGATGGGCACCGAGATCTGCAGCCTGCACAACGTCTACCTCGTCGACGTCGAGGGCGAGCGCGTCGTCGGCTACGGCGGGGTGCGCGCCCTGCAGGGGTCGGCCGATTCCGACATCCAGACCATCGCGCTCGACCCCTCGGTTCGCGGCCAGGGGAGGGGGCGGGCGCTGCTGCGCGCACTGATCGCGGCGGCCGTCGAGCGCGGCGCGCGCGAGCTGTTCCTCGATGTGCGCGACGACAACGCCGTCGCGCGGGCGCTGTACCTCTCGGAGGGCTTCGTCGAGCTGGGTCGGCGGCCGGGGTACTACCAGCCGGGCGACGTGGATGCGGTGGTGATGCGCCTCGACCTGCGGTCGTGGGCGGATGCCGCCTCACCGGAAACGCAGGAGAACGCGCGAAACGCAGGAGCGGATGCGGCAACTGCTCCTGCGATTCGGGAGAAGTCCGGCATTGCGGGTGCCACGGATGCTCCGGATGCCGCGAACACGGATGCCGTGGACGCGGATGCCGCGAAGGAGGCGAGCGCATGACCGGCCCTCTGGTGCTCGGGATCGAGACGAGCTGCGACGAGACGGGTATCGGCATCGTGCGCGGGCGGCAGCTGCTGTCGAACACGATCGCGTCGAGCATGGACGAGCACGCCCGGTACGGCGGCGTCGTGCCCGAGGTCGCCGCCCGCGCGCACCTCGAGGCGCTGCAGCCGTCGATCGAGCGGGCTCTGACCGAAGCAGGCGTGACGCTCGACGAGCTCGACGCGATCGCCGTGACCAGCGGCCCCGGCCTCGCCGGCGCACTCATGGTCGGCGTCGGGGCAGCGAAGGGCCTCGCCGTCTCGCTGGGCAAGCCCCTGTACGCCGTGAACCACCTCGTGGGGCACATCGCCGCCGACATCCTCACCTCCGACGACCGCGCGACCGCGCCGCTGGAGTATCCGACGATCGCCCTGCTCGTCTCGGGCGGGCACACCTCGCTGCTGCACGTGCGCGACCTCACGACCGACGTCGAGCTGCTCGGCGAGACCGTCGACGACGCGGCAGGCGAGGCCTTCGACAAGGTCGCCCGGCTGCTCGGCCTGCCGTACCCCGGTGGACCGCAGATCGATCGGGTCGCGGCCGACGGCGACCCGAAGGCGATCCGCTTCCCGCGCGGGCTGTCGAAGGCATCCGACATGGCGAAGCACCGCTACGACTTCTCGTTCTCGGGCCTGAAGACGGCTGTCGCGCGCTGGGTCGAGCGGGCGCAATCAAACGGCGAGGACGTACCGGTGGCGGACGTCGCCGCGAGCTTCCGTGAGGCGGTCATCGACGTGCTCGTCACCAAGGCGCTCGCCGCCTGCGCAGACCGCGGCGTGCCGCGTCTGCTGCTCGGCGGGGGCGTGATCGCCAACCGGCGGCTGCGTGAAGTGGCCCTCGAGCGGGCGGCGGCCGCGGGCGTGGCCGTGCGCATCCCGCCGCTGTCGCTGTGCACCGACAACGGGGCCATGATCGCGGGTCTCGCCGCCGAGCTCATCGCGAGCGGCCGCGGGCCGTCGACCCTCGCCTTCGGCGCCGACTCGACGCTGCCGGTGACCGAGATCCAGGTGAGCCCGGCATGAGCGACCCGCGCATCGAGCAGCCCACCCCCGAGGTCGAGAAGCCCAGCGGCGATGCCGCGGTGCCCGGTGCATCGAAGGGATACGGCAAGCTGCCGACGGCGCCGGTGCCCGTCGAGCGCACCGCGGCCGCGCATCCGGATGCCGACGCGGCGGCGACTCCGGAGTGGGAGCCGTCGACGGGGACGACACCCGTCGACGACGCGCGTCTCGCGCCCTGGGCGCTGGTGGCGGCGATCGTCGCCCTCGCGACCTCGATGTTCGTGGGCTGGGGCATCCCCGTCGCGGTCATCGCGGTGATCGCCGCGATCATGTCGCTGCGGCGTCCGATCGAGAACAGGTCGGTGGCGATCTGGGCGCTGGTGCTCGGATTGTGTGCCACGCTGTTCAGCGCGGGATGGCTGCTGTGGGCCGCCATGCAGTTCGAGAATCTGGGGTGATGGATGCTGAACCAGGCGGAGAGCTCACGACGACGTGAGCTGCAGCGCCGGGCGTTCGCCGCTGGCGGGGGAGCGAGTGAGGCCGAGCTCGCCGAGCTGCGAGAGCTGGATGCCCGTGCCGGCGCCGATGCGGTGATCGCGCCGGCTCCTGCTGCCATGGATGCGGGCCGGGCTCCGTTGATGGAGCCGCCAGCGGACCCGTCAGCGGAGCAGCCGGCCAAGCTGTGGCGCGACGCGGCCGCTGTTCCTGTCTCGGAGCCGGCAGCGGCGAGCCCGACCGACGAGCACGAGTCCTCCGGGTCCGCCCACGATGCGGCGCCGAGGCGCCGGCGACCGGGAATGCCGGCGCTCATCCTCTCGACGCTGATCGCCCTTCTGCTTGGCTTCGGCGGTGGCTGGATGCTGCTGAGCCGCGACGATGCGCCGGCGATGACGTCGGAGCAGGCAAAGGCCATGGCCGAGATCGAGAAGACCGCGCGCTTCGACGCCGGCTCGGTGACGTACCTCGGCGAACAGTACGACGCCGCGGTATGGCGCGCGACCGCGAAGGACGGTGAGGAGATCTGCCTGGCCATCCACGTCATCGACCGCAGCGACCACCTGTGCATGCCGCCGCCGGATGAGGACACGCCGTTCGCGCAACCCGTGGGCGTCTCCTTGAACCGGCAGGACGGCGATGCGTACTGGTCGTACTGGGCGACCCTCGTGACCGACATCGCCGGGCGCGAGGCGCTGATCGTCCAGCGGCACGACATGTCTGCGGGCTTCGACTGGGAGGCGCAGTACACAGAGGAGGAGCGGCGATACATCGGCATGCTCGAAGCCGAGGGCGTGGTCCCGACCTCTCTGCAGATCATCGGCTACGACGGTGACGTGCCGATCTTCATCTCGCAGGACGTGCGCACGTGCATCCACGTCGTCGATCCCGCGACCGAGGCCGTCGTGCAGTCCTGCGATCCGACGGACGACGGCCTCTACATCCTCCAGGTGCAGGACGCGACGTACGAGGTGCGCGAGACGAGCATGCGCGGGCCGATTCTGACGATCGTGCGAAACGACGGCTGACCGCTTGCGCGATGCCGGTGGCGCCGGACCGATCAGACCCGGTCGGCGAGGATCGCCACCCTGCCCGACGCCGTCCGGGTGAGGATCAGTGTCGC
The DNA here is from genome assembly GCA_002837415.1 of Actinomycetales bacterium SN12. Taxonomy (GTDB): domain Bacteria; phylum Actinomycetota; class Actinomycetes; order Actinomycetales; family Microbacteriaceae; genus Microbacterium. Next base: position 249,768 of record PJCV01000005.1, read on the forward strand.
CGTCTTCGATCCCTTCAGGCTCAGCTTCTTGCGGAACACGGCGGGATCGATGTCCATGCCGCGCTTCTTGATCTCGAGGCGTCCGATGTCGTGCGCGCGCAGCGCCTGGCTGATCGTCTTCACATGCGCGGGCATGGTCTCGCGCACCCGGAACGACTGCACGAACGGCGAGGTGAGCGCCGCGTCGCCGGTGAGGTAGGCGATCTGCTCGTCGACCATCCCCGCATCGAGCATCCGGGCAACCTCGCCGATCAGCCGGGCGCGGATCACCGCGCCATCCGGCTCGTGCAGGTAGGCGCCGAGTCCGCGCACCGGTTCGTCGTCGGCGTCGGCCGCCGCCGTGATCTCGTGCGTCTCGCCGGCCTGCAGCACCAGGGCAGCGCGGCGGATGCCAGGACGCGCGAGCTCACCGCTCCACAGCACGAGCTCGACGACGCTTCCGTCGGCGCTGACCCACTGCGCCTCCACGTCGTCCGGGATGAGGTCGCGGTCGAGACCGGGGCCGAGCTTGATACCGGTGGGATGCCGGCGCGCGACCTCGATGCACCAGTCGAGCGACGGCGACCAGTCGGCGGCGGAGGTCCGGGTCGTCTCACTGTGCCCGGCTGTTCGTCGAGCGGGGTCCAGCCATACCGCGCCCTTTGCAGGGAGGCTGTCCTCGGCGACTCCCTGACGCACGGTCGCATCGGGGAACGGCGCCAGGTTGTATGCGGCGATCGCGGAGGTCACCTCATCGGCATCCACCGCCTCGACCGAGAGCCCTGCCCCCGCGAAGGCGAGGCTGTCGCCGCCGATGCCGCAGCCCAGGTCGCTGACGCGGGTGATGCCGGCGCGGCGCAGCCGCACGGCGTGCATGGTCGCCACGTTCAGGCGCGTCGCCTGCTCGAGGCCGGCCCGGGTGAACAGCATCCGGTCGCCGAACTCACCGAACTTCGCCCGGGCCTTCACGCGCAGGCGAGCCTGGCCGACGACTGCCGAGACGAGATCGGGGGAGTGACCGGCCGCGCGCAGGCGCGACACGGCTCGTGCGACATCCGACGCCGACTCGACGGCGCCGACGTCGTCGAGCAGCGCGAGGCCCTCACGCGTGAGCAGCGCGGTCAGCTCAGACATCTCCACAGGAAGAGCCTACGGGGCGGTGCATGCGTTTCGACTCGCTTCGCTCGCTCAACGACCGGGAGGGGGCGGATGAACGAGGGGCTGGCACTCGCATTGCATGAGTGCCAGCGCTCGGCATAGACTGGAGTTAGCACCCTCACCTCGAGAGTGCTAATGATCTTCTGAACTCAGTCACGAAAGAAGAGGTACACCGTGTCGGTTTCCATCAAGCCGCTCGAGGACCGCATCGTCATCCAGCAGGTCGAGGCAGAGCAGACCACCGCAAGCGGTCTGGTCATCCCCGACACCGCCAAGGAGAAGCCCCAGGAGGGCCAGGTCGTGGCAGTGGGCCCCGGCCGCATCGACGACAACGGCAACCGCGTTCCGCTCGACGTCGCCGTGGGCGACCGCGTGCTCTACAGCAAGTACGGCGGCACCGAGGTCAAGTTCGGCGCCGACGAGTACCTCGTGCTCTCGGCCCGCGACGTGCTCGCAGTCGTCGTCCGCTGACGCGGTTCGACACCAGCTCCCAGAGGGCCCGGATGCATGGCATCCGGGCCCTCTGTCGTACCCCCGAGTCGCCCAACCC
>PJCV01000006.1 GCA_002837415.1 Actinomycetales bacterium SN12
CTAATCCACCCAGCAAGCTGGGCTTCATCGTTCGACTTGCATGTGTTAAGCACGCCGCCAGCGTTCATCCTGAGCCAGGATCAAACTCTCCGTAAAAAAGAAATGCATACACAATCGGGAAAACGACCATGCAGCGAGTTTGAAACTGACCAAAAGAGACGAACATCATTGCTGACATTCATATAAATTGATCCAAAGGAATTCTCAACCAACCCCCACAAGGGTTGGACGAGGATAATTTGGCATTTGACAAGTGCACGCTGTTGAGTTCTCAAGGATCGGACGCACCCGCACACCCACCCCATCAGGGCAAGAAGCGCAGGGCAACTTCACAATCGTATGTCCTCCCGACCAGGCCGTCAAATCCGACACGCCGTAAAGATCAAGGTGAAGACATCCACCGCCTCTCACGAGGCAGCTGCTCCAGCCTAACCCATCCGGCGAGCCTGTCAAATCGACGAAACCCGCACCGGGAACCACGCTCCCCGGGCCTGACAGCCCCTCCAGACCAACAAGTGATCCGAAGTGGAGGTGGGTGGTTCGCTACTTGGAGGGGAGCCAGGCCCTTCAGGCCTTCCGCTCAACCGCTTGGGGCGAACAAGTAATAAGTTACGCCGATCCCCCACACCCCGCAAATCACCACCCACGCCCGGGCGTGTCGCACGCCACCGTCTGCCCCTGAATACGCGGATGATCAGGCTGTTCCGGCGTAGTGTCTGCTCATGCAGCAGATGGAGCCTCCACACCCCGTGCCGCTGCCCTCCCGGCTGGCGGTGGGTGAGCTGGCCTGGCGCAGTGTGTGCGCCGTGGGCCGAGCACTCTCCCCCGACAACTTCCGGCCGCCCGATCCCGGCCAGATCGCCGCCGCCTATCGCAGCGATAGGCAGCTCCGCATCGACGGCGAAGTGCCCGACGTATGGTCGCCGCTGTCACGGTTCTGGCGGACGGCCGACGGCTGGGTCCGCACGCACGGCAATTACCCGCATCACGCCTCCGCGCTCACGGCAGCGCTTCGGGTGCCGCCCCACGCTTCGCCCGAGGACATCTCGAGCAGGCTCGCGACCATGGCATCCGACGTGGCCGCCTACGAGATCACCGCCGCGGGCGGGCTGTGCGTCACGGTGCGCCGGGAGGATCCGCAGCGCGACGCGATGCTGCGGCGGCATCCGCTCGTCGAGACGCGTCGCGTGGCGGACTCCCCCGCGCGTCCGCTGCCGCTCCATTCAGTGACCGCTCCCCTCTCGGGCGTGCGCGTCCTCGATCTCACCCGTGTGATCGCCGGTCCGGTCGCCACCCGCACACTCGCCTTCGCGGGAGCGGACGTGCTGCGACTCGACCCGCCTCACCTCCCCGAACCGGAGTGGCAGCACCTGGACACCGGCCACGGCAAGCGCACCGCACTGCTCGACGTCGGTGCCGAGTCAGCGCGTGTCGAGAGCCTGCTCGCAGATGCCGACGTCGTCGCGCTCGGATACCGCCCTTCCGCGCTCGCACGTCTGGGGCTCTCCCCTGCAGCCCTCGCTCGACGGCATCCGCATCTGGTCATCGCCCAGCTGAGCGCGTGGCCTGGCGATGACTCCCCGCGCGGGTTCGACAGTCTCGTGCAGGCGGAGTCCGGGATCTCGTGGATCGAGTCCGCTGACGGTGGGTCGCCAGGCGCGCTCCCCGCGCAGGCGCTGGATCACTCCGCCGGCTATCTGCTTGCCGCCGCGGTGATCACGGCCCTGCGACGCCGTGCGGAGGTCGGCGGCGGCTGGCTGGTGCGCACCTCCCTGCGGCGCGTCGCGGCGGAGCTGCTCGGGATGCCACGGCGGCCCGTCCCCGCGCCTGCGGATGAGTACGAGGCGCGAACTCAGGAATTCGAGGTGGCGGGTCGACGGGTGACGACCGTGGCACCCGCGGTGCTGTGGCCTGGTGCACCCGCGCGCTTCCGTCCGGCCCGTCCGTGGGGCGGCGACACTCCGGAGTGGTGATCGCCCTCCGTGGCACGACGCGACATGAGCGAGGCCGAGCGTCAGTCCCGCGTCTGGGTCATCCTGCGACGCCGCGCAGAGGCGACCACGATACCCAGCGACAGCACGAGCGTGGCCGCGCCCCACAGTCCGCACGCCGGCGGCAGCACCCGGTAGGCCAGATGCTGCACGGTGAACGACGCATCGAGAGGACCGAACGCGAGCAGCCCGACGACCCACGCGGCGATGAGGATCGCCGGCAGGCTCAGCATCCAGATCCACCGGGCCCACGCCGGCAGCATCCGCGTGAGGCGCTCGACCGGCCGGCGGCGCAGCCAGATCAGGGCGAAGACGCCGATGACCAGCAGTCCGACCACGCTCGATCCGTGCTGCAGCCACTTGTAGCCCGCGAGTGGTCCCCACATCTGCTGCAGCGCGGGAATCGCCTCCACACCCCAGCGTCCCTCGTGGGTGAAAAGGTCCCAGCCGATGTGCGAGAGCACCCCGAGCATCAGCGAGATCACCAGCAGCAGCGGATAGCCGAAGCGCTCGCGCGGAGCGACCAGCTCGATCGCCGCGTCAGCGCCGGTGCGTCGCCAGTCACCCGGAAGACGGTCGGCGATGGCATCCGGGGCCAGCTCGACGGATGCCGGACGAAGCACCACCCGCCAGACCAGCAGCAGCACGAAGGCGACGAGAGTCGTCCACACGATGTTGGACCAGCCGTGCGTGAAGCCGTACGAGAGTCCCGCCCCGCGCAGGAACAGCGGCAGATCCGGCGTCATCGCACCGATCGCCATCGCAGACGGCACCAGCGGTGATCGCGCGAACGGCAGCGCGATCACCGCATGGCTCGGAGTGAAGGGCATGCTCAGCCGATGAAGACGCCCGCGAGGGTCTTCTTGCCGCGGCGCAGCACGGAGACGCCGCCGGGCAGCGTGCCCTGAACGGTGGTCTCGTCGTCGACGACCTTGGCGCCGTCGAGTGTGACGCCGCCCTGCGTGATCGCCCGCCGCGCCTCGGATGCGCTGGTGACCAGGCCGGTCGCGACCAGCGCATCGACGACGGATGCTCCGGCCGGCACGGTGGCATTCGGCAGCTCGTCGAGCGCCGTGCGCAGGGTCGCCGCGTCGAGCTCGCTCAGGTCACCCTGCCCGAACAGCGCCTCCGACGCCGCGATCACCGCGGCCGTCGCCTCGGCGCCGTGCACGGTGGTGCACACCTCGAGCGCGAGGCGCTTCTGCGCCGCTCGTCGGAACGGCTCGCTCTCGACGAGAGCGGCGTACTCCTCGATCTCGGCGCGAGTCAGGAAGGTGAAGACCTTGAGCCGTTCGATCACGTCGGCATCGGCGGTGCTGAGCCAGAACTGGTACATCCGGTACGGGCTGCACATGTCGGCGTCGAGCCAGACCGCATTGCCCTCGCTCTTGCCGAACTTCGTGCCGTCGCTGTTGGTGATCAGCGGGGTGCCGATGGCGTGCGCGGAGGCGCCCTCGACGCGGTGGATGAGATCCGTGCCGCTGGTGAGGTTTCCCCACTGGTCGCTTCCGCCGGTCTGCAGCACGCAGTCGTAGGAGCGGTACAGCTCGAGGAAGTCCATGCCCTGCAGGATCTGGTAGCTGAACTCGGTGTAGCTGATGCCGGCATCCGAGTTCAGACGCGCTGCCACAGCATCTTTCTTCAGCATCGTGCCGACGCGGTAGTGCTTTCCGATCTCGCGCAGGAAGTCGATGGCGCTCATCGGCGCCGTCCAGTCGAGGTTGTTCACCATGCGGGCGGCGTTCTCGCCCTCGAAGCTGAGGAAGCGCTCGACCTGTGCGCGCAGGCGCTGCACCCACTCCTCGACGGTCTCGCGCGTGTTGAGCGTGCGCTCGGCCGTGGGGCGCGGGTCGCCGATCAGACCGGTCGAGCCGCCGACGAGGCCGAGCGGCTTGTGCCCCGCGAGCTGGATGCGGCGCAGGGTGAGCAGCTGCACGAGGTTGCCGAGGTGCAGGCTCGGGGCGGTCGGGTCGAATCCGCAGTAATACGTGATCGGGTCCCCGGCGAGAAGGGCGCGCAGCGCCTCCTGATCGGTGGACACGTGGACGAGGCCGCGCCACAGCAGCTCGTCCCACACGTTCTCGAACGTGGGGTCGAGCGCCACCGGGGCGGTCGTCAGAGCGGGATTCGACACGCGTTCCAGGCTATCAGCGCACGACACGCGCACCGTCCCGTCGGGTGTCGGATGCCCGTGGGATGCTGTCGGCATGTCGCCGGTCGATCCGCTCACCTCCGCCGTGCTCGCCTCGATCATCCTGATCGTGCTGGTCATCGTGCTCGTGCTCTCGCTGCTCGGCGTGCGCACGCCCTCGACGGCGACGATGGCGGTGTGCGTTGTCCTGCTCGTCGCTGCGGTGACGATCGTGATCGTCGTCCACCCGATCGCGATGCCGGCGATCGGGGTGCCGATGACGGTGATCGGGATCGGCGCCGCGACTCTCGGGGGCAACCCGTTCACTCGACGGGCGCTGGATATCGCCACCGGCAAGCGTGTGCGCGAGACCCCGGACGGCGGCATCCTCATCGTCGCCGCGCAGCACGCAGATCTCGCGGACGTGCGGACCCTCATGCGCGGAGGAACCGTGATCGGCTACCTCGAGCGGATCTGCACCGTGCTGGCGATCGCCGTGGGATTCCCGGAGGCGATCGCCGCGATCATCGCCGTGAAGGGCATCGGCCGCTTCCCCGAGCTGGGCGAGGCCGAAGCGAGGGAGCGCTTCATCATCGGCACCCTCGCCAGCCTGCTCTGGGCAGGGGCGATCGGCCTGATCCTGCGCCTCAGCCTGGGTTGAGCTCGAGCAGCCGGAATCCCTCGACCACCGCTGCCGAGCCCGCGGCCGTCAGCGCCTGCGATACCGCCGACTGCGTGACCCCCTCCTCTGCGGCGAGCTCGCGCTGAGTGCGGCCGAGGCAGCGGCCGTAGGTCAGCCGGCGCAGGCGCTCCCGCATTCCGCCGACGAGTTCATCCCGAGCCAGCAGATACGCGTTCGCCCACCGCACCTGCTCGAGAGGCATCTGTGCACTCTCGTGCACGACGATCCAGGTGCGGGCCTCGGGCGCCGCGCGCTTCTGCAGCGCCTGCACATGCTCGATGGCGCTGCGCGCAGCCCACCAACCTGGTCCCTCGGAGATGCCGTCCTTCGACGCCGTCGAGGGGATGCGGCCCACATCGCCGACGCCGATCCCGAAGCGGAACTCCACTCCGTCCGGCAGTGCGAGACGGATCAGCAGCAGAGAGGCCAGTGCGGCGTCGAGCGTCGGGTAGATGCCCTGCTGCTCATCGCCGACCGTCGGGCGGAGCGGCTGCGCAGCCAGGGGAAGGTCCTGCTGCACCCGAGCGATCGCCGCATCGAAGTGCTGCTGCGCTTCGATGCGGTCATCCAGCTGCCGGGATCCGATGATGTCGGCCGTGACTGCGATCACCATGGCATTAGGGTATCACTGATATCGCGCGATAATAAGCAGATCGCTCATATTCCGCGGTTATCAGTTCCGGGGATCGCGGCGATCACAGTCCCAGGGCATGAGCGGCAGCCTGTGCGCGTGCGACGAGCTCGGCCCGCTGCTCGGTCACGCGATCCGGCGCCGTGCCCCCGACGCCCGAGCGCGACGCCACCGATCCCTCGATGGACAGCACCTCCCGCACCTCGGCAGTCAGATGCTCCGACACCGAATTCAGCAGCACCTCATCCGCATCCTCGAGTCCGATGCCGCGCTCCTCGCAGGCGCGCACCAGTGCACCCGAGATCTCGTGCGCATCCCGGAACGGCACGCGGCGCTTGACCAGCCACTCCGCGACATCCGTCGCCAGCGAGAAGCCCTGCGGCGCGAGCGCCGCCATCCGCTCGGTGTCGAAGCGCAGCGTGGCGATCATGCCGGCGAACGCGGGCAGCACCACTTCGAGCGTCTGCACCGAGTCGAAGACCGGCTCCTTGTCCTCCTGCAGGTCGCGGTTGTAGGCCAGCGGCAGACCCTTGAGCGTGGCGAGCAGCCCCGACAGGTTGCCGATCAACCTGCCCGACTTGCCGCGCGCGAGCTCGGCGATGTCGGGGTTCTTCTTCTGCGGCATGATGCTCGAGCCGGTCGAATACGCGTCGTCGAGCGTGACGAAGCCGAACTCGCGGGTGTTCCAGAGGATGATCTCCTCGCTCAGACGCGACAGGTCGATGCCGGTCATCGCGGCGATGAACGCGAACTCGGCCACCACATCGCGGGCCGATGTGCCGTCGAGCGAGTTCTCGGCCGGGCGGTCGAGCCCGAGCTCGCATGCCACGAGAGCAGGGTCGAGGCCGAGGGTCGAGCCGGCGAGCGCTCCCCCGCCGTACGGCGAGACTCCGGCGCGGCGCCGCCAGTCGACGAGCCGCTCGAGCTCGCGCACCAGAGGCCAGGCGTGCGCCTGCAGGTGATGGGCGAGCAGCACCGGCTGTGCGTGCTGCAGGTGCGTGCGTCCCGGCAGGATGGCGCCGGGGTGGGCCTCGGCCTGCGCGACCAGTGCGTCGATCACGCGCAGCAGGTGCTTGGCGATGACCCGGGCGTGGTCGATGAGGTACATGCGCACGAGGGTGGCGATCTGGTCGTTGCGGCTGCGACCGGCGCGCAGCCGACCCCCCACCTCGGCACCGACCTCGGCGATGAGCGCCTTCTCGAGCGCGCCGTGCACGTCCTCGTCACCCGGATCGGGCAGCAGGGTGCCGTCTGCGACCCGCGCCGCGAGAGCGTCGAGTCCCTCGTGCATGATGCGTGCTTCGTCGGGTTCGAGGTAGCCGGCCGCCTGCAGAGCGGTCGCGTGGGCGTGGGAGCCCGCGATGTCGTACGGAGCGAGGATCCAGTCGAAGTGCGTCGAGCGGCTCAGCTCGGCGAGCTCCGGCGAGGGACCGCCGGCGAAGCGCGCGCCCCAGAGTGCGCCGTCGTTCGTGCCGTTGCCGCTCACGCTGCCGTCTCCTGCTTGCCGAGCAGCCACACGAGCAGCGCTTTCTGGGCGTGCAGACGGTTCTCCGCCTCGTCCCAGACGACGCTCTGCGGGCCGTCGATGACCTCGGAGTCGACCTCGTAGCCGCGGTCCGCAGGCAGGCAGTGGATGAAGATGGCATCCGGTGCGGCCTGCGACATGACCTCTGTCGTGACCTTGTACCCGCCGAGATCGCGCAGGCGCTCGATCTTCTCCTCCTCCTTGCCCATCGACACCCAGGTGTCGGTGACGACGACGTCAGCGCCGACGGAGGCCTCGCGCGGGTCGGAGATCAGGGTGATCGAACCGCCGGTCTCGGCCGCACGGGCCTCGGCTGCAGCGACCACGTCAGCGCGAGGAGCGTAAGCCGCTGGGGAGGCGATGCGCACGTGCATCCCGGCGGTCACTCCGGCGAGCGCGTAGGAGTGCGCCATGTTGCTGCGTCCGTCGCCGAAGAACGACAGGGTGAGACCTTTCAGGTCTCCCTTGTGCTCGCGGATCGTGAGCAGGTCGGCCAGCAGCTGGCAGGGGTGGAAGTCGTCGGACAGTGCATTGACGACGGGAACCCGGGTGCCGCGCGCCATCTCCTCGAGCCCCGACTGGGCGTAGGTGCGCCACACGATGGCCGCCACCTGGCGCTCGAGCACGCGCGCGGTGTCGGAGGGGGTCTCCTTGCCGCCGAGCTGGCTGTTGGCGGTCGAGATGATCAGCGGCGATCCGCCGAGATCGGCGATGCCCACGGCGAACGAGACGCGTGTGCGAGTGGAGGACTTGTCGAAGATCACCGCGACCGTCTGCGGGCCGGCCAGGGCCTTGCTCGCCCAGCGGTCCTTCTTCAGCTCGAGCGCGAGGTCGAGGATCTCCGCCTGCTCGGCGGGGGTCAGGTCGTCGTCGCGCAGCAGGTGGCGGGTCATGCGGAGGCCTCCGAGAGGGTCGTTGCGGTCTGTGCCTGCGCGGTCTCTGCGACGGCCGCGAGCGCAGCGCCGAAGCGCGTGACGAACTCGTCGACCTCGTCGTCGCCGATCGTGTAGGCGGGGGCGATGCGGATGATGTCGGCCGTAGGTGCGTTGACGATGAGTCCGCGCTCGTGTGCGGCCGCGCGGACGTCGGCGGCGACCGGCGCGGTGAGGTGGATGCCGATGAGCAGGCCGGCTCCCGAGGTGCGGTCGACCAGCGGCAGCGACGTCACCGCATCGCGCAGCTGGGCTCCTCGGGCGGTGACGTTCTCGAGCAGGTTCTCGCTCTCGATGTAGCCGAGCACGGCGTTGGCGACGGCGCTGGCGAGCGGGTTGCCGCCGAACGTCGAGTTGTGGGTTCCGGGATAGAACAGGTCGCCGGCCGCTCCGAATGTGATGAGCGCGCCGAGCGGGAAGCCCGCCCCGATGCTCTTCGCCACGGTCACCGCATCCGGCGTGATGCCCTCGCGCTGGAAGGCGAACCACTCCCCCGTGCGTCCCGACCCGGTCTGCACCTCGTCGAGGATCAGCAGCGCGTCGTTCTCGGTGGCGAGCTCGCGAGCACGCACGAGGAATCCGGCCGGGAGCTCGACGACGCCCGCCTCGCCCTGGATCGGCTCGACGATCAACGCCGCGACGGCCTGTGACGCGAATGCCGACTCGAGGCTCTCGACAGAGCGCTCGACGGTCACCACATCGGGGATCGCGGGCTGGAAGGGGTCGCGGTACGCGGCCTTCGGCGTCAGCGACAGCGTGCCCATCGTGCGCCCGTGGAAGGCGCCCTCGACCACGAGGATCGTCGTGCGGGCTCTGCCCTCGGTCTCGGTGAAGCGCGCACCGTGCAGACGCGACAGCTTGATGGCGGTCTCGTTCGCCTCGGCGCCGGAGTTCGCCAGGTACACGCGGCCCTGCTCACCCGTGCCGGCCAGGCGCTTCAGTCGCGCGGCGATCTCGAGCTGAGCGGGCGAGGCGAAGTAGTTCGACACGTGCGACAGCGTCGCGGCCTGCCGCGAGACGGCGTCGACGAAGACGGGGTGGGCGTGCCCGAGGCAGTTCACCGCGATGCCACCGAGGAAGTCGAGGTAGCGGTTCTCATCGGCGTCCCACACCCACGAGCCGTCGCCCCTGGTCAGCAGCGCCAGGCGCCCGCCCAGACTCATCAGATCGCGTGCCGCGTCATCGTTCCAGTCAGACACCCTTGACCACCTCCGTGCCGATTCCCTTGCTCGTGAACAGCTCGACCAGCACCGAATGCGGCACCCGTCCGTCGATGATGGCGGCGGCGTCGACGCCGCCCTCGACGGCATCGAGGCAGGCTCGCATCTTCGGGATCATCCCCGACTCGAGCGTCGGGAGCATCTCGGCCAGCGAGCCGGATGTGAGGTGCGAGACGAGCGAGTCGCGGTTGGGCCAGTCGGCGTAGAGCCCCGGCACATCTGTGAGGATCACCAGCTTGCGGGCGTTGAGCGCGACGGCGAGGGCGGATGCCGCGGCATCCGCGTTGACGTTGAGCGACTGCCCGGGGTGGTCGAGGTCGGGGGCGATCGAGGAGACGACCGGGATGCGCCCGGAGGCGAGGTGATCCAGCACGGGGGTCGGGTCGACCTGCACGACGTCGCCCACGCGACCCAGGTCGACCTCTTCGCCGTCGATCACCACGCCACGACGACGACCGCCGAACAGACCCGCGTCCTCTCCGCTGAGCCCGGTCGCGATGGGCCCGTGCGAGTTGATCTTCGCGACCAGCTGGGGGTTCACCTGGCCGGTGAGCACCATGCGGACCACGCTGATCGCCTCGGTGTTGGTGACCCGGTAACCGCCCTTGAACTCGCTCGGGATCGCGAGTCGGTCGAGCATGTTCGAGATCTGCGGGCCGCCGCCGTGCACGACGACGGGCTGCACGCCGACATAGCGCAGGTACGCGATGTCCTGCGCGAACGCCTCCTGCAGCTCGTCCGAGACCATCGCATTGCCGCCGTACTTCACGACGACGATCTGGTCGCGGAACTTCTTCAGCCACGGCAGGGATTCGATGAGGGTGCCGGCCTTGACGGCCGCCTCTTCGGGCGAGGTGTCGTGGATGTCGGTCATGAGGCGTAGGCGCTGTTCTCGTGCACGTAGTCGTGGGTCAGGTCGTTGGTGAGGATGGTGGCGGTGGCGTCGCCCAGCTTCAGGTCGATCTCGATATGCACCTCGCGCGGTGTCAGGTCGACCTCCTCGCGCGGTCGATCCGGGCCGCCGGCGGTGCACACGCGCACGCCGTTCATCGACACGTCGACGTCGTACGGATCGAACTGGGCGGAGGTGGTGCCGATCGCGGCGAGAACTCGGCCCCAGTTCGGATCGTTGCCGAAGATCGCCGCTTTGAAGAGGTTGTTCCGTGCAACCGACCGGCCCACTTCCACGGCCTCGGTCTCGGTGACGGCGTTCCTCACCTCGATGGCGATGCTGTGGCTCGCGCCTTCGGCATCCGCCTGCAGCTGCTCGGCGAGATCGCGGCAGAGCTCCGTGAGCGCGGCGGCGAAATCGTCCAGATCGGGACGGATGCCGCTGGCGGCATTCGCGAGCAGCGTGACCTGATCGTTGGTGGACATGCATCCGTCCGAGTCGAGCCGGTCGAAGCTGACGGCGGTCGCCCTGCGCAGTGCCGCGTCGGCTTCGGATGCCTCGAGGTCGGCGTCGGTGGTGATGACGACGAGCATGGTCGCGAGTCCCGGGGCGAGCATGCCCGCGCCCTTGGCCATGCCGCCGATCGTCCAGCCGTCGCGGCTGACGACCGCGATCTTCGGCACGCTGTCGGTCGTCATGATGGCCGCCGCCGCGTCGTCGCCGCCGTCGGCGCTGAGTGCGGCGATGCCGCGCTCGACGCCGTCGAGCACCTTGTCGCGGAACACCTCGTCGCCGGTGCCGATGAGCCCGGTCGAGCACACCAGCACGTCACCGGCGCTGACATCGAGCAGTTCGGCTGCCTTCTCGGCGGTGAGGTGGGTGGTCTGGAAGCCGAAGGCGCCGGTGAAGCAGTTCGCTCCCCCGGAGTTGAGCACGACCGCCTCGACCACGCGATCGGCGATGACCTGCTGCGACCAGATGATCGGGTTGGCCTTGGCGCGGTTGGTGGTGAAGACGGCGGCGCCGATCTTGCGGGGGCCGCGGTTGACGACTACGGCGACGTCAGGCTTGCCGGTGCTCTTCAGGCCTGCGGCGACTCCGGACGCTTCGAATCCCTGGGGTGCGGTGACACTCACGGCGCGACTCCGTTCACGGTGAGGGCGCGACCTTCTGGCAGGCCGAGCGCGATGTTCATGGACTGCACGGCGGCGCCGGCCGTCCCCTTGACGAGGTTGTCGACGGCGGTGACGACGATCACCCGGTTCGCGGCCCTGTCGATCGCGAGGCCCATCAGCGCGGTGTTCGCGCCGAGCACGTCGGCGGTGCGGGGGAAGTGGCCCTCGGGAAGCAGCTGGACGAATGTCTCGTCGCCGTAGGCGCTCTGCCACGCGTCGCGGATCTCCACGTCGGTGACTCCGCCGGCGATCGGCGCGCTGGAGGTGGCGAGGATGCCCCTGGCCATCGGGACGATGACGGGGGTGAACGAGATGCGGATGTCCTCATGACCGGTCCCTGAGCCCGCCGAAGGGGACGCCGCGGCGAGCGCCTGCCGGATCTCGGGGATATGCCGGTGCGAGCCGCCGACCGCGTACGGGTTGGCGGTGCCGAGGATCTCGCTGCCGAGCAGGTTGGTCTTCAGGCTCTTGCCGGCGCCCGAGGGGCCGACGGCGAGCATGCTGACGATGTCGGATGGGTCGATCACGCCGGCCGCGACGCCGGGTGCGAGGCTGAGGCTCACCGTGGAGGCGTTGCAGCCCGGGGCGGCGATGCGGTTCGCTCCGCGGAGGTTCTCGCGCTGCTTCCGCCCGTCCACCAGCAGCTCGGGCACGCCGTAGGTCCATGCCTCGTGGAAGGTGCCGCCGTAGAAGGCATCCCAGGCGTCTCGCGAGGCGAGACGGTGGTCCGCTCCCGCGTCGATCACCAGCGGCGCGTCCTGCAGGGCGTCCGTGTACTGGCCGGACTGGCCGTGCGGCAGCGCGAGGAAGACGATGTCGTGCCCGGAGAGGATCTCGGGAGTGGTGTCCTGCAGCGTCAGATGTGCGAGGGATCGGAGGTGGGGCTGGTGCTCGATGAGCGGCTGACCCGCGTTGGAGTGCGCGGTCACGGTGCGGATCTCGATGTCGGGATGGGCGGCGAGAAGCCGCAGGATCTCGCCTCCCGCATAGCCGGATGCGCCGGAGACGGCGACGGAGTACGTCATGCTTCTACCTTAACGGTCGGTGCTCGGTCGGCCCCGAGGATGACGCGGGGTGCGAGCGATGGACGGGCCGGGGCGGCGACACCGGCTCCCTCCGATATGGGTCCCTGAGCTTGTCGATATGGGTCCCTGAGCTTGTCGATATGGGTCCCTGAGCTTGTCGAAGGGCGGAGAGCGCGGGGTCGCCTAGAGTCGGCGGCCACCGCGGCGTCGGCGCACAGGAGCGACGCTGAAGACGAGCGTCTGCGAGAGCTGTGCGACCGAGGGCATGCCGCGACAGTAGCGCCGCGGGCGCGGCATCCGCAAATCCGCCACGTCCCGGCGGAGAGGGATGCCGCCGATCGCAGGACCTGCACCTCGGATGTCAGGGCGATGTCAGCTGGTCGATGAGCGCGCGTTCGTCTTCACGGCTGAGTCCTGCGCGGCGCTCCCGATCGAGGCCGCGGGCGCGCTCGTCGTCGAGGACGACGCGGATCGTCTCCTCGAGCGGTCGGAACGACCCGCCTGCCGCGCGGAACGCGGAGTTGTCACGGCGCATGAAGCCGGGCATGTCGGCGGGCAGCCAGAGCGGCAACGACCTCTCCCCCATCCAGTACTGCACGCCGTGCGCCTCGAGCCACCCATCGCCCGCCTCCAGAAGCTCTCCGCTGTGTCCGGCGGCGGCGCGGATGCGGCTGAGCAGCTCAGCGAGCGGATGCACGTCGCCGATGGCGTTCACGATCCCGTGGCGCGGCTCACCGGTGAGGAAGGCGGCGAGGTCGTCGACGTCGATCACCTGCACCGCACGTCCGGCCAGCTCCGGGACCAGCACGGGGTCGATGCCCGCGCGCGCGAAGGCCGCCGCCCAGTAGCCGAACCGGTCGCTGGGGTCCCCCTCGCCCACGATGAGTCCAGGCCGCACGATGAGCGCCCGGTCTGCGAGCGTCATCACGGCGTCCTCCGCCGCGACCTTCTGCGCGCCGTATTCGTACTCGTCACCCGGCTGGGCGGGCGGATGCCGGATGCCCGACTCGTCGAGTCCCGTGGTCGTGTCGTCGGAGTACACCGACATCGACGACACGTACGTCCAGTGATCGGCTCGGTCGCCGAGCGCGGCGACGGCCGCGGCGACGTGGTCAGCGCGGGAGGAGATGTCGACGACCTCGTCCCAGCGCTGCTCGGCGAGCCGATCGTAGACCCCCGGGTCGTGCCGGTCACCGCGGAGCAGCTCCGTGCCGGCCGGCGCCGGGCGCTCTCCGCGTCCGAGACAGGTCACGGCGGCACCGGCACCCCGCCACCGCGTCGCGATCCGCCCCGAGAGCCATCCTGTTCCGCCGAGCACGAGCACCTGGGTCATGCCGCAATGACAGCACCGGCACCGTGTGAGCGGAAGTGATTCCGCTCAGAGCGGACGAAACACAGCGCAGAGGGAACACAGACCGGAACGCAGAGCAGCCCTCCTGCGCCGGTCGGCTCAGGAGGGCTGCTCTGGGTGCGATCAGTCGCGGATGCTCGCACCGAAGCGCTCGGTGGCGACGGCGACGCCGGCGAGCTTCGCCTCGGTCGCCTCGGGCGCGGTGAGCGTGCGGTCGGATGCCCGGAAGCGCAGCGCGAAGCTGAGGCTCTTCTGCCCCTCGCCCAGCCCCTCGCCGCGGTAGTCGTCGACGAGACGCGCCGACTCGAGCAGCTCGCCTGCGCCCTCGATGAGCGCGGTGCGGACCTCGGATGCCGGCACCTCCACGCCCACCACGAGCGAGACGTCCTGCGTCGCGGCGGGGAAGGTCGACAGCGACTCGGCCACGACCCGGTGACCGGCGAGGGTGAGCACGCGGTCGAGATCGAGCTCGAGCACGCACGCGCGTCCGGGAAGGTCGGCGTCGGCCGACACCTGCGGGTGCAGTTCGCCGACATAGCCGACCTGCTCGCCGTTCACGCTCAGCACGCCGGCGCGGCCCGGGTGCAGCGCCGCACGCTGCGTCTGCTTGACGTCGATCTCGACGCCGGCGGCAACCGCGATCACCCTGACCGCATCGAGCGCGTCGGAGAGATCGACGTGCTCGGCCGCACGGCCGGGCTGCCGGGGCGTGATGTTCCCGGTCAGCAGCGCCGAGACGAGACGCGGCTGCGGCGGGATCGACGCGTCGAGCTCGGCGAGCGTCTCATCAGAGGGACGCTGACCCAGTGGCGGCACGAAGTCGGTGCCGTACGCGATGCCCTCCTCGGGCGTGAACACCGAGCCGACCTCGAACAGCGCCAGGTCGACGAGTCCGCGCGAGATGTTGCGGTGCGCGGTCTGGAGGAGTCCCGGGATCAGCGACCGGCGCAGGAACGGCGCCTGGCCGTCGAGAGCGTTGGCCAGACGGATACTGGGCAGGTGCGCCCCGCTCGCCGAGCCGTGCAGATCGTTCTGTTCCTCCGTGGTGAACGGGAACGAGGGCGTCTCGACGAAGCCGGCCGCGGCGAGCGCGTCCGCCACTCGGGTGCGCGCGATCTGCAGCGCGGTGTACCCCCGGCCGGACGGCGGGGTCGGCAGGATCGAGGGGATGCGGTCGAGCCCGTGGATGCGGGCGACCTCCTCGACGAGCGTCCACTTGTCGGTCAGGTCGCGTCGCCAGCTCGGCGGGATGACGAACCAGCCCTGTGGCTCGGTCCCTGAGTCGGTCGAAGGGTGCACCTCGGCGCCGATCATCTCCAGCGCACCGACGATCTCCTCGTCGGTGTAGTCGACGCCCACGACGCCCTCCGTGAACCCGCCGGGCAGGTCGATTCCGGGGATCTCGACCTCGGCGTAGAGCGCACCGCCCTCATCGGTCAGCGTTCCACCTGCGAGCTCGACCATGAGGTCTGCGACCCGCCGGGCGGCTACGAACGGGATCAGCGGGTCGACGCCGCGCTCGAAGCGCTTCGACGCCTCGCTGGGCAGCTTGTGCCGGCGAGCCGTGCGGGCGATGGTGACGGGATCGAAGGTGGCGGCCTCGATGAGCACGTTGCGGGTGTCGCCGCTCATCTCGGTGGTGCCGCCGCCCATGACACCGGCGAGGCCGATGGGACCTGACCCGTCGGTGATCAGCAGGTCCTCGACGTGCAGGGCGCGATCCTGTCCGTCGAGCGTGGTCATCCGCTCGCCCTCGACCGCACGGCGCACGACGATGCCGCCCTGCAGCCTGTCGAGGTCGTACCCGTGGATCGGGTTGCCGAGCTCGAGCATCACGTAGTTGGTGATGTCGATCAGCACGCCGAGCGAGCGCATCCCCGCCAGGCTCAGCCGTGCGATCATCCACGGCGGAGTGGGGCGGGACGGGTCGACGTCGCGCACGACGCGCACGACGAACTCGGTGGCGCCGACCGCGCCGCGGATGGGCGCCTGATCGTCGACGCGGACCTCGAATCCGGATCCGGGCTGCAGCTCGGCGAAGTCGCGCTCGGCGGGGTCGCGGAACTCTCCGCCGGTGGCGTGCGAGTACTCGCGGGCCAGACCGCGCAGCGAGAATGCGTACCCGCGGTCGGGCGTCACATTCACGTCGACGGCGAAGTCGTCGAGGTGCAGCAGAGCGATGGCATCCGCCCCGACCTCCGGGTCGAGACCGAGGGCCGAGAGAACGATGATGCCGTCGTGCTCGTCGCCGAGACCCAGCTCACGCGCCGAGGCGATCATGCCGTCGGAGACATGACCGTAGGTCTTGCGGGCCGAGATCGGGAAAGGACCGGGCAGCACGGCACCGGGCAGGCTCACCACGACCTTGTCGCCGACGACGAAGTTGTGGGCGCCGCAGACGATGCCCCTGGGCTCGGCCTCGCCTACATCGACCTGGCACCAGTTGATCGTCTTGCCGTTCTTCTGCGGCTCGGGCTCGATCGACAGCACCTGCCCGACCACGACAGGGCCGGAGATCTCGAAGCGGTGGATGTCCTCCTCTTCGAAGCCGACCGACACGAACGCGGCCAGCACGTCCTCGGCCGTGGCATCGGCTGCCACATCGACGTACTCGCGCAGCCAGGAGATCGGAACGCGCATCACACCACCATCCCGAACTGCTCGCTGAAGCGCACATCGCCCTCTGCCATGTCGCGCATGTCCTTCACGTCGCTGCGGAACATCAGGGCGCGCTCGACGCCGATGCCGAAGGCGAACCCGCTGTACACCTCGGGGTCGATGCCCGCCGCGCGCAGCACGTTCGGGTTGACCATGCCGCAGCCGCCCCACTCGATCCAGCGCGCACCGCCCGTGAAGGTCGGGTGCCACAGGTCGAACTCCGCGGAGGGCTCGGTGAACGGGAAGTAGTTGGTGCGCAGCCGCGTCTTCGCCTCGGCGCCGAACAGCTGCCGGGCGAGGTGGTCGAGCGTGCCCTTGAGGTGCGCCATCGTGATGCCCTTGTCGATGACGAGCCCCTCCACCTGGGTGAACACCGGCAGGTGGGTCGCGTCGAACTCGTCGGTGCGGTACACACGCCCGGGGCAGAGCACGTAGATCGGCAGCTCGCGGTCGAGCATGGAGCGCACCTGCACGGGGCTGGTGTGCGTGCGCATCACGAGGTGGCGCGACGTCGGGTCGACGTAGAAGGTGTCCTGCTCCTGGCGGGCCGGGTGGTCCTCGTCGAAGTTGAGCGCGTCGAAGTTGAACCACTCGTGCTCGAGCTCGGGCCCCTCTGCGACCTCCCACCCCATGCCGACGAAGATGTCGCTGATCTGCTCCTGCATGAGCGGCAGAGGGTGGCGCGCGCCGGCACGCGAGCGCGACGCGATCGCCGTGATGTCGACGCGCTCCGCCTCGAGTCGAGCCGCCGTCTCGGCCTCGGCGAGCTCGGTCTCCTTGGCGGCGAGGGCCTGAGTCACGCGGCCCCGGCCCTGCCCGATCAGCTTGCCGAACGCGGCCTTGTGCTCGGGGGCGACCTGACGCATCGACGCGTTCAGCACGGCAAGCGGAGAGCCCTCGGCGACGTGCGAGGCGCGTGCCGCCTTCAGCTCTGCCGTGTCGGCTGCGGCGCCGATCGCGGCGAGCGCGGCGTCGACGGCGGCCTCCACCGCCTCGGGTGTGATCTGGGGTGCTGCGGGCGAGTCTGACACGAGAGAAGAGTCTACCGGCGCCCCGGATGCCGACCCGCCCGCCGATAGGATCGCCAACGACGGCGACCGACGAGCGCGACGGGATGGACGATGACCGCGAACGAACTGCCCACCACGCAGGCCATCACCCTGGTCTCTGCGCCCGCGCCGTACGTGCTGGCGATCGACATCGGCTCGGGCTCCACCCGCTGCAGCCTGTACGACGCCTACGCCCGACCGATCAAGAAGCGCATCGCCAAGGCGGACCATCTGTTCGTCGAAGAGTCGGACGGCACCGCCGAGATCGATGCCGATCTGATCGTCGCCGAGGTGGCCGACGTGATCGGCCAGGTGGTGGAGGGCATCGAGCCCGGGCTCATCCGCGCGGTGGTGATGGACACGTTCGCCTCCTCGCTGGTGTGCGTCGACGCCCGCGGCGATGCCCTGACGCCGTGCTACACCTACGCGGATTCCCGCTCCGCGGGGCATCTGGCTCAGCTGCGCACCCGCCTGGACGAGGCCGAGGTGCACCAGCGCATCGGCGCACGGCTGCACACCAGCTACCACCCACCGCGCCTGCTGTGGCTGCAGGACGAGCATCCCGACGTCTTCGCCCGCACGGCGAAATTCCTCTCCCTCGGCGAGTACGTGTACGCGAAGCTGGCCGGCATCGAGGGCGCGGCGACATCGACGATGGCGTGGGCGGGCATCCTCAACCGGCACACCTGCGAGCTCGACGACGAGCTGCTCGCCGCGGTGGGCGTCGAGCGGTCGCGCTTCGCGCCGATCGTCGATCCCGACGAGCCGATCACCGCGGTCTCCCCCGACGTCGCGCGGCGCTGGCCGGCCCTCGAAGGGGCGGCATGGTTCCCTGCGGTGCCGGACGGATACGCGTCGAACGTCGGGGTGGGCGCGTCAGCGCCGGACACCGCCGCCCTGTCAGCGGCCACGTCGGGTGCGATCCGCGTGATCGTCGACGGGACCCCCGATGTGCTGCCCTCGGGACTGTGGGCCTACCGCATCTCCCGCACGCAGTCGATCCTCGGCGGCGCGCTCAACGATGTCGGACGCGTGACGCTCTGGCTGCAGGCGACGCTCGCTCCCCTCTCCTACGAGGAGATCGACGAGCTGCTGCGCGCCGCACCCGAGGACGGCACGCCGCTCATGCTCCCTTTCCTCACCGGCGAGCGGGCCACCGGATGGGCGGGCAGCGCGCGTGCCGCACTGACCGGGGTGTCATCGGCCTCGGGGCCGCGCGAGCTGTGGCGGGGCGCGGCCGAGGGCATCGCCGTCTCGTACCAGCGGGTGTTCGAGCAGCTGCACGAGGTGAGCCCCGGCATCGAGCGCGTGATCGCCTCGGGCGGCGTCACCGGCGCCTTCCCCTCGCTGATGTCGGTGGTCGCGCAGGCGCTCGGGTTCCCTGTTCAGGTGGTCAAGGTGAAGCGCGTCACGATGCGCGGAGCCGCCGCCATCGCCCTGTCGGTGCTGCAGCCCGAGCATCCGCTGGCGATCATCCCGCAGACCGCTCGCACCGAACCGGATGCCGGGCAGCGGGAGTACTACGACGACCTGCGGCGCCGGTTCGACGAGGCGTACGCGGCCATCATCGCCAGCTGAGAGCGGCCCGGAACGAAAGAAGGCGCCCCCGGACGGGGGCGCCTTCGCTCTTCTGTCAGATCTGGGTGGGCGGCATGCCCGAGCCGGGATCGAACTTGCCGGCGCCGCGCTGCATGGCGATGACCTCGGTCACCGTCGACTCGCCGTGGATGCGGGGGTCGCCGCCGGCATCCGGGGTGTAGCCCTTGAGCTTCGCGGAGTGACGCGTGCGCACCTCGACCCACTTCGCCACGCCGGCGAGGATCAGGCAGAGCGCGATGTAGATGCCGCCGATCACGAACGCCGACTGCAGGATGGGGCGACCCTGCTGCGAGCTGAGCAGCTTCGCGTAATACAGCAGCTCGGGGTAGGTGATGATGAAGCCGAGCGCGGTGTCCTTGAGGGTGACCACGAGCTGCGCGACGATCACGGGCAGCATCGCGCGCACCGCCTGCGGCAGCAGGATGAGGCGCATCACGCCGCTCTTGCGGAGGCCGATCGCGTACCCGGCCTCCTTCTGCCCCTTGGGCAGTGATTCGATGCCGGCGCGCAGCGCCTCGGCGAGCACCGAGCCGTTGTAAACGGTCAGCCCGATGACGACGGCCCAGTACGGCTCCATATCCACGCCTACGACGGGCAGGCCGTAGTACAGCAGCATCATGAACACGAGCACGGGCACGGCGCGGAACAGCTCGATGATCACGCCGACCGGGATGCGCACCCACGCGTGGTCGGAGAGGCGTCCGATGGCGAGCACGAAGCCGAGGATGAGACTCAGCACGGCGGCGAGCGCGAAGGCGCCGAGGGTCTTGCCCAGAGCGCCGAGAATGCCCTTCCAGACGTTCGCGAAGGTGAAGACGTACCACTTCTGCGGCTCGAACTGCCCGGTGCTGTACATCCGGAAGACGACGAAGCCGATCGCGGCCAGCACGACGAGGATGGTGACCACAGCGAGGATGCGGTTGCGGACGATCGCCCGGGGGCCGGGGACGTCGTAGAGCACTGAGGTCATCGTGCGATCCTCCACTTGTTCTCGAGGTGGCGCTGCACCGCGCTCATCGCGAGCACGAGCACCACGAACACCACGGCGACCCAGAGCAGGACCTCCATCGGGTTGCCCGGCCGCCCGGGAGCGTCGTTGATGGTGGCGCGGAGTGCGGCGAGCTCGGCGATGGAGAAGCCGGCCGCGACGGTGGTGTTCTTGAGCAGTGCGATGAAGACGCTCATCATGGGCGGGACCACCGAGCGGAACGCCTGCGGCAGCACGATCAGCGTCATGACCTGCCCGAAGGGGAGGCCGATGGCGCGTGCGGCCTCGGCCTGCCCGACCGGCACGGTGTTGATTCCCGCTCGCAGCACCTCCGCCACGTAGGTGGCGGTGTAGATGCCGATGGCGAGGATGCCGAGCACGGTGTTCGACAGATCGGGGAGCCCGAGCTGCGGGTAGCCGAACACGAAGAAGAAGAAGACCAGCGTGAGTGGGGTGTTGCGGATGATGTTCACGTACGCGGTACCCACGCCGCGGGCGATCGGCACCGGCGAGACGCGCATCGCGCCGACGATGATGCCGAGCACGAGCGCGATCAGCCCGCCGATGAAGAACACCAGCAGCGTGTTCGCGATCGCCCCACCCCAGAGGTCGAGGTTTCCGAAGATGACGTCCACGCCGTCTTCCCTTCCCAGCATGTGTTCGGGGCGGCCCGGTCAGGGCCGCCCCGAAAGGTGATCAGTACGCGTCGACCTCAGGCTGCTCGACCTTGATCCCCGAGTCCCCGAGGTTCTTGTCGAAGATGCCCTGCCAGATGTCGTTGTTCTCGGTGAACAGGTCGTTGATGTGCGTGCGCAGGGCGTCATCGCCCTTGGTGAGACCGACGCCGTAGCGCTCTTCCGTGAACAGTCCCCCGGTGACCTTGACCTCGTCGGGGTACTGGGCGGCGTAGCCGATCAGGATGGCCTGGTCGGTGGTCACCGCGTCGACCTTGCCGTCGATGAGGTCCTGCACGCACGCGGAGTACAGGTCGTACTCCTGCGTCTTGATCTCGGGGAAGTTGGCCTTGATGTTCTGGATCGGCGTGGAGCCCGTCGCCGAGCAGACGGTCTTGCCGTTGAAGTCCTCGAGCTTGTCAGCTTCGGGTGCGTCCTTGGCGACCAGCAGGCCCTGTCCGGTGATGAAGTAGGGGCCGGCGAAGTCGATCTGCTCCTTGCGCTTGTCGTTGATCGAGTAGGTGCCGACGTAGTAGTCGATGTCGCCGTTGACGATGGCCTGCTCGCGGTTCGCGGAGGCGATCGGCTTGAACTCGACCTTGTCCTCGCCATAGCCGAGTGAGGCGGCGATCCAGCGGGCGATGTCGACGTCGAAGCCGGTGCGCTCACCGGTCGTCGCGTCGAGGTAGCCGAGACCCGGCTGGTCCTCCTTGACGCCGATGGTGACCTTGCCGGCCTTCTCGATCTTGTCGAACGTGGGGCTGCCGTCGAGCTTGACGTCCTTCGCGACCTCGAACAGCGGCTTGTCGCCACTGTCTCCGGCGTCGCCGCCTCCCGGGTTGCTGGGGCTGCCGCTGTTGCAGCCGGTGAGGGCGAGCAGCGCCGCCGTGGCGATTCCGATGCCTGCGAGAGCTCGTGTGCGTCGCATGTGCGTCTCCTTCTGTGCTGTGTTGCTCTTGGTGCGGGGTCAGTGGGTGAGGAGCTTCGAGAGGAAGTCCTTGGCGCGGGGGCTCTTCGGGTTGGTGAAGAACTCCTCGGGCGTCGCCTCCTCGACGATCTGTCCGTCGGCCATGAAGACCACACGGTTCGCGGCCTTGCGCGCGAAGCCCATCTCGTGGGTCACGACGATCATCGTCATGCCCTCCTTGGCGAGCTCGACCATCACGTCGAGGACCTCGTTGATCATCTCGGGATCGAGCGCGCTGGTGGGCTCGTCGAAGAGCATCACCTTCGGATGCATGGCGAGAGCGCGTGCGATGGCGACGCGCTGCTGCTGGCCGCCGGAGAGCTGCGCGGGCAGCTTGGATGCCTGCTGCGCGACGCCCACGCGCTCCAGCAGCGCCATGGCCTCCTTCTCGGCCTCGGCCTTGCTCTTGCCGAGCACCTTGATCGGACCGAGGGTCACGTTCTCGAGGATGGTGAGGTGCGCGAAGAGGTTGAACGACTGGAAGACCATGCCCACCTCGGCACGCAGCTTCGCGAGCCCCTTGCCCTCGGCGGGAAGGGTCTTGCCGTCGATGCGGATCTCGCCGCTCGTGATCGTCTCGAGACGGTTGATCGTGCGGCACAGCGTCGACTTGCCCGAGCCGGAGGGACCGATGACGACGACCACCTCGCCGCGGTCGACCGTCAGGTCGACGTCCTTGAGGGCGTGGAACTCGCCGTAGTGCTTCTGGACGTTCTCGACCACCACGAGGGCGTCATTGCGCTCTGCCATGAATCACAGACTAGGGCAGAGCCCTCGTCCGATGCCGCGGCCCCACGCCCGTTTACCGATTCGTGATCGGCATCCGGCCGCGTTCCGCAGCCCGAGGCGGGCGGCTCAGTCCGCCGCGCGCTGCGCGAAGGCCGACTCGTAGAGGCAGACGCTGGCGGCGGTGGCGAGGTTGAGGGACTCCGCGCGGCCGAAGATCGGCAGGCGCAGCGCACGGTCGGTCTGCGACAGCGCGTCGTCCTCGAGTCCACGCGCCTCGTTGCCGAACAGCCAGGCCGTCGGCTGGGCGAGAAAGCCCTCGGCGCGGGCAGCGAGAAGATCGTCGCCCTTCACATCGGCTGCGACGACGTTCATCCCGGCTGCGTGCGCCCGGCGGATCACATCGTCGAGGTCTCCCCCGACGGAGACCGGCAGATGGAACAGAGAGCCGGTCGTCGAGCGCACGACCTTGGGGTTGTAAGGGTCGACGGTGCGACCGGTGAGCACCACCGCATCCGCCCCCGCCGCGTCAGCGGCGCGGATGATGGTGCCGAGGTTGCCGGGGTCGCGCACCTCCTCGCAGATCGCGATGAGCTTCGGCGAGGCCGCGAAGATGTCCTTGACCGAGGTCGGGGTCTGGCGGGTGACCGCGATGAGCCCCTGCGGGGTCACGGTGTCGGCCATGGCGGCGAGCACCGCCTCGGCGACGTACTCGACCTCGATCTCGTGCTCATCGGCGAGAGCGCGCACGTCGGCGTGCTTCTCCCACGCGGTGGGAGTCGCGAACAGCTCGATGATCGCCTCGGGCAGGTACTGCAGCGCCTCGCGCACCGACTGAGGACCCTCGAGCAGGAACAGGCCGGTCTCGACCCTTGCGCTGCGCTTGGTCAGCTTGGCCACGGCACGGACGCGGGGAGAGCGGGGGTTCTCGAGCACAGGCCCAGTCTATCGGGGCCGGAGAAGCCGAAACGGGCGCCTCCCCGAGGGGAGACGCCCGTGCAGACCACTCGGATCAGGCAGCGGCCTTCGGCGCGTTGACGTCCGAAGGCAGAGCGTTCTTGGCGACCTCGACGAGGGCGGTGAACGTGCCGGCGTCGGTCACGGCCAGGTCGGCCAGCATGCGACGGTCGACCTGCACACCCGCGAGCCCGAGGCCCTGGATGAAGCGGTTGTACGTGATGCCGTTCTGGCGGGCAGCGGCGTTGATGCGCTGGATCCACAGACGACGGAAGTCGCCCTTGCGCTTGCGACGGTCGCGGTACGCGTAGACGAGCGAGTGGGTGACCTGCTCCTTCGCCTTGCGGTACAGGCGCGAACGCTGGCCACGGTAACCGGACGCGCGCTCGAGGATGACGCGACGCTTCTTCTGCGCGTTGACTGCGCGCTTGACTCTTGCCATTTTCGTGTTCCTATTCGTACGTTCGGGCGCTCAGCGACCGAGAAGCTTCTTCGCGACCTTGGTGTCGGCCTTGGAGAGGACCTGGTCCTGGTTCAGGCGACGAGTGCGCCGGCTCGACTTGACCTCGAGGTTGTGGCGCATGCCGGCCTGCTGCTTCTTCAGCTTTCCGCTGCCGGTGATCTTGAAGCGCTTCTTCGCACCCGAGTGGGTCTTCTGCTTCGGCATCTTCTCTTCCTTCGTGTGGCGCCCTGGCGGGCGACGGTGGGTACCCGCTCGGAAGCGGGAGCTTTGGGGGCGGCTTACGCCTCGGACTCGTCGGTCGGGTCGGACTCCGACCCGCTCTTCGCGTCGCGCGCGGCCTGCTTGTTCGCAGTGCGGACCGCATTCTGCTCGGCCTTGGCCTCCGACTTGTTCTTCAGCGGAGCCACGACCATGACCATGTTGCGACCGTCGATGGTGGGGTTCGATTCCACGGTGCCCAGTTCGGCGACGTCCTCGGCGAACTTGCGCAGCAGGCGCACGCCCTGCTCGGGACGCGACTGCTCGCGACCGCGGAACAGGATCATCGCCTTGACCTTGTCGCCGGCCTTGAGGAAGCCCTCGGCGCGCTTGAGCTTGGTCGTGTAGTCGTGAGCTTCGATCTTCAGACGGAAGCGGACCTCTTTGAGGATGGTGTTCGCCTGGTTGCGGCGCGCTTCCTTGGCCTTCTGCGCGGCCTCGTACTTGAACTTGCCGTAGTCCATGATCTTGACCACGGGCGGCTTGGAGTTGGGGGCCACCTCGACGAGGTCGAGATCTGCCTCCTGGGCCAGACGCAGTGCTGCCTCGATGCGGACAACGCCGATCTGCTCACCCGCGGGACCGACGAGGCGGACCTCGGGGACGCGGATGCGCTCATTGGTACGGGGATCGCTGATGCGGAGCTCCTAAGACGTGGGTTCTCGGCCACCGGGATGCGGGTCGCATCTCGGGCGAAATCGGAGTTCTCCCCACCCGCCGGCGCGATCAGACACACCGGCTTGTGACACCCTTTCCACCGGAACCGGCGGGGTGCTGAACCCGGTAGCCTGGAACGGCAAGCGCGGGTGGGATAAGAATCCTCTTTCGTATCGGAGCATGACACTCCGAAGCCCGCAGAAGTCTACCAGAAAGCATGCCGAAGTGACGATTCCTGCCGAGCACCACGATGACCGCCACGATCGCTGGGAGCAGCAGGAGCACGCCGCGAGCGCTGCGACCCGGGACATCGCGGATGTGCCCGCCGTCGAGGTGATCACGACCACCGCCGTGCACCTGATGAGCGCCGCGGCCGTGAAGGTCGGCCTTGCCGACTCCCCTGAGCAGCAGACCGACCTCGACGAGGCACGCAAGCTCATCAACACCCTCGCCGGTCTCATCACCGCAGGAGCACCCGAGATCAGCGACATGCACGCCCGGTCGCTGCGCGATGGTCTGCGCTCGCTTCAGCTGGCGTTCCGCGAGGCATCCGTGATCCCCGACCCGATCGGCAAGGGGCCGGGCGAGAAGTGGACGGGTCCCGTCAACTGAGCCTCTGCCGGCTCGCTAGCCGGTCACCCTCGGCGGCCCCTGCCGGGGACTCACCTCGCGCTCGTCGCCGCGCATTCTCGAGCAGCTCCATGTTGATACGCGCATGGCGGCGACCGATCTCGTGTGCTTCGACTACATCACGCGCGAGGATAGCAGCGATGAGGCGTTCATGGTCCTGTAGCGACCTCGACTCCAACTCCCGCCAGCCCGACGACTGCCCCCAGGGGTGCACCGGTGCGGTGATGTGCATCCGTCTTTCGAGCGACAGCAGCACCTCGGAGAGAGTGGGAGTGTGCGCTGCGGCTGCGATAGCGAGGTGCAGCGCCCCGTCGGCTTCTCGCGCCGGCGCTCCAGAAGCAGCGGTGCGATACGCCTCCAACTGCTCTGACAGAAATCTAGCGTCGGCTACCGTGTGACGTTCGGCTGCGGCGGCCGCGATGGCCCCATGCAGCCAGCACTCAGCCTCATGCTGGTCCAGCAGCCGCTCCCACGCCTGCGTCAGCGCTTGATCGACCAGTCCCCGAGCATTCGGCGACTGCGGTTCGACGACGAATGTGCCGCCGCCTCTTCCGCGCTGCGACCGCAGCAAGCCGCGCTCTACGAGCCTCGCGATGGCAGCTCGTACGGTCACTCGACCGACACCGAGAGTCGCCGCCAGCTCACGCTCGGACGGAAACCTCTCCCCTGGCGCATACTCGCCGATCGCCACCGCTGTGATGAGCCGTTCGAGAACCTCATCGCGCAGAGTCTGAACAGCTCTTCCACGAAGCGGAGCTGTCGCGATGAGGTCGCCAGGCGCAGGAGCAGGTTCTGATGACATGCATCCATTTAGGCACAGCACTAAAGGTTCTCGATGGGAACCTTATGTGGCATGCTGGCCTGACCGCCCCCGACACGAGGAGAGGTGCAGTTCTCATGACTGTGAGTAAAGACGCTCTAGCCGGCGAGATCACCGAGTTGCAATGCTTTGTTCCGACGTCGCACGGGCGGGTCTGGGCACACGTTTGTGGACCTGTAGGCTCTTCCGCTCTTCCGCTCGTCATCGTGCATGGCGGTCCCGGCTTTCCTAGTGACTATCTGCAACCTCTCGATGTACTGGCGGACGAGCGCCATGTGCTCCGCTACGACCAGATCTCCACAGGGCGCTCCGAGCCGGCCTCGGATGACTCCGCCTGGACGGTGGAAGCCCACGTAGAGCACCTCGAGCAGGTGCGGGCTCACTTCGGCTTTTCTCGATTCCACCTACTCGGTCATTCCTGGGGCGGTTTCCTCGCACTCAGCTACATCCAGGCACACCCTAGCCGTGTGGCCTCAGTGACCCTCTCGAGCCCGTTGGTGGATTCCGATCGCTGGATGCGTGATGCCACCACGTTGATTGCGCGTCTGCCTGGTGTCCATCAGAAGAGTCTCGCCGCTGGACCGGCTGACCCTGGCTACGCCGCTGCGGAAGCGGAGTACTACCGTCGGCACTTCTGCAGCATCGAACCGTGGCCCCAGTCATTGCAGCAGGCAGCGGACGGGCAGGACGCCGCTTCGTACCATGCCATGTGGGGACCGAATGAGTTCACCAACACGGGAGTGCTGCGCGGCCAGAGCCGCGCGGAGGTGGCCAAGAACCTGACGATCCCGAACTTCTGGATCACCGGAACTGACGACGAAGCCCGCCCGAAGACGATTCGGGAGATCGCATCGATGAATGTGAACAGTGAGGTGCTCGTCCTGCCGGGCACCCATTGCGTCCATCTGGAGAACCCCTCTTCCTATGAGTCCGCTCTCCGCGGCTTTCTGCACGTCGCTGACCGCGATTGATCCGCTTAAAAGAACCTCTACCCCGGAAGGAACGTGCTGCAAAGATGCATCACCCTCAGAAAAACGCGGAAACAGCTTCCGAGCAACTCGAAGACCTCGGCTATGAGCAGCAGCTGCGCAGATCGATGTCATTGACCGATGTAGTCGTCTACGGGCTCATCTACATGGTGCCCATGGCACCGATGGCCGTGTTTGGAATCATCTTCAACTTCTCACACGGCATGCCGGCACTCGTCTACCTCGTCGCTGCCTTCGCGATGGTTTTTAGCGCCCTGAGCTATAAGGAGATGGCGAAGCGCTTCCCGGTCGCAGGGTCCGTCTACTCCTACGTACGACTCGGCCTGAACCGCTTCATTGGCTTTGTCGCTGGCTGGGCCATCCTGCTGGACTACCTCCTGCTTCCCGCGTTGCTCTCTGTGTTCGCAGCGGCGGCAATGACAAGCATTGTGCCTGCAGTGCCGGAATTCGTGTGGGTGATCCTGTTCGTGGTCCTCGCCGCGGCGATCAACCTGCGTGGAATCAAATTGACATCGGGAATGAACAAGCTGTTTCTCGCGATCCAGCTGATCGTGCTGGTTGTCTTCGTGATCGGTGCCGTCGTTGCGGTATGCCAGGGAAGAGCAGCCTTGTCCCTGGCGCCGGTCTTCGATCCGGCTGGATTCTCTTGGGGCATAGTCTTCGGTGCGATACCCATCGCTGCTCTCAGCTTCATTGGTTTCGACGCGATCTCCACCTTGAATGAGGAGGCAAGAGGAGGAGGCGCTGCGGTTTCCCGCGCAACCATGATCGTGCTCTTTGTTGTCACCCTCCTGTTCGTGGCGCAGGTGTACCTGGCAGCAATCTTCGTTCCGAGTGGCACTCGCTTCGCCGAAGGCGACTCGACCAACAACGCGTTCTACTACATCGCAGGAGACATCGTCGGACATTGGTTCCAGGTGGTCATCACGTTGACCTCCGCGCTCATCGCCATATTCGCAAATTCCATCGCATCGCAAGCGACATCCAGCCGGCTGGTGTTCAGCATGGCCCGGGACCGGCAGCTGCCGCGCTTTCTTGCCTTCGTCGATAAACGGCAGGTTCCCCGGAACGCTATGTTCCTGATCGCCGCTCTCTCCTTGATCATCGGCATCGCGGGCACAACCCAGCAAGAACTCCTAACCACGCTTGTCACATTCGGCGCGCTGACGGCTTACATTCTGCTCAACGTCGCTGTCATCGCGCACTTCGGCATTCGCGGTCGAAGCAAGCGAGTCTTCCTCCATTGGATTTCGCCCATCGTGGGAACGGCGGTCCTTGCTTATGCTCTTGCAAGCGCCAACGTGCACGCCCAGCTCCTGGGGGCCGCCTGGTTGTTGATCGGAGTCGCGATTGCGACGTACTGGTGGTGGCGACGACCCTCCAGGCAGCTACCGACGCATCAAACCGCCGACGCAGCGAGGTAACGGTCGCCTACCTGCTCACGCGACCTGACTGAGGGACAGGAGGAGGCGGCCGCATGGCGGGGAAGGATTCCACCGTGGTCGTCAGGTCGAGCGGGTGAGCTTCACCGTGAGCGAGTCGACGAGCACGGCCATCCGGTCATCGGCCGCCCAGCGCTGCGCGAGCCGTGCCAGCACAGCGTCCAGGGTCTCGCGTTCCAGGCCGTCGATCAGCTCGAGGGTGACGATGAGCTCCGGACCGCGCATCCGGGCATCCGGATCCCCCGCAGCGACCGACACGTCGATGACCGCCAGCTCGTGCGCGATGCTCTCGCGCAGCGCGGTGAACACCTCGGGCGAGAGGTGGCTCGGCTCCCACCGCTGCGCCTGCGCGATCGCCCAGACAGCCGGCCGGCGGAGGACGAACTCGGTCTCGGATGCCGGGTCGAGCACGATCAGATCCGTCTGCTCGCTCGACGCCGACAGCGCCACGCGGATCGCCTCGACGGGGATCGGCCGAGCAGCGGCATCCCAGCGGCGCATCGTGTCGACCGAGGAGAACACCGGCTGGACGCGACGGCCGTCTGGGGCGGCGACCGTGACGATCGAGAGCTCCTGCGTCTTGTCGACCGCGAGTCCTGTCTCCTCAGAACTGGGTTCCTGAGCCTGCCGAGGGGCGCCCTTCTCGGCAATCAGCGGCACGAGCACGCGCGCGTCACGGAACGCGTCGACCACCTCGACCTGGGAGCCCTCGCCGCTGCGGAAGCGCAGCAGCGCGGCGAGCAGCACGGGGTCGGCGGAGCCGTCGTCGGCGGCGTGCGGGTTCGCCTCGAAGCTGCGACCCGCCCACGGAACGCCGGCCGAGTCGCCGGAGTTCTCGTGCCCGTGATCGCAGGCGTCGTCAGTCGCCGGCGACATCCAGCGCCTCGGCGAGGGTGAACTGACCGGCATACAGCGCCTTGCCCACGATGGCGCCCTCGACGCCGAGCGGCACGAGTTCGCGCAGCGCCGCGATGTCGTCGAGCGTCGCGACGCCACCCGAGGCGATCACGGGCTTCGGGGTGCGCGAGGTGATCTCGCGGAGGAGTTCGAGGTTCGGTCCGCGCAGGGTGCCGTCCTTGGTGACGTCGGTGACGACGTAGCGGCTGCAGTTCGCCTCTTCGAGGCGCTCGAGCACGTCCCAGATGTCGCCGCCCTCCTTCGTCCAGCCGCGGGCGGCGAGCGTGGTGCCGCGCACGTCGAGCCCGACCGCGATCGCCTCGCCGTAGCGGCTGATGACATCGGCCGCCCACTCCGGGTTCTCCAGGGCGGCGGTGCCGAGGTTGATGCGCGTCGCACCGGCCTCGAGGGCAGCGTCCAGGCTCGCGTCGTCGCGGATGCCGCCGGAGAGCTCGATGCTCACGCCGCGGTACTGCTTGATGACCTTGCGCAGGATCGCGGTGTTGCTGCCGCGTCCGAAGGCGGCGTCGAGGTCGACGAGGTGAATCCACTGCGCGCCGGCGTCGACGAACTCGCCGGCCGCGTCGACGGGGTCGCCGTAGCTCGTCTCTGTGCCGGCCTCGCCCTGCGTCAGGCGCACCGCCTTGCCGCCGGCCACATCGACCGCGGGCAGCAGGATCAGCGAGGGGGACTGTGCGAAGTCGTTCATGTCGTCCTTCGAAGGGGGTGAGTGCGGCCCGAGCGGGCACGAGAGATCAGAGTAGTCGGGCCTGGGGGTCGTCTCAAATGACGTGACGCTCGGCGCCATGGGCCACTGGGGTTCTCGCAGGCCCCGGCGGTACGATCAGAGGGCGCACGAGCGGGACATCTTCGCCCGTGCGCTCATCTACATGAAGGGACGTGAGGCATGGCCGACGCGCACGATGACAGCGGCGCAGGTCCGCTGCGCCGACGGACGAGCGCGACGCGCCGGTCAGCAGCCGAGTCGGAGGCACTGGCGTCGGAGGTGCCTCTGGCCCCGTCCGGCGTCCCCGCCGAGGCTCCCCGCTATCACCGAGGGTCCGCAGCTGCGGCATCCGCGCCCGCCCCGGCTCCCGCAGCGGCATCCGCTCCAGCCACGGCATCCGCGCCCGCTCCGGCTCCCGCCTCCTCACCAGCACCGGCGCCGACATCTCCGGCTGCTCCGGCGACGCCGACCGCATCGCGGCGCGATCAGCGCGAGCGGCCCTCGTTCCTGCAGCATGACGCCCGCGAGGAGCCGGCCAGGACCGGCGCTCGCGGGATGCTGAACCGGATCGGATTCTCGCTCGCGCCCGGCGCCGCCGAGCGGGCCGTGCGCGACAACGAGCTGCTCGTCAGCCAGCACTGGCCCGGTCCGCGCACCATCGCCGTGGTGAACGGCAAGGGCGGCGCAGGCAAGACTCCTGCGACGGTGCTGCTCTCGGCCGTCTTCGCGCGTTTCGGCGGCGCTGGCGTGCTCGCCTGGGACAACAACCAGACCCGGGGCACACTGGGCTGGCGCACCGACACCGGTCCGCACGACAGGACGCTGTTCGAGCTTCTCCCCGAAGCCGATCGCCTGCTGGGCGCGGGAGCGCAGTCCGCCGATCTCGCTCACTTCGTGCACCACCAGGCACGCGAGAAGTACGACGTGCTGCGCTCGAAGCCCATGCGGCTCGCGCAGGAGAACCGGCTGCGCTCGGCGGACATCGACGCGATCCACGCGGTGGCGGCGAAGTACTACCGTCTGATCATCATCGACTCGGGGAACGACGAGTCCGACCCGATGTGGCTGCGGATGATCGACCACGCCGACCAGATCGTCGTGGCGACCACGACTCGCGATGACCACGCCGAAGCGGGTGCGCTGCTGCTCGAGGCGCTCGAGGACCGCGATGAGCGCTCCGCACGGCTCGCTCATCAGTCGGTGGTCGTCGTCACTCAGGCCGACCCAAAAGCGACCCCCGCCGATGTCGACCAGGTGGTCACCGGATACCGCGATCTGGCACGCGAGGTGGTCGCGATCCCGTTCGACCACGAGATGGTCGACGGCCACCTGCGACTCGGCGCACTCGCCCCGAGCACGCAGACCGCCTGGCTTGCGGCGGGGGCCGCCGTCGCGCGCGGACTCTGAGGACTCGACTCGCCTCGCGAGCCCTCACACCACCCGAGCGGCGTTCAGAGCGATGCGATCCAGTTGCGCAGCAGCCGGATGCCCGCCTCCCCCGACTTCTCGGGGTGGAACTGCGTCGCCGAGAGCGGGCCGTTCTCGACCGCCGCGATGAAGCGCTCACCGTGCGTCGCCCACGTGACAGCCGGCTGCGGGAACGGCGGGATCACGTCGAGCTCCCACGCCGTGGCGGCGTAGGAGTGCAGGAAGTAGAAGCGCTCGTGCTCGATGCCGCGGAAGAGCACGCTGCCCTCCCCGGGCTCGACCGTGTTCCAGCCCATGTGCGGCAGCACCGGGGCATCCAGTTCGGCGATCGTGCCCGGCCACTCCCCCAGCCCCTCGGCGGGCTGGTCGCGCTCGATGCCGCGCTCGAACATCACCTGCATGCCGACGCAGATTCCGAGCACCGGGCGGCCGCCGGCCAGGCGCCGGTCGATGATCTCGTCGCCGCCGTGTGCGATCAGTGCCTCGCGCACGGCCGCGAACGCGCCCACGCCGGGAACGAGCAGTCCGTCAGCCTCAAGGGCCTGCTCCCGGTCACGGGTGAGCTCGACCTCGGCGCCCGCTGCGACCAGCGCCTTCACGACGGAGTGGACGTTGCCCGACTCGTAGTCGAAGACGACGACGCGCCGCGCGGTCACAGCGCACCCTTCGTCGAGGGGACGCCCTCGACGAGCGGGTCCAGGGCCTTGGCCTGGCGGAATGCACGGGCGAACGCCTTGAACTCCGCCTCGGCGATGTGGTGCGGGTCGCGACCGCCGAGGACGCGCACGTGCACCGTCAGCCCGGCGTTGAAGGTGATGGCCTCGAACACGTGACGCACCAGCGATCCGGTGAAGTGCCCGCCGATGAGGTGGAACTCGAAGCCCGCGGGCTCGCCGTCGTGCACCAGGAAGGGGCGTCCCGAGATGTCGACCACGGCCTGGGCGAGCGCCTCGTCGAGCGGAACGAGGGCGTCGCCGTAGCGGGAGATGCCGACCTTGTCGCCGAGCGCCTCGCGAACCGCCTGGCCGAGCACGATCGAGATGTCCTCGACGGTGTGGTGCGCGTCGATGTGGGTGTCACCGGTGGCGCGCACGGTGAGGTCGGTCAGCGAGTGCTTCGCGAAGGCCGTCAGCATGTGATCGAAGAACGGCACGGTGGTGTCGATCTCGCTGCGGCCGGTGCCGTCGAGGTCGACGACGACCTCGACGGTCGACTCGGAGGTGCTGCGGGTCCGGCGGGCGGTGCGGTCGGTCATGACGACGATCCAATCGACGCGAGGGCTTCCAGGAAGGCGGTGGTCTCGGCTTCGGTGCCTGCGGAGACCCGGAGGTGATGCGGGATCCCGACGTCGCGGATGAGCACGCCGCGGTCATACAGCGCACGCCAGAGAGCCTGCGGATCGTCCACTCCGCCGAACAGGACGAAGTTCGACCACGAGGCGTGCGGTCGATACCCGAGCGCCTCGAGCGTGGCCGAGATGCGCTCGCGCTGCTCGACGATCTCGTCGACCATCCGCAGCATGGTCGACGAGTTGCGCAGCGCCGCCACGGCGGCCGCCTGCGTGAGCGCGCTGAGGTGGTACGGAAGACGCACGAGGCGCAGCGCGTCGATGAACGCCGGGTCGGCGGCGAGATATCCGACGCGAGCGCCGGCGAAGGCGAACGCCTTGCTCATCGTGCGTGAGACCGCGAGGCGCGGGCGTCCGTCGAGCAGGCTGAGCGCCGAGGGCGCGTCATGCGGCGCGAACTCCTGGTAGGCCTCGTCGACGATCACGACACCGCGAGCCGCGTCGTAGACGGCCTCGATGACGTCGAGCCCGAGCGGCGTGCCGGTGGGGTTGTTCGGCGTGCAGAGGATGACGACGGCGGGGTCGGCCTCGGCGACCTGCCGTGCGGCGTCGTCGGGGTCGATCGTGAAGTCATCCTGACGCGTGCCCGCAATCCACCGCGCCCCGGTGCCCTGCGTGATCAGCGGATACATGGAGTACGTGGGCGCGAAACCGAACGCCGTCCGACCCGGGCCGGCGAATGCCTGCATGATGTGCTGCAGCACCTCGTTCGAGCCGTTGCCGGCCCAGATCTGCTCGGCAGTCAGTCCGTGACCGAGGTAGTCGGCGAAGGCCTCTCGCAGAGAGGTGAACTCCCGGTCGGGGTAGCGGTTGACGTCTCGCAGCGCGAGCGCGATGTCGTCGAGGATGTCGCTCGCGACCTCGTCGGGGACGGCATGGGTGTTCTCGTTGACGTTCAGAGCGACCGGAAGCGGCACCTGCGGGGCACCGTACGGCGTGAGTCCGCGCAGATCGGCGCGGAGGGGCAGCTCATCGAGGGATGTCACATGCTCCATCGTAGGCCGCGCGTCGCGGCCACCGCCGCGGATGACGGTGCGCCCTCACTCGGAGTGCGCGGCCTCGGAGTACGCGGTCGGGATGGCGATCGAGGTGCCCACCTGGATCATGCCGGAGGTGAGGTTGTTGAGCCGCTTGATGTCGTCGATGACGTCACGCGGATCGGCGGCGGGCGCGGCCTCGGCGGCGATAGACCAGAGAGTGTCGCCGGGCAGCACGGTCACGGTCTCGAAGGCGACCGGGTCGCTCTCCCCGGATGCGAGGGCCGAGCCCCCTGCCAGCACGGAGACGCCGATTCCGGCGATGACCGGTGCGGCGGCGAGCGTGGCGAGCAGACGACGGCCGCGCGCGGTGAGGCGCAGCCGGGTGGGGACAGAACGCCGGGCAGCTGCCGAGACCGAGGCGGTCAGGGGGGTCTGGATGCTGATGGTGCTCATGTGATGCTCCTCTTCACTCTCCCCGCCCATCGGGCGGGAGTGGTGCAGCTTTCGCATCCGGCATCCGGCCGGGGACGCCGGATGCGAAGCTACGTTCCGAATCTATCTTCGATATCGAACATCTGTCAAGGATTCTTCGAATACAGTGCCGACACTTCTGCGACACGCTCGAACAGATCTTCCGTTTTCCGAGAGAACTCGGATACGGTTTCGATGAAGTCAGCCCACCATGGGCCACCGACATTCGAATCGGATCCCCGCGATGACGCGGATCCGCACCGTGTGAGGGCATGAAGGAGCACCCATGAGCGAGACCCCCGAGACCGCAGCCGAGGCTCCCCGCACGCGGCGCCGCAAGAGCCTCAGCCCCAAGCAGATGGCGATCCTCGAGGTGATCCAGACCTCGATCGCCCGCCACGGCTACCCGCCGAGCATGCGCGAGATCGGCGACGCCGTGGGACTCAAGTCGCTCTCCAGCGTCACCCACCAGCTCGGGCAGCTCGAGCTGAGCGGCTACCTGCGTCGCGATCCCGGCAAGACCCGCGCGATGGAGGTGCTGATCGACCTTCCCGGCACCGGCGCCGAGAATCCCGCCGACACCGCGCCGTCGGTGGGCGACGCCGCCCTGGTGCCCCTCGTCGGGCAGATCGCGGCCGGTGTGCCGATCACGGCAGACCAGCAGGTGGAGGAGATCTTCCCGCTGCCCAGGCAGCTCGTGGGCAAGGGCGACCTGTTCATGCTCAAGGTCAACGGCGAGTCGATGATCGACGCGGCCATCTGCGACGGCGACTGGGTCGTGGTGCGCACGCAGAACAACGCCGAGAACGGCGAGATCGTCGCCGCGATGATCGACGGCGAAGCGACGGTGAAGACCTTCCGCCGTCGTGACGGCCACACCTGGCTGCTCCCCCGCAACTCGGCCTTCGAGCCCATCCTGGGCGATGAGGCGGTCGTGCTGGGCAAGGTCGTCGCGGTGCTCCGCGCGGTCTGATCCGGCATTCGCACAGAAGAAGCGCCCCTTCCGGTCTGCTCGGGAAGGGGCGCCTCTTCGTGGTGGAGGGGACTCAGACGGTCACGGCGACGTCCTCGCGAACACGCCGGGTGGCCTCGACGATGTTGCGCAGCGACTGCACCGTCTCCTCGTAGGCACGGGTCTTCAGGCCGCAGTCGGGGTTCACCCACAGCTGGCGCAGCGGCAGCTCGTCGACCGCGCGGCGCAGCAGCGCCTCGATCTCCTCGACGCTGGGAACGCGCGGCGAGTGGATGTCGTAGACGCCCGGTCCGACTCCGTGGTCGAAGCCGAAGCGCGCGATGTCGGCGACGACCTCCATGCGGCTGCGCGCGGCCTCGATCGAGGTGACGTCGGCATCGAGCGCGCGGATCGCGTCGATCACGACGCCGAACTCCGAGTAGCAGAGGTGCGTGTGGATCTGCGTTCCCGCGGCGGCGCCGCCGGTCGCGAGCCGGAACGAGCGCACCGACCAGTCGAGGTAGTCGGCCTGATCCGCCGCCTTCAGCGGCAGCAGCTCGCGCAGGGCCGGCTCATCGACCTGGATGATCGCGATTCCCGCAGCCTCGAGGTCGGTGATCTCATCGCGCAGGGCGAGGGCGACCTGGTTGGCCGTCTCGCCGAGCGGCTGGTCGTCGCGCACGAACGACCACGCCAGGATGGTCACGGGGCCGGTGAGCATGCCCTTGACGGGCTTGGTGCTCAGCGACTGGGCGTACGCGGCCCACGAGACCGTGATCGGCGCGGGGCGCGAGACGTCTCCCCAGAGGATCGACGGGCGCGTGGCACGCGAGCCGTACGACTGCACCCAGCCATGCTGGGTGACGGCGAACCCGTCGAGGTGCTCGGCGAAGTACTGCACCATGTCGTTGCGCTCGGGCTCGCCGTGCACGAGGACGTCGAGGCCGAGCTCCTCCTGCAGGGCGACGACCTGGTCGATCTCGCGGCGCAGGAAGTCGTCGTAGTCGTCAGCGGGCAGCTCGCCGCGCAGGAACTGCGCACGAGCCCGGCGGATGTCGCCGGTCTGCGGGAACGACCCGATCGTCGTCAGCGGCAGCGCGGGGAGGTTCAGCGCCTGCTGCGCGCTCTCGCGCTCGGCGTACGAGACGCGCGAGAACTCGGTCTCGGCGACCTCGTGCCCGCGCACGGCGCCGTCGCGCACGCCGGGGGCGTCGCGTCGGTCGGCGAGGGCGGCGGATGCCGCGTCCAGCGCGTCGGCGATGGCATCCCGGCCCTGAGCCAGACCGTGAGCGAGGGTGACGACCTGGCCGACCTTCTGGTCGGCGAAGGCGAGCCACGAGACGAGACGCCGATCGAGCGCGGTCTCGTCGTCGACGTCGTGCGGCACGTGCAGCAGCGAGGTGGAGGTGGATGCCGAGATGCTCGACGCCCCGAGCTCACGCAGCGACTCGAGCTTGGCGAACGCCGCGTCGAGGTCGCCGCGCCAGATGTTGTGCCCGTCGATCACGCCGCCGACGAGGGTCTTGCCCTCGAGCGCGGGGAGCGCGGCGGGCACCTCGCCGCGGACGAGGTCGATGCCGATGGCCTCGACGGGCGCGGCCGCCAGCACCTCGAGCGTCGCGCCCAGCGCGGCGTAGGGTGCGGCCACGAAGATCTGCGGCCGCTCGCTCACGCTGCCGAGAGCCCCAAGGGCGCGGGCGGCGGCATCAGCGAGAGCGGCGGTGTCGACCGGCAGCGACTCGCTGACCAGCGCCGGCTCGTCGAGCTGCACCCACTGGGCGCCGGCGGCCTTCAGCTTGGCGAGCAGCTCGGCGTAGACGGGCAGCACGTCGTCGAGGCGGCTGAGCGGCTCGAAGCCCTCCGGCGCGTCGTCCGACGCCTTCGCCAGCGCGAGCAGGGTGACCGGTCCGACGATCACCGGGCGGGTGACGTATCCGGCGGCCGTCGCCTCGGCGACCTGCTGCACGAGGTGCTCGCTGGCGAGCGAGAAGGTCGTCTCGGGGCCGATCTCGGGGACGAGGTAGTGGTAGTTGGAGTCGAACCACTTCGTCATCTCGAGCGGTGCGCGCTCTCCCTCACCGCGCGCGACGGTGAAGTACGCGCCCAGCCCGATGGAGCCGTCTGCATCGCGCAGGTCGTCGAAGCGGGCGGGGATGGCGCCCACCGTGACCGCGGCGTCGAGCACCTGATCGTAGAACGAGAACGACTCGGGGATCGACGAGTCATCGCGACCGAGACCGAGCTCGGCAAGGCGGGCGCGCGTCGTCGCGCGCAGCTCGGCGGCCGTGCGCTCGAGCGCGGCCTGATCGGAGCGGGCGGCCCAGAAGGACTCGACGGCCTTCTTCAGCTCGCGCCGGCGACCGATGCGCGGGTAGCCGAGGATCGTCCCTGCGGGGAAAGCGGTCATGGTGTTCCTTTCGATGCTGCGGAGAGCTGGCGCGCGGGGATGATCCCGGCGGACTGGAGGACGTCGAGCACGGTCTCGTGCTGGTTGAACGCGTATAGGTGCACCCCCGGGGCGCCGCCGTCGACGACGGCGCGGATGAGGTCGGCGGCCCACCGGATGCCGATCTGGCGGCGTCCCTCGGCGGTGGGCTCGATCTCGAGCTCGATGGCGAGCTCGCTGGGCAGCTCCTCGCCGGTGAGCTCGAGCACGCGCGCGAGGCGTGCGGGCGAGGTGATCGGCATGATGCCGGGGAGGATCGGGATAGTGACCCCGGCGCGGCGGGCGCGCTCGACGAACGCGAGATAGTGGTCGGGGTGGAAGAACAGCTGCGTGATCGCGACCGTGGCGCCGGCGGCCTGCTTGGCCAGCAGCGCGTCGACATGCTGGCTGCTGTATGCCGAGCGCGGGTGGCCGTTGGGGAACGCGGCGACGGCGATGTTCACCCTGCGGCGCGGCGCGACGCGCACGGCTGCGGGGTTGCCGCGCACCGGCGACTCCTCGTACGGCGCCCGCTCGGCCTGCACACGGTCGATCAGCTGCACGAGCTGAGCGGAGCTCTCGAGGTCGCCGAGGAACGCGTCGTCCTCGCTCTGGCCCGCCGGCGGGTCGCCGCGCAGCGCGAGGAAGCTGAGGACACCGGCGTCCAGGAACTCGCGGATCAGACGCGCCGCGCCCGCATAGGTGTTGCCCACGCAGGTGAGGTGCGCGAGCGGCTCGGTGTCGGTGTGCGTGCGGATGTATCGCAGCACCTCGAGCGAGCGGCCCCCGGTAGACCCGCCCGCGCCGTAGGTCACCGAGATGAAGTCCGGTCCTGCCTCGGCGAGACGGTCGATGGTGTCGTGCAGTGCGCGGGCGCTCTCGGCGGTGCGTGGCGGGTACAGCTCGAAGGAGAACGGGATGCTGCTCATGGCGGTTCTCCTTAGTGGTCTCGGGGGGTGTCCTCAGACGGTAGGACAGCGCCGCCGCGCGGCGCACACTGTGTGACGCCGTGTGTCAGCTGCGCGCTGGATAAGCTCGGGGTCATGACCGCGTCCTACGGCTCATGGCCCTCCCCGTTCACCGCCGCCCAGATCGCCCAGGCTGCGCCGCGCATCGACGGCGCACGCTTCGTGGGCGACGAGATCTGGTGGGGCGAGTCGGTGCCCGCCGAGGGCGGACGGGTGACCGTGCGCAGCTCGTCGGGGGCCGAGGTGCTGCCCGCGCCGTGGAACGCCCGCTCGCGGGTGCACGAGTACGGAGGAGGGGCGTGGACCGCGGATGCCGACGGCACCCTGTTCTTCGTGCACGGCCCCGATCAGCGCGTGTACCGGGTGCCCCGCGGCGAAGCTCCTGAGCCGCTGACCGCCGCCGGCGTGTCCTACGGCGGGCTGCGCGTGCAGCGCGGGCGGCTCCTGGCCGTGCGCGAGGATCTGCGTCCTGATCCTCACCTGCGCGCCATCGTCGAGATCCCCCTGGACGGGTCGGCCGCCGAGGACGAGACCGCCGTGACGCAGTTCATCGCGACAAGCGGCTTCGTCGCCCATCCCGCCCTCTCGCCCGACGGCGCGCATCTGGCCTGGGTGCAGTGGAGCACTCTGCACATGCCCTGGGAGCACGCGCTGCTGCACGTCGCGCGGACGGACACGGACCAGATGCTGCCGATCACGACCCGTGCCGCGCTGCAGCCGGAGTGGACGGGCCCACAGGAGCTGCTGTACCTCGACGACGTGCCCGACGGCCGCTGGAACCTGCAGCGGCTGCATCTGCATCCGCACGACGACGAGCAGCCGCCCCGGCGCGAGCCGGTCGCGCCGGCGGATGCCGACACCGGCGGCGGGCTGTGGGTGCTGGGACAGCGCTGGTATCAGCCCCTGGCCGACGGCCGCATCGTCGCCGTGCGCACGAACGGCGGCGATGAGATCGTGCTGATCACCCCCGCGGTGGACGAGGACGCCTCGGTAGAGCTGCTGACCCTGCCGATCACCGCCGGCGCCAGCGTCGACGACGCCCGCGGCTCGCGCGTGCTCATCTCGGGAGCCGGCCGCACGGTCGGGGCGGGACTCTGGTGCGTCGACCTCGACGACGGCACGATCACGACGGTCACGGGCGGAGCCGAGGCCGATGCCGCTTGGATCCCGCGCGCACGGCCGGTCACCTTCGACGGCCCGCACGGCCCCGTGCGCGCGTTCGACTACCCGCCGACCAACCCCGACGCCGCAGCGCCCGCGGGCGAGCTGCCGCCGTACATCGTCATGGTGCACGGCGGGCCCACCGCGCACGTCTCGGGTGCGGCATCCATCGCATACGCCTACTGGACCAGCCGCGGCATCGGCGTGCTCGATGTGAACTACGGCGGCTCGACCGGCTACGGTCGCGCCTACCGCGAGCGCCTCGACGGGCAGTGGGGCATCGTCGATGTCGACGACGTCATCGCCGCCGCCCGCGGCATGGTCGAGGCCGGGCTGGCCGATCCCGCTCGCATCGCCATCCGCGGCGGATCTGCCGGCGGCTGGACGGTGCTGTGCGCGCTGGTGCGCGGCGGCGCGTTCACCGCGGGCATCTCGCGTTACGGCGTGGCGGATCTGCGGATGCTCGCGGCCGAGACCCACGACTTCGAAGCCCGCTACCTGGATGGTCTGGTCGGGCCGCTGCCCGACGCGGAGAGCGTGTACATCGAGCGCTCGCCGCTCTCGCACGCCGATCGCATCGACGTGCCGGTGCTGCTGCAGCAGGGCTCGGATGACCGGGTGGTGCCGCCGTCGCAGTCGGAGGCGATCCGGGACGCGCTGGCTGCCAGGGGCGTGCCGCACGAGTACCTGCTGTTCGAGGGCGAAGGCCACGGCTTCCGCGCAGCCGAGACGATCATCGCGTCACTCGAGGCCGAACTGCGCTTCCTGGGGCGGACCTTCGGCTTCGAACCGCGGCTGTAGTCGCTACTCGCCGACGCGGTTGCGCAGGCGCATGGCCCGCTCGGCCTCACGCGTGTCCTGACGCTCGCGCAGCGTCTGCCGCTTGTCGTACTCCTTCTTGCCCTTCGCGAGCGCGATCTCGACCTTGGCGCGGCCGTCGGAGAAGTACAGCTTGAGCGGGATCAGCGTGTAGCCGCCCGCGGAGACCGCGTGCTCGAGCTTGTGGATCTCGTCCTTGTGCAGCAGCAGCTTGCGGATGCGCTTGGCGGAGTGGTTGGTCCAGTGCCCCTGGGAGTACTCGGGGATGTGCACGGCGTCGAGGTACGCCTCGCCGCCCTTCACGTACGCGTAGCCGTCGCTGAGGTTCGCGCGCCCCTGGCGCAGCGACTTGACCTCGGTGCCGGTGAGCACGAGGCCCGCCTCGTACGACTTCTCGAGGTTGTAATCGTGACGCGCGCGACGGTTGGTCGCGACGACCTTCTCCCCGCGTTCCCTGGGCATGTTCTTCTCCTGACGACAGACAGCCCTCCACCCTATCGGTTCCCCGAGGCGGGCGACGGATCAGGTGCGCAGCCAGCGCCGGATCGCGAACCCGGCCGACAGCGCAGCCAGCACGACGCCGATGCCGATCAGCACGGGCACGACGAAGACGGCATCCTGCATGTCGACCAGCGGGCGCATGAACGGCACCCGCTCGGCGAGGTAGCCCTCGACGCCGAACTTCACGCCCGCCAGCACGGCAGCGCTGGCGAACACCGATCCGAGGAAGGCCGCGAAGACGCCCTCGAG
This sequence comes from Actinomycetales bacterium SN12, assembly GCA_002837415.1. Lineage (GTDB taxonomy): Bacteria > Actinomycetota > Actinomycetes > Actinomycetales > Microbacteriaceae > Microbacterium. Next base: position 41,359 of record PJCV01000006.1, read on the forward strand.
CACGAACGGTGTCTGGATCGAGCGGTTCGAGGCGCCCACCAGGCGCATGATCCCGATCTCCTTGCGGCGCGCGTAGGCCGAGAGGCGGATGGTCGTGGCGATCAGCAGCACGGCGGCGATCAGCATGAGGGCCGCGACGCCGACCGCGATGTAGGTCGCCACGGTGAGCGCCGAGAACAGCGGATCGAGCAGACGGCGCTGATCCTGCACCTCGTCCACCCCGGCGACTCCCGAGAACGCCTCGGTGAGCACGCGCGACTGCTGCGGATCCTTCATGGTGACGCGGAATGCGACGCCCATGTTCTCGACGCCGAACGCGTTCGCCTGCTCCTCGCCGAAGCGCTCCACCCAGTTCTGGTAGGTCGTCTCCTTGTCGTCGAAGACGACGTCGCTGATCAGCGGCTTCAAGGCGGGTCCCGCGAGGTCGCCCTCGACGGTGGTGATCTGCTCCTCGGTCGCCTCGTCTGACGTGCAGTTCTGCGAGGTCGACAGCGGCGAGCACATGTAGATCGTGACCTCGGCCTTCTCACCCCAGTAGCCGCGCATCGTCTGGATCTGCGTCTGCATGAGGATGGCCGCGCCGACGAACGTCAGCGAGACGAAGGTGACCAGCACCACCGAGATGACCATGGAGATGTTGCGACGCAGGCCGATCAGGGCCTCGCCGACGATGAGTCCGAAGTTCATGAGGTCGGGCCCACTTCCTCGTCGTCGTCGCGCGAGAGGCCGAGACGGTCGGCCATGCCGAGCTCGGCGACCTCCACCTCCGGGAGCACGATCGGGCTGGTGCGGGGACCGACAGCGGTCGCATGCCCCTCCGGCGGGGTGGTGACAGCGGGCGGGCGCTGGGCGCGCTGGGCGGCCGGCGGCATGGCATCCGGAATCGACGTCGGCCGCGAAGCCGGATGAGAAGCGGCCGGCTGCTCGACGGGCGGCGTCGGCACGACACCGGTGACCGTCTCGCGCTGGATCTCCTGCACCGCGGTGAGCGCTGCGGCGACCGCTGCGCCGGGCACGGCCTCCGGCGTGAGGCGCGGGATGCTGGAGGTGTCTCCGTAGCCGCCGCCGACCTCGTCGCGCACCATCTCACCGCCCTTGAGCTCGATCACCCGGCGCTGCATCTGGTCGACGAAGGCCGCCTCGTGCGTCGCCATGACCACCGTCGTGCCACCGGCGTTGATGCGGGTGAGCAGCTGCATGATGCCCACGGACGTCGCGGGGTCGAGGTTTCCGGTGGGCTCGTCGGCAAGCAGCACCTTCGGCCGGTTGACGATGGCGCGGGCGATCGCGACGCGCTGCTGCTCACCGCCGGACAGCTCGTGCGGCATCCGCTTCGCCTTGCCCTCGAGGCCCACGAGCGCGAGCGCCTCCGGCACCGCCTGCTGGATGAACCCGCGCGACGAGCCGATCACCTGCAGTGAGAACGCCACGTTCTGCGCGACGGTCTTCGACGGCAGGAGGCGGAAGTCCTGGAACACCGAGCCGATGTGCCGCCGGAAGTACGGCACCTTGCGGTTCGCGAGGGAGCGGAGGTCGCGGCCGAGCACGGCGACGCGGCCGGTGGTGGGGACATCCTCACGGAGGATCAGCCGCAGGCACGTCGATTTGCCAGAACCCGAGGCTCCGACGAGGAAGACGAACTCCCCCGCGTCGACGTTGAAGTCGACTTCTGACAGTGCGGGGCGTTTCGTGCCGCGATAGCGCTTTGTGACGTTCTCGAACCGGATCATGGCCATACGAGCCTAGGCGCGGGGCGGCGCAGGGTCGCCAGCGACACTCCCCCATGCCGTTCCCGTCAACGGCGACTGATATACACGTAGGGCGCGGATGCACCGCGAGGCAGGTCGTGCGGCTCGAGCCCACGGCGCAACGAAGACGACGAGGAGAAGGCCATGAGCGTTCCCGCAGGATGGTACGACGACGGATCGGGGCGCCAGCGCTGGTGGGACGGCGAGCAGTGGACCGAGCACTACGCGCCCGAGAGCGCCGCGAGCCCCGTCGCCGGTGACGCGGCCGAGCCCTCGGATTCCCCTGCAGGCGAAGATCTGACCCCGGATGCCCGGGCATCCACCGAACCGCACAGCGACTACCTCCCGCCGGCGGCTCCCGGCGCGGCGGAGGGCGCCCACCCGACCGAAGCCTACCCCGCCGTCACGCCGGAAGGCTATCCGCAGAGCGCGTACGGTCAGCCGCCCTACGGCCAGGACCCATACGCGCAGGCAGGCTTCGGGCAGCAGGGCTACCCCGGTGCCGCGGGCGTCGACCCGCAGAACCCGTACGCCGCACCCGCGCCCTACGGCAGCGCTCCTTCATACGCCGGCGCGTACTCCGCGCCCGACGCCGGACCGCGCAAGACCCCGCTGCTCGGCTACATCGGCCTCGGGCTCGCCGTCGTCGGCGGCATCATCGCCTGCATCCCGAACTTCGTCACCTTCGGCATCGGATCGTTCCTGCTCTTCGCCGCGTTCGTCGTGTCGATCATCGCGCTGTTCATCAAGAACACCGCGAAGTGGCCCGGCATCGTGGGTCTGATCCTGTCGATCGTGATGGGCGTCGTCGCCACGATCGTGCTGAGCGTCACCCTCTTCGCCACCGCGATGAGCGACGGCGCCTGGGATTCGTCCTACGACCCGTACGCCACCGACGAGCCCTGGGCGGAGCCGGCTCCCGAGCCCAGTGCCACCGATGACGCGACCGACGAGGCGATCGGCGGGCGACCGTCACCCGAGGAGCTCGCCGTGGGCCTCGAGGAGATGGCCGGCATGTCTGAGGCCACCGGCTACTCCGACGAGCTGCTGCTGTGCCTCGGGCAGGAGTTCTACGACTCCGACCTGAGCGACGAGGCCCTGCAGAGGGTGGCCGAGGGCACCATCGAGTTCTCGGATCAGGCCGACGCGGCCGAGTTCGGGAACACGTTCACCGACGCGGCGAGCGCCTGCGCACAGCAGCAGTGATCGTTCGCTGACGCAGACGGGCCCGGAAGCATCGCTTCCGGGCCCGTCTCATGTTCGAGTGAGGATCAGTCCTCGTCCTTGCGCTTGCGCCAGCGGATGCCCGCCGAGATGAAGTCGTCGAGGTCGCCGTCGAACACGCTCGCGGGGTTGCCCGACTCGTGACCGGTGCGCAGGTCCTTGACCAGCTGCTGACCGTAGAGGAAGTAGGAGCGCATCTGGTCGCCCCAGCTGGCGGTGATGTTGCCCGCGAGCTCCTTCTTCTTGGCCGCCTCCTGTTCCTTCTGCAGCAGCAGCAGGCGGGTCTGCAGCAGGCGCATGGCGGCGGCGCGGTTCTGGATCTGCGACTTCTCGTTCTGCATCGAGATGACGATGCCGGTGGGAAGGTGGGTCAGGCGCACGGCGGAGTCGGTGGTGTTCACCGACTGGCCGCCAGGGCCGGAGGAGCGGAACACGTCCACCCGCAGGTCGTTCTCGGGGATCTCGACCTCGGTGGCCTCTTCCATCAGCGGAATGACCTCGACAGCCGCGAACGACGTCTGGCGCTTGTCGGCCGAGCCGAACGGGCTGATGCGGGCCAGGCGGTGCGTGCCGGCCTCAACGGAGAGCGTGCCGAATGCGTAGGGCGCCGCGATCTCGAAGGTCGCCGACTTGATGCCGGCGCCCTCGGCGTACGAGGTGTCCATCACCTTCGCGGGGTACTTGTGACGCTCGGCCCAGCGCAGGTACATGCGCATGAGCATCTCCGCGAAGTCGGTGGCGTCGTCGCCGCCGGCACCCGAGCGGATCGTGATGATGGCGTTGCGCTCGTCGTACTCGCCGTCGAGCAGCGTCTGCACCTCGAGCTGGTTGATGGCCTGAGTGAGCGAGTCGAGCTCGGCGCGCGCCTCGGCGGCGGAGTCGTCGTCCTGCATCTCGTTGGCGAGCTCGATGAGCACGTCGAGGTCGTCGAGCCGGCGCTCGACCTCGGTGACGCGCTTGAGATCGGCCTGCTTGTGGCTGAGCGCACTGGTCACCTTCTGCGCCTTCTCGGGGTCGTCCCAGAGGTCGGGGGCGCCCGCTTCCTCGCTGAGTCGCGCGATGTCCTCGCGCAGGGAGGTGACGTCGACGACCTCGCGGATGTCGCCGAAGGTGTGTCGCAGGGCCTGTATGTCGGCGGAGAGATCGAGTTCGAACATGGCAGTACACCTTATCGCGCCGGGGAGCCGCTTCCCTGACCGCGGTATGTCCCTGCCCCGGCTGCGATGCAGGCGGGGCTAGCGTGGCGGTGTGGTTGACAGCGCGGCGGGTGTCCTCAGGCGGTTCGGACCGATGGTCTATGCGCCGACGGTGCTCTTCTCGCTGGGCGAGGGCGCGGTCATCCCCCTCATCCCCGTGATCGCCACGCGGCTCGGCGCCGACGTGTCGCTCGCGGCGCTGGTGGCCGCGGCGCTCGTGATCGGCCAGCTGTGCGGCAACCTGCCCGCGGGTGCGCTGGTCGCGAAGGTTGGCGAGCGGTTCACGATGGTCGTCGCGGGCGCCCTGTCGATCGCGGCCGGCGTCGGGATGCTGCTCGCCGAGCACCTCGCCGTCTTCGCCTCTTCGGTGTTCGTGCTCGGCTTCTGTGCCGCGGCGTTCGGGCTGGCAAGGCACGCCTTCATGACGACCCGAGTGCCCCCGCGCTTCCGCGCCAGGGCACTGTCGCTGCTGGGCGGCAGCTTCCGCTTCGGCGTCTTCATCGGGCCGTTCGTCGCGGCAGCGCTGATCCAGCTGACCGGGTCGGAGCAGTCGACGATCTGGGCACTGATCGTCTGCTGCGCGGCGATCGTGCCGCTCGTGCTGTTCGGCCCCGACCCCGAGAAGAGCAGCCCCGCGCTGCTGAAGCCGACGGGAGCCGCGGTCGCGGAGGACTCCGGCGAGGTCGTCACAGGGTCCATCCCGACCCGCGACCGGTACGGCGTGCTCGAGACCATCTCGTACTACCGCGGCGTGCTGATGCGCCTGGGCCTGTCGGCCGCAGCGCTGTCGGGTGTGCGCTCGGCCCGCCAGGTGATTCTGCCGCTGTGGGGCGTGTCGCTCGGACTCGACGCCAGCTCGATCGCCATCGTCGTCGGAGTCTCGGGCGCCATCGACTTCGCGCTGTTCTACGCCAGCGGCCAGGTGATGGACCGCTTCGGCCGCATCTGGGCGGCGCTTCCCGCCCTGCTGCTCATGGGTACCGGGCTCATCGCCCTCTCCCTCACGCATGACCTCGATCAGGCGACGATGTGGTTCGCGTTGATGGCTGCCGTGCTCGGTCTCGGCAACGGCCTCTCGAGCGGCATCCTGCTCACCTACGGCGCCGATCTCGCGCCCGAGACGGATCCGGCGACCTTCCTGGGTGCGTGGCGGACGCTGACGGATGCCGGCGGCGCGGCTGCCCCCGTGGTGGTCGCGTCGATCGTCGCACTCGCGTCACTTCCCCTGGCGACCGGGGTGATGGGTGGGGTGGCGCTGCTGGGTGCTGCAGGCTTCGCCGTGTGGACGCCGAAGTTCCTGCCGCGGCGCGAGCCCTGACACGCGGCTCAGCGCAGCGCGGTGCGGCTGGCCGCCGTTGCCTCGAGGGGCACTCCGTCCGGCACGAAGGGCGAGAAGAGCGGCGGATGCCAGGCCGCGGCGACAGTGACCCGTGCCGAGACCCCGTCGGGCGTGCCTGCGGACATCAGACTCGCGCCGGAACCGACGGCCTCGATCACTGCGGCCGCCTGCTCGCGGACGCCCGCGTCGGTGAGCTCGGCGCGAACGCCCTCACCGTCGGCCTGCAGCGTGAAGCCGTCGGATCCGGCGAGCGCGACCGCATCGGCAAGCGAGTCCAGACGCTTCTGCGCGATGTAGAGGTCCGTGGCGCACACGCACACGAAGATCACCGCGATCGCGAGCAGCACGTACCCGAGGACCAGCGGCAGCACGCTTCCGTCTTCATCTGCGAGCGATGCGCGGGTCCGGTCGCGGCCGTTCATTCGCTCCCCCACAGCCTCGAGACCTTCTGCGCGGCCTGCGCCTCGACGGGAATGGCCGCGAGTTCATCGAGTCCGAAGATCGGCGGCATCAGCGGAAGCGTCACCTCGGCTCGCACCGTGACGATCACCGTCGCGCCGGCACCCGGGCACTCGGCAGCCGTCGGACGGCAGCTGATCGCCACGTCGACGGCACTCTCGTCCATGCCGTACTCGCGGATGACACCGGCGAGCACGGCGTCTCCTCGTTCGGCGGCGGCCCGGGCATCCGGCGCCTGACCGATCACGCGTGCCGTGTGGCGGGCGGCAGCCTCCGCGCCCAGCGTCTGCTCCTGCACGGCCCCCAGCACGAGCACCAGGTACACGAGCGGAACGAGCAGCAGAACCCCCGCGACGATGAACTCGAGGGCGGCGGACCCTGCCTCGTCGTCGAGCAGGGACTCACTCGTCTCCGAACGATTCGACCGGCGCACGAGCCTCCACCTCCAATCCGAACGGCACACCGAGGAGCCCGAGCACGGGCAGCGTGGTGCGGACCCGCACGAGCACGCTCGGATGCCCCAGGCTCATGTCCTCCCCGATGGCGACGTCGCCGGCGTACTCGGGGCCGACGGCTCGGGTGATCACGGCCTCGGTGCGCGCGACGCCCTCGTCGAGCGTCGTATCGGCGAGCGCTGCGTGGTGCGCGCCTTCGACCGCCGCGTCGTGGACGACGTTGCGGACGTACATGGCGAGCGCGATCTGCAGCACAGCGAGGGTGAGCGCGGTCAGCAGGGCCCCGACGAGCACGAACTCGACGGGGCTCGAGCCTCGCTCATCGGCGAGGAGCGACCGCGCACGCATCCCGAGCGTCGATCAGATGCCCGAGACGCGCGAGATCGCCTGCTCGAACAGGTCGACCAGCGCGGGCCCGGCGACGGCCCAGATGACCACGACGAGCGCCGCGGTCATCAACGTCACCAGCACCCAGCCGGGCACATCGCCCCGCTCGTCCTCCGCCAGTTCACGGCCGACCGTGAACCATCTCTTCAGCGTCTGCATCTCTCTTCCCTCCGGATCGTCGATCGTCTCTCAGCCGAGGCCCAGTCGCAGGATGAACAGGCCGGGGTACACCGCGAAGAGCACGCTCAGCGGCAGGATCAGGAAGACGAGCGGCAGCAGCATGAGGATCTCCTTCTGCCCGGCCTGCTCGATGAGCACCCGCTTGGCCTCGTCGCGGGCATCTGCAGCCTGCGAATGCAGCACCGTGGCGAGCGGGGCGCCGTGCTCGAGCGCGGCGATGATCTGGTCGGTCGCGCGCGACAGGCCGGGCAGCTGCAGGCGCGTGGCCGTCTCGCTGAGCGCGTCCGCGAGCGGCGACCCGGTGTGCACCGCGAGCACGGTCTGCCGCAGCTCGCCGGTCAGCTGCCCCGTGCCGATCGCCGACACGCGGCGCAGCGCGTCGAGCAGCGATTCGCCGGCCGAGAGGCACAGCGCCAGGAACTCCAGGGTGGTGGGCAGCTCGTCGGCCAGTCGCGCCCGACGAGCACGCGCTCGTGCCGTGAGCTGCATGTCATAGGCGATCGCGGCGCCGGCTGCGGCGATGATGGGCAGCAGCGCGGCGGGCGGCGTCAGGCGACCCGAGACCGCGAGGATCACCACGATGACCGCGCCGATCAGCAGTCCGGCCACTCCCCACGCGAGCTGACGCCCGCGGAAGGTTGCGGGTGCCTGCGCGGCGCCGGCCTGCGCGAGGCGCAGCCGCAGCGTGTCGCCGCCGCCGAGCATGCGGTCGAGCATCTCGCGCAGCCTGTCCCAGAGCCGCCGACCGTGCACCGGCATGACGTGGACGGTCGGCAGGATGCCCGCAGGAAGGGCTTCGTCGTCGACGACGTCGCGCACGTAGGGTGCGATCCGCCGCTCGAGAGAGGTCGCGCCCCAGCGCGGCAGCGCGGAGAGCACGCCGAGCAGCCCGACGGCGAGCGATCCGCCCAGCAGCACCGCGATCGCGGCATCCGTCACCCCCCTCATCCGAACCACCGCTGCGGCTCAGGCAGACGACCGATGCGCAGCATGATCCGGAACGCCACCACCGATACGACAGCCCCGACGAGGATCACGATCACTCCCTCGGTGCTGCCGTACGCGTCGCGTCCCTCGGGACGCATCGCGAGCAGCCCGAGGATCACCCACGGTGCGACCGCGCCGAGCACGGCGGCGCCGCGGATCCAGGACTGCCGCGCCTCGACCTCGCCCCGCAGCGCCGCATCCGCGCGCACCGAGGATGACAGCGCGCGCAGCACACCGGTCAGCTCGGTGCCGCCGACCTGGCGAGCCATCCGCAGCGTCTCGGCGATGCGGTCGGCGATCGGATCGGCGAGGGTCGCCTTCAGCCGGTCCAGGCTCGACTCGAAGCGTCCGGTCGACTGCAGGTCACGGGCGAAGACCAGGAACGCCGGACGCACGGCGGGCGGCGCCGACTCGGCGAGACTCGCCACCGCGTCCGGCAGAGAGAGCCCGACTCGGATGGCCGCGACCAGCAGATCGCAGATGTCGGGCCACATCTGCCGTCGGGCCTTGCGCAGCCGCAGCCGGCGGCCGCGCAGGAACACCACCGGCGCCGCGGCTCCGGCGAGTGCGGCGAGCAGGGCCAGAACCAGGATGCCCGTGAGCAGCCACACGACGGCCGCCGCCACGGCGGCGATCGCAGCCATGACCACGACGATCGTGCGCGTCGCCGTGCGGGAGTGCCCGGCCTCGTCAAGGAGCCGTCGCAGGCGGGTGCTGCGCGGATCGCGAGCCGGACGCTCCTGCGGCGGCCAGAGCCAGGGCGACGCGCAGAGCAGCAGACCCGCGCCCAGCAGTGCGCCGACGAGCAGAGTCATGTCGCGCCCTCCGCCCGATAGAGGGACGTGCTGACGATGCGCCCGTCGATGACCTCGCCCGTCGGCGAGATCACCTCCACGACCCGTCGTGACCCATCGGGTTCCCGGCGGCAGTGCACGACGAACGAGATCGACGACGCCAGGGCGGGGGCGATGAAGGCGCGGTCGATGTTGCGGCCCGCGAGCAGCGGCAGCAGAGCGAGCTTCTCGAGTGCCTCGGCGGCCGAGTTGGCGTGCACGGTGCCCGCACCAGGCACGCCGGTGTTCAGCGCGAGCACGAGATCGAGCGCCTCGGCATCGCGCACCTCGCCGACGACGAGACGATCGGGGCGCATGCGCAGCGCCTCCTTCACGAGCCGCCGCAGACTGATCTCGCCGGTGCCCTCGAGGCTCGCCTGCCGTCCCTGCAGCGCCACCACGTCCGGGCCGTCGACGGCGAGCTCGAACGTCTCCTCCACGGTGATGATGCGCTGATCTGCCGCGCAGGCCGCGAGCAGAGCGCCGAGGAGCGTGGTCTTTCCCGCGTGGGTGGCCCCCGAGACGATGATGCTGCGGCCGTCGCGCAGGGCGGCGAGCAGCATGCCGGCGACCTGCGGGGGCACCGACCCCTGCGCGATCAGCGCATCGAGGGTACGGTGCCGCTTCAGGAACTTGCGGATGTTCACCGCCCACGATCCGCGCACCACGTCGGCGATGGCGACATGCAGGCGTGACCCGTCGGGCAGCGACGCGTCGACGAACGGCTGGCTGACGTCGACCCTGCGGCCCGTGGTCTGCAGCATCCGCTCGACGAGGTCACGGACCAGGGCATCCGTCAGCTGCAGGTCGACGCGGTAGGTGGCGCCGCCCTTCGCGACGAAGACGCGGTCAGGGCCGTTGAGCCAGATCTCCTCGATCTCCGGGTCGTCGAGAAGCGGCTGCAGGGCGCCGAAACCCGAGACCGATGCCAGCACATCCCGCACGAGGGCCTGCTCGTCATCGATCATCGCCTCGCCGCGCTGCAGCGCCAGGTCGTTGTGCCTGCGCACCTCCAGCTGTGCGATCCGACGGGCCTCGTCAGGCCGGGCCGAGGGATCGGTGTTCTCCAGGCGCAGGCGCCGACGGACCCTCTCGGCGACGGCGACGGACGGATGACTCACGCGGGCATCCTGACAGAGATCGGCCATCCGGCGCGGAAGTTATCCACAGTGGACCAGTCCACATTCCTATGGGCAGATCTACGGAAAACCCGACCGACCCGATCGCTAGACTCAGGAGCGCGCGGAAGTGGTGGAATCGGTAGACACGCAGGATTTAGGTTCCTGTGCCCCCGGGCGTGTGGGTTCAAGTCCCATCTTCCGCACAGCATCCCCCAAGCACTCCGCCGATATCGAACGACGGGAACTCACTTGCTTCACACCATGCTTCAGGCTCCGATGTCGCTGATCCCGTGGCTCGACCCGGCGAACATCATCGAGGGCGCGGGCGCCTGGGCGCTCGCGGTGGTCTGCTTCATCGTCTTCGCCGAGACGGGCCTGCTGGTGGGCTTCCTGCTGCCCGGTGACACGCTGCTCGTCATCTCGGGTCTGCTCACGCACACCAGCGACATCTTCGGCCTGAACATCTGGGTGGTCTCGCTGCTCATCGCCCTCGCCGCCTTCGTGGGCGGCGAGGTGGGCTACCTGATCGGGCACAAGGGCGGCCCGGCCGTGTTCGAGCGCAAGGAGTCGGGGCTGTTCAGCGTGAAGAACGTCGAGCGCACCAATGCGTTCTTCGACCGCTTCGGCGGCATCACGATCATCCTCGCCCGCTTCGTGCCGATTGTGCGCACCTTCGCCCCGGTCGCCGCGGGCGTGGGCCACATGCCGTGGAAGCGGTACTCGCTGTTCAACCTGATCGGCGCGCTGCTGTGGGGCTTCGGCCTGACGATGATGGGCTACGTGATCGCGTACATCCCCTGGATCCGCGACCTCGTCGTCGACTACATCGACATCATCCTGCTGCTCGCCGTGGGCGGCACCGGGGTCGTGACGCTCTGGCACTACCTCGTCGAGCGGCACAAGGCGAAAAAGGCCGCCGCCCGCGGTGAGGACGTCGACACGGATGCTGCCGAGGCGAACGCGCTGCGACTGGACTCCGAGGTCTTCGACCGCGCACCCGACCTCGACGGCGACGGCAAGCACTGAGCCTGCGCGCGGCTGAGGGTCCGGCCGTCAGCCTGCCTTCTTCTTCGGAGCCGCCTTCTTCGCGGCTGCCTTCTTCGTCGCCGATGACTTCTTCTTCGACGCGGGCTTCTCGTCGTCCGCGTCCTCGTCCTCGGTCGCGTCCTCAACGTCCTCGGCATCCTTCGCCGCCGTCTTGCCGCCCTTCCTGGCCGCCTTGGTGCGCTCGACGCTGGCGCGCAGCGCCTCCATCAGGTCGATGACCTCGCCGCCCTTCTCGGGCTTGCCCTCGTCGCCGAACGTCTCCGCGGCGTCGAAGCCCTCCCCCGCCTCGATCTTCGCGTCGATGAGGGTGCGCAGCTCCTTCTGGTACTCGTCGACGAACTCCTCCGGGTCGAAGTCGCTCGAATAGCTCTCGACGAGAGCCGCCGACATCTCGAGCTCCTTCTTGCTGATCCTCACGTCCTCATCCAGGGCGGGGAACGCGGCCTCGCGCACCTCATCCGACCACAGCAGCGTCTGCAGCACGAGCACGTCGCCGCGCACGCGCAGAGCAGCGAGCCGGGTCTTCTGCCGCAGCGTGAAGCGCACGATCGCGGTGCGGTCGGTCTGCTCGAGGGTCTTGCGCAGCAGCACGTACGCCTTCGGCGACTTCGAGTCGGGCTCGAGGTAGTACGCCTTGTCGAGCGTCAGCAGGTCGACCTGCTCACTGGGCACGAACTCGACGACGTCGATCTCGCGGCTCTTCTCGGCCGGAAGGGAGGCCAGGTCGTCTTTGGTGAGCACGATCGTCTGCCCGTCCTCGACATACGCACGGTCGATGTCGGCGTACTCGACCGGCTGACCATCGATCTCGCAGACGCGCTGGTAGCGGATGCGCCCGCCGTCCTCGTGGTGCACCTGATGCAGCGGCACGTCGTGATCCTCGGTCGCGGAGTACACCTTCACCGGGACGTTCACGAGTCCGAACGTCAGGGCGCCCTTCCAGATGCTTCTCATGCCCATAGTGAACACCAGGCCGCCCTGCCGCCGCGAGGGGCTTGCGGATGCCCAGTAGCCTGGCCCCATGGCATCCGGCGAGCAGGTCGTTCAGATCGACGGCCGTCGCCTGCGCATCACCAACCTCGACAAGGTCGTCTACCCCGAGACGGGCACGACCAAGGGCGAGGTGATCGCGTACTACTCGCAGATCGCGCCGCTCATGCTGCCGCACATGCGCGGCCGCCCCGTCACGCGCAAGCGGTGGGTCGACGGCGTCGGCACGGCGGATGCGCCGGGCGAGAGCTTCTTCACCAAGCAGCTCGAGCGCGGCGCCCCCGACTGGATCAGGCGGATGCCGATCGAGCACTCCGACGGGCCGAAGGAGTACCCGCTCGCCGATGACGTCGCCTCGCTGGTGTGGTTCGCGCAGATCGCGGCCCTCGAGCTGCACGTCCCGCAGTGGCGCTTCACCCACTCGGGCGGACGCGGGATGCCCGACCGGCTCGTGCTCGACCTCGACCCCGGCCCGGGTGCGGACCTCGCGCAGTGCGCGGAGATCGCGCGGATCGCCCGTGGCATCCTGGGCGGGATGGGCCTCGAGCCGATGCCGGTCACGAGCGGCAGCAAGGGCATCCACCTCTACGCCCGCCTGCCCACCAGCGACGACGGCACGGGCCTGCAGTCGAGCGACGACGTCTCCGCGGTCGCGAAGGAGCTCGCCAGGCTGATCGAGGCCGACCACCCCGACCTCGCCACCCACGTCATGGCGAAGTCGCAGCGCGGCGGCAAGGTGTTCATCGACTGGAGTCAGAACAGCGCCTCGAAGACCACCATCGCGCCGTACTCGCTGCGCGGTCGAGCGCGCCCCTGGGTGGCGACTCCGCGCACCTGGGACGAACTCGACGACCCGGATCTGCGGCACCTCGAACTGCACGAGGTCCTGGAGCGGATGGAGGCCGGCATCGATCCGCTCGCCGCTCTCGCACCGGCCAGCACCGCGCTCACCTCGTACCTGGCCAAGCGCGACGCGAAGAAGACGCCGGAGCCCATGCCCAGCACGGCATATGCGAGCGCAGGCGGTGCGCCGCGGTTCGTGATCCAGGAGCATCACGCCAGCCGGCTGCACTACGACCTGCGGATCGAACGCGACGGCGTGCTCATCAGCTGGGCCGTGCCGAAGGGCGTGCCCGAGACCGCCGACCGCAACCATCTCGCGGTGATGACCGAGCCGCACCCGCTGGAGTACCTCACCTTCGAGGGTGAGATCCCCGCGGGCGAGTACGGTGCGGGTTCCATGACGGTGTGGGACACCGGCACGGTCTCCCTGGAGAAGTGGCGCGATGGCGAGGTGATCGGCACGTTCACCGGGCAGACCGGCGGCAGGCTCGGCTCGGCACGCCTCGCCCTGATCCGCACGAGCGGCGAGGGCGAGAAGTCACAGTGGCTGCTGCACCGCATGAAGGATGCGGACTTGCATCCTGACCCCGGTCACCGCTCCCCTCCTCGCCCCGAGAAGCCCCCTCGCTCCGAGAAGGCGTCTCGCCCCGAGAAGCCGTCTCGCCCCGCACAGGACAAGAGCGCCGGAGCCGCCCCGCTCCCACCGTTCATCCCGCCGATGCTGTCCGAGTCCGGCACGCCGGGGCTCGCTCGTTCGCTCAGTGATCCGTCCTGGGCGGAGATCAAGTGGGACGGCATCCGCGCGGTGGGCAGCTGGCAGCGCGGCGATGACGGCGTCGGCCGGTTCAGCCTGCGCGCGCGCAGCGGCACCGACATCACCGCACGCTATCCGGAGCTCACTGCCGACGGCGCCCCGCACCTGCCGGCCGCCGACGCGGTGGTCGACGGCGAGATCGTGGCCTTCGACAGCGATGGCCGTCCCAGCTTCGCACGACTGCAGAACCGGATGCACCTCACGAAGGGCCGCGAGATCGAGCGGGAGGTCGTGCGCACGCCGATCGTGTACATGCTCTTCGATCTGCTGCGCCTCGACGGACACGACGTCACCGGCATGCCGCTGCGTCAACGGCGCGAGCTGCTCGAGCAGCTCGCCGCCGACCTCGACGCGCCGGTGCAGGTGCCACCCGTGTTCGACGACCTCGACGCGGCGATCGACGCGAGCCGGGAGTTCGGCCTGGAGGGCGTGGTCGCCAAAGACCCGGAGTCCCGGTACCGGCCGGGCCGCCGGTCGGGGTCGTGGCTGAAGCTCAAGCAGACGCACGCGCAGGAGGTCGTCATCGTCGGCATCCGCCCCGGTCAGGGCGCCCGCCGCAGCGGCATCGGCTCGCTGCTGCTCGCTGTCCCCTCACCGGAGTCGGAAGGCGGGCTGCGCTACGTCGGCCGGGTCGGCACGGGGTTCACCGACCGGATGCTGCGCGACCTCTCCTCGCAGCTCGAGCCGCTGCGCGTGAAGAAGGCCGCACTGCAGGTCCCCGCCCCCGATGTCTCCGACGCGCTGTGGGTGCGGCCGGAGCTGGTCGGCGAGGTCGAGTTCGCGAACTGGTCGCCGGGCGGCATCCTGCGTCACTCCCGGTGGCGGGGGCTGCGGCCGGACAAGTCTCCTGACGAGGTGCGTCTCGAGAGCTGACCGCCCTCAGGCGTGCGCGCCCTCGCACTCGTCGTGATCGGCGGGTTCGAGCTGGAAGGTCGAGTGCTCGACGTCGAAGTGGTGCGCGAGGCAGCCCTGCAGCTCCTGCAGCAGCCGCGATGACCCGCCGGATGCGAGCACGGCGGGCTCGACCTTCACGTGGGCGGTGAAGACGGGCGCGCCGCGGGTCAGCTGCCAGACGTGCACGTCGTGCACGTCGACGACACCGGGGTACACCTTGAGGTGCTCGCGGATCTCGCTGACCGCCATGCCCTGCGGCGCCGACTCCGCGAGCACCGAGAACACCTCCCGCAGCAGCGAGATCGCGCGCGGCAGGATGAGCACTGCGATCAGCAGCGAGGCGATCGCGTCGGCGGGCATCCACCCGGTCGTGACGATCACGACGGCGGCGACGATGACCATCACCGATCCGATCAGGTCGCCGAGCACCTCGAGGTACGCGCCGCGCACGTTGATGCTCGTCTTCTGCGCACGGCTGAGCACCCACATCGCGATGGCGTTCGAGATCATGCCGATGACCGCGACGGTGAGCATGAGCGGGCCTGCCACCTCCGTCTCGCCCGGGTCGATCAGCCGCTGAATGCCCTGCACGGCGACCACGACCATCAGCACGATGAGGATGATGGCGTTGATCAGCGCGCCGAACACCTCCGCGCGCTGGTAGCCGAACGTGCGCCGGTCATCGGCGGGCCGGGCGGCGACCGCGGTCGCGATCAGGGCGATCACGAGGGCCGACGAGTCGGTGAACATGTGCGCGGCGTCGGCCAGCAGCGCCAGCGAGCCCGAGAGGATCGCGCCGATGACCTGCACCACCATGACGGTGGCGGTGAGCGTCAGTGAGATCGCCAGCAGGCGCCGGTGGCCGGCGTCGCGGATCCCGTCTGCAGCGGGTGCGTGGTCGTGCATGCCTCCAGGCTAGGCCGGGTCGTCGCCATCGAAGGCCCGTTCCGCTCACTCGGGAACGGTAACGCTTCTCAATAGCCGGGCGACCCCGGTGCTACAGCGCGGCGAGCAGCGGAATCAGCGCCTGGAAGGCGCGAGCGCGGTGCGACTGCGACTGCTTCTCGGCGTCGGTGAACTCTCCGACCGAGCGCTCGGATGCCGGGTCCTGACCGTCCGGTATGAAGATCGGGTCGTACCCGAAGCCGCCCGAACCGGATGCCCGGTGCGCGAGGCGACCCGGCCAGATGCCCTCCACGGTGCGCTCTGCGCCGTCGGCCGTCACCAGCGCGATGGTCGAGTGGAACTGCGCGGTGCGATGCGGGTCGGCGACGTCGCGGAGCTGATCGAGCAGCAGCTCGAGGTTGGCCGTGGCATCCTTCTTCTGCCCCGCCCAGTACGCCGAGAAGACGCCGGGCGATCCGCCGAGCACGTCGACGCAGATGCCGGAGTCGTCCGCGAGCGCCGGCAGGCCCGTGTGCGCGAACGCCGCCCGCGCCTTGATCAGCGCGTTCTGCGCGAACGTGACACCGTCTTCGACCGGCTCGGGACCGTCATAGCCGATCACCTCGAGGTCGGGGCGGGTGGCGGCGACGATCTGCTGGAACTCCGCGACCTTGTGCGGGTTGTGGGTGGCGAGGACGACCCTCACTGCTGGACTCCTGAGCTCTCCTGGGCCCCTGAGCTCTCCTGGGTCCCTGAGCTCTCCTGGGTCCCTGTCCCTGGGCTCTTCTGGGTCCCTGAGCCTGTCGAAGGGCCCTCGCCGAGCGCTGCGAGCTGGTGCTGCTGCAGCGTGGCGCAGCCGTTCACACCGAGCTCGAGCAGGGCGTCGAGCTCGCGCTTGTCGAACGGAGCGCCCTCGGCGGTGCCCTGCACCTCGACGAAGAGCCCGCGGCCGGTGACGACGATGTTCATGTCGGTCTCGGCCCGCACGTCCTCGACGTATGCCAGGTCGAGCATCGGCTCGCCGTCGATGATGCCCACCGACACGGCGGCGACGGTGTCGAGCAGCGGCTTCGAGTTCTTGCCGATGAACTTCTTCTCGCGGCCCCACTCGATGGCGTCGGCGAGCGCGACGTACGCGCCGGTGATCGCGGCGGTGCGGGTGCCGCCATCAGCCTGCAGCACATCGCAGTCGATGACGATGGTGTTCTCGCCCAGCGCCTTCGTGTCGACGACGGCGCGCAGCGCACGGCCGATGAGCCGGGAGATCTCGTGCGTGCGACCGCCGATGCGGCCCTTCACGCTCTCGCGGTCGTTGCGGGAGTTGGTGGCCCTGGGCAGCATCGCGTACTCGGCGGTGACCCACCCCTTGCCCTTGCCGGTCAGCCAGCGCGGCACGCCGTTGGTGAACGAGGCGGTGCACAGCACCTTCGTGCCGCCGAAGCTGATCAGCGCCGAGCCCTCGGCGTGGGCGGACCAGCCGCGCTCGATGGTGATCTCGCGGAGCTGGTCGGTGCTGCGCCCATCGGCGCGGACGATGTCTGACATGGTGTCCTCTCGGAGCGGTTGGGGCTCAGCGACTCAGGGCGGAGCGGTTCAGGGCGGAGCGGTTCAAGGGCCGGCGATTCCGTGGCGACCGATTCAGGGGCGGCCGGGGCCGCGGTGACCGACCTCGTCGGCCTCGGCGTCGAGCAGATACGGCAGGTCGATCACGCCGGTCTGCACGAGCTGCACGTCGCGCACCTCGTGACCCATCAGGCGGTTCGCGAGGGCGGTGAAGTCCTCTGCCGAGTCGCCGGTCGCCTCGTACACGTAGCTGGCGACGGCTCCCTGCGAGGCGAGCTGATCGTGCTTGACGAGCTGACGATAGACGTCGGCGGCTGTCTCGTCATCGCTCGAGACGAGCGAGGCACCCTCGCCCATCACGTAGCTGATCGCGCCGCGCAGAAATGGGTAGTGCGTGCATCCGAGCACGAGCGTATCGACCTGGGCATCCCGCAGCGGCGCGAGGTACTCCTCGGCAACCGCCAGCACCTCCGGCGATCCGGTGATGCCGGCCTCGACGAACTCGACGAAGCGGGGGCACGCGGCGGTGAACACCTCGAGGCGCTCGTTCACCTCGAGCATGTCCTGGTACGCACGCGACGCGATCGTGCCGACGGTGCCGATGACTCCGACGCGGCCGTTGCGCGTGGTCGACACGGCGCGGCGCACGGCCGGGCCGATCACCTCGACGACGGGAACGTCGTACCGTTCGCGGGCGTCGCGCAGCACGGCGGCGGATGCCGTGTTGCACGCGATCACGAGCATCTTCACGCCCTGCTCGACGAGCGCGTCGAGCACCTCGATGCTGTACCGCCTGACGTCCGCGATCGGCTTCGGCCCGTACGGGGAGTGCGCCGTGTCGCCGATGTAGACGAGTGATTCCTGCGGCAGCTGCGCGCGGATCGCCCTGGCCACCGTGAGCCCGCCGACGCCGGAGTCGAAGATGCCGATCGGTGCGTCGTTCATGATCCCACCAGCCTAGCCGCGCACCCCGCCGCGATTGCACGGCCGCGGCGCGGGTTCTAGGGTCGGACTGTGCCCGACTCCCCGCAGTTCCCTGTCGTCGTCATGGGCGAGGGGCTGATCGTCTTCGTTCCCGAGACCGACGGTCCGCTCGCCGAGGTGCCTCTCTTCCGGCGCTCGCTCGCCGGCGCGGAGTTGAACGTGGCCGTCGCGCTGTCGCACGTCGATGTTCCGGCCGCGGTCATCAGCCGGGTCGGAGAGGACGGCTTCGGCGAGTTCGTCGTCGCCGAGCTCGGCAGGCACGGCGTCGGCACGGATGCCATCGAGACGGACCCGCATGCGGCCACCGGCCTGTATGTGAAGGAACTCGCACCAGGTGCCGGGCGGCGCAGCACGCGTATGCACTACTACCGCTCCGCTTCCGCCGGCAGCCTGCTGTCCCCCGAGACGCTGCGCGCTCCCGCTGCATCCGCTCTGCTCGATGCGGCCCGGATCGTGCACACCACCGGGGTGACCTCGGCGCTGTCCGACTCCTGCCTGAGCGCCCAGCGAGAGCTGTTCACCGAGCGACCAGGACAGCTGCGCTCGTTCAGCGCGCACTGGCGAGCCGCCCTCTGGCGCGGCCGCGAGGACGACGGGCGGCAGGTGGTCGCCGAGCTCGCGCGCAGCGCCGACATCATGTTCGTCGACGTCGACGACGCGGCGGAGATCTTCGGCGTGCGGGGCGAGGATGAGCTGCGCGCCGCCGTGCCCGAGCCCCGCCTCCTCGTCATCACCCGCGCCGACGGGGCGACAGCCTTCGACGGCGCCGACCGCGCCGAGACGCCGCCCATCGACTTCACCCTGGTCGAGCCCACCGGCGCGGCAGACGCGTTCGCCGCCGGCTTTCTCGCCGGCATCGTGAGCGGACTCTCACTCGCGGGCTCGCTGGCGCGCGCGAACCGCCTGGCGACCCGAGTGATGTCGAGCACCCGCGACCACGTCGGCTGAGCATGCCCTGATGCGGCGCCGTCAGGTCCCCGCAGCCCTGTTGTGTCCCTCGATGGCGTCTCGGGTGCGGCGCAGCACACCCCGGGACTGCTCGGCTCTGGACTGCACGATCCTCGTGAAGACGATGTCGACGACCGTCAGCTGGGCGGTGCGACTCGACATCGCCCCGATGCGGAATCTCGACTCGCGAGCCACCGTGCACAGCACATGGTCGGCGTGCGCGGTGAGGGGCGAATCCGGCACGTTCGTGATGGCGACCGTCGCCGCGCCGCCGGCTCGGGCGAGCTCGAGCAGCTCGACCGTCTCTCGCGTCGCGCCGCTGTGCGAGATCGCGACGACCACATCCCCGGGGCCCCGCGTCGCCGCCTGCACCAGCGCCAGATGCACGTCGGAGCCGAACCACGCCGGTGCCCCGATGCGCGCGAGCTTGAGATGCAGGTCCATCGCGGCGAGCGCCGAGGCGCCGACACCGAACAGGTCCACGCGCGCGGCGTCCGCGATGAGCGCGGCGACGGCATCGACGTCCTGCCCGCGCAGCGACTGCGCGGTCTGCGCGATGGCGCGGCCCTCCTGATACGCGACCTTCGCGATGACGCTCTCGATGCTGTCCCCGGCGACGACGTCATCATCGTCCAGACCGTGTCGCTCGCGATCGGCCTGTTCTCGGCTCAGCGCCTGCGCGAGCTCGAAGCGGAACTGCCGGTATCCGCTGAAGCCGATCTTCTGGGCGAAGCGCGCGATGGTCGCCGGCGATGTCTCGCAGAGCACCGCGAGGTCGGTTATGGACAGGTCGACCACGATGGTCGGGTCGGCGCTGATCCTGCGCAGGAGGCGCGCGTCGGCGGCGCTGACCCCGGCGGGGTCGATGCGCAGAGCGGCGAGCGGATCGGTCACGCCTGCTCGGTTCCGCTGGTGTGCGACGCGAGCGCCCGATCGGTCATGGGCGGATCTCGAGCCTGGCGAAGCCGCCACGCGCAGCGGGAAGCGCCAGTCCGTCCGGCGACGGGGTGAAGCGCCCGGCGATCCGCCGCGCCGGTCCCGCGATCTCGACGGGCACGCCGAACCACGACAGGACGCCGACGACGGCGAACATGAGATTCTCCCGACTGTCCGGGTCGAGGCCGTGTTCCGCCGTGGACGAGACGGGAACGGGGTCGAGCAGCGCGCGCAGTCGGTGCATGATCACAGGATTGCGCACTCCGCCACCCGACGCGAGCACGCGCCGCGCACCAGCGCCGCGCACGGCGTCCGCGATCGATATGGCGGTGACCTCCACGAGCGTGGCGGCGACATCGGCATCCGGAAGCGATTCGCCGACCGCGGCGATCGCGTCGTCCACGACGGAGAGGGAGAACTCGTGCCGGCCGGTCGTCTTCGGCGCGGGTCGCGAGAAGTAGGGATGCGCGAGCAGGCGCGCCAGCAGCGCGTCGTGCACGCGACCGGATGCGCTCAGCGCGCCGTCCGCGTCGAAGCGAGCATGACCGTGAGAGCGTCGGGAGACGAACGCGTCGAGCAGCGCGTTGCCTGGTCCGGTGTCCCAGGCGCGCACGCCACCATCCGGCGTGATCACCTGGATGTTCGCGATGCCGCCCATGTTGACGGTCGCGACGGTCCCGCTCTGCACGGAGCCGCCGAGCCAGAGCCGGTCGAGTACGGCCATCAGCGGCGCACCCTCTCCCCCGGCGGCGATGTCGGCGTGGCGCAGGTGGGAGACGACCGGGCATCCGGCGGCCTCCGCGATCAGCGAGGGCTCGCCGAGCTGCATGGTGCCGCGCACGCGCTCGCCGTCGATCCAGTGGTAGACCGTCTGCCCGTGCGAGACGACGAGGTCGAGCCCGTCCAGCGCTCGCACCGCGTCGGCGAAGGCCTCGCCGATGCGGGTGTCGAGCGCGCACCACGCGGCGGCGTCGAGCGGGGTGCCGTCCGCAGCGGCGAGGATCTGCCGGCGCAGTTCGTCATCCCAGGCGATGGTGTCGGCGTGTCCCGGCCGGACGATGAGCGTGTCGCCGCTGATCTCCGCGTCGACGATGAGCACGTCCACTCCGTCGGCCGAGGTGCCCGATTGCAGAGCGCACACTCTCACGGCGTCCGCCCCCTCATGCGCCGATCAGCATGCGACGCGCGCGCTGCGCCCCGAGCAGTCCGGCGCCGCGAACGCTGATCACCGCAACGCCGTCCAGCGGCGGTGAAGGAACTCCCACATCGACGACCGTGACGTTCGCAAGCTCACGGCCGATGCGATCGGCCAGCGTCCGCTGCGCCGACCCCGGTCCCAGCATGTCGGCGAGCACGAGCACGGGCGCATCGGCACAGGCGGCGACAGCGGTGCGCACCTCCTGATCCGAGATGCTCGTCGCGTCGAGTCGGATGACGGTCCCTCCGGCCGACAGCGCCCGCACGACGTGAGCGGCCGCACTGTCGACGGCGAGGCTGGAGCGACGGCGGATGTCGATGACGGTGGTCTCCGCATCGGGGATCGTGACGAACGGGCCCTCGACGGTCACCGCCCGCCGCACGACGGAATCCGGGTCGAACTCCTCGCGCGGCGCCACGCCGCGCGAGCGCACTCGCGCGGCCATCCGCGCGACGCGCGTCGCCGCCTGCTCGACCCTCGCGATCGGAAGCGACCCGTCTTCGAGTGCGGCGACGATGGCGTCGCGCACGGCATGGAAGTCACGTTCGTCCTGATCGGCGAGCATGGCGTCGCCCGGATTCGTCGGGTTGCCGACGCAGAGCAGGTCGGCTCCCGCGGCGAGCGCGGCGACCGCTCCCGGGCCGAGCCCCACGGTCTCGCGGATCGCCGCCATGTCGAGGGCGTCCGTGATGATCACCCCGTCGAAGCCGGCGTCGCGCAGCAGCCCGAGCACCTGCGGGTTGAGAGTCGCCGGCGCCTCGCCCCATGCGGGCACCACGATGTGGGCGGTCATGATCGCCATGGCCCCCGCACCGACCACCGCCGCGAACGGCGGCAGGTGCTGCGAGGTGATCTCGTAGATCGGCGCGTCCAGACGTGGCAGGTCGTGGTGCGAGTCGACGTGGGTGTCGCCATGGCCGGGAAAGTGCTTCGCGCACGCCGCCAGACCGACCTGTTGGATGCCCCGCACGGCGGCCGCCGCATGACGCGATACCAGTACGGTGCTGTCGCCGAACGAGCGCGTGCCGATCACCGGGTTGCGGGCGTCCGTGTTGACGTCGGCGACAGGGCCCAGCACGACATCGGCGCCGATCGCGTCGCAGCGGCGGGCGATCTCCGCCGCTGTCGCCCGCGTCGCCTCGAGGTCATCCACGGCGCCCAGCTGCGCGGCCCCGGGCACGGTCGACCCGGTCGCGGTCTCCAGACGCGTGACCGATCCGCCCTCCTCGTCGATGCCGATCAGCGCGGACGGTGCGATCTCGTGGATGCGCCGGCTCAGCTCTGCGGTGTCGCCCTGCAGGTTCTGGGCGAAGTAGACGACCCCGGCGAGTCCGTCGCCGAGCTCCTTCTCGAGCCATGCGGGCACCGTGCTGCCGAGGAAGCCGGGCCACACGACCCGGTTCGCGAGCCGTGTCAGGTCATCGGTCATGGTCATCCCTTCACCGCGCCCGCGACCAGGCCCTCGCTGAGACGGCGCTGCACGACCACGAAGAAGATCATCACGGGCACGGTGATCAGCGTCGACGCAGCCATGATGTAGCCCCACTCGTTCGAGTGCTCGCCGAAGAACTGGCGCAGACCGATCGACACGGTGTACTGCCCCTTCTCGCCGCCGAGAAGCGTCATCGCGAATATGAACTCGTTCCACGCCGTGATGAACGAGAACACGCTGGTCGCGACGAGTCCGGGCATCACCAGCGGCAGCATCACCGAGCGGAACATGCGCGACCAGGACGCGCCGTCGATATAGGCGGCCTCCTCGAGCTCGACCGGGACCGCGGCGACGAAGCCGCGCAGCATCCAGATGCCGAAGGGCAGCGACAGAGCGACGTAGACGACCATGAGGCCCAGGATCGTGTTGAGCATGCCGAGGTTCTTCACCTGGATGAACAGCGGGATGACCAGTGCCTCGAGCGGCACCATCTGCACGATGAGGATCATCAGCAGCATCGAGGTGCGCAGCTTGAAGCGGAATCGCGTGACCGCGACCGACGCGAGCAGGGCGACGAGCGCGCTGACGAGCACGGTCACCAGGGCGACCACGGCGGAGTTGCGCAGGAAGACGTCGAACCCGCCCTCGGTGAGGACGTACGCGTAGTTGTCCCACGTGAACTCGCGTGGCAGCAGGCTGCCGCCGCCACTGGATGCCTTCTTGTCGAAGGAGCTCATGATCATCCAGTAGACGGGGAACAGCGTGAAGGCCAGCAGGGCGGCGACAGCGATCGCGATGCCCGTGCGGCCGAGAGCCGTGGACTTCCTCACAGCTGGTCCTCCTTGAGCAGGGTGCGGATGTAGACGATGGTGATGCCGAGCAGCACGAGTGTCAGCAGCACCGCGAGGGCCGATCCGAATCCGTAGCGGTTCTGGCCGAACGATTCCACATACGACCACACCCCGAGATTCAGCACCGACCTGTTCGATCCGGCACCGCCCGGCATGAGGAAGACCTGCGCGAACACCTTGAAGTCCCAGATCGTCGACAGGATGATGACGACCGAGAAGACCGGCTTCAGGGTCGGGAAGATGATCTGCCAGAAGCGTCGCCAGGCTCCTGCGCCGTCGATCTCGGCCGCCTCGATCATCTCCCTCGAGACGCCGAGGAGTCCCGCGAGCACGGTGATGGCCACGAACGGGAAGCCGTGGTGCACGACGTTCAGCAGCACGATGCCGTAGAAGGCCCACCGGTTGGTGAACCAGTTGGTGGGCTCGTCCATGAGCCCGGCGCCCTGCAGAACGCTGTTGAAGATGCCCCGATCGGCGTCGAAGATCCACGTCCAGACGTAGGTGCCGGTGACGGCGGGCATGGCCCACGCGATCATGATCGCGCTGCCGACGATGGTGCGCCAGGCGAGATTCAGGCGCGCGAGCAGAAGCGCGACGAGGGTGCCGAATGCGACCGTGGTGAACACGGCGATGACGGCGAAGCCCACCGTGTTGGGGACCACGACGGTCCACAGCTGCGGGTCGGTGAGCGCTTCGACGTAGTTCTCGAAGCCGATGAAGTTGGTGGATCCCTTGCGGATCTCACGGATGCCGTAGTCCTGGAACGACAGCAGCACCACCTGGATCAGCGGCCACAGCAGCAGCACGCCGAGGATGACGAGGGCCGGTCCGAGCAGCAGCCATGGCCGGATGCGCGTGATGAGGGGGCGACGACGCGGAGAGACCGCGGCCGGGGAGGGGACGGTGCCCCTCCCCGGCGCGGGCTTCGCCGTGGAGATCACGGAGTGCACAGGTGTGCTCCTACTTGCTGTTGAGCAGATCGGTCATCTCGTCCGCGGCCGACTTCGCAGCCGCGTCGAGGTCCTTCTCTCCGCTGAGCACGGACTGCATCATCGTGTTGGTGGTCTGCTTCGCCTGCACGGCGCCGAACTGCGGCGTCACCGGCACGGAGGCACCGCCTTCGACCATCTGCTTCGCGAAGGGCGCGACCAGCGGGTCGGTCGACTTGAGCGCGTCCGTCATGAGCGACTCCAGGCCCGGGAAGTATCCCGTCGAGTCTGCCCACTGGCTGGCCAGCTCACCGGTCGTCATGATCTTGACGAGCTCCCATGCCAGGTCGGGCTCCTTGGAGTCCTCGAAGACCGAGAGGTGCGATCCGCCGAGCACCGACGGGGCGATGCCGCCGTCCTGGCCGGGGATCACGGCGACGCCGATCTTGCCCTCGAGCTCGGGGTTGGCCTCGATGAGCGACTTCGGGGTCCACGAGCCGGAGATCATCGTCGCAACGGTGCCCTGCGTGAAGGCGTCGCGGACGTCGGTCTCCTTCCACGTGGTGGCGCCGGCCGTCGAGAAGCCGTGCTTCAGTGCGAGGTCGGTGTAGAAGGCGAGGCCCTCCTTGGACTCGTCGGAGTCGAGCTCCGACTTCCACTTGTCGCCGTCCTTGACGGCGACCTCTCCGCCCGCGGCCCAGACCCATGGGTAGACCTGGAACTCGGCGTTGCCCGGCACGGCGAAAGCCGCCATCTCGGGGTGAGCGGCCTTGATCTTCTCGCCGTTCGAGACGATCTCGTCCCAGCTCGTGGGGGCCTCAAGACCCAGCTCCTCGTAGATGTCGGCGCGGTAGACGATCGAGCGCACACCGGCGTACCACGGCATGCCGTACAGCTCG
This sequence comes from Actinomycetales bacterium SN12, assembly GCA_002837415.1. Lineage (GTDB taxonomy): Bacteria > Actinomycetota > Actinomycetes > Actinomycetales > Microbacteriaceae > Microbacterium. The sequence goes on from PJCV01000006.1 coordinate 66,501, forward strand.
CCGTCGTACGTGCCGGCCTCCGCCAGACCCTTCACGAGGTCGTCGGCCAGGCCGTCCTCCTCGTCGATGTAGTCGTCGAGCGGCACGAGCGCGGCGGCATCGGCGAACTCCGGGGTCCACGTCGTGCCGGTCTCGGCGACGTCGGGCGAGGTTCCTCCGGCGATGGCGGTCACGAAGCGGTTGTGCGCATCGGCCCACTGCACCTCCTCGAACTTCACCTTGGCGCCCGTCTTCTCGGTGAACGCCTTCGAGACGGCGTCGAGGTAGGCCGACGAGTCGGGGTTGGTGCCCTGCATGATCCAGGCGGTGATGGTCTTGCCCTTGCCGTCGACGGGGTCGTCGCCGTCGGCGGCGGAGCCGTTCGAGCACCCGGCGAGCGCCAGGGCGGCGATGGTGCCGAGGGCGAGGGTCGACACGAGACGAGTGTTCATGTGCGTCCTTGTTCGTCATTGAAGAAGTGGTCCGGACGAGTTCCGAGCCTGCAAACAGCTTGCATCAAACCAGCATCCGGTGCAAATAACTTTCATAGGTTACGGCGACCGTAGACTGGCGCGATGAGCTCCGCGTTCCTCACCGACCGCTACGAACTGACAATGCTCGCCGCTTCATTGCGGGATGGCACCGCGTCGCGGCCGAGCGTGTTCGAGTTGTTCTCCCGGCGCCTCTCCGGCGGCCGCCGTTTCGGCGTCGTCGCCGGCACCGGGCGCCTGCTGACGCTGCTGCGCGACTTCCGCTTCGGCGAGGACGAGCTGCGGTACCTGCGCGACAACGACGTGGTGGATGCCCAGGCGCTGGCCTACCTCGAGAACTACCGCTTCACGGGAACGATCCGCGGCTACCGCGAGGGCGAGCTGTACTTCCCCGGCTCCCCCATCCTCACCGTCGAGGGCACCTTCGCGGACGCCGTCGTGCTGGAGACGCTCGCGCTGAGTGTGTTGAATCACGACTCGGCGGTCGCCACGGCGGCATCGCGCATGAGCATCGCCGCCGGCGAGCGTCCACTCGCGGAGATGGGCTCGCGTCGCGCAGCGGAGCAGTCGGCGGTCGCCGCGGCTCGCGCCGCGTACATCGCGGGGTTCGCGTCGACCAGCAACCTGGAAGCGGGGCGGCAGTGGGGCATTCCGACGATGGGCACCGCCGCGCACTCATGGACTCTGCTGCACGACTCCGAGGAGGCGGCGTTCCGCTCGCAGATCGAGAGTCTGGGTACGGGCACCACCCTGCTCGTCGACACCTATGACATCCAGACGGGTGTCGAGACTGCGATTCGCATCGCCGGCACGGGCCTCGGGGGTGTGCGCCTCGACTCCGGAGATCTGCCGCTGGTCGCAGCGGCCGTCCGCCAGCAGCTCGACGAACTCGGCGCAACCGAGACGAAGATCACCGTGACCAGCGATCTGGACGAATACGCGATCGCCGCTCTGGCGGCGTCTCCGGTCGACTTCTACGGAGTCGGCACATCTGTGGTCACCGGATCGGGCTATCCGACCGCGAGCATGGTCTACAAGCTCGTCGCCCGGCAGGATTCATCCGGCGGCTGGGTGGCCGTGGCCAAGGCATCCACCGACAAGGGCTCGAAGGGCGGCCGGAAGGCGGCGTTCCGCACCCTCGACGAAGGCGTCGCGACCTCCGAGACCGTGTCGGTCGCCGACGGCTTCGAGCAGGTCGACACGGCAGCCGAGCACCCTGACGCCCGCGCACTGCAGGTGGTTCTCGTCGACAACGGGGAGATCGACGCCGCGCACGAGGGTGCCGCGGGAACGGCATCCGCTCGCGAGCATCACCTGCGGGTGCGCGAGGAGCTGCCGGTGCGCGCGCTGGCGCTCAGCAAGTCCGATCCGGCGATCCCGACCCTGTTCGTCGACGCGCGCTAGCGGCCGCCCGGTCCCTGAGCAAGGAGCGCAGCGACGCGCCGAAGAGTTGTCGACGCGCTGTAGCGGCCGTCCGGCGACGTCGCGTCAGGAGATCATGCTCTCGTAGATCTCTTTGCAGGTCGGGCAGATCGGGAACTTCTCCGGGTCGCGACCCGGGGTCCACTTCTTGCCGCAGAGAGCGCGCACCGGCTTGCCGGTGATCGCCGACTCGAGGATCTTGTCCTTCTTGACGTAGTGCGAGAAGCGCTCGTGGTCCCCCGGCTCGAGATGCTCTTCCTGCAGCAGCTCTTCGAGTTCGCGATCGAGCGTTGCCACGCCACCCTGATCGGGGCTGTCCAGCGGAGTACTCATGCCGAGATTCTATCCGCGTCTGCGGCGCAGGGGTCAGGTGGTCTCGACGAACTCCATCAGCCGTTCGCCGCTGCGCTCGAAGATCACGGCGCCGACGGCCGCGCCTGCGAAGAGCACGACGACGCCGCTGATCAGCCCGACCCAGAAGGTCGTCGGCGCGTGCTGATCACCGTCGACGAGAGTCAGGGCGAACAGCCAGATCGTGGGCGTGCTGGCCAGCAGGGCGCCCACGAAGGTCAGGGCGGCACCGTACGAGCCATGCGCCGATGAGCGCTGCGGCTGCTGGAACGGGCTGTCGCCGGGCCGCGAGACGGCGTAAGGGGCGACGACCGACGCGATGCTCGACATGCCCAGCCCGGTCAGGAGAAGGGCGGCTGTCACGCCGACCAGCGGCAGCATGAGATGCCAGTCCGTGGTCACCGCGAGGGTGACCGAGATTCCGATCGCGAGCACGGGGAGGGCGACGAGCAGCACGGGAACGAGCCGCCCGAGCCGGTCGGGCAGTCCGCGCACGCCGCTGGCGATGTGCATCCACAGCGCGGTGGAATCGTAGGCTGCGTCGTTGTGCGGCAGCCACCCGAAGAACAGGGCCATGAGCGGGACCGGGACGAGGGCGGCGAGCCACAGCGGCACTCCGGCCACGAGCAGCGGGAACACCGTCAGCACGCCGGCGATCGGCACGACGAGGAGGTTCACGATGTAGCGCCGGTCGCGCAGCCAGTACACCAGGCTGCGCGCGGCGACAGCGCCGAACGCGTTGGCCGGGAGCGATCCGAACCAGCCGAGTCCCGACCGCTCGCGCGTCGCGTATGGACGCTCGGACGCGGTGAGGAGGCGCCTGACCAGCAGGTGCCACAGCAGCAGCATCCCGCCGATCGTCGCAGCCGCGACCAGACCGCTCGCCCACGCCGCCCCCGTCTCGCCCGAGGCGAGGTGGAACAGGAAGGCCTGCGGGGCCGCGAGCGGCGAGAAGCCGACGATGGTGGTGGCGGTGTGCACGGCCGGAGGAACCTGCCCGTCCCATCGCAGCGAAGCGAAGTACGCGGCGACGGGGAAGGCGATGACGATCACCGGGAGCGCGAACAGGATGGTCAGCTCGCGCGAGCGCCGCTCGGGCAGCATGATCGCGCTGATCGCCATCCCGATCCGAGCGGCGAGCGAGATCGTCACCACGCCGATGACGCCGAAGAGCACCGCGGCCACCCATGGCACCCCTGCCTGGATGACGACGATCACGACGCAGGCGGTGACCGCGACGAGGGCGAGGCTGGGCACGCTGATCAGCGAGGCGAGCACGAGAACCCAGCCGAGTCGCTGCTCGTCGACGCCGAACGGCAGGAAGCGTCGTGGATCGAGCTGATCGGGTGTGCCCGTGAGCATGGGACCGACGAAGAACGCCAGCATCAGCGCCGCAGCTCCGAGCACGATGACGGTCTGAGCAGTCGCCAGCGGCGCCGCGCCGAGGCCGAGGATGGCGATGCAGACAGCGACCGTCGCCGCGATGCAGGCCACGAGGGCCACGGCGGCGCGAATCGCACGCTCTCCGCGCAGCGCACCGACCAGCAGTGCGATCCTCAGTCGGAGAACCTGTGCAGCCACTCGAGCCCCTCCACTTCTCCGCCTGTGCCTGAGAGCTCGATGAACCGCTGGGTGAGCGTCTGCCCCGCACGGACCTCGTCGATCGTTCCCTCGGCGAGCACCTCTCCGCCCACGATCACGGCGACGCGCGAGCACACCCGCTCGACCAGATCCATGCCGTGGCTGGAGAGGATGACCGTTCCGCCGTGGGCGACGTACGAGCGCAGGATGTCGAGGATCACACCTGACGAGACCGGATCGACGGCCTCGAACGGCTCGTCGAGCACGAGAACGCGCGGCGAGTGGATCAGGGCGCCGGCGAGCATCACCTTCTTGGTCATACCCGCCGAGTAGTCCGAGACCACCCGGCTCAGCGCCTCGCTGAGGTCGAACGCGCGCGCGAGGTCAGCGGTGCGCTTCTCGATGACGGCGCGATCGAGTCCGCGCAGCTGACCGTAGTAGTACAGCAGCTGGCGTCCGGTGAGCCGGTCGAAGGTGCGCAGCCGGTCGGGCAGCACGCCCATGACGCGTTTCGCCTCGAGCGGCTTCTCGCGCTGATCGATTCCGCTGATGTGCACGGTGCCCGCGTCGGGGCGCAGCAGGCCGGCGATGATCGACAGGGTGGTGGTCTTGCCTGCGCCGTTCGGGCCGACGAGTCCATAGAACGATCCCGCAGGGACGGTCAGGTCGACATCGTCGACGGCGTTCGTGTCGCCGAATCGCTTCACCAGACCGCGGATGCGGATGGCGTCGCGCGCCGCGGCGGGCTCATCCGCATCGCGGTCGTCGGCCGAGACGTCGCCGTCCGGATCAGCCGGCTCGGGCATCTCGACGGCGGGGGAAGCGGCGATCTCATCCGCTGTGCGCGGTGGCTCGATCACTGCGCCGGCTGCTGCCGGGGTGCCGGATGCCGGCTCGCCGGATGCCGAGTCGCCGGACGCCGGGTCGTCGGATGCCGGCTCGTCGGATGCCGGAGTATCCGGTCCGACGACGACAGCGGATCCTGCGGCACCGCCGCGCGGCGGTCGTGCCTCCGCCAGATCGGCGCTGTTCGACGCAGCGACCATCCGGCGCACCGGCTCGGAGTCGAGTGCGATGACCGCATCGGTGGTGACCTCGGGCATCACCCGAGCCAGGTCTGCGACCGCGTCATCCTCAGCAGTGGATGCCGTCTTCACCGCGGCCTTCGCGGTCGAGGCCTTCGAGGCGGACGGCGTCTTCGTGGACGGCGTCTTGGTGGACGACGTCTTCGCGCCCGCCGTCTTCGCGGACGAAGGCTTCGCCGCTGCCGCCTTTCCAGTCGTCGTCTTTGCAGCCGCCGTCTTCGCGCCCGCTGTCTTCGAGGCCGTGGTCTTCGCGCCCGCCGACTTCTCAGCCGTGGCCTTCGTGCCCGCCGACTTCGCAGCCGTGGTCTTCGCGCCCGTGGTCTTCGCGCCCGCCGACTTCTCAGCCGTGGTCTTCGCGCCCGCCGCCTTCGCAGCCGTCGTCTTCGTCGCGGACGTCCTCTTCGCCGCTGTGGACGTCGTCGACGATGCCCTGGCGCCAGATGTCTTCGGGGATGCCCCCTTCGTCACGGACGTCTTCGTCGCGGCAGCGTCGGCAGCCGGCTTCAGAATCCTTGCCTGCTCCTCGATCGTCGAGTCAGCGGCCGAGTCCTTCTCCGCGTCTGCGGCCGCGTCCTTCGAGGCGGCTGCTGCCGCCTGGGCCTTCTTCGCCGTCTCGGCGCGCTTCGCCGCCGTGGTCTTCGCCGCCGTCGTCCGCGCGGCGGTAGTGCGGCTCGTCGTCTTCGTCGCGGCGCCCTCGGCAGACGCCTTCTTCACTGCGGCTGTGCGACCGGCATCCGCCTGCGCCGCCTTCTTCGCTGCGGCCGACTTCGACGCGGCCGATGTGCTCGCGGCCTTCTTCACCGCCGCGGTCTTCGCAGCGCCACCCGATGCCGCGCCGCTGACGGTCTTGCTCGGGGTCCGCATGGGCTTCTTCTGCTCGGCCGATGGCTCGGAGACAGCCTCGCCGGACCTCGTCGTGTCATCGATTCGAGCGTCCTCGGGATCAAGCGGAGCAGTCACTCGTCTACGGTACCAATCGCCGCTGACAGCCTCCCGCGCAGCGAAACCGCGCGACATCGAGAACGCAACCCCCTTGTGCCTCTCTGGGAGGAAGGTGTGCAATCGGTCACGAAAGGACAACGGGACCGCCTCCCCCCGGTGTCTCTCAGCAGCGGTCGGTAGCATTGCGGAGGCACGAAGAGGTGTCCCGTCGGTGAACCGACAGCGAACACAGTTCTTTCTTAGGAGATTCCGTGACTCTTCAGACCGTCATCCTCGCAGCCGGCATGGGCTCGCGCCTGGGTCGCGCCCTGCCGAAGCCGCTCACCGAGCTGAGCGACGGCCGCACGATCATGGGCCAGCAGCACGACAACATCCGCGCGGCCTTCGGCAAGAGCGCGCGCATCACCACCGTCGTCGGCTATCGCGCCGAGACGATCATCGAGGCCTTCCCCGCCGCGAACTACGTGCACAACGAGCGCTACGACGTGACCAACACGTCGAAGAGCCTGCTACGCGCGCTGAACGCCACCGGCAAGGGCGGCGTGCTCTGGATGAACGGCGATGTCGTGTTCGACCCGCGCATCCTCGGCCGTGCCATCGAGTTCATCGAGCGCGACCAGTCGTTCGTCACCGTGAACACCTCCAAGGTGAGCGACGAGGAAGTCAAGTACACCGTCACCGCCGAGGGCTACATCGACGAGCTGTCGAAGACCGTCAAGGGCGGTCTCGGCGAGGCGGTCGGCATCAACTACATCTCGTCGCGTGACAAGAAGGCGTTCATGCGCCAGCTGCAGCGCGTCGAGGATCAGGACTACTTCGAGCGCGGCCTCGAGCTCGCCATCGCCGAGGATGGCCTGCTGCTCGAGCCGATGGACGTCTCCGATCTGTACGCGGTCGAGGTCGACTTCGCGGAGGACCTGGAGCGCGCGAACCTCTTCGTGTGACCGGATCCGACCAGAGCCGAAAGCCCCGCCCTGTCAAGGGGTCGGGGCTTTCGGCTTTCTCGCGGGCGCGGTGCATAGGATCGCCGCATGCGTGAGAAGGTCCACAAGATCCACTCGCTCCCCGAGGACTCCCCCTGGGACGGTCCCGTGCCGCCGGTCGGCTCGACGGAGCATCCGCTCAGTGTGCGCAGCCTCGATCGGGTGATGGGCGTGCAGCACCCGCTGGTCGTGGCGCACATCCGCAGCATCCGTCGCCGTCATCCCGACGCGACACCCGAGCAGATCGTGCGAGCACTCGAGGCCCGGTACCTCGCCGCCGTCACCGCCGGCGGTGCCGCGGTGGGCGCCACCGCCGTCGTGCCCGGCATCGGCACGGGCATCACTCTCGCGCTGTCGGGCGTCGAGACCATCGGCTTCATGGAGTCGACGGCGCTGTTCGCGCAGTCGGTCGCCGAGGTGCACGGCATCGCGGTCGACAATCCCGAACGTGCGCGCGCGCTGGTCATGACGCTCATGCTCGGCAAGGAGGGCGTGGATCTGGTCTCGCAGCTCGCTCGGCAGGCAGCGGGAAGCGGCGGGACGCGCTCGTCGTACTGGGGCGAGATGGTGACGAAGTCGCTGCCGCGCGCAGCCATCGGCCCCATCGTCGATCGGCTGAAGTCAGCGTTCATCCGCCAGTTCGCCAAGCGCGGCGGAGCCTCCATCCTCGGCAAGGCGCTGCCGTTCGGTGTCGGCGCGGTCGTGGGCGGCGCGGGGAACCACCTGCTCGGCCGGAGGGTGCTGACGACCGCGCGTCGCGCCTTCGGCACCGCTCCCGCGACCCTCCCCGCGGAGCTCGAGCCGTCAGCGGGAAGCGAGAAGATCGAGACCCGGATGCTGAACGGCGCCCGGTTCCTCGGAGCGAAGCTCCGTCGCTCGCCGCGAGAGGTCGAGTCACCCTCCACAGAGGAGTAGTGCGCGGGAGTTCCGCACAGCTCGGGCGCCGTCGTCACGATGCGGAGTGCGGGGTCCGACCTCCTTCCTACCGTGACGGGATGCTGCATCCCCTCGATCCGGAACAACCCGCTCCCCCGGTCGCGTACTGCGTGCCGTGGGTCATCAGCCGACGCGACCGCACGCACCCCGTGGTGCTCAACGCGGGTCGCGAGGCGGTCGACTTCGTGCGCGTCTTCCGCGACGACGTCGACCACCACCAGGTGGTCGACCTGTGGGGGCAGGTGCTGCCCGGCGAGACCGTCGAGCTGTGCCTGTGCGCGTCGGATCCCGACGAGGCAGTGGTCTCGATCGCCTGGTTCCGACAGCTGGACGGGCTGGAGTACGTGTGGCGATTCGTCGTGTGACGGCGGATGCCTGGTGGCTGGGCGGTCCGCGGCGAAGCGCCACAGTGGCAGAACGGTCAGACGCGGGTGTGACCGGATCAGTTCTCGTCTTCGCGGCGGCGCAGCTCGCGGCGGAAGTCCGACTCGGAGTAGGGCTTGATCTCCTCGGGCAGGTCGGCTGCGGTGAGCCCTGCGAGAAAGCTCGACGCGTCCACCTCGAGCGCCGTGGCGAGCTGGATCAGCACGAACAGCGTGGGGTTGCCGGCTCCGCTCTCGATCCGCGCGAGGTGCGAAACATCCATGTCGGCGCGCTCCGCGAGCTTCGCCCGGCTGATCGTGCGCTTCGCTCGCAACTCCCGCACGCGCATCCCGACCATCTCGGATGCTCGTGATCGGGCGGCTCTCATCCGTCCAGCATCCCGGCGTGAGGCATGTCGACCACACGCATATATGCACCAGCCTGCATGCGCACTTCGCTGTCCCGCACGAGCACAGGTTGACACCGAGACGACCGTCCACCATTCTCGCCAGAGTCAGACTTCTCCCCCAGGAAGGTCCTCATGCACGCATCGACCGAGACACCGCGCATCTCTCGACTCGCCCTGCTGGTGGGCATCGCCGCCGCCACCGTCGGCATCATCTACGGCTACGACTCCTCGAACATCGGCGGCGCGCTGCTCTACCTGCGCGAGGACTTCGACCTCGACGCGACAGCCGAGGGCTGGGTCACGAGCACCGTCGTCTTCGGCGAGATCGCCGGAGCGCTGTTCGGCGGCGCGCTCGCCAACCGCATCGGCCGCAAGCCCACCATGGTGCTGGTCGCCGCGACGTTCACCCTGTTCTCGCTGCTCAGCGGCATCGCTCCGACCCTCCTGGTACTCGTGATCGCACGCTTCCTGCTCGGTGTCACGATCGGCGTCTCGGTGGTGGTCGTGCCGGTGTTCGTCGCCGAGTCCGCCCCCACGAAGCAGCGCGGCGCCTTCCTCGTGCTCTACCAGGTCGCGACGGTCGTCGGCATCATCCTCGGCTACCTGATCGCCATGGCTCTCGCCCCGGCGCAGAGCTGGCGATGGATGCTGGGGGTCGCAGCGATCCCGGGACTGATCATCACGATCCTGCTGCTGCGACTGCCCGACACCGCACGCTGGTACGTGATGAAGGGGCGCCTCGCTGACGCCCGTCGGACCATCGCCCGCATCGAGGGGCCCGCCGTCGACGTCGATGAGGAGGTCGAGGCGATCACCGCCGGGTTCACCAATGCGCGAGCATCCGGCTGGCGGGACCTGCTGCGCGGACCGTACCTGCGCGCCACGATCTTCGTCGTCGGCCTCGGATTCTTCGTGCAGATCACCGGGATCAACGCGATCGTGTACTACAGCCCGGCGATCTTCGAGTCGATGGGCTACACCGACGACGTCACCAAGCTCGGACTGTCCGCTCTCGTTCAAGTCGCGGGGCTCGTCTCCGTGTTCATCGCGCTCGCGGTGATCGACCGGATGGGCCGCCGCCCCGTGCTGCTGATCGGCATCGCCGTGATGATCGTCGCCAACGCCCTGCTCATCGGCGTCTTCGCCGTCGGCGGCGGCTCGTTCGACGGCGCGCTCACCGTGCTCGGGTTCATCGGCCTCGTGCTCTTCACGGCGGGGTTCACGTTCGGGTTCGGGTCGCTGGTGTGGGTGTACGCCGGGGAGTCGATGCCCTCGCACCTCCGCTCGCTCGGCGCGAGCGTGATGCTCACGGCGAACCTCACCGCGAACGCCATCATCGGGGTCGCCTTCCGGCCCGTCCTCGAGCAGAGCGGCACCGTCGCGTTCGTGATCCTCGGCGCGATGGCCGTCGCCGCGTTCTTCTTCGTGCTGCGACTCGCTCCCGAGACGAAGGGGCGCCCGCTCGACGACATCAGCCAGTTCTGGCAGAACGGCGGCAGCTGGAGCCCCAAGGACTGACAGCGAGACCGCGCGCGCCGATCCCCAAAGGATCTCCGGTTCCGTTGTGGCGAGCATCCAACAGCGGAACCGGCCCCGGCGCTAGTGTGGAATCCGTGACGGACACGCCAGACCTCTCGACCACCGCCGCCAAGATCGCGGATCTCCGCGCGCGCTTCACCGACGCGGTTCTCGAGCCCGAGAAGATCGCCCAGCAGAAGCAGCACGCGAAGGGCAAGATGACCGCCCGCGAGCGCATCGAGCTCCTGGTGGACACCGGCAGCTTCGTCGAGTTCGACGAGTACGTGCGTCACCGCTCGACGTCGTTCGGCATGGATCGCAATCGTCCATACGGCGACTCGGTCGTCACCGGCGTCGCCACCATTCACGGCCGCACCATCGCCGTCTACTCGCAGGACTTCACCACCTTCGGCGGCTCGCTGGGCGAGGTCGCCGGCGACAAGATCATCAAGATCATGGAGTTCGCGCTGAAGGGCGGGATGCCGATCATCGGCATCCTCGACTCGGGCGGAGCCCGCATCCAGGAGGGCGTGCTCGCGCTCAGCAAGTACGGCGAGATCTTCCGCCACAACACGCGCTCGTCGGGCGTCATCCCGCAGATCTCGATCATCATGGGCCCGGCCGCCGGCGGCGCCGTGTACGGCCCCGCGCTCACCGATTTCGTCATCATGGTCGACAAGACCAGCCAGATGTTCGTCACCGGCCCCGACGTCATCAAGACCGTCACGGGTGAGGACGTGGGCATGGAGGAACTCGGCGGCGCGCTCACGCACAACACCCGGTCCGGTGTCGCGCACTACCTGGCAGAGGACGAGGACGACGCTCTCGACTACGCGCGCACCCTGCTCAGCTACCTGCCCGACAACAACATGGCCGAGATCCCCGCCTACGACTCGCCCTTCGAGTGGGAGACGACGGATGCCGATCAGGTGCTGAACAAGATCATCCCCGACTCCCCCAACCAGCCCTACGACATCCACACCGTCATCCAGCACGTGGTCGACCCTTCGACCGGCTCAGGGCAGGCGATGGGTGAGTTCCTAGAGGTGCAGCCGCTGTTCGCGCCGAACATCGTGATCGGCTTCGGACGTGTCGAGGGCCGCTCCGTGGGCATCATCGCCAACCAGCCGTCGCAGATGGCCGGCACGCTCAACATCGAGGCGGGCGAGAAGGCCAGCCGCTTCGTGCGCTTTTGCGACTCGTTCTCGATCCCCATCGTCACGCTCGTCGATGTGCCGGGCTACCTGCCGGGCACGGACCAGGAGTGGACGGGTGTCATCCGCCGCGGAGCCAAGCTCATCTACGCGTACGCCGAGGCGACCGTGCCCATGGTCACCGTGATCCTCCGCAAGGCTTACGGCGGCGCGTACATCGTGATGGGTTCCAAGCAGCTCGGCGCCGACGTGAATCTCGCGTGGCCGACCGCGGAGATCGCGGTGATGGGCGGTCAGGGCGCCGTGAACATCCTCTACCGCGGCGAGATCAAGAAGGCCGAGGAGGCCGGCGAGGACGTCGCCGCCGTCCGCACGCGCCTCGCCAACGAGTACACCTACAGCGTCACCAGCCCCTTCCTCGCGGCGGAGCGCGGCGAGATCGACGGCATCATCGAGCCCGCCAGCACACGTGTCGCGATCGCGAAGTCGCTGCGTGCGCTGCGCGGCAAGCGCGCGGAGCTGCCGCCCAAGAAGCACGGGAACATCCCGCTGTGACCGACTCCGATGAGACCCCGCGGATGGAGATCGTCCGCGGCAACCCCACCGAGGAGGAGCTCGCGGCTCTCATCGCCGTCGTCGCCGAGGGGTACTCGCACGAGTCCGCCCAGGCCGTCGCCGATGTGCGGAGCGTCTCGGCGTGGCAGCGCACACAGCGCGGCATCCGCCGCCCGCTTCGCCGCGACATCCCCTGGGGCCGGTTCTCGGGCTGAGCCGGTTCTCGGGCTGAGCCGGTTCTCAGGCTGAGCGAAGCTCGCAGACCTGATATCTCGGTATGCGGGATAGCTTGTCCCCCGAAATACCTACAGACAGGCTTCTTGCGGGCCGAGACACTGATAGAGACGCTTCGCGTTAGGCGGCTGCTCTGTCCCCAGGGTAGACAGACGCAGCACCGCCCACCAGCGGACAGTTTTCGGGTAGCTGTTCCGCACCTGGCGAGGGGCCGGCAGACCTGCCGCCCCTCGCCTCTCTCATTCCGCCACGCGGCGGATCTCGTGCCAGAGGTCCACGGCATCGTCGTCGGTCGCACCCCCGGCGCTGCGACCGACCACGGTCACGGCGTTCATCTCGTCGCGTCCCGCGCGGATGATCAGCCGGCGCGAGTCCGTGCGCTCCAGCACCGCCGCGAGCTCCGTCCGGATCTCCTCGATTCTCGCCTCGTCGATGCCGTCCAGACCGCCCTCGTCGAACACCGTCACGCTCGCGCCATCACGGCGGGCCGCGGTGATGGCGTCGCGCACCGCCGCGCTCATCAGATTCCCGCCGCGCAGCTCATCGCGCAGCGTCCCCTCGGCCAGACGCGCCTCGAGGCGCTCATCCTCGGTCAGCTGACCCCTCGTCGCAATCGTGCGGCTCAGCACCGGCCCGGCGATGGCCAGCGCGCGCTGGGCGCGCACGCGGCGCTCTCGCTGCCGGACGAGCTGCGTGGCGTGCCATGCCGACACCGCTCGCTGGACATCGGCGAGCCGCTCGGTGTCTCGCACTGCGCGATCCCAGAACAGCACCAGCAGCTGAGCGACGAGCACCCAGGTGATCGAGCCGACGAGCCCCAGGGTGAACGCCGTGCCGATGCCCATGAACGCCGACGTCACCGAGATCAGCACGAGGAGCATGGCCCAGCCCAGCAGCGCCCGTCTGCGCACGATGCACACGACGGCGAGCAGCCCGGTCGCGCCGATGTACCAGGTCGCGAACGGCGCGCCGCGCAGCGACGGCTCCAGCGCGAGACTCACGAGAGTGGGCACTGCGGCGCTGGCCCCCAGCGCCAGGATGGCCGGCGCCAGCGGCATCCGCACCTCCTGCGCTGACGCGAGCACCGCCGTCAGCGTCGCGGCGAAATACAGCGCGATGGCACCCACGATGAGCAGCGGCGCGTCGGGCTGCACGGTCCACACGATCGCGCGCGCTGAGAAGTACAGCGCGAACCCCAGCGCCAGCGACGTGGTGATGCTGCGCACCGAGCGTCTCATGACGGCTCCCATGAGAGCGTGACCGTCGTGCCATCGGCATCCGAGACGATCTTCGAGGTGCCGGCGACCGCCGCCATCCGCGCGACGATGGATGCCCGGATGCCCAGGCGATCCTCGCCGATGGCATCCGGGTCGAAGCCGGGGCCCGCGTCGAGCACTGTGACGCTCAGCCGGTCGGCCGCCGCCGAGTCCGCGATGATGTGCAGCCCGTGCCCGCCTGCATGCGCGAGAGCGTTGCCGATCGCCTGCCGTGCGGCGAGCACCATCGCGCGGGCCACCTTCCCTGGCACCTCGGCGGCCACCGCGCCTCGTTCCTCGACCACGGCGTCGACTCCCTGCTCCGACAGCGTGCGGCGCAGCTCCGCGATGATCTGCTCTCGTGAGACCGGGGCGTCGCTGCCCTCCTGAGCGATCGAGGCCTCGGTGTTCGCCAGGCGCGTGAGCGCTTCTCGCGCCATCGCGACGGCCAGGGTCCGCTCGCGTTCGCCCACGGCGCGCTCGGCGGCGATCAGCGCGGCGAGCACGCTGTCGTGCATGAGCGCCGCCATCGCCACGCGCTCCTCCTCGGCTGCCGATGCGGCCGCGGCCGATGCGTATCCCTCCACGGCCTTCGAGCGCGCCTCGTCGACACCGGCCGCCACCTGGCGGAACATCCAGCCCAGCGAGATGATCACGGTCCCGAGGATGACGGTGAACGTCACATCGAAGCCGGTGCTGATCCACCAGCTCTGCTTGAAGTCGCCCTGCACCAGCCGCACCCAGCCGTACAGGATCGGAAGCAGAAGAGCCCACAGCAGCTGGACGCGCGGGCGGAAGGCCAGCATCGCAGCGACGACGCCGATGTTGACCAGGAAGAAGATCCAGGGCTGACTCGACGGCTCGCGCTCGGAGCGGTCGACGACGATCGGCCACAGCAGCAGCGCGAGAGCGTAGGCGACGGCGAAGGTGCCGGCGGCCGGTCTGATGCCCTTTCCGATCAGGCACACGACGATCATCCACAGCAGCGGACCGAAGACGAGCAGCATCATCCCCAGCCGCGGCGGGTCCAGTGACGACAGTCGAGTCACGGCCTCCAGCATCGCCTGCGCTCCCAGCGCAGCGGACCCGATCGCGGCGACCGTCGAGAGGATGCGCTCCATCCGGTGCCCGGTGAAGCGCTCCAGTCCGATGCCGACCTCGCGCTGCGAGGGGATGCTGCTCCAGGCCTCCTTCAGACTCCCGTCGTCAGGCGTCACTCGGCGCACCGTCCGGTTCGACGATCCCGTCCTCCATGGCGCGGCGCAGGAGATCCACCTTCGTGGGCGCCGGGCGCCCGACCTCGACGTACTTCACCCGGATGCGCGTGATGTTCTCCTTGGCGGTCGAGTACGCGACCCCGAGCCGCTCCGCCACGGCCTTCAGCGGCAGCCCTGCAGCGTACAGCCGCAGCACCTCGCGCTCCCGGGTCGACAGCTGCGCGTCGGCGAACTCACGGTCACCGTCGACGGCGCTGGCCCACTCGACGTTGTTCAGCGCCTCGCCCCGCGCGACGGTGCGGATGGCATCGAGCACGTCACCGAGCGCCGACGACTTGCTGACCACCCCGGCGGCGCCTGCCGCGAGCGCCTCGCGCACCGAGGCGGGCCGATCGGCGACGCTGTGGATGACGACGCTCGCGCCGTCCGCTACCAGCGTCGCGACGTTCTCGGTGACGGTCGTGCCGTCCCCGAGGGTCAGATCCAGCACGACGACGTCGACCGGCGGCGCGCCGGATGTCGAACGCCAGGTCAGGTACTCCTTGACCGTCCCGCCGGAGAAGACGACGCGCTGGTCGCCCTCGCGCAGGCATGCGGCTTCCAGGCCGAGGCGGACGGACTCGTGGTCGTCGATGAGGGCGACGGTGCTCATTCCGTCAGCCTACCGAGTGCGTGAGGGCGGGCCGTTCCCGAGCCCGTCAGCGGCTCAGCAGCGCGACGGCCTCGAAGTGGTGCGAGTGCGGGAAGAGGTCGAAGGCCCGCAGCGAGTCGACACCCCAGCCCAGCTGGCGGAAGGTGCCGAGATCGCGCGCGAGCGCGACCGGGTCGCAGGCGACGTACACGACAGCCTCCGGTCTGAGCGCGCTGATCGCCTCGACGACGCCGCGTCCCGCTCCGGCGCGCGGCGGATCGAGCACGACGGCGCCCGCGCGCGTGTCGTCCGGGATGCCGGAGAGGAAGCGGTCGACACGCGCGGTGACCGCGTGCACGTCGACGTCGGCGAGATTGGCGGCGGCGTGCTCGGTCGCGCGCCGGTCCGATTCGACCGTGATGATGTCGCTCGCGCCGTGTGCGGCGAGTGTCGCCGCGAACAGCCCGACGCCTCCGTAGAGATCGAAGTGCGTGGCATCCGGATCCACCCGTCCGGCGAGCGCCTGGCCGACCGCGCCGTGCAGCGTCTCCGCGGCGCGGGGGTGCACCTGCCAGAATCCGGCCGCGTCGAGCTGGAACCGGCGGCCGCCGACCTGCTCGAACACCACCTCGGAGCGTCCGCGACGCGCGCCCTCGGGTCGCGGCAGGATCCGCACGCGCCCGTCGCCCGCCTCCACCAGGTCGACCCGGCCCGGCTTCTGCGAGCGCAGGCCGAAGGCGGCCGCCTCGACAGCCGAGCGCGCCAGCGGCAGGGTGGCGACGTCGATCACGCGGTGACTGCGCGCCGCGTACGGCCCCACGCGACCGTCGGCGTCGACGTGCAGCGAGACGCGGGTGCGCCAGCCGGTTCCATCGCCCTGGTCGACCGGCTCCACGGCGGGCGCGGTGATCCCGGTGCCGGCGAACTTGTCGAGCGCCTCCTGCAGCACCTGTCGCTTCAGCACCCGCTGATGGGCCAGATCGATGTGCCCGAGATCGGCGCCGCCCACCCGGTCGGCCGGATTGCGGGAGACGTCGGCCTCGGCCCAGACATGGTCGCGCCGGTGCGGCGATGCGTCGAGCACCTCGCGGGTCTCGGCGCGCCAGAACCGCTTGCCGTCCTCCCCCTCGGTCACCTCGGCGCGCACGCGCTCGCCGGGGATGGCGTCGGGCACGAACACGACGCGCCCCTCGTGACGGGCGATGAAGGTGCCGCCGTGCGCGATGCCGGTGATGTCGAGGTCGAGCGTGCGCGCAGAAGAGGTCATCCCTCCAGGATCCCACACACCCCTGGGATCTCACCGGTTAGCGTGGGTGCATGCGCGTGTGCCTGGCATCCACCTCCCCCGCCCGTCTGATGCTGCTGCGGCAGGCGGGCATCGAACCGCTCATCGTGGCGCCTGCGGTCGACGAGGACGCCGTCTCCGCCGCTGCGACCGCTGAGCGGGGCGCCGCGCTCGCCCCCGATGAGCTGGTTCTTCTGCTCGCCCGCGCGAAGGCCGCCGATGTCGCGCACCGCATCCACGCCGAGCATCCGCGCTTCGACGGCATCGTGATCGGCGGCGACTCGATGTTCGCGATCGGCGGGCAGGTGCACGGCAAGCCGTACACCCCGGAGGCCGCGCGTGAGCGCTGGCAGCAGATGCGCGGCGCCACCGGCATCCTGCACTCCGGGCACTCGGTGTTCCGCGTCGGGCCGGACCTCGAACCGGTCGAGGCGACCGCCGTCGCCGAGGCGGCGGTCACCTTCGCCGCCGACGTGACGGATGCCGAGCTCGACGCGTACATCGACAGCGGCGAGCCGCTGCACGTCGCAGGCGCGTTCACTGTCGACAGCCTCGGCGGGCCGTTCATCACGCGCGTGGAGGGGGATCCGTCCACCGTCGTGGGCATGTCGCTGTCGACGCTGCGCCGGCTGGCACGGGAACTCGGCGTCGTGTGGACCGATTTGTGGTCGCAGTCCTAATGGATAGCCGTATTTCTTGTGGAGAGTCGTCAAAAGGATCTGCGCCGACCTCGCTAGGCTGAAGCCCATGCCTGATATCGCCAAGGTGCTCATCGCGAACCGCGGCGAGATCGCCGTACGCATCATCCGTGCCGCCCGGGACTCCGGAATCTCCTCCGTCGCCGTGTACGCCGACCAGGACCGCGACGCCATGCACGCCCGGCTCGCCGATGAGGCCTACAGCCTCGACGGGGCGACGAGCGCAGCAACGTACCTGCAGATCGACAAGATCCTCTCCGTCGCGCGTCGCGCCGGCGCCGACGCCGTGCACCCCGGATACGGGTTCCTCGCCGAGAACGCGGAATTCGCGCGTGCCGTCATCGGCGCGGGCATGACCTGGATCGGCCCCTCCCCCGAGGCCATCGAAGCGCTCGGCGACAAGGTGACCGCCCGTCACGTCGCCGAGAAGGTGGGCGCACCACTCGCCCCCGGCACCCCGGGACCGGTCGACGGCGCCGACGAGGTCATCGCCTTCGCCAAGGAGCACGGCCTGCCGATCGCCATCAAGGCGGCGTACGGCGGCGGCGGGCGCGGCCTCAAGGTCGCCCGCGAGCTCGACGAGGTCGCCGAGCTGTTCGAGTCCGCCACCCGCGAGGCGGTCGCGGCCTTCGGCCGTGGCGAGTGCTTCGTCGAGAAGTACCTCGACCAGCCCCGGCACGTCGAGACGCAGTGCCTGGCCGATGCCCAGGGCAACGTCGTGGTCATCTCCACTCGCGACTGCTCGCTGCAGCGCCGTCATCAGAAGCTCGTCGAAGAGGCGCCTGCGCCCTTCCTCACCGACGAGCAGAACGATCTGCTCTACTCGGCGTCCAAAGCCATCCTCAAGGAGGTCGGCTACGTCGGCGCCGGAACCTGCGAGTTCCTCATCGGCGCCGACGGCACCGTGTCGTTCCTGGAGGTGAACACGCGCCTCCAGGTCGAGCATCCTGTCTCCGAGGAGGTCACCGGAATCGACCTCGTGCGCGAGCAGTTCCGCATCGCCGCCGGCGGCACGATCGACTACGACGACCCGGCACCGCAGGGCCACTCGATCGAGTTCCGCATCAACGGCGAAGACCCCGGTCGCGGGTTCCTCCCGCAGCCCGGACCGATCAACGTCTTCAAGACCTTCGGCGGCCCCGGCATCCGTCTCGACTCCGGCGTCACCGCCGGCGACGCCGTCTCGGGGGCGTTCGACTCGCTGCTGGCGAAGATCATCGTCACCGGCCGCGACCGCGCCGAGGCGCTCGAGCGCTCGCGTCGGGCTCTCGACGAGTTCGAGGTGGCGGGCATGCCGACCGTGCTCCCCTTCCACCGCAAGGTCGTCAGAGACCCCGCGTTCGTCGCCGCCGACGGCGAGTTCGGCGTGTACACGCGCTGGATCGAGACGGAGTTCGTCAACGACATCCCCGCCTGGGACGGTGAGCTCGATGAGCCCGCCCCCGCGCCTGGCCGTCACACCGTCGTCGTCGAGGTCTCCGGCAAGCGCCTCGAGGTGAGCCTGCCCGACCGTGTCGTCGCCCCCGTCGCGGGCACCGCCGGTCGTCCGGCGGCGGTCCCGCCGTCGCGGCGCAGCCACACGGCCACCGCCAACGCCGGCGCGTCAGGCGACGCCGTCAAGTCGCCCATGCAGGCCACCGTCGTCAAACTCGCCGTCGCAGAGGGCCAGCAGGTCGTCAAGGGCGACCTCGTGGTCGTGCTCGAGGCGATGAAGATGGAGCAGCCGCTGCAGGCGCACAAGGACGGCGTCGTCGGCAGCATCGACGCCACCCCCGGCACGACGGTGTCGGCCGGACACCAGCTGCTGACGATCAGCTGACGACAACGAGCAGTCGGCGGCGCCGGGACGTCACGTCAGGCACTCGGCGCGGCCGCTGCCCACTCGTCGAGCAGCTGCTCACCCGCGGGCGTGCCGAGCACCGCGCGTGCCGAGGACGAATCGTGGAAGCCGCGCAGCACTGACCATACAAGCTGCGGGTGCGCCCTCAGCATCGCTGGGGCGACGGTGACCGTGGCAGGCACCCGCGTCCCGCCCGATGCGCGAACGCGGGCCGGATCCACGCGCAGACGGATCAGTGGGAGCTGGTTCATCCCCCGTCGGGGCTCGGTCAGATCAGCCTCCACGCGGCGCAGCGCGCTCCATGGCAGATACAGGGTCTCGGTCGCGCGAAGCAAGATGACACCGTGGGCGCCGATCCCCACCCCGAGCGGACGCCGCCCGAACGAATCCGCGCGGTACTGCGTGATTGCGGCACGCACGGCTGCGTAGACGAAGAGCGCAGCGGCTGCTGCGAGCACAGCGACCCCGAGGAAGGCCTCCGGCCGGCCGGACACCCCGATCCCGATCGCCCCGACGGTCGCGGTCGTCAGCACGAGCGCCCAGACCACGCTCAGCATGAGCAAGACGGCACCCGGGCGCCGCTCGGAGACGAGGTGCACACGGACGTCCGGCGCTCCCACGGACTCACGAGTCAGGGTCGCGGCGTCGGTCAGCCGGGCGCGCCCCTTCGCGAACGGGCTGCGGGCGGCCACGGCAGACGCGGTCAGAGCGAACAGGGCGATGACCGAGCCGGACCACAGCGGACCCGCCGCGCCCTTCGAGAACGCGATCATGACGCCCGCGAGCACGAACAGAGCGATGCCCAGCCACAGCATGCCGGTGTTGCGTCGGGGCCGACTCTCGCCCCACTTCGTCGGCCACTCCTGCAGCCGTGGCAGAGTGCTCGGAGCCGTCATAGGTCGTCTGCCGAGCGGTGGTCAGACCACGCCGACCGCGTGCATCGCACGGGTCGCGTCGGTGATGCTGGTGGTGAGCGACGGGTAGGCGGCGAACACCCGCGCGACCTGGTCGACGGTGAGCCGGCGCTCGATCGCCATCGCGATCGGGTAGATCAGCTCGGATGCCCGTGGCGCGACGATCACGCCGCCGACCACCGTTCCCGAACCGCGCAGGGCGATGATCTTCACGAAGCCGTCCTTGATGCCGAGCATCTTCGCGCGCGGGTTGGCTGCCAGGGGCAGCTTGTGGGCGATGCCGTCGGCCTGGCCGTTCGCGACGTCCTGCTCCGAGTAGCCGACCGTGGCGATCTCGGGTGCGGTGAAGATGTTGGCGGTGATCTTGCGCGTCTCGAGCGGGATCACGACGTCGCCCAGAGCGTGGAAGACCGCGGTGCGCCCCTGCATCGACGCGACGGATGCCAGCGGGAAGAAGTTCGTGCAGTCGCCGACGGCGTAGACGTTGGGCACCGAGGTGCGCGCCACTCGGTTGACGCGAACGTGGCCGGCCTCGGTGAGCTCGATGCCCGCCTCCTCCAGGCCGATGCCGGCGGTGTTCGGGATCGATCCGACGGCCATCAGACAGTGGCTGCCCTCGACGGTGCGTCCGTCGGAGAGGGTGACCAGCACGCCGTCGTCGGTGCGCTGCACGCTGTCGGCGCGCGACTTGGAGAGCACCTGCATGCCGCCGCGCGTGAACACCTTCTCCAGCACCTTCGCGGCGTCCTCGTCCTCACCGGGCAGCACCTGGTCGCGGCTCGAGATGAGCGTGACCTTCGCGCCGAGGTTCATGTACGCCGACGCGAATTCTGCACCCGTGACGCCCGAGCCCACGACGATCAGGTGCTCGGGAAGCGCCTTCATGTCGTACAGCTGGGTCCAGGTCAGGATGCGCTCGCCGTCGGGCTTGGCCGAGGGCAGCTCGCGCGGCGAGGCCCCCACCGACACGATGACGGTGTCCGCTTCGACGCGGTCGAAGTCCGTGCCGCGGGGGCCCGTGGCGACGACGATGGCATTGGGGCCCTCGAGGCGGCCGTGTCCGGAGAGGATGCGCACGCCGGCCTCGAGCAGGGTGGCGCGCATGTCCTCCGACTGCTGACCGGCGAGCGCCAGCAGGCGCTTGTTGACGGCGGCCAGGTTGATGGCGATCTCGGGCTTGAGCGGCCTGTCGTCGGCGCCGCGCGCGTAGAACTGCACCCCGAGGTCGGTCGCGCCGGCGATGGCGACCGCCGCGTCGGCGGTGGCGATGAGGCTCTTCGACGGCACCACATCGGTGAGCACCGCCGATCCGCCCACGCCCACGCGCTCGACGAGCGTCACATCCGCTCCCAGCTGCGCGGCGGCGAGCGCCGCCTCGTACCCACCGGGGCCGCCGCCGAGGACGGCGACGCTCTGCCTGTTCGCGAAGGAAGTCTGAGACATGAACTCCATTCTTCCGCAATCCTGGCTCCCGCCCTGCCACCTTCCTAGAGTGGAGACATGCGTGACAACTCCCTCAACCCCCTGGACGACCCGACGGCCGATCCGTTCGCCGTGGCCGCCGACGCCGCCGCCGACATCGCTCGTCTCACCGGGGTCGACCATCACGACATCGCTCTGACCCTCGGCTCCGGCTGGGGCAAGGCCGCCGAGCTGATCGGCGAGACCGTCGCCACCATCCCCGCCACCGAGGTGACCGGCTTCTCCAAGCCCGCACTCGAGGGGCATGTCGGCACGCTGCGCAGCATCCGCACCCCCGGCGGCAGGAACGTGCTGGTCATCGGCGCACGCACCCACTACTACGAAGACCACGGCGTGCGCCGGGTGGTGCACTCGGTGCGCACCGCCGCAGCCACGGGAGCGGCGATCATGGTGCTCACCAACGGCGCCGGCGGCATCCGCGAGACGTGGAAGCCGGGCCAGCCCGTGCTCATCAGCGACCACATCAACCTCACCGCCGACTCGCCGCTCGAGGGCGCGACCTTCATCGACCTCACCGATCTGTACTCGACCCGCCTGCGCGAGATCGCCCGCACGATCGATCCCACCCTCGATGAGGGCGTCTACACGCAGTTCCGCGGTCCGCACTACGAGACGCCAGCAGAGGTGCAGATGGCGAAGGCGATCGGCGGCCACATCGTGGGCATGTCCACCGCTCTCGAGGCGATCGCGGCCAGGGAGGCGGGCATGGAGATCCTCGGGTTCTCGCTCATCACGAACCTCGCCGCGGGCATCCAGAAGACCCCCCTCAGCCACGGGGAGGTCATCGAGGCCGGCCGCGAGGCAGAGCCCGTGATCTCCGCGCTGCTCGCCCGAGTGATCGAGGCGCTGTGAGCGAGCGACTCTCCCAGGCGCGTGCCTGGCTGCGACAAGATCCGGATGCCGAGACCCGCGACGAGCTCGCCGGGATCATCACCCGCGCCGCCGGCGGCGATGCCGCGGCTCTGGCCGACATCGAGGACCGCTTCGGCCGACGGCTCGCCTTCGGCACCGCGGGCCTGCGCGGCGAGCTCGGTGCGGGCAGCAACCGCATGAACCGCGTGCTCGTCACCCAGGCGGCCGCCGGCTTCGCCGGCTATCTGCTGCAGCGCAGCACGACGAGGCCGACCGTGGTCATCGGCTACGACGGCCGGCGCAACTCCCGCCGCTTCGCCCTCGACTCCGCCGAGATCCTCGCCGGCGCCGGCCTGCGCGCGATCCTGCTGCCTCGGCTGCTGCCGACGCCGGTGCTCGCGTTCGCCGTGCGTCACCTGCAGGCGGATGCGGGGATCATGGTCACAGCGAGCCACAACCCCCCGAACGACAACGGGTACAAGGTGTACCTCGGCGGGGACGACGGCGGATCGCAGATCGTCGCGCCCGCGGATGCCGAGATCGCCGCGCACATCCAGCGCGTCGCCGATGCCGGCGACGTGGGCCTGCTCCCCCGGTCGGATGCGTACGAGCTCGCCGGCGAAGACGTCGTCGAGGCCTACATCGCGGCAACCGCCGCCGTCGCTCCCGCGCCGTTCGGCGTGCAGGAGATGCGCTGGGTGTACACGGCCATGCACGGGGTGGGCTGGGAGACCTTCTCCCGCGTCGTGAAGGCGGCGGGCTACCCCGCACCGCGCATCGTCGACGCGCAGCGCGATCCCGACCCGACCTTCCGCACCGTCTCGTTCCCCAATCCGGAGGAGCCGGGCGCGATGGATCTCGCTTTCGCGCGAGCGCGGGAGGCGGATGCCGAGTTCATCATCGCCAACGACCCCGACGCCGATCGCCTTGCGGTCGCCATCCCGGATGCTGCAGCCGAGGGCGGCTGGCGCCGGCTGACCGGGAACGAGATCGGACTGCTGCTCGGCTGGCGCGCGGCACGGTCCGCGCAGGGCACGGCGGGGGCATCCCTCGCCTGCTCGCTGGTCTCCTCCCCCGGGCTCGGCGCGGTCGCCGAGCGCTACGGACTGGACTTCCACGAGACGCTCACCGGCTTCAAGTGGATCTCCCGCGCGCCCGGGATGGTGTTCGGCTTCGAGGAGGCGCTCGGCTACCTGGTGAACCCCGACACCGTGCGCGACAAGGACGGCATCTCCGCTGCGATCGCGCTGCTCGGACTCGCCGCCGAGGCCAGGGTGCGCGGCACCGGCATCGCGGGTCTGCTCGACGAGCTCGGCTCTGAGATCGGTCACTTCGCGAGCGGCCAGGTGTCGGTGCGCGTCGATGACCTGGCGCTGATCGGCGCGACGATGGCGGCTCTGCGTGCCCAGCCGCCTGCGGCGTTCGGCACCCGCTCGGTCGCTTCGGCCGAGGACCTGGCTGCGGGTGCCGCAGGTGTGCCAGCCGGAGACGTGCTGCGCTACCGCCTCGACGACGGCTCGCGTGTGATCGTGCGTCCCAGCGGCACGGAGCCCAAGCTCAAGGTGTACATCGATGCCCGCGGCGACAGCTCTGTGGATGCCGCGGCCGCTGTCACCGAGCTCGAAGCCGCCGTGCGGGATCTTCTCGCGGCGCGACGCTGAGTGCTGGCACTGATCGCGGCCGCGACGATCGTCGCGGCCGTCATCCAGCGTGTCACCGGCTTGGCGTTCGTGCTGGTGCTGATCGGCCCGATCGTGCTCGCGTACGGCCCGGTCGAGGGCGTGACGATCGCCGTGTTCCTCGCGGTGATCGCCTCGCTCTTCGCCGTGCCCAGCGCATGGCGCGATGTCGACTGGCCTCGCACGCTGTGGCTGCTCGGTGCCGGGCTCGCCGCGGCTCCCCTCGGCGCGCTCACCGCGGCCGCGCTGCCTGAGACCGCGCTGCTGTTCCTCATCGGCGCGATGGGCGTGCTCGCGCTCAGCGCGCAGCACCTCGGAGCGGTCGCGCGCCACGTGCGCGGCCGTCCGGGCGCGATCGGAGCGGGACTCATCGCCGGATTCATGCACGCCTCCAGCGGGCTGTCCGGCCCGGCGCTGGCATCCTTCGCCCTGGGCGACGACTGGTCGCAGCGGCGCTTCGCGGCGAGCGCGCAGGTCATCTTCCTCGGCTACGGAGTCGCCTCGGTTCCGCTGCGCGGCCTGCCGGCGATCGCACCTCTCGAGCTGACCGTGCTCGCCACGTGCACGGCCGCGGGGATCCTGCTCGGCGCCGTCGCCGCGCGGCGCGTGCCGCTCCCCCTCGCCCGCCGGGCGATGCTGCTGTGTGCCTGGGCGGGCACGCTCGTGATGCTCGGCCGCGCCACGGCGTCCCTGCTCACCTGACCTGCGTGCCGGCCGAGCGCTCGGCGCCGATAGCCTGGACGCATGCCCGTCACGCGCGCGAAGCGCATCCTCTCCCGGATCCTGTTGTCGCTGGCGGCCCTGGTCGTCCTGATCCTCGCCGGCACCCTCGTCTGGACGCAGGTCGGGGTGATGTCAGCGGAGCCGGATCCGCTCGCGCAGGCCGAGGCGAACCCGGCGATCACGATCGAGGATGCGCCCGAGGGAATCGTCCTCTCCCCTGCCGAAGGCGGGTCGGAGATCGGCCTCGTGTTCATCCCCGGTGCGAAGGTGCAGCCAGAGGGATACATCGCGACGCTGCAGGATCTCGCCGCGGAGGACGGACTCACCGTCGTCATCACCCGCCCATGGCTGAACCTCGCGTTCTTCGATCCGCGCGGACTCGACGCATTCACCTCGGCCGCCCCGGATGTGGATTCATGGATGGTCGGCGGGCACTCGCTGGGCGGGGTGCGCGCCTGCCAGCTGGCGCCGGATGCCGATGCCCTGGTGCTGTTCGCCTCGTACTGCGCGAATGACCTGTCGGATTCCCGGATGCCGGTGCTGAGCCTGTCCGGGAGCGAGGACGGTCTGTCGACGCCCGAGAAGATCGCGGATGCCAGGCATCTGCTGCCCGACGACGCCGAGCTCGTCGAGATCGCCGGCGCATCGCACGCGTCGTTCGGTGCCTACGGCCCGCAGGCCGGTGACGGAGAGCCCACGATCCCTGCCGACGTGGTGCGCGACCGGATCGCCGATCGTATCGGCACTCTCGCCGCCGCGCTGGGCTGACCGAGTCCGAGTCCAATCCGATTCAGTCGCGGTGCTCGCCACGTCGCAGCAGCAGCGCGCAGGAGTCCTCCGTGATGAACGGCTCCAGCCGCTCGACCTCGAGCGGGCCGTCCACCTGCGCCAGCGTGTCACGCACCAGGCGCGCGTGCATGCCGCAGACCGTCGCCTGGTCCTGCGCGATCATCCCGCGATAGCGGCACGGCAGCATCTCGAAGCGCAGCGCCGACTCGTCGAGAACAGGGCTGAGGCCGGCGTCGTCGAGGTGCTCGTAGAGCACATCCAGCTGCGCTTCGGCATCCTCGTCCGCGTCCGTCGATGCCTCGCCGGGCGTCTGCGTGGTCACCGCGCGCAGCAGTGCACCGCGCCGACGGGCGCCGTCGACGCGACGGCGGGCAGCGGGGTTCGAATCCGCCTCGCGCACCGCGTGGTAGGCGATCGGCGGACGGCCCCTGCTGCCCACCTGCAGTCGCTCCTCGCGTACGAGGCCTTCCTGCACCAGCACCCGCAGGTGGTCGCGCACGGTGTTGAGCGGCATCCCGCACCGTTCGGCGAGCTCGCCCACGCGCAGTCCGGGATGACTCTGCACGGCGCGCAGCAGACGCAGGCGGCTCGGCTGAGTGAGGCCGCGGTAATCGTCGACTCGACGTGGCACTCCTCCAGGCTACGAGCGTTTGATCGAAGGGGCGCCGAATAGAACCGGTGAAAACGCTGTCCTTTCATCGGAGACCGAGCGCAGACTCGAAGGGACGCAGACCCCACGAAAGGAACGTCATGAAGCTCTCGCCCGAGTCCGAAGCAGTCGTCGCCGCCACGGCCGGCGTCGTCGCCGAGCACGCCGAGCAGATCACGAAGGTGTTCTACCCCACCATGTTCGCCGCGCACCCCGAGCTGCTGCGGGTGTTCAACCAAGCCAACCAGGCCATCGGCGAGCAGCCCAAGGCGCTCGCGGCGTCGGTGGTCGCCTTCGCCGTGCAGCTCATCGACCCCGCCGCTCCGGACTTCACCCCCGTGATGCGCCGGATCGCCCACAAGCACGTCTCGCTGGGGATCAAGGCCCGCGAGTACACCATCGTCGGCCGGCACCTGCTCGACGCGGTGGGCACGGTCCTCGGCGACGCCATCACGGTGGAGGTGCGGGCGGCGTGGGACGAGGTGTACTGGCTGTTCGCCACCGCCCTGATCGCCGAGGAGGCGCGCCTGTACGCGATGTCGGGCACCGACCCCGAGAACCCGTGGCGCGGCTACCGGGTGGTGGAGCGATTCGAGGAGTCGGAGGACATCTTCTCGCTGCTGCTCGCACCGGTCGACGGACTCATCCCCTCGCATCGCACCGGTCAGTACGTCGCCATCGCGGTCGACCTGCCCGATGGCAACCGCCAGCCGCGTCAGTACACGATCTCGTCGGGCCCGCGCGGCGACTCGATCAGAGTGACGATCAAGCGGGTGCACGGAGTGGGCGGGGCGCCCGACGGGCAGGTCTCGACGTGGCTGTGGCAGCACGCCGAGCCCGGCACGGTGCTCGATGTCTCTCAGCCCGCCGGCGACGTCGTGCTCGACGACGAGGACCACCCGCTCGTGCTCGTCTCGGCCGGCATCGGCATCACGCCGGTGGCGGCGATCATGGAGGACCTCTCGCGCCGTCAGCCCGCGCGCACGGTGCGGCTGTTCCACGCCGACCGCGCACACGACACGCACGCGCTGTACGCGTCGCTGCGCCGCCAGGTGCTCGCGATGCCGGACGCCAAGGCGCAGAACTGGTACGAGCAGGACGCCGTCGGCGCACCGACCCTGCACCCGGCTCGTGACGGGTTCATGGACCTGACCGACGTGGATCTGCCCGACGATGCGTCGGTGTTCATGTGCGGCCCGCTGCTGTTCATGCAGGCGATGCGCCGCACCCTCATCGCGCGGGGCGTGCCCGCTGACCGCATCCAGTACGAGGTGTTCGGCCCTGACCTGTGGGCGCAGAATCCGGAAGCCGCCTGAGCGTCATCAGGCGCAGGCGGCCGTTCGCCGGGGGCTTCAGCGCTCGAAGCCCTCGGCGATCATCTCCACGAGCTCCTCGCGCTCCTCGACCGGCAGGAATGCCGCGGAGGCGGCGTTGAACTGGAAGGCCTCGAGGTCGTCGAGGTCGTACTCGAACGCGTCGACCAGCAGGGAGAGCTCGCGGGTCAGCGACGTGCCGCTCATGGTGCGGTTGTCGACGTTCACCGTGACCGAGAAGCCGAGCTGGTAGAGCAGGTCGAACGGATGGTCGGCGAACTCCTCGCCCCACTGTGCGATCGCGCCGGTCTGCAGGTTCGACGACGGCGAGAGCTCGAGCGGGATCTCGCGGTCGCGCACCCAGCGGGCCAGGTCGCCGAACTGCACCTGCACCTCGTCGCCTTCGCGCTCGATCACCTGCAGGTCCTCCGCGATGCGCACACCGTGACCGAGACGCAGGGCGCGTGCGTCGAGCAGTGCGGACCGGATGGATGCCGGACCTGCGGCCTCTCCGGCGTGCACCGTGACCGGCAGGAACTCGCCGGCGAGATAGTCGAAGGCGGCACGGTGCTGCGAAGCGGGGAAGCCGTCCTCGGGGCCCGCGATGTCGAAGCCGACGACGCCGCTCTCGCGATGACGCACCGCGAGTTCGGCGATATCGCGCACCCGGTCGTTCTGGCGCATGGCCGAGATGATCTGACCGACCCGGATGCTGCGGCCCGCGGCATCCGCCTCGTCCTCACCCTCTTCGATGCCGCGCTGCACGGCGCGCACGGCGTCGTCGAGGCTCAGGCCGCCGGAGACGTGCTGCTCCGGGGCCCAGCGCATCTCGCCGTAGATGACGCCGTCGGCGGCGAGATCGGCGACGAACTCCCGCGCGACACGGGTGAGCGCCCGCTCGGACTGCATGACGGAGGTCACCAGATCGAACGTCTTCAGGTACTGCACGAGAGAGCCTGCATCGCTCTGCTGCGCGATCCAGCGGCTCAGTCCCTTGGCGTCCTGCGCCGGAGTCGGGATGCCGACCGCGTCGGCGAGCTCGAGGATCGTCGCGGGACGCACGCCGCCGTCCAGATGGTCGTGCAGCGAGATCTTCGGCAGAGCGCGCAGTTCGTCGATCTTCATGGTGGTCCTCCTGGTCAGGCGGTGATGCGCTCGCGCACGATGGGCTGTGGGGCCGGCGCCGACGCGGCGTCCCCGATCTCGTAGGCGCCGTCCAGTGCCTCGAGAGCGCGCGCGAAGCGCCCCTCGTCGTCGGCCGACAGGGTGAACAGCGGCTGCCCTGCGGTGACGGTCTCACCCGGCTTGACGGCGAGGTCGATACCGGCGGCGAAGATCACCGGATCCTCGGCGCGCGCGCGTCCGGCGCCGAGGCGCCATGCGGCGATGCCGAACGGCAGCGCATCCATGCGAGTCACGACGCCGTCGCGCTCAGCGGTGACGACATGGGTCTCCCGTGCGGTCGGCAGCGGGGCATCCGGGTCGCCGTCCTGGGCGCGGATCATGGCCTTCCAGCTGTCCATGGCCCGGCCGTCGTCGAGCGCGGCCTCGACATCGGCATCCGGCTGACCGGCCAGCGAGAGCATCTCGCGAGCGAGGGCGAGGGTCAGCTCGCGCACGTCGGCGGGGCCGCCGCCGGCGAGGATCTCGACCGACTCGCGCACCTCGTTGGCGTTGCCGATCGCGAGTCCGAGCGGGACGTTCATGTCGGTCAGCAGGGCTGTGGTCGCCACACCGGAGTCGGTGCCGAGCTCGACCATGGTGCGCGCGAGCTCTCTGGCGCGATCGATGTCCTGCATGAAGGCGCCGCCTCCGAACTTCACGTCCAGCACGAGAGCGTCCGTGCCCTCGGCGATCTTCTTCGACATGATGCTCGACGCGATCAGCGGGATCGCCTCGACCGTGCCGGTCACATCGCGCAGGGCGTAGAGCTTCTTGTCGGCGGGCGCGAGTCCGGAGCCGGCGGCGCAGATCACCGCGCCGACGTCCGACTGCATCTGCGCGAACATCTCCTCGTTGCTGAGCGCGGCGCGCCACCCGGGGATGGATTCGAGCTTGTCGAGCGTGCCGCCGGTGTGGCCGAGGCCGCGGCCGCTGAGCTGCGGCACCGCGACGCCGAACACGGCCACCAGCGGAGCCAGCGGCAGGGTGATCTTGTCGCCCACCCCGCCGGTGGAGTGCTTGTCGACGGTGCGCTTGCCGAGGCTGGCGAAGCTCATCCGCTCCCCCGACGCGATCATCGCGTCGGTGAGCACGCGGATCTCGTCGCGCTGCATGCCGCGCTGGAAGATCGCCATGGCGAACGACGCCATCTGCGCGTCCGACACATAGCCGCGCGTGTACGCGTCGATCATCCAGCGCAGGGCCGCGTCGGGCACCACTCCGCCGTCGCGCTTGGCGCGGATGACGTCGATCGCGTCGAACGCCTCCCTGGGTCCCTGCGGCCTGTCCTGAGCCTGTCGAAGGGCCTGTCGAAGGGTCATCGGGCATCCTCCAGATCGCGCGGACCGAAGGCGTCGGGCAGCACCTCGTCGATGGTGCGGATGCCCGAGACCGTCTCGAGCAGCATCTCCGGGCTGGAGTGCTCGAACAGCAGCTGACGGCAGCGGCCGCAGGGCATGATCGTCTGCCCGTCGTTGTTCACGCAGACGAATGCGACCAGCCGGCCGCCGCCCGACATGTGCAGGTCGCCCACGAGAGCGCACTCGGCGCACAGGCCCACTCCGTACGAGGCGTTCTCGACGTTGCATCCCGCGACGATCCTTCCGTCGTCGACGAGCGCCGCCGCCCCCACTCGGTACCGCGAGTACGGCGCGTAGGCCTTGCGCATCGCCTCGGTGGCGACCTGTCTGAGTTCGTCCCAGTCGATGTCGGTCATGTGCTCTCCTAAGACTTGATGTACGGCTCGCCGTCGGCTGCCGGCGGGCGGGAGCGCCCGACGAGGCCGGCCACGGCGAAGATCGTGACGATGTACGGAAGCATGAGCATGAACTGGCTGGGCACCGGCGAGCCGATGACACTGAGCACGCCCTGCAGGTTGCTGGCGAAGCCGAACAGCAGCGCGGCGAGCGTCGCGCGGATCGGATCCCACTTTCCGAAGATCACCGCCGCGAGGGCGATGAAGCCCGCGCCCGCCGTCATCTCCTGGTTGAACCTCGGCACCGAGACGAGCGTGTAGAACGCACCTCCGAGGCCCGCGACGGCGCCGCCGAGCAGCACCGCGCGGTAGCGGGTCGCCGCGACCTTGATGCCCACCGTGTCCGCCGCCTGCGGATGCTCGCCCACGGCACGCAGGCGCAGACCCCAGCGGGTGCGGTACAGCCCGAACCAGACCAGCGCGACGACCGCGTACATCAGGTACACGATGAAGGACTGCTGGAACAGGATCGGTCCGATCAGCGGGATCTCGCTGAGCAGCGGGATGGGAACGACCGAGAACGTGTCCGGGCTGTTCATGGTCTCGGTGTTCGGGGTGAGCACCTGACGGAACAGGAACGTGGTGATGCCGATCACGAGCACGTTCAGCACGACGCCGACGATGACCTGGTCGACGTAGTACGTGATCGTGAAGACGCCCAGCACGAGGGCGACGAGCACGCCCGCGAGCATGGCTGCGACGAGTCCCGCCCACGGGGTGCCCGCGAGCGAACCGGCGATCGCGGCGCTGAACGCGCCGGCGAGCATCTGCGCCTCGATGGCGATGTTCACGACGCCCGCCCGCTCGCCGATCACGCCGCCCAGGGCGCCGAAGATCAGGGGGGTCGCGAGGGCGAGAGCGCCGGCCAGCAGGCCGATCATCGGCAGCGTCGCGCCGGCGCCGGCCCAGGCGAGGAATCCGATCAGCAGCACGGCGACGTAGACGACGATGAGCCAGAGCGGCAGACGGCGGTGCGCCATGACCGTCATCGCCGCGTATCCGGTGCACAGCGCCAGCAGCACCACGGCGATCCACGCGGTGGGTGTGGCGGGCAGCAGCACGTCGGGAACGGCGATGGCGGCGTTCTGCTCGGCGAGCCGGAAGGTCGTCGTCCCGGCGCGCGGCGCGAGCAGCGGCAGCAGGGCGAACAGCACCGTGAAGATGCCGAAGATGATCGGCGCCTTCCACGACACGACGGTCACGACGCGCGGCTGGTCGATGTCGCCCTGGGGTGCATCGTTCACGGGCGTGGTGAGGCTCATGCCGACACCTTCTTTCCTTCAGCCGACTCTGCGCGACGGGTGCGTGCGGCCCTGCGGGCGCGACGGGACGGACGACCGGGCTGCGGCAGTCCGAAGATCGCGCGCACCAGCGGGGGTGCGGCGATGAAGAGCACGATCAGCGACTGCACCACGAGGATGATCTCGACCGGGATGCCCTGCGAGGACTGCATCGTGAATCCACCGGTCTTGAACGCGCCGAACAGCAGACCCGCGAACAGGATGCCGATCGGCGAGGACCGCCCGAGCAGCGCGACCGTGATCGCGTCGAAGCCGATACCCGCGTCGATGCCGCCGCTGAAGCCGCGCACCTCGGTGCCCAGCACCTGGCTGACGCCGGCGATGCCGACGAGAGCGCCGGCGATGAGCATCACGACGAAGTACATGCGCCCCACATCGATGCCCGCGACCCGCGCCGCGGACGGGTTCTCGCCCACCGCCCGGAAGCGGAAGCCGAGAGACGAGCGCTCGAGCAGCCACCAGGTGAACGCGACGGCGACCAGCGCGAGCAGGAAGCCGGCGTGCAGCTTGTACGAGGGACCCAGCAGCTGCGGCAGCACCGCGGTCTCCGCCATCGGCGCGGTCTTGGGGTTGCTCGACCCGGGCGCCTGGAGCAGGCCCTGGGTCGCCAGCATCCAGGCCAGCAGGTAGAACGCGATGTGGTTGAGCATGATCGTGGTGATCACCTCGTGCGCTCCGGTGCGCGCCTTCAGCAGGCCTGCGATGCCGGCCCAGAGGGCCGCGGCGATCAGGCCGGCGACGATCGCGACGATCAGGTGCAGTCCCATCGGCAGGTCCATCGCGGTGGCGACGTACCCGGCGGCGGCGGCGGCGAGGAGCATCTGCCCCTGGCCTCCGATGTTGAACAGGCCGGCGCGGAACGCGAGTCCCACGCCGAGGCCCGCCGCGATCAGCGGAGTCGCGAACTTGAGCGTCTCGGTGAGCGGGCGGATGCCCTTCTCGAAGGTCTCGGCGTTGAAGTTGTACACCGCGCCGCGGAACAGCGCCGCGTAGGCCCCGGTCACCGCCTCCCAGATGGCGGCGAAGGTGTCGCCGGGCTGCGCGAAGAAGTACCCGGATGCGGCCTGCACATCCTCGTTCGTGGCGGCGATCATGATCGATCCGACGATCACCGCGAGCAGCACGGCGAGCAGCGAGATGATGCCGTTGCCGGTGACGATCGCCTGCAGAGTGGTCTGCCAGCGCGACGGTGCGATCTTCGTCTCGGGCTCGGCGAGCGGGGCCTGCGACTGCGGCGCCGGTGTCTGGGTGGCGCTCACTTCGTCTCCCTCCGGTCGATCCGTGAATCCCATCCGCTCTCTCCGTTCGTGGCCGTGATGGGACTCGCACTCGTCGCGGCCTCCATCTCCGACATGCCTGCCATCATCAGACCGAGCTTCTCCCGTGATGTGTCTCCGGGCACGATGCCCATGATGCGGCCGCGGTACATCACCAGGATGCGATCGGCGAGCGCGGCGACCTCGTCGAGCTCGGTGGAGATGACGATCACCGGCACGCCCGCATCGCGCGTCTCGATGACGCGCTTGTGGATGAACTCGATGGACCCGACGTCGACGCCGCGAGTCGGCTGGGCGGCCACGAAGAGCGCGAGCTCGCGGCTCAGCTCGCGGGCCAGCACCACCTTCTGCTGGTTGCCGCCGGAGAGCCGTCCTGCCGCCTGATGCGGACCCTGGGTGCGGATGTCGAACTCGGCGATGCGGTCCTGGGCGAAGTCGTGCAGATCCGAGCGCTGCACGGTGCCGGCCTTGACGAACGGCGCGCCGTGGGACCGGTCGAGCATGAGGTTCTCGGCGATCGAGAACTCCTTCACCAGTCCGTCGACGCTGCGATCCTCGGGAACGAAGCCGACACCGGCATCCAGGATCTGCCGCACGGATCGACCGACCAGCTCCTGCCCGTCGAGACGGATGCTGCCGCGGACATTGTCCTGCAGACCCATGATCGCCTCGGTGAGCTCGGTCTGGCCGTTGCCCTGCACGCCGGCGATGGCGAGCACCTCGCCGCCGCGCACCTCGAACGACGCGCCGTCCACGACGACGATGCCCGCCGGGTCGGTGACGGTGAGATCGGTCACGGCGAGACCGTTGCCGCGCACGGCAGGAGCGCCCTTGTGCACGGTCAGCTCGACAGCGCGGCCGACCATGAGCGAGGCGAGCTCCTCATTCGAGGCGGTCGGCGACGCCTCGCCGACGACCTTGCCGAGGCGGATGACGGTGATGCGGTCGGCGACCTCGCGCACCTCGCGGAGCTTGTGGGTGATGAAGACGATCGAGGTGCCCTGCGCCTTGAGCTGACGCATCGTCGCCATCAGCTCGTCGGTCTCCTGCGGGGTGAGCACGGCCGTCGGCTCGTCGAACACCAGCACGCGCGCCTCACGCGAGAGCGCCTTGATGATCTCGACGCGCTGCTGCACGCCGACGGGGAGATCCTCGACGACCGCGTCGGGGTCGACGTCGAAGCCGAAGCGATCGGAGATCTCGCGCACGCGCGCACGTGCGGCGTTCAGGTCCAGTCGTCCGCCGAAGGTGGTCTGCTCGTGGCCCAGCATGACGTTCTCGGCGACGGTGAAGACGGGGATGAGCATGAAGTGCTGATGCACCATGCCGATGCCGGCGCCCATCGCGTCGCCGGGGCCGTCGAAGTGCTGGACGACGTCGTCCAGCAGGATGTGACCCTCGTCGGCCTGGTACAGGCCGTAGAGCACGTTCATCAGCGTCGACTTGCCGGCGCCGTTCTCACCGAGAAGGCAGTGGATCTCACCCGCCTCGACGGTGAGATCGATGTGGTCGTTGGCTGTCAGCGCGCCGAATCTCTTCGTGATGCCGCGCAGTTCAAGCTTCATGTTCTGATCCTATTCACGCAGGAACGGGCAGGCCGGCTTCAACCGAGTCCTGTTCAGGCAGAAACGGGGAGGCCGGCTTGCGCCGACCTCCCCGTTGCAGGAGCCTTACTTGCTCAGGTACGAGGTGACCTCGACCTTGCCGTCGATGATGTCCTTCTGCAGCTGCGTGACCTCGTCCTGCAGAGCCGAGTCCACCTTGTCGGCGAAGTTGTGCAGCTCGGCGATGCCGACGCCCTTGTTCTCGAGCGTGCCGATGTAGGCCTCGGCGTCGAACTCGCCCTCACCGCTGGAGAGCACGGCCTCGTAGGTCGAGAGATCCATGGCCTTCAGCACCGAGGTGAGCACCACGTCGGCGGTGGACGGGTCGGTCACGAACAGGTCGGCGTCCGCGCCGATCAGGGCGACGTCCTTGCCGGACTCCTTGATCGCCTGCTGAGCCGACTGGTAGATCGGGCCGCCGACGGGGAGGATCACGTCGACACCCTGGTTGAGGATGTTGACCGCGACCTGCTTGGCGTCGGGGTTCGCCTCGAAGCCGCCCGTGAACGAGCCGGTCTTGCCGTCCCAGCCGACGACCTGGACGTCCTTGCCCTTGACCTCGTTGTAGTGGTCGACGCCCTGCTTGAAGCCGTCCATGAAGATCGTCACGGTCGGGAACTCCATGCCGCCGAAGGTGCCGACCTTGCCGGTCTTCGAGTAGCCGGCGGAGAGGTAGCCGGCGAGGAACGCGGCCTCGGCCGTGTTGTACAGCAGCGGCTTGACGTTGTCGGCGTCCTTCTTGCCGTCGAAGTCGTTGTCGGCTGCATCGTCGACGAGGATGAAGTCGATGTCCTCGTTGGCAGTGGCGGCCTCCACGGTCGCCTGGGACAGCGCGAAGCCGACCGCGACGATCGTGTCGCAGCCCTCGTCGACGAGGTTCGTGACGTTCGGGGTGTACTCGGTCTCGGCGTTGGACTGCACGTCCTTGAGCTTGACGCCCAGCTCGTCAGCGGCCTTCTTCGCACCCTCGAAGGAGAGCTGGTTGAAGGACTTGTCGTCGAAGCCGCCCATGTCGGAGACGATGCAGGGCAGGAAGTCGGACTCGCCCTTGCCGCCGCCGGCACCCGGCTTGTCTGCGGGAGCCTGGCCGCACGCGGCGAGACTGAGAACGACGCCGGCCGCGACGGTGGCGCCGAGCAGCTTCTTGGTGATGGAGTTGGACACTCATGCCTCCCGGGTGATCTCCGCGGACATCGCGGATCGATCGAGGTTACCCAGTGTTACGCGCGTGACGCACGTGATGCTCAGGTGTGCTGGCGAAAGGTTACAAACCTGCAATGATGACCGCCCCTATAGCTTGGCCATCTGCAGCAGCGGACCTCAGAGCACGTCGCCCCGGCCGGTGAGCTTGAGCGACTCGACCACGCCCTTGACCCGCTGCGCGTGCTCAACCGTGGTCACCAGCAGCGCGTCGTCGGTGTCGACGACGACGATGTCCTGCACCCCGACCAGGCTGATCACGCGCGAGGTCTGGGACACGAGGATGCCGCTGGCGGCATCCGACAGCACGCGGGCCCTCGGGCCCAGCACCGCCAGGTCGTTCTTGCGCCCGTTCGTGATCAGCTTGGTGAGCGAGGCGAAGTCGCCCACGTCGTCCCAGTCGAAGTGACCGGGCACGACCGCAAGGCGGCCGCGCTCGGCGGCCGGCTCGGCCACCGCGTAGTCGATGGCGATCTTCTTCAGGTTCGGCCAGATCCGGTCGACCGCGGGACCGCGCCGGTCACGGTCGTCCCATGCGTCGGCGAGCTCCATGAGTCCCGCGTGCAGCTCGGGCTCGTTGATCCTGAGCTCGTCGA
Source organism: Actinomycetales bacterium SN12 (assembly GCA_002837415.1). Lineage (GTDB taxonomy): Bacteria > Actinomycetota > Actinomycetes > Actinomycetales > Microbacteriaceae > Microbacterium. Next base: position 102,727 of record PJCV01000006.1, read on the forward strand.
GCAGCACGCTCGCCTTCGCGATGAACATGCCGGCGTTCCAGAGGTGCTCGCGATCGGCGACGTACGCCTTCGCCGTCTCGAGGTCCGGCTTCTCGACGAAGCGCTCCACGAGAGCCGCCTCACGCGCCCCGTCGACGACGAGCTCCTCCCCCTTCTTGATGTACCCGAAGCCGATGGCCGGCTCCGTGGGGGTGATCCCGATCGTGCAGATGTAGCCCTCCCGCGCGACCTCGACGGCGTCGCGCACGGCGAATTCGAAGACGCGCGTGCCGCGGATCACATGGTCGGCGCTGAACGAGCCGATGATGACGTCCGGATCGCGGCGGTGCAGGATCGCGGCGGCGAGGCCGATCGCGGCAGCCGACTCGCGCGGCTCGGATTCGAGGAAGACGTTGGCGTCCGGGATGCCGGGCAGCTGCGCCTCCACGGCGGCGCGATGCGCCCGCCCCGTCACGACGGCGATGCGGTCCGCCCCGGCCAGCGGCTCCAGGCGGTCCCAGGTGTCGCGAAGCAGAGAATGACCCGAGCCGGTGAGGTCGTGGAGGAACTTCGGGGCATCCGCCCGCGACAGCGGCCACAGCCTGCTGCCGATGCCGCCGGCCGGGATCACCGCGTAGAAGTCGTCGATTCGCGCCATGCGTCACACCTTAGCCGGGGAGGTTCCCGTCTCAGCCGAGCGATAAGGGTGCCCTTCGTCGCCCTCAGCCTTCTGACAGGAATAGGATGAATGAGGTCGGGCGTGCCCGGATGCATGCACGACGTCTCATCGATCAGGGAGGACGACGTGTCCACGAGCACACGCTTGACACCGTCGGTTTCGGAGACCACATCCCGGTCTCCGCGCGGCACACTCTATCGGGGCCGCGAAGGCATGTGGTCGTGGGTGCTGCACCGCATCACCGGCGTCGCGATCTTCTTCTTCCTTCTGGTGCACGTTCTCGACACGTCGCTGATCCGCGTCTCGCCCGAGGCGTACGACGCGGTGATCGGCACGTACAAGAACCCGATCATGGCCTTCGGCGAGGTGGTGCTGGTCGCCGGCATCGCGTTCCACGCGTTCAACGGCCTGCGCATCATCATCGTCGACTTCTGGTCGAAGGGCGCGAAGTACCAGCGCCAGCTGTTCTGGATCGTCATCGGGCTGTGGGCCGTGGTCATGGCGGGCTTCGTGCCGCGTCACCTCGCACTCGCATTCGCCGGATTCGGAGGAGGCAACTGATGTCCGCGCAGACCCTCGCACCCGCCCGCCGCCAGCGCGGCGTCAACCTCGAGAAGTGGGGCTGGCTGTTCATGCGCGCCTCGGGCGTGGTGCTCATCGTGCTGATCTTCGGCCACCTGTTCGTGAACCTGATGGTCGGCGACGGCATCCACGCCGTCGACTTCGGCTTCGTCGCCGGCAAGTACGCCACTCCGTTCTGGCAGTGGTGGGACGTGCTGATGCTCTGGCTCGCACTGATCCACGGCTCCAACGGCATGCGCACCATCGTCAACGACTACGTCACCCACGAGAAGGCCCGCAAGGCTCTCGTCTGGGCGCTGGGCCTGGCGGCGGCGCTCCTCATCATCCTGGGCACCCTCGTGGTGTTCACGTTCGACCCCTGCGCGGGCGTCCTCGAGGACGGCTCGATGTGGGAGACCTGCCAGGCACTGGGCAAGTAAGCGAAGAAGGCAGATCATTGACTACGCAGACCTCTGACTCCGTCGTGCGCGACGGCGTGCATTACCACCAGTTCGACATCGTCATCGTGGGCGCCGGCGGCGCCGGCATGCGCGCGGCGATCGAGGCAGGTCCCGGCGCGAAGACCGCCGTGATCACCAAGCTGTACCCCACGCGCTCGCACACCGGTGCGGCGCAGGGCGGCATGGCCGCGGCCCTCGCGAACGTCGAGGACGACAACTGGGAGTGGCACACCTACGACACGGTCAAGGGCGGTGACTACCTCGTCGACCAGGATGCGGCGGAGATCCTCGCCAAGGAGGCGATCGACGCGGTCATCGACCTCGAGAACATGGGTCTGCCCTTCAACCGCACCCCCGACGGCAAGATCGACCAGCGCCGCTTCGGCGGCCACACCGCAGAGCACGGCAAGACCCCCGTGCGTCGTGCCTGCTACGCGGCCGACCGCACCGGCCACATGATCCTGCAGACGCTGTTCCAGAACTGCGTCAAGCTGGGCATCAACTTCTTCAACGAGTTCTACGTGCTCGATCTGCTCACCGTGAAGGACGCCGCAGGCGCCACGCAGGTCGCGGGCGTCGTCGCGTACGACCTCGCCACCGGCGACCTGCACGTCTTCCAGTCGAAGGCCGTCATCTTCGCGACCGGCGGCTTCGGCAAGATCTTCAAGACCACGTCCAACGCGCACACCCTGACCGGCGACGGCGTGGGCATCGTCTGGCGCAAGGGGCTGCCACTGGAGGACCTGGAGTTCTTCCAGTTCCACCCGACGGGCCTGGCCGGCCTCGGCATCCTCCTCACCGAGGGCGCCCGCGGTGAGGGCGCCATCCTGCGCAATGCCTCGGGTGAGCGCTTCATGGAGCGCTACGCCCCGACCATCAAGGACCTCGCTCCGCGCGACATCGTCGCCCGCAGCATGGTGCAGGAGGTGCTCGAGGGCCGCGGCGCAGGACCGCACAAGGACTACGTGCTGCTGGACTGCACGCACCTGGGCGCCGAGGTGCTCGAGACCAAGCTGCCCGACATCACGGAGTTCGCACGCACGTACCTCGGCGTCGACCCGGTCGTCGAGCCCGTGCCGGTGATGCCCACCGCGCACTACGCGATGGGCGGCATCCCGACCAACAACGATGCCGAGGTCCTCGCCGACAACTCGACCGTCGTCCCCGGTCTGTACGCCGCCGGCGAGTGCGCGTGCGTCTCGGTGCACGGCTCGAACCGACTGGGCACCAACTCGCTGCTCGACATCAACGTGTTCGGCAAGCGCGCCGGCCGCAACGCCGTCGAGTACGTCAAGACCGCCGACTTCGTTCCGCTGCCCGAGAACCCCGCCGCGTTCGTCAAGGACATGATCGAGGGCCTGCGCAACAACCAGGGCACCGAGCGCATCGCCGTGCTGCGCAAGAAGCTGCAGGACGAGATGGACAAGGGCGCCCAGGTGTTCCGCACCGAGGAGTCGCTCACCCACGTGCTCGGCGTCATCGAGGAGCTGCGCGATCGCTACCGCAACATCCACGTCGACGACAAGGGCAAGCGGTTCAACACCGATCTGCTCGAGGCCGTCGAGCTGGGCTTCCTGCTCGACATCGCCGAGGTCGTCGTCTACGCCGCGCGCAACCGCAAGGAGAGCCGCGGCGGTCACATGCGCGACGACTTCCCGAAGCGCGACGACGAGAACTTCATGAAGCACACGATGGCGTACCTGGTGGGCGACGCGCACTCCTCCGACGCCGAGGACCACATCAAGCTGGACTGGAAGCCCGTGGTCATCACGAACTACCAGCCCATGGAGAGGAAGTACTGATCATGACCGATGTCGTAGAGGCACCCGCCGACGCCGCGAACGACTCGGGAGTGCAGTCCTTCCTGGTCACCTTCAACATCCGCCGCTTCGACCCGGAGGTCGACGAGGAGCCGCGCTGGGTCGACTACGACGTCGAGCTGTACGCGACCGACCGCGTGCTCGACGCCCTGCACAAGATCAAGTGGGAGGTCGACGGCTCGCTGTCGTTCCGCCGCTCGTGCGCGCACGGCATCTGCGGGTCGGATGCCATGCGCATCAACGGCCGCAACCGCCTGGCCTGCAAGACGCTGATCAAGGACCTCGACATCTCGAAGCCGATCTACGTCGAGGCCATCAAGGGTCTGCCCCTCGAGAAGGACCTCATCGTCGACATGGAGCCGTTCTTCGCCTCCTACCGCGAGGTGCAGCCCTTCCTCATCGCGAACTCCACCCCCGAGAAGGGCAAGGAGCGCGTGCAGTCGATCACCGACCGGGCGATCTTCGACGACACCACCAAGTGCATCCTGTGCGCCGCGTGCACCTCGTCGTGCCCGATCTTCTGGACCGACGGACAGTACTTCGGTCCCGCCGCGATCGTGAACGCCCACCGCTTCATCTTCGACTCGCGCGACGACGCCGGCGATGTGCGTCTCGACATCCTCAACGACAAGGAGGGCGTGTGGCGCTGCCGCACGACCTTCAACTGCACCGAGGCATGCCCGCGCGGCATCGAGGTCACCAAGGCGATCGCCGAGGTCAAGCAGGCCGTCCTGCGCGGCGGCTCCCGCTGAGCGCAGACACCGACGTGCGCGCCCGACTGACTCGTTCAGCCGGGCGCGCTGCTGTGTGGGGGCGCCGCATCGCCGCTCTCTTCCCGGTGCGCGTGTGGCGGCACTTCCTGCGCCGCAACGGCTTCCTGCTGTCGGCGGGCATGGCGTACCAGGCGCTGTTCGCACTGTTCGCGCTGCTCTACGTCGCCTTCGCCGGTGCCGGGGTCTGGGTGGGCGGCAGCGATGTCGCGGTCGACGCCATGATCCGGGTCGTGAACGGCTACGTCCCCGGCTTCATCGGACCCGACGGCGTCGTCGCATCTGACGCGGTGCGGCAGGTGGCGAACTCCGCGACGGGCGCATTCACCCTGACCGGAGCCATCGCCGCGGTCGTCGTGGTGTGGACGGGAATCGGCGCGGTCACCTTCACCCGACGCGCGGTGCGCGGCATCTTCGGCCTGCCCTTCGACACCCGCAGCTACGTGCTGCTGAAGCTTCGCGATGCCGCCGCCGCGCTCGCGTTCGGAGTGAGCCTGCTCCTGGGCGCCGCGATCAGCTTCGGCGGCGTGTGGGCGCTGCGCGCGCTGCTCGAGGCATTCGGCCAGGAGGTGCCGAGTGGCACCGTCAGGACGCTCGTCTCGATCTCATCGGTGCTCGTCGTGATCGTGATAGACGTCGCCGCCATCGCCGCGCTGGTGCGCTTCCTCACCGGCACGGTCATCCGGTGGCGTCGGATCCTGCCCGGCTCGGTGCTCGGCGGCGTCACGATGGCCGTGCTGCAGCTCGGCGCCGGTCTGCTGGCCGCGCACACGCCCGGCAACCCGCTGCTGGCGACCTTCGCGGTGATGGTGGGGCTGCTGCTGTGGTGCCGCGTGATCGCCGCCGTGATCCTGCTCGCGGCGTCGTGGATCGCCCTGAGCGCCGACGACCGCAACGAGCCGCTGCGCGACAGCGGACCCCTGCGTCCGCTGCGAGCGACGGCCGCACGAGGTCCGCGGCGGGGTGTCCGATCCCGTCGTTAGGCTGGATGCCATGCCCCACCTGCGTATCGCCTCTGTCAACGTCAACGGTGTCCGCGCGGCCGTCCGCAACGGGATGCACGCGTGGCTCGAGCAGGCCGACGTCGACATCCTCACGCTGCAGGAGGTGCGTGCCGACGACGAGCACCTCGCGGCAGCCTTCCCCGACTGGCAGATCGTGCACGACAAGGCCACCGCGAAGGGCAGGGCCGGCGTCGCCGTGCTCAGCCGCACTCCCGCGCTGGCCTTCCGCACTGCACTCGGCGCCGACGACTTCGACTCCGCCGGCCGCTGGATCGAGGCGGACTTCCAGATCGGCGGGGCTCCGCTCACGGTCGTCAGCGCCTACGTGCACTCCGGTGAGGCCGACACCCCGAAGCAGGACGAGAAGTGGAAGTTCCTCGACGCGATGAGCGTGCGCATGGCGCAGCTGGGCACGGACGACGCGCATGCGCTCGTCACCGGCGACCTCAACGTCGGACACCGCCCGCTCGACATCCTGAACTGGAAGGGAAACGTGAAGAAGTCCGGCTTCCTCGCGCGCGAGCGCGCCTACTTCGACCGCTTCCTCGGCGCCGTAGGGGAGAGCGTCGTGGGCCAGGAGGGCGTCGGCCGGGGCATGACCGGGCAGCTCAGCGACACCCGCTCGTTCGCGTCGGAGGGCGGCGGCCTCGGACTCGGCTGGATCGATGTGGGCCGCGCCCATCACGGCGAGGTGCCAGGGCCGTACACATGGTGGTCGATGCGGGGCAAGGCGTTCGACAACGACAGCGGATGGCGCATCGACTACCACCTCGCGACCCCTCCCCTGGCCGCCCGAGCCGTCGGCTACACCGTCGCCCGCGCAGCGACGTACGCGGAGCGCTGGAGCGATCACGCGCCCGTCATCGCCGACTACACCTACTGACCCTTCGACAGGCTCAGGGACCCAGGCGACAGGCTCAGGGACCCAGGCGGCGGGCTCAGGGACCCAGGCGGCAGGCTCAGGGACCCAGGCGGCGGGCGGCCAACGCGAGCCGCATAGGATTGCTTCGTGACCAAACCACGCCTCTACTCCGGAATGCAGCCCTCCGCCGACTCCCTCCAGGCCGGCAACTACATCGGGGCGCTCCTGCAGTGGCGTGACATGCAGACGTCGTACGACGCGTTCTTCTCCGTGGTCGACCTGCACGCGATCACCGTGCCGCAGAACCCACAGGAGCTGCGCGAGAAGACCCGTCGCACAGCGGCGCAGTACATCGCCGCCGGGATCGAGCCGTCGAAGTCGACGCTGTACGTGCAGTCGCACGTGCGCGCGCACGCCGAGCTCGCATGGATCCTCAGCACCATCACCGGCTTCGGCGAGGCCGGCCGGATGACCCAGTTCAAGGACAAGTCGCAGCGCTATGGTCAGGACTCCACCTCGGTGGGGCTGTTCACCTACCCCGTGCTGATGGCAGCCGACATCCTGCTGTACCAGAGCGAGCTGGTGCCCGTGGGTGACGACCAGAAGCAGCATGTCGAGCTGACGCGCGACCTGGCCGAGCGGTTCAACAGCCGGTTCGGCACGACCTTCACGGTGCCGACCTCGGTGATCCAGAAGGACACCGCACGCATCTACGATCTGCAGAACCCGACCTCGAAGATGTCGAAGTCGGCCGAGAGCGACGCGGGTGTCCTGTGGCTGCTGGACGACCCGGCCAAGTCGGCGAAGAAGATCATGCGCGCCGTGACCGACAACGAGGGCTCGGTGCGCTTCGACCGCGAAAACAAGCCAGGTGTGTCGAACCTGCTCACGATCTACGCCGCCCTCACCGGCCGGCAGGTCGGCTCGATCGAGGACGAGTACGCGGGCCGCGGGTACGGCGACTTCAAGAAGGGGCTCGCCGAAGTCGTCGTGGACGAGTTCGGCCCCGTGCGCGATCGTGCGAACGCCCTGCTCGACGACCCGGCGGAGCTGGACAGGCTGCTGGCCGTGAACGCCGCCAAGGCCGACGAGGTCGCCGACGCGACGCTTGCGGACGTGTACGAACGCGTCGGGCTGCTGCGCCGCGTCTGAGGAGCGAGATGACCGACCCCTTCGTCCCCCCTGGCGCTCCGGTCCCTCAGGATCTGCCCGTTCCTCAGGCGCCGCCGCCCGGCGCGTACGGGGTGCCGGTGGGTGGCTATCAGGCACCTGTCGGCGGCTACTCGGCACCCTCCGCTCCGCCGGCCTCCCGCGGGATGGGAGCCGTATCGCTCGTCGCCGCTCTGATCGCCGCCCTCGTCGCGCCCGCCGTGGCCGGCGTGCTCGCCCTGCAGATCGGGCTCGCCGTGTCGGTGAACGATCTCTTCGACCGCAGCGGCGACTTCGTGATCGCCGCCCTCTTCCCCGTGCGCATCGAGACGCTGTGGGCGGAGATCATGTTCTGGCTCGGCACGGTGCTCGGGCTGTTCGGCGTGATCGGCGGAATCGTGGCGGTGGCTCGCCGGCGCGGACGAGGGATGGGCATCGCCGCGATCGTGATCGCCGCACTCGGGCCCGGGATCTTCTTCCTCGCCGTCGCGATCATGTACGGCATCGGCAACGGCATCGCCTTCGACCCGATGGCCTGACGGCGATTGCGCGCTCAGCGCGAGTGGTGCCGCTGCTGCGCGGCCAGCAGCCCTTCGTCGACGAGCTGCTCCACGGCATCCGCCGCGTCGGAGATGAAGATCGGCAGCGTCTTCTGCTCGACGGACCCGAACGATGCGAGCACCCAGTCCGCGGGATCCTGCCGCCCGGGCGGGCGGCCGATGCCCGCCCGCACCCGCAGGAAGTCGGGTGTGGTGAGGGTTCGGGCGATATCGCGGACGCCGTTGTGCCCGCCGTGCCCGCCGCCGATCTTCATGCGGATGCTGTCGAACGGGATGTCGAGCTCGTCGTGCACGACGATGACGTTCTCGGGCGCCACCGAGTAGAACCGCGCCAGAGCGGCGACCGGCGTGCCTGACGTGTTCATGAACGAGTTGGGCTTGGCCAGCACGATGCGATCTCCGCCGGGACGCACGCGGGTCTCGACGACCCGTGCGCCGGCCTTGTGCTCGCGGAAGCGCTCGCTGCGACGGTCGGCGAGCTCGTCGACGACCATCTGCCCGATGTTGTGGCGGGTCGCCGCGTAGCGGGGGCCCGGGTTGCCGAGGCCGACGATCAGCCAGGTGGTGGTCATTCGCTTCCCTCTCGAGCGGATATGACGGAGGGGACGCGATCAGCTCGCGCCCCCTCCGTCCAGATCGTCAGCGGATCACTCCGCGGCGGCCTCCTCGGCCGGAGCCTCGGCACCCTCGTCCTCGACCGGAGCGGCCGGGACGGAGATCGCGACCACGAGGGTCTCGGGGTCGGCGACGAGCGTGACGCCCTTGGGCAGCTTCACGTCGGCGGCGGTGATCTGCGCGCCCTCCTCGAGGCCCTCGACGGAGACCTCGACGTTCTCGGGGATGTCCGTGGCCTCGGCCTCGACCGACAGGGTCACGGCGTCGAGGGCCGCGATGGTGCCCGCGAACGACTCGCCGGTCAGGACGACGGGCAGGTCGATGGCGACCTTCTCGCCCTTCTTCACGACGAGCAGGTCGATGTGCTCGATGATCTGGTGCACCGGGTCCCTCTGCACGTCCTTGACGAGGGCGAGCTGCGAGGTGCCGTCGATCTCGAGGTCGAGCAGCGCGTTGGCGCGGCGGATGATGAGCGACACCTGGTGACCGGGCAGGGCGACGTGCACCGGGTCGGTGCCGTGGCCGTAGATCACGGCGGGGATCTTGCCGGCGGCGCGCAGACGGCGGGCGAAGCCCTTGCCGAAGCTCGTGCGGGTCTCGGCGACGACCTTGTTCTCGTCAGACATGTTGTTCTCCTTCAGGCACGCGGGACGGGGCCGCGCGGTGGTCATGGTCTCGGAAGCCTCGGTGCGGACACGAGGAGGCGAGACGCTGCGCGACTGAAGGATTCAGCCGACCACCGGGCTCACGTCACCGCGTCGATCACGGATGCGCGCATGTGCGCGATCCCTCGCCGAGGAACTCCTCCATCGTACCCGAAAGCTCGATAGGCTGTGGGCATGCTCGATCCCGCTTTCCTCTCGCATGTCGTCTTCTGGGTCATCGGCGCGATCGCCGTCTGCGGCGTCGTGTCGTCGTTCGCCGCGATGTTCGCGATGGGACGCTCGGGCTACCGCGAGGACTGACCCCCTGGCGTCGCTCAGAAGAGCGACGCCAGCAGGTAGACCACCAGCACGATCGCGAACGCGAGCACCGACTGGATGCTCTGCTGCACGGTCCACGTCTTGAGCGTGGTCTTGACGTCCATCCCCATCAGGCGCCCGACCAGCCAGAACCCCGAGTCGTTCACGTGGCTGGCCATGACCGACCCCGCCGCCGTGGCGAGTGTGATCGCGACCACCTCGAGCGGGTTGAAGTCGCCGCCCAGCACCGCCGGAGCGATGAGGCCCGCCGCGGTGACCAGCGCCACGGTCGCAGAACCCTGCGCGATGCGCAGCACGGCGGCGATGACGTAGGCGGCCACCACCACCGGCAGTCCCATGCCGCTCAGCGTGTCCGAGAGCGCCTCGCCGATGCCCGACGAGCGCAGCACCCCGCCGAACATGCCGCCGGCTCCCGTGATCAGCACCACCGAGCAGATCGGGCCGAGCGACGAGTCGACGATCTTCTCCAGGGCCGTGCCCTGTTCGCCGCGTCGCCAGCCGAGCACGACCAGGGCCACGAGCACCGTGATGGTCAGCGCCACCGGCGACTGACCGATGAAGATGAGCGACTGCGCCCACAGCTCGGTCGAGTCGATGACACCCGCACTGCCGAGCGTGCTGAGTCCCGTGTTGAGGAAGATGAGAAGCATGGGCAGCAGCAGCAGCATGATGATCGTCTTGACCTGCGGCGGGTTCGACGGCTGATCCTCGTCCTCGCTGCCGAACAGCGCAGGCACCGGCAGGATCCAGCGGCTGCCGACGAACCTCCCCCACAGGTAGCCGGAGAGGTACCAGACGGGGAGCGCGACGAGCAGTCCGACCAGCAGCACCAGGCCGATGTTCGTCTCGTACGCAGCCGAGGCGGTGACCGGACCGGGATGCGGCGGCAGGAAGACGTGCATCACCGAGAAAGCCGCCGCCGCGGGGATGCCGTACAGCAGCACGTTCGTCCCTGACACCCGCCGCGCGATGGCGAAGATGATCGGCAGCATCATGATGAGTCCCGCGTCGAAGAACATCGGGAAGCCGAGGATCAGCGAGGCCACACCGAGCGCGAAGGGCGCTCGCTTCTCTCCGAACACCCGCACGAAGCTGTCGGCGAGCGCGTGCGCGCCGCCGGAATGCTCGATGAGCCTGCCCAGCATGGCACCGAGTCCGACCAGCAGCGCGACGCTCGCGAGAGTGGTGCCGAAACCGCCGAGTGCGACGGTCAGCACCTGCTCGATCGGGATGCCCGCGACGATCGCCGTCAGCAGCGAGACGATCACGAGGGTGAGGAACGCGTGCAGCTTGAACCCGATGATCAGCACGAGGATCAGCGCGATCGCGCCGCCGGCGATGAGCAGAAGCGGTCCTGCGGCGAGGGTCTGGGTCCATTCGTCCATGTGACATCTCCCCTGCTTCCGTCGGCCACGGCGCGTGACCGATCGGTGGCCACACGCTAACAGAACGCCTCCGGCGGGGAACACCCCCGCGCGCGACGAGATCCGCTCTGGCATCGGCTCGGCTGAAACGAAGGGATGCCGGGCCGTCGCGCACCGATAACCTGAGATCACGCCCTTCATCACCGAGGAGATTCCTGTGCCCACAGCCGCAGCCAACATCGGAGTCGTCGGACTCGCCGTCATGGGTTCGAACCTGGCCCGCAACCTCGCCAGCCGCGAGGGCAACACGGTGGCGGTGCTGAATCGCTCGCGCGCGAAGACCGACGAACTGGTCGCACTGCACGCCGACGCCGGCTTCGTGCCGACCTTCTCGTACGAGGAGTTCGCCGCCTCGCTGCAGAAGCCGCGCACCGCGATCATCATGGTCAAGGCAGGACTCGGCACCGACGCGGTGATCGACGAGCTTGTGCGCGTGTTCGAGCCGGGCGACATCATCGTCGACGGCGGCAACGCCTACTTCCCCGACACCATCCGCCGCGAGAAGGCGGTGCGCGAGACCGGCATCAACTTCGTCGGCGCCGGCATCTCCGGCGGCGAGGAGGGTGCGCTGCTGGGCCCGAGCATCATGCCGGGCGGATCCGACGAGTCGTGGGTGACCCTGGGCCCGATCCTGAAGTCGATCGCCGCGGTCGCCGAGGGCGAGCCCTGCGTCACGCACGTCGGGCACGGCGGTGCGGGCCACTTCGTGAAGATGGTGCACAACGGCATCGAGTACGCCGACATGCAGCTGATCGCCGAGGCGTACGACCTCATCCGTCGCGGCACGGGGAAGTCGCCGGCGGAGATCGCCGACGTCTTCGCCGAGTGGAACACCGGCGAGCTCGAGTCGTACCTCATCGAGATCACCGCCGAGGTGCTGCGCCAGATCGACGCGGAGACCGGCAAGCCGCTGGTCGACGTCATCGTCGACCAGGCCGGCGCCAAGGGCACCGGAGCGTGGACTGTGCAGACGGCACTCGCCCTGGGCGTTCCCGTCTCCGGCATCGCCGAGGCGACCTTCGCCCGCTCGCTGTCGTCGCACCCCGAGCAGCGCGCGGTCGCCGCTCACCTCCCCGGTCCTTCGACAGGGTCAGGAACCCGGGACTTCGTCGTCGACGACGTCGACGCCTTCATCGAGGACGTGCGCCTGGCGCTGTACGCGTCGAAGATCGTCGCCTACTCGCAGGGCTTCGACGAGATCCGCGCCGGCGCGGCCGAGTACGGCTGGAGCATCGACCTTGGCGCCGTGGCGAAGATCTGGCGCGCCGGCTGCATCATCCGCGCGCAGTTCCTCAACCGCATCGCCGAGGCCTACGCCGGCGAGCCCGACCTGCCTGCGCTGCTGACCGCACCGTACTTCGCCGAGGCGCTCTCGCGCGGTCAGGCCGCATGGCGCCGGGTCGTCATCGCCGCCGCGCAGGCTGGCATCCCCGCTCCGGCGTTCTCGTCGTCGCTGTCGTACTACGACGGCATCCGCGCCGAGCGTCTGCCCGCCGCCCTCATCCAGGGCCAGCGGGACTTCTTCGGCGCGCACACCTACCGCCGGATCGACAAGGAAGGCACCTTCCACACGCTGTGGTCGGGCGACCGCACCGAGATCCCCGCGGTCGACACGCACTGATCCCGGTCCCACAGGCGGCGCATAGGCAACTCAATGGATTCTCGGTGACGTCGGGCGCACAATGGAGCCATGAGCACCGAGCATCCCGACCTGCGACGCCCTGACGGAACCCCGCTGCGCATCCTCGCCGTCGACGACGAGCCCATGCTCACCGACCTTCTCGCCATGGCCTTGCGCATGGAGGGATGGGAGGTCCGCACGGCGGCGTCCGGCCTGGAAGCGCTGCAGGTCGCCCGCGACTTCGAACCGGATGCCCTGGTGCTCGACGTCATGATGCCCGACCTCGACGGCATGAGCGTGCTGCGCCGACTGAGGGAGTCCGGCAATCTCGTGCCCGTCGTCTTCCTCACGGCGAAGGACGCCGTCGCCGACCGCATCGCCGGGCTCACCGCGGGCGGCGACGACTACGTCACCAAGCCGTTCAGTCTCGAAGAGGTCATCGCGCGGCTGCGGGCCGTGATCCGCCGTTCGGGTCAGGGGCAGGCCGACGACGAGCAGTCGATCCTGCGGGTCGCCGATCTCTCGCTCAACGAGGACAGCCACGAGGTGATCCGCGGAGACGACGAGATCGAGCTCACCGCGACCGAGTTCGAGCTGCTGCGCTTCCTCATGCGCAACGAGCGGCGCGTGCTGTCGAAAGCTCAGATCCTCGACCGGGTGTGGAGCTACGATTTCGGCGGCAAGTCGTCGGTGGTGGAGCTGTACATCTCGTACCTCCGCAAGAAGATCGACGCCGGCCGCACGCCGCTGCTGCACACCGTGCGCGGTGTCGGCTACATGATCAAGTCACCGCAGTAGCCCATGCTCTCTCACCCGCTGAGCCTCCAGGCGCGGCTGATGGCCGCGGTGATCGGGTTCGTCTCGCTCATCCTCGTGATCGTCGCGATCATCACGAGTGCGACCCTGGGCAGGACGCTCGAGGACGATCTGCAGAGGAAGCTCAACGCCACCTCGAACGTCACCACGGCACTGGTCACCAACCAGGCCAAGGCCGCGGCCCTGCGCGGCGAGGCGCTCACCGCCGAGAAGGCGATCAGCGGCGGCATCGTCCAGACCGGCAGCCTGCTGCTCGCTGTGCTCCCCCCGGACGCGCCGGCGTCCGGCGTGATCGTCACACCCGACTCCAGCAGGACTCTTCCCGCTCACGATCTGCTGGAGCTGACCTCAGCGCTGCGGGAATCGGGATCGGCGACGGTCAGCCTGCACGCGGGCTCGTTCCGGGTGACGGCAGATCGCACCGACAACGACGTGGTGGTGATCACCGGTCTGCCCCGCGCCGAGCTGCAGCACACCATGACCTCGCTGTTCACCGTGATCGCCCTCGCCACCCTGGGCGGGCTGATCCTGCTGGCCCTCACGACCGCCCTCACCATCAGCATGGGGCTGCGGCCGCTGCGCGCGGTCGCTGCGACGGCGTCACGGGTGGCCGGCCAGCCCCTCGATCGCGGCGAGGTGAGCATCACCGAGCGGGTGCCGGACTACGAGGCCGATCCGCGCACGGAAGTGGGCCGGGTGGGAGTCGCGCTGAACACCCTGCTCGACCACGTCGACTCATCGCTCTCCGCACGCCAGCGCAACGAGGAGCGCATGCGCCGGTTCGTGGCTGACGCCAGCCACGAGCTGCGCACGCCGCTCGCCTCGATCCGCGGGTACTCCGAGCTGTCGCTGCGGGCGCTGCGGCAGTCGCAGGACGCTCCCACCGTCGAGAACACCACCTCCGCGCTGGAGCGCATCCAGGCGCAGTCGCTGCGGATGACGCGACTCGTGGAGGACCTGCTGCTGCTCGCCCGCCTTGACGAGGGCGCCGAGCTCGTGCACGGTGAGGTCGACCTGTCGCAGCTCGCCGTCGAGGCTCTCGCCGACGCACAGCCCACCGCCCCCGGCCACCACTGGAAGCTCGAGACCCCCGGCGAGCCCGTCATCGTCGCGGGCGACGTCGGCCGCCTGCATCAGGTGGTCGGCAACCTTCTCGCCAACGCCCGCACGCACACGCCGGAGGGCACGACCATCACGCTGTCGCTGTCGGCCACCGCTGAGGGTGCCGAGCTGCGCGTGCACGACGACGGGCCGGGCATAGATCCCGCCGTGCGCGACGAGCTGTTCGCCCGCTTCGCGCGAGGAGACGTGTCGCGGGCGCGGCAGACCGGCGGCACGGGGCTCGGTCTCGCGATCGCCAAGGCGATCATCGAAGGTCACGGCGGCACCATCGCCGTCGAGAGCGCACCGGGCGACACGTCGTTCACCGTGCGCCTGCCGCGCGGCGAGCAGGCGGCCCCCGTGGAGTCCGCGGCAGGGCAGTGAGCCGCGAGCGTCCGGGTCAGTAGCCGGCGAACGCGTCGGTCGTGACGCCGCGCGCCTTCTGCAGCGCCGGCGCCAGGTCGGCGATGAGGCGCGGTGGCCCGGAGATGTACGCGTGCCGGCTCGCGAGGTCGGGCACGACGCGCTGCAGGCCGTCGGCGTCGAGACGGATGCCCTGCGCCCACGTCCAGTGCGCCGGCAGATCCGCCGGCTCGTCGCGGGTGAACACGATCGTGCGGGCGCCGGTCGCGGCCAGCTCGTCGCGGAACGCGAGCTCGGCCGCCTCGGACGCCACGTAGACGAGCACGACGTCGCGCTCGCCGCCCGTGGCCTGCAGCTGCCGCAGCTGTGACACGAAGGGGGTCACGCCTATGCCTGCGGCGACCATGAGCACCGGCGTCCGCCCGCGCGGCAGCACGAAGTCTCCCCACGTTCCGGTCACGGCCAGCACCGCCCCGGGTTCGGCCGCCTTCAGCGCCCGCTTGTAGCTCGAGGGATGCTTCTGATCGCCGTCCTTGTAGGCGATGCGCAGAGCGGGCAGGTCGGCGGGCGCCGAGACGATGCTGAACTCGCGGCGGGTGCCGCGGGCATCCGGATTGCGGTGCGGCACCTCGAGCTCGAGGTACTGCCCCGCGACGAACTTCAGCCGCCCCTTGGTGCGGAACGTGAGCTCCTGCGCGGTCGGCGTGACGAAGGTGCGCTCGGTGAGCACGAGCCGCACCGAGCTGCGCAGGGCGAAGGCGAACGCGAGCAGGTTGCCGATCAGCAGCGCCCGCTCCTGACCCAGCGTGAACAGCGAGCCGATCGCGATCGGCCATCCGGCGAGCACGCCGACGAGCGCGGCGACGCTGTACTGCTGCCAGCGTCGAGGCGGGAGCGTGAGCGGCTCGGAGAGCATGAACGCACCGAGGAAGAGGTACGGCGTCTGCGTGAACGCCGCGAGCAGCGCGTCGGCCGCGTCGAACGGGATGCCGAACTCCTGCGACTGCACGCCCTGCCGCGCGACCGACACTGCGACGACCACGACGAGGAAGATGAGCACCAGCCGCACCTTCTCGGTGCGCCACAGCACGATCAGACCGCTGAGGGCGACGAACAGCGCGAGCCAGGGGGTGCCCACCCACCAGGCCGAGAACGTGCCGAGGCCGAAGATCGTCACGACGGCCGCCCCGAACGCGGCGGGGTTGAGGATGTGCCGTCCGCGCCAGGCGATGAGGTACTTCGACAGACTCGCCAGCACACCGGCGAGCGCGCTCCCTCCCAGCCCCGCGGGAGTGAGCGAGGGCTGCAGTACGAACAGGAGGATGAGCGCGGTCACCAGCGACGACTCGATGCGCCACGGCAGGCGCAGGATGCGCTGCGCGACCGCGTCGACGGCGGAGATGGCGAGGGCGAGCACCGCGAAGGATGCCAGGATCTCGCCGGCCGTCGGGCTCACCAGCCCCGCGAGGGACAGTCCGAGTGCGATCACCGCCAACGCGCCGAGGGCGAACAGCACGAGCCGGTACATGGAGATGGCGCCGAGGACGGCCAGCACACGCTGCCGCATGGCCAGGAACGCAGTGATCACGCTTCTACTCTTCCGTATCCTCAGCGGGCGGGCTCGGTGAACAGCTCGCCCGCGAGCCCGCGCGAGCGCTCGATCCGCCCGTCGCTCGACATCCGCACCCAGTCGGCACCCCAGCGGTCGGCGAGCTCAGGACCGCCGGCGAAGAACAGGCCGCTCGCCGCGGCGTCGGCGTGCAGAGCGTCTGCCGCGAGAGCCCAGGTCGCTACCCAGGTGCGCACGGGAAGACCGGTGCGTCCGTCGAGCACGTGATGCAGCCCGCTCCCCCACGCGCGCCGCGTGACCGCGGATGCGCAGAGCGCGGCATCCGTCACCTCCACCACCCCGATCGCCATGCTCGGATCGTACGGGTGCTCGAGTGCGACTCTCGCGCTCCCACCGCGCACGCGGAGGTCACCGCTGCCGTCCACGGTCACTCTCCCTGGCAGGTGCGCGAGGGCGTCGGAGACGAGATCGACCAGCCGCCCCTTGCCGACAGCGCCGACATCGATGACGGCCGGCTCATCGAGGGTCAGCGACATGTGGTCGGAGCGCAGCATCCGCTCCCATCCCGCCGGCGCCGCCCGCGGCGGTCCCGGGCGCAGAGTCAGCGCGGAGTCGTAGCCGAGCGCTTCGAGCGCCGAGCCGATCAGCGGGCTGACGGCGCCTGCGGTGGCGCGACCGAGATCACGATAGACCTCCAACATGGCCGCGGCGTCGGCGGCGGCATCCGGAGTGAGATCCGCCGTCCCGCCCTGCGAACGCAGCGACGAGATGACCGAGTCGTCCCGGAAGCGCGACCAGGTGGCGTCGAACGCCTCGATGATCGCGCCGACGCCCGCTCGAACCGCCCCGCTCAGAGTGTCGACGGTCTCGATCTCCCACTGCGTGCCGATGGCGTCGAACTGCCACGCGTGCATGCCGGGTCACTCGGCCGCAGTGGCGGCCTCGTCCTTGATCTTCACCACGGCCTGATCGAATCCCCCGCTGGTGAGCGACGATCCGGCGACGCGATCGACCTGCAGCTCGTCGAGCTTCTTCCCGACCACGACATCCGAGATGCCCGCGATGAACTGGCCCTGGTAGTTCTTCGATTCCGGCGCCAGCGGGTCGCCGACCACCTCGACGGCGGTGACCGTGTCCTCCGCGATCCTCAGGGTGACCTCGATCGTCTCGACCGTCTCCGGCGTGCGGTACGAGCCCTCGGCCGTGTACGTGCCGTCAGCATAGGGAGCGGTCGCGTCGGTGCTGAGCGGGGACGGATCGGCCTTCCGCGCGTCGGCGTCCGCTGCCCCCGAGCACCCGGCGAGCACGAGCGCGCCGGCGAGGCCGAGCAGAGCGGATCCGGTGCGGGCTGCGGGGTGCACGTTCATGCGTTCAGCTTCGGGCATCCGGCTATGAGAACTCCGGATGCCTCGTCGCGACTCAGCGAGAGATCAGGCGTCGCCGCCGAACATGCTCGTCACCGAGCCGTCTTCGAACACCTGCTTGATCGCGGTCGCGAGCAGCGGCGCGATGGGCAGGATCGTGAGCCCCTCCCACCGTCGCGACTCGGTGAGCGGGATCGTGTCGGTGATGACGACCTGGTCGATCGCGGCGTCCTGCAGGCGCTCGGATGCCGGGTCGCTGAACACCGCGTGTGTCGCGGCGACGATGACCTTGCGCGCACCGGCGCCCTTCAGGGCCTGCGCCGCCTTGACGATCGTGCCGCCGGTGTCGATCATGTCGTCGACGAGCAGGCAGGTGCGCCCCTCGACGGCGCCGACGATCTCATGCACCGACACCTGGTTCGCCACCTTCGGGTCGCGGCGCTTGTGGATGATGGCGAGCGGGGCGCCGAGGCTGTCGGACCACGTGTCCGCCACGCGGACGCGGCCCATGTCGGGCGAGACGATCGTGAGCGTCTCACGGTCCTCGTCGGTCAGCGTGCCCTGGAAGTGCTCGAGCAGCACGGGCTTGGCGAAGAGGTGGTCGACGGGCCCATCGAAGAAGCCCTGGATCTGCGCGGCGTGCAGGTCGACGCTCATCACGCGATCGGCGCCGGCGGTCTTCAGCATGTCGGCCACGAGCCGGGCGGAGATCGGCTCGCGACCACGGCCCTTCTTGTCCTGGCGGGAGTACGGGTAGTAGGGGGCGACGACGGTGATGCGCTTGGCCGATGCGCGCTTGGCGGCATCGAGCATGATCAGCGTCTCCATCAGCCACTCGTTCACCGGCTCGCCGAACGACTGCACGATGAACAGGTCGCAGCCGCGGATCGAGACCTCGAAGCGCGCGTAGATCTCCCCCGAGGCGAAGGTGCGGTGCTCGACCGGGGCCGCCTCCTGGCCCAGGGCTGCGGCGACGGCGGCCGTGAGCTCGGGATGCGAGCGACCGCCGGCGACGACGAGCCGCTTCTTCGTCTTCGCGATGAGTCCAGGTGCGACGCCGTTCTCGCGCTCGAGTGCGGCCTTCTTCTTCTTGTTGCCCATGAGACCTACTCCGCCGATCGTTCGCGGGCCGCCGCATCGGCTGCGCCCGTGCCTGCTCTGTTCTTCTCGACCCACCCGTCGATGTTGCGCTGGGGGGCGACGCTCATGGCCAGGGCACCCGCGGGCACGTCCTTGCGGACGACAGCACCGGCACCGGTCTTCGCACCAGCTCCCAGCCTAACGGGCGCGACCAGCACGGTGTGCGACCCGGTGTGCACCTCGTCGCCGACAACCGTGCGGTGCTTGTTGACATCGTCGTAGTTGGCGGTGATCGTGCTGGCGCCGAGGTTGACGCCGCGTCCGATGGTCGCATCCCCCACGTACGACAGGTGCGGAACCTTGCTGCCTTCGCCGATCTCGGCGTTCTTCGTCTCGACGTACGCGCCGATCTTGCCGCCGGCTCCGAGCACGGTGCCGGCCCGCAGGTACGAGAACGGGCCGACCGTCGCGCCCGCGCCGATGACGGCGAGGTTCGCGTCGGTGCGCTTGACCACCGCATCCTCGCCGACCTCGCAGTCCACCAGCGTGGTGTCGGGGCCGACGGTGGCGCCTTCGGCTACGACGGTGGCGCGCAGGATCTGCGTGTTCGGCAGGATCGTCACGTCGGGCGAGAGCTTGGCGTCGTCGTCGATCCACGTGGTCTCGGGGTCGACGATGGTGACACCCTCGCGCTGCCAGCGACGCACAATGCGCTGGTTGAGCAGGCGTCCGACGAGGGCGAGCTGGGCGCGGTCGTTGACGCCGAAGGTCACGGTGACGTCGGAGACGACCGATGCCGCCACGCGGTCGCCGTCGCGGCGCAGCAGGCCGGGCACGTCCGTCAGGTACATCTCGCCCTGTGCGTTGTCGACGCCGATCTCGGGAAGGTAGCGGCGCAGCGTCGCGGCGCGGAACGCGTACATGCCGGCGTTGATCTCGCGCACAGACGCCTCGTCGGCGCTGGCGTCCTTCTGCTCGACGATGCGGTCGACCCCGCCGTCGGCATCGCGGATCACCCGGCCGTACCCGGTGGGGTCGTCGACGACAGCGGTCATCAGCGTCGCCGGGGCGCCCGACGCGCGGTGCTCGTCGAGGAACGACGAGAGGGTGCCGGCATCGGCCAGCGGGCAGTCGCCGGAGAGCACGAGGACGTCGCCGTCGAAGTCCGCGGGCAGAGCGTCGATCGCCACCTGCACGGCACGGCCGGTGCCCGGCACGTCGTCCTGGTCGACGAAGACCGCATCGGGGTAGTCGCCGGCGAGCGCGCTGACCACCTGCTCGCGCTCGTGACGCACCACGACCTCGATGTGCGACGCGCCCAGCGAACGCGCCGTGGTGAGCACGTGACCGACCAGAGGGCGCCCGGCGATCTCGTGCAGCACCTTGGGTCGGCGGGACTTCATGCGGGTGCCCTGGCCTGCGGCGAGCACGATGATGGCGAGATTGTTCTGCGTCATGCTCCGCCGCCAGGATTCGAACCTGAACCTCACAGCTCCAAAGGCTGTCGTGCTGCCGTTACACCACGGCGGACCACGGCCATCCGCCTCGCGAGGGGGCGACCGCGGGTCAATTCTGCCACGGCCGACCGGGCCCTCCGTCCGGGCCGGGGTGCGGGCCGAGGTCCGAGCCGACGCGGCGGACGCGGGATAATGGCGGGATGAGCGAGGCGGATGAGGTCGACCGGATCGTCGGCGCCTGGAACACCCAGCGCCCCGACCTGGACTTCTCGCCCCTCGAGGTGCTCTCGCGGATGGACCGCCTCTCGCGTCACCTCGACCGTGCGCGGCGCGAGGTGTTCCGTCGCAGCGACATCGAGCCGTGGGAGTGGGACGTGCTCTCGGCGCTGCGCCGTGCCGGCGCCCCCTTCCAGCTCTCGCCCAAGCAGCTGCTGCAGCAGACGCTGGTCTCGAGCGGCACGATGACCAACCGCATCGACCGCCTCGTGGGGCGTCGGTTCGTGCGGCGCGAGTCCGACCCGCAGGACGGGCGCAGCGTGCTCGTCACCCTCACCGACGACGGACGCGTGCGAGTGGATGCCGCGATCACGCGCCTCGTCGATGCCGAGGCCGTGCTGCTGCAGGCGCTCCCCCGCGCAGACCGCGAGCGGCTGGCCGGCCTGCTGCGCAAGCTCAGTCTGAGCTTCGACTCGTGAGCATCCCCGTTCCGGGGCGGGGCCGCTGATGGCCATGCGCTCTCCGCTTCCCGTACGCGACGGCGTCGGCGCGACGCGGCTGCATCTGCCGCTGACCGGACCGTGGCCGACGGTCGGCGCGTACATGGCGGAGCGCTTCTTCCATCTCGAGCCCGAGCGGCTGCTGTCGCGCTTCGACCGCGGTGAGATCGTCGCGCGAGACGGCACGCCGCTCACCCGCGAGACTCCGCTGGGCGTGCACGAGTTCGTCTGGTACTACCGCGAGCCGCCGGTGGAGCGCGAGATCCCGTTCGACATCGAGGTGCTGCACCAGGACCGCGATCTGGTCGTCGCCGACAAGCCGCACTTCCTGCCCACCACCCCGGGCGGCAAGTACCTGCAGAACTCCGCCCTGGTGCGGCTGCGCAATCGGCTCGGCATCCCGGAGCTCACCCCGATCCACCGCCTCGACCGCGCGACGGCCGGTCTGCTGATGTTCTCCACCCGTCCCGCGACACGCGGCGCCTACCAGCTGCTCTTCGAGCGGCGGCAGGTGGAGAAGGTGTACGAGGCGGTGTCGGCGCTGCCCGCCGACTGGGATCCGGCATCCCCCGCTCTGGCCGGTCTGCCGTTCCCGATCGTGTACCGCAATCACATCGAGAAGCTGCGCGCGCACGTGTGCGTGCGAGTCGACGAGGCGCGGGAGCCGAACGCCGAGACGCTCATCGAGCTGCTCGCCTTCGACGAGCAGGTCGTGCACACGCTGCTTCGCCCGCACTCCGGTCGGATGCACCAGCTGCGGGTGCACCTGGCATCGCTCGGCGCGGGCATCCTGAACGACGGCTTCTACCCCGACCTGCTGCCCGAGACGCCAGACGATTTCACCAGGCCGCTGCAGCTGCTCGCGCGCGAGCTGCGCTTCCTCGACCCGCTGAGCGGAGCGCCGCGGGAGTTCATGACACGACGAACTCTGCAGGACGCCCCGCCCAGCTGAGCGGGGATGAGCCGCGCTGAGCCGCGAAATGTCTACCGGCGCATGATCCGGCGCGCGAGCCACGTGCCGAGCGTCTGCGCGAAATGCACGAAGACGACGATCAGCAGCACCGCGGCCCACATCACGATGGGCTCGAACTGCCGCCGTCCGTAGGTGAGGGCGAAGTTGCCGAGGCCCCCGGCGCCGATGTACCCGGCCATCGCCGTCATGTCGATGAGCGCGACGATGACGAACGTGTAGCCCAGCACGAGCGGGCCCAGCGCCTCCGGGATGACGACGGTGAACAGGGTGCGCCAGGGCCCGGCTCCCATCGCTCGCGCGGCCTCGATCACCCCCGGCGAGACGCCCACCAGATGCTGCTCGACGATGCGCCCGATGGCGAACATCGACGCGACCACCAGGGCCACGATCGCGGCGTTGGTGCCGATTCCGCTTCCCACGACCAGGCGCGAGAACGGGATCAGCACCGTGATGAGGATCACGAACGGGATCGGCCGGAAGAAGTTGATGAACAGGTTCAGCACGAACGACACGGCACGGTTCTGCAGCATCCCGCCGGGGCGGGTGAGGTACAGACCCACTCCGATCAGACCACCGAGGATCCCGCCGAAGAGCAGGGTCAGCGACACCATGTACAGGGTCTCGACAGCTGCCTGCCAGAATTCCGGAGCGAGTTCGACGAGACGATCCATCAGCGCTCCTCCTCCCGATCGATGTCGGTCACTTCGACCTGGCGCCCGATGCGCGCGAGGACGTCGTCGATGCGCTGCGTCTCGCCGCGGAGGGCGAGCGTCAGGTGGCCGAAAGCTCGTCCGCGGATGTCGTTGATGCCGCCGAACACGAGCTCGAACTCCAGCCCCGCCTCGGCGAGATCGACGAAGAGCTGGGCCTGCGATGGGCCGCCGTCACGGAACGAGAACGTGACGAGCCGGCCGCTGTGCCGCTCGCGCAGCACAGCGCGCTCGGCGGGAGACGGGATGCCCTTGACCACCGTGCCCACGAAGCGCTGCGAAGCCGGATGCCGAGGGGCCGAGAAGACCTCGAAGACATCGCCCTGCTCGATCACGCGCCCCCGGTCCATCACCGCGACCTTCGTCGCGATCGTCTGGATGACGTCCATCTCGTGGGTGATGACCACGATGGTGACCCCCTGCTCCTCGTTGACCCGCTTGAGCAGGGCGAGCACCTCGTGCGTGGTCTCGGGATCGAGAGCGCTGGTGGCCTCGTCGGCGAGCAGGATGGCGGGGCGGGTCGCGAGCGCACGGGCGATCCCGACGCGCTGCTTCTGACCGCCGGAGAGCTGCTCGGGGTACGAGCGCGCCTTGTCGCTGAGACCGACGAACGACAGCAGCTCGGTGACGCGGGCGTCGATGTCGGTCTTCGCCCAGCCGGCGAGCTTCAGCGGGTACGCGATGTTGGCGCGCACCGTCTTGGCGGAGAAGAGGTTGAACTGCTGGAAGATCATGCCGATGCCGCTGCGCACCTCCCGCAGCTGGCGCTCGGAGAGCGCAGTGACCTCGATGTCATCGACGATGATCCGGCCCTGGGTGGCAGGTTCCAGGGCGTTGATGAGACGCACGAGGGTGGACTTGCCGGCCCCCGAATAGCCGATGATGCCGTAGACCTCCCCCTTCTCGATGTGCAGGGTGACGTCGTCGACCGCGGTGACCTCCTCCCCCGCGCGCTGAGGGGACGGGTATCGCTTCGACACGTTCTCGAGCGAGACGATCGGCATGGGTGCACTCCGGCTTCGGGTGGGTGGGGATGATGGGCGTCGGCTGCCCCTGACAAGGAGAATCGGGCAGCGCACATGGCGCCGCCCGATTCTCTCAGATCCGTCCGGATCAGCTGTTGTCCGCGACGTCCTTCTGAACGGTCTTGAGCGTCTTCGCCAGCTCTTCCTGGGGGAGCTGAACCGTCACGCCGGTGCCGCCGGACGACTCAGCGAGCCCCTTCTGCACGGCCTCGTCGGTCTGGAAGATCTCGATGAGCTGCAGGTAGGTCTCGTTGTCGACGTCGTCCGCACGTGAGGCGAAGATGTTCACGTAGGGGGCTGCCGCCGGGTCGGACGCGTCATCGGTGAACAGCGCGTCGTCGAACTCCAGACCGGCCTCTTCGACGAAGTCGTTGTTGATGATGGCGGCTGCGACGTCGGGCAGTGCCTCGGGCGTCAGCGCGGCCTCCAGTGCGGTCACCTTGACCTTGGACTTGGCCTCGTCGATGTCGGAGAGATCCGAGAACGGCGAGCCGCCGTCCTTGAGCTCGATGAGCCCGGCCGACTGGAGCACGAGCAGGCCACGGGCCTGATTGGATGCGTCGTCGGGAACGGCGACGGTCTCGCCGTCGGCGATGTCCTCGACGTCGTCGTACTTCGAGGAGTACAGGCCGAGCGGGTAGGTCTGCGTGGATCCGATCGCCACCAGGTCCTCCCCCGCCGCCTCGTTGTACTGAGCGAGGTAGATCACGTGCTGGAACTGGTTGAGGTCGATCTCGCCCTCGGTGAGCGCCGGGTTGGGAAGCTCGTACGATCCGAAGTCGACCAGCTCGACCTCGATGCCCTCGGCCTTGGCCGCCTTCTCGAACGCCGCCCACTGCGGGTCGCTCTTGCCGACCACGCCGATCTTGACGACGTCATCGGCGGTGCCGTCGGATCCGGCCTTGCCGGCGTCGGCGGATGCGCAGCCGGTGAGACCGGTGACGAGGAGGGCCGCTGCGGCGGCAGCGGCGAGGGTGGTGAAGCGGCGTGACATTTTCGGGTTCTTCCTCTCGTGGGGGACTCCGAAAACGTACGCGGCGTCGAGCACTCGCTCAGAATCCGCTCGTCACACAGCGTCACGCTCGGCAGTGGCCGCCATGGCGCCGAAGAAGTCGGCGACCGTGCGGCGCTGCTCGGGGGTCAGCTCGGCGATGACATCGAAGCGCCGAGCGTGCTCGCGACCCACCGTGGCACGTGCTGCACGGCGGGTCTCCTCGGTCACCTCGATGACCAGACTGCGGCGGTCGTCCGGATGCGCGCGACGCACGACGTGACCGCCGCGCTCCAGGCGGTCGAGGAGCTTCGTGGTGGATGCGCTGGAGATCCCGAGGTGTCCGGCCATCGCACTCGGCGTCATCGGGAGCTTCTGGTTCCCTGCGGCGATGAGCACTCGCAGCGCCCGCATGTCGCTCGCGCCGAGGCGCATGTACCGCTGCGACGCCTCGTTGTTCTCGCGCTCCGCTTCGCGCCAGCGGCGCATGGCCTCGAGCACCTCGAGCACGCTCTCCAGCTCACCGGGCGTGAGGTCGCTCGTGCGCACGAGCTCCTGCTCAGGATCGTTCAGGCGCGGATCGTGCATCACCACGATCGGCGCGGAAGACGGAGTCATTTTCCGCATGAGGTTGATTTTATGCCAGATGTGGATATATCCACAGTTGGTAGCTAGCCTGTCTAGGGAATACACAGGAGGCCCAGTGACCCACTCCCCCGAGCGCGTGATCCTTCTCGACGACGACGGCAACCCCCGTGGCGTCGCCCGCAAGGACGAGGTGCACCACCAGGAGACCCCGCTGCACCTCGCGTTCTCCTGCCACGTGCGCGACGACGAGGGGCGGCTGCTGCTGACCAGACGGGCGCTGACCAAGCGCGCCTGGCCTGGCACGTGGACCAACGCGTTCTGCGGTCACCCCGCGCCGTTCGAGGCGATTCCGGATGCCGTGCAGCGTCGCGCACGCGAGGAGCTCGGGCTCGAGATCGCCGACCTGCAGGTGGAGCTGCCCGACTTCCGGTACCGCGCGATCGACGCGTCCGGCATCGTCGAGAACGAGATCTGCCCGGTCTACACCGCGCGCGCGGTGGGCGAGCCGGAGCTGAACCCGGCCGAGGTGATGGACGCTCGCTGGGTCAGCGCTGAGGATCTCGCCGCGGCGCTGACCGCGGCGCCGTGGGCGTTCAGCCCCTGGCTCGTGCTGCAGGCGCAGCAGCTCTCGGCCACCGCCGGGACCATCCATGCGACCGCGTGGCGGAGCGTCGCGTGAGGCTGGAGACGGCAGTCCATCCGCGACTGGACGAGATCATCGATCGGTTCTTCGCCGACCGGATCGCGCGAGCCGATGCGATGGGCGGGCGCTACGGCGATCTGTGGCGCCGGGCGGCGGATGCGACCCAGGGCGGGAAGCGCCTGCGGCCCCGGCTGCTGCTGCTCGCCCACGAGAGCCTGGGCGGCGTGGAGGAGGACTCGGCGCTGTGCGCCGCCGCGGCCTTCGAGGTGCTGCACACCGCTCTTCTCATGCATGACGACGTGCTCGACCGCGACCTCGTGCGGCGCGGCAAGCCGAACCTCGCCGGCCGGTTCGCGGCCGCTGCGCTCGACGACGGGCACGCCCCGCACACCGCCACCGCGTGGGGCGAGGCGTCAGCGCTGCTCGCGGGTGACCTGCTGATCAGCGGCGCGCACGCGCTCGTCGCCGATGTCACGCATCCGGTAGCCGCGACCCTGCACCGCGTGATCGACGACGCGCTCATCCTGACCGCGGCCGGAGAGCACGCCGACGTGGGTTTCGCCAAGGGGGTCATGCACGCCGATCAGGCCGACATCCTGCGGATGATCGAGCAGAAGACCGCCGCGTACTCGTTCGCCGCGCCGCTGCGGGTGGGTGCGCTGCTGGCCGGCGCCACCGACCAGGTCGTGGACGCGCTGGAGTGGATCGGATCGCGCCTGGGCCTGCTGTATCAGCTGCGCGACGACGCGCTGGGCGTGTTCGGCGCCGAGAGCAGCACGGGCAAGAGCGTCATCGGAGATCTGCGCGAGGGCAAGCGCACGCTGCTCGTGGCCTTCGCCGAGGGCACCGCCGAGTGGGAGGCCGTGCGCCCCCTGTTCGGACGCGCCCCGCTCGACACGTCCGATGCCGACCGGCTGCGTGCGGCACTGGTGGCCTGCGGTGCGGTCGAGCGGATGCAGCGGGTCATCGACGGGGTGCTGCACGACGTCCTGCACGCGATCGCCATCGCTCCCCTGCCCACCGGGCTGCGCGCCGAGCTGGCGCAGATCGCGGAGCGCTGCGCGGAGCGGCAGTCGTGAGCGCCGAGCGCGCACTCGACCTGTACACGCGCACCGCCCATACCGCTGCGGCGCACGTGATCAGCGGGTACTCGACGTCCTTCGGCTATGCGAGCCGGCTGCTGCCGCGCGACGTGCGCAGCGGGATCTCGGACGTGTACGCCCTCGTGCGGGTCGCCGACGAGATCGTCGACGGCCCCGCCGCCGAGGCGGGATTGGCGGCGCCGGAGGTGCTCGCCATCCTCGACGCCCTCGAACAGGACACCCTCCGGGCGATGGAGTGCGGCTTCAGCGCGAACCTCGTCGTGCACGCGTTCGCCGCCACCGCGCGGCGAACCGGGATCGGCGCAGAGCTCGTGCAGCCGTTCTTCGAGTCGATGAGGATGGATGCCACCGCGCACCCGCGCTACGACCTCGAGGAGTACCGGCGCTACATCCACGGCTCGGCTGAGGTGGTGGGTTCGATGTGCCTGCGGGTGTTCGCTCTCGAGCATCCGGGATTCACGCTCGACGACCAGCTCGAAGAGGGCGCGCGCCGCCTCGGCGCCGCGTTCCAGAAGGTGAACTTCCTGCGCGACCTCGCCGACGATGCCGGACGACTGGGCCGCTCGTACATCCCGGGCCTGGATCCGCAGACCTTCACCGACCGCGAGAAGGAGGCGGTCGTCGACGAGATCGCCGAGGACCTCGCTGTCGCACGCGAAGCCATCGCGCGGCTGCCGCGCGGATCGCGGCGGGCGACGACGGCCGCTGCTGCGCTGTTCGGCCGGCTCAATGAGCAGCTGCGCAGCACGCCGGCAGCCGAGCTGCGCACGAGACGGGTCTCGGTGCCGCTCGGGCGCAAGCTGGGCATCCTGGCGAACGCAGCAGCGGGAAGGACGACCGCATGAGGCGCGCCGTCGTCATCGGCGGAGGCATCTCCGGGCTCGCCACCGCCGCTCTGCTCGCCCGCGAGGGCGCATCGGTCACCCTCGTCGAGGCACGAGAGGATCTCGGCGGCCGCGCCGGCAGCTGGGAATCCGACGGCTTCCGCTTCGACACCGGACCCTCCTGGTACCTCATGCCCGAGGTGTTCGACCACTTCTTCCGGCTGCTCGGGACCTCGGCGGCCGAGCAGCTCGACCTCGTCCGCCTGGACCCTGCCTACCGGGTGTACTTCGAAGACGACGCCGAGCCGTTCGACCTGCCGGCCGAAGGAGCCAGGGACGCCCTCGTCGCCCTCGATCCGGATGCCGAACAAAGCCTCGACCGCTACCTGGCATCCGCAGCGGACACCTACGACCTGGCCACCTCGACGTTCCTCTACAGCACGTACGAGTCGCTGCGCCCGCTGCTGACCCCGCGCACCCTGCGCGGTCTGCCGACGCTCACCCGCCTGCTCGCGGAGCCTCTCGACCGGCGCATCCGCCGGCACAGCCGCGAGCCGCGTGTGCAGCAGGTGCTCGGGTATCCCGCAGTGTTCCTCGGCACGTCGCCCGCCAAGGCACCCGGCATGTACCACCTGATGAGCCACCTCGACATCGGTCAGGGAGTGCTGTATCCGCGCGGCGGCTTCGCTGCGGTGATCACCGCGATCACCCGCGTGGCGAGCGCGGAGGGCGTCGACATCCGCACCGGATGCCGCGCGACGCGCATCACGGTCGACGCCGGTTCCGCGACCGGGGTCGACGTCGAGCTCTCCGACGGCACGCGCGAGCACCTGCCCGCCGATGTCGTCGTGTCGACCGCCGACCTGCACGTGACCGAGCAGCAGCTGCTGGACCCCGAGCATCGCACGCGATCGGACGGCTGGTGGAACGGACGCGACCCAGGGCCCGGGGCCGTGCTCGCGCTGCTCGGGGTGCGTGGCGAGCTGCCCCAGCTCGCGCACCACACCCTGCTGTTCACCAGGGAGTGGGAGGAGGGATTCGACGCGATCTACGGCAGAGGCCGTCACGGTGAGGGCAAGCGCATCCCCGATCCGGCGTCCCTCTACGTCTGCCGGCCGAGCGCGACCGATGACGTCGCTCCCGAGGGACACGAGAACCTGTTCGTGCTCATCCCCGTCCCCGCCGACACATCCATCGGGGCCGGCGGCAGCGACGGCACCGGCGATGAGCGCGTCGAACGCGCGGCCGATGCGGCGATCGACCAGATCGCCGGCTGGTGCGGCATCCCCGACCTCCGGGAGCGCATCGTCGTGCGTCGCACCATCGGCCCCGCCGACTTCGAACGCGACTTCGGGGCGTGGCGCGGCGGGGCGCTCGGCCCCGCGCACACGCTGCGGCAGAGCGCCTTCCTGCGCGGCGCCAACATGTCGTCGAAGGTCGACGGGCTGCTGTACGCCGGCGCCACGACGATTCCGGGCATCGGCCTGCCGATGTGCCTGATCAGCGCCGAGCTGGTCGTCAAGCGCCTGCGCGGCGACGTCTCGGCGGGCCCCCTGGCGGAGCCGCTGTGAGCGCCGGCTACCTGATCGCCCTGCTCGTATCGCTCGCGGGGATGGTGCTGCTCGATGTGCGCCACCGGCTGTTCCTCGGCCGGGATCCGTGGCGGGCTGCGCTCGTGCTCGCGCTCGGCACCGCGTTCTTCCTGCTCTGGGATCTCGCCGGGATCGGGCTCGGGATCTTCTTCCGCGACGACGGGCAGTTCGCCACGGGCATCCTGCTCGCACCCGAGCTGCCGATCGAGGAGCCCATCTTCCTGCTGTTCCTGTGCCAGCTGACCATGGTGCTCGTCTGCGGCGCCGAGAAGGTGCTCGCCACACGACGGAGGGCAGACGCATGAGCTACGTGCTGCTGTGCGCGGGATTCCTCGCGGCGGCCGTCGTGGTCGCCCTGGTGGTGCGGCGACGCGACCGGATGCCGTCTGCGGCGTCACTGCTCATCGCGGCGGCCACGCTCGTGGTGCTCACCGCCGTGTTCGACAACCTGATGATCGCCGTGGGACTGTTCGACTACTCGAGCGCGCACATCTCGGGCATCCGGATCGGCGAGGCCCCGCTCGAGGACTTCGCCTACCCGCTCGCCGCGGTGATCCTGCTGCCGGCCCTGTGGTCGCGCCTGCGGAGGGAGCGTGCCGATGATCGGTGACCTGCTGGCCGCGTCTCGGCCGCTCAGCTGGATCAACACCGCCTACCCCTTCGCGGCCGCCTACCTGCTCGTAGCCGGGGGCGTGGACGCGCGCTGGGTGATCGGCACGCTGTTCTTCCTCGTGCCGTACAACCTGGCGATGTACGGCATCAACGACGTGTTCGACTACGCCTCCGACCTCGCCAACCCCCGCAAGGGCGGGGTCGAGGGGGCGCTGCTGTCGCCGCAGCGGCACCGAACGGTGCTCGTGACGGCGATCGCTCTGTGCGCGCCCTTCGTCATCGCCCTCGTCGTGCTCGGCTCGCCGGTGTCGTGGCTGATCCTGGCGATCAGCCTGTTCGCCGTCGTGGCGTACTCCGCGCCGCCGTTCCGCTTCAAAGAGGTGCCGGTGCTCGATTCGATCACCTCGAGCATCCACTTCGTGAGCCCCGCGGTGTATGGGTTCGCCCTCGCCGGGGGGACGGTCACGCCGGGACTCGTCGCGCTGCTGACCGCGTTCTTCCTCTGGGGTGTCGCGAGTCACGCGTTCGGGGCCGTGCAGGACGTGGTGCCCGACCGCGAGGGCGGCATCTCGTCGATCGCCACGGCGCTGGGTGCCGCCCGCACGGTGCGGCTGGCGCTCGCCTGCTGGGCCGCGGCGGGAGTGCTCATGCTGTTCACCGGGTTCCCCGGCGCGCTGGCCGCCGTGCTCGCTCTGCCGTACCTGTGGGCGGCAGCGCCGTATCGCTCGGTGTCTGACGCCGATTCGGGTGCGGCGAACCGCGGCTGGCGGCACTTCCTGTGGATCAACTACGCCTGCGGGTTCGTCGTCACGATGCTGCTGATCATGTACGCGCTCGGTCGGTGATGCGCGCGGGGATGCCGCTCAGCCGAGCTCTTCGGTGAGCTCGAACCAGCGCAGCTCGAGCTCGTCGACCTCGTCCTGCTGCGCCTGGATCTGCTGCATCCGCTCTCCCAGCCCTGCGTAGTCGGACTGGTCGTGATCGGCGAGAGCGTGCTTGGCCCGCTCGATCTGGTCGTTGAGCTTCTGCATTCGCCGCTCGAGGGCGGCGACCTCCTTCTCGGCCGTGCGACGAGCAGCCCCCTCCAGCCCGGATGCCTTCGCCGGGGTCCCTTGAGCGGGCGCGCCTCCGGAGTGCGACGCCGCCTGCTCGCGCTTCTCGAGTTCGCGCAGCCGCAGATACTCGTCGATCCCGCCGGGGAGGTGCCTCAGCCGCCCGCGCAGCACGGCGTACTGCTGATCGGTGACCCGCTCGAGGAAGTACCGGTCGTGGCTGACCACCAGCAGCGTGCCGGGCCAGGAGTCCAGGAGGTCCTCGATGGCGGCGAGCATGTCGGTGTCCATGTCGTTGGTGGGCTCGTCGAGGATGAGCACGTTCGGCTGGTCGAGCAGCACGAGCAGCAGCTGCAGTCGGCGCTGCTGACCGCCCGAGAGGTCCTTCACCGGGGTGGACAGCTGCGCCGAGGTGAAGCCGAGGCGTTCCAGCAGCTGCCCTGGCGTGAGCTCTGCCGCCCGTGAGGACTGGGTCCCTGAGCCTGCCGAAGGGCCGAAGGTGTACGAGGTGCGCAGGCCGTCGATGACTGTGCGCACCGGGTCGTTCCAGTGCTTCTCGAGCTCGTCGATCCGCTGCGTGAGGGTGCGCACCTGCACGGTCTTGCCGCGCTTGACGCGCCCGCTGGTGGGCTCGACGTCGCCCGAGACCAGTCCGAGCAGGGTGGACTTGCCCGCGCCGTTGACACCGAGGATGCCCGTGCGCTCGCCGGGTGCGATGCGCCACTCGACATCCTGCAGCACGGTTTTGACCTGGGTCCCTGAGCCTGCTCCACCCTGGGTCCCTGAGCCTGCTCCACCCTGGGTCCCTGAGCCTGCTCCACCCTGGGTCCCTGAGCCTGCTCCACCCTGGGTCCCTGAGCCTGCTCCACCCTGGGTCCCTGAGCCTGCCGAAGGGTACGAGACTCCGGCGTCGAGCAGGTCGACCACGTCCTTGCCCAGTCGCGACACCGCCAGCGACTGCAGCGAGACGGAGTCGCGGATCGGCGGCACGTCGGCGATCAAGGCGTTCGCGGCGTCGATGCGGAACTTCGGCTTGCTCGTGCGCGCGGGGGCACCGCGGCGCAGCCAGGCGAGCTCCTTGCGGGCGAGGTTCTGCCGCTTCGCCTCCGACGCTGCGGCCATCCGGTCGCGCTCGACGCGCTGCAGGATGTATGCGGCGTAGCCGCCCTCGAAGGGCTCGACGATGCGGTCGTGCACCTCCCACGTCGCCGTGCAGATCTCATCGAGGAACCAGCGATCGTGTGTGACGACCAGCAGCGCGCCGGCGTTCTTCGACCAGCGGCTCTTGAGATGCGCGGCGAGCCAGGTGATCGCCTCGACATCGAGATGGTTGGTGGGCTCATCGGCGAAGATCAGGTCCCAGTCCTGGATGAGCAGCTGGGCCAGCTGGACCCGACGACGCTGCCCGCCCGAGAGCGAGCCGATCTGCGCGTCCCACGGGAGGTCGGTCAGCAGCCCCGCGATGACGTCCCGGGTGCGGGCATCACCCGCCCATTCGTGCTCGAGCCGATCCCCAACGACCACCTGGCCGATGGTCATCGCATCGTCGAGGCGGTCCTGCTGCTCCAGCACTCCCACCCGCAGCCCGCCGCGGCGGGTGACTCGTCCGGAGTCCGGTTCGAGGACGCCGGCGAGCAGCTTCATGAGGGAGGACTTGCCGTCGCCGTTGCGACCCACGATGCCGATGCGGTCGCCCTCATCGACTCCGACCGTCACCGAATCGAAGACGACCTTGGTCGGGTACTCCAGGTGCAGGGCCTCGGCCCCCAGTAGATGTGCCATCACGTCAAGGCTATGCCGTACCTGCTCTGCATCCGCCCAGCGTCGAGGCCGATGAGACCCACCGGATCGGTGCTCGCGGCTCAGCGGATGCGGCCGCGGCGGCGCACGACGCTCTGCAGCGTGTCGCGCACCGGCGCACCGAGGACGAGACCGAGGGATGCTCCGGATGCCAGGGCCAGACCGATCGCGCCCGCCTGCAGCAGGTCGGCGAACCCGAGGATGAGCGCGATCGGATCGTCCTCCGCCTCCACGATCCCCAGCAGGCCGCGGTACACGACCGACCCTGGCACCATCGGGACGATGGCCGCGGTGGTCACCGCGATCGACGGGACGTGCAGGCGGTGCGCGATGAGCGACCCGACGAAACTCGCGATCAGCGCGCCGGCCGCGCTGGCGACAGGGACGCCGAACCCGCCGGCCGCGCCGGCGCTGAACCCGCCCCACGCGATCGCTCCGAGCACGGCTGAGACGAGGATCGTGCGCGACGTCGCGCCATTCCATACGGCGACGGTCACGGCGATCAGCACGACTCCCGCCACCTGCATGGAACCGGGGCCGAGCGCCGGCGGCTCGGTCGAGAGCGTGAAGCCGATCCCGAGCCGCTGCGCGAGAGCCACGCCGCCCACGATGCCGACGACGACGCCGAGGGTGAGCAGCGCCAGATCCAGGATGCGTCCGCCCGCGGTGAGCGCGAAGCCGTCGATCGCGTCCTGCGCGGCTCCCACCACAGACATCCCCGCAAGCATGAGCACGATCCCGGCCGCGACGATCACGGCGATGCTGGCCTGGTCGAAGGGCGCGATGCCCTGACTGCGCAGCGAGTTGGCGGCGGCGGCGAACGCGGTGACCACGAGCGCGCCTGCGGCCTGGGCGAAGAAGAAGGGCAGGTGCATCCGAGTCATCCACCGCTGGGTCAGGGCGGCGCCGCACGCGGCGAGAAAGGCGATGAGCGTGGTGATCCACGACGCACCGAAGAGCAGACAGACGCCGACGGCGAGCAGCCCCTGCGCGAGCACGATCACGGTCGGCCGGTAGCGGAAGGGCATGCGCCGGATGGCATGGAAGCGCACCCGCGCCTCCGGCAGGGCCAGCCCCGCCTCGATATCGACCACGAGGGCCTGCAGCTGCTGCAGCTTCGCGTGGTCGGGAACGGGGGCGCGCACCACGCGGATGGCCGTGAAGGGCGGGTCGGACTCGCCGCCCTGATACGACACGGCGATCGAGTTGAAGGTGATGTCCACGTGCACCGGCCGGATGCCGAGGGCGGCGGCCACGCGCGTCGCGGAGAGCACCACCTCGTTCGCGGCCGCTCCGACCGCGATGAGGGCTTCGGCGATGCGCATCGCGAGCTCGATCACGCGGCGGGCATACATCTCGTCGACCGAGAGAATGGCCTGGGTCTCGGGGCGCGAGGCTGCGTCGACGCGGATCGCCTCGACCAGACGCGCACGCCAGTTCTTCTGTGCAGCCATCACTCCATCCTCACACGCGCCGAAGCGGGCAGAGCTCCAGGATCAGAGCCGTGATGCCGCGGCGGAGGGGTCGTTCAGCACCGCCTCGAAGGCGAGCTCGGCGGGCGCGATCTGCATGAGGTGCGATCGCATGCGGGCGCGCTCGAGCCGGACGGTGCGACCCTCCGACCCCACCGGATGCAGGCGCACCGCTTCTGAGAGCCGCTCGCGGCTGGTCGCCAGCAGCACGCCCAGATAGCCCGAGAGCACGACCATCTCGGGCGCGAACGCGTTGACGAAGTTCGTCAGCGCCACCGAGAGCACGTCGACCTGCCTGGCGACCTCGGCGAGCACGACCGGGTCGCGCACGATGCCCAACTCGATGTCGAGCTCGTCCTCGTCGAGTCCTCGGCGACCGAGAAGGGCGAGCACGGTCGCCGGGTTCACCTCCACCTGCAGGCATCCACGGCGTCCGCAGCTGCACAGGGAGCCGGAGGGGTTGACCACGGTATGACCGAACTCGCCGGCGAAGCCCGAGGTGCCGCGCAGCAGTGATCCGTCGAAGACGAGTCCGCCGCCGATGCCGTTCATCGAGCCGCTCAGGTAGAGCACGTTCCCCACCCCGCGGGCCACACCGAAGTGCGTCTCGGCCATCGCACCGACGCTGGCATCGTTGCCGACGGCCACTGGCATCCGGAGGGCGTCGCTCAGGCGATGCGCGAGCTGCTCACGCCGCCAGTTCAGAGACGGCGACAGCAGCACCGTGCCCCGCGAGTCGACGAGCCCGGGCACCGCGACGCCTGCCCCGACGAGCCGGTAGTGGCGATCGATGTCGGCCCGCATCCCGTCGACCAGCGAGGACACCACCTGCACGAACCGTCGCGGGTTCGGCGGGGATGCCAGGTCGTGTCGCACGCGCGAGTGCACGGCCGATCCGAGCCCGACCAGCGCCACCGAGACTGCACGCGGGTCGGCGACGATGCTCAGCGCCACGACATCATCGTCAGCCGCGACACCGAGGGAGGGGCGCCCCACGCGACCGGTGGGCTTGACCGACTCCTCCCGCACCAGACGCAGATCGAGAAGCTCCTGCACGAGAGCGGTAACCGTGGAGCGATTCAGGCCCGTGACGGCGCCGATCTCGGACCGCGACTGGGCACCGGCCGCGTGCACGAGCTGCAGGACCGCCGAGAGGTTCTGCGCGCGCACATCCTCGTTCGTCGTGCGGGTGATGGCGACAGGCGAGGACGATGCTCCGCGGCCGACCGCAGGATGATCTGTGCTCATGCGCGCTCGACCGCCATATGCGACATGAGCAGCTCCTGGGTGGCGTCCTGCCGGGTGATCTCTGCGGTGATCCGCCCGTGCGCCAGGGTGTAGATGCGGTCGGAGAGTCCGATCACCTCGGGCAGCTCGGACGAGATGACGATGATCGCCTTGCCCTGCGCCGCCAGCTCGTTGATGAACCCGTAGATCTCGTACTTCGCGCCCACATCGATCCCCCGGGTCGGCTCGTCGAGGATGAGGACGTCCGGGTTGGTGAAGATCCACTTGGACAGGACGATCTTCTGCTGGTTCCCGCCCGAGAGCGCCCCCGTCCGCGACGCGACGCTCGGCGCCTTGATGTTGAGCTTGTACCGGTACGCCTCGGCGACCTTGCGCTCGCGCACGTCGTCCACGAGCCCGTGCTGGGAGAGCCGTCCCAGCGCCGCCGCCGACACGTTGGACTGCACGCTGGCGAGCAGATTCAGCCCGTCGCGCCGACGGTCCTCCGGCGCGTAGACGATGCCGTTCCGGATCGCCTCGCTCACCGAACGCAGCTCGATGCGCTCCCCGCGTTTATATGCCGTCCCCGTTATGGCCGACCCGAACGACCTGCCGAACACGCTCATCGCGAGCTCCGTGCGACCGGCTCCCATCAGCCCCGCGATGCCGATGATCTCTCCGGAGCGCACGGTCAGGTTCACGTCGTCGACGACAAGACGCGTCGGGTCGGCCGGATGGCGAACGCTCCAGTTCTCCAGCCGGAAGAGCTCGTCGCCGATGTCCGGTTCGCGCGGCGGAAACAGGTCGTCCAGCGGACGACCGACCATCGCGCGGATGATCCGCCGCTCGTCTGTCTGGGGATCGTCGGTGCGCATCGTCTCGATCGTCGCCCCGTCGCGGATCACCGTGATGCGATCGGCGACGCGCAGCACCTCGCGAAGCCGATGCGAGATGAGCACGCAGGTGATGCCCTGGGTGCGCAGCTGCTGCACGAGCGCCAGCAGCCGGTCGGAATCGTCACGGCCCAGCGCCGCGGTGGGCTCGTCGAGGATCAGCACGCGCACATCCTTGGCGAGCGCCTTCGCGATCTCCACGAGCTGCTGCTTGCCGATGCCCAGGTCACCGGCGCGCGCGGCGGGGCTCTCGTGCAGTCCCACGCGTGCCATCAGCGCAGCGGCGCGCCGATTGACGGCATCCCGATCGAGCAGCCCGCGGCGGGTGATCTCATTGCCGAGGAAGATGTTCTCGGCGATCGTCAGCTGCGGCACGACCGCGAGCTCCTGATGCACGATGACGATCCCCTCGGCTTCGCTGTCCGCGAGGGAGCGGAACGCGACCTGACGCCCTTCCAGCTCGATCGTGCCGTCGAAGCTGCCGTGCCGGTGGATGCCGCTGAGGATCTCCATCAGCGTGGACTTGCCGGCGCCGTTCTCACCGCAGATCGCGTGCACCTCCCCGCGATGAACGTCGAGGGAGACACCGGCGAGCGCGACGACGCCACGGAAGCGCTTCGTCACGCCCGTCATCCGCAGAAGCGGTTCAGCCATCGAGATCACCTCTGCGTTGCTCGGCTTCCGGAATGATATCGAATCGGTCAATTTGTCCGCAGGTTCGACAGATTTATTTGTCCGCAGGCACGTCAATATGCAATGCTCCCAGAACGGACGCGCGTTCGCGCCTCACCGAGACGACTCGGCAGTCCGCTGCATCAAGCCTTTCAAGGAAGAGAGATCGCAATGAGAAAGACCGTCCTGCGCACCTTCGCGGCCACCGGCGCCTTCGCCTTGGCGCTGGGCCTCGCCGCCTGCTCCGGTAACGAATCGGGCTCGGGTTCCGAGGGTGGCGGCACCGCCGCAGAGGACATCCTCGTCGGCGTCGCCATGCCGACCGAGACCTCCGAACGCTGGATCGCCGACGGCGACGCCGTCAAGTCCCAGCTCGAGGACCTCGGCTACGAAGTCGACCTCCAGTTCGCCAACGACGACATCCCCCGTCAGCAGCAGCAGCTCGACCAGATGATCACCAACGGCGCCGACATCCTCATCGTCGCGTCGATCGACGGCACGGCGCTGGCCACGCAGCTCGACAACGCCGCCAGCAAGGGCATCCCGGTCATCGCGTACGACCGACTGATCAACGGCACGAAGAACGTCGACTTCTACGTCACGTTCGACAACTACAACGTCGGCGTGCAGCAGGCGCAGAGCCTGCTGCAGGGCCTCGGCTACCTCGACGCCGACGGCAAGGAGACCGACTCCGCCGACAAGAAGATCATCGAGGTGTTCGCCGGTTCGCCCGACGACAACAACGCCGGATTCTTCTTCGACGGAGCGATGGAAACCCTGAAGCCCTACCTCGAGGACGGTCGCCTGACCATCGGATCCGGCCAGAAGGACTTCGACACCGTTTCGACGCTGCGCTGGGACCCGTCCGTGGCGCAGAAGCGCATGGAGGACCTGCTGACCAGCACCTATGACGGTGGCTCGAAGCAGCTCGACGGTGTGCTCTCCCCCTACGACGGTCTGTCGCGCGGCATCATCACCGCCCTCGAGAACGCGGGCTACGGCTCGACCATCGAGGAGGGCCTGCCGGTCGTCTCCGGTCAGGATGCCGAGATCGCCTCGGTGAAGATGATCGCCGACGGCGTCCAGTACGCGAC
This sequence comes from Actinomycetales bacterium SN12, assembly GCA_002837415.1. Lineage (GTDB taxonomy): Bacteria > Actinomycetota > Actinomycetes > Actinomycetales > Microbacteriaceae > Microbacterium. The sequence goes on from PJCV01000006.1 coordinate 140,953, forward strand.
GATCTTCAAGGACACCCGCAAGCTGGCCGCCCAGGCCGTGACCGCCGCGGAGTCCTTCGCCGATGGCGACAAGCCCGAGGCGAACGACACCGAGACGTACGACAACGGCGAGAAGGTCGTCCCGTCGTTCCTGCTCGAGTCCGACATCGTCGTCACCGACAACATCAAGTCCCTGCTCATCGAGTCGGGCTACTGGACCGAGGCCGAGGTCGCAGCCGGCGTCGCCGAGTAACACTCGCACGAGCACCACGGGATCCGCCGCGCCACAAGCGGCTCGGCGGATCCCGTGGGTCCGCGGTTCCACAGACAGGAGCATCGATGTCCGACGTCATCCTCCAGATGCGCAACATCACCAAGAACTTCCCCGGCGTGAAGGTTCTCAAGAACGTGAACCTCAGCGTCGAGCGCGGCCGGATCCACGCCATCTGCGGCGAGAACGGCGCCGGCAAGTCCACCCTCATGAAGGTGCTGTCCGGTGTGTACCCGCACGGCACGTACGAGGGTGACATCATCTTCGACGGCGCCACGCAGGAGTTCGGAGCCATCAAGGACTCCGAGCGTGCTGGCATCGTCATCATCCACCAGGAGCTGGCCCTCGTGCCCTACCTCTCGGTGGCCGAGAACATCTTCCTGGGCAACGAGATCATCGGTCGCGGCGGCCTCATCGACTGGCACGAGGTCAACGCGCAGGCCGCTGATCTGCTGGCCCGTGTGGGTCTGAACGAGAACCCGACGACGGCCGTCGGACAGCTCGGGGTCGGCAAGCAGCAGCTCATCGAGATCGCCAAGGCACTCACGAAGGACGTCAGGCTGCTCATCCTCGACGAGCCGACAGCCGCGCTGAACGACTCCGATTCCGAGCACCTGCTGAGCCTGCTGCGCGACCTGCGCGACCAGGGCATCACCAGCATCATCATCAGCCACAAGCTGGGCGAGATCGTCGACATCGCCGACTCGACCACCATCATCCGCGACGGCGAGACGATCGAGACGATCGACATGCACGGACCGGATGCCACGCAGGACCGCATCATCCGCGGCATGGTCGGGCGCTCGCTCGACAGCCGCTTCCCGGAGCGCACTCCCGACATCCACGAGGAGATCTTCCGCATCGAGAACTGGTCCGTCATGCATCCGACGCAGGCCGGTCGCGTGATCGTGGACGACGCTTCGCTCTCCGTCCGTGCCGGCGAGATCGTCGGCATCGCCGGGCTGATGGGCGCTGGCCGCACCGAGTTCATGATGAGCGTCTTCGGCCGCAGCTACGGCCGGGATGCGTCGGGCAAGGTGTTCCTGCGCGGCAAGGAGATCTCCACCCGGAGCGTGCGGGCCGCGATCGACAACGGACTCGCCTACGTGTCAGAGGACCGCAAGCAGTACGGCCTCAACCTGATCACGGACATCAAGACGAACATCTCATCGTCGGCACTGGGAAAGCTCGTCACCGGCGGCGTCTTCGTCGACGGCAACGAGGAGAGCAAGGTCGCGGAGCAGTATCGCCGCGATCTGAACATCAAGTCGCCGACAGTCGCGCAGATCGTCGGCAATCTGTCGGGCGGAAACCAGCAGAAGGTCGTGCTCGCCAAGTGGCTGTACACCGACCCGGACGTGCTGATCCTCGACGAGCCCACCCGCGGCATCGATGTGGGCGCGAAGTACGAGATCTACGAGATCATCAACGCGCTCGCCGCCGCGGGCAAGGCCGTGATCGTGGTCTCGAGCGAGCTGCCCGAGCTGCTCGGACTCTCGGACCGCGTCTACACCCTCGCCTACGGGCGCATCACCGGTGAGCTCCCCGTCGCCGAGGCGACCCAGGAGAAGCTCATGTCGCTCATGACCATCGAACCGAACTCCACGAAGGAGGCCGCAGCGTGAACAACGTCTTCACCGAGGTGAAGGATCTGCTGACGCAGAATCTGCGCACGTCTGGCATCTATATCGCCTTCATCGCGATCATCGCGATCTTCACGATCACCACCGGGGGCAAGCTGCTCTCGCCGGAGAACGTGACGAACATCGTCCTGCAGAACGCTCACATCCTGATCATGGCGCTCGGCATGATCCTCGTCATCGTCGGCGGCCACATCGACCTGTCGGTGGGCTCGGTGCTCGCCTTCGCGTCCGCGGTGTCGGCCGTCCTCGTGATCAAGAACGGCATGCCCTGGTGGGTCGGCATCATCGCCGCCATCGTGGTCGGCATCATCGTCGGCGTCTGGCAGGGCTTCTGGGTGGCCGTCGTCGGCATCCCGGCGTTCATCGTCACCCTGGCCGGCATGCTGCTGTTCCGCGGCCTCACCTGGCTGGTGCTGAACAACGTGTCGCTGTCGCCGTTCCCGCAGGACTACCGCAACGTCGCCAGCGGCTTCGTCGACAGCCTGTTCGGCTCGATCACCATCGGAGAGGGCCAGGGACTCAAGGCGCTGCCGCAGACCGTCGACATCTTCACCCTGGTCATCGGCCTCATCGCCGTGGTCGGAGTGGTCGTCAGCTCGCTGCGCACCCGCCGCGCACGGCAGGGATACAACCAGCCGGTCGAGTCGGCGTTCCTGTTCATCCTCAAGCTCGTCGTCGTCTCGGCGGTGCTGCTGGCCTTCGCGTGGGCGCTGGCCTACAACCGCGGCTTCCCGATCGTGCTCATCATCGTGGCCGTGCTGATCCTCGTGTACCAGGTCGTCACCAACCGCACGGTGTTCGGTCGTCACGTCTACGCTGTCGGCGGCAACCTCTCGGCTGCTCGCCTGTCGGGTGTGAACGTCAAGAGCGTGAACTTCTGGATCTTCGTGAACATGGGCTTCCTCACCGGAATCGCCGCCGCGGTGTTCTCGTCGCGCTCCAACGGCGCGCAGCCGGGCATGGGCAACATGTTCGAGCTCGACGTGATCGCGGCCTGCTTCATCGGCGGCGCGTCGACCATGGGCGGTGTCGGCCGGGTGGGCGGCGCCCTCGTCGGTGGTCTGGTGATGGCTGTGATGTCGAACGGCATGCAGCTGATGGGCGTGCCGCAGGCCGCTCAGCAGATCGTCAAGGGTCTCGTGCTGCTGCTCGCGGTCGCGTTCGACATCTACAACAAGCGTCGCGCCGGCACGACTCGCTGATCTGCCGTCGCGCGTGAGAGAGGGATCCGTCCGTTCGGGCGGATCCCTCTCTGCGTCTCAGCCCATCACGCGAGCGCCGGGCACCGGCCCGTGCACGTGCAGGGCGCGCCGACCGCTGGCGCTCAGCTGCTCCTGCACCGCGCGGGCGTGCTCGAGGCCCTCGCAGAGCAGCGCGATCGTCGGTCCGGATCCGGAGACGAGACCGCCGAGCGCACCGAAGCGGATGCCGTCGACGAGGGTGGCCCCGAGATCGGGCCGGTCGATCACGGCGGCGGCCTCGAGGTCGTTCAGCAGCACGGGGGCGAGGTCGCGGGCATCCCCGGACCGCAGCGCGTGCAGCACCGGAAGCGGCACGTCGAGCGACATCGGCGGGTCGTCGGCAACCGCTCCCTCCTGCGCCCGCAGCTGGTCGAGGCGGCCGTACACCTCGGGAGTGGACAGGCCCTGCTCGCTCAGCACGAGCACCCAGTCGAACCGCCCGCGTGCGAGCGCGGGCGTGAGCTCATCGCCGCGGCCCGCGCCGATTGCCGTCCCGCCGTGCAGGGCGAACGGCACGTCGGCGCCGAGACGCGCCGCCAGCGCGTGCAGGCGGTGCGCACCCAGCTCGGTCCCCCACAGGGCGTCGCACGCGACGAGCGCCGCGGCCGCGTCTGCAGATCCACCGCCCATGCCGCCGGCCACGGGCACTCCCTTGCGGATGCGCAGGTGCACCCCGGCATCCACCCCCGCGGTCTGCGCGAGCAGCTTGGCGGCCCTCATGGCCAGGTTGCGGTCGTCGAGGGGGACGCCAGAGACGTCGACGTCCCCCTCGACCTCGAGCGTGAATCCCTCGGCCGCCGACGCGTAGACGTCCTCGTACAGCGACACGGCCTGGAAGACGGTGGCCAGGGAGTGATAGCCGTCGTCGTGGCGCGGACCGACGCCCAGGTAGACGTTGATCTTGCCCGGAGCCCTGACATGCACGGCATCCGGTCTCCGCGCCATCACAGCTCCGACGACACGGACCAGAGGTTGACGTCGATGCCGTGCGCGATGGCGTCGATCGCGGTGAGCTCATCGTCGGTGAACGCGGGCCCGTCGACGGCCGCGATGTTCTCATCGATCTGCTCGGGCCGCGAGGCGCCGATCAGCGCCGAGACGACGACAGGATCACGCAGGGTCCACTGCAGCGCCATCTGAGCGAGCGTCTGCCCGCGGTCGGCGGCGATGTCGTTGAGCCCGCGCAGCACCGCGAGTCCCTCGTCGGAGACCGGACGCTCGGGCAGCGAGCGGCGCTTCTGGGCGCGGTCGGCCGTGCCGTCGCCGAGGTACTTGCCGGTGAGCAGCCCCTGCGCCAGAGGCGTGAACGCGATCGCTCCCATGCCCGCCGCACGCAGGGTGTCGGTCAGGCCGTCCTCGACCCAGCGGTTGAGGATCGAGTACGACGGCTGGTGGATCACCAGCGGGGTGCCCAGGTCGCGCGCCACGGCGAGCGCCGCCTCGGTGCGCTCGGCGCTGTACGACGAGATGCCCACATAGAGCGCCTTGCCCTGCCGGACCAGCGTGTCGAGCGCCCCGATGGTCTCCTCGACCGGGGTAACCGGGTCGACGCGGTGCGAGTAGAAGATGTCGACGTAGTCCAGGCGCATGCTGGTGAGCGATCGCTCGGCGCTGGCGAGGATGTACTTGCGGCTGCCGAGGTCGCCGTACGGCCCGGGCCACATGTCCCAGCCCGCCTTCGACGAGATGATCAGCTCGTCCCGGTACGGCGCGAGATCCTCCGACATGATGCGGCCGAAGTTCTTCTCGGCCGAACCGTAGGGGGGTCCGTAGTTGTTGGCCAGGTCGAAGTGCGTGATCCCGCTGTCGAAGGCATGGCGCAGCAGCGCACGCTGGTTGTCGAGGGGGATGTTGTCGCCGAAGTTCCACCACAGGCCGAGCGAGATCGGCGGCAGGTAGAGGCCGCTTGTGCCGACCTGGCGGTAGGCGAAGCGCTGATAGCGCTCGGCGGCCGCGACATACGGCCGGTGGATCTCGGGAACGTCGGGGTTGAAGCGCGGTTCGGTCACGCTGTCAGGCTATCGGCACCGGTGCCGATTCGGACTGCACCAAGGCGATGCGGTGGTAGTCGTCGACCGTGAGGTCCTCGCCGCGTGCGGTGGGCGCGACGCCGGCGGCTTCGAGCACTGCGGATGCCGCGGCAGAGCTTCCGTAGAGACCGGACAGCGCCTGGCGCAGCATCTTCCGGCGCTGGTTGAAGGCTGCGTCGACGATAGCGAAGGTGCGCCGGCGCTCGTCCTCGCCGCCGCGGGGCGTCTCGTCGCGCTCGAAGCCGACCAGCAGGCTGTCGACGTTCGGCACCGGCCAGAACACCTGCCGCGACACGGTGCCGCACAGCCGCCACGGTCCGTACCAGGCGGCCTTCACACTCGGCGCACCGTAGATCTTCGATCCCGGCTTCGCCGCCAGTCGCTCGGCGACCTCCGCCTGCACCATCACGACGCCGCGATTCAGGTACGGGAACGTCTCGAGGAAGTGCAGCAGCACCGGCACCGAGACGTTGTACGGCAGATTGGCGACGAGCACGGTGGGCTCACCGGGCAGCTCGGTGACGCGCATGGCATCGGCATCCACCACCGTCAGGGCGCCGTCCGCGACGCCGCGCTCGCGCGCCGTCTGCGGCAGCCGTTCGGCGAGGCGGTGGTCGATCTCGACCGCGGTGACCGAGGCGCCCGTCTCGAGGATCGCCAGGGTCAGCGACCCGAGCCCGGGGCCGATCTCGACGACCCGCTCCCCCGCCTGCACCCCCGCCGCGTTCACGATCTTGCGCACCGTGTTGGCGTCGACGACGAAGTTCTGCCCCAGCTTCTTCGTGGGCGTGACGTCGAGCTCGGCGGCAAGACGACGGATCTCGGTGGCGCCGAGCAGGGAGACGGTCATGAGTCCATTCTCGCCCATCGCCCCCTGCCCCTAGGATCAGGCGGGTGACCGCACTGGGAGAGCTCATCGCACCGCGCCGGCTCGGCCGCGACTTCCGGTGGCTGATGTCCGCGGCGTGGACGAGCAACATCGGCGACGGCATCGCGCTGGCCGCGGCTCCGCTGCTGATCGCGTCGATGACCTCCTCTCCCCTGCTCGTCGCCTCGGGTGCCATGCTGCAGTTCCTGCCGTGGCTGCTGTTCGGGCTGCATGCCGGCGCGATCGCGGATCGCGTGGAGCGGCGGATGCTCGTGATGCTCGCCCACGGCATCCGTGCTGTCATCGTCGCCGCTCTCGTGGTGCTGCTCGTGACCGGCACCGCGAACATCGCGATGGTGCTGGTCGTGTCCTTCCTGTACGGCACGGCCGAGGTCTTCGCCGACACGAGCACGAGCACGCTGCTGCCGATGATGGTGAAGCCCGCTGACCTCGGTATCGGCAACGCGCGGCTGCAGGCCGGCTTCCTCGTCGCCAACCAGCTCGCCGGCCCTCCGCTGGGTGCCTTCCTGTTCGCGGTGGGATCTTTCTGGCCGTTCCTGGCTCAGGTGCTCGCGGTGACCCTCGGGCTGATCCTCGTCTCCCGGATCGCGCGGCAGCCGGTGCCGCCGCGTGCGGAGCCCACCCGGGTTCGCCACGACATCGGGCAGGGGCTGCGCTGGGCGTGGCGCAACAAGCCGGTGCGCACGCTGATCGTGATCATCCTCGCGTTCAACATCACCTGGGCGGCGCCCTGGGGCATCCTCGTGCTCTACGCGACCGAGCATCTCGGCATGGGGCCGGTCGGCTTCGGCGCGCTCACCACGGCGTCGGCCGTCGGCGGGCTGCTGGGCACGCTGAGCTTCGGGTGGCTGGAGCGACATGTCTCGTTCGCCACGATCATGAAGGTGTGCCTGACGCTCGAGGTGATCATGCATCTCGCCTTCGCGCTCACGACGAACGGCGTCGTCGCGCTGGTGATCATGTTCGGCTTCGGCGCCTACGCGTTCGTCTGGGGCACGATCTCGACGACCGTCCGCCAGAGACTGGTGCCGCACGACCTGCAGGGCCGCGTCGGGTCGGTGAACATGGTCGGCGTCTTCGGCGGCATGGTTCTCGGCCAGGCGCTGGGCGGCCTGATCGCGCAGACGTGGGGGCTGACGGCGCCGTGGTGGTTCGCGTTCGCGGGCTCGGCGATCACGCTGCTGCTGATGTGGCGGCAGATCTCGCACATCGCCGCCGCCAAGCCGGCTCTCGACCGGGACGCGGTCGCGGTCTAGCTCGTCAGGCGGGCGTCCAGCCCGTTGCGCACGGCCGGCCACTCGTGCGGGAGGATCGAGTACGCGACGGTGTCCCGCAGCGATCCGTCGGGCATGATGCGGTGGTTGCGCAGAATGCCGTCGAGCTTGGCTCCCAGGCGCTCGATCGCCGCCCGGGACTGCCGGTTGTGGAAGTGGGTCATGAGCGACACCGCGATCGCGTCGCAGGTGTCGAAGGCGTGCGCGAGCAGCAGCCGCTTCATCGCGGGGTTCACCTCGGTGCGCTGCGCGGACGCACCGATCCAGGTGTAGCCGATCTCGACCCGACGGTTCGGCTGATCGATGTTGCAGAACGTCGTCATCCCGACCACCTCGCCGGTCTGCAGCCGGCGCACGGCGAAGGGGTTCATCCCTCCCGCACCGCGCAGGGCGAGGCGCCGCTCGAGCTCGGCCGGCACCTCTTCCGCGCTGGGCACGGAGGTGTACCAGGCGGAGCTCAGTGTCGCTGCAGCGCGGCGCAGATCATCTGCGTGCTCGTGGCAGAGCGGCTCGAGCCGTACGAACTCGTCCTGCAGGGTGATCTCGTCGAGAAGGCGCACCAGAGCAGGCTAGCCGGTCAGCTGAACGCGCCGTACACCGCGAGAGTGTTCGCCGCGAGGTGCGCGCACAGCTCATCGACCTCGAGGTCGAGCTCGGCGGCTATGAACCGTACGGTGATCGGCACGAGGTAGGGCGCGTTGGGCCGTCCTCGCAGCGGCACGGGGGTGAGGAACGGTGCGTCGGTCTCGACGAGGATGCGATCGAGCGGCGTGACCGCGAGCGCGTCGCGCAGGTTCTGCGCGTTCTTGAATGTGACGTTGCCGGCGAACGACAGCCAGTACCCGGCATCCGCCGCGACCCGCGCCATCGCGTCATCACCGGAGAAGCAGTGGAACACCGTCTTCTCGGGAGCGCCGACGCGCGTCAGCGTCTCGAGCACGTCGTCGTGGGCATCGCGGTCGTGGATCTGCATCGCGATGCCGTGCTTCTTCGCCAGCGCGATGTGCGCCTCGAAGGACTCGTGCTGCGCAGGCCGCCCCGGCTCGTCGGTGCGGAAGTAGTCGAGTCCCGTCTCGCCGATGGCCCGCGTGCGCGGGTGCGCGGCGAGCTCGTCGATCACCGCGATGGCCTCCTCGAGGCGCCCTTCGGCTGCGTAGACGGGCGCGTCGTTCGGGTGGATGGCGACGGCCGCGAGCACGCGGGGGTCGGATGCCGCCGCATCCACCGCCCAGCGCGAGGACTCGATGTCGCCTGATGCCTGCACGACGCCGGCGATGCCGACCTCTTCAGCACGGTCGAGCTGCTCAGAGAGCGTCAACCCCTGCTGGGTCCCTGAGCCCGTCGAAGGGCCGTCGGTGATCTCGAGGTGCGCGTGGTTGTCGTACACCGGAACGGTCAGCGGCTCGGGAGCCGCCGGATACCGCAGGTCCTTCCGCCCGTCGGCATCCCGGCGCTGCACGTACGTCTCGGCCATGCGTTCCCGTCCCTCGGTCCTTCCGCCCCCGGTCGTCGAGCGAGCGAAGCGAGTCGAAACGCGCTCCGCAGCTCTCTGTCTAGGCGGTGTGCTCCACGCGCGGGAACAGCGGCGCGAGCGGCGATACTGTCGCGCCGGGCTGCAGAGCGCCCCACGCACCGGCCTCGCGGATCGGCTGCGCGGTGAGCTCGCCGAGCGAGCCCTGGGCGCCGAGGGCATCCCACAGCTTCGCGGTCGACTGCGGCATCACCGGCGACAGCAGCACGGCGAGCGCGCGCAGCCCCTCTGCGCAGGTGTACAGCACCGTGCCGAGACGCTCACGCTGCTTCTCGCCTCCGGCATCCGCCTGCTTGGCGAGAGCCCACGGCTCGTTCTCGGTGATGTAGAGGTTCAGGTCGTCGACGATCGTCCAGATCGCGTCGATCGCCTCGTCGATGCGGAAGCTCTCGATCGCCGTGTCGGCTGCGGTCGTGGCATCCGCGACCTTCTTCTGCACCACGAGATCGCGCTCGGTGTACTCCGCAGGCGCCGGCACGACGCCGTCGAAGTACTTCTGGATCATCGCCACGGTTCGCGAGGCGAGGTTGCCGAAGCCGTTGGCGAGCTCGGCCTGGTAGCGGGCTGCCATGTCTTCCCACGAGAACGAGCCGTCCTGCCCGAATGCGATGGCGGAAAGGCAGTAGAAGCGGTACGCGTCGGAGCCGAACACGTCGGTGATCTCGGTGGGCGCGATGCCGGTCAGCTTCGACTTCGACATCTTCTCGCCGCCGACGAGCAGCCAGCCGTGCGCGAAGACACCCTTGGGCACATCCAGACCTGCGGCCATCAGCAGCGCCGGCCAGATGACGGCGTGGAAGCGCAGGATGTCCTTGCCGATCACGTGGTACCCGGGCCAGCGGCGGTCGAACGTGGTCCCTGAGCCTGTCGAAGGGTCGTCGGCACCGTAGCCGACGGCGGTGACGTAGTTGAGCAGCGCGTCGACCCACACGTAGATGACGTGCGACTCGTCCCACGGCAGCGGGATGCCCCAGTCGAACGTCGACCGGGAGATCGACAGGTCCTTCAGGCCCTGGCTCACGAAGGAGATGACCTCGTTGCGCGCCGAGTCCGGGCGCACGAAGTCCGGCTCGGTCTTGTACAGCTCGAGCAGGCGGTCCTGGAACTCGCTGAGCTTGAAGAAGTAGTTCTTCTCCTGCAGCAGTTCGAGCGGCTTCGAGTGGATCGCGCAGACCTTGAGGCCCTCGAAGGGCCCGGTGCCGTCGACGATCTCGGACTCGGGCTTGAACTCCTCACAGCCCACGCAGTACAGCGCCTCGTACTCGCCGGCGTAGATGTAGCCCGCGTCGTACAGCTTCTGGAAGAAGACCTGCACGTTCTTCTCGTGACGCTGCTGCGTGGTGCGGATGAAGTCGTCGTTCGCGACGTCGAGCGTCTTCAGCAGCGGGAACCAGCTCTCGCCGACGAGCTTGTCGACCCACTCCTGCGGCGTGACGTTGTTCGCCGCGGCCGCGCGCAGCATCTTCTGACCGTGCTCGTCGGTTCCGGTGAGCATCCAGGTGTCGTCACCCGCCTGGCGGTGCCAGCGCGACAGGGTGTCGACGGCCACCGTCGTGTACCCGTGGCCGATGTGCGGCACGTCGGACGGGTAGTAGATGGGCGTGGTGATGTAGAAGGACTCGCCTGCGGGCATGGGATCGATTCTAGGCGGGAACGGTCAGTCGTTCTTCTTCGTGACCCGGGGCGCGAACGTACGCCCCCCGATTCCCGTCGAGAGCACGGGACCCCGCCGAACGAACGGGCTGTTCGCGTGAAAGAGCCGCTCACTCGCCGAGATCCCGTGCTCTCGACGAGGGGGAGGGCGAGGACGGCCCGCCCATCCTCACCGACGAGCAGCGGGACCTGCTGGCCCGGCTGGAGCGGAAGCTCACGGATTCAGGTCCGGAGCCGACCGATGAGGATGCCGTCGTCGCGACGCTCCGTCCCGTGCTGATCGCCCTGCGCGAGAGCGGGCTGAGCGTCAAGAGAATCGCTGACCACAGCTCCCTCCGCCCTGAGGGGATCGCGCGAATCCTGAGCTGATCATGCGTCAGCCCACCCGTCTTAGATGCGAACTGCGGTCACAGAGGCGTGCGGACGCGAGCTGATCTCGTCGGCGGTGCGCTCGCGGCGCTCGGAGGAGGTGAGCGCGAAGCCGGCCTGCTCCAGCAGCGGTCGCAGTGCTTTCGGAGTCCAGAAGTAGGCGGTCGTGACGGCATGGTCGAACGGCTCGCGCGGGGTGCCGCCGAAGAAGCCGATCAGGATGCTGCCGCCGGGAGTGAGCACGCGCGCGAACTCCGCGAAGGCGGCGGGGATCTCAGCCGGCGGAGCGTGGATGAGCGAATACCAGGCGAGGATTCCGCCGACTGATGCGTCGGGCAGTGGGAGCGCGGTGAATGAACCGTGATGGAACTCGAGCCCCGGGTGCGCGTGGCGGGCGTGCGCGATGAACTCCACCGAAAGGTCGACACCGAGCACGGGGCGGTCATCGTCGTGCAGGAAGCGCGTCCACAGGCCCGGACCGCATCCGGCATCCAGCAGCTGCCCCGGCGTCGCATCGCGCCATGCGGAGATGAGTTCCCGGTCACGGGCATCCGTCTGCGCGATGTCGCCGATCTGCGCGACGTACTCCGCCGCACGAGAGTCGTATGCGGAGGCGATCAGCGCATCGGTCACGCGTTCTTCGCGGCGAGCGCGGCCTGGTAGAGGTCGCGGGAGCTGAGTCCGGTGGCGGCGGCGACCTCGGCGCACGCGTCTTTCAGGCGGGTTCTGGATGCCACGAGGGCCTGCACCTGCACCAGCGCATCGTCCGCGGAAACGGAGATCGGAGCCGCGCCCTCGACGACCACGACGATCTCGCCTTTCACGCCCTGCTCGGCCCACGCGACGAGCTCAGCGGCGGTGCCACGACGCACTTCCTCGTACAGCTTGGTGAGCTCGCGGCACACCGCGATCCGACGGTCGGCGCCCAACGCAGCGCCCATGTCGGCGAGCGATGACGCAAGCCGAGAGGGCGATTCGAAGAAGACCATCGTGCGCGGCTCGGATGCGAGCATCCCGAGCGTCTGACGACGATCCCCCGGCTTGCGCGGGAGGAAACCCTCGAAGGTGAACCGATCGGTGGGCAGGCCCGATATGGCGAGAGCCATGAGCACGGCGCTCGGGCCCGGGACGGCTGAGACGGTCACCCCGCGCTCGACGGCGGCAGCGACCAGGCCGTAGCCGGGGTCGCTCACCGCGGGCATCCCGGCGTCGCTGACGACCACGATGTCGTGCTGCTCGGCGAGCTCGGCGAGCTCGGCGGCCTTGTGCTTCTCGTTGTGGTCGTGCAGCGCGATCAGCCGCGGACGGTTCTCGATCTTCAGCGCCTGCAGCAGCCGCTGCGTGGTGCGGGTGTCCTCCGCAGCGACGATCTCGGCGTTCTCGAGCACCTCGATCAGGCGGCGGGACGCGTCGCCGAGGTTGCCGATCGGAGTCGCCGCGAGGATGATCACCCGACCAGCTTAGGCGGGTGGCGCCAGCCGTTCCGAAGCCGATTGCCTAGGCTGAGCTGGTGACCCTGCCCGCGCCCCTGACGCCGCCCGCCGCCGCGACGCGATGGGAGCGACTGGCAGCCTGGGGCGCCGGGAATCCGGCTCGTGCGCGGGCGCTGGGCTGGCTCGCTCCGCTCTTCGTCACGCTGCTGGCCGCCGCCCTGCGGCTGACGAATCTCGCACACCCGCACGAGATCATGTTCGACGAGACGTACTACGTCAAGGACGCCTGGTCGCTGTGGAACCTCGGCTACGAGGGCAAGTGGGGCGACGGCGCCGACGAGCAGCTGCCACGGGGCGACGACGCTGCGATGCAGACGACGGGGTCGTACGTCGTGCACCCGCCGCTCGGGAAGTGGATCATCGCGCTCGGCATGGCCCTGATGAGTCCAGGCTCCAGCGCGGGCTGGCGATTGACGACCGCGATCCTCGGGTCTCTGACGGTGCTCGTGCTCTATCTCATCGCACTGCATCTGACCCGCTCCCGAGTGTTCGCGACGATCGCCGGCGGTCTGCTGGCCATCGACGGCCTGGGCATCGTGATGAGCCGGATCGCCCTGCTCGACGGCGCTCTGACCTTCTTCATCCTGCTCGGCTTCCTGTTCGTGCTGCTCGACCGCGACCGTTCCCTGCCTCTGCTCGACGCCCGGACGACCGCGCAGCGCCGATCGGATGCCGAAGACACTCCCCTGCGGCTGGTCGGGCCCGTGCTGTGGTCCCGGCCCTGGCTGATCGCAGCCGGCGCGACGCTGGGGGCGGCGTCGGCGGTGAAGTGGTCGGGGCTGTACGCGCTGGCAGTCTTCGGGCTGTACGCGGTGATCACCGACGCGCTCGCTCGCCGGCGAGCGAGGATCCCGCTGTGGCCGAGCGATGCGGTGCTGCGGCAGGGGCCCGTCTCGTTCCTGCTGATGGTGGTCCCGGCGATGATCACCTATCTGGTGTCGTGGACCGGCTGGCTGGTCACGTCAGGAGGCTACGACCGCGGGGCGGACGCGAATCCCCTGATCGCGCTGTGGAAGTACCACGAGTCGATGTACGGGTTCCACATCGGCCTGTCCAGCCCGCACGCCTACGCGAGCCCGGCGTGGCAGTGGCCGCTGCTGCTGCGCCCGACGGCGATCTGGGTGGGCTCGGACCCGGTCGGCTGCGGCACGGACCATTGCATCGCGGTGGTCACCTCGGTGCCGAATCCGCTGATCTGGTACGGCGGAGTGGCCGCCGCCCTGTATCTGCTGTACCGCTTCGTACGGGGCCTCATCGAGCGCCGGCCGGTCGGGCCGATGCACACCATCGCGCTGGTCGGACTGATCGCGACGTACGTGCCCTGGCTTCTCGTGCCGAGTCGCACGATCTTCCAGTTCTACACGATCGTGATGGTGCCGTTCCTCATCCTCGCGCTGGTCGTGACGCTGCGCGAGCTTGCCGGAAGGCCCGCCGATCCTGTGCACCGGCGGACGGCGGGCCAGCGCACGGTGGCCGTGTACCTCGTGGTGGTGGTTCTCGTCTCGGCGTTCTTCTACCCGGTGTGGACCGGGATGAGCGTGCCCTACCCGCTCTGGCTCATCCACAACTGGCTCCCGGGCTGGATCTGACCCGCGCGCGTCTTCGCCCCACCCGACGCCATTCGCGCCCGCGATCCCACCATGACGGACCTCGGATCTCGGGGACACCACCGCGCATGCGCACCTGCCACTCGGACAGATGCAGCGTGCGGTGATGATGCCAGCAGAGCGCCACGCCATTGTCGGTGTGCGTGGCTCCACCGGCCGCGTGCTCGATGACGTGATGGATCTCACACCAGGTGGCCGGGATCGTGCATCCCGGGATGACGCAGCCTCCGTCGCGCGCGATGATCGCTCGCCGCTGCAGCGCGTTGAAGATGCGTCCGGACGTACCGAGCGACACGATCCGCCCGTGGTCGTCGAACAGGACCCGCTGGATGCCGCCCGCGCAGCCCACCTGCGCCGCGACGCGGATCGGGACGCCCATCTCGACGCCGTCACCGCCGTCGACACGCGCCCACCCGAAACCGGCGGCGTAGTCCGCGGCATCGACGGTGACGACCAGCGTCGGCGCCGCTCCCCCGAGGTCGGGCAGCTCACCGCCACGTGCGGCCGCGCTCAGGATGACCGCGAATGCGTCGTGCATCCTCTGCGCACGCGTGCGCGGATCGATCGGGTCGAGCCCGTCGTCCTGGCCTGAGTCGGAATCTGCAGCAGATCTGCCGGGCGGTCGCAGCCGTACGACGTCGTCATGCGCTCAGCGCGCAGACCCTCGGACCGTTCGCGGACCTGTGCCGTCGCCGCGACCTGCAGCGCGTCGTTCGATCGAAGCATCCGGCCACTTGCGTCGAGCAGGCGCATCACCTGTGCGTCGGGCAGGTCGGCGATATGCGGCAGCGCATCGCCGACGACTGCGGCGAAGTCCGCCTGCAGCTGCTCGAGTCGATCGATGACCTCGTCCATAGGATCATTCAACCGAGGGCCACCGACATTCGAACGCACATTCGCGTCGAAGTCTCAACCCCAGGTTGAAGCGTATTTCCCACCACGAGAACCGGCATGATCCACTACCAGATCACGCCGGCCTGAGTCAGGCGACCGACTCGGGCACCGAGTGCGCCTCGGGCCGCCGCGCTTCGTCGAACGTCGGGCGCTTGCCCAGCATCCGGCCGACAAGCAGCACGACGGCCACCACGACCAGACCGATCAGCATGCCGGCGACGGCCGACATCACGGTGTTGCCCAGCCAGACGACGAAGCCGCCGAACGAGGCGAGCAGCTCATCGACCCCGTGCAGCAGCTCGGCCGGCGCATGTAGGCCGACCTCGCCCAGGTTGACGACGACGAGGTGACCGCCCACCCACAGCATGGCCACGGTGCCGACGACGCTGATCACCCGGAACACGTAGGGCATGGATCGCACGATCCGGGTGCCGGTGTGCCGCACGTTGCGCACCGGGTTCTTGGCCATTCGCAGCCCGATGTCGTCGAGCTTGACCAGCAGGGCCACCGCGCCGTACACGACGCCGGTCATGATGAGCGCGATCACGGCGAGCACGCCGAGCGTCTGCCAGATCCCGAGATCCGGATCGAGGCTGGCCAGCGAGATCAGCATGATCTCGGTCGACAGGATCAGATCGGTGCGGATCGCGCCCCACACCAGCCGCCGTTCGTCACGCGCCCCCTCGTCCGCGTGACCGTGGGCGAAGCCGAACCACTCGAGCACCTTCTCGGCGCCCTCGAAGCACAGATACGTCCCGCCGATGATCAGCAGATACGGCAGCACCCAGGGGGCGAACGCAGTCAGCACCATCGCGATGGGGATGATGATGAGGAACTTGTTCGCGATCGAGCCGAGGGCGATCTTCCCCACCACCGGCAGCTCGCGCGCGGGCGTGAGCCCCTGCACGTACTGCGGGGTGACGGCTGCGTCGTCGATCACGACGCCCGCCGCCTTGGCGGATGCCTTCATCGCCGCGCTCAGGATGTCGTCGACGACCGCCAGCAGACCAACCGACATGGAAGTCCTCCCCCGCACGCGGTGTGCGCGCTCCGGCCTGCAAGACTACTGTGCGCGCCGAGGGCTCGTGGTGCGGCGAGCCGCCTACGACACGTTGGCGTCGATCTCGGTGGTCACGCCGCGTCGCGAGCGTCCGCGCGTCAGGCGGGCGAGGCCGAGCAGCGCCGCGGTGAGCGCCAGCGTCAGCAGCAGCTGGGCGCGGGCAGCCGGATCGATCATCGCCAGGGCGACGATCACCGCGAGAAGCACGAGGGCGGCCCACGACAGCCAGGGGAATCCCCACATGCGCATCGGCAGCGCCTCGCCGTCTCGATCGGCGCGGCGGCGCAGGATGATCTGCGAGATCACCGTCGCCGTCCAGATCACCAGGACCGTGGAGCCGACGACGTTCAGCAGCAGACCGAGCACGGTCTCGGGGAACGCCCAGTTGAGCACGACCGTGACGAAGCCGAATGCGACCGATGCCAGCACGGCGACGTAGGGCACGCCCTTCTCGCTCGTGCGGGTGGATGCCAGGGGCGCGAGCCCCCGCTCACCCAGCGAGTAGGCCATGCGCGACGCGCCGTAGATGTTGGCGTTCATCGCCGACAGCAGCGCCAGCACCACGATCAGCGACATGACCAGATCGACGCCGGGCACCTGCAGCGTGGCGAGCACGGCCGAGAACGGCCCCTCGAGCACCGCGGGCGAGTTCCACGGCAGCACCGCGACGATCACGAAGATCGAGCCGATGTAGAACACGAGGATGCGCACCATGACCTCTCGCACGATGCGCTTGATGTTGTGCGCTGGGTCATCCGACTCGGCTGCGGCGATGGCGACGACCTCGGTGCCGCCGAACGCGAACACGACGATCAGCAGAGCTGCGGCGACGCCCGCGATGCCGTGCGGGGCGAAGCCGTCGTGCGCGACGAGGTTGCCCACGCCCGTCGCCGGCACACCGGGGACGAATCCGAGGATCGCGCAGGCGCCCACGATGAGGAACGCGATGATGGCGAACACCTTGATCGCGGCGAACCAGAACTCGAAGCGTCCGTAGTTGCGCACGCCGAAGAGGTTCACGGCGGTCAGTGCGGCGACGAAGATCAGCACCCACAGCCAGGCGGGGATGCCGGGCACCCACCCCTCGATGATCCCGGCAGCGCCGGTGGCCTCGGCGGCGATCACGACCACGAGCTGGATCCAGTACAGCCAGCCGACGGCGCTTCCGGCGCTGCGGCCCATCGCGCGCTGCGCGAACGAGCTGAATGCGCCGGAGCTGGGGCGGGCCGCGACCATCTCGGCGAGCATCGCCATGACGAGGATGACGACGGTGCCGGCGATGAGGTACGAGACCAGCACAGCAGGGCCGGCGATGCCGATGGCCTGGCCGGAGCCGACGAACAGGCCGGCGCCGATCGCGCCCCCGAGGCCCATCATCGAGATCTGCCGACGCGTGAGTCCGGGGTGCAGACCCTTCGTGGTCGTCGTCGTCAGCGGCACCTCTGCCATGGCGGACCTCCTCGTCCGGTCGGGATGCGCCGCGAGTCGGCCGTCCGAAGCGCAACATTAGAGCGGCGCAGGGCATCTATGCAAAGTGCCGCGGAGTAGGCGGGCACCGTGCGCGCTGCGGCAGGGCATCCGCTGACCTCAGTGACCAGAATGCGCAGTGGCTCCGTTCACCGGCCGACGGACAGCTCCGTCGGATCGTCTGTCGGCAGACGGCACGCGAAGTCGCGACAGTCGTAGGCCACGCCCTCGGCCGCGTCCTTGCCCTCGAAGAGCGAGAAGCCGGCATCCGCGAAGGCGCGGGCCTGGGCCGGCGTCACCACGGCGATCACGTCGGCGTCGGCCGCGCGGGCGGCCTCGACGAGAGCCCCGTCACGGGCGACGACCGCGACCACCTGTCGCGGCGGCACGGCGAGCGCTGCCGCGAGCCGCAGCAGGGCGCCGTAGGCGAGCGGATGCTGCAGCGCGCGCTCGACGAGCGGGGCGCAGAGCGCCACCGCCTGCTCGCGGTGCTCCTCGCCCGCCCCCAGCAGCCAGGCGGACAGGTGGGCGGATGCCCGCGCAGCCGGTCCCGAGGGCAGATCGCCGTCGCTGTCGTCACCGACCGCGGTGAGGCCGCGGGCGGCCATGATGGGGTCATCGGCCAGCGGCTCCGCGAGCACGGCGAGCGCGCGCGTCGCCCATTGCGCGTCGCCGGTGGCGAGCGCCAAAGCGAGCAGTCCGTCGGCGAGCAGTCCGATGTCCGCGGCGGTCGCGACGGCGGTGGCGGGGATCCCGTCGAGGGACGAGCGCACCAGCTCCCCGGCATCACCGCGGTTCACGCGAAGCACGTGCTCGGCTGCGGCGGCCGCCGCATCCACCCACCCCTGCTCGCCCAGCCGCGCCCCGGCGCGGGCGAGCGCGCCGATCGCGAGGCCGTTCCAGCCGGTGAGCACCTTGCCGTCGACCGCAGGAGGCTGGAGGGATGCCCGCACCGCGGCGTCAGTGCGGTAGTAACCGCCCTCGCTGCGGCGGCCGTCGATCCACGACTCGGAGTCTTGGGCCGCACCGAACGCGCCGCCCTCGCGGCGCAGCACGCCGAGCAGGAACCCCGCGATGCCGCGCACGACGTCGTCCCGCCCGGCCGCGAGCGCCACATCCATCAGCTGGGCGTTGTCGATCAGCATCCGCTCGTAGTGCGGCACTGTCCAGTCGCCCTGAGTGGCATAGCGGAAGAAGCCGCCGTCGACCCGGTCGCGCAGCTCCGACGCCGCCATCGCGTCAAGCGCCCGGCGGGCGGCATCAGCGGAGCCCGCGAGCGGATGCTGCAGGAACCGCAGCGTCGTCGCCATCGGGAACTTCGGCGCTCCGCCGAAGCCGCCGTGCCGGTGGTCCTCGCGCTGCAGGATCGCGGCGGCGGCCGCGGCGATCGCATCGGCATCGGGCATCCCGCTCGGCTCGGCGGCCGCCGCCTCACGCAGCGCATCGGCGACCGCGTCGGCCGACTGGACGACCTCGGCTCGCCGGTTCGTCCACGCCTCGTTCACCGCGGTCAGAACATCACGGAACGACGGCATCCCGCCGCGTGCCTCGGGCGGGAAGTACGTGCCCGCGTAGAACGTTCGACCCGCGGGAGTGGTGAACACGGTCAGCGGCCAGCCGAGGCTGCGGGTGAAGGCGGAGGCGGCGGCCATGAAGGCCGTGTCGACCTCGGGATGCTCCTCGCGGTCGATCTTCACCGGCACGAAATGCTCGTTGATCTGCGCCGCGGTCGCCTCGTCGGCGAACGACTCCCGCGCCATCACGTGGCACCAGTGACAGGTCGAGTAGCCGATCGAGAAGAGCAGCGGCACGTCCCGGCGCTGCGCCTCGGCGAAGGCCTCCTCGCCCCACGGATGCCAGTCGACGGGGTTGTCGGCGTGTGCGCGCAGGTAAGGGCTGAGCGTGTCGGCGAGCCGGTTGGTCATGCCTCCACGGTACGCCGAGACCCCCTGCCGCGGGTCGGAGCGCCGGCGACAGGGGGTCTCAGGGGTCCGTCAGTTCAGATCGTTCGGGTGCGTGCCGACCCGGCCCGAGCCGTCGAGCGGGTCGAGTCCGTCGATCGCGGCCATCTGCGCGTCGTCGAGCTCGAAGCCGAAGACGTCGAGGTTCTCGCGCATGCGCTCGGGGCGCACCGACTTCGGGAAGACGATGAAGCCCTTCTGCAGGTGCCAGCGCAGCACGACCTGCGCGGGGGTGCGGCCGGTCGCCGACGCGGCGTCGGCGACCGCCGGGGTGCCGAACAGGTCGTACTTGCCCTGGCCCAGCGGGCCCCACGACTCGATGCGCACGCCGTGCTCTCCGGCCCAGTCGGTGATCTCGCGCTGCTGGTAGGCGGGGTGCAGCTCGATCTGGTTGACCGCAGGCGTCACACCGGTCTCGGCAACGAGGCGCTCGAGGTGCGGCACGAGGTGGTTCGAGACGCCGATCGAGCGGGCGAGGCCGCGCTCGCGGATGCCGATCATCTTCTCCCACGCGTGCACGTAGTTGTCGTTGGCGGGCGTCGGCCAGTGCACCAGGTACAGGTCGACGGCGTCGAGGCCGAGCTTCTCGAGGCTCTCGTCGATCGCCCGGTCGGGCTCGTCGCCGTCGTGCCGGTCGTTCCACAGCTTCGTGGTGATGAAGAGCTCGTCACGCGAGACGCCGCTCTTGGCGATGGCGGCACCGACCCCCTCTTCGTTCTTGTAGATCGCCGCCGTGTCGATGTGCCGGTAGCCGGCCTCGAGCGCCTCGGTGACCGCGCGCTCGGCGTCGTCGGCCGGCACGAGGAAGACGCCGTAGCCGAGCTGGGGAATCGTGTTTCCGTCGTTCAGTTCGAGAGTGGGGATCGTCATGGCTCCAGCGTAGGGCCGCTCAGCGTGACCGGGGCGGAATCGCCACGGGCGAGACGCTGGCTGAGAGCCGCGCCAGGAGGGTCTCGAGGGGTCCCCGCCCGCGCAGGATCGACCACAGCGTCGAGGCGACGAGCAGGACCACCGCCGACGACACCCACACGTCGAACGAGTCGAGGAAGACACCCGGTCCGGCGATGAGCGCGTACGAGAGCACATGGGCGCTGTACGCCGAGAGCGGCATGGAGCCGAGCGCGGCGAACGGCAGCAGCACCCACCGCAACGGCGCGCTCAGCAGAAGGCACAGCGCGATCACCGCCACGGCGAAGCCGCCCGATCCGATGATCTCGGCGGTGCCTCCGGAATGCGGTTCGACGGCGATCAGCGCGAACAGCGCGCTGCCCAGCGGATCCTGATCGGCGAGCTCGACGAAGTACGACTCCCAGCCGGAGGTCTCGGTCTGCGTCTCCTCGTCCTGCACGGCGGCGTCGCGCGGGTAGCAGCTGATGTAGCCGTCGCCGTAGTCGTCGCAGAG
The DNA here is from genome assembly GCA_002837415.1 of Actinomycetales bacterium SN12. Lineage (GTDB taxonomy): Bacteria > Actinomycetota > Actinomycetes > Actinomycetales > Microbacteriaceae > Microbacterium. The sequence continues at coordinate 161,717 of PJCV01000006.1, forward strand.
GGTGCCCGTGAAGTCGATCTCGCCGGGAGTGACACCCAGGAGCGAGCCGGATCCGGCGTCGCTCTCACTGAGCGAAGCGGACCCGCCGCTCGAAGCGACCACCGACGAACCCTGGTCAGGGTACGACGACTCCGCGTCCGAGCCGGCGGCAGCGCCCAGCGTCCCGACGCCGTACCCCACCATCGCCAGCAGCACGCCGATGACGAGCAGGCGCACGCGGTCGCGGGTGCGCTCGAGCCCCGCACGGCCGATCGCCATCCCCCCGAGCAGCAGCGCCAGCCACACTGTCAGCGGATACGTGCCGAACAGCACGAGCCCGGCGCCCGGCCCGTTGGAGTGGAAGGTCACTGCCTGCAGCAGTGCGAGCAGGGGCGGCCCGGCGACCGCGAGCACGCCCGCAGCGATCAGCAGGTGCGACACGCGCCATCGCACGAACGCGGCTGCGACGATGTACAGCGCCCCGTAGAAGGTGAGGATGACGGCGATGGGCGTGCCGAGCAGCTCGAGCACGAGCCCGATAGCGAAGATGGCCGCGCCGCGGACGACGAGGGTGAGCCTGATCGCGGGCAGCTCGGCGGTCTCCGGCAGGCGAGTGCGTCCTGTCATCAGCGAGATGGAGACGCCCGCCAGCACAGCGAAGAGGATCGCCGATCGGCCGTGCACCAGAGCCCCCCACGTCGACGGATCCAGCAACGACAGCTCGGGCGTGGTCAGCAGGTGAGCCCCCATCATGCCCAGCACGGCGAGCGCGCGGGCGATGTCGAGCCCCATGAGGCGCGGTGGTTGCCCGAAGCCGGTGAACCAGGCGCGCAGCTTCGAGACCGGGCGCGGCGGGGCGAGGTCGCCCTGGATCGTCGTCACTCGCCGAGTCTAAGCAAGCGCGCGACGAGCACGCGTGCGCGCAATACGATGAAGGGTCATGTCCTCGCCCGTCATCACCTACCCGCCGGAGCTGCCGGTCAGCGCGGCGCGCGATGAGATCGCCGCGGCGATCCGCGACAACCAGGTCGTGATCGTCGCCGGCGCCACCGGGTCGGGCAAGACCACGCAGCTGCCGAAGATCTGCCTCGAGCTCGGGCGCGAGCGCATCGCGCATACACAGCCGCGTCGGCTCGCAGCGCGCACCATCGCCGAGCGCGTGGCCGAGGAGCTGCACGTCGAACTCGGCGACCTGGTGGGCTACAAGGTCCGCTTCACCGACCAGGTGTCCGATGCCACGCGCATCGCGCTGATGACCGACGGCATCCTGCTCAACGAGATCCACCGCGACCGGCTGCTGCGCCGCTACGACACGATCATCATCGACGAGGCGCACGAGCGCTCGCTCAACGTCGACTTCCTCCTCGGCTACCTGCGGCGGATCCTGCCTGAGCGCCCCGACCTGAAGGTCATCATCACCTCGGCGACCATCGACCCCCAGAGCTTCGCGGCGCACTTCGCCGCTCCGGGCGTCGGTGCGGACGCCGAGGGGGTCCCGGCGCCGATCATCGAGGTCTCCGGACGCACCTACCCGGTCGAGATCCGGTACCGGCCGCTCGTCGACGACTCCGCAGCTGCGGAGAACGCAGCGGAGAGCGCCGGCAATCCGACCCCACGCCGGGGTTCGCGCCCTGACCCCCGGAGTTCCGGCGCGAGCACGGGCGAGCCCGAGGACGAGGTCACTGCGATCGTCGCGGCGCTGCGTGAGCTGGACCGCGAGGCGCCGGGCGATGTGCTGGTGTTCCTGCCGGGCGAGGCGGAGATCCGCGACGCCGCGGAAGCCGTGCGCGGCGCCTACCGGTCCTCGAGCGCGCCGGTCGAGGTGCTGCCGCTGTACGGTCGGCTGTCCGCCGCCGAGCAGCACCGCGTCTTCGAGCCCTCGAAGGTCGCCGGCCTGAGCCGCCGGGTGGTGCTCGCCACGAACGTCGCCGAGACGAGCCTCACGGTCCCCGGCATCAAGTACGTGATCGACACCGGCACCGCTCGCATCTCCCGCTACAGCGCGCGGTCGAAGGTGCAGCGCCTGCCCATCGAGGCGGTGTCGCAGGCATCCGCCAGCCAGCGCTCCGGACGCGCCGGCCGCACCAGCGACGGGATCGCGATCCGCCTCTACAGCGAGGACGACTTCGACAAGCGCCCGGAGTTCACCGAGCCCGAGATCCTGCGCACCTCGTTGGCCTCGGTCGTGCTGCAGATGCTCTCGCTCGGCTTCGGCGACATCACCGAGTTCCCGTTCCTCACGCCTCCCGACTCGCGCGGCGTGAAGGCGGCCGTCGATCTGCTCACCGAGATCGGCGCCGTCGATGCCGTCAGAGGCGAGCAGCCCCGACTGACGAAGATCGGCCGGGAGATCTCCCGGATGCCCATGGACCCGCGCTTCGCCCGGATGCTGGTCGCCGCCTCCTCAGCCGCAGGCGGCGTGCTGACCGATGTCATGGCGATCGTCGCCGGGCTGTCGATCCAGGATGTGCGCGAGCGCCCCAGCGCTGACGCACCGCAGTCGGTGCGCGACGAGGCGGACCGCATGCACGCGCGCTTCCTCGATCCGACCAGCGACTTCCTCAGCCTGCTGAACCTCTGGAACCACCTGCGCGAGCAGCAGAAGGAGCTCGGCTCCAGCGCGTTCCGGCGGATGTGCCGCAGCGAGCACCTCAACTATGTGCGCGTGCGCGAATGGTTCGACGTGCACCGGCAGCTGCGCACGCTCGTGAAGACGCCGAAGAGCGCCGGCGGCGGTGCCTCGGACCCGGATGCCATCCACCGCGCGATCCTCACCGGCCTGCTCTCGCAGATCGGCATCCTCGACGAGCGCACGAAACCCACTGGGTCCCTGAGCCTGTCGAAGGGCGCGAGGGCGACGGAGAAGAAGGGCCGCCGCATCGCGGAGTACCGCGGCGCCCGCGGCATCCGCTTCTCGATCTTCCCCGGATCGGGCCTGCGCAAGAAGTCGCCCCCGGCGGTGATGGCCGCCGAGGTCGTCGAGACCTCGCGCACCTTCGCCCGCACGGTCGCCGCCATCGACCCGGCCTGGGCCGAGGGAATCGCCGGCGATCTCGCCAAGCGGCAGGTCACCGAACCGCACTGGTCGAAGGATGCCGGCGCCGCCGTCGCCTACGAGAAGGTGACCCTGTTCGGCGTCGAGATCATCCCGAAGCGCCGGGTGCAGTTCGCGCGCATCGACCGTGCCGGCGCGCGCGAGCTCTTCCTGCGGCACGCGCTCGTCGAGGGCGAGTGGGACCCGTCGCGCATCGACAAGCGGGTCAGCGCGTTCTGGCGCGCCAACGCTGAGCTGCGCCGCCGACTCGAGAAGCTCGAGGAGCGCGAGCGCCGCCGTGACATCCTCGCCGGCGACGAGGCCGTGTTCACCTTCTACGACGAGCGCATCCCGCGCGACGTGTTCGACGTGCGCTCGTTCGAGAAGTGGTGGCGCGACGCGCTGCAGACGACGCCGAAGCTTCTCGTGATGCGCGAGAGCGATCTCATCGACGACGACGGCCGCGCGGACCAGAGCGAGTTCCCCACCCGCTGGCAGCAGGACGACCAGGTGCTCGGGCTCGCGTATCGCTTCGAACCCGGCGCCGAAGACGACGGCGTGAGCGTGGTGGTGCCGCTGGCACTGCTGCAGCAGATCCGTGACACGGGCTTCGACTGGCAGGTGCCCGGCCTGCGTGCGGAGCTGATCACCGCACTGCTGCGCGCCCTTCCGAAGGCGATCCGCCGTCACGTCGTGCCCGCGGCCGACTGGGCCGAGAAGTTCGGCGAGCAGCTGTCGGCGGAGGGTCCCGAGCACCACTCCGGGGTGCCCGGGCGGTCTCTCAAGGAGGCGCTGGCAAGGCTCATCCAGCCGCTCGCCAATCAGCCCGTCTCCGCCTCGGACTTCGATGACGCCCGCGTGCCAGGCCATCTGCTGGTCAACTTCCGCGCGGTCGACGAGAGGGGGCGCGTCGCCGGATCCGACCGCGACCTCACAACCCTGCGGCAGCGGCTGTCCGACAGGTCCCGGCAGAGCGTGACTCGCTCGCTCAACCGGCCCGAGCAGCGGCGCACACCCGGCCGACGGGCTGAGCGCGTGGCCGAGGCATCCGTCCGGGGTCCCATCGAACGCGACGACCTGACCGACTGGACCTTCGGCGACCTGCCCCAGCTGCTGGACTCGAAGGTCGCCGGCGGCACGGTGCGCGGCTATCCGGCGATCGTGGATCGCGGCAAGTCGGTCTCTGTGCGGGTCGAGGCGACGGCGGATGCCGCAGCCGCCGCCACCCGTGACGGGGTGCTGCGTCTCGTGCTGCTGAACGTCCCCTCCCCCGCGTCGTACGTGCAGAACCACCTCACCGCACCCGAGAAGCTCGCGCTCGCCGCCTCGCCCTACCCGAACGTCGCGAACCTCATCGAAGACGCCCGTACAGCGGTGGTGCGCGCGCTCATCGACGAGCGTGTGCCGGACGGGGTGATCCGCACCGAGGCGGAATTCCGGCGCGTGCGCGACGAGGTGAACGCCCAGCTCGTCGACCGCCTCTTCGCGTGTGTGTCGCTCGTCGCGAAGATCCTGGCGAAGAGCCGCGATGTCGAGCGCGGCATCAAGTCGCAGAACTCCCTCGCCCTGCTCGGCCCGCTGAACGACATCCGCTCCCAGCTGAGCGGGCTGATCCACCAGGGCTTCATCTCGGCGACGGGCATCGAACGGCTCGCGCACCTGCCGCGGTACCTCGACGGGATGCTCGAGCGGCTGAAGACGCTCGCCAACGAGCCCGGCAAGGACCGCACACGGATGACCGAGTACGAGCGGGTCGCGAAGGCGTTCGACGACGCCGGCGGCAGCATCCCGCTCGGCCCGGATGCCCCGGCGAACCTCCTCGAGGTGCGCTGGCTGCTCGAGGAGTACCGGATCAGCGTCTTCGCGCAGCGCCTCGGCACCGCGCAGCCGGTCTCACCGCAGCGCATCATGAAGGCGCTGACCACCACGAGCGCCTCCTGACGAGTCCGGGTAGCGTGGGCCGCATGGCTCACGCAATCGTCTACACCGAGATCGGCACCCCTGACGTCCTGCAGCTGACCGAGATCCCCGATCCGGTCGCCGGTCCCGGCGAGGTCGTGGTGCGCATCGAGGCGGCCGGAGTGAACCCGCTGGATGCCAAGCTGCGCCGCGGCGCGCGCCCCTCGGGGCCCATCGTCGAGCCGCGCCGCGTGGGCTTCGACGGCGCGGGGGTCGTGGCCGGCCTCGGCGAGGGCGTCGCCGGCTTCGCGATCGGCGACCGCGTCGTCGTCGACAACGTGCTGGGCACCTATGCGAGCGCACTGGCCGTGCCCGTGTCGAAGCTGTTCCGTCTCTCCGACGGCGTCACGATGGCGGAGGGCGCGAGTCTCGGCATCCCGGTCGGCACTGCCTACCAGTGCCTGCGCTCGCTGGGCGTCGCGAAGGGCGACACGCTGCTCGTGCACGCGGGATCGGGTGCGGTCGGGCAGGCGGCCGTGCAGTTCGCCGTGCTCTGGGGTGCGCGGGTCATCGCGACGGGAAGCCCCGAGCGCTTCGATCAGCTGCGCTCGCTGGGCGCCGAGCCGGTCGCCTACGGCGACGGGCTCACCGAGCGCGTGCGCGACCTCGCCCCGGAAGGCGTGACAGTCGCCCTCGACTGCGCCGGGACCGACGAGGCGATTCACACCTCCCTCGCCCTCGTCGACGACCGAGAGCGCATCGCCACGATCGTCCGCGGTCCGGATGCCGCCGATTTCGGCATCCGGGCGTTCTCCGGCGGCAGCCCCGTCCCGCTCACCGACGAGGAGCAGGGCTGGCGGCAGGAGGCCATCCCGCTGGCGATCAACCTCATCGAGGCTGGCGACTTCCAGGTCGAGCTGGGTCCCGAGCTTCCCCTCGCCGAGGCCGCCAGGGCGCATGAGCTGATCGAGCGGCACGCCGCGAACGGCAAGATCATCCTCGTTCCCTGATCCGGCCCGCCGCTTCGCCAAGGGCAGCCGCCCGCGCCGCAACAGTTCGACACACGAGGGGCGCCGGCGTCGCCGCTCGGAGCATCATGAGCACATGACTTCCCCGTGTACCGCGACGCCGCAGGGTTTCGCGACCGCCCAGGTGCAGGCCGGCTACCAGCCCACCGGCGTGATCAGCGCCGTCCCGCCGATCCACCAGACCGCCGCGTACGAATTCGCGTCGCTCGCCGAGGCGGCAGATCTGTTCGCCCTGCGCCGGCCCGGCATCATCTACGGGCGCAACGCCAACCCCACCCAGCAGATCCTCGAGGAGCGGGTCGCGCTGCTCGAGGGCGGGGCGAGCGCCGTGGCCGTGGCCTCGGGTCAGGCCGCGGTCGCGGTCACCATCCTCGCCCTCGCGCACCGCGGCGGGCACGTAGTGGCCGCAGACCAGCTGTACGGCGGCACCATCGATCTGCTGCAGGAGACGCTCGACGACTTCGGCATCTCGGTGACCTTCGTCGATCAGGACGACCTGGACGCCTGGCGCGATGCCATCACGCCGCGCACCCGGCTGCTGTTCGCCGAGTCGGTCGCGAACCCGATCGCCCAGGTGCTCGACATTCGCGCGGTCGCCGACGTCGCGCACGCCGCGGGCGTCCCGCTCGTCATCGACAACACCGTCGGCACACCGCACCTGGTGCGCCCGGGCGAGCACGGCGCGGATTTCGTCGTGCACTCCGCCACGAAGTTCCTCTCCGGTCACGGCAGCTCGCTGGGCGGTGTGGTGGTCGATCAGGGAAGCTTCGATTTCGGCGCGGAACCCGCACGATGGCCGCAGTTCACGGCGCCGTACACCCGTTTCGGCGATCTCGTGCTGTGGGACCGGTTCGGGAAGGGCCAGGCGTTCGCCGCGCTCGTGAAGTCGAAGTACGTGCACGACCTGGGTCCGTCCCTGTCGCCGTTCAACGCGTGGCAGATCCTGCAGGGCATCGAGACGCTCGATCTCAGGGTCTCCCGCCAGTCGGCGACGGCGCGGCTGATCGCCGAGCACCTGGCCGGGCATCCGGCCGTCGCCCGCGTGCACCACCCGTCGCTCGACGACAACCCCTGGCACGGCGCCGCCGCACGGTACCTGCCGAACGGCGCCCCCTCGGTGTTCTCGTTCGACATTGTCGGCGCCGAAGACGACGGAGCCTTCGAACGCGTCGCCGCGGTCGTCGACGAGCTGCGGGTGTTCCGCCTCGTCGCCAACATCGGCGATGCCCGCAGCATGGTCGCGCACCCGGCCTCGATGACCCACTCGCACCTCACCGCCGAGCAGCGCGCCGCTGCCGGCATCTCGCTGAACACCGTTCGGGTCTCGGCGGGACTCGAGGATCCGGCCGACCTCATCGCCGACCTCGACCGCGTGCTCGCGCCGCTGCTCGAAGACGCACTGGTCGGCGCCCGCTGAGCTGAGCGTCTCCTGGTCGTCGATGTCGAACGCCCCGATACGCTGATGCCATGACCGGACTTCGATGGGGCATCCTCGCCACCGGCGGCATCGCGACCGCCTTCGCATCCGACCTGCGCACCGCGGGCCTCGACGTCGTCGCGGTGGGCTCGCGCACGCAGGAATCCGCCGACGAGTTCGCCGCGCGCTTCGACATCCCGCGCGCACACGGATCATACGTGGACCTCGCCGAAGATCCCGAGGTCGACATCATCTACGTCGCGACCCCGCACCCCATGCACCATGAGGATGCTCGCCTCGCGCTGCAGAACGGCAAGCACGTGCTCGTCGAGAAGGCGTTCACGCTCAACCGCGCCGAGGCGGAGGACCTGCAGAAGCTCGCTGCCGAGAAGGGCCTCCTCGCCATGGAGGCGATGTGGACCAGGTATCTGCCGCACATGGTGCGCCTGCGCGAGATCATCGCCGCGGGCACCCTCGGCGAGATCCGCTCGGTGTCCGCCGATCACACCCAGAGCCTGCCGACCGACCCCGAGCACCGCATCAACGCCCTGCCGCTCGGCGGCGGCGCACTGCTCGACCTCGGGATCTACCCGATCTCGTTCCTCTGCGATGTGCTGGGCGCTCCCACCGACATCAAGGCCACCGCACGCCTGGGCGAGACCGGTGCGGATGCCGAGATCGCCACGATCATGACCCATGCGGGCGGCGCGATCTCGACCTCGCTCTCCTCGTCGCGCACCGTGGGACCGAACACGGCAGTCGTGCTCGGCACCGACGCGCGCATCGAGATCGACCGCGTCTGGTACACCCCGACGTCCTTCCGCGTGATCGCCGCCGACGGAACGGTGATCGAGACGTACGAGTCGCAGGTCGACGGCCGGGGCATGCAGTACCAGGCGTTCGCCGCCGAAGGCGCCGTCGCCCACGGCGACCCGGCAGGCACCCTGCTGGCCCTGCCGATCGCCGAGTCCGTCGAGATCATGGGCACCCTCGATGAGATCCGCCGCCAGATCGGCGTCGTCTACCCGAGCGAGAGCTGAGCATGCCAGAGACCACCGGCCGCGTCGCGGTCTACCTCGACTTCGACAACATCGTCATCTCCTGGTACGACCGGGTGCATGGCCGCAACGCCTACGGCAAGGACCGCCAGCGCATCACCGACGACCCCAACGACGCCGAGGTCGCCGAGCGTCTCAAGCAGGCGACGATCGAGGTCGGTGCCATCATCGACTACGCCTCGTCGTTCGGAACGCTCGTGCTCACCCGTGCGTACGCCGACTGGTCGTCTCCGGTGAACGCCGAGTACCGCTCGCAGCTCGTCGCCCGTGCGGTCGATCTCGTCCAGCTGTTCCCGGCGGCGGCGTATGCGAAGAACGGCGCCGACATTCGTCTGGCTGTGGATGCCGTTGAGGACATGTTCCGCCTCCCCGACCTCACGCACGTGGTGATCGTCGCCGGCGACAGCGACTACGTGCCGCTGGCGCAGCGCTGCAAGCGCCTGGGACGGTACGTGATCGGCGTGGGGGTGGCGGGATCGACGGCGAAGTCGCTTGCGGCGGCGTGCGACGAGTTCGAGTCGTACGACTCGCTGCCCGGTGTCGTCCGCCCCACCAGCGAGGTCGAGGCCGCGGCCACGACCACCGCGAAGGGCAAGGCCGAGCCGAAGAGCACCGCCAAGACACGCCGCACACGCACCGTCGCTCCCAAGCAGGACGACCAGTCGGAGGCGACCGCCCTGCTCGTGCGGGCACTGCGCCTCGGGCACGACAAGGCAGACGCCGACGAATGGCTGCACGCCTCCGCGGTGAAGACCCAGATGCGCAGAATGGACCCGTCCTTCAGCGAGAAGGCGCTCGGGTACCGGTCGTTCAACGACTTCCTGCGCTCGCGCGACGACGTCGCCGCGCTGGAGGAGAGCGGCCACGAGCGTCTGGTCCGGCTGCAGGAGAGCTGACCCGCGCTCAGGCGGTCCGGCGCACAGCAAGTAGTCTCGAAGCATGGATCACGTGCCCCAGTCCCCGTATCTGCGGGCTCTGGGCGAGCAGCGGCCGGGACTTCATCCGGCGCTGAAGACCTACTTCTCGCCTGTGCCGCGCGGCAGCGTCGGCATCGGCGAGGGCGTGTTCGAGCGGGTCGGCACGCCGCGTCGGTGGCTGTGGCCGGCTCTGCGGATGCTGCAGGGCAGCGGTGCGGTGCTTTCGGGTTGGCACGAGCAGGTTCCGTTCACCGTCCGCAATCGCACGATCGCCGGTCGCACGGTCAGCGTGCGCACACTGCACCTGCCCGGCGGCGACTGGGTCATGAAGGACGCCGTGTCCGCGCGCCCCGGCGGCCGGGTGGTCGACCAGATCGGCGAGCCGATCGCCCTCGCGGTGGCTTTCGATGTCGGAGTCGACGAGCACGCGCTCACGCTGCGCAGCACGGCGATCGGCGTTCGCCTCGCCGGAATCCGCGTCCGCGTCCCGAGGATCTTCGCGCCGGTCGTGCGACTGCGGGAGAGCGCTGAGAAGCAGGCGGGCGTGCAGCGCGTCGAGCTCACCGTCGACGCGCCCCTGGTCGGCCGGCTCTATGAGTACGCCGGCACGTTCACCTTCCGCGTCGAGCAGGAGCAGGCATGACTCGCGTCGTCATCGGCGGTTCCACGGGCTTCATCGGGCGGCACCTGCAGCAGAAGTACCGCGCCGAGGGCCGCGATGTCGTCACGATCTCCCGCTCCGGTGCGGATCTGAGCTGGAGCGACCAGTCGGGCATCGACGCCGCCGTCGACGGTGCTGCGCTCGTCGTGGGGCTGGCCGGCAAGAGCGTCAGCTGCCGGTACACGCCCGACAACAGGTCCGAGATCTTCCGCTCACGACTCGAGACCACCGCCGCGCTCAGCACGGCGATCAGCAGGGCGAGCGCGCCGCCGGCGCTGTGGGTGAACTCATCGACCGCGACGATCTACCGCCACGCGGAGGATCGAGCCATGACCGAATCGACCGGCGAACTCGGCACGGGCTTCTCGGTCGAGGTCGCGAAGGCGTGGGAGCGAGCGCTGATGGCGGATGCCCTGCCCGCCACCCGCCGAGTGGCTCTGCGCACGGCGATCGTGCTCGGCGACGACGGCGTGCTCGGGCCGCTGCAGCGTCTCGCCCGCATCGGGCTCGGGGGCACTCAGCGCGACGGATGGTGGCCGGTGAGCGCCTCGCGGTGCGCCGCGGGCACCGCGCACCTGCCGGGTGCACGCGGCGGCAGGCAGCGGTTCAGCTGGATCCACGTCGACGATGTGCTCGGGATCATCGACCTCCTGGAGGAGCATCCGGAGTTCGATGGACCCGTCAACGCCTGCACGACGCATCCGGTCGACAACCGCACCTTCATGGCGGCCGTGCGGCGGGCCGTCGGTGCGCGCATCGGTCCGCCGATGCCGCGATGGATGCTCGAGCTCGGCGCCATGGGCATCCGGACCGAGACCGAGCTGATCCTGAAGAGCCGATGGGTGCTGCCGGAGAAGCTGGTCGCCGCAGGATATCGATTCAGGCATCCGGATCTCGACGAGGCGCTGCGCGCATCGCTCACCGCCTGACGGCGCGCTCAGTCCTCGCTGACGCTGTCGCCGCGTTCCTTCTTGCGCTTCTCGATCTCCTGCCGCAGCCGCCATTCCTCGATCTCACGATCCAGGTCGGCGATCTGCTGCTCGGTGGAGCGCGTGTCCGCCGGCGGCGCGGTCATGACCGGCGACGCGGGGGCGGCCTCGCGTCGCGCCGGGCGCCCGAGCCGGATGCCACCCTCGGGGTACTCCCGACCGAGGGCGAACCACAGCACGCTGCCCAGAAGTGGCAGCAGCACCACGAGCAGCAGCCAGACGAACTTCGGCATGAACCGCACCTGGCTGTCGTCGCCACGGATGATGTCGACGAGCGCGAACACCATCAGCGCGATGGTGATCAGGGTGAACAGGAACGGCATGGTCTCAGAGTAAACGACCGGTGAGATCGCGGCGTCGTCACTCCGTGCCGGTGGCGACCGGCCGTCCCGGGGTGTTCGACCACGCGCTCCACGAGCCGGGAAACACGAGCACCTCGCGGCCGGCGATGCTGCCGGCGAGCGCGAGCTGCGCGGCGGTGATGCCCGAACCGCAGTAGGCAGCGATCGGCGTGCCCGCCGTCGCCCCGACCCCGTCGAATGCCGCCGCGATGTCGGATGCAGGTCGGAACCTGCCGTCCTCGGTGAGCACGCAGGCGATCGGGAGGTTCTTCGCACCGGGGATGTGACCCGCGACCGGATCGATCGGCTCGGTCTCGCCGCGGTAGCGCTCGGCGGCGCGTGCGTCGAGCAGCACCCCGGCATCCGGCCAGGTCGCCGCGGATCGAGTGTCGATCACTCCGGCATCCCCGGGTGCCCCGAGCGTGACATCGCCCTCCTGTGGCGTCCTGTCCCCCGTCTCGATCTCGCCGCCCCCCGCGAGCCACGCCTGCCAGCCGCCGTCCAGCACGCGCACGTCGAGGCCCGCCCGCCGCAGCGCCCACCAGGCGCGTGATGCCGGCAGCATCCGGTCATCGTCATAGACCACCACGGGTGCGCCCCGGCGGACTCCCCACCGGCGCGCGGCGGCGGCGAGCGCCGCATCATCCGGCAGCGGATGACGGCCTTCGTGCGGCTGGCCGTGACGGGTCAGGTCGCGCTCGACATCCACGAACACCGCCCCGGGGATGTGACCGGTTACGTACCGCTCGTGCCCGTCGGTGCGGCCGAGTGCCCAGCGGGCATCGAGCACGTGCGTCTCGGCGAGCTGATCGCGCAGTTCGGAGGCGGAGATGAGCGGATGCATGGCGGTCTGCTCTCGTCAGGGGACGATGTGGCCGCCGACGCGGAAGAGCTCGTACCACTCGGCGCGGGTCAGCTCGATGTCGGCGCCGGCGGCGGCATCCGCGACCCGCTGCGGTGTCGTCGTGCCGAGCACGACCTGCATGTGCGCCGGGTGCCGGGTGATCCACGCGGTGGCGATCGCGGTCGGGGTGACGTCGTACTGCGCTGCGAGCCGGTCGATGACCTCGTTGAGTTCGGCGTAGTCCGGGTTCCCGAGGAACACGCCGTCGAAGAATCCGGCCTGATAGGGCGACCAGGCCTGCACGGTGATGTTGTTGACGCGGCAGTAGTCGACGATCCCGCCGCCATCGAGGACGACGCTCTGCTGCTCGCCGGTCATGTTCGACGCGATGCCCTGAGCGATGATCGGCGAGTGCGTGATCGACAGCTGCAGCTGGTTCGCCACCAGCGGCTGCGTGACCGCGGTGCGCAGCAGGTCGATCTGGCGTGGCGTGTGATTCGAGACGCCGAAGGCGCGCACCTTCCCGGCGGCCTCGAGCTCGTCGAACGCGCGAGCCACCTCGTCCGGCTCGACCAGCGCATCGGGGCGGTGCAGCAGCAGCACGTCGATGTAGTCGGTGCGCAGCGCCTTCAGCGAGCCCTCGACCTGCGCCGTGATGTGCTCATACGAGAAGTCGAACATCTGCTGCGACGGCACGATGCCGCACTTCGTCTGCAGCACGATCTCCTCCCGCTCTGCCGCGCTGAGCTGAAGGGCGGCCGCGAAGCGGTCTTCGCAGACGTGCATGGCGCCGCCGTAGATGTCGGCGTGGTCGAAGAAGTCGATTCCCGCCGAGCGGGCGGTGTCGTACAGCTCGCGCACCTCGGCATCCGTCTTGTCGGGGATGCGCATCATCCCCGCGATCACTGCGGGCGCGGTGCGGGTTCCGAAGTGGATGCTCTTCATCGTTCCTCCTGGGTCGCTGACCACGCTACCGGCAGCACGCCGTGGCGTCATCGGTGGCGCCGAGATGCGGTCACGGCGCTAACGTTGCTTGCATGAGCGCACCGATCGACCCCACCTCCACGTCCGCCTGGGCTGAGCTGTCGGCCATCCGGGACTCGTTCTCGCCCGACCTGCGCGGCTGGTTCGCCGAGGATGCGACGCGCGTCGAGCGCCTGTCGCTGCCGCTCGCCGACCTGCACGTCGACCTGTCGAAGAACCTCGTGACCGACGAGATCGTGGGCGCGCTGGTGCGCCTGGCCGAGCAGACCGGCGTCGCCGAGCGCTACGCGGCGATGCTCGAAGGACAGCACATCAACACCACCGAGGACCGCGCGGTGCTGCACACGGCTCTGCGCCGCCCCGAGGGCGCATCGCCCGAGCTGGTCGTCGACGGACAGGACGTGGATGCCGATGTGCAGGACGTGCTGGGGTCGCTCTCCGCGTTCGCCGACCGGGTGCGCTCGGGCGACTGGCTCGGCGTCACCGGCAAGAAGGTCACCCACGTCGTGAACATCGGCATCGGCGGCTCGGACCTCGGGCCGGTGATGGTCTACGAGGCGCTCAAGCCCTACGCCGATGCCGGGATCGAGGCGCACTTCGTGTCGAACATCGACCCGACCGACATCGCGCAGAAGACCGCCGACCTCGACCCCGAGACGACGCTGTTCATCGTCGCGTCGAAGACGTTCACCACCCTCGAGACGCTGACCAACGCGCGCCTCGCCCGTGACTGGCTGTGGGCGGGCCTGGGGGCATCCGGAGCGATGGAGGATGACGACGCGAGCCGCAAGGGCGCCGTCGCACACCACTTCGTCGCGGTGTCGACCGCGCTCGACAAGGTCGAGGCGTTCGGCATCGACCCGAAGAACGCGTTCGGGTTCTGGGATTGGGTCGGCGGCCGCTACTCGGTCGACTCGGCGATCGGGCTGTCGCTCGCGGTCGTGTTCGGCCCGTCGGTGTTCCGTGAGCTGCTCGCGGGCTTCCACGCCGTCGACGAGCACGTGCGCACCACCCCGCTCGCACAGAACGTGCCGGTGCTGATGGGCCTCTTCAACGTCTGGTACACGAACTTCCTCGACGCGCAGACCCACGCGGTGCTGCCGTACGCCCAGCAGCTGAGCCGCTTCGCCGCGTACCTGCAGCAGCTGACCATGGAGTCGAACGGCAAGTCGGTGCGCTGGGACGGCACACCGGTCACGACCGACACCGGCGAGGTCTTCTGGGGAGAGCCCGGCACCAACGGCCAGCACGCGTTCTACCAGCTGATCCACCAGGGCACCCGGCTGATCCCTGCCGACTTCATCGCCTTCGTCAACCCGGCGTATCCGCTCACCGATGACGGTCGGGACGTGCACGGCCTCTTCCTGGCGAACTTCCTCGCGCAGACCAAGGCGCTCGCCTTCGGCAAGACCGCCGAAGAGGTCGAGGAGGAGGGCACGACGGGCGCCCTCGTCGCCGCGCGCACGTTCCCCGGCAACCGTCCGACGACGTCGATCTTCGCGCCGTCGCTGACGCCGGCCGTGCTCGGCCAGCTCATCGCGCTGTACGAGCACATCACCTTCACACAGGGCACGGTCTGGGGCATCAACTCGTTCGACCAGTGGGGCGTCGAGCTGGGCAAGCAGCTGGCCCTGCAGATCGCCCCGGCTCTCGAGGGCGATTCGGATGCCCTGACCGCGCAGGACCCGTCGACGAAGGCACTGCTGGCGTACTACCAGGCCAACCGCAGGTACTGAGCCTCAGCTGGTCGCGTCGTCTCCTCGAGCGAGTCGCTCGAGGAACCGGGCGACGACCTCGCGCTCAGCGGAGCCGAGTTCGGCGACCGCGGCGAACCGGTCCGCGTGCACCCTGCCGACGCTGTCGCGCACCTGCTCGTGCGTGTGCGGCGTGATGCTCACCGTCACCGCTCGGCGATCCGTCGGGTGCGGGGTGCGGGCGACGTGCCCCGCTCTGGCGAGCCGGTCGAGCATCTTCGTCGTCGAGCTCGTCGAGATGCGCAGATGATCGGCGAGCATGCCGGCGGTGACGAGGATGCCGTTGTTGAGCGATGCGACGAGGAAGCGCAGCGCCTCCATATCGGTCTCGTTGAGCTTCATCTCGGTTCGCGACCGCCAGCTGATGCGCTGCTCGGTCTCACGCCACGTGCGCAAGGCGGCCAGCACGCGTACGACCTGGTCGATCTCGACGTCGGCCATGCCGTGAAAGCTGACCAGCTGCTGCCCGGGGTCGATCACGCGCGGATCGATCATGGCGTCGCCGCGGGCGGCATGACCTTCCCTGCGCCTGTTCATCCGCACAGCATATCCCTGCGCTTTTCAGCGACCCCGGCTGCTGTCGGCGGCAGGGATGCTGGCGGCGACAGGGATGCTGGCGGCGACGCCGAATCCGCTCGGGACGTCTAGCCCATCGCTCTCCGGCAAGAAAGCCCCTCCCCTGCTGCACGGATGGGTGATTGCGTGCCGCTCATGGATCAACAGCTCAGCGCTCTGCTCATCAACTGCACCCTCAAGCCCTCGCCCGCCGGATCGAGCACCGATGTGCTGGGCGAGCAGGTGCTGAACGCCCTGGCCGAGCACGGCGTGACCGCCGACCGCATCCGCGCGGTCGATCACGACATCCGTCCCGGTGTGCAGACCGACATGGGAGACGGCGATCAGTGGCCGTCGCTGCGCGAGCGCGTGCTCGCGGCCGACATCCTCGTGTTCGCGACGCCGACCTGGATGGGGCAGCACTCCAGCGTCGCGCAGCGGGTGCTCGAGCGGCTCGACGCCGAGCTCAGCGAGACCGACGAGCAGGGCCGCCCGATCCTGTTCGACAAGGTCGCACTCGCCGTCGTGGCCGGCAACGAGGACGGGGCGCACCACATCGCCGCGATCGTGTTCCAGTCGCTGAACGACGTGGGCTACACGATCCCCGCGCAGGGCTCGATCTACTGGAACGGCGAGGCGATGGGGTCGACCGACTACAAGGATCTCCCCGAGACGCCCGAGAAGGTCGCGCAGACGATCACGACCGCCGCGGCGAACGCCGCGCATCTGGCTCGCACGTTGAAGACCGCGGGGTATCCGAAAGCCTGACGGTCTGAGCGCGCGAAGGAAAGAGAAGGTGGATGCCCTAGGGCATCCACCTTCTCTGCGTCATGCGCCGAACGTCAGGCGCGGCGGAGACTCGTGGCCGCGGGGCAGTCGAACGGATCGCCACCGGCCGCGAGACCGACCCGGTTCAGGTACTCGATCACGATCGCGTAAGAACGACCGAGGCTGGTCTCGGTGTACGGCACATTGTTCGACGCGCAGTAGTCGCGCACGATCTCCCGAGCCTTTGCGAGGTGCGGGCGCGGCATGCTCGGGAACAGGTGGTGCTCGACCTGGTAGTTGAGACCGCCCATGAGCGCCGTCGCCCACCAGCCGCCGCGGATGTTGCGCGAGGTGCGCACCTGCTTCGAGAAGAAGTCCAGGCGCGCGCTCGGGTCGATGATCGGCATCCCCTTGTGGTTGGGTGCGAACGATGCGCCCATGTACACGCCGAACACAGCCAGCTGCACTCCCAGGAACGCGAACGCCATACCGAGCGGCAGCATCATGAACACGGGGATCAGGAGGATCGCGAAGCGGACGGCGATGATGCCGAGCTCGGTCCAGCGTCCCTTGACCTTCTTCTTCGTGAGCAGGTGCTTGAGCCCGATGTAGTGGAGGTTCAGCCCCTCGAGGGTGAGCAGCGGGAAGAACAGCCAGCCCTGCTTGCGGGTGATCAGACGGATCAGACCGCGCGACTTGGCCGCGTCCTCATCGAGGAAGGAGATGGTGTCGACCTCGATGTCCGGGTCCTTGCCCACCTGGTTCGGGTTGCCGTGATGCTTGGTGTGCTTCGAGTCCCACCACGAATAGCTCATGCCGATGCTGCCCGCGAGGATGCGGGCGAGCTTGAAGTTCGCGGGCCCCGACGACAGGATCTGCCGGTGGGCGGCCTCGTGCGAGAGAAAGGCGATCTGCGTGAAGATGATCCCGAGGGCTGCGGCGATCAGCAGCTGGAACCAACTGTCGCCGAGCAGGATGAATCCCGTGATCGCTCCGCCGAGGGCCAGCACGATGCCGGCTGCCACCGAGAGGTAGAACCACGAGGTGCGCTGCAGGAGTCCGGTCTCGCGCACGACCTGCGACACCTGCTTGTAGGCATGCGCCATCGGTGGGAACTCCGCGTTGCCGGCATAGGTCTGCCGGATCGGTCCGAGGGTGGCTGCGCCGGTGTCGACGCCGGTGTCGATGTGCGTGGAACTGATGATGCTCTCCTGCCGATCGGATGCCCTTGAGCTGTGGTAGCCAAAGGCGGATGCCGATCGCTGGTGCTCACGCTACGCGGGGCTGTATGCGGCGGGCGGCATGTGCCGGAGGGCGCGGGTGCGGATTCGGCTGCCCGGGCGGATCATCGGAGACGGTGCGCGCCACCCGGAGGCCAGCGACGCGAGCGCCGGAACAGTGGCAGGAGGCAAGCAGTGAGGATGCATGCCGCGCTGGAGACGAGCAGCGCGACGTGATCGGGCCGGAACACCGGCGCGAGACCACGGTCGTCGACCTCTGCGCCGTAATCGGTGACGGCGACGACCCACCACACGAGGAGAGCGATCCCGGCGAGCATAAGGCCCCCGGCGACGAACCAGGATGTTCGCGATCCGGATCGATTCATGCCCTGTCCTCACCACTTTCAGAGGTTGATGGGTCGCCCGGTGCTCGGGTCGATGAGCGTGATGCGACCGTCTGCGTCGCGGGCGATCTCGATATCGCTTCCCACGGGCAGGTGCAGCAGCGGCAACACCGCCGGCTCGATCTCGACGACTCTGTTGAAGTCCGCCACCTGCATGTTGCCGGGGCTGTTCAGGTATTCGTCACCGTCGATGGCGGAGAGGAATCGCCATCCGTTGTCGACGGGGTTCGCCTGCGGCTCCCGGAACGCCCACCGGATCGGGGCGACGCCCTGCAGCACGTTCGTGCTGACGATGGAGCCGCCGGCATTGGGGACGAACTCAGGCGTGGTCTGCGACATAGCGTTCCATTCTCTTGAGGATGCTGGCGCGGTAGAAAACGTTGCGCGCCAAGGTCAACGGTGTCACGCCAGGACCGTCCGGCTAATGCCATGCTGAACGGCAAGAAGATTCAGATTATTGCAGTGAGGCTGGAGGAAGTGAAGTGACGAAGCCGACTCACATCCGCGAGATCAACAACTTCTCCCGAGGCCCACTTGTTGATGTGGTCCGCCCATATCCCGAGCAGATCAGGTTCTCTCTCAATCAGCTGGACGGCTCGTCCTTTTGGGGATGGTGCCTGTGGCGCGCGCCTGAGGGAGCAGACCTCCTCGAGGACCTCCCTCTCAGCGATGAGTTCCTGCAATGCGCCGGCACCTCCGAAGCCCTCACCATCGAGGTTCGCTGCATCGAGGATGGGCAGGCGCATCAGTACGTGGTCGGCAGGCCCGGCGGTGATCTCTTCACCGAACCGACCGAAGTCATCTTCTGGGAAGACGGAAACTTCTCCACGACCGTCTATCCACACGAGGTGTTCACGGCCGATGAGGCAGCGGTGTTTTCTACACGTACTTCCTGACCGACAAGGTCGCGCAGCCATACGTCCTCCGCGAGCTGGACCTGAGCCTGCCGGACCCAGGCGTCAGCCACTGCCATGCTGAACGGCGAGAGAACTCAAATCCGTGAGAGTGACACTGGAGCGGGTGCCATGACCAAACCGACGCATATCAATGAGATGAACAACTTCGTTCGTGGCGCACTCACCGACGATCTCCGCCCCTATCCGGAGGAGATCAGGTTCTCGCTGGACCGGCTGAACGGCTCTTCCTTCTGGGGATGGTGCCTCTGGCGCGCTCCTGAGGGAGCAGACCTCCTCGAGGACGTCCCTTTCAGCGATGAGTTCATCCAGTGCGCCGGCACCGCGGAAGCCCTCACCATCGAGGTCCGCTACGTCGACCCGGACGGCCAGGCACATCAGTACGTGGTCGGCAGTCCCGGCGGTGACCTCTGCACCGACCCGACCGAAGTCATCTTCTGGGAAGACGGAATCTTCTCGACGACCGTCTACCCACACGAGGTGTTCACGGCCGATGAGGCCGCGGTGGTCTTTTGCACGTACTTCCTGACCGACAAGGTCGCGCAGCCATATGTCCTCCGCGAGCTGGACCTGAGCCTGCCGGACTCAGACGTAGAGGCGTGACGCGCGCCGAGCAGAGCGCGGCCACGCGCCGCGCCGGCTGCGCCGGCGCCGTACGCGGAGCGGCGCGTGCTACTTCGCGACGGTCGAGACGACGCGGACCAACGCGGACACACCTGCAAGCGGCAGACTGGATGGCGAGAGATTCTGGTTACACAAGTCGAGAGGTAGATGTGCCATGAGCTTCAGGTACACCCACGGCGAGCAGAGCCCGAGTGGGCTCAGAGGATGGGTCACAGACGGGTATCGTCCGGTCCCTGATCATCTGCGCCTGATGTTGGAGCATCTAGACGGTCACTCGAACTACACCTACCTGATCTGGCGAGGCGCGGACCCCTCGAGCACTGTCGGTTATAGAGAGCCGGCCACGGACTCCTTCATGCAGGCCGCCGGCTCAGCTGACGCGATGACCGTCGAAGTGCGAATCCCAGGCCCAGACGGCGAGAGCCGCCTTTACACCGTCGGTCGCCCCGAGCTGTCCGAGGCGTCCACGACCCTTATCCCGATCAATGACACCAGAGCCGCGCGCGTCCACTCCAACGAGGTGTTCACCGTCGACGAGGCCGCAACGATCTTCTACACCTACTACCTCACGGACAACGTCTCACAGCCGTACGTGCTTCGTGAACTCGACCTCTCCCAAGAGCTGTCGGAACTGCGATGAAGGGGGTGCGGCGCCACATTGCGTGACGCCGCACAGTTGTGCGGCGTCAGATCACTTGGCGCTGATTCGTCTCAGTTGGCTTAGGTCCCGGCTGCAGACTCGTTCGTCATCAGCCGGGCGCATTCGTCAGAGAAGTTGGCACAGAATTTACGCCAGCGTTGAACGCGCCGCCCTGAGCATCCTGCGAACCTTTGCTCAGCATGTGACGAAGCACACGGGCACAGCTCACGTGGGCCGGGCAGAGTGGCCGCAAGGCTGTGCGCCTAAAGCACGACCGTCGCGGTAACCGCCTGCATCCAGCCATCGTCCGTCTCTCCGTCGATGGTCTTCTCCACGTTCTCTAGAACGAGCTGCACGCGTACTGTCCGTCCATCCGTCCGCCAGGTTTTGTCGTCGAGCAGGGCCATGAGATCGTCTGCCCGGTCGTGCGCGTTGAGGGCTACTGCGTGGTCCCCCGTGGCTCTGGTGATCCAGTACTCGCTGCCCACAGCTCGCCCGCGAGGGCGGAACTGGTCTCCCCCCCCCCCCGTCTCTTATAC
>PJCV01000007.1 GCA_002837415.1 Actinomycetales bacterium SN12
CCCCCTGGGTCCCTGAGCCTGCCCCCCTGGGTCCCTGAGCCTGCCGAAGGGCTACGCGAGGATCCCCGCCGTCGTCGCCAGGGTGATCTGCGGCGGGTACAGGCCCAGTACGTGGAGAGCGGCCGCGTGGTTCTCGGCCGTCGATCCCGCGCAGGCGTCGGTGGCGACGGTGAGGTGCGCTCCGGCATCCGCTGCGGCCAGCGCTGTCGACAGCA
This sequence comes from Actinomycetales bacterium SN12, assembly GCA_002837415.1. Taxonomy (GTDB): domain Bacteria; phylum Actinomycetota; class Actinomycetes; order Actinomycetales; family Microbacteriaceae; genus Microbacterium. Next base: position 216 of record PJCV01000007.1, read on the forward strand.
CGCAGCAGTCGGTCGAGACCCCCGCGAGCACGACGTGCGCGCCGCGTCCGACGATCGTCTCGATCTCGTCGCCCCACTTGCCGAGGGTCGGCAGGTCGAGGGTCGGCCGCGGTGACAGGCTCTCGGCCTCGGGTACGAGGTCGAACAGCTCGTCGGTCGGCGGCTGGTCGGCGAAGGGCCACGCCCTGAAGTACTCGCCCCACGACGTGGAGCGGTCGGCGGTGGGCATCCACCTGGTCACCAGCACTCGCTCGCCGAACCGCTCGGCGAGCCGCGCGATGTTCTCCATCGCCGCAGCGAAGAACGGCGACCCCCACTGCGACTCCGGCGAGGCGAAGATGTTCTGCGGGTCGATGACGACCAACCACTCGTCGGTCACGCCTGTTCCTGCCGGCGGATCCGCCCGGCGCGGGCGAACCAGGTGACGACGAACGAGAGCACCAGGGCGACGAAGACGCCGAGGTTCGCGTACGCCCACTCGCCGTCCTTGCCGCCGATGAGCGGCAGCAGGTAGCCCTGCCAGTTGTTCCACGCGGCGTCGTCGGCGAAGAGGTTCACGACCAGGCCCCAGCCGATGACCGACGTGACGATCATGGTGCCGATCGAGGTCCAGTCCCAGGCGCCGTAGCGTCCGGTCGGGTCGAACAGCCCGGCCTCGTCGTAGTCGCGTCGGCGGCGCAGGATGTCGGCGATCAGGATTCCCGCCCAGGATGCCAGGGGAACGCCGAGCGTGATGAGGAACGACTGGAACGGGCCGAGGAAGCCCTGATCGCCGAAGACGACGAGGATCGTCACGACCGTCAGGATGACGCCGTCGATGCCGGCGGCGGCCGGCCGCGGGATCCGGATGCCCAGGCTGAGCAGCGTGAGGCCGGAGGAGTAGATGCCGAGCACGGCGCCTGAGACGAGGGCGAGCACGGCCGTCAGCAGGAACGGCACGAGCACCCAGATCGGCAGGATGCTGGCGAGGGCGCCGATCGGGTCGTTCCCGACGGCATCCATGAGCTTCTCGTCGGAGCCGGCGAGCAGCAGACCGAAGACCACGAGGATGACGGGGGCGATCGCTCCGCCGAACGTGTTCCAGAAGACGATCGCGCCGTCGGACGCCGTGCGCTTCTGGTATCGCGACCAGTCGGCGGCGATGTTGATCCAGCCCAGACCGAACCCGGTCATGACCATCACCAGCGCGCCGATGACCTGCGCGGCGCTGCCGCTCGGCCGCGAGAGGACGGCGGCGAGATCGATGCTCGGGGCGGCGAGGATCACGTAGAGGATCGTGACGACGCCGGTGACCCAGGTGAGCACCGACTGCAGCTTCATGATCGTGTGGTACCCGAGCACCGAGGCCGTGACGATCAGGGCGGCGACGATGATGGTGGCGATGATCTTCAGGGTGACGCTGTCGCCGTCCCCGCCGAGTCGCGTGATGACCGTGGCGGTGGCGAGCACCGCCATGATCGCGAGGAACGTCTCCCAGCCGATCGAGGTGAGCCACGAGACGATGCCGGGCACCTTCTGCCCGTGCACGCCGAACGCGGCGCGCGAGAGCACCATGGTCGGCGTCGACCCGCGCTTGCCCGCGATGGCGATGAGTCCGCAGAGCAGGAACGACACGACGATGCCGATGATCGAGACGACCGTCGCCTGATAGAACGAGATCCCGAAGTCGAGCACGAACGAGCCGTACGACATGCCGAACACCGACACGTTGGCGGCGAACCACGGCCAGAACAGGTCACGCGGCTTGGCGGTGCGCTGGGATTCGGGGATGATCTCGATGCCCGCTCGCTCGATCAGCGCGGGCGACGTGATGTCGGTCATGTCCTCATCCTGGCATCGAGTCAGAGCGAGGTGATCAGTTGGTCGACCCGACGCCGGATCTCGTCGCGGATCGGGCGCACCGCCTCGAGCGACTGCCCGGCCGGGTCGTCGAGCTCCCAGTCCTCGTAGCGCTTGCCGGGGAAGACGGGGCACGCGTCACCGCATCCCATCGTGATGACGACGTCGGCCTGCTTCACCGAGTCGACGGTGAGCAGCTTCGGCTCGCCGGCGGTGATGTCGATGCCCACTTCGGCCATGGCATCGATGGCGACCGAGTTGATTGCATCCTTCGGCGCAGAGCCGGCCGAGCGCACGTCGATCCGGTCGCCGGCGAGGTGCTGCAGGAAGCCCGCTGCCATCTGCGAGCGGCCCGCGTTGTGCACGCAGACGAACAGCACGGTCGGGCGGTCGGGCATGGGTCGCCTCAGCCGACGAAGAACGCGCGGGCGACGCGCGACAGGTCGTGGAGATCGCTCACGCCGGCGAGTTCCCGCGCGGAGTGCATCGACAGGATCGGGATGCCCACATCGACCGTCCTGATGCCCAGGCGCGTCGCGGTGATCGGGCCGATCGTCGACCCGCAGGGGACGGCGTTGTTCGACACGAACTCCTGCGAGCCGACCCCGGCGCTCTCGCACCAGCGCGTCCAGGCTGCCGCGCCCACGGCGTCGGTGGCATAGCGCTGGTTGGCGTTGATCTTGAGGATCGGGCCCGAGCCGAGCACCGGCTGCACGACCGGATCGTGCCGATGGATGTAGTTCGGGTGCACGGAATGCCCGACATCGCTCGACAGGTGCCACGACGCGGCGAACGCACGACGCTGCTCGGTGGCATCGGCGCCGAGCGACGCGTACACGCGCACGAGCACGTCTTCGAGGAAGGGGCCGGCGGCACCGGAGCGCGACTGGGAGCCGAGCTCCTCGTGGTCGAAGGCGGCGAGCACGGGGATCACGCCTGTCTGGGCCCGTGAGCCTGTCTGGGTCCCTGAGCCTGTCGAAGGGCGTGCGGCCTCGATCAGCGCGACCACCCCCGCGTGCACCGATGCGAGGTCGTCGAGGCGACCGGATGCGAAGAACGCGTCGTCCTTGCCGAAGACGGCGCCGCGCGCGGCATCCGCCACCACAGCGTCGAAACCGCGGATGTCGGCCGCGTCGACTCCTGCGGAGGCCGCGAGCTCGGCGAGGATGTCAGCGGATTCGGCATCCCCCAGACCCCACACCGGCTGCGTGCCGGTCTGCTTGTCGAGTGCGAGGCCGTCGTTCACGCCGCGGTCGAGGTGGATCGCGAGCTGCGGCAGGCGAAGAAGCGGGCCGGTCGCCGCGAGCACGACCCGACCGTCGGCGAGCGCGAGGCGCCCGGCGAGGCGCAGCTCGCGGTCGAGCCACGAGTTCAGCAGCGGCCCGCCGTAGACCTCGACGGCCGCCTGCAGCCAGCCGCGTGAACCCGTGGTCGGCTGGGGCTTGAGCTTGAAGCCGGGCGAGTCGGTGTGCGCGCCGAGCACGTGCACGGGTGTGGTGGCTGCGGCATCCGCGGGAACAGCCCAGGCGATCGCCGCGCCATCGCGCACGACGACGAACCGCCCGCCGGCCTGCGCCGGCCACTGCGCGGTCTCGTCGAGTCGGGCGAACCCGGCCTCTTCGAGGCGACGCGCGACCTCTTCGGCGGCGTGGTAGCTCGACGGCGAGGCGGCGACGAAGTCGGCGAGATCGGCTGCGTGCGTATGGGCGGCGGAGACGGCGGACATGGTCACGAGCCTAATCCGCCGCGTGCGACGTGACGGCCTCGAGCGTGCGGTTAGGGTGGTCTCGACAGCGCCTAGGGTTCCGGGGCATCCGCCCGCCTGGTCCGAGCGGCGCCACGGCCGTGCCGCTCGGCGGGCCGTCATCTGAACGGACAAAAGCCTGGAGGACCCGTTCGTCGCGCCCGCGGCGGGCAGAAGGGTCTTCGGATGTCCGGTATCGCCATCGCTCTCGCGCTCACTGCGGCGGTCGTCCACGCGGCCTGGAACATCATCGCGCACGACGTGAGCCGGGCGGGCGCCGCGTTCCTCTGGTGGGGCGCGGTCGCGAGCACGGTGATCTGGGCAGGCGTCATCCCGTTCACGGGCGGCTTCGGCACCGACGACCTGGCCGGAATCGCCCTCGGTATCGGGGTCTCGGGCGTGCTGCACGTGATCTACATGACCGTGCTCCAGCGCGGATACCGTGCGGGCAACCTCTCCACCGTGTACGCCACTGCGCGCGGCACCGGACCGTTCCTCTCGGTGATCATCGCGATGCTGCTGCTCGGCGAGCGTCTTCAGCTCTCCGCCCTGGCCGGAGTGCTGCTCGTGATCGCCGGAGTGGTCGCGATCGGGCTGGTCGACAGGCGTCCCTCGTCGGAGCGAAGGGGACTCGATCCAGCGATCGTGTTCGGGCTGCTGACCGGCGCGGCCATCGCGGCGTACACGATCTGGGATGCCTTCGCACTGCGGAACTGGCACCTTTCGCCCGTCGCCTTCATGGTGGGAACGGCGGCCGCCGAGATCCCCTTCTTCACCGTCGCGGTATCGGTCGGCCACGGATGGCGGTCGGTCGGCGCACTCTGGAGGGTGCAGTGGCGGCGCATCCTGGCCTTCGGGCTGCTGTCGCCGCTGGCCTACATCCTCGTGCTGCAGGCGATCACCCTCGCGCCGGTCGCGCTGATCGCGCCGCTGCGAGAGGTCAGCGTCGTGCTGGTGAGCCTGTTCGGCGCGTTTGCGCTGCGCGAATCGCGTCCGGCGTGGCGGATCGCCGCGTCGGTCGTGGTGGTCGCCGGAGTGGTGCTGATCGCGGTGTGAATCCGGATGCCGTGGATGCCCGCATCACCGCATCCTGATATCCCGGAAAATACCCCTGACCTGGGGACAACCGCCCGACTGAATGTCGGTGGCCCCCTGTTGAATGGAGGTATGAACAGCATCGCCGCAGTGCTCGGAGAGGTCGCCGAAGACCTCGCCCGCGTGCTCGCCGAGCGAGTGCGTGCCGACCTGATCCCCGGCCTCTCCGATGACCAGCTGATGGCCGTTCTGCGCGCTGCCGGAGAGGGGCAGCGTCGCCTCGACGCCATCGTCCTCGAGACGGTCGCTGAGCTCGAGGCGCGCTCCGCCGGGCTGCGGGACGAACGGCTCACGACCCGGCAGGGATGCCGCAACACGAACGAGCTGCTGCAGCGCGTGCTCGGCGTCGACGCCCGAGACGGCGCGCGCATCGTCACGGGATCGGCCGCGGTTCGCCGGCACACCGATACGACCTCGGGCGCCCCGCTGCCCGCGCGATGGCCGGCCCTGCGCGACGCGCTGCTCGACGGCCGGATCGGCCTGGGTGGGATGCTGGCGGCGACGGGTCCGGTGGAGCGGGCGGGGGCGCGGATTAGCGACATCGACCGATTGCGTGCGGATGCCGAACTGGCCGCGCACGCGTGCGGAGAGGTGTCTGACGATCCGGATGCCGCAGACGATCTGCCCGGCGACCACGCGAGCAGGCGTGGTCCCGCAGCGACGCCGGAGGATCTCGGCATCCTGTCGCGGGTGATCGTCACCTACCTCGACCCCGACGGCGCGGAGCCGGCCCGCAGGCGTGCGATGCGGGAGCGGGCCGTGACGCTCGGCAAGACGCGTGACGGCCTCGTGCCGCTGCGCGGCGCGCTGCTGCCCGAGGTCGCGGGCCAGCTGCAGCGCCTGTTCGACGCCTACCTGTCACCACACGTCGACGGGCCTCCACCGCCTGGCGTGCACTTCGCGCCCAGCGACGGCGAGCTCGATGCCGATGAGTTCGACACCGAGTGGGAAGGTCTCGTGCCACTCGACACCCGCACGCGGGCGCAGAAGCAGCATGATGCCCTCGCCGCGATGCTGGGGATCGCCGCTCGGCACGACGAGGCACCGACGCTCGGCGGCGCAGCCCCGACGCTGGTGGTCTCGGTCACCGCTGCCGACCTCGTGAGCGGATCGAGGTGGGCGCACGTCGACGGGATCGACGAGCCGGTGCCGGTCAGTGTGGCCAACCACACCGCGTGCGCGGGCGGGGTGCAGCGCGTGCTGTTCGACGAGCACGGCCGGATCGTCGGCATCAGCACCAGCGGCCGCATCTTCACCGCGCACCAGCGTCGGGCGATCACCCTTCGTGACCGTGAATGCGTGATCCCCGGATGCCATGTCCCCGCCACCTGGTGTGAGATCCACCATGTCCGCGAACATGCTCGCGGCGGCCCGACGCATACCGACAACGGTGTGGCCCTCTGCTGGTTCCATCACCACACCATCGACACGAGCGAATGGGACATCCGCGTCGTCGACGGGCTGCCCGAGATCCGCGGCCCCGCCTGGTGGGACCGGGAGCGCAGATGGCGCCGCCCGCGAGCGGTGTCGCGGGCGCTCGCCCCACCCGGCCGGTGAACCCGAGACGGCTCAGCGGCCGACGGCGCGCAGGTACTGGCCGTCGGCGGAGATGCCCGATCCCGACACGGTGAACCGCACGACGTCGCCCAGGTACCGGTCCTGCGACACCTCGAAGACGCGGCCCTCCGCGTCTCGCGAGATGCGGCTCAGGCGCAGCAGCGGGGTGGCGACGGGCACGCGCAGCAGCGCGGCATCCCGCTCGTCAGCGGCCATAGCGTCGATCTCGTGCTGAACCCCGGCGATCGGATGCCCGTGCTCCGTCAGGTACTCGGTGATCGACACCGCGTCCGTGTCGACCTGGAACAGCAGGCGCCCGACATCCTCGGTGTAGTTGAGGCGCTCCACCATCGTCGGGCGCCCGTCGAGCAGCCGCAGGCGCAGCACGCTCACGATGTGAGCATGCGCCGAGATGCCGAACGGCTCGGCCAACTCGGCCGCTCGACGCAGCGAGACCTCCTGGGTCTGCGCTCCGGGCTCCACGCCCAGGTCGCGTGCCCAGCGAGTGAACGGCACCGACATGTCGACGGCCTGCGTCGCCTTCTTCGACACCACCCGAGCCGGGCGTCCTCGAGTCGTCTCCACAAGACCTTCCGCGCGCAGAGTCGCGAGAGCGTTGCGGATCGGACCTCGAGAGGTATGCCAGCGCTCGGCGAGCTCGGCTTCTGTCGGCACATCGTCACCGGGGCGCAGCCGCCCCGACGCGATCCGCTCACGGAGATCGTCGGCGATGTCGATGTACACAGCTTGAGGCACATAGGCATACTACTCACGCGGCTCTCGCGCGAGCGGCCCGTTTCTTCGCTGTTCACCCTGGCGAACCTTTGGTGAACGAGCGGCGAACAGTGTCGAGATAGGTACATTTCTCGGCATCCGGCCTGTCAGAGTCTCTGTCGGACACCTTCCCGACACCCCTGAAAGGTCCTCATGAAGCTTCGCGCTCTTCCCGTCTTCGCCGGCGCCGCCCTGCTGGCTCTCGGCCTCGCCGCATGCTCCGGCTCCGCCGGCGCCGCGCCCGGCAGCGACGCACCCGCCGACGAGACCAGCGGATACGCGGTCGACGAGAACACCCTCGTGTTCGGCGTGGTGCCCGACTCGGTCGACACCGAGACCAACTACCAGCCGCTCATGGACTACATCGCCGAGAAGACCGGCAAGTCCGTCGAGTACCACGAGTCGACCGACTACGCCGCGCTCATCGAGGCCGCCATCGCCGGCAAGGTCGACGTCGCCTCGTTCTCGGGCTTCACCTACGTCACCGCCACGAACAACGGCGCGAAGCTCACCCCGATCTCCTCGATCGTCACGAAGGAGGGCCAGGAGCCTGGCTACTACTCCCAGGCCATCGCGCCCAAGGACTCCGACGTCGAGAGCATCGAGGACTTCGCCGGCAAGAAGGTCTGCTTCGTCGACCCGTCGTCGACGTCGGGCTACCTCTTCCCGTCATACAACCTGCTCGATGCCGGCATCGACCCCGAGAAGGACATCACGCCGGTGTTCGCGGGCAAGCACGACGTCAGTGTCACCAAGACCGGCGAGGCCAAGGAATGCGAGGTGGGCTTCGCCGAAGACAGCGAGGTCGCCAAGTCCGACAAGGTGAAGGTCGTCGCCGAAACCATGGTCCCCGGCGCCCCGCTCGTCTACAGCGAGACCCTTCCCGAAGAGGTCCGCTCGGTGCTGGTCGACTCGCTCGCCGAGGTCACGATCGACGACATCATCGCCGCCGGCATCGACAGCGCCGACTCCGACGCGTTCCGCTCGGTGTTCTACGCCACCAAGCCGGTCGATGACGAGTACTACGACCTGATCCGCGACATCTGCAAGAAGACGAACGCGACCCAGTGCCAGTCCTGACCGACGAGCGCCGCGCGAAGCGCGTTGCGCACGTCGGAACGGTCATCGAGCGACGCGGCGCAGCCGCGGAGTAGAGATGGGGCGCTGCGTGTCACGTGGCGCCCCACCGCCCGCATCCGGATCCGAGTCCGAAGAGAGACCAAGTCATGAACCACGAACCCGTCGTCCGCATCGAGGCGCTCACGAAGCGCTTCGACTCGACCACCGCGCTGTCCGACGTCGACCTCACCGTGAGCCGAGGCGAGATCGTCGTGCTGCTCGGCCTCTCCGGCTCGGGGAAATCGACGCTGCTGCGTCACGTCGACGCTCTCGAGACCCCGACCAGCGGCAGCATCCACGTGCTCGGCGAGAACGTGTCGGCACTGCGCGGCGGCGCCCTGCGCACGCTGCGCAGCCGCGTCGGCTTCATCTTCCAGCAGTTCGAGCTGGTCGGCTCGCTCACCGTGCTCGAGAACGTGCTGGCCGGCGTGCTGGCAGGTCTCCGCGGCCCCCGTCTCGGACTGTTCACCTACTCCCGCGCGCACAAGCTGCGCGCCCTCGGCCACCTCGATCGCGTCGGCCTGCTCGATCGCGCCTACCAGCGCGCCGACACACTCTCGGGCGGCCAGCAGCAGCGCGTCGCGATCGCCCGCGCCCTCATGCAGAACCCCGAGGTGCTGCTCGCCGACGAGCCCGTCGCCTCGCTCGACCCGGAGTCGAGCTCGCAGGTCATGGCGCTGATCCGCGAGATCGCCGCCGACGACGGGCTGACCGTGCTCTGCAGCCTGCACCAGGTCGATCTCGCCATCGACTGGGCCGACCGCATCGTCGGCTTGCGCCACGGCGAGGTCGTGCTCGACACCACGACCTCTGGCCTCGACAAGGCCCAGGTCATGGAGATCTACGGCCGCGTCGCCACCAGCACCGCAGAGATCCGGGCGCTCGAGACCGAGCTGCGGGTCGTGGAGCCCGTGGCATGAGCTCCGTTCTCGACAGGGCGGGCAGCCCCTCGGCAGGTCCGGATGCCCGGGGCCGGGCGGCAGCGGAGGCGGATCTGCTCGTGCGCGCCCCGCGACGACGGACCAGCCCCGAGCGCATCTGCGCCGCACTGACGCTCGTCGCCATCACGGTGATCGCCGTGGTGTCGCTGATCGACCTGAACATCAGTCTGGCCAGCATCGGCGACAGCCTCGGCAACGCGCAGAACTTCTTCGCCCGCGTGGGCGGTCTGGGCTTCCCGGAGCCGGCCGAGCTGCTCGAGCTCACTGTGCTCACCGTCGGTCTCGTGCTCACCGGCACGCTGCTGGCGGCTGCGCTCTCGGTGCCGATCGCGTACCTCGCTGCCGCCAACACCACCCCGCACCACATGCTGCGGGGCATCGCCCGCTTCATCGGCGTCTTCACCCGTGCGCTGCCCGACGTGGTGCTGGCGATGGTGTTCGTGCTCATGTTCTCGCTGGGCACGCTGCCCGGCATCCTCGCCATCGGCATCCACTCGATCGGCATGATCTCGAAGATGTTCGCCGACGCCATCGAGCAGATCGACGAGGGCCCCCGCCTCGCCATCCGCGCAGCGGGCGGCACGCGCTCGCAGGAGTTCTTCGCCGGAGTGCTGCCCCAGGTGCTGCCCAGCTGGGTGGCCACCGTGCTGCACCGCAACGACATCAACCTGCGCGGCTCGGTCGTGCTCGGGTACGTGGGCGTCGCGGGTCTGGGCCTGGAGATGTCGCACGCGTTCAAGTCGCTGAACTACGGCCTCGGTCTCGGGTACGCCCTCGTCATCTTCCTGCTCTGCGTCGTGATGGAGATCATCTCGAGCGCCGTGCGCGTGGCGATGCTGGGGGAGAAGGATGCTGGGAAGGGCGTCTTCGTGAAGCTGTTCTCGCGTGGTTCGATCCTTCGACAGGCTCAGGAACCCAAAAGGGGGCACCGATTTGGGACCGTCGAGCAGGCGCTGCGCCGGCCATGGACGGCAGCGCGCGTGCGCAGCACCGCCGCCGGATGGATCGCCGTGCTCGTGGTCATCGCCTCGGTCGTCGTGAGCGAGATCGTGTGGAGCGACCTCCTCAGCTTCTGGGCTCGCATCCCCGACGTCGCCGCCCGGTTCTGGCCCCCGAGCTTCGGAAGCTACGGCTTCGAGGTGATCGGCGCCGCCATGCTCGACACGATCCGCATCGCGCTGGCCGCCACCCTGATCACCGTCGTGCTCTCGCTCGTGATCGGATCGCTCGCCGCCCGCAACGTGGCACCGAACCGCGCAACCCACCGCGGCTTCCGGCTGCTGCTGGTGATCGTCCGCGGCATCCCCGAGCTGATCCTCGCCATCGTGCTGATCATCATCACCGGCCTCGGCCCCCAGGCGGGAGTCATCGCGCTCGCCTTCGGCGGCGTCGGTCTGCTCGGCAAGCTCATCGCCGACTCCTTCGAGGAGGTGCCGCGCGGGCCCGAGCGCGCACTGCTCGCCACCGGCGCGACGCGCCTGCAGATGTACGCCGCGGCGACGTTCCCGCAGGGTTCGCGTGCGCTCATCGGGCACACCTTCTACATGCTCGACACGAACGTCCGCGCAGCAACCCTGCTCGGCATCGTCGGCGGTGGCGGCGTCGGCTACTACCTGCTCAACGCGGGTCAGGGTTCGAACTATCCGCTGGTCGCCAGCATCGTCATCATGATCCTGGTCACCGTGCTCGCCGTCGAAGGCCTCGCGGTGTGGATGCGGAAGGTGTTCCGATGAGCGCGGCACACGCTGACGTCGTGGTCGTCGGCTCCGGCATCGTCGGTCTCGGCGCGGCCTACGCGGCCGTGCGGCGTGGACTGCGCGTGATCGTCGTCGACCGCACCGAGACCCCGGTCGGCTCAAGCATCCGCAACTTCGGTCACCTCTGCATCGGCGCGCAGACGGGTGAGGCGAGGCGGTATGCCGACATCGCCCGTGAGCACTGGCTGCGACTGGCGACGGATGCCGGATTCCGGCTCCGCGAATCCGGCACGCTCATCGCCGCCCGCCATGACGACGAGCTCGCGCTGCTGGAGGCCGCGGCGGGCGACAGCCGCGATGACATACGGCTGCTGGATGCCGATGACGTGCTGCACCGTGCGCCGCTGCGCGCCGACGCGGTGCGCGGGGGAGCGCTGATCGAGCCCGACCTGCAGGTCGACCCCCGCGAGGTCGTACCCGTGCTGGTGCGCCACCTGGCATCCCTCGGGGTCGTCTTCCGGTTCCGCACCGCGGTGACCGGCGTCGTCACCGGCCGCGTCGAGACGACGCGCGGCACCATCCGCACCGGACACGTCATCGTCGCCGTCAATCACGACATCGATCAGCTGATGCCCGAGCTCGCCGAGAGCGCCGGGATCGTCCGCTGCGCGCTCGACATGATGCGCGTCGCGGCCGACCTGCCATCCCGGCTGGACGCGCCGCTGCTCACAGGCTGGTCACTCGTGCGATACGGCCGATTCGCCGCGCTCGACGAGGCCGCCGCCGTGCGCACCCGGCTGCATGCCGATCGCCCTGACCTCGCAGCGCTCGACCTGAACCAGATGTACACCCAGCTGCCCGACGGCACGCTGATCCTCGGCGACTCGCACGCCAAGGCCGTGCAGCCTTCGCCGTTCCAGCCCGAGGCCGCGTTCGATGCGTTCGTCGACGAGGCGATGGCGCTGTTCCAGACCGACGGGTTCCGCGTGCTCGAGCGCTGGCAGGGCGTGTACGCCGCAGGGCCCCGGGAGTTCTTGCGCGAGACCCCAGCCGAGGGCGTCACCGTGATCTCGGCGACCACCGGCATCGGCATGACCTGCGGTCTCGGTCTCGCCGAATCGGCGATCGCGGACGCCCTCAGCACCACATCCACGACACCAGCCACGGAGGCACTCTCATGACCAGCATCGAACTCGTCGTCCTCGACATGGCAGGCACCACCGTGCGCGACGGCGGTGTCGTCGAGCAGGCGTTCCAGCGCGCCGCCGAGCGAACCGGAGTCGCCGACCGGATGCCCTGGGATGACGCGCTGCGGTACGTGCGCGACACCATGGGCCAGTCGAAGATCGAGGTGTTCACCCACCTCTCCGGCGGCGACCGCGCCGCCGCCGAGCGCGCGACGGCCGCGTTCGAAGGCGCCTACGATGAGATCGTCGCCGAGCAGGGTGCCGAGGAGATCCCCGGTGCGCGCGCGGCGATCGAGCAGCTCAAGGCCGACGGCATCCGCGTCGCCCTCACGACCGGGTTCGCTCCCGTCACGCGCGATGCGCTGCTGGATGCGCTCGGCTGGCACGACCTCGTCGATGTCGCCCTGTCGCCGATCGATGCCGGCCGCGGGCGCCCGCATCCCGATCTCGTGCTGACCGCGCTGATGCGCACGGGCACTTCGTCGGTGCAGGCCGTCGCCGTCGCCGGCGACACCGTCAGCGACGTGCGCTCGGGCCTGCGCGCCGGCGCCGGCTTCGTCGCTGGAGTGCTCACCGGCGCTCATGACGAGGCCGCGATCCTCGATGCGGGAGCGCATGCCGTCCTGCCGAGCATCGTCGATCTGCGGGCTGCGCTGCCCGCTCGCGAGCTGCTCGCACCCACCGCGGCGCGCTGAATGGGCGCGCCGGCCGCTCGGCTGCTCCCGCGCCGACCCGACTCGCCGGACGGCAGCCGCACCGACGTCGTGCTGCGCCCCTCGGCCGTCGCGATGGTGTTCGTCGGCGAGGGGCATCCGCACGAGACCATCGCCGTGCCGGGTGTGGCTCTCGCCCCCGACGACGTGCTCGTCGCGGTCGAGCTGTCGGCGATCTGCGGCTCCGACGTGCACACCGTGCGCGGGCGCCGATCGGCGCCGGCGCCGCTCGTGCTCGGACACGAGAGCGTCGGACGAGTGATCGGGCTGGGCAAGGCGGGCGCGGATGCTGAAGACGGCACGCCGCTGCGCATCGGCGACCGCGTGGTGTGGTCGGTCACTGTCTCGTGCGGGGAGTGCGACCGCTGCACTGCCGGTCTCACGCAGAAGTGCAGGCACCTGGGCAAATACGGGCACGAACGCGTTGCCCCGCATCGCGAGCTGACCGGCGGCTTCGCCAGCCATGTGCAGCTGCGCGGCGGCACGGCGATCGTGCGCGCGCCCGAGACGCTGCCTGCCGCGGCTCTCGCCCCCGCCTCGTGCGCGACCGCCACGGCACTCGCGGCGGTGCGCCGAGGCGCGGCGGGCCGCGACCTCGACGGTGTGCGCGTGCGCGTGTACGGCGCAGGCCTGGTCGGGCTGTCGGCGGCGGCGATCGCCGCCTCGCAGGGCGCGGTCGTCGATGTCGTCGACCCGAACCCGGACCGGCGGCGCCTTGCAGAGCGCTTCGGGGCCCAACCGGATGCCCTCGTAGCTGAGCCGCGGATCGTGATCGAGGCATCGGGCCGAGCGGTCGCCGATGCGATCGCCGCTGCCGCGGTCGGGGGCACGGTCGTGCTGATCGGCAGCGTCTTCCCGGCGGATCCCATGCCATTCGATGCGGAGTCGATCGTGCGTCGGATGGTGACGATCATCGGCGTGCACAACTACACAGGTCCCGAGCTTGCCGCTGCTGTCGACTTCCTCGCCGGACCGGGGCGGGTGCTCCCGTTCGCCGAGATGGTCGGCACCGTGCATCCGCTCGCCGACCTCGACCACGCGATCGCGCTCGCCGCTGCGCCGGACGCCGCTCCGCGCATCGGACTCGTCGCCCGCTGAGCGGCACCCGGCGCGCCGTCACGCAGCCGGCAGCGGGTACCGTCGTCGCAGCACCCATCGCTGGGCGAGCGTCCACGTGACGGTCACCACGAGATAGAGGGCCGCGGCCAGGGGAACGAACACCGCGAATACCGCCGTCAGGTAGTGCAGCGCGTTCATCACGCCGAGCATGCCCGGCGTCGCCAGCGGTCCTTCCGCCGGCACCTGCGGACGGAACACGCGACGGGTGGCGTCGGCGACGGCGATGATCACCGCGAGCACCACGGCCCAAACGAGTGCGGTGGGCGCCTCGAGGCCCGCACCGACCGCCGTGAGCAGCGACTCGCCGAGAGGGGCGCCGAGCAGGTCGTGCGCGAGCAGTGCGTTGGGGTGCCCCGCGATCTCCGGGCGCAGGAACAGCGTGTACAGCACGCCCACGACAGCCGCCTGCACCGCGAGCGGCAGGCAGCCCGCCAGCGGTGATGCCTGCTCGTCGCGATACAGGGCCATCGTCTCGCGCTGCAGCCTTTCGCGATCCTTCCCGTGGCGCTGCTGCAGGGCCCGCAGCCGAGGGGCGAGTCGCGCCCGCAGCTGCTCGGCTCTGGCCTGAGAGACGCCGACGGGTATGAGCACCGCTCGGACCGCCAGGGTGATGAGCACGACCGCGAGCGCGGCGGCAGCGGAACCGGCGAGCGGTTGGAGGGAGACGGAGAGCGTGAGCAGCGCCGAATAGGCGGCGTCGAGTAGAAGGGTCAGTGGAGGAATGGCGAAGATGTCCATGAGCGTCCGTTCGCAGAGAGGGTGGGGTCGGCCGGAGGCCACGAGACCCGCCCCTCGTCGAGTGCGAGGACGGATCAGGCGGCGGCCGCAGCCCCGGGCGCTCGCGGACGAGGGTGCCCGTCGGCATCCGGGTCGCTCTGCGCGAGCAGCGTGGACACGTCGATGGCGCGTCGTGGATGCGGCGCAGACCTCGCGCCGAAGCGTGGTGTCAGCAGCGCGAGTGCGATCGCGAGCACGGTCGCGGCGACGAGGATCGCGGCGATGCCGAGCATGCCACCGGCCGTCAGCGCATCGGGAAGGGGCATGGCGCCGAGCGCCACGAGCAGCGTGCGCAGCACCATCCCGATCGCGTCGACCATGCGCCCCTCCTTTGTGCCCGACGCTACCAGTCGCCGGATCGTCGCGGACAGACGAAGGGCGAGGGGACTGTCGTCCCCTCGCCCTTCGCACCCTCCGGGGGCTCAGCCGTCCCTGACCTCGAGGTCTCCGTGCTGCTCATCGGAGTCGCTGTCGGAGTACTCGGGCCGGGCGGGCTGCGGCGGCTGGTCGTCCAGCTCACCGCCTTCACGGCCACCGAACGGGCGACCGTGGTCTGCGAACTCCTCGCGGCCGAAGACGAGGATCCAGTCGGCGACGGTGAAGCGCGCCCCGGTGCGCAGGATCTCACTGCGATCTCCGGCGATGCCGTCGGACGGGTTGGCGTTCATGAGACCGTCGCCATGCAACGTCAGGACGTACTCGTCGCGCTCGTCGTGCACGATCGTCGCGTGCACGGCATCTGCGCCGGCGATGACGAGCGAGCATTCCGCGCCCGAGCCGATCGTGGTGCGTTCCTCGGTCAGCTCCAGGCGGCCGCGCTCGCCGTCCGGGCTCGTGATGCGCAGGTGCGGTTCGCCCGCGCCCCGCTCGGAGTGAGTGGTGGTGGGCTGCTCGCCGTCGGAGTTCGCGAGCTGGTCGATCTGATCCTCGACAGCGGGTGCGCTGTGCGCGGGCGTCGTGCCGGTCGTCGGGTCGGTCATGTGGTCCTCCTGTGTGGGGGTGGGTCGGGCGGCGGATGCCGGCGGGCGGCGTCAGCGGGGGATGACTCCCGTCTCGATCAGGTGCTTCCGACGGTAGACAGCCGGGTTCGCGGCGGTAATGGGGTTGACAGGCCGCCGGCGGCTCGTCAACCCCGTTCTCTTCCCGGTGCGCGGTGGCCAGCATCCGAAGTGGGGATGGCCTGATGAGAAGGAGGAGCGGATGTCGCAGCAGAACGAGTCGAGGCAGGACGCCTTCGGCCCACGGGTCATGTTCTGGATGTGGATGGGAGCGATCGTCGTCGGGTTCGCCGCGATGTTCGTCGTGGTCGGGAGCGGGCGATGAGCATGAAGAGGTTTCTTCGCGACAACGGGCTGAGCCTGTTCTTCTTCGCGCTGTTCGCCCTTGCGCTGCTCGGGCAGTCGGTCGCGGGGCTGCTGCGCACCAACCAGGAGCTGCAGGCACACGGGCAGCCTCTCGAGACCTATCTCTCGTTCGTCTTCTCGAGCGACTTCGTCGTCGACGTCGCCGAGAACTGGCAGAGCGAGTTCCTGCAGTTCCTGCTCTTCATCGCAGCCACCGTGTGGCTCGTGCAGCGGGGCTCACCTGAATCGAAGAAGCCCGGCGACGAGGGCGTCGACACCGACGAGAATCAGATGGTCGGGGTCTACGCGCCGCCCGACGGGCCTCGCTGGGCGCGGGTCGCGGGCTGGCGGCGGACAGTGTACGAGAACTCACTGGTGCTCGTGATGGGCGCGATCTTCCTGCTGTCGTGGCTGATGCAGTCCCTCAGCGGCGTCGTCGTGATGAACGAGGACAACGCGCAGCACGGAGAAGCGCCGATGTCGTGGGGCCAGTACGTCCTGTCGCCGGAGTTCTGGGATCGCACCCTGCAGAACTGGCAGAGCGAGTTCCTCGCCGTGGGCTCGATGGTCGCGTTCTCGATCTTCCTGCGCCAGCGCGGGTCGTCGGAGTCGAAGCCGGTCGGCCTGCCGCATGCGACGTCGGCACAGGAGTCGGAGTGACCACGCGCGCCGTGGGGCGGCTCAGCTTCGGCCTTGCAGGTGCTCCGGCAGCATCTTGAGACCCCCGCTGGTGTTGGCGGAGTTCGCCAGCGCGGTGATCCACTCGGCGCTGAGCTCCGGCGGCTCCGGCGCTTCGAAGACGAACTGCAGCGGAATCGATGGATGCAGCCAGATGGTCGTGCGCCCGGTCGGCTCATCCACGGGATGCTGCCAGGACAGGGTGAACGATTCGTTGCGGCGCAGCTTCATCGCGATCACGACCTTGAGGTGAGCGAGCGCCCGATCCTCGATCTCGATGGGTACGGTATTGCCGCCGTAGAAGAGCAGGCCCATCTGACTAAGCTATCCCCAGGCGATCGGCAGACGCCAGAGTTCGGATGTCGGAGAGGTTCACTTCCTTGGGAAAGTTCGTTTATGAGGGCTCGGTCAAGACCGAGATCGAGGACCGCGCCTTGACCCACCTGCAGCTCGTGATCACGGCGAAGCTGCGCCGCGGTGAGCCGTTCCCGTTCAGCTGGCGCGAGGACGCGAGCGTCGGCGGCGGACGCACGACCGTGTGGGTGCAGCCCAGCAGCTCGCTGGTGTTCAAGTACTTCGGCAGCCGTCAGCCGGCCATCAACCGCGCCTGGATCGAGGCGCTCGCCTACACGGCGAACACGCCGACCGGCCTGCACATGGTGCCCGAGCCGCCGGACGACCCGAACGCCGGCCTCGAGGGCTGATCGCCCATTCCTTGCACGGCCCTGACGCCAGGGTCAACCCCGTGCGACGGCATCCGCCGTCTGTCTAATCTGCTGTCCTCCGACGAGAGGACCGCAGACGATGACGCGCATCGGATTCCACGCCTCCCATGAGCAGCACGCCCCGGGCAGGCTTCTCCGCGACATCACGCATGCGGAGCGCATCGGATTCGATGAAGCGATGTGCTCCGACCATCTGGCGCCGTGGTTGACAGCGCAGGGACAGTCGGGCCACGCCTGGTCATGGCTCGGTGCGGCGCTCGCCCTCACGGACTTCCCGATCGGCCTGGTCACCGCGCCGGGCCAGCGCTACCACCCTGTCATCACGGCCCAGGCGCTCGCCACGCTGGCCGACATGTTCCCGCGCCGGGTGTGGGCAGCCCTCGGCAGCGGCGAGGCGCTCAACGAGCACATCACCGGCGACGAGTGGCCGCCCAAAGAGCAGCGAGATGAGAGGCTGCACGCCGCGGCAGACGTGATGCGGCGCCTCCTGGCCGGCGAGCAGGTCGATGCAGAAGGTCCGGTGCGCGTGCACGAGGCGAAGCTCTGGTCGCTGCCGGAGACGCTGCCGCCGCTGCTCGCCGCGGGCATCAGCACCCGGACGGCGGAGCAGGTCGCGGCCTGGGCCGACGGCCTGATCACCGTCGGCGCGGATCCGGCGGCGACGTCGCAGACGCGGACTGCGTATCGGGATGCCGGAGGCCGAGGCGACGCGCTGCTGCAGATCCACATCAGCCTCGAGGACACCGACGAGCAGGCCCTGGCCGCAGCGCGCGAGCAGTGGGCGCAGGCGACGGTGCCGCCGCAATTGATGTGGGAGCTGAGCCACCCTGAGCAGTTCGAGGCGCACGCCGATCCCACCGACGAGAAGCTCCGAGCCGCCGTGGTGGTGGGGTCCGACGCGGCCGATGTCGCGGATCGGATCGCCGCCGTGGCATCCGGCTTCGACCGCGTCTTCCTGCACCAGGTCGGTCGTGACCAGCGCGCGTTCCTCGACCGCTGCGAGCGGGAGCTGCTGCCGCTGCTGCGGGAGCGGCTGTGAACGGGGCCGACGCAGAGCCCCTCGCCTCGACGACACGTCAGTGGCCGCGCGCCTCTCATCGAGGGGAGCGCGGCCACCGTGCAGCTCGAGGCGGTCAGCGACTCGGCTGACACCGGGTTCTATCGCTCACTGAGCGGTCTCCTCGTGCACTTCGCCGGAGGGGCCTTCGGTGCGCAGGTCGGTGGGTGCGTCACCCGAGTGAAGCTGCTCGTCGCCCTCGGCGAGGTCGCCCTGACCGTCCTCGCCCAGTTCGGCGTCGAGCGGCTCGTCGCCCTGCGAGTCGGGCTGCAGATCCGGTCGCCCGGCGACCGCGGCATCCGCCGCCGGAACCTCCGAGGTGGAGTCGTCGTCGGGAGTCATGGAATCGCTGCTCATCATGCAGTCCTTTCGTCGTGGACGTTCAGCCTGCGTGATCCGGGACGGTCCTCGCACGCCCCTTGACAGCATCCGGCCCCGCCCGCCTCGCGCGTGCGCCGGGCTTCCCGAACTGTCAACCCCCTGGCCGCACGGCTCGCGCCGGGGGAGAGTGAGCACACTGGCACACGTGCCGGCACTCCCCACCCAACTTCAGAGAGGCGCACGATGAGCGACAACACCCCAGATCCTCGCCACCAGCACCACGATGAGAAGTTCCCTGCTCAGCAGCAGACCCAGCCGGGCCTGACCGAGGAGACCGGGCCCACGCCCGATCACGGAGAGTCGTCGTACCAGGGTCACGACCGGCTCGCCGGGCGACGCGCGCTCATCACCGGAGGCGACTCCGGCATCGGCCGCGCGGTGGCCATCGCCTTCGCCCGCGAAGGTGCGGACGTCGCGATCGTGCACCTGCCGGAGGAGCAGAAGGATGCCGATGACACGATCGCGCAGGTGACCGACGCCGGTCGCCAGGGTCTGAGCATTGCCGGCGACCTGCGCGACGAGCAGTTCGCGGAGGAGGCCGTGACCCGTGCCCGCGAGACGATGGGCGGCCTCGACATCGTGGTGCTCAACGCGGCGTACCAGCACGACATCGAGGGCTTCGAGTCGCTGAAGACCGACGAGATGCGCCGGGTGTTCGACACCAACATCCTCGGCACCCTTTTCACCGCGCGTGCGGCTTACCCGCACCTCGAGGAGGGCGCGAGCATCATCGTGACCGCCTCGATCCAGGCCTACGACCCGTCACCGGGTCTCATCGACTACGCCATGACGAAGGCCGCCCAGGTGGCTTTCGTGAAGGCGCTCGCAGCAGAGGCGGGGGAACGCGGCATCCGCGTGAACGCCGTAGCACCGGGGCCCATCTGGACCCCGCTCATCCCGGCCACCGGCTGGGACGACACGAAGGTCGAGCAGTTCGGCAGCGACACTCCACTGGGCAGGGCCGGCCAGCCGGCCGAGCTCGCCGGAGCGTACGTCTACCTGGCTGCAGCCGAGTCTTCGTACACCTCGGGCACGGTGCTCGCGGTAACAGGAGGTAAGGCGCTATGACTGTCATGCTCGACGACCCCATACCAGCCACCCCTCACGGGGACTGGGAGCTCACACCGCTCGGTCGCAACAGCTGGCGTATCTGCGACCCCGCGCGTCGTCACGCCGACGCGGACTGCCTGATCGCGTATGTCGACCGCTCGCCGACCGGCGTGCTCGACGTGCTCTGGCTGCGCACGCCGTGCCCGCGGACGACGCGGTTCCGCGGCTTCAAGCAGCTCTTCGAGGCGCTCGACCTCGCGGTCGCGAACGCCTCGAACCGCGCGCAGAAGCCGTCGCCGATCCCCGGGCGGCCGCCGCTGCGGAGTGTCAGGAGAGACTGAAACACGCGAGCAGCGGGAGCGTAGCCTCGAAGCATGAGTGATCTGCGCGAACTGCTGGGCATCCAGCATCCCGTCGTCCTCGCGCCGTTCGGCGGGCTCTCGTCGATCGAGCTGACCGCCGCGGTGAGCGACGCGGGCGGCCTCGGCTCGTACGGTCTCTACGGCTACGACGGCGATCGCATCCGTGCGACCGCTGCCGCGTTGCGCGCCGCCACCGAAGCGCCGTTCGCCCTGAACATCTGGCTGCCGACCGGTGACGAAGTCGAACCCGGCGCCGAGCACGACCGGTACGCCGCCGCGCTCGCCGACTTCTTCGACGAGGTCGGCATCGAGCCGCCCGCGCGCCCCGAGCAGTATCTTCCGCGCGTCGACGAGCAGCTGGAGGCCATCTGGCAGGCGGCGCCCGCCGCGCTGAGCGTGGTCTTCGGCGTGCCATCGCGCGGGTTGGTCGAGGAGGCCCACAGCCGGGGCATCCGGGTGATCGGCACCGCGACGACCGTCGCCGAGGCACGTGCGCTGCAGGCGGGGGGAGTGGATGCCATCGTCGCCACCGGCGCGGAGGCGGCCGGGCACCGGGTATCGTTCCTGCGGCCCGCAGAGGAGTCGCTCGTGGGTCTCTTCTCGCTGCTGCCGCAGGTCGTCGACGCGGTGCGTGTGCCCGTCATCGCCGCCGGCGGCATCGCCGACCGGCGCGGCGTCGCGGCTGCGTTCGCGCTCGGCGCGTCGGGGGTGCAGGTCGGCACGTCCTTCCTCGCGACCGCCGAGTCGGCGGCGAACGACGCGCACCGGGCGGCGATCCGCTCGACCGCGGCCGACGAGAGCGTGCTCACGCGCGCGATGAGCGGACGCCTGTCGCGCGGGGCTCCCAATCGCGCGGTGCGCGAGATCGAGGCATCCGGGGCCGTCGCGCCGTTCCCCGCGCAGAACTGGCTGACCGGACGCTTCCGCGCGGTCGCCGGTCAGCGCGGCATGGGCGAGCTGCAGTCGCTGTGGCTCGGCCAGTCGGCGCCCCTCGCTCGGGGGCGCACTGCGGCTGCGGTGTTCGCCGAGCTCGTGGCCGGGCTGCCCGGCTGAGGCGAACAGCGGCCGGTCCTCGCCTCGTCAGAGGATGACGGTCGACCGCCCGTGTACGATCACGCGGTCCTCCGCATGCCACTTCACCGCGCGGGCGAGCACGAAGCGCTCCACGTCGGCACCCCGCCGCTGCAGCTCCGCCGCGGACTCCGCGTGCGTGACCCGCGTGACGTCCTGCTCGATGATCGGGCCCTCGTCGAGGTCGGCGGTCGCGTAGTGCGCGGTGGCCCCGATGAGCTTCACCCCGCGCTCCTTGGCGCGGGCGTACGGGTTCGCGCCGATGAAGGCGGGCAGGAACGAGTGGTGGATGTTGATCACCGGGGCGCCGAGGCGCTCGATGAAGCCGTCGGTGAGGATCTGCATGTACCGGGCCAGCACGACCAGGTCGACGTTGCCCTGCAGCAGCTCGAGCTGGCGGGCCTCCATCGCGGCCTTGTCTCCGGCGGGGATGTGCATGAACGGCACGCCGAACGAGCGCACCGATTCGGCGAGGTCGGGATGGTTCGAGATCACCATGGTCACGTCGATATCGAGCTCGCCGCGCTGCGTTCGCCAGAGCAGCTCCATCAGGCAGTGGTCGTACTTCGAGACGAAGATCGCGACGCGCTTGCGCTTGGAGGTGTCGTGCAGCGACCACTCCATGCCGAAACGGTCGGCGACCTCGGTGATCGAGGCCTCGAGCTCCGGACGCTTGGCCGCGAGGCCGTCGAGGTGGAGCACGGTCCGCTGAAAGAACCGGCCGCCCTCCTCGTCTGTCGAGTGCTGATCGAGGGAGATGATGTTCGCCCCGTGCGCGGCCAGAACTCCGGCGACGGCGGCGACGATGCCCGGCTGGTCGTCGCAGGCGATGAGAAGGCGTGCGGTGTCGGTCTGCGGCATGGATGCTCCTGAACTGGGGTGTCTGTCGATTCTGCCCGCATCCTGCGGGCGCCGCCCAATCGTTACCCTTGACGCATGGGCCCCACCGAGGAACTGCTGCGGGACGCACGCGCGCGTCTCGTCGGCGTGTCGCGCGAAGCGCTCGGCCGGGAGCGCACCTCACGGTGGCGCGCTGACCGCATCGTGCGTGCAGGATCGGCCTGGCATCTCGGCGTGCTGCTGCTCGCAGATGCCGACGTTCTGTCGACCGCCGAGATCCTCCGCGCCGCCGAGTCCGTGCGCCGCGGGTACACGGCCGAGTCGGCACGTGCGAGGGCCGAGCGGCGGGCGCAGGCGCGGCGGGGCGGCTTCGCGGAGGGCGAGGTGGTGCACGTCGGGTGGCAGGTGCTCGACGTCGCCGCGGTCGATGCGGGCGGGACGTCCGGCCCGCTCGCCCTGGTGGACGGGGTGCCGAGCGTGCGCTGGTCACCGGGCGGCGCCCTCGTGCCGCTGCGGGGCTATCTCGACGAACGGATCGCCCTGGCGTTGGGCGGCTGACCCCACCTGTGCCCTGACCCCACCTGGGCCCCTGACCTCACCTGGGCCCCTGAGCCTGTCGAAGGGCACCTGGCCCCACCTGGGCCCCTGAGCCTGTCGAAGGGCCGACCTCAGCCGCCCAGGACTCCAGGGAAACGGGCGAGCAGGTCGTCGCCATCGACGGATGCGCCGAGGACCGCACGCTCGGTGCGCTCGTAGTCGTGCGGGTCGAAATACCCGGATGCTCGATACACGGCCATGCGATCGGCGAAGTCCTGAGGTGAGGCCTCGGGATGGAACTGCGTCGCGTACAGCCGCTCGCCGACGCGGTAGGCCTGCACGGTGCAGGCACCGTTCGTGGCGAGCAGCACTGCTCCGGGAGGAGTCTCGCGCGCTGACTCCTTGTGCGCGGTGAACACCGACAGCGACGGACCTCCGGGGCCGAACAGGGGATCCTCGAGGCCGGCGCTGGTGAGCTGCACGGTGGTCGCACTGGCCTGCTCGGGCTGATCCGTGTGCACGCTGCCGCCGAGCATCCGCGTCACGACTCCGATCCCGTAGCAGGTGAACAGCGCAGTCGCATGGCCGTCGAGCGATCGACGGGCGATGCGCTCGAGGTCGTGCTCGACCGCCAGCTGGGGCTCGCCCTTCTCGGCATCCGTCACGTTGAACGGCGACCCGCCGATGACGAAGCCGTCGTACTGCTGCCACTCCACGGTCTCCAGTGCGGCATGCAGCAGATCGACGCGGTCGAGCGTCCTGAGGCCGAGCCCGCGACGGAACGAGCGGTGCTCAGCATCCGCCGCGCTCCGCTCGGGTCGAACGCAGACGTACAGCACCGAGGACATGCGCCGAGTCTATTGGCCCGCATGCCGGCCGCCGCGCCGACGGCTCAGCGCGACGAGTTCGCGGTGCGCCCGCGCACGATCCCGATGAACGTCTCCACATCGGCGGTGGTCGCCTCACGCGGCCAGGCCAGCGCGACCGTCGACGTGCGTCCACCGAGGAGCGGGCGGTAGTCGACGTCCTTGCGCTGGTGCAGCCGGGCGAGCGACATCGGCACCACGAGGATGCCGACCCCGGATGCGACGGTCGCGACGGCGTCTTCGGTGCTCGCGATCGTCGGGAACGACGGCGCCTGCGTCGGCAGATCGAGCGGGCCGAGCACGTCGTCGCCGGGCGCGATCAGCACCTGCCCGGCGAGGTCGTCTGCCGTCAGCCGATCGGTCGCCATCAGGAAGGAGTCGACGGACGCCACGACCACGGGCACCTCGTCGTAGAGCGGAATCACATGCAGCTCGTCAGGGTCGTCGAGCGGCAGGCGCACCAGAGCGGCATCGAGATCGTCGAGGGCCGCGCGCTGACCGGCGACGGCGATGGGCACGAGCTCGATGTCGACGTGCGGCATCCGCTCCTTCCAGGCATCCACCCACTTGCCAGGAGTGGCGCCGGGGATCACACCGAGGCGGAAGGTGCGCGGTGTCTCATCGGCCGGCGGCGCGGGCGCGGGCTGCGGTGCGGGGCGCGGACTGCGCTTCTGTGTCGGCTTCTGCGGCGGCTTCTGCGTCTTCGCGGGGCGCGGCCGCCCGCCCTTCGGAGCGCGGCGGCGGTCGTTCTTCACCGGTTCAGCGTACCTGCCGTGTCGCCCTGGGCGGTCGGGTGGCCGCTCTCGCCGCCCCGGCGCGCGACATCACCCCTGCGGACGGATCGCGACGCAGCAGCGTCCCGCGTGCGGCTCGCCGTGCGCCTGCAGCTGGTCGCAGTGCAAGCCGTCGAGCACACCGCGCAGCAGCGAAAGGTTGGCGGAGCAGACCAGCTCGGTGTGCTCGCGGGCGAGCGAGTCGAACGGGCAGTTGGCGAGGATGACGGCGTCGCCGTTCTCATCGGATTCGCGTCGCGGCTCGTAGCCCTGGGCGGTCAGCACGGCGGTGAGGCGGTCGGTCTGGTCGTGAGTCCCGGCGTCGGCTTCCCCGGCATCGGTGCCTCCGGCGTCGGTGGCTCCGGCGTGAGCTTCTCCGGCGCGGGCTTCTCCGGCGTCGGGGGCGGACGCCGCGATCGATCGTCCCTGCTCCTGCGAGACCGCATCGAGGGCATCCCGCAACGGCATCCCGTCGGCGGCGCGCTCGATCGCGCCGGCGAGCACGTGCCCGACCAGGTCGTAGCGGCGCTCCGGGAGCGAGATGCTCACGGTGCCGTCGGCCCGTCGATAGAGCTTCGACGGGCGCCCGGCGCCGGGGCCGGTTCGGCCGCTCAGACGGCGGAACTCGGTCTCGAGAAGCCCGGCCTCCACGAGGCGGTCGAGGTGGAAGCGCGCCATGTGCGTCGGCACGCCCACCGCGGTCGCGGCGGCCTCGCGGGTGACCGCATCCGGCTGGCTGACGACGTGTTCGTAGAGCGCCTGCCGAGTCTCGTCGGCGAGGGTTCCGATACTCGACGCCCGTGCGGTGATGTCCATGGCCGACCCTCCGCGGTATCTGTTCTATTTCAGATTCTAGACACTTTTAGAGTGATCTCCGACCGAGTCTCGCCAGGCGCAGAAGAGCCCGCCGGTCGATGCGACCAGGCGGGCTCGGGTGAAGGGGCATCAGGCGGCGAGCCAGAGTCCCTTCCGGTCGGTGATGACCGTCAGACCAGGGGCGACGCTCTCGTCGTGCCCGATGCGGGTGCCTCGCGCGACTTGCGCCCCCGCGCCGATGTCGGTGCGGACGCCGATCCACGCGCCGTCGCCGACGGCTGCCCCCGCGCCGATGTGCGCGTGTGCGTCGATCGTCGCGTTCTCGCCGATCACGGCATCCGGCTCCACCCACGCGCCGCGCGCGACCCGCGCTCCGGCGCCCACTCGAGCGCCGGGCTCGACATAGGCGCCGGCTTCGATGAGAGCCTTCGGATGCACCTTCGCGCCGTGCGCGACGAGTCCGCGGCCGTTGACGTGCTTGCGGTATCGCAGCGTGGCGCCCTGGTCGTCCTCGATATCGATGTAGTTCTTGCCCACGTTTCCTCCCGTGCCCGGAGTCTTCCGGATATATCTACAACCAGGAGGGGGGTTGATTCATTCCCCGTTTGGGATTAGCTCACCGCTGGCAGTTCGGGCACCAGAATGTGATGCGCTCGCGGGTCGGATCAGCACCCAGCTCGCCCTTGCGGATGGGCGTGCCGCAGCGCCGGCAGGAGCGCCCCGAGCGACCGTAGACCCAGTCGGTGAAGCCGCGCCTGGCGTCACCGGTGAAGGTGCGATCCATTCGGTCACGGTTCGCCTGGATGGTTCGCACGCCGAGGTCGAGCAGTGCGGGGACATCGACGTCCGGCGTCGGCGTCTCGGGCCGGATGCCGCGCAGGAACAGCAGCTCCGCCGCATACTCGTTGCCGAACCCGGCGACGTTGCGCTGGTCGAGCAGGGCGACGTGAATCGGGCGCGTGTCGGCGCTGAGCCGTCGGATCGCCTCGTCGCGATCCCAGTCCTCTGCGAGCGGATCGGGTCCGAGATAGTCGACCAGCTCGCCCTCGTCGCGGGTGCGCACGAGCTTCACCTCGGCGATGTCGACCCCCACGGCCTCGTGCTCGGCGGTGCCGACGATCGCGCGCACCTTGAACGCGGGGTGACGCCACTTCTCGCCGGGGCGGTAGGTGAACCACGCGCCGTCCATGCGCAGATGGGAATGCAGGGTGAAGTCGCCGATCCGCATCAGCAGGTGCTTCCCACGCGGAACGACATCGTGCACCGTCTGACCCGTGAGGTCGGCGGTCGCGAGGCGTGGCACGCGCAGGTCGAAGCGCGTCACCTCCTGCTCGCGCAGTGCCGCGTCGAGCCGCTTCGCCGCGCGGTAGATCGTGTCGCCCTCAGGCATGGCGCGCCGCCGTCGGTGTGCGATGAGCCAGAAGGTCCCGCGCCAGCACGGTGGCGCCGGCGACCGCCGTCGGCATGATGAACACCGCGCCGAGCGGCACCATGAAGCACAGCTGGGTGGCCGCGCCGAAGCCGAGCAGGCGTGCGCGACGCTGCGCGAAGAGCCCCGAGCGCTCGACGCTCGGGATATCCCGGGCGTTCAGAGCCCGGCCGGTGAGCTCGCGGGCGAGCAGCCGTCCCGTCAGCAGCACGCTCGTGACGGCGGCGAGTGGGGCGCCGACGAGGGGCACGAAGCCCATCGCGAGGGCCAGCACAGCGACCAGCGCGCCGAGGGCGATCAGGCGGATGCTCTCGCCGAGCGCCACCAGGAATCCGCCGTCCCCCTCGGGGACATCGCCGCCGAGGTCGGTCTCGATGGCACGCCAGATCCGCTGGTAGAAGGGGTCGCCGATCAGCAGGGTGAGCGCCGTGAAGGTCACGCTCGCCAGCACCAGCACGGCGATCGCCGCGACCACGCCGATGGCGGTGCGCAGGGCATCCCGCCAGAACGGCGCCCACCCATCGGCGAACGGCGTCGCCCACGCGGTGATGCCGCCGAGGTTCAGCAGCAGCGGAATGATCGCGGCGGCCAGCAGGACGAGCGCGATGAGGCCCGGCACAAGGCCCAGCGCCATCAGCCCCGGGCGCCGTCGCCAGTATCCGAAGCCGCGCCCGAGGTAGCGGACGCCGGTGAAGAACTCGCTGACCATGGGTGAAGTCAATCAGACGGCTTTACGCAGGGCGTAGCCGCGCGGCGTCGCCACGAACCCGGCTTCCTGCAGGGCGAAGGCGAACGGCGTGCCATACACGCCCTCGCCGTTGATCTTCTCCACCGTCAGGGTTTCGAGCCGGCGTGCTCTCGAGGTGGCGGCCAGGTCAGCGGTGGCCGCCTTCAGGACGTCGGGGTTGTCGTCGAAGGCCAGCACGGTGCGGCCACCTCGCTCGAGATACAGCACGAGTGCACCGTCGACGAGCACGACCAGCCCACCGGCCTTCCGCCCGGGGCGGTGCGATACCGTCTCCAATCTCGGCCACGAGAGAGCGGCCCCATAGGGATTGGCCGGATCGGTGGCCGCGAGAGTGACCGCATTGCGCGGCGGCGGGTCGGCGAGTCCGGCGAAGGTGCGCAGTCGGTCGACCGTGGTGGATGCCGCGAACTGGGCCGCTCCGAGCTTCTCGATCACGTACCCGCGGCGGCAGTGACCCGCTTCTTCGAACCCCGCGAGCACGCGGTACACCTGCGCGAAGCCGCCGGGAACCCCTTCCGCCTGCACCGCTCCACGAGTCACGACGCCGTAGCGGTCGAGCAGCAGTCCCGCGGTGACGGTCGCGCGGCGCGCGGCATCCGGATCGGTCTCCGGCAGCACCGCCCAGCGGCCACCCGCCCCGGCGGCCGAGGGCTGAGCAGTGGGGCGGGTGAGCGAGATGCCGCGGTACGTGCGGGTGCGCGGCGCCCGCCGTACGGTCTTGTGCGCCTGCGATCCTCCGGCGATGAGCGCGCGGACGGGAGCGAAGGTGTCGTTGGTGATGTGCCCCTGCCATGCCAGCGACCAGAGCGCCTCGAGCACCGACTGCTGATTCTCGGCCCCGGTCATCGCCTTGAGCGCGCCGGCGAACGAGGCGCCGCTGAGTCGCAGCACATCGAGCACCTTCTCTTCGAGGGAGCCCGCCGCCGGGGTCTCCTCGGCGACGGGAAGGGTGAACGGCGCGAGATCCGCCGGGTGCAGCGAGACCCAGCCGTCGCGACCCGGCAGTGATCCGTGACCTGCCCAGACGACCTCGCCGGCGGCGGTGAGCTCATCGAGCAAGGCGGGGGAGTAGTCGCGCACGCGGCCGGGCAGAACCAGGGACTCCCACGCGCTGGCGGGAATCGGCACCCCGGCGAACTGCTCGATCACGCTGAGCACGCCGTCGACGCCTTCCGTCGGTCGGGTGAGGTGCTGCCAATCGGGCAGGAAGCGCGCGAAGGCCTGCGGGCTGACGGGCTCGACGCTGCCGCGGATCGCGGCGAGCGAGCGCATGCGCAGACGCCTCAGCACCTCGGCGTCGCACCACTCCTTCGAACCGTCGGCGGCGGCTGAGGCGGCGGGCAGGAAGAACCCGCTCGTGAGCCGGCCGGCCGACTCCAGCCGCTGGAGCGTGTGCCGGGCCACCGCCGCCCCGATGCCGAAGCGAGCGGCGACGTCTTCGGTCGTGAACGGACCGTGCGTGCGAGCATGCCGCGACACGAGGTCGCCCAGCGGGTCGGCCACGGGCTCGAGGAAGGCGACCGGGATGCCCGTGGGAAGCGCGACCCCGAGCGCGTCGCGCAGTCGCCCGGCGTCTTCGATCACCGAGAACCGGGCGCGGCCGGCGATCGTGACGGGAATGGCCCTGCGCGCGGAGACGAGCTCGGCGAGAAAGGCGGCAGCATCGTCAGCGGTCGCGGATCCGCGATCAGGCGCCACGGTTGAGGCATCCGCGGCTGCCGATGCTGAACTCTCGACGGCGGCCGCCGTGTCGGCGTCCGACGGGGTGCCCTCGAGCCGGAGCGCCACCTCCTCGGCATCCAGCGGCCCGAGCATGCGCAGCAGGTCTGCGACGCCTTCCACGCCGCGTACTCGCCGCTGCGGGTCGAGCCGCTGCGCCTCGCGCGCGAACTGCGCGATGACGTCGGGGTCGAGCAGCTCCCGCATCTCGACCGTGCCGAGCAGCTCTCCGAGCAGCGCCGGGTCGACCGACAGCGCGGCGGCACGGCGCTCCGCCAGCGGGGAGTCGCCTTCGTACATGAACGCGCCGACGTAGCCGAACAGCAGGTCGCGCGCGTAGGGGGAGGGTTGCCCGGGCTCGGTCTCGACGAGGCGGATGCGACGCTCGGCGATGTCGGTGATCAGTCGCCGCAGCGACGGCAGGTCGTAGACGTCCTGCAGCACTTCGCGCAGCGTCTCGAGGATCACCGGGAAGGTCGGATGCCGTCGCGCCACCTCGAGCAGCTGCGCAGAGCGCTGACGCTGCTGCCACAGCGGTGTGCGCTTGTTGGGGTTCATCCGCGGCATCAGCAGGGCACGCGCGGCGCATTCCCGGAACCGCGAGGCGAACAGCGCCGATCCGCCCACCTCGGCGGTCACGATCTGCTCGAGCTCGTCGGGGTCGAAGACGAACAGGTCCGCCCCCGGCGGCTGCGCATCGGCATCCGGGATGCGCACGATGATCCCGTCATCGCTCGCCACCGCCGAGCCCTCGACGCCGAGCCGCTCGCGCACCCGTGCGTTCAGCGCCAGCGCCCACGGCGCATGCACCTTCATGCCGTACGGGGAATGCAGGATGATCCGCCAGTCGCCGACCTCGTCGCGGCCGCGCTCGACGGTGAGGGAGCGGTCGGTCGGCAGCGTTCCCGTCGCCTCGCGCTGCTCGGTCAGGTACCCCATGAGGTTGTCGCGCGCTCGCTCGTCGAGCCCCGCGTCGATCAGGCGCTGCTGAGCCTTGGCGGGCGCGGCGGTCGAGACCTCACGCGAGAACCGTCCCAGTGCTTCACCCAGTTCGAAGGGGCGGCCGATGCCGTCGCCGTGCCAGAACGGCACCTTGCCCGGCTGGCCGTACGCCGGCAGCACGTTGACGCGGTCGTGCGTGATCTCGGCGATGCGCCAGCTGGTGGTGCCGAGCGTGAAGACGTCGCCCACGCGCGATTCGTAGACCATCTCCTCGTCGAGCTCCCCGACGCGGGCGCCGCTGGTCTCGCCCGCGACGAAGACGCCGAACAGTCCGCGGTCGGGGATGGTGCCGCCGCTGGTGACGGCGATGCGCTGTGCTCCCGGCCGGCCGGTCAGGGTTCCGGCATCCCGATCCCACACCACTCGCGGTCGCAGCTCGGCGAATTCGTCCGAGGGATACTTGCCCGCGAGCAGGTCGAGCGTCGCCTCATAGGCCGAGCGCGGGAGGGTCTGGAACGGCGCGCTGCGGCGCACGGTCTCGAACCACTCCTCGACGGAGATCGCCTCGAGTGCGCACGCGGCGACGGTCTGCTGCGCGAGGATGTCGAGCGGATTGCGCGGCACGGCGATCGCCTCGATCTGCCCCGCGAGCATCCGCTCGGTGACGATCGCGGTGTGCAGCACATCGCCGCGGTGCTTGGGGAAGAGCGATGCCCGGCTGATCTCGCCGACCTGGTGGCCGGCGCGACCCACCCGCTGCAGGCCGGATGCCGCGGAAGGCGGGGCCTCGACCTGGATCACCATGTCGACCGCGCCCATGTCGATGCCGAGCTCGAGGCTGCTGGTCGCGACGACGCAGCGCAGCGCGCCCGACTTCAGCTCGTCCTCGACGATCGCCCGCTGCTCCTTCGACACCGACCCGTGATGCGCTTTCGCGAGAACCGGCTCCGCGCCCGCTGGGGCACCCGCCCGAGCTGCCCCCGGCGGAGCGGCGCTCTCAGGCACCGGCGCGCCGAGCCGCTCCGCGTAGATCTCGTTGAGCCGGCCGGTGAGGCGCTCGGCGAGTCGACGGGAGTTGGCGAACACGATGGTCGAGCGGTTCTCGAGCACCCTGTCGACGATCGCCTCCTCGACATGCGGCCACACCGACCCGGTGATCTCGGTTGCCTGCCCTGAGCTTGCCGAAGGGTAATCGGCTGGCTCTCCAGTCTGGGTCCCTGGGCCTGTCGAAGGGCCCGGCGGCGGGGGAGGATTGCGCATGTCGTCGATGGGCACCACGACGCCGAGCTCGAAGGTCTTCACCGCGCGCGGCGCGACGATGTCGACGGGAGCCGACCCGCCGAGGAACCGCGCGACCTCGTCGATCGGGCGCACGGTGGCCGACAGCCCGATGCGCTGTGCCGGCTTCTCGGCCCCGCGCGCGGTGCGCAGCGCATCGAGCCGCTCGAGACTGACCGCCAGGTGCGCGCCGCGCTTGGTCGCAGCCACTGCGTGCACCTCGTCGATGATCACCGTGTGCACGTTCTGCAGCGTCTCGCCCGCACGGCTGGTGAGCATGAGGTACAGCGACTCGGGGGTGGTGATGAGGATGTCGGGCGGGTCGCTCACGAGCTTGCGGCGATCGCTCGAGGTGGTGTCGCCCGAGCGCACGCCGACGGTGATCTCGGGGGCCGGTACGTCGAGGCGCCGCGCGGACTGCCCGATGCCGATCAGCGGTGAGCGCAGGTTGCGTTCGACGTCGACTCCCAGCGCCTTCAGGGGAGAGATGTAGAGAACACGGGTGCGTGCACTGCGCTCCTCGGCATCCGGTGCGGCATCCCCACCAGCAGTGCGTTCGCGGAACACGCTGTCGATCGCCCACAGGAACGCCGACAGGGTCTTCCCCGAACCCGTCGGCGCGACCACGAGCGCATTGCGCCCGGCCGAGATCGCGTCCCACGCACCCGACTGCGCGGGCGTGGGCGCGTCGAACGCCCCGCGGAACCAGTCCCGCGTCGCGGGCGTGAACCGGTCGAGCACGTCGTGCTCGGTCGAGGCGTCGCTCATCGTTCCATCTTGGCCCCACCCTCCGACACTGCGGCTCGCTCAGCGCATCGCACCGGTCGGTGGCCTGCTCTCGACAACGTCGCAGGGGTGGGGGATGCTGACGGCATGGTGCACACGACGAACTACACGAACACGTTCATCGAGGTCAGCGAGGACTGTCCGGCCGAGTACGGCGTCGAGCCGCCGATAGCCGAGAACCTGTCGATCGCGGCCCTGCACTACCGACTGCTCAGTGAAGAGCCGTACACCCGCACCTCGGATGACGTGCTGTTCGAGACACATGCGCTGCGCAAGGGCATCGACCCCGCCGACGCGGATGCCAGAGCCGAGTTCTTCTCGAAGGGGCAGGCCTGCCTGCGCGCCTCGCCGCTGGGCAAGCGCTACGGCTGGGGCACGCATCACGACGAGCACGGCCGCGTCGCGATGTTCCCCCGCGACTCCGAGGAGTACGCCGCGCTCGCCGCCGATCCCGAGATCGCGCACACGCGCGCGATGCGATCGAGCCGGAAGGCGTGAGTCCCGTTCCGCGCCTCAGTGCACCTCGGTGAGCCGGCCTTCGGCATCCAGCTCGAGGGTGAGATCCAGACCGAGCCGCGCGAGGAACGCGTCGTCGTGGCTGACGATCAGCACGGCGCCACGGTAGGCGCGCAGCGCCTCGACGAGCTGGTCGACCGTGTCGAGGTCGAGGTTGTTGGTGGGCTCGTCGAGAACGACCAGGTGCGGCGCCGGGTCGGCGAGCAGCAGCTTCGCGAGCGCGACGCGGAACCGCTCGCCACCTGACAGCGAAACGACCGGCCGGTCCATCGTCGCGCCGCGGATGAGGAAGCGTGCGAGCCGGTTGCGGAGCTCCTTATCGGGCACATGAGGCGCGGCTGCCGCGACGTTGTGCACCACCGAGGCATGCTCATCGAGCCCGTCGATCCGCTGCGAGAGGTATCCGATGCGGTCGGTGTGCGCCTCGGCGTGCAGGTTCGGGTTCACCGGAGGTGCGTCGCCCTCGTGAGCACCGGATGCCACCAGCCGGCGCAGCAGGGTCGTCTTGCCCACCCCGTTTCGGCCGATCAGCGCCACCCGCTCCGGCCCCTGCACGATCCACGTGCGCTCCCCGTCGCCGATGGTGGCGATGCGGCGAGAGGCCGACATTCCCGGATCGGGCAGCTCGATCTTCATGGTGTCGTCGTCGCGCACCCGCCGTCCGGCCAGATCGAGTGCCTCATGCGCGGCGTCCTCCTTGCCCCGCACCTCGGTGCGCAGCCTGCCGGCCGACACCTGCGCGGCCATCTTGCGGCCGTTGGCGATGATCTTCGGCACCCGCTTCTCGTCGAAGGCCTTGCGTGCGACCTGCGCCCGGGTGGCGAGTTTCGCCTCGGCCTCGATCCGCTGCCTCTTCTCCTTTCGATACGCCTGCGCGGCGTCGCGCTCAGCCTGCCGAGCCGCGCCCTGCTCGGCATCCATCCACTCCCGCCATTCCGAGTACGGGCCGCCGAACACGTTCATCGCGCTGCCGTGCAGCTCGGCGGTGTCGTCCATCAGCTCGAGCAGCGACACATCGTGGCTCACGACGATCAGCGTGCCCTTCCAGGCACGCACCATCTCGGCGAGCCGCGCTCTGGCGTCCCTGTCGAGATTGTTGGTCGGCTCGTCGAGCAGGGTGATCGGTGCTCGGGTGAGGCGGATGCCGGCGACGGCCGCGAGCACGGCCTCACCGCCCGACAGCTCGCCGACGGTGCGGTCGAGGAATGACGGGTCGAGACCTGCTTCGGCGAGGGATGCCTCGGCGCGCGCTTCGATATCCCAGTCGTCGCCCACGGCCTCGAAGTGCGCCGGGTCGACGTCGCCGGCGGTGATGGCCCGCACGGCATCGAGCGCAGCCGCGATGCCGAGCAGATCGGCGACGCGACGATCGGTCTCGAGGCTGAGGCGCTGCGGCAGGTAGGCGACCCGATCCGAGCGCAGGATCTGACCGGATGCCGGTGTCAGGTCGCCGGCGATCAGGCGCAGCAGCGTCGATTTGCCGGCGCCGTTGCGGCCGACGAGCCCGGTGCGACGCGACCCGAACGATCCGGACACGGTGTCGAGGGCGATGATGCCGTCCGGCCAGGCGAACGAGACCTGGTCGAGCGTGACGGCGGCGGATGGTGATGACATGAGCGACTCCCGGAAGTGTGCGGGTGCGCGGATGCCGACGAACGGCCCCTGAAGAGACGTCGGAGACGTCGTGGGATCGATTCCGGGGCGAAGGCCTGTGCGGCGGGAAGGATCGTCGGATCAGCGCGTGATGGATTACGCGGAGAGGCGACGGATCAGATCAATGGACTTCCAGACACGGCGGACAGGACTCTGCGAGAGTACCCGCGGTCGGCGAGAACGCGCAACCCGGGCGTGTCGCGGATCAGGAGGCGCTCTTGTCGGCCGCATCCTTCCACTGCGAGAGGAAGATGTGCACGTCGGTGAGCTCCTGCGCAGAGATCGAGTGGGTCAGTCCCTGGTAGACCCGGCCTGACAGCTCGGTGTGTGCGGGCAGCCACTGCGCTGTGTGATCGACGAGACCTGTGGGGATGACGTCGTCGTGCGTGCCTCGCCCCCAGAAGACGGGCGGGCGCTGCTCCTGCAGCACCGTGTCGTTCGGCAGGTCTCCGGTCGCGACGTAGCCGCTGAGGGCCACGACCGCGTCGATGCGCGAGGGGGCGAGGCGCAGCGCCTGCAGCGAGACGGCGGCGCCCTGCGAGAAGCCCAGCAGAGCAACCGAGGGTGCGTCGCCGACCGCCTCCTCGAGCCAGCTGAGCAGCGCCTGCGCCGCGGTGGTGATGCCAGCGGCATCCCGCGTGTCGAGCGAATCGATCGCGTACCACGACCGGCCCGGCATCGGCCACGGCGGTGCAAGCGGAGCCGCGACGGCGGCGACCGCGATGCCCTCAGGCAGATAGGGCATCAGGCCGAACAGGTCGCGCTCGTCGGCGCCGTAGCCGTGCAGCAGCACCAGCAGCGGCTTGCCCTCGCGTGGTGCGGGCGACCACAGCGTCGCGGAGGAATCGATCGAGACGGTCACGCTGACATCCTGCCAGCTGCCACTGACACGCGCAGAACCGCTCACGTCGAGGTGCGGCCGGCCGTCTCGGACGCTGGTAGAAAAGACCCATGGCGGTGCGCACTCCAGATCCCGGCCCCGAGCCCGACGACTTCGGCTACGACGGCGCGCGTCCGGGCGACGCGAATCCGGGCTGGCTCACCGACATCGAGCTCGAAGAGGCGCGTCGCCGCCTCCCCATGCTCTACGTCGAGGCGATCCCCGTGATCACCGACGGGTCAGGACAGGTCACGTCCATCGGCGTGCTGCTGCGCTCGACCCCGCTCGGCGAGATCACGCGCACGATCGTGTCGGGCCGGGTGCGCTACGGCGAGACGATCCGCGATGCGCTGTTCCGCCATGTCGAGAACGATCTCGGTCCCATGGCCTTCCCGCTGCTGCCCGCGTCGCCTGCGCCGTTCGCGGTGGCCGAGTACTTCCCGATCCCGGGCGTGAGCGCGTTCCACGACGACCGTCAGCACGCGGTGTCGCTGGCTTTCGTGGTGCCGGTGACCGGCACCTGCGAGCCGCGGCAGGACGCCCTCGAGGTCACCTGGTTCTCACCGGAGGAGGCCGCGTCCGATGCGCTGGCCGCCGACCTGGAGGGCGGTCGCGGCACCCTCATCCGCCAGGCGCTCGCGCACCTCGGTCTGCTGCGCTGAGCCGAGCGCGGCTCAGGCCGTGGTCAGGCGCGCCAGCTCGGCGACGAAGGCGTCGACGTCCGACTCCTGCGTGTCGAACGAGCACATCCAGCGCACCTCGTTGCGCGCGGCATCCCAGTCGTAGAAGCGGAACTTCTCACGCAGCCGGTCGGCCACGCCGTCCGGCAGTGTCGCGAACACGCCGTTCGCCTGAGTGGGCTGCGTGAAGCGGACGCCCTGGATGCTGCCGTCGGCGATGCCCTGCTCGACCGCGGCGCGCAGGCGCTGGGCCATCGCGTTCGAGTGCTTGGCGTTACGCAGCCACAGGTCGCCCTCGAGCAGGGCGATGAGCTGCGCCGACACGAAGCGCATCTTCGACGACAGCTGCATGTTGAACTTGCGGCTGTACAGCAGGCCCTCGGCGGCATCCGGATTCAGCACGACGATCGCCTCGCCGAGCATCGCGCCGTTCTTCGTGCCGCCGAAGCTGAGCACGTCGACGCCTGCATCGGTCGTGAACGCGTCGAGCGGCACGTCGAGAGCGGCAGCGGCATTCGAGATGCGGGCGCCGTCGAGGTGCAGCTTCATGCCGCGCTCGTGCGCGTGGTCGGCGAGAGCCCTGATCTCGTCGACGGTGTAGAGCGTGCCGAGCTCGGTCGACTGCGTGATCGAGACGACCAGGGGCTGCGCGCGGTGCTCGTCGCCCCAGCCCCACGCCTCGCGGTCGACGAGCTCGGGGGTGAGCTTGCCGTCGTCGGTCGGGACGGTGAGCAGCTTGAAGCCGCCGATGCGCTCGGGCGCGCCACCCTCATCGACGTTGATGTGGGCGGTGGATGCCGAGATCACCGCACCCCAGCGAGGAAGCATGGCCTGCAGGCCGGTGACGTTGGCGCCGGTGCCGTTGAAGACGGGGAAGGCCCGCGCGTTCTCGCCGAAGTGCGAGCGGAACACCTCCTGCAGACGCTCGGTGTACTGGTCTTCGCCGTAGGCGATCTGATGGCCGTCGTTGGCGGCGGCGATCGCAGCCAGCACCTCCGGATGGATGCCGGAGTAGTTGTCGGATGCGAAGCCGCGGACGGCGGTGTCATGCAGAGTGCTCACCGTCTGATTTTAGTGGTTGGCGGATGCACGGATCTGCGGTGGAGGCCTGTCGGATGTCGGTGGCCAGGATTACCCTCGACCCGTGACCGCAGCAGCGAAGACGAGGGCGTTCACGAATGTGCTCGTGAACACGCTGATCGCCAACGTGACGACCAGCTTCCTGTGGTTTGCGCTCACGTTCTGGGTGTACATCCAGACGCAGTCCGTGCTCGCCACGGGTGTCATCGGCGGCGCGTACATGCTGCTCATCGCCTTCTTCTCGATGGTGTTCGGCACCATCGTCGACCGGTACCGCAAGCACACCGTGATGCTCCTCTCGAGCGTCGTCTCCGCCGTCGCGTTCGGTGCGGCGGGCGTGCTCTACCTGTGGCAGCCCGAGTCGGCGCTGCT
Source organism: Actinomycetales bacterium SN12 (assembly GCA_002837415.1). Lineage (GTDB taxonomy): Bacteria > Actinomycetota > Actinomycetes > Actinomycetales > Microbacteriaceae > Microbacterium. Next base: position 37,360 of record PJCV01000007.1, read on the forward strand.
CGACATCGGCGGTCCGTGGTTCTGGGCGTTCGCGCTGATCATCCTCATCGGCGGTGTCGTCGAGCAGCTGCGCAGCATCGCGCTGTCGACGACGGTCACGCTGCTGATCCCCGAAGAGAAGCACGCGAACGCGAACGGCCTGGTCGGCACTGTGCAGGGCATCGCGTTCCTCGTGACCAGTGTGTTCTCGGGGCTGTCGATCGGCTTCCTCGGCATGGGATGGACCCTGATGATCGCGATCGTCGCGATGGCGGTGACGTTCGCCCACCTGCTGTTCATCCGCATCCCGGAGGATGCCCCGCAGCGCGACCCCGACGCGCCGAGCGCGCTCGACTTCCACGGCAGCGTGAAGGCGATCCGCGAGGCGCCGGGACTGTTCGCACTGATCGTGTTCTCGACCTTCAACAACCTCATCGGCGGCGTCTACATGGCGCTGATGGATCCGTATGGCCTCACGCTCTTCTCGGCGCAGATGTGGGGCATCGCGCTGGCGTTCGCGTCGACCGGATTCCTCATCGGCGGCGCGCTGGTCGCGAAGTTCGGTCTCGGCGCGCGGCCCGTGCGCACCATGCTGCTCGTCGTCGCCGGCATGGGCGTTCTCGGCGCGGTGTTCATGCTGCGGGAGTGGTGGCCGCTGTTCGTCGTCGGCATGTGGCTGTACATGATGATGGTGCCGCCGGTCGAGGCGGCCGAGCAGACGGTGATCCAGAAGGTCGTGCCCTACGCCAGGCAGGGCCGCGTCTTCGGAATGGCGCAGGCGATGGAGGCCGCCGCCGCGCCCGTGACCGCGTTCCTGATCGCGCCGCTGGCGGAGTTCCTGATCATCCCGAACATGCGCAGTGACGAGGGACGGATGCAGTGGGGCTGGCTGCTCGGAGAGGGCGAGGCCCGCGGCATCGCCCTGATCTGCCTGTTCGCCGGCATCATCATGGTGATCGTTGCCGGACTCGCGTTCTTCACCCGCTCGTACCGGCTGCTCACTGAGCTCTACGCGCGGGCGCCCGAGCCCGACGAGGCGGATGCATCCGGTGCGGGCGACTCGGACAGCGAGCCGGCGCTGCCGACCGACCTCGCCCTCGACCCGGTGGCGGCGCGCGGCGGCCAGGCGGGCGCGAACCAGTCTGAGCGGGCAGTCGACGACACTCTGCAGACACCCGAGACCGACGAGCAGCGCCCGTGACGCCCACGGTCGATCCCACCGCGGGGGAGGTGCGCGTCACACCGGCCAACCTCGTGAGCTGGGACGACCTGCAGAAGGTCCTCACCGGAACCGCTCGGCAGTGCCAGTGCGAGCGGCAGCGGCTCGGTGACGGCGACTGGTGGTACATGCCGGTCGACGAGCGGAAGGCGCTGTTCCGCAGCGAATTGCGCTGCGATGACCCGCGGGCGAATGAGACGATCGGCGTCGTCGCCTTTGCAGGTGATGAGCCCGTGGGCTGGTGCGCGGTCGACCGGCGCAGCGTGTACGCGCGGTTGCGCAACTCGCCTGTCCCGTGGAAGGGCCGCTCTGAGCAGAAGGAAGACGAGTCGGTGTGGGCGATCGCATGCCTGATCGTGCGGCCGGGGCATCGCGGCCAGGGTGTGACCTATCCGCTGGTAGCCGGCGCTGTCGAGCACGCCAGAGCGCAGGGCGCGTCAGCGATCGAGGGTTACCCGATGCTCACCTCCGGTGGCACGGTGACCTGGGGTGAGATGAACGTGGGCTCTGTCGGCCCGTTCCTCGCCGCGGGGTTGCGGGAGGTGTCCCGGCCGACCGTCCGCCGCGTGGTCATGCGCCTCGAGCTCTGACCGGGGCGCAGCCAGATGTGATGTTCAGCTCAGCGTGATGATGGTGTCGTTCAGCTCTGCGGCATCCAGGTCCCACAAGGCGACCACTGCGCGCGACAGCAGGTCGGCTCGCAGCGCGCCCTCGGCGCGGAAGATGACCGATGCTGTACGCAGCTTCCCGCCGGCATCCCGAGCGTTCTTCGCGTAACCGTGTGCGACACCGCGTGCCCACGCCTCGCTCGCGGCCTTCATGGCCGCATAGTTGGCCCCGCCGGCGAGCGGGCGCGTGACGACCGCCGACGACACGATCGCGAAGCGCCCGGCATCCGACGCCTTGATCGCCGCGTCGAAGGCGCGGCTCGTCGCGCGCACGGCCTGCAACGCGGGCAGCAGTGCATCGAAGTCCTCATCGCTCTGCCCGGCCAAGCCGCCACCCCCGCGCCAGCCCCCGACGAGCGGGATCACCGCGTCGACGGCACCGATCTTCCCGGCCAGGGCGGTCATCTCGGCGAAGGACGTGGCGTCGGCCAGCTCGGTCTGCGCCCCGGCATCCCGAAGCGGCGCCAGACGCTCTTCCGAGCGCCCGGTGGCGATCACCCGCGCCCCGGCGGCGATCAGAGCGGTGGCGGTGGCGAGGCCGGCGTCGCTGGTGGCGCCCGCCAGGACGACAGTGCGGTGGATGCTCATGCGGTCGGTTACAGATCGGTGCCGCGGATGCCCACGGTCGACTCGATGACCGGCTTCATCTTCTTATCGAGCGTCTCGAAGAACATCGACAGCGGGAACTCGTCGTCCATCACGGCGTCGGTGTAGCCCTTCGGCGCGCCGGCGAGGATCTCGTCCGAGAGGCCACGAGCCCACTTCGATGCCGGGTGCGGTGTGAGGGTGCCGCGGACCAGCTCGTACGCCGCCAGCCAGTGCGCCACCTTCGGGCGGTCGATCGAGTGCCAGTACAGGTCGTCGATCGCGTCGCCCAGGGCGACGACCGCGTCGGGCACGTTGTCCCAGTCGAAGGTGAGCGCCGTGTCAGTCCAGTGCAGCACGCCGCGCTGGTGCAGCCACGCAAACAGCAGCTGGCCGCCGACCGCGTCGTAGTTGCGCACCCGGTTGCCGGTGATCGCGAACCGGAAGATGCGGTCGAAGATGACCGCGTACTGCACGAGGTGCGCGTAGTCGTGCATCTCCCGCTCGGTCTCGGAGAGGGTCTCACCCGCGGCGACGCGAGCGTCGAACGCCCGCTCGATCTTCACCGACTCGCGGAAGGCCGTCATGTCGCAGCGCATCTCCTCGAGCGAGTAGAGGAAGAACGGCATCCGCTGCTTGATCATGAACGGGTCGAAGGGCAGGTCGCCGCGCATGTGCGTGCGGTCGTGGATGATGTCCCACATCACGAACGTCTTCTCGGTCATCTGCTGATCGTCGAGCATCGCCCTGGCGCGCTCGGGCAGGTCGAGGTTGGTGATCTCGGATGCTGCGCGCACGACGCGGCGGTAGCGGGCCGCCTCGCGGTCCTGGAAGATCGCGCCCCACGTGAACGACGGGATCTCGCGCATGGCGACCGTCTCGGGGAACAGCACCGCGGAGTTGGTGTCGTAGCCGGGGGTGAAGTCGACCAGGCGCAGCGAGACGAACAGCTTGTTGCCGTAGTCGCCCGCCTCGAGTTCGGCAATGAACTCGGGCCAGATGGTCTCGACGATCAGCGCCTCGACAAGGCGGTCGCTCGAGCCGTTCTGCGTGTACATCGGGAAGACGACGAGGTGACGGATGCCGTCGACGCGGTGCTGCTGCGGCTGGAACGCCATCAGCGAGTCGAGGAAGTCCGGCACGCCGAAGCCCCCATCGGCCCAGCGCTGGAAGTCGACGACGAGGGCGTCGAGGTAGGCCGCGTCGTGCGCGAAGGCGGGGGCGAGAGCCCGGATGCCCGCGACGATCGACGCCACGTGACCTGCGGCGGCCTCGTGGGCATCCGCCTGGGTCCCTGAGCCTGTCGAAGGGATGGAGCCGTCCTTGACCTGCAGAGGGCGGATCGCGATCGCCGCGTCCTTGAGCAGCTTCCAGGCAGCGCTGTGCTCGGCGGTCGAGGCGTCCACGACGTCTCGCTCCACTTGCTCAGGTGCACCGATGATGCTGGGAGTGGCGCTGGTGATGGTGGACATCGAACCCCCCGATCGTGAGGTAGACCGGAAAATTTCCGGTGGGAGACATGTTTCACCCCTATTATTCCATCTATGGATGACACTGTCGATCACGCTCTCCTCGCCGCCATCTCCCGCGACGGGCGCGCCACCCTCGCGCAGCTCTCCGAGATGGTCGGCCTGTCGACCTCGGCCGTGCAGTCCAGACTGAAGCGACTCGAGTCCCGCGGGGTAGTCGTCGGCTACCAGGCGGTGCTCGATCCCGAGCAGGTGGGCTCGCCGCTGTCGGCGTTCATCGAGATCACGCCTCTCGATCCGGCCCAGCCCGACAACGCTCCCGAGCTGCTCGAGCACCTCAGTGCGATCGAGGCCTGCCATTCGATCGCGGGCGACGCCGCCTACATGCTGTTCGTGCGCGTGGCGTCGCCGCGCGCTCTCGAACAGCTCGTCCGCGACATCCGGGTTGCGGCCAACGTCCGTACACGGACGACGGTCGTGCTGCAGACCTTCTACGAGCGCCGGCCGATTGTGGTCCCCGCTTGAGCGCCGGAGTGCACCGCCGCGGCGCGCAGAGGCGCGAACAGTAGGATCTCTGCCGTGGCAGGTTCCTCCAAGAAGACGAAGAAGCGCGCTCCACAGCAGCGTCGCACCAGCGGCAACCCGGCGAAGCGTCCGGTGCTCGCCCTCGCGCCGGTGACCGCCGGAGACTGGGTCGGCGCCGCGCGCCTGCGCACCCTGCCGCTGGCCGTAGCCCCGGTCGTGCTCGGGACGGGCGCGGCACAGACGGTCGACCACCTCTTCCACTGGGTGATCGCCCTCGCCTGCCTGGCCGTCGCGGTGCTGCTGCAGATCGGCGTCAACTTCGCCAATGACTACAGCGACGGCATCCGGGGCACCGACGCCGAGCGCGTCGGGCCCGCGCGCCTGACCGCCTCGGGTCGCGTCCCGGCAAAGCGCGTGCTGCTGGTCGCCCTGGTCTTCTTCGCGCTTGCCGCCGTGGTCGGGCTGGCCATCGTCATCCGCTCCCAGCAGTGGTGGATGCTCGCGGTCGGCGCGCTGTGCATCGTCGCCGCCTGGTTCTACACCGGAGGCAAGCGCCCGTACGGCTACAACGCGATGGGCGAGCTGTTCGTCTTCGTGTTCTTCGGGCTCGTCGCCACCCTCGGCACGACGTGGGTGCAGGTGCAGTACCTGCCGACCGTCGCCTGGGTCGTCGCGGTCGCCGCGGGTCTGTTCGCGTGCGCCGTGCTGCTCGCCAACAACCTGCGCGACATCGATCAGGATCGGGCCGTCGGCAAGCGCACCCTGTCGGTGCTGATCGGCAAGCGCGCCACCCAGGTGCTGTTCACGCTGTTCGTGCTGATCCCGTTCGCGCTCGCCGCATGGATCGCCCTGCTCTACCCGATCGCGTGGCTGGCGATGCTGGCCCTGCTCGCAGGGCTGGTGGCGATCGTCATCGTCTGGTTCCACCGACACCCGCGCGAGCTGGTCGCCGCGCTCGGCCTCACGTCGCTCACCGCGCTGGCCTACGCTGGCGTCATCTACTGGGCACTCGTCGGCTGACGTCGGCGGGCAGATTCGAGAGAAGGGGCAGCATGTCGTTTCAGGCTTACCTCGACAACATCGAGACCAAGACCGGTCTCACCCCGCGTCAGTTCATCGACCTGGCGTCGGAGAAGGGCTTCGGGCCGGGCACGAAGGCCACGCCGATCCTCGAATGGCTGAAGGCCGATTACGACCTCTCGCGCGGCTACGGCATGGCCCTCGTGCACGTGATCACCAAGGGGTCGCAGATCGTCGACACGCACGTCGGCAGCGAGGGCGCACATGCCGATCCCTCGAACACCCTGTGGCTCGACGGGAAGGCCAGCAACCCGGCATCCGCCGGCTGAGGTGCGTCAGGCGCCCGACGCGGCGTCCTCCGCGTCCTCGTCGGTCTGGCCCCGGCCCCGGTCGCGGTTGCGCTTCGCGTAGATCTCGCGGGATGCCCGCGACAGCGGCGCCCGCAGGAACAGCAGCGAGATGCTCATGCCGATCAGCGCGGCGAACAGAGCAGCGAGCCACCAGTACTCGCGGAAGACGGGGAACAGCCACAGGATCCCGAGCGGCACGACGAACGCCAGCAGCCGCAGCACGGTGTAGACGAGGAGGGGTGGCAACTTCACTCCGACAGTCTACGAGCGGGGTCTAGGCGCCGGCTGTACGGCGGTCGGCCGGATCCAGGCAGCGCGGGGAGATCTAGACTGGGAGCATGGCTCGTCTCCTGATCGTCGGCGGTTTTCTGGCTGTCATCTTCTGGGTGTTCAGCATCGTCGACGTGGCCGCGCAGCCTGCCGACCGGCACCGCGGAGTGGCGAAGGGCACCTGGGTTCTGATCGTGGTGCTGCTGCCGGTCATCGGCGGCATCCTCTGGTTCTGGATCGGGCGCCGTCGCCGCGGCGAGCGGGTCAGCGACTTCGTGACCGGGCCCGACGACGATCCGGCGGCGCTGCGGAGCATGAGCACGGCAGAGCAGGATGCCCGGATCCGGCAGCTGGAAGAGGAGCTCGCGCGCCTCGATGACGAGACCGACGGCACGGATCCGCGCTCGTGACGGGCGCCTCGCCCGCGAGTGACGCGGCGGCGGATCTGCTCGCTGAGCTCATCGCGCACGGCGTGCGCGACCTCGTGCTCTCACCGGGCTCGCGCTCGCAGGCCCTCGCGCTGGCCGCGACCGCACTTGCTCGGAGTGGATCACTGCGGGTGCACGTGCGCATAGACGAACGGGCTGCCGGGTTCACGGCGCTCGGGCTGGCGCGCGAGACGGGCGCTCCGGCCGCTGTGGTGTGCACATCGGGCACGGCCGCGGGCAACCTGCTGCCGGCGGCCATGGAGGCCTTCCACTCCGGAGTGCCCCTGCTGCTGCTGACCGCCGACCGACCGCCTGAGCTGCGCGGTGTGGGCGCGAATCAGGCGACCATGCAGCCGGGGATCTTCGGCCCGTTCGTACGGCTGCACGTCGACGCCGAGGTGCCGGGCTCGGCGGCTGCCTCGTCGGGAATCACAGACGAGATGCCTGCGCGGCGGGGAGTCGCTGCGCGCGCCGGTGCGCCCACGGACCATCTGAGATCGCTGACGGCGTGGTCGGGTCTCGGGGAGCGCGCCGTGCGCGCGGCGCTCGGTCTCGAGGGACAAGGGCTGCCGCGAGTCGCGGGTCCCGCGCATCTGAATCTGCCCACTCGTGAGCCGCTGTCCGCCGCCGCTGAGGTCACGGCGACAGTGGGCGAGCTGCCGACGCCGGAAGCCGTCGAACCTATGGTGCTCTCGCGCGGGCCCCGCACGGTGGTGATTGCGGGGGCGGATGCCGGTCCGGATGCCGAAGAGCTGTCGCACGAGGGAGGCTGGCCCCTCATCGCCGAGATCGTCAGCGGAGCTCGCTTCGGGCGTCTGCTCGTGCACGGGTACCGAGAGCTGCTGCGCGAAGCAGCACTGGGTGGCCGCATAGAGCGTGCCGTGGTGTTCGGGCATCCCACCCTCAGCCGCGAGGTCGCCGGGCTGCTCGCTCGACCCGACATCGAGGTCATCGCGGTGCGACACGGCGGCGAGGCGCTGAACCTCAACGGCCGCACGCACGCCGCTGCAGCGGTCGCGGTCGAGCCCGGTGCGGCGGACAGGGCCTGGCTGGGGGAGTGGATGTCGGCCTCGCAGTCCCGCATGGTGGACCTCAGCGCGCCGGCGCCCGACCAGAAGGGCTTGTACTCCGACGACAGCGCCGAGCGTCTCGACGCCGTGCGCGCCGAGCTCGACGCGGTGCGCAAGCGCGTCGACCGGCGGATTCTGGCGGACGCCGTCTGGCGCGCCACCTGGCCCCACGATCGGCTCGTGTTCGGATCGTCGCGTCTGGTCCGCGTGGCGGATGAGGTGCTCGGGGGCAAGAAGGTTCCGGTCCACGCGAACCGTGGACTGGCTGGCATCGACGGCACCGTGGCGACGGGGATCGGCATCGCGCTGGCCAGTCAGGCAGACGGCGCACCGGGCGTGACCCGCGTGCTGCTCGGCGACCTGGCGTTCCTGCACGATGTCGGCGCGCTGCTGCTGCCGGGTGACGAGCCGGCGCCTCGCATCCAGGTGATCGTCGGCAACGACGGAGGCGGGACGATCTTCGATGGTCTCGAGGTGGCGGCATCGGCGGCGCAGACCGACCTCGATCGGGCGTTCTACACCCCGCACCGCGTGCAGCTGGCCGAGCTGGCCGCCGCCTACGGCTGGGAGCACCAGCGGGTGACGACGCGCTCCGCGCTCGACCAGGCGCTGACCTCCGCGATCACAGGACCGCAGATCATCGAGGTGCCGCTCGAGCGCTGAGCGGGGGTGATCAGCCGAGGCGCTGGGTGATCTCGCCCAGGTCGGCACTCGCGTAGCGCTCGTCGGAGGCCGATGAATCAGACACCGTCGCGCCAGACACAGATGTGTCAGACACCGATGCGTCCTGGTCGCCCGCCTCGAGCTCGTACAGGTCGCTCTTCTGCGGCGCGACGGCCTGCGCCTCCACCGGCTGCGTCTCGGTGAGCACGTCGTCGAGCCCCTGCAGGGCGCTGAAGCGGCGGGCCTGCGTGACGACGTTGCGATCGAGCGAGCCGGCGAACCTGTTGTACGCCTCGACTGTCGAGTTGAGGCTGCGACCGAGCTTCGCCAGGTGCTGGCCGAGCGTGCCGAGGCGCTTGTGCAGCTCTTTGCCCACCGTGAAGATCTGCTGCGCCTCCTGGGCCAGCTGATCCTGCCGCCAGGCGTGCCCGACAGTGCGCAGCAGCGCGACGAGCGTCGAGGGAGTCGCGATCACGACGTTGCGCTCGAAGGCGTACTCGTAGAGCGTCGCGTCCTGATCGAGTGCAGCGGCCAGGAACGGTTCGGCGGGCACGAACATGACGACGAACTCAGGCGACCCGGCCACGACATCCCAGTACTCCTTGGTGCCGAGGTCGTCGATGTGCTTGCGCAGATGGCGGGCGTGCGCCTGCAGGCGCTGCGTGCGGACGGTGTCGTCGGTGGCCTCCATCGCCTCGAGATATCCGCTGAACGCGACCTTCGAGTCGACGACGACGCGCTTGTCGCCGGCCAGGTGCACGACGAGGTCGGGGCGCAGCGCACCATCGTCAGTGGAGTGGTGCATCTGCTCGTCGAAGTCGACGTGATTCACCATGCCCGATGCCTCGACCACGCGGCGCAGCTGCAGCTCGCCCCAGCGACCGCGCACCTGCGGCGCGCGCAGCGCGTTGACGAGGTTGCGCGTCTCGGAACCGAGCGTCTCCGACGACTGGCGCATGATCTGCAGCTGCTCGGCGAGAGCCGCGTGCGCCTCCAGCCGTGTCTTCTCGGCGGTCGTCATCTCGGACTTCACGGTGTCGAGCGTCTTCTGGATCGGGTCGATGAGCTGCTGCACGGCATCCTGTCGCTTCTGCAGCTCGGCCGCGCCCTCGCTCTGACTGCGCTTGAGTCGCTCTTCCGCCTGCTGCAGGAACGCCTTCGTATTGGCCTCCAGTGCCCTGCGGCTGAGCGCGTCGAACTCATCGGCGAGCCGCTTCTGATCGGCCTTCAGCTCTTCCAGGCGCTCCGTCGCGCGGCGGCGCTCCGCGAGCATATCCGCGTCGGCCTCTTCGCGCACCTCGGCCAGTCGCCGCCCGTGCTCGGCCCGCTCGTGCTCGAGCCGCTCCTGAGCCTCGCGTCGAATGTCAGCCAGTGCCGTTTCGTGCAGCTGCCTGGCCTCCGCGACGCGACGATCGGCCAGCGCCCGCTCCTCCTGCACGCGTGAGACGGTCTCGGCGCGCAGCGCCTCGGCATCCCGCTCGAGCGCGCTGATCCGCAGCCGCGCCGCGGCGACTTCGGCGCGCTGGCCGGCATCGGCCGACCGGCCGCGCTGCGCGCCGAGCAGGAAGCCGGCTGCTCCGGCGAGGGCGGCTGTGATGACAGCGATGACGATGATGAGAACAGTGCTGTCCATGACTCCGATTGTGAGGCCGGCCACCGACACTTCGACTCGCAGGCTCGCCGACGGGGCATGATGTCTGCATGGCGACGCACACGTGGACGACGGAACCGGCAGAGCTGCTCAGGGTGCGCGAGGACTTCTCCCTCGCCGACGTCGACGCCGACGCGCACCCCGGCTTCGACGGCGACAAGAGCCGGGGCGCCGCACTGCTCGAGAAGCGCGAGCAGCGGCTCGACGAACTGCAGGAGCGGCTGTACGCGGCGAGCCATGTGGGCGATGGGCATGACGCCGTGCTGCTCGTGCTGCAGGCGATGGACACCGCGGGCAAAGGTGGAATCGTGCGACATGTCGTCGGCGGGGTCGATCCGCAGGGCGTGGAGCTCGCTGCGTTCAAGGCGCCGACCGAAGAGGAGCTCGCGCATGACTTCCTCTGGCGGGTCGAGAAGCGTCTGCCCCGGCCGGGGATGATCGGCGTCTTCGACCGCTCGCACTACGAGGATGTGCTGATCGGCCGCGTGCGCCACCTCGCCGACGAGGCGGAGATCGAGCGCCGGTACGGCGCGATCGTCGACTTCGAGCGCCGCATCGCGGCATCCGGAACCCGCATCGTCAAGGTCATGCTGCACATCTCGCGCGACGAGCAGAGGGATCGGCTGATGGAGCGGCTCGAGCGTCCCGACAAGCACTGGAAGTACAACCCCGGCGACGTCGACGAGCGGATGCTCTGGGACGACTACATGACGGCCTATCAGACCGTGTTCGAGCGCACCTCGACGCCGGATGCGCCCTGGTACGTCGTGCCCGCGAACCACAAGTGGTACGCGCGCCTCGCCGTGCAGGAGCTGCTCATCGACGCCCTGGAGGACATCGACCCGCAGTGGCCCGCCGCCGACTTCGACGTCGAGGCCGAGAAGAAGCGCCTCGCGGCCAGCTGAGGCGGACGCCGCTGCACACTTCCCCCCGTTCTGCACATCGAATTGCCGAATCCGTGTGCAGAACGGGGAGATCTGTGCAGGCGTGCACCCGCCCGAGCGCGACTCAGGCGCGCGGCTTGCTGGCGCGGTGCAGCGCGACGATCCCGAACGAGAGGTTGCGGTACTCGACATCCGCCCAGCCCGCCTCGCGGATCCACGTCGCCAGGGTGCGCTGATCCGGCCAGTCGCGGATCGACTCGTTCAGGTAGTCGTAGGCGTCGCCATTGGTTCCCGCGAGACGTGCGACCCGCGGCAGCACCTGCGCGTTGTAGAAGTCGTAGAACCCGCGGAAGAAGCGCCCGGGAGGGGTGGAGAACTCGTTGATCACCATGCGTCCGCCGGGCTTGGTGACGCGCAGCAGCTCGCGCAGCGCCTTCTTCGGGTCCTGCACATTGCGCAGCCCGTACGACATGGTGACCGCGTCGAACTCCTCATCGCCGAACGGCAGGTCCGTGGCATCCGCCTCGACGAAGGTGATGTTGTGCAGGTGGCCGTGCCTGCGGCGGCCCTCCGCCAGCATGCCGGGGGAGAAGTCGGCGGCGACGACCTGCGCTCCGCTCGCGGCGAGGGATGCCGAGGAGGATGCCGTGCCCGCGGCCAGATCGAGGATCCGCTCGCCGCGCTTCGGCGCGACCGCCCGGGTCGTCGCCGCCCGCCACAGCGCGTCGTTGCCGAGGGTCATGACCGTGTTCGTGCGGTCGTACCCCTTCGCGACCTGGTCGAACATGCCGCTGACGCGGGAGGGGTTCTTGCCGAGATCGGCGCGGTTCGGCTGCATGCTTCGATCCTAAAGCGACCGGATGCCGTGCGCTTCGCGCATCGGGGCACGTCCGGGCCCGGGCATAGACTCGCCGGGTGATCGCGAACCGACCCGAGCCCGGCACGCCGATGGCCATGACCTGGCGGAAGTGGGATGGCTCGCCGCACTGGAACAACGACGTCGTCTACCTGGGCGCCGACGAGTGGGGCGATTGGGTGGGACAGCCAGTCGGGTGGCGCAGTCACCGGCCCGGCGCCGACTTCGTCGCCGAGTCGCCGAACGTCACGCTCGTGCCGCGCGAGCACACCGATTTCGCGCTCACCGTGCATCGCGGGCATCCCCGCCATCTGCGGGTCTACATCGACCTCGCGTGGGATCTGCGCTGGACAGACGATCCTCGGCTGTCGACGGCGATCGACATGGACCTCGACGTGGTGCGACGGCTCAACGAGCAGGGCACCTATGTCGACGACCGCGACGAGTGGGCCGAGCACAGCATCCGCTACGGCTACCCGGCCGAGGTCATGACCCACCTCGAAACGCGCGCCCTCGAACTCGAGGACCAGGTGCGCGCGCAGGTCGCCCCGTTCGACGACGCCACCGTCGATCCGTGGATCGACCGCCTCATCGCGCTCGGCCTCGACCGCTGACGCCCGCCGCGCGAATCTCGCGCCCGCACCCGGCCGATAGGCTGTAGGGGTGAGCAGCATCCGCTTGGTCGCGCAGACCCGCGAGATCCCACCCGTGGACGATCTGCTGGCACACACCTCCGCCGTCCGGCCCCTGGCCTGGCTGCGCCGTGGCGAGGGGATCGTGGCCGCCGGTGACGGTATCGCCGCGGTCATCCGCATTCCGGCCGGCTCCGGACGCACTCGCAGCGACGTCATCGCCGACGCGTGGCGCGAGATCGCGGCCCTGGCCGAGATCGACGACGACGTGCGCCTCTCGGGCACCGGGCTCGTCGGCTTCGGCGCGCTGGCCTTCGATGAGGACTCGTCGTCCGACAGCGTGCTGCTCGTGCCGCAGACGGTGATCGGCCTCCGTGACGGACGCAGCTGGATCACGCGCATCCGCCCGGCTGCCGACGCCGACTTCGCCCCGATCCCCGACGCTGCACCCCTCGGCCCGCACTGGGCCGGCCGCGTCGGGCCCGGCGCGCAGACGCCGCAGGGGTATCAGGATGCCGTGCGGCGCGCGCTCGACGAGATCGCCGCCGGCGTGTACAGCAAGGTCGTGCTCGCCCGCGACCTGACCGGCACCGTCCCCGGCGACGCCGACCTGCGACGCCTCGTGCGCGCGCTCGCGACCGGGTACCCCGACACGTGGACCTTCGCCGTCGACGGCCTCATCGGCGCCAGCCCCGAGACGCTGGTCACCGCACACGAGCGAGTGGTCACGGCACGCGTGCTGGCCGGCACCGCGGCGCGCGGCGCCGACCCGTCCGAGGATCATGCGGCGTCCGCTGCGCTCGCCGCGAGCGGCAAGGATCTCGACGAGCACCGGTACGCCGTGCAGAGCGTTCTCGCCGCGCTCGACCCGCACACCAGCGCGCTCGATGCTGAGGCCGAGCCGTTCGTGCTCGAGCTGCCCAATCTCTTCCATCTCGCGACCGACGTGGCGGGGCAGCTGAGCGACGGCGCCTCGTCGCTCGACCTGGTCGGGGCGATGCATCCCACCGCGGCTGTCGCCGGCACGCCGACGGATGCCGCGATCGCCGCGATCCGCCGCATCGAGCCCTTCGACCGGGGGCGCTACGCCGGGCCGGTCGGCTGGATCGACGCCGCCGGCGACGGCGAATGGGCGATCGCGCTGCGCTGCGCGCAGTTCGGCGACGCCCCTCGAGCGGCATCCGGTGCGCGGCGCGTCACGGCGTACGCCGGCGCGGGCATCGTCGCGGGCAGCGAGCCGGAGTCTGAGCTGCTCGAGACGCGCGTGAAATTCCGGCCGCTCGTCGACGCTCTCGCGTGAGTGGTCGCTGCGCGCCCGCCGTGCCGTCACCCGTCGCCGCGAAGGTAGGGTTGAGTACGTGACTTCAGGCCCCGCGACCCCGGGCACGCGACTGGCGAGCCGACTCGGCTTCAGCGACCGCATCTTCCTCGGCCCGGGCGCGCGTCGCGTCGCCTCGCGCATCGAGGCCGGTCTCGACCTGGTCGAGGCGGGCATCGCCGAAGAGGTCAAGGTCGCCGACTCGATCGCGGATGCCGCCGCACGCTACCTCTACGAGGCCGGCGGCAAGCGCATCCGTCCGGTGCTCACTCTGCTCACCGCCCAGCTCGGCGACGGCAGCACCGCCGCAGTGGTCGACGTCGCCAAGGCGCTCGAGCTCACCCACCTCGGCTCGCTGTACCACGACGACGTCATGGACGGTGCCGACACCCGCCGCGGCGTGCCCGCCGCCCACGCGGTGTGGGGCAACAACGTCGCGATCCTCACCGGCGACATCCTGTTCTCGCGCGCCAGCCAGATCATGTCCCGGTACGGCGACCGCGCGATGCGCCTGCAGGCCGACACGTTCGAGCGTCTCGTGCTCGGCCAGCTCCGCGAGACCGTGGGTGCGCAGCCGGGCGACGACCCGATCGACTTCTACATCCAGGTGCTCGCCGACAAGACCGGCTCGCTGATCGCTGCGGCCACCAAGGGCGGTGCGATCTTCTCGAACGCGCCGGCCGAGTTCGAGGAGCCGCTGCGCGTCTACGGCGAGAAGGTGGGCGTGGCCTTCCAGCTGCTCGACGACGTGATCGACCTCTCGGCCGACGCCGAGGAGACCGGCAAGGTGCCGGGCACCGACCTGCGCGCGGGCGTGCCGACGATGCCGTCGCTGCTGCTGAAGACGAGCACGGCTCCTGAGGACGTCGACCTCGCGCGCCGCATCGATGAGGGCGTCGCGCGCATCGCCGAGGGCGCAGACCCCGGCGTGCTCGACGGACCGCTCGCTGAGCTGCGTGACAACGATGCCACCGCGCGCACCCTGACTCTCGCCCGCACCTGGACGGCCGACGCCGTCGCCGCGCTCGAGCCGCTGCCCAAGGGCACCGTGCGCGACGCGCTGACCCGGTTTGCGGAGACTCTCGCTGATCGCAGCAGCTGACGGAAGGAACCCCATGACGAAGCTCAAGCTGGCCATCGTCGGGGCGGGACCGGCAGGCATCTACGCCGCCGACCTCCTGCTCAAGGCCGAGCGCAAGTTCGATGTGTCCATCGACCTGTTCGAGCAGCTGCCCGCACCCTACGGTCTGGTCCGCTACGGCGTCGCCCCCGATCACCCGCGCATCAAGGGGATCATCACGGCGCTGCGCGACGTGCTGGACCGGGGTGACATCCGCCTGTTCGGCAACGTGCGCTTCGGCACCGACATCACGATCGACGACCTCAAGCGCCACTACAACGCGGTGATCTTCGCCACCGGCGCCGTGCGCGACTCGTCGCTCGACATCCCCGGCATCGACGCTGATCACTCGTTCGGCGCGGCTGAGTACGTGAGCTGGTTCGACGGGCATCCGGATGTCCCCCGCGAGTGGAGTCTGGATGCCGAATCGGTCGGCGTCATCGGCAACGGCAACGTCGCGCTCGACGTCGCCCGCATGCTCGCCAAGCACGCCGACGACCTGCTGGTCACCGAGGTGCCCGAGAACGTCTACCAGGGCCTGAAGGCCAGCCGCATCACCGACGTGCACGTGTTCGGCCGTCGCGGCCCTGCGCAGGTGAAGTTCACCCCGCTCGAGCTGCGCGAGCTGGGCGAGCTGCGCGACGTCGACATGGTCGTGTACGACGAGGACTTCGACTACGACGAGGCATCGCTCCAGGCGGTCGCTAGCAACAAGCAGGTCATGGTGATGGACCGCGTCATGCAGTCGTGGCGCAAGCTCGACTCGGTGAACAACGCGGGCGGCACGGCATCCCGTCGCCTGCACCTGCACTTCTGGGCGCGCCCGGTCGAGGTGAAGAAGGATGAGAACGGTCGCGTCGCGGCGCTCGTCTACGAGCGCACGAAGTCCGATGGCGCCGGCGGCGCGGTCGGCACCGGCGAGGTGCGCGAGGTGCCGATGCAGGCCCTGTACCGCGCGATCGGCTACTTCGGATCGCCGCTGCCCGGTGTGCCGTTCGACAAGAAGCACGGCGTGATCCCCAACCGCGAGGGGCAGGTGCTCGAGACGAAGTCCAACCAGCTCGTGCCCGGCATCTACGCCACCGGCTGGATCAAGCGCGGGCCGGTCGGCCTGATCGGCCACACCAAGTCGGATGCCATGGAGACCGTGCGGCATCTGATCAACGACCAGGGCTCGTGGTGGCAGCCGGAGGACCCGTCCGACGAGGCGATCCCGGCGCTGCTCGCCGAGCGGGGTGTGGCATGGACCGACCTCGAGGGCTGGCACCGGCTCGACGCGCACGAGATCGATCTCGGTGCCCCGCATGAGCGCGCGCGGGTGAAGCTCGTGCCGCGCGAGGAGATGGTGCGCATCTCGCGCGCGGAGTGAGCACTCGCGCCCGCTAGGTTGAAGGCATGGCCGAGTGGGTTCCCGATGTCCTCGGTGAGGGCTTCCAGCAGCTCACCCTGCCGCTCGGAGACGACGTCGAGGGGGAGGTCGTCGCGACGGTCGTGCGCTCGCTGCCCGATCCCGTGCCGTGGTGGCGGATGGGTGGTGACCGCCGCCCGCTTGGCGACGTCGACGTGCTCTACGTGCACGGCTGGTCGGACTACTTCTTCCAGAAGCGGCTCGCCCGATTCTGGAACGATCGCGGAACGCGGTTCTTCGCCCTGGACCTGCGAAAGTACGGCCGCAGCCTGCGACCTGGCCAGACGCCCGGCTACGTGACGGATCTCGCCGAGTACGACGCCGACATCGCGGCGGCGCTGGAGGCGAGAGGGGATGCCTCGGGCCGGCGCCTCGTGCTGCTCGGCCACTCCACCGGTGGACTCATCCTCAGCCTGTGGGCCTCGCGCCATCCGCGTGACGTCGACGCGGTCATCCTCAACGCGCCGTGGCTGGAGTTCCAGCTCGGCGCCGCCCGTGCGGCGATCGCCCCGATGGTCGAACTGCAGGCCCGGCTGCGCCCGATGGAGGCGGCCCCGCAGGTCGACCTCGGCTTCTACACCCAGGCGCAGCGCGAGGTGGCCGATCCCGACGATCCCGTTGAGGTGAATCCGCTGTGGCGGCCGGAGCAGGCGATGACCGTGCACGCCGGCTGGCTGCGCGCGGTGCTCGCCGGGCACGCCGCCGTGTCACGCGGCCTGAGCATCGAGGTGCCGGTCTGCGTGCTGCTCTCGGCCCGGTCCGCTCTGCCCACGCGATGGTCCGATGAGCTGACCTCTGCCGACAGCGTGCTCGTCGTCGACGACATCGCCCGGGCGGCGCTCAAGCTCGGCAGCTCGGTGACCGTCGAGCGGATCGACGGGGCGCTGCACGACGTCTTCCTGTCACGCCGCGAAGCGCGCAATGAGGCATACGCCCGGCTCGACCGCTGGGTGCGGGGCTGGGCGCACGCCGGCTCCTCGCTCAGATGATCCAGTACATCCGCCGGCACGCCTGTTCGGCGGCATCCGCATCACCGCGCTGGAACGCGTCTTCCAGATCTGCGCACGCGGTGATGACCGACGGATGCTTGTCGGCCGGCACTTCGTACGTCTGCAGCGCACGCGCGAGTGCGAGGCTGACCTCGTCGATCAGCGCCTGCTCCAGTGCGTTGCCGCAGCGCGCGGCCAGGTACTCGATCAGCGCGCGCCGCGCGGCAGAGGTCGAGACGGCGTCCGACACGTCGGCCGCCACGGCGTGGATGAGCCGGGAGACCGTCTTCACCTCGCTCGGCTTTAGTCGAGGACAGGCCAGGCGCGCGACGATGCTCGCCTGAAGTCCGGCGAAGACGTGTGCGGTCGCGACCTGACTGGGCGTGACCGACGACACCTCCGTGTACCTGCTCGGGTACATCGTGACCAGGCCGATGCGCTCGAGCCGCTGCAGCGCCTCGCGGACCGGCGTGCGCGACACCGACAGCTCGACGGCGAGTTCGCTGTCGCGGATCCGTGCTCCCGGAGCGAGTTCGCCGCTCACGATCCGCTCGCCGATCAGGTGGAACAGCCCATCGGCAAGAAGCTGCTTCTTTGCCGCGATATCCGCTCTCGCGGGTCGTTCGACGTCGATCATGTATATCTCCCCAATTGCGCCTGACGGCGCCCCCCGGGTTGCCCCATACAACCCATACACCGGCATTCTACCCAGCGGGCGCGACACGGCCCGCTGCGCTCATCGGCGGGGTCGCGAGCGTGACCGACCCGCCCGGAAGAGCACGCTCACCGGGCGGGAGAATGCACGAGAGCCGCGCTCATCGAGTGAGCGCGGCTCTCGGCCGAGACGGTGGTCAGCGGTAGTTGATGAACTGCAGGTCGATGTCGAGGTCGCTACCCTTGAGCAGCGCGATCACGGACTGCAGGTCGTCGCGGTTCTTCGACTGCACGCGCAGCTCGTCGCCCTGGATCTGGCTCTTCACGCCCTTCGGGCCTTCATCGCGGATGATCTTGCCGATCTTCTTCGCGTTTTCGCTCGAGATGCCGTCCTTCAGGCTCGAGGTCAGGCGGTACTCCTTGCCGCTCGCGACCGGCTCACCGGACTCGAGGCTCTTCAGCGAGATGCCGCGCTTGATCAGCTTCGACTGGAACACGTCGAGAACCGCGTTCACGCGCTCCTCGGAGTTCGCGACGATCACGATCTGCTCGCCGCTCCACGAGATCGAGGCGCCGGTGCCCTTGAAGTCGTAGCGCTGCTCGATCTCCTTGCGCGCCTGGTTGAGAGCGTTGTCCGCCTCCTGGTGGTCAACCTTGGAGACGATGTCGAACGAAGAGTCAGCCATGACTACCACCATAGAGCGTCGGTCGCGATCGCCGAGGGCACTGGATCACTTGCCGTTCCCGTTCCCGTTGCTCTTGCCGTTGCCGTTGCCCTTGCCCTGCGGGGAGTCGCTCTTCCCGGCGGCCTTGCCGGAGTTCGTCTCCGGCGAGCTTCCGGAGTTGTTCCCCGGGCCGGCGTTCGGGTTTCCGCTCGCGTTCTCGCCGGTGGTGCTGCCCGCAGTCTTCACCTCCGACTCGGCTGGCTGCGTCGGCTCCGCAGGCTGCACGGGTGACGCCGGCTGGACCGGCTCAACGGGCTCGACCGGGGTCTCGGCGATCGGCGTGGTGACCGGCTGATCGGCATCCGGAGCGGCGGGCGTCTCCGCCACCTGCGCGGGAGTGACCGCCGGCGTCGGGGAAGTGCCGGCCGGGGAGGCCATCCAGCCGCCCGCGAACACCGCTGCGGCCGCGGCAGCGGCGGCGAACAGACCCATCGTCCGACGACGCACGGGCCGACGCTCCTGCACGTCCGGAGTCGTCGCCGAGGCGATCTTCGGCGCCACGGGGGTGGCGATGGAGACCGCCGGCAGCGCCTTCGTCACTCCGGTCGTGTCATCACGGGCATCCGTCGACATCAGCGACACCTCGTGCACGACCTCGGCGGCCGTCGGGCGCTGGTCGGGCTCGCTGTGGGTCATCCGGCGCAGCAGCTGCGCCCACTCGGCTCCGAGTTCGTCCGGGATGCTCGGCGCGCTGACCAGTCGCGCGAGCGCGGTCTGCACGTCGCGGGTGCGCGGGAAGGCCGGCTCGCCGGTGAGCGACTCGAGCAGCACCAGCCCGAGCGAGTAGATGTCGGCGGCGGGGGTGATCGGATCGGCGCGCACCTGCTCGGGCGCCATGTACGCGGCTGTTCCGATCGCGATACCGGGGGAGGTGCGCCTCGCCTCGTCGGGATGGTAGGCGATGCCGAAGTCGGTGAGCTTGGCGGTCCACCCGTCATTGCCGTCGGCACGCGCGAGCAGCACGTTCGACGGCTTCACGTCGCGGTGCACGATGCCGCGCTGATGCACGACACGCAGGGCGTCCGCGAGGTCGCGACCGATCGCAGCGGCTTCGCGACGACTGAGCGGTCCGCGCGTGAGATGGGTGGAGAGCGTGGGGCCGTCGATGAACTCCATCACCAGATAGCGCGGGTGGGGCAGGTCAAGGCTCGCGTCGTAGAGCGCGACGAGGGAGGGATGCGACAGGGATGCCAGCAGCGCCGTCTCGCTGTGGATCCGTTCGGACTCCAGGGGCATCTCGTCGTCGGCACGCAGCAGCTTGATGGCGACGGTGCGCCGCAGCAGGGTGTCATGGGCGCGATAGACCATCGAGGTTCCGCCGCGGCCCACGCATCCGTCGAGTCGGTATCGCCCGTCGAGGAGGGGAGCGGTGACCTCACCGTCGATCGTGTCCATCGGGAACTCCGGAATCCGGCACGGCTCGGGGCGCCGCGACCCTCCCCAAGCTAGGTCGCGCGCGGGGCGGTCGTCTTCCGCCTTGACGACGATCTTCGAACGTGCAAGGCGCAGGGTCGGTGCTATGGCCTCAGCGCGCGGCGCGGGCCCGCAGCCGCCAGAGCAGCCACAGCCCGCAGACAGGGAACATGACGTAGCTGACCAGGATGCTCGAGTGCCACGCGGCGAATCCGCTCGGCAGGAGCGGGTTCGTCTCGTCGCCGCCGCCAGTGGGAGCGCCGAGCCAGCTCACCAGAGTCACGACACCAGCCATCAGCGCAAGGGTGGCGAACGGCAGCAGCACCGCGATCAGCTTCTCGTACGTACGCCACAGCCCGCACGTGAGCACCATCACGACGCCGATGAACCACCCGGCGAAGGGAACGATGAACCCGCCGACCCCCAGGGCGATCGCGGCGGCTATCGCGTACCCGCGAGAACGGGTGAGGGGAGGACGAGGGGAGGGGGCCGCGATGGCGATCGGTGCGATCGGACGCGGCGTCCCGGCATCCATCGCCTCACGGGCGATCTCCGCAGGCTCCCCCAGCTGAGCGATCCGTCTGGCTGTGGCATCCGCGTCGAGACCGGTGAGCTCCTCGGCTATGCCGTTGCGGATCTCGGAGGCGATCCCGTGCGGCACGTCCTGAAGGGCCGCGTCGAGACGCGCCAGGTAGTCGGCTGCTGTGGTCATGAAGGTCGTTCCTCTCTGACGAGCGACGAGACGGTGCGAGCGAAGGGCGCCCACTGCGCACGGAAGAGCGCGAGCTGCCCCACGCCGGCCTCGGTCAGCCGGTAGTAGCGGCGCACCGGCCCCGATTCGGAGGGCTGGTCGAAGGTCGACACCCAGCCGTTCTCGCGCAGTCGCGCAAGAAGCGGATAGAGGGTTCCGATGCTCGCGATCAGCCCCGCATCGGTGAGCGATTCCGCGAGCTGCCAGCCGTACATCGACTCACGGGCGAGCAGACCGAGCACGCAGTACTCGACCACCCCCTTGCGCATCTGCGCACCCACGTCGACTGTCATGCATGACAAGCTAGCATGCGTGACAAGACAGCGGAACCGCGGCGAGGGATGCCCGGTTCGCCGCCTTCACGGCTACGGTGAGCACATGGCAGCACGGGTCGGAGGTCGCAACCTGGCGATCACGTGGATCGTCGGCGTTCTGTGTGCGGGGATCGTGGGCGCGCTGGTCTGGCTGTCGCTGCCGGCGGGACCCGGACTGCTCTACATGGTGGGTCAGCTGATCGACGGCACCGTGCCCCACTGATCAGCCCGCGGCGCCGCCCAGCGCCGGATCGCGCGACCTGACATCGCGGACACATCGGCACGCCTTCGCGGCGCGAAACGTGCGGGGAGTTAGCCTCGGGGTGCATCTACGACGAGAGGCGATCCCATGAGCGACCCCGAGGTTCCGAAGAACGAGCAGCACCACGACGTCGACGACGTCGTCGGCCGCGCCAACGAGGGACTCGACGCCGCCGCCGCTGCACGCGCGGATGTGCCGAGTGCGGATGCCGCGGCGAAGCCCGCCGACCCCGACATGGAGGCGTTCGCTGCCGCCGAGCGCGATTACCCGGGCACCTTCGGCGCCCCTGGGCCCGTGGATTCCCGTGATGGCTTCGAGCGCTCGACCGAGGGACGCCGCTATGACGCTGCGCGCCGCGAGGACGACTCCATCTCCGCGCGTCCGACTGTCGCCGACGTCGATCCTGTCGATGCGCCTCACATCGACGAGCACCGCGCGGACGAGATCCGCGCCGACGAGCACGGTGTCGGCGAGCACAGTGTCGGCGAGCACGGTGTCGGCGAGCACCGTGTCGATGACGTGCGTGTCGATGACGTGCGTGTCGACGAGCACCGTGACGAGGTCGTCGTCACCGAGCTGCACGACACCACGGCATCCGTCCACCCGACCGACACCCGCGATGGCGACGCCACCCGTGACGCCGACACGACCCGCGTCATCGACACCGACCGCCCTCAGCACCACACCGTCGCCGACACGGCGTACGCGAGCCCTACGGCATCCGCCGCTGAGACGCAGGTCGTCCCGGCCGAGCCCGTCGCCCCGCCCGCGGCACCGCAGCCGATCTTCGTGCAGGCGCCGGAGCCGCCCCGCGAGCTGGGCAACCGCGGCACCGCCGGGGCCATCGGCCTGGTGGCGGCCGTCGCGTTCGCCATCCTCTATCTCGCGGCGATCCTCGGCTTCGGCGCCCTCCGCGGCGATGTGACGGTCGAGAACATCGGCACCGCTGCGCTCGAGCCGCTTATGACCTGGTCGTTCTGGGTTCCGGTGGTCGTGTTCTTCCTCTCGTTCTGGCTGCTCGGCGCGTTCATCAACCGGGCCCGCTGGGGCAAGTGGGTCATCTTCGGCGTGTTCGTGGCCATCGCGACCTACGGCGGATACATCCTCGGGCAGCTCTTCCAGGCGCCGTTCTGGCGCATCACGGCGACCGAGTCCGTCGAGCTGGTGAACGAGCAGCTGCTCGCGCCGCTGGCCATCGCGTCGTTCATCTTCGCCCGCGAGCTCACGATCTGGTTCGGCGCCTGGGTCGCGCGCAGCGGCGTCAAGAAGAAGGCGCTCAACGCCGAGGCGCAGGCCGAGTACGAGCGCACCCTCGAAGCGGGTCCCTCCGCACTGCGATGAGCGTAGTCTGACGGCATGACCCTCAGAGACCCCCACGGCCCCGTGCCGGAGGGGGTCTCTGCCTTCCTCGCCGGGGTGGTCGGCACGGTCTGCTTCGGCGCCTTCGGCATCCTCGGACTCGGGATGCTGTCGTTCTTCACCGACGTGGACATCATCTCCGTCGAGGGGCTCACCCTCTGGCCGGGCGTTGCGGGCATGGCCGTCGCGATCGCGGTGTTCGCGTGTCTGCTGGCACCGGTGCTGCGCAGGCGGCTTCCGCCGTTCGGCGCGGTCGTGCTCGTGGCGCTGGCGACAGCCCTCGCGCATCTCGCCGCCGTCTGGCTCTCGGCCATGGTCGGAGGCGCGGGACTCGCGCACGCCGCCGCCGCCGCCTCTCAGATCGTGGTGCGCGGATCGAGCCTCGTCATCGTCGTCGCCGCGCTGATCGCGGGATGGATCGCGGTGGCGCTGCGCCGCTCGCGGTCGGGCACGCCGCGGTGGCCGTGGGAGCGCGACGAGGCGGAGTGAGGGCGGACGCGCCGCCCCGCGCCGGAAAGCACCCCTCCGTGGCATCCCGGCCCTACTCTGTAAACGTGGAGAGGTCGCTGGAATCCCTCGTCGACCAGGCCGTCGAGGCCTGGCTGCGCTGGGTGCCGCGCTGGGCTCCGGCCACGCACCGCGGCCGGGTGGCGCCGTGTCGGCGCTGCCTGGGCTCTCCGGTGCTCTCGGCCGTGGGCATCGGCGGCAACGTGCCGCACGGCGTGCAGCACGGACTCTCGACGCGGATCAAGTCGATCGTCGACCAGGCCGTCGCCGAATACACGGCGCGCAACCTGCCGATGCTCCAGGCTGAGCTCGACCACCAGGCGGCCCGGAACCGGTCGCGTGCCTACCGGCCCGGTGAGGACCTCGATCCCGAGTACGAGGGGATGCCGCTCGACCCCGACCCCGTGCCCGGGGCCCCGTTCCTGTTCACCGTCGCGGGCATGGCCGACGAGGCGGCTGCCCAGCTGCCACCTCTGCCGCCGCTCTCGGACGAGGCCAAGGCCGCGCTTCGCCAGGAGGTCGCGCTCGCCGACGAGTACGCCAACATGGTCGGACGCGAGATCTGCGGGCTGCTGCTCCGACACCGCCTGCATGTGCAGGCGGCGATCTCGCAGTACGTCGAGCCGCAGATCGAGGCGATGCTCGCCGAGCTCAGCGAGGCGCTGGACTCGCCCTTCGACCCGGATACGCCGTAGCACAGCATCCGGTGCTCATTTGACCGGCGTGGCCTCGGGCGCTTACACTTGATCGGGTGTGTGCACGACTGTGCGCGCACGCGGGCGCCGGCACCGTCGGTTCGCCCCCACGGCATACCCATCACACCAAAAGCCCGACTCCTCTGTCGAGCCGGTGGGTCATGATGTGAAACCCATCACGCTGTCACCGTGCAGCACTATGAGGAGAGAACGTGCCAACTATTCAGCAGTTGGTTCGCAAGGGACGTTCGCCCAAGGTCTCGAAGACCAAGGCGCCCGCTCTGAAGGCGAACCCGCAGCAGGCCGGCGTGTGCACCCGCGTGTACACCACCACCCCGAAGAAGCCGAACTCGGCGATGCGCAAGGTCGCTCGTGTGAAGCTCCGCAACGGCACCGAGGTGACCGCCTACATCCCCGGTGAGGGCCACAACCTCCAGGAGCACTCGCTGGTGCTCGTCCGCGGTGGTCGTGTGAAGGACCTCCCCGGTGTCCGCTACAAGATCGTCCGTGGTGCGCTCGACACCCAGGCAGTCAAGAACCGTAAGCAGGCTCGTTCCCGCTACGGCGCGAAGAAGGGCTGAGCCAGATGCCTCGTAAAGGTCCCGCACCCAAGCGCCCCGTCGTCAACGACCCGGTCTACGGCGCTCCGATCGTCACCTCGCTGGTGAACAAGATCCTCGTCGACGGCAAGAAGTCGCTCGCCGAGTCCATCGTCTACGGCGCCCTCCGCGGTGTCGAGGCGAAGAACGGCCAGGACGCCGTCGCCACCCTCAAGAAGGCGCTCGACAACGTGCGCCCCACCCTCGAGGTCCGCAGCCGCCGCGTCGGTGGCTCGACCTACCAGGTTCCCGTCGAGGTCAAGCCGCACCGCGCGAACACCCTCGCGCTGCGCTGGCTGGTCAGCTACGCGAAGGGTCGTCGTGAGAAGACGATGACCGAGCGTCTGCAGAACGAGATCCTCGACGCGTCGAACGGTCTGGGTGCCGCGGTCAAGCGCCGCGAAGACACCCACAAGATGGCCGAGTCGAACCGCGCCTTCGCCCACTACCGCTGGTAAAGGGCTGAGCGGATGCCGCCACCGCGGCATCCGCTCCCACTCTCTGTTCGTTCCTGAACCATCCCGGAGGAACCCCCGTGGCACAAGAAGTGCTCACCGACCTGAGCAAGGTCCGCAACATCGGCATCATGGCGCACATCGATGCCGGCAAGACCACCACGACCGAGCGCATCCTGTTCTACACGGGTGTCAACCACAAGCTCGGCGAGACCCACGACGGTGGCGCGACCACTGACTGGATGGAGCAGGAGAAGGAGCGCGGCATCACGATCACGTCGGCCGCCGTGACCTGCTTCTGGAACAAGAACCAGATCAACATCATCGACACCCCCGGTCACGTCGACTTCACAGTCGAGGTCGAGCGCTCGCTGCGCGTGCTCGACGGCGCTGTCGCCGTGTTCGACGGCAAGGAGGGCGTCGAGCCCCAGTCCGAGACCGTCTGGCGTCAGGCCGACAAGTACGACGTGCCCCGTATCTGCTTCGTCAACAAGATGGACAAGCTGGGCGCCGACTTCTACTACACCGTCGACACGATCGTGAACCGCCTGGGTGCCAAGCCGCTCGTGCTGCAGCTCCCGATCGGCGCCGAGAGCGACTTCGTCGGCGTCGTCGACCTCATCCAGATGCGCGCGCTGGTCTGGCCCGGTGACTCCAAGGGTGACGTGACCATGGGCGCCTCGTACGAGGTGCAGGAGATCCCCGCCGACCTTCAGGAGAAGGCCGAGGAGTACCGTCAGCAGCTGCTCGAGACCGTCGCCGAGACCGACGACGCGCTGCTCGAGAAGTTCTTCGGCGGCGAAGAGCTCAGCATCGACGAGATCAAGGGCGCCATCCGCAAGATGGTCGTCGCGAACGAGATCTACCCCGTGCTCTGCGGCTCGGCATTCAAGAACCGCGGCGTGCAGCCGATGCTGGACGCGGTCGTCGACTTCCTCCCCAACCCCCTCGACGTCGGTGCCATCGAGGCGCACGACCCGAAGGACGAGGAGAAGGTCATCGAGCGTCACCCCGACGCGAACGACCCGTTCTCGGCTCTCGCCTTCAAGGTGGCCGTGCACCCGTTCTTCGGTCGCCTGACCTACGTGCGCGTGTACTCGGGCCACCTCGACTCGGGCTCCGCCGTGGTCAACTCGACCAAGGGCAAGAAGGAGCGCATCGGAAAGATCTTCCAGATGCACGCCAACAAGGAGAACCCGGTCGACTCGCTTACCGCGGGCAACATCTACGCCGTCATCGGCCTGAAGGACACCACCACCGGTGACACCCTCGCCGACCCGGCCGCCCCGGTCGTGCTCGAGTCGATGACGTTCCCGGAGCCGGTGATCGAGGTCGCCATCGAGCCGAAGACCAAGGCCGACCAGGAGAAGCTGGGTCTCGCGATCCAGAAGCTCGCTGAAGAGGACCCGACCTTCCGCACCGAGCTCAACCCCGAGACCGGTCAGACGACCATCAAGGGCATGGGCGAGCTGCACCTCGACATCCTCGTCGACCGCATGAAGCGCGAGTTCCGCGTCGAGGCGAACGTCGGAAAGCCCCAGGTGGCCTACCGCGAGACGATCAAGAAGATCGTCGAGAAGCACGACTACACCCACAAGAAGCAGACGGGTGGATCGGGTCAGTTCGCGAAGATCCAGTTCAACATCGAGCCGCTCGACCTCGACGGCGAGAAGACGTACGAGTTCGTGAACTCGGTCACCGGTGGTCGCATCCCGCGCGAGTACATCGGCTCGATCGACGCCGGTTTCCAGGACGCGATGAACGTCGGTGTGCTGGCGGGCTACCCGATGGTGGGCGTCAAGGCGACCATCGTCGACGGTGCCGCTCACGACGTCGACTCCTCGGAGATGGCGTTCAAGATCGCCGGCTCGATGGGCTTCAAGGAGGCCGCACGTCGCGCCAACCCGGTGCTGCTCGAGCCGCTGATGGCCGTCGAGGTGCGTACTCCCGAGGAGTACATGGGCGATGTCATCGGCGACCTGAACTCGCGTCGCGGTCAGATCCAGTCGATGGAGGACGCACAGGGCGTCAAGGTGGTGCGCGCTTCGGTGCCGCTGTCCGAGATGTTCGGCTACATCGGCGACCTGCGCTCGAAGACCTCGGGTCGTGCCGTCTACTCGATGGAGTTCGACAGCTACGCTGAGGTTCCGCGCGCCGTTGCGGATGAGATCATCCAGAAGGCCAAGGGCGAGTAAGCCCTTCTCCGGATGCTTCGACAGGCTCAGCAGCCCAGCTGGGTTCCTGAGCCTGTCGAAGGGCCGGTACCCCACAACTTCACATTCACTCTCTACTAAACTGAGAAACCGAAATCCGTAGGGACCCGGTCACAATCCAGTGCCCGGCCATCTCTACACGAACGTCCTGAGGAGGACCCAGTGGCCAAGGCCAAGTTCGAGCGGACCAAGCCGCACGTCAACATCGGAACGATCGGTCACGTCGACCACGGCAAGACCACGCTGTCTGCCGCTATCTCGAAGGTGCTTGCAGACAAGTACCCGTCGGCCACGAACGTCCAGCGTGACTTCGCGACGATCGACTCGGCTCCCGAGGAGCGTCAGCGCGGCATCACCATCAACATCTCGCACATCGAGTACGAGACCCCGAAGCGCCACTACGCGCACGTCGACGCCCCCGGCCACGCCGACTACGTCAAGAACATGATCACCGGTGCTGCTCAGATGGACGGCGCGATCCTCGTGGTCGCCGCCACCGACGGCCCGATGGCTCAGACGCGTGAGCACGTGCTGCTCGCCAAGCAGGTCGGCGTGCCGTACCTGATGGTCGCCCTCAACAAGTCGGACATGGTCGACGACGAGGAGATCCTGGAGCTCGTCGAGCTCGAGGTCCGCGAGCTGCTCTCGTCGCAGGGCTTCCCCGGCGACGACGCTCCGGTCATCCAGGTCTCCGCCCTCGGCGCCCTCAACGGCGAAGAGAAGTGGGTCAACTCGATCGTCGAGCTGATGCAGGCCGCTGACGACTCCATCCCGGACCCCGAGCGCGACCGCGACAAGCCGTTCCTCATGCCGATCGAGGACGTCTTCACGATCACCGGTCGTGGAACGGTCGTCACGGGCCGCGCCGAGCGTGGCACCCTGGCCATCAACTCCGAGGTCGAGATCGTCGGCATCCGCCCGACGCAGAAGACCACGGTCACCGGTATCGAGATGTTCCACAAGCAGCTCGACGAGGCATGGGCCGGCGAGAACTGCGGTCTGCTGCTCCGTGGCACCAAGCGCGAGGACGTCGAGCGCGGTCAGGTCGTCGTGAAGCCGGGCTCGATCACCCCGCACACCAACTTCGAGGGCACTGCCTACATCCTCTCGAAGGACGAGGGTGGCCGTCACAACCCCTTCTACACGAACTACCGCCCGCAGTTCTACTTCCGCACCACGGACGTGACCGGCGTCATCTCGCTGCCCGAGGGCACCGAGATGGTCATGCCCGGTGACACCACCGACATGACGGTGGAGCTGATCCAGCCGATCGCCATGGAAGAGGGCCTCGGCTTCGCGATCCGTGAGGGTGGCCGCACCGTCGGCGCCGGCACGGTGACCAAGGTCAACGCGTAAGCACCTGCTTCTCGAAAGAGGGGTCGGACCTTCGGGTCCGGCCCCTCTTTTGCGTTTCCTGGCGGTGCTGTGCCGCCGGGTTTTTACGTTCTGCCTCAAGATCCGCTCAGCAACACCTCATGTCCCCCTTTTGGGGGACAAGAAAACCTCAACACTCCCTTTTGTCCCCCATTTGGGGGACAAGCGCATGTCACCATGGATACAGCTTCACCGGAGTTCCTAGAGCCGCTGTCGCCCGCGTCGCCGGGGCCGGTTCCTCCGAGAAGCGCGCGCACAGCGCGCATCCACACAAGGGGAGTGGTCTGTCTTGGGGACCTGGGGGAGCGGAGCACGCCGGCGCGCGTCTGTCCGGCGCATGCCGTGGCGACGTGCCGCGGCCGTCGCCTGCGCGGTCCTGATCCTGAGTGGACTCCCGGCGCCGGCGATCGCTGCGGGCGCGGCACAGGCCGCTTCTCCCGTAGCTGCGCAGGCCGCTATCGCGGGTAAGGCCGCGACGGATGCCGTGCAGCCGGCGGCCATGACGGAGGCCCGCACGGTGAAGGCGGGCATTGCTCCGCTGAGCGCCCCGAGCGACACGTACTGCACGAGCCCGGGTGTCTACAGCCTCGATGAGAGCGTCGGGGTGTTCGAGCCGACATCGCTCGTACGCGACAGCGAGGGCGCAGACGCTGGAACCCAGGAATGGGGAACCGGTGCTCTGGCCATCTCTTCGACTGGCCATGCGTCGTACAGCGTGGGCAGCAACTCATCGGGCGGTCTGTTCGTGAACCGATTGAGGGTCGGCGCGAGCTGGCACGAACGGGTCTATACGAGCCCCGCCGCCGTGACAAATCTCGGCAACCCCGCTGTGGCTGCCGTCAAGAGAGTCGGCTCGGCGGACTACCTGTATTTCGGCACGTTCAGCCGAGTGGAGAACGCCACAAGCCTGGAGCTGTTTGCGCTGATCATGGACAAGCCCGGAGCAACAAGCCCGGAATTGCTCGGACAGGTGGCCCGAGTAGTTCTCAAGGATGCCGGATCAGCCTCGAACTACAACGCCGGTGGTGACATCGCCTTTGACAGCCAGGGGAACATGGTGGTGCTGTGGGGCAGCGGGGATTCCGCTGAGAACAGCCGCCTGTACCAGGTCGCCGCTGTTCCGGCACCCGCTAGCGGCAGCATAACCGCTCCCCGATTGATCGATGCGACCCTGATGACGAGCGGTCTCGCGACCTCGGGAAATGAGCCGTGGAATGGCGTCGCCTATGACCGAGCGGGTGCGCTTTGGATCTCACAGGCATACAAGCGGCAGGTTTGGTCCGACCCCGCCACTGTCACAAAGCTGCACACCGTGGACCCGAGCACCGGGACAACGACCCTTCGCAACACGAATTACGGTTACGCCGCGAATGATCTCGCGAGCTGCGGAAGCTCAGCTCCCACGCTCACGTTGAAGACCGATCTGCCCCTCAATCGATTCTCGGCAACCGACCAGTTCACGATGGACATCCGCGTCGCCGACGCGTCCACCAACCTGGCGGCGGCGACGACCACAGGCAACAACGCCGGCATCCAGTCCGAGGCCGCGGGGCCGACTGCGGTAGCTGCGAAGTCGGGCTACACGATCGGCCTGACTGGGGCGACCGGCACCGACCTCGCTCGCTACACCCTCACGTACCAGTGCACCTGGACGGGCGGCACCGTCTTCGTCGCGTCGGGGACACTCGACTACGTCGCGGGAAACCCCCGGGCGCAGGCGTCCCTTCCGCTGATCCCTGGCGGTTTCGACGGGAAGGCGCTGACCTGCACCATCAAGGCGACCGCCAAGGTCGTCGTGATGACTCTGCGTGCCGACCTCGTCAACACCCGGTTCAGTGCAGGGGACCAATTCCGTCTCGACATCCGCAAGCAGAACCTCCAGACCGATCTCGCACAGGCGACGACGACAGGCGCGACCACGGGTGTCCAGTCACCTGCTGCGGGGCCCGTGAACGTCACTGCCGGCACGGTGCTCACCATCGCGGAGACCGGAGTCTCCGGCGCAGACCTGCAGAACTACACCCTTAGCTACGGATGCACGTGGGCGGACGGCACCGCTCTGGTGTCGAACGGCTCCGCGCTCTCCCTCGACCTCGACACAGGACGCGCGCAGGCCACTCTCCCTGCAATACCGACGGGACGAGACGGCCAGTCACTCGTCTGCACCGTGACCAACACGGCGAAGAACCGGGCCGACGTGCCCCCGCGCATGACCGTGGTCAAGAACATCGAGAGCCGCAAGGCGGGAGACCAGTTCCACCTCGCCATCAACCGGACTTCCGATAACGCGCTCCTGGGTCAAGCAACGACGTCGGGCGCCGTCGACGGTCTGCAGAAGAGCACCGTGGTGCGCGCGAACCTTGAGCAGGGTGTCGTGTTCACGATCTCTGAAGGAACGCCGGGAAAGACAACACCCCTCAGCGGCTACACAGCGGCATTCGTCTGCGAGTGGAGCGGTGGGGGAGATCTGGCCCGCGGCATGCTCGCGCTCGACAGCGCGGGCCGACTGCAGTCGGTGCTGCCGGCGATCCCGGCGGGACGCAACGGCGAGACCGTCACGTGCACCATCACCAATCGGGCTTCTTCGGCGACGAACCTGCAGTGCACGGCGAGCGGCGTCTACGCCATCACCGGCGCCGGAACCACCTCTGAGACCACCGCGAACACCGTGTACAGCGTGGGTGAGGACGCGCTGGGAGCTGCGCAGTTCGCCATGGGCAGCACGGCCAATAACGCGCTCGCGATCAACTCCGACGGCAGCCGGGCATACGCGGCGAGAGGTTCGGGAACGGGCGTCTCCATCGACGTCCGGGATGTCGGAGGGAAGACGACCGCGAGCGTGGGCACGCTTCAGCGCCAGCCCAACACGAACTCCGCCGACGTGCCAGCAACGGTCGCCGGAGCCATCGATCCGACGACGGGGATCTACTACTTCGGCGGCTATGTTCAAGGCGATTCTGCAACACTCCGGCTGTTCGCCTACGCTCCCGGCGCGCCGTCAGTCAACGGCAACCGTCCGTACTGGCATGCACTGAACATCTCTATCCCCGGCAGCCGGTCGACGAGCAGCAACAACGGAGACATCGCGTTCGACGGCCTCGGCAACCTCTACATCGCCTGGAGTCCCGCGACGGGAACCACAGAGAGCACCCAGAGCGTCCTCGCTCGCGTCGACGCCACCCTCATCCCCCGGGTGATGCCCGCAGCGGTCCTGAATGTCGGCACCGCGCAGGTGGCGAAGATCGCGACCTTGAGCAGCACGCTCTCCGCACCCATCAACGGCATCACGTTCGACTCCAAGGGACAGCTGTTCGTCAGCTCGTCGGGTGGATACAAGCGGCTGGACCCCAACACCGGCGCTCTGATCGGCAGAGAAGTCGCCGTGAGCAATCTGGTGGATCTCGCCGGATGCGGCCTGCCCCCGACAATGCGTCTGCAGAAGGTGATCACCGCACGGGTCCAGGCTGCTGACCAGTTCACGCTGCAGATCCGCCCCGACGCCACGAGCGAGACGGGAGTGCAGTCTGCCACCACAGCGGGGGCAGCCACCGGCATCCAGAGCGTTTCCGTGGGGCCGACGGTGGTGACGGTGGGCAAGACCTACACGATCCGCGAGGTGGGCGCCCGATCGAGCGGCACCACCGACGCTGCTCTGACGAAGTACATCGCTGGCTACACCTGCCAGTGGAGCAATGCGACGTCCGCGAGCAGTCCCGCCGTGCTCACCAGCGTGAGCAACGTGGCGAATGCGCTGGAGGCGGCGACCAGTGCGATCCCCTCGACCGGAACAGCCGGCCAGCAGCTCGTGTGCACGATCACCAACACCCCGGTCGGCGATGCCACGGTCACCGTGAAGAAGACAGTGGTCGACGTCGACGGCGCGAACCCGGCACCCGCCGCAGGGTGGAGCATGACGGCGACATCGATGACAACGGGCAGGACGATCTCCGACCCCGCCACCAAGACGACCGGTGCCGACGGAGCGATCGCCGCGCCGTGGACCGTCCAGGGCTTCGGCGACACCGCGTCTTTGGCCGCTGTGCAGATCGCCGAGACGCAGCAAGCCGGCTACGCCATGGTGCCCGGCTCCGGCTCAGGAGCATCGACCACAGGCAGCAGATGCGTCATCACGCCCCTTGTCGGTCAGCCGCGCACCGTGCTGCTGACGGACACCCAGCAGACGCTGACGCAAATCAAGGGCGGCGACAGGGTCGCATGCGAGTTCGTCAACCGGCTGCAGTACGGTTCGGTCACCTGGCAGAAGGTGGATGCCGCTTCGCGCAGCACCTTCCTCGCCAGCTCGGAATGGTCGCTCGACGGTGCCGGAGTCCCCGCGGGCACGATCGTGACGGACTGCGTCAAGGCGACCGCCGCGGAGTGCGGGACGGGCCGGTACGCCGACCGCGACCCGCTTCCCGGACGATTCAAGCTCAATCGGCTGGCACACGGAGAGTTCTCGATCACCGAGACCAAGGCCCCCGTGGGGTTTGTCCGAGACGGCACCCGCCGGCCCTTCAGCATCACTCCTGGTTCGCTCGACCACAGGTTCTCCGACTTCAGCAACAGCCGCATTCCGATGCCGGCGATTCCCCTCACCGGCGGCACACCTGCCGATGCGATCACGCTCCTCGGAATCGGCCTTCTGGTCCTGTCACTGTTCGGCGCCTGGCTGAACCGGCGACGGCGAGCGCGACTCGCCTCGGCATCACCCCTCGACGACACCGCACTTCTCTGAACCAGCACGACCTCTGAACCAACACAACCTTCAAACCACAAGAACAAGAGAGAACCCCATGATGAGATCAACCAGCAGGGCATCCCGCTACGCAGCGGGCGCCGGCCTGCTCGCCCTCGGCGCGATCGCCCTCGGCTCACCGGCGTTCGCCGCCACCGCTCCTGAGTACGGCAACATCAACACCGCGGCAAACGGGAAGATCACCGTGCACCTGCACGAGCACCAGTCCGGCACGGGCGACCCCGCGGGCTCCACCCTCCCGAACGCCATCAAGGGCGTCGTCTTCACCGCCTACCAGCTGACCAACTTCGACGTGAGCAAGGCGACGGACTGGGACGCCCTGAGCGCCGCTCGAACCGTGCCCGCTGACGCCTGCGACGCCACGCCCAAGCTCGGCTCGTGGACTCTCGACGCGGGCTCGAAGATCACCACCGACGCGAGCGGCATCGCCACGCTGGATCTGACGAAGACCGCCGGCGCAGCGGTCAACACAAGGCTGGGTGCGTACCTGGTCTGCCAGACCTCCGACGCGACGAAGCTCACTGACAAGGCCGCGCCGTTCGTGGTCACCGTTCCGTTCCCCGACAACCAGGCAACGGCCCCCTCCAACAGCAACGGCTGGCTGTACGACGTGCACGCGTACCCGAAGAACAGCCTCGTGCCGACCATCACGAAGACGCCCCTCAAGCAGAGCGAGCTCGGCCTCGGCAGCACCGCCTCGTACGAGGTCGTCACCGACGTGCCGCGTATCGCTGAAGGCAACCAGTTCACCTCCTACACCATCACCGACCCGATGGACACCCGCCTCGCGCAGCCTTCGGTGTCCTCCGTCACGGTCGACGGCGCCGCCCTCACGGCCGGCGAGGACTACATCGCCGAGACGACCGAGACCGCGACCGGCAACGTCGCCATGGTGCACTTCACGAAGAAGGGCCTGCAGCGACTCAAGACGAGCGGTGGAAAGAAGGTCACCACCGTCTTCGCGGCGAAGGTCAGCTCTCTCGGCACCGGCGAGACCGCCGGCAAGATCGATAACTTCGCGTACCTGACCACGGGCAACGCGGCGCTGACGTCCCCGCCTGAGCAGCCGGCGAAGCCCACTCTCGCTACCGCACCCACTCCGCAGAAGCCGTTCGCTGACGGCGTCGTGCCGACCGCCACCTCCGCAGCAGCCACGCAGTTCTGGGGTGACGTCCAGGCGGTGAAGATCGACGCCGGTGACCAGAAGACCCCACTCGCGGGTGCTGAGTTCGCGGTCTACGAAGCGGCTGACCCGTACCCGTCGGGCGAGTGCGCCACCGAGGTGCGTCAGGGATCCACGCCGATCAAGACCGGCAGCACCGTCACCTCCAACGCATCGGGCGTCATCGCCGTCCCGGGCCTCTTCGTCACCGACAGCAGCAACACCTCGGTGACCTCGCGCTGCTACGTGCTCGTCGAGACGAAGGCTCCCGCGGGCTTCGTTCTGCCCAACGGCGGCAAGGAGCGCACCGCGGTCAAGGTGACGGCAGGCCTCACCGACACCGCGACGGCCTACGACGCGACCATCACGAACACCAAGAACACCATGCCGGCCCTTCCGCTGACCGGTGCCTCAGGTCAGATCGTGCTCATCACGCTGGGCGCCGGTCTGGTGCTCGTCGCCATCGGCGCCGCGCTCGTCGCACGTCGGCGCCGGGCCGAGCCCGCTGCCCAGTCGATCGACTGACGCCTGAACAGTGATCCGCGGGTCGATCCCTCATCGACCCGCGGATCACTGCGTACAGCGAGGGTGCCTTCGCATGGCAGGGTGGAGAGCGTGGTGACGGTGAACGCAACGAGCACGCCTGGCCCCGCGCGCCGCTGGCGCCGCCCACACTGGCTCGCGTTCGCCGCCGCTCTGCTCGCCTGGATCGGGATGCTGGTGGTGCTGTACCCCGAGGCATCCAGCTGGTTTTCGCAGTACAACCAGTCCGCACTCATCGAAAGCTACGACGAGCAGCTCGAGGACGACGGACTCGACCCGACCGCCGCCGAGCTGCTGGCCGAAGCCCGCTCATACAACGAGGCTCTGAACGCCGGCGCTCTGCTCGAAGAGAATGAACGTCTGCCGACGGGCGACGGCTCCAGCTCCGATGGCTCTCTCGAGTACGAGCGGATGCTCCGCACCCCGCGCTCAGATCTGATGGCCCGCCTGCGCATCCCCGACATCGACGTGGATCTGCCGGTGTACCACGGCACCTCCGACGACACCCTCGACCGGGGCGTCGGACACCTGGAGGGCACGTCGCTTCCGGTCGGCGGCGAGGGCACGCACTCGGTGCTCACTGCGCACCGCGGCCTGGCGCACGCCACGATGTTCACTAACCTCGACCGGGTCGAGACCGGCGATGTTTTCTCGATCGAGGTGCTCGGGGAGGTGCTCAGCTACCGCGTGGTGCGCACCGTCGTCGTCGAACCCGATGAAAGCGAAGCGCTGCGCCCCGTCGTCGGTCAGGATCTGGTGACACTCGTGACATGCACCCCGCTGGGGATCAACACACAGCGCATCCTCGTCACGGGGGAGCGCATCCTCCCGACGCCGGAGTCCGAGATCGACGCGATGGGGGCGAAGCCCGATCTGCCACGCTTTTCATGGTGGGCGGTCATCGCCGTATGCGGCACGCTTCTGGTGATCGGGTATCTGTATATCGCGGGTCTGCCTCCGCGCCGACGGCAAGAGAAGCCTGCCGAGCAGGCCCGCCCCTGACGCGGCTCAACGCCCGAACAGTCCCCGCAGCTTCGCGAACAGGCCGACTTCACGGCGCGGCTGAACGACGATGCGCGGCCCGGCCGCCGTCTCGCGCGCGGGCTGCACCCGCAGCAGGCCCATCAGGCTCAATGCTGAGAGCAGACGAACGGCATCCGCCTCGTCGATGTCGGCGACCGACGAGAACTCCTCGGCCGTGAGAGCGGCCTGGCCGAGCAGCGACATCGCCCGCACCTGCTCGCTGTCGTGCGGGAGGGCGGTGAGGTTCGGCCAGCGGCGCAGCTTGTAGCGGTCGCCCGGCTTGAGCCAGCGCGCGCGGCCTCCGTCGAAGGATGCATGGGCCACCTGCCACAGCAGAGGCTCGAGGTCATGTCCTGCGCCGCCCGGGTCGTAGCTGCGGGCATCCACCGGGGTGATGGCCAGCGACCGAACCTTGGCAGGGAAATCGCTCAGGGGCAGGTGCCACCAGAAGGTGCGGTCGCCGACGTCGATCACCAGCGGGTCGTCGCCGTCGGCCACGACCTCGAGCATGAGCTCTTCATCGGACTCGATCGCCGTGCGCAGCCGCAGGGCGAGGCGCGACCAGTCGACATCCTCCTCCGGTCGCCAGCCCGCGTCGCCCGCGGCGTCAGGCGTGGCACGCAGGGTGGCGGCCTTGCGGGCGAGTAGGTCGTCGAGCGTCATCGGATGATTGGGCAGCGCGAGGTTGTCGTGCGACGCGGCACTGAACGGGATCGGAGCGAGAGGTCGATTCACTGGGCTCTCCGGTTCGATTCGGTGGTGATGTCAGGGGTGGGCTCGGACCCGCGGATGCTGTCGGCGAGAGCTTCCGCGCAGGCGCGGAGCGCATTCAGGATGCCGTCGGTGGCGCCGGCATGAGAGAACAGAGCGGCGAGCACGAGACTCGTCTCGCCCACACGCATCTGGGCTATGCGCCCGGCTGACGTGTCGATCAGCACAGTGGCCGTGCCGCCAGCGGTCAGCAGCTCGCGACCGGCGGCTTCGCCCAGCGCCTGCAGGGTGCTGGCGATGCTCGCGAAGCGGCCATCATCGGCATCCGACTCGATGCTCACGGTCTGCACCGCGAAGCCGTCGTCGGTGAGCACGGCTGCGTAGCGCAGCGGAGCGTCGCCGGTGCGAAGGCGATCGATAGCCGCCTCCGCGAGGGCGCGGATGCGTGCGTCGCGGTGCGCCACGGCATCCATCACGCCACCTCCTGCTGCTGCTCGGAGACGAGAGCCGCGGCCTCGACGTTCGCGATCAGGGCCATCAGCAGAGTGCGCATATGCGTCGCGCTGCGCGGGTCGGCGGTGAAGACCGGGATGGTGCGTCCCGGATGCCACTCGGCGATCGCTCG
Organism: Actinomycetales bacterium SN12; assembly: GCA_002837415.1. Taxonomy (GTDB): domain Bacteria; phylum Actinomycetota; class Actinomycetes; order Actinomycetales; family Microbacteriaceae; genus Microbacterium. The sequence goes on from PJCV01000007.1 coordinate 74,605, forward strand.
CGCGTACTCGTGCACAAGGGGAGCGCGTGCGACGTCGGTGCGGGTGACGCCGACGACGACGGCGCCCGCCTCGACGAGAGCCGGGAACTGAGCGAGGAACCGGCGCGTGCTCTCGAGAGGCTCAGGTGCGTCGTTGTTGACCAGCAGCATCAGCCCGCGTGCGCGCTGAGAAAGCACATCCCACATGAAGGCGAACCGTCGCTGCCCAGGAGCGCCGTACAGCCGCACCTTCTCGTCAGGGCCGAGCGTGAGTTCGCCGTAGTCGAGTCCGACGGTCGTGGTCTCCTTGTCGACGACGTGCCGCTCGGTGTTCAGCGCCTCGGTCGAGACGACGTCGATCTCGCTCAGACTGCGGATGGCGGTGGTCTTGCCGGCGCCCATCGGGCCCGCGAAGAGGATCACATGCTCGGCCACATCGTCTCCTTGCGAGCGGTCTTCCGGCGCGCCGGTGAGTCGGGTATCGGGATTGCTGTCAGCTTATTGAAGGGCGTTCGCGGGTGCGGCAATCACACCTGATCAGCCGCGCATAAATGGCTCAAGAAGAGGTTGGGCAGAGCCTGACCGAAGCCTGAGCTAACTGGCTTGACCCCGATATGCGCGGTCTAAGACCATTAGTCGAGGGAAAGAACGCAACCCGGCGTTGCTCCCATCACCTGGAAGCGGGCTCACACCCGCGGGCGCAGACACCAATCGGTGTCATCAGTTCGGCGTGCCCGCGTGCCCGCATCCACCTACGCACCGTACTTATGGGAGGAACCAACATGCGTGCAACCATCCGCAACTACATGGACGCTGTCAAGCGTCGCCGCGAAGAGGGCGACGAGGCGGGCTTCTCGCTCGTCGAGCTCATCGTCGTCGTCGTGATCCTCGGCATCCTGGCCGCCGTGGCCATCCCGATCTTCAACGGCATCCAGGACACCGCGCAGACCAACGCGGTTAAGGCTGCCGCCGCGAATGGCGCTTCACAGGCGACTTCGCAGGTGGCGCAGAACCAGAGTCCGTCTGTTTCCAACAACAACGACTTCACGTTCAATGTCGTAGGTACAGCCGGAAAGGTTGACTCTGTCTGCGTGACGGCGACCACTGTGAAGACGCCGACGAAGACTGCTAGCTCCGGCCCAGCCTGCACCGCTCCCTCAGGCGGTGGCGCCACCCCGCCTGCCGGCTGACCCGCTTCGGGGAACCGAGGCCGGTCCCATTCAACGGACCGGCCTCGACCCACATATCCGGCATCCATCGACTATCAGGCGGTTGCCCCATGATTCATCCGGGAGACGAGGATGGCGGTTTCAGCCTCGTAGAACTCATTGTGGTCGTGGTTGTCCTCGGCATCCTCGCCGCGATCGCCATCCCGATCCTCGCCGGCGTCGAGGACACGGCTAGGCATAATGCTCTCCGCGCGGTTGTCGCTGAGGCCGCGGCCGGAGCGGTGGCCGACCTGTCGCAGGATGCGACACCGCGTCTGTTGCCCGACACCGGCTACAGTCTCGATTGGGCAGACGAAGCTCCGACACAGGCCGACGCTGTCTGCGTCCGGGCAACGCGGCTCGACAACGGCGAGCACGCCATCGCCGGACCGGGCTGCGACTAGCCGCGGCACGGTCGCTGACTTGCACTACTCGAAGGAGCACGCCGTGAACAGGCGACGCATGACCCATGACGACGAAGGCTTCAGCCTCGTCGAGGTCGTCATCGCGATGTTCCTGTTCGCCGTGCTCGCCATCGCCATCCTCCCGTTGATGACCGGCCTCAGCCAGCGCAGCGCCGAGAACCGCACGACCCTTTCCGCCACAGCCTTCGCCAAAGAAGAGCTCTCGAAGATCCAGGCGGCTTACCCGGCCGCTCCTGGCAACACGACCACCAGCTGCGCGGCGCTGCGCAGCCTGCAGTCTCTGCCACCCGTCGTCGACCCGGCGAGCGGATTCGCTGCCCGCGTCACCGTCGATGTCTGCCCCTCGACGTTCCCCACTTCCATCCCGCTACGGGTGATCGTCGCCCGCGGCGGCACCGATCTGGTGACCATGGCCACCCGTGTACGCGTGGGGGCGGCATGACTATCGCGCTCAAGCATCCGGACGACGGGATGACCCTCGTCGAGCTCATCATCGTCGTGCTCGTGTCCGGTGTGTTCCTCACTCTGATCGCGCTCATCTTCGGCAGCAGCCTGGGCGCTCAGCAACGCGCCACCGAGCGCGATGCGATCACCGCTCAGCTCAACGCCGCCACCGCTCATGTCACAGAGACGGTGCGCAGCTCGTCTGATATCAAAGTCAATGCCACCGGAACACGTGTCGACGCACGATTTCTCAAAGCTGATGGAGTGACGTGGGAATGCCGTGCATGGGCGGTCGTGACGAAGCAGCTGCGTTACAGCGCCGGTGCGAGCGCGAGGTCCGCCGACACGACGACCTGGAAGTTGCTCGCGTCGGGCATGAAGGGAACGCTCGGAGGCGGAACTGCGTTCGCGCAATCGGGAAAGCGACTCTCGCTCGGACTCGAGCAGACTCAAGGCCAGACGACGGTCGCCGTGTCGAACGGCGCAGTCGCCCAGATCGTGATGACAGGAGGCCCCGCATGTTGGTGAAGCGGTTAGGAGCGTCGCGCCGACGGTCCCCAGAAGCCGATGCAGGCTCGACCCTGGTCGTCGTACTCATCGTCATGCTCGTGCTTGCTGTCGGCACCACGGCACTTGCAGGGATCATCGTCAACACAACAGGATCTGTCGCAACCTCTCGTGATCGCGCTCAGGCGCAGGCCGCCGTCGATGCCGGGATCGCCGCTCAGACGGCGCGATTGGAATCGGGTGATCTGGCGTGTGCTGCATCAGCGAAGAACGGCGTCGATGTCGATGGAGTTGGCAGCGCGCGCTACGACTACATCCTTCATCAGTGCGGAGGCGGAACGGCGACTCTCGAAGTTCGTGCCGACGTCTCCGGCGCCTCCGCCGCGCGACAGACCGTCTTTCGATACGACCCGACGCCGGCGCCGCCGCAGAAGGAGCCGGCGCTGGTCACTCGGGCACCCCTTGATCTGGCGGCGCTGACGATCAAGACGGTCAATCCGGCTGACCCCGCCACTGTGTGGGTCGTGCCGGATACCGGAGTTTCCGGTGACTTCACCTGCACGTCCGGCGGAGCCATCGCGGGCTCCGTCTATCTGCCCGCGGGGACGGTGCTCGGTGCTGGCGGGTGCGAAGTGAAGGGCGACGTATACGCCGAGAAGGATGTCACCATCGGCAGCGGCACCACTATCCGTGGCGATGTCGTTTCGCTCAGTGGCAGCGTCACGGTCACCGGGGGAAACACTGTCGACGGCAGCATCTACGCGAAGCTCGACGTGACCGGCTCTGGCCTGTCCGGGAGATTCGTGCAGAACATCTACGCCGGACGGAATCTCGACCTCGCGGGCGGCACGCCCGTCGCTCGTGACCGAATCACCTACGGCAACGCCTTCACGCATCCGGCGAACCCGGGGGATGCTGGATGGGCGGTGAACTCCGTGGCAAAGGCGGCGGTGAGGATGCCCACGCTCCCGACTGCGCCCAAGTGGGAAGGCTTCACCCAGACGGATCTGGATGCGCTCGTGAGTTCGGGCATGTTCGCCAAGTCGAACTGGACCGGTGGCTGCGAACACACGTGGGATCATCCAATGAAGGCGGTGATCGAAGGGCTGACGGTCCCGACCTTGGTGGATGCGAGCGCCTGCAGCAAAGTGGATCTGCCCGCCCAGTGGAACGACCTCAGACTGAGCACGGATGTGATCTTCGTCGCCCCGTCGTTCAACCTCCTCGGCCAGAACTTCGTGTCGGCCGACGGGAACGAGCACCGAGTGTGGGTCATCTCGCCAGAAGTTCCAGGCCGTAACTGCGCGACGGCGACGCCGATCAATGCACAGGGCATCAAGATGAGCCCTATCGGCAACTCAAAGATCTCAGGCATGATCTTCACGCAGTGCACGGTGCACTTCGCCAACGCGAGCGAGGACTGGCAGGGATCCATCCACGCCGGAATGCTGACGGGTAACCCGAACTTCTGGTACAAGCCGGTCGGATTCCCGGGACGAGAACTGCCCACCCCGGGCGGCGGCGAAACCGGCGGCAGTGCAACCAAGCTCAGCGGACTGACGATCGTGTCGAACCGAGATCTCGAATGAGTGCGATGACTGCGTACGTCATCGTCGTGATAGGGATTCTCGGGCTGCTCATCGGGTCGTTCCTGAACGTCGTGGCGTACCGCGTTCCTGCAGGCATCTCGCTCATGCGTCCGAGCCAGTGCTCCTCCTGCGATGCCCCGGTGCGCCCGTGGCAGAACGTCCCGGTGCTCTCGTGGATCGCTCTGCGCGGTCGTTGCGCTTGGTGCGGTGAGCGCATCTCAGCGCGCTATCCGCTCGTCGAACTCGCTGCGGGCGCGCTCTTCGCGCTCGCCGCATGGTGGTGGGTCACCTCGTCGCGCCCTGGCTCGTCGGCCGATCCCATGGCGCTGCCGACATCGCTCGCCGACGCGTGGACCCAGCTTTCAGGTGCCGACTCGTGGATCGCTCCGACCGCGGCGTCCGGCGTGGCCCTGCTGGCCTGGCTCTGGTTCATTGCCACTGGCTTCGTGCTCGCGATCATCGACATCGAGACGCGGCGCCTGCCTCGCGGCATCGTGCGCACGGCGCTCGTCGCCGTCGGGCCGCTGCTCGCGCTCTCCTGTGCGCTGGGCGCCGACTGGTGGGCCTTCGTGCGCGCTGTGCTGAGCATGCTCGTCCTCTACATCGCCTATGCGCTGCTGTGGCTCGTCAAACCGGGCGGCATGGGCGGGGGAGACGTGCGTCTCGCCGCGCTGATCGGACTGATGCTCGGCTGGTTCGGCTGGGGGCCGCTCATCGTCGGCGCCTTCGCTGCGTTCGTGCTCGGGGGCGTGTACGGGATCACCCTGATGCTCGGTGGTCGAGCGACCCGGCGCACCGCGGTCCCGTTCGGGCCGTGGATGATCGTGGGCGCCGTCGTCGGCGCTGTCGCCGGTTCACGCATCGGCGAGTGGTATCTGAGCCTGCTCACGGTGGGTTGAGCGAGCGGAAGACGGGAAGAAGATGGCGAAGACAGTCGTGGCGGTGGAGATCACCGAAGACAGCGTGCGGGCGGTCGAGGTCGAGCTCGGCCGCACCCCAACGCTGCACGCCGCCGGCGAGGTGCGCCTGCCGGCCGGAACGGCGAAAGACTCCGAGGTCATCGATCGCGACGCGGTGGCCGTGGCTGTGCGTCAGCTCTGGTCGGAGGGGAAGTTCAAGGGCAAGAACGTCACGCTCGGGGTGGCCAGTCGGCGCATCCTCGTGCGTGAGCACAGCACGCCCGTGCGCAATCCCGTGCAGATCCGGCAGGCACTTCCCTTCCAGGTGCAGGACCTGCTGCCGGTGCCCGTCGAGCAGGCGGTGCTCGACTTCTACCCCGTCGCCGACGACGGGACGGACGTGCACGGGCTTCTCGTCGCGGCAGTGTCGGAGACGATCGAAGAGCTCATCGCCACCGTGTCGCAGGCGAAGCTGCACACCGACGCCGTCGACCTTTCCGCTTTCGGCCTCAGCCGCGTGCTGGGCACGCTCGCCCCCAAGGGCAGCACGGCGCTGCTCATCGACATCGGCGAGCACCTCACCCAGCTCGTCGTGGCGGTCGACGGCGTACCGCGGTTCATCCGCGTGATCCCCGTCGACATCGTGCCCTCGCGCACAGGCGAAACCGAACCGGTCGCTGGCGCAGCTGAGCCGGGTTCCGATCCGTTCGGCGGCTCGCTGCGCAGCTCGCGCCGTCGTTCGCGCGAGGCGGAGGGCGTTCCGCTCGCCCCGGGGATGCCCGCGCCCCTCACCCCCGAGCAGCAGGCTGCCCTCGTGGATCTCGCAGGGAAGCTTCGGGGAACGCTCTCGTTCTACCTCGGCCGGCCCGGCGCCTCGACGATCGACGTCGCCTGGGTATCAGGCGCCGGTTCGCTCTACGAGCAGATGTGCAACGTGCTGAACCACATCGTCGGAGTGGATGTCGTTCCGCTCACGGCACTCGCCGTCGCACGCTCGAAGACCGAGATCGACCCCGGTCTCGGTGCTCGACTGCTGTCCACGGTGGCCGTCGCGATGGAGGGAGCACGATGAGCGTCAGAGCACCGCGTGGACTGCACGTCGGGGGCATCCCTCGTGTGAATCTCCTTCCGCCGAACGAGCTGACCCGCCGCTCGAACATCCTGCTCGGCAGGCGGTGGGCTCGTGTCGTTCTCGGCGCTGTCGCCGTCGTCGTGGCCCTGGTCATCGGTCTGCACGCGCTGAACCTGATCGCGGTGACGCGACTGGCCGCCGAGCAGCTGAGGACTCAGACGCTGATGACCGAGATCGCCGAGCTCGCCCCGGTCAGCCAGGCGATGTCGGCGCGCTCGGGCCTGCAGTCGCAGCGCGAGCAGGCCATGGCGGGCGACCTCGCGTGGCAGCCTGTGCTCATCACGCTGGCGTCCGGCGTGCCCGCCGGAGCGCAGATCACGGGCTACGACCTGACGGCCGGTCCCGCCCCCGCGGGCGACGATCCCACGACCGAGATCGGCCTCACTGGCACGGTGACGCTCAGCAGCTCCGCCCCGATCGAGTTCACCACCGCGACAGCACAGCTGCGCTCCCTGGCAACGGTCACGAGCGTCGACGTGCAGAGCCTGGCCAACGAAGAGGACGTGTACCAGTACGTCCTGACGGTGGTGCTCGACCAGACGATCTACTCCGGGAATTTCGCCCCGGCAGACGAGAAGCAGAAGGCGAACTGACATGACGCGCCAGCTCATCAACCTCATCGGCGGACTGGTCGCGGTGCTCGTGCTCGTCGCCGGGGTGCTGCTCATCGGCCTGCCGATGTACTCCGGGGCGCAGGCCGCCGATGGCGAAGCCGACGACGTCGCGCGCAGCAATGACACGCAGCAGAGCGTGATCGACGGCCTCCGGGCGCAGCAGGAGAAGTTCGAACAGCTGGAGGCGGAGGTCTCTCAGCTGCGCCAGCAGATCGCCGCAGAGCCTCGCGTCGACGACATCCTGGCTCTGGCCATCGCCGGCGCCGCCGAGCACGGCGGCACGATCGACAGCCTCACCGCAACCGAGGCCGAGCCGTTCGCCGTCCGCGGTGCTGAGGAGGGTGCTGAGGCGGGAGCGCCGGACACGGCATCTGCGGATGCCGCCGGCGGCGCCGACGGGGAGGGCAGCACAGCACCCGCTGCGGATGGCACAGACGCGACCGCGTCTGCGCCGACTGCGGACGCGACTCCGTCGGATGCCGATCAGCAGCAGGTGAGGGTGACCGTGGGCATCACGGCGCCCAGCGTCGAGGCGGCCACAGCGATCGTGGACTCGTTGCGGCGCGGCCCGCGAGTCGTGGCCATCATGAAGGCGACCACGACCACCGACGACGAGGGCATCAAGCTCAGCGTCGAGATGCTCGTCTTCGTCAACCGCAGCTGAGCGAAGCGACTCAGATGACCGGCGAGCTCACTGCTTGCCGAGCTGGTCGTACAGGCTGAACATCGGCATGTACAGCGCGACGACCATGCCGCCGATGATGACGCCGAGCAGAGTGATGAGAATCGGCTCGATCATCGACGTGAGCTGCTCGCTCGCGGTGTTGACCTCGGTCTCGTAGTACTCGGCGATGCTCTCGAGCATGCTCGGCAGGGTGCCGGCCTCTTCGCCGACAGAGACCATCTGGGCGACGAGGGGCGGGAAGACGTCGGCGTTGGCGAGCGGCAGCGAGAACGAGCGCCCCTGGCTGATCGAGGTGGCGACGTCGACCAGCGCGAGTTCGATCGCGCGATTGTTCGCCGCCTTGCCCACGATCTCCAGCGCCTGCAGCAGAGGGACGCCGGCCTTGAGCATCATCGACAGGTTCCGCGCGAAGCGGGCGACGGCGATCTTGGTGACGAGAGCGCCGAAGATCGGGAGCTTGAGCTTGATCGGATCGACCACACCGCGGAAGGCGTCCGTGTCCTTCACCCGCTGATGCCAGACGGCGCCGCCGATGATCAGCACCGCCATCAGCGGGAGGATCCACAGCATGTTCCGCGAGAGCGTCACGAGGATCTGGGTGGGCAGGGGGAGCTCGCCACCCATGCCGGCGAACATCTTCTCGAAGATCGGCACGATGAACGTGAGCATCGCGGTGACGCCGAGCAGGGCGATGATGAGGACGATGATCGGATAGGTCATCGCCGACTTGATCTTCTGCTGCAGCTCCACGTCGGAGCGGTAGCTGGCGGCTATCGATTCGAGCGCGCCACCGAGGAAGCCGCCCGTCTCGCCGACGCGCACGAGGTTCACCATCAGGGGAGGGAACACATCCGCATGCACGCGCAGCGCGGCCGAGAACGCCTTCCCGCCCTCGATGTCGCTGTGCACAGCGGTGAGCGCCGAGACGAGCTTCTTGTTCTCGGTCTGCTCGATCAGCACGGTCAGCGCGCGCAGCAGAGGGAGCCCGGCGTTGATCAGGCCGGCGAGCTGGTTCGTGAGCACGGCGAGGTCGTCGAGCTTCACCCGCTTCTCGAACCAGGGGATCTCCTGGTTCAGTCCCGTCTTCGAGGTGGGCGCCACCTGCAGGGGCGTCAGCCCCTGCGCCCGCAGCTTCGCGATGACCGCGTTGCCGCTGGCGGCCTCCATCGTGCCCTTGACGATGGCGCCGCCCGATACGCCGACCGCGCGGTAGGTGTACTCCTCGACCGGCATCTCAGAATCCCCAGTCGTCGGCCTGGGCGGGCTGGCGTGCGCCATGAGCCAGCCACGCCTCGGCATCCAGATCCTTCGGCCGCACCTGCACGTTGTCGAGCGCGTGCGGGTCGGTCAGGTAGTGCGTGGCCAGCGCCTTCGCCAGATCGCCCGCCCCGACGAGCTCCTTCAGCGACTGATCGAGCGTGTGCATGCCGTGCGCTGCGCCCGACTGCATGGCGTTGTACAGCTGAGCGATCTGATTCTCGCGGATGAGGTTGGCGACGGCGGGCGTCGAGACGAGCACCTCGGTGGCGATAACGCGGCCCGCGCTGTTCGCCTTCGGCAGCAGCGTCTGGCTGATCACGCCCTGCAGGGTGTCGCCCAGCTGGCTGCGCACCTGGTCCTGCTGATGAGCGGGGAACGCATCGACGATGCGGTTGATGCTCTTCGACGCGCCCTGCGTGTGCAGGGTCGACAGCACGAGGTGTCCGGTCTCGGCCGCGGTGAGCGCCGTCGAGATCGACTCGGGGTCGCGCAACTCGCCGATCAGGATCACATCCGGGTCCTGACGCAGCACGCGGCGCAGCGCCTCGGCGAACGAGTTGGTGTCGGAGCCGACCTCGCGCTGGTGGATCAGCGAGCGCCGGCTGGTGTGCACGAACTCGATCGGATCCTCGACCGTGACGATGTGGTCGCTCTTCTCACGGTTGATGATGTCGATCATCGCCGTCAGCGTGGTCGACTTGCCCGAGCCGGTGGGGCCGGTGACGAGCACCAGCCCTCGAGGACGAAGGGCGAGGTCGCGCGCCACCGCGGGAGCGCCGAGCTCTTCCAGCGAGAACGCGCGCGAGGCGATGAGCCGGAACGCGGCCGCGACGCTGCCGAGCTGGCGGAACACGTTCACGCGGAAGCGTCCCGCACCCGCGACGGAGTGCGACAGGTCGGCCTCGCCGGTGGACCGATAGCTCTCGCGCTGTGCGGGGGAGAGCAGCGCGAGCAGCTCGTCGAGCAGAGCGGCGTCGGGGATCGGGTCGGGGAACTCGGCCATCGGCACCAGGGCGCCGTTCAGTCGGTGCAGCGGCACCCACCCGGCGGAGAAGTGGATGTCGGATGCGCCGCGTTCCGCGGCGACCGCGAGCACCCGGTCGATCAGGCCCGCGGTCGGCTGCGCGGGTCTCGGCGTCGCGCTCGCCGGTGGCACAGAAGCGCGGGCGCGCAGCTCGGCGCGGGTGGGCTCGAATGCGTCATGCAGTGACACGCAGAATCTCCTCGATCGTGGTCTGACCGGCTTGCACCTTCGACCAGCCGTCTTCGCGCAGGCTGACCATGCCCTCTTCGATGGCCCGCCGACGGATCTCCGTGCCGCTCGCGCTGGTCACGACCAGGTGCTCGATCTGCTCAGACATCGCCATCACCTCGTGCAGCCCGATGCGCCCCTTGTATCCGGTGTTCGAGCAGGTCGGGCATCCCTTCGCCCGATGGAGGACGACGTTCTCGCCCGGCTGCACCGGGAAGCCGATAGCCCGCAGCGTCGACGGGTCCTCGTGGTAGGGCTCGCGGCATCGCGTGCACAGCCGGCGGGCCAGTCGCTGGGCGACGACCGCCGACAGGGCGGTCGCGACCAGGAACGGCTCGGTGCCCATCTCGGTCAGACGGGTGACGGCGCTGGGGGCGTCGTTCGTGTGCAGGGTCGACAGCAGAAGGTGACCGGTGAGGGCGGCCTCGACCGAGATGATCGCTGTCTCCTGGTCGCGGATCTCGCCGACCAGCACGACGTCGGGGTCGGATCGCAGGATGCTGCGCAGCGCCGCCTGGAAGGTCATGCCCGCCTTCGCATTGACCTGCACCTGGTTGATGCCCGGGATGCGGTACTCGACCGGATCCTCGACGGTGATGACGTTCACTCGAGGTGTCGAGACCTCGCGCAGCGCCGTGTAGAGCGTCGTGGACTTGCCCGAGCCCGTGGGCCCGGTGACCAGCACCATGCCGTGCGGTCGTGAGATCGCATGGCGGAAGCGCTCGAGGTTCTGCGAGCTCATCCGCAGGTCGTCGAGCGAGAGGTTCACGCCCGAGTTGTCGAGGATTCGCATCACGACCTTCTCGCCCCACACCGTGGGCAGAGTGGCCACGCGCAGGTCGACCTTGCGCCCGTGGTGCACCACCGAGAGGCGACCGTCCTGCGGGCGCCGGCGCTCGGCGATGTCGATCGAGGCCATGATCTTCAGCCGCGAGACGATGCCGTCCTGGATGTTGCTGTCGGGGCGCTGCGTCTCGTGCAGCACGCCGTCGATGCGGTAGCGCACCGTCAGGTGCGACTCGCCGGGCTCGAGATGGATGTCGCTGGCGCGGTCGTCGATGGCCTGGGTGATCAGCAGGTTGACGAAGCGCACAATGGGCGCGTCGCTGTCCTGGTCGGTGAGATCCTCGCTGATGAGCGAGGCCTGGCTCGCGGCGGTCTCCTCGAGGCTCGCGGAGAGGTCCGAGAGCTCGGCATCCGATCGCAGGTAGCGCTGGAACGCGTACTCGAGCCCGTCGGCGGCGACCACCGCCGGCTCGACCCGTGCGTCGGCGAGGGTCGACACGTCGTCGATGGCGATGATGTCGGTCGGATCCGTCATGCCGACGATGAGCCTGCCGCCCTCGCGGGCGATCGGGATGAGCCGGTGCTTGCGCGCCAGCGCAGCCGGCACGAGCGAGGTCACGTGCGGCTCGAGCGGCGTCGAGAAGAGATCGACGAACGGGTGACCTGACTGCAGGGCGATCGCGTCGGCGTACTGCCGCTCGGTGATCATCCGGTGCTCGATCAGATGGCGTCCCAGCTCGGGGCCATCGCCCAGCCTGTCCATCAGACCGGTGACCTCGGAGGCGCGCACCGCGCCCGTGAGTACGAGGGTCTGGACGACTCCGCGCATGACGATTCACTCCCCCAAGTCGGGTTGGCGAGCAGGCCGGCTCCAGGCGAGTGCCGGGGCGCTTCGGGTCGCGCCGCCCATGGAATGGTATCGGCGCGACCGCTGGTCAGGCTCAAGATCTGCGCATCTTTGGCCAGGCATCCGACCGCCCCGCGGATGCCCGCGATGCCGCGGGGTAAATTCAGGGGATGACGTTCCTGGCGGCGGATGCCCCGACCGCGCTGCGGCACGTGCGCGACAGGGCTGTGCTGCTCAACCAGGTCCTCGTCGGAACAGCCGTCGTCCTCGCCGTCTTCCTCTCGCTCGCGACGGGAGCGATCGCCCGCGTCGACGCCCTGATGCTCGGTCTGCTGCTCATCTTCATCCCCACCGGTGCGGCCATCCTCGTGCCCTGGCAGCGCAGCCCCGTCGGACTCGTGCTGCTGCTGCCGCTGATCGACATCGGCGCGGTGATGCTGCTGACGATCTCCGCCCCGACGTCGGGGTTCCCGCTGCTGTGGCTCTTCCCCGCGATGTGGGTGGGCTCGACCCTGGGCGCGTTCGGAGTGGTGGGAGCGACGGTGGTCATCACCGCCCTCTACTGGGCATCCATCATGCTCGTCGACACCCAGCCCGTGCTCTCGGCCTTCGTCGTCTTCCCGATCGTCGTCGCGGGGCTCGCGACGATCGCCTCGGTCGCCTCGTGGAGGTCGAGCGCGCAGCGGGTCGTGCTCGACAAGCAGTCCCGTGAGCTGCGACGGGCCGTCGATCGCGCGCGAGGTCAGGAGGAGCTCGTCACCGAGGCGCTGGATGCCGTGGACTTCGGCGTCATCCGCCTCACCGCGGACGGCGATCAGGTCGTCGCCAATGAGGCGATGGCGCGTCTGCAGCTGGCCATCGAGGACACCGACCTGCTGCAGCCCTTCGCGTCCGACGGGCTGACACCGCTCGCCGACGACGAGCTTCCCCTCGCCCGCGCACGACGCGGGGAGGAGATCGACCGCGCGCTCGTCTGGTTCGGTGCTCCCGGTGACCTCGCACGCCGCTCGCTGCAGTTCAGCTCGCGCCGGCTGACGGGCAAGAACGTCACGCACGAAGGACTGATCGTGGTGGCGCAGGACACGACCGCAGAGGAGCTGGCGCTGCGCGCGCGGGAGGACCTGATCGCATCCGTCTCGCACGAGCTGCGCACGCCGCTGACCTCGATCACCGGCTATGTCGAGCTCGTGCTCGATGACGAGACGCTCTCCGCCTCGGCCCGGCGCAGCCTCGGGGTCGTCGAGCGCAACGCCGCCCGGCTGCTGGCCATCGTGTCGGATCTCGTCGCGGCATCCGCGATGTCGCGCATGGGGGTCTCGCTGTCGCTGCGACCCGAGCACACCGACCTCACGGCGCTCGCCGCAGCCTCCATCGAGTCGGCGCTGCTGCCCGCAGCCGAACGCGGCATCTCCATCGAGCTTCTTGCGGACGGTCCGGTCTGGGTCTACGCCGACGCGCACCGGATCCGTCAGGTGATCGACAACCTCGTCTCGAACGCGGTGAAGTACGGCCGAGTCCGAGGCCACGTCGACGTCGAGGTGCGCGCAGACGCCGATGGCGTGGTGCTCGTCGTGCGCGATGACGGCCCCGGCATTCCCGCCGGCGAGGTGCCGCGCCTGTTCGAGCGCTTCTTCCGCTCCGCGCTCGTCCGACAGTCCGTGACACACGGCAGCGGACTCGGACTGTCGATCAGTCGCGACATCGTCGTGGCGCACGAAGGCTCGCTCACGGTGCGCACCGTGCTCGGCGAGGGAGCCGAGTTCACGATGGCGCTGCCGGCGCCGCCCTCTCGAGAGGAGATCTGATGCAGCTCGATGTGTACACCGTCAACGTGATCGTGGCCGTCGCGGCGCTGACCGCGGCCGTGATGTACCTGCTCGAGACCCTGCTGCGGCAGGAGAGCAGGGCCGGTCAGCTCTGGGCGTTGTCGTACCTGTGCGGCATCCTCACCGTGACCGCTTACCTGGTGTGGATGGGCGGAGACCGGCACCTGGTGCCGATCGCCGTCGGCAACGGGGCTCTCGTCGGCACGATCGGATGCCTGTGGCTGGGCTGCCTGCGGCACAACGGGCGCCGGCTGCTGCGCCCGAGCCTGCTGGTCGCCGCCGCTGCTCTCGTCGTCACCGCCGCAGTCTTCCTCGATGGCGGGGCGGGGGACTGGGCCGGTGCTGCGGTGACGTTCGCGAGCGTCGCGGTCTTCGCCGTGCTCGGGGCCGTGGAGTCCCGGCGCGGACGCAACGGCGACACCCCCGAGACGATCGGGCTGACCGTCGTTCTCGCGGTCGCGGGCCTGTACTACGGCGCGCGGTGTGGAGTGCTCGTGGTCTCGGGACCCGAGAGCGAGGTCTTCCGCACCTGGTTCGACTCGAGTGTCACGGGCCTCCTGACCATCGTGCTCCTGATCGTCGCGCTGGTCACCACCACCACGCTGCGCAACAACGCGGTGGTCTTCGGAGAGGGCAGCAACGAGCTCAACCTGTCCGGGGACGGAGTGCTGAGCGCACGGTCCTTCTTCGTCATGGTGCAGCGGATCGTCGAGGTCGACCGCGAAGACGAGCGCACGGTGGGCGTGATCGCGTTCCGTGCGGATGACCTCCCGCAGATCGGCATCGCGTTCGGTGCCAGCGAGCAGGAGGCGGTTCTCGCGCTGTGCCGTCAGTCCCTTCGCCGTTACGCCCCCGCGATGTCGCCGATCGGCGAGCTCGGACCGAACGGCCTGGCGGTCGCCGTCGAGGCGGACTCGCCGTCGGCGGTGCGGCGCATGGCGAGCCGCATCCAGAGGCGGATGCTGGATGACCTGGCCGACCGAGGCACAGCGGTGATACCGGTGATCGGTCTGGGCGTGGCCATCGCCGACACGTACGGCAAGGACGCGCGGGCTCTGATCCGCGCCGCGTTCGATGCGGCGGGCCGAGCGGCCACGAGTCTCGACGCGTCGGTGGTGATCGCCGACTGAGAATCAGCGGTCGAGACCTGTCAGACCGCCAGGCGGTAGCCGACTCCGCGCACCGTCTCGATCCAGCGCGGCTGCGTGGCCGACTCGCCGAGCTTGCGCCGGAGGTTGGCGACGTGCACCTCGATGGCGCGCACGTCGTGCTCGCTCACGTAGCTTGCTCCCGTCATGCGGTCACCGCGAAGCATCAGCGCGAGCACTTCCTTCGAGACCACCCGACGCCCGGAGGTGAGCAGGTCCCTGAGGATGTCGAACTCGCTGCGCGTCAGCTCGAGCGATGCGCCGTCGGCCGTCGCGAGGCGCATCGCCGGGTGCAGGCGAAGTCCTCTGTGCTCGATCCAGTCCAGCTCGTCGCCGGCATCCGGCGCTGCGGCGGGCGCCGGGGCGCTCTCCGAAGTGGCCAGCGAGCGCGGCCGGCGCAGCATGGCGTCGATGCGCGCGCGCAGCTCGCGCGGGCGGAACGGCTTGGTCAGATAGTCATCCGCTCCCGACTGCAGACCCTGCACGGCGTCGATCTCCTCGGCCCGCGCGGTCAGCATGACGATGTATGTGGTGCTGAACGCGCGGATGCGGCGCGCGGTCTCGAAGCCGTCCATCCCGGGAAGGCTCACGTCCAGTGTCGTCACGAGCGGGTGGTGCTGGTCGATCAGAGCGATGCCGTCGGCGCCCGTGCCGGCGACGAGCACGCGGAAGCCCGCCTGCTCGAGAACCTCGCGCACGAGCTCTCTGATGTCCGGATCGTCTTCGATCACCACCGCGTTCTGCGAATCTGGCACGCTGCCTCCCCATCGCCGGATCGATATCCAGCGCCTGAGATGATAGCGCGGAAATCGGATCTACCCGTGTAGCCGGACGCGGACGTCGATCACGACACGCCCGGGTTTGCAGCACCGGAATCCGCGTGGCAGAATAGTCAGGTTCCACATTTCTGCGCTCTTCGTGATGCGCGGAATCACTGTCACGACTGTGCATAGGCGGCGGCATCCGAAGGATGCTGCAGGGTTCTAGGCCGCGGGCAGCAGAACGAATCCCACTCGAAGACGCGAGCATCTCATGCTGGCGTCTTCATGGTGAAAAGAGAACAGCGGTGCGCAAGTGCCGAAGGCGCGATCAGCGCCATCGAGCGTCCAATGCCCCAGGGTCACCCGGCCCCGGACGGTACGACGCCTATAGAGAGAGAGCAGACAATGGCGGGACAGAAGATCCGCATTCGCCTGAAGTCGTATGACCACGAGGTCATCGACACGTCGGCACGAAAAATCGTCGACACCGTGACCCGTGCGGGCGCGACCGTCGTCGGCCCCGTGCCGCTTCCGACCGAGAAGAACGTCGTGTGCGTCATCCGGTCGCCCCACAAGTACAAGGACAGCCGCGAGCACTTCGAGATGCGCACCCACAAGCGTCTGATCGACATCGTCGACCCGACGCCGAAGGCCGTCGACTCGCTGATGCGTCTCGACCTGCCCGCCGATGTCAACATCGAGATCAAGCTCTGAGGTCCGCCATGGTTGACATCAACGCAAAGATTTCCAAGGGCATGCTCGGCACCAAGCTCGGCATGACCCAGGTCTGGAACGAGAACGGGAAGCTCATCCCCGTGACCGTCATCGAGCTGGCTCCGAACGTGGTCACCCAGGTTCGCACCCCCGAGAAGGACGGCTACAACGCCGTTCAGATCGCCTACGGCCAGATCGACCCCCGCAAGGTCAACAAGCCGCTGACCGCCCACTTCGAGGCTGCCGGCGTCACCCCGCGTCGCCACGTCACTGAGATCCGCACCGCGGACGCCGCTGACTACGCGCTCGGCCAGGAGCTCACGCTCGACGGCGTGTTCGAGGCAGGCCAGCTGGTCGACGTCGTCGGCACCAGCAAGGGCAAGGGCACCGCCGGTGTCATGAAGCGTCACAACTTCGCCGGCGTCTCGGCCTCCCACGGTGCGCACCGCAACCACCGCAAGCCCGGCTCGATCGGCGCCTCGTCGACCCCGAGCCGCGTGTTCAAGGGCATGCGCATGGCCGGCCGCATGGGTGGCGAGCGCGTGACCGTCCTCAACCTCACGGTGCACGCCATCGACGCCGAGAAGGGACTCATGCTCGTCAAGGGCGCCGTCCCCGGCGCGCGTGGTCGTATCGTGTACGTCCGCAACGCAGTGAAGGGTGCCTGATCCCATGGCTGACTCCACTCTGGCAATCGACGTCCTGTCGGTCGACGGCAACAAGGCAGGCTCTGTCGAGCTGCCCGCCTCGATCTTCGACGTCGAGACCAACGTCCCCCTGATCCACCAGGTCGTCGTCGCGCAGCTCGCAGCCGCGCGTCAGGGCACCCACGCCACGAAGACTCGTGGCGACGTGTCCGGCTCCGGCAGCAAGCCCTTCAAGCAGAAGGGCACGGGTAACGCCCGTCAGGGCTCGATCCGCATGCCGCAGCACCGCGGTGGTGGCACGGTCCACGGCCCGCAGCCGCGCGACTACTCGCAGCGCACCCCCAAGAAGATGATCGCCGCCGCCCTCCGTGGCGCGCTCAGCGACCGTCTGCGCGGCGAGCGTCTGCACGCCGTCGAGGCCTTCGTCGCCGACAGCACCCCCTCGACCAAGGCTGCGGCCGGCCTCCTGGCATCCGTCGCCCCGTCGAAGAACGTGCTGGTCGTCATCGAGCGCTCCGACGAGCTGACCACGAAGAGCGTCCGCAACCTCGCGAACGTTCACCTGATCAGCTTCGACCAGCTGAACGCCTACGACGTCGTCGTCTCCGACGACATCGTCTTCACCAAGGCCGCACTCGAGGGCTTCATCGCCTCGAAGACGGGTGCGACCGCAGAGGAGGTCTCGGCATGACCGAGCAGAACGTTCTCGCCACGGCCCTGAACAAGGACCCGCGCGACATCATCCTCGGACCGGTCGTGTCCGAGAAGAGCTACAGCCTGATCGACGAGGGCAAGTACACGTTCCTCGTCGACCCGCGTGCCTCGAAGACCGAGATCAAGCTCGCCATCGAGAAGATCTTCGGCGTCAAGGTGGCTTCGGTCAACACGATCAACCGCGTCGGCAAGGCCCGCCGCACCCGCTTCGGCACCGGCAAGCGCAAGGACACCAAGCGCGCGATCGTGGCTCTCAAGTCGGGCTCCATCGACATCTTCACGGCAGTCGGCTGACCGGGGGATAAGGAAACATAATGGCTATTCGCAAGTACAAGCCCACGACCCCGGGTCGCCGCGGTTCGTCGGTGGCTGACTTCGCCGAGATCACTCGATCGACGCCTGAGAAGTCGCTGCTGCGCCCGCTCTCGAAGACCGGTGGTCGCAACAACCAGGGCCGCATCACGACCCGTCACATCGGTGGTGGCCACAAGCGCCAGTACCGCGTCATCGACTTCCGTCGCAATGACAAGGACGGCATCAACGCCAAGGTCGCTCACATCGAGTACGACCCCAACCGCACCGCGCGCATCGCGCTGCTGCACTACTTCGACGGCGAGAAGCGCTACATCCTCGCGCCGAACAAGCTGAAGCAGGGCGACGTCGTCGAGTCGGGCGCCGGCGCTGACATCAAGCCGGGCAACAACCTGCCGCTGAAGAACATCCCCACCGGTACCGTGATCCACGCGATCGAGCTGCGTCCCGGCGGCGGAGCGAAGATGGCCCGTTCGGCCGGCGCCTCGGTGCGTCTGGTCGCGAAGGACGGCCCCTACGCACAGCTGCGTCTGCCCTCGGGCGAGATCCGCAACGTCGATGCGCGCTGCCGCGCGACCATCGGCGAGGTCGGCAACGCCGAGCAGTCGAACATCAACTGGGGCAAGGCAGGCCGTAACCGCTGGAAGGGCATCCGCCCGACCGTCCGCGGTGTCGCCATGAACCCGGTCGACCACCCGCACGGTGGTGGTGAGGGCAAGACGTCCGGTGGTCGTCACCCCGTCTCCCCGTGGGGCCAGGCTGAGGGTCGTACCCGTCACGCCAACAAGGAAAGTGACAAGTACATCGTCCGCCGCCGCAACGCCGGCAAGAAGCGCAAGTAGGAGTAGAGGAAGATGCCACGCAGTCTCAAGAAGGGCCCCTTCGTCGACGAGCACCTGCTTCGCAAGGTGGTCGGACAGAACGAGTCCGGTACGAAGAACGTCATCAAGACCTGGTCGCGTCGCTCGATGATCATCCCCGCAATGCTGGGACACACCATCGCCGTGCACGACGGTCGCAAGCACATCCCCGTGTTCGTGACCGAGACCATGGTCGGCCACAAGCTGGGCGAGTTCGCGCCCACCCGCACCTTCCGCGGCCACGAGAAGGACGACAAGAAGGGCCGTCGCCGCTGACGCGGTGACGCTCTGGACAGAAACAGAGGAGGAGAACAATGGTGGAATCCATCGCACGCGTCAAGCACATCCGCGTGACCCCTCAGAAGGCTCGTCGTGTCGTCGCGCTCATCAAGGGCAAGCAGGCGCAGGAAGCACTGGCCATTCTGAAGTTCGCACCGCAGGGTGCCAGCGAGCCGATCTACAAGCTCGTGCACTCCGCGATCGCCAACGCGTCGGTCAAGGCCGACCGTGACGGCGAATTCCTGGACGAGCAGGACCTGTACGTGAAGAACGCGTACGTCGACGAGGGCACGACGCTCAAGCGTTTCCGCCCCCGTGCTCAGGGTCGTGCCTCGCAGATCAAGAAGCGCACGAGCCACATCACGGTCGTGCTGGCCACCCCGGAGGTCGCTGACGCGGCCGCACCGGCGGCCAAGACGAAGAAGGCGAGCAAGTAATGGGCCAGAAGGTCAACCCGTACGGCTTCCGCCTCGGCATCACCACGGACCACGTGTCGCGTTGGTTCTCGGACTCGACGAAGCCGGGCCAGCGTTACGCCGACTACGTCGCCGAGGACATCAAGATCCGTCGTCTGCTGCAGACGCAGCTCGACCGCGCCGGCGTCTCGAACATCGAGATCGAGCGCACCCGCGACCGTGTGCGTGTGGACATCCACACCGCACGTCCCGGCATCGTCATCGGCCGCCGCGGCGCCGAGGCCGAGCGCATCCGCGGTGACCTCGAGAAGCTCACCGGCAAGCAGATCCAGCTGAACATCCTCGAGGTCAAGAACCCCGAGGCCGACGCTCAGCTCGTCGCGCAGGGCATCGCCGAGCAGCTCTCTGCTCGCGTGGCGTTCCGCCGCGCGATGCGCAAGGGTCTGCAGGGCGCACAGCGCGCCGGCGCCAAGGGCATCCGCATCCAGGTCTCCGGCCGCCTCGGCGGCGCGGAGATGAGCCGCTCGGAGTTCTACCGCGAGGGTCGTGTGCCGCTGCACACGCTGCGCGCGAACATCGACTACGGCTTCTACGAGGCGAAGACCACCTTCGGCCGCATCGGCGTGAAGGTCTGGATCTACAAGGGCGACCTCACCAACAAGGAGCTTGCTCGCGAGCAGGCCAACCAGAAGCCTTCGCGCGAGCGTGGCGACCGTCGTGGCCCCCGTGGCGACCGCGGTGACCGTCGCAACGAGGCTCCCGTCGCAGAAGGAGCGTCTGCCTGATGCTTATCCCTCGTAAGGTCAAGTACCGCAAGCAGCACCACCCGAAGCGCTCGGGCCAGGCCACCGGTGGCACCAAGGTGTCGTTCGGTGAGTACGGCATCCAGGCGCTGACCCCCGCCTACGTGACCAACCGTCAAATCGAGTCCGCTCGTATCGCGATGACCCGTCACATCAAGCGCGGTGGAAAGGTGTGGATCAACATCTACCCCGACCGCCCGCTCACCAAGAAGCCCGCTGAGACCCGCATGGGTTCGGGTAAGGGCTCGCCCGAGTGGTGGGTCTCCAACGTCAAGCCGGGTCGCGTCCTCTTCGAGGTCGCGGGCGTCAGTGAGGAACTCGCTCGCGAGGCACTCACCCGGGCCATTCACAAGCTGCCGCTCAAGGCACGCATCATCAAGCGCGAGGAGGGCGACGCGTAATGGCGATCGGCACCAAGGAGCTCGCACCGAGCGAGCTCGACACGTTCGAAGACCAGCGCCTCGTCGAGGAGCTGCGCAAGGCCAAGGAGGAGCTGTTCAACCTCCGTTTCCAGTCGGCCACCGGCCAGCTGGAGAGCCACGGCCGCATCCGCGCCGTCAAGCGCGACATCGCGCGCCTTTACACCGTGATCCGCGAGCGCGAACTGGGCATCCGTGCGACGCCCGCTCCGGTCGAGGCTCCGGCGAAGGCGAAGAAGAGCAAGGCCAAGAAGGCGGATGCCGCTGACGAGGCCGCTCCGAAGGAGGAGGCCGAGTAATGGCTGAGAAGAAGGCTGCTGACGCCGTAGAGCACGGCGAGCACGATGTCCGCGACGCAGCTGCGCGCGGATACCGCAAGTCGCGCCGTGGCTACGTCGTCAGCGACAAGATGGACAAGACCATCGTCGTCGAGGTCGAGGACCGCGTGAAGCACCCGCTTTACGGCAAGGTCATCCGCGTCACCTCGAAGGTCAAGGCGCACGATGAGAACAACACCGCCGGCATCGGCGACCTCGTTCTCATCAACGAGACCCGCCCGCTGAGCGCCACCAAGCGCTGGCGTCTGGTGGAGATCCTGGAGAAGGCAAAGTGATCCAGACCGAGTCCCGCGTCAAGGTCGCCGACAACACCGGCGCCAAGGAGCTGCTCACGATCCGCGTCCTCGGTGGCTCCAGCCGCCGTTACGCCGGTCTGGGCGACACCATCGTCGCGACCGTCAAGGACGCGATCCCCGGCGGCAACGTCAAGAAGGGCGATGTGGTCAAGGCCGTCATCGTCCGCACCGTCAAGTCGACGCGTCGTGCCGACGGTTCGTACATCAAGTTCGACGAGAACGCCGCCGTCATCCTGAAGAACGACGGGGAGCCCCGCGGCACCCGCATCTTCGGACCGGTCGGTCGTGAGCTTCGCGACAAGAAGTTCATGAAGATCGTCTCGCTCGCCCCGGAGGTCATCTGATCATGGCGAAAATCAAGAAGGGTGACCTGGTTCAGGTCATCAGCGGCCGCAAGCAGGACAAGGGCGGCGACCGCGGCAAGCAGGGCAAGGTCCTCGAGGTCCTCGTCGAGCAGAACCGCGTCGTCGTGGAGGGTGTCAACTTCGTCACCCGCCACACCCGTGTCGGCCAGACCCAGCGCGGCACCAAGACCGGTGGCATCGAGACCGTCGAGGCCCCGATCCACATCTCCAACGTCGCTCTCGTCGACCCCTCGACCAAGAAGCCGACCCGTGTCGGCCACCGCGTCGAGGAGCAGGTCAAGGACGGCGTGAAGCGCACGGTCCGCGTGCGCTACGCGAAGAAGTCAGGTAAGGACCTCTGATGGCAACGGCAACTGCTGCTGAGACTGGCAAGACCCAGCCTCGCCTGAAGCAGAAGTACAACACCGAGATCAAGAAGACTCTGCAGGAGCAGTTCGGCTACGCGAACGTCATGCAGATCCCCGGCCTGGTGAAGGTCGTCGTCAACACCGGTGTCGGTGAAGCGGCTCGTGACTCCAAGGTGATCGAGGGCGCCATCGACGACCTCACCAAGATCACCGGTCAGAAGCCCATCGTCACGAAGGCCCGCAAGTCCATCGCGCAGTTCAAGCTGCGCGAGGGCCAGGCCATCGGCGCGCACGTCACCCTCCGCGGCGACCGTGCGTGGGAGTTCGTCGACCGCCTCGTCAACCTGGCGCTGCCGCGCATCCGCGACTTCCGCGGGCTGTCGGCCGATCAGTTCGACGGCAACGGCAACTACACCTTCGGTCTCCAGGAGCAGAGCGTGTTCCACGAGATCGACCAGGACCGGATCGACCGCGTCCGCGGGTTCGACATCACCGTGGTCACCACGGCCAAGACGGACGACGAGGGTCGCGCACTCCTGCGCGCGCTCGGCTTCCCGTTCAAGGCCGCCGACGCCCCGGCGTGACCCTTCGACAGGCTCAGGGACCCATCCTGGGTCGCTGAGCCTGTCGAGGCGCCTTCCCCGCATCCCTTACAATTGAAGATTGTGCGTCCGCTCGGGCGCCACTCTCATCGAAGGCCGTCTGTCGTGTAACGGCAGCCGGAACCTCATGATCGAAGGAAACCAGATATGACGATGACAGACCCGGTCGCAGACATGCTGACCCGTCTGCGCAACGCTAACTCGGCGCACCACGATTCCGTGACCATGCCGTCGAGCAAGCTCAAGACGAACATCGCCGAGATCCTCCAGCAGGAGGGCTACATCGGCGGCTTCGAGGTGACCGACGCCCGCGTCGGCAGCAACCTCACCCTCTCGCTCAAGTACGGTCCCAACCGTGAGCGCTCCATCGCCGGCATCAAGCGCGTGTCGAAGCCCGGTCTGCGTGTCTACGCGAAGTCGACCGAGCTGCCCAAGGTCCTCGGTGGCCTCGGCGTTGCCATCCTGTCCACCTCCTCCGGTCTTCTCACCGACCGTCAGGCTGAGCAGAAGGGCGTGGGCGGAGAAGTTCTCGCCTACGTGTGGTGATCTGACATGTCGCGAATCGGACGACTTCCCATCGACATCCCCTCCGGCGTGACCGTCTCGGTCGACGGCCGCGAGGTCGCAGTCAAGGGCCCCAAGGGCGAGCTCTCGCTCACCCTGGCCAACCCCATCGAGGTCTCGGTCGAGGAGAACCAGGTTCTCGTCACCCGCCCGGACGACGAGCGCGAGTCGCGCTCGCTGCACGGTCTGACCCGTACCCTCATCAACAACAACATCATCGGCGTCACCCAGGGCTACACCAAGGGCCTCGAGGTCGTCGGCACCGGTTACCGCGTGCAGCAGAAGGGCGGCTCGATCGAGTTCGCGCTCGGCTTCTCGCACCCGGTCCTGGTCGACCCGCCCGCAGGCATCACCCTGACGGTCGAGGGCACCAACAAGGTGACCGTGAGTGGCATCGACAAGCAGGCTGTCGGCGAGGCCGCGGCCAACATCCGCAAGATCCGCAAGCCCGAGCCGTACAAGGGCAAGGGTGTGCGCTACGCCGGCGAGGTCGTGCGTCGCAAGGCCGGAAAGGCTGGTAAGTAACCATGGCTGTCAAGTCCAAGTCCGCCGCCCGCGCGCGTCGCCACGCACGTCTTCGCAAGAAGATCGTCGGCTCCGACGTCCGCCCGCGTCTCGTCGTCAACCGCTCCGCGCGCCACGTGTTCGTGCAGCTCGTCGACGACGCCAAGGGCCACACTGTGGCATCCGCTTCCACGCTCGAGACCGAGCTGCGCTCCTTCGACGGTGACAAGACCGCCAAGGCCCGCAAGGTCGGCGAGCTCGTCGCTGAGCGCGCGAAGGCCGCCGGCGTTTCCGAGGCAGTGTTCGACCGTGGCGGCAACCGCTACGCCGGTCGTGTCGCCGCCATCGCCGACGGCGCCCGCGAAGGGGGTCTGGCACTGTGAGTGACAACAAGGAGAACGAAGTGACCGAAACCGCTCCTGCCGAGGCTCAGGCTCAGGCCGAGCCGCAGCGCGAGCAGCGCGACAACCGCCGTGGCGGCCGCGACCGCGGCCAGAGCCGCGACCGCAACTCGCGCGACCGCGGGGACAACCAGTTCCTGGAGCGCGTCGTCACCATCAACCGCGTCTCGAAGGTCGTGAAGGGCGGTCGTCGCTTCAGCTTCACCGCACTCGTGGTCGTCGGTGACGGCAACGGTCTGGTCGGCGTCGGCTACGGCAAGGCCCGCGAGGTGCCCCTGGCGATCTCGAAGGGTGTCGAAGAGGCCAAGCGCAACTTCTTCCGCGTCCCGCGCGTCGGCTCGACGATCCCGCACCCCGTGCAGGGTGAGGCTGCTGCAGGCGTCGTCCTGCTGCGTCCGGCCGCTGCCGGTACCGGTGTCATCGCCGGTGGTCCGGTTCGCGCCGTGCTCGAGTGCGCCGGTATCCACGATGTCCTGTCGAAGTCGCTCGGCTCGTCGAACACGATCAACATCGTGCACGCCACTGTCGAGGCTCTGCAGGGTCTCGAGGAGCCGCGCGCTGTCGCCGCTCGTCGTGGTCTCGACTACGACGCCGTCGTGCCGGAGATCATCATCCGCAACGAGGCGAAGGCCGCTGCCGCCGCCGCGCAGAAGGTAGGTGCCTGATGGCTGAGCGCCTCAAGGTCACGCAGATCAAGTCCAAGGTGAGCGAGAAGCAGAACCAGCGCGACACGCTGCGTTCGCTCGGTCTCAAGCGGATCGGCGACTCGGTCGTTCGTCCCGACGACGCTCAGACCCGCGGCTACGTCCGCGCCGTCGCGCACCTCGTCAAGGTTGAGGAGATCGACTAATGGCTGAGAAGAACGAAACCGTCGAGGCCACCAAGGCCCCGAAGACCGCTGCCAAGAAGCCGGCTGCTGCGAAGGCCGCTCCGGCCAAGGCCGCCGACAAGAAGGCTTCGGCCAAGAAGGACGCCGACGCTCCGGCTGCGCGTCCGTCGGTGCTGAAGGTGCACCACCTGCGTCCCGTCCCCGGCGCTCACACCGCGAAGACCCGTGTCGGTCGCGGTGAGGGCTCGAAGGGCAAGACCGCCGGTCGTGGAACCAAGGGCACCAAGGCGCGCAACACCGTGCGCGCCGGCTTCGAGGGTGGGCAGATGCCGCTGCACATGCGCACCCCGAAGCTGCGCGGGTTCAAGAACCCGTTCCGCGTGGAGTACCAGGTCGTGAACCTGGCCAAGCTCGCGGAGCTGTACCCCCAGGGTGGCGATGTCACCGTCAGCGACCTGGTCGCCAAGGGTGCCGTGCGCAAGAACGAGAAGGTCAAGGTCCTCGGCGACGGCGACATCTCGGTCAAGCTGACCGTGTCGGTCGACAAGGTCTCCGGCAGCGCCGAGCAGAAGATCGTCGCCGCCGGCGGTTCGATCAACTGAGCCAGAAGCTGTGAACGCTGGGAGGGGTCGGAGATTATCCGGCCCCTCCTTTGCGTTACCCTGGACTTTCGGCCGTCCTTCCACGTTCGGCAATCCCTTCAGGAGGAACGCCCTTGTTTAGCGCCATCGCGCGAATCTTCCGCACGCCTGACCTGCGGCAGAAGATCCTTTTCACCATCGGCATCATCGCTCTGTACCGTCTGGGCTCGAATGTGCCGGCTCCGTTCGTGAACTTCCCGAACGTCGAGCAGTGCCTCGCCGCCAACGCCGGCACCGACGGCCTGCTCGGACTGGTCAACCTCTTCTCCGGCGGTGCGCTGCTGCAGCTGTCGATCTTCGCCCTCGGTGTGATGCCGTACATCACCGCGACGATCATCACGCAGCTGCTCCGCGTCGTCATCCCGCACTTCGAGTCCCTCCACCAGGAGGGCCAGGCGGGCCAGAGCAAGCTCACCCAGTACACCCGCTACCTCACGATCGCACTCGCACTGCTGCAGTCCGCGACCGTGGTGACGGTGGCACGCAGCGGTCAGCTGTTCGGTCAGACCGACGTCGCCGCCTGCAACAACCTGCTGACCAACGACGTGTGGTGGGCACAGGCGCTCATCATCATCGCGATGACCGCCGGCACCGGCCTCATCATGTGGATGGCCGAGCTCGTCACCGAGCGCGGCATCGGCAACGGCATGTCGCTGCTCATCTTCACCTCGATCGCCGCGACGTTCCCGTCGTCGATGTGGGCCATCTGGGAGGCGAAGGGCTTCGAGACCTTCCTGCTGGTGCTGCTCATCGGCATCGTGGTGATGTCGCTGATCGTGTACGTGGAGCAGTCGCAGCGCCGCGTGCCCGTGCAGTACGCCAAGCGCATGGTCGGCCGGCGCACCTACGGCGGCACGAACACCTACATCCCGATCAAGGTGAACATGGCGGGTGTGATCCCGATCATCTTCGCCTCGTCGCTGCTGTACGTGCCGATGCTCGTCGCGCAGTTCAACACGCCCGCTGACGGCAGTGAGCCGCCGGCCTGGGTTGCCTGGGTCCTCGCGAATCTGGCATCCGGTGACCAGCCGCTGTACATGGCCGCCTACTTCCTGCTGATCATCGGGTTCACCTACTTCTACGTCGCGATCACGTTCAACCCCGTCGAGGTCGCCGACAACATGAAGCGGTACGGCGGGTTCATCCCCGGCATCCGCGCCGGCCGCCCGACGGCGGAGTACCTCGACTACGTCATCACCCGCATCACGTTCCCCGGTTCGCTCTACCTGGGCCTCGTCGCGCTGATCCCGCTGATCGCGCTGGCGACGGTGCAGGCCAACCAGAACTTCCCGTTCGGTGGCGCCTCGATCCTGATCATCGTGGGTGTCGGTCTCGAGACGGTGAAGCAGATCGACGCGCAGCTGCAGCAGCGCCACTACGAAGGGCTCCTCCGATGACCTCAGCTCGTCTTCTCATCGTCGGCCCGCAGGGCTCCGGCAAGGGCACCCAGGGCATCCGCGTCGCCGAGGCGCTGAGCATCCCCGTCGTCTCGACCGGCGACATGTTCCGCGCCAACATCAAAGAGGGCACGGAGCTCGGGCAGAAGGTCACCGCGATCCTCGATGCCGGCGACCTCGTGCCCGACGAGCTGACCAGTGAGATCGTCCGCGATCGGCTGTCGCAGGACGACGCGCAGGGCGGCTTCCTGCTCGACGGCTACCCCCGCAACACCGCCCAGGTGCACCATCTCGATGCCTTCCTCGGCGAGCAGGCTGCGGCCCTCGACGCCGTCATCCTGCTCGACGTGCCGCGCGAGGAGAGCATCGCGCGCCTCAGCCTGCGTGCTGTGGAGCAGGGTCGTTCGGACGACACCGACGAGGCCATCGCGCACCGTCTCGACATCTACGAGCACGAGACCGCTCCGATCATCTCCGTGTACGAGGAGCGCGGCATCGTCGACCGCATCGACGGCGTCGGCTCGCTCGACGAGATCACCGCACGGATCTCGGCCGCCCTCGCCGCACGCGGCATCGGGCAGCTGGTCTGACCCTTCGATGTTCCGCAAGTCGATCTACAAGACACCGGCGCAGCTGCGCTCGATGCTCGAGCCCGGACTGATCACCGCCGCCGCTCTCGACGCCGTCCGTCCGCTGGTGCGGGCCGGGGTCACGACCGGGCAGCTGGATGCCGCGGCCGAGCGGGCCATCCTCGATCGTGGCGCCGAGTCGAACTTCCAGCTCGTACGGGGATACCGGCACACGACGTGCATCTCGGTCAACGAGCAGGTCGTGCACGGCATCCCGGGCGATCGGGTGCTCGCGCCTGGCGACATCGTCTCGGTCGACTGCGGGGCGCAGTTCAAGGGCTGGAACGGCGACAGCGCGGTGACCTTCGTGGTGCCCGACGACGCGCGCCCCGAGCTGGTGGCGCGCCGCGAGGAGCTCTCGCGCGTCACCGAGGGCTCGATGTGGGCGGGGATCGCCGCCATGGCATCCGCCTCGCACATCGGCGATATCGGAACCGCGATCCAGGAGTACATCGAAGCGCAGGGCCCGTCCGAGGTGTCGGGCGAGACCTACGGCATCCTGCGCGAGTACGTCGGCCACGGCATCGGACGCAAGATGCACGAGGCGCCCAGCGTCTTCAACTATCGCACTCCCGACGCCGGAGCCGAGATCCGCGCCGGTCTCGTGCTCGCCATCGAGCCGATGGCGACAGCCGGGGGAGAGGCGACGTTCATCGAGGACGACGACTGGACGGTCTCGACCGTCGACGGCTCCGATGGGTCGCACTGGGAGCACAGCGTCGCCCGCCACGAGGGCGGCATCTGGGTCCTCACCGCGCCCGACGGCGGCGCCGCGGGCCTCGCGCCGTTCGGCGTGGTTCCCGTCCCGATCGCGTAGCGCTCGCACCGGCCCCGGTCGCCGCCGTTCCTCGCGAGGCCGCCTGGGCTGAGAAACCACTTCTCGCGTGGGAAACCACTTCTCGCGTGGGAAACCACGTCTCAAGTGGTTTCTCGCGCTCGATATGGTTTCTCGCGCGGCCGGGCTTTGAGGCTGGCCAGCTTCGCCGGCTCGCGCGGATGCTTGAGGGGCACACCAGCCGCACGCAGCGCCGTGACGAGCGGCGTGATCTTCCAGACATCGCTCAGGTCCCAACGCGCGAAGGCATGTCCATGTCGCCGCAGCCTGTCCTCTCTGCGCTTCTCGTTTCGCAGGTGCTGCTCCGCCTTCCTCGGGTCGTCGAAGTCGTACTTCCCCCACCCGTCCGCTTCACCTATGGCGCCCACCGAGGGGAACAGGAAGTCGACGCGGTCATCTTCGCCCTCATAGTGGAACTCCCGCTGCAGCTCCGGATGCTCGAAACCACACCAGCCGATGACAGCTCGGCTCACGCTCTCCGCCGGAGACTCCGCACGATCATCGGCGTGGTCGAGTACCCAGTTCATCCGTCCGCGGCCGCGCCGGTTCCGTTGTGAGAGCCCGAGATCCCGCATCCCCCTGACGCTGGTGAACCCCTCCTGCTTGGGCGAGACGGCAGCGTCGGCGACCGCGAGCCCCTGCGCGAGGGGGAGCACGCGCATCAGGTCCATGGCGGTGTCGACTGGAGAGGTCGTCAGCACGCCACGCACGTCCCCGACCGCACGCGGGTCTGCGCCGGTGTGCACCGCGACGTCGCCGAAGCGCCGGGACGCCGAGCGGTCCGCATCGTAGACGTGGATGTCCTTCGGCTCGTTGAAGTAGGGCAGGCCGAGCAGCACGGCGGCGGACTCGAGGCAGAGGACGGCGTCCGGATGCTTGCGGACGAACGCGTGAACCCGGACGGCGTATCGCTGCCAGCCCGGAAGCTTCTCGTACGCCGCGCGGTCGACGTAGATCCCGGCGCGCACGGGTGCGTACTGTCGCGCGCTGAGGCCGATGCCGAGCATCCGCGCCTCCGACGCCGTCAGAAGAGCGAGTGGCGACTGATTGATCGCTCGGCGGTCGAGGGAGATGGTCATACGACTCGAGGATGCCCGGTTGGCTCGGGCGGCGAGGACGGATCCGGCCATCTGTGGAGCGTTCGGCGGAATCTCTGCTTGTGCAGGGTGAGTGCGGCCGGAGCAGAAACCGCTTCGTGCGTGAGAAACCCCTTCCTGCGTGAGAACCCACTTCCTGCGTGAGAAACCTCTTCCTGCGTGAGGAACCACCGCTGCGCTGGTTTCTCATGCGGAATCTGGTTTCTCGGGCGGGGGAGGAGGCGGCGGACGGGGCGGCCACCGGCAGACGGCTCGCCGGAAGGGAGGAAGGCCGAAAGCCGCCCGCGCGTTCACATGGCAGGCATAGCGTGGGCGGGGCAGAATGGGTGCGACAATTTTGTGCTGAAGATCGGACTGTCATGGCCCACGCCCAGAGCAAGCCCAACTGGTTTGCCATCGGAATCTCCATCGCCGTCGTCGTCGTGCTGGTCGCGCTTGGCGGTGTGGTCGTGTGGCTCAACAACCAGGCGACGGATGCCGGTCCGGCGCCGAAGGGCGACCTCGTCAACTCCGAGACCGGGGCCCTCACCTTCGGGGACGGCGACGATGTCGTCTCGACGTACGTCGACTTCATGTGCCCGGCGTGCAACTCCTTCGAGCAGGCATACGGCCAGCAGCTTCAGGCTGCCGCCGCCTCGGACGACCTCACTCTCGAGATCCACCCGATCGCGATCCTCGATCACCTCTCGCAGGGCACGGACTACTCGTCGCGCTCCGCCGCGGCCATGTACTGCGTCGCCGAGAACAACCCCGACGAGGCGCTCGACTTCCTGAACACGCTCTTCGCGAATCAGCCTGAAGAGAACTCGACCGGCCTCACCGACGACCAGCTCAAGCAGATCGCCGACGAGGTCGGCGCCGACAAGGCCGCGGACTGCATCGACGACGGCACGTTCCTGAAGTACGGGGCCGCGCAGGCGAAGGCGCACGAGATCAAGGGCACTCCGACTGTCGAGATCAACGGCAAGCGCCTCGACATCAACGAGATCAACACAGAGCTTCCGAAGATTCTGTCCTGATCGAGGCGGGCTCCATTTGCCGCATGGGCGCCAAGGGTATATCGTAGATCTTTGGTGCCTTGTGCCTTGTTCCGGCGTGTCCGAACGGGCTGCACCACACTCATCACCCACCCACCGCAGATCGGCCGATCTGCAGAAGCGTCAGCGAGGCTATGGCTAAGAAAGACGGTGTCATCGAGATCGAGGGCGTCATTTCCGAGGCGCTGCCCAACGCGATGTTCCGCGTTGAGCTCAGCAACGGACACAAGGTGCTCGCCACGATCTCCGGAAAGATGCGGCAGAACTACATCCGCATCATCCCCGAGGACCGCGTGGTCGTGGAGCTCTCGCCCTACGACCTGACCCGCGGTCGGATCGTCTACCGCTACCGCTGATCGGTCGAGAAGTAACACCTCAGGCCTTCCGGCCTGCCCGGTGAAGACAGCGAACAGGAAACATCATGAAGGTCAACCCCAGCGTCAAGCCCATGTGCGACCACTGCCGCGTGATCCGTCGTCACGGTCGCGTCATGGTCATCTGCAAGTCGAACCCGCGTCACAAGCAGCGCCAGGGCTGAGCAGGGTCGCACCCCGCGAAATCCACAACTGAACACCCACCGTCGTAAGCGAGGCGTCTCGACTCGTCGCTCCGCTTCTCGCTCCACGCCCGGGTGGGATCACAACAGGCAGCATCGGATGCCACGGCTCGCCCCTCACGGGCAGTCGCGGCGGACACCTCGGGGCGGAGGCCCGGGACCGGATGCTGCTCCACACCTCCACAACACTCCAGGAGAACCGCATGGCACGTCTTGCCGGCGTTGACATCCCGCGCGACAAGCGCGTGGTGATCGCCCTCACCTACATCTACGGCATCGGCCGCACCCGGTCCGTCGAGATCCTCCAGGCGACCGAGATCGACGAGTCGATCCGCGTCAAGGACCTCAGCGACGAGCAGCTCATCGCGCTGCGCGACCACATCGAAGGCAACTACAAGGTGGAGGGTGACCTGCGCCGCGAGGTCGCCGCAGACATCCGCCGCAAGGTCGAGATCGGCTCCTACGAGGGCCTGCGTCACCGCCGCGGCCTTCCGGTCCGCGGTCAGCGCACCAAGACCAACGCGCGTACCCGCAAGGGCCCGAAGCGCACCGTCGCCGGCAAGAAGAAGGCCCGCTAAGCGGCCAGGGAATAGGAGAACACTTTCATGGCTGCACCCAAGGCCGCCGCGCGCAAGCCGCGCCGCAAGGAAAAGAAGAACATCGCGCTGGGCCAGGCCCACATCAAGTCGACGTTCAACAACACCATCGTCTCGATCACCGACCCGTCCGGCGCTGTCATCAGCTGGGCCTCGTCGGGTGGCGTGGGCTTCAAGGGCTCGCGCAAGTCGACGCCGTACGCCGCCGGCATGGCCGCGGAGTCCGCTGCCCGCCAGGCAGCAGAGCACGGCGTCAAGAAGGTCGACGTCTTCGTGAAGGGTCCGGGCTCGGGCCGCGAGACCGCGATCCGCTCGCTGCAGGCCGCCGGCCTCGAGGTGGGGTCCATCCAGGACGTCACGCCTCAGGCGCACAACGGCTGCCGCCCGCCGAAGCGCCGCCGCGTCTGATCTCGCGCATTCGCCTCACTGGACCTTCGGCAGGCTCAGGGCCCCAGGAGCAGAGCTCAGGGACCCAGAAGCACGGCTCGGGATCCAGTGAGGCGGACTCGCCCCCAGATTCCCCACAACTTCAGACCTCACCCCACACATGTCATATAGCGGGCATGTGATCGAAAGGAACACATAGTGCTCATCGCACAGCGTCCCACTCTCACCGAGGAGAAGATCTCCGAGAACCGCAGCCGGTTCGTCATCGAGCCGCTGGAGCCCGGTTTCGGATACACGATCGGCAACGCGCTGCGTCGCAGCCTGCTCTCGTCGATCCCCGGCGCATCGGTCACCACCATTCGCATCGACGGCGTGCTGCACGAGTTCAGCACGATCCCCGGTGTGAAGGAGGACGTCACCGAGATCATCCTCAACATCAAGCAGCTGGTCGTCTCCAGCGAGCGCGACGAGCCCATCACCGCGTACCTGCGCAAGACGGGCTCCGGCGAGGTCACCGCGGCCGACATCTCCGCTCCGGCGGGTGTCGAGGTGCACAACCCCGACCTGGTCATCGCGACGCTCAACGACACGGCTCGCTTCGAGCTCGAGCTGACCATCGAGCGCGGCCGCGGCTACGTCTCGGCAGCTCAGAACCGCAACGAGTACGCAGAGGCCGGCCAGATCCCGGTCGACTCGATCTACTCGCCGGTGCTCAAGGTCAGCTACCGCGTCGATGCCACCCGTGCCGGTGAGCGCACCGACTTCGACAAGCTCGTGCTGGACGTCGAGACCAAGTCGTCGATCCTCCCGCGCGACGCCGTCGCATCCGCAGCCAAGACCCTCACCGAGCTGTTCGGCCTCGCCCGCGAGCTGAACGTCGAGGCCGAGGGCATCGAGATCGGCCCCGCGCCGGTCGAGGCTGTGCTCTCCAGCGAGCTCTCCATGCCGATCGAGGACCTCGATCTGTCGGTGCGCTCGTACAACTGCCTCAAGCGCGAGGGCATCAACACCGTCTCAGAGCTGGTCGCCCTTTCCGAGACGCAGCTGATGAACATCCGCAATTTCGGACAGAAGTCGGTCGACGAGGTGCGCGACAAGCTCGTCTCGCTCGGTCTGTCGCTGAAGGATTCGGTGCCCGGTTTCGACGGCGCCCACTTCTACAGCGCAGGCGAAGACGAGTCCTTCTGAAACCCGACATCTTTCTGACCAGGAGCTAGACGATTATGCCCAAGCCCACCAAGGGTCCCCGCCTCGGAGGCGGCCCCGCACACGAGCGCCTTCTTCTCGCGAACCTCGCGGCCGCGCTCTTCACCCACAAGTCGATCAAGACGACCGAGACCAAGGCGAAGCGCCTGCGTCCGCTCGCCGAGCGCCTGATCACGCTCGGCAAGCGCGGCGACCTGCACGCGCGCCGTCGTGCTCTCACCGTGCTGCGCTCCAACAAGGACGCCGCGCACGTGCTGTTCAACGAGATCGCGCCGCTGGTCGCCGACCGTCAGGGTGGCTACACCCGCATCACGAAGGTCGGCAATCGCAAGGGTGACAACGCGCCCATGGCCGTGATCGAGCTCGTCCTCGAGCCCGTCACCCCGAAGCGCAAGGCTGCGAAGCCGGCCGCCAAGACCGAGGCTCCCAAGGCCGAGAAGGTCGAGGAGGCTCCCGTCGAGGAGACCACCGAGGCTCCGGTCGAGGCCGCTGAGGAGACCACCGAGGCTCCCGCCGAGGAGAAGGCTGAGTAAGCTCTCCCTCCGCATCGAAGAAGCCCGCCGCCCCTTCCGGGGTGGCGGGCTTCTTCGCGTTCCGCTGGTGCCGGGCAGAGCGCGTCAGGCGCCCTGACGCGCTCGCAGGTCCTTGCGCAGGATCTTGCCGGATGCGGATTTCGGAATGCTGTCGATGAACTCCACCTGCCGCACCTTCTCGTGCGGGGCCACCTTCGACGCCACGAACGTCATGACATCCTCGGCGGTGAGCGTCGCATCCTTCTGTGTCACGATGAACGCCTTCGGCACCTCCTGGCCGTCCTCGTCGTTCGCTCCGATCACGGCCGCGTCGGCGATCAGCGGATGCTCGAGCAGCACCGCCTCGAGCACCGCCGGCGCCACCTGGTACCCCTTGTACTTGATCAGCTCCTTCAGGCGGTCGACGATCCGGAACGTCCCGTCGGATGCCGTCGTCGCGATGTCTCCGGTGCGCAGCCATCCGTCGGCATCCAGCATCTCCGCCGTGGCATCCGGCCGGTTCAGGTAGCCGACCATGACCTGGGGTCCGCGCACCCACAGCTCACCGGGAGCGCTGTCGCCCTCTGCGGGGACATCCACATCCGCGCCGGTCGCGGGGTCGACGAGTCGCGCCTCGGTGTTCGGCACCAGTGGTCCGATCGACGACTTGTCGATCTCGGGATGCCCAGCCGGGATCAGGTTCACGGCGGGGCTGGTCTCGGTCATCCCGTACCCCTGCACCACCTCGCACCCGAGGCGCGCCGCGACCGCGGACGCCAGCGACCCATCGAGGGGAGCCGCCCCCGAGAAGATCACCTTGATCGCCGACAGGTCGTACTGGTCGACGATCGGATGCTTGGCCAGGGCGACCGCGATGGGCGGCGCCACGAACACCCAGGTGGTGCGGTGCTCGGAGATGATGCGCAGGAACTCGAGAAGGTCGAACTTCGGCATGGTGACGAGCCCGGCCCGCTGCCTGAGGGCGAAGTTCAGCAGCACGGTCATGCCGTAGATGTGGAAGAAGGGCAGCACGGCGAGCAGACGATCGGTGTGATCGACATCCAGCAGCGGACGACACTGGGCCACGTTGGCGACGAGGTTGCGGTGCGTGAGCATCACGCCCTTCGGGTGCCCTGTCGTGCCCGACGAATAAGGTAGCACCGCGAGGTGCGTGGCGGGGTCGAACGTCACGTCGGGTGCGGCATGCCCCTCGCTCAGCAGGTCGCGCAGGCTGGGATGGCCGTCTGCGCCGTCGAGCACGATGAGGTGGTCGTCGGCGATGCCGCGCTGCGCTGCGGCCGCCTTCGCTCCGGCGAGCAGCGGCGATACCGTAACCAGCCAGTCCGCGCCCGCGTCGTCGAGCTGGTTGGCGATCTCGTCGGCCGTGTAGAGGGAGTTGATCGTGGTGGCGGTGGCTCCGGCGCGCAGGATGCCGTGGAACACCGTCGCGAAGGCCGGGACGTTCGGGCAGAGCACACCCACCCGGTCGCCGATCGCGATGCCCCGCGCGGCGAGCGCACCGGCGAAAAGTCCGATCTGCCCGACCAGCTGACGGTAGGTCGTCTCGGCGCCGGTCGTGCCGTCCACGATCGCGATGGTATCGAGCGTCGCGTCATCGAGGTCGGAGAACAGGTAGTCGTAGATCGACACGGCCGGGATCTCGACGTCGGGCAGAGGGCTGCGAAGCATGTGATCTCCTTCGATCAGAGCGGGCGGCTTCTGGGCGTCAGTCTCGCACGGGTTGAGACACGGTCTCAATGGTGCGGTACCGCGTGCCCGGGCGGCCCTTGGTCGAGTAGTCCAGTGTGCGCACTGCGCGCCCCGTGCTCGCGAGGTGCTCGAGGTAGCGGCGTGCACTCACCCTCGACATCCCGAGCACTTCGCCGAGCTCGGCTGCGGAGGCGTCGGGGTTCTCACTCAGTGCGACGCTGACGCGATTCAGCGTCTCGGCGCTGAGCCCCTTGGGGAGGCCGGCGCGGCGACGGAACGCGATGATCGCATCGGCCGCCTCGACCCGGCGCACGACGTCATGCAGCTCGGTGTGATCGCGCAGCAGCAGGGTGGCATCCACCGACTCCCCATCGACGCGCGCACCGGTGCCGCGAGCAACCAGCACATGACTGCCGACGATCACCGGACGACCGGCGTCCTCCCCGTCGCGGAGCACGACGAGCAGCTCGTCGTCGAGGACGTCCGCCGCCCGCGCGCCGGTCAGATCGCCGACATCCGTGCCCAGCAGACGAGCGGCGGCGTCGTTGGCCAGGGTGATCGTGCCGGAGGCATCGACCGTGATGACACCCTCGCTGAGGCCGTGCAACGTCGTCTCCTGGTTGCGCACGAGGGCGGTGATCTCGTGCGGCTCGAGCAGGTGGATGCGCCGGCGGATCACCGCAGTGACCCATGCCGAGCCGAAGATGCCCAGCACGACCGCCACCAGCATCGCCCCGATGATCCACGTGAGATTGCCGACGAACTCTCCCGTGCCCTGCGACTCGAGGATGCCCACCGAGACCGTGCCGATCACCTCGGAGCCGTCGAAGACGGGCACCTTCACTCGCCACGACGGGCCGAGCGTCCCGGTCTGCGTGCCCATGTAGATCTCGCCGGAGAGCGGCACCGACGCATCCGTCGACACCTTCTGGCCGATCCGCTCGGGGTTTGGATGCGAGAACCGGATGCCGTCGGCGTCAGCCACCACGACATAGGTGAGCTCGGATGCGCGGCGGATGGTCTCGGCGAGAGGCTGCACGGTCGCCGATGGATCCGCATCGTCGAACGCCTCGCGCACCACGGGCATCGACGCGATCGACTGCGCCACCGCCAGCATGCGGTCCTCATAGGCGTCGCGCACGGTGTGCGCCTGGATGACCCCCGCCGTCACCCCGGCGATCAGAGTCACCACTGAGACGATCAGCGCCTGCAGCAGGATCAGCTGCACGCGCAGCGTCATCCCGCTGTGCGTCATCTGCGACGCGCGCATCATCTTCGAGGCCACCAGACCATTCTCCTCGCGCCGGCGAGCAGGGGAACAGCCCGTCACCGAGCGTCCGAGACCAATACTTTCGAAAGCCCGACCAATGATTTCAGAAGCAGATCCGGCGTGGGCGCGGTGCCTACGGTTGCCCCATCCCTACACGCTCAAGGAGGAGCGCATGAAGAAGTCACGCTCAGCTCTCATCGCCATCGCCGTTGCGGCCGCACTGGCACTCACCGGGTGCTCGTCGCAGAACGCAGCACCGGCATCCGACTCCGACGCGAAGGGCGACGCATCGTCCTTCACGGACGTCTCGCTCATCGTCCCAGCCGACCCGGGTGGCGGATGGGACCAGACCGGTCGGTCGATGTCGAAGGTGCTCACCGATGATGACATCGTCGGATCGGCCGCCGTCAGCAACGTCGGCGGGGCCGGCGGCACAGTCGGCCTCGCGCAGCTCGCGAACCAGAAGGATCCGGCGACGCTCATGGTCATGGGCCTGGTGATGGTCGGCGCGATCGAGACCAACTCCTCGAACGTCCGCCTCGAGGACACCACTCCCATCGCGCGTCTCACCGACGAGCCTCTCGTGGTCGTCGTGCCGGAGAACTCGAAGTACGACACGCTCGAGGATCTCGTCGGGGACATCGCAGACAAAGGCCAGGAGATCACGGTGACCGGCGGTTCGGCGGGCGGCGCCGACCACATCCTCGCAGGCCTGCTGCTCGAGGAAGCCGGTGTCTCTGGCGCCGACATCCCGTCGAAGCTGAACTACACGCCCAACTCCGGCGGTGGCGAGGCCGTCTCGCTGCTCGTCGGCAACAAGGTCGCCGCGGGCATCTCGGGAGTCGGCGAGTTCCTGCAGTACATCGAAGACGGATCGATGCGCGCGCTCGCCGTCTCGTCCGCGGAGCCGGTCGATTCGCTCCCCGAGGTGCCCACCATCACCGACGCCGGCTACGACGTCGTCCTGACCAACTGGCGCGGTGTGGTCGCACCGGGCGGCATCTCAGACGCCGACCGCGACGAGCTGGAGCGCATCGTGACCGAGATGCACGAGTCGGAGGCGTGGACGTCGGAGCTCAAGACTAAGGGCTGGACGGATGCCTTCCTCGCCGGCGACGAGTTCGACGCGTTCCTCGAGGAGAACATCGCAGAGGTCACCGGGACGCTCGAGAACATCGGGCTGATCTGACATGAACACCCCGTTCCTCGGGGCGACTGAGCGGGCCGAGGAGACTCGGCCCGCTCAGCGGGTTCCCCTCGGTGAACTCGTCTTCGCCCTGCTCATGCTCGCCCTCGGCGCGTTCGCGCTCATCGGGGCCTTCTCGATCCACGTTCCCGTCGGCGTGAAGGTCGGCCCCACGATCTTCCCGATCTTCGTCTCCATCGTCCTGCTCGCGTCTGCAGCCGCCGTGCTCGTCTCGGTGCTGCGCGGCAACCGCGCGGAGCTCGAAGAGGGCGAGGACATCGATCCGGACGCCCGGACCGACTGGCTCACGCTGGCGAAGATCGTGGGAGCGGTCGTCGCGCACCTTCTGCTCATCGATGTCATCGGGTGGGCGCCGGCGGCCGCGCTGCTGTTCGGCATCGTCGCGTGGTCGCTGGGCGCCAAGCGCTGGTGGCTCGCCTTCATCATCGGCTTGGCGCTGAGCCTCGTCGTGCAGATCGTCTTCGGCGGGCTGATGGGGCTGTCGCTGCCCTGGGGTCCGGCACTCGGCTGGCTGGGAGGAATGTTCTGATGGACAGCTGGACTCTTCTTCTCGAGGGCTTCGCGACCGCACTGCAGCCGCAGTATCTCGTCTTCGCGTTCTTCGGCGTCCTGATCGGCACGGCCGTCGGTGTGCTGCCGGGCATCGGCCCGGCGATGACCGTCGCGCTGCTGCTGCCGCTGACCTACACGCTCGATCCGACGGCGGCACTGATCACCTTCGCGGGCATCTACTACGGCGGGATGTACGGCGGCTCCACCACCAGCATCCTGCTCAACACCCCCGGCGAGTCCGCCTCGATCGTCACCGCGATCGAGGGCAACAAAATGGCCAAGCTCGGCCGGGGAGCCGCGGCGCTGGCGACAGCAGCTATCGGCTCGTTCATCGCCGGCACCATCGCGACGGTGGGACTCACACTGCTCGCACCGGTGCTGGCGCAGTTCGCGGTGAACCTCGGTCCCGCAGACTACGTGGCGCTCATCGTCATCGCGTTCGTCACCGTCGGCGCCCTGATCGGCAGCTCCGTACCGCGCGGCATGACCTCGCTCGGTGTCGGGCTCTTCCTGGGCCTCGTCGGCACCGACACGCTCACGGCGCAGCAGCGCTACACGCTGGGACTGCTGCCCCTGTCGGACGGGATCGACATCGTGCTCGTCGCGGTCGGCCTGTTCGCCGTGGGGGAGACGCTGTACATCGCAGCTCGCCTGCGACAAGGCGGCATCGACGTCATCCCGGTCACCGGCGGGTGGCGCAGCTGGATGACGAAGGACGACTGGAAGCGCTCGTGGAAACCGTGGCTGCGCGGCACCGCGATCGGCTTCCCCATCGGCACGATCCCCGCGGGCGGCGCGGATGTCGCGACCTTCCTCTCGTACGCCACCGAGCGCAAGCTGTCGAAGCACAAGAAGGAGTTCGGCCACGGTGCGATCGAGGGCGTGGCGGGCCCGGAGTCGGCGAACAACGCGGCGGCGGCGGGCGTGCTCGTGCCGCTGCTGACCCTGGGACTGCCGACCACGGCGACCGCGGCGATCATCCTCGTCGCATTCCAGGCGTACGGTCTGCAGCCCGGACCGCAGCTGTTCCAGAGTCAGCCCGCTCTGGTGTGGGCGCTGGTGGCCAGCCTGTACCTCGGCAACGTCATCCTCATCGTGCTCAACCTCCCTCTCGTGGGGATGTGGGTGAAGCTGCTGCAGATCCCCCGGCCGTATCTCTACGCGGGCATCCTGCTGTTCGCCGCCTTCGGAGCGTATGCGCTGAACTTCGCCGTCGTCGACATCCTGATCCTCGTGATCATCGGTGTGCTCGGCTACTTCATGCGGCGCTACGGGTATCCGGTCGCTCCGCTCGTCGTCGGCATGATCCTCGGGCCGATGGGCGAGGAGTACCTGCGCAAGGCTCTGCAGCTGAGCCAGGGCGATCTGTCGACCCTGGTGGCGCAGCCGTTCGCAGCCACCGCGTACGCGGTGCTCGCCGCACTGGTCGTCGGCGGACTGTGGCTGCGACGGCGGCAGCGGCGCTACGAGCAGGCGCTCACCGAGTCGATCGCCGTGCCGATCAAGGCTGATCAGGAGGTCTGAGCAGAGCCGACCTGATGCCCCAAGGGGCGTCGATGAGGAGCGCGGGGCCACCGGCGATAGTCTGAACTGCGTGAACGCAGAGCACCAGGCCATCACCCGGGGGCCCCGCGCCTACCTCTCCTTCATCGCCATCGGCCTCACCGCGGGTCTTCTCTCGGGGCTCTTCGGCGTCGGAGGGGGCACGGTCATCGTGCCGCTGCTGGTGGTGCTGCTCAGCTTCGGTCAGCGCATCTCCGCCGGCACGTCGCTGGCGGCCATCGTCCCGACCGCGAGTGTCGGCGTGATCTCGTACGCGATGTCGGGTTCGGTGGCGTGGATTCCCGCGCTCATCCTGGCAGCCGGCGCGGTCGTGGGTGCGCAGATAGGCTCGCGCCTGCTGCCGCGGGTGTCTCAGACAGCGCTGCGCTGGGGATTCGTCGCCTTCCTGCTCGTCGTGATCGTCAGCCTGTTCCTCGTCATCCCCTCGCGTGCCGCCGAGTTCGAGCTCGGCTGGCTCAACGGCCTCGCGCTGATCGCCGTGGGGGTGTTCACCGGCGTCATCGCGGGCCTGATCGGCGTCGGCGGCGGAGTGATCATCGTCCCGGTGCTGATGCTCGGATTCGGCACGAGCGATCTCGTCGCGAAGGGCACCTCCCTGCTGATGATGATCCCGACGGCCGTCTCCGGGACGATCGGCAACCTGCGTCACCGCAACGTCGACCTGATCGCGGCCGCACTGATCGGCATCTCGGCCTGTACGACCACGGCGCTCGGAGCCTGGCTCGCGACGTTGATGGACCCGCTCCTGGGCAACGTCCTCTTCGCCGCCTACCTCGTGGTGATCGCCGTGCAGATGACGCTGAAGGCTCTCCGGTCGCGCGAGCGCTGAGGCGTTTGCACGGCCCGCCGGGCAGGGTGCGCTCAGCGCTCGCCGGGTAGGATCGACGGGTGCTCGTGAACAGTGAACTGGTCGGCAGGGAGTTCCCGCCGACGGCCCCGTACCTCGTCGGCCGCGAGAAGGTGCGCGAGTTCGCCCGCGCCGTCTTCGCCGACGCCCCGCAGCACCTCGACGTCGAGGCGGCTCGCGCCGCGGGCTACTCCGATCTCGTCGCTCCCCCCACCTTCCCGATGGTCATCCAGGACCTCACGCTGCAGCAGCTGCTCTCCGAGCCCGACTCCGGCATCGTCCTGGCGCGCACGATCCACGCCGAGCAGCGGTTCCAGTACACGCGGCCGATCGTGGCCGGCGACGAGCTCACCGCTCGGCTGGCGGTCACGGGCATCCGCTCGCTGGGCGGCAACGCGATGATCACGAGCGAGGCGAGCCTCACCGACGCCTCAGGTGAGCACGTCGTCACCGCTGTCAGCGTGCTGCTCGTCGGCTCCGACAGCGAAGGGGAGGCCGCGTGATGGCCGAGTTCACCGTCGGCGATGTCATCGCCGAGCGCACGCTGCACCTCACCCGCGAATCCCTCGTCCGCTACGCCGGGGCATCCGGCGACTTCAACCCGATCCACTACCGGGATGACGTGGCCGTCGCCGTCGGGCTGCCCGGCGTGCTCGCGCACGGGATGCTGACCATGGGCCTCGCCTCGTCGGTCGTGCTCTCGGCTCTTCCGGCCGACACGCGCGTGGTCGACTACGGCGTCCGCTTCACCAAGCCGGTCCTCGTCGACGCCGAGACGGGCGCCGATGTGCACGTCGTCGCGAAGGTCGGCGCGGTCGACGAGACCGCGGCGCGCATCGACCTCACCGTGAAGGCGGCCGAGGCGACCGTGCTCGTGAAGGCCCAGCTGCGGGTCGCGCTCTGACATGGCATCCGCCGACGTGACCGAGATCACCCCCATCGCCCTGCGCGAGCTCACCACCCTGCGCACCGGCGCCGCCCCGCAGCGGATGCTCGAGGCAGGCACCCGCGAGCAGCTGCTCGCCGCGCTGCAGGACGTCTGGTCCACCGGCGACGACTGGTTCGTGCTGGGTGGCGGGTCGAACCTGTTCATCGGCGACGCGGCCTTCGACGGCACCGTCATCCGCCTGCTCACCGAGGGCATCGAAGAGCTCCCCTCGCCGCATGATGGCCGCATCCGCCTGCGCGTGCAGGCCGGACACAACTGGGATGCCCTGGTCGCGTACGCCGTCGAGCGCGGCTACGCCGGCATCGAGGCGATGAGCGGCATCCCGGGCACCGTCGGCGCCGCGCCCGTGCAGAACGTGGGGGCGTACGGTCAGGAGATCCAGGAGACGCTCGTCGAGGTCGAGCTGATCGACGAGCACGAGGACGCCCCGGTGGTGCTCCCCGGGGCGGATCTGGAACTCGGCTTCCGCACCTCGGTGCTCAAGCACCACTACGGCGAGGCAGAGGGCCGCCGCGCTGTCATCCTCTCGGTGACGCTCGACCTCGCCGTCACCGGCGACGCGGGACGGGTGGTGCGCGGCGAGCAGCTGCGCCGAGCGCTGGGTCTCAAGGACTACGAGCCCGTTCCGCTCGCCTGGGTGCGCTCGCGGATCCTCGAGACGAGGGCCGTGAAAGGCATGCTGCTCGACACCGACGACCCCGACACGTGGAGCGCCGGGTCGTTCTTCCAGAACGCGATCGTGCCCGAGCCGGTGGCGCGGACGCTGCCGCCGGAGTGCCCCCGCTGGCCCGTCGAGCCCGACCTCGACTCGGTCACCGTCATCCCGCTGGACTCGTACTACGGCCTCACGCCGCGTGAGGACAAGCCGATCGGGATGGTCAAGGTCAGCGCCGCGTGGCTGATCGAGAACTCGGGCATCCGCAAGGGCTTCCGTCTGCCTCAGTCGCGCGCGGGACTCTCGACCAAGCACGCGCTCGCGCTCACGAACCGCGGCGGGGCGAGCGCCGCCGAGCTGAGCGAATTGGCCCGGTTCATCCAGAGCCGGGTGCACTCCGAGTTCGGTCTGCTGCTGCAGCCCGAGCCGGTGCTGGTCGGCGTCGACCTGTAGACGCTCGTCGACCGCTACGGCGTGCCCTGGCTGATCGGGCACAAGGGCTGACGCCGATAGGCCTCACACATCGGCGCCCCCTCTGAGCATCGGCGCCCCCTCTGAATCGCGTAGATCAGAGGGGGCGCCGACGACAGGAGGGGGCGTGGACGGATGAGCGGCCGGACGTCAGGCCGAGAACAGGCGCTGCAGGCGCTGCACGCCCTCCAGCAGCTGGTCATCTCCGAGGGCGTACGACAGGCGCAGGTAGCCGGACGGTCCGAAGGCCTCGCCGGGCACGACCGCGACCTCGGCCTCATCGAGGATGAAGTCGGCGAGCTCGAGCGAGGTCGTCGGGGTCACCGTGCTGCCGTCGCGGCGAGTCCAGGTGCGACCGAGCAGACCCTGT
Organism: Actinomycetales bacterium SN12; assembly: GCA_002837415.1. Taxonomy (GTDB): domain Bacteria; phylum Actinomycetota; class Actinomycetes; order Actinomycetales; family Microbacteriaceae; genus Microbacterium. Next base: position 117,864 of record PJCV01000007.1, read on the forward strand.
ACGTCGGGGTACACGTAGAACGCGCCGGTCGGGGTGGGCACCACCATGCCGTCGATCTTCGACAGCTCTGCCACGATGAGCCGGCGACGGCGGTCAAAGGCCTCGCGCATCTTCTCGGCTTCGTCCTGCGGGCCGTTCAGAGCGGCGATCGCGCCGCGCTGGGCGACGTTGTTCACGTTGCTCGACAGGTGCGACTGCAGGTTGGCGGCGACCTTGATGGCATCCGCCGGTCCCACCATCCAGCCGACCCGCCACCCGGTCATCGCGTACGTCTTCGCGACGCCGTTGACGAGGATGGTCTGGTTCGCGATCGCGGGCAGCGCCTGGACGATGGAGGTGGCCTTGACCCCCTCATACGTGAGGTTCTGGTAGATCTCATCGCTGATCACCCAGATGCCGTGCTCGAGGGCCCACTCGGCGATCGCCTTCGTCTCCTCGGCCGTGTAGACCGAGCCGGTCGGGTTCGACGGCGAGACGAACACGAGCACGGTGGTGCGCTCGGTGCGCGCGGCCTCGAGCTGCTCGACGGTGACCTTGTACTCCTGGTCGGCGCCGGCGAAGACCTCGACCGGCACGCCGTCCGCCAGCTGGATCGCCTCGGGATACGTGGTCCAGTACGGCGCGGGCAGCAGCACCTCGTCGCCCGGGTTCACCACGGCCTGGAAGGCCTGATACACCGACTGCTTGCCGCCGTTGGTCACGATGATCTGCGACGGCGAGACCTCGAGACCCGAGTCGCGCAGCGTCTTCGCGGCGATCGCCTCGCGCAGCTCGGGAAGACCCGCAGCGGGGGTATAGCGGTAGTTGGCCGGATCGGCGAGAGCCTTCGCCGCCGCATCGACGATGAACTGCGGCGTCGCGAAGTCGGGCTCGCCGGCGGCGTACGAGATCACGGGCTTGCCCTCGGCCTTGAGGGCCTTGGCCTTGGCATCCACCTTCAAGGTGGCGGACTCGGCGATGGCGGACAGTTTGCGGGAGAGGGGGGCGCGTTCGGTCACGACTCCGATCGTACTCGGGCGACCGCCGCGACGGCACCGGCCCGAACCCTCTGCTGCGGTCGGCTAGCCGACGTCGCACTGGCAGAAGTCGGCGTAGCGGCGGGTCGGATGCTGGGGATCTGTGATGTCGACGATCGCATCCGCATCCGTGTTCGCCATCTCGACACCGGCGGCGAGGCAGATGCTGGAGTGCCACATCCACCGGGTGCGCTCGGCGAGCAGCGACGTGTCGCCGCAGACGATGGTCACGGCGTCCACTCCGGCATCCCGAATCGGCGCGACCACCTCGCTTCGCAGTTCGCTCTCGCCGCGACCACCCTGAGCGACGACGCCAGTCACGGCGCCCTGCGTCTGCAGAGCCGCCGCGAGCATGTCGGCGAAGTCGGCGGAGCGCGCGGGGTCCGTCGCGGCGACGGCCAGCAGTCGCGCGCCTCGGCGGTAGTTGTGCAGGAACTCGCGCGCCAGGTCGTCCTGCGGCGTCCGTGATCCGATGGTGGTCCCGCTCATGCGACCAGGGTACGCCCGCGCGGTGCCGTGCGGGCCGGATCAGCGTTCGACGAGCACGCCGTCCTCGTCGGCGTACAGACGCGCGCCGGGGCGGAAGACCACGCCGCCGAACTCGACGACGACGTCGGCCTCACCGGTGCCCTGCTTGCCGCTCTTGCGCGGGTTGGTGCCGAGCGCCTTCACGCCCAGCGGCATCCGTCCGATCGCGACGCTGTCCCGGATGCAGCCGTGGATGACGACGCCCGCCCAGCCGCTGTCGATCGCGAGCTGCGCGATCATGTCGCCCATCAGCGCGGTGCCGTAGGAGCCGTCGCCGTCGACGACGAGCACGGCGCCCTCGCCGGGGGAGGAGAGGACCGACTTCAGCAGCGCGTTGTCCTCGAAGCAGCGGACAGTGCGGACCGGGCCCTCGAAGGAGGTGAACCCTCCGAACGAGCGCAGCTGCAGGGGCAGCGACTGCAGGTCGTCGCCGTGCACGTCATAGAGGTCGGCGGTGGAGGTCATGGTCAGATCCTATGAGGTGGGGGAACGGGGGCGGATGCGCTTCGACAGGCTCAGCGTCTCATCTTGGGTCCCTGAGCCCGTCGAAGGCCGGATCAGCTGAACTGGTTCATGGTGTTGTGCTGGCCGCCGGCCTTCAGCGCGGCCTCGCCGGCGAAGTACTCCTTGTGGTTGTCGCCCAGGTCGGAGCCGGCCATGTTCTGGTGCTTGACGGTGGCGATGCCGCCGCGGATCTCGCGGCGCTGCACGCCCTTCACGTACGCGAGCATGCCCTCGTCGCCGAAGTAGCCCTTCGCGAGGTCATCGGTTGACAGCGCGGCCGTGTGGTACGTCGGCAGGGTGATGAGGTGGTGGAAGATCCCGGCCCGCGCCGAGCCGTCGCGCTGGAAGGTGCGGATCCTCTCGTCGGCCAGGTCAGCGAGCTCGGTGTCGTCGTACTCGACGCTCATCAGCCGGTCGCGGTCGTACGCGGAGACGTCTTCACCCCGCTCGGCGAGCAGGTCGTACGCCTGCTGGCGGAAGTTCAGCGTCCAGTTGAACGACGGGCTGTTGTTGTAGACCAGCTTCGCGTTCGGGACCGCCTCGCGGATGCGGTCGACCATCCCGGCGATCTGCTCGACGTGCGGCTTCTCGGTCTCGATCCACAGCAGATCGGCGCCGTGCTGCAGCGAGGTGATGCAGTCGAGCACGACGCGGTCAACACCCGTGCCCGGGCGGAACTGGTACAGGTTGCTGGCGAGGCGCTTCGGGCGCAGCAGCCTGCCGTCGCGCTTGATCACGACATCGCCGTCGCCGAGGTCGGCGGGAGCGATCTCCTCCACGTCGAGGAAGGAGTTGTACTGGTCGCCCAGGTCGCCCGGCTGACGCGAGACGGCGATCTTCTGGGTGAGGCCGGCGCCAAGGGAGTCGGTGCGGGCCACGATGATGCCGTTGTCGATGCCGAGCTCGAGGAACGCATAGCGCACCGCGTTGATCTTCGCGAGGAAGTCCTCGTGCGGCACGGTGACCTTGCCGTCCTGGTGACCGCACTGCTTCTCGTCCGACACCTGGTTCTCGATCTGGATGGCGCAGGCGCCCGCCTCGATCATCTTCTTCGCGAGCAGGTACGTCGCCTCCGGGTTGCCGAACCCGGCGTCGATGTCGGCGATGATCGGCACGACGTGGGTCTCGTGGCCGTCGATCTGCGACTGGATGAACTCCGCGGCGGTGTCGTCGCCCGCTGCCCGTGCCTCATCGAGCTGGGTGAACAGGAGGTCGAGCTCACGGGCATCCGCCTGCCGGAGGAAGGTGTACAGCTCTTCGATCAGCGCGGGAACCGCGGTCTTCTCGTGCATCGACTGGTCGGGCAGCGGCCCGAACTCGGAGCGGAGGGCGGCGACCATCCATCCGGAGAGGTACAGGTAGCGCTTGTTCGTCGACTTCAGGTGCTTCTTGATCGAGATCATCTTCTGCTGGCCGATGAAGCCGTGCCAGACGCCGAGCGACTGGGTGAAGGCCGACGAGTCCGTGTCGTACTCCTGCATGTCGCGGCGCATGATGTCGGCCGTGTACTGGGCGATCTCCAGCCCGGTGCGGAACCGGTTCTGTGCGCGCATGCGGGCTGCCGACTCGGGGTCGATGGCAGCCCAGCCGGAGCCCTGCGCGTGCGTGAGCTGCCGGATGGCGTCGATGTCTTCCTGGTAGCGGGTCATGGCATGTCCTTCGTGTGGTGTGGTCAGTCGTTGTCGGTCAGGTAGCGGGAGTACGCAGGCAGGGTGAGGAACGCCGGGAACTCGGGCTGCAGCGTGACCTCGCGGAAGAGCGCGGCGGCGTCGTCGAACCGGTCCTTCTGGGTCTCTGAGCTTTGCTGGGTCCCTGAGCCTGTCGAAGGGCGGCTCGCGGCGAGCACCTCGCCGATCAGCCGCTCGATGTGCTCGACGGTGATCTCGGTGCCCTCGTCGGTGCGGCGGTCCTGATGGATCCACTGCCACACCTGCGAGCGGCTGATCTCGGCAGTCGCCGCGTCTTCCATCAGGCCGTCGATTGCGACCGCCCCCTGCCCGCGCAGCCACGCCTCCAGGTAGCGGATCGCCACCGACACGTTCTCGCGGACGCCGGTGTCGGTCACCGGGCGGCCGATGCGCAGGTCGAGCAGCTGCGCTGCGGTCACCTGCACGTCGTCGCGCTGCCGGTCGAGCTGGTGCGGGCGCTCTCCGAGCACCGCGTCGAACTCCGCCCTTGCTGTCGAGACGAGGTCGGGGTGCGCGACCCAGGTGCCGTCGAATCCGTCGGCGGCCTCGCGTCGCTTGTCGGCGGCGACCTTCTCCAGCGCGCGCTCGGTCGCCGCGGCGTCGCGCCGGTTCGGGATGAACGCGCTCATCCCGCCGATGGCGTGCGCGCCGCGCTTGTGACAGGTCTGCACGAGCAGCTCGGTGTACGCCCGCATGAACGGCACCGTCATGGTGACCTCGCTGCGGTCGGGCAGCACGAATCGCGCGCCGCGCCCGCGGTAGTTCTTGATGATCGAGAAGATGTAGTCCCAGCGGCCGGCGTTGAGGCCGGCGCAGTGGTCGCGCAGCTCGTAGAGGATCTCGTCCATCTCGAAGGCGGCGGGCAGGGTCTCGATCAGCACCGTCGCACGGATGCTGCCGTGCGGGATGCCCAGGTACTCCTCGCTGAACGAGAAGACGTCGTTCCACAGCCGGGCCTCTTCGCGCGACTCGAGCTTGGCGATGTAGAAGTAGGGGCCTCGGCCCGCGTCGATCAGCGCCTGCGCGTTGTGGAAGAAGTACAGCCCGAAGTCGGTCAGGGATGCGGATGCCGGGAGCCGGCGGCCTGAGCGGTCGGTGAACTCGATGTGCTTCTCGGTCAGGTGCCAGCCGCGCGGGCGCATCACGACGGTGGGGGTCTGCTCGGCGGTGACGCGGTATTCGCGGCCGTCGGCGCTCGTGTGGGTCAGCCCGCCCCGGATCGCGTCGCGCAGCGAGAGCTGGCCGCCGATGATGTTGCGCCAGGTCGGGCTGGTCGCGTCCTCGAGGTCTGCGAGCCACACGTTGGCGCCGGAGTTGAGGGCGTTGATGGTCATCTTCGGGTCGGTGGGCCCGGTGATCTCGACCCGGCGGTCTTCGAGGCCCGGGCCGGCCCCGGCGACCCGCCAGTCGGCGTCCTCGCGGATGTGGGCGGTGTCCTCGCGGAAGCGCGGGTCGTGGCCGTTGCCGATCTCGAATCGGCGGCGCATCCGATCGGCCAGACGGTCATGACGGCGGCCGCCGAAGCGGTGGTGCAGCTCGGTCAGGAACGCGATCGCCTCGGTGGTCAGGATCTCGTCCTGACGGTCGAGCCGGGGCCCGGTGATGCGCAGCGTCGGACCGCGTCCGGCGGAGACGGCTGCGGTGACGGTGCGCGTCGGTGCGGTCGCAGTGGGAATGCTCATGATCTGTCTCCTCCGTGAGTGTCCGGTCCGCCTCGTGGCCGGGTGGTGTGAGACCCACTGTGGGTGAAGAACAGCATCCGGAATCGCCAATGCAGGGGAGAAGTTCTGCCGAATTTCTGATCCTGTGACAGACTGCGTGCATGTCTGACGAATCCGACGCGCTCACGATCGGCCGGCGCATCCGCCAGCTGCGCACCGCACGGGGGATGACGCTCGAAGAGCTCGCCTCCCGTATCGATCGCGCGCCGAGCCAGGTGTCGATGTTCGAGACGGGCAAGCGCGAGCCCAAGCTCACCCTGCTGCAGACGATCGCCAAGGTGCTCGGCACCACCCTCGACGGCCTGCTCGAGGGTGAGCCGCTCGACGCGCGCGCGACCCGTGAGATCGCCCTCGAGCGCGCCATGAAGGGCCAGACGTTCCAGGCCCTCGGCATCCCGTCGTTCCGGATCGGCAAAGCGCTCTCCGACGACGCGATCGACGCGATGCTCGCCCTGCACGGCGAGATCGAGCGCCTGCGCGACGAGCGCTCCGCGACGCCGGAGGAGGCGCGCCGCGCCAATCTCGAGCTGCGCCACCTGATGCGCACGCAGGACAACTACTTCGCCGATCTCGAGGCGCAGGCGCGCGAGATCCTCGAGGCCGTGGGCCACCCGGGCGGCCCGCTCACTCAGCGCACCGCGTCGGAGATCGCCGCCCACCTGGGCTTCACGCTGCACTACGCGCCCGACCTGCCGCAGTCCACGCGCAGCGTCGCCGATCTCGCGCACGGCCGGCTGTACCTCTCGAGCAGCGTGCCGGCCAAGGGCGATGCGCGCACCGCCGTGCTGCAGGCGCTGTCGAGCCGCATCCTCGGACACTCCGAGCCCCGCAGCTACGCGGACTTCCTGCGCCAGCGGGTCGAGACGAACTATCTCACCGGCGCGCTGCTCGTGCCCGAGGCGCACGTCGTGCCCGTGCTGCAGGATGCCAAGCAGCGCCGCGCCATTTCGGTCGAAGACGTGCGCGACGCCTACTCGGTCTCATACGAGACGGCAGCGCACCGGTTCACCAATCTCGCGACCCGGCACCTGGGCATCCCGGTGCACTTCCTCAAGGTGCACGAGTCGGGCACCATCACCAAGGCCTACGAGAACGACGACGTGAACTTCCCGACCGACCGCCTGGGCTCGATCGAGGGGCAGATGTGCTGCCGCCGGTGGACGAGCCGCGAGGTCTTCGACGTCGACGACCGCTTCAACCCGTACTACCAGTACACCGACACCGGCAACGGAACCTACTGGTGCACCGCCCGCGTCGAGCCGTCCAGCGAGGGACTGCACTCGGTGAGCGTGGGTGTGCGCTTCGACGACACGAAGTGGTTCGTCGGGCGGGACACGCCGAACCGGGGAGTGTCGAAGCACTCGGTCGAGACCTGCTGCCGGCGTGCTCCCGCCGAGCTCGAGCAGCGCTGGCGCGATCAGGCGTGGCCCAACGTGCGCACCCCGCGCACGCTGCTGGCCACCCTGCCGACGGGGTCGTTCCCCGGCGTCGACACGACCGATGTGTACGAGTTCCTCGAGGCGCACGCGCCACGCTGAGCCGGCGCTGCCGGTGCGCCTGGGTAGTGTGGGCGTCGTGATGTCGGGGAGGAAGCGCGTGGACGAGCGCCGCAGACCGACAGAGGAGCCGATCGAGGACCCGCACCCCTTCCGCAGCGATCTGCGGGCGATGCTCACCGGCGCGAACCTCGTCGTCCTGATCGCCGCGATTGCCGCCGGAGTCTGGGCCGTGTTCGACACCCTGGCCGATGCCGACGGCGAGCGCCCCTGGGGCATGCTGCCTGTCGCCGCCCCTGCCGCGTACGCCGGCTGGTGCATGCTCGAGATCGCCTGGAAGCCGTTGTCGGAGATCGGCCCCGTGCTGCGGCGGCTTGTGACAGCGTGCTTCGTCGCCCCGCTGTTCGTCGCAGTGCCGGTCGGGGTCGTCCAGGCGATCGCCGTCGCGTTCCCCGGCGTACGGCAGACGATCGACGACGCCAGTTCAGCGAACGACGGATTCCACTACTGGTGGAGCGAGGGCATCGGTGCGCAGCTCGGCCTCGTGCCTGTCGCCGGCTACGTGATCGGCACGTGCGCGCCGCTCGCGGTGCTGCTGATCATCGTGATGCCGGTGCTCTCGCTGCGCGCTCCGCGCATCGCGGCCGAGGGCTCGCACCTGGAGAAGGTCGAGCAGGGAAGGCGCGGTGCCGCGACCGCCTTCGTGTTCGTCGGGCTCGGATCGATGACTCTCGGGGTCGGATTCTGGACGTTCGGCGACGGTGGCAGCCTCGTCGAATTCCCCGAGGACCTCGGCCGGTTCCTCGACGCGGTGTCCCACGGCTACGTCCCGTGGGACGACGCGGTGTGGCTCGTCGGGGTCGTGCTGGTGGTGCTCGGTGTCGCGGCGATGGCATGGGGCTGCGTGCAGGTGCTCTTCGCGCGCGGCCGGGTCGCTGCCGCGGGTGGCCAGCGCGGCTAACCGCGACCGAGCGCCCTTCGCGCCACGTGCGGCGTCACCCGGCCCGAAGGGTCGCCCAGAGCTCAGCTCGCGCCGGGAACGAGGCGAGGTCAGCGCCGAGAAGCGACGCGGCCTGGGCGATCCGTGCACGCAGAGTGTGGCGATGGATGCCCAGCGCCGCCGCGGTCTGCTCGGAACGGGTGTCGTGCTCGAGCCAGACCCGCAGGGTGCGCTCGAGGCCGGCGCCGGTCGTCGCATCGTGCGCGCGCAGCGGCGCGAGCCTCGTGCGGGCCAGGGTGCGCGTCTCGGCCGACACGACGGCGTCGAGCACACCACCTGACGCGACGTCGAGGTATTCGATCACCCGGTCGCCGCCCGATCGCCGCAGCGCGGTCATCGCCTGCGCGTGCGCGTGGGAGAACTCGCTGTACCCGGCGGGCGCTGAGACGCCGATCCGGATGCCGAATCGCTCGGCGACCTGATCGAGCAGGCCTCGCGATGCCGCCCCGAGGCAGATCGTCAGCCCGTCGGCATCCTCCGCCACGAACGACACGGTGCCGCCGACCGCACGCTGTCGCTCGAACCAGCCCACCATCGCGTCGACGGGCCCGGCGTCCGCGTTCGCGACGATCATCGGCGCCGGCGGCAGTGCGCCGAGCGTGCGCCGGGCGAGTTCCGGGTCGTCGGCGCGCAGCGACGCGAGCAGCTGGGTGTGCATGCGCCTGCGGCCGCGCGCGAGCTGCTCGCTCTGCTCGAGCGACAGGCCGGCCATGGCGATGGCCGTGGTGATGATTCCTCGCGCCTCCGCGTCGATGACGCTGAGGTCCACCCCGATCACACCCTTCAGCTGACCCGTGCGGCCGAACGTGAAGAGCGTGACCGTGTGCTCGCCGGCGTCGAGAGACCGGCTCGCGGTCGTTCCCCTCGCCAGCATCTCGGCCACAGCATCCGCCACGGCGTCAGCGTCGCCGTCGAGAGCGGCCGGATGCTGCTGCGCGATCGCCCCGCTCGAGTCGAAGAGCCCCACCCAGCAGCCGAGGCGGCGGGCGAGCTCGGCGAGGGTCGCCTCGAGGCCCCGGGGACGCAGGGCCGCCACGGCCAGCGCGCGCTGCACCTCGAGCGCCCACGAGCGCCGGGCGTAAGCGTGCGTGGCCATCGCCTCGGCGTGCGCGCGAGCGATGGCGAGGAAGGGGATGTCGTACGGCACGTCGAACAGCGCGAGCCCGGCGTCGGCGCAGGCGGCGATGAGCTCGTCGGACGGCCCGAGGCGGTGAACGCCCGACCCGAATCCGAGCGCCAGCACGCCGCGTCGCACCAGGCGGTCGACGTACGCCGTGGCGCCCGCTGCGTCGCTGTCGGCGAACTGGCTGCCGGTCGTGAGCAGCACGAGATCGTCGGCGAGGAAGGGCGTCGGGTCGACGAGATCGGAATTGTGCACCCAGCGCACCGGCAGATCGAGCGCGCCGTCGGCGAGTGCGGTCTCGGGGGAGAGGAGGCTGAGTCGCAGCTCGGCGTGCCCGAGCAGAGTGCGCAGGGTCGGGGTGGTGGCGGTGTCCACGCTCTGGTCCTTGAGGAGTTGTACAGAATGGCGAAGCTGATCCGGCAAGTGTACAACTCGGCGAATGCGTCGGATGGATGCGGGTCGTAGCCTCGCCTCATGACCCTCATCGACGAGACCTCCACGATTCCTGCAGGCGGACCGACCCTCGAGCAGGTCCGTCGTGTCGTCACCGAGCTGCCGGGGCCCCGCTCCGCCGCGATCCTCGCCCGCAAGGCCGACGCGGTCGCCGCGGGCGTCGCGCACTCCATGCCCGTCTCGGTCGTGGCCGCCGGCGGCGGTGTCGTCGTCGACGCCGACGGCAACTCGCTCATCGACCTCGGTTCCGGTATCGCCGTGACGAGCGTCGGGAACGCGCACCCCAAGGTCGCCGCCGCCGTCGCCGCCCAGGCCGCGCAGTTCACGCACACCTGCTTCATGGTCTCGCCGTACGAGTCGTACGTGGATGTGGCCGAGGCCCTGAACCGCCTCACCCCCGGTGACTTCGCGAAGAAGACGGCCCTGTTCAACTCGGGCGCCGAGGCCGTCGAAAACGCCATAAAGATCGCCCGCAAGCACACCGGTCGCCAGGCTGTCGTCGCCTTCGATCACGGCTACCACGGACGCACCAACCTCACCATGGCGCTCACCGCCAAGTCGATGCCCTACAAGGCCGGCTTCGGCCCGTTCGCGCCCGAGGTCTACCGCGTGCCCGGCTCGTACCCCTTCCGCGACGGCCTGAGCGGCGCCGAGGCTGCCAAGCGAGCCATCACGCTCATCGAGAAGCAGATCGGCGCTGACAGCCTGGCCGCCGTCATCATCGAGCCCATTCAGGGCGAGGGCGGCTTCATCGTCCCCGCCGACGGCTTCCTCGACGCGGTCGTGGCCTGGTGCCGCGACAACGGCGTGGTGTTCATCGCCGACGAGGTGCAGACCGGGTTCGCCCGCACGGGCGCGATGTTCGCCAGCGAGATCTTCGGCATCGAGCCCGACCTCATCACCACCGCCAAGGGCATCGCCGCGGGCCTGCCGCTCGCCGGCGTCACCGGCCGCGCCGAGATCATGGACGCGGCTCACGCCGGCGGCCTCGGGGGCACCTACGGTGGCAACCCGATCGCCTGCGCCGCCGCGCTCGCCGCGATCGACGCGTTCGAGAACGACGGGCTCGTCGAGCGTGCCCAGCAGATCGGTGCCGTGCTCACCGAGCGCCTCCGCGCGATCCGCGAGAACGACCCCCGCCTGGGTGACATCCGCGGCCACGGCGCCATGATCGCGGTCGAGTTCGTCGACCCCGAGACGGGTGCTCCGGATGCCGCGCTGACCGCAGCCGTCGCCAAGGCCTGCGTGGCCGAGGGCGTCATCATCCTCACCTGCGGAACGTTCGGCAACGTCATCCGCTTCCTGCCGCCGCTGTCGATTGGCGACGACCTGCTGAACGAGGGCATCGACGTCCTCGCCACCGCGCTCGAGCGCGCCTGAGACGGTCGGCCGCGACCCTGGTCGGGGGATCAGGGGTCGCGGCCGACACATATTCGACACACATTCCGCATCAAAGGAGATCACCCATGGCAGAGCACGAGATCACGCGCGACGTCGTCATCGTCGGCGCCGGAGCAGCCGGCACCACCGCGGCGAACGAGCTGCGCAAGGCCGGCCTGTCGGTCGCCGTGCTCGAGGCGCGTGACCGGGTCGGCGGGCGCCTGTGGACCGACCAGATCGAGGGCGCGATGCTCGAGCTCGGCGGCCAGTGGGTCTCGCCCGATCAGGATGCCCTGAAGGAGACCATCGTCGAGCTGGGCCTTGAGACCTTCGACCGCTACCGCGACGGCGACAGCGTCTACGTCGGCCCCGACGGCACGCTGCACCGCTTCACGGGTGAGATGTTCCCCGTGTCGGCCGAGACCGAGGCCGTGATCGCCGAGATCACCGAGCGCCTCGACGCGATGGTGGCCGAGATCGAACCCGACCGCCCGTGGGAGCACCCCAGCGCCGCGGAGTGGGACACGATCACCTGGGACGCCTGGCTGCGCCAGCAGACCGATGACGACGAGGCCGTGCTCAACCTCGCCTTCGCCACCGGGTCTGCCATGCTCACCAAGCCCACCCACGCGTTCTCGCTGCTGCAGTCGCTGCTCATGGCGGCATCCGCCGGGTCCTACTCCAACCTCGTCGACGCGGACTTCATCCTCGACAAGCGCGTCGTCGGCGGCCTGCAGCAGGTTCCGCAGCTGCTCGCCGAACGCCTCGGCGATGACGTCTTCCTGAACCAGCCCGTGCGCACGCTGGAGTGGTCCGAAGACGGAGTCGTCGCGCACGCCGACGGCATGACCGTCCGCGCCCGGCACGCGATCCTCGCGCACGCCCCGGTGCTGTACGACCGGATCTCGTTCGTGCCGCCGCTGCCGCGTCGCCAGCACCAGCTGCACCAGCACCTCTCGATGGGCTTCGTCATCAAGGTGCACGCGGTGTACGACCGCCCGTTCTGGCGCGAGCAGGGTCTGAGCGGCACCGCATTCAGCCCGTACGAGCTCTCGCACGAGGCGTACGACAACACCAACCACGGCGACGAGCGCGGCACCCTGGTCGGATTCGTCAGCGACCAGAACGCCGACGACCTGTTCACCCTGAGCGCCGAGGAGCGCAAGGAGCGCATCCTCGAGTCGCTGTCGCACTACTACGGGCCCGAGGCGAAGAACCCGGTGGTCTACTACGAGAGCGACTGGGGCAGCGAGGAGTGGACCCGCGGCGCCTACGCCGCGAGCTTCGACATGGGCGGCCTGCACCGCTACGGCGCCGACCTGCGCGCCGCCGTCGGGCCGATCCACTTCGCCTGCAGCGACATGGCCGGCGCCGGCTACCAGCACGTCGACGGCGCGATCCGCATGGGCCGCCTCGCGGCCGCACAGATCATCGAGAAGGCCGACACCGGAAGCAGCGGAGCATGAGCGGGTCGATCGTCGTCGGGTACACGGCGACGGACGAGGGGGCCGACGCCCTCGCTCTCGGTGCGAGGCTCGCGCGCAGCATCGACGCGCACCTCGATCTCGTCATCGTGCTTCCGCCCGAAGGCACCCGCAGCTCGGCCGTCGTTCCCCCGGAGCGCGCTTTCGAGGCACACGTGCGCGCGCAGGCCGAGGAGTGGCTGCGGGCAGCCGTCGCTCAGGTGCCCGCCGACGTCCGCTGCCTCGGGCACGTGCGGTTCAACGAATCCTTCGCCGAGGGCATCATCGCCGCGGGCGAGGAGTTCGACGCACGGCTCCTGGTCATCGGAGCGGCCAACGGCACGACTCTCGGCCGCCACCGCCTCGGCTCCGTCGCCTCCGAGCTCGTGCACTCCTCGCCGATCCCCGTGGCGCTGGCACCTGCCGGCTCGCGCGACAACGCCGACGCCGAGACGTCGATCCCGCGCGTCACGGCCGCCGTCGGCACGCGCGCCGGCGCAGACGCGGTGGTCGACTCGGCTGCGCGCCTCGCGGCAGCCGCCCACGGCACGCTGCGTCTCGTCTCGCTCGTGCCGTTCGACGTGCCCGCCGGCCTCGACACCGGCGCGATCACCCTCGCGCAGAACGCGCACGGAGAGGACGTGCTCGCCCAGGTGCGGGCATCCCTTCCCGATGACGTCGCCGCCGAGGTCGAGCGCGCGGCAGGCGACAGCGTCGAAGACGCCGTGGCGCACCTGCGCTGGCATCCGGGAGAGGTCATCGTGGTGGGCTCCAGCAGGCTCGCCCAGCCCCGCCGTCTCTTCCTGGGCTCGACCGCGGCGAAGATGCTGCACGAGCTTCCCGTACCCATGATCGTCGTCCCGCGCGCACGCGCTGAAGCAGGAGAACGTTGATGTCCAGCACCGATCGGGCGATGGCGCCCGACTCCGGAGTCACGACCGGAATCTCCCGCAAGGGCCTCAGCGTCGGCACCGTCGGCGTTCTCGGCGCCCTCGTGATGGGCATCTCGTGCATCGCCCCGGCCTACACCTACACCGCCGGGATCGGCGGCGCGGTGGGCGCGGTCGGGTTCCAGGTGCCCGCCATCCTGCTGCTCGGCTTCATCCCGATGCTGCTCGTCGCCTTCGGGTACCGCGAGCTCAACAAGGCCATGCCCGACTCGGGCACGAGCTTCACCTGGGCCACCCGCGCGTTCGGGCCGTACGTCGGGTGGATGGCCGGGTGGGGACTGATCGTCGCGACGATCCTCGTGCTGTCGAACCTCGCCGGCATCGCCGTCGACTTCCTCTTCCTGCTGATCTCGCAGATCTCCGGCAACGAGGAGATCGCGTCCATCACGCGCAACCCCTTCGTGAACGTCGCGGTGTGCCTCATCTTCGTCGCGCTCGCCACCTGGGTGTCGTACCGCGACGTGTCGACCTCGCAGAAGCTGCAGTACGGCCTGGTGGCCTTCCAGGTCGTGATCCTCGTGCTCTTCGCCGTGATGGCGATCGTCGAGACCGTGCAGGGCGGCGCCTTCGAGGCGAACCTGCCGGAGTTCGCGTGGTTCAACCCGTTCGAGATCCAGGGCGGACTCTCGATGATCGTGATGGGTCTCTCGGCATCCGTCTTCATGTTCTGGGGGTGGGATGTCACCCTCACGATGAACGAGGAGGCGAAGGATCCCGAGCGCACGCCGGGTCGAGCCGCCATGCTCACCGTGCTCTCGATCATCGCGATCTACCTGCTGCTCACCATCAGCAGCCTGATGTACTCCGGGATCGGCGACAAGGGCCTCGGCCTCACCAACGAGGACATCGGCGGCAACGTGTTCTTCGCGCTCTCCGGTCCGGTGATGGGGGGCCTGGCCTTCCTGCTCTCGCTCGCCGTGCTCACCTCGTCGGCCTCGTCACTGCAGTCGACCTTCATCTCGCCCGCACGGACTCTGCTTGCGATGGGCCACTACGGCGCGATGCCCAAGAAGTTCGCGCGGGTCAACCCGCGCTTCTTCACCCCGGGCTACGCGACGATCGCCTCCGCGTTCGTCGCCGGCGGCTTCTACGCCGTGATGCGCTTCCTCAGCGAGGACGCACTGTGGGACACCATCCTCGCGCTGGGCATGATGATCTGCTTCTACTACGGCATCACCGCCCTCGCCTGCGTGTGGTACTTCCGCCGCCAGTGGTTCGACTCGGGCAAGGACTTCTTCTTCAAGTTCGCCAGCCCGCTCGTCGGCGGCGTCATCCTGCTCGTGCTCTTCGTGATCACCGCGGTCGACAGCCTCGCGCCCGACTACGGATCGATCGCCATCGGCGTCGACGCCAACGGCGAGGGCGGCATCGGCATCGTGTTCTTCATCGGCGTCGGCCTGCTCGTCTTCGGCGTGGTGCTGATGTTCGTCCAGCGGATCTTCGCCCCCGCCTTCTTCCGCGGTGAGACGCTGGGAGTGGACGCCCCGCCCAGCGCTCGCCAGCGCTGACCATCCCTCCCCACAGAATCGAGATGAACATGACACTCGCATCGAACGAGCAGGAACTCCTCTCCCGCGTCCCCGGCGGCCTCTTCATCGGCGGTCAGTGGACGGATGCCGAGGAGGGGCGCACCTTCGACGTGCGCGACCCCGCGACCAACGAGGTGATCGCGTCGATCGCCGACGCGACGCCCGGCGACGGCATCCGGGCTCTCGACGCCGCCGTCGCCGCGCAGGATGCCTGGGCGGCCACCGCCCCGCGCACCCGCAGCGACATCCTGCGTCGCGCCTTCGACCTCGTGCAGCAGCACAAGGAGGACCTCGCGCTGCTGATGACCCTCGAGATGGGCAAGCCGCTGGCGGAGGCGCGCGGCGAGGTCGTCTACGGCGGCGAGTTCCTGCGCTGGTTCAGCGAGGAGGCCGTGCGCATCAGCGGCCGCTACGGCAGCAACCCCGAGGGCACCGGCCAGATGATCGTGTCGCAGCGCCCCGTCGGCCCGTCCTTCTTCGTCACGCCGTGGAACTTCCCGTTCGCGATGGCGACGCGGAAGATCGCGCCCGCGCTCGCGGCCGGCTGCACGGTGATCATCAAGCCCCCGGCGCTGACCCCGCTGACCACGATCTTCTTCACCAAGCTGCTGGAGGAGGCTGGCCTGCCCGCCGGTGTCGTCAACGTCGTGCAGACCTCGCGCTCCGGCGCGCTGTCGGGCCCGATCATCGGCGACCCGCGTCTGCGCAAGCTGTCGTTCACCGGCTCGACCGAGGTCGGCCGCAAGCTCATCGCGCAGGCGGCCGACGGCGTCCTGCGCGTGTCGATGGAGCTGGGCGGCAACGCTCCGTTCGTCGTCTTCGAGGACGCGGATCTCGACAAGGCCGTGGACGGCGCGATGGCGGCGAAGTTCCGCAACATCGGCCAGGCGTGCACGGCAGCCAACCGCTTCATCGTGCACCAGGACGTGGCCGAGGAGTTCGGTCGCCGCGTCTCGGAGCGCGTGCAGGCGATGAAGATCGGCCGCGGCACGGAAGACGGTGTGGCCATCGGGCCGCTGATCGACGAGGACGCCGTCGCCAAGGCGCAGGAGCTCGTCGGCGACGCCGTCGACCGCGGTGCGCGCGTGCTGGCCGGCGGCAAGGCCGTCGAGGGCACCGGCACGTTCTACGAGCCGACCGTGCTCACGGATGTGGTCGCCGGCAGCGCGATCCTCCGCGAGGAGATCTTCGGACCGGTGCTCGCCATCGCCACCTTCGCCGATGAGGCGGAGGCGGTGCGTCTCGCGAACGACACCGAGTACGGGCTGGTCTCGTACGTGTTCACCGAGGACCTCGGCCGCGGACACCGGATGATCGATGCGCTGGAGACGGGCATGATGGGGCTGAACGTGGGTGTCGTCTCGAACGCCGCCGCCCCCTTCGGCGGCGTCAAGCAGTCCGGCATCGGCCGTGAAGGCGGCGCCGAGGGCATCCACGAGTACCTGTCGACCAAGTACACCCTGATTCCGAACAGCTGACCCGACTGGTGGGCCCCCGACATCGTCGAGGGCCCACCAGCCTTTACGAGAGGAACCGACATGACCGACTACGCCGTCGTCAATCCGGCCACCGGCGAGACCCTCGCCAGCTACGACACCGCCACCGACGAGCAGATCGAGCAGGCCGTCGCGGCGGCCGCCTCGGCCGCGAAGGTCTGGGGCGCGACCGCTCCGGCCGACCGCGCCGCCGTGATCCGCCGCATCGCCGAGCTGCACCGCGAGCGCAAGGACGAGCTGGGCGCGATCATCGTGCGCGAGATGGGCAAGCCGATCGCCGCCGCGGTCGGCGAGGTCGAGTTCGCCGCCGACATCATCGAGTACTACGCCGACAACATCGACGTGATCACCGCCGACCAGCCGCTGCAGATCGTGGGCGAGGGCACCGCCGTGGTGCGGCGTGCTCCGCTGGGTGCCCTGCTGGGCATCATGCCGTGGAACTTCCCGGCGTACCAGGTGGCCCGCTTCGCGGCCCCGAACCTGGCGATCGGCAACACGATCATCCTGAAGCACGCCCCGCAGTGCCCGGAGTCGGCTGCCGCGATCGAGGCCATCTACCGCGATGCCGGCCTGCCCGAGGGCGCATACGTGAACGTGTACGCCACCAACGACCAGGCGGCGACGATCATCGCCGACCCGCGCGTGCACGGCGTCTCGGTCACCGGATCCGAGCGCGCCGGTGCCGCTGTCGCCGAGGTCGCCGGCCGCAACCTCAAGAAGGTCGCGCTCGAGCTGGGCGGGTCCGACCCGTTCATCGTCCTCTCGACCGACGACCTCGACTCGGTCGTGCAGCTCGCCGTCGACGCCCGCCTCGACAACAACGGGCAGTCGTGCAACGGCGCGAAGCGCTTCGTGATCGTCGACGAGCTGTACGAGGAGTTCACCTCGAAGTTCGTGGCGTCGCTTGCCGCCGTGTCCGCCGAGGACCCGACCCAGGAGGACACCGTGCTCGGCCCGCTGTCGTCGCTTGCCGCCGCCGACCGCCTGCAGGAGCAGGTCGACACGGCCGTCGCGCAGGGGGCGACCGTGCTCACCGGCGGCGCCCGCGATGGGGCGTTCTTCGCGCCGACCGTGCTCGCCGACGTGACCCCCGAGATGGACGTGTACCGCGAGGAGCTCTTCGGCCCGGCCGCTGTCGTGTACCGCGTCGCTGACGAGGACGCCGCCGTCGAGCTCGCCAACGACACGACGTTCGGCCTCGGCTCCTACCTGTTCACGACCGACGCCGACCAGGCCGAGCGCGTGGCGAACCGGATCGAGGCGGGCATGGTCTACGTGAACACCGCCCTCGCCGACAGCCCGGAGCTGCCCTTCGGCGGCGTGAAGCGCAGCGGCACCTCGCGTGAGCTGGGCCTGCTGGCAGCCGACGAGTTCGTCAACAAGAAGCTGATCCGCACGGCCTGAGCGGCCCGGGCCCGGGCATCCGGTGTCCAGCGCGCCGATGTCGGGCGCGCGAGCGAAGGTCAACACACGAGCGCAGGACGAGAACCCGAGTTCTCGTCCTGCGCTCGCGTGTTCTCCTACCTCGGGTGGGTCGCGCGGATGCTGAACCGGCGCCGGACTCGACCCGCGCCGGACTCGACCCGCGCCGGCCTCGACCAGTGCCGGCGGGCGTAGGGTCGAGGCATGGTCACCGTCGCTGAGAACATGGTCCGCACGCTGCGCGTCAACGGCATCGACCGGGTGTACGGCCTCCCGGGCGACTCGCTGAACGGGTTCACCGATGCGCTGCGCAAAGACGGGACGATCCGCTGGGTGCATGTGCGACACGAGGAGTCCGCAGCCTTCGCCGCGGCGGCGGATGCCGCGCTCACCGGCGACCTCGCGGTGGTCGCCGGCTCCTGCGGCCCTGGCAACCTGCACCTGATCAACGGACTCTACGACGCGAATCGCTCGCGTGTGCCGGTGCTCGCCATCGCCGCGCACATCCCCACGGTCGAGATCGGCACCGGGTACTTCCAGGAGACGCACCCGCAGGAGCTGTTCCGCGAGTCGAGCGTGTACGTCGAGTACGTCGCCGACCCGACGCAGATGCCGCGCCTGATGGAGATCGCGATGCGCGCTGCCATCGAGCAGCGAGGCGTCGCAGTTCTGGTGATCCCGGGAGATGTCGCACTCGCCGAGATCGCCGACGACCGCGCCGTCGTCATCCCCCGTGCGAACCCCGTGATCACGCCCAGCCCCGGCGAACTCGAGCAGGCGGCGACGCTGCTCAACGGCACGCGGAAGGTGACCATCCTCGCCGGCGCCGGAGTCGAAGGTGCGCACGACGAGGTCGTCGCGCTGGCCGACCGGCTCGCCGCCCCGATCGTGCACGCGCTGCGCGGCAAGGAGCACATCGAGTACGACAACCCCTTCGACGTCGGGATGACGGGGTTGCTCGGCTTCGCTTCCGGATTCCGCGCCATGGAAGGGGCCGAGGTGCTTCTCATTCTCGGTTCCGACTTCCCCTACACGCAGTTCTATCCCGAGAACGCGAAGACCATTCAGGTGGACATCCGCGGCTCGCAGCTCGGCCGGCGGCATCCACTCGATCTCGGCCTCGTCGGCGACGTGAAGGCGACAGTCGACGCGCTTCTGCCGCGACTGGCCGAGAAGAGCGACCGCTCGCACCTCGACGATGCCGTCGCGCACTACCGCAAGACGCGGGCGAAGCTGGATGAGCTCGCCGTGCCGGCTCGAGGGAAGGCGCCGATCCACCCGCAGTACCTCGCCCGGCTGATCGACGAGGCCGCGGCATCGGATGCCATCTTCACCGCGGATGTCGGATCCCCGACGGTCTGGGCCGCGCGCTACTTCTCGATGACCGAGCGGCGACGTCTGATCGGGTCGTTCACGCACGGGTCGATGGCCAACGCGGTGATGCACGCCATCGGCGCGCAGACGGCCCGGCCCGATCAGCAGGTGATCGCGCTCGCCGGCGACGGGGGACTGGCGATGATGCTCGGCGAGCTGATCACGATCACGCAGAACCGGCTGCCGGTGAAGGTGGTCGTGGTGAACAACTCGTCGCTGAACTTCGTCGAGCTCGAGATGAAGGCCGCCGGGTTCGTCACCTACGGCACCGACCTGAACAACCCCGACTTCGCCGCGATCGCGACGGCCCTCGGCATCTTCGCGCGCCGGGTCGAGCGGTCGGAGGATCTGCCGGATGCCGTGGCCGAGGTGCTCGCCCACGATGGTCCCGCTCTGCTGGATGTCGTCACCGAGAGGCAGGAGCTCTCGATGCCGCCGTCGGTGAGCGCCGAGCAGGTGAAGGGCTTCGCCCTCTACGCGATCCGCACCGTGATGTCCGGCCGCGGCGACGAGCTGCTGGATCTCGCGAAGGCCAACTGGCGTCAGCTCTTCTGACGGTGCGCGCCGGCCCGCGCTGCGTCGGGCGGCTTGTCCGCGCGAGCGTAGGCGAACAGGCGGAGGTAGGAGAGAACTCGGGCGTTTCGTCCTGCGCTCGCGCGTTCGCCTACGTCGGATGAGTCGGGGCGAGGCCGACCCCGGATGCCGAAGCCCCGCGCCAGAGCTCCCTGCGACCTACTCGTCCAGCAGCGCGCGCACCTGCGCGGCGTCGCCGGTGCGGCCGAGCTTCTCGAGAACGTCGCCGAGCTCGAGGGCCGCGACCTGGCGCAGCTGCGGGAACCCCGTTGCGCGGTCCAGCACGCTGCCGTACAGCGGCACGGCGTCGTCGAGGCGATCGGCGCCGGCGAGCGTGCGGGCGGCGAACAGCTCCGAACCGCCAGCCGATCCGGCATCCCCGATCGCCGCGAAGCCGTCGGCCGCGGTGAGCAGCGCGGCGATCGCCTCGTCGATGCGGTCGAACTCGATCAGCGCACGTCCGCGCGAGTCGGTCACGTCGGCAATCAGCCAGTCCGCCTCGTGCTCGACCGCGAGGGCGCGCACCTCGTCGAACAGCTCGAAAGCGCGCTCGTCGCGCACGCCGCCGTACGACTGACCGAGGTTGTGCAGCACCTCGACGATCGCGCCGACCGCGTCCGTGGGGCGCACCAGCTCGGCCGCCTGCTCGAGCAGCCGGCGCGCGTCGGAGTGCTCGCCGAAGCGCGCGAGGATCTTCGCCTGCTCGGTGAGCACGAGTGCCTGTTCGGCGGGCTCCTCCGCCTCGGCATGCAGCTCGGCCGCGTAGCCGTAAGCGCTTATCGCCTGGCCGTACTCCTCAGCGGCGGCGAGAGCGCGACCCAGCACACTCGCCGTCATCGCCCGCGACGCGGCCGACGCTCCGCTGCTCTCCTCGCGCTGCAGCACGTCGCCGAGCAGCTCGGCGGCCTCGGCCGCATGGCCCGCCGCAAGCATCGCCCGACCGAGCCGGAACTCCGCGCCGCTCACATCGCCGTCACGCTCGCGCATCAGGCGGATGCCCGCACGGTAGCGCGGCACGGCCTGATTGGGGTGCCCGGCGTCGTCCCACAGTGCGCCGGCGAGCATCTGCGCCTCGGCCAGAGCGCTGACCGCGCCGAGGGAGGTCAGGATGCCCGCGGCGACGTCCGCGTCGACGGCACCCTCCTCGAGCCGACCGGCCCCGCCGTGCAGCCGAGCCCGCACCTCGAGCAGGCGCGCCCGCTGGCCGGGGTCGAGGTCCTCGTCGGCCAGCAGCGACTCCAGCAGCTCCTGAGCCTGCTCGATCTCGCCCTGGGCCACGCATGACATGGCGCGCAGCATCCTGCTCGCCGCGACCAGCCGTGCGTCGCCGGCCTCGGCGAAGCACACCGCCGCGTGCTCGGTGAGCTCAGCGGCGCCGACCGGGTCGTCACCTCGCAACCGCAGCGAAGCCAGGGTCAGCGCGACGTCGCCGCGCGACCAGGAGGGCAGGCCGGCGGCATCCGCCCACTCCTGCTCGAGCGCCGCGTGATCGCCGACGTCGCCGCGTCCGTACAGTGCGAGCCCGCGGCGCGCCTCCAGCTCGGCCTGCTCCGGGCGTCCGGCTTCTCGCAGCGCCGCACCGCGCAGCGGCAGCAGCGCCTCGGCCGCGGTCCATTCCGCGAGCGACGTGTGCGCGCCGATGCGCAGACCCAGCAGCCGCGCCCGCTTCTCGGCATCCGGGAGCTCTCCGACGCGGTCGGCGGCGGCCAGCGCATCACGCTCCGAGCCGTAGCCGGCCAGGGCAACAGCCCGCTCGTACCAGCCCTCGGCATCCTGCGGCTGGGCCGACGGCGTCTCGACCGCGAACGCATCCGAGCGGATGGGAACGTCCCAGCGTGCGCCCGCCAGTGCGTGCATGCGGGCGCGGCGCTGCGCGTGCCAGTCCGACCCGTCACGCTCGTCGAACTCGTCGCCGATGCGGTCGGCCGCGGCGCTCGCCGCAGCTGCCAGGGCGGATGCCGTCCACCCGCCCTCGCGATCGCCGAAGAGCGACTCGAGGCCGGCGGCGTCGGCGCCGCGCACCGTGGCCTCGCCGTGACCGACCGCCGCGACGCGGTCGAGGGCGAAGGCGATGGCCGAGAGCATCGCGAAGTGCCCGTCGACGTTCAGCGGGTCGTGCGCCAGCCACGGCAGGTGGCGCTCGACCAGAGACAGCGCCCGTGCCTCGTTGCCCGTGACCGCGGCGAACACGAGGTTGTTCGCGACGATGCCGAGGTTGTCGGGGTTGTCCTTCGCCAGCCGGTAGCTGCGCAGATGCGCCGACCTGGCGTCGTCGAGACGGCCGGTGCGCAGATAGGGCAGAAGCACGCGCGACAGGGCGTGCTCGGGTTCCTCGCCGCACGAGAAGCCGCCCTCGATCATCTCCTCGACCAGGCGGATGGCCTGCTCGTCTCGCTCGGTCGCGGCGAAGAACCCGGCGTTCTGGCTGCGTCCGCAGGCATCGCAGTGGCTGTAGTCGTCGCGAGGCGTCGTCTCGAGCAGGCCGCGCAGCCGCTCGGCCTCGTCGATGCGACCGGTGGCCCACGCGTCCTCGAAGCGGGCGGTGAGCACCCCGCTCATGCCGATCCCGGCGCGGCGGTAGTGCGCCTCCATGTCATCGAGCACGCCGGCGATCTGCTCGCTCGAGAACGCGGGCGAGGCGCGCAGCGTCGCTGCCATCCACTTGAACTGCCACATCAGGTCAGCGGCCCCGTTGTCGATGTCGAGCGGGAAGCGCTGCGGATCGGCATCGTGGTGAGCGAGGCACCAGGCGAACGAGTTCAGCATCACGTCGGTGAGACCGCCCATGTTCGCCGAAGCCGTCTGGCGCATGCGCGCCTGGTACTCGAGCTGCTCGTCGCCGAGCTCCTGCGCGAGGGCCACCGCCTCGGCGGTCAGGGCCTGCTCGTGCGGACCCCAGGGTGTGCTGTCGATCTCGTCGAGGAGCTGCTGGAATCGCGTCGTCGGGTCGGTCATCAGGGCTCCTCGGTGAAGGGGTCGGGCAGGTCGAGCCCGTCGAAGGGGAAGTCGTCGCGCACCCCCGCCGACAGGGCGACGAGATCGGTGAGGGCGGTGGTCATCAGCGACCGGTTGGCATCGGTGAGCGGATGGTGGCCGGCGAGCAGCGCCTGGATGTACAGCAGCTGCACCGTGCGCCCGAACACGGCGTCGTCGTCGACCCCGGCGAGGGTGCGCACCACGCGGTTCGACCAGTTCAGGCACAGCCGCGCGCGCTGGTCGTCGTCGGTCGCGCCGCCCATCGTGTCGTCGATTCGCGACAGCACGCCGCCCCACAGACCGTCGGCGATGCCCTTGGTGCGGCCGCGGTCGATCGCGCGCAGCACGCGCGGGTCGGCGACGTACAGTCCGCTGAGATCCGCCCGGTCGATCGCGCGGACGATCACCGCGCATCCGGATGCGGCGAGCACGGCGCCCGCGCGCGCCTCCAGCGCGATGGCGGCCTCGCGGTCGTCGAGTGGCGGCGGGTCGAGCCGGTCCAGCTCGCCGGTCACGTCGATCTGCTCGACCGTGACGTCCGGGAACAGCGCGGGAAGCTCGGCGACGAGGTCGGCGTCGTACAGGTACCCGCCGTTGACGAGCACCTCGGATGCCGGGATGATCCCCGCCACCTGGCGGAACTCGTCCACCGTGCGGGCATAGCGGATGTGCCGGTGCTGCTCGACGAGATCGCCGATGCGCACGCTGCCGTGGTTGGTCTCGACGGTCAGCCAGCGGGTGATGAAGCGCGCGAGCTCGTCGTCATGGCGCACGAGCGACTTCAGACCCAGCTCGTGCACCGCGACGAACTGGGTGAGCAGGTGCGGAGCCGTGAGCCCGAGTTCGAGCACCCAGCGGCGGATGCCCGCACCGAGCTGCTCCCGCACGTGCTCGAGAGCGGTGTCCTCGACGAGGGACTCGCGGCTGGCGGTGGGGGAGAGACCCGTCGAGTCGACGACCGCGCGCACGAAGAACGCCCAGTCGGGCAGCACCTCCGCCGAGCGCTCGGCCAGCAGCATCCGGCCGAGGTACGTGCGCGTCGCCTGTCGCAGGTTGGGCGGCGGAGCGAAGGGGAGCACGTAGGCGAGGCCGCGGGTGCCGGTGGCGGGCTCCGAGATCTCGATGACGTCCATCGGGGTCGCGCCGATGAGGTCGCGACCGTACGCGAGGGCCGCGTCCGCGTCGCCCTCGCCGAGGAACGGCGCGGGGCGGGTCACGTCGACGTCGCCGCCTGGCATCCCGATCGTGACCCGCACGGGCAGGAACTCGCCGAAGTCCCGCGCGAGCTGCCGGACCGCGGCGGGACGCAGCAGGTCGGCGTGCTCGAAGCGCGGGGTGAGATGCACGCTGGTGCCGATCGGCACCTCCTCATCGAGTTCGACGACCTGGAAGGTGCCGTCGGAGCTGCCGGTCCACTCCACGCCGGCACCGCCGCGCGCGCTGCGGGAGCGGATGACGATGCTATCCGAGACCATGAAGCAGCTCAGCAGCCCGATGCCGAACTGCCCGAGGTAGTCGCTGCGGGGCATGTCGAAGATGTCGCGCTTCGAGCTGCGACCCACGGTCGCGAGCAGATCCGCGACCTCGGTCGCGGTCAGGCCGACGCCGTCGTCGCGCAGCACGAACTCGCCGCCGTCGTCGGTGAGCGGCGTGATCCGGATGCCCGTGCCGCCGCCGTCCACCTCGGAGCGGGCGGCGATGGCATCCCGCGCGTTCTGGAGCAGCTCGCGCAGGTACACGCGAGGGCCGGAGTAGATGTGCCGGCTCAGCAGGTCGACGACTCCCCGAAGATCCACCTGGAACTGCTGCACATCCGCGCCCACTGGGCCCCTCTCGTCACCGGCTCTGCGCCGGTCGCGACCGGCTCCTCCCAGTCTGCCCGACGCTCGCGACTCACGCGGGCGTCAGCGGCGGTTCGGCCGACGGTTCCGGATGCCGTACACTTGAGGGGCAGTTGTCTGCATCCTTCACCGTGCCTCAGGGTCGCGGCGGGGAGGTGGACCCAGAGGCCGGTCGGTCTCTAGGGCGGTAGCTCAATTGGCAGAGCAGCGGTCTCCAAAACCGCAGGTTGCAGGTTCGATTCCTGTCCGCCCTGCGCGTCAGCGCATGCTGACTCACGAAAGGTACGTGCATGGACCAGGACGACGTTCGCGGCGACATCGCCGCCTCGGGCACCTACGCCCTGCGCGACAGCAAGCTCGGCTTCTTCGGACGCATCGCCCTGTTCTTCCGCCAGGTCATCAGCGAACTTCGCAAGGTCGTCACGCCGACCCGCAAGGAACTCATCAAGTTCACCACTGTGGTGTTCGTCTTCGTGCTGATCGTCATGGGTCTGGTCTACGGACTCGACTGGCTCTTCGGAACCGGCGCGCACTACGTCTTCGGAGTCCCGCTGAGCTGATGAGCCCACTTCGACGGTCCGTCCCGCGGGTCGTCGCAGCGATTGGAAAGAAGCAAAGTGTCTGACAAGTATTCCGACGACGCCGACTGGGCGACCGCTGCCGAGCAGTCCAGCGAAGAGGACGAGTCCCAGGAGGGCAACGTGCTCGCCGAGCAGGAGCAGTCCTCCTCGGCCGCCGAGCACAGCGCTCTGCACATCGAGGGTGAGACCGGCGTGGAGTACGACGACACCGACGATGACATCGAGATCGAAGACCCGGAGGCGGACGCGATCGTGAACGACGCTCTGAACCTGGACGAAGCGGCTGAGTCTGAAGCAGCCGCCGAGGTCCTCAACGACGCTGTGGCGGAGGAGTCCGCCGAGGCCGAGGCGGCTGCGGCCGACGAGGTCACCCCGTACGACGGCCCCGAGGTCGACGACGCCGACGACGCCGTCGAGGAGGACCCCTACGAGGCGTTCCGCATGGACCTGCGCATGCTTCCCGGCAAGTGGTACGTCATCCACTCCTACGCCGGCTTCGAGCGCAAGGTGAAGGCCAACATCGAGCAGCGCAAGTCGACGCTCGAGGTCGAGGACGACATCTACCAGATCGAGGTCCCGATGGAGGACGTCGTCGAGATCAAGAACGGCCAGCGCAAGATGGTCAACCGCGTGCGCATCCCCGGCTACGTGCTGGTGCGCATGGAGCTCAACGAGGACACCTGGTCGGTCGTGCGCCACACGCCCGGTGTCACCGGCTTCGTGGGCAACGCCCACAACCCGACCCCGCTGCGCTTCGAAGAGGCGTTCAACATGCTGAAGTCGCTCGTCGAGGTCAAGGACGTCCCCACCGCGAAGTCCATCGCGGCGAAGGGCGGCGTCGCCGTCGCCCGTCCGATGGCGGCCGAGGTCGACTTCGAGGTCGGCGAGACCATCACGATCAAGGAGGGCTCGTTCGCGGGTCTGCCCGGAACGATCAGCGAGATCAACGCCGCCAGCGGCAAGCTCACGGTTCTCGTCTCGCTCTTCGAGCGCGAGACCCCGGTGGAGCTGTCGTTCGAGCAGGTCACCAAGATGATCTGACGCCTCCGCGTCTGCAGAGCGCCCCGTCGGCTTCGGCCGGTGGGGCATTCTGCATGGGGTAGACTTACATGGTTTGTGCACTTCTTCGATGGGTCCCTGAGCCCGTCGAAGGGCACCGCGCCCCGGAGACGCCGGGGAAGCGGGAGAGGGATGCCCTGGGCATCCGCTCGATGAAAGGAAAATCATGGCACCCAAGAAGAAGGTGACCGGCCTGATCAAGCTTCAGATCAACGCCGGTGCAGCCAACCCGGCGCCGCCGATCGGCCCCGCGCTCGGTCAGCACGGCGTGAACATCATGGAGTTCTGCAAGGCGTACAACGCCGCGACCGAGTCGCAGCGCGGCAACGTCATCCCCGTGGAGATCACCGTCTACGAGGACCGCAGCTTCACGTTCGTCCTGAAGACCCCGCCGGCAGCCGAGCTGATCAAGAAGGCCGCAGGCGTCGCGAAGGCCTCGGCCACCCCGCACACCGTCAAGGTCGGCAAGATCACCAACGACCAGGTTCGTCAGATCGCCGAGCAGAAGCAGGCCGACCTGAACGCGAACGACATCGACGCCGCGTCGAAGATCATCGCCGGAACCGCCCGCTCCATGGGCATCACGGTCGAGGGCTGAGGGAGATAACAATGGCTACCAAGTCCAAGGCATATGAGGCTGCTCTCGCGAAGATCGAGGCAGACCGTTTCTACACCCCGACCGAGGCCGTGGCTCTCGCGAAGGAGACCGGTTCGGCGAAGTTCGACTCGACCGTCGAGGTCGCGCTCAAGCTCGCCGTCGACCCCCGCAAGGCCGACCAGATGGTGCGCGGCACCGTCATGCTGCCGCACGGCACCGGCAAGACCGCTCGCGTCATCGTGTTCGCGAACGGTGCAGCCGCTGAGGCCGCCATCGCCGCGGGCGCCGATGAGGTCGGCAGCTCCGAGCTCATCGAGAAGGTCGCCGGCGGCTGGACCGACTTCGACGCAGCCGTCGCGACCCCTGAGCTCATGGGCCAGGTCGGTCGCCTCGGAAAGGTGCTGGGCCCGCGTGGCCTGATGCCGAACCCGAAGACCGGCACCGTGACCCCCAACCCGGCCAAGGCCGTCGAGGAGATCAAGGGCGGAAAGATCGAGTTCCGCGTCGACAAGCACGCCAACGTGCACTTCATCGTCGGCAAGGCCTCGTTCACCGCTGAGCAGCTGGACGAGAACATCGGCGCTGCGCTCGAGGAGATCGTCCGCCTCAAGCCGTCGAGCTCGAAGGGCCGCTACATCCAGAAGGGCGCCGTGTCGACCACGTTCGGCCCCGGCATCCCGCTGGACGTCAACGCCATCTGACGCTGATTGACCGGGCCGCTGAGCCCGTCGTCGCAAGGCCCCCGCCGGTTCGCAGTCGGGGGCCTTCTGCATGTCACGCGGGGACATGCACGACCGCCCATGCAGGTTCGGCGCATAGTGTGAGATCACCGCACCACCGCACCCCAGGAGGGCTTCCCATGTCCCGTCGTCTCATCGCCGCCACCGCACTCGTCTTCGCCGCCGCAGCGCTCACCGCCTGCAGCGGTTCGAGCGCTCCTGCCTCGAGCGGATCGGCCACGTCCGGCGGCTCCGACTTCGGACTCGTCGAAGACGGCACCCTCACCGTGGCGACCGAGGGCACGTACCGGCCGTTCAGCTTCCACGCCGACGGCGGCACCGGCGAGCTGACCGGGTTCGACGTCGAGATCATCCAGGCGGTCGCCGACAAGCTCGACCTGAAGGTCGAGTTCCAGGAGACCCAGTGGGACGCGATCTTCGCGGGCCTGGATGCCGGACGCTTCGATGTCATCGCGAATCAGGTGACCATCAACGACGACCGCGAGGCGAACTACCTCTTCAGCGCGCCGTACACCGTCTCGCCGGGAGTGATCGTGGTGAAGGACGACGACGACTCGATCAGCTCGTTCGCCGACCTCGACGGCAAGACCACCGCGCAGTCGCTGACCAGCAACTGGAACGACCTCGCAAAGGAGTCCGGCGCCAAGGTCGAGGGCGTCGAAGGCTGGGCGCAGGCCGTCGCGCTGCTGCGTCAGGGGCGGGTGGACGCGACCATCAACGACAAGCTCACCTTCCTCGACTACGAGACCACTGACGGTCCCACGGGGCTCAAGATCGCCGCCGAGACCGATGAGGCCGGCAAGCAGGCCTTCGTTTTCACCAAGGACAAGACGGCGCTCGTGAAGGCCGTCGATGAGGCACTCGAGGAGCTGCACGCCGACGGCACCCTCGCCGAGATCAGCGACAAGTACTTCGGCGAGGACGTCACCGAGTAGGCTCGCCATCGATGGACGCCTGGCAGCTCTTCCTCAACTCGCTGGGGCCGATCGCGCTCGCCGGTGTCACGGTGACCGTGCCGCTGGCCCTGGTCTCCTTCGCGCTCGGCCTGCTGATCGCCGTCAGCATCGCGCTGATGCGCATCTCGGTGAATCCGGTGCTCTCGAACGCGGCCCGGTTCTACATCTCGGTGATCAGGGGCACCCCCCTGCTGGTGCAGCTGTTCGTGATCTTCTACGGGATGCCCTCGATCGGCATCACCATCGACCCGTGGCCCAGTGCGATCATCGCCCTGTCGCTGAACGTCGGCGGCTACGGGGCCGAGGTCGTGCGCGCCGCGATCCTCTCAGTGCCCAAGGGGCAGTGGGAGGCCGCCTACACGGTGGGCATGAACCGCGCCCGCACGCTCACGCGCATCATCCTGCCGCAGGCGGCCCGCGTCTCGGTGCCGCCGCTGTCGAACACCTTCATCTCGCTCGTGAAGGACACATCGCTCACGTCGCTGATCCTCGTCACCGAGCTGTTCAAGGTCAGCCAGCAGATCGCGTCGACCACGTACCAGTTCATGGTGCTCTACCTGGCCGCGGCCCTGGTGTACTGGGTGCTGTGCCTGGTGCTGTCCTTCGGGCAGAACGCCCTGGAGAGGAGGCTTGATCGACGTGTCGCGCATTGAGGGATCGGTGCCGCTGCTCACCGCGACGGCGCTGCACAAGAGCTTCGGCGACAATCACGTGCTGCGCGGGATCGATCTGAGCCTGCACCGCGGCGAGGTCGTCGTGCTCATCGGGCCGAGCGGCTCGGGCAAGACGACGGTGCTGCGCTCGCTGAACGGACTCGAGACGCCGGATTCGGGGTCGATCGTCATCGACGGCGGTCCGGATGTCGACTTCGCGGCGGGCGTCACGCAGAAGCAGCGCCTCGCCCTGCGCGACCGGTCCGCGATGGTGTTCCAGCACCACAACCTCTTCCCGCACCTGACCGTGCTCGAGAACGTGATCGAAGGGCCCTGGCGTGTGCAGGGGCGCCCGAAGGCGGAGGTCATCGCCGAGGCCCGCGGGCTGCTCGAGCGGGTGGGCCTGGGGGAGCGGGCGGATGCTCGTCCGCATGAGCTCTCCGGAGGACAGCAGCAGCGCGTGGGCATCGTCCGCGCGCTCGCCCTGCGACCCGACCTGCTGCTCTTCGACGAGCCGACCAGCTCGCTCGATCCCGAGCTGGTCGGGGAGGTCCTCCTCGTGATCAAGGAGCTGGCGGATGAGGGCTGGACGATGGTCGTCGTGACACACGAGCTCAGCTTCGCGCGGGAGGCGGCGGATCACGTGCTGTTCATGGACGGTGGGGTCGTGGTCGAGCAGGGGTCGCCCGCGCAGATCTTCGGCGCGCCGCGCGAGGAGCGCACACAGCGCTTCCTCACGCGCATCCTCCGTCCGCTCGACGGCGGCTGATCCGCGTGCCGGTCAGCCGGTGAAGACGGGCAGCACCAGCAGGATGCCCATGAGCACGAGCAGCGCGGCGATGATCGTGTCGAGGATCCGCCAGGCGCGTGGTGTGCGCAGCCACCGGCCCAGGTGCCTGGCCCCGAAGCCGAGGGCGAAGAACCAGGTGATGCTGCCGAGGATCGCGCCCGCCGCGAAGAGCCAACGACCATCGCCGTGCGTCGCGGCGATCGAGCCGATCAGCAGCACCGTGTCGAGATAGACGTTCGGGTTGAGGTAGGTGAATGCGAGCGTGGCGATGAGCACCGGCACCAGCCGGGTGCGGGTCGCGGTGGTGGTGCTGCCGCCGACCGCTGCTTCGGATCCGGCTGCCTGTGCGGCATCCGCCACGAGCGTCTCACCGTCCGCCGCCCACGCGCGGCGGGCGGCGAGGACCCCGTAGACGACGAGCGACAGGCCGCCGAGCCAGCGCGCAGCGACGATGAGCCAGGGCAGCTCCGCGATCAGGAAGCCGAGTCCGGCGGTGCCGACCAGCACGAGCGCGGCGTCGGATACCGCGCAGATCAGCACCACGGGAAGGACGTGCTCGCGGCGCAGTCCTTGCCGCAGCACGAAGACGTTCTGCGCGCCGACGGCGATGATCAGCGAGTACATGAGTCCGAGGCCGGAGAGGAACGTGAGCACGGGTCAACGGTACGGGCGCTCTCGCATCAGCGCCAGCGAAGCGATCTGCAGTTGCATTAGCGTCACTTATATGAAGATCGATGCGCAGCTCGCGTCAACCGTCGCGATGGTGATCGATGAGGGCAGCTTCGAAGCGGCCGCTCGGCGGCTGCACGTGACGCAGTCCGCCGTCAGTCAGCGGATCAGGGCGATCGAGCAGCAGATCGGGCGAGCGGTCGTGGTGCGCTCGCGTCCGGTCCGCGCGACGGAGGCCGGTGAGGCGCTCGTACGGCTGGCCAGGCAGGTGGCACTGCTCGAGCATGATGCGATCACGGCGTTCGGTCTCGGCGACGCCGCGCCGAGCTCGCCGCGGGTGCGCATCCCCCTGGCTGTGAACGCCGACTCGATGGCCACCTGGTTCCTCGCCCCGCTCGCGCGCGTCGCACGACGGCATCCGATCGATGTGGATCTGCACCGCGACGATCAGGACTACACCGCGCGCATGCTGGAGTCCGGCGAGGTGATGGCGGCCGTCACCAGCGAGGCGGAACCCGTCGGCGGCAGCGCCGTCACGCCGCTCGGTGTGCTCGAGTACCGCGCGATGGCGACGGCCGATTACGTCGCCGACTGGTTCCCGAGCGGCGTCACGGCTGACGCGCTGGCTCGTGCGCCGTTCGTCGACTTCGATCGGCGCGATGCGCTGCAGCAGGGATGGCTGCGGGCGAGGGGAGTGGAGCCCTGGCAGGTGCCGCGCCACTACGTGCCTGCGTCGCACGACTTCTCCGAGGCTGTGCGGCTCGGACTCGGGTGGGGACTCATCCCGGCTCCGCACGTCGCCGACGGTCTCGTCGAGCTCGGCGAGCCGCGCATCCGGGTGCCGTTGTACTGGCAGCAGTGGAATCTGCGCTCGCCACTGCTCGACGCGATCGCCGAGGAGGTGGCGGCGGAGGCCGCTCGCGTGCTCGCGCCGCTGTGAGCGGCTACTCGGACAGGGCCAGGGCCCGGAACATGTCCCGCTCTCGAAGCGCCGACCGACGGCTCGGGGCCAGTGGCGCCCGCGTCGGCGGCGCCTGCCCCGTCGTGCGGCGGTAGAGCTCGTCGATCAGACGCGTCGCGAGGGCGACGAGCTGACCGATCTCCTTCTCGTCGCGATCGATCCACACCGAGCGCGGCTCATCGTGGATCGGGTTGAAATCGTCGTGCTCCTCCCACACGAACAGCGTGCGCTCGGCGCCGAGCACGTGCTGCTGCCACCAGACCTGACGGAGGTAGGTGCGGGGGATGGTGCGCCACGACTTGTTCGTGGTCTTGATCTCGGCGAGCAGCACGCGTCCATCGCCGTCCACGCAGACGCCGTCCGGAGTCGCCAGGTGCCGCTTCTCGATCTCAGCGTGGAACAGGGCCGACGAGGGCAGGATGCCGTGAGTCGCCGCCACCCATGCCGCGATCTCCGGCTCGCGGCGGCGTCCGTGATCCGTGTACGCGTTGCCGCCGAACCGGGGACCTGCGCCGAGCTTGGCATCGGCGGCGCGCGTGATCGAGGCCTCACCGGAGAGTCCGGCCACGTCGGTGGCGGTGATCCCGCGCGCTCGCGCCCGAAGCCAGGCGACCCTGTCGCGGGAGTCCGCGAGGATGCGCGCTTGGAGTTCGGGAGTCACCTGAGAAGCCTAACGCTCGCCCCCCGCACCTACCTCCGTCAGGTCTGGTGGCAGCAGCACGTGCTCGGCGCCGAGCGCACGCTGTTCGTGTGGGAGGAGCACGACGATTTCAACCCGATCCACGAT
>PJCV01000008.1 GCA_002837415.1 Actinomycetales bacterium SN12
GAAGGGGAAGGGGCCAGGGCGGGGGCGGGGAGGATTTGGGGGAGAGGGGCGGATGCCGTACAGTTGGGCGTAACCGAAGACCGCCGGTCATCGTCGTGTGCGAACAGGACGATCGAAGCACTGCTCAGCAGGGGCCCGCGCAGGTGTGCGAATACTTCTCGAAGCTCCGTGCGCTTGCGCCGGAGCTTTTCTCATGTCGTGGGGCGGTCGAGGTCGACGTCCCGCATCCGCGTGGCGTCCGTACACGTAAGGAGTGACCATGGCGCAGAAGGATGCAACGGTTGCCGAGCTCACGAAGTCTTTCGAGAACTCGAACGCCGTCCTGCTGACCGAGTACCGCGGTCTGACGGTTGCCCAGCTCAAGGAGCTGCGCACCAACATCCGTCAGGACGCGGAGTACGCCGTGGTGAAGAACACGCTGACCAAGATCGCCGCGAACAACGCGGGGATCACGTCGCTGGACGAGGACCTCAAGGGCCCCTCGGCTGTGGCGTTCGTGCACGGTGACTTCGTCGCCACTGCCAAGGCTCTGCGTGACTTCGCCAAGGCCAACCCGCTTCTCGTGATCAAGGGCGGCGTCTTCGAGGGCAACGCCCTCGATGCCGACGAGGTCAACAAGTACGCCTCGCTCGAGAGCCGTGAGGTTCTGCTGGCGAAGGCTGCGGGCATGATGAAGGCGACGATGGGCAAGGCTGCCGCCACCATCGACGCGCTTCGCGAAAAGCTGGAGACCGCAGAGGCCGCGTGAGCGACCGGCGATTTCCTCACACAAACCCCATTCATTAGGAGAAAACATCATGGCGAAGCTTTCCACTGAGGAACTGCTGGAGCAGTTCGCAGGCCTCACCCTCGTCGAGCTCAGCGATTTCGTGAAGGCGTTCGAGGAGAAGTTCGACGTCACCGCGGCTGCCCCGGTCGCCGTTGCCGGCGCTGCCGGTGGCGCTGGCGCTGCTGAGGCCGAGGAGGAGAAGGACTCGTTCGACGTCGTCCTCGAGGCCGCCGGTGACAAGAAGATCCAGGTCATCAAGACGGTCCGCGAGCTCACCTCGCTGGGCCTCGGCGAGGCCAAGGCCGTCGTCGACGGTGCTCCGAAGGCCGTCCTCGAGGGCGCCAACAAGGAGACCGCCGAGAAGGCGAAGGAGGCCCTGGAGGCCGCCGGCGCCACGGTCACCCTCAAGTAATTCACGCCTCACCGCGTACAGAAGGCCCCCGGTTCACGCCGGGGGCCTTCTGCCGTCTCAGGTTCTGCTGCCGGGCGGGTGCGCTACGGCCGCGGCACCGCGGTCGACGAGCGGACGACCATCTCCGAAGCCACGGACAGCTGCTCGGCCGGCGCGTCCGGAGCATCCATCCTGCGCAGCAGCAGCTCGACCGCGGCGAGCCCCTGCATCCGCGGCCTCTGCCGCACCGTCGTCAGCGAGAACATCTCCGCGTGAGCGTGGTCGTCGATGCCGACCACGCTCAGCTCCGCCGGCACAGACAGCCCGAGGCGCCTGGCGGCGATGATGCCGCCGATCGCCGCCTCGTCGCACACCGCGACGAACGCCGTCGGGCGGTTCTGGCGATCCCCGAGCATGCGCACGCCAGCCTCGTATCCGCCGGGCGTCGTCGAGTCGCCAGGCGCATGCCTGACGGCCGCCTCCGGCGACGCGGCCGCCATGGCGGCACGGTAGCCGCGCAGCCGCTGCGCGTCGCCGTAGGCGTGGGTCGCCGCGTCCTCACGGCCGCC
The DNA here is from genome assembly GCA_002837415.1 of Actinomycetales bacterium SN12. Lineage (GTDB taxonomy): Bacteria > Actinomycetota > Actinomycetes > Actinomycetales > Microbacteriaceae > Microbacterium. The sequence goes on from PJCV01000008.1 coordinate 1,730, forward strand.
GAGGAACGCGATATCGCGATGTCCGAGGTCGATGAGGTGCTCGGTCGCGATGCGGGCCGCGGCCTCGTCGTCGATCGCGACCGAGCTGTTCTCCTCGCGGTAGGCGCCGACGCTCACCAGCGGGGATCTGACCCGGACCAGACGCGACAGCTCGTGGGTGCTGGGCTGGATGCCGACGGCGATGATCCCGTCGAGTCGGCGGCGGGGGAGCACATCGGAGAAGAGCCGGGCCCGCTCATCCGAGCCCTCCTGGATTCCGTAGAGCACCAGATCCTGTCCGGCATCCAGCAGCCCCTCCTGGATCCCCGCGAGCAGCTCTGCGAAGAACCATCGGTCGAGCGCGGGCATGATCACGCCGACCGACAGCGAGCGTCCTGTGGCGAGGGTCGTCGCCGAGGAGTGGGCGACGTAGTGCAGCTCGCGCGCGGCGGATCGCACTCGCTCGCGCGTGTCGGCCGAGACATAGCCGCCGCCGCTCAGCGCACGGCTCGCCGTGGCCTTGGAGACGCCGGCTCTCGCGGCGACATCGGCGATCGTGCTCATGGGGCTCCTCGAGTCGGCTCCGTCAGGCTACCCGGCATCCGACGTGGAAGGGAACCGGTTCCACGCGCTACACTTTGGGAGCGCTCCCAAAGCCGTGATCACGTATGCACAACGGTTGTGCGGTTGTCTCCGCGTGGCATTGTGCCGGGGCGCCCAGGGCAAGTAGGTTGTCCTGGAATCGGTTCCTCAACGCTGCGGATTCTCCGCCGAACGAGGTCCGGAACACCCTGGAAGAGGAGAAATCACATGGCTCTGTCACAGCGATACCGCCTGCTTGCTCCCCTCGCACTGCTCGGCGCGACTGCGATCGCCCTGGCCGGCTGCGCGGAGGCCTCATCGGGAGGGGGCGATGACGGCAACGTCGAAGGCAAGACCGTCCGCATCTCCGGAGGCATCACGGGAGGCGAGGCTGATGCACTGAACAAGTCCTTCGAGTCCTTCGAGAAGGACACCGGCATCAAGGTCGAGTACACCGGCGACAAGGGCTTCGAAGGCAACATCGTCACCAAGGTGACCGGTGGCGACGCACCCGACATCGCGATCGTCCCGCAGCCGGGTCTGCTGAAGACGCTGGTCGAGACCGGCAAGGTCACCGAGGCTCCTGACGCGGTGTCGAAGGCCGTCGACGAGAACTGGTCGGAATCGTGGAAGGAGATCGGCACGTTCGACGACACGTTCTACGCGGCGCCGATGCTCGCCAACCTGAAGGGCTACATCTGGTACTCGCCCGCCAAGTTCAAGGAGTGGGGCGTCGAGACGCCCAAGACCTGGGACGAGATGATCGCGCTCACCGACACGATCCGCGAGAAGACGGGTGCCGCCCCCTGGTGCGCCGGGTTCGCCTCGGGTGACGCATCGGGCTGGCCCGGAACGGACTGGGTCGAGGACCTGGTGCTGCGCACCGCCGGCGCTGATGTCTACGACGACTGGGCTTCAGGCGACGTGGAGTTCACCGACCCCCAGATCAAGAAGGCGTTCGACGCGGTCGGCACCATCCTGCTGAACCCGGACTACGTCAACGCCGGCTTCGGCGACGTGAAGAGCATCAACTCCACCGCGTTCGGTGACGTCGCGGCCAAGGTGGCCGACGGCAGCTGCGCGCTGACCCACCAGGCGTCGTTCCTCTCGGCGAACTTCCTCGATGTGAAGAACGCCGACGGAGAGACCCCCGAGGTAGCCCCCGACGGCGACGTGTACGCGTTCATCATGCCGGGCATGACCGAGGGCGAGCTGCAGGTCGAGGGTGGCGGCGAGTTCGTCGCCGGCTTCAACGACAACGCGGCGACCCAGCAGGTGCTCGAGTTCATGGCGTCCGCCGAGTTCGCCGACGCACGCGTCAAGCTCGGCGGCGTCATCTCCGCCAACAAGAACGCCGACGCGAGCCTCGCGAGCAGCGAGTTCCTCCAGGAGGCGATGAAGGTCGTGCAGGAGCAGGGCGAGAACGTCTTCCGCTTCGACGCGTCCGACCTCATGCCGTCCACGGTCGGCTCGGGCTCGTTCTGGAAGGGCATGGTCGACTGGATCGACGGCAAGGACACCGACCAGGTGCTGAGCGACATCCAGGCAGGCTACGAGAACTAGTCGGTCGCGCTGGTCTGAGCGCAATCCGCTGGTGAAGGCGGGGTCGGGCAGCGATGCCCGACCCCGCATCCGTACTCAGAAGGGGATCCCATGTCACTGCTGACAGTCGACGAGGACAAGGACACGGCGGAACTGCCGAAGACAACGCACGGGGTGGATGCCAGAGGGCGCCGGATCACGCAGATCGTGGTCATCGCCGGCTTCGTCCTCGTCGTCGCGATGCTGTTCCTGCTCATCATCTCGGCACCGGTCGAAGACCCCGCGCGCATCGCGCTGGGCCCGGTGTCACTGAACAACTTCTTCCTGTGGCTGGGCGGGCTTCATCCCCTGGCGCAGATCCCCGCCGTGCTGCTGGTCTTCGGCGTGGTGGTCGGCATCGTGCTCGTGCTCATCGAGTACGCGCCGCGTCCCGGCAGGGGCTATTTCATCATGCGACTCGTCGCATGCCTCGTCATCCCCGTGCTCGCGCTGCTGCTGCTTCGGCCCTACTCGAACGCCGTGCTGTACGTCGTCGCGATCGCGCTGCTCTCGGGCGCTCTGCTCTTCTTCGCGGACTACCGCTCGCGGCAGGGCGCCGGCTACCTGTTCCAACTGATCCTGTTCATGGCGCCCGCGGCGATCATGCTGCTGCTGGGACTCATCTACCCGGCCATCGCCACCTTCGCGAAGTCGTTCTTCGACAAGCGCGGCGAGGAGTTCGTCGGGCTCGACAACTACATCTGGGTGTTCACGAACCCGGTCGGCACCTGGTCGGTGATCAACACGCTGATCTGGGCGCTGCTCGCCCCCACCATCTCGGTCGCCTTCGGCCTCGCCTACGCCGTCTTCATCGATCGCGCGCGCGGCGAGAAGGTGCTGAAGGTGCTGGTGTTCATGCCCGTCGCCATCTCGTTCGTCGGCGCCGGCATCATCTGGAAGTTCATGTACGACTACCGCCAGGGCGACCAGCTGGGTCTGCTCAACGCGATCGTCACGATGTTCGGCGGTGAGCCGGTGAACTGGCTGGCCGTCGAGCCGCTGATCAACACGTTCATGCTGCTGATCGTCTTCATCTGGACCCAGACCGGCTTCGCGATGGTGATCCTCTCGGCCGCCATCAAGGCCGTCCCCGCTGAGCAGCTCGAGGCCGCTGAGCTCGACGGCACGAACGCCTGGCAGCGGTTCTGGAACGTCACCGTCCCCGGCATCCGCTCGTCGCTGATCGTCGTGCTGACCACCATCACGATCATGTCGCTGAAGGTGTACGACATCGTCGCGGTCATGACCGGCGGTCGCGACAACACCACCGTCCTCGGCTTCGAGATGGTCAACCAGCAGCAGCGCTTCCAGAGCTACGGGCACTCGTCCGCGCTCGCCGTCGTGCTGTTCATCTTCGTGCTGCCCCTGATCATCTACAACGCCCGGTCGCTGACCAAGCAGAGGGAGATCCGCTGATGAGCGCCACAGAAGCCATCGTCCGCGACACGCGCACGAAGCGTCAGGTCGCGCGCGACACCCGCCGCAACGAGGCGGTCGCCCACAAGAAGCTCACCTCGAAGGGGGCGACGATCGCCGCGGTCATCATCGCGGTGTTCTGGACCATCCCCACCTTCGGGCTCTTCGTCACGTCGTTCCGCCCCGGTGCCGACACGCAGTCGACCGGATGGTGGACGGCGTTCACGAACCCGGAGTTCACGCTCGAGAACTACTCAGAGGCGCTCAACGCCGGCGGCACCTCGACCACGCTCGCCACGGCCTTCATCAACTCGCTGGCGATCACGGTGCCGGCCACGGTGTTCCCGATCGTGATCGCGGCGCTCGCGGCCTACGCGTTCGCGTGGATCGACTTCAAGGGTCGCAACCTGCTGTTCGTGTTCGTGTTCGCCCTGCAGATCGTGCCGCTGCAGATGGCCCTGGTGCCGCTGCTGAGCCTGTTCTCGGAGGGCCTCACGATCAACGATGTGATGGTCTTCCCGGGGCTCACGCTCAACGATGTCGACTTCAGCTTCGCCCGCGTGTGGATCGCTCACGCGATCTTCGCCCTGCCGCTGGCGACGTTCATGCTGCACAACTTCATCGCCGAGATCCCCGGTGACATCGTCGAGGCCGCGCGCGTCGACGGGGCGGGACACGGTCAGGTGTTCTTCCGCATCATCCTGCCGCTGGCGATGCCGGCCATCGCCTCGTTCGGCATCTTCCAGTTCCTCTGGGTGTGGAACGACCTGCTGGTCGCGACGATCTTCGCATCGCCCGGCGCGCTGCCGATCACCCAGGCGCTGAACTCGCTGTCGGGAACCTGGGGCAACCGCTGGTTCCTGCAGTCGGCCGGAACCTTCATCTCGATCATCGTCCCGCTGATCGTGTTCTTCGCCCTGCAGCGGTTCTTCGTGCGCGGCCTGCTCGCCGGAGCGACGAAGGGCTGACCTCGGACCGGCTCTCGCTGAGCCGGTCTCAGCGCAGCAGCACGAGAAGGACGTGCGACGGCTGATCTGCTTCAAGCTCGTGCAGGACCCCGGCGGTGACGGTGATCGTCCCGCCGGGGGAGAGCACGTGCTCCGTCCCCGCGACCCGGAACCGGATGCCGCCGGCGACGACCTGCACGAGGATGGGCACCGGCGCGCGGTGCTCGCGCATGACCGAACCTGCGTCCATCGTCAGCATCCGGATCTTGTACCCGTCCCCGTCGACCACGCGGTGCGGGCGCACCCGCCCCGGGTCGACCGGGTGCGCCTGGACGAGATCGGCGGCCGAAGCGCCCAGAAGGAGAAAGGGATCGACGCTCATAGCCGAAGATTAGCGCGGTCACGGGGCACAATGGGACGATGAGAAGACGCACGCTGCTCATCGCCGGAAGCGCGACGCTCACGCTCGCCGCCTTACTCGGCGTGCTCGTGGTGCTGCTTCCTCGGGGCGCGACGATCGGGCTCGACGTGTTCTGGAACGACTTCATGTCGCACGTACGGCAGAACTGGATGCTGTCGGCCGCGTACCTGCTGAACTGGATCGGCGGGGGATGGGTGGCCATCATCCTCGTGCCGCTGCTGATCGTGCTGCTGCTCGTGCTGCTGCGCCGATGGCGCGGGGCCGTGTTCGCGGCGCTGGCGTTCGTGCTGAGTGCCGGACTGACCCAGCTGCTGAAGGAGATCTTCGCCAGGGCGCGTCCGGACGACATGCTGGTGACTTCGGACTTCGGATCATTCCCCTCCGGGCATACCTCGAATGCGGCGACCATCGCGGTGGTGCTGTGGCTGGTCTTCCCTCGGGTGTGGATGGCGATCATCGGGGTCGTCTGGGTGGTCGTGATGGCGCTGTCGCGCACGCTTCTCGCCGTGCACTGGATCACCGACACCGTCGGGGGTGCGCTCGTCGGCGCGTCGGCTGCGCTGCTCGTCGGCGCCTTCGTGCTGAGCTGGGCGTCGCTAGGCTGGACGCCGACCCCCGACCCCGCACCGAGGAGCTCCCGTGGCGAAGACCCGTCCATACCGTGATGCCGATCGCGATGCGCTCTACGACATCTGCGTGAAGACGGCGGATGCCGGCGGCGACGCGACCGGCATGTTCACCGACGACCGCCTGTGGGGTGACGTCTTCGCGGTGCCGTACGCCGTGCGGCATCCGGACCTCGCGTGGGTGGTCGAGTCGGACGACGGACGCACCGTCGGGTACATCGTCGCGACCGACGACACGGATGCCTTCGAGCGGTGGTTCCGCGAGGAGTGGTGGCCTTCGAAGCAGAGCGCGTACCCGCTCTCCGGTGCTGCCGAGCCCACCCGCCAGGACGGCATCATCCGCTACGCCAGCCGTCGCGCACCGGGCAGCGAGAAGCACGCGGCGGAGTATCCCGCGCACCTTCATATCGATCTGCTGCCTGAGACGCAGGGGCAGGGGCTCGGTCGCCGGCTCATCGAGACGCTCTTCGACGAGCTGAAGAGCCGGGGCGTGCGCGGACTGCACCTCGGCATGAACCCGACGAACACGGGCGCAGGCGCCTTCTATGAGCGTCTCGGCATGCACCGGCTGGAGTCGAACCCCGACACGACCATGTACGGCGTGCGCTTCACCTGAGCAGTCGGTTCTGGTCCGAAGCGACGTGCGCGATCGGATAGGATGAACAGGTTGTTTCCTGGTGACGTGTCCGAGCGGCCGAAGGAGCACGCTTGGAAAGCGTGTGTTGTGCAAGCAACCGCGGGTTCGAATCCCGCCGTCACCGCCAAACCACCGAACGGCCCTCGCACAGCGGGGGCCGTTCGCGGTGAGAGCCCCGAGCACCACCCCACGTAGAATCTCCTGGTGCCCACTCCGAAGATCGTGCTGTTCTACGCGTTCGCGCCGCTCGCGGACCCGCAGGCGATCCGCCTCTGGCAGCGCGATCTCTGCGAGGCGCTCGCCCTGCGCGGGCGCATCATCATCTCCGAGCACGGCATCAACGGCACCCTCGGCGGCGACCTTCCCGCGGTGAAGAAATGGGTGCGGCGCTTCCGCCAGCATCCCGCTTTCGCCGATGCCGACATCAAGTGGAGCGAGGGCACGGCGATCGACGCCGACGGCTGCAGCGCCGACTTCCCCAAGCTGAGCGTGAAGGTGCGCGACGAGATCGTCTCGTTCGGCGCCCCGGACGAACTGCGGGTCGACGCGCACGGCGTGGTGGGCGGCGGCGCCAGGCTCAACCCCGAGCAGCTGCACAGCCTGATCGCCGAGCGCGGCGAAGAGGTGGTCTTCTTTGACGGTCGCAATGCGCTCGAAGCCGAGATCGGCCGATTCAAGAACGCGATCGTGCCCGACACCGACACCACTCGCGACTTCGTCCGTCTGCTGGATGGGGGCGCATACGACGACCTGAAGGGCAGGCCGGTCGTCACGTACTGCACCGGCGGCATCCGCTGCGAGGTGCTGTCGAGCCTGATGGTCTCGCGCGGCTTCGGCGAGGTGTACCAGCTCGACGGAGGAATCGTCCGCTACGGCGAGAAGTACGGTGACGACGGTCTCTGGGAGGGATCGCTCTACGTCTTCGACAAGCGCGGAGCCGTCGACTTCAGCGACCACGCCGCCGTCATCGGCAGGTGCGCCGGGTGCGGTGCCGCGACGAGCCGCACCGCGAACTGCCCGGACGCATCATGCCGCCGCCAGTTCGTCGTCTGCGCGGACTGCGGCACCGTGCCGTGCCCGGATCACGCGCCGGCCACCACGGCCTGAGCCCGCTCAGCGGCGCAGCAGGGATGCGGGCAGCAGCCAGGCGAGCAGGCGTCGGCGGCCGCTGACGCTCAGCTCCAGATCCCCGAGCACCCGACGCAGCGCCGAGTCCAGTTCTCCTCCCGCAGGGCCGCCCTCGGCATAGCTGCGACGCTCGACGGCGATCACCAGCTCGCCGATCGCCTCCGCGTCCGCACCCCGTGCCGCCACGAGCGACTGCGCGCGGGTGCGCGCGGTCTCGGACGCATGCAGCGGCAGTCGCAGGTCGGCCATCGTGTCGGCCACCTCGCGCCATGCGGCGATCGCGTGGCCGCGGGCAGCGCGTCGTATCCGCAGCATCCGGCGCAGGGCGCGAGCCAGCCCCGGCAGCAGAAGCACGACCAGCACCCCGGCGATGCCGAGCGCCACGGGGGTCGGGTCGAACTGTCGCAGCGCACTGTCGCCGCCCGCTCCGGGATCCTCGTCGCGGCGATCGGGACCGCCCGTCGGCGCCGTCGACGGGGCCGCCGTCGGCGCACCGGAAGCGGTCGGCACGTCAGCGTCGCCATCGCCGCCGGACCCCGCATCGGAGACGAAGCCGGTCGGCGTTCCGAGCGTCGCTGTCGGCTCGAACGGCACCCAGCCGATGCCGCGGAAGTACACCTCGGGCCAGGAGTGCAGCCTGTCGCTCGTGACGGAGTACACGCGCTGGTCGTCCCGCTTCTCGTCGGTCGCCGTGCCGGGCAGATAGCCGACCACGATGCGGACGGGCATGTCGAGTGCCTGCGCCATCAGCGCGAAGGCCCCGGCGAAATGGATGCAGTATCCGCTGCGCACGTCGAGGAAGGTCGCCACGGCATCGGCACCCGTGCCGTCGAAGCCGTCCTCGACGGGGGCGTCGAGCGAGTACTCGAACTCCGAGCGGAACCAGTCCTGCAGGGCGAGGAGCCGGTCGTAGTCGGTGTCGGCGCCGCTGGTGACCTCGCGCGCGAGCTCGCCGATGATCTCCGGGAGGTCATCCGCCGGCGCTGCGACGAGTTCCGCCCCGCCGGCAGAGCTCGCGCGGATCTGCTCGAGGCTCGGCGCGGGGGTCGCCATCTGCACGGTGTAGTCGGCACCGGCGGCATCCTGCGTCGAGCTGAGCACCGTGCGGTTGAGCGGCATCGCCTGCCAGCCTCGCGGCAGCCCGCTGATCTCCTCGGCGGCGTAGGGAACGGGCAGCCGTGAACTCGACATCCCCACGACCCGAATCGAGACCTCGTGCTCGACCGTCTCGATGTCGTCCGTCCACTGCCGAGCGCCGAAGCCGTCCTCCACCGGGTTTCGGTCGGAGCGATCCGGTCGCCAGACCTCGCCGTCGAACCTCGACAGCGTCGCCAGCCGCAGATACGGAGGGGCGGCTGCCGAGGTGACGACGGTCAGCGCCTCGGTCTCATTGGGTCGTCGCAGGTCGTCACCCAGCCGCAGGTCGGCGTTGACCGTCGGCATCTGCCCGTGCCCTCCGGCGGCGACGCTCAGGGGAAGACCGGGGGAGACGAAGACGGTGGCTGCGATCGCCGCTGCCCCGATGAGTCCGGCTGCCACGAAGGACGAATGCCGGATGGCGTCGCGATCGTGTCTGGCACCGAAGCGCAGCACGATCAGGATCATGACCGCCTGCAGCACGAACCACACCAGATTCACCGAGCCGAAGCTCAGCAGCATCGGCACGGCGCCCACGATCGAGGTGAACAGCACGGTGAGCACGACCAGTCGCTGAGCCAGCAGATGATCGACGAGCAGCGCGACCAGCGCGAACGCCACACCCATCGCCGTGGTCATCGAGACCGTCGCGTCGATCGGGGCGACGCCGTTCGAGATCTCGTCGACCGCGCGCTGCAGACGCAGCCCGGTCAGCTCGAAGGTCGCCGCAGTGGGCACGAGACCGAACTGGGCAGCCTCGCTCGCCAGCAGGATCGTCAGCGCGAGGAGGAGGACGACCAGCTGCAGCAGCAGAGTGAGAAGAGACCGGATGCCTTCCCGCAGCCCCCGGAAGAGCCGACGCCCCGCCATGCCGGACGCCGCTGTCGTGGCGATGATCATGACGACCACGAACGTCCACGCGCCAGGAGTGATCACCCCGGTGTACGGCCACATCGCGACGAGGGTCGCCACCAGGGCCAGCATCCCGGCCCCGACCACCCCTGGCCGCGGTGCGGTGCGGACCGGCTCAGCCATAGGGTGCCTTCGCTCGCGGCAGCGCCGCCTCCCACGCGTCGGCCGGGTCGGCCGTCGCGTGCAGCGCGGCGACGTTCCAGCCGCGCCCGGCCGCGACAGCGAGCGCCTCGGGGCGAGCGCCCGCCGCGATGAGCATCGGCGCCGCGGCGCCCGCTGTGCTCAGGCGTGCGGCATCGTCGGCAGCGATCGCTCCGGTGATCAGCACCAGCGGGCCCGGGGGCGTGCCGCCGATGATGGCGCGCAGGTCGCGGGACTCGCCGCGGGGTGTAACGGTCGCCAGGGCGACCATCAGCCCGTCCCGGTCGTCCTCGTGCCCGCGCAGCGCGCCGAGCAGAGAACCTGCGCTGTCCAAGACGTCGACGCTGTAGCCGTCCTGCACGAAGCGCAGCGCGGCGGACGCGCACAACGAGACCGCCGCCTCGAAGGCAGGGTCGACGCCGTCACCCGGACGCGCCCAGTGCGACGCTGCGCGGTCGAGCACCACGACGGCGTCGGGGCTGGCCTCTTCCTCCTCCTGCCTGACCATCAGCGAGCCGCGGTGCGCGGTGGCACGCCAGTGGATGCGCCGTCGGGAGTCGCCGGACAGGTAAGGGCGCGGGATGAGGTTGTCCGCCCCCTGCCCGAGCCGCGTCGAACGGGTCTGCGCCGCGCCGCCCGCCGCCCCCACCTTCGTCGGCAGCGGGGTGAGCGCGTGCACCTGCGGCACGACCGTGACCATCCGCGTCTCGCCGAACGCCTGCACACGCTGCGCGAGGCCGAACGGATCGACGGTGCGCAGCAGCAGGGGGCCGAGCGTCGCCGTGCCGCGGCGCACCCCCTCGAGCTCGTAGTGCAGCAGCCGCGTCTCGCCGGGGTACTCGCCCGCGGCGTCGCCGCGCACCGCCTCGGGGAGAGTGTCGCTCCAGCGTCCGTGCGGGATGCCGGGAGCGTACAGCTCGAAGCGCACGGTCACCTTCGACGTCTCGCCGACCGCGAGCAGGTCGGTGGAGATCTGCCGCCACACCTCGCCGCGTCGCCGCGGCGCGCGCACGACGAGCAGCGCGATGAGCGGCAGCACGACGAGCAGCACGCCGAGGTACAGCAGCGCGCGGGCGGCGAGCACGTTGGCTGCGATGCACAGCATGACCCCGAGCAGCAGGCACGCTGCCCCTCGTGCGGTCAGCGGACGGGTGCGCATGACATGCTCAGACGCGTGCCGCGAACGGCACCGGCACGCGCGCGACGATCTGACGCAGAGCCGCCTCGACCGGCTGCGCTCCCGCCCGGTGCACACCGCGCGCCGCCAGCAGCCGGTGCGCGAAGACCGGGATGACCAGGTCGGCCAGATCGTCGGGCACCACGTATTCGCGGCCGTCGAGGGCGGCGACCACCTTCGCCGCGCGCACCAGCTGCAGGGTCGCCCGAGGGCTTGCCCCGAGATGCAGGCTCGGATCCTGCCGCGTCGCCTGCGCGAGCGCGACGGCGTATTCCTCGAGAGACTCGGCGACGTGCACGCGTCGCGCCCAGGAGATCAGCGCACGGACCGTCGCGGCGTCGGCGACCGGCGCGATGGCGGAGAGCGGGTTGGCGGTGTCGCGCTGGCGGAGCATGAGCGTCTCGGCGGCGGCATCCGGATACCCCATCGAGATGCGCATCATGAACCGGTCGCGCTGCGCCTCGGGAAGCGGATATGTGCCCTCCATCTCGAGGGGGTTCTGCGTCGCCACCACGAGGAACGGGTCGGGAAGCAGATGAGTGTCGCCGTCGACGGTGACCTGATGCTCCTCCATCGCCTCGAGCAGGGCCGACTGGGTCTTCGGCGAAGCGCGGTTGATCTCGTCGGCGATCACGATGTGCGCGAAGATCGCCCCGCGCTTGAACTCGAACTCGCGCTCCACCGGGTCGTACACCGCGACGCCGGTGACATCGCCCGGCAGCAGGTCGGGGGTGAACTGGATGCGGCGCACGGTGGCATCCACGCTGGCCGCCAGCGCGCGGGCGAGCATCGTCTTGCCCACGCCAGGCACGTCCTCGATGAGCAGGTGCCCCTCGGCCAGCAGGCAGACGAGAGCGTTGCGCACGGCCTCGGCCTTGCCGTCGATCACCGAAGAGACGGAGGCGGTGATGCGCGACGTGTGCTGGGTGAACTGCTCAGCAGTGAGCGGTGCGTTCTCGTGCATGCGGGCCCTCTCGTGCGCGACGGTGCGTGTGATGATCGTAACGCCGTCCGACCGACGCCGTCGCCGCCTGCGAACGGGGCTGCGCAGGCGAGCGGCGGATCAGCACCACACCGAATGCCGTGGCGCCGTGCTGTCGATCGCATCGTGCTGCGCCCGAGCCGCGCGCAGCACGACCAGACCCTCCGCTCCCTTCAGCTCGATCAGCTCCCCGCCGCCGAAGGTCTGCCGCCAGAGCGCGGCGAAGTCCTCGGCATCCGCCCGCCGCCTTCCGATCTGCTGAGGCACGGCGAGGTAGGTCCGCTCCCGCGCGCCGACGCGCAGCACGAACCGCGGAGTCCGCACCGGGCCGAAGAGCTCCTGCACCGCGTCGGCCAGCATCCGCCGTGTCTGCGGCGGGCCCTCGAACAGCAGCCGCACTCGTGTGGATCCGTCTGGGAGAGGCTGCGCGGTCACCGCTATGGCCTCGTCAGGGAGGGCCGCGATCCGTCCCGCCGAGTGCAAGGCGCGCGCGACGGTCACTGCCGCGAGGTGATGGACCCGTGCCGGATCCCTGCGCAGACGGAGTGCTCGCCGCATGTCCTCGCCACGTCGAGCGAGCGTGAACAGCGCGCCGGCACCCAGCGCCGCGCCGAGACCGCCGAGCACCGGCAGCTGCAGCGCGAGCGGGCCGGAAGCCAGAGCGAGTGCTGCGCCACTCGCCAGCGTCGACAGCGCGAAGGTCCGAGAGGTGCCCGCGGTCAGCGCCGGGACCAGCTGGACGACGCCCCTGCGTCGCGCGCTGCGCACGGCGAGCGCTTCTCGCTCTCGTGCCGGCAGCGTCTCGCCGATGCGCCAGTCCGCCCGGGTCTGCGCGCGGGAGCGCTCCGCGGCGAGCACAGCTGCGTTGAGGGCGGCGACGCTCGTCTGACGGTCTTTCCCGATGACACGCGCGAGCAGAGCCCGTTCCGGCGCGGCGAGCACCGTGCCGAGGCCCGACACGATCTCGGAGTGGTCATCGGCGCTCAGCCCCCACAGGTGACCGTGACGCCGTCGCAGCCGTTCGATCTCGCCGCGGTCGTCGAGCGAGACGTGCGGCGGGATGAGACAGACGACCGACCAGTTGTGCGCCACCTTCTCGGGCCATGCGGGGTCGAGTCGCAGGGTGCGCCCGCGCAGCTGCTGAGTGGCGGTGCTGGTGGCGACGGTGGTCAGATCGACCAGGGTGTTCACGGCCGGGCAGTCCCAGCCCTCGCCGAGAAGGCCGCGCGTGCCGACCAGCAGGCGCACAGTGCCATCGGCGACGAGGTGGGAGACCGCGGCGACCAGACCCGATCCGCTCATGCCCCTCGCCTCCAGCCTGCGCGTCGCGCCGGGTGTCTCTCTGATGTCGACCGGAGTGCCGAGGAGGCGGCTGAGCGCGCCGGCGACGCCATGCGCAGCGGTCGCGGTGGCACGCAGGTGCTCGCCCGTGAGCAGCACCGGCGACAGCGCGGCCGTGATCGGATCGGCGGCGAGCATCTCGAAGACGCGCAGCGCGCCCGGAGCCGCATCGCCGGTGAGTCCTCGGGTGTTGCCGGATTCCACCACGTCGGTCACCACGACCGCGCGCACCCGCTCGCCGTCCGCAGCGCTCAGCTCGTGGCGGATGATCTCGACCGCGGCGTGGTCCTTCGCGACAGAGGCCGCCAGCGTCGACTCGACCGGGTCGCGTCCGCGGCGCAGGCCCCGATCGGTGAGATGCAGCCCGAAATCCGCCAGCGCCCCCTTCAGGAACCGCCACTGCCGGTGCGCGTCGGGATCGGCCAGCAGCCGGTCGAGCGCGAACCTCGCGAGCACCTGCAGCAGGTCGTCTGTGCTCGCTCGCCCGAACAGGCTCGGTTCGAGGAGCGCGGCGAGCGGATGCCCGGGATCGACCGCCCGCAGCACGGACCCGCATGCGGTGGCCAGTGGGAAATCCGCGCTCAGCGCGCGGTCGATGTCGCGGCGGGCGCGCTCGTCAGACGAGGGCGCGGAGTCATCTGCTGTCTGCTCGTCATCGACCGTCGGCTGAAGCTGATCGACGAGGAAGCCGAGTCCGTCGGGAGACGCGAGCACCTGTGTGACCAGCTCCTGCAGCTGCGCCTCGCTCCGGCGGATGAAGTCGGCCTCCTGCGGCACGGGCTCCGTGAACCAGACGCGGGCGCGGTAGGGAGCGAGGTGGCCCTCCTTGACGACCGCCGGAGTGGGCACCTCGTAGTCGACGTCGCCGAGCAGCTGGCTGTAGTTGTCGAAACCCGTCTCGTCGTCGGGCGAGGGCAGCGTGGCCGTGAGCCCGATCAGCAGGCCCGTGCCTCCGCTCGCGCGGATGCGCGATCTGAGGTAGGCCACGACGAGCGCCCAGTGATCGAGCAGATGGTGGCATTCGTCGAGCACCACCGTGTCGACGCCCGCCTCGACCACGCGGTCGATGAGCGCGATGGCGTTCGGGTGCAGCGCACGGGCGATCTCGTCGGGCCTGGCGCGGCTGAAGCGGCGCCGCAGCGCTGAGGCGCGACTGCGGATGCCGCGAGCATGCTGCGCCGGGTTGTCGACGGACAGCGTCGCGAGCCAGGTCGCCGCGTCGGATGCCGTGCGCCCGGATGCCGTGAGCTCGTCCAGCCACTGCCGGGAGGCCAGCTCGTCGAAGGGCGAGCTGTCGCCGGTGACGCTCAGTCGCTGGTACGTCAGCACCGTCAGATCCCTCAGCTCGGCGGGATCGTCCGACACGGCGTCCACATCGTGCGCGAGATCACGCGCGGTGCGCACCCACTGATCGCGGATCGTCACGCTCGGGGCGAGGACGAGCGCTCTGTGCCCGACGCGAGCGGCGAGCAGCAGGCCCAACAGCGTCTTTCCCGAACCAGGAGGGGCGACGACATGCATCGCCGAGTCAGCCGGGTCCGCAGGGATGCTGCGCAGCGCCTCGGCCTGATACGTCCTCAGCTCGCCATCGAAGCGCCAGTGCGCGAGCGGTCGTGAAAGAAGAGAGGGCATCGATCCGAGCCTAGGCATACCGGGCTGCTGTTCGAGCGCCGGTCCGCGTTCGGGTAGACTCGTCAACGGCTCTCCGCGTGACGACACCCAGGCCAATTCCCCCAGGACGGAAACGTAGCAAGGGCAACCGGGCTCTGTCGGGTGCGCGGAGGGTCTTTTCTCTTCCCGAGCGGATTCTGAGAGCGGACTGCTCGCGCGGTCAGCGTCGCCCTGACCCTCGGCTCTCTCACCGGATGCCCTGCGAGGATCGACCTGTGACCGCCCCCGCTGCATCCGCTCCGCGCTCCTCGTCAGCCGGCCGCTTTCTCGCGCCGGTGGCGCTACTCGCCGTGATGTGGGCCATCCAGCTGCTCGACGCGGTGCTGCCCGGGTCGTTCACCGGGTGGGGACTGCGCTCCTGGGACCTCACCAGCCTTCCCGGTCTCGTGCTCGGTCCGCTGCTGCACGCCGGCTGGGCGCACCTGATCAGCAACTCGCTGCCGCTGCTCGTGCTCGGGTGCCTGGTGGCGGTGGAGGGCGTGAAGCGCTTCTGGGCGGTGACGGGCATCATCGCCGTCGTCGGCGGAGCGGGCACGTGGCTGCTCAACGCCCCCGGAACGCTCACCGTCGGCGCATCGGTGCTCGTGTTCGGGTACTTTGGCTACACGGTGCTGCGGGTGTTCGCACCCGGCCGTGTGTCGCACCGCATCGCCTACGCGGCGATCGCCCTCATCGTCATCGTGCTGTACGGCACGACCGTGCTCACCGGCATCTTCGGCGCCGGCACCGGGGTGTCATGGCAGGCGCATCTGTTCGGGGCGGTCGGCGGCGGCGTCGCGGCACTGGCCGCGCGGCGGTCTGCCGGGGGCACGCGTGCGCCCGTGCGATCGTGAGCGCTCGCCGCGCGGGTCGCACAGCGCGTTCGCGGGCGCGCGCACAGCGGCGCCGAGGGCTCAGGGTGGCCGCGGTCACCGCGGGTGTCGCGGTTCTGGCATCCGGTCTTCTGGCGATTCTCGCCCTCATCACCGCTCCCCGAGCCGAGGGCTACTGCCTCGATCAGCCGGAGGCGTACCCGGCGTTCGGAGTAAGCGGGTGGCACGGCGAGCAGCTCGAGAACGCCGCGACGGTCGTGCGCACCGCACGGGAACTCGGGTTCGCGCGAGACGGTCAGATCGTCGGCGTCATGGCGGCGATGGGCGAGAGCTCTCTGCGCAACCTCGATCACGGCGACTGGGAGACCTCGGGGGTCGTGAACCCGGACGGCACTCGCACGACGAGCATCGGACTGTTCCAGCAGCAGGACTGGTGGGGAAGCGCCGCCGAGAGGATGGATCCGGTCACCGCCTCGTCGATGTTCTTCACCCGACTCCGGCGCGTGCCCGACTGGCAGACTCTCGAGCCGTCGCACGCCATCAACCGCGTGCAGATCAACGCGGACCCCGAGCACTACGCCCGATTCGCCGACGACGCCGCCGCCGTGGTGGATGCTCTGTCCGGGCCGTGCCCTTCGACAGGCTCAGGGACCCAGACAGGGTCAGGGACCCAGACAGGCTCAGGGACCCAAACAGGCTCAGGGACCCAGACAGGCTGAGGGACCCAGGCAGGGTCAGGGGCCCAGGGTGGCGGTCACTAGGCTGGTCCTGTGGCACGCAGCATCTACATCACGTCTGCCGAAGGACACACGGGCAAGTCGACGATCGCGCTCGGCGTGCTCGACGCGGTGATGCGCGTCTCGCCGCGTGTCGGCGTCTTCCGGCCCATCATCCGCTCCGCCGATGAGCGCGACACCGTGCTCGAGCTGCTGCTGGCGCATGACGGCGTGCACCTCGAGTACGAGGACTGCATCGGCGTCACCTACGACGACGTGCGGCACGACGCGGACGCAGCCCTGGGCACCATCGTCGCGCGCTTCAAGGCCGTCGAGGCGCAGTGCGACGCGGTCATCGTCGTCGGCAGCGACTACACCGATGTGGCGGGGCCCGCCGAGCTCGGCTACAACGCGAGGATCGCCGCCAACCTCGGCGTCCCCGTGATGCTCGTCCTCTCGGGACGCGACAGCCAGAACCAGGCCGAGCAGCTGGGCACGACAACCGCCCGCACCCCCGGGCAGGTGCAGCAGATCGCAGCCCTCGCGATCGCCGAGCTCGCCGCTGAGCGAGCGGAGCTGTTCGCTCTCGTCGTCAACCGCGCCGAGTCCGGCCAGCTCGCCGAGATCATCGAGCTGATCGAAGACGGCCGCACCCCGGTGTGGGCCATCCCCGAGGAGCGGTCCCTCGTCGCACCCTCCATGCGCGGGATCATGCGCGCCGTCGACGGGCGACTCGTGCGCGGCGGTGACGAGCTGCTCGAGCGCGAGGCGTACAGCATCGTGATCGCGGGCATGTCGATGGTCAACGTGCTGCCGCGCCTGACCGAGGGGGCGGTGGTCGTGATCGCCGCCGACCGCACCGAGACGCTGCTCGCCACGGTGCTCGCCGCAGCATCCGGCACGTTCCCCGACCTCGCCGGCATCGTGCTGAACGGGCCGTTCGAGCTGCCCGATCCGATCCTGCAGCTGATCGACGGATTCGAGCTGCTCGTGCCCATCATCGCGACCGATCTCGGCACCTTCGACACGGCGGTGCGGATCATGGGCTCGCGAGGCCGGATGAGCCCCGAATCAGCGCAGCGCTACCAGAGCGCGCTGGAGCTGTTCCAGAAGCACGTCGACATCTCCGAGCTGACCGACGAGATGGGCCTGGCCGAGTCGACGGTCGTCACCCCCCTGATGTTCCAGTACGGGCTCATCGAGCGGGCGCGCAGCGAGCGCAAGCGGATCGTCCTTCCCGAAGGCGACGACGATCGGATCCTGCGGGCGGCATCCATCCTGCTCGCGCGCGAGGTGGCCGAGCTCACCATCCTCGGCGAGGAGACACCCGTGCGTGCCCGTGCCGCGGCGCTCGGACTCGACATCTCCGCGGCGCAGGTGCTCAGCCCCACCGACCCGGCGCTCGTGCAGCGGTTCGCCGAGGAGTACGCGCAGCTGCGCGCGCACAAGGGCATCACGCTGCAGCAGGCGGCCGACACCGTCACCGACGTGTCGTACTTCGGCACCATGATGGTGCATCTCGGACTGGCCGACGGGATGGTCTCCGGCGCCGCGCACACCACGGCGCACACCATCCGCCCCTCCTTCGAGATCATCAAGACGAAGCCAGGCGTCGAGGTCGTCTCGAGCGTCTTCCTCATGGCGCTCGCCGACCGCGTGCTCGTCTACGGCGACTGCGCAGTCATCCCCGACCCGACCAGCACGCAGCTGGCCGACATCGCGATCTCCTCGGCGGCGACCGCCCGACGCTTCGGCATCGACCCGCGCGTCGCGATGCTGTCGTACTCGACCGGCGAGTCGGGCTCGGGCGCCGACGTCGAGAAGGTGCGCGCGGCCACGGCCCTGGTGCGCGAGCGGGATCCCCTGCTGCCCGTGGAAGGGCCGATCCAGTACGACGCGGCCGCCGACGCGGCGGTGGCGAAGGCGAAGCTGCCCGGCTCGGAGGTGGCAGGACGCGCCACGGTGTTCGTCTTCCCCGACCTCAACACCGGGAACAACACCTACAAGGCCGTGCAGCGCTCGGCCGGCGCGGTCGCGATCGGACCGGTGCTGCAGGGTCTCAACAAGCCGATCAACGACCTGTCGCGCGGCGCGCTCGTCGACGACATCGTGAACACCGTCGCGATCACCGCGATCCAGGCCCAGGGAGAACAGGCATGAGCAGCGCCGCGTCGAGTCATCGGAGGGATGAGATGTCGCAGGGGGCCGTGCTCGTCATCAACAGCGGCTCGTCGTCGCTGAAGTACAGCCTCATCGATCCGTCTCGCGAGCTCGAGCTGGGCAGCGGGCTCATCGAGCGCATCGGGCAGGGCTCCGGGATCATCAGCCACACCGCTCGGGTCACCGCCGAACCCGGCGAGCCGGCGCCCACCGTCCTCGACGTGCGTCATTCGGAAGAGCGGCCGATCGCCGACCACCGCGAGGCGTTCGCCGTGATGCTCGCCCAGTTCGCCGAGCACGGACCCGATCTCGACGACCACCCGCCGGTCGCGGTCGGCCACCGCGTGGTCCACGGGGGCGCGCGGTTCTTCGAGCCGACGGTGATCACGTCTCTGGTCGAGATCAACATCGACGACCTCAGCGTTCTGGCGCCGCTGCACAACCCGGCGAATCTGGCCGGCATCCGGGCGGCGCGCGCGGCGTTCCGCGACGTGCCTCACGTGGCCGTCTTCGACACCGCGTTCCACCAGACCCTCTCGCCGGCGGCGTACACGTACGCGCTCGACGCCGCCACTGCCCGTGAGCACCGCATCCGCCGCTACGGCTTCCACGGCACCAGCCACAAGTACGTCTCCGAGGCCGCGGCAGCCTTCCTCGGCCGCGACCTCGCGCAGCTGCGTCAGATCGTGCTGCACCTCGGCAACGGGGCATCCATGACCGCCGTCGACGGCGGCCGGTCGGTCGAGACGTCGATGGGCTTCACTCCGCTCGAAGGTCTCGTGATGGGCACGCGCACCGGCGACATCGACCCGGCGGCGCTGTTCCACCTGTCGCGCCGGTCCGGACTCGGCACGGATGGGCTCGACGATCTGCTCAACAAGCGCAGCGGCCTGCTGGGCCTGGCCGGACGCAGCGACATGCGTGACATCCTCGCCGGCCGCGCCGCGGGGGAGGAGGCGGCGACGCTCGCCTACGACGTGTACGTGCACCGGCTGCGCGCCTACTTGGGTGCCTACGTCGCGCAGCTCGGCGGAGTGGATGTCATCGTCTTCACCGCCGGCGTCGGCGAGAACGCCGTCGACGTGCGCGCGGATGCGCTCGCGACCTTCGGATTCCTCGGCGTGAAGGTCGACGCGGAGCGCAATGGATCGCGCGGGCGCGGCATCCGGCGCATCTCCTCCGACGACTCGTCCGTCGAGGTGCTCGTGGTCCCCACCGACGAGGAGCTCGAGATCGCGCGGCAGACCCTGTCCGCCATCTGAGGGCGCACTCGCGGCACCCCACTCTCACTAGGCTGGATGAGCCCGTCCGACCAAGGAGGACCCATGTCTGACGCTCTCCCCAATCTGCACCGCACCACCGGCGTGCTCTTCGACCTCGACGGTGTGCTGACCCCCACCGCCGAGGTGCACATGCGCGCCTGGAAGAAGGTCTTCGACGAGGTCTTCGCGCGCTGGGGCATCCAGCCGGCATACACCGACGAGGACTACTTCGCGTACGTCGACGGCAAGAAGCGCTACGACGGAGTCGCGAGCCTGCTGCGCAGCCGCAACGTCGAGCTCCCCTGGGGCGAGATCACCGACCCGCCCGAGGCCGAGACGGTGTGCGGGGTCGGCAACCGCAAGAACGATGCGTTCATCGCCGTGCTGCGCAGTGAAGGCATCGCCCCCTACCCGGGCTCGCTCGCGCTGCTCGAGAGCCTGCGCGAGGCCGGCGTGCCGATGGGCGTCGTGTCGAGCTCCAAGAACGCCGGAGAGGTGCTCGCCAGCGCCGGCATCCGCGACTTCTTCCGCGTCGTCGTCGACGGCCTCGTCGCCGAGCGCGACCACCTCGCATCGAAGCCGGCACCCGACATGTTCCTCGACGGCGCGCGGATGCTGGGCGTCGATCCTGCTGCGGCCATCGCCGTGGAGGACGCCGTGTCGGGCGTCGCCTCCGCAGCAGCCGCCGGATACGGCGATGTGGTGGGAGTCGATCGCGGCGCAGGCGGCGCGGCTCTGCGCGAGGCGGGCGCGACCTGTATCGTCGATGATCTTGCCCGTCTGCTCATCCAAGCGCAGAACTGACCCCCTCACACGCTTTCGGAGAGAGCATGATCGATCGCGACCGCTACCCCGTCGACCCCTGGCGTCTCATCGAGACCCGCTACGACGAGGAGGGGGTCTCCGAGACCGTCTTCACCGTCGGCAACGGATACCTCGGCCTGCGCGGCAACCACATCGAGGGACGCGGCGCCCACGAGCACGGCACCTTCATCAACGGACTGCACGAGACGTGGCCGATCCGCCACGCCGAGCAGGCCTACGGGTTCGCGGAGGTCGGGCAGACGATCGTGAACGCGCCGGACGCCAAGATCATGCGCGTCTACATCGACGATGAGCCCCTCTCGTTCGATGAGATGGAGGTGCACGAGTACTCACGGGCGCTCGACATGCGCACGGGTGTGCTCGAGCGCAATGTCGTCTGGATGACGCCGTCGGGCAAGCGCGTGCGCATGCGCGACGAGCGGATGGTGAGCTTCGAGGAGCGTCACCTCGCCGTGCTGCGCCTAGAGCTGACCGTCGAGAACGCGGACGCGCCGGTGACGGTGAGCTGCCAGATGGTCAACCGGCAGGACGGCGCCGGCATCTACGCCGGCGACCCGATGGCGGGGAAGGGCGACGGCAAGGCGGGCTTCGACCCCCGCAAGGCCGAGAGGATCACGGAGCGCGTGCTGCAGCCCGTGGAGTACTGGCAGGACGGTCTGCGCTCGGCGCTGTCCTACCGCGTCTCGGACTCGGGGATGACCCTCGCGGTCGTCGCCGATCACCTCATCGAGACCGAGAACGAGTACAGCGCTCGCACGCTCGTCGAGCCCGACATCGCGAAGAACGTCTTCCGGATCCAGGCGAAGGCGGGTGTGCCGATCAGGATCGACAAGATCGTCAGCTACCACAGCTCGCGCGGCGTGCCGCCTCGCGAGCTCGTGGACCGCTGCCGTCGTTCGCTCGACCGCGTCGGGGTGGAAGGGGTGGATGCCCTGTTCGGCTCTCAGCGCGAGTGGCTCGATGCGTTCTGGGCGCGCTCCGACGTGCGCATCTCAGGTCACGACGACCTTCAGCAGGCGACGCGCTGGTGCCTGTTCCAGCTCGCGCAGGCGGCGTCCCGCGCCGACGGGAACGGTGTCGCCGCGAAGGGCCTGACCGGTTCGGGCTACAGCGGGCACTACTTCTGGGACACCGAGATCTATGTGCTGCCGTTCCTCACCTACACGTCGCCGCAGTGGGCGAAGAACGCCCTGCGTGCGCGCGTCATGATGCTTCCGGCCGCCCGTCGGCGCGCAGCCCAGCTCAATGAGGCAGGCGCGCTGTTCCCGTGGCGCACGATCAACGGCGAGGAGGCCTCGGCCTATTACGCCGCCGGCACCGCGCAGTACCACATCAACGCCGACGTCAGCTTCGCCCTCGGCAAGTACGTGCGCGCCACGGGCGACCTCGACTTCCTGCGCCGGGAGGGCGCCGACATCGCCGTCGAGACCGCGCGCCTGTGGGCGACGCTCGGCTTCTGGCGCGGCACCAACGGCGACTCGACCTTCCACATCCACGGCGTCACCGGGCCCGACGAGTACACCACGGTCGTCAACGACAACCTCTTCACGAACGTGATGGCCCGTTACAACCTGCGCTTCGCCGCGCGCATCGTCGGCGAGATGTCCGTGAACGACCCCGCCGCGTATGCGGCTCTCGTCGAGCGGACCGGCCTCGACGACGGCGAGCGGGATGCCTGGACGCGAGCAGCCGAGGCGATCCACATCCCGTACAGCGAGGCGCTGGGCATCCACCCGCAGGACGCGTTCTTCCTGGAGCGCGAGGTGTGGGACCTCGAGGGGACGCCGGCGGAGATGCGCCCGCTGCTGCTGCACTACCACCCGCTGGTGATCTACCGCTTCCAGGTGCTCAAGCAGGCTGACGTCGTGCTGGCGCTGTTCCTGCAGGGCAACCACTTCACTGAAGAGGAGAAGCTGGCGGACTTCGACTACTACGACCCGCTCACCACGGGGGACTCGACCCTGTCGGCGGTCGTGCAGTCGATCATGGCGGCCGAGGTGGGCTATCAGGATCTCGCACGCGAGTACTTCGAGCAGGCGCTGTACGTCGACCTGGCCGACCTGCACAACAACGCGGCCGACGGGGTGCACGTGGCGTCGGCGGGAGGCGTGTGGACGGTGCTCGTCAGCGGCTTCGGCGGCATGCGGGACCATGACGGCGAACTGAGCTTCGACCCGCGTCTGCCCGTCGACTGGCCGGAGCTGTCGTATCCGCTGCAGTGGCGCGGCTCGCAGCTGCAGGTCACCATCACGCGGACTCAGCTGCGCCTGGAGGTGCGCGAGGGCGATGCCGTCGACTTCACCGTGCGCGGCGCCGCGCATCGCGCAGCGGTGGGGGAGCCGGCCTCGGTGCTGCTCGCGGGTCAGGGTCCGGTGCGTCCGGGGCGGCCGACGCTCCGCGGCATCGAGGACGCCCGTCGCGACGACGGCACGCGCCTGTCGGTCTCGCTTCCGGTGACCACGACGACGATCCCGATCATCGACGCCTACGAGGCCTGACGCCGGCCGAGGGCGGGCTGATGTCGGTGGCACGCCGTAGGCTGGACGGGTGACGACAGCCCTGTACCGCCGCTACCGGCCCGAGACCTTCGGCGAGATGATCGGGCAGTCGCAGGTGACCGATCCGCTCATGACCGCGCTGCGCGGTGACCGCGTCGGCCACGCCTATCTGTTCTCCGGCCCGCGCGGCTGCGGCAAGACCACGTCGGCCCGCATTCTCGCGCGGTGCCTGAACTGCGCCGAGGGTCCGACCGACACACCCTGCGGCGTCTGCCCCAGCTGCGTCGAGCTCTCCCGTGCGGGCGGCGGCTCGCTCGATGTGGTCGAGATCGATGCGGCGAGCCACAACGGCGTCGACGACGCACGCGACCTGCGTGAGCGCGCGACCTTCGCGCCGAGTCGGGACCGGTTCAAGATCTTCATCCTCGACGAGGCGCACATGGTCACCCCGCAGGGGTTCAACGCCCTGCTGAAGCTGGTCGAGGAGCCGCCGGCGCACGTGAAGTTCATCTTCGCGACGACCGAACCCGAGAAGGTGCTCGGCACGATCCGCTCGCGCACGCACCACTATCCGTTCCGGCTTGTGCCGCCTGCCGCGATGCTCGAGTACGTCGAGAAGCTCTGCGGCGAGGAGGGCGTGCAGGTCGAGCAGGGTGTGCTCGCGCTCGTCGTTCGTGCCGGCGGCGGATCGCCCCGCGACACGCTGTCGCTGCTCGATCAGCTGATCGCCGGATCAGACGAGGGCAACGTGACCTACGAGCGTGCTGTCGCCCTGCTCGGCTACACGCATGCCGCTCTGCTCGACGAGATCGTCGACGCGCTCGCCGCCGGAGACGCAGCGACGGCGTTCCCGGCGGTCGACCGCGTCGTGCAGACCGGGCAGGACCCTCGCCGCTTCGTCGACGACCTGCTCGAGCGCCTCCGCGACCTCATCGTCATCGACGCGGTGGGCGACGGAGCGTCCGCGGTGCTGCGCGGCATTCCCGCCGACGAGATGGAGCGCATGCAGGCGCAGGCCGCGTCGTTCGGTGCCGCGCGTCTTTCTCGCACCGCCGACCTCGTGAGCCAGGCGCTCGACGACATGAGCGGAGCGACATCGCCGCGGCTGCACCTGGAGCTGATGGTCGCGCGCGTGCTCGCGGGATCGCCGAGGGATGCCAGTGCCGGCACTCCGCAGGGTGCGACCGCTCAGACCCCGGCCGCGAAACCGGCAGCTCCCGCAGAACCCCCCACGGTCTCGCCGGTGATCGTCGAGAACCTCACTGCGTCGAGTCCCGTTGCTCCGAGGTCGCCGGATGCCGGGCCCTCGCGGCCGGCCGAGAAGGCTGACGACGCCGCGGCGGCACCTCAGCCCGCACGCGCAGCCGAGGCGCCGGCAGCCGCACCGGAGGAGTTCCCAGCGCCGGCCGCATCCGCGGCACGCGCTGCGTCCGCCGCAGACGCGGCAGGCACCGCGACTGCTGCTGAGACCGTCGTGCCCACGGCGAGCGGTCCCGTCACCTTCGAGCGCATCGCCGCGGCATGGCCTGCCGTGCTCACCCGCCTCGAGACCATCAGCCGCGCCTCGTGGCTGATCGTGACCGGCATCCAGCCGCTCGCCTTCGACCCGAGCACCGAGGTGCTCACCCTCGGATTCTCGAGCCCGAGCGATGTGCCGCGGTTCAAGGGCACGACGCCGGGCAAGAGCACGTCCGATCACCTCCGCACGGCGATCGAGCAGGAGCTGGGCGTGACCGTCAAGTACCGCCCGGCGCCGCTGCCGCCCGGCGGCGGGGGAGCGGCAGTGCCCACCGGTCCTGCACCCACCGGTCCTGCTCCCACAGGTTCAGGACCCGACTCCACACACACGGGATCGGCGCCGACCGGAGCCGGCCACCGAGCAGCTCCGCCGCGCCACGGCGGGGGCGACGACGACGCCCCCGCGGCCGGCTGGGCCAACCCGCTGAGCGGTCCGCAGGATCTCGGCGGTGCCGGCCGCGGTTCCGGTGCTGCTGCTGCGGCGCAGCCGCGATCGGGCGCCGGCTCATCGGCATCCGGCGGCACCCGTGCCGCGACGTCGGCGGTGACCGACTGGGCCGTCGCGCCCATTCCGTCATCCGCCCCGGTCGGGATGCCGGTCGAGACCGCTGCGACCGAAGCCGTGGTCGCCACGCGCCCGCCCGGCGCAGGTGCGCCGATGGCCGGGTCGAGCGCACCGCAGCCGCAGTTTCCCGTAGACGACGAGCCATCCGAGGTCGAAGCCGCCTCCTCGGCGCCGCAGCCCCCGCATGACGGTGACATCGACGCGCCCCCGCCGCCGGACGACTACCCGCCATACGACGACGAGCCGCCCTATGACCCTGAGTACGACGAGCCGCGTGGACAGACCGGCGGTGCCGCTGCGGCCCCGGCGGCGGTCCCCGAGGCGAAGTCGCAGCAGGCGCCCGCTCGCCCGTCGCTCCGCGAGGTGCCGCCGGCACCGAGCCGCCCCCAGGGCTCCGACGGCGTCGAGCGTCGCGGCGAAGCCGTGATCCGGCAGGTGCTCGGTGCGAAGTTCCTGCGTGAAGAGCCCTACCAGCCCCCCTCGAGGTTCAACTGATGTACGACGGAATCGTCCAGGAGCTGATCGACGAGTTCGGTCGACTGCCCGGAATCGGCCCCAAATCCGCGCAGCGCATCGCGTTCCACATCCTGCAGACGCCGTCGTTCGACGTCGCACGGCTCTCCGAGCTGCTCACCGAGGTGCGCGCACGGGTGCGCTTCTGCGAGGTGTGCGGCAACGTGTCCGAGCAGGATCGCTGCGCGATCTGCCGCGACCCCCGGCGCAATCCCGAACTGATCTGCGTCGTGGAGGATGCCAAGGACGTCGCGGCCATCGAGCGCACTCGCGAGTTCCGCGGTCTGTACCACGTGCTCGGCGGTGCGATCAGCCCGATCGCCGGCGTCGGTCCCGACGATCTGCGCATCGCGCAGCTGATGACCCGGCTCGCCGACGGCACGGTGCAGGAGGTGATCCTCGCCACGAACCCCAACCTCGAGGGCGAGGCGACCGCCAGCTACCTCAGCCGGCTGCTGACCAGCATGTCGATCACCGTATCGCGCCTGGCATCCGGACTCCCCGTCGGCGGAGACCTCGAGTACGCGGACGAGGTGACGCTGGGGCGGGCCTTCGAGGGCCGTCGCCGCCTATGAGCGCTCACCACGCCGGATTCACCCGCAGGGGCTGGATCCTGTTCGCGATCATGGCGTTCGTCTGGGGCATCACCTACCTCTTCATCAAAGAGGCGGTGCACTCGTTCTCGCCGCCCGCGGTGGTCGCCGGGCGCACCCTGCTCGGCGGGCTGATCCTGCTGCCGTTCGCGCTGCGCGGCGGCGCGCTGAGGGCGGCGTGGAAGCACTGGCCCTGGGTGCTCGCGTTCGGTCTCGTCGAGATGGCCGGGCCCTTCCTGCTGCTCAGCCACGCCGAGACCCAGCTGCCATCCGGCCTCACCGGGCTGCTCGTGTCGACGGTTCCGCTGTTCGCCGTGATCATCGCACTGCTGCGCGGAGATCGCTCGGCACTCGCGCCGGTCAGGCTCGGCGGCCTGCTGCTCGGTTTCGCCGGCGTGGCCGTGGTCGTGGCAGGCCCCGGGCTGTTCCCCCACGGTCCGAGCAGCGCGTTCGCCATCGCCGAGATCCTGCTGACCGCCGTGCTCTACGCCATCGCGCCGTTCATCATCGCCCTCAAACTGAAGGACGTGCCCTCGCTGGGCACGATCACCCTCGCGCTGTTCGCGATCGGAATCGGATACCTGCCGGCGGCCCTGCTCACCCAGCACGAGGTGCCGACGATCCGCGCCACGGTGTCGCTGCTTTTGCTCGGCATCGTCTGCACCGCCCTCGCGTTCGTCGCCTTCTTCGCCCTGATCCGCGAGGTCGGGCCGGTGCGGGCCCCGCTGTTCACCTACGTCAACCCGATCGTCGCCGTCGTGCTCGGCGCCATCGTGCTCGCCGAACCGCTCACACCCGGGCTGCTGATCGGCTTCCCGATCGTGCTGATCGGATGCTGGTTCGCCGCGACCGGTGGGCGGCTGCGGCCGCGGGCATCCGCCTCCGACCTGACCACGGGTCCGATCACCACCGCCGAGACGGCGGAGGCGATCGTGTCCGACCTCGGCGCCGGGTCCGAGCACCGACCCGATTCTGGCGACCGCCGCTGACGGCGACCGCCCCCGCGACCTCCGCGCGTCACATGCGTGAGGCGGCATGGGAGTGATTTGTAGAATGTGCCTGGGCGGATCCGCCCTTCGTCCCCGGGAGTGATCGTGGCCCTGATCGTGCAGAAGTACGGCGGTTCGTCCGTTGCCGACGCGGAGAGCATCAAGCGCGTCGCCAAGCGCATCGTCGACACCCGTCGTGCCGGCCACGACGTCGTCGTCGCGGTCAGCGCCATGGGCGACACGACCGACGAGATGCTCGACCTCGCGCACGAGGTCGCCCCGATTCCCGCCCCGCGCGAACTGGACATGCTCCTCAGCAGCGGTGAGCGCATCTCGATGGCGCTGCTCGCCATGGCGATCCACTCGATGGGCTTCGAGGCGCGTTCGTTCACCGGCAGCCAGGCCGGCATGATCACCGACTCGCATCACGGCAAGGCCCGCATCGTGGATGTCACCCCGGTGCGCCTGCGCGAGGCGCTCGACGAAGGGGCGATCGTCATCGTCGCCGGCTTCCAGGGGTTCAACCGCGACACCCGCGATATCACCACGCTCGGTCGCGGCGGCTCCGACACCACCGCCGTCGCCCTGGCCGCCGCCCTCAACGCCGACGTCTGCGAGATCTACAGCGATGTCGAGGGCATCTTCACCGCCGACCCGCGCGTCATCCCGCGTGCTCGCAAGCTCGACCACGTCTCCAGCGAGGAGATGCTCGAGCTCGCCGCCAACGGCGCCAAGGTGCTCTACATCCGCGCCGTCGAGTACGCCCGCCGTCACGGCGTGCTCATCCACGCCCGCTCGACCTTCTCGTCGGCCGAGGGCACGTATGTTCTGGGCGAGGGCATGAAGAACCCGCGCGCCACCGAGGGAGAAGCCATGGAAGAACCGATTGTCGCCGGAGTCGCCACCGACCTGAGCCAGGCCAAGATCACCGTCGCCGGTGTGCCTGATGTGCCGGGCAAGGCCGCCGAGATCTTCAAGATCGTCTCGAAGGCCGGGGCGAACGTCGACATGATCGTGCAGAACGTCTCTGCCGCATCGACCGGCCGCACCGACATCTCGTTCACGCTTCCGAAGGCCGATGCCGCGACGACGCTCAAGGCGCTCGCCGCCGAGCAGAGCGAGGTCGGCTTCGAGAACCTGCTGCACGACGACCAGATCGGCAAGCTGTCGGTCGTGGGCGCCGGCATGCGGACGCACTCGGGTGTGTCGGCGATCCTGTTCGAAGCGCTCAGTGCCGGCGGCATCAACATCGAGATGATCTCCACGTCGGAGATCCGCATCTCGGTCGTGCTCCGCGGTGACGACCTCGCGGAGGCGGCGCGCACCGTGCACAGCGCCTACGGTCTCGACAGCGAGATCGAAGCCGTCGTGCACGCCGGCACCGGCCGCTGACCCGCACGCGAAATGCCGGGCCCGGAGCCCGCGGCGACCGGATAGACTCACCGCAACCCTGACATCGGTGCCAGGCGCAGCGTCCGCACCCGGGGGCTGAGCCTGGCGCATCGCCTGCACGCCAAGGATCCCCCCATGACCCGTATCTCCGATTCCGGATTCTCGATCGCCATCGTCGGTGCAACCGGCCAGGTCGGCACCGTGATGCGCGACATCCTCATCGAGCGCTCGTTCCCCGTGCGCGAGCTGCGCCTGTTCGCCTCCGCGCGCTCAGCCGGCACCGCCATCGACTTCGGCGGCGTCGACGTGATCGTCGAGGACGTCGCGACGGCGGATGCCGCTGGCATCGACATCGCGCTGTTCTCGGCCGGCGCGACCGCGAGCCGGGCGTACGCGGCGAAGTTCGCCGAAGCGGGAGCGGTGGTCGTCGACAACTCCAGCGCCTGGCGGATGGACCCCGAGGTTCCGCTCGTGGTGAGCGAGGTGAATCCGGATGCCATGGAAGAGCGTCCCAAGGGAATCATCGCCAACCCGAACTGCACCACCATGGCCGCGATGCCCGTTCTTAAGGCGCTGCACGCCGAGGCCGGGCTCGAGCGCCTCATCGTCAGCACCTATCAGGCCGTGTCGGGCTCGGGTATCGCCGGCGCGGAGGAGCTGCTCGGCCAAGTCGAGGGCGTCCTCGCCCAGGGCGACACCCTGCGCCTCGTGCACGACGGATCAGCGGTCGAGTTCCCGGCGCCGGAGAAGTACGTCGCTCCCATCGCGTTCGATGTCATCCCGCTCGCCGGGTCCGTCGTCGACGACGGCGAGAACGAGACCGACGAGGAGAAGAAGCTCCGAAACGAGAGCCGCAAGATCCTCGGCCTTCCAGACCTGCGTGTCGCCGGCACCTGCGTGCGTGTGCCGGTCTTCACCGGCCACTCGCTGTCGATCCACGCCGAGTTCGCTAAGGACATCACCCCCGACCGTGCCCGCGAGGTGCTGGCATCCGCCCCCGGAGTCGTGCTCGATGAGGTGCCGACGCCGCTGCAGGCGGCGGGCAAGGACCCGAGCTTCGTCGGCCGCATCCGCGCCGACCAGTCCGCGCCCGAGGGCAAGGGCCTGGTGCTCTTCATCAGCAACGACAACCTGCGCAAGGGTGCGGCGCTCAACGCCGTGCAGATCGCCGAGGAGCTCACCAACCGCCTCGCCCCGGCCGCGCTCTGAGCCGCTGACCCGGGGCGCTGGGCGCCCCGGCCGGGCGGAAATCCGCGCTGTTCCGGACGACTAGACTGTTCTGGTGACCGAAACCGTCGATGTCGTTCTGATCGGTGGGGGCATCATGTCCGCCACGCTGGGTACCCTGCTGCACGAGCTGCAGCCGGACTGGAAGATCGTCGCCTACGAGCGCCTCGGTGGCGTCGGCGAAGAGAGCTCGAACCCGTGGAACAACGCCGGCACCGGCCACGCCGCGCTGTGCGAGCTGAACTACATGCCGCAGAGCAAGGACGGCACGCTCGACCCCGCCAAGGCGATCTCGATCAACGAGCAGTTCCAGCAGAGTCGTCAGTTCTGGTCGACGCTCGTCGAGCGCGGCATCCTCGACGGTCCGTCGACGTTCATCAACTCGGTGCCGCACATGACCTTCGTGCGCGGCGAGAAGGACGTCGAGTTCCTCAAGGCGCGCTACGAGGTGCTCAAGGATCAGCCGCTCTTCGACGGGATCGAGTACAGCGAGGACTCCCGCGTCATCAACAAGTGGGCTCCGCTGCTGATGCAGAAGCGGCGCAAGGGCGAACCGTTCGCCGCGACCCGGGTGCCGTCCGGCACCGATGTCGACTTCGGCTCCCTCACTCACCAGCTCTTCGATCACCTCGCCAAGTCGGGCGTGGAGGTGCGCACCGATCACGAGGTGCGCAGCCTCAAGCGCCAGGACGACGGCAGCTGGCTCGTCAAGTACCGTCACGTCATCGGTCGCACCCCGGGCCAGGTGAAGGCGCGCTTCGTCTTCGTCGGCGCCGGCGGCTGGGCGCTCAAGCTGCTGCAGAAGAGTGGCATCCCCGAGATCAAGGGGTACGGCGTCTTCCCGATCGGCGGACAGTGGCTGAAGACCACGGACCCCGCGCTCGTCTCGCAGCATCAGGCGAAGGTGTACTCGCAGGCGGCGATCGGCGCGCCGCCGATGTCTGTGCCGCACCTCGACACCCGCGTCGTCGACGGTGAGAAGTCGTTGATGTTCGGCCCGTTCGCGACCTTCAGCCCGAAGTTCCTCAAGCACGGCTCGATGCTCGACATCATCACCCAGGTGCGCCCGCACAACCTGTGGCCGATGCTCCGCGTCGCCTTCGCCAACCCCGATCTCATCACGTACCTGATCAGCGAGCTCGTCAAGAGCCACGGCAAGAAGGTCGACAACCTGCGCACGTTCGTGCCGACCGCGCAGGACGAGGACTGGGAGCTGATCCAGGCGGGCCAGCGCGCGCAGGTCATGAAGAAGGACCCGAAGAAGGGTGGCATCCTGCAGTTCGGAACCGAGGTCGTCGCCGCCGAGGACGGCACGATCGCGGGTCTGCTCGGCGCCTCACCGGGTGCGTCGACGGCGGTGCCGATCATGCTCGGCCTGCTCAAGCGCTGCTTCCCCGACCAGTACGCCGGCTGGGAGCCGAAGCTGAAGGACCTCATCCCGACCATGGGACACCGGCTCAACGACGATGCGGCAGCCGCCGAGAAGTCGATGAGCGCGACCGCATCCGTTCTGTCCCTGACAGCCTGATCGCGCGACCGTGGCGAAGCTGTACTTCCGCTACGGCGCGATGAACTCGGGCAAGTCGACCGCCCTGCTGCAGGCCGCCTACAACTACGAGGAGCGCGGTCAGCGGGTGCTGCTGGCCAAGCCCGCGATCGACACGAAGGGCGCGTCGCAGATCGAGAGCAGACTCGGCATGACGCGCCAGGTGGACTTCCTCATCGGGCCACACGACGAGGCCCGGGCGCTGTTCACCAGCGAGCGAGAGCGGGTTCTCGATGAAGGCCTGCAGTCCGCCGAGCCGCGGGACGTCGCGTGCCTGCTGGTCGATGAGGCGCAGTTCCTGACGACGGAGCAGATCGATGATCTGTTCCGCATCGCGGTGCTCGACGGCATCCCGGTGATGGCCTACGGCATCCGCAACGACTTCCGCACCCACGCCTTCCCCGGGTCGGCGCGGCTGCTGGCGATCGCGCATTCCCTGGAAGAGCTCAAGACGATCTGCCGATGCGGGCGGAAAGCCGTCTTCAACGGCCGCGTGGTCGACGGTCGTTTCGTGTTCGCGGGCGACCAGGTCGCGATCGACGGCGCCGAGGTGACCTATGAGTCGCTGTGCGGGAACTGCTATCTCGACGAATCCGGCGGCGTGCTCGACTGACGGTCGGCCGGTCGTCGCTCAGCGTGCGACCGGATCGGGAAGGGTGAGGATCAGGGCATCCAGCTTGTCGGCGGTGTCCTGCCAGCCCTCGACCGCGACCGACCGCACCCCGATCGCGCGCACCGGGTAGTCGTTGCCGCCCTCGTCGAGCCGGTCGCCGTAGAAGAGCATCTCGTCGAGACGGATGCCGGTGTGCTCGACCAGCTTCTGCATGCCGTACGCCTTGTCGATGCCGGCGCGAGTGATGTCGATCGACGTGGAGCCTCCGGAGCGCACCTCGAGCCCCGGCAGGCGCGGTGCGACCGCGTCGCGCAGTGCCGCTCGACGCTCACCAGTGGGATCCCAGGCGTGCTTTGCGTCACGCGGTGCCCGCTGGCCGAGCGCGGAGAAGGTGATCTGCGAGCCGCGATCCTCGAGGATCTCGCCCCATGGCTCCGCCTCCCACAGCCCCAGCCTCTCGGCCTCTTCGCGCAGCGCGGCGAGAGCCGTCGTCTTCTCGTCGTCGCTCAGGTCGTGCGCGTAGACGGCGGAGAACGTCGTGCCGTCGTGACGCAGGTAGCGCGTGCCGCAGGTGGGCAGCAGATGCAGCCGGGCCTGCTCGGCGGGGAGGAGATCGGCGAGGCGGGCGATGACCTGCGTGCGGAACTGCTGTTCGTTGCCGCCGGAGATGATCGCGACGTCCACCCGCCGCAGCAGGTCGCGCAGCAGCTGCGCGATGCGATCGTCGATCTCGCCCTTCGACGGGGCGAGCGTGTCATCGAGGTCGAATGCGACCAGGCGGGGGTGCGTCATGATGACCCCAGCTTATTGGGGTTGGCTGTGGAGCGGCGGCGTGCGGAGGCCCCCGCGCCGCGGGTGCACTCGAGATCCTCGAGCATGAAGAAAGGGACCCGCCTCCGGCGAGTCCCTTTCTGCAAGCTGTCGGGGTGACAGGATTTGAACCTGCGGCCTCTTCGTCCCGAACGAAGCGCGCTACCAAGCTGCGCCACACCCCGTGATTGCAACCGTTCAAGTCTACATGTCTCGCGCTGCAACCACGAATCCGATGGGTCCTTCGGGCGCGTCAGGAGCGGGCGGTCAGCGTCAGCAGGGTCGCCTCGGGGCGGCAGGCGAACCGAACCGGCGCGTAGATCGAATGCCCGCAGCCGGCCGAGACGTTCAGCGGCACCGTGCGGCCACGGTGCGACCAGCTGCTCAGGCCCTTCGCCTGCTTGAGCGGGATGTCGCAGTTCGCGACCAGCGCGCCGAAGCCGGGGACGCACACCTGCCCGCCGTGGGTGTGGCCGGCGAAGAGCGCGTCCGCCCCCAGGTCGATGAACGAGTCGAGCACACGCCGGTACGGCGCATGGGCCACGGCGATTCGCGACGTCCCTTCGGGGGACGCCTCGAGCGCCGAGATCGCGGAGGTGAGAGCGGCGAAGTCGTCCCACTCGCGGTGCGGATCGTCGACCCCCACGAAATCGATGTCGTTCCCGGCGACCTCCAGCCGCACCGCGGCGTTGTTCAGATCCACCCAGCCGAGCTCGTCGGTGAAGAACGCGTCCATCGCCGCGGTGTCGAGCAGCTCAGGCGCGCGGTGCACGCGGGAGGGGCCTCGGAAGTAGTTCAGCGGGTTCCGAGGCGCGGGAGCCTGCACGTCGTTCGATCCGTGCACGAAGACGCCGGGGACGCCCGCGAACGGGGCGAGGGCCCGTCGGATCCCGGCGAGTCCTTCCGGATGCCCGAGGTTGTCGCCCGTGTTCACGATCAGATCGGGTTCGAGCCTCGCGAGCGATGCGAGCCACTGCTGCTTGCGCCGCTGCCAGGGTGCCATGTGCGCGTCGGAGATGTGGAGCACGCGCACCGGGGCGCTGCCCGGCGCCAGAGCGGCGACGTCGGCCTGTCGCACGGTGAACAGGTAGCGCTCGATTCCGATTCCCCAGACCGCTGCGCCGACGCCGACGGCCCCCATCGCGCCGAGCGCGATGAGGGCCGGGTGCGCGGCGACCCGACGGGTCAATCGTCACCCGCGCAGGTGAGCGTCACCACGGTGCCGGGAGGGGCGGAAGCATCGGCAGCGGGCTTCTGGCTCTTCACGGTCGACCCGTTCTTGCATCCGTCGCCCGAGACCTCGAAGCCGGCTCCTTCGAGAGCGGACTTGGCCTCGCTGAACTTGGCCCCCGTGACCTTCGGCACCGGCGCGCCCGCGTTGGGTGACTTTCCCGTGCTGGGTCGCAACGTGATGGTCGTACCGCCCGACACTCTTCCGGCGCCGGGATCCTGCTGAGCGACCAGACCTGTCCCGAGGTCGCTATCCACCGGGTCGCCGACGAGCACTGAGAACCCGGCGTCTTCAATGATCCTCGTTGCCGCGTCGATGGGCTGCCCGACGACATCAGGCAGAGTCTTCACCACGCGGCGCGTCAGGTTCGGGTCGGGATCGGGGAAGCGGTCGCCCCCGAACACGGCGTTCGCGGCCCGCTGCATGTCCCGGGCGAGCGGATAGCGAATGTCATTGAGACGTGTCCCGTTTGCCCAGAATCCCCTCAGATCCTCGCGACCGTCAGCGTTTCCGACCCAGACCGCCGTCGTCACCTTGGTGCTCGACTCCACGAGCATCGTGTGCGACTTCTCTGCGGTACCGGTCTTGCCGATGACCTGGATGCCGTCGTAGGGATTGGCGCTTGAGCCGGTACCCCCCTCCATCACTCCCCGGAGCGCGTATGCAGCGGTCGCTGCCACCTCCGGTGCGATCACCTGGGTGCAGCTCGTCTTCGGGATCGCGACCTCCTTGCCGTCCTGGCCGATGATCTTGTCGATCACGCGAGGCTCGCAGAAGATTCCGTTATTGGCGACAGTCGCGTACGCGCCTGCCATCTGAATCGGGGCGACGGACTTCGATCCGAGCACTGTTCCGAATGGATCGTTGGGCGCCTCGCCGTCAGTAGTGACGTCGCCCATGTTGCCGTAGTGCACTCCGAGGCGCTTCGCCATCTTGTTGATGTCGCAGAGGTCGAGCTTCTGTGCCATCGCCAGGAAGCCGCTGTTGAGTGAGGCGGCGGTGAAGCTCCGCACGCTGCTGACCGAGCCCCGGCCTCTTCCGAAGTTCTCAGACGAGTTCTCCCGGGTGAGGGTGTAGGTGCCCCCGCACTGGGCGAACTGGCCGGTGACCGGATAACGGCCGTCGAGCACCTCATTGACCGAATGTCCTCGCTCGAGCCACTCCAGCAGGGTGAACAGCTTCCATGTCGACCCGGTCTCGAAGCCGTTCGTCGAGCCGTTGTGCTTCTTGTCAGCGGCGAATACCTGCGATGACTGCCCCGTGGCGAGGCTCGCATTCGACGACTCGCTGAAATCCGTGTTCTGCGCTATCGCGATGATGCGGCCGGTGGACGCTTCGATCGAGACGCCCGCGCCGCCGACAAGAATTCCCGGCATCGAGGCTGGCACGCGGTCGCGCAGTGCCAGCACCGCCGGCCCCTGCACCCGCATGTCAAGCGAGGTGTAGATCTTCATGCCGCCGCGACGCATGTTCTCAAGGCGCTCCTCCGGCGTCTTGCCGAACGCTTCGTCCGACTCGACGACCGATTTCACATACTGGCAGAAGTAGGCATTGGCCTCTGCCGCCCCACAGCCCTGCGTGGTCTGCTGGAGATTCGGCTCGATCGGCGCCTCGACCGCGGCGTCGTGCTGCTCCCTGGTGATCTGTCCGTTCTTCAGCATCTGACCGAGAACGTAGTCACGGCGGTCTCTCGTGGTCGAGTAACCATCGGCGGCGGTGTTGTGCGCGACGCCCTCCTTATCGGTCCATGTGCCCTCCTCTGGCCGATCGATGCGCAGCAGATTGGGCTCCTGAACCATGCCAGCCAGGGTCGCCGCCTGCCCGAGTGTCAAGTTCGCAGCGCTGGTGCCGAAGTAGCGGTTGGCTGCAGCTTCGATACCGTAGGTGGTCCCGCCGAAGTTCGACACGTTCAAGTACCCGAGCAGGATCTCGTTCTTCGAGTAGTCCTTCTCGATCTGCACCGCATACCGCATCTCCTGCAGTTTGCGCTCGATGCCCTCCGCGCCCTTCGACTGCGCGGCACCTTCGAAGCACTGCTGGATCTTGACGTCGTAGTCCTCCTCGTTGGGAGTGACGCCCTGCTCACACTGCTGGATCAGCGCATTCTTCACGTACTGCTGCGTGATCGTGGACGCGCCTCGAGAGGACGAGCCCGTGAAATTCTCGACCGCCGCCTTCACGGTCGCACCGAGGTTGACGCCCCCGTGCTCGTAGAAGTTCTTGTCCTCACTCGAGAGGATCGCGTCGTACAGCAGCGGCGACACCTGCTCGAACGTCACCGGCACCCGGTTCTGGTCGAAGAACTTCGCCAGCTGGAACGGCTGACCGTCCTCGCCGGTTCCGTAGAACTCGGTCGGCTCCATAGGAGGGTTGGGCGTCAAGCTGTTCGGCAGGTTGTCGAAGATCGTCAGCGCCTGCGAACCGGTCACTCCTGCGACGGCGATGGCGGGGGTGACGGCTGCGGTGACCAGGACCCCGGCGACCGCGCTCAGGCCCACCAGGCCGAGCAGACCGCCGAGCACACCAGACAGCGTGCGTTTCGTTTGAGGCATACGCTGATGTTAAGGGAATTCCCTGAATAAGAGCCTCGACGCTTCGGCATCCCGTGCCGTTCGTCGCCGACGCACAGGAGTGCCATGATCACGTGGGAGTATCTGACCACGCCGCTGCTGATCCACAACACGGCGGCGATCCTCAACAACTGGGGCAAGCAGGGCTGGGAGCTCGTGCAGGTCGTCCAGGGTCCGGAGGGCGGCCTCGTCGCCTATCTGAAGCGTCCCATCACGCAGGACTCCACCGCCAACGCCGGCCTCGCCGCTGCGGCTGAGGCGTCCCGCCAGTTCGAGGGCGATGTCCTGAGCGAGCGAAGCGAGTCGAAGGGGGAGAGCCGGTGAGCGTCTCCGCCCGCCTCGCCGAGCTCGGCATCGAGCTGCCCGCCGTCGCCGCTCCCGTCGCCGCGTACGTCCCGGCCGTGGTGCACGCCGGTCTGGTCTACACCTCCGGCCAGCTGCCGTTCGTCGACGGCGCGCTGCCGGCGACCGGCAAGGTCGGCGCCGAGATCGAGGCGGCGGATGCCCAGGGCTACGCCCGCACGTGCGCGCTGAACGCAGTGGCGGCCGCCGCGCAGGCCGCGGGAGGCGTCGACCGGATCGCAGGCGTGCTGCGTGTCGGGGGCTTCGTGGCATCCGACCCCGCCTTCACCGGCCAGCCGGCGGTCGTCAACGGCGCCAGCGACGTGCTCGCCGAGATCTTCGGCGACGCGGGCCAGCACGCCCGCGCGGCTGTGGGTGTGGCGAGTCTGCCGCTCGACACTCCCGTCGAGGTCGAGGTCACCTTCATCCTCGCCTGACCCTTCGCTTCGTCTCGCTGGCGCTCGCTCAGCACAGGCGGCAGGCTCAGGAACCCAGACCACGAACAGCGGCCCGTCCGATCGGAATCGGAGGGGCCGCTGTTCGTGTGCCGCCTACTTCACCTGGCTGGTGATGGTGCTCATCACCATGGTGTCGGCCAGCGTCGTGGTGTCGCCGACCTCGCGGCCCTCGGCGACATCCCGCAGCAGACGACGCATGATCTTGCCCGAGCGGGTCTTCGGCAGCTCGTTCACGATGTAGACATCGCGCGGACGGGCGATCGGGCCGATCTGCTCGCCGACCCAGCCCCGCAGCAGCGTCGCCAGGCCCTCGGGCGAATGCGCCTCGAGGTAGCTCTGCTTGATGATCACGAAGGCGACCACGGCCTGACCGGTGGTCTCGTCCGACGCTCCCACCACCGCCGCTTCCGCGGTGGCCTCGTGCGCGACCAGCGACGACTCGATCTCGGTCGTCGACAGGCGGTGACCCGACACGTTCATCACGTCGTCGACGCGCCCGAGCAGCCACAGATCGCCGTCCTCGTCGAGGCGGGCGCCGTCGCCGGCGAAGTAGTACCCCTTGTCCTGGAACTTGTCCCAGTAGGTCTCCTTGAACCGCTCCGGGTCGCCCCAGATGCCGCGCAGCATCGACGGCCACGGCTCGGTGATGACCAGCAGTCCGCCGTTGCCGTTGCCCACCTCGTTGCCGTCGTCGTCGGTGACGTCGACGGAGATGCCGGGGATGGGCACCTGCGCGGAGCCGGGCTTGGTGGCGGTGATGCCAGGGAGGGGCGAGACCATGATCGCGCCGGTCTCGGTCTGCCACCAGGTGTCGACGATCGGGGTCGTGTCGGCGCCGATCACCTCGCGGTACCACATCCACGCCTCGGGGTTGATGGGCTCACCCACCGACCCCAGCAGGCGCAGGCTCGACAGGTCGAACTTCTGCGGGATCTGACGCCCGAGCTTCATGAACGAGCGGATCGCCGTGGGCGCGGTGTAGAAGATCGTCACGCCGTACTTCTCGATCAGCTCCCACCAGCGGCCGGGATGCGGCGAGTCGGGCGTGCCCTCGAAGAGCACCTGGGTGGCGCCGTTCGCGAGCGGACCGTAGGTGACGTAGCTGTGCCCGGTGACCCAGCCGATGTCGGCGGTGCACCAGAAGACGTCGGTCTCGGGATGCAGGTCGAAGACGTACTTGTGTGTGTAGGCGGCCTGCACGAGATAGCCGCCGGAGGTGTGCAGGATGCCCTTGGGCTTTCCGGTCGTGCCCGACGTGTAGAGGATGAACAGCGGGTTCTCGGCGGGGAAGGCCTGCGCCTCGTGATCGCCGGATGCCTGCGGCACGACATCATGCCACCAGATGTCGCGCTCGTCGTTCCACTCGACCTCGTTGTCGCCGCGCTTGACGACGAGCACGTGCTCGACGGTCTGCTGCTCGCCCTCGCCGTTGCGGTCGCTGAGCGCCTGGTCCACTGCGGGCTTGAGCGCCGAGACCTTGCCCTTGCGGTATCCGCCGTCGGCGGTGATCACGAGCTTGGCTCCGGCGTCGTCGATCCGGGAGCGCAGGCTGTCGGCGCTGAAGCCGCCGAACACGACAGAGTGGATGGCGCCGAGGCGCGCCACGGCGAGCATCGAGATGACCGCCTCGGGGATCATCGGCAGGTAGATGGCGACGCGGTCGCCGTGACCGATGCCGAGGTCCTGCAGCACGTTGGCGGTGCGCTTGACCTCGTCGGTCAGCTCGGCATACGTGATGCGGCGCTCGTCGCCGGGCTCGCCCTCCCAGAGGATGGCGACGCGGTCGCCGTTGCCTGCCTCCACATGCCGGTCGAGGCAGTTGTAGGCGACGTTCAGCTCGCCGTCGTCGAACCACTTCGCGAACGGCGGGTTCGACCAGTCGAGCACCCGCGTGAACGGCTTGTGCCAGTGCACGCTCTCCCGGGCCTGCTCGCCCCAGAACGCCTCGCGATCGGCGGCAGCCTGCTCGTACAGGGCGGGGTCGTCGATCGACTGAGCGACGAACTCGTCTGACGGCGGGAATCTGCGGGCCTCATCGAGGAGGTGGTCGATCTGGCTGCTCATGCACTCGCTCCTTTGCGCGGTCGGTTGATCGTGCGGGAACACGACCGTGACACGGCGAATCTAGTCCCACCGGAGAAGGAGGCCTACTGTCGAAAGTCGGTAGCGAAAGGGGTTTGCCGTGGCGGGCGCCCCGTGCGTACACTGACCTCAGCCGATTCGTATACGGCTTCAGCGCGCCCGGGTGCCCCCCCCTCGTTCCGGGCAGCGCGTGGGCGGCACCTCATTCCCCCCGTGAGGTGCCGCCCGTCCGTTTCCGGGATGTCTGAGGTCTGTCTGCACAGCACTGGTGCAGCGACAGTTGTGCACATCACATGGGAATCGGGCCGTTCCGAGCGAAGCGGTGAGCTTAGCGTCGTCGCATGCCCGAACCGTTCGTCCTCCGCATCCAGCAGCCTGACGGCCGCGCGGCGGCTGATTCGATGGTCGAGGTCGATCCGGCCCTCGGTGCGCTCGCCGAGCACGTGCGCGACGGCGAGGTGACGGACATCTTCGTCAACGGCGCCGACGGTCTGTATGTCGATCGCGGCCGCGGTGCTGAGCGGGTGCCGGCCTGGCGCGCATCCGAGCGCGAGGTGCGCGATCTGGCGGTCGCCCTCGTCGCCGCCGGCGGACGCCATCTCGACGACCAGTCGCCGTGCGTTGACGTGCGGCTCGCCTCCGGCATCCGCGTGCATGCCGTCCTCGCGCCGGTCTCGGTGACGGGCACCGCACTGTCGGTGCGCATCCCGCGCGTGCTCGGCGCCGACCTCGCGGCGCTCGCCGCGACCGGCACGTTCAGCGACGCGCAGCGTGCCTGGCTCACCCGGCTGGTCGGGGATCGGGCCAACGTGCTGATCACCGGCGGAACCGGCACGGGCAAGACGACGCTGCTCGCGGCCCTGCTGTCGCAGGTGGGCGAAAGGGAGCGGATCGTGACCATCGAGGATGTCGCTGAGCTGCGTCCCCGGCATCCGCATCACGTCTCGCTCGAAGCGCGTCAGGCGAATCTCGAGGGCGCCGGCCGCATCACGCTCGCGATGCTCGTGCGGGAGTCGCTGCGCATGCGTCCCGACCGACTCGTCGTCGGCGAGTGTCGCGGCGAGGAGGTGCGCGAGCTGCTGACCGCTCTGAACACCGGTCATGACGGGGGCGCGGGAACCCTGCACGCCTCGGGGCTGGCCGATGTGCCGGCCCGGATGGAGGCCCTCGGTGCCCTGGCTGGGATGGATGCCACGGCCCTGGCGCGGCAGGTGGTCAGCGCCTTCACGATCGTGCTGCATCTGGAGCGCAGTGCGGACGGGCGCCGGCGCATCGCGCATGCCGGCCGCTTCGTGCTGCGCGGCGATCGCCTGGCCATGGAGGAGGTGCGGCCGTGGTGAAGTGGCGGCAGCGGCATCCCGACCCGAGCAACCCGCAGCAGGCCGCTGCTGCGGTGCGCACCCTCGCTGTGCTGCTGCAGGCCGGAGCCCGGCCACGCGCCGCGTGGCGGCACCTCGCCGACACCGGCGACGTCGTCGCGGGCCGGATCATCGCCCGGGTGGATTCGGGGGCCGAGCTCGTGGGCGCGATCGACGCGGAGGGTGACGCGTGGTCGGACGTCGCCGCTGCGTGGGAGATCGCCACGACCGTGGGCGCACCGCTCGCTGAGGTGCTGCGCGCCCTGTCGGAAGCGCTGCAGGACGCCGCTGCCGCCGCCGACGACGTGAGGGTCGCTCTGGCCGAGCCGTCCGGCACGGCCCGCCTGCTGCTCTGGCTGCCGTTCGCCGGACTGCTGCTGGGGTTCGCGCTGGGCTTCGACACGATCGGCGTGCTGGTGAGCAATCCGTTCGGCCTCGCCTGCGTCGTGCTCGGCACCGCCCTGGTTCTGGTGGCGCGCTGGTGGACTGCGCGCATGGTGCGGGCCGCGCAGCCCGAGGCCGGCACCCCTGGCATGCATGCCGAGCTGGTCGCGGTGGCGCTCGCCGGTGGCGTCGGCATCCCGCGGGCGCTGCGGCTCGTCGAGCACAGTCCCGCCGCCCTGTCGGACGACCGCAGCGGCACGGACGCGGTCCTGGAGCTGTCGCGCTCGGCCGGCGTGCCGGCCGGCGAGCTGCTTCGTGCGACGGCCGCGCAGCAGCGCCACGAGTCACGGGTGCGAGGGCGCGTCCGCGCCGCCCGACTGTCGTCGAAGCTGCTGCTGCCGCTGGGCGCGTGCACCCTGCCCGCATTCCTCCTGCTCGGGGTGGCGCCGCTCATGCTCAGCGTGCTCGCCTCCACACCGCTGCCCATCTGAGACGCCCGGGGCGAGAGCCGCCCCGTACGAGAGAGAAGGAACACCATGACCGCACCCTGCACCGATCCGCTGCCCCCGCTCACCAGAAGCCGCGCAGCCGAGCTGTTCACCGACGAGACGGGAGCAGCGACAGCCGAATACGCGATCACCACCATGGCCGCGGTGGCATTCGCGGGCCTGCTCGTCGTCATCATGCGCTCCGACGAGGTGAGGGGCATCCTCACCGACCTCGTCCGACGGGCGCTCACGGTCGCCTGATGCCACGCCCCTCTCGCGTGCTCGGCGACGACCGCGGGTCGGTCGCCGCCGAGCTCGCGGTTGCCCTGCCGGCGGCCCTCATCGCGGTCGCCTTCGGCGTCGGAGCGCTGGGCGCCGCCGCGATGCAGGTCTCGCTGCAGGATGCCGCTGCCGACGCCGCCCGCCTGCTCGGCCGCGGCGAGACGAACGCTCGGGCAGCGGCGGTGGTTCGGGATGCCGTGGACGGCGCGTCAACGGCATCCCGATCGGCGGGCGACCTCGTGTGCGTGACAGCCTCGCTCGACCTGCGCATCGGACGCCTGATCTCGGTGCCGCTGAACGCGTCGAGCTGTGCCCTCGCGGGAGGGCTGTGATGGTCTGCGCAGGGGCGGGGTCCGGGAGGGGAGGGACCGACCGATGAGCGGAACAGCGCTCGCCGCCGGCGTGGTCACCGTCGCAGCGACCCTCGCGCTCGGACTCGCGGCCGTCGGCGGCGCAGCCGTCACTGCCCAGCGCGCGGCGGGCGCGGCCGATGCGGCCGCTCTCGCCGCTGCCGATGCCGCCTCGGGGGCTGTCGCCACGGGGGAGGATGCCTGCGCTCTCGCCGCGCGCGTGGCCGAGGCATCCGGATCGGCGCTCGTCTCGTGCACGGTCGACGCTCTCCTGGCGACGGTCGAGGTCAGATCGGCGTACTCTGGACTGGTCGCCGTCGCCCGCGCCCGAGCGGGGCCCCCGAAGAGCTGAACGTGCGACGCCCCTCACACCGCCCGCGCGTCAGCCGATTCGCCGGACGAGCTCTCGGCCCACGCCAGGATCGCGGTGTGTATGGTGTGCTTCGAAGAAAGGACGCCCCTTGGCAGAAGGCAAGAAGCTCGTCATCGTCGAGTCCCCGACGAAGATGCGGTCGATCCAGGGATACCTCGGCGACGGGTACGAGGTGCTCAGCTCGGTCGGTCACATCCGCGACCTCGCTGACAAGAAGGACATCCCCGCTGACGACAAGAAGGCGTACGGCAAGTACTCCATCGACGTCGAGAACGGCTTCGATCCCTACTACGTGGTGTCCGATCGCAAGACCAAGACGGTCGCCGAGCTGCGACGCGCGCTCAAGAGCGCCGACGAGGTCCTGCTCGCCACAGATGAGGACCGCGAGGGCGAGGCCATCGCCTGGCATCTGCTCGAGACCCTCAAGCCCAAGGTGCCCGTCAAGCGCATGGTCTTCCACGAGATCACCAAGGACGCCATCCAGGCCGCCGTCGGCAACACCCGCGAGCTCGACCTCGCCCTCGTCGATGCCCAGGAGACCCGTCGCATCCTCGACCGCCTCTACGGGTGGGACGTCTCGCCGGTGCTCTGGTACAAGGTCAAGTCGGGTCTGTCGGCCGGCCGTGTGCAGTCCGCCGCCACGCGCATGGTCGTCGAGCGCGAGCGCGAGCGGATGGCTTTCGTCTCGGCCGAGTACTGGGACGTCGAGTCCCAGGCATCCGCTTCGGCAGGCTCAGCGACCCAGGGAGCTGCGTTCGGCGTGCGTCTCGTGCGCGTCGACGGAGGGCAGCTGGCCCGCGGAACCGACTTCAACGACGCGGGACAGCTGAAGAAGGCTGTCGTCGTGCTCTCGGAGGCCGACGCCGAGGCGCTCGCCGCCGCGGTGGATGCCGCCGGCACGGCGTCCGTCACCAAGGTCGAGGCGAAGCCCGGCACCCGCAGCCCCTACGCGCCCTTCACCACCTCCACGCTGCAGCAGGAGGCCGGACGCAAGCTCTCGATGAGCGCCAAGCAGGCGATGAGCGTCGCCCAGCGGCTCTACGAGAAGGGATACATCACCTATATGCGCACCGACTCGGTCGCGCTGTCGACGCAGGCCGTCCAGGCCGCGCGCAGCCAGGCCGTCGCGCTGTACGGCGACGCGGCCGTGCCGCTGAAGCCGCGCGTGTACAAGTCGAAGAGCAAGAACGCGCAGGAGGCGCACGAGGCGATCCGCCCGTCGGGCGAGACCTTCCGCACTCCCGCCTCGGTCTCCTCCGGTCTCGACCGCGAAGAGCAGCGCCTGTACGACCTGATCTGGAAGCGCACCGTCGCCAGCCAGATGTCGGATGCCAAGTACGAGACGACCACGATCACCCTCGAGACCGAGGCGGCAGGCAAGCGGGTCGAGTTCACGGCATCCGGAACCGTCTACACGTTCAAGGGCTTCCTCGAGGCGTACGAGGAGGGGCGCGACGAGAAGCGCAACGCGCAGGACTCCTCCGCCGACCAGTCGCTGCCTGCCGTCGCCGTCGGCGACGAGCTGGCCATCGGCGAATCCGTCGCGAAGGGGCACCGCACCACTCCGAAGCCCCGCTACACCGAGGCATCGCTCGTGAAGGCCCTCGAAGAGCA
Source organism: Actinomycetales bacterium SN12 (assembly GCA_002837415.1). Classification (GTDB taxonomy): domain Bacteria; phylum Actinomycetota; class Actinomycetes; order Actinomycetales; family Microbacteriaceae; genus Microbacterium. The sequence continues at coordinate 45,979 of PJCV01000008.1, forward strand.
CGGCATCGGCCGTCCCTCGACCTTCGCCAGCATCATCGGCACCGTGATCGACCGCGGGTACGCGACCAAGCGCGGCCAGGCGCTCGTGCCGACGTGGCTGGCCTTCAGCGTCGTGCGGCTGCTGGAGCAGCATTTCGCCGATCTCATCGACTACGACTTCACCGCCGCTCTGGAAGACGACCTCGACGCGATCGCCCGCGGCGAGCAGAACCGGGTCGAATGGCTGAAGTCCTTCTACTACGGCTCCGAGAATCAGGTGGGCCTGCGGCAGGTCGTCGACAACCTCGGCGAGATCGACGCGCGGGCGCTGAACTCGACCCGGATCACCGACGATGCGACCCTGCGCTTCGGCAAGTACGGTCCCTATCTCGAGGTCGTCGACCCGGCGAACCCCGAGGCGAAGCCGCGCATCGTCAACGTGCCTGAGGATCTGGCGCCCGATGAGCTCACCGCCGACAAGGCGCGCGAGCTGATCGACGCGCCCGTCGCGGGCGACCGTGTGCTGGGCGAGAACCCCGAGAACGGCAAGATCGTCGTCGTCAAGGACGGCCGCTTCGGTCCGTACGTGCAGGAGAACGACCCGGTCTCCGAGGACGACTCCGTCGACGAGGCGACCGGTGAGGTCCTTCAACAGGCTCAGGAACCCAGTGCGAAGGGCAAGAAGAAGACGAAGAAGGATGCGGCACCCAAGCCGCGCACCGCGTCGCTTCTCCGCTCGATGTCGGTCGACACCATCGACCTCGACACCGCGCTGCAGCTGCTCAGCCTGCCGCGTGTCGTGGGCGTGGACCCCGCAACCGGCGAGGAGATCACCGCGCAGAACGGCCGCTTCGGGCCGTACCTGAAGAAGGGCACCGACTCGCGCTCGCTGGAGAGCGAATCGCAGATCTTCGACGTCACGCTCGAGCAGGCGCTCGAGCTGTACGCGCAGCCGAAGTACGGCGGGCGCAAGGCTTCCAGCGCGCTCAAGGAGTTCGAGGCCGACCCGGTCAGCGGCAAGCCGATCCGCATCCGCGATGGACGCTTCGGCGCCTACGTCACCGACGGCGAGACCAACGTGACGATCCCGCGCGGTCAGACCCCGGACGACGTCACCTTCGAGATCGCCGTCCAGATGCTCGCCGACAAGCGCGCCAAGGGCCCCGCGCCCAAGCGGGGCGCGAAGAAGCCGGCCGCGAAGAAGGCTCCTGCGAAGAAGCCGGCCGCGAAGGCTGCGAAGAAGACGGCGGCCAAGAAGGCACCCGCATCGGACGCCGACAAGGCGGCCGCACGCTCCGAGGCGGCGAAGAAGGCCGCGGCCACCCGCAAGGCGAACGCGATCGCGAAGGCCGATGCGGCGCGCGCGGCGGCGAAGGCAGGCTCGTGACCTCAGCGGCGGGGCTGTGGATCACGCTGGAGGGCGGTGACGGCTCGGGCAAGACCACTCAGGCCGGACTGCTCGCGCAGTGGATGCAGCAGCGCGGTCGCACCGTGCTGCGCACCCGCGAGCCCGGCGGCTCCGAGGTCGGCACACTGATCCGCGACATCGTGCTGCACCACCGCGGCGACATCGCGCCGCGCGCCGAGGCTCTGCTGTACGCCGCCGACCGGGCGCATCATGTCGCGACGGTCGTCCGGCCGGCGCTGGCGCGCGGAGAGGTCGTCATCCAGGACCGCTATCTCGACTCGTCCGTCGCCTACCAGGGCGCCGGGCGCGTCCTCGACGCCACCGAGGTGCGCGACCTCTCGCTGTGGGCGACCGAGGGCGAGCTGCCGGATCTGACCGTGCTGCTCGACCTCGATCCCTCGACGGCGCGTCACCGGCTGGACGCGGACGACAAGCCGTTCGACCGTCTCGAGGCCGAGAAGGAGGACTTCCACGCCCGCGTGCGATCGGCGTACCTCGCCCTCGCCGCCGCCGAGCCGCAGCGGTTCCTCGTCGTCGACGCCTCGCTCGACCCCGATGACATCGCCGTGCTGATCCGGGCGCGCATGTCGGTTCTCGTCTGAGCAGGCAGAGCAGCCGATGTCGGCCCCGCGGATAGGCTGGAGAGCATGACAGCCCTCGCCACCGCGCCGTTCCCGTGGACGGACGTGTGGGGTCAGGATGCCGCGGTGCAGACCCTTCGTCAGGCCGCAGCCGACCCGGCGTCGCTGTCGCACGCCTGGCTGATCACCGGCCCGCCGGGGTCGGGGCGCTCCACTCTGGCCTACGCCTTCGCCGCCGCGCTGATCGCCGACCGGCCCGACGATGAGGCGACGATGCGTCAGGTGCTCGCGCGCACGCATCCGGATGTCACCGCGCTGCGCACCGACAAGGTGATCATCACCATCGCAGAGGCCAGGGCACTGGTCGAGCGGTCGTACTTCGCCCCGTCCGCCGGACGCTACCGGGTGATCGTCGTCGAAGACGCCGATCGCATGGTCGAGCGCACCTCGAACGTGCTGCTGAAGGCCCTCGAAGAGCCACCGGAGAAGACGGTCTGGGTGCTGTGCGCACCCAGCGAGGCCGACCTGCTCCCGACCATCCGCTCCAGGGTCCGCCCGCTGCGGCTCCGCGAGCCCGACGTCGACGACGTCGCCCGGCTCATCGCCGCACGCACCGGCGTCGACCCCGAGATCGCCGAGCAGGCCGCCCGGCACGCGCAGCGGCACATCGGCATGGCGCAGCGGCTGGCGACCGACGACGACGCACGCCTCCGACGCGATGACACGCTGCGCGCCGTGCTCGGCGTTCGCGGGGTCAGCACGGCCGTGGAGGTGGCAGGGAAGATCATCCAGGCCGCGACCGACGACGCCAAGGCCCTCAGCGCCGAGCGCGACGCCGCCGAGCGAGCCGCACTGCTGCGCACCGTGGGCATCGCTGAAGGGCAGGCCGTGCCGCCCGCGCTGCGCGCGCAGGTCAGCGCCCTCGAGGACGATCAGCGCAAGCGCGCGACACGCAGTCTGCGCGACGGCATCGACCGGGTGCTCACCGATCTGCAGTCGCTCTACCGTGACGTCGTCATGCTGCAGTTCGGGCGCGGCGACCAGCTGATCAACCGCGAACTGCGTGACGACCTCGACCGGATCGCCGAGGCGTGGCCCGTCGAGCGCACCATCGTCGTGCTCGACGCGGTGGCCGACACCCGCCAGTCACTGGAGCGCAACGTGGCACCGCTCCTCGCCGTCGAGAGTCTTCTCGTGACCGTCTCCAGCGGAAGGACCCCGTGAACGTCCGAATCCCCAGGTCTCGATCCCCGCGGCCGCTGCGCCGAGTCGCCGCCGTGCTGGCCGGTCTCGCCGCGGCATCGCTCGTGCTCTCCGGATGCCTCTACGCGCAGATCCCCGACGCTCCCACCTCGATCTCCCGAGAGCCGGACGGGTCCGGCGTCTCCGAAGAGCTGAAGCCGTACTACTCGCAGAAGCTCGAGTGGCAGGCCTGCGGGGCACGGTTCGACTGCACCGAGGTGACCGCCCCGCGCGACTGGGAGGACCCGTCGGCAGGCGACCTGACACTCTCGGTCATCCGTCACCAGGCGACCGGGGAGTTTCAGGGTTCGCTTCTCATCAACCCCGGCGGGCCCGGCTCGAGCGCCTACGACTTCGTCGCCCAGAGCCTCGAGTACGCGGTCGGCGCCGACCTCATCGAGCGCTTCGACGTGATCGGATTCGATCCGCGCGGCGTGGGTCTCTCGAGCGCCGTCGCCTGCCTCGACGCCGAGCAGATGGACGAGTACAACTACGGTGTGCTCGACGCCCCGCGCGACACCCCCGAGTGGGAGGCGGAGATCACCGCGCGCAACCAGCAGTACGCCGACGCATGCGAGGCGAACAGCGACGGCCTGCTGCCGCACATCACGACGGTGAACTCGGCGCGCGACATGGACCTGATCCGCGGGGTGCTGGGCGACAAGACGCTGAACTACCTGGGCTACTCGTACGGCACGTTCCTCGGTGCCACCTACGCGAAGCTGTTCCCGGAACGTGCGCAGCGGCTCGTGCTCGACGGGGCGATCGACCCATCCGTCCCGGGGCTGGATGTCGGCACCACGCAGGCGGTCGGCTTCGAGTCCGCGCTGCGCGCGTACCTCTCCGAGTGCGTCTCGTCGGCAGACTGCCCGTTCAACGGCTCGGTCGACGAGGCGATCACCGACTTCCAGGCACTGCTCGCCACGGTGGCTCGCACGCCGATCGAGAACGGCGACGGGCGGATGCTGACCGTCGACACGATGATCACCGCAGTGATCACGGCGATGTACAGCGAGCAGAGCTGGCCGTACCTCACGCAGGGCCTCACCGCGGTGCTGCAGGGCGATCCGTCGGTGCTGTTCGCGCTCGCCGACAGCTACAACGGGCGCGAGGCCGACGGCACCTACGCCGACAACTCCTCCGAGGCGTTCCGGGCGTACAACTGCATGGACTACCCCGTGGAGGACGACCCGGCGGCGGAAGCTGCCGCGATCGCGAAGATCGAGAAGCTCGCGCCGACGTTTGCCCCGTACTGGCAGGGTCCCGACCCGTGCGAGGTGTGGCCGTATGCGCCGGTCGGCGTGCGCGAGCCGATCGCCGCGCCGGGCTCGGGTCCGATCGTCGTGGTCGGCACGACCAACGACCCGGCCACGCCCTATGAGTGGTCGGAATCGCTCGCGCAGCAACTCGAGAAGGGCGTGCTCGTGACCCGGGTGGGCGAGGGGCACACGGGCTACAACAAGGGCAGCAGCTGCGTCGACGACGCGGTCGAGAGCTTCCTCATCGACGGGACTGTTCCGGACGACGGGCTGCGCTGCGAGTGATGTGCCGGCGGTGCCTGCTCGGTTTCGCGAGCACCCGATGGTCGTAGTAGGATCATTGCTTGTGCCGCAGTCCGCTGCGCACGCCACCTTAGCTCAGTGGTAGAGCATCCCACTCGTAATGGGAAGGCCGTCAGTTCGATCCTGACAGGTGGCTCAGATCGGGCCCGGGATGCACAGCATCCCGGGCCCGCAGTGGTTTCAGCCGACAGCGACGATCAGATGATCGAGCGGCCCTCGGCCTTGGCCTGCTTCGCCTCCTTGACGAAGGCGCGGATGATGACCGTGAGCGTTCCCGCCACGATCACCGGCCAGACCAGCATGTAGACGGTCAATGCGATGGTCAACATCTCCATCAGTTCCTCTCGTTCTCAGCCGACAGCGGCTTCTCGGTCTCGGTGAGCCGGGCCAGCTCGACGTTCAGCTCGTCGGTGTCGACGGAATCGAAGTCGCCGGTGCGCTGCTTGATGAGGTCGAAGTCGAAGTCCGCCTTCCTGCTCGGCAGCGTGAGCGCGACACACACGATCGTCGACACGGCGTAGGCGATCAGCGAGCCCGACAGCACCGGGTAGGTGTGCAGGAAGCCGATGGCGAACGGAGCGGATGCCAGAGTCGCCACGGTGGCGACGATCAGCGCCACCCGCTTGCCGAAGAAGCCGAAGGCCATCAGGCCGAGCACCACGCCGATGCCGATCGTCGACAGCACATCCGAGATGATCCCGACCGGACCGTTCAGCTCGACCCACTCGAAGCGCACCGGGATGAACGCGGCGAGAGCCACCACCACCGAGACGGAGAAGGCCAGGTTCGTGACACGGTTCCAGTAGAAGCTGGCGATCACGGGGAAGACCAGCGCACCCCAGAGGGCGCCGACGAAGACCAGCAGATCGAGGATGTTGAACTGGCTGCCGGCGAAGAACAGGCCGGCGACCATCGCCACGACCATCGTGATGCGGCCGATCAGCACCATCGTGCGCGGGTTGGCCCTCTTCTTGCCGGCGACGTTCTGACCGTAGATGTCGGCCATCACGATCGACGACAGAGCGGTCAGGTCGGCGTCTGCCGTCGACGAGAGCGAGCCGATGATCATCACGAAGAAGACGCACAGCAGCAGCGGCGACAGGTAGGTGGCCGCCATCTGCGGGATCAGGTTGTTCAGGTCGCCGCCGACGGGCGTGATCCCGGCGTACAGGGCGATGACGCCCAGCATGCCGATGCCGATGATCGTGGCGCCGTACCCGAACGTCGCCGTCACGAACGTCTTCTTGATCAGGTCCTCGCGCACGGCGAACAGACGCTGTGCGATCGTCTGGTTGCCGATGGCGTAGGCCAGCACGGCCGCGATGTACGGCGCGCCCTGGTTGAAGAACGCATCGGACGAGAAGAAATCCGCCTGCTGCGGGGTGAGGTTGGATGCGCCCGTCTCGAACAGGCTGGGACCGCCCGCGGCGAAGAACACGACCGGGATGATGACGATCACGGCGCCGAGCATCGCGCACACCTGAGCGAAGTCGGTGAGCACGGAGGCGCGGAAGCCGGACCACAGCGTGTAGAGCAGCACTCCCGCGCCGATCGCCAGGATGCCCTGCCCGAACGTGAACGGCGAGAGCATCGAGATCAAGGCGCCGCCGGCGATGAGGTTCGAGGTCAGGCTGATGATGCTGCCCAGCACGTTGGAGCCGGCGAGCATGAGCTGGCTGGAGCGGCCGTGCCGGGCGAACATCACCTCGGCGATGGTGTGCGCCTTGGGTGCCACCTGACGGATGCGCCTGCCGAAGGGGTAGATGAGCAGGATCATCAGAGCACCCCACAGGCCGTAGTGGATGGGGCCGGAGATGCCGTAGGTGTAGCCGGATGTGGCCGAGGCGTACATCGACGCCGCCCAGATCCAGGTGGCGGTCATGGATGCGGCTGAGATGCCGAATCCGATCTTCCCGCCGCCGGTCATGTAGCTGTCGGCGTTCTCGGTGCGCTTGCGGATGCGCAGCGACATGTACAGGCTGCCGCCGAAGAACAGCAGCATGAGCAGGACCACGACGGGTCCGGCGAGGGTTTGCAGGTTTTCCACTTTTCACTCTCTTGTCAAGGGCCGGCGACACTGCCGGTGGGCGGGACGAGAGAGCGCTAACGGGACGGGAGCGTGGCTTTGAGTGGGCCGGTCCGCAGACAGGCGGAGGGTGCGGGGGCGAAACGGATACTGGCCGGCATACGGTTCCTTCATTCGGTGGGCACGCGCGCGGATATCGCTCCCGCCGAGGAGCGATGCGCGCGTGCGCGGAAGGCAGAAGCCTCCGCGTGAGCCGGAGAGAACGGGCGCTGCTCACGACGCAGGCGGTTCGTCGTGGCGCACCCAGGGGCGGACCTCAGGTCCTCATCCAGGCGGGCCCTCGTGACCGGGCGGCAGCGCTGCGAGCGTGTCCGGCCCGCTTCTCCAAGGTAGCAATCGGCCCAGGCAAGTCAAATGCCGGGCCGATCGCGACGATGCTGGGTCACTGCCGCACCTCTCCGACGCGTACGCTCGTCGCATGACCAGGGCTCTTCTCATCGTCGATGTGCAGAACGACTTCACCGAGGGCGGTGCGCTCGCCGTCGCGGGTGGTGACGCCCTGGCGTCGAAGGTGTCGGCGCTGCTCGCCGAGCGCGCCACCGACTACGACGTCATCGTCGCGTCGCGCGACTGGCACGACGCCGAGAGCGACAACGGCGGACACATCTCCGCACAGCCCGACTACGTCGACACGTGGCCGGTGCACTGCGTCGCCGGGACGGAGGGCGCCGACTACGATCCGCTGCTCGACACGACGGCGGTCACTCACCACGTGCGCAAGGGGCAGGGCATCCCGGCCTACTCCATGTTCGAGGGCGTGACCGAGAGCGGGGAGCGGACGGCCGAGATCCTCACCGCGCACGGCGTGACCGACGCCGACGTGGTCGGCATCGCCACCGATCACTGCGTGCGGGCCTCTGCACTGGACGCGATCGCCCATGGCATCCGGGTGCGTGTGCTCACCGACCTCGTCGCGGGCGTGGCCGTGGAGGCGAGCGAGGCGGCCCTCGCCGAGCTCGCGCACGCCGGCGCCGTGCTCGCCCCGGTGAGCGGATGACCCACCGCTGCGCGCTGCTGCTGCGGGCGGTGAACGTCTCGGGCGCGAACCGGGTGCCGATGGCTGAGCTGAGGTCGCTGCTGTCCGAGCGCAGCGGACTGCACAACGTGACGACCTACATCGCCAGCGGCAACATCGTCTGCGATGCGCCGGATGATCTCGCACGCGCGTGCGCAGACGTGCGTGCGCTCATCGCCGAGGGCTTCGGCGTCGACACACCGGTGATCGCCCGCACGCACGCCGAGCTCGCACGCGCCGAGCGCGAGGACCCGTTCCCCGATGCCGCTCTCGACAAGATGGTGCACGCGATGTTCCTCGAGGCTGGCGCCGCTCCCGGTGCCCTCCAGCAGCTCACCCCTCGACTGCAGCCGGGCGAGCGCATCGCACTCCTCGGGCGCGAGCTGTGGATCGACTACGGTCAAGGCGGCGTCGCCTCGACCAAGCTCACGCGGGCGGTGCTGGATCGTGCGCTGGGCACAGCGAGCACCGGTCGCAACCGCAACACCGTGCGGAGGCTGACGCAGCTGACCGCGCCCGCCTGACTCCGCCTGCGCATGACAGAGCCGAGGTCGGATGCACCGGCCCCGGCTCTGGGAGATTTTCGACTCAGCTGTCGATGTCCACCTGCACGACGCCGAGATCGGCGTCGAGCTCGACCTCCACCTCGCTGCGGTCGCCGCCGCGCAGCTCGACCTCGTAGACGGCGCCCGAGCTGCTCGTCGACAGCGCGTGGAACGCTGTCTCGGTCGCCCCCGCGTCGGTCGCGGCCGACTGCGCCGCGGCGAGGATGTCACCGAGCTGGGCCAGATCGATCAGCGGATCGTCGTCATCGTCATTCGCATCGTCGTCGCCGCGCTCGCGCACCGATCCCTCGGGCGTGACGAACAGGTCGACCTCGCTGCCGTCGGAGAGCCGCGCATCGATGTCGTAGCCGCCGCGCTCGATCTCGATCGAGGTGATGCCCTCGGCGGAGGAGTGCTCGATGGCCGCGTCCGCGGCCGCGCGCAGCGCGGCGGCATCGGCCGGAGCGGACGCCGCGCCGGCGTCGCCGGGTCGTTCGTCACTGTCGTCCTCACGGTCGCCGCCGGGGCCGTGCCCCGGCTGGCCGCCGCGCGCGTCTCCGTCCCGAGAGCCCGGTGCGTGGATGCCAGGCCGATCGTCGTCGTCATCGTCGGCCACGGCCGTGCCGATCGCGAAGGCGCCGCCGCCGAAGGCGAGCAGCGCGACAGCGGCACCGGCGCCGACCAGGATCCTGCGGTTGCGGCTCCGGCCGCCCACGTGGTTCTCCGCGGCCGGCGCAGTGTCAGGCGTGGATGAGTCGACGCGAGCGGCCGCAGTGGCGTCATCGAGGCGCTCAGTGGGAGCGTCGGCACCGGCACTGTCGGGGTGCGTCGCGTCCCGGCCGGCGCGGTCGTCGGAGGAGGCGGGAGTGTTCTCGTCGTTGTCCATGTCTCCACTGTGCTCCGCACGGGGTGAAGCGTTCCTGAAGCCACCTGAAGACGTCTTCAGGCTTCGGCGGAGCGAGGAAGGGAGAGAGTCATCAGCGCCCCTCCGGAGGTGCCGTCGGATGCTGTGACGGTTCCCCCGTGCGCCAGAGCGATCTCCCGGACGATGGCGAGTCCGAGGCCGCTGCCCCCGGCATCCCTCGCCCTCGCCTCATCGAGGCGCACGAAGCGGTCGAAGATGCGCTCGCGCTCTGCGACGGGGATGCCCGTTCCGTCGTCCTCGACCTGCAGCAGCACTCTGTCGCCCTGCTCGAACACCCGGATGGCCACCTGCTCGCGTGCGTGGCGCGCAGCGTTGTCGACGAGGTTCCGCGCCGCACGAGCCAGCAGCGCTGCGCTGCCCACGACCCGGCCGGGGCCGATTCCGCGCGCGTCGACGCTGATTCCCATCCCGCGCAGCCGCTGCACCTCGGCGAGGGCGATGTCGTCGATGTCGGTCGGCGCCGTGGGGGCGTCGCGGCCCTCGTCGAGCCGGGCGAGCAGCAGCAGGCCCTCGACGAGCTCCTGCATCCGCTCGCCCTCGTCGAGCACGACGCGGCTCAGGGCCGGCAGCGAGCTCGCCTCGGGATGCGCTGTCGCCAGCTCGGCGTGCTGACGGATGGTCGCCAGAGGCGAGCGCAGCTCGTGCGACGCGTCGCTGACGAACCGGCGCTGCGTGATCTGCGACTGCTCCAGGCGATCCAGCATCCGGTTCATGGTGTGCGCCAGCGCCCCCAGCTCGTCGTCGCGGGCGGCATCCACCCGCCGGTCGAGACCGGTCGCGTCGATCGCGTCCACCTGCCGACGCAGCCGCTCGACGGGAGCGAGCGCGCGGGTGGCGACCACCCACATGACCAGGCCGACGAGGCCGAGCACGAGCGGCACGGCGACGGCCAGCAGGGCGGCCGAGGCCGACACCGCCTCGTCGACGCCGTCGAGCGGGCGGGCGACCGTGAGCGTGCCGCGCTCGGTCTCCTCGCTGGCGGCGAGGTAGGACTCGCCGTCGACCTCGACGCGCTGCACGTGGTCGTCGCGCAGGACGGGGAGGGCGCGGGCATCCTCATCGTTCACCTGATCGGCGCCGGGCGCTCCACTGTCGTCGTCATCGCGCTCGCCGTCGTGGTCATCGCCGCGGCCCTGCAGCCGCACGAGGACGTCGTCATCGATGGCATCCACGCGCCCGGGGCCGCGCTCCAGCTGCGCCGAGATCGTGTCGACGTCCTGCTGAACGGCCGCGGCCACGCTCTCGGTCAGCGTGGCCCTCAGCACCTGCACCGCGGCGAACGACCCGGCGATCAGGGCGACGGCCACGACCGCCAGCGCGCCGATGGTCAGGCGCGAGCGGATGGAGCGCAGTGGCGAGGTCATGCCCTGGCATCCCTCCCGGCCAGGCGATAGCCGGCGCCGCGGACGGTCTGGATGCTCTCCCGTCCGAACGGGCGATCCACTTTCGCGCGGAGGTGCCCGATGTAGACCTCGACGATGTTCGCGTCGCCGTCGAAATCGGCTCCCCACACGTTCGCGATGATCTCGGCCTTGGTGACCACCTCGTCGCGGCGGCGCATCAGGAAGTCGAGCACCGCGAGCTCCCGTGCAGTGAGTGAGATCTCGGTGTCGTCGCGGAAGACGCGACGCGCGGCGGGGTCGAGGCGCAGGTCGCCCGCCTCGAGCACTGCGGGGCGCTCACGTCCACCGCGACGCACGAGTGCCCGGAGGCGGGCGACGAGCACGGGGTACGAGAAGGGCTTGGTCAGCCAGTCGTCGCCGCCGGTGTCGAGGCCCTCGACCTCGTCCCACTCGCCGTCCTTCGCGGTGAGGAAGAGCACCGGCGTCCAATCGCCTTCCGCGCGCAGCGCCTGGCAGAGTCGGTACCCGCTCATGCCCGGCATCATCACATCGAGCACGATCGCGTCGTAGTCCTCGTCGCGCGCGCTGGCGAGGCCGTCGACGCCGTTGTTCGCGACGTCGACGACCATGCCCTCGGCTTCGAGTCCGCGCCGGATGCCGTCGGCGAGACGCACTTCGTCGTCGACGAGCAGGATCCGCATGCTCACAGTCTGTCGGCTGGATCCTGAAGCGCAACTGAAGCGCGGAGCGCGAGATCAGGCGTGCTGCTCGCGGTGCTTGCCCTCGCCGATCTCCTCGATCACCTTCGCGCAGAACGCCGGCAGGTCATCGGGCGTGCGGCTGGAGACCAGGCCGGCATCGACGGCGACTTCCTCGTCGACCCAGTTCGCTCCCGCATTGCGCAGGTCGGTCGCCAGGCTGGGGTAGCTGGTGATCGTGCGGCCGTCGACGACGCCCGCCTCGATCAGGATCCACGCGCCATGGCAGATCACCCCGACCGGCTTGTGCTGCTCGAAGAACGCGCGCGCGAGGTCGATCGAGTCGCGGTCCATGCGCAGATGGTCGGAGTTCACGACGCCGCCGGGCAGCACCAGCGCGTCGAAGTCGTCGGCCGAGGCGGAGGATGCAGCGAGGTCGACGGTCTGCGCGTGGCCGTTCTTCCCGGTGATCTCGCCGGACTCCGGCGACACCATGGTCGCCGCGCCGCCTGCATCGGTCACGGCCTTCCACGGCTCGGTCAGCTCGCTGTCTTCGAAGCCGTTCGTTGCGAGGAAGGCGACCTTCGCGTCGGAGATGCTCGTCATGATGCGTCCTTTCGATCGGGGATGGGATGCCACTCTGCGACGGGCGCGCGCATCTCGGCAGGGGATGGCGAGGCACGGCGGCGCGTGATACGCGGACGCGTGCCTACGCTGGAGAGATGTCCGTGACGTCGCACCCGCTGCCCGCGACGATCGCCGCCCCCGTCGAGCACGAGCTGGTGATCCGCAAATCGCGGTTCCTGACGTCGGTGGCTCCGGTCGATTCGCCGGAGGGGGCCGACGCCGTGATCGCCGCCGTGAAGAAGCGATATTGGGATGCCAGGCACAACTGCAGCGCGCAGATGACCGGGCTGCACGGCGAGCGGGCGCGGTCGTCCGATGACGGCGAGCCGTCGGGGACGGCCGGGATCCCGATGCTCGAGGTGCTGCGGCGGCGAGGGCTGACGGACGTCGTCGCTGTGGTGACGCGCTACTTCGGGGGCATCAAGCTGGGAGCCGGCGGACTGGTGCGCGCGTACTCGTCAGCGGTCTCCGAGGCGCTCGACCTGGCGGCCCTGCTCGACCGGCGCGTGCTGGATCAGGTGCGGGTGACTGCTCCCCATGCGGATGCCGGGCGCTTCGACCACATGCTGCGCGACTGGACGGCACGCAGCGGGGCGGTGCTCGGTGAGACCACCTACGCGGGCTCGGCGGAGTTCGAGGTGTGGGCACCCGCGGCCGCTGTGCCGGTCCTGCAGGCCGAGGTCGCCGCTCTGTCGGCGGGAGCGGTGGCGGCGGTCGGCACGGGGGTGCAGCGGGTGGTGGACGTCCCGCGCTGAGCGGCAGGCCGGGTCAGCCGCGGAGGGCAGCGAGCACGGCATCCGACAGCGGCGGCCAGGCCTCGATCGCCCACTGCCCGAAGTCCCGATCGGCGAGAGCGACACAGGCTGCCTGCGCCTGCGGGTCGACCCAGAGGAACGTGCCGCTCTGCCCGAAGTGGCCGAACGTCGCCGGGGAGTTCGCCGTCGACGTCCAGTGCGGCGCCTTGCCGTCGCGCAGCTCGAATCCCAGGCCCCAATCGTTCGGCCGCTGCACGCCGTAGCCGGGCAGCACGCCGTCGAGTCCGGGGAACGCGACGGTCGTCGCGAGGGCCAGGGTCTGCGGCGCGAGCAGTGCAGGACGCTGCAGTTCGGCGGCGAAGCGCGCGAGATCGGCAGCTGTGGATTCGGCGCCCGCGCCGGCGGAACCCGTCAGTCTCGTCGATGTCATGCCCAGCGGCGCGAACACGGCCTCGTGGATGTAGGTCGCGAAGGGGATCTCGGCCCGCTCGGCGAGCGTCTGCGCGAGCACGTCGAAGCCGCGGTTGGAGTAGATGCGGCGGGTGCCGGGGTCGGCGCGCACCTTGTCTTCGGAGAAGTCGAGGCCGGAGGTGTGCGCGAGCAGGTGTCGCACTGTCGAGCCGGGAGGGCCTGCCGGGTCGTCGAGGTCGAAGACACCCTCCTCGACGGCGACGAGAGCCGCGTAGGCGGTGAGGGGCTTCGTGACGGATGCCAGGCGGTACACGCGATCGAGATCGCCTCTCGAGGCGACGGTGCCGCCGTCGGCGCCGATGACGACCGCCGCGGCGTTATCGACCGGCCAGCTGTCCACCTGGGCCAGTGCGTCGTCGATGGCTGTCATTCGTCGTCCTCTCGCTCGATGAGCGTCTCTTCGGCGCAGAGCGCGTTGGCATCCTCCCACATCGGTTCGCGAGCCCGCTGGTCGCCGCATGTGACAATCGGCATATGAACTCGCGAGTGTCAGGAGCGGCCCCGGGACTCGCCGGTCTTGCCCTCATCCTCTTCCCGCTCATGGCTCTTGCGGCGAAGCTCGTCTACCCGGGATGGATGCTGGTGCTGGTGATCTGGAGCAGCTGGCTGCTGCTGCCCGGGTACGTGATCCAGGTCGTGATCGCCGCAAGCGCCCTGCTGCGCAGGAGGGGCGTGCTGCGTCATGCAGACGGCGGGTGGCGCGCCATCGTCGCCTCGTGGGTCACCTCCATCGGGGTGCTCGGGGTCGGCTTCTTCCTGTTGGACGGAGGCGACGACGGCCGCTCCGAGTCAGCGATGACCGTGCTGTCGGGCATGACGGAATCCGCACCCGCGGCTCAGGTCTCGATGGTGCTCGCCCTGATCTGCGGCTTCTTCTGGCTGGTCGGCTGGATCTGGCTCGTCTTCGAATGGATCATTCAGCTGATCCTTCTTCGTCGGGCACAGACGGTCGCCTGAGCGCGTCCGTTCGCCACGTACGAGGCATGCGCCCGTATGTGGCGATGGCGTGGCAGTTACGACAGCGCACGTCGCACTTCGCGATCTCCTTCGCGATGATCGGGATGCTGAAGCCGTTGCGCACCATCTGCATGACGCCGTCGCGCTTGGCGGCATCCGGTCGGTGATCGAAATCGAGGACACGCAGATCCGCGAGGCCGCAGTCGACACACGGATGCTCTCGCAGATAGTCGGCGATGAAACTCTGGGAAGCGAGACGGCGAGCGTCAGAGCGTTGTCGGATCACGCGGATGTGATGTTTTCGGTTCTCGCGGTAGTACTTTCTGGACGATGCGCGGTTGCACTCTCGGCAGACTTCCTGGAGGCCGTCCGGTCGTGCTGACTTCCGGTTGAAATCGGTGAGTGGTTTAGACTTCTGACAGGTGCCGCAACGCTTTTCAGTCGGCATCTGCCCCCGTAGCTCAGAGGCAGAGCAACCGGCTTTTAACCGGTGGGTCGGGATGTCGGAATTCCCCGGGGGCACCTCTTGAGCGGTCATGCAGAGTCCTTCCGTTGCGGATGACAGTAGCCAAGGCATCGGACATCACCACGGGGGCCTATGAGACCGCGCACACGAAGAGGCGCCCGTCGATTCCTCGTCGACGGGCGCCTCTGATCAGCTTGCGGATCCCCACCGGGCTGATCTCACCGCGTCACTCCTGCACGGTGTCCGCTTGGTCACTGAGCCGGCGGCATCAGGACCGAGTCGATGAGGTAGACGGTGGCGTTGGCGGTCTGCACGCCGCCGCAGATGACGTTCGCGTCGTTCACCATCCACTCGTCGCCCGAGCCGCTGACCTCGAGCTCGGCGCCCTGCACGGTCTTGTGCATGCCCTCGATGTCGGCCGGCGAGATCTGCCCGGGGACGACGTGGTAGGTCAGGATCGACGTGAGCGTGTCGGCGTCGGTCTTCAGGCCCTCGATCGTCGCTGCGTCGATCTTGGCGAAGGCGTCGTCCACCGGTGCGAAGACGGTGAACTCGTCGCCGTTGAGCGTGTCGACGAGGTTCACGTCGGGGTTCAGCTGTCCGCTGACCGCGGCCGTCAGCGTCTTGAGCATCGGGTTGTTCGATGCCGCCGTCGCGACCGGGTCCATCGACATGCCCTCGATCGAGCCGTCGCCGTCCGGCACCTGCTCGGCGTACGCCTCGCAGCCGGCGCCGACGAGGTTCGCGGCCGGGTCCATGGTCTCGGGGGCGTCGGACATCTCGGACGTCTCGGCCGGCTTCGGCTCCGACGACTCCATGTTCGACTCGTCTCCCATCGTGCAGCCCGACAGGACGAGGGCGCCGACGAAACCGAGCGAGAGAGCGGCGGTGATCTTCTTCTTGGTGCTGAGCATTTCAACCTCCGGGGTTCCGTGCCGCGGACCTCCCGCGGCGTCGACGGTTGTTCGGAACCCCTCGGGGATCGGATGGGAAACAATCCGATCCGATTTTCCGAACCGAAGAATCGGCGAGTGGCGTCCGTGCACGAGAGGAGGGATGAGGCATGCTTGTCGAGATGGTTATCGATGGCGTCGAGGTGCTCGAGGACGGGTCGTCCGGCGATCTCGCCGCCGACCTCCTCATCCGCGTCGCCGACGGCGATCAGCGGGCGTTCGCAGAGCTCTACGACCTGCTCTCCCCGCGCGTGTTCGCCCTCATCCTCAAAGTCGTGGTGAATCGCTCGCAGAGCGAAGAGGTGCTGCAGGAGGTCTTCCTCGAGATCTGGCAATCCGCTTCGCGGTTCGCTCCGAACAGAGGTCAGGGCCGCTCCTGGATCTTCACGATCGCACACCGCCGGGCCGTCGACCGGGTGCGCTCGTCGCAGTCCAGCACCGATCGCGACATGCGCGTCGGCGTGCGCGACCTCGGCGGCGAACGGGACGTGGTGCAGGAGGCGGTCGAATCGAAGCTGGAAGGCGAGCGTGTGGTCGCCGCTCTCGCGGCCCTGCCCGAGGCGCAGCAGGAAGCGCTCATCCTGGCTTACTACGGCGGCTACAGCCAGAGTGAGATCGCGGCTCTCACGGGAGTGGCGCTGGGAACGATCAAGACAAGAATGCGGGATGGATTGACGCGGTTGCGCGGAGAGATGGGGGTGTCAGCAGCATGAACGAGCAGGAATTCGCGGAGCTCGCGGCCGCCCACGCCCTCGGCGCGCTGACCGACGCCGACGAGCGCCGGTTCGCCGCAGCGCTCGCCGAGCATCCCGAGTGGCAGGCCATCGCCGACGACGACCACGACACCGTCGCGATCCTCGCCGACGGACTCTCACCGGTCGCGCCCCCGCCCGCGCTGCGCTCGGCCCTGCTGCAGCGGATCGCCGACCTGCCGCAGGACGGTGGGGAGGCTCCGGCATCTCCGGATGCCACTGCGGCTGCGGAGGCGGGAACCCGGGACCTCGCCGCCCCGGCTCCCGCCGGAGCGCCGTGGCGACGCAGGATCTTCGCGCTCGCCGCGGGGCTCGCGCTGATCGTCGGAGCCGGTGTGGCGACGACGACGGTCGTCTCGCAGCTGCAGCGACCGGCATCCGTCGTCGCGCTCGACGAGATCCGCTCCGCCCCGGATGCCGAGCAGGCGAAGGTGCAGCTCGACTCCGGCGCCACCGCGACCGCGCACTGGTCGGGTGAGGTCGGCAAGGCCGTGCTCGTGGCATCCGGACTCGACGATCTCGGCACCGACAAGAGCTACGAGCTGTGGTTCGTCCGTGGCGATCAGCCCATCGCCGCCGGCGTCTTCGATGCTGACGACGGCACGGCGACGGCTCTGCTGGATGTGCCCATGCAGGCAGGCGATGTCATCGCGGTGACGGTCGAGGAGGCCGGAGGATCGCCGTCGGGTTCACCGACGACTGACCCGATCATCGTCATCCCGACCGCCTGAACGGTCGACGCCGGATGCCCTGACGCCTGAGCGCCTGAGGCCGCAACGCACAACGCCGGGCAGCTCTCGATGAGCTGCCCGGCGATGTGCGCGTCACGCGGGTGCGGTGATCCTCAGGACCACGGTCCCCAGGCGGATCCGGGCGCCTCGCCGCGAGTCCACCACTTCGCGGTGTAGGTCTTGCCCTTGTACTCGACCTTGTCGCCCTTCGTGTAGATCGTGTCGCTGTACCACTGCTGCACAGCATCCGCGTCCACACCGCACGCGGTCAGCGTGGCCCACGGACCGGTCGTCGACGAACCGGGCTCGGAGCCCTTCGCGTACCACTGCGCCTGGAACACCTTGCCGTCGATGAAGACCAGGTCTCCGTTGCGATACGTCGCAGTGGCGTTCCACGGCGCGGCGTCGCTCTCCGCTCCGCACAGCAGCGGGGCCTTCCCCGCCACAGGGCCGGGGGCAGCAGCGCGCAGCACATCAGCCGCAGCGATCGACAGGTCGCCGTCGACGTCCTGGCCGATGTCCCAGTAGTCCACGCCACCCAGCCCGTTCGCGACCGCCCAACGTGCCTTCTCGGCTGCGGCGGTCGGGTCATCGAGCGACCAGAACTCCTTGCGTGCCGCGTCGTACGCCCAGGTCGCGTCGAACGCTCCATCGGCGGTGTACTCGTGGTGGTACTCCAGATCCCGCGACGAGAGCTCGTCCCACGAGAGCTGGCCGTGACCTGCGGTCGCGGGAGTCCACGGCTCGGGCTGCGCGTTGCTCCACCCCTGCCCGTACGCGGCCAGACCCAGGTTCAGCTGAGAAGGATCGACACCGGCCGACACGTAGCTCGCGACGATCGAGTCGACCCCGAGACCCCAGTTGTGCTCGGGTGTGCCGTGGATGTTGCCCTGGTGACCGGTCTCTGCCGACCAGGAGCCCCACAGGTCGTATCCCTGCAGGTTGCCGAAGTCCAGCAGCTCCCACAGCGCAGGGTCGCTCCAGCCACCTGCGGAGATGACGGTCGGGCTCGCCGGCACGAACGCGCTGAGCTCGTAGTCGTCGCCGGTCTCCGGCTCGAGTGCGTCGAGCTGATCGCGCAGCTCCTGCACGAAGGCGAGGAAGTTCGCCCTGTCGTTGACCGGGTCGACCGTGTTCCCGACCTCCTGGGACCAGTCCGGAGCGCCCGGCCACTCCCAGTCGAGGTCGAACCCGTCGAAGATCCCCGCTGCCGACCCGGCGCCGCCGCGTCCGTCGATCTGGGGGAGATTGCCGCGGATGTACAGATCGATGCATGACTCGGCCAGCCGCTCGCGCAGCTCGGGCGTCGCCGTCGCGGCCGAGAAGGACTTCGACCACGACCAGCCACCCAGTGACGCGAGCACCTTCAGGTCGGGGTAGAGCCGCTTCAGCTGCCGCAGCTGGTTGAAGTTGCCGGCCAGCGGCTGCGTGGCGGAGTCCGCGACGCCGAGCACTGACTCCGCGGCGGTGTAGCGGTGCAGGAAGTCGCTGTCGGCGTCGCCCGCCGTCTCGGTCTGGCCGGGCGCCGGAGCAACCCCGTCGGAGATGAAGCAGGTGTAGGGCTGGACGCCGTCGAGCCCCTTCGTGCCGGCGGCTGCGGCGGCGTCGATGGCCTCCTGAGATCCGGCGATGTTGCCGAACGCGTAGTTCAGATGCGTCAGGTTCTCGCCGGCCGGCGTGTCGACGAAGAGGCGCTTGATCGTCGCGCCGGCCTCTCCGTTCGCGCGCCACTGGCCGTAGTAGCCGACGCTGCGATAGCCGTTGATGGTCGTGGTCGGGGTGGCCGACTCCTCGGATGCGGTCGCCGGCGCGGCGACCAGCAGGCCGCCGGCGATGAGGCCGGCGGCGGCGAGGGCGGGGTAGCGGTACTTCACACAAGCTCCTTCGATTGCGGATGGCGACTGCAGCATCAATTAGGCAACACGCCTAACAAATGACGCGCCCAGTCTGACACGTTCCGGCAGGGAAGACCAGACCTGATCGCGTCGATCGCCGGCCCGAAAGCCGCACAGCGGGCGTACCCTTGACGGATGCCCGAGCAGTTCCACCGCCCTGTCCGCAGGCCGCCCACGGCATTCGACAACATCGTCGGCGAGGCCGATCCGGCCGAGCAGTCACGTGTCGCTCACGCCACGGCATCCGCCCTTCTCGAGCGCGCACGCAGCGACGAGTCGGGCGTCATCACCGAACGTCTTCTCGCCTTCGCCTCGGAGCACGGCATCGACGAGATCGCCGAACTCTGGTCGCACGCGCCCGCGCGTTCGCTGCCGGGAGCGCTGTGGCGGCTGTACCTGCTGCAGATCGCGATCCGCTCTGACGCGCCGTTGACCGCGCTGCTCTACGAGCGAGGGCGCGTCGAGCTGCACACGGCCGATGCGGCGATCGCGGGCGCTCCGGCTCCCGCCGATCCCGGCGAGCTCGTCGATCTCGTCGACGCCATCCTGCGCGGAGTGTTCCGCGGCGACTTCTCTGTGGCGCTCGAGCGCGCTGCCGCGTACTGCCGGGTGCAGGCATCCGGGGCCACCCACACGGCAGACGACTACGAGCCGACCGAGCCGCAGCGGGCGAGCGATCTCACCCGCCGAGCGCTGCGGTTGACGACCTACGCCGAGGACCTCGCGGCCGCCGCTGCCGCATGGCGACGCGGCATGCTCACCTGACGCTGAGGAAGCGCCTGCCGTCGGGGACCTCGGGCCGCGAGGGCAGAAGAAAAGCCGGACCGCAAGAACGCCTCTCGGCGGAAGGCCGCTCGCAGCGGCGAATATTGGAGCCCGGGGTTATGCGGCCCGGCCGATCAAGTGTAACGCGTCATCGGCACGGGTATTCCCGGCGCCTCTAGGCTGTGCACATGTCCCAGCGCTTCGCCCTCATGATCGCCCCCGCCGATGCCGCCGACGGCCGTGCGGACTTCGGCGACACGTTCACGCCAATGGATGTCGCCGCACCGGCGCTCAGCGTGGGGGAGCTCAGCACGCAGCGCGGTGACGGCGTGTTCGAGTCGATCGGCGTCGTCGACGGGCACGCGAACGAGGTCGAGGCGCACGTGCAGCGGCTCGCGCACTCCGCGCTCCTGTGCGATCTGCCCGCGCCGAACCTCGCGCAGTGGCGTCAGGCGATCGCGGTCGTCGCCGCGCAGGCTCCCGTGGGCGAGGCTGTGATCAAGCTCATCCTCAGCCGCGGCGTCGAGCACGGGCCGGCCCCGACGGCGTGGGCGACGGTATCCGCAGCGCCCGACTTCACCAGGGTGCGGCGCGACGGAGTGAAGGTCGTCACGCTCGACCGGGGATACGACCTCGGAGCGGGGGAGCGGGCGCCGTGGCTGCTGCTCGGCGCGAAGACCCTGTCGTACGCGGTGAACATGGCTGCGCTGCGCGAGGCCAAGCGGCGTCGCGCCGACGACGCGATCTTCGTCACCCGCGACGGGTACGTGCTCGAAGCGCCGACCGCATCGCTGATCATCCGCGTGGCCGGGGAGTTCCTCACCCCGGCGCCCGCGGGAGGCATCCTGCACGGGACCACGCAGCTCAGCGTGTTCGAGCATCTGGAGTCCCGCGGTCTCACCACCCGCTACGAGACCCTGTCCGCCTCCGATCTGACGAAGGCGGATGCCGCCTGGCTCGTGTCGAGCATCCGCCTCGCCGCGCCCATCACCGCCGTCGACGGCGCGCCCCTGGCATCCGACCCCGACCTGACCGCCGAGTTCAACGCCTATCTGCTCTCCCCGCGCTGAGCCGACGGTTCGGTGCTCGGTATCGTATGGGGCATGATCACCATCTGGAAACGCGCACTCGCGACCACTGCCATCGCTCTCGTCGCAGGAGTAGGCCTGACCGCCTGCGATTCAGGCGCAGACAAGGCATCCGACTCCAAGGGCTCGCAGTCTCAGTCGGAGTCGCAGAAGCAGGCCAAGCCGTCAGCGACGATGACCGCCGATGACTTCGCCCAGCGCATCAACGACGCCCAGATCGAAGCGGGGTCCACGCACTTCGCTCAGACGATGGAGGTCTCCGGGCAGAAGATCGAGTCCAGCGGTGACATGGTCGTCGATGCCGACCCCCGCAAGACCAGGATGGCCATGTCGATGCCCGGCGGCATGGAGCTGCGCCTCGTCGACGGCGAGATGTACCTGAACATGGGCGAGCTCACGGGCGGCAAGTTCTACCAGCCCTCCAGCGATGCCGGAAACCCGATCACGGAGCAGCTGAACAGCTCACTCGACCAGGCGAACCTCGGCAAGCAGATGTCGACCTTCAAGACCGCGCTCAAGGACTTCACGGCCGAGGAGGACGCCGAGACGATCGACGGCGTCAAGACGACGAAGTACACGCTGGTCCTCGACTCGAAGAAGCTCTTCGAAGCGCAGGAGCTCGAGGTGCCGGCTGAGGCGGGTATCGGCGACACCATCGAGTATGTGATCTTCGCGGGCGACGACGACCTGCCGCGTCGGATGGTGACGGATCTGGCCGGCACCGCCATAACGATGGACTTCAGCAAGTGGGGCGAGGACGTCTCGATCGAGACGCCCGCGCCCGACGAGATCACGGACAAGGCTCCCGGCATGTGAGAGCCGACTGCAGCGCAGAGGCCCCGACGACCAGTCGCCGGGGCCTCTGCGCGTCACAGGAGCGGTCAGCCGAAGCGGCCGGACACGTAGTCCTCCGTGGCCTGCACGGCAGGGGTGGTGAAGATCGTGGCCGTGTCGTCGAACTCGATCAGCTTGCCCGGCTTGCCCGTGCCGGCGATGTTGAAGAACGCGGTCTTGTCGCTCACACGCGATGCCTGCTGCATGTTGTGCGTCACGATGACGATCGTGTAGTCGTTCTTCAGGTCCTGGATGAGCTCCTCGATCGCGAACGTCGAGATGGGGTCGAGCGCCGAGCACGGCTCATCCATCAGCAGCACCTCGGGCGACACGGCGATCGCGCGGGCGATGCACAGACGCTGCTGCTGACCACCCGAGAGGCCCGAGCCGGGCTTGTCGAGGCGGTCCTTGACCTCGTTCCACAGGTTCGCGCCCATCAGCGACTTCTCGACCAGGGCATCCTGATCGCTCTTGGACATCTTGCCGTTGTTGAGCTTGACCCCCGCCAGCACGTTCTCCTTGATCGACATGGTCGGGAACGGGTTGGGGCGCTGGAACACCATGCCCACCTGGCGGCGCACGAGCACCGGGTCGACGCCCGCGCCGTACAGGTCCTTCCCGTCGAGCAGCACCTCGCCCTCCACGCGCGCGCCGGGGATGACCTCGTGCATGCGGTTCAGGGTGCGCAGGAACGTGGACTTGCCGCAGCCCGACGGGCCGATGAACGCGGTCACGCTGCGCGGCTGGATCTCGAGGGAGACGCCCTCCACGGCGAGGAAGTCGCCGTAGTAGACGTTGAGGTCGTTGACTTCGATGCTCTTGGACATATCGGGTTCCTTCGGGTTCGGGTGCGACTCAGCGGCCGGCGGTCTTCGGGGCGAACCACTTGGCGATCAGGCGCGCGAGCAGGTTCAGCAGCATGACGATGAGGATCAGGGTGAGCGCGCCGGCCCAGGCGCGGGCGACCGAGGCGTCCGCCGCAGTGCCCTGGTTCATGTACGAGTTGTAGACGAACACCGGCAGCGTCATCATCTGACCGCTCACGAGGTTCGTGTTGAGGCTGGCGGTGAAGCCTGCGGTCAGCAGCAGCGGAGCGGTCTCGCCGATCACGCGCGAGATCGCGAGCATCACCGACGTCGTGATTCCGGCGATCGAGGTGGGCAGCACGATTTTCAGGATCGTCAGCCACTTCGGCACGCCCAGCGCGTACGAGGCCTCGCGCAGCTCGTTCGGCACGATGCGCAGCAGCTCCTCGCTGCCGCGTACGACCACCGGCACCATCAGCACCGCCAGGGCCAGAGCGCCCATCAGTCCCATCGAGATGCCCGGCCGCACGAGCAGCGCGAAGACGGAGTAGATGAACAGACCCGCGACGATCGACGGGATGCCCGTCATCACGTCGACGAGGAAGGTGATGCCCTTGGCGATGCGGCCCCGGCCGTACTCGACGAGGTAGATCGACGTCATCAGGCCGACCGGCACCGCGATCAGCGTCGCGGTGAGCGTGACGAGCACCGTGCCCCAGATGGCGTGCACGATGCCGCCGCCCTCGCCGACCACGTTGCGCATCGAGTAGCTGAAGAACTCCGCGTCGAGACGGCCGATGCCGTTGGTGACGACGGTCCACAGCAGCGAGATGAGCGGCAGCAGCGCGACGACGAACGCCGCGCTCACGAGCGCCGTCATGAGCCGGTCGACGGCCTTGCGGCGGCTCTCGGCGATCGAGGAGACGACCGTGATGAGCACCATGTACAGCAGCACGCCCACGATGACGGCACCGGCGATGTTGAAGTCGGCCGGGTCGCCGCCGATGGCGCCGAGGGCGAAGACGGTGAAGGAGGTGGCGAGGGATGCCCCGAGCAGAGCCCACGGTGCCCACGGCGCGAGCCGTCCGGCGGTGAGCGAGGACGAGGCGCGTGCGGCGCTGAGCGTGGTCATCTCGGTTCGCTCCAGGGTCGTGGTCATGTCAGTTCGCTCCGGAGAACTCGGCGCGACGCGCGACGATCCAGCGGGCCAGCGCGTTGACCGCGAAGGTCACGACGAACAGCACCAGACCCGTGGCGATGAGCGTGTTGACGCCCGTGTCGTGCGCCTCGGGGAAGGCGAGCGCGATGTTCGCGGGGATCGGGGTGGGGTTGGTGGCGGTGAGCACGAGGAAGCTGTAGACGGCCGCGGGGGAGAGCACCATGGTCACGGCCATCGTCTCGCCGAGGGCGCGCCCGAGCGCGAGCATGACGGCCGAGACCATGCCGCCGCGCGCGAAGGGCAGCACGGCCATCCGCACCATCTCCCAGCGCGTGGCGCCGAGTGCGAGGGCGGCCTCCTCGTGCAGCTTCGGGGTCTGCAGGAAGATCTCGCGGCAGATGGCGGTCATGATCGGGATGACCATGACCGCGAGCACGACAGCCGCGGTCATGATCGTCTTGCCCGTCGACGAGACCTGACCGCCGAAGATCGGGATCCAGCCGGCGTTGTCGTTGAGCCAGGCGTACACGGGCTGCAGCAGGGGCGCGAGCACCAGCCCGCCCCAGAGGCCGAAGACGACCGAGGGCACCGCGGCGAGGAGGTCGATGACGTAGCCCAGCAGGCCGGCGAGGCGACGGGGCGCGTAATGCGAGATGAACAGTGCGATGCCGATCGCGATCGGCGTCGCCATGAGCAGGGCCAGGAACGAAGCCCACACCGTGCCGAAGGCGAGCGGCCCGACGTACTCCCAGAACGAGCGACCCTCGAGGATGTGGTTGTCGCTGGTGTCGGGGGCGAAGGCCGGCAGGCTCTGGATGATGAGGAACGCGGCCACCGCGGCGAGCACGACGAGGATGATGATGCCGGCGCCGAGGGCGCTGCCGGAGAACACCCAGTCGCCGAGGCGCTGCTTGGCTCTGATCGGGGCAGGCGGTGCCTGCCTGGTCGTCGTGCTCATGGTCTCCGTTCCGGGTCGAGATGCGTGCGGGCTGACCCTCCGGTGCCCCCGCGCCGGATCGGACGCGGGGGCACCGTTGTCAGCCGGTGGTGATGGGTCAGCCGACCTGGATCGTGTCGATGGCGGCGAGGACCTTCTCGCGCAGCCCGTCGGAGATCGGCGCGCTGCCGGCGTTGTCCGCAGCGGCCTCCTGGCCCTCCTCGCTCGCCACGTACTCGAAGTACGTCTTCACGAGCTCGGCCGTGTTCTCGTCCTCGTACTGCTCGCACGCGATCAGGTAGCTGACCAGGGCGATCGGGTACGAACCCGCCGGAGCGGCAGCCGGATCGACGTCGAAGACGAGGTCGGCGTCTCCGCGACCCTCCTCGAGCGGCGACGCCTCGACCAGCGCGGCGGCGGCCTCGGCCGAGTACGCGACGTACTCGCCGTCGACGCCGACCTTGACCTGGCCGAGCTCCTTGGTCTGCGAGGCGTCTGCGTAGCCGATCGCGCCGTTGCCCGCCTTGATCGCCTGCACGACGCCCGAGGTGCCCTGAGCGGCTTCGCCGCCCTGCAGTGGCCACACGCCGTCGGCCTCGTCGGTCCACACATCCGGAGCCGTGGCGTTGAGGTAGGCGGTGAAGGTCTCGGTGGTGCCCGAGTCGTCCGAGCGGTGCACGGGCGAGATCGCCAGGTCGGGCAGCTTCACGCCCTCGTTCTGCGAGGCGATCGCGGTGTCGTTCCAGTTGGTGATCGTGCCGGCGAAGATGCCGGCGATCGTCTTGGCGTCGAGGTTGAGCTCGTCGATGCCCTCGAGGTTGAACGCGACGGCGACGGGCGAGATGTACAGCGGCACCTCGATGATGTTCTCCGACGAGCAGGTCTTGAACCCGTCGCCGAACTCCTCGAGCTTGAACGCGCGGTCCGAGCCGATGAAGTCGCTCGCGCCGGCGATGAAGTTCTCGCGTCCGGTGCCGGAGCCTGTGGGCTCGTAGTTGATGGTGACGCCGCTGTTGGCGGTCTGGAACGCGGCGACCCAGGCCTCCTGCGCCGAACCCTGCGACGAGGCGCCGGTGGCCTTCAGCGTGCCCTCGAGCTTCGACGCGGCGGAGCCGTCGGTGCTCTCGGAGGCGGGGGCTTCGTTCGCGGCGCAGCCGGCGAGTGCGAGGGCGGCGACAGCGCCGACGGCGCTGAGACGAGCGATGCGGGTGATCTTCACTGTGGGTCCGTTCGATCGGGGAATGTGTATGGCCCGGTGCAGGGCACACAGTGACGTTAGGAGCGCCGGTTAACGAGACTCTCCCCGAGAGGTGAACGGGAGGTGAACGAGGGGCGGCCAGTCGCACCGCGCCCTCGGGTGGACCGCGTCAGATCTTCGGCTCGTGGGTCTCGATCGAGATGATCCCCGAGCCGGGATTGGTGGCGGACAGGTGCACGACCGAGAACGCCGCGACGTTCAGGGCGCTCGCGCTGCCGATGTACGAGCCGGGAACGGTTCCGGTGGCGAGCGCGAGCTCCGACAGGATGCCGGGAAGCACCGGCCCGTGGCTGCACAGCACCGTTGCCTTGCGCGAGCGCACGCGCCGTCCGATCACGGAGCGCACGTCGGCGGCGTCGGCGTCCCACGCATCCTGACTGAGCTTCGGTGTCAGGCGAGCCATCCGGCCCAGCTTGCGCTCCAGCGGCGCGACCGTCTGCGTGCACCGCACCGCGTCGCTGCTGACGATGCGCCGCACGCCGAACGCGCGCAGCGGACCGACGATGGCCTTGGCCTGTCGCAGGCCCTTGTCGGTGAGCGGGCGAGCGGCATCCGCCTCATGCCAGTCCGAGCGGGCCACGGCCTTGGCGTGCCTCAGGGTGATGATGGGGAAGGTGCGCAGCACGCCGTCGTCGACGAGCCGGATGAAGTTGTCGAGGATCTCGACGTCGACGGGGTAGCTCAGGTGCTTGCGCGCCTTCTTCAGGCTCACCCACTCGACGCCGGAGATCTCGCCGTTCGGCACGAACGACGAAGCGCGGATCGCGTCGTCGGTGGCCTCGGCCGCCCAGTAGTGCACGACCTTCTGCCGCTTCGGGCGCATCCAGTACTTGCTGACGCCGACCGGCACTCCGAGCGATACCTGGATGCCCGTCTCCTCGCGCACCTCGCGCACCGCGGTCTCGGCGAGCATCTCGCCGGGGTCGACCTTCCCCTTCGGCAGCGTCACATCGCGGTACTTCGTGCGATGGATCAGCAGCACCTTCAGCTTGTCGTCGACCATCCGCCAGACGATCGCGCCGGCCGCGTAGACCGCCGAGTCAGTCATCGGATCGTGCGCTTGCTGCGTCGGCGGCGGCTCTGCACGCTCGCCATCGTCAGATCCTGCAGGTCGACGAGGGGCTGGCCGTCGACCTCGGAGACCCGCTTCCATTCACCGCCCTCGCTCAGATGCCACGAGTTGGTCTGCGGGTCCATCGCCAGGTCGAACAGGTCGTGCAGCTCCTGCAGGTGCGCGGGGTCGCGCAGTCGCACGAGCGCTTCGACGCGGCGGTCGAGGTTGCGGTGCATCATGTCGGCGCTGCCGATGTACACGATCGGGTCGCCGTCGTTCTCGAACATGAACAGCCGGGAGTGCTCGAGGTAGCGGCCGAGGATGCTGCGCACGGTGATGTTGTCGCTCACACCCGGCAGGTCCACCCTCAGGCTGCAGATGCCGCGCACCCACACGTCGACCTTCACCCCGGCCATGCTGGCCCGGTACAGCCCGTCGATGATCTCCTCGTCGACCATCGAGTTGACCTTGATGCGGATGCGGGCGGGCTTGCCCGCCTCGGCGTTCGCGCGCTCCGCGTCGATGTGCCGCAGCAGCCCCTTGCGCAGGTGTCGCGGAGCGACGAGCAGGTGCTTGAACTTCTTCTCGATCGCGTAGCCGCTGAGCTCGTTGAACAGTCTGGTGAGGTCCTTGCCGACCTGCGGGTCGGCGGTGAACAGTCCGAAGTCCTCGTAGATGCGGCTGGTCTTCGGGTTGTAGTTGCCCGTGCCGATGTGCGAGTAGTGGCGCAGCACGCCCTCCTCCTCGCGGATCACCAGAGCGAGCTTGCAGTGGGTCTTCAACCCGACGAGGCCGTACA
Source organism: Actinomycetales bacterium SN12 (assembly GCA_002837415.1). Lineage (GTDB taxonomy): Bacteria > Actinomycetota > Actinomycetes > Actinomycetales > Microbacteriaceae > Microbacterium. The sequence goes on from PJCV01000008.1 coordinate 73,670, forward strand.
CGACGTGCACGCCGGCCTTCTCGAGCTTGCGCGCCCAGACGATGTTGTTCGCCTCGTCGAATCGCGCCTTCACCTCGACGAGCGCCAGCACCTGCTTGCCCGACTCGGCCGCGTCGATGAGCGCCTGCACGATCGGGCTGTCTCCGGAGGTGCGGTACAGCGTCTGCTTGATGGCCAGCACGTGCCGGTCGCGGGCGGCCTGCTCGAGGAACGCCTGCACGCTGGTCGCGAAGGACTCGTAGGGGTGGTGCACGAGCACATCCGCCTTGCGGATCGCGCGGAAGATGTCGGAGCGCTCGTTGCTGTCACCCGGCTGGAACGCCACGGCCGTCGTCGGCACGTGCGGCGGGTAGCGCAGGTCGGGGCGGTCGAGGCGCCCCAGATCGAACAGTCCGCGAAGATCGAGCGGCCCAGGCAGTCGATAGACCTCCTGGTCGGTGATGTCGAGCTCGCGGATCAGCAGCTCGAGGGTCACCTCGTCCATGTCCTCGGTGATCTCCAGCCGGATCGGCGGCCCGAACCGGCGCCGTAGCAGCTCGGCCTCGAGGGCCTGGATGAGGTTCTCGCTCTCGTCCTCCTCGATCTCGACATCCTCGTTGCGAGTCAGGCGGAACGCGTGATGGTCGAGCACCTCCATGCCGGGGAAGAGATCGCCGAGGTGATTGGCGATGAGCTCCTCCAGCCGGATGAACCGGGTGATGGGGCTCGTGCCCGGCACCTCGACGAAGCGCGGGAGCATGGTCGGCACCTTGAGGCGCGCGAAGTCCTGCCGCCCGGTGCGGGCGTTGCGGATGCGGATCGCGAGGTTCAGCGACAGACCCGAGATGTACGGGAACGGGTGCGCGGGGTCGACGGCGAGAGGCATGAGCACGGGGAAGACCTGGGCCTGGAAGTACTCTCCGAGCGCGCCGCGTTCGGCGTCGGTGAGGTCGTCCCACTCGGTGATCTCGATCCCGGCGTCCGCGAGCGCGGGTCGCACGAGGTCGTTCCACGCGGCCGCGTGGCGCAGCTGCAGAGCGTGCGCATCGCGCGAGATGTCGGCGAGCACGTCGCTCGGCGAACGTCCGACGTTCGTCGGCACCGCGAGGCCGGTGAGGATGCGGCGCTTGAGCCCGGCCACCCTGACCATGAAGAACTCATCGAGGTTGCTGGCGAAGATCGCGAGGAAGTTCGCCCGCTCCAGCTCGGGCAGCGACGGATCCTCGGCCAGTTCGAGCACCCGCTGGTTGAACGCCAGCCAGCTCAGCTCGCGGTCGTGGTAGCGGTGGTCGGGCAGCACCGCGTCGGGAGCCTCGTGCGCATCGAAGTCGTCGTCTTCGGCATCCCCGAGGCCGGTGTCGACAAGGGCGGGTTCCATCATGGGGTACATCTTTGCACCCGCCGGTGACGGATGAGTGAACTCAGCCCGCCCCGGCCGGACCGTCGTCGTGCAGATTGAAGCGGTAGCCGACGTTGCGCACCGTGCCGATCACCTGCTCGGCGTCGCCGAGCTTGGCGCGCAGCCGCCGCACGTGCACGTCGACCGTGCGCGTGCCGCCGAAGTAGTCGTACCCCCACACGTCGCTCAGCAGCTGTTCCCGGGTGAAGACACGAGACGGGTGGGTCGCCAGGAAGTGCAGCAGCTGGAACTCCTTGTATGTCAGATCCAGCGGCTTGCCGTGCAGCTTGGCGGAGTACGACTGCTCATCGATCGTGATGCCCGACGCCTGAACGTGAGCGGGAGCCGCGGCATCCACCCGCGCCAGGGCGAGTCGCAGCCGGGCGTCGATCTCCGCGGGACCCGCGGTGCACAGCAGCACGTCGTCGAAGCCCCAGTCCGACGCGATGGCACTCAGCCCGCCTTCGGTGACGACCAGCAGCACCGGCGTCTCGGCTCCCGCGGTGCGCAGCAGCCGGCACGCAGCCCGCGCGGCGGCGAGATCGCCGCGCGCGTCGACGATCACGGCATCGCTCTCCGGCAGGTCCAGAAGGCGGGTGGCGTCGAGCGGGTGATGCCGGATGCGGTGCGACAGCAGCTCGAGCGCGGGCAGTGCCGGGTCCCCTTCGGGAGCGGAGGTGAGTGCCAGCACGAGGACCACGCGTCAATGCTAATGGCGGCCGCTTCTGACATGACGGGATGCCGGGCGGCGGCATTCCGGATGCCCGCAGGTGCGGCCGTTACGATGTCACCATGTCTGAACCGGCCCTCGCCCCGCGCAGCGCCTTCCGCGGCATGATCGCGGTCTGGATCGCCTCCCTGGTGGTCGCGGTCACCCTCGGCTTCGTGCTTCCCGAGGAGGACAGGGTCGGCTGGCTGCTGATCGCCTTCGGCGGCATCGTGCTCGTCTCGTTCGCCGTTCAGCTCGCCTCCGGTCGCGCCCAGGGCTTCATTGTCCGCACGGCGGGAAGCGTCGTGGGTGCGCTGATGATCATGGGCGCGGTCTCCGGCGTCTTCGGCATCGCGGCGCTCGCCTCCGCGCTCTGACACCGTCTCCGGCCCTCTCCCCGGTCCGGTCGCCAGGGGGAGGGGTAGAGTGGGCGCATGGACCTCGTCGCGCTCGAATTCTTCTTCCTCGGCCTGCTGGGGCTGGCGAGCCTCGCGATCGCCTTCGTCTCCGGCGTCGTGCTCGTCAACCTGTTCCGCGGCCAGCGCTGATCCGACGCCGTCGTGATCGAGCTGCCCACCGATCTTCCGGCTGACCTCGCACCGCTGTCATGGCTGCTCGGTGTCTGGGAGGGCACCGGCGTCATCGAGTACACCGCGGGCGAGCAGCGCTATCAGGGTGAGTTCTCGCACCGCGTGAGCTTCAGCCACGATGGTGGAGCCTTCCTGAACTACGCCGCATCCGCGTCGTTCCTCGGCGCCGAGGGCAAGGACGAGCCCGTCGACCTGCTTGCCGAGACGGGCTTCTGGCGCCTCGCGCGTCCCCGCACGGATGCCGATCCCGGACCCGCCCTTCTTCCGCCCACCGCTGAGTCGACGCCGCGGACAGCCGACGACGTCGAGGCGCTGCGCACCGACGACGGGTTCCCGCTGGAGGTCTCGGTGACGCACTCCGACGGAACGCTCGAGCTGTACCTGGGCCGCATCGCCGGTCCCCGCATCGACATCGCGACGGATGCTGTGGTGCGCCCGGCCGGGACGAAGGCCTACTCGGCCGCCACGCGCATGTACGGCCTGGTCGACGCTCACCTGCTCTGGGCGTGGGACATCACCGCTCTCGGCGAGAAGCTGAAGTCCCACGCGTCGGCTCGTCTGGCCAAGGTCTGACATGGCCACGTTCGACGGCATCCCCGGCGCGGTGCGCGAGGGCGAGCTGATCGCGCACTTCGGCAGCCCGCTCATCGAGCAGCGTCGCCTGGCATCCGGTGAGGCGCTCGCGCCGCTCACGGATCGCGTGCTCATCGAGGTGTCGGGCGACGACCGGCTGACCTGGCTGGACTCGATCACCTCGCAGTCGGTGGCGCGGCTGCGCGCCGGCGACAGCACGGAACTGCTCGTGCTCGACCCGCAGGGCCGGGTGGAGCACGCTGCGGGCGCGCTCGAGGACGGCTCGTCCGTCTGGCTGATCGCCGATGAGGGGGATGCCGAGAAGCTGACCGCGTGGCTGCAGCGCATGGTCTTCCGCTCGCGCGTCACGGTCACGCTGCGACCGGATGCGGCGCTGGTCGGGTTCTTCTCCGGCGGCACCGCCGAGGCGCGCCTCACGGCATCCGCTCCGCACGGCGTCCCGCTCATCTGGCGGGACCCGTGGGCGCGCGTGCAGCCGGGCGGGCACCAGTACGCCGCCGAAGCCGGGCATCCCGCCGCGGACTACGCATGGAGCATCGGCGTGGTCGATGACGCTCACTCCCTCACCGGCCCGTTCGCGGGAGCGCTCGCCGCCGAGGCACTGCGCATCGCGGCCTGGCGGCCGCGCTGGGCACGTGAGGTCGACGACCGCAGCATCCCGCACGAGGCCGACTGGATCCGGAGCGCCGTGCACCTGAACAAGGGCTGCTACCGCGGTCAGGAGACGGTCGCGAAGGTGCACAACCTCGGGCATCCGCCGCGTCGTCTGGCGGCGCTGCTGCTCGACGGCAGCGACGTCGTGATGCCCGCGCCCGGTGATGCGGTGCTGGCGGGCGATGCCGAGGTCGGCCACATCACGTCGGTCGCGACGCATCACGAGGACGGCCCGATCGCCCTGGCGATGCTGTCGCGCCGGGCGCCCGTGGGTGAGCTGGTCGTGCGCACGGGGGAGACCCTGATCGCCGCCGCACAGCAGGTGATCGTGCCCGCCGACGCGGGCGCCACCGCCGACGTGCCGCGCCTGACCCGTCTCTCGCGCCGCCCCGCCGGCGAGGACCCGCGGCACGCTCGCTGACCCGCTGCCCATACGTCGAGAGCACGGGACCTCGGCGAGTGCACGGGTTATTCGCGCGAAAGCCTCGTGCATTCGGCGAGATGTCGTGCTCTCGACGATCAGAGCGGCGAGGTGTCTGATCTGCGGCGCGGGGCCACGGTGTGCCAGGGCACCGTGAGCTCGCCGAGGCGCCAGCGCCGGCGGTCGCCCTGCACCGGGATGCCCTGCGTCTTGAGCGCGCTGATGACGGCGAGCCAGCGCTGCACCGGACCGAACGTCGACAGGGGAGCCGCACGCTCCCATTCGCGATCGAGTGCGGTGAGCAGATCGTAGATGCGCTCGCCCGGGACGTTGCGATGGATGAGCGCCTTCGGCAGGCGCTCGGCGACGATTCCCGGATGCTCGAGCCCCGCCAGCCGCAGCGAGATCGTGAACGCCACCGGCTCTCCGTCGCTCGTGACATCGATCCAGCTGGCGATGCGGCCGATCTCGTCGCAGGTGCCCTCGAAGAGCATCCCGCCCGGTGCAAGTCGCGACGTGACCTGGCGCCAGGCGTCGGCGACATCGCCCTCGTCGTACTGCCGCAGCACGTTCATCGCTCGGATCACCGCGGGCCGTCGACCACCCGGTACCGGCACCTCGAACCCGCCGCGCGCGAACGACACCGCGAGATCCGCGGCGAACGGCGTGCTGCCCGCGCGCACGTCCTCCAGCTGAGCGCGTGCGGTCGCCACGCGCCCCGGGTCCAGCTCGAGGCCCAGCACCTCGGCATCCGCCCTCCCCCGGCGCAGCCTGGTCGCGAGCTCGAACGCGGTGACTCCGCTGGCTCCGTACCCGAGGTCGACGACGAGCGGGTCGGATGCCCGGCGGAACGCCGCCGACGCCGCGATCCACCGGTCGTTTCGCCTCAGCCGGTTCGTCCCCGTGGTCCCCCTCGTCGGCTGCCCAACCGGTGACGCTCCCATCCCTCCATTCTCCCCTCTCTACTCCTCACTTCTTCCACCTCGCTCATCCCGCCCGACAGGTGAGGGCGGAGTGACGTTCCCGGAGCGAGCATCGGGGAGGAGCGAAGCGGAGGGGCCCCGCTCTGCGAGCGAAGGGAACGTCACGCAGCCCGCCGCGCACATACGGAATCGATAAAGTGGACGGCATGACCCGCACTCTGATTCTTCTGCGTCACGGCCAGAGCGAATGGAACCAGCTCAACCTCTTCACGGGATGGGTGGACGTCCGCTTGACCGACCAGGGCAAGGCCGAGGCACGCCGCGGCGGCGAGCTGCTGGCCGAGTCGGGTCTGCTGCCCGACGTGCTGCACACGTCGCTGCTGAGCCGTGCCATCCAGACGGCGAACATCGCGCTCGACGCGGCTGACCGCCTGTGGATCCCGGTGACGCGCTCGTGGCGACTCAACGAGCGCCACTACGGTGCACTGCAGGGCAAGGACAAGGCGCAGACGCTCGAGGAGTTCGGTCCGGAGCAGTTCCAGCTGTGGCGCCGCTCGTTCGACGTGCCGCCGCCCGCACTGGCCGATGACAGCGAATTCAGCCAGGTGCACGACGCGCGCTACGCGGACATCGACGGGGAGGTCCCGCGCACCGAGTCGCTCAAGCTCGTCATCGACCGTCTGCTGCCGTACTGGAACGACGCGATCGTCCCCGACCTCGAGGCCGGCAAGACGGTGCTGGTCACCGCGCACGGAAACTCGCTGCGCGGCCTGGTCAAGCACCTCGAGGGCATCAGCGACGACGACATCGCCGAGCTGAACATCCCCACGGGCATCCCGCTGGTGTACGAGCTCGACGAGAACAACGTGCCGACCGGTCCGAGCCGCTACCTCGACCCCGAGGCCGCTGCGGCCGGCGCTGCCGCCGTCGCCGCGCAGGGCAAGAAGTAGCTCTGTCGACGCCCCCTCACATCGTCGAGGCCCCCTCCGGTCCACCTGGATCAGAGGGGGCCTCGACGATGTGAGGGGGCACCGATGATGGTGGTGAGTGTCAGAGCGCCGGAGGAGCGGAGGGCGTCACGCTCGACTGCGCCTCGGCCGCCAGTGCGATGTCCTCCTCCTGCACCGCCCAGTCGCCCGTCGCGAGGTAGACGACTTTCTTCGCGACGGCGACCGCGTGGTCGGCGAAGCGCTCGTGGTAGCGGCTGGCGAGCGTGGCGTCGACGGTCGCGGTCGCCTCGCCCTTCCAGTTGTCGCTGAGCACCTTCTCGAACACGCTGGCGTGCAGCTCGTCGACGTCGTCGTCGGCGTTGCGGATCTCGTCGGCGAAGCGCAGGTTCTGCGTGCGCAGCAGCTCGGCGAGGGTGCCGGCGATCTGCACGTCGAGCTCACCCATCCGGCGGAACGTGCCCTTGAGCCCCTTGGGAACGGCGCGCTCCGGGAAGCGCAGGCGGGCGAGCTGTGCGATGTGCTCGGCCATGTCGCCCATGCGCTCCAGCGAGGCGCTCACGCGCAGCGCGGTGATCACGATGCGCAGGTCGCGGGCGACCGGCTGCTGACGTGCGAGGATCTCGATCGCCTGCTCGTCGAGCGCGACGGCCAGCTCATCGATCTTCGCGTCGTCGGCGATGACCTCTTCGGCCAGTGCCACGTCGCTCTCGGCGAATGCGGTGGTGGCCTTCTGGATCGCGACCGTGACCAGGTCGGCGATCTCGGCGAGCTGCGTCTGCAGCTCTTCGAGGGACTGGTGGAACACTTCGCGCATGTCGGCGCAACCTTTCGTCGGGGGTTCGGCACGGCATGCCGGGGCACGCGCTCGCGCGGCCGGATCGATTGTCCGCGTCGAAGGTTAACGAACGGTGCCGGGAACGTGAATACTATTCTCTCCGCCGCGCGATGGCGCGGTGCACGTCAGGTGACCGGCATCCCGGCCTCTACTGTGGAGGCATGGATTCCGCTCAGCTGGCGCTGTTCGCCCTCGCCGTCGGCGCGCTGATCGGTGCGGGCGCCGTGCTGCTGGTGAGCTGGGCGTATCGCGTGCGCGCCATCGCCCTGCAGGAGACCTCCTCCGCTGTGCCGGGGGGCGTCCGCGACGTGCTCGCGAGCATGGATGACGCCGCGTGCGTGCTCGATGCCTCGGGGCTCGTGATCGCCACGTCGAACGCCGCGACGCGCTTCAGCATCCGCGAGGGAGCGGTGCTCGAGAACGGCGAGCTGCGGCGCCTCGTGCGCAGTGTCCGCGACAGCGGCGCGGACGCGACCGAGACGATGCGGCTCACCGGTGGCGCCGCCCTGGATCCTCGGCTGGTCTCTGCACGCGCCAGCTCCGTCGGCCCGCAGCTGACTCTGCTGATCATCCGCGATGTCACCGAGCGCGAGCGCCTCGATCAGATGCGCACCGACTTCGTCTCGAACACCAGTCACGAGCTGAAGACCCCGGTCGCCTCGGTCAGCCTGCTCGCCGAGGCGATCGAATCGGCGGCAGACGACCCCGAGCAGGTGCGCATCTTCGCCGCGCGCATCTCGGCGGAGGCCGCCCGTCTCGGGCAGCTCACCGGGCGCATCCTGAGCCTCTCGCGGCTGCAGGCGGCGGAGAGCCTGTCGCAGGTCGAGCCAGTCGCGATCGATGAGGTCGTGGCGGCGTCGATAGAGGCGCATTCGGTGCAGGCCGATTCGGCCGGTGTCGAGCTGAGCCGCGGCGGTGAGCGCGGGGTGTGGGTGCGCGGTGACGCGCAGGTGCTGATCGAGGCGGTCGGCAACCTCATCGCCAACGCGATCGTCTACTCGCCGCGCGGGTCCCGCGTCGGCGTCGGCGTGAAGGTCGACGGGGACGTCGTCGAGATCGCCGTGACGGATCAGGGCATCGGGATCTCGGATGCCGACCTCGAGCGCATCTTCGAGCGCTTCTACCGTGCCGATGAGGCGCGTTCGCGGCGCACCGGGGGCACCGGACTGGGACTGTCGATCGTCAAGCACGCCACTCAGCGGCACGGCGGCGAGGTGCGCGTGTGGTCGCGTCCGGGTCGGGGCTCGACCTTCACGATGCGCCTGCCGCTCGCGAGCGCACCCGCCAGCGCCGCCGACAAGAAGTCCAAGAGAAAGCCCAAGAAGAAGCGCGTGAGCGGCGATACCCGCAAGCGTGACGCTCGAAACGGAGAGTACGCATGACCCGCATCCTGCTCGTCGAGGATGAGCCCGATCTGGCCGACCCGCTCGCCTACCTGCTGCGACGCGAGGGCTACGAGGTCGAGATCTGCGAGGACGGCCCTGGGGCGCTGACCGCCTTCCGCGAGCGCGGCGCCGACATCATCCTGCTCGATCTCATGCTTCCGGGCATGGCGGGCACCGAGGTGTGCCGTCAGGTTCGTCAGACCTCGAGCGTGCCGATCATCATGCTGACGGCCAAGGACTCCGAGGTCGACATCGTGGTGGGGCTGGAGCTCGGCGCAGATGACTACATCACGAAGCCCTACTCGTCACGCGAGCTGCTGGCGCGCATGCGCGCCGTGCTGCGTCGAGTGGTGCAGGCCGAGGCGGAGCTGGACGAGCGCGTGCTGGAGGGCGGCCGTGTCACGCTCGACATCGACAGGCACACCGTCGCGGTGGATGGATCCGAGATCAACATCCCGCTGAAGGAGTTCGAGCTGCTCGAGGTGCTCATGCGCAACGCGGGTCGTGTGCTCACCCGCGGTCAGCTGATCGATCGCGTCTGGGGCAGCGACTACTTCGGCGACACGAAGACCCTGGATGTGCACATCAAGCGCATCCGGTCGCGCATCGAGCAGAACCCGGGCGACCCGGTCATGCTGGTCACCGTGCGGGGCCTCGGCTACCGCTTCGAAGGCTGATCGGTCGCAGGACGAAGAAGAGGCCGGTTCCGAAAGGAACCGGCCTCTTCTTCGTCGCAGCTGTCGCGACGGGAAGTCGCAGCTGTCGCGACGGGAAGTCAGGATGCCGAGTCGAGCGGCGCGGCGCTCGGCACCAGGTCGGCGTACTGCGGGAGCGATCCGTCGAGCACGGGCACCTGGGCGGGAACCGCCTCGCCGTCGCCCGCGACGATGAGCACCTCGACGGTGGCGCCGGGCTTGGCGCCGAGGTTCTCGACGCGCAGCGGCATCTTGTCGGCACCGAGGCTGACCCGGTCCTCACTGGGCACGCGCAGGGTGAGCTGCTCGCCCGCGACGTCGATGTCGACCGTGCTGGTCTTCGAGCTCGCGTTGATGAACGCGCCGACGAGGTTGCCCACCTCGCCGTCCTCCGTGGCCACCACGAAGACGTTGCGCGCGACGACGGAGCCGCCGGTCTCGTCGATGTTCACACCGTCGGACGCGGAGTAGGGGTTCGTGGTCGCCTGGTGCGTGATGAAGGTGCATCCGGTGGTGCCGAGTGCGAGCGCCGAGCCCAGGGCGATGGCGGCGATGAGACGCGGAGCGATGGACGCAGCAGAGCGCGAGTTCACGGATCCTCCTGAGGTGCGACGGGTGGCCTGGATCAGTCTAGTGGGTCGCGCGTGCGCGCAGACCACGGATGCCCGCTGCGGTGCCGACCGGCGCGAACCTTACTGCATAACGGCTGTGGTATGCTGGAGATTGCCGAAAGGACACGTTTTTATGCTTTTTGAGGTTGGCGAAACCGTCGTCTATCCGCACCACGGAGCCGCGACGATCATCGAGGTCAAGGACCGCGTGATCAAGGGGGAGACCAAGAAGTACCTGAAGCTCAACGTCACGCAGGGTGATCTCATCATCGAGGTTCCTGCTGAGAATGTCGACCTGGTCGGTGTTCGCGACGTGATCGGCAAGGAGGGTCTCGAGAACGTCTTCGAGGTGCTGCGCGCCCCGTTCACGGAGGAGCCCACCAACTGGTCGCGCCGCTACAAGGCGAACCTGGAGAAGCTCGCCTCGGGCGATGTGATCAAGGTGAGCGAGGTCGTTCGCGACCTGTGGCGCCGGGATCAGGATCGCGGTCTCTCCGCGGGTGAGAAGCGCATGCTCGCCAAGGCCCGCCAGATCCTCGTGTCGGAGCTCGCTCTGGCCGAGAAGATCGATGAGGACAAGGCCGGCGCCCTGCTCGACGAGGTGCTCGCCTCCTGACGAGCGCGTCGACGGTTGGAATTCGAAGAGGGCGGATGCTGCGGCATCCGCCCTCTTCGCGTGCTGCGGCGCGCGATAGCGTGAGAAGGTGACTTCGATCCCGACCCCCACCACAGCGATCATCGTCGTCGCCGCCGGCTCCGGCACGCGACTCGGTGCCGACATGCCCAAGGCGCTCGTGGACATCGACGGCCGGACCGTGCTGCGTCACGCACTGGATGGTGTCTTCGCCGCCCAGCGCATGCAGGTCGTCGTCGTGGCCCCAGCCGGGTTCGAGCAGGCTGCGGCTGACATGCTGACCGATGCCGATCAAGGCCGAGCATGGCCGGCATCCGTCGTCGTCGGCGGCCAGACACGGCAGCAGTCCGTTGCCGCGGGCCTCGCCGCCCTCGACGCGGAGATCGACGTCGTGCTCGTGCATGACGCCGCGCGTGCCCTCACATCCGCCGCGCAGATCGATGCCGTCGCCGCGGCGGTGACACCGGACGCCGGCGTTATCCCCGCGCTCCCCGTGGTCGACACGCTCAAGCAGGTGTCGGGCGACGAGGTCGTCGGTCCCGTCGACCGCTCGCTGCTCGCGGCCGCGCAGACCCCCCAGGGCTTCCCCCGTCGCGCGCTCGAGGCCGCTTATGAGCGCGTCCTGCTCACGGGCGACGAGCACACCGACGACGCCGCGCTGTTCGCGGCGGACGGAGGGACGGTGCGCCGCATCCCAGGATCCGAGCGCGCATTCAAGATCACCACCGCGGAGGACCTGGAGCGTGCGCGCATGCTTCTGACCCAGCGGATGCCGTCCCCGCCGATGCTGCCGCGCATCGGCGTCGGCACGGATGTGCACGCCTTCGGTGGCGAGGGGAACCTGTGGCTCGCCGGTCTGGAATGGCCGGGGGAGCAGCCCCTGTCGGGCCACTCTGACGGGGATGCCGTCGCACACGCCATGGTCGACGCCCTGCTGGGCGCGGCAGGACTCGGTGACATCGGCCAGCATTTCGGCACGGCGCACCCCGAGTACGCGGGCGCGCACGCCGACGTCTTCCTCGCCCGCACCGCGGCGATGCTCGCCGAAGCGGGCTTCGCGATCGGCAACGTGTCGGTGCAGTTCCAAGGCAACCGGCCGCGGTTCAGCGCCCGCCGGATCGAGGCCGAGCAGGTGCTCTCAGCCGCGCTGGGAGGCGCCGCCGTCACCGTCTCGGCGACCACGACCGACGGACTCGGGTTCACCGGTCGCGGCGAGGGCATCGCGGTCACCGCGGTCGCGCTCGTCCACCGGATCTGACAGGGGAGCCCACCCCCAGGTGCGCACCGCGACGCCCCGGTAGTCTTGTGCGGTGACGATCCGCCTGTACGACACTCGCGCACAGCAGCTGCGCGACTTCGCCCCGCTCGATTCCTCGAACGTGACGATGTACGTCTGCGGACCCACCGTGCAGTCCGGCCCGCACATCGGGCACGTGCGCGCTGCCCTGAGCTTCGATCTGCTGCGCCGCTGGCTCGCGCACCGCTACGAGCAGGTCACCTTCGTGCGCAACGTCACCGACATCGACGACAAGGTGCTCGCCAATGCGACCGAGACCGAGTCGTGGTGGGCGCTGGCGTACCGGATGGAGCAGGAGTTCTCGCAGGCCTACGCCGCCGTCGGCATCCTGACGCCCACCTATGAACCCCGCGCGACCGGGTTCATCCCGCAGATGCACGACCTCATCGCCGCCCTCATCGAGCGTGGCCACGCATACGCCGCGTCCGACGGCTCGGGCGACGTCTACTTCGACGTGCGCTCGTGGCCGGAGTACGGCTCGCTCACCCATCAGTCGGTGGATGCGATGGAAGCGGCGGCCGACGCCGGGCCCCGCGGCAAGCGCAACCCGCAGGACTTCGCGCTGTGGAAGGGCGCGAAGAGCGACGAGCAGCCGGATGCCGTGTGGGATTCGCCGTGGGGCCGTGGCCGTCCCGGCTGGCACATCGAGTGCTCGGCGATGTCGCGCCGCTTCCTCGGAACCGAGTTCGACATCCACGGCGGGGGTCTGGACCTGCGCTTCCCGCACCACGAGAACGAGCTCGCGCAGTCGACCGCCGCCGGCGACGGCTTCGCTCGGTACTGGGTGCACAACGGGCTCGTCACCGTGGGCGGTCAGAAGATGTCGAAGTCGCTGGGCAACTTCACCCTCGCCGCCGACGTGCTCGCCGCACAGGACCCGCTGGTCGTGCGCTACGCGCTCGCCGCCGCGCACTACCGCTCCAGCCTCGACCTCACCGAGTCGTCGTTCGCCGAGGCGGATGCCGCGCTGGGGCGCATCCGCTCGTTCCTCGAGCGCGCGGCACGACTGCCTGCTGAGTTCGCCTGGACTGCAGAGCGCCCCACTAACGACGACGATGGCGAGGCGAGCCTCGAGCTGCTGCCCGCCGCGTTCGCGGCCGCGATGGACGATGACCTCGGCGTGCCCCAGGCGCTCGCGGTGCTGCACGAGACGGTGCGGGCGGGCAACAGCATGCTCGATGCCGGTCGCAGCGCCGACGCGCAGCTCGCGGCGATGCAGGTGCGCGAGATGGCGGGCGTCCTCGGGATCGACCCGCTCGCGCGCGAGTGGAGCACCGACAAGCACGACCGCGCTGAGGCTTCCGCCCTCGACGCGCTTGTGCAGACGATGATCACGCAGCGCGCCGAGGCGCGCGCGGAGAAGGACTGGGCCGCAGCCGATCGCATCCGAGATGCGATCGGCGCGGCAGGAATCACTCTGGAGGACACTCCGGACGGAACACATTGGAGTATCGATGGTTAAGCCTGGACGCCCCGGAGCGGGCAACAGCAAGAAGAAGGGTGCCAGCAAGGGCACCGGCGGCCTCGGGCGCAAGGCGCTCGAGGGTCGCGGCCCGACCCCCAAGGCCGAGGACCGCAGCTGGCACGTCGCCGGCAAGCGCAAGGCAGCTCAGGAGCGCTTCGCCGCAGCCGGCGGCAAGGGCAAGGTGAGCCAGAAGCCGCAGGGGCGCGACATGAACCGCCAGCAGCGCAGCAAGGCGTCCGACGACACCGAGACGGTCACCGGCCGCAACTCCGTGCTCGAGGCGCTGCGCACCAAGATCCCGGCGACGTCGTTCTACATCGCTCAGCGCGTCGAGATGGACGACCGCGTGAAGGAGATGCTCTCGATCGCGCGCCACCGGGATATCCCCGTGCTCGAGGTCACCCGCCAGGAGCTCGACCGCATGGCCGGGTTCGACGGCGTGCACCAGGGCGTCGCGCTGAAGGTGCCGCCGTACGAGTACGCGCACCCGCAGGACCTCCTCGAGCAGGTCATCGATCGCGGCGAGACGCCGCTGTTCATCGCCCTCGACGGCATCACGGACCCGCGCAATCTCGGAGCGATCATCCGCTCGACGGCCGCCTTCGGCGGCCACGGCATCATCCTGCCGCAGCGCCGCTCGGCGAGCGTCAACAGCGCCGCGTGGAAGACGAGCGCCGGCGCGGCGGCTCGTCTGCCCGTCGCGCTGGCCGCGAACCTCACCACGCTGCTGAAGGAGTTCAAGAAGCAGGGCGTGTTCGTGCTCGGCCTCGACGGCGGGGGAGATGTCGCGCTGCCCGCTCTCGAGCTGGCCGACCGTCCCGTGGTGATCGTGGTCGGATCCGAGGGCAAGGGGCTCTCGCGCCTGGTCACCGAGACGTGCGATCAGATCGTGTCGATCCCGATCTCATCCGCCACCGAGTCGCTGAACGCCGGCATCGCGGCATCCGTCGCGCTGTACCAGGTCTCGACGGTTCGCGCCGCCGCGGAATAGCCTGCCCAGCGGCGGGAGTTGTACCCGACGAACCCGTTCGCGTATCGGAAGGAGCACAGATGTCCCGCATCGTCGTCATCGGAGGAACCGGCTACGCCGGATCGCACATCACCCGCGAGGCGGTGAGCCGAGGGCACGAGGTGACGGTGATCTCCCGTCAGGACCCGGAGGCACCCCTCGACGGTGCGCGGTACGTGCAGGGCTCGGTGCTCGACCTCGACGGCCTCGGCGACGTCTTCGATGGAGCGGATGCCGTCGTCTCGGCGCTCTCACCGCGCGGCGATATGGAGAACGAGGTCATCGGGGCGCTGCGCGGCCTGACCGAGAAGCTCGCCGGCACCCCGACCCGTCTGGGCGTCGTCGGCGGAGCCGGCGGCAGCCTGGTCGCACCGGGCGGACCGCGCCTGTTCGACCAGGGCTTCCCCGAGGAGTACAAGCACGAGGCGCAGGTGGGCATCGACTCGCTCGAGCTGCTGCAGCAGGCCGATGACCTGGAGTGGTTCTTCGTCCACCCCGCCGAGGTGTTCGGACCCTGGGCGGAGGGCGAGCGCACCGGCCGCTACCGCGACGGCGGCGACGTGCTGGTCCGGGACGCCGACGGCAACTCCACCATCTCGGGCGCGGACTTCGCCATCGCCGTCGTCGACGAGATCGAGCAGCCGAAGCACCGCCGCGGGCGGTTCACTGTCGGCTACTAGCGTCAGACGAGGTCGCGCCAGTCGATCGCGGCGGTGTCGTCCGAGACCTCGACCGAACCGGTATCCACCGGGATGCCCATCGACTCGGTCGGCGGGCCCATGATCGTCGCCTCGTCGCGGCGGTGCCGCAGCACGTCGTTGATGTAGCTCGTCAGCACCTCGGCGAGCGGCACCGACCGCGACTGGGCCTGTGACAGGTACCAGCGGTGCTCGAGCACCTGGTGATACACCTCGGCCGGCTCGAGCTTGGCGCGCAGGTCGTAGGGGATGGCGCGCACGACCGGCTCGAACACTCGAGTCAGCCACTCGTGCGCGTACATCTCCTCCTCAGCCCATGCCTTGGTCGAGCGCACCCGGAACTCGTCCAGGTCGTTGAGCAGCCGGCGCGCCTGGTTCTCCTCGACGTCGAGACCGGTGAGGCGGATCAGCCGTCGCTGATGGTGTCCTGCATCGACCACCTTGGGCTGGATGCGCACGGTCGTGCCGTCTGCAGTGGTCTCCATCGACATCTCGTCGATGTCGAAGCCGAGCGCGTTCAGCTTCTCCACGCGCTCGGTGATGCGCCACGTCTCTCCGGTGGAGAACGACTCCTCATCGGTGAGCGCCGCCCACAGCGAGCGGTACGACGAGACGATGCCGTCGGCGATCTCGAGCGCGTCCACACCGCGTTCCAGGCGGCCGCCGGCGGCGAGGTCCATGATCTCGCCGGCGATGTTCGTGCGCGCGAGGTCGAGGTCGTACGCGCGCTGCCCGTCGGTCAGCCCCTCCTCATGCAGCTCGCCGGTCTCGGCATCCACCAGATAGGCGGCGAAGGCGCCCGCGTCGCGACGGAACAGCGTGTTCGACAGCGACACGTCGCCCCAGTAGAAGCCCACGTTGTGCAGCCGCACGAGCAGCAGGGCGAGGGCGTCGACCAGGCGGGTGGCCGTGTCAGGGCGCAGCACCCGGGTGAACAGCGCGCGATACGGCATCGAGAAGCGCAGATGCGAGGTCACGAGCGCCGCGGGCAGAGCCTTGCCGTCGTCATCCGTTCGTCCTGCGATCACCGCGACCCTGCTCACGCAGGGCACGTCGAGGCGGCCGAGGTTTCCGAGCATCTCGTACTCGCGCTGCGCCATCTCGGCCGTGGTCTCCTTGACCGCGACGACGCGCCCGGACAGATCCGCGAAGCGCACCAGGTGACGCGAGAGGCCCTTCGGCAGCGACACGATCCGCTCGGACGGCCACTTGCCGAGCGGGGTCGACCAGGGGAGGCTCAGCAGACCCGGGTCGATGGAGCTGGCGGTGATGCGCAGCGACTCCTGCATGGTTCCTCCGAAAACACCGCGGCGCGGGAGACCGAGAGGTCCGCCCGCGCCGCGTGTGCTGATTCGTCAGGCCGAGACGACCGGCTTGTCGTTGAGGCGCTCGCCCGACTCGAGGTCGAAGGCGTGCACGTGTCCCGGGTTGGCGGCCAGGGTGACCGTCTCGCCGGCGTTGGGGTGGCTGCGGCCGTCGACGCGCGCGACGATGTCGGTGCGCTTGCCGTTGATCTCGGTGTGACCGTAGAGGTAGCCGTCAGCGCCGAGCTCCTCGACGAGGTCGACCACGACCGAGAGGCCCATGCCGTCAGCGGGGCCGACGGTGATGTCCTCGGGGCGGACGCCGACGGTGACCTGCGAGCCGTTGGCACGGCCGACGGTGTCGCGGTCGAGCGGCACGACCTCGGTGCCGAAGCGCACGCCGCCATCGGCGAGGTCCGCCGAGAAGAGGTTCATCGCAGGGGAGCCGATGAAGCCGGCGACGAAGACGTTGTTCGGCTTCTCGTACAGGTCACGCGGGGTGCCGACCTGCTGCAGGATGCCGTCCTTGAGCACCGCGATGCGGTCGCCCATCGTCAGGGCCTCGGTCTGGTCGTGGGTGACGTAGACCGTCGTGACGCCGAGCCGGCGCTGCAGCGAGGCGATCTGCGTGCGCGTCTGCACACGCAGCTTCGCGTCGAGGTTCGACAGCGGCTCGTCCATCAGGAACACCTGCGGCTGGCGCACGATCGCGCGGCCCATGGCGACGCGCTGACGCTGGCCGCCCGAGAGCGCCTTCGGCTTGCGGTTGAGGTACTCCTCGAGGTCGAGGAGCTTGGCGGCCTCGAGGACGCGGCTCGCGCGCTCCTCCTTGCCGACGCCGGCGATCTTGAGCGCGAAGCCCATGTTCTCCGCGACCGTCATGTGCGGGTACAGCGCGTAGTTCTGGAAGACCATCGCGATGTCGCGGTCCTTCGGCGGCACGTCGGTGACGTCGCGGTCGCCGATGAGGATGCGGCCGCCGTTGACCTCTTCGAGGCCGGCGAGCATGCGCAGCGACGTGGACTTGCCGCAGCCGGACGGGCCGACCAGGACGAGGAACTCGCCATCGGCGATCTCGATGTTCAGCTTGTCGACAGCCGGACGAGTGCCGCCGGGGTACAGGCGGGTGGCGTCGTCGAACGTAACGGTGGCCATGATTTCTCCTTCACCGGCAGGTACGTGCCGGACGATCCTTCGTGATGGAAGCGGCGGACGCTGCCCGCCGTGACCCGCCATCGGGTCGGGATCAGTATGGCACGGCGGGGCGCGTCTGGGTATTTCTCAGGCTGCCTCGTTAGCATCGAATCCGGCGCCGCAGTCTCCGCGGCCGCGGGATCACCCGTCCCACCCGATCTTCAAGAGGAACGATGTCGAGCGACGAAACGCCGAACGTCCCCGCCGCTCGCCATTCGCGCGAAGCGGTGCGGGAGAAGGCACAGTTGGTGCACGCCCAGCAGTCGCGGGCGCGACTGATGCGGCGGCTCATCATCACTCTCGTGGCGATCCTCGCCGTCGGCTCGATCGGCGCGGCCGTGGCCTACGCGGTCAGCTCGTCGATCTCGAAGCCGCAGCTCAGCCCGACCGGGATGTCGGACGACGGCGTCACGGTGAGTCAGATCTCGGCGGCTCCCTCCGCGACAGCGGCGACCCCGGCGCCGTCTGAGGGCGCGTCGGAGACCGGCGAGAGCGCCACCCCGACCCCGGATCCGTCGGCCACGCCCGGCGCGAAGGCCACCGAGATCCACATCTACGTCGATTACCTCTCGGCAGGAGCCGCGGAATTCGAGCGGGCCAATGCCCGTCAGCTCGCCGGCTGGATCTCGGAGGGCGCGGTCACCGTGACCTACCACCCGGTCGCTCTGCTGACCGCCAGCTCCAACGGCACGAAGTACTCCCTGCGCGCCGCTGCCGCCGCCGCATGCGTCGCCACCTACGCGCCGAACAGCTTCTACGACTACAACCACGAGCTGCTCGCCAACCAGCCCGAGCCCAACACCGACGGCCGCAGCGACGCCGACCTGGCCGACCTCGCGGTCGCCGTCGGAGTGTCGGATGCCAAGAAGGTGCGCTCGTGCATCGAGAAGCAGGACTTCGTGTCGTGGGCGAAGGATGCCACCGACCGCGCGCTCGAGGGTCCGCTGCCCGGCTCCGATGGCCTGAAGCTGAACAACGAAGCGCTGATCCTCGTCGGCGGCAAGTCGTACGTCGGCGCGCTGAACGACCCGGCCGAGTTCTCGCAGTTCGTGCTCACCATCGCGAGCGACGAGTACTTCGGCTCCACGAAGCCCACCCCGACCCCGACTGCCACGCCGGCGTCCTGACCCGGCTGACCCGCGCGCCGTCGCTATGCTTGATGACGGTCCGCCGACTTGGCGCAATTGGTAGCGCACCGTACTTGTAATACGGGGGTTACGGGTTCGAGTCCCGTAGTCGGCTCCACCCACGAGGCACGTGCACCCGAGAGGGGCGCGTGCCTCGTTCTGGTCAGAAGAGGGTCTGGGCGCCCTTGTCGTCGTCGCGTGGCACGGCGGCGACCCGCTCGTCGAGACCGGCAGCGGCGAGCAGAGCCTCGTCGATGAGCTCGCGGGTGGGGTCGCCGTGCAGCCAGTCGTCCGCGAACGCGGTCGGGATCAGCACGGGCATCCGGTCGTGGATGTTCGCCAGGTGCGGGGGAGCAGGGCGCATCACGATGGAGTAGCAGGTGATCCACTCGCCGTCGGGCGTGCGGCCGCGCTGGGTGACGGCGGCCATTCCGAACAGCACCCCGCGACCGAGACCGAACTCGTGCCACACCCGATCGGGCTTCTGCATCTCGTACCAGCCTGTGGCGGGTACGAGGCCCCGCGTGCGCAGCGAGCCGGGGCGATCCTGCAGACGTTCGGATCGGGTGTTGATCGAGGGGAACCTCGCCGGCTGCCCGTCGACGAGGAAGCCCCACCATGCGGGCTCGAGTGCGGCGTCGCCGTCAGTGGTCGTCACCAGGGGATTGAGATTGCGCAGGTTCTTCCCCGTCGGACGCAGCGTCTCACCGGCGTTGCGCTCGGCCCACGTCCGCAGCCCGTCGAGCACCGCGTCGTCGGCCTCGGCCAGCAGCTCGACGTCGGTGAAACGGGGATCCAGTCCGTAGCTCGCGCACATGCTGACAGGCTAGCCGCGGGCGCCGACATGATGAAGGGGCTGGCGGGAGCGCCGAGCGATGCCCCGGGCCGGGTAGCCTGGAGCGAGTGACGCCCACCCGACCGCTGCCCGCCTGGATCGCCCTCGGCGGCGCTGTCGCGATCGGGGCCATGACGGCCATCCAGGCCAGGATCAACGGCGTCCTCGGTGTCCGCATCGACGACGGCATCGTCGCCGGTCTGGTCTCGTTCTCGGTCGGGCTCGTCTTCCTCATCGTGGTGATCCTCGCGCTGCCGTCCGGCCGCGCCGGCCTCGGACGTCTGCTCACCGGCATCCGCTCCCGCTCCATTCCCCTCTGGATGCTTCTCGGCGGCACCTGCGGCGCTCTCACGGTCACCACGCAGGGACTCGTCGCGGGCGTGCTGGGAGTCTCGCTGTTCACCGTGGGCGTGGTGGCGGGTCAGACGCTGCACGGCCTGCTGCTGGACCGCATCGGCGTCGGGCCGTCGGGGATCGTCGCCGTCACCCCTGGGCGGGTGATCGGCGGTGCGCTCGCCCTCGCCGCCGTCGGCATCTCGCTGGGCGGCGACGTGCTCGCGACCGCACCACTGTGGCTGCTGCTGCTTCCGTTCGCCGCGGGTGCGGGCATCGCCTGGCAGGCTGCGGCGAACGGCCGCCTCGCGCGGCGGGTCGCGTCGCCGCTGACGGCGACGCTCATGAGCTTCATCGCCGGCACCGTGGTGCTGCTGGCCGGTGCTGCGGTCAGCGTCTCGATCAGAGGGATGCCCGATTCGCTTCCGGCCGAGCCCTGGCTGTACCTGGGCGGCCTGCTCGGGTTCGCCTACATCCTGCTCGGCGCCTGGCTGGTGCCCTACACCGGCGTGCTGCTGCTCGGGCTCGGCAGCGTGCTCGGGCAGCTGGTGGCGTCGGTGGTGATCGATGTGGTCTGGCCGGTCGACCGCGGTCCCGCGCTGTGGCAGCTCGCGGCGATGCTCGTCGTCGCGGGGGCGTCGGTCGTCGTCGCGCTGCCGCGGCGGCGCTGACTCAGCGCCTCTTCCCGTCCTTCTTCTTCTTCGCCTTTTTCGGCTTCTCGTCGTACTGAAGCTGCTCCTCGCACGTCGCCGACGCCGCAGGCATCGCGGTGAGCAGCGAGTCGGCATCCACCGGCCTGCGTCGACCCGCGTCCTTGCCCTCCGGCTTGCCGCCGACATAGAGCCAGCCGAGCAGCTCCTCGTTCTTCTTCAGCCCGTGCGCCTTCGCGACGGCCTTCGAGCGGGTGAGACCGCCGGTGCGCCAGATGACGCCCCAGCCCGCCTCATCCAGCAGAAGGCTGAGGACGTGGGCGACGCCGGAGGCCACCGCCTCCTGTTCCCACCGCGGCACCTTGTCGCTCTTGCGATACGAGGCGACGATCGCGATCAGCAGCGAGGCGCGCAGCGGCTTGCTGGACGGCTTGTCGTCTCCGTCCGCCTTCGCCAGCGCCGCTCCCAGCGCGAGGCGATCATCGCCGCGCAGCTCGATCAGCCGCCACGGGCGAAGCGAGCAGTGGTCGGCCACGCGCCCGGCCGCTTCTATCAGCGGCAGCAGCTGCTCGCGGGTAGGAGCGTCTTCGGTCACACGCGACCACGATGCACGGCGCCGAACGGCGTCGAGCGCGCTCACGACTGGTCGGGTGTGAACGACAGCGCTACGGAGTTCATGCAGTAGCGGTCGCCGGTGGGAGTGCCGAAGCCATCGGGGAAGACGTGTCCGAGGTGCGATCCGCATGCGGCGCAGCGCACCTCGGTGCGCACCATGCCGAGCGAGGTGTCCTCGATGAGCTGCACCGCCTCCGGGCGCACCGACTCGTAGAAGCTCGGCCAGCCGCATCCCGAATCGAACTTCGTGCCGCTGCGGAACAGCTCCGCACCGCACGCGCCGCAGGTGTAGAGCCCTGCGCGCTCCTCATCGAGCAGCTCTCCCGTCCAGGGGCGCTCCGTCGCCGCCGTGCGCAGCACCGCGTACTGCTCGTCGCCGAGCTCGGCGCGCCACTCTGCATCCGTCTTGTTCACGCTGTAACCCATGCGTCCATTCTCTCGCTTCCGCGGCTGGTGCGGGCCGCGGAAGCGAGGCGGGCATCGGCCGGCCGCTGGAACAATGGGAGCATGACGGATGCTGTCGCCGAGCGCTACGACCGCTTCGCCCGCGAGGAGGCGCCCGGACGCAGCGAGGTGTACGCCGAGTGGGCGGCGGGCGTCGCGACGGATGACGACGTGCAGGCCGTGCTCGAGCGGCTGACCCCGCAGCAGCGGCAGCCGCCGCTCGTGTTCGCCGTGTCCCGCCTTCTCGGCGCCCCGGTGGGCGGATATCGACGGTGGCGCGAGTTCGTGCTCGCGCACGCCGACGAGCTGGTCGCGGAATGCACTCGCCGCGGTGTGCAGATCAATGAACCGCTTCGGCTGGCGGCCCTGCTGCCCGCGCTCAGCCTCATCGAGGGTCCGATCGCGCTGCTCGAGCTGGGCGCCGCGGCGGGTCTGTGCCTGTATCCCGACCGGTTCTCGTTCCGCATCGACGGCCCCGATGGCATCCTGCGGCGCCGACTCGACCCGCCCGACGGCCCGTCTCCCGTGCTCCTGACCAGCACCGTGTCGGGGGAGCTGCCAGACCTGCGCCTGCCCGAGGTGATCTGGCGGGCGGGGATCGACCTCGACCCGATCGACGTGCGTGCGCCCGCCGATCGCGCGTGGCTCGAGTCGCTCATCTGGCCGGGCGAGCACGAGCGAAGCGAGCGTATCGCCCACGCGATGGGCGTCGTCGCAGCCGACCCGCCGCTGCTGCGCGCGGGCGACGCGATCGAGCAGCTCGAGACGATGGCCGAGGCAGCCCCGGCCGAGGCGACACTGGTCGTCACCACCCCGGGCATGCTGGTCTACCTGCCCCGACCGAGGCGTGCCGAGCTCATCGACCGCATCCGCGCGCTCGATGCGCGCTGGATCACGATCGACCCGCCTGCGCTGCATGACGCCTGGCGACCGGCGATCGATCCGGCCGCCTTCCGCGGCTTCGCGGTCGCGCTCGACGGTCGGGTGGTGGCGGATGCCGATCCGCTCGGCCGCTGGTGGGAGTGGCGCGCGGGGATCGGACCGGATGCCGCATAGCCTGAGCACATGCTCGGTGAACTCTCCGATCGCGATCGCGCGATCCTGACGCTGGAGGCGGCCTGGCCGCGTCATGGCGGCATGAAGGAGGAGACCATCCGCGCCCAGCTGGGCATGAGCCCGGCACGCTACTACCAGCTGCTGGGGCGGCTGATCGAGACCGAGGCGGCGCTGGACTTCGACCCGCTGCTCGTTCGCCGCCTGCGGCGCCTCCGCGACGCGAGGGCGGGGCAGCGCACCGCGCGCATGCGCGGATTCGTGGGCTGACGCGACGCCTCTCGCGGGCTTCCGTTCCACGTGCGGCTCCGTGCGGACTCACGGCAGCCGCCCGCTAGCATCGAGGGGTGCAGAAGCTCTCCCGCGATCGATTCGACGACGTTCCGCGCGCCACCGGACGCGTCGGCGCTCACCGTGCCGAGCAGCCGGGTATGAACGGCCTCGTCGTGCTGCTGTGGTCCGCCGCGGTCGCCCTCGTGCTCATCGTCTGCGGGATCTTCGTGTCGCTGGTGATGATGGATCGCATCTCGCTGTTCGGCGGCTCGGAGCCGGCCCCCGTGCAGACCCAGCCGGGTGTCGTCGCTCAGGTCGACACGTCGTATCGCGTGCTGGTCCTCAACGCGACGCCCGAGAAGGGGCGCGTGGCCGAGGTGCGCGAGAAGCTGCTCGCCGAGGGCTGGGCGACCGACGACGTGTTCGGCAGCGACGGGGCATCGCAGGAGTTCTCGAAGACCACGGTCTTCTACGTCGCGGATGCTGACGAGGGTGCGGCGCTGGGAGTCGCAGACGTGCTCGGCGGAGTCGACGTGCAGCAGAGCGACTTCTACGCCGGGATGAACGACTCCGAGAGACCGCAGCTGACGGTCGTGATCGGCCTGGACGAGGCGGACTCGTCCGCGCCGGCCACCGAGGCTCCGGCTCCCTGACGCCGCGCTCTCGCTTTCCTCGCGCGGCTTGCACTCCCATGGGTCGAGTGCCAGACTGGTGTTAGCACTCGAACACTAGGAGTGCTAATACCCCATCGCCTACGTCCGGGAGGGACGAAAGACTCATGGCAAAGATCATCGCTTTCGATGAGGAGGCCCGTCGTGGCCTCGAGCGCGGCCTGAACATCCTGGCCGACGCCGTCAAGGTGACCCTCGGCCCGCGCGGTCGCAACGTCGTGCTCGAGAAGAAGTGGGGCGCCCCCACGATCACGAACGACGGTGTGTCGATCGCCAAGGAGATCGAGCTCGACGACCCGTACGAGAAGATCGGTGCGGAGCTCGTCAAGGAGGTCGCCAAGAAGACCGATGACGTCGCCGGTGACGGAACCACCACCGCGACCGTCCTCGCTCAGGCACTGGTCCGCGAGGGTCTGCGCAACGTCGCAGCCGGCGCCGACCCCATCTCGCTCAAGCGCGGCATCGAGAAGGCCGTCGCGGCCATCACCGAGGACCTGCTGAACAGCGCCAAGGAGATCGAGTCCAAGGAGCAGATCGCCGCCACCGCGTCGATCTCGGCCGCTGACCCGGCGATCGGCGAGCTCATCGCCGAGGCCATCGACAAGGTCGGCAAGGAGGGCGTCGTCACCGTCGAGGAGTCGCAGACCTTCGGCACCGAGCTCGAGCTCACCGAGGGCATGCGCTTCGACAAGGGCTACCTGAACCCCTACTTCGTGACGGACCCGGAGCGCCAGGAGGCCGTCTTCGAGGACCCGTACATCCTCATCGCCAACCAGAAGATCGGCAACATCAAGGACCTGCTGCCGGTCGTCGACAAGGTGATCCAGGACGGCAAGGAGCTCGTCATCATCGCCGAGGACGTCGAGGGCGAGGCTCTCGCGACGCTCGTGCTCAACAAGATCCGCGGCATCTTCAAGTCGGTCGCCGTCAAGGCCCCCGGCTTCGGCGACCGTCGCAAGGCTCAGCTGCAGGACATCGCGATCCTGACCGGCGGCCAGGTCATCACCGAAGAGGTGGGCCTCAAGCTCGAGAACACCACCCTCGACCTGCTCGGCCGTGCACGCAAGGTCATCGTCACCAAGGACGAGACCACGATCGTCGAGGGCGCGGGCGAGCAGTCCGCCATCGAGGGTCGCGTGACGCAGATCCGTCGCGAGATCGAGAACACCGACAGCGACTACGACCGTGAGAAGCTGCAGGAGCGCCTCGCGAAGCTGGCCGGCGGCGTGGCCGTCATCAAGGCCGGCGCTGCGACTGAGGTCGAGCTCAAGGAGCGCAAGCACCGCATCGAGGACGCCGTCCGCAACGCGAAGGCTGCCGTCGAGGAGGGCATCGTCCCCGGTGGTGGCGTCGCGCTGATCCAGTCGGCGAAGGTGCTCGACACCCTCGCCCTCGAGGGCGATGAGGCGACCGGTGCGAACATCGTGCGCGTCGCGATCGAGGCACCGCTGAAGCAGATCGCCATCAACGCCGGCCTCGAGCCCGGCGTCGTCTCGCACAAGGTCTCCGAGCTTCCGGCCGGCCAGGGCCTGAACGCCGCGACCGGCGAGTACGGCGACATGTTCGCACAGGGCATCATCGACCCGGCCAAGGTCACCCGCTCGGCGCTGCAGAACGCCGCGTCGATCGCCGGTCTGTTCCTGACCACCGAGGCCGTCGTCGCCGACAAGCCCGAGAAGGCTCCGGCCATGCCGGCTGACCCGTCGGGCGGCATGGACTTCTGATCCCGAGGATCTGAAGAACCGCTTCGAATGCCCCCTGCCTCACGGCAGGGGGCATTCTGCGCTGGAGGGCATCAGCGGAACAGGCTCGCCGAGAACTGGTCCGCGTCGGCGTACTGCGCTGCAGCCGAGCCGAGGGCGCCGCTGATCGAGCCCAGCACCTGCTCGAGGTGCATCTGCGCTCCGCGCCACTGCTCGCTGCACTGCTGGAAGGCGACGGCGGCTGTACCGGTCCATGACGACTGCAGCTGGGTCAGCTGCGCCATGAGCGCCGCTGACTCGCTCTGCAGTCGTTCCATGGTGGCGTACGCGGCGCCGTTCGCGGCCTGGACAGCGTCGGTGTCGACGGTGAAGACGGACATGGGGTCTCCTCTCGATGGGCTTTCGAGGTTAGGAGGTGCCGCGAGGTCTCAGGACGCGCGTACCCGGCATCCGTGCACAAGTCGCCGGATGCCGCCGATGTGCAGCGGCAGTCGTGCGCTCAGCGATCCAGGCGCTCGATCGGCTGCGTCTGCTCGAGCAGATGCGCGGGAGTGGACTGGGCCGGCGCTAGCGGCAGCGCGACGATGAACGTCGCGCCTCCTCCTGGCGTCTCATCGACCGAGACCGAGCCGTGCAGCGACTCGACGATCGACGTGACGATCGCGAGCCCCAGGCCGGATCCGCCCGTCTCCCTCGCCCGCGAGGTGTCGGCTCGCCAGAAGCGCTCGAAGATCTGCTCGCGGATCTGCGGCGGGATGCCCTCACCGTGATCGACGATAGAGATGGTGCCCACGCCTCGTCGGCGATCCGCTCCGACGACCAGCTCGATCGGGCTGTCGCCCGGCGAGAAGCGGCGCGCATTGCCGAGCAGGTTCGTGATCACCTGACGCACCTTGTTGTCCTCCCCGAGAACTATCGGGGGTGTGCGCACGGGAGCATCCGTCGCCTCGGTGAAGTCGATGGCGGGCACCGGCGTCGACGGCCTCGGGCGGCGTCGCAGGCGGGCCAGCGGATTCGCCGGGCGGCTCGTCGTGGACGGCGGCGGCACGGGCGTCGGTGCGCTGCTCGGCGACTTCCCATGCAGTCGAGGTGCATCGTGCTCGTCGGCCGTGGTGTCGATGACGGTGATGGTGCGGCCGGGAGCTGCCACCCGCAGATCCAGGGCCGCATCCCGTGCGATCGGACGCAGGTCGAGCGGCTCGATCTGCAGCTCGCGGGATCGCTCCTCGTCGAGGCGGGCCAGCGCGAGCAGGTCCTCGACGAGCACGCCCATGCGGATCGCCTCCTTCTCGATGCGCTCCATCGCCCGCGCGGTGTCCTCCTCCCCGGTGATCGCGCCCATCCGGTACAGCTCGGCGTAGCCGCGCACGCTCACCAGCGGCGTGCGCAGCTCATGACTCGCGTCGCCGATGAATCGCCGCATGTTCTGCACGGTGCGGTCGCGCTGCGCGAGAGAGCGGTCGACGCGGTCCAGCATCGTGTTGATGGCCGAGTTCAGACGGCCCACCTCGGTGGTCGGCTCGAGGTCGGTGAGGCGCTGGCTGAAGTCGCCGGCCGCGATCGCCATGGCGGTCGATTCGACGTGCCCGAGTCGGCGGAAGGTCAGGGTCACAAGCCCGCGGGTGAGCAGCGCGGCGAGCAGGATGGTGACCAGCGCGACGGTGGTGTAGACGGCGACATAGGTGGCCACGATGCGGTCGGCCTCGTCAAGTGGCAGGGCGACGATCTGCACGTAGGTGAGGCCCTGGGGATCCTGCGCTGACTGCGCGGAGGCGACGGCGCTGTACGTCTCGCCGTCGTCGCCGTTCAGTGTGATCACCTGATCGCCCTGGCTGACCGTGTCCTGCAGGGTGAACACCTTCGGGAACTGGGGGCGAGGGGCGGATGCCTGGCCGCCCGCCTCGGCGACGAAGTCACCGTTCGCGGTGTAGAACGCGACCATGAAGTCGGTGGGACGCGGGGCGATCTCGGCCGGCTCGAACACGAGCCCGCCGCTTTCGGCCGAGACGTCGAAGAAGCGCTCCGCCTGGCCGGTGGTCGCGAGGGCCGGCAGCTGCGCGTCGATGTTGTTGATCATCGCCCCGCGCAGGATGGGCACCGTCCCGATGCCTGCGATCATCAGCCCGAGGGCGAGCACCGCGACGGTGACGCCGGTGACCTTCGCGCGCAGGCTGATCCGCCGCCACCACCGGGTGACGGAGTCGGGCTCGCCTGCCATGACCGTCTCGAACCCTGCTCCGCTACGCGGACTTGCCGACCTTCAGCATGTAGCCGAAGCCGCGCTTGGTCTGGATCACCGATTCCTCGGTGTGCGGGTCGATCTTGCGACGCAGGTACGAGATGTAGCTCTCGACGATGCCTGCGTCGCCGTTGAAGTCGTACTCCCAGACGTGGTCGAGGATCTGCGCCTTCGACAGCACCCGGTTGGGGTTGAGCATGAGGTACTTCAGCAGCTTGAACTCGGTGGGGCTGAGCTCGATCGGCACCTTGCCGACGAAGACGTCATGGGTGTCCTGGTCCATCGACAGCTCGCCGGCGCGGATCAGCGACTCCTCGTCGGTGTGCATGGTGCGACGCAGGATGGCCTGGGCGCGGGCGACGATCTCGTCGAGCGCGAACGGCTTGGTGACGTAGTCGTCGCCGCCCGAGTTCAGGCCCTCGATCTTGTCCTGGGTGTCGTCCTTGGCAGTGAGGAAGAGGATGGGGGCGGTGAACCCGGCGCCGCGCAGACGCTTGGTGACGCTGAACCCGTTCATGTCCGGGAGCATGACGTCGAGGATGATGAGGTCGGGCTCCTCCTCGAGGACGGCTGAGATCGTGGCCGCTCCGTTCGCCACGGTCCGCACCGTGAATCCGGCGAAGCTGAGACCTCGGGAGAGCAGGTCGCGGATGTTCGGCTCGTCATCGACGACCAGGATTCGCGCATCAGTCATGCCCCCATTATGGTGACTTCGGCCCTGTGCGCGCTGATTGCGTTCGGCGCGGGGGTCAGGATGCCGGTCCCGCGACCACCGCGACCGCGACGATGTCGCGACTGGGTGCCTGCCGAGGAGTAGCGTCGACGCCATGGACGAGGACGACCACGGTGGAGACAGCGCCTGCTGGCTGTCGCGGGTGTGCCCCGAATGCGGCGCTCTCCTCGACGACCTCGCTGCACCCTGCTGGCGCTGCGGCGTGAAGCCGGGCGAGGAGACCGGCTGATCTCGATCCGGCTGCTCAGGCCGCCAGGTCCACGGCATCCATGATCGTGTAGCTGTACCCCTGCTCGGCCAGGAACCGCTGCCGGTTCTGCGCGTAGTCCTGATCGACCGTGTCGCGGGCGATGAGCGTGTAGAAGCTCGCGGTGTGGTTCGACTGCTTGGGTCGCAGCAGCCGGCCCAGGCGCTGCGCCTCCTCCTGCCGCGAGCCGAACGAGCCCGACACCTGGATCGCGACGGATGCCTCGGGCAGGTCGATCGAGAAGTTCGCGACCTTCGACACCACCAGCAGCGAGATCTCGCCCTCGCGGAACTGGCGATAGAGCTCTTCGCGCTCATCGATCGGCGTGGCGCCGGTGATCTGCGGCGCGTTCAGCGCCTGCGAGAGGCTCTCCAGCTGGTCGAGGTACTGCCCGATGACGAGGATGCGCTCGCCGGGGTGCTTGGCGATGAGCTCCCGTACGGCGGTGATCTTCGCCGGAGCCGATGCGGCCAGGCGATAGCGTTCGTCGTCGGTCGCCGCGGCGTACTCGAGCCGGTCGCTCGGCGGCAGGTCGACCCGCACCTCGTAGCAGGCGGCGGGGGAGATGAAACCCTGCGCTTCGATCTGCTTCCAGGGGGCGTCGAAGCGCTTGGGCCCGATCAGGCTGAAGACGTCGCCTTCGCGGCCGTCCTCGCGCACGAGGGTCGCGGTGAGGCCGATGCGCCGGCGCGCCTGCAGGTCGGCGGTCAGCTTGAACACGGGTGCGGGGAGCAGGTGCACCTCGTCGTAGACGATCAGGCCCCAGTCCATCTCGTCGAGCAGCGAGAGGTGGGCGTACTGGCCTTTCCGCTTCGCCGTGAGGATCTGATAGGTCGCGATCGTGACCGGCCTGACCTCCTTGGCCTGCCCGGAGTACTCGCCGATCTCCTCAGGGGTGAGCGAGGTGCGCTTGAGCAGCTCGTCGCGCCACTGCCGCGCCGAGACCGTGTTCGTCACCAGGATCAGGGTCGTCGTTCCGGTCGCGGCCATGGCCGCGGCGCCGACGATCGTCTTGCCCGCGCCGCACGGCAGCACGACGACACCGGAGCCGTCCTTCGCGAAGGCGTCGACCGCCTGACGCTGGTACGGCCGCATGGTCCAGCCGTCCTCGTCGAGGTCGATCTCGTGAGGGGTGCCCGGCGTGTACCCGGCGAGGTCCTCGGCGGGCCAGCCGATCTTGAGCAGCTCCTGCTTGATCTGGCCACGCGCCCAGGCATCGATGACGTAGCTGTCGGGGGAGGGATGCCCGATCAGCAGCGGCTGGATGCGCTTGTTGTTCGCCACCTGCGCGAGCACGGCGGGATCCGTGGAGCGCAGCACCAGCAGGCCCTCGTCGTCGCGCTCGATCACGAGCCTGCCGTAGCGGTTGACGGTCTCGCGCAGGTCGACAGCCACCGACGGCGGCACAGGGAAGCGCGACCAGCGATCGAGCGTCTCCAGCATGTCCTCCGCGGTGTGACCGGCGGCGCGGGCGTTCCACAGCCCCAGCCGCGTGATGCGGTACGTGTGGATGTGCTCGGGAGCGCGCTCCAGCTCGGCGAAGATCGCCAGCTCGTGCCGTGCCGATTCGGCATCGGCATGCGCGACCTCGAGCAGCACGGTGCGGTCGCTCTGGACGATCAGGGGGCCATCAGACATAGCAGACCAGTCTACCGGGCGTCAGCGCGGGTGGCCCGCCCGGGGTCAGCTCGACGGCGCCCGCACCGACACGATGCTCCGAACAGGCAGCGTGCGCTCGACATCCGCAGCTCGGTCGCGCCCGCGCAGCCGCCCGCCGCCCAGGCCCGACGCCTCGAGAGTGAGCTCGCGCCGCGAGCCGTCCGGCATCGCGACCTCGACGATCACGACGGACCTCGCGCGCACGGCGGCCTCCAGCTCGCGGTCGAGCCACGCGGCATCGGCATCCGCGCCCTGATGCGAGCGGAGCCGGGCGATCAGGGCGGTGTAGCCGGGGTCGTTCTGAGCGTCCGCACCGGCGATCCGGGCACGCCCAGCGGCGACACTGCGACCGTCGCGGTCGACGAGGGTCGCCGGGTATCGGGCATCCGTCAGCGCCCAGGCGACGGCCTCGGCGCCGACTCGCGAGACCAGTCCGTCGTCCTCGCGGATGAGCCCGAGCGGACGCAGGTTGCGGTCGATCTCCATCGCCTCGAGCAGGTGCGGGTCGGCGCTCGTGACGACGGTGCCGCCCTCGGCATCCGGACGCACTCGCACGAGACCGTGTCTGGTCGCGGTCTGCCGGACGAGGTACTCGAGGGGCTGCGGAACGCCGGTGAGCGAGATCTGCCGCAGGAAGGTCAGGATGCCCTCGCCGGTGTCTCCCTCGACCAGCGCCCGCGACACGGACTCGGCGGTGAAGCGATACGACGAGGCCTGCGCGGGATCGTGGTCGGTCATCGCGCGCAGCCGATTGTCGAGCGAGGGCTGGAGGGGACCGGGCGCGATGGCGCTGAGGTCGTTCTGCAGGAAGATGCGGTCCACCTCGGTGGGCAGCAGCGCCTGCAGCGCAGAGCTGTCGAAGGGCGAGTCGGCGCGCAGGGCCGCCCCCCACGCCGGAACCGTCCACGTGCCGTCGGATCCGCCGGCCAGCAGGCCGATCCGCCACGCCAGAGAGCGCAGGTGCGCCGCTCGCGCGGGCCAGTGCGGATCCCAGGGGTGCAGTCGGGGCCAGTCCGCTGCCGCGGAGCTCCGGATGCCAGAGGGCAGCGACTCGGCGAAGCGTGCGGCCACGTGCGCCCACCGCTCGGGGAAGGAGGCATCCAGCCATCGCTCGGCGTCCGCGGTGAGCCGAAGCTCGCGATCGACGCGTCGCACGAGGCCCGCGAGCTCGGCGAGATCGCGGAGCTCGTCGAGGTCGCCGTCATCGAGCAGCCGGCGCTTCTCGGTCGCGCTCAGCGCCCCGGTCGCCAACAGCGCCAGCGGCGCGGTGCGGGCGGCGAGCAGCAGCTCGGCCAGGCTGCCGATCGTCGCGAAGGCCCGCTCGGCCGCTTGCGCGGAGTCGGCATCGGATGCCGGCGAGGGGACGGCATCCGCAGCATCCGGGATCTCGGGCTGGCTCTCGACGACCGCACGCACTGGGGGCAGCAGCCGGCCTTCCCCGTCCAGCAGCCCGAGCGCGGTGTCGTCGAGCGCAACGCGGTCGCCGGGCGCTGCCGCACGCAGCGCGCGCGCCTCGGCCCTCGTCAGTCGTGCGAGCGCGCGCTCGATCGATGCCGGCTCGAGAAGCGCCTCCGCGGCGTCGAAGAAATCGGTCCAGCCGACGTCGGGCCGCACCGCCCGCTCACGCAGCACCCGCTCCAGCTGCGCGTCGCTCGCTGAGGCGAGCTGGTCAGCCAGCGGACGGGCGTGCGTGCTCATGGTCAGGACCCGGAACCCGCGCGTCCCCTGCGAGCCCAGTTGATCACGAGCAGCGCGATGATCATCAGGAAGGCGAGCGGCAGCCCGAACAGCGGAAGGCCTGCGACGACCGGCCAGATCCCGTCGCCGAACGCGGACTGATCCATCCCGACGGCGGTGCCGATGATGATCGAGAAGAAGCAGATCACCGACACGGCGGCCAGGACGAGCGCGGTGAAGGCCAGGAATCGCTCGAGTCGCCCGGTCTGCCGTGCGGTGCTGTCGTCGTGCTTGCTCATCGGTCTCAGCGTATCCTGACGGCGCGAGGGGGCGGGTAGGCTGGAGGGGTCGCGCTGCCGTGCGACGTCTCCATTCCGTGTTTCAGTGAGGTTCGCCCATGCCCACCGGCAAGGTCAGGTTCTACGACGACGAGAAGGGGTTCGGCTTCATCGCATCCGATGACGGCCAGGACGTCTTCCTGCACGCCTCTGCCCTTCCTGCAGGCGTCTCCGTGAAGAAGAACGCCCGGGTCGAGTTCGGCCTGGCCGACGGTCGACGCGGTCCGCAGGCGCTGTCGGTGCGAGTGCTCGACGCCCCGCCCAGCCTGGCGAAGGCAGCGCGCAAGCCCGCCGATGACATGGCCGTGATCGTCGAGGACCTCGTGCGGATGCTCGACGAGATGGGCGGCGATCTCCGTCGCGGTCGCTATCCCTCGGCGACCAGGAGCCGCACTGTCGCCGCCGTCCTCCGCAAGGTCGCTGATGACCTCGACGCCTGACCTCGCCGAGAGCACGCGCGAGCTCGCGCTCGCCGCGCTGCATGAGATCACGCCCTCGTCGACCGTCGGGCCGGCCGCCGGGCACGTCGTCGAGGAGAGCGGTGCGGTCTCGCTGCGCTTCGAGAACCGTCTGCCCGGGTACCCGGGATGGCTCTGGACCGTCACGGTCGCTCAGGTCGATGACTCGGAGCCGACCGTGCTCGAGGTCGAGCTGATGCCCGGCGACGGCGCGCTGCTCGCACCCGACTGGGTGCCGTGGGCCGAGCGCCTCGCGGAGTATCGCGCGCACCAGGCCGAGCTCGCCGCGCAGGCCGAGGCGGATGCCGTCGACGGCGGGGCTGACCAGGACGACGACTCCGATGAGGACGAGGACTCTGAGGATGACTCCGACGAGGACGACGACTCCGACGATGATGTCTCGCCCCGTCTGCACGCCGGCGATGTCGATGGCGTGGACATCGATGAGCTCGACGACTCGGGCGATGAGCCGGACGACGAGGACTCCGATGACGACGAGTCCGACGATGACGACGACGATGACGACGACGACGAGGACGACGATGACGAGTCCGACGACGAGGACGACTCCGACGACGACGAGTGACTGACGCGGCGCCCCGACCAGCGCGGGCGCCCCTCTGACCACCGACGCCCCCTCTGATCCGCCGGGATCAGAGGGGGCGTCGTCGGTCGAGGGGAGGCCGGCGGCGGCTCTCAGCCCTGGTGCGCGAGCACGTGCTCGATCGAGCGGATCAGCTGCCGCACATCCTCCGGCTCGATCGACACGAACGTCGCCACGCGCAGCTGGTTGCGGCCGAGCTTGCGATAGGGCTCGGTGTCGACGATGCCGTTCGCGCGCAGGGTCTTCGCGACAGCCGCCGCGTCGACTGTCTCGTCGAAGTCGATCGTCGCGACCACCGGCGAGCGATGCGCCGGTTCGCTGACGAACGGGGTGGCGACGTCCGACGCGGCAGCCCAGTCGTAGAGGAGCCCGGACGACTCCGCCGTGCGAGCGCCTGCCCAGCTGAGCCCGCCGCCGGCCAGGATCCACTCGAGCTGGCTGTCGAGCAGGTGCAGCGTGGCGAGGGCAGGGGTGTTCAGGGTCTGATTCAGTCGTGAGTTGTCGACCGCGTTCTTCAGGCTGAGGAATTCGGGGATGTACCGACCCGATGCCGCGATGCGCTCGATCCGGTCGATCGCGGCCGGTGAGACCGCGGCGAACCACAGTCCGCCGTCCGAGCCGAGGTTCTTCTGCGGCGCGAAGTAGTAGACGTCGGCCTGGGCGACGTCGAAGTCGATGCCGCCGGCGGCGCTGGTCGCATCGATGACGGTGAGCGCGCCCTCGGCGCTGACGCGCTGCACGGCGGCGGCGACGCCGGTCGAGGTCTCGTTGTGCGGCCACGCGTACACGTCGACTCCGTCCACGACCTCGGCGACGGTCAGCGACCCTGCGTCAGCAGTGCGCACATCCGGTGCCTCGAGCCATGGCGCGGCCGCCGCCTTGGCGAACTTGCCGCCGAACTCTCCGAAGACGAGATTCTGGCTGCGGCGCTCGATGAGACCGAAGGCGGCGGCATCCCAGAACGCCGTCGATCCGCCGTTGCCGAGGATGATCTCGTAGCCGTCCGGAAGGCGGAACAGCGCCGCGAGGCGTTCGCGCACGCTGCCGACGAGGTTCTTCACGGGCGCTTGGCGATGCGACGTCCCGAGCAGGCTGAGACCCGCCGCGGCGAGGGCCTCGACCTGGGCTGGACGGATCTTCGATGGGCCGCAGCCGAAGCGTCCGTCGGCTGGCAGGAGTTCGCGGGGGATCTCGATCGACATGGCTCGATTGTAGAGGCGGGGCGTGCGCAGTCCGCGCCCTGTGACGGGTTCGACGTCGCCCGGGAAGGTAGGCTTGCCTACGAGCTTCGGAGGCACGAATGACCGACTTGATCGACACGACCGAGATGTACCTGCGCACCATCCTCGAGCTCGAGGAGGAGAATATCGTGCCGCTTCGCGCACGGATCTCCGAGCGCCTGGGCCACTCCGGCCCCACGGTGTCGCAGACCGTCGGCCGCATGGAGCGCGACGGTCTCGTCGTCGTGTCCGAGGACCGTCGTCTCGAGCTCACCGACGACGGCCGCCGCAAGGCGGTCGACGTGATGCGCAAGCACCGGCTCGCCGAGCGGCTGCTCTCCGACGTGATCGGCCTCGACTGGGCGTACGTGCACGAAGAGGCCTGTCGCTGGGAGCATGTCATGAGCGAACAGGTCGAACGACGTCTCGTCGAGCTGCTCGGGCATCCCACCGAGTCGCCGTACGGCAATCCGATCCCCGGACTCGACCAGCTCGGCGACGTCGAGACGCCGGCTTTCGAATCGGGCGTGGTGGGTCTGGTGAAGAAGCTGGATGCCGCGGGCGGCCCGATCACGGGCACCGTGCGGCGTCTCGCCGAGCCGGCGCAGGTCAGTCCCGAGCTGCTCGAGCAGTTGCGCGACGCCGGAGTGGTCCCCGGCGCCAGCGGCGACTACCGGTACAGCGAGGGGTACGTGCTCATCCAGATGGACGGCAGCGAGGCGGGCCTCGAGCTTCCCGTCGAGCTGGCCTCTCATATCTTCCTTGTCGGAGAGAACGCCTGATCAGGTCGCATTCTTTCGGCATCGAGATGATTGCCAGGTTCGCAGGGTGACAGAATCGTTATCTTCCGGTAGCCTCGGTGAAGTCGTCGGAGAAGAAGCCCGCCGATGACGAATCGCGAAGATCGCCTCCCTGGCTCGTCGTCTTCGCGAAGAGTTCGCACAACGTGCCGTCTGACATACGTGCCCGAGAAACGACATTGCTGACGAGCTGGCGCTACCCGAAGCGCGGAGGCGCAGGAGGAATCCCTTTTGGCCGAAGAAATCGTTCCGACCGAGCCTGCGGGCACCCCGAAGCTCTCGCGTCGGCGAGCACCTCGCGGAGCCCGCTCGAGCGTCAAGCCGATGCGCACCGTCGCCATCCTGGGCGCCGTGGGCGCGCTGGTCGCCGGCGTCGCGCTTCCCGCCCTGGCGTCAGCCAAGCCCACCCCGAGCGCAGCCACCACGCTGCAGCAGATGGCGTTCGACGATGCGCAGTCCCTCGTGGTCGCATCGGAGGCCACGAGCGCTCCGCTCGAGCGCGGCTCGTACTCCGCGACGACGCCCGATGAGATCGAGAAGAAGAAGGCCGAAGAGGCCGCGAAGGCCCGCGCCGCCGCAGCCGCGGCAGCAGCCCGCGTCGCCTCGAGCTCCGGCAGCAGCATCAGCGACGCCGATCTCCAGCTCATCTCGGCGGGTTCCGGCGCGGTGCGCTCCCCGCTGCCGCAGGGCTCGTACTCCGTCAGCCGCACCCTCAGTGCCAGTCACAACGGCGCCGACATGGTCGCGCCCGCCGGCACCCCGATCTTCGCCGCCACCGGCGGCGTGGTCCGCATCTCGTCCGAGAGCCACTTCGGCTACGGCGTCGCGGTGGTGATCGACTCCGTGATCGGCGGCCAGCGCGTCTCCACCCTCTACGGCCACATGACCAACGGCACCCGCGCCGTGCAGACCGGTCAGACGGTGGAGCCCGGTCAGTTCATCGGCAAGGTCGGCAACACCGGTCACTCCTTCGGCGCTCACCTGCACTTCGAGGTCAAGGTCAACGGCTCGCTCGTCGAGCCCATCGGCTGGCTGCGCGTCAACGCCGGCTGATCGGCCGCCGTCCCGATCGGCACGCCGTTCAGATGCACTGCATCCGCTGTTCATGCGGATGGGTTACCCTGAACCCGTCGTCGAACGGACGGGAGGAAGCCGATGAGCTCGATACCGGGCATCCGCACCATGGATGCGCTCGGTCGTCTGGCCCTTCGGCAATGCCCGCAGATCCATCTCGGTCTGACCGAGCGCAAGAGGCGCTGTCTGTAGACAGCGCCTCTTCCTGTATCCGCGTGCCCTCCTGATCCGCCGACGTCGTGTGAGTCGAGAGTGCCGGGAAGCCATCCCGGCGGATCGAGAGGATGACGACGATGCGCACGCTGGTTTTGAATGCCGGATACGAACCGCTGACGGTGGTCTCGTTCAAGAGAGCCATGGTGCTCGTGATGAACGACAAGGCCAGCGTGATCGAGCGCGTCGAGAACGATCCGGTCATCGCGGGATGCCGGCGCTTCGATCGGCCCGTGGTGATCCTGCTCACCCGGTACGTGCGCGTGCCGGCCGCGCGTCGGCAGCCGGTCACCCGTCGTGGAGTGCTGCGGCGAGATGACCACCGGTGCGGATACTGCGGAAAGGCGGCGTCGACCATCGACCACATCATGCCGCGCTCGCGCGGGGGAGCGGACAGCTGGGAGAACCTCGTGGCGTGCTGCCTTCGCTGCAACAACGCCAAGAGCGATCGCACGCCGCAGGAGATGGGCTGGGTGCTGCATCGCGCGCCGCGTGCCCCGCACGGCGGGACGTGGGTCGTGCGCGGGGCCGAGCGCGGGGATCCGGTCTGGGAGCGGTACCTGGCGCTGGCGGCGTAGGCCTGGGCCGACGACTAGACTTGTCGGGCGCCTTCGTAGCTCAGTCGGATAGAGCGGCCCTCTCCTAAAGGGCAGGTCGCAGGTTCGAATCCTGTCGAGGGCACGTACTCGAAGAGCGGGCCGCCCGAGGGCGGCCCGCTCTTCGTCTCATCCGAGCTCAGTGCGCGGCGTGGTACGCCTCGAGCACGTCGGCGGCGATCCGCCCGCGCTCCGAGACCTTCATGCCCTGCTTCTTCGCCCACTCGCGGATCTCGACCGTATCCGAGCTGCCCGCTGAGCGGCGGCGCGGCGTGGACGAGCGGGTGGCGGTGGATCCTGCGGCGCGTCGGCCGGCCTCGATGTACGGTGCCAGAGCGTCCCGCAGCGCCTCCGCGTGGGAATTCGTCAGATCGATCTCATAAGCGACACCATTCAGTGCGAAATGAACGGTCTCTCCTTCGCCGACATCGAGAAGCGTTCCATCGATATCGTCGACCAGCTGGTGCACAATTCTTCGAGCCATGACAATAGGGTATTTGAATTCCTCCAGTCACCGCAATCGACGCGTGCATTCATATTGAGAATGCGCCGCGTGAAATGTCCCGGCGGTCAGGGAAGAAGGCCCGCGCGCCGGGCGCGCGCGACCGCGGCATGCCGCGTCGACGCGTCGAGTTTCGACATGGCCGCACTCAGATATGCCTTCACCGTGCCTTCACGCAATCCCAGCTGCGTGGCGATCTCCGCATTCGTCGCGCCCAGCGCGGCACACGCGAGCACGTCCGTCTCGCGCGGGGAGAGGCGCACCGTCGCCAGCGGCGCCGTCGCGGTCGGCGGCTCGGCGGCGGATGCGCCCACCAGGCGTCGTTGCACGGCGGCGATGCGCTTTCGGAGCCCCTCATCACTCACCGACGCGGCGATGCTGCGCAGCTCGGCGAAGCTCTCCCGAAGGTCTTCGAGGTGCGAGCCGTGCACCGCCTGATCCCGCCGGATCGAACGCATGCGACGCTCCACCTCGTCCCGGATGCGCAATTCGTTCGCGACGTTCTGCGCCACGCTCATCGCCGGAGCGGTCGTGAAGCCGCCGACGTGCGATTCCTCCCATGCGCCCGCGTAGAGCACGCCGCGAGGGCGCCCTTCGACGACGATCGGCAGTGCGAGCAGAGTGCGCAAGCCCTCGCCGAGAACGAACACGTCGTAGTCGTGCGTGATCTGCTGCGAGGTGCGGTAGTTGCTCGTCATCCGGGGTCGCAGCTCGATCATCGCGCGGCCGCCGAGCCCGCGCTCCGGACGGACGGTCAATCCGTCCAGGCTGTGCGTGCGATTGCCGACGATGCTGGTGACCCGCACGACACCGTCTTCGATGAGTCCGCCGAACGCGACCGGGAAGCGGGTGCGGCGCGCGAGTTCCCGCACCCCGACCGCCACGGGATCCTCTTCGGCGCCCCGGTGCTTGTCCGATTCCACTGATACCAACTTTCGGGGGTGACGACAGGGCCCGCCGGTTTCGTAGCGTCGACCATACCACCGTGTGAATTCCCTCACGCGGACGACGGACATGTGGCAAGGAGGCCCCATGACTCAACCGACGACGCGCGATTCCTCTCCGGGAATCGACTACATCGCTGTCGAGGAATCAGAGAGATTCCAGGGATTGAGGCGACTGCAGCGCTCGTTCATCTTCCCGATGGCCGCGTTCTTCCTCATCTGGTATTTCGCTTACGTGCTGCTGGCCGCGTTCGCGACCGACTTCATGAGCCAGCGCGTCTGGGGGGACATCACCGTCGGCCTGCTCATGGGTCTCGGGCAGTTCGTGACCACTTTCGTCATCACGATGGCGTATGTGTCCTTCGCGAACCGACGCCTCGATCCGATCGCGACTCAGATCCGTGAAGAACTCGAGAAGGCCGAGACGAAGGCATGACGACGACATACCTGGCCGCCGAAGCGGTTCAGAACGACCCGGTGCTGAACATCGCGATCTTCGGCGCATTCGTCGCGGTCACGCTCTTCATCGTGATCCGCGCCAGTCGCAACAACAAGACAGCCGCCGACTACTACGCCGCCGGACGCTCGTTCACCGGCACACAGAACGGCTTCGCCATCGCCGGAGACTATCTGTCGGCAGCCTCCTTCCTCGGCATCTGCGGGGCCATCGCACTGAACGGCTACGACGGGTTCCTCTATTCGATCGGATTCCTGGTCGCGTGGCTCGTCGCACTCCTGCTCGTGGCGGAGATGATGCGCAACACGGGCAAGTTCACGATGGCGGACGTGCTGTCGTTCCGCCTCAAGCAGCGGCCGGTGCGCATGGCGGCGGCCCTGACGACCCTCGCTGTCTGCTTCTTCTACCTGCTCGCGCAGATGTCGGGTGCGGGCGGACTGGTCTCACTGCTGCTCGGCATCGACGACAAGATCGGCCAGTCGCTCGTGATCGCGGTCGTGGGCGTGCTCATGATCGTGTACGTGCTGATCGGAGGCATGAAGGGCACGACATGGGTGCAGATCGTCAAGGCGGTGCTGCTCATCGCCGGCGCTCTCGCGATGACGCTCTGGGTTCTCGCGCTGCACGGCTTCAGCCTGAACACGCTGCTCGAGAGCGCCGTCGACAACTCGCCCAACGGCGAGAAGATCCTCGGCCCTGGCCTGCAGTACGGGGCGAACCCGCTGGACTTCCTCTCGCTCGGCATGGCGCTGGTGCTCGGCACCGCCGGTCTGCCGCACGTGCTGATGCGCTTCTACACCGTGCCCACAGCCAAGGAGGCACGGCGGTCCGTGGTCTGGGCGATCTGGCTCATCGGCGGGTTCTACCTGCTGACGCTGGTGCTCGGCTACGGAGCCGGCGCGCTCGTCGGTCCGGAGCGGATCGCGGCGGCGCCAGGCGGCGTCAACTCCGCCGCGCCACTGCTCGCCCAGGCGCTGGGCGGTCCGCTGCTGATGGGCTTCATCTCGGCCGTCGCGTTCGCGACGATCCTCGCGGTCGTCGCCGGTCTGACGATCACTGCGGCGGCATCCTTCGCGCACGACATCTACTCGAACGTGATCAAGCGCGGGAAGGACGGCACGGGCACCGTCGACCCGAACGGCGAGGTCAAGGTGGCACGACGCACGGTGATCGTGATCGGAGTGCTCGCGATCGTCGGCGGCATCGGCGCCCAGGGGCAGAACATCGCCTTCCTCGTCGCGCTCGCGTTCGCCATCGCGGCGTCGGCGAACCTGCCGACCATCCTCTACTCGCTGTTCTGGAAGCGCTTCAACACGCGCGGCGCGGTGTGGAGCATGTACGGCGGCCTGATCGCTGCGATCGGCCTCATCGTGATCTCGCCGGTGTTCTCGGGCAATGAGAAGGCGATGATCCCGGGGATCGACATCGCGATCTTCCCGCTGAACAACCCGGGCATCATCTCGATTCCGCTGGGCTTCCTGCTCGGCTGGATCGGCACGATCACGGCGAAGACAGCCGAATCGCGTGCGCTCGCCGCCGAGATG
This sequence comes from Actinomycetales bacterium SN12, assembly GCA_002837415.1. Lineage (GTDB taxonomy): Bacteria > Actinomycetota > Actinomycetes > Actinomycetales > Microbacteriaceae > Microbacterium. The sequence continues at coordinate 114,025 of PJCV01000008.1, forward strand.
GAGGTGCGCTCGCTGACGGGCTTCGGCGCCGAGAAGGCGGTGGATCACTAGGTCTCTCCCCAGAGATACCCGAATGCCGCGTCCCCAGCGCGACGGGAGCGGAGCCCGGCGGCCTACACGCCGGGCTCCGGTTCGTTCACGACCGCGTGGCAGACGAGTCGCGCTCGAGATCGAGCAGGTATCGCTTGCGCTCCGGGTACGCCCCGTAGTGGCCGGGTGTGCCGTCGGCGCGGATCACTCGGTGCACCGGAACGATCACCGACAGAGGAGTGACCCGGCATGCCGAGCCGACGGCGCGGGCCGCACCGGGGCTGCCGGCGATCACCGCGACCTCTCCGTAGCTCATGGTCTCGCCCCACGGAATGCCGCACACCGCCTGCAGCGCCGACCGGGTGAATCCGTCGACCAGACGCCAGTCGAAGGCGAAGCGCTCGTCGAACCGCACGGGCTCTCCCTCGAAGTACTCCTCGAGCGCCACCGTGAGCTCATCCGCGGCACCGGGGGCCGACACGGGCATCTCACCGATCCGCCGGCTGACGCTCTCGAGAAGCCACGGCACGCGAGGATCCGCCGACTCCGACAGGTCGAAGCTGACGATGCCGGCATCCGAGAAGACGGCGAGGGCATCGCCGAACGGTGTTGGTGCGAAGTCGTAGCGATAGCTCATGCCCCCATCCTGCTCCCCGTCCGCGCCCCCGGGACGGCGCTATGACGCAGTCGGTGTACAACCCGGATCGACGGGCCGCCTGTGCAGGGCGATACCCCAAAAGGACGCGGAATCCTCGCGAAACGGCCAGGAATACCGCTGGCCGCGCCTGTCGCGCCTAGGCTTGCCGTGTGTGGCGACGAGAGGCGAAGGATGCTGAGCGCGCGACCCAGCCGGTCGCAGTGACGCTTGGCGATCTCAGCAACTCGTCAACCGGCGTCGGTATCGCGCACGCCGCGGAGGAACGTCGCACCAGCCTGCGCGCCCAGGCCGCCGACCTGGGCGGGGCGTCGCCGCTCATCAGCTTCGTCGACGCGCCCGAATCCGTCGTCGACATCTCCCGCGCGCACCCGGGAAGCCTGCCGCAGTTCATCACCGGCCGCTCCACGCTGCTGTCGAACCTGTTCCGCGACGAGGTGGGACTGCGGACCGCGCGCATGGCCGCCGAGCGCATCACGGCGCGCAATACAGAGCTGCGCACGGTGCGCGGCATCGACGCCGTGCGCCTCGCGGTGGGCATCACACGGTGGCGCATCGGCGGCGCGCAGTTCGCCGCCCCTGTGCTGCTGCGTCCGCTGGCGATCCGGCGTCATCACGCCGACTTCGAGCTGAAGCTGCACGGTCGCTTCGAGGTCAACCCCGAACTGGTGCGCGTCGCGCGCGAGCACTTCGGGCTCGACCTCGACCCCGCCGGGCTGGCATCCCTCGCCTACGACGGCGGCATCTTCAAGCCGCAGCCGGTTATCGACCAGCTGCGCGCCCTGACCCGCTCCATCGACACGTTCTCGGTGAACCCGCGCCTGGTGGTGTCGACCTTCGCCGATGTCGCCGATGCCATGGTGCGCGACATGGTCGACCTCGACCATCCCGTGCTCAACGCGCTCGCCGGACACGTCGCCGACCGCGAGCAGGTCACCGCGCCCCGCGAACTGCCTGCCGCGGCAGGGCCTGATGATCGTGCGCCCGCCTCGGAGAGTCTTCTCCTCGATGCCGACTCCGAGCAGGAGGAGGTGCTCGCGCGCATCGCCGCCGGGCACTCCCTCGTGGTCTCGACGCTGCCGGGCACAGGAGGCACGCAGACGGTCATCAACGCGCTCGGCGGCTTCGTGCGCTCCGGGCGGCGCGTCCTGGTCGTGTCCGCGCGCAGGTCCACGCTCGACGGCGTGCGTCATCGTCTCGCCGGCGTCGGTCTCGACGCGCTCGCCGTGTCACCCGATCGGGCGCGACGCGACCTCATCACCGCGATCACCCGCAGCGAGAAGGCCGTCCAGCCCAAGGCCGCCGAGCTCGACGAGGCGCTGGTGCGTCTGCGCACCGTGCTGCGCGACTACCGCGGGGCGCTGGGGGAGCCGGTGGGGCGCACCGGGGCATCCGTTCTCGACGCCACAAGAGAGCTCGCCCGACTCGCCTCGCTTCCCGTGCCGCCGTCGACCGGCGCCCGGCTGTCGATCCAGACGCTCGAGAAGCTCGCCGGAGACCGCAGGGATGCGGCGCAGGCGCTCACCCGTGCGGCCAAGCTCGGCGAGTTCCGATTCGGGCCCGACGACTCGCCGTGGTACGGCGTCAGCTTCGACAGCGCTGAGGCTGCCCAGCAGGCTCACGAGCTGGCGGGCCGGCTGCACGGCTCGGCCGTGCCCTCGCTTCTCGAGCGCGGGTACGAGCTGATCGCGCAGACGAGCATGCGGCCGTTCGGCACGATCGACGAGCTCGGAGAGTACGTGCGGCTGCTGCAGGGCATCCGGGATTCGCTCGACCGCTTCAGCCCGACCGTCTTCGAACGGCCTCTCGGCGAGCTGATCCAGGCGCACGGCTCGCGCCGGGACGCGCCCGGCATGTCGTCGGCCAACCGTCGCAGGCTCAAGAAGCTCGCCCGCGAGTACGTGCGTCCCGGTGCGCACGTGTCGGAGATGCACGAGGCGCTGCTGCGCATCCAGCAGCAGCGCACGCAGTGGCAGCGCTACGTGGAGGCCGGCGTCGCACCGCAGGTGCCGCTCGGACTCTCGGACGTGCACGTCGCGTGGCAGCGGGTCTCGGCCGAGCTCGCCGACCTCGATCGCGCCCTGAGCCGTCGCGAGCCGCTCAGCTCCCTGCCCGTCGCGCGTCTCGTGCGCACCCTCTCCGGCCTCGCCGCACGCTCCGCCGTGTTCGACAACCTCGTCGAGCGCACGCAGATCCGCGATGCGCTCGCCGATCTCGGCCTGCGTCCGCTGCTCTCAGACCTCTCCGTACGGCACGTGCCGGAGGAGCGGGTCTCGGCCGAACTCGAATTCGCCTGGTGGCAGTCGCTGCTCGAGCGGGCTCTGCAGGACGACCGGTCGCTGCTCGGCGCCAACACCGCGGTGGTCGACCGTCTGGAGCGCGACTTCCGGCTCGTCGACGAGGCGCACACCGCCATGGCCGGCCCGCTGCTGGCCTGGAACCTGGCCAGCCAGTGGCGCATCGCGATCGTCGACGAGCCCGAGCAGGCCTCGCATCTGCGCCAGGCGCTCAAGGGGGGCGAGGCGACGACCGCCGAGATCGTCTCGGCGGCTCCCGATCTCACGCGTGTGCTCGCACCGGTGTGGATCGCGTCGCCGTACGAGGTGCCGCTGATCCCCGAGTCGGTCGAATTCGATGCCGTGCTGCTGGTGGATGCCGCCGCCGTGAACCTCGCCGAGACCGCGCCGGCGATCCGCCGTGCACGCCAGATCATCGCGTTCGGCGACCCGGTGACCCAGCGTCCCACGCCCTTCACCGTCGCCACGGTGCCCGACCCGGACTGGGAGCCCGAGGTCGAGTTCGACGACGTGTCGGTCTTCGAGCGGCTCGCCGAGCTCCTGCCGGTGATGACGCTCACCCGCAGCTACCGTGCCGGCGGTGAGGACCTCGCCGAGCTCATCAACGACGCGTTCTACGGCGGCGAGATCGTCTCGCTGCCATGGGCCGGGTCGTACCTCGGCCGCGGCAGCCTCACGGTGGACTACGTGGAGGGGGGAGTCGGCACTCCCGACCCCGACTCGGGCGCGGTCGAGAGCCCGGATGCCGAGGTGGCCCGCGTCGTGACCCTGGCGGTGGAGCACGCCATCCACCGCCCCGCCGAGTCGCTCATGGTGGTCACCGCGAGCCGCAAGCACGCGGAGCGCGTGCGGGCGGCAGTGGCATCCGCGTTCGCCGGACGATCCGACGTCGCCGCCTTCGTCGGCCGCGACACGGCCGAGCCGTTCGCCGTGCTCACGCTCGAGGAGTCCGTGGCCGAGAGCCGGGACCGCGTGATCTTCTCGCTCGGCTTCGGCCTCACCAAGCACGGACGCGTGCTCAGCGACTTCGGCGACCTCTCCCAGCAGGACGGCGAGCGACTGCTCACGGTCGGGATGACGAGGGCGCGGCGCTCGATGGTCATCGTGTCGTGCATCCGCCCGTCGGCATTCGACGAGGGGCGGCTGGAGCACGGCGCGTCGACCCTGATGTCGATCCTCGGCGGACTCGCGACCCGCGGCCGCGACGCGCGACTCGAGGATCTCGCCGACCCGCTGACCCTGGCGCTGGCCCGCGAGCTGCGCCGTCTCGGCGCCTCGGTCGACGTCGACTATCGCGGACTGCTGCCGCTGGTCGCGCAGCATGACGGACGTGCGGTGGTCATCGAATCCGACGCCGAGATGCGCGGGGAGTCGCTGCGCGAGAGCGTGCGCCTTCGCCCGCAGGTGCTGCGCCGGCTGGGCTGGCACTACGTGCGCGTGCACGCCTTCGATCTGTACAGCGATCCGGCCACCGTCGCCCGTCGCATCGCCACCGTGCTGGGGATCGACGAGGACGCGGTGCGTGCCGAGAACGACACCCAGCCCTTCGACGTCGATGGATGACGAGCGTCAGCGGATCGTGCGCGTCGCCGGCGCGCGCCGCGCGAAGCTGACCCGCGTCGAGGGCACGAGCTCCGAGCCGCATGTGAAGACCGAGCGCTCAGCGCCGGCCGACGGCGACCGGGGACCGAACGACGAGCGGATGCTGCGCGAGGTCCCGCCGCACTACTGACCGGTGGCGTACCCGATGCGCCTGATCGACAACGGCCCGCCTCTGACGAGGCGGGCCGTTCGATCGTCGGGCGCAGTCAGCGCGTGCCGGCGTCGCGACGCAGCAGGTCGCGGATCTCGATGAGCAGCTCCTGCTCGGTCGGCAGCGTCTCCTCGTCGACGGCGGGGTTCTTGGCCGCCTTGCGCTCCTTGTACGTGTTCATCGGCACGACGAACACGAAGTACACGACGAGCGCCACCGCGAAGAAGGTGATCACGGCGGAGAGCAGCTCGCCGATCGGGAAGGTCACCGGGTCGTCGTAGATGTTGCGCACGGTGAATCCGAACTTGCCCGCCTCATCCGCCTTGAAGACCATCGCGACGAGCGGATTGATGATGCTCGACACGACCGCGTTCACGATGGCGGTGAACGCGGTGCCGATCACGACGGCGACGGCGAGGTCGATGACGTTGCCCTTGGTGATGAACTCCTTGAAACCCTGGATCATCGGCTTCCCTCTCTGCGGCTCAGTTCGCGGCCGGGGCCGACGCCGGCGCCGGCGCGGCGGTCGTCGCCTTCTCCGGCTTCGATGATGCCGAACCGGACGCGGGTGCGCCAGCATCTCCGCGAGAGTCCGTGCGGTAGAAGCCGGAGCCGTTGAAGGTCACTCCGACCGTCCCGTACTGCTTGCGCAGCGCTCCGCCGCATTCCGGGCAGAGGGTGAGCGAGTCCTCCGAGAAGGACTGCACGGCGTCGAAGCGGTGGTCGCAGGCCGTGCACGCGTAGGCGTAGGTGGGCATGGGAGGCTCCTGTCAGTTCCGCGCGGGCGACAGGGTGATGGTCTGCGTCGGGGTGACGATGCCATCGACCGGCTGGTCGTGCACTTCGCGCGGCAGCGAATCGAGTACCTCGGAATCATAGATCACGGCGTACACCGGCGGGCGGCCCTCCATCGAGCCGAGGGTCTTGTCGAAGTACCCGCGTCCCCAGCCCAGACGCGTGCCGTCGCGGTCGACGGCGGCAGCCGGGATGAGCATCAGATCGACGTCGTTCACGGCGATCGGACCGAGCACCTCGCCGGTCGGCTCGGGCAGGCCGAACAGTCCTTCGCCGACCGCGTCGGAGTCGTCGGCGACGGCCCAGTCGAGCAGCCCGTCGGCACGGCTGATCGGAAGCAGCACCCGGATGCCGCGGCGCACCGCGGCCTGCACGAAGGGCATGGTGCCCGGCTCGGTCGTGGTGGAGAGGAAGCACGAGACCGACCGTGCTCCGTGCGCGTCGAGGAGGGCGTCGAGCTGGGCCGCAAGTCCCGCGGCCGCCTCGTCGCGCTGCGCCTGTGACAGGATCTGACGGCGTTCACGCAGTTCGGCGCGCAGCGCGCGCTTCTGCTGTTCTGCTTCGCTCCGCATGCCCCGATCATACGGGGGTGACTCCGGCATCCCGCCGGGCCGTGGCAGGGCCACGCCACTATGCTGAACCGCATGCGCACCATGAAGGCGGTGATTCCCGCCGCGGGCCTGGGAACCAGGTTCCTGCCGGCGACGAAGGCGATGCCCAAGGAGATGCTCCCGGTCGTCGACAAGCCGGCCATCCAGTACGTGGTGGAGGAGGCGGTGGCCGCCGGCATCCAGGACATCCTCGTCATCATCGGTCGCAACAAGAACGCGATCTCGGACCACTTCGACTCCGTGCCCGAGCTGGAGGTGCGGCTGCAGGAGAAGGGCGACCATGGGCGCCTCGAGCGCGTGATGAAGTCCAGTGACCTGGCGGACATCCACTTCGTGCGCCAGGGTGAGCCGAAGGGCCTCGGCCACGCGGTGCTGCGTGCGCGGACGCACGTCGGTGACAGCTCCTTCGCCGTGCTGCTCGGCGATGACCTCATCGACGAGCGCGATTCGCTGCTGACCGAGATGATCGCGACCCACGAGAGCACGGGTGCGGCGGTCATCGCCCTCATGGAGGTGGACCCCGCTCAGATCCACCTGTATGGCGCGGCCGACGCCCAGCCGACCGAGACCGAGGGAGTCGTGCGGGTGGATGCCCTGGTCGAGAAGCCCTCGTCGGACGATGCTCCGTCGAACCTCGCGGTGATCGGTCGCTATGTGCTGCCTCCGGCCATCTTCGGCATCCTCGAGCGCACCGAGCCCGGCAAGGGCGGCGAGATCCAGCTGACCGACGCGCTGCAGGAGCTCGCAGCGGATCCGGACGGCCCCGGGGTGGTCGGCGTCGTCTTCGGCGGGCGCCGCTATGACACGGGTGATCGGGCGGACTACATCAAGGCGATCGTGCAGCTCGCCGTCGACCGCGACGACCTCGGCGAGGAGCTGCGCCCGTGGCTCAAGCGGTTCGCGGCCGGGCTCTGACCGGGAGAAGACGATGTCGACCGACATCCTGCCCGTGATGCGCTACGGTCCCGTGACCCTCCGACTCGTCAAGCCACGCGACGCGAGGGTGCTGCAGCGTGAGCTGCTCGAGAACCGCTCCTGGCTGCAGCCCTGGGAGGCGACGATTCCCGGGGGCAGCGCAGGATTCGACATGAGGGCGGCCATCCGCCGGCTGCTGCAGCAGCACCGTGACGGTGCCGGGTACCCGTTCGTGATGGAGTACGACGGCGAGGTCGCCGGGCAGCTCAACATCTGGGGCGTCGCTCGTGGTTCGCTCGCGTCGGCGACCATCGGGTACTGGGTCAGCGAGCGCTTCGCCGGGAAGGGCATCACTCCTGCAGCGGTCGCGATGGCGACGGATGCCGCGTTCGACCAGCTCGGCCTGCACCGAATGGAGATCTGCATCCGTCCCGAGAATCACGCGAGCCTGCGGGTGGTGCAGAAGCTCGGATTCCGTTACGAGGGGCTGCGGCGGCGCTACATCCACATCGACGGGGACTGGCGCGACCACCACGCGTTCGCCCTCACGCAGGAGGAGGTTCCCCGCGGGGTGCTCTCGCGCTGGGTGAACGGCGATGTGCCTCTTGCGGCGGCGCTGCCTCCGCACGCAGATGAGCAGAGCTGAAGCGCGCGACACACGCGCGGGAATGATCGGGTCTGAGCTAAGCCGCGCGCTACCGTGGTCAGCATGGATGGGCCGGTGCTGAGTGGGGGCGTGATCGTCCTCGTCGCTGTGCTGCTCTGGGTGCTCTACTTCGTGCCCAGCTGGCGCGGGCGACACCAGTACTACGCGGCCGAGCGCAACGCAGTGCGGCTCAACCAGGCGCTGCGGGTTCTCGCCGAGACGAGCGAGACGCCTGACGAGGTGCGCCTCGAACTCACCGCCCGCACGGCTCTCGCCCAGCAGCGGCTGGCCAAGCGCCTGCAGGCCGAGAAGGAGAACGCCGAGCTCGAGCGCCTCCGCGAAGAGCTCGCCGCCACCCGTCGTGATCCCGTCGTGCGTCAGGCGCGGGCGCGCCGCCGCACGCGGCTGGCCGCAACGGCATCCCTCGTCACCGCGCTGATCATGCTGGGACTCGGCATCTGGCAGATCGTCGCGACCGGCGGCTGGATGCTCGCAGCCGGGGGAGTCGTCCTCGCTGCGCTCGGGACGGCGGTTCTGGTCCGCATGGCTCAGGTCGCCGCGCGAGGAGCGCGTCGCCTGGAGCGCCCCGCCGTCGCACCGGTCGCCGAGCGCGTGTCGCCGCCGCTGCACGACCAGGGCCCCGCGGTGTGGACGCCGCGACCGCTGCCGCAGCAGCTGGTGACCGTCGCCGGCTCCCGCGCTCAGACTGCGCAGGCGGAGATCGACGCCCGGGCCGAGCGCGAGCGCGCCGCTCGACGTGCCGAGCTGCGTCGTCGCGCCGAGGAGCTCGCTCCGCCGGCGCCGACCGCACTGCCCGTCGCATCCGCTGCCGCTGAGGCTTCGCCGTACGCGGGGATGGGCGTCGTGGACGATGCCGAGATCGAAGCTCACGTGCGCCAGCTGCTTGCGCGTCGAGCAGTCGGCTGAGCGCGTGATAACCTGAACTCCGTTCACGGGCCTATGGCGCAGTTGGTAGCGCGCCTCGTTCGCATCGAGGAGGTCAGGGGTTCGAATCCCCTTAGGTCCACTCCGTGACAGAACCCCCGCACTGAGGTGCGGGGGTTCCTGCGTTCTCGGGCGCAGTCACGCGCTGACGACGGACCCGTTGCGCGGGAGTGCTCCTGAGAAGGTCACCGGCACCGCGCATGCGAGACCGACATCCGGCCGATCGATCGCCTGCAGGTGCAGATGCGGCTCGGTGCTGTGGCCGCTGTTGCCGCAGCCGGCGAGCGGCTGGCCGACGACGACAGCCTCGCCCACGCGGACGCGAAGGGAGTGCTGCTGCAGGTGACAGAGCGCGACGACAGCATCCCCGACCTGCAGCAGCACGTGGTTGCCGGCCAGCGCCGACCATCCCTGTGCCGCGCGACGCCGCTGGGAGAGCGCGTATCCGACCGAGGGCAGCCCGCGGTGCGCTCCGTGATCGAGCGCGGCATCCTCCGCCGCCACCACGATGCCGTCGGCCGGGGCGAGCACAGCGCGCCCGTACCCGGGAAACGCCTGCGCCGGCTCAGTGCGCACCCACGATCGAGCACGCATCGGAGCAGTCCGACCATGGTCGCCGAGAGGTACGAAGTCGATCGCGTACGACGAGCCGAAGAGCGGGGTCCCGTGACTGGGCACCCGGTTCGCTGGGCTGTTCTGCACCAGCCACAGACCGGCGAACGGGAACGCGAGATCGAGCGATCGGGGCATGAGGAGGCTCCGTCCTTCCGGCCTGATGTCGTCACAGTAGCGGCAACGACCTGATCACAGGAGCTTTCGGTGGCGGAGAGGTGGTGTGCGACACGCCCGGGGGTGGGTGGTGATTTGCGGGGTGTGGGGGATGGGCGTAACTTATTACTTGTTCGCCCCAAGCGGTTGAGCGGAAGGCCTGAAGGGCCTGGCTCCCCTCCAAGTAGCGAACCACCCACCTCCAGTGTCGAGAGCTTCGGTTCTTGGTGCGGGTCTTTGGCCCGGGGAGCGTGGTCATCCCAGTCGGGGTTGTCGATTTGACAGTCTGGCCGGATGGGTTAGGCTTGAGAAGTTGCCTCGGAAGCGAGGCGCGGATCTGGTCCTGGTCCTCTCGGCGTGTCGGTTTGACAGTCGGTCTGGGATGGATAAGATTGTGAAGTTGCCCTGCGCTTCTTGCCCTGATGGGGTGGGTGTGCGGGTGCGTCCGATCCTTGAGAACTCAACAGCGTGCACTTGTCAAATGCCAAATTATCCTCGTCCAACCCTTGTGGGGTTGGTTGAGAATTCCTTTGGATCAATTTATATGAATGTCAGCAATGATGTTCGTCTCTTTTGGTCAGTTTCAAACTCGCTGCATAGTCGTTTTCCCGATTGTGTATGCATTTCTTTTTTACGGAGAGTTTGATCCTGGCTCAGGATGAACGCTGGCGGCGTGCTTAACACATGCAAGTCGAACGATGAAGCCCAGCTTGCTGGGTGGATTAG
>PJCV01000009.1:0-48845 GCA_002837415.1 Actinomycetales bacterium SN12
CCTAATCGCGACAGTAGGATCCTGACCGCCGGAGACCCGCCCGCCCGAGCTTAATGGGCCGTGACAGGCGATCTCGTCCAGCGGCCGATAACATCCAGTCGTCGTCAAGTTCGGGGATGCGGGTCTTGGTCGTTTCGACGATGCGGCATTTCAAGCGCATTCGCTAGCGCGCGGCCACATACCAGGCGGTGCAGGATCCTGACCGGGCGGGTCTCCGGCGGTCAGGATCCTACTGTCGCGATTAGGCAGCGTTCAGCTGACTATCCCAAGTGAAGATGGGCGGGAGTGAACCATTGGCTGTCGCGTACAGACTGCGCGCGAGAACGTCGGCCAAGGGCTCGCTCGCGCCTGGACCCGTTGCTGGGCCCGCCACACTGAAGACGTCGGCGCCATCATGGCGAACCACAGACCGCACGAAGAACGAGGGGGAGAGTGTCGTCGACGAGGTGTCCACGCCCGGGCCAAGGTGCGGCCTTTCCGTCTCCATTTCGCCGTTGCTGTCGATCAAGAAATGGGAGTACGTCCCATCTTGTTCAAGCATCATCGTGGACCGATACTGCCCGAGTGGGCCGTCTCCGAAGCCGTAGAAGGACAGCGGCCATGCACCCAACCCACGTGGAGATCGGAAAGGGCCTCCGTTGCCACTGAGGTGTGGTGCAGCCTCCATGACGGCGTCCAGAAATGCGCGCGTCATTTCTTGCTGGTCGTCGCCTCGGCTCAGCACAAGACGAGAAGCGTCGCCAATATCTTTCATGCTCATCCGAGCCGCCCTTCGACACCAGAGCGGGACACGCTAGGCGCCCTTTCGGATGTGTTCGCGAATCTCTGCCTCAATCTGTCTGGCTGACGTTTCGCCGTAGTTTCTCGCGATCGTCGCGGCAGCGCTCTGCACGTCAGCTCCCCCGACCGCGGAGGCCATGCCCGCAGCAAAGACGAGTGCTTTCGCAGCGGCGATGATGTCTTCCTTTTTCCCCATGATGTCCCCTTCAGAGCGCCACCGCGCTCCAATGCGCGTGGTCGTTAGCCCGATGCTAGTGGAGGGCCCATCCGCCGTACTAGAAACAATTGAGGTCGCGGCCCCGGTCGAGGCCTTGACAGATGGCTAGGCGACTTCTTACCACGCTGCCGGGGGAACGGAGTCCCACGAGCAGCTTGCCCGGCCCTCATACGTGGGTGCTCCGCCCACCGCAGATGTTGGTACGTGGTTGGACGGCGTGTCTTGCCCAAGAGATTGCGGACCGCTTCTGCACGTTAACGAGCATTGCCCGTAGGCCCGACATGATTCACACCAGCATCCTCGTCATCGCGATGCACATTGCCCCCTACCGTGGCCGCATGAGTCACCTCTATTCTCATCAGGCGGCGAACCCTCACGAGCGCCGCAAGCCGCAGGCGGACGAGCTTCGGAACAGACGAGGCTCCAGCCGGGCGGCTGTGGACGGACAGCTTGCGTATCCGCAGCGTGGCATCGAACCTCGATACGCGTATTGGCCGAGCGGGTCGACGGCTGACTCGCCACCGTCCGCGATGCGCATCTACTTCCTCGTGCACAACTCTCACCGACGCTTCAAGGTCGGCTTTGCTTCGAACCCGCTACGCCGATGGGCGCAGATTCAAGCACACGATCAGACTGACTTCCAGGAATCGCTCGTCTTCGACGTGGCTCGCGACGTCTCTCACAGATGGACTGAGGAAACCATCCATCGATGGATTGCTGCGGCTCGGCTGGAGATGCCCGCGTCGGGCGAGGGTTACACGGAATGGTTCTATTACGAAGCTCTCGATACGGCTCGACGATTCGCCACCGACTACTCGAGCTACCTAGGCCTAGGCCGCGGCTATACCTTGATCAATCCCTCAATGGGATCGCTGCGACGAACAGCGGGACCAGCTCTCAAGGCACGAGCCGGACGGAGCATACGCCTACCCGACGTCGCGGCGAGTTGGAACAAGGGAACTGCCACTGCCGTCGAGGGATGGGCGTCCCGACTTCTCGCGAGCGAGTCCCTGCTCTGGTCTGCTGAAGTGGGCGACAGGATGCTCCTGTACTTTCGTCGGGATCGGGTGTCACTCCACGAGACAAACCTGCACCCGTTCAACTCTGTCGTCTCGGTGTTCGACTCGCCTTCTGGCCTTGGCGTCGAGAGGTGGATCATCGGAGGCGCGAGAGACGATGGAAACCTGACCCGAGTCTCCCTCTCATATCCCTTCTACTCCTCGGAATTGAGCAAGCTCATCGATCGCGACAGCGAAGGGTATGGCGCCGGCAGGACCTGGGTGCAAACCACACCCCACATCGAACTGGTCGGCACTGCTCTGAAGCGCTTGGTCGATTCGGCACCATCGCTAGCAGGCGAACAGCCCGGCAAAAGCCCATTCATCCGTGACGGTTGGTCCGGAGCGTGAGGACACCGGGGCTCACGACCGAACCGGGGGGGGGATAGCTCACGTCCGAGAGATCGGAGGTTTCCCCGTGCCAGCGAAAGGACCACGCAGTGACAGACTCCACGAGCTTGCCGACGAATCAGGCGACTCACGAGGGACACGATTTCCGAACTGCCGAAGCTGTTCGACCGCTGACAATCGAGGACGCGGTCGATGAGGTTCTTCGCCCGATTGTCTCCGAGCACCACGCAGCAGAGGTCGCTGACGCACTGAGGAAGAGGGCTGCACAACTGTTACGCAGAGAGTCGCCTCGCAACGTTGGTCCAACGTCGCAGGAGCGGTCCTACCTCATCGATTCCGGTGCGTTCACACCCGAGGCGCTCAGCGAATCGGAGCAGCGTGTCACGCGCGGTGAGTTGCACGAGCGCGAGAACCGCTCGGAGCTTGAAGCGATCGCGGCCACCTACAGCGAGACAGAAGTGGCAGCGAGGTTCAAGACCGGTGTCGGCAACGTCATCCGGCGCTACCGCGATGGAGCGTTGATCGCATTCGACATCGCCGGGAACAGACTGTATCCAACGTGGCAGTTCACCGATTCCGCGCCTGGCGGCGTGCTCCCGCACCTTTCCCGAGTCCTAGTTGCTCTCCAAGCCGAGGAACGTAACCCGGCGAGCACGTTGGCGTTCATGACCGTCCCGAAAGAGGGCCTCGCGTCCGAAGGTGAGAAGCTGAGTCCGGTCCAGTGGCTTCTGCGAGGTGGCAGTTTTCGGGCGCTTGAGCGGGTCTTCGAAGCCGAAAGCCAACGCTGAGTCGAGGAGGTACATCGCATGCGCTTGCCACCTGGTGCGGCGCCTGGCGAGTAACGCTAGTAGCGGTGTTACTCGTTACCAGCGTTACTGCTGTGGCCCTGTCTCGGAGGCACATCTGGTTTCAACCGCGACGGGTAGCTCTGCGTCAACGAGTCTCGGCCTCCCTATGGCTGAGCCTTTATTAGACCCTCAGGTGACTGTCGACAGCTCAAGCCGGCTGGATGACCGTGGGATCCCCGGTGTCCACGGTTCGTGAGTTGTTCACCTTCCGGTCGACGACGTACTGCCGGATGGTTGCGGCAACTTCCTCGGAAGAGCCGTCAAGGATGGTGAGCATCTCTTCGCGGCCGCCGCGGTCGAGCTTCTCGGGCTCCAACCACGCCTCCATAGCGTCTGGGTCAAGGAAAGCCGGCATCCTATCGTGTACCTCGCCGCCGGCATCGCGTGCTTCGCGTGTGACGACGACGAAGCACCTGACGCGCTCCCCGTGCACATCCATCGACCAGGTGAGCCCAGCTGCGGCGAGTAGTCCGTCGCCATGGAGGAAGTGCGGGGTCTTGTCGCCCTTCTCGCCGGTCCACTCGAAGTAGCCGCGCATCGGAACGATGCAGCGTGCTGCGGTGAACGCGGGCACCCAGAACCCGGTGGCGAGCTTTTCGATCCGGGCATTGATGATCGGCGCGCCCTTAGGTCGGTTAGCTGGCTTCTGCCAGTCCCAGCGCACGAGCTCCAGGGTGCGCCCTTCGCCACGGTCGCGGACGATCGGGGCGTCGTCGGTCGGGGCGATCGAGAAGGAGCCTTTCCACGACTTCCACCAGTCTTCGGGCTTGCCGCCCTCGGCGACGAACTCGCGTACGAGCTCGTCGGTCTTGGCGTCCATCGCGAATCGTCCACACATGCTGGCGACCCTACTCCGCCCGACCGTCCGCCGTGACCGTCACCATGGATAGGGTCGCACCATGACCTTCAACGATCAGTTCGCCCTATTCACGGTCGCCTCGTGGGCTGCCGCGGCTTTGGCATTCATCATCAGCCTGCTCGTCATGTACTGGGTGATTCGGCTCGCCGTCACCCACGGCCTCCGCTCGCACCACCATTGGCTGGAGGAGAACGCGCGCCGGTGAGTCACTCGTCGAGTTGCACGGCGTTGCCCCATACCCAGCACCGCAGCGTTTGATCCTCACACCGGAACTCGATCCCGGCCGCCAACGGAGTAGACCGGACGATCTTCCCATCGACGCGGATCGATTCCGGCCCGAACCTCACCCACGCCCGCACCTTCCGCTGCGCGTCCCACGGGTAGATCGTCACCGGGTGAACGTCGAGCGCGAGCTCACGCTTCGTGAGCGACTGGAGCGGCCCATGCTTCGCCGCCTCGCGGATTGATGCCCACTGCGACCGTCTGTCGATATTCGCTTCGCGCAACGCGCTGGGTCGTCCCATGGCCGGTGCTTCCTTCCTCCGGCCGAGAGCTTAGATTCTACGTCCGACGGCGACCATCGTCGAAGTCGGCTCCGTCGAACTCCGGCGGCATCTCGACCTCGTCGAGCAGCTGCAGGTGGCCGCAGTGCGGGCAGACAAACGCGTGCGGCTCCGTGCGCATCACGATGTCGCATTCGGGGCAGTGCGGCTGCACGGCGAAATCCTCCACGGGGCAAGCGTATGCCCGTGTGCAATCCCTTGGGTGGTCACGTCCACCCCTGAGCGACGACGCGGGTGACCTACATGATTCAGCGCATCACCATGTCAAAGTCGACATCGTTGCCCGTCCTGTCCTTGGAGACAAGGTTCCGAAACGCATGGATGAAGACGAAGGGAAGCGGCACTTGGCGTTGATTCAGAAGTCGCACGAGTTGGAGGGCAAGCAGGTCGCCCCTGACGCGTTGGATCGCGCCCGTCGCATCCTGTCAGGCTCCCTGAGCGCCACCGACGCAGAGACGGAACTCGCCGATGCTCTGCTGCGCATTTCGTTGCGCGAGAAACTAAACCGAGACGGGTCAGCTTGATACCCCACGTCGTGCAGGCTGAGGATCGCTCTCCGCCGTCGGCAAGATCGACTCGTCGAACGTCCAGCTACGAAGCGAGGCGGGCAGTGATGAACGTGCACTCGCTTGTCCGGATCGCCGAGGCCCTCAAGGTCGATGCAGGTGCGCTGCTGGAGGGCGTCAGCTCAGCGATGTTCGCGCAGGAGCGCTAGGACGGCCCGAGTATCGTCAACCTCGACGCCTCTGTCCTTCTGCGAACTCTTGTCCCCAGTGCACACGCGTGTATTCCGCGGAGGTGGTCACCGCGGCCGTCTATACGTAAAGGCATATTCGTCGTCCTTGAAGCCACCGCGCTCCTCATCGGGAGAACCCGTTGGACCAGACGCCTGATGGCCCTCTAGCGCCAAGCAATATGCTGAAACCCTCGAGCGCAGCTTGGCGTAGCCGAGCGGCCTTTTACTACGCGTACGGAGACCGCCCCCGGAAGGAGCAGTGCAGCATGATTCGTCCCACCCCGCTGCTAATAGCTAGAAGACACAACGTCGACGCCGTCGCGGAAAGCAGCGCGGATGAAATCTCAGTAGACGACCGCAGGCGCGATGACCTCCTGGATCTCCTAGCGAGAGTGGCCCTGGTGGGGCCGTCCTCGGCGGACGACGAGACTGCTCGCCTCCAGCAACCCTGCATTCCTGAGCTTGATCCCTTCAGCCACGAACGTCTCTCGGGTCAGCAGTTGGTCGACATCTGGATCTCGATATTAGACGGTGGCCATGCCGCCACCCTAACTGAGTTGCTTTTCATCGAGTATTGGGCATCGATCGGGTACCAGCCAGTTCGGCAGGCTCTCGGCAAGGCAGGCAAACGGTTCAAATACACGCAGACCCTGTTCGCGATCAGGAAACGAGTCGCCTTCAACCTGTACGACTACGCCAGGGAACTCAACTGGCAACAACCAGTCACCTTCGTCTCGGCGTTGAAGGCTGCCCGTGCTTATCTTCGCGATGCCGCCGGACACAGCGGTAGCGAGGCGCTTAGGGACTACGGCCAGTTCACGGGCAAGCTCGGTGTCGCTACCGTTCTCATTGCTGGATTCGAAGCCATCACGCAGGATGAAGCGCGCGAGGCGTACGACGCGCTTCGTTGTTCCCTGGACCACGGCAATACACCCGGCGCCGCGCTTCCGTACTTAGTCAACGCGGCAGTTCTCAGTTTCGATTTCAGCGGCGATCTCCAAGCCCTCACCGAGGCGCTCGAGTTCAGCCAGTCCTTCGAGACGGCGAGCCGTTCAACGCCGCTCCGTCTGGCGGTCGCGCAGGCGCAACTGCGGATAGCGCTGGCCACGGAGGACAACGCGCTCCTCGCTCGGATTGGGCAGCTCATCGACAGTTTGAAACCGGGCAGCATCCCGAGAGTCCCGGATTTCCTGACGGCTCGAATACTCCGGGGGATTGTCAGTTACCTTCAGATCGACGGCATCTGTGGGGCCGATGCGACTCATCTACGAGTCCCGTTTGGGTATCGCACAGGCGACGAAACACATGCACTGCTAGTCGCCTCAGCGCGCGAGGTCTATAAGAAGATCCGGCTCTCTCAGCGACTCGATGACCCCATGGTGGCGAACTTGCTCGCAGATCTTATTGTCAATTGTCGTGCAGGTCTGAAGATTGATGAGGTTGAAGCTCTTAGGGCGGCGCTTAAGTATCGGACCGGAGCCGAGACAGGCCGGGTGTTCGGTCTCGTTCGTGCTCAAAACGAACTGGAGCTTGCATCGCTGGAACAGGACTCAGCGGCAAGACTACGGGCGACTGAACGCCTTGCGGAGATAGCAACTGATGTGCGTTTCGAGGCAGCGGCGCACATCGTCCTGGCGCACAACCTGGAGAACTGGGGTCCGATCGGCAAGGGCCGGGGAGGAACCTCGACTAGGGCAGAATCGGTGATATCTGATCTTGTGAGCAACGCCGTCGATGGGACTGCTAGAGACTTGTGGCTACTCGCCGCGAAATCCGCGTTCGAGAACGCCAACCTGATCAAGCGAAGCCTCGGCGGACGGAGCAGCGTAACCACGGTGGGTGACTACTTCGGTCTCGTGACGGAAACCCTAGTTTTCAAGCAAATGGATAAAGCCGGACATCACCGCGGATCGGCACGGTCCGAAGCAATTCAACGCTATCTCGAAGACAACGATCTCGACGGTCAATTCGGTGTACCAACGATCCTCGACGCCAAGGACACTCCGGACAGTGTCGTAGTCGCGCACAGGTTTGTGTCGGGGGTATCACTTATGAAAGTGTTCGAAAAGGCGGAGAACTCTGTGCGCCTCCAGCGCGCTGTTCAAGCGGCTCGTTTCCTCGGGCTGATCAACCGAAGCGAAGCGCACGCGGCAACCGACGACGGCGTACGCAGGACGCTCAAGGCCAAAGAAGTCGGGCGGTTCTTGAAGAGTTGTGGTCTCGAGAACTGGCTGGAGATCTTTGACCGTTGGTGGCAAACGGTCGCCGACATCGACAGTGTAACTCGCAAGGACGCACATCTAGACAACTGGATCCTCGCGCAGGGCGAGGAGTTGATCGCCATCGACTGGGAGGCTTCAGGTTGTCGACCACTCGGGTATGAGCTCGCACAGATCACAGACGACCATGCGTACTTTCCGGTGGAAGCGTGGGAGACCCGCAGGGCAATCTTCGATTCCTACCTTGATCAGGTTGAGCACGCCTCGTCGACGGAAGACTGTTGGCGGGCTTATAAAGCCGGGGTGCTGGCGCGCCATCTTTGGGCGATTACCTCGCCTGAGCGCGCGAAGCGCTTCGATCCAGGCGAGGCCGAAACGCGGCTGCAGGCCTACGCTCTTACAGTCGATGATGCAGAGCTAGCATCGCTTGCGAACATTGCTCTCAAAGCCGTGCTCAAGAAGCGAGGCCTCTCTACGCTTCCACCAGCGACTAGCAACACCACGGGTGCCGGGCGCGTGCGACTGAGTAAGCAGATCGCGTACGTACTGCGTCATGACTTGGAGATCGAACGGGATGACTCCGGATGGGTCAGGACCGCACTGCTCGCCGAGAGACTCACGCGCGTATCCTGCGAAGAGGTTGCAGCCGTAGCTACCGACCCGCGAGAAGCTAGATTCGAGGTGAGGGGCGACTTCATCCGGGCCAGGTATGGCCACAACGCTGAGCTGCATCATACGATTCTTTTCGAGAACTCTGTAGCGGCCGATACGCGTTTGTACCATGCATCACCTTGGGGCTACGCCTCCGAGATCTTAGACCGGCGTAGTGGCCTTCGAGCAAAAAGCAGAGGAATGGTGCACCTGACGGACTCGTTCTCCGAAGCTGTTGCCAGCGGCGTGCGCGGCGGGCACCCACTGGTGTACGAGACCCAAGCGTCGCGCTTGGGGCACGTGACCAAAGCGGGCGAACTGACGTACTTGACCCCATATGTGAGCCACAATTCGCTGCGTGTAGTCCCCATGAGTTCATATTGGACCGCGCTACCAGCGCTGAGTAGCCTGCTCCCGAAGCATACGGTAGGTCTCTCGCGGCGGAAGGAGATCGTCTGATTCGAACGTCGCGCAGCGGCGGCTAGGCGCGGCCTCCTTCACCCGGTGAACCGTTTTTGCGCGCATGCGAACCGACACCGGTTCGGCGAGCTTCGTCGTTCGTCGAGGTCACCGAGAGCGGCGAAGGGCCGACGGTCGCCTCTTAGTTGGAACGCCATTCGCCGAAGCCTCGCAACTGGCTGCTCGACGCGCTGCGCCGCTCCCTGCAGTTGTTAGTGGCGTCGCGCTTTCGGCCTCGGTCGTACATCCAAAGGGCAGGCCGTGTGGGCGCGGTGCCAGCCGCCGGAGGGGCCGCGGTCGCGCCAATCGAGAAAGCGTCCCCGCTGCCGAGCACGCCAACGCGCGTCGCGGTGTGCTGACAGGACTCGTCCTGCGAACACGGCGGTTCGAGTTCGTTGACGCCTGCCACGGGAGCCGATATAGCGGAGCAATGACTGACGAAACGACCAAGGCGACCGGCTCTACCGTCGGCAGCGAGAGGTTCGTTACCGCTGACGAGCGATGACGGTGAGACAACGTGCATGGACGAGGCGAGCGTCCCATTCGAGAACAGCGTGAGCCGTACGGACGGAACGATGAGGCCTAACGCCGTCCTGCCGAGCGTGTCGAGTATGGCCTGGCACCTGTAGTTGCTGTTGCTAAGGCAGGCAGACATAGCGCGAGACGGAACTCCAATGCCGCTCTTCGCGGTCTCGCGTAGATAACCTGAGGCCGTGCATAGGGGTGTGGCGCTGTTTCTCAAGCTGTTACTCGGCGTAGGGTTGTTTGTTCTCGTGCTGTTCAATGGCATGGTTGACGAGAGCGTCATCAAGGACGACCCGGTAGCCAGGATGTCCTTGCTCGGTTTGACGGGTGCAGCGGTGCTCATCGACTCTGTGTGGTCCGCTGTCGCGACGTTCATTGGTCGAGGCAGAAAAGCGAGCCAGGAGCGCATTCGCCTCTTGCTGTTGCCGGTGATCCGTGAGGTCGCCCGGCGTCACAAGGTGGACATCACCTTGCTCGGTGCAAGCGTCTTTCGGGTTCGACGGCAGTTTCTGGTCGGCAAGAAGATGCTGGAACGGGTAGACCGCTACCGCATGTCCGACTTCCCTCAACAGTCGAAGGTGAATTGGCTGCCCGGCAAGGGGGCCATAGGTGAAGCCTGGCGCCAAGTGGCGATTCGACACGTCGATTGGCGACCCATTCAGGCAAGGTGGGGCGACGGCAAGATTGAGACCGAAGCGGACTGGGCTCGCGTACCCGCGGAGGATCGTTGTGGGCTGACGATGGCCGAGTTTCTCAACATCGTAGACAAGTACGCCGAGGTGCTGGCGATCCCGATCCTCAAGCCCGGAACCACGAAGTGCGACGGAGTACTCTCCCTCGATGTTCCGATCAGAGCCAATGTCGGAAGGTTGGTGTTGAGTGACGGAGACACCGTCGAGAAGGCGACCGAGGCGGCAACGGTCATTCACAATGTCCTGTAGAGCGTTATCATCAGAGAGCAAGGGGTGAGGTCATGGCGAAGAATCGGCTAACTAAGTCGGCTGCGGGGTCGTCCTCGCAGTCCGCGCGTGAACAGTACTATGCGGAGCTCAAAACGCTCGAACTCGACCAGCGCATGAAGGAAGCGGTCTCTGTAGCACAGAAGTCGCAAAGCCAGCGCAGGCTCGTCGATGCGTGGCGGTCAGCTCGCACGGCTTGAGTTGGCGGCGAATCGCTAACGATCTGCGGTGATGCGGCGATCCCAACACGTGAGCGCTCGGACCAGGAGTATGCTCCGGCTGAGGCCAGACTCACCACATAGCGAAGCCGGAGCATACTCCTGGTCCGAGCACAAGACCTTGGCAGTTTTCCCTGGTCGGGCGCTAAACCGTGACAAGCGCTTCGTTTCAGCGCTCGCGACGGGGTACACATCACGTTGCGGCGCACTGAGCCGGCGAGCTTCACACCACCCGGCATGGGCAACCGTCGGCATCTCGAATCAGGAGGCCGGGCAGGACTTGGGCCTGCTGTGACGACGCGTCAGCGTTGGCCCGCCTTGGGTAGCTTGGCGTCTGCGGAGGCTGTCTGTCTATCGCTCGAACGGCCTGACTAACTGATAGCCCCGAATGGCTGATCGGCGCGCTCACCGAGACGTTGAGTGCCATGCCGACCCCCGCCCGCCCGACTGCGGCCGAAGTCGAGTATCTGCTCACCTCGGGCGCGTTCACGCCAGAGCACGTCACACGAATCAGCGACAGAGTCGCTCGAGGGTCTCTGGCTCTCGCCGGCACCGGAAGTCTTCTCTCCGCTCTTCGTGGCACCTAGACCCTCACGCAAGTCGCGACCTTCTTGGGCGTATCGAACGCAGAGGTGCTCGGGGCTTTCCAGCATGGGCAGCTCTATGCGGTCCCGATCGCGGCGAGCCTCAGATTTCCGGTCTTCCAGTTCGACATCGGTCACCCCGAGCGGGTGATCCCGAACGTACCCGAACTCATCGCGGCAGTGGCCGGTCGCTGGAGTTGGCTCAGCACCGTCGCTTTCATGGAGACGCGTCAGCAGAGCCTGGTCGCCGGTGCCAAACATACACCCCGCGCCTGGCTACTTGACGGGGGCAGCTGCGACGACATCGCGCAGATTATGGAGTCCGCAATCCTGCGCTAACTATCGCGCAACAGAGATAGGACTGTTGAATGACTACCAACTCGTGGCGACAAGAATGGCCCGCGCACAGGGTCAGACTGATTGACGTCACCGCCCGACACCTCGGTGACGGGCAAGCTCGCGCTAGCCGAGAGGACCTAGCGAGTTGGAACGAACTCTCCCCCGAGCATCAGACCAACTTCAGTGACACTGTAGCTGCGGTATTCGTTGCTCAGGCGCAGGCGTTCGCAGAGATCGAAGCAAACATCAGAGATGTCGATGGCCCACGTATCGGCGAATAACGCGACGAAGCAAATGCCGACGGTGTCCCCGTAGAGCAGAAGCACCGCTGTCGGACGCCCTAGCAAGGGGACCCGCGCCGCGATCCTAATCCGGCCCGGGGCCGAGCTAGCGGCCCTGCTCAGACGCGAGGGGCGCCAAAACTGTATGACCGCGGGCGAGCGGGCAGTGTCCCTCCTGGCGCGATTTCGACGTGCCGGATTTCATGCCTGGGCAGTCGTTGCGGAACCCACAGCGGTACGTCACGGGTCCCCCCCGCTCACCGATGACCAGGTCACGATCCTCGTGCGGCCGCCATCGAGTTCGGCCGCCTCGTCAAAGAGTGCGCACGGGGCGGTGACATGAACTACGGCGCATACGTCGTCGCCATACTCGAACGCACGCTATCCCACTGCGACTTCCATCCCTGAGTTCGGCGTGACCGCTCGGAGGTGACAACACTGCCAGCCCTCGGCCGAGCGATCGTCGGCTGGCACGCGAGCACGGAAGCCCCGCCGGATGGGCGGAGCTCTGGCCAGAGTAGAGGCGAAGGGGCAGGCGCAGCGCGAATCTCGAAGGTCGGAAGACTTGTGGCGCAAGCCACGCCTAATCCGTCAGAGCGTCCAAGACTTCGGAGATGCGAGTCAAGTTCTTATTTTTCTCGATGTACTCGGCATACTGCGCCCGCGCCCGGTGGATGAGTTCCTGGTACCTGAAGACTCGTCCATTGAGCTCTGCAACCCGTTCGCGACTGTAATCGTCCGGATTTTTTGATGGCGGCGCTTTCCTCGCACCAGGCTTCTGCCCGACAACGAAGATCACTTCATAAGGCTCGTCGCTTCGGCCGGTCTCTTCGAGGATCTGGCTTAGCGCGCGCAGGTACGTCAGCCCTTGGTCATAGAGCACGTCAATATCCGGTTTTACGTTCGGGCGTTTCAGCTCGATAATCACGTGACGGTTCTGAACGTTGCAGTAACGGAGATCGATGCGTTTGAGGGCATCTTCCTCCGGACGATCGGCGCCGAAGCTCTCGGCAAGCTCGAATATCCTCTCCTCGATGGTCACGTCCTGCGAGATGCGGTCCCAGGCGGGATCGAGCAACCACAGGTTCGAATGCAGCTTTTCTTGGAGCACCTTCTCGAGGACGTTCTCTGCGACATCGTCCTCGAAACTGTGGATTGTCTCAATCCGTGCGCGGATCAGATCGAGGTACATCGCTGATTCGTAGCTGTCGAGCGTGGCGAGAACGTGGAGAATGTCATCTGTCTGCATCGACGACAGTTGGTTCAGTCTTTCGACATCCTCGCGGAGACCGATGCGCTCGAACGCAATGATCCCCGATTGGAAGAGTCGACGCTTGTCCTTCGCAGCGTCGGTGCTCTCGGGGATTGAGAGCGATTCAATCGTCCCCATCAGCTTCGTCGCCGGATCCCTTTGATACGGCGGCAAAGAATCGATCCACGTTCTGATTGGTTCGTTGCTCTCCAGTACTTCCTTGGCCTTCTTCTGCGGACGCCAGTCTGACCACTGGTCAGACGCCTTGAGGAGCGCTGCTCGAAGGAACTCGCGCAACGCCTCGACGCGAGGGTCATCCTCCATCAGGCGCTGCCGGTCGCTCGTTGCGATATCGTCCTGATCGTCCGCGTCGAGGAAGTCGGCACGGATCTGGCCGGTGGTATAGCTGACGAACATGCGACTGAAATCCAGCCGTTCGAGAATTCCCTCTTGGATCGGCCGGCCACGCGAGAGCACCATGATGTTCTTGAGGGAACCCGCTTCATCATCTTCGATCAACTGGTCGGGTTTGGCTGTAGTTCCGAACCACCCTGTGACCTTCCAATCGGGGTTGCCCGCAACTTCGCCCGAGACAATTGTTCTCTTCACATCCCTCGACAAGCTGCCTTCGGGCAGATTCGCCTCACCAAACTCCCACACGTACTCGAGTTTTTTGAGTTCTGTACGGTCGTCAAACGTGATCGGCGCACCGTTCAGAGTCACATAGAAGGTTGTCGCGAGAGTCGCGACTGCTGCTTCGCGTTCTTGCTCCGTCAGCGATTCATCCTGAGCTCTCGACCGCATGTACCCGATCTCGCGCTGCACAGCCTCCAAGGAAGACTCACCGCTAGTGGGCATGGGTGGCACCAGTGTGAGCACGTCGAATCGCCGCGCCACACGCTTGCGCAGGGCGTTAAGCGCGACGTCAATCCGTCGACGACGAAGATTCGTCAGGCGAATGATCGTTCCATGCGTCGTAATCGACGAATCAACCCCCACTTCTTCAGGGTGGTATGGCTTCTCTTGCTCGATCCGTTCCTTGAGCTCGTCAACCTCGATCTGAAGCGCGTTGCGTTCGCCGCCACGCGCCGAGTGGACCTCAACGGTGTCCGCGATCGAGAACACCGACAACTTCCCGATGCCCTTGCGCCCCATGAACGGACGGGCGTACCCATCGCTCGATCCTCCTTCAGTGATCCGCTTCGAGTACCCGACCGTTAGGAACTTGCCCCGGAGATCGGTCTGAGTCATCCCGATCCCGTCGTCGATGATCTCGACAAAGGCATCATCCCCGCTCGCATTCCAGTTGATCTTCACGAGGTTCGCGTCTGCGTCCCACGCGTTCGCCACAAGCTCTGAAACCACAGCGGCCGCATTACTGTAGAGGTTGATGCCGAGCGCTTCGAGCACCGACATGCTGATCTTCATCTCGTAGGCAGGCTGAACCCCGTTCGGTTCCACGTCAACGCCGCCTACGTCGTCGCCGCTCGGAGTCATTAGCACTCTCCTTCGTTCGTTGGAAACATCTCGCGGCGACTAACTCGCCTGGTCGACTGAGGCTTCACTCGCGCGCACGAACGCTTCGCCGACGGCCTTGCCGAATGCTGGAGGCACTGCGTTGCCGATCAGACGTCCGACTGCCTGCATCGAGGGCTTCACCTTCGGCGGAACGAATCGATAATTGCGTGGGAATCCCTGCAACATGGCGGCTTCACGAAGAGTGATACTTCTCTGCTGCTCTGGATCGGGGTGACCGAAACGCCCCGTCCCGAAGTTGTAAGACTGCGTTGTGATCGTTGGCGATGGCGCATCCCAGGTCATTCGACCGTAAAATGCCTGGAAGGACGCGCCGCTGGCCTTCTTGTGGCAGGCCGCGACAAGCTCCTCCGGCCAATCCCTCCACGTACCACCGGGCGCAGAGGCCTTCATTCGCCGAGCATTCAGTTCGCTGAGGCCGCGCGCTGTGTGCAACAGGTCTTTCGGATCGGACTCGCCGTGCTGCAGTTTTGGCAGCTTCGAAATGGCTTGCTTCACAGTCACATACTTCGTAGCATCTTTCGAGCCTGACGGAAGCGAAATCCGCCCCAGCTTCGAGGCCAGGAGAACAAGTCGCCGTCGCTCTTGCGGCAGTCCAAACTCGGGTCCGTAGAGGACGCCAAAATCGACCTTGTACCCGAGCTCTTTGAGCTTCGCGACGAACCGCTCGAACACCGGCATTCTCCGGAGTCGTGTGACGTTCTCCATCGTCACGAAGTCCGGCTCAGACTCCTCCACCAGTCGCGAAAAGTGCGAGAGAAGATCCCAGGTGTCCTCGCCGCTTGTATCTGCGCCACGCCGGTGGCTAGAGAAGGGCTGGCAGGGTGCACATCCGGCGAGAAGACGAAGGTGGCCGTCGGGCCACAGTTCGTTCAACTCGACCCCGGTGACGCTTCCCACGTCACGGTGAAGGAACTTTGCCTTCAGGTTCTGCTCGTAGGGGTACTGGCATGCCGGATCGAGGTCGATCCCTGCAACCACGTGAACGCCCGCTTGTTTCAGCCCGAGCGAGAGCCCTCCAGCACCACAAAACAGATCTATGGCAGCAATGGTCTGTGGAGAGTGCACGACTCTTACAGTATCCGTTCAGGGCTTACACGTCGACGCTCGACGCGACGCTTCCTGGACTTGGGCGTCGCTGAAGATCCCCCGACCCGTCAGCTCAGAACCGTGACCACATAGCTCGCCCCGGACGTGATCAGGCCAGAGCCGAGTGCCTGCCGACGAGCACCACCGACCGCTGCGCCGATCCGCGACCGCCGATAGTTCGGATAACTGTGAATATCGGCGGTTAGATTCACACCCCTTGAAGCGAGATGGGCCTGAGCTGAAATCAACACGAAGGGGCGCGGATGTGTGCCGATACGCAGGATCGACGCTGGGTACGAGCGTCATAGACGGGAAGCGCTAATCCGGAGAGGACGCACGAGGGGAGGGTGCAACCGGGACGGTGACCGCGGCCGTGGAGTTGGAACGTGCTGCCGCTGCTCTCGGCGCGGCATCCGCGGCGCTCCGTGCCGCGCACTCCGCCAACGGCGTCGTGCGTTGGTTCGATGAGATTCAGGAGAACTGAGGTGGATAAGCGTGCACAGACGTTCGAGCCAGTGTTGCTCGACCTCGCCGACGCCGACGATTACGCGATCGTCGTCAACGCTCTCGACGAGTGGGCCGGGCGGATGGAGCACGACGCCGAGAACGAAGATCACCGGATCAGCTACAACCAGCTCCCCGACAGCGAGGTGACGCGCCGAGGTTGCGGCCGAGGCCGAGAGGGCGCGTGCGATCCGCGACGACATAGAGCGCCAGCTCGACCCGAACGGCGCAGCTCGCCGCAGGGTGAGGGACGAACAGGCCGAGGATGGAGAGGCCCACGACTGACACTGAAATCAAGACGATCCTTCGCTCAATCCGGCCCGTGCTACAGCGCGCGAATCTCGACGAGGAGCAGCGGGCGCATCTCGTCTATGACCTCGTGCACGAGGTCTATGACTACGTGAAGTTCGACGTCTACGGCCCGACCGTCGACGCTCCCGAGCGAACGCGGATCGGTGAGATGCTTACGCCGCCCTCCCACCCGTTGGCGAGTAACTACTACCGGCGGTTGCTCGTCGGCGGGCCGGTGGGCTTGATGTACTCCGACCAGGTGCACTCGACCGCGAGCCGCAGGTAGGTTTTTCAACCCTCGGGTGGCATCGCAGCTCGGGGCTGTCTTCCTAGCGTCGATGTGAGGCATGTGAATGTGCCGTCGTATCGGAGGTAGTCGTGGGCATTGAAGTGCGGTCGTTGAGCAAGCGCTACGGGCGGACGTGGGCGGTGCGGGATGTGTCGTTCGAGGTGAGGCCGGGCAAGGTGACGGGGTTTCTCGGCCCGAACGGGGCGGGTAAGTCCACGACGATGCGCTCGATTGTGGGGCTGGATCGCCCTACCGCGGGTGAGGCGCTGATCGACGGGAAGCGGTATGCGACGTTGTCGGCTCCGCTTCGGGAGGTCGGCACGCTGTTGGATGCGAAGTCCGCGCATCGTTCTCGTCGTGCGATGGACCATTTGCGCACCGTCGCGGCTACGCACGGGTTCTCCCGAGCGCGGGTTGATCAGGTGATCGGGGTCACCGGCTTGGAAAGCGTCGCGAAACGTAAAGTCGGCACCTTCTCGCTCGGAATGGCGCAGCGGCTCGGGATTGCTGTGGCGCTACTCGGGGATCCGCACACGCTGATCCTGGACGAGCCCGTGAACGGTCTGGACCCCGAGGGAGTCACCTGGATTCGGCATCTGCTGGGCTCGTTGGCTGCAGAGGGGCGCACGGTGTTCCTGTCCTCGCATCTGCTGGCTGAACTTGCGTTGGTGGCAGAGCAGGTGGTCATCATCGGCCGCGGCGAGCTGATCGCCGACACGCCGATCGCGACTCTGACCCAAGAGACAGAGCGTGTGCGGGTGCGCACCGATCAACTCGCAAAGTTCCTGCAGGTACTCGCTGCTGATGGGATTGCCACAGTGGGAGTGAGCACAGACGCCGCCGATATCACTGGACTTCCTGTCGAGGACGTGGCACGACGCGCCGCGGCGGCGGGGATCGTGTTGTGGGAGATCACGCCGATACGTCGGACGCTGGAAGAGGCGTACTCAGAGCTGACGCATGACGCCGTCGAATACCGTGCCGGAGACGCGGCGCGGGACATGCCATGACCGCGGTCGGCGTCGCCCTCCCGCCTGCTGCGGCATCTCGAGTGTCGGTGGCGCGGGTGGTGCGGTCGGAGTGGGTCAAGTTCGCGACACTGGCATCGAACTGGATCACGGCGGCGGCGGCGGCGGCTGTGATCGTTCTTTTGGCCGCTGTCGTGGTCTGGGCGCGGGCGGCGGATTCGTCGGCTGTTGTGATGCCGGATTTGCTGGCGGGGGTGTCGTGGGCGCCGATGCTGCTCGCTGTCCTCGCGACGGTGGCGATTTGTTCGGAGTGGGCATCGGGCACGAGTCGGGTGACGTTCCTGGCCGTCCCGGTGCGTTGGCCCGTGCTGGTTGGGAAGGCCTTTGTCCTCGGCGGGATCTCGTTCCTTATCGGAAGCATCGGTGCCGGGTGTGCTCTCGCTGTGGGCGCCGTCGCAGGGGCGGTCGAGGTCGGCGCCGACCCGAGCTTGGCCGCTCGACTCTTCGTCGGGACTGGCCTATACCTGAGCGCGCTTTCTGTGCTGGCGATTGGGATCGGGGCATTGGTACGCAATCTTGTTGCCGGAATCCTCACCGTCATCGGGATCCTCTGGGTTCTGCCGTTCGTGGTCGCGATGATCCCCGTCGCTGAGGTTCAGACGCTCGTCGCCTACCTACCTACCCCCGCTGGCGGAGTACTGCTCGGACCCGAGGCCGCCGCGACGACTCTCACACCGTGGGGCGGATTCGCTGTCCTGGTCGCCTGGTCGACCACCGCGTTCATCGCCGCGGTGCTCGCTCTCGGCGCCCGCGACGTGTGACCCCGCCCCTTAGAACAGGAAGAATCATGATCCGTAGAACCAACCATGTCCGCTCACGTCCAGCGCTGATCGGCGGTCTTGCGGCCGAGTCGGTGAAGCTGTGGACATTGCTTTCCAACCGCATTCTCGCCGTCGTAGTCCTGATCATCATCGCTGGGTCGGGAGGACTGTTGTCGGCATCGTTGCTGTCACGGCTTATCGACTCGAGGTTTGCCGGGCAGACGATCGAGGCATCCCCGCTGCAGTTCGTTGACAGTGTGCTGTGGGCGCAGATCATCGTGGCGGTGATTGGGGTGCTTGCTGTGGCCGGTGAGTACACGTCCGGGCAGATCCGCTTGTCCCTGCTGGCACTGCCCACCCGGCTGCCCTGGCTGGCATCGAAGACGCTGGTGCTCGCTGCCACCGGATTCGTGATCGGCGTGCTCGGTACGACGATCTCGCTCGGACTGTCGGTGATGATCTTGTCTGGGACCGAGGTTGTTTACACGGTCGAGTTCGGCGAAGCAGCGACGCTCTGTCTGCGCTCGGGTCTGTACCTCGCGACGATCGCGGCGCTGGCGGTCGGGCTCACGGCAGTACTCCGCAACGTCGTCGCCGGGCTCACGGTCGTCCTTGGTCTGCTCGTCGTTGTGCCGCCGGTTCTGTCCTCGATCCCCGGCATCGGGTGGCTTGCGGACTACACCCCCACGTTCGCTGGGCGTCGACTCATTTCCGATTTCGACAGCCTCGCTCAGCTCAGCCCCTGGGGCGGATACGGAGTTCTCGCGCTGTGGGCGGCTGCGATGCTGATCGTGGCCGGGGTGCTGCTCATAGCGCGCGACGCCTGATCTCGCCCACAATGAAGTGAATGCTGATCAGAATGGGTAGCGGCGAACGATGACGGGCAACCTGCGCGTGGGAAACGCGGATCTGCAGCGTCGCCCGTCGCGTCTGGTCGTCTGGATGCAACGGCATCCGGTCCTCGTTGACATCGCTGTGGTGCTCGCCGCGGGCGCCCCGCAGCTAGTCGCGATGATCGCCCGCGATGGCGAGGGAGGCTGGTGGGGGTACCTCCTGCTCGCGGTGACCGCGGCCGCGTTGATGGTTCGACGACGGTGGCCGTTCACGGTCCTGGTTGTGGTCGCCGTCGCCTGCGCGGCAAGTCCGCTGGCGCAACCTGGCTTCGGGTACCCGCTGATCCCGTTCTCGTTCGCGCTCTACACGGTCGCATCCCGCCAACCGACCTCGCGCGCGTTGATCGGATACGGGGTTTCCGTGGCCGCGACGGTTCTTGCGACGATCCCGTACTCGGTGACCGGCGCAACCCCGCCGCTTGTGTCCCTGCTGGATCCGTTCTCGCTGCTCGCGCTGGTGATCGGCATCATCGTGAAGAATCGTCGGGAGCACCGTGAGTGGCTGACCGAGTTCGTCAACGAACGCATCCAGAACGCGGCATTGACGGAGCGCACACGCATCGCCGCGGAAATGCACGACGTGGTCGCACACGCGCTGACCATGATCGTGACCCTGGCAAACGGCGCTCAAAGCATCCGAGAGAAGAGCCCGGAGAAGGCGGATGCCGCGGTCGCGCAGATCGCCTCGACCGGCCGCGACGCGCTCAACGATATACACCGCACCCTGGGGTTGTTGCGGAGCGCCGACGCGGGACTGGATGCCAACCTTCACCATTCCGGCAGCAACCTTCCCACCCTGGATGAGTTGGTCGAGAACTTCCGCAGCGCTGGGCTGTCGGTGACCCTTAACCGCAGCGGATTACCCGTCCCTGACGACATTGCGCTTCGGCAGACCATCTACCGCATTGTTCAGGAATCGCTCACGAACACCCTCCGGCACGCTGCCGATCCCTGCCACGCGAACGTTGAGCTCAGGCACGAAGAAGGCGAAATCATCATCACTGTCGACGACGACGGCCGCCCCCGTACCGAACAGATCACGCTGGGCCACGGGCTGATCGGAATCCAGCAGCGCGCCGCAGCGCACGGCGGTCACGCCCACTCGTCGCCGAGAGTCGGCGGTGGCTGGCGCACCCACGTCGTTCTCCCCACTGCTCCCCACACGGAGACCGATGACTGAGCCTCTGCACCCGATTCGCGTACTCCTCGTCGACGACCACGCGCTCATTCGTGCCGGTAACACTCTCGTCCTCGAAGCAACCGACGACCTCGCCGTTGTGGGCGGGGCATCCACCGGCGAAGAAGCGGTCGCCCTTACAGCCGTGCTCACACCCGACATCGTGCTGATGGACGTCCGCATGCCCGGCATCGGCGGGATCGAAGCAACCCGTCGGATCGTTGCCGCCAACCCCGACACCCGCGTGATTGTTTTGACGACCTTCGATATCGAGGAGTACGCCTTCGGCAGCCTCAAAGCCGGCGCCAGCGCGTTCCTACTCAAGACCGCATCGGCTGACACCCTCACGAACGCGATCCGCACCGTCGCTCATGGCGAGGCAGTCCTCGATCCGCGCATCACCCGACGCCTGATCGAGACGTTCGTCGCGCCAGTACCGCAGACTCCTTCCGGCGACGCCGACCCACGCACGATTCTCTCGCCACGAGAACTCGATGTGTTCCTCGGGATTGCTGGTGGCCTGACCAACCCAGAGATCAGCGCGAAGTTGCACCTGTCGTTGCCGATCATCAAGACGCATGTCAACCGGATCCTCGCGAAACTGCACGCCCGCGACCGTGTGCAGCTCGTGATCCTCGCCTACGAACACGGCCTCGCTTGACACCGTCTTCGAGGTGGCTCGGAGCGAAAACAATTCGACGCTGACGACGCCGACCCACGACGCGGACAAGTTGCCGCACGAAACGGCACGCGCCGTGTGGACATTTCATTCGCGTATCCAGCGTGATCCTGTCAGCACGTGGACGTCTTTGAGTGATTCCTTCAGTTCTGCGATCGCTTCATGTCACATCGGAGAGCGGGCGTTGTCTCGTATCTCATGGTTGGGCTCAGCCGGTGTTTAGTTGCGAGACAACCGAAAACGATCGTTTGCGGCGGGTGTAGGTGGCAACGGATCCACGCCGTCATGGACGCTGGCTATCAGGCGTCTACGCTGGTATTTCCGGCTGACCAAAGGGGAATCGGCATGTCCAAGGCAGGGATCAAAGATCGCGTTCGTTCGCGCCCGGTCGATGGGAAAGCCATTGCTAGCTTCTCTCTCGCAATCGTTTCGGCGCTGGCTACCCAGTTCTGGATTGTCGCCACGGTGGTCGCCGTCGCAGCGGTGAGCCTTGCTCTAGCCTCTCGCCGTTCAATTCATGCGGATCCAGGCCTGCGTGGAACGGCGCTGAGCCTCGCGGGCTTCCTGGTCGCGGTCGGCGTCCTCCTGTTCGCGACCGTCGGCCCCTCGCTGCTGTCATTGTTCCTCTTCACGATTGCCCCACAAGCAGCGTCGGTGTAGCCCCGACGGGGTGAACAACGCGCGCGGAGCGGTAGTTACACCTCAATCAGAACCATCTGCCGTTGTGACGGTTATGGCGGATTCTCACGCGACCACTTCGCCTTCTATCCCTGTGCGGCCGATTCGGTAGTCAGCACACGTGCCTTGCTCCGCCACCAGGAGCCTTGGATACTCGAGGGGACCGGTCGGCCGGGGCGAGGCTGAACGAGCCCGTCACCGGCCGCCCAGCGACGGGTAGCGGCTCACGTCGGACAGACGATGTGTGCAGCGCTCTTACACGTCGAGGAAACGTGTCAAAAAAAACGGGCCGGTTCTTGATACGTTCCTTCTCGGGTGCACGCTGGCGAACGCTTCAGCGCTTGTCGCCGGCGATGACGAACGCGACGCTGTCATCGTGTATCCAGTGCGTCAGAACCTTCAGCGATAGCCACTCGAGCTCGGCGCGCAGCACTTCGACGTCTGCATCGCTGAACTCCCAGGCGCGAGAGGCGCTGCCGGCCTTGTACGGGGCGTGGGCGTAGATGTTCATGCGAGCATCGGCGGCGGAGAAGTGGACATCGATCGGCGGCGTGCGGCCGGCGTCCATGTCGGCGCGCCTGGGGTATCCGAGGAAGTCGCCGTAGGTCGTGCCCTCCTGGACGAAGGTCGCGACCGGGTCGAACGCCTCGAGTTGCGTGGGTGTTGGGAATGACGATTCGCGGGCGGCCAGCACAGCGCCATAGCGGTCCATCCGCTCGCGCTGCTCCAGGTGGTGTGCACGTTCAAGCCTGGAGGACTCAGTGTCCATGTCGTTGATCACCTGGCGCAGCTCAACGATCTCTGGGGATTCGCCAACGACCCATTGGCGAATTGTGTCGTGCTCGCTGGTGCCGGCTCCGAACACGATGAGCACTGGCATCATGCCGGTCCGTTGGCATCGGCGATCTCCTACCTTCGTTGGTAGGAGTACCCTGGCGTCATGGCCCGAACGTCTTCGGCAGCAGCAGCGCACATCGGCTCTCTCATCAGCGCAGAGCGGAAGAAGCGCTCGATGAGCGTCGACGAGTTGGCCGTCGCCAGCAAAATCGACTCGTCGAACATCCGCGGCTACGAGGCGGGGCGCGCGACGATGAACGTGCACTCGCTGGTGCGGATCGCAGAGGCCCTCGGGGTCGATGCCGGGGTGCTGCTGGAAGGTGTCAGCTCCGAGATGTTCGGGCAGGAGCGGTGAGCCGGCGCCCGCGCCCGTTCAGCGAGACTTGATCTTGCAGAGGACCTGTGCGGCGACGAAGTCTTTGTCGTCCTCTTCAATGGGGCTACTGGCGGTCACGATCGCGGTCTCGTCCAAGCCGTTGTCGACGTCGCGCATCCAATAGGCCCAGCACGTACCGGTGCCATTGTGGGGCTTGCCGTGCTTGGAGATGAACTCGATTCCGAGAGGGAGCGTGCCGTCGTCCAGGCTGACATCCTCCCGCAGCACAGTGGCAATCGAGGTGGTCAGCAAGCGATCGTCGCCGGTGAGGTGAGACAGAGTCAGCGGCTCGTCGCTCATCCCCTGGGCCGTGGACCAGGCTCCCTGCGAGATATCAGCGAGAGCGGAGATCGTCTCGCTCGCAGTGATGTCGATCCACCATCCCTTGGGGAACTGGACCGTGTAGATCGAGCGGCCCTCGCGGAAGATGCGGGGAAGCCAGCTCGCCTTCATCGTGCCGGCTGCGTCCCACTCGGAGACGATGTCGCGCCAGAGATCCTCGAGAGGGACGCCCATGAAGTCGGCGAGAGGCTGCAGGGCCCGACGCTCACCGTTGATGTCGGTGCGGTAGGGGGCCAGCAGCTCCATGAATGCGGTCAGCTTGTCCGCGCTTGCGTAGATCGTCCGTCCAACGGTGTCGTATCGGCTCCAGTCCTCGACGTCGGAGCTCGCGTCTCGAGGAAGCGGGTCGAAAGGTCCATATGACTCTCGCGCGATACGCAGAGCAGAGACCGGGCCCGCCGTGAGGGCGAGCCCAGTCTTCGAGCAGATGCGCCGCTGCACAGTCAGCCGCTGAAGGAATCGTCGATCAGGGCCTTGGCTGCGCGGGCCACATCCTTGAGGCGGTCCTCACGGATCGCATTGACAGGGGTGTCGTAGCCGAGCCACGGGTTTGCGCCGATGAACCAGACGCGCGCAACGTGCTCGCCTTCGGCTTCAGTTACCCGCTGCCACTGCTCGTATGCGAATGCCAGGCGCTTGACCGCCTCGGGGCGAGGCTGCGGTCCGCCCTCCTTTGCCCACTTGTGCGAGGACTTCGCGTCCTTGGAGCCGGCGAGAGCAGACACCAGGGTGCCGCCGAGCGCGGCGTTCAGACGTCGCGTGACCTCGCGGATGTCGAGGCGAACCGTGCGCTGGAACGCGTCAGTACGTGTAGGAGTTTTCGTGGCCATTTCGGGCCTCATCTCTTTCGTTATGTAGGGCTAGCCTACCTGAAGTATCCCAACACATGCCGGAATATTCCACCGCAAAACCACGGCAAACCCCGGTATGCGATCAGCAGAACAGAAGGTGTCGACGCCAACGAGGGGGTCGCTGGACGCAGAACATATCCGCGTTCAGGCGACCGGGAACGCTCTCGCGATCCGGGCGTGCACAGCGTCGATGTCGATCGCTGCATCAGGGGCCGCGGCGATCCGCTTGAGGAGCAGCCTCGGCCAGAGGACCTGAATGTCGTCGACGGTGAAGCTGCCGCCGATCATCGGCCAGTCGGCGTCGAGGAAGCAGAGCGCGCCGCGGACGGGGATGCCGGGGTCGTCGAGCGTGTGTGTCATGAGAGCGATCTGCTTGTGCACGCCGGCGACGAGCTTGCTGCCATCGCGGCCGCCGATCTTGAGCGTCTCTACTCGTGGGCGGAGGATGCCGCCGTCGACGTGAAGAGCCGGGCGCTTGTCCTTGTACCGCTTGGCGTCGATCACCCACACACCAGAGTTCGCCACGGCGATGTGGTCGATGTTCGCGCGCGTGCCGGGGATGCGCCGGTCGTGCAGCGCCCGTGCGGGTGCAGGCAGCGTCTCGAGCCGCGCCGCGAGCTTCTCTTCGCCGATCGCGCCGCGTTCCCAGGAGCGAGTGCTCGCCGGCTCATCAGAGAGGGCCAGGATCAGTCCACCGAGCTTCGGATGATTCGAGCGATTACGCTGCTCCCGGCTGTCGCGGCGACGCTCGTACTCACGGCGCGCTGACGCGCCCGCGGTGCCCTCGTCGATCTCGACTGGCTCGAGCGCGCGCTCCGATGCCGTCCGGATCTGCTCGAACGGGGCGCTCCAGGCGGGGGCAGCCTCAGCTGGCGCTGGAGTCGCGGCTGGACGACAGCTGACGCAGCGCACCCGGCGTGCAGCGCGCTCGTAGACAGCCTGCGTGCCCGCCGGTAGGACCGTGCCGCAGAGGTGGCAGACACCGTCGAAGCGGAGGCGCATCTGCTTCTCGCCGGAGGTGGCGGTGGGCTCGGTGGTCATGCTCTGAACCTATCGAGGCATGTGGACAGCGGCGAAAGAGAGAAGACAGCGCCCCGGCGGAAGTTGGGGAGGGAGGGCACGTCGCCGGGGCGCTGATGGAGCTGACGGGGCGCGAGCTCGTCAGCTGGTGGGGTCGAGCTCCTGGTGCTCGACGATCCACTTCTGCAGGCGCGGGTACACCCAGAAGCTGTAGATGCCGAGGGTGATCACGCACAGCAGGAACCACTTCACCCAGTGGCCGAAGAGCCCGGGGGCAGACCCCGTGAAGCGCAGGCGCTGGCCGTTGATCAAGGTGTGCTTGGTCTTCCAGCGGTACGTCATGACGATGGCCCAGGGGTAGCAGATGCCGAGGGTCAGGACGGTGACGAAGAAGCCGGCGATGCCGACCCAGAGCCAGCTGCCGGCGCCGCCGGTGAAGCCGAACTGCAGGTGAGGCACGCGGTGCGCGCCGGGGGCGGGCACCGTGGCGGGGACGCCAGCCTGAGCGGGACCCGAGGTGTGCATGGGGATCGCGGGAGCGCCAGTGGCGATCTCGGGTGTGGTCATGTCGGGGCGTTCCTTTCGCGCTGCTCAGGGCAGCCGGGCAGAGTGCGCACCGGGCGGTGCGCTCTTCGGGTAGCGAGGGGCGCACGATGCACTATCGACAGCTGCGGCCTCGCCGGTATACGTTCTTCGTGCTGCATCGAGGGGCTGCGGCTGCAAGCAGAGCTGGGGACACAGCAAGAGCCGCTCGATGGGGATATCGGCGGCTCTTGTTGCGCTGCGGTGCAGCTGTGTCGGTCAGACGGGTCCGGGGATCGAGTGCGCCTGTCGGGCTAGCTTCCGGTGTGGGTGTGCGGAGTCCAGGCGGAGCCGTCGTAGTAGCGGAGTCTGCTTGGGTTCTCATAGTCCGGGTACCAACCGGCTGGGTACGACTGTGGCGTCTGGGGGCGAACAGCGATCTTCCGGCTCCACGCATAGCCATCCCACCAGCGGAGGCGTTCGTTGTTCATCGGGTCCGGAAGCCAACCAGCGGGTGACTCCGGTCGCGGTAGCCGCGCGAGCTCCTCATCCGCGTTGGCCTTCTTCCGTGCAACGCCGCCGGCCACGGCCATGCCGACATCCACAGCGACCCCAAGCGCGAAGCTGCGACGGTCACTCTTCCTTTGGCGGGCAATCCGCGCGTTTTCCTGCCGTCGCGCTTGGTTCTGGTCCCACACCTGCTGGGATTGCCTGTCCTTAACAGCATTCGCGCTGATCTTGCGCTGACGGTCGTTCTCTGCCACCGTCGCGCAGGCCCAGCACCCGTTCTTGTAACTACCGTGGTTGACGCACCCGCGGTCGTAGAGGCCGAGATCGAGTATGCCCATCGTGAACTCCTAAGTGCTTCTTGGTGTCGGGCAATCTCGTCTGTGAGGCGCGCGATCCATTGAGCTGACGTTATCAGCGGTCGTATTCGTAGAGGTGTCGTTGAAGGTTCGGAGACTGTCACTGAATCTGAACTATTTGCAATGCGATCCAGTCCGCTGATCTCCGTCTGGTGTCGATCGCCTCGAGTTATTCCTGATCCTGATACTTTTCAGGAATGGCACGCAGAATCATCCACCAGCTCGTCGACGACATCGACGGAGCAGTCCTCGAGGTCGGCGCCGGCGAGCAGGTCAGCTTCGCGCTCGACGGCCGCGCGTACGAGATCGACCTGTCCGAGACCAACGCGCAGGCTCTGCGCGACGCGCTGCAGCCGTGGATCGAAGCCGGGCGCCCGGTCTCCGCCGGCGGCAGCCAGGCGGGTCGTGGGCGGCGTGGGCCTCAGGGTGCGAGCGGCTCGGGCGCGAAGCGGGATCTTGCTGCCGTGCGCAGCTGGGCGCGCGAGAACGGGCACGAGGTCTCTGACCGCGGCCGCGTGCCGGCGTCCGTTCTCGAGGCGTACGACGCCGCGAACTGAATCTGGGTATCCACGATGAGTGCTGATCTCTCGGGCGGCGTTGCCGAGGGTGACGAGGCCTATCGGACATGCTCGGAATGCGGTCGCGACTGTGAGCCGTCGCCTCTCTCTACGGAGCAGGGAATGAGGATCGCTTTCGTGTGCCCTCTACACGGCGTTCACACCGTGGTAGACCCGTTCGAAGGGCAGCGCTTCGAGTGATCCCGAACGCGCTCTGGCGACGGCAGTCGCTTTGAAGCGAGGTGTGTCCCCGTTGTCCGACCGGTTGGGAAGGTGGGGACACGATCGACGACGGCACTCAGGCCCCTGACACTCCGGAAACCGTTTCCGCACTGGGAACGTTCGGACCGGCGTCGATGGCCGCTGCGCTCGTTAAACGCCCGAGCATGTACATCGGGTTCGATCCCACTTACCGGGAGGCGATGGCTTTCGCCCGAGGTATGAAGATGGCACTGATCATGGCTGGCTACCATACGGATTACGCAGCCACTCATCGGAAACTTGATCAAGACGGTACCCTCGGAGGGCGCCATTCTCCCGAGGGCCAGGCGGGGGGCATCAGGTCGCTGGAGTCTTAATTCGCCGCCCTCTTCGAGGCGACAGCTCGCCTAAGCGAGCACGGCAACGATTGACCTGAGCCCCGACAGGGCAAGTGAACGAAGTTCGCCCAGGAGAGCATTGAAGCAGTCGTCGAGGAGCGCCACCAGCTCATCATGAGCACGTTGGCTGGATCGCCAGCGCAGGCATGAGCGCGAGCACGGCTCTGCCCGGCTTGTGCGGACGCCTCCGTAGAGTGATGTACGGGAGCGTCTATTCGCCCGCACCGGAACGACGGGAGCACGTCTTGATCACCTTCGCCGATTTCCTGCCCGTCCCGGAGCCGCAGCTCACGAAGGTGAAGTTCAACATGCGCTCCGGTGACGGCAGCGGTGAAGCCTTGGACTTCCTCATGGACGACCACGAGCGCTGGCTTAATTTCGGTCGCTGGCGCACGAAGCAGACGAACAACAACATGGGCGGCGCTCGCTACCTGCTGTCGTTCGCCCAGTACTACCCCTATGGGCCGCAGTACTTCATTTTCGGCGGCGCGTACGAGGTGACCGAGATCAAGCCCGATCGGTTCGACGATCATGGCTACGACCTGACACCGCTACCGCTGCACGAGGACTTCATCAAGCGCCTCATCATCAAGCTAGACAGGCCCATCGGCCGGACGCCATACCTGCGCCACTACGTGGGATTGCAGGAGAGCCTGCTTCATCCCGAGGTCTACGAGCTCGCACCGGACGTCAAGCTCGGCACGTTCCCCGGATACCAGAACGTCCGACTGCGGCATCACGAGATGCAGCGCATCATCGCCGGCGATGAGCCCAGTTGGAGGGACGCGCTCTCCAG
Organism: Actinomycetales bacterium SN12; assembly: GCA_002837415.1. GTDB lineage: Bacteria > Actinomycetota > Actinomycetes > Actinomycetales > Microbacteriaceae > Microbacterium. The sequence continues at coordinate 28,591 of PJCV01000009.1, forward strand.
CGTGAAGGGCGTGTACGTGATCACGGACCTCAGTAACGGACGGCTGTACGTCGGGTCAGCGTCCGGAGAGGCCAACGGCCTGTGGCAGCGCTGGTCCAGCTACGCGCACCTGAAGAATCTCACCGGCGGCAACCGGGAGCTCGAGCAGCTGCGCACGGACCTCGGCGACGCGCACATCGTGGAGAACTTCCAGTACTCGATCCTGGAGATCTTCGACCCCAAGACTCGGGCCGACACGATCCTGACACGCGAGTCGTTCTGGAAGAACGCGCTGGACAGCCGAGCGCACGGGATGAACTGGAACTGAGGATCCCGATCAGCTGGACCCTTCGTCGCGCGCGGAGAACTCGCGGCGCTTGATCACCTGGTCGACACCGACGATGGAAGCGAGCTTCGCCACGTCGCGGCCGCCGCGGATGCGGTTGATCATGAAGTCGGGCGGGAACTGCTCGAGCAGCGGGTTCTCGGTGGCGAACGAGCGCGAGGTCTTCAGCGCGAAGATGCGCGTCGTGTCGAGAGCGCGGAAGCTGTCGATCGAGATGATCGAGGTTTGGGGGTCTCCCCAGATGAGCCGGTCCAGGGGTTTCGTCCCGGTCCAGTGCTGCTTGATGCGCTTCAGGATGCCTACGGAGGCATCAGCGGCGCCGACGTAGGCCTGACGGTACTCGTCGAGCACGATGACGTAGAGCCCGGCGACGCCGTCCCACTTCGTGAGGTCGGTGACCTCGACCATGCCGCGCTGGCTCGTCACGGCGCGTTGCAGCGCTGCGTCGAACTCTCCGTGGTCGAGGGACGCGAAGTGCACCATGTTGAGGTCGAAGTTCGCCAGCGCCTGGGCTTGCATCTCCTCGCACCAGGCGTCGGTGTAGATCCTGTGCTCGGCGTCCTCGTAGAACTGATCGACCCTGTCCCAGAATTCGGGATCCATGTCCCGTGTCCCGCGAGAGAGCGACGAGCGCTTACTGATCCTGGCGTAAGTGTCGCGTGACGTCGGAGGCTCAGACCACGGGTCGCGCGCACGGGGATGCCGAAGTGGATGGCGGACTCCGTGCTCCTGGTATTCGTGCCAGCCCGCCGGATGGAGACCGCGACGCCCCAGATCTTCCGCGGCGGTCGCGGCTGCCATCGGTGCCAGATGAGGGAGTGCCCGGAGTCGACGAGCGCCTGCAGTGCCGCGTTGACCTCAGCGCCGATCTCGACGTTGAAGATGCGCGCGGGATCGAACTCGAGGTGTTCGTCTTCGGGGATGAGCTTGTGCTGGTCGAGCTCCCACGGGTCGGCGGCGACTACGAGGAAGCCGGCATCTGTCAGCTCGCGGTGCAGCTGGTCGGCCTGCTCGGCCGAGGGCGCCCACACGAGCGTCTCGCGCGGCGTGGTGGTGATCTCGAGTTCCATGGGACTCTCAGCTCTCAGGGCGCCATGCGGCAGCTTCTGCGGCCATCGCGGCACGTGCAGCAGAGAGGCGGGCGAGCTTGCCGGGGTTCTTGTCCAGGTTGATTGGCGGCGTGAAGCGCACGATGACCGCGGTCTCGACGTCGCCCAGCGGGACGGGCATGCCCGTCGGCGCAGGCCAGACAGCCAGCGTGAGGCGCGAGTGCATCCACTCATTGAGGCGCGCGTCCCCGCCGCTGGCGAGTCCATAGTTCGAGAAGCGCTCGGGCTTCGCAAGATTGCGCGGCACGCCGTGCAGATCGAGTGACTCACGCAGGAGAGCTGCGAACGATCGGCGCACGGTCGAGCCGCCGGTGCGCGGCGTGGAGCTCGGGCTCGTGGCGAAGTGGCCGTTCAGGTCGCGAGAGACCAGGCTCTCCTCGGCCTTGCCCACGTAGAGGGGCATGTCGGGTACCGGCTCGAGTTGGAGGTCGCGCCAAGCGCGCTCGTCGCCGTAGATGGCGTACAGGCCCGGGCGTGCGGGGACATGTTGCGCAGCATTGGTGATCGCCCAGCGCTCACCATTGAGCACAGCGACGGCGGCCGCGGCGAGGTCCTCCAGGGAGAGTTCAGTCATGTGGTGACTCTACGGGCGTGACCGGCTTCTCAGAGCCGGCGCTCGTCGCCTCATCCCGGCGACCTCCAAAGAGACCCCTATCGTCGGCGTATTGCCACGCCACCCACGACAATGCGTCAGGCTCATGACCCACGTGTCAGACGTCGCCGAGACCGTCTGCGACCTCGATCTCGAGTTCGTCTAACATCATCCGATGTATGCGAACGACTTCTCGGCGGCGATGACTTCGCGGGCATCCCTGAGAGGATCGCCATCACTCAGCAGTTGGGCCGTCGCAGCACCGCGATTAGCGTGCGCAACGCCAGGTCCACGGTGTTCGCGGTCGGACGTGGCGCCTGCGAGGCGTCTGGCCTGCATCAACGTCTCCTGGTCGGTGTCGACCGGTGTCGTGTCGATAGCTGGGTCCTCGGGGGGGGGACGATTCAGCTTCTCTTCGGAGGCGGCAGCGGGCTCGTTGGTCATGGTCTGAAGCTAGCGAGAACGGGTGACAGTGGGCCACAGGACAGAAGACGCTCGACGTCCGTCTAAAGCAGACCTGGGAACGAGTCGGTGCGCAATAAGAAACGGCGGTGACAAACGTCCCTAGACGTATCAGGCCACATGCCCCACCACGTCTGAGTCGTCTTCGCCACTCGGCGGGAGCAGGACTTCAATCCTTTGCTCTAGAAGTGCATCGAGTAGCGCGGCTCTTGCTGCGCGGGCCCGGAGTCGCTCTCCGGACACGGCATCGATCTGGCCGCGGATCGCCTCCAGCGCAGCGACCACCCTGGTCCGCTCGTCCTCGGTTTCGGGCATTGCGACGGTAGTGGAGAACAGTTCATTCCTGTTCACCTTTGGCATCTTCAGGCGGGCTGAGAGAGCAGTTGTCTGTGACGTGAACGCGTCCTCGAGAAGCGCCTCGCGCAATAAGGCGGGCGGAGTGCCGTTTAAAGGTGAAAGAGGGTACGCGTCCGCGCTGCAGAGCGCGACGAACCCAGGAAACGCAGCCTTTCGCAGCCCCGGCCGAATCTTCGAGTACACGACGTCGCTCGCACCGACAAGATACTTGCCGCTGATCACCCCATCCTCTCGGGCCGTTCGCGGGTTCACGAGGCGTCCCGTGCCCTTCTCGATCACGTCGACGCCGATGTGCAGAAGATCGGCGTGCTCGTCGTCTTTGGGGTCAACGAGTCGAGCGGTGATCTCGCATACGGACGACAACGGGACGCGCGGGCATTCTGTTAGCAGGTGCTGGCGAGTCGCGGTCAGCATCTTGACGAGCGCCGACTCTTCCGATTCGAGGGCCTCGATGTACCGGTCCACAGCGGTGATGACTTCCACGATGCGCCGCTGGACGGGAGGCGGTGGAAGTGGAATAGTCCAGGCCTCGAAGTCCGCCTCCTTCCACCGAGCACGTCCGTCCCTTCCACTTCTGAGCTTGGCAATTCGGTTCAGGTTGCCCTGGCTCGCAAAGCAGAGTGCGAGGAACTGCGCGTCGAGTTCGGAAGACCTGACGGCATAGAGAGGAAACTCGTTTGTGACCAGAGCCCCGTCAAGATAAGGGGGAACGACGGCGAACGGGCCGTTCTGGGCGTCGATGCGACAGAAAATGAAGTCGCCCTCGTGCGCGAGCCCCAAGGCCTTCGTCTTCGACCGGCTTGCCGGGCGCAGGTACGCGCCTTTGCCGTACCAACGGATGCCCATAGTGACGTAGTCCTGTCCGGGGTCGATCGCCACCTTCTCTGAACGCCGCGTGACGTACTCACCTACGGTGACGGTCGGCCAGTCAGACATCAAACCCGCCTATGCCGGCTTCGCTGAGGATGCGCGTCATGTGATCCAGCGCTTCGTCTCGTTGCGTTCGCGCTTCCTGCCAGTCGGCCACCGCCTCGTACAGATCGTGAGTCTCGGCCTGTGGCCACGGGTTCCGGCGGACGCCACGAGCGTCAAGGATACCGGCGTCGTTGAAGATCGTGGTCCGCCAGGATCGCGCCTCTAGGCTCTCGATACCGTCACGGATGGCGGTCTTCGCCAGGCGGGAAATCTCTCCCCAACGGCCTGCGTCCTTCCTGCCGCGCCCCACCTGTACTTCGTGGCCGTCATCCTCTATGTCGATGAAGGTGACCAAGGCGTCGTGTTCGTGGCCGTTGCTGGTCTTGGTGAAGCCGAAGATCGAGGTCTTCACGGTCCGCCCCTGCTCGAAAAAAAGCTGCTGCGGCATGTCAATAACGAAGTCGAGCCGGGCCCGCTCAAGGACCGTGGTGGCGGCCTTGGGATCTTTGGAGAGCGTGTTCACCGGCATGATGATCACGAGGTGTCCTCCTTCCTCGAGGTATTCGAGGGCTGACATTGTGAAGTTAATCGGGTTGTCGTGCTCGTACGGTGGATTGATCACGCACTTCGTGGGCTTGAGGCCCTTGATGTAACGCCTGAGCTTCTTGTCAGTGGGCTTGACTGTGAAGGTGCGATCGCGAGTAATGAGTGAATCGCGGAACATCAGGTTTGAGCGGCCGTCGCCGTGCAGGAACATATTCGAGCAGGCCAGGGCGAAGAGCACAGGGTCGAGCTCCAGGCCGATCAGCTGCTTCTCGTGGATGTGTTCGATCTTCTCCTCGTCACCGTGGGCTTTGTCGACGAGCTGTTCCATGGCGTCCATAAGGAAGCCGCCCGAGCCCATACAGGTGTCGAGAACGACGTCGTCCTTGCCGAGCCGCGCGAGCTCGACCATGAAGGTCTTGATGTGGTCGGGCGTGAGGATGATGTTCTTGTTGTCCATCTTGCCGGCGCGCGAGAGAAAGATCTTGTACGCGCGCCCCAAGATGTCGCGCTTCGTCGCTTGCTTCGACGGCTGATGCACGCGAGTGTCGATGTCGTCGATGATCGACTTGTATTCAGCGAGAGGAATGTCGACGTTCTTGACGAAGGAAAAGCGGTCCTCCCAGTCGATCTGTTTCGACTCGGAGTTGACCTTCTTCACCAGTTGTCGCTTCACCGCGGCGACGATCTGCTCGTTGAGGTAACGCGCCTCAACGAGACGTTCGTCCTCCGGTTCGCTCACGGAGCCATACATGTTGCGGAACGGCTCATCATCGAGCGCAATCATGAGCGCAGAGAAGAAGAGCGAACGCTCCGTGTCACGAACGCGGGAATCCTTGTGGAATCGCACGTTGAGTTGCATGAGGAACCGCGTGAGCTCCGCATCCGAGAGCGGATCGCCGTGCGCCGATGCCATGTAATGCTTCGTCAACGCGTCAAGACTCACGAGCGCTCGCAGCTCGTCTAGCTGTTCGACTTCTTCGGAACCGCCCCGGCGCAAGAAGTAGGTCAGGCGAAGCGACTCGAGTGTTTGACCGGAGAGAGCGATCCCGACGATGTCGACGTGAGGCACTGCGTTGGCTTGCATGTACATCTGCACTTCGGCCTCGGCTGCGGCGTGGTCAGTTCTCGGCCCGACATCACCGGACTTGGCCTCTGCGACGATGAGCCAATCGCCCATGTCCAGGAAGAAGTCGGGGAAACCGTCGACCGTCGAACCCTCACGCTTAGACTGGAAGCCGAATTTCTTGGGGATGTCGCGCTTCTCTATGAACGTCTGCGCACCATAGAACTCGCGGAACAAGTTCTCGGTTGTACTCTCCGCCAAGGTCGACCTTCCGCCGCGTGTTCGCTTACAAGTCCAGCCGGACGCGGTCTGAAAGGGCTCAGTCGTGATCGGGTGAGCCAGCCGCCTCAGGCAAGACTCCTCAGTCTAGTCGGAGGGGTCAGCGGCGGCTGCGTGACAGCGAAGCCAAGGTCGTCCGCCAATGGCAACGACTCGACCAGGGGATCGGGCGCGGGGTCCGCAGCCGTGACGGTCGTTGCGCGGTCGTCCTCATCGCCCCTCGCCTGACACAGCTCGCAGCAAGGGCAGGTGTTGCTGACCGGCTTTCACCCGCAACGCGCGCCCAACCGCGGCTTTCCCGGATCATCGCCTCAGACCTCGATGGCGCCACGGTTGACGACATCGAAGCCGTGGTCAGGCAGGTCATCGGGGGCGATGCGGACTTCCGCGCACTGTGGCGGGAGCGCTTCTCGGGATCAAGTACGACCCTGGCACGGTCTCCGACGTCTCGCGCCATCAGCGCGCCGCCTACAACTCCGCGCGCGTCGGTTGGTACGAGGAAGCGGCTCAGCATGCAGGGCGTGCCGTCGAGGCCGCGGTTGCCGCCGGTGACACCGGGTTTCGTCGGATGGCTCGGCGAGACCACGCGGCGTACCTCGGTCAAGTGAACGGAGTCACCGCGCAGCTCGTGCTCGACCAGGCGTCACGGAACAACCCGGCCGTGCTCACCCAATTAGCCGGCATCGTCTAGGAGCACCTCGGGCAGATCGAAGACCCAAGCCCAGCAAGAAACGTCCTTCCTCTCCTCGACCTACGCCAACGGTGCGGAGTTGGTCGTCGGCATCGACGCACTGATCACCGATCTCGCGTGAGATCCGGTTCGTACGGACGAGGCGGAGGATGCGCTCGCGTGGCTGGGACAGCACCTCGGGTTTCTCGCGCAGCAATCGGAGCGAGTCTTCAAGATCGGCAGCGACGTGATGTGATCAATCGGTAGGCGCCGGTACGTCGTGATCGAGGCGAAGACTCGCGCGACAGCTAATGTCATCTGGAAAAAGGACACCAACCAGCTCGCCGGCTCCGTGAACTGAGCTCAGGCGAGTACGGCGCCGACGCGACTGTCATCCCGCTGGTGGTTCACCCGAGCCACGTCGTTGAGCGCGCGGGCACGCCACCGCCCGACTGCCGTTCGATCAACCGGACGGACATGAAGGACCTCAAGAAGGCGCTGTTCCTAACGCGGACGAAAGAGGCGCGGGTCAGCTCTGCCGCGCCTCCACGGGAAGACCAACGTAACGGATAATATCTGTTACATGGTCGACGTCGGGCGCCTATCGTTAGGTGAGTTGTCGGCGTTGCGTGCGAGCTTGACCAGCGAGCTTCGAGCTCGACAGGTACCGAATCGCACATGCACGGCGTGCGGAAGGCAGTTCACAGCGCGCAGTGACGCTCAGTACTGCAGTACGCGGTGTCGGGTTGCAGCGCATCGGCTGCGTCAACGGAAGGGAAACCCTATGAGCATCTCCGGCATCGGATACGAGGGGCTGACCCTGGACGCCTTCATCTCGAAACTGCGCATCCGTGGCATTCAGACGCTCGTCGATGTTCGACTCAACGCTATCTCGCGCAAGCGAGGCTTCTCGAAGCGCGCTCTTGCGGAGGCGCTGGGCGAGGCAGGCATTGCCTACGTTCACCTGCCGGCGCTCGGGAACCAGCGCGACAACCGCGCCGGGTACGGCGAGCTCAAGTCTGACCGGGCGAACGAGGTTCGCGACCGCTTCCGGCGGCAGCTTCAGTCAGAGGCAGCCACGGCGGCACTGCAGCAAGTCGCTGATCTCGCACAGGCGGGCGAGGTGGTCCTGTTCTGCTACGAGCAAGATGAGCAGCACTGCCATCGCGAGCAGGTACTCGAACAGGTGCGGCTGCTGATGGCCAGCGACATGGTGAAGTCCTAGAACAGAGTTGGCGCGGGAGCGACCGCGTCCTCGGAGCGTGGCCAGTAGACCCCGAGCACACTGAACTTGCCACGGCGTGCAGCGAGCTCGAAGTTCCCCATGTAGAACCCGGCGTGCCGCTCGGGAGCGAACATCTGCTCCAGGAACTTATCGGTCACACCTGTCTTGACGTCTTCACCTCGATGGCGAAGACGATTCTGAAGTGACGTCAGCTCCCAGTCGAGAATGCGGCCCTGGTGGCCGGGGCAGGCGGCATAGGCGCACCGGTAGCGGTAGCGGACCTTGAACGCGGGCTCCTTCAGGATGGCGGGAATCGAACCGCTCATCGGGATGAGCGCCGTTGACTCCTTGTCGATACGCGCCTGCATCTTCGCTAGCTGCTCCTGCGTCCACTTCGGATGCGACTCGAACTCGAGCCGGTCGACGTCCGCCGGGTAGACGAGACCGAGGGATGGAGCCGTCCCGTCAGCGGATGCAGCGCGCATCAGATCGCAGGTTGTCGTGGGCTCCAGCTGTCCGATGATCTTGTGTCGTGCTTTCCACGGCGGGAGGTTGTGAACGACGTTCCAGGAGTCTTGCGTCGGCGAGTAGCTCTCGCGTCGGGTGTCGGAGTCCTTGCGCCGCACCTCCAGCTCGATGACGTCGTACTTCTTGAACTGCGCGTCGCCATCCAGCCAGCGGAACGCGATCGGGTACAGCCGAATCCACCTCGGCTCGTCGCCGTCGATGCGCACCCCCGCGACGCAAGATGTGTCTCCGTAACTCGTCGACGGCTGCGGCGTCGCTTTCACCGTGACGAGCACACGAGCCGTTTCGCCTTCCACCCTCATGGCGCGAGCATATTGCCGAGATCGGACACCGCCGAGAAGAACACAGTGGTGATGCGGTAGCCGTGCCATGATTCGATGTGCCTTCCGAAGAAGAGTCCGCTGCCGCGCCGTCCTCCGTTCCCGCCGTCGCGTTCGTCATTGAGGACGCGGACTTGGTAATGCTCGGCATGAATCCTGAGCAACCGGTACCAACTCCGCTGATCGATTTCTGTCGGACGTCATTGGGGCTGCGGGCGCTGCGACCCGATGAAGTGAAACTCGTCATCGCGGGCGACTTCGTCGAATCGGTGAAAGCTCGACTCCCTGATGGACCGTACCGCGACTCGTTCGACTTAGAGAGAGGAGTTGGCTCCGTCGGGGCGAAGACGCTGGTTGTTGACGGCAAGGTGCACGTCGTGTTTCCGGCATTCCTCTTTCTCGACTCGGTCGCGGCGCGCAAGCACCTCCCTCCGGAGGACGCAGAGCAGATCCTGGCGAGCGATCAGGCGCGAGGCAACATGGCGCGGCGCACCTCAATTCACGAGGCGCAGCACGTCGCCATGGAGCAGGCAGGGGAGGACAACCAAGACTTCTCCGCAGCTGGCTGGGCGCGCCAGAACTTCTTGAACGCGGCTCATCAAGTGATCTCCGAGTACCGCGCGGAACTCGGCGTACCTCGCGAGCGAAGAGAGGAGTACGAGACAGACTTCCCTTTGGCGAGTCTCCGCCACTTGCCGGCAGTGCTCCAGCGTTATGTGGCTACCTACCAGGGGCACCGGAATGCCGATCGCCTTGCCTACGAGGTCGTCCAGGAGACACTCCACCTGTGGAAGGCGCTCGCTTATGTCGCGGCTGCTCGCCGTGTGGTGGGGTCCGATATTGGCGCGCCTTTCCCCGACGACATCGTCGAGTCAGACCTATGGAGACTCATGGCTGCAGACCACTGGGATGATCTCGAACGACTCCTGAGCGATATCCCGTCCGGTGGAGTTCGCGTCGACTCGAGCGATCTCGCCCGCTGGACGGATGAGCTTGCCAACGCGCTCGATGCATGGCTGACCGACTTCGGCTTCGTATGGGAAGACCTGGCGGATGGTCGGTCAAGATTCTGGATGGAGCCAGCGGACTTCATCTTCTAGTTGTTGCCGTCCTCTCCTATGCGCTGGACGCTCGGTCGATCGAGCTGTTCAAGACGCCGAGAGCACGGCCGGTCTGGGTAAGGGGAGTTGGCGCCGGGACAGTTACGGCCCGGTCCGTCCAGCTCAGTACCGCTTCAAGGTCAGTCAGTCGCTCACAAGCTCAGGAGGATCGGGTTGTCATTACCGAGTGCCGACGCCCAAGCTACCGGACAAAGCCTCCAGCTATCAGTCCACGCCGCGAGACAGTTGGAACACCTCGCCGATCTCTGTCGACTGGTAGTCGACGGTCTCAAGCTTGTACTTGGCGCCGCATGTGAAGCACTCGGCTGAGCCAAGCTCGGCCGATTCCACCTCGCCGCAGTCCCGACAACTGAATGCGAAGGTGCCACAACTGTCGCAGTAGCCCCAGCTGACGTCCTCTCCGCCAGCAGGTTGTCGGCTTGCGACCCAGTTGACCATTCCGCCATAGCAGTTCTCGTTCGGACAATCGGGGAGCAGCTCATCCCAGTCGTCTACAACGAGGGATCCGCTCACGCTTTCTCGGAGCAGCACCTTCGGGTGCAGTGCGCCGTCAGCCCGATTGCGCGCACCTGCTGTTACTCCGTCATAGACGTAGAACACACCTTTGTCGACGGAAAGATCTCGAAGCTTGCCGACAAACGCATCGATCTCACCCACATCGATGGCACGTGAGTACTTCTTGCATTCGATAGCGACTGCGATTGGTATGCCGTTGAGCTCCCCTTCGACTAGAACGTCGACCTGCCGCTCAACACGCGACACCACCCCCATGATGCGCGCGTCGTACTGAAGCGGCTTGCTCGAAGAGTCGAGGCGCGCCACGAAGTTCGCAACATCCTTCTCGAAGATCTTCCACTCGGGGTCGGTCGGACTGATGTTGAGAGGAGTGTCCGTCGTCACATAGATGGTCAATATGCCTCCTAGCTCGGATGGACGGCGCGTGGTAGGCGATACCACCAACAATCACTGTGGCAATCTGGCGGACGCTGCTCGCAGCGCGTTCGCGTGCGGAATAGGCATCTGCGGTGCGCCCGCGAGCACTTCCTTCGCGGGACGTCCAGCTTACGCTCAGTGCGCGATCCGCTTTTGCGCGTTAAGGAATCGAGTTAGCACTCGAGCGCCCCGTCATCGCGCACTGCCCGTTTGCCGCTCCCGCCGGGCGGCCCTGATGAAGGAGCGACGACGTGACCACCAGCCGTCTGCCCGTGCACGAATCCCGCATCTATCCCGCAAATACGCTAGCAAACGGTGAAGGCGGTCCGACGAGAAAAGTAGCTCTGATCAGGAGCGAGCGAAGAGCATGCCAGCCCGCAGAAACCCCTGATAGAGCAAACCTCTTACTCGAAAGGTCACCGGATCGATGCCGGTCGGAGCCACACGGATGATCATTACAATCAGCCCAGAAACCCTCGCCTAGCTTCTACATGGCGGGGGTTTTGCTTTGCCCAGGCGAGGCGCGGTTCCGCCCCCGGTAGTTGAGCGACCGCCCCGGTCGTTGAGCGAGCGCAGCGAGACGAAACGCACTCCCCCCTCAGGCGTGCTCCGCGAGGTAGCGCTCCATCCTCTCGACGATGCTGGCGCGGTAGGGAACGTTGCACGCCCAGGCCAACGGTGTTGTTCCGTGCTTGGAGGGCGTTTGGAAGTCGAGGACCACAGGCTGCTCGAACCAGAGCGAGTAGATCGGTTCGAGATCCTCGTCGGTGTACTTCATGCGCAGCACCTCGCAGAAGACGAGACCACCGCGAGGACTGACGGCGTTCACGTCCGCTCCGATCTCGATGAGACGTCGCGCCAGCCGGACGTCCTCGGCGATGTCGTGCTCGACCTGACCGAACAGGACATGAAGCTCCGTGTATCCCTCGGAGTTCGGCGCACCGAGCGGGCAGCCCTGGTCAAGGAGCCAATGCGAGGCGATGTAGCGATCCGGCAGGCTAGTGTTTCCGACGGTGTACATCAGCAGGCTCTTGCCACCGGAGCGTGGCTTGGTCACGTCGGCACCGTTGGAGGCCGCGATGAACTCGTCGGCGCTCTTTAGCTTTGCCGTCATCTCCAGACTGGTCATTCGAACCTGTGCCCTCGGTTTTTGTGTGGCAGTTCCGGCTGATAGTTTGCCGGGTCGTTGTACCAGTCACGGAATTCGGGCGAAGTCAGTCAGCGGGACGCCACTCGCCGCAGCATCCCCTCACGCACGAGTTCACGGATGCCCATGCCGCGGTCGATCAGGGAGATCCTCAGGCCCCCACCGGGTTGGCCGAACCAAGGAGGCGTTCTGCACACCTCGACGCGGAAGGCGGTGACGACCTCGAACGAGTGCAGCGACTGGCGCAGCACGTGCGGCGGGAGCTGGACGCGCCTCTACAGATGTCCCGGACGGGTAGAGCAGGAAGCCGTCGAGAGCTCCGATCCGATCCAGCAGGCCTGGCCGTTCTCGCTGTCCTGACATCGCGGATTTCGCCCGGATACTCTGTCGCCATGACCGACTCCGCGCACGTCCCGACGTCACGTCCGATGGATGCCTGGCTAGATGCCCTCAGTAAGCCCAACGGGTCTCCAGGCGGCGGGGCTGCCACGGGAGTCCTGCTCGGTGTGGCCGCTGCGCTGATGGGCATGGTCGCGGCATACACACCCGACAGCCCCGCCGCGTCCGCAGCGGCAGAGCGTCTTGAGCGCAACCGCGCCGACGTGCTGCAGGCGGTCGAGGCCGACGGCGTGCTGTCGGTGCAGTTCGGGGCAGCACTGGCGCTGCCGTCCGACGATCCGCAGCGGGACCGGCAGGTCAGTGACGCCGCCGTCGAGGCGGCTGGGTCGGTCGCGAGCCTCGGCGCGATCGGCATCCTGCTGACGTCGGATGCTCGTGTGCTCGCCTCAGTCGGCAATCCGCACATCGCGGTGGACCTGGCGGTCGCGATGGAGTCGCTCGCCGCGGGGCTGTCGGGCGCGGCGCTGAGCCTCAGAGCGAACCTGCACCTCGCGCGCAAGCACGGCGCAGCCGCATCGACACTGCAGAGCCTCGAGACCGACGTCCACCGACTGCACGAGGCACGTCAGCAGGTCACCCAGATGATCGAGGAGATCTCCGGGGGTCTCGACTGACCGGACAGCCGCACGCATTCCGCAACGTCCAACGCCGAGAAACCAGATTCCGCACGAGAAACACACCCCCACGTGGTTTCTCACGCAGGAAGTGGTTCGTCACCGCCGACCGCCGAGCCGAGGGCACCTCGCCGCCATGCCACACTGACTGCATGCCTCAGCAGCCGGATGATCCCCGCCAGACGCGACGACTGCCCGAGACTCTCGATGAGTTCCAGCAGGCGGAGGGGCATCCGCAGTTCCGGGTCGACGTCGAGCGCATCCGCTTCTCGCCCTACTACTCGCGCCTCTCGGCCGTGACCCAGGTCATCTCCCAGGCCGGCGCCGGTCTCGCGGTGCACAACCGCCTGACGCATTCGATCAAGGTCGCCGCCGTCGCACGCGCCATCGCCACGCACCTCTCCACCCGCACTGACGAGGCGAACCACCTCGTCACAGAGCTCGGCGGGACGCATCCGGTCGTGGTGCAGGCCGCCGCGGCCGCGCACGATCTCGGGCATCCGCCGTTCGGGCATCTCGGCGAGCAGACGCTCGACCGGCTCGCCCGAACTCGGTTCGGGCTCGCGGAGGGGTTCGAGGGCAACGCTCAGACGTACCGCATCCTCACCCGCCTCGACGAGCACGACCGCCCCGGCGTCGGACTCAACCTGACCGCGGCCGTGCGGGCGGCGGTGCTCAAGTACCCCTGGCGGCGCAGCGAAGGCGGGCCGCGACGCGGCGGCGGGAGCAAGTTCAGCTTCTACGCGATCGACGAACCGGATGCCCGTCAGGCGCTCTCCGCGTATCCGGCCATCTCGGAGGGGCAGCAGACGGTCGAGTGCTCGATCATGGACATCTCCGACGACATCGCCTACTCGCTGCACGACCTCGACGACTTCTACCGGGCAGGTCTGCTCAACCCGGCGACGCTGTCAGCCGAGTTCCGGTCGTGGCGCCGCGACCTGGCTCAGCTGCGCGCTGCCGACGCGGCCACCCTCGCCGCCGACACCCGCACTCCCGGCCATTCCCTGGAACTGCTCTGGCGGCGGATGCAGTTCAAGGACAGCTGGATCGCCGACCCCGACGCGTTCAGCGAAGCCGTCGCGAAGGTGTCGTCCGAGGTGATCGACGGACTCGTCGCCGAGCCCTTCGACGGGTCGCTCGCCAGCGAGCGCGGACTCGCCCGGTTCACCACCGCCTGGATCGCACGGCTGCAGTCGTCGATCGAGGTGCACCGGCATCCCGACATCCGCTCCGGACACGTCAGTCTCAACCGCCAGGCCTGGCACGAGGTGGCGGTGCTGAAGTTCCTGCACGAGCGGTTCATCCTCGAGCGCCCCGACCTCGCCGTCTACCAGCGCGGTCAGGCCAGCGTGCTCGAGCGTCTCGTCGACGGATTCTCCGCCTGGCTCGACGATCCCCGGGATGCCCGCCGCGCACCGCGCCGTCTGATCGACCTCGTCGATCTCGCCACCGACGACCACCGGCAACTGGGCGCGCCCCTTCCAGACGGTACGGACGTCGAGACGCTCGGCCGCGGACGCGGCATCATCGACTACGTCGCCTCGCTCACCGACGCTCAGGCGATCTCGCTCGACGCGCTGCTCGCCGGCCGCACCGAGCGACTGTGGGATGCCGGCCAGGGGCTGTGAAGCGCGAGTTCACGACGACGACATTCGACTGACGACCGCGAGACTTGCGTTCCAGCACGAGACAGCGCTTCGCAGCGCAAGTCTCATGCTGGAAAGGAAGTCTCGCGCGCAGAGCGCAGAGCGCGCAGCGCCGAGGGCGGCAGAGAGGCCGCGACTTCCGGCCCAGGTCTCCGCACGTCGTGGGAGAGTGGATGCCATTCGCACCCACTCTGAGGAGGCAACATGCGCGCTGTCGTGTACGACCGGTATTCCAAGGATCTCGACGCGCTCGAGGTGCGCGAGGTGCCGGATCCGAAGCTGCCACCGGCGTCGCTGCTGGTCGAGGTGCGCGCCGCGGGCGTGAACCCCGTCGACTGGAAGGTCATGGCGGGCGGGCTGGACGCTCTCATGCCCACCCAGTTCCCCGTGATCCCGGGTTGGGACGTGGCAGGTGTCGTCGTCGCGGTCGGCTTCGACACCCCGGAGTTCCAGGTCGGCGACGAGATCATGGCATACGCCCGCAAGGACACGGTGAGTGCGGGCACGTTCGCAAAGCGGGTCGCCGTTCCCGTCTCCACCGCGGCGCGCAAGCCTGCATCCCTCTCCTGGGAGGAGGCCGGGGCTCTGCCGCTGGCCGGCGGAACAGCGCTGCGGGCGATCGACGCGCTCGGCGACCTGACCGGACGCACCCTCCTGATCCACGGCGCCGCCGGCGGGGTGGGCGGCTTCGCCGTGCAGATCGCTGTGGCCGGCGGCGCGAAGGTGATCGCCACGGCATCCGAGCGCAACCACGATTACATCCGCTCGCTCGGCGGCGAGCCGATCACCTACGGGGAGGGACTGGCCGAGCGCGTCCGCGCACTCGCCGGCGGCCCGGTCGATGCCGTCGCAGATTTCGTGGGCGGACAGCGCGACGTGACCCTCGACGTGCTCAGCGACGGAGGCGCGCATGTCTCGACCGCAGACCCCTCGGTCACCGAGCACGGCGGCCGGTACATCTGGGTGCGCCCCGACGGCACGCAGACGGCCCGCCTGGCGACTCTCGTCGAAGAGGGGAGTCTGAGGGTGGAGGTCGCCGAGACGTTCCCCCTCGACGGAGTGGCGGATGCCTTCGCCGCCAGCCAGAGCGGTCACATCCGCGGCAAACTCGTCATCGTCCCCTGAGCGCGCGTCGCGCAGGCTGAGCGGAGACCCGCAGACAGAGTTCGCGCCCGGGCCTCACTCGGGACCCGGGCGCGAACGTTCCTCCGGTCAGAAGACCTCTTCGTCTCCTGCCGCGCGTGTGGAGCGACGCGTCTCGTACGCGCCGGGAGCGGCCTCGGTGCGAGTGACGACGTCCGTGCGACGGTGACGCGCCATGAGCAGCAGACCGACGATGAAGGCGACGACACCCGCACCCATCAGGATGTAGCCGATCATCGTGAGATCGGCCCAGCCGACGTCGATGTTGAGTGCGAAAGCGAGAATCGCTCCGATGACGAACAGAACGACTCCGGTGCCGATGGTCATCACTTGCTCCCTTCGATGCGGCGGGCCGCGCGGCCTGCCTGAGCTCCAGAATCCCAAGCCCACGCCCGCCGAAGAACGGGGTTGACAACACCGACCCGCTTCGAAGTCGTTACAGTGTCAGCTCTGCCGGGGCTGGCCGGAGTCTGCGGGCTCGACGCCGTCGACGGCGTCGGCCATCGCGCGGAGGAACTCCGTGACATGCGCCTGCGCCTGGGCATCCATCCTCGCCGCCACCCCGTACATCAGGTCGTGCATGCGACCCAGGGTGTGGCGCACGTCCTCGTCGGCGTGCGCGGTCGCCCGAACCGCGATCGGCTGGCCGGCGGCGTCCCGTTCCCGCTGCACGTGACCCGACTGCTCGAGGCGATCGATCAGCACCGAGGTCGCGGCCGGCGAGATGCCGAGATACGCGACCAGAGCGCCCGGCTGCGCGGTGTGACCAGGCTGGCGGAACAGGTAGCGCAGTGCGAGCAGCTCGTTCTCGCCCATCGACATCTCATCGCGCGTACGGCGACGCATCGCCCGCTCGGCGGCCCGGTACAGACGCAGGGACTCGAGAACCTCGCGCGCGCGCTCTCGCTCGCTTCGCTCGTCGTACCAGTAGCCGTCTGCCTGTGATTCCGCCATGCCCGCTCCTTCAGCGAGCGCCCGCGGCACTCACATCAGTCATGATAGAAGAGGACAAGGGGAGCCACGCGACCGAGCCGGTCGCGGAACGCAGCAACGGAGGACATCTGTGACATTTCGAAGCAAGGAGACGCTGGAGACCTGGCTCGAGGATTTTCGCGCCTCCCGTGAGGCGGGCGATCTCATCCGGGTCATCATCCAGGACGGCTCCGACGGCTCCGACACCGGACTCGTGATCGTCCCGGTGAAGCATTCCTCCGTCAGCATCTTCATGCAGCCGATCCAGGTCGGTGAGGCGCAGTGGAAGGTCACGCTCGAGCCGATCGACGAGAACACCGAGCTCAACAGCCACCAGCTGCACTCGCTCGCCAGCGAGCTCGCGGTCGCCGCCGAGCTCTGCTCGTTCCTCGAGGCCCGCAGCGTCGGTCACGACGAGCAGTCGGATGCTCAGGTCGACGACTCCGCCTCGATCGAGAACGTCTGAGTCTCAGAGCTCTCCGGGTCGCATCGCCTCGGCATCGATCGCACGGATGACCCGCAGCGCGGCGGTGTCCGTCGGCGGCTCGTCCGTGGCATCCGTCCGCCGCCGAGGCGCGTACACGACCAGGGCGTGGAACAGGAAGCGGGCGAAGAACGCGACCACCAGCGAGATCGCCGTGGCGATCACGCTGGAGATGTGCCAGGTCTCGACCATCAGCGCCATCAGCGGGATGCGCAGCGCCGCCTCGACCGAGTTGAACGAGACGGATGCCGCGAAGCGCACCCACAGCCGCGGAGCGTCCTCGCGGTCGTCGCGGAAGACGAAGAGCTCCTGCAGCACGAAGTTGCCGACGATCGTGACGGCCGCACCGACGATCGCGGCGAGCACGTAGTCGACGCCGAGGTGGGTGAGCGCCCACATGATGCCGACGTTCACGATCGCGCCGACGCCGCCGATCAGCGCGAAGCGCCCCATCCTGCCGAAACGCAGACGGGCCAGGTGGGCGAGGAAGGTCGCGCCCTGCCGCAGACTCGCCTTCGAGTCGCCGTGCCGCCGCGCACCGAACTCGAGCGGCACCTCGGCGATGCGCAGCTCGCGTCGCTCCCCGCCGCGCACGAGGACCTCGAGCAGGATCTTGAACCCCTGGGGTCGCAGCTCGTCGAGGTCGATGTGCGAGCGGTCGACGAGGAAGAACCCGGTCATCGGATCGGTGCTGTGCCACAGGCGCCGCAGGAACATCGCCTTGGTGACGATGGTCGCCGCCTTCGACACCCCGTACCGGACGGCGGTGCCCAGCCCCGCCGAATCGCCTCCGCCGATGTAGCGCGAGGCCGCGACGACGTCGGCGCCGCCCTCGGCGTAGCGCGTCAGCATGGCGCGCAGCAGTTCGGGCGGATGCTGCAGATCGCCGTCCATGACGATGCACACGTCGTATGCCGCTTCGGCGAGGCCCAGCGCGACGGCGCCGCTCAGCCCGCCGGTGTTGCGGTCTCGGTGGATGCCGCGTACGGCGAGAGCGGCGGATACCCCGACGCGCGCGATCTCGTCGATCGTGTCGTCCGCGCTGTCGTCGATGAACAGGATCTCCGCGGTGATCCCGGCGAGCGCCGCCGAGGTGCGGGCGACGAGCTCGGCGACGTTGTCGCGCTCGTTGAAGGTCGGGACGATCACGGTCACGGGAGGGAGGGAGGGGGCGCTCACGGGTTCTCCTCCACGGTTTCCTCTGAGATGCGGTGTCTCGGCGATGCAGCATCCATCGTTTCACGGGTCGCTTCGCCCCGGCGCCATACGGCGCCTGCTCGGGTGGGCAGTCGTAGGCTGGACGCATGAGCACCCCCGCATCCGACACCATCACCATGTTCGGCGCCGACTGGTGCCGAGACTGCGTCCGCACCAAGAGGCAGCTCGACGACCTGGGCATCGAGTACACCTACATCGACCTCGTCGCCGACCCGGCAGCTGCGGACGTCGCCAAGGAGATCTCCGGCCGCATGAACATCCCCGTCGTCGTCTACCCGGACTCGAGCCACCACGTCGAGCCGAGCAACGCAGACGTCGAGGCCAAGCTGCGCGAGCTCTCGCTCATCTGACGCGGTTCCGCTCCCCCCGCCACCAGGAGACGACGATGACTCAGGAGACGGCTCTCGACGCCGAACTCGACGAGGCGCAGCGTGCCGCGCTGGATGCCGACGTCGACGTGCTGCAGCAGGGTGCACGCACGTGGGCGCACCTCACCGTCGGTCAGCGCGCGACCCTGCTGCGAGCGCTGCGGACGAGCGTCGCCTCCGCCGCGGAGGACTGGGCGAACACCGCCGCCGATTCCAAGGGCCTCGACCGCAGGCATCCGCTGCGCGGCGAGGAGTGGCTGAGCGGACCGTACTCGGTGCTCGGCGCGCTCGACGCGTATGTGGACACCCTCTCCAAGCTCGCCGACGGGCGCTCTCCTCTCGACGGAGTGACGGTCGGCCGTGCCCCCGGAGGTCGCACGAGGGTCAGCGCGTTCCCGCTGACCGGGCTCGACCGATTCCTGCTCTCGGGGTTCAGTGGCGAGGTGTGGCTGCAGCCGGGCATCACCCCGAACACGGCCCGGGCGACCGCAGGGCTGGCACAGCGGTCATCGGATGCCGCGGGCGGGGTCGGCCTGGTGCTGGGCGCCGGCAACATCACCTCGATCCCGGTGCTCGATGTGCTGTATGAGCTGCTCGCGCACAATCGCGTGGTGCTGCTGAAGGTGAACCCCACGCAGGATGCCCTCGTGCCGGTGTACGAGCGCGCGCTGGCGCCGCTGATCGCCCCCGGGTTCCTGCGGATCGTGCGCGGCGGCCCCGAGGTCGGCTCGTATCTGACGGCGCATCGCGACC
Source organism: Actinomycetales bacterium SN12 (assembly GCA_002837415.1). GTDB lineage: Bacteria > Actinomycetota > Actinomycetes > Actinomycetales > Microbacteriaceae > Microbacterium. The sequence goes on from PJCV01000009.1 coordinate 47,783, forward strand.
TGGCGCACGTGCACATCACGGGCTCTGCGGCCACCTTCGACGCCATCGTGTGGGGTGCTTCGACCGGCTCAGGGGCCCAGAAAGCCGCGCTCCGCCGGCAGGAGAACCGTCCGCTGCTGCACAAGCCGATCACGGCGGAGCTGGGTGGCGTCTCGCCGATCATCCTGGTGCCGGGCGAATGGAGCGACGCCGACGTCGCCTTCCAGGCCGAGCACGTCGCGACCATGCGGCTGCAGAACTCGGGGCACAACTGCATCGCCGGGCAGATCGTGATCATGTCGTCGGAGTGGGCGCAGGCCGAGCAGTTCCGCACCGCTCTGCGGCGCGCTTACGCCGCGGCTCCCGAGCGGCCTATCTGGTACCCCGGTTCGGCGTCGCGCATGCAGCAGGCGGCGGAGGACTATCCGGATGCCCTGGTGCTGGCCGATCGCCTGCTGGTCGATGTCAGCGACGGTCAGGATGCCACGGCGCTGCAGTCCACCGAGTACTTCGCCCCGGTGCTGGGGATCGTGGAGCTGCCCGGCATCGGGCAGGAGTTCCTGGATGCCGCGATCGCACACGCGAACGACCAGCTGCAGGGGACCCTCGGGGCGAACCTCATCATCGATCCGGCCACCGAGAAATCGCTCGGCACCGGGTTCGAGCGGGCGATCGCCGAGCTGCGCTACGGGTCGATCGCGATCAATTCTTGGACGGCCTTCGGGTTCATCACGCCGACGCTGACCTGGGGCGCGTTCCCGGGCAACACCCTCGACGACGTGGGCAGCGGCATCGGCGTGGTGCACAACGCGCTGCTGCTCGACGGCGTGGAGCGCTCGGTGGTGCGCGGGCCGTTCCGCCCGTTCCCGCGGTGGCTCGCCCCTGGGTCCCTGAGCCTGTCGAGGGGCACGATCCTCCCCAAGCCCCCTTGGTTCGTCTCCTCGCGCACCGGGTCGGCCGTGAGCGAGGGGCTCACCCGCTTCCGAGCGCACGGGAGCATCCCGGTGCTGGTTCGCACCCTGCTCCAGGCGCTGCGCGCCTGACCCCGCTCATTCGCCGACACCCCCAGTTTCCGCCGAGACCC
>PJCV01000009.1:48944-92305 GCA_002837415.1 Actinomycetales bacterium SN12
GCCGTGAGCGAGGGGCTCACCCGCTTCCGAGCGCACGGGAGCATCCCGGTGCTGGTTCGCACCCTGCTCCAGGCGCTGCGCGCCTGACCCCGCTCATTCGCCGACACCCCCAGTTTCCGCCGAGACCCCTACCTGCACACGTCCGCAGGTAGGGGTCTCGGCGGAAACTGGGGGTGTCGGCGTGGGTCAGAGGTCGGCGCCGGAGACCGCGAAGGTGTCGCAGACGCCGAGACCGTTCTTGTAGCCGTCGGCGAACCATCCCTGGCGCTGCTCGCTGGTGCCGTGGGTGAAGCTCTCCGGGTTCACGCGTCCCGCCTGCTGCTCCTGGATGTGGTCGTCGCCGACCGTGAACGCCGCGTTCAGGGCATCCGTGATCTGCTCCTCCGTCGGCTTCTGCACGTACGCGACGCCGTTGTCATCCTTCTGCTCGGTGATGTCGCCCAGCCAGGCGCCGGCGTAGCAGTCCGCCTGCAGCTCGGTGCGGACGCCGTTGCTGTCGGCGCCGGTGCCGTTGTTCGGGTACTTGTCCATCGTGCCCGTGATGTTCTGGATGTGGTGACCCCACTCATGGCCGATGATGTACAGCTGAGCGAGCTCACCCGCCGAGGCGCCGAACTGATCGCGCATGAGCTGGAAGAACGTCGGGTCGATGTAGACGGTCTGCTCGGGCGGACAGTAGAACGGTCCCACCGCATTCGACGCCGTACCGCACTGAGTGGATGTCTGTCCCTCGACGACGATGTTCTCGGGCGGCTGGTAGCCGTCGACGTGCTTCGCCCAGTACTCGTTGAGCACGACCTCTGCGCCAGCCAGCCGGCACTGGTCGTTGCTGTTCGCGTCCTGGCCGGTGTCGCACTCGGAAAGCGCCTCGCCGCTCGAGGCCGGTGCACTCCCGCCACCGGGCGATCCGCCGACCAGGCCGGTGAGGTCGGGACCGCCGAGCATCGCCACGACGAGCGCGACCAGACCGAGCACGCCCGCACCACCGCCGGCGATCGCAGCGCCGCGCCCGCGGCGACGGGTGGTGTTGCCCGAGATGTCCGCATCCGGATTGAAAGTCATGCTGAAAAGGTAGCGTTCCGCGGCATCCGGCGCCGAGGGCTTGACGAATCGGCGCCCGGCTCTCATCTGGGCAGGACTGGAGGCATAGGCTCGGGTCATGGCGACGACGATCACGATCACAGGTGCCGGCGGGCAGATCGGCTACGCGCTGCTGTTCCGCATCGCGGCGGGAGACATGCTGGGGCCGGACGAGCACGTCCGGCTGCGACTGCTGGAGATTCCGCAGGGACTGCGCGCCGCCGAAGGCGCCGCACTCGAGCTGCAGGACGGCGCGTTCGGGCTGCTCGATGCCGTCGAGGTGACCGATGACGCCGAGGTCGCGTTCGACGGCGCGAACCTCGCGCTGCTCGTCGGCGCGCGTCCCCGCGGGCCCGGCATGGAGCGGGGCGACCTGCTCGCCGCCAACGGTGGCATCTTCGGCCCGCAGGGCCGCGCGATCGCCGCGACGGCGGCATCCGACATCCGCGTCACCGTCGTCGGCAACCCCGCCAACACGAACGCGCTGATCGCCGCCTCCTCGGCCGACGGCGTTCCCGCCGAGCGCTTCACCGCGCTCACGCGACTCGACGAGAACCGCGCACGGGCGCAGCTCGCCCAGACGCTCGACGCCCCGGTCGCCAGCGTGCGCCGCGTGCCGATCTGGGGCAATCACTCGGCCACGCAGTTCCCCGACATCTCGCACGCGACGGTCGATGGTGAGCCGGTCGCCGAGCGGCTCCAGGCCGCTGTCGGCGATGTCCGGGCCTGGCAGGAGCAGACGTTCATCCCCAGCGTCGCCAAGCGCGGCGCCGAGATCATCGAGGTGCGCGGCTCGTCGTCGGTGGCATCCGCGGCGAGTGCGACCATCGACCACGTGCGCGACTGGGTGCACGGCACAGAGGACTGGACCAGCGCCGGCGTCGTCTCGCATGGCGAGTACGGCGTGCCGGAGGGTCTGGTCTCCTCGTTCCCCGTCCGCTCGTCCGGTGGGGAGTGGCAGATCATCGAAGGGCTGGAGGCGGATGCCTGGGCGCGAGCCCGCATCGACGCGTCGGTCGCCGAGCTGGTCGACGAACGCGAGACGGTGCGCTCCCTCGCACTGATCTGAACGCGCCCGCGCCCACTCCGCAGCCCGGAGTCCGGCCGCCGCAGACGCCGGACTCGGGCAGAATGGATGCTGGAGGTGCGACGATGAGCGACGCGATGAATCAGGCGGATGCCGGTGTCGACCTGGCGCTGACCAGTCCGCTGCACCTGCCGCACGCGGCTGCGACGTGCCCGAAGTGCCTGGCGAACGCCGATCACGACTGGTGGTCGGCTCGTCCCGAGGGCGCGCGGCTGGTGGGGCTCGTCGTCTCCCGCGAGGGGATGCCGTCGGTCACGCAGCAGCGCGAGGATCTCAGGCGCTTCGGCGTGCCGATCGAGGGCTTCCGTCATCCGGCCCCCGAGATTCTGGAGAGCTGGGGAGACCGCCTCGCACGCCTGATCGAGACCCTGCGCAGCGGCGACGTGCTGGTCGTCGCGAACGCGCACGCGCTGGGGCGCGACCGCGACGAGGAGTCGCGCACGATCTCGGAGCTGCGCCGCCGCGGCATCATGGTGAAGGTGCTGGGACACCATGCTCGGCACCTTGCCGACGTCGTGCGCTGAGACTCTTCCCGCAGAGCGGGTCAGAACTCCCCGGAGCGCAGTCGCTCGAGGGTGGCGGGGCCGATCTCGGCGCGGGCGTCCGGACGACTCGCGTAGAAGCTGACGAGCTCGGCTAGGAGAACCGGATCGCTGGCGAGATCCGTGACCGCCCAGGATGAGGGCCGCACGCTCGCCGTCCGCAGGAAGACACGGTTGCGTTCGAGGGAAGCACCGGTCACGTCACCCCATCGCAGCGTCGCACGGTTGCGCGGGATCCGACACCGGCGAAGACGACCTCCGGGCCGGTTACCGAGACCCGGACGATCCGCGTGCGGGTCACTCGGATGTGGGCCACCAGCAGCCAGATCCCCACCGCGACCGCGGCGAGAACGCCGACGCCCACCAGCTTCAGCGCTGGTGCCGGTTCGGCGAACAGGATCATGCTGAACAGGAGGGCGAAGAGGCTGAACACGGCCGCAAAGAGGACCAGCCCCGTCGTCGCTCGTTGCTGACCTTGCCAGCCGACATGGCTGCGGACCCAGATGGTCTTCAGAGTCGTCTTCTCCTGCTGTGTCACCCGAACAGACCCCTCCAGGTCTTCGTCACTCGTAGCTCGGGGGCACCCAGAGCAGCTGCGCGGAGACGAGTCCGCGATCGCGGCTGACGATCTGGGCACGACCGGGGATCGCGGGGATCGCCTTGACCTTGCCGATCAGCTGACCCTCCTCGGGGCTGCCCGAGAGCAGGATGCCGGTGGCGCCGAGGTCGGTCATGCGCTGGATGATGGGGTCGTAGGCCGCGCGGCTCGCGCCGCCCGTGCGGCGGGTGAGGATCACGTGCAGCCCGAGGTCGGCGGCCTGGGCGAGCAGCGGGGCGAGCACCGCGACCGGGTTGCCCTGCGACGTCGCCACGAGGTCGTAGTCGTCGATGAGCACGAAGCCCTCCGCGCCCTTCCACCACGAGCGGGTGCGCAGCTGCTCGGGCGTGACATCCGGCCCGGGGATGCGGCTGCGGAAGAACTGCGCCAGCTCGTTCATGCCACCCTCGGTCATCTCGTGCGAGGTGAGGTAGGCGCCGAGGTAGTCCTTGGGGATCTCGCCCAGCAGCGCGCGCCGGTAGTCGACCACGAAGATCTTCGCCTCGGTCGGCCCGTACAGGCGTGTGATCTCATGCACGACCCCGCGAAGCATCGACGACTTGCCCGAGTCGGCATCGCCGTAGAGGTACAGCAGCGGTTCGGCGATCGGATCGATCGAGAACGGGGCCAGGTCCGCCTCGTCGATGCCGAGCAGCAGCTCGCGGGGCTCAGAGCCGTCGGACGACTGCGCAGCGGCGACCGCGCGCAGGTCGGCGTGTCCGATGCGCGAGGGCAGGAGGCGCAGCTTCGGCCCGGCGGGACCGTGCCATGCCGCTGCGACGCGCGCGACGAGGTCGTCGATGCCGTCGGCGAGACTGGACGCGTCATCCACTCCGTCGACGCGGGGCAGTGCGGTGAGCATCTGCAGACCGCGATCGTTCAGGCCCCGGCCGGGGATCGCCGTGACATTCTCAGCGGCCTTGCGGTTGACCTCGGAGTCGGTCGGGTCACCGAGACGCAGCTCGATGCGCGTGCCGATGAGGTCCTTGATGTTGGCGCGGATCTCCATCCAGCGCGCCGCCGTGATCACGACGTGCACGCCGTAGGTGAGGCCACGCGCGGCGATCGCCTGGATCTGCGGCTCGAGCATCTCGAACTCGGCGCGCAGCGTGCCCCAGCCATCGACGATGAGGAAGATGTCGCCGTAGCCGTCGTCGGCAAGTCCCTGCGCACGGCGCTGCCGGTAGGCGTCGATCGAGTCGATGCCGTTCTGCCGGAAGTACACCTCGCGGGCGTTCAGCAGGCTGGTGATCTCGGCGACGGTCCGTCGCACCACATCTGGCTCCGAACGCGTCGCGACTCCACTGACGTGCGTGAAATTCTGCAGGCCGGTGAAGCTGCCGCCGCCGAAGTCGATGACGAAGAACTGCACCTCCTGCGGCGTGTGCGTGAGGGCCAGGGCGACCACGGCGGTGCGCGCGAGCGTGCTCTTGCCGCTCAGGGGAGCGCCGACGATCGCCATGTGCCCGGCGGCGCCGCCCAGCGAGATCGCCAGGTTCTCGCGGCGCTGCTCGAGTGGCACGTCGACGACGCCGAGCGGGACGGTGAGCGCCCCGGCCGCCCGCCAGCGCGGGGAGACGAGACCGAGCGACGGGTCTTCGACGAGGTCGCCGAAGAGCTGGTCGAGCGTCGCGGGTGTCACCAGCGGCGGCAGCCAGACCTGGTGCGCTGCGGGGCCGCGCCCCTTCATCGACTCGACCGCGATCTCGAAGGTGTTCCGCTTCTCCTCAGGCTCGGCGTCGACGACGATCTCCGGCTCGTCGACGGGAGTCTCAGCGCGCCACACCGGTGCGGCGGTGAACAGCTCGACCGCGGCGGTCGATCCGGTGCTCTGACTGGTGCTCGACGCAGCGCGTCGACGACGACGCGGGGGCGGGCCCGACACGTACGCGGCGCGGAACTGCGTCATCGTCTCGGTATCGGATTTCAGGATGCCCGCGCCAGGCTGCGTGGGCAGATGATAGGCATCCGGAACGCCGAGGACGGTGCGCGACTCGGCCGCCGAGAACGTGCGCAGACCGATGCGGTATGAGAGGTGCGTGTCCAGACCGCGCAGCTTGCCCTCCTCCAGGCGCTGCGAGGACAGCAGCAGGTGCACCTGGAGCGAGCGGCCCAGACGACCGATGTTGACGAACGTGTCGACGAACTCCGGCTTGGCCGACAGCAGCTCCGAGAACTCATCGGCGACGATCAGCAGCGCGGGCAGCGGCGCGAGGTCCGTGCGACCACCGCGGCGCGCCTTCTCGTAGTCAGCCACGTTGGCGAAGGGTCCGGTCGCGCGCAGCAGCTCCTGCCGGCGGACCATCTCGCCCTGCAGCGCATCCTGCATGCGGTCGACGAGCGAGATCTCCTCGCCGAGGTTCGTGATGATCGCCGACACGTGAGGCATGTCGGCCATGCCCGCGAATGTCGCTCCGCCCTTGAAGTCGACCAGCACGAAATTGAGCTGCTCGGGCGAGTGGGTCATCGCCAGGGCCAGCACGAGCGTGCGCAGCACCTCCGACTTGCCCGAGCCGGTGGCGCCGATGATGAGGCCGTGCGGCCCCATGCCCTGCTGCGCCGACTCCTTGATGTCGAGGATCAGGGGGCTGCCGTCCTCGGTCTGACCGATGGGAACCCGCAGCCGGTCGCGTTCCAGGCGAGGCGCCCAGGCGGCGTCGAGATCCAGGTCTCGCACATCCGGCAGCCCGAGCAGCTCGACGAGTTCCGCCTGGCCGGTCGCACTGTTCTTCTTGGCGATCGTCGTCCCGCCGGAATACAGAGCGATGAGTCGCCGAGCCGTCGCCTCGGCCTCCACGATGCTGATCGCGTCGGGCTCAAACGGTCGTGCGGGCAGCTGCAGGCTCACGAGCTCAGCGCGCGCGCCCTCGCCGCCCGTCTCGAACGCGATACGGAGGGCGTTCGGGTCGTCGAGATCGCCCCAGCGAGCGGGCAGGTCGATCACCGTGACGCCCTGCACGCCGTCACCGGTGACCAGCGCGTCCGTGAACGAGGTGGTCGCGCCGTCGGTGACGATCGCGATGTGCGGCACCTTCGCAGCCGAGCCGTCCCGGGCGAAGCGCGACCGCTCCCGCACCTCGGCCGGGAGCATGTCCTCGAGCTCCGACAGCTGCGAGCCGATCATCCGCGCCGGGCCCAGGCCGTCGCGCACCGTGCGCGAATGCGTGTGCGGCAGCCACTTGGCCCACTCCCACTGCGGAAGCACCGCATTGTCGGCGGCGATGACGATCTGCAGCACCTCGGGGTCGTGCATGGCGGCGGCGTGCAGCAGCATCGCCCGCGCCAGCGCTCGCGTCTCGTCCTCGTCGCCGGTGACCTCGATGCGCGCGTAGTCGCGCAGGGTGACGCCCAGGGGAAGATCCTTCTGGACCTCGTGCGTCAGCATGAACCGGTGCGCGGCGGACGCCGCCACGGGGTCCAGCTGGGCAAGCGGGGGCAGCTCGGGCGCCTCGAGCGTGACGCACAGCGGCTGATCGCTCGTGCCCACACGCACCGACAGGAAGTCGGCATCGTTGACACCGCGCTCCCACACCCGGGTGCGTTCTTCAGCGAGGTACGGCAGCGTCGAAGGTGCCGGCAGGTGCCAGTTCCCGGAGCGACGCTGCTGACGCGCAGCGACGCGCACCGTCTGGCGCAGTTCGCTCAGGTAGGCGAGGTACTCGCGGCGAGCCCCGAGAGTCGCGGCCTGGCGCTGTGAGCGCTGCCGCCAGCCGTTGACGGCAACGAAGCCGAGCGACGAGAGCAGGAACATGCCGCCGGTCAGCAGACCCGTGACGGACTGATTAGACATGGTCACCATGACGATCGCGCCGACGCTTCCCAGCATGGGCAGGAGTGATCCGAGCACCCCCATCCCGCCGTCGCTCGGCTGCAGCTCGGGCGGTGCCTGAACCGGGAGTCTCCCTGCGGGGACGCGAGGTGGTGCGAGGCGGGGTCCTGTCATGCTCTCTCTCCGGCGCTGCTGTCGGTGCCCAGCAGGAGGCTGATGGTGAAGCTGCGGTTGCCGATCCGCACGCGGTCCGCGTCGTCGAGCAGCACCCGCTCCCCGGCGACGAGCTCGGTCAGCTGGCCGTCGTCGGCGCGGATGTCGGAGCCGTTGGTCGATCCGAAGTCGGTCACCCAGGTGCGGCCGCGGGAGTGCTCGATGCGCAGATGGGTCTTCGACACCGACGAGTCCGGGTCGGTGACGACGATGAGCCTGTCGTCGTGCGCGCTGGCGACGGGAGCGCGCCCGAGATTCGCGGCGAGCGGCAGGGCGAGCTGCACGCGCTGCCCGGTGTCGAAGATCAGCAGCAGAGCGCCGGTCTCGGATGCCGGGGTCGCCGCGTCGACGTTCGTCTGGGGCGCCGATGCCGGCGCCGGGGCGACGGTGAAGAGCGGCCGGTCGACGCCTGGGGCCGCCTGTTCGGGTTTCTCGGTGCGGCGCGATGCCGCTCGTGCGCCGGTGGGCTCGGAGTCCTCGTCGATGATCGCCGAGTGCCCGCCGAGGGGCACCACCTGGGGCGGAGCGAGCGGACCGGCATCCGGAGCTGCGGCCGGCTGCGGCACCGTTTCGACCGCAGCGCGTGCCGGCACCGCCACGACGACGGTTCCGGCGATGCGATCCGCCCACGACTGTCGCTTCCCGCCGCGATCCCAGGCGCTGGAGGCCACGACCACCCAGCTGCCCACGGCGACGATGAAGCCCGCGCCGGTGATGATGGCACGCACGAGCTGGCGTCCGACTCCGGGTGAGAACGGCCGGTCGGCGCGGGCGCTGCGCAGGCGCAGCACGGCGTTGCCGAGTGTGAGGCCCGTGCGGGCTTCGAGCGCCCAGAGGAAGAGCGCGAGTTCGAAGACCGTGAGGCCGGCGAGCAGCGGACTCTGAGAGAACACCAGCACGAGGGCCGCGGCGAGGAAGACGACCGTCGCGTCGAGCGTGAAGGCCGCGATCCGCTGCACCGTTCCCGCGGGAACGCCGGCGAATGCCGATCCAAGTCCGTCGTCGCTGCTCTGCGCCGGGCGCCTCGACGACACGATCGGGGTAGGCGGAGGGGGCGTCTGCCTGAGCGGCGCTCCATCCACTCCCGGGGCGGCGGCGATCAGGGCGGGCGGTAGAGCGGGGATGTCGTCGGCTCGGGCTCCCCCCGGTGCCATCGGCGGGACCGGGCCACCGCTCGGCCGTGACTGTGATTGGCGGTTCCCGCTCATCCGGCCATCATTCCACGAACCAGCGAGAGGGCATTCGCGTAGAGCAGGGCGGCGGGCAGCGCGAGAGCGACGGCGAGCCACTCGAAGGCGTCGCCGATCCGCGACCACATGAGCGAGCTCGCGCCCCGCGAGATGGGGATGACCACGGCGACGGCGACCAGGCCCACGGTGAACAGCAGGGCCGCCCCGAGCAGGTGGAAGCCGGGACCGAGAGCAGCGGCGACCTGGATGCCGGCGACGACGAACACGACCCCGGCCGCTGCGCGCGGGAACCACCGGAGCATGCGCGAGGTGGTGTGACGCGGTGTGAGCAGCAGAGCAAGACCCAGGCAGCACAGCAGCCCGATGCCTCCGGAGACCACCACCGGGTCAGCCGGCCAGGGGCGTAGGAAGGCGATCGGGGCCATCAGCGCGGCGACGACGCTCAGCACGGCGGTTCCGGCGATCAGTCGCGCAGAGGAGTCGTCGACCACGGCGGCGATGCGCTCGGGCTGCAGCACCCCGACGGACTCGGGGATCGCCCCGCGCACCGTCCATCGGCTGGTCATGAAGTGCTTGTAGTCGATGAAGTAGCCTTCGGGCAGGTTGACCAGGCTGCTCGGCAGGGCACGAAGACCGAGGGGAATGAGTCCGAGCGAGATCGCCGCGGCTTCCACGTGCCCCCAGCGCATCAGCAGAGCGAGACCCCACACCGCGGCGAGCGCCACGAGCAGCACCGTCGCGGTGCCTGCGGCGGCTCGCATCGGACGCAGGCGAGCGGTGACGGCGACGATAGCGGCGGTGGTGCCTGCGGCGAGAAAGCCGGTCGCGGCTGACAGGTGCGCGCCGGATTCGAGCCCGGCCGGAATGAGGAGCGCACCGGCGGCGAACGACAGCAGCACCGGTGCGAGCACACCGAGAACGCCGCGCCCCCCTGCATCCGAGTCGCGGTGTGCCCACGCCACCGCTCCGCTGACTGCACCGCCTGCGGCGAGAAGAGCGACGACGAGCCGAAGCAGCGGGTCGGCGGATCCCAGCGCGAAGACCGCGACGAGCAGCAGGCCGCTCACCGCGAGCAGCCACCAGCGGGCTCCGTGGTCGGCGCGCGTGGGGCGATCGGTCGACTCGACGGAGCGCATCTGCGGCGCGAGGGCGGCGCGGTCGATCAGCGCGTAGAGGCCGCCGTCGATGAGGTCTTCGCACTCGGTGTCGCCCGGCACCTCGAAGCCACCGGGACCGACCGTGATGAAGCGATCAGCCGACGACAGCCCGCTCAGCGTGAGAGCGTCGTCGAGGGTCTCGTCGAGGGGAAGGGACAGATCGATGCGGCGATCCTCGGTCTGGAGCACGATCCGACGTCGCTCTGCGATCTCGACTGTCACACCTGAACCCTATCGACTGTATGGAGCGTGTTCCGCTCCCGGGATGCCCGCGAGATCTTCATCGCTGTGCGCTGAAGGCGTCGATGATCTCGCGCGCACCGTCCATCGTGATTCGAACGTCTTCATAAGACGTGACGACTACCACCCCGGGCACCAGTCGCTCCATCATCGACTCGAGAGCGATGGGCTCACCGTCGACGTCGTCGATGCAGAGCTTGATGCCCGCCAGACAGAGAACCACACCGAGGCCTGCGATCATCGCCGCCATCCACCGGCCGCGAACGTGCGTACGAGCGCGTGGTCGATGACCTGTCCGCCGGGTCCAGCCAGATTCCACGCGAGTCTTCATCGCTGCCTGTCCACGGCCTCGACGATCTCGCGCGCTTCATCAGTCGTGATGGTCAGGTCGACGTCTCTCACGTAGTTGGTCCCGACGTCGGGAGCGATCCGCTCGACCATCTGGCCGAGATCGATGAAGTCGCCTTCGACGTTCTGCACGGTCAAGAGCATCTGGTCAGCCGGCAGGTCATTCTCGTTCACGACGATCCGCAGCATGTCGGCCAGCGCTTGCTCGGAGAGCTCCGTCTGATCGATGTCGATGCCCACCGCCAGGTAGGCGGTGAAACCGTCGAGCCCTTTCGAGGCGAAGGCGTCGGTGATCGCGAGGTCGGCTTCCAGGAGGGCTTCCGGGATCGTCTCGGCGTAGTCACCCTCAGCGAACTCGTTGACGAACACGCCGCAGCCGGTCAGCGCGGCCACGACGACAACCGCACCGATCACAGCTGCCGACACGCGAGATACCCGAGCGCTCCACCTCATCAGTGCTCCACTCCCGAGTAGATCTGGTGATCGATGACCTGCCCGCCGAGCCCAGCCAGGTTCCACGGATCCTCACCGTCGTGCTTCGCACGGTAGTCCTGCTCCCACCGCGCGATCGACTCCGCGTACAGACGGTTGTTGTGGGCAGCGAGAGATGCTCACCCGGTGGGTCGGGCAGGGTGATCTGGTGCATGTTCGGCGGAAGCACGGTGACCAGCGAGTTCGGCACGTCGGCAGGGCCGATGCCCGGGAGGCCGGGCACCGCGACTGCACTGCCATCGGTCATCGGCACGACGTCCGTCGCGTGCTGGAACGCGTAGACGGGGATGTGCGGCGGCACGCGGAAGTTGTCGATCGGCGACCCGTTGGTCACCACGCCGATCGGCCGATAGGGGAACGCGGGGTCGGCCGCGAGATTCGCCGCCATGATGCCGCCCTGGCTGAAGCCGGTGAGCACGACGTCCGCCCCTTCGGGGATGCCTGCCTCCTTCATCGCCTGGAGGACCGCCCGCTCGTACTGGCCACGCAGGAACGGGTTGTCGAGCATGAGCGCGAGATTGCTGTCGCGGTCGTTCATCGCTCCGTGCGGTCCGTCGAACTCCCACGACTGCGTGGACGGCATCGAGACGACCCAGTGCTTCGAGCCGTCGGGGACACGCACCCGCTTGACGTCGATGACGCTCGAATCCTGGCCGCCCATCGCGTCTGTCCACGTGTTCACTCCGACGAGATCCGACAACGAGTCGAGCGACGTGACCTCATGCGCGCGATCCCACGCTCGGCGCTGCTCGACCGTCGGCAGGCTCTCCGGATCGATCTCACGAACGTTCACGTCCGTGTCGAGAAAGTCGTCGAGCACGTTCCCCGCGACGAAGCCGAGCGGTCCCCCGAGTGCGGGCATCATGTCGGCGATCACCCCGCGGAGCCGGTGCAGGGCGTCGCCGATGAGCGGCGCGAGCTCGTACAGCAGCTGCGCCAGCGACACCACGGCGCCGATGAGGCTCTTCACCAGCGCCCCGCCGACCGCAATGAACTCCGCTGCCGAGTTCGCGAACCGCTCGATGTCGTTCAGCTTCGACAACGGGTTCAGCGACCACCCGAAGAGATCCTGCGCGAACCGGCTGAGGCGTCCGAGGAAGTCGCAGATCAGCACGCGGGTCGATTCGATGATCTGCGACACTGCACGGATGGCGCTCGCGGTCGCCCCCGTCCACTGCGCGCCGTCCTCGGCGACGGAGACGAGGTCGGCGAAGCGCTCTCTCAGAGCCCGGACGGTGCGGCCGTCGAGCTCGCCGAGGCTGCGCTCGGCGTCGCGCAGAACCGAGAGCACCTTCCCGAGCGCGAGTTCTGCGTCCTCCCAGCGGGAGGCGAAGGCGCCGACGGTGCCGGATGTCCCAGCAGGTCGTCGAACCATTCGCGAAGCGGCTGGATGTACCGGATCAGTAATCCCGCGACACCGGGGATGCTGGCGCAATCCGCCTGCGCCGAGGTGTACCCCGCGGCTCCGGCCGCCCAGGCGCCGGAACGAACCTGAGCGCTGACGACGGCGACGGCGGTCACAGCGCCAGCCCCTCGATCGCGCGGAACGTGTTCACCGCGGTCTCCTCGATCTCGCTGAACTTAATGGTGGTCGCTCCGAGCGCCGCAGAGGTCGCGGTCGACAGCGCGCCCGCGACCTCGAGCGTCGACTGCGACGCCTCGGCGAGCGCGGATATCGCCGGTGCCAGCAGGGGCGTGCAGAGCGCCCCGAACGCTTCCCCGCCGACACCGCCGGCCGCGTTCGCTGCGGCGATCCGCAGCACCCCCGCGGCATCCTCCAGCGCACGCACGTGCGTCTGAAGCAGGTCCGCATCGATGATGATCTGCTGGTTGGCTGCCGTTCCTGTCATCTGCTCGTTCCTTCGAAGTGGGAGGGCGTCAACGTCCGCCGAGCGCACGCTGGCCGGCAAGATCGGTATCCGAGTAGGAGCTCGCGAGGTCTGCGAGTGCCATCGCGATGGCCTCGACGAGCGAGGCACGCTCGCGCATCGACTGGTCGAATAGTCCGTGCGCGTCGGCGAAGGCCTTCTGCGCCTCGCCCGACCACGAATCGCGCAGCACCCCGGCGATGGCCATCAGCTGCTCGAGGGCGGCATCGATGTTCTTCGACGCGTCGCCGATCGACCGGGCGGCCGCGGCGAGGCGCGAGGGGTTGACCTCGAAAGTCGTCATCGGCGGTGTCCCAGGGAATCGCCACCGGATGCCGGGAACGCGGCGTCGACGTCACGACGGACCTCGGCGACGAGGGCCGAATCCGCACCCAGCGTCTGCACCATGGACTGCAGCACAGCATCTGCCGCCGCCCGCTGGGCTCTGGCGATGGTGTCGGTGATCGTCGCGCCGAGTGCGGCCGCGTCTGCGCCGACAGCGCTGGACAGCCGCACCTCGCTGATCGCTCCGGTCGGCTGCGCCACGACGGTCACCCGCCCGTCCGCCGAGGTGATGGTCGCCGTGACCTGATTCGCCTCGGCGGCGATGCGCGCTGCTTCGTCAGCGAGAACCCGCGACTGGGTGATCTGGGCATCGATCCGCGCGTTCAGTGCCTCCATCGATGCGAGAAGGTCGTCTCCCTCATGCATTCCGTCCCCCGGTCGTGTCAGCGGTCATGACCGCGCTCGTGTTCGTTCTGTCGTCGCGATGAGCTGGTCAGCGCCACGGCGAGCACCACCCCGCCGATGATGAGGACGGCGAGCACCACCCCGCCGCCGATGAGCAGCGGCGCGAAGGCCGACCCACCCGTGCCCGCCGCGGCCGTGGGCTCAGGCGTCGGCTCCGGCGAGGCGCTGGCGGCGAGCAGTGCGGCTTCCTCGTCGACGGTGTTCTGGTTGGGAAGAGCATCTGAATCGTCCGCGTCCCAGAGCGGATTCACATCCGGGTACTTCGTCGGATCCACCGCCAGCATGCCCGACAGAGAGACCGCGCCGTAACCCGCGCTGTTGTTCCACTCGGGCTCATGCTCGCCCTTTGTCCCGGTGTTGCGGATCAGGCTCTGGATGAGCTGATTCGACGTCGCCTCCGGGTACTTCTGCTTCACCACCGCCAGGAAGCCGGCCGCGATCGGCGTCGCCAGCGACGTGCCCGATCGCAGCTGCTGCGCATCCCACGACTCCGCCGTGCCCTGCGCGATGATCTCCAACCCCGGAGAGGCGACGATCACGTCATCGCTGAGATTCGGCGACGGCTCCGCGAGCGCCGGGTTGTACGCCGAGTACTGGATCTGCCCGTCGGGACCGAACGCCTGCACCGCGACCACACCGTTATAACTCGACGGCCAATCGCCCACGCCGCCCACATTCGGCAGCGAACCCAGCACCACCACACCCGCGGCATGCGCCTTCGCCACCGCATACGACGCATCGACCAGGCCTCCCAGTGAAACCGAGATGATGTCCGCACCATCATCCACCGCCGCAGAGATCGCCTTCGCCAGGCCCGAGGGGAGGCGCATCCCCTCATCGCTTAGATCGTCATTGATCACTTCGCCGTTCTCCTGCAGGCAGGTGGAGTCGACGTCGTTCCCATCCGGAGCGGTCGTCGTGATCATCGAGTTGTAATAGAGCACCGTCGCACCCGGCGCGACACCCTTGATCGGCGTGCCGCCGACCGCCTCGCCCGTGCCGAGGATCATCGACGCGACGTTCGTGCCATGATTCGCCGCGACGTAGTCGGTCGAGACCGCGTCATAGCGCTTCCCCGACTCATCGAAGCAGAACGACCCCCGCACATCGAGGCCGGAGCCACGAAGTCCGGGCGCGTCCGGGTTCACCTGCGTGTCGATCACAGCGATCGTCACCCCGGAGCCGTCCAGCCCCGCATCCTGCGCGGCCTGCACCTTGCCCCGGTTGAAGTACCACAACCCACCCTCAGACGCCTCCGACCCCACCGCCGGCACCGCGACAGCAACGCTCATCGCAGCGAGGCCGAACGTCGCCGCGATCATTCGCCGCCTATGCGCGGTCACCAAAGACCTGCTCCACGCTTACCGCCCATGACCTTCCCTTTGCTCAGGAGCACACTGAAGCGTCAGGCTGAGGCTTCAGTGGTGTGCCGACGTGAGGATCTCGTCAGCACGATCGCGAGGATGATGCCGCCGACGAGCAGCAGCACGAGGGCGATGCCCGTCACGCCTGCTGAACCGTCCGGCAGTTCACCGAAAAGCACAGCAGACGGCGCGGGCCCGACGCACCTCTGCGCCAGGCCCGCGCTCCGCACTCACGCGCCGAAACGACCCGCAGCAGACCGGTCGGTCTGCACGTACTGACCCGAGATCTCCTCGGTCTTACCCGCGATCTGCGTCAGCAGCTGCTGCATCTCACTCAGCGAACGGTTCCACTTCGCCTGCGCCTGGTCATACGCCTGCTGCGCGGCACCATCCCACGCCGCACGCAGCTTGCCGACCTCAGACTCCAGACGGTCCAACTCCGAACGAATACCCTGCGACCCACTGCGGATCTGCCCTGCAAGAGCATTGACCTGCTCCGGACGAACGGACATCGACTGCATCATGTTCTCCTCGAAATCTCTCTGCGAACCCGCTCAGGAACCCATCATCGAGCCAAGGCCCGCAATGGTCTGCTGGTGAGCTTCCTCAGTCGCCGCCTGATCCCGCTCGGTGCCCGCCAGAGCATCCTCCAGCGTCACCAGAACCTCGTTCAGCTGACGAGCCTGCTCATCCCAACGCGACATCAGCGTCGTGAACGACACAGCAGCCGCACCCGTCCAGAAACCACGCAGCTGCTCGATCTCACCACGAACCTTCTTGGCCTGCTGATCGATACCCGACTTCGTCTCACGCACCGCCTGAGCCCCACGACGCAGAGCCCCCTCTTCAGCGGAGATGACATCAGCCATAACTCACTCCCTCCCGTCCCCATGAGGACGCACAAGCGGGGAGAGCGCATCCCCAACCAGGGACGACAACGGAACAACCCCCCACGAATCACATTCCGCACACAGGCTAGAACACCACCCGTCGCGGCATCAACACCCCGAGATGCATTCGGGCCGCGACGGGCACGACATTGACGTCCTCACAGAATGAGATCGCATATCCCGTCGCAGTCGGCGTTGGATATATGCTCGGTCGTGATCGTGCATTGCCAGAGGGGGGCCGTGATGTCGGGTGAGATCAGCGCGGACGTTGAGCAGATGCTCGAGAACATCCACACGTTGGTGAAGAGCATCGAAGCTGCGGGGGTGGGAACGCGACCGACGCAGATCCATGGTCTGCGCACGAACACGACGGCCCCCTTCATCGATTCCGCTTCGAGTTACACCGCGGGCGTGGAAGAGATGATCGCGACTCTCGCGGTCGACGCCGCCGCCTTCCGGGATGCAGTCAAGGCCGTACTGGAGCAGAAGCAGCAGTCCGAAGAGTCCCTGTCGGGCACTCTTGCCCAGATCCAGCAGGTCGTCGACGACCCGACGCTCACGTCGACCACGCACCTGCAGTCCTCCTCTCAGACGCGCAGCGGCGTGCCTGAGCAGCAGGCCAGCGGCGTGGTCGATGACGGAAGCACCGATGACGGGGCGGGCTTTTGACTCTGAGGGGCCGTCTGATTGGATGGCTGGCCAGCGGGCTGCTGGTCGGTGCCGCCGGGTTCGTGTCGGTGCCGGCCGCTGCGGCTGCAGGTGCGGATCCGCTGTGGTACTTCGATGCGATGCGCATCGGCGCGATCCATGATGCGGGGATCACCGGTGAGGGAGTCACGATCGCCGTCTTCGATGACGAGATCAACCCCGACCTGCCCGGGCTGCAGGACGCGGATATCGAGATCCGCGAACTCGAAGGATGCCCCACCCCCGTGACCGATCCCGCCGAAGACTACGTCCTGGAAGGACACGGGTCGTCGGTCACATCGCTGATCGCCGGCAACGGGACATCAGAAACCGGGATCGGCGCGGTCGGCATCGCCCCCGGGGTGAAGATCCTCTACTACGGCGTCCTCGACGACGAGTGTCGAGGCGACACCTTGCCAGTGGCGATGAATGATGCTGTCGACGCTGGGGCGGACATCATCAACTTCTCCGGCGGCTCTGCATCGTTCACAGAGGGCACCCTTGACAACACCGTCGCGAGTGTGGCTGCGGCGTTGCAGGCGGGCGTGACGATCGTTGCTTCGCTGCCCAATGCGAACAGCGCATTCGAATCGGTGTTGACGCCGATGAATGGCGTGGTGAACGTAGCATCGGTCGATGCTGCGGCCGACGTCGCATTGTGGGCGGATGGCACTCCGATGGCGTTCGATGATGTCGACGTCGTCGCCCCCGGAATCGACGTCGCCGGCGTCGGATGGGACGGCACCTGGGGAATGTCGACCTGGTCCGGCAACTCCGCCGCCACACCCATCGTGTCCAGCGTGATCGCGCTGGCCATGCAGAAATGGCCAGACGCCACCCCCAACCAGATCCTCCAATCCCTCATCCACAACACCGGCAGCGACCCCCACGAACTGTCCTGGTCGAACACCATTGGCCACGGAGTCGTCAACGCCACCCGCCTCCTCGCCGAGAACCCCACCCAATACCCCGACGAGAACCCGTTGTTCAAAGACGACCAGCGCCCCACCCTCGACGAGGCTTATCCCACCCCTACGCCAGAGCCAACCACACCCCCCGTCGACACCGCAACGACAGCACTGCCCTGGGCCATCGGCGCAACCGCCATCGTCATCATCGGCATCGGCGCAGCCACAGCCATCACGATCAACCGCAGGAAGAAGCAGGGAGGATCTCATGACGTATAATCCGAACCTCTGTACGCCCACCATGTTCGAAGACGAATTGCGCGCCCTCGCCTCGTCCGCGTCATTCGTGGATCCGCAGCTCGAGGCACGACTGGCAGCCGTCGGTGAACTTCGCCGCGCGATCAAAGCCGTGCGCGAGATCCCGGGATGGAGCGGAGAGTCCGCAGACACGGCGCGGGGCCCTCTCGAACGGATGGAGAAGAACGCGTCCAAAATCGTGACAACTCTCGAGGATCTGCGCACAGCACTTGCCGAGTCCACCGCGAGCGTCGCCGGCAAGGCGGCCGTCGCGCTCACCGAGCTTCCGTCTGCATCGGCGGACGGATTCCTTGCTGATGCGGGCCGCAACCTCGCCGGCATCACCGACGGTTGGGGTGTGCTGGACACCGGTGAAGCCGTCGCCCGCGAAGAAGCGCGTCTCGCCGCCGAGCGCGAATCCGTGGCGATCGCCAAACTGAAGCACATTCGCGAAGAATTGACTGCAGAAGCGAACGCGAGTTTCGGACCGCTGAGGGCGGGGCGCATCGGCGATGCCGGAGACATCCCGCTTCCCGTCATCGACGTGGAAGGAATCGACAGCGGGGTCCCACCTGTGGGCAGCAACGGCCCCGGCGCCACCGGGCCTGGCGGTGGCGGATTCCCCTCCCCCGGTTCACCGGCTTACCCGACTCCTGGGGGCTCGTACCCGAACCCCGGCGGAACGTTCCCCAACCCTGGCGGCACGTATCCGAACCCGGACGGCACATACCCCAACCCCGGCGGCACTTACCCGCCGCTCCCCGGCGAGTATCCCGGCGGAGGGCCTGATGACCCGTCCGTCGACTCTCCCGGCGGAGGCATCCTTCCCGGCACTCCCGGTGGGCCCGGCGGGTGGAACCCGGGCGGTCATGGGCCCGGAAGTGGCGGCCCCGGCGGGTATCTGCCCGGCGGCGGATCAGGGGGATCGGTCATCGGCGGAGTCGGCTCCGGCGTCGGAGGCGCCGCGGCACTGCTCGGAGGTCGTGCGATGACGGCGGGCGGCCTCGGGGCCGCTGCCGGCATGAGCGGTGCAGGTGGCGTTGGAGCAATGGGCGGCACAGCAGGCAGTGCACCCGGGTCGGGTCGCGGACTGCTCGGCATGTCGAGTGCAGCAGGTGGTCCATCCGCGAGCGCGAGCGGTGCAGCCGGGAGCGCTTCCGGCTCCTCGGCAGCCGGAGGCCGGCCGGGAGGCATCGGGATGATGGGCGGAGCTGGAGGCGACTCGGAGAAGAAGGGTGGCCGCTCCACGCTCGGAGGCCCCATCGCGCCGGAACTCGACATCGAAGACGACGAACGGCCGCGCTCGCGCGGCGCCCGAGCAGGCCGCCGCAACATCGCGGAGTAGACGGCTACGGGAGGCTACGCTCCGAATAGTTCGAGGCTCATGGTCGCTCGGTTTCCTCAGCATCGACGATCTCTCCGCCTCCGTCGCCAGCAGCGCATCCGGCCGTCACGGGCAGATGATCAGCGCGCTGAGCGTGCCGGTTCCCGCTTCCGCCTCATCAGGCGAAAGCGTTCCCCCGGTCTGTCCCTCCCAGAACTGCACGTCGCCGCGGATTCCCTGCAACCGATATGAGCCGTTGCTTTCGGCGACCACACTCACGTCATCCGCACGGAACTCGGTGGTCCCAGCGTCGTCGGACACGGTCATTCGCACGAGCCCTGAATCGTCGAAGAAAAAAGTGCCCGGGTATGGCTCGACGCCCGTCGCGGTGACACCGCCAGCGCACGATACCGCGGTCGGCACGAAGACCGCAGTGTGGACGGCACCTGCAACCATGAACCGCACGCTCACCCCCTCTATCGCCGCAGAACCTGACTTCCCAGGGTCGGGAGTCGCCAGAGTGATCGGGCTCTCGCATGCGACCGTGCCAGACAACCTCGCGGGGTACCGCTCGGCGTCATCGGCTGCGACGTTCACGTCGTCACCCGGTGCCCATCCCTCGACGAGGGACACCTCACCCTCGGACTCCCCGATGGTGAGCACGGCACCCGACGCGGTGAGATCGAGCTCCGTGCCTTCGAAGAGCACCAGCCCCTCAGCACTTCCGGCGCCGACCGATCCACGGCGGTCGCTGCCGAGCCGGACCGAGAATCGACCCTGCGGATCGTTCGAGATCGCGAGTCCGTGCGCACTCGCCGCGTCGCAGCTGACCTGATCAGGATTGATAGTCACAGCACGCTCTTAGCCGCCCACCTCATATGTCACGGTGAGTCTCGTCGCAGCGCCGGGAGCGCACGCAGTGAGCGTCAGTGCCACAGCCGCTACAGCCGCCACAGCTAAGGCACCCGCCGTCGCTCCTCGCATCAACGATGCCACGCGCCAGCACGACGGCGCTCGAAATCATCGACCCGGAATTCGAGCACGGCGGTCTCTTCCTTAAGCGTCTGCAGGAGACGAGCGATCCTGTCGACTTCCCGGCGAGGCATGCGAGCGCGGCTCTTGGCCGTCGAGGTCTTCCGTCCGATGGTCACTGCTTCGCCTCATTCATCTCCAACAACTCCCACGGCCCATGCGGCATCACCGCGGGAGGAGCGGAAGCAATCCGGCGGAGCAGCGTCGTCAGCGGCGCGCGTTCGTCCAGCATGCCGTCCAGGACCGCGCGGAGACGTGGCGTCGCCCGCCACGCACCTCGCGAACCTGCTTTGTCAGTTTCAGGACTACCGGCGCGCTGCCAGCGACCGACGGAAACGCGAAGGGCGCCCGCTCCCCTCTCGCACGCCCCGCGAACGCCGGAACCGGCCCGCCGGTGCAGTAGTCGGAGAAGTACACCTCACCCGGTAAAACCCCCGTCTACCTCGCACAAGAGAGAACCGCTCGTGGGCACCAGGGCAATCCGGTCAGCGAAAGGAGAGGGCGTATTCGAGCCACTCCTCAGTCGCGTCCGGTAGCGACAGGAGGAACTGACGCAACTCGTCGTGGAACATGAGGACATAGTCCTGGGATGAGGCAGAAGGTGCCGGCTCGAGGCCTCTTCGGAACCTTGATTTGTCGGCGAGCCCTCCTCCGTGCACCTAAATCGGTGTGCCGCGATTCCATCCCGGCTGTTGCATCAGTCGATCATCATGTCGGCGGGAGCGACTTTCGTCTGCGAATCTTGCAGCCCTTTCGGGATTAGCGAGAAAATCGCGGTACTCTGTCTTCGAGAGGCTGTAATACTCGTTATAATCTGCGACACCAATAGTAACCGGAATATACAGACATGGCGTCCCTGTCTCCTCCTCCACCCCTAGTGAGTACCGCTCAGTGCGGTTGAAATACGTCCGCTTCACGCTGACCATAAACCCTCCTTTCAATCCATCAGTTCTACGTGAATACCGCCTGGGTCTACTGTACTGCCGTCAATCACTGCTTCCGGTAAACCAGTTGGGAGCTTCCCCCCGGGGATCCATAGTTCGTTCGCGCCGGCCTCATTTCCAGAGGGCATACGCAACCCGGCTGCACGGTCAGCAGGAATGTCCACACGGACAACGCCTTGCTTCAGGTATCCGCGGGGTAGGCCGAGCATTTGTTCAAGCACCCGAGAATCATCGCCTGCCGCCTTCATCAAGTCGTCGACGTGCTGAGTTGGCATGACGAACGTCGTTCCGTCCCGCTGCCCGATCCCATAATCTATCAAATTGTCCTTCAACATGAAGCGAGTGGAACCTCCGTCGAAATTCGCGAGGTGATCAGCGATGTATTTCGCGGGGAGATACGACGCGGGGTCTGGCCGCGTTCCCTTCGGCATGGCGACGATCTCAGCCATCTGCTCATCTGTCAGCGGCACTTTGCCGTTCGGTGGACTCGTCGCGAGCGCCCCGCTCGGCGATTGTTGCGCGTTGACTCCGCGTTCCTCGCCGCCGCCGCGGCGGAGGGCTTTGTCGGCGATGTCGTCGAAGCGGGTGAAAAGCGCTTTGAGGTCGTCTACGAGCTTGCCGAGTTGTCGGAGGGCGTCGACCAGTTGCGGAATCTTCGTGGAGAACCGGGTCACCAGGGCTGACACGCGTGTAGCGGCTTGCTCGATCACCAACGGGGCCGCCAGCCCGACAGTAAGGATGAGCTCGCTTGCGTAGGAGATCAACGACCCCACCAGCTGGGCCAGCGCGTCTCGGACCAGATCGTGCACGACCTGCACGATCGTTGAGGCCATCTGCATACCGGTGGCCACACCATCAGCCCACGACCCCGCGGCGTGCAGATGTGCGACCACGTCCTCCTGAAACGCCAGGTACGCGCGCACCGCCTCCCCGTCAGCGGCGTCCAGATCCCCCAGCACCACCGACAGATCCGACGCCGACTGCCGCAACTGGGCACCGACGTTGGTCCAGGTCTGCGAGAATCCGGCCACCTGACCCGCATCCCCGGTCAGGCCATTCAGCCAGCCCTTCAACGGCTCCAGATGCTCCATCAGCCAGCCCAGCCCGGACGCGATCAACGACCCCAGCGGGTCGATCACCGCCGCGACGGTATCCATGGCGCCGCTGAATACGGCGAACCCCCCTGCGACCCAGTCTCCAGACTTGATCGCTGCGACCAGCGCCTCCCCATCCTCCAACAAGAACGCGCCCTTGAACGGGGTGGAAGTATCAACAGGTGCCGCCACCAGTGGGTTCGGCGGCGTCACCGCCTGCCCCCGAGCTCGGCCTGCAGCTGTCGATACCGACCGGCGAAGTCCTCCTCCATCGTTTCGAAATCGGCCACCACAGCGCGCAGCTCTCTCTCCGCCCGTCCCAGCAGCGACGACACCGACGAGATCGTGCCCACCGCCACCGCAGAGACCGCAACCGCCGGCGGCACCAGGAACGAACACATCAACCCGAACGCGCCTCCGGCCAGATCCAGCGACCCCGCCGCCTCCTGCGCCCGCACCACATCCGTCCTCACCCGTCCTACCCGAGCCGCATGCTGCCGAGCCGTATCGAAATCCAACGCGATCCGATCACTCATCAGGAATACTCCACGCCACCCGGCTCCGGCGCAAGCTGAGCGATCTCGCCCCTCAGATGCGCGACCGCCGCATCCTCCTCACCGAACGCTTCCGCGGCCACCTGCACCGCCCGCTCCCCCGCCGCCCACTGTGCCTTCTGCGCCATCTCCAAGATCAACCGACTCAGTGCGCCTGGAGTCAGACGTAGCGCCGCATCCGTCAAACCCACATCAAGCAGCCGACCCGAGGCATCCACCACCACCGACAGCTCACCCCGGGGCGACACGACCCGCTCGCGAACCCCCTGAATCTCGATTCGCGCGGCCACAGCGGCCTCCGCCCGCCGATGCGCCTGCTCAACCTGAGCTGCAAAACGCTCCCGCACCTCACCAGCGCCCACACCATCAAAAAAACCCGCCATCTTCAGCACCTCAGGCCGTGTGCTCGTCGCGGGATCCGGCGCTTGCGCCCTTGGCGCGAGGACCGGTCTCCTCCTCATCCTCCAGCTTCGGCGCGATCGGACCACCCAGGCCCGACCGCTTCCGCTCCTCCTCGTCAGCACCACCAGCGCCGCCCATCATGCCCATACCGGTGCGACTGCCCGCCCCAGCCGCGCCCGACGAACCCGAGCCCGACGAACCCGCGCCGGCTGCTCCTCCGACGCCGCCGACGCCACCCGCACCGCGAACACCCGCAGCACCGCCGGATCCACCGGCGCCGCCAGCACCACCGGCGCCGCCAGCACCACCGACACCCAAAGCCGAATTGCCCAGGAGGCCGCCGCCGGCTTTGAGACCCGCACCGGACGCCCCGCCGAGACCTGCCCCGCCGAGCCCGCCCATGCTGCCGACGCCGACGATCTTCGAACTGGCAGCGATCGCCGCCGCACCCGCGCCACCACCCACAATGCCGCCGATGCCGCCGCCGCCGGGGAAGTTGCCGCTCGGAAGGGCACCGCCCGGAAGCGAGCTGGGGCCAGAACCACTGGGGAGACCAGGAAGGCCGCCACCGGGTCCGCCAGGCAGCAGACCGCCGCCGGGAGAGTCGATCGACGGGTGAGCCGTGCCCGCGTCGCCGGGGCGATCGCCGGGAACCTCCGGAACCCACCCGCCGTCGCCAGGACCGATGGGAGACGGCGGCACCACAGGATATGTCGGGATCGGCGGCTGGTATTCTCCGATGCCACCCGTGGGAGATGTCACGCCCGCGACGCCGGGCACGGAACCGGACGGACCGCCGATTCCTCCCGGGTAGGAGATCCGTGGAGTTCTCACATCGGGGTCGTACTCGTCGGGGTCGTGCTCGTGCTCGTGCCTGCGGCGGGGACGTGTGACGTCCATGTTGATCGACGCCACACGGGTGGAGGATTCGCGGAGCTCCCTCGCCGGTTCCTGGAGAGACGCCTCGACTCGCTCGACGACCTTGCGCGCCTCCTCCTCACGCTTTTTACCGAGGAAGTTGCCGATCGCATCGAGGGCAGTGTCGGCGGCCAGCGGCCCCAGCACCGGGTGGACGACCACCGAACCGACGCGAGCGGCATTCGCCCAGAACGAATCGATCTGTGCGCTCGGGAGCTCTGCCGCCGCGGTCTCCCGGCGGATCGAGTTCGCCGTGTCGATCACCTGCGTGATGTGCGAGACGTGCGCTTCCACGAGACGGAAGCGCCCGCGGAGGGCCTGCAGCGACGCCTTGGCGCTCTCCGCAGCACTCCCCTCCCAGGCGGACGATGCCAGCACAGTGGCCAGCGCACCATCCAGCGACTGCAGGGCGTTCTGGAGTGCCGGAGCCTTCGGGATGCGCCAGTCCTCGATCGCTCGAATGCGATTGAGCTCCGCTTCGTAATTGCCACCAGTCCGCTTACCGGCCATGGGCTCCCCCTTGCTCGTCATTGCGTCGTCGTGAAGATCGTGTGAGCACGACCGCGAGGCTGATTCCACCCGCGATGAGTACCGCAATCAGGATGCCGCCCCCGACGAGCAGCGGCGTCAACGCGTTGTGCCCCGACGACGGCTCGCGGGGCTCGTCGGTGTCGGGAGTCGGCGCTGGCGTCGCCGCGGCAGCGGCAGCGCGGACGTCAGCCGCCGACGGCCGGGCGTTCGGGTCGTCTGCATCGAAGATCGGGTTGACGTCCGGGTAGACGGTCGGGTCGACGGCGAGCATCCCGGTCAGCGAGACCGCGCCGTAGCCGCCGCTGTCGTTCCACTCCGGTTCATGTTCACCTTTGGTCCCGGTGTTGCGGATCAGACTCTGCAGCAGCTGACCAGACGTGGCATCCGGGTACTTCTGCTTCACCACGGCGAGGAAGCCTGCAACGATCGGTGTCGCGTACGACGTTCCGGTGAGGAGGACCTGCTCGTCCCAGGAGTCTTCGCTGCCCTGCCCGAGCACGCCCATACCGGGAGCAGCCACGATCACATCGTCGCTCTGGTTCGGGGAGGGCTCGCCCACCCCCTCGATGGCGGTGGAGCTCTGGATCTTGCCGTCGGCTCCGAACGACTGCACCGCGACGACGCCGTTACCCGCCGCAGGCTGGCTGGCAACCCCCGAATGGTTCGGAAGCCCCGCAACCACGATCACGCCGGCTGCCTCCGCCTTTGCGAGGGCCTGGGTCACATCCATGCCCTCGAGGGAGATCGAGATGATGTCGGCGCCGTCCTCCACGGCATCCTCGATCGCACGTGACATTCCGCTCGTTCCATCGGGCATGATCTCGTGGCCGTCTTCGAGCAGGCACTCCTCGTCGAACTCCTCGCCCAAGGAGGTCGCGAACACCCCGTCGGTGACGATCGCCGGGTAGTACAGGATCTTCGCTCCTGGCGCGGCCCCCGTTACGGGAAGACCGCCCGCTGGGGCGCCTCCGGTACCCGCGATCATCGAGACGACGTGCGTCCCATGCGATGCCGCCACATAGTCGGTCGAGGTCGCCGGAACCGGCTCCCCCGCAGCGTCCCGACAATACGAGTCCTTCACCTCGAGATCCGCGCCACTGAGTCCGATGACGTCGGGATTGATCTGGCCGTCGATGACGGCGACGGTGACGCCGGTCCCGTCGAAACCCGCGTCGTGCGCCGCCTGGACCTTGCCGCGGTCGAACCACCACAGACCCGACTCCAACGTCGCTGCGTTGGCAGCAGCAGGCGACACGAAGGCCAATGCCAGCAGCGAAGCACTTAGGGCCGACGAAGCCCATCGAGCGTGGCCCCGCATCAGTAGTCGAGCTCCTCGGCCTCGTCCGCACCGCTCTGCGCGACGGCGGAGTCGAGCAGGGAGAGGATCAGCTTCGACTCGTCGGCGATCGCCGCGTCCTGCTCCGCGATCATCATGACGGCCTGGCGGATCGTCTCCTGCGTGTCGTTCAAGGAGTCCACAGCCTTCTGCGTCGCGACGCCCAAGCGCTCGGCGGCCAAGGCCACGGCGTCCCGCAGGTCGCCCGTCGCGTTCGACGTACCGCCCTCGGACACGGCGACTTCGTTCGCATCGGGAAAAGCCGCTGCTTCACGGGCCAGCCGCTTGAGCTCGGCCATGATCTGGTCGAAGTCGATTCCGATCATCGACGCCCCCTCTTCTTTGCTCCGGCGATGCCCGTCACGCCTGCTGTGCCGTCCGGTGGCTCACCGAAAAGCACAGCAGACGGCGCGGGCCCGACGCACCACCGCGCCAGGCCCGCGCCCCGCACTCACGCGCCGAAACGCCCCGCAGCAGACCGGTCGGTCTGCACATACTGACCCGAGATCTCCTCGGTCTTACCCGCGATCTGCGTCAGCAGCTGCTGCATCTCACTCAGCGAACGGTTCCACTTCGCCTGCGCCTGGTCATACGCCTGCTGCGCGGCACCATCCCACGCCGCACGCAGCTTGCCGACCTCAGACTCCAGACGGTCCAACTCCGAACGAATACCCTGCGACCCACTGCGGATCTGCCCTGCAAGAGCATTGACCTGCTCCGGACGAACGGACATCGACTGCATCATGTTCTCCTCGAAATCTCTCTGCGAACCCGCTCAGGAACCCATCATCGAGCCAAGGCCCGCAATGGTCTGCTGGTGAGCTTCCTCAGTCGCCGCCTGATCCCGCTCGGTGCCCGCCAGAGCATCCTCCAGCGTCACCAGAACCTCGTTCAGCTGACGAGCCTGCTCATCCCAACGCGACATCAGCGTCGTGAACGACACAGCAGCCGCACCCGTCCAGAAACCACGCAGCTGCTCGATCTCACCACGAACCTTCTTCGTCTGCTGATCGATACCCGACTTCGTCTCACGCACCGCCTGAGCCCCGCGACGCAGAGCCCCCTCTTCAGCGGAGATGACATCAGCCATAACTCACTCCCTCCCGTCCCGAAGGACACACAAGCGGGGAGAGCGCATCCCCAACCAGGGACGACAACGGAACAACCCCCCACGAATCACATTCCGCACACAGGCTAGAACACCACCCGTCGCGGCATCAACACCGCATGCGCGCGGATGATATGCGCGAAACGTCTCCGAACCTGTCAACTAGAGTGAGTCCGGGTCGTCTCCCCCTGGGCGGGAGAACATCGCACACGTGGGGGGACACCACTGATATGAGCCAGAGCGGCACCGTGGCAGGAACCGTGCTGCGGCTTTCCATCGTCAGCGACGACCGCAGGCTCGATGTCGGCGTACCGTCGCAGGTGCCGCTCGTCGAGATCATCCCCGGGTTCGCCCGCAGCCTCGGCGTGCTGGACCCATCCCTCACGCATGGTGGGTACGCACTGCAGCGCGCAGACGGCACCCCACTCGACCCGGCGCGTGGGGTTGCAGCCCAGGGCGTGCACGACGGCGAGCTGCTCACACTCGTGCGCGGGGGGCTGATGCGCGAGCCTCGAATCTACGACGATGTCGTGGAAGCCGTCATCGATGCCACCGCTGAGCAGCACAGCTCGTGGAGGCCCGCAGACAGCTCGCGGACCGCTCTCTTCGTCAGCCTCACCTTCCTCGCCCTCTGCGCCCTGCTGCTGGTCACGACGCCGCCGACCTCGCTTCTGCCCGCGGTCATCGCGGGTTCCGGGGCCGTGGTGCTCAGCGTCGCCGCCGCGGTGCTTCTGCGCCTGCGCCAGCCCGAGGCCGGTCACGCGCTCGGGCTGGCGGCCGCAGCCTACGGTGGGCTGGCGGGCTACCTCGCCGTCCCTGTGCAGAGCATCTGGGGGTGGCCTCTCGCCGCCATGGGGCTGGGACTCCTCATCGTCGGCGGGCTCAGTCTCGCGGTCACACACGACAAGCCCGAGATCCATCTCGTGCCGATCGCTCTCGGCGCGTCGATCGGCATCACCGCCACGGCGGCCGCCGTGTTCGGCGATCCGCTCGCGCCCTACGCCGTGATGCTCGCGACGACGGCTTTGCTCGCGAACGGCCTCCCCTGGCTCGCGCTCAGCTCGACCCGCATCCGCGTGATCTCCCCGCAGAGCGACGCCGACATGTTCGCCGCGCCCGAGCCGATCGATGCCGACGAGGTGAAGCGTCGCGCCGCCGCCGGAACGCGCACGCTGATCGCCCTGCGCGCCGCGCTCGGCTTCGCCGCCCTGATCGCGACGCCGCTGGTGGCCGGCAGCGGCGTCACCGGTGCCCTGCTCTGCGTCCTCGCCTTCATCGGGATGATGTTCCAGTCGCGGCAGATGCACGCCCGCCTGGGCGTGCTGGTGCTGATGGCGATCGGTGCGATCGGTCTGGCTGCGACCGGTGTGACGGTCGCGCTCGCCCTTCCGGACGTCCGCACCTGGATGCTCCTGGTGCTCGTCACCGCGACAGTGATCCTCGTCGGCCTCACTCTCCTCACCCCCAAGGCCCGTCTGCGCCTGACGCGACTCGGCGACACTGTCGAGGTCGTGGCGCTGGCCCTGCTTCTGCCGCTCGGCGTCATCACGGCTGGACTCGTCTGACCGATGGCGACCAAGAAGGACCTCATCGAAGCGCAGGGCTTCAGCCGACGCCGGCTCCTCTCCGCCTTCACCGGCGGGGCCCCTGGCGGCAAGGAGCTGGAGCCCGCGAAGCCGCTGCGCGCCGTGGTCGCCGGTGTCGCCCTCACCGTCGGCGCCATCCTGGTGGGCGTGTTCTGGGGCATCATGCAGCCCGGCCTTCCCGGCGACTGGCAGAACAACCGCCTCATCGTGGCGACCGACACCGGCGCGCGCTACGTCTCCGTGGAGGGAACGCTGTATCCCGTGATCAACACGGCCAGCGCTCGCCTGCTCATCCCGGCCGGCGAGTTCAAGGTCGTGCGCACCGATCAGAACGCGCTCGACGGCATCCCCGTCGGCGGATCGATCGGCATCCTCGGCGCCCCCGATGACCTTCCCGCGCCGGGCGCACTGATCAACACCTCGTGGACCGCGTGCGTCGACGACTCTGAGGGCACCGCCGTGTCGCTCTCGAAGGATCCGATCGCGAAAGCCTCGACGGGCAGCGGAACGGTCGTGCAGCGCGGCGACGAGCTGTTCGTGATCGCCGACGGGCTCCGCCACGCCGTGCCCGCTGACGACGCGAATGCCGTGCTCCGCGCGGTCGGCTTGGGTACCAGTGACGTCGTCGAGGTCGACGGGCGTTGGCTGAACCTCTTCCAGCCGGGCGCCGATCTCGAGCCGATCCGGTTGAACGGCGTGGGCGCCCCCGTTCCCGGCACCGAACTGACAGCCGGCACGATCGTGCACGTGCAGGGAAGTCCCGCCGACGAGCGCTACGTGGCCCTCGCGACCGGCGAGCTCGCGCGACTCAGCCCGCTGGCGTACCAGCTGTACCTGCTCGGCAGCGGTCAGGAGGCGGGTCCTCAAGAAGAGGTGTCGCCTGCCGACGTGGCCGATGTGCCGACAGTGCCGACCGCGGGGGGCGAGGACTGGCCCGCGCTTCCGCTCACGCCGCTCGCGTCCGGCGAGGCTCCGTGCGCCGTCCTCGCGAACGACGCACGCACCGCCCTCGGCTCCACCAGTTCGGAGCTTCCGAAGGAGCGCGACGGCGTCCACGTCGCCGTCGGAGGCGGGGCGCTCGTGCAGATGAGCGGACCATCGGCTGACGCCGTCGGGATGGCCGTGCTCATCGACGAGTCCGGCAGCGCCTACGCCATCCCAGGTGCGGTCGCCGATACGCCCTCGAACGAGGCGGCGGAGGGGCCGATCGCTCAGCTCGGCTATGCGGCGAACGATGTCGGCCGTGTGCCGGCGGCCTGGATCGAGTTCTTCGCCGCGGGCCCGGCGCTGACAGCCGAGGCTGCGAGCGAATCGCCCGGCCCCGAGGCGAAGTGATGCGACGTCACGCCGCTCTCGCGACCGTGGCGCTGGCTTCCGTCCTGTTCGGCGCGCCCGCAGGCGCCGCGGCAACAGCCTCCTCGGCGGCGGCGATCGTGCCCGCGGCCGCCGGCGCCTGCGAACCCGGCACGGTCGTGTTCTCCCCCGAGGTCCCCGCGGCGCTCGCGGCTCTCGGCGCGGAGGAGGCCAACCGGCTCGCCACGGGCGCAGGGGTCGTGGTCGCGATCGTCGATTCGGGGATCGACGCGGGGAACCCCCACCTGGCCGGAGTCGTGACCGGCGGCATCAACCTCGTCGGCGACGGCGAACGCGGCGACGGCCTGAGCGATACGACCGGACACGGCACCGCGATCGCGGGTCAGATCGCCGCCCAGCCCATCGCGGGATCCGGGGTCGTCGGCCTCGCCCCCGACGCGCGACTGCTCTCTGTGCGGGTCTTCCGCAGCGATTCGCAGCAGGATGTCGAGAAGGGCTTCGGCCCCTCCTCGCAGCGCACCGCCGATGGCATCCACTGGGCCGCCGACAACGGCGCGGACATCATCAATGTCTCGATGTCGCAGGTGTTCGATTCCGTCGAGCTGCGCAGTGCCGTGGAGCACGCCGCTGCCGTCGGCGCTCTCGTCGTCGCCAGCGGCGGCAACCGGGTCTCCGATCCGGACGCGGAGGACGAACCGCGCTACCCCGCCGCCTACGAGCAGGCGCTGGGTGTCAGCGCCGCTGACGCGAACGGCCTCGCCACCGACAGCTCCATTCACGGCCCTCAGGTCGACGTGACGGCCCCCGGCGGCGACGTGCTCACCGCCGCGGCGGGCGGTGGCGACTGCCTGTTCGCGTCCGACGCGCCAGCATCCAGCTTCGCGACCGGCTATGTGAGCGCCGCCGCTGCGCTCGTGGCCGAGACGCATCCGGACGATCCGCCCGCGGGATGGGCGTACCGGCTCACCGCGACGGCTCTTCGCGCCGACGCCGACAAGCGCGACGATGTGAACGGATGGGGCTTCATCCAGCCAGTCACGGCCATCCAGCTGCTTCCGGATGCCAGCACGCGGGGACCGGTGAGTCCGTTCTTCGATACGGCCGAGAGTGCGGTTCGGCCGCCTGCAGCTGCCGTCGACCCCGACCAGGGCTCCTCGCCGTTCCTGCGCACCCGAGACACGGCACTGTTCGCTGCCATCGCGGGGGCCACGCTGCTCGGCGTCCTAGGCATCCTCATCGTGCTGCGTCGGCGACGCGCGGCCGCAGTATCCCCGGATAGCCAGCCGGAAGAGCGCCGAGGCGGCCTGCTCGAGCAGACAGCTCCCGAAGATGATGCGCCCTGACACCGGCACCGCTGGCCGGAGTTCACGATGATCTGATGCACAGGGCCTTCCTGAGAGCAAGCCGTTGACCACCGCTAACGGAGTGAGGAAGGCTGCCCGTGGCCCCGGCGTCGCCGGCAGTGATGGAAAGCGGCGAGGAGCGCATCTCCGGGATCGCCGTCGATGAGACTTCTAAATCCAGATCGGGCTTGGCGCAGATCGCCGCGGTCGTGCCCTACCATGATCGACCGAGGGGGATTGCAGAATGAGGTATCACACCGGGGGCGCTCGCCGGACGTCAGTCCTGCGCGAAGCGATTCCGACCGCCGGACCGATCGTGGCCGCCGCTCATGCGCTCGTCATCACGCGCAGGGGCGGTCAGCTGCAGCGCATCGCCGCGATCGATCAACGAACGATCGGCCGCGCAACTCCCGCTCAGGTCTCGTCGACGATGACGGCACCCTGGATGAGGAAGCACCTGAGAAGGGAAGAACCGGATGCAGCGTGAATCGCGTGTGAGACAGGTGGGTACCGCCGTCGCAGTGTGCCTCGGGTTGTCGCTCCTGGGGTGCTCAGCTGCCCCGAACCCGGCGCCGTCGGCGCCATCACCCGCAGGTTCCGACGGGCCCGGTGCGACGGCGGCTGCGTTCGCCGAAGCGCTCAACGAACGCGATACCGCGACGTTGATGAAGCTGAGCGGTCTCACCCCGCAATCGTTCGCCTGCGACACCGTCGCGGATCAGTTCGAGGTGTGGGCCGGCGCGCTCGACTACCGCATCGACGACCCACCCACCGCGGACGATCCTGTCGCCGACCTGAGCTACCCCGCATGGCCCACACCCGGGGAGACGCTCCGGGAATCAGACGATGAGCGGACATCCATCGAATTGGACCTGATCCAGTCCGACGGTGAATGGTCGGTCGCCTGGCCCGCAAAGTGGCAGATCTCGGTGCAGCCACCGAACGCACAGACCTACATGCGGATCGGACATGACGACCAAGCGTGCGTTCTCCCCGCCGACGGAGGGAAGTTCGAGACACTGGCGTTTCCGGGCCCTCAGACACTCTTCTTCGCCCAGGACGAGCTGATGACGGCGGCGGTCTCCGAGGACATCGTCGTAGGGCAGTGATCAGCAGCAAGAGGGGGAACCACACATGGAGATAAGGACTTCCAACGAGGCGTTCGATCGAACGGTGACTCTGCTCGCTCGCGCGAATCAGGACCTCCAATCGATGCTGGTCCAGCTGAACGAGACGGTCCGCGTCCTGCGCGAAGACTGGACCGGCGCCGCGAACGACGCCTACACCGATGCTCAGCAGCGCTGGTCCCGGAATATGGCGATCATGACCGAGCAGGTGGCCCGCGCGTCGAAGGCGCTCGCGGACATCCAGACGAACTACAACGCGGCGTCGAAGGACGTCGAAAACCTGTGGAGCTGACATGAACCTGGACCGTCTGCACAGCGCCCTCGAGGAGCTCGACTCCGTCCGCGCCGGCGTCGACTCGATGCTCGCCAGCCGGCCCCAGGGCGGCGTGTTCGAAGGTACCGACCCGGAGGGTGTCATCACCGCGGAAGTCGACGCCGCCGGTGACCTGCTCCGCCTCGTCCCTGCATCCGATTGGATCAAGCGAGTCCCCGATGGCCAGCTCGCCTCTGCGGTCACCGCCGCACACGACGCTGCACGCGCGGCCGTGATGCGCCAGTGGGCGCAGAACGACACCGAGCAGCGAAGGGCGACGCCTTCGTTCGACGGGACCCCGGACCGGCTCGCCGACGACGAGGTGACGGAGGCACAACGACTGATCCGCCAGTTCGAGCGCGGCGAAGCGAGCCTCACTGACCTCAACGAACAGGTGCTGAATCAGCAGCGCGAGAACGACATCGCCCGTGCAGCTCTGGATCGGCCCGATGCGGAGACATCGTTTGAAAGCCCGAGCGGATGGTTCTCCGCGCGCTCCTCCGGTCGGAGGCTCACCGCGCTCGACTACCACCGGAGCCAGATCATGCTGGTCGGCCCGGACGAGATCGGAGCGGAACTCGTCGCCGTGATGCATCGGATCAAGTCCGAGCACGACCGCCGGCGCCGATCGATCGCAGGCGACACCAGATGATCCCGAAACACGAGATGAGGGGAGACAAAGATGGGCAATGAGGATCTCGACTTCGGCGTAATGCTCGACGATCTGACCAGTGATGCCGCCAAGTGGCGCGAGGTCAACGGAGTGCTCAGCACCGCACTGTCGACCGCGCGAGCTTGCCAGCTCGGATTCGGCGTGACCGACGGGCTGTCGTTCGCCGCTGGGTTCAAGGGTCACTACGACTCGGCACACCAGGAGTTCGTGACCTATCTGGAACAGGGCGTGACTGCGCTGGAAGAGATCGCGGTGAACCTGGAGGATACGAGGACCACCTACGAAGCCAGCGATGAGTACGCCCAATGGAAGGCACGACAGTGATGCACGAGCGGTTCGACGAAGGTATTCGGGCTGGTCGTGGAGGTGTCACGGCATGACGAACGTTCCCAACACGTCGGGCCCCATCCCGGACGCCGCGAGTTTTACGACAGCCGTCGATCAGATGCGCACCGATAAGCAGTCGATGGATGAGAAGGCGAATGCCTGCATCGAGCGCTATAACGAAGGTCCGGGTTGGTGGGCCGGCTTCCTCGACTGGTTCCAGGGGTTCATGGAGAAGGTCAAGGTGGCGCTCGAATCACTTGTCGACGCGCTGGAGGACATCGGAGAGTACCTGATTCAGCTCGCGTCTCCCGGCAACCCGTTCCGGATGCTGGAGATGAGAGACGCCTGGCGAGATGTGCAGCGTTCACTGAGCGGTCAGGTCGGAGTACTCGACCCCATCAACTTCATGGGCGACGACAGCTGGACCGGACGCGCGGGCACTCGGTATCGTGCGATGCCGGGCCGGCAGGCTTCAGCTCTGTCGGGCCTGCACCCCAAGGCCGACGCCTTCGCCAATCACCTCGATGAGCACGCACGCGGAATCGTGTTCGGCTGGCTCGCCGTCGCCAAGATCATCGCCGATTCCACGATCACCTATCTGCAGGACGCTGCTGACTTCATCACCGCCGATCCGCTCGATTGGCTGGACATCGTGAACCCGATCGTCGACCTTGTCGGCAACGTGCTGAAGAACGTCGGAGAACTCGTCCAGTGGATCCAGAACTACATCAATGACTCACTCGCCAGGATGAACGGACTGAGCTCCAGCATGGCGAACCTCGAGGGCAGCGAGGGCGGTAAGTGGCCGTCGTCGTCACTCGCGGTCTAGATGTGTTGTGAGGGCGCGTCTTGATGGAGCAACAAGAGCGCCGAGGCGGCCTGCTCGAGCAGACAGCTCCCGAGGAGGACTACTGAGATGAATGACGCTGACCGAGCGCGAAGAGCTGCTCGTCGCCGCGGGGTCGCCGGCATGGTCCTCGCCGTCGCGAGCATGATCGGAGTGCTGGCGACGCTGGACCTCTGGACCCAGACCGTGGCCCCGGAGATGCTCTCTCTGCCGAGCAACATCCTTCTCACGGCTGGTTTCGCCGTGGCCGCTGTTCGGTCATTCGCCCTCGCCCGGCGCGGTGGGCACACGGAGGGCAGCGCGGCTGGCGACCGGCTGATCGCCCTCGTCGGCCTGTTCGTGGTCTTCGCCATGACGTTCTCTGCGCTGACCGCCGTGGGCACGGACGGTTGGTTCGGGCTCGTCGTCTATGCCGTCTCCGCGTCCGCCACCCTCGAGGTGCTGCTCTTCCTGAACTGGAAAGCCCGGCCGCTCGGGGGAGACCTCGACGCCCAGCGTCCACTCGGGGAACGCCGACGCTGAGTACGAGGACCCCTGCCGACGAAGCGCCCGAACAGGGTCAGTCAACGTTCTCTGGATGCCGCCGGGCCGATGCTGAGGTGCGCCAGCTCAGATTGTCATCAGCATGCGCATTCGCCGTCGTCCCCGATTCTCACCAGCAAGGTTCTTCAAGGCACGCGCCAGACGATCACCGCCGGGCTCTCACGACGGAGCCCACGAGCACAGCGCCCGTGACCAGGACTGCTCCTGCCAGTGGCAGCACGAGCAATGCGACGGACGCGCCCTGCTGGTTCCGGACGGTCTGACCATAGACGAAGGCACCCATGCTGCCGAGCACGCCGATGAAGAGCGCCGCGGCGAGCAGCCAGAGCAGTGGGGTCATCGCGGTGAGCCTCGTCGAAGGGTCGCGGGCGAATCTGAAGGCGTAGGCCGCTAAGAGAAACGACACCACAGCGACGACTATGGCGACGATACTCGCGAACACGAACCTGACATCGGTCACAGCCGTGACGAGCGACGGGATGGCGATGATCGTCGTGAGTCCACCGAACACCAGCGCGAACACGCCCGCGACCCGCGGCCTTCGGCTGCTGCTCTTCGGAGAATCGATGGCCATCACGACTCGTGGAACCGTTCCGCATCGTCGTTCATCGACGTTCCCCCCTCAAGGCCGTTCTCGATCACCCTACGCGACACTCGTGCGTGAGCGCGTCATCAGTCAGCCGATGACGACGAAGCCGAGCACGATGAGACCTGTCACCGATACGACGCACGCTCCTGCCGCAGCGGCGAGCGTGAACATGCTCCACCGCCGCCCCTGCTTCGCGACGGAGGGGAGCCCCGGGTCTGGGACGCGGGTGGCAGCCGCAGCACCGACCACCACCGGCGGAGCGACGGGCGCGAGCGGCGCCGGGCGCGGCTTGTAGATCGCGGGAGCGGGGCCGTTCGTCGGCGGCGCGAACGGCTCGGTCTCGCGGCGCGGAGCCGAGACCTCCATCGTCGTGCTGTCGGCGGACCCCGTCGTCTTCGTCCGCTTGCGCCGCAGCCGGCGGTCGGGTCGCGAGACGACGATCGTGGCCTCGCCGGACGCATCCTCTGTCGAGGCCGCCGAACGGTCGACGACGATCGTCGCCTCGTCGGGTACCTCCTCGGCCGAGGTCGCCGAGCGGTCGACGACCACGGTCGACTCGTCGGCCTCCGACACGGATGGACCGGGGACGGCATCCACGTCCGCCTCCGCGCGCCGGCGATCACGGCGCGACAGGACGACCGTCTCCTCGGCCTCGTCACTCGTCATCTCGCTCGCACCGGGATCGTCGTGCCCTCGAGCATCGAATCGGTGAGCGCGGATGCGGCTACCCGCCCGCCAGTGGCATCGTCGGGGCGCGTGCGTGCGCCCCCCGACACCACGTCGATCACCACGACCGACACGTTGTCGCGTCCACCGGACTGCAGGGCCCGACGCACGAGAGCGGCGGCCGCTGTCTCAGGCCGACCGTTCATGGTGAGCGTCGCCCGGATCGCCTCGTCGCTGACCTCGCCGGTCAGCCCGTCGGAGCACAGCAGCAGGCGTTCGCCGTCGACGACGGGCAGCAGCCAGCTGTCTGCGGTGCTGTCGGGCGCACCGACGGCGCGCGTGATCACGCTGCGCTTCGCGAACGAGGGGAGGTCCTCGGCGCGCAGCTCGCCGGCGTCGACCAGCTCCTGCCCGAGCGAATGGTCGATCGTCAGCTGCGTCAGCTCATTGCCGTGGTGGCGGTACACGCGGGAGTCGCCGACGTTGAAGACGAGCCAGTGCGGTGCGCCCTCGTGCTCGACCAGCGCCACGCCGGTCACCGTGCTTCCCGCCCCGCGTCTGTGCGCGGCCGCGATGCTCTCGATCACGGCGGTCGCGCGGCTCAGCGCCTCGCGGATGTCGTCGACCTCGATCTCGCGCCCGCGCAGCGGCGCGAAGGCGTCGACTACAGCTGCGCTGGCACGGTCGCCGGCATCGTGCCCGCCCATGCCGTCGGCCACCACGAAGACCGGTCGCGCGTCGAGAACCGAGTCCTCATTGACGGACCGCGTCAGGCCGGTGTCGGTGAGCGACGAGACCTTCAGCACGACGGAGTCGACGGTCACGAATCGCGCTCCGCGATGACATGCATGCCGACCTCGCCCAGGATGAAGCGGCCGGTGCCGACGACGCTCTCGCCCGCATCCAGCAGCGTCTCGGTGCCGTCGTCGGCGACGACGACCACTCCGTTCGTGGCGTGCAGATCGGTCAGCCGCCACTCGTCCTCCTGCACCACGAGGCGCGCGTGGGTCTTCGAGAGCGTGCGCGTGGTGTCGGACACGGCGAGTCGCTGCTCGCCGGGCTCGCCGACGGGATTGCGGCCGATGACGACGCGTGCTCCGGACAGTGCGAACCTGCGGCCGTCGTCGAGGACGAGCCATCGCCGAACACCCTGCTTGCGGGCGACGACGACGGTCGCGTCGAAGTCGTCGTCATCATCGTGTCGCCGCGGCGACACGATGGTCTTGTCTACCTCGTCGGCGAGCCCCGCTCCGGGTGGGAGAAGCGAGGCACCCAGGGGCGTGGGCGCGAGAGACGGCGCAGACGCGGGCACGACGGCTGGTTCGGATGCTGCCGGCGCTGAGCGGGCCGGCGCGGACGAAGCCGGCGCGGGCGGTGCCGGCGGGGGCGGCGGCGCGATCGTGGGCGGGCTGCTCACGATCGGCGCGGGTGCCGGCCGGATCGCCGGCGTCGTGTCCGGTGATCCGCTCGCGGCTCCGTCGCGGAACGATGGCGGCACCGCGCGGATGCCCGCGGGCGGTGCGGCAGCGGGAGGCGCGGCGGCAGCGGGAGGCGCGGGGGCAGCAGGCGCCGCGAACGCCGCGGGCGGCGTGGGTGCAGGCGGCACAGGAGCCTCGGCCTCGGCCGTCCGCGGAGCGGCCGCCGGCGCGGAGGCCTGGCCCGTCGGCGAGACGATCTCGGACGCAGATGACTGCGGCGCCGGAGGCGCGAGAGTCGGCGGATTCAGCACAGGCGGGCTCAGAACAGGCGGCGCGAGCACAGGCGGCGCGAACGACGGCGAACCGGCTGTCTGCGACGCCGCGGGCGCCGACACGTGCTCCGGAATCGCCGGTCGCTCGGCATCCGGTGCGGACGGGGGCGGCGCGAGCGACGGGATCGCGTATCCCGAGGCATCCCGCGCGGGCGCCGGCGCCGGCTGCGGGGTGCGGCGCGGTCCGGGCTGCAGAGCGGCCAGCCGGTCGCCTTCCGGGTACGGCGGGACGCCCCAGGCCAACACGGTCGCCCAGACCGGCGGCAGCAGCACGGCGAGGGCCGTCATCCCTCCACCGCGCCCGAAGCGCTTGTTGATGCGATGCGTGGCGATGATCTTCAAGTAGAGCCCGTACAGCTGCACGAGGGGGATGAAGTAGAACACCACCGACCACGCCGGCACGCCGCCGCGGGCCAGGATCTCCGCCTCGTTGAGGATCGGCACCCAGCCCTTCCAGCCTTCGCCGCCGATGCGCGGGAACAGGCGCGACAGCGCCAGCGCGTACCAGACGTAGCATCCGATCGAGATGAGCAGCACGAGGCCGCCGACGATGGCCATGATCGTCGCGAGGTCACCCTGCGCAGACCCGGTCATGAGTCCCCCTTCTTGAGGTCTGTGAAACCCGTCACAGCGAGCGTATCGAGCCGGCGCGGCCGGTGACGATCCGAGAGCCACGACGGCCACGCCCGCGCGGTGAACGACGCAGGGCGGACGGTGCGGACCAGCCGCTGCCATCGGCTGAGGCCACTGCGCAGGTCATCGCGCTCCGCGTCGACGATGGCCCAGGCTGCGGCGGCGTCGTCGTCGCTCGGCGGATGCGGGGCGAAGATCGCCTGTTCGACGAGCGCTGCGAGTCGAACGGCAGGGGTGCGGGCGGCCGACTGCGCGCGCTGGAGGCGCGTGCCCCGGGCATCCATCTCCACCCCGCTGTCGGCGTAGATGTCTGCCAGCTCCTCCCACGCTCCGACCAGGCGCACCTCGGTGTCGTCTGCTCGGCGTCGCGCGTTCCGGCGCCAGCGCTTCGAGAGCACGAGCACCAGCAGCGGGAGCACGAGCAGGAACAGCGCCAGAGCACCCAAGCCCACCGCCCGCAGGATCGGCAGCACGATCGACAGCACCGGAGAGGTCGGATCCTCGAGCGGCGGAGCGTCGTTGTTCGAGTCGCTCTGCGCCTGCGGCGGGTCAAGCGCCTCCGAGCGCGGCTGCTCGGGAACGGTGGGATGCTCGGGAAGTCGCTCACCCTCGGTGATGGTGCTCGGCAGCATCGCGAACTGCGGCGTCACGTCGACCGGCACCCAGGGCCCGCTGCCCTCGCGCACCTCCACCCACGCACTCATGTTCGCGCCCGTGCACTGCGTGCTGCACGCCGGGATCCCGGGGATCTCCTCGGCGCCCTCCAGTCGCGCACCGAGGACGATGCGCGACGTGAGCCCCCAGTGCTGGGCGAGCAGGGCGGCGGCCGCCGCGAACTGCTCGTCGTCCCCGACGGCCGCGACGAGCATCTCCGGCGACGCATCGGCGCCCGCCCTCCGCTCCTGACCGACCAGTTCGGTGAAGAGCTGCTCGACGCGGGCGACGGAGTGGCCGGAGTAGCTGGGGGCGAAGACGTACCCGTCCGAGCTGGTGAGGGCGGCGATCCAGTCCGCCGCCGCCGTGTCGGCGAGCAGTGCGTGGCTGAGGTAGCCGCGAGCGCGCAGCCGGTCGATCGCTTCCAGATAGCCCGCGCCCGTGCGCGGCAGCTCCTGCATGCTCGCCCATTCGACGAGCGAGGGATGCCGGTCGGCGTCGAGCAGGGACTCGCCGCCGCGCACGGCGGCGATCTCATCGTCAGCCGGCATGGATGCATCGGCCAGCACGGTGTACCGATCGCCGGGCACAAGGCCTTCGGCGTCGTCGGGGGCCTCGGCCACCGTGATCGCGGTGCCACCGTCCTCATCGATGCGGAACCCGTCGGCCAGGGCATCCGCTCGCTCCCCCGCGAACGACGGCGCCTCGGCGAGTCCCGCAGGCGCCGGGACCCAGATGCCGCGGTAGGCGTCGCCGATCGTGATCGCCAGCGACGCCCGGCCTGCGCCCGGCGGCGCCTGTCGTGGCAGACGGCTGAAGCGGGCATCCGGCGAGACGTGGAAGTCCTCCCCGTCGAAGGAGTCCAGGGCGACCAGCCGGAGGCGGTCGACGCGGCCGACGTCGCCCGTCACCTGGAGCACCGTCTCATCGATCCGGTCGCCGGCGAACCACGCACGGTACGACGCAAGCGGACTCGACTGCTGCTGCACCAGGACCATGGGCTCGACACCGTCGCGCAGAACCGTGCGATCCGCCCACCCCGCGCTGGCCGGTGCGACGGCCAGCCCCGCGAAGAGCGCGACCGCCAGCAGGCCGGCCGCGAGCAGGTGACGCCGCACGGCGAGCCCGATGGGCGTGGCTCGACGGGAGATGCTGGCGGCGGCGACCACGCGCAGCGCCTGTGCGCGCTGCAGACGCGACCGCCCGACCAGCCAGATGAGCGCCGTCACGAACACGGCGACGCCGATGGCCCATTCCCGCGGTGCGGGCAGCTCGATCCCGAGCACTTCGGCAGGGCTCGAGGTCGCGGTGAGGCCGAACGCGATGCCGAAGACACTCATCCCCGCCAGCACCGGCACAGCCGCACTGGCTCGCCGACCCGGCTGCAGCGCGAACATCGTGGCGACGAACGAACCGAACAGCATCACCACCAGGAGAGGGACCAGCACCGCCTGGTACTCGCCCAGCGGCGGATTCAGCGTCAGCATCTGCTTCCAGCCGAGCACGACACCGAACACCGCGTCCCGCAAACCCCCGATGAAAGCCGGGACGGACGACAGCGCCGAGGGGATCGCCAGCGGCACGGCGGCCACCAGGTAGACCGCGACGAGGGTGAGGGAGGCGGTGAGCACCGACCAGCGCAGCATGCGCGATACGAAGGCGACCGCGATGCCGAGCAGGCCGCCGGCCAGACCGACGACCAGCGCACGCGGGGCGGCGTACGCCGGCCACGCGGCGACGGTCGCGAGGACCACCCCGGAGATCACGTATGCGAGCGACCAGAGCACGAGGGCCGAGAACCGCGGCTCTCGACGCGCGCGGGTGGTAGCCGCTCCGGTGGCTTTCCCGGCGCTCATCGCAGGGCTCCGCGAGCGAGCATCTGGGGCAGGTCGCCGAGCGCGCCGAGCGTCATGACGGCGAGCTCGCGCGCGGTGCGCAGCGTGGGCTGCGCCCCCATCTCGCTGCGCACGGCGACCGCCTCGACGGCGGCCGGCAGCTTCACAGCGGCATGACGAAGCCGCTCCAAGGGCATCCGCGACCCAGTCAGCAGGAACCCGATCGACAGGTCGGGGTACGACTGCACTGTCAGGGCCGTCACCGCCTCGAGCCGCATCGTGCGCTCGGACGCGTCGATCGTCGACGTGGCGTCGAGAAGCGCTTTGGACGTGATCGTCGGCAGGGTGCGGATCGCCAGCACCTCGCTGCGGCTGTGCTCGGGGATCTCGTCGCTCACCGAGAACAGCACGTCACGGCCGTCGCGCACGCCCTGCAGCGCGAGGGATGCTGCCGCGCTGACCGTGTTCTCGAACTCGTCGTCGCTCTCGTACGACTCGACGTCGAGGTCGAGGATCACCGCGATGCGCGCATGACGCGACTCCTCGTACTGCCGCACCATCAGTCGCCCGGTCTTGGCGGTCGACTTCCAGTGCACGTGCCGCTGCGAATCGCCCACGACGTACTCGCGCACCGCGTGGAACGACAGGTCGGCGTCGACCAGCGTCGTGCTCGGGGTGCCCTCGAGATCGCGGATGAGACCCGCGCTTGTGCTGGGCAGCCGCGTCGTCACCGGATGCACGTGGATGCGCTGCACGTCTGGCCAGCGCATCTCGCGCCGGAGGATGCCGATCGGGTC
Organism: Actinomycetales bacterium SN12; assembly: GCA_002837415.1. Taxonomy (GTDB): domain Bacteria; phylum Actinomycetota; class Actinomycetes; order Actinomycetales; family Microbacteriaceae; genus Microbacterium. The sequence goes on from PJCV01000009.1 coordinate 90,665, forward strand.
TCCCCGGGTGATGGTCATCGGCCCGACGTCGATCACGCCGCGTCGCCGCGCGGCGATGGTGAGCTGCTCGCGGTGGTGGGCCCCGGCGCGCAGGAGCGGCACGTGAGCTTCGACGAGCCCCTCCCCCACCGGAACATCCACGACGCCGGGCAGCGCCAGCCGTGTTCCGCTGTTGCGCACGTCGAGCACCGCATCGATGTCGGTCCCGGCGACGACCCGGTCGCGGCCCAGCGAGAGATCGATCCGGTAGTCGTGCGCACCGAGCACGAACGGGACGCACGCGAGCAGCAGCACCAGGGCGATCGTGGCGACCGCCCATCCCTCGATCCAGCCCATCAGCAGCCCAGCGAGGGCACCGAGCACGAGGGCCACCGCGACGAGCATCCCGGCAGTGGTGACCGTCTCGCGCAGCCACGTGACCGTCGCCCTGCCCGCTCGGGTGAGCGCGATCATGCCGCGGCGCAGACCGAAGACGGCTCCGCTGACGGGCCCCCTCCGCGTGCGCTCGTGACGCGTCACCGTCGACGTGCGCGTCGACGTGCTCGTCCGCGCTGCCGTACGGGTCAGGCGGGACTCGGTGCTGAAGCTCACGCAGTGCCGTTCTCGTGCGGCGGCTCGACGTCGAGGAGGATCTGCCCGACGACGGCGACCGCGGTGACCCCGTCGAACTCCGCCTCGGGTTCGAGCACGAGGCGGTGCGCCAGCGCGACGACCGCGAGGTCGCGCACGTCATCCGGCGTGGCGAAGGTGCGGCCGTTCTTGGCCGCCCACGTCATCACCAGACGCGAGAGGGCGAGCGCACCTCGCACACTGGCCCCCAGCCGCACCTCGGTCGCCCGTCGGGTGGCATCCACGATCCGCATGATGTAGTCCGACACGAGCGGACTCACGTAGACGCCGCGCGACATCTCAGCCATGGTCAGGATGGTGCCGGTGTCGGCGATGGCATCGAGCACCCGGGTCGGCTGCGCCGCCCCCTGCAGGATGCGCATGGTCGCGGCCTCGTCGGGGTATCCGATGGACGTCTTGATCATGAAACGGTCCAGCTGCGCCTCGGGCAGGCGGTACGTGCCGCCCTGCTCGATCGGGTTCTGGGTCGCCATGACCAGGAACGGCGAGCCCACCGGGCGGGTCACGCCGTCGACGGTCACGGTGCCCTCCTCCATGACCTCCAGCAGAGCCGACTGCGTCTTCGGGCTGGCGCGGTTGATCTCATCGGCCAGCACGATGTTGGCGAACACCGGCCCGGCGTGGAACTCGAAGTTCCCGGCCTTCTGGTCGTACACGGTGATGCCGGTGACGTCACCCGGCAGCAGGTCGGGCGTGAACTGGATGCGCGTGCTGGTGCCGTCGACGGTCTGGGCGATCGCGCGCGCCAGCGCGGTCTTGCCGGTGCCCGGATAGTCCTCGAGCAGCACGTGTCCGCCGCTGACGGCGGCGGCGAGCACCAGCTCGACGACGTGCGCCTTGCCGAGGATCGCCTGCTCGACGTTTCCGGCGAGGATCGAGAAGGTCTCCGCGAACCACGACGCCTGTTCGGCTGCGATGGTCACGGGAGCGGCGGAGGAGGCGGGCATGGCAACCGGTTTCGTCTAGGGCGCCTGCGTCGTGCAGGACATGGCGGGGCGGGCTGGGGCGATG